>NZ_CP016437.1:1710360-2378630 GCF_003325995.1 Hyphomonas sp. CACIAM 19H1
CTCGGCTTGTCCTGCTTGGCCTGGACAATCGCCTGTTCGATCTGGCCCGGAAGCTGGTTGGCATACCGCACCGGCCGGCGCGAGCGGTCGCATAGCGAAATCACCCCTTCCTCCTTGTACCGGTTGAAGATCTTGTGGCCCGTCTTCCGGGATATCCCGAACTCCCGGCACAAATCGCTCATCGACTCACCTTCCAGGCGGCGAGCCACAAATCGCAGGCGTTCATCCATCTTTGGTCCGTCCTTCCATGGCATCCCAACCTCCCGCCAAAGCGAAAAGTGTTACCCATGTGTCCGGTACAATCTGTCACCTATGTCTCAGGTCGCTCATTTCCGGACAATTCAGAAAGCGGTCGCCTGTGCCATTTGGCGCGGCCCTCTTGTCATTGGCGGCGCAGCGGCCGAGACCTTGATGGAGCGCAGTTCTGGAGGTCCGCATGAGCCAAGATACGCAACCCTGGTGGCGCGGCGCGGTCATCTACCAGATATATCCGCGCTCCTATCAGGATTCCAACGGGGATGGGGTGGGCGACCTGCCGGGGATCACCCGCCGGCTCGATCATATCGCGGCGCTCGGCGTGTCGGCCATCTGGATCTCGCCCTTCTTCCGCTCGCCGATGAAGGATTTCGGCTATGATGTGTCGGACTATTGCGACGTCGACCCGGTGTTCGGCACCCTGGCGGATTTCGATGCGCTTCTGGAAAAAGCACACTCTCTCGGCCTGAAAGTCATCATCGATCAGGTCTATGCTCACACCTCTGATGAGCATGCCTGGTTTGCGGAGAGCCGTACTTCCCGATTAAACCCCAAGGCAGACTGGTTCGTCTGGCGCGATCCCAAGCCCGATGGCGCGCCCCCCAATAACTGGCAGTCGGTGTTCGGCGGCCCGGCCTGGACGTGGGACGCACGCCGCGGCCAGTATTTCATGCACAACTTTCTCTCCAGCCAGCCCCAGCTGAATGTCCACAACCCCGAGGTTCAGGACGCGCTGCTCGGCGTCGCGAAATTCTGGCTGGACCGGGGCGTGGATGGCTTCCGGCTGGATGCGATCAATTTTGCGATGTTTGATCCCGAATTCCGGGACAACCCGCCCTGGCCCGCCGAAGGGCGAACGATCACCCGGCCGTTTGACCTGCAACATCATATTCATAACCAGTCGCACCCGGATATTCCCCTATTCATGGAGCGGGTGCGCAAACTCGCCGATGGCTATGGCGATATCTATACGGTTGCCGAAATTCCGGGGCCCGATCCGATACCCGAAATGCGCGCGTTTACGGCCGAAGGCCGGCTCAGTTCGGCCTACAGCTTTGACTTTCTATACGCCAAATCGCTTTCGGCCCGCCGGGTGAAAACCGCCCAGATGAACTGGGCAGGCCCGTTCAGCGAAGGCTGGGCCGCCTGGGCCTTCTCCAATCACGACGCGCCCCGCTGTATCAGCCGCTGGTGCCCGCCCCGCGGTGACCTTGTGGCCTATGCCAAGCTGACCAATGCGCTGCTGCTCTGCCTGCGCGGCAACCCCATCCTCTATCAGGGGGAGGAGCTGGGGCTGACGCAGGCCGAGATCGCCTTTGAAGATTTGCGGGACCCGGAAGCCATTGCCAACTGGCCGCTGACCCTTGGGCGGGATGGCGCCCGTACGCCCATGCCCTGGATCAACGACAACAGCTATGCTGGCTTCTCCGAGGTGAAGCCGTGGTTACCCGTCGGCGCGGGCCACGCGCTTCAGGCGGCGGCGGCGCAATATGGTCAGCCCTTCTCGGTGCTGGAGTTCACGCGTCTTGTGATTGCTGTGCGCAACGGATCGGCCGCATTCAGGCTGGGCGAAGTGAGCTTTCCGGAAACTCCCGCTGCCTTGCTGGCAATCGAGCGCAGCTTTGAAGGCGAGCGGGTGCTGTGCCTTTTCAATCTGACTAACGCGCCGCAAGAGGTCGGCATACCTCTCCCAACGGCCCGAACACTCCTGGCGTCGGATGGAACGATGCGGGTTCCGGAGCGTTTGGCGGCTTTTGGAGTATGGATTGGGGCATTGGACAACAAGGCGCCATGACTAACGTTGTCATTTTGCGTGGAAGCGTCATATAAGGCCTGAAACTGCCTCGGCTCCCCGTGGCAGCCGACCTGAGAGAGGAAGCGCCCCGGTGGCAAAATTTGTTCCTGTTGAACCCTTCGACATCGTGATTTTCGGCGGCACGGGCGACCTGTCCCGGCGCAAACTTCTTCCCGCGCTTTACCACCGCTGGGTCGATGGGCAGATTCCGGAAAACTCCACCATCGTCGGCACGGCGCGGTCGGACATGGATGATGCAGCTTACCGGGCCGTCGCCAAGGAGGCCTGCGAAAAGGCATCGGGGAAGTCGTGGGATGCGGACGCCTGGGACAAGTTTGAAAAGATTCTGCACTATGTCACGATTGATGCCACCAACCCGGAAGGCGACTGGGAGGGGCTCAAAAGCAAAATGACGTCCGAGGAAGAACGCCCACGGATTTTCTATCTCGCGACGTCGCCGCACCTCTATGTCGACATCTGCCGGGCGCTTGGCGCAGTCGGTCTGTCGGGCGGTCTCTCGCGGGTTGTGCTTGAAAAGCCGATCGGCACTGACCTTGCTTCCGCGCAGGCGATCAATGATGGCGTGGCAGAGGTGTTTGCCGAGCGGCAGGTGTTCCGGATTGACCATTATCTCGGCAAGGAAACGGTGCAGAACCTTATGGTGCTGCGTTTCGCCAATATTCTGTTCGAGCCGCTTTGGTCGCAGAACTATATCGATCACGTTCAGATCACTGTGGCAGAAGATCTTGGGCTTGAGGGGCGTGCGGATTACTACGACCGCTCTGGCGCGCTACGGGATATGGTTCAGAACCACATGTTGCAGCTCCTCTGCCTGACAGCGATGGAGCCACCCAACGATCTCGACGATGATGACATCCGTACTGAGAAGATAAAGGTGCTCAAGGCGCTTCGCCCGGTAACAGAGGCCGATGCCCGGCGGCTGACGGTGCGCGGGCAATATGCGGCCGGGATTCATGCCGGCCAACCCGTGAAAGGGTATGTTGAGGAACTGTCCGCTCCCAAGGGCAGCAAGACGGAAACCTTCGTTGCAATCAAGGCAGAGATAAGCAATTGGCGCTGGACCGGCGTGCCCTTCTACCTTCGCACCGGCAAGCGTATGTCTTCGCGCCATTCCGATATCGTGATCCAGTTCAAGCGTGCGCCCCATAATCTGTTTGGTGAACAGTTCGGAAACGTAAACAAGCTGGTGATCCGCCTTCAGCCGGATGAGGCCGTGCGCCTCTATGTGCAGATCAAGGAGCCGGGGCCAGGCGGCTTGCGGGTCAAATCCCTGCCTTTGAACCTTTCCTATGCGGAGAGTTTCATGCTGCGTTATCCCGATGCCTATGAGCGCCTGCTGATGGATGTGGTGCGCGGAAATCTCTCGCTGTTCATGCGGCGAGATGAAGTGGAGGCGGCCTGGCGCTGGGTGGATGGGCTTATAGAGGCCTGGGAAACCAGCGGATACGAGCCGGAGACTTATCCAGCGGGTACCGACGGGCCAATGGCTTCTGCCATGCTCATGGACCGCGACAATCGAAGCTGGTGGAAGGAGAGTTAAGCAGATGGATTCACGCCTCATAGTTCTGGATGACCGGGAAGCTGCCTCAGCGCTCGCTGCTGAACTCGCCGCGCTTCAATTATCGAGAACCATCGCAAGAGATGGGCAGGCAAGCTTCATGGTCTCCGGGGGCTCGTCGCCGGGCCGGATGTTCAGCCTGCTGGCCGAGGAGCATCTTGAATGGGAAAAGGTCACCGTCGGGCTGGTGGATGAGCGTTGGGTTGCGGCTGATCATCCGGAGTCGAACGAAAAGGCCGTCCGGGAAAAACTTCTGAAAGGGCCCGCCTCCGCTGCGCATTTCCTTCCGATGAAAACGGCAGATGCAGAGCCAGCCAGCGCAGTAGCCAGCCGCGCAGCCGCCTATGCGCCGCATCTTTCGCCACTCTCCTGCATTCTGCTCGGGATGGGGCCGGATGGGCACACCGCGAGCTGGTTTCCCGGCTCGATGGGGCTGGAGCAGGCAATGTATCCGAAAGATGGCGCTGTAATCGCTGCAATAGACGCAAGCAACACGCCCGTCGCCGGAGAGTTTCGCCACCGCATGACGCTGACGGCGGACCCCGTCTGTAATGCCGAAGCGGGCATTCTCCTGGTATTCGGCGAAGACAAGAGAGCGGCGCTTGAGCACGCCTTGAACGGTGACGAGCAGCTTTATCCCGTCCGCCGAGCCATCGAGGGGTTGGGACGCCGCCTCTCCATCATTTGGGCACCCTGATCCATGACGCCGCTGCATCCCACTGTCGAGGAAGTCACCCGCCGCATCGAGGCGCGGTCGAAGGATTCCCGCGCCGCCTATCTTGAAATGATCCGTAGCCGGCGCCCCAAGGCGTATGCGCGCACACGCCTGCACGAGGGGAACATCGCCCATGCGTCTGCAGGCTGCGCGGTGATTGAGAAAGCACAGATCCTTGGCGCTGGCTGGCCCGTCCTCGGCATCATCACGGCTTACAACGATATGCTGTCTGCCCACGCGCCGTTTGAAACCTATCCGCAGATCATCCGGGATGCAGCGCGGGAGGTGAATGCGGTGGCGCAGGTGGCGGGCGGCGTGCCGGCGATGTGTGACGGCGTCACGCAGGGGCAGGAGGGTATGGAACTCTCGCTGTTCTCGCGTGACATCATCGCAATGGCATCAGCGATCGGCCTGTCTCACGACGCATTCGATGCGGCGCTGCATCTGGGCGTGTGCGACAAGATTGTGCCGGGGCTGGTGATCGCCGCGCTGCGCTTTGGCTGGCTGCCCTCGATCTTCGTTCCGGCCGGGCCAATGCCTTCAGGGCTGCCCAATCCGGAGAAAGTCCGTATCCGGCAATTGTTCGCCGAAGGCAAGGTAGGCCGAGACGCTCTGCTTAAGGCAGAGGCGGAAAGCTACCACGCCCAGGGCACATGCACCTTCTACGGCACGGCAAACTCGAACCAGATGATCATGGAGGTCATGGGCCTTCATTTGCCCGGCGCTGCTTTCACCAATCCGGGTACGCCGCTTCGTGCTGCGCTGACGCGTGCCGCCGCTCAGCGCGCGGCCGCCATTACTGCGCAGGGCGGCGACTACCGGCCCGCCGGGGAGCTCGTCGACGCCCGCTCGCTGGTCAACGCGATCGTCGGCCTGATGGCAACGGGCGGCTCGACAAATCATGCCCTTCACATCCCGGCGATGGCTGCCGCGGCAGGGCTGGAGGTGACGCTGGAAGATTTTGCCGACCTCTCCCACGTGACCCCCCTGATGGCACGAATTTACCCCAATGGCGGCGCGGATGTGAACCATTTTCACGCGGCTGGCGGCATGGGCTTCCTTGTCCGGGAGCTGATCAATGCCGGTCTGTTGCATGGGGATGCGTCTGCGGTGATGGGAACGCTGGCCGAATATAGTCGCGAGCCGTTCCTCCAGGACGGCGCGCTTGCCTGGCGGCCTGCGCCGGAGGTCAGCGGCGACAGGGATGTGCTCCGGCCAGCCAATGACCCTTTCTCGTCGGATGGCGGTTTGCGACTTGTGGATGGCCCGCTCGGCCGCGGCGTGTGCAAGGTGTCTGCGATCAAGCCGGAGAACCGTATCGTCGAAGCGCCCGCACTCGTCTTCGATACGCAGGAAGCGCTCCGCGAGGCATTTGAGGCGCGCCAGCTCGACCGGGATTTCGTGGCAGTTGTGCGTTTCCAGGGGCCCGCGGCCAACGGCATGCCAGAACTGCACGGCCTTTCGCCCGTTCTCGGCGTGCTGCAGGACCGGGGGTACCGGGTCGCTCTGGTAACTGACGGACGTATGTCCGGCGCCAGTGGCAAGATCCCCGCCGCGATCCATGTCGCGCCGGAAGCTGCGCGCGGTGGCCCGCTGGCGCGGGTGCGGGATGGCGACATCATCCGGCTGGATGGCGAGGCCGGGCGCCTCGACCTGAAAGTCGATCCTGCAGAGTTTGCGGCCCGCGCGCCCGCCGAGTTCCGCCCAAACCGGCCCGCGGCAGGGCTTGGCCGAGAAATGTTCGATCTGTTCCGGCATGCCGCCAGCACAGCCGATTGTGGCGCCAGCCCCTTTCGTTTTCTCGGCTCAGGGGCTTGAGCGATGCAGCAACCGATCCTTGTCGGCGATATCGGGGGCACCAACGCCCGTTTTGCCTTGGCATCGCGCCGGGATGGCAAGCTGAACATCGAGCATTTCGAGAAGCTCGCTGGGGACGGGTTCGGCTCGTTTGATGAGGCGTTGCAGCAATATCTCGACCAGATCGGGGCCGAGGTGTCGGAGGCGTGTTTTGCGCTCGCCGGGCCCGTCGAGAATCAGGAAGTCACGCTGACCAATCGCGGCTGGCATGTTTCCGCCGGCAGCTTGAAGGAAAGTTTTGGCTTTCAGGACGTGTGCCTGATCAACGACTTTCATGCGATGGCGCGCGCCGTTCCCGAATTTGAGTATGATTCGTTCGACTGCATTTTTCCCGGCACGCCAAAGCCGGGCGCGCCTGTGCTGGTAACCGGGCCGGGGACAGGATTTGGCGTGGCAACCTTGTTGTCCGAGCCGAAAGGCCGCTGGCGCGTTGTGTCGGGGGAAGGGGGGCATATGGCTTATGCCCCGCGCACCGATATGGAACATGCGCTCGCCCGCCTGCTGATGCGCGATCATGGGTATGTGTCGAATGAACTTGTGGCCTCTGGCAGCGGGCTGGATGAGGTTCACGCGGCCTTTTGCGAGATTTTCGGCCGCCCTCGCGTCGAACTGACCCCCGAAGAAATGCGCGAACGCGCCGATTCGGGGGACGAGCTTCTCCAGACGCTCATCGAAGTGCGGGCCCTGGCTGTATTGGGCGCTGCAGGAGACCTAGTTTTGGCCAATGGCGCGCTCGGCGGTGTGGTGCTTGCGGGCGGCGTCAGCGAGCGCATCTCGGATTTCCTCAAAACGGCTGCGGCAAGGCAGCGATTCGTGACGCGCGGACCAATGAGCCACTACCTCGAGGACTGTCCCGTGTGGCTGATGCGGGAGCAGGTGGCGCCGCTGATCGGCGCTGCGGCGTATTATGAGCAGCACAAGCGCACCTGATTGAGAATTATTCGCAAACTCAGGGCTTTCCTGCATCCTCCGTGACCGACCGCCGCAGCAAGTGACCCGTGAAATTGCGTTTTCGCAGGATATACTGCGAGGCGCTGCGATTACAGATGCGCGTCAGTTGCGCCCGGCGGGAAACCGTCCTAATCGGGCGGCAACGCAATGGGAGCAATTGCACTATGACGGAAGTTGAACGGCTTGCCCTCGACTATCTGCCGGTCATCATTTTTCTGGTGATCGGTGCGGTGATTTCGTGCCTTTTCGTGATCGGGAACGTGCTTCTGGCTCCTTCGAAGCCCGACCCGGAAAAGAACTCCGCCTATGAGTGCGGTTTCCCGGCCTTCGATGATGCCCGCATGAAGTTCGATGTGCGATTCTACCTTGTCGCCATTTTGTTCATCATCTTCGACCTTGAGGTGGCCTTCCTCTTCCCTTGGGCGATCAGCCTGGGAGAGATCGGTGTGGTCGGTTTCTGGTCGATGGTGGTGTTCCTGGGCGTGCTGACGGTCGGCTTTGTCTATGAATGGCGCCGCGGCGCTCTGGAGTGGGAATGATGTCTGACAATTCCTACAAGCCATATGCGCTGGGCGGCGCGCGGGCAGGGGTCGAAGGCGGCTTCAAGCCTGGCAATGATGACCCGTTCTATTCCGGCCTCTCGGATCAGCTTGCGGACAAGGGCTACTTCACGGCCGCAGCGGATGATCTGATCAGCTGGGCGCGTACCGGCTCACTGATGTGGATGACGTTCGGTCTGGCCTGTTGCGCCGTGGAAATGATGCACGCCGGCAACCCGCGCTACGATCTGGAGCGGTTCGGCATGGCGCCGCGCGGGTCGCCGCGCCAGTCAGACGTGATGATCGTCGCCGGTACGCTCACCAACAAGATGGCGCCGGCGCTCCGCAAGGTCTACGACCAGATGCCGGAGCCGCGCTACGTGATCTCGATGGGCAGCTGCGCCAATGGCGGCGGCTATTACCATTACAGCTACAGCGTCGTTCGCGGCTGCGACCGCATCGTTCCTGTGGATATCTACATTCCGGGCTGCCCGCCCACCGCTGAGGCTCTCGTCTACGGCTTCCTGCAGCTGCAGAAGAAGATCCGGCGCGAAGGCTCGCTTGAGCGCTGATGGTGACGACAATGGATACTCAGGCGCTTTCCGAACTTGCAGCCCATATCGAAAGCCGGATGCCCGATGCCGTGCGCAGCTGGCAGATCCGCGTGGGCGAACTGACGCTGTTGGCCGAACGGGACCATATCGTCCCGCTGCTGCGTTTCCTGCGCGACGATCAGCAATGCAACTTCGAAACTCTCATCGATGTTTGCGGCGTTGATTACCCGGAGCGCTCGGAGCGTTTCGAAGTGGTCTACCACCTGCTGTCGATGCGGATGAACCACCGGATCCGCGTGCGCATCCGCACCGATGAAGAAACGGCTGTGCCGAGCGTCGTCTCGCTCTGGCCGGTTGCGAACTGGTTCGAGCGCGAGGCGTTCGACATGTATGGCATCCAGTTTGCCGATCATCCGGACCTGCGCCGCATCCTCACCGACTACGGTTTCGAAGGCTGGCCGCTCCGCAAGGACTTCCCGCTCACCGGGCATTACGAGGTTCGCTATGACGATCTCGAAAAGCGCGTGATCTACGAACCCGTGAAGCTCGCTCAGGAATACCGCAATTTCGATTTCCTCTCGCCCTGGGAAGGCATGACCAGCGTCATCCCCGGCGACGAGAAAGCGAAGGAAGGCTGATCAGATGGCCGACACCGCACACATCGCAGACATGGACGACCGTAAGTTCACGCTGAACTTTGGCCCGCAGCATCCTGCCGCCCACGGCGTGCTCCGCATGATCCTCGATCTCGACGGCGAAATCGTCACCCGCGTGGACAGCCATATCGGCCTGCTCCACCGTGGCACGGAAAAGCTGCTCGAATACAAGACCTACCTGCAGGGTATGCCGTATTTCGACCGGCTCGATTACTGCGCGCCGATGAACCAGGAGCACGCCTGGTGCCTCGCCATCGAGAAGCTGCTCGGGGTGGAAGTGCCTCGCCGCGCCAGCCTCATCCGCGTCATGTACTCCGAAATCGGCCGGATCATGTCGCACCTCCTCAACGTCGGTACTGGCGTGATGGACGTGGGCGCGCTGACGCCGATCACCTGGTGTTTCGAGGAGCGTGAGAAGCTCTGCGTGTTCTATGAGCGCGCATCGGGCAGCCGTATGCACGCGGCCTATTTCCGTCCCGGCGGCGTCCATCAGGATCTGCCCCAGCGTCTCATCGACGATATCGCCACCTGGTGCGAGCAGTTCCCCGAGAAGCTCGACCAGATCGAGGGCCTCGTCACCGAAAACCGTATCTTCAAACAGCGTAACGTCGATATCGGCGTGGTCGACCAGCGCACGATCCTCGACTGGGGCTTCAGCGGCGTCATGGTGCGCGGCTCAGGTTTTGCCTGGGACCTTCGCCGTTCGCAGCCCTATGAGTGCTACAGCGAACTCGACTTCAAAGTTCCTGTCGGCCGCCATGGCGACAATTACGATCGCTATGTCTGCCGCATGGAAGAGATGCGCGAGTCCGTGAAGATCATCCTCCAGTGTATCGACCTGATGGCGAAAGATGGTCCCGGACCGGTCCTTCTGGCCGGTTCTAAGCTCTCCCCGCCGCGCCGCGGCGAGATGAAGAATTCGATGGAAGCCCTGATCCATCACTTCAAGCTGTACACGGAAGGCTTCCACGTTCCGGAAGGCGAATGCTACGCCGCCGTCGAAGCACCCAAGGGTGAGTTCGGCGTGTACCTCGTGGCAGATGGCACAAACCGCCCGTATCGCGCCAAGATCCGTGCCCCGGGTTACCCGCACCTCCAGGCGATGGACCATCTTTGCAAGGGCCACCAGCTGGCAGACGTGTCTGCCGTTCTCGGAACGCTCGACATCGTGTTCGGGGAGATCGACCGGTGAGTGCCTCCTTCGACCTCATCCAGCGCCAGCTGGAAGCCTATAACAGCCAGGACATCGACGCTTTCCTCGCCTGCTATGCAGACGACGCCGAACTCGCGACACTGAATGGTGGGGTAAACCAGAAGGGTCTGGACGCCATCCGCAAGCGCCACGAAGACCTCTTCGCCCAGTTCCCGCAGAACCGCGCAAAACTGGTCAACCGGATCGATCTCGGCACCACCGTCATCGACCATGAAGCGGTGGAGCGTTCGCCCGGCGGCGAAACCTTCGAGGTGGCCGCCATCTACACCATCCGCGACGGCAAGATCGCGCGTGTCGACTTTGCGAGGGCAGGGGCGGTCTGATGGGCGTTCTGCCGGAACAGCGTGTATCGGTCATCACCGTAGGGGTTCGCGACCTCGCCGGCATGATCCGTTTTTACACGGATGTTCTGGGGTTTGAGGATCGCGGCGTCAAAGGCGAGGTGGCGTTCTTCAATGCCGGTGGCCTCGTGATCGGCCTCTGGGACGAAAACAAGCTCGCCGCTGACGCGGGCGTTTCCGATGATCGCAAGGGCGCCTTCAAGGGCTTCGCGCTGGCGTTCAACGCGCGTTCTGCCGAAGAGGTAGACGAGATTTTCGGCCGGCTGGAGCGTGCGGGCGCCCGCATTTCCAAGCCGCCGCACAAGACATACTGGGGTGGATACTCCGGCTACTTTGCAGACCCTGAAGGGAATGCCTGGGAAGTCGCCTACAATCCATTCTGGCCAATTGACGAAGCGGGCCGCGTTGCCGTTCCGCTTGCGAAGGAGCAGTAGATGGCATTGCGCCGGTTTGACCTTGAGGCGGGGGGCGACAGCTTCTCCTTCAAGCCTGAGACAGAAGACAAGATTGCGTTCTGGCGGGGCAAGTATCCGGCGGACAAGCAGCGTTCGGCGGTTATCCCGCTGCTCTGGCTCGCCCAGAAGGACAACAATGGCTGGCTCTCCGAGCCTGCCATGCGCGAAGTCGCTGACCGTCTGGAGATGCCCTACATCCGCGTCTACGAGGTCGCCACCTTCTACACGATGTTCCGTCTTCAGCCGGTTGGAAAGTTCCATATCCAGCTTTGCGGCACCACGCCCTGCCAGCTCCGCGGCGCAGATGACCTGAAAGAGGTCTGCAAGCGCGAGATTGGCGGTCAGATGTATGTCACCGATGACAAGCGCCTCTCCTGGGAAGAGGTCGAATGTCTCGGCGCCTGCGTGAACGCGCCCATGGTGCAGATCAATGACGATTACTATGAAGACCTGACGCCGGATTCCTTCGCGCAGATCATCGGCCGGCTGAAGAATGGCGTTGAGGTGTCACCAGGTCCGCAGATTGACCGCATCAACAGTGCGCCTGAGGGCGGCGCCAAGACGTTGACGGACGAAGCGCTGTTCGATGGCAGCCGCAATTCGGTCAAGTCGCTGCCAAACCTGCCGGAGCCGGCAGGGGAGGCTACCGCCGAAGCTACCGGCCGCCCAGATGCCGGCGCGCCGACAAATGTGAAGCGCGAAGAGCCGACCGCAGGCAAGGCAACCCTGATCGACACGACCAGCAAGCCGGATGCAACAAAGGACGGCATGTCCGCCCCGAAGGACAAGAAGGACTAGGCCATGTTGCAGGACAAGGACCGCATCTTCACAAACCTCTACGGCCTGCATTCGCCGGGCCTGGAAGCCGCCAAGCAGCGCGGCGCCTGGCACCTGACGCGCGAAATGCTCGCCATGGGGCCGGACTGGATCTGCGACCAGATCAAGGCGTCAGGCCTGCGTGGCCGCGGCGGCGCCGGCTTCCCGACCGGTCTGAAATGGACCTTCATGCCGAAAGAAGTGCGCGACCGTCCGCATTATCTTGTCGTGAACGCCGACGAGTCCGAACCCGGTACGTGCAAGGACCGTGAAATCCTCCGCCACGATCCGCATCTGCTGATCGAAGGCTGCATGGTGGCCAGCCGCGCGATGCGCGCCCACAAATGCTATGTCTATATTCGCGGCGAATACATCAACGAGCGTCATGCGCTCGAGAAAGCCGTCAAGGAAGCCTATGAGGCGAAGCTGATCGGCAAGGACAATGTGAACGGCTGGGATTTTGACCTCTATGTTCACCACGGCGCTGGCGCTTACATCTGCGGCGAGGAAACCGCGCTGCTCGAAAGCCTTGAAGGCAAGAAGGGCCAACCACGCCTGAAGCCGCCATTCCCGGCGAATGCAGGTCTCTATGGCTGCCCAACCACGGTGAATAATGTTGAATCCATCGCTGTCGCACCAACAATCTTGCGCCGCGGTGCGCAGTGGTTTGCCGGTTTCGGCCGCCCCAACAATGCGGGCACCAAGCTGTTCTGCATCTCCGGCCATGTGAACAAGCCGTGCAATGTCGAAGAAGAGATGTCGATCACCTTCCGTGAGCTGATCGAAACCCATTGCGGCGGCATTCGTGGCGGCTGGGACAATCTCAAGGCCGTGATCCCCGGCGGATCCTCAGTGCCGATGGTGCCGGCAGAACAGATCATGGACGCCTATATGGATTTCGACACGCTCCGTGATCTGAAGTCCGGCCTCGGCACGGCGGCTGTGATCGTCATGGACAAGCAGACCGATCTGATCAAGGCGATCGCCCGTCTCGCTTATTTCTACAAGCATGAAAGCTGCGGCCAGTGCACGCCGTGCCGTGAAGGCACGGGCTGGATGTGGCGCGTGCTGGAGCGCATGGTGCGCGGCGAAGCCGAGCATGACGAGATCGACACGCTGCTGGACGTTACCAAACAGGTCGAAGGGCACACGATCTGCGCCCTTGGTGATGCCGCTGCCTGGCCGATCCAGGGCCTGATCCGGCATTTCCGTCACGAAATCGAAGAACGCATCACCCAGTATCGTTTGCCCCGCGCCATGGTGCAGGGCGCTGTCGTCACGGCTGCAGAGTAAGGAAGAATTGGCAAGTGAGCCTGACCCGCGCCATCCTGATCGTATCCTGGTGCCTGTCGCTGGCCACCCTTCACGGGGTTGTGGCGATTGCGCTGGGCTATGTGATGCCCCGCAATGGCGGCGTGGTTGAAAGCCAGCGGCTTTACGTGATGGCTGTTGCCGGTGCTTCGTTGCTTTCCGCCGTCCTTGCGCTGATGGCTATCTTCTACGTCAAGGCGCTCTGGGGTGTCATGGTGCTCGCCATCGTCAGCGCCGGCCTGTTTTTCTACGGCATGATTGAATATGCGCTGCCTTTCAATCTGCTGGTCCTGGGCGCGCTTGCCGCCCAGTTCATCTTCTCCCGCTTCGCCATTGGCCTCAACGCCATCGACAATCCTGGCAAGCCCCGCATCAATCCTTCCGAAGAGTTCTGAAGTCCCATGTCCGACACTTTCAAGCTGAACATCGACGGCCAGGAAATCGAAGTGCCCAAGCACTACACGCTGATGCAAGCGTGTGAGGAAGCGGGCGCCGAAATCCCGCGCTTCTGCTATCATGAGCGCCTGTCGGTCGCCGGTAACTGCCGCATGTGCCTCGTCGAGTGGGAAGGGGCGCCCAAGCCGATCGCCTCCTGCGCCCAGATCGTTGGCGACATGCGCCCGAACCGGGATGGCTCTGCGCCCATCGTGCGCACCGGCGGTGCCTATGTCGAAAAGGCCCGCAACGGGGTGATGGAGTTCCTGCTCATCAATCACCCGCTCGATTGTCCGATCTGTGACCAGGGCGGCGAATGCGACCTTCAGGACCAGGCGGTGGCCTACGGCCGCTCAACCTCGCGCTATGATGAGAACAAGCGCGCTGTCGAAGACAAATACATGGGCCCGCTGGTCAAGACGATCATGACCCGGTGTATCCAGTGCACGCGCTGCGTCCGCTTCGTGGCAGAAGTCGCCGGCGTCGAAGAGATGGGCATGATCAGCCGCGGCGAGAATGCCGAGATCACGACCTATCTGGAAAAATCGCTGACATCTGAGCTCTCGGGCAACGTCATCGATCTGTGCCCTGTCGGCGCGCTGACGTCGAAACCTTACGCCTTCAATGCGCGCCCCTGGGAGCTGCGCAAAACCTCTTCCGTAGATGTGATGGACGCGATGGGCGCCGCCATCCGCGTTGATGCCAAGGGCGATGCCGTGATGCGCATCATGCCCGAGCTCAACGAAGAGGTGAACGAGGAGTGGCTGTCGGACAAGTCGCGCTTCGTCTGGGATGGTCTCGGCCGTCAGCGCCTTGATCGCCCCTATATCCGCGAGAACGGCAAGCTGCGCGCCGCGACATGGGGTGAGGCCTTTGAAGCCGTGAAAGCGGCTCTCTCGGTCGGCGCCGACAAGATCGGCGTGGTCGCCGGAGACCTGATCGAGGTCGAGCAGGCCAAGGCCGCGCTGGACCTCTTTCGCAGCCTCGGCGTGAAGAATACGGATTGCCGCCCGGCAGGTGCCCAGTACGGCACTTCGGGCGTGCGCGAGCACTACCTTTTCAATCCCACCCTGATGGGTATCGAAGAGGCCGACGCCCTGCTGCTGATCGGCGCCAACCCGCGCGTTGAAGCTGCTGTCTGGAACGCCCGCATTCGCAAATCCTGGCTCTGGGGCAATCTCAAGATCGGCCTCATCGGCGAGGCTGTCGATCTGACGTATCCTTATGAGCATCTTGGGACCAGCGCGGCCGATCTCGACCAGCTTGCCTCAAGTGATTTCTTCCAGGTCCTGAAGGATGCCAAGCGTCCGATGATTGTGGTCGGGGAGGGCGCGCTTTGTCGCGAGGATGGTCTTAAACTGTCCGAAATTGTCCATAAACTGTCCCAGACTGTCGGTGCAGTGTCCGAAGAATGGGCCGGTTTTGGCGTGCTTCATACCGCGGCTGGCCGTGTGGGTGCATTGGATGTCGGCTTCGTGCCGGCCGAAGGCGGCCTCGCAACCGCCGAAATCCTGGGCGGCGGCCTTTCCACGGTCGTCCTCCTCGGCGCTGACGAGGTGGACCTGTCAAAGCTTGGAAATTCCAAGGTTATTTATGTCGGTTCCCATGGCGATGCCGGGGCAAGCCGGGCAGACATCGTCCTGCCCAGCGCTGCCTATACCGAAATGACCGCCACTTACGTAAACACCGAAGGCCGGGTCCAGATGACCACGCGCGCCGTCCAGCCGAAAGGCGAGGCGCGGGAAGGCTGGGCAATTTTCCGCGCCCTTTCAGCGGTTTGCGGAAAGCCGCTTCCTTATGACACAGCAGACCAGCTCCGCGCGCTCCTGCGCGGCAAGGAAGGCGAAAACACTGCGTTCTCCGGCCGCGGCTACGCCCCTGGCGCACGCGGCGTGGGGGCGCTTTCGCAGCCGGTGGCGGAAGCCTCTGGCAGCCTCAGCAGCGCGCCCTTCAGATCTGCAATTGTGGATTTCTACCTCACCAACCCGATTGCACGGGCATCCAAGACAATGGCCGAGTGTTCTGCGCTGGCAAGCCGCCTAGACACTCCGGTAGCGGCAGAGTAGGGCGGCGCCATGAGCAACGCGATCGAGTCTCTTGGCAGCCTCTGGGGGCCGCTGCTGGTGTTGGGTCAGATTGGCCTGTTCACACTGGTGCTGCTTCTGTCGATTGCCTTCCTTCTGCTCCTGGACCGCAAGGTCTGGGCAGGTGTGATGATGCGCAAGGGCCCGAACGTGGTCGGCCCCTTCGGTTTGCTCCAGTCCTTCGCGGACTTTGGCAAGTTCCTGCTGAAGGAAATCGTGATCCCGGCCGGCGCCAACAAGGCCGTGTTCCTTATGGCGCCGATCCTAACCTGTACGCTGGCCTTCGTAACCTGGGCGGCCATTCCCGTGGCGCCCGGCACCGAAACGGGCACCAGCTGGGTTATCGCCAACCTGAACGTTGGTATCCTCTATCTCTTTGCGATCTCGTCGCTGGGTGTCTACGGCATCATCATGGGCGGCTGGGCATCGAACTCCAAATACCCGTTCCTCGGCGCGCTCCGTTCGGCAGCGCAGATGGTGTCCTATGAGGTTTCCATCGGTTTCGTGATCGTCACGGTGATCCTGCTGGTCGGCTCGATGAACCTCACCACCATCGTCAACAACCAGGATGGCGGTATTCAGAACTGGCATGTGTTCAGCTTCCAGTATTTCCCGCTGATCCTCGTCATGCTGCCGATGTTCGTGATCTTCTTCATTTCGGCGCTGGCAGAGACCAACCGTCCGCCGTTCGACCTTCCGGAAGCTGAATCGGAACTGGTTGCGGGCTATCAGGTCGAATATGGCTCGACGCCGTACCTCCTCTTCATGCTGGGGGAATATCTCAACATCGTGCTGATGTGCGCGATGATGACGATCCTGTTCCTTGGCGGCTGGCATGGCCCGATCGCCCTCGGGCCTGAGCTTACGGCAAACCTGCCGCCGCTTCTCCTCAGCCTCGCCGGCCTTGCCTGGTTCATGGGGAAGGTGCTGTTCTGCTTCTTCCTGTTCGCTCTGGTGAAGGCCATCGTGCCCCGGTACCGCTATGACCAGCTGATGCGTCTGGGCTGGAAAATCTTCCTGCCGACTTCGCTGGCAGCGGTGATCCTCGTGGCCGGCTATGTGACATTCGTGGGAGGTCTCTCATGAGCCTTGCGCAAACTCTTCGCGGCGCTCTGCTGACGGATTTTCTGGGTGCGTCCTGGATTGCAGTCCGGGAAATGTTCCGCCGCAAGGCGACCGTGAACTATCCTTTCGAGAAGAACCCGCTTTCGCCGCGTTTCCGGGGGGAACATGCCCTCCGCCGCTATCCCAGCGGGGAAGAGCGCTGCATCGCATGCAAACTCTGCGAGGCAATCTGCCCGGCGCAGGCGATCACCATTGAAGCCGAACCCCGCGAAGACGGCGCTCGCCGCACGACGCGCTACGATATCGATATGGTGAAGTGCATCTATTGCGGCTTCTGTCAGGAAGCCTGCCCGGTGGACGCCATCGTCGAAGGGCCGAACTTTGAATTTGCGACTGAAACACGCGAAGAGCTGTTCTACGACAAGGAACGGCTATTGGCGAATGGCGACCGCTGGGAACGGCTGATCGCCAAGAATCTCGAATTGGATGCGCCGTACCGGTAGGGCGGCGCTGGGTTGAAGCAGGGCCGGGCCGGTCAGGTTCTGGCATTTAGCAGGAAGGGGCGAACAAGCCGTGGCGTTGATCGCTTTCTCATTGATTGCGGCGGTTGTCGTGTTGGCGGCGATGTTTGTCATCGCAGCGCGAAATCCCGTGCACTCCGTGCTCTGGCTCATTCTGACGTTCTTCTCGGCGGCGGGGCTTCTGGTCCTGATTGGCGCCGAGTTCCTCGCGATGCTGCTGGTGGTCGTCTATGTCGGCGCTGTGGCCGTGTTGTTCCTGTTCGTCGTGATGATGCTGGACGTGGACTTCGTTGAAATGAAGCAGGGAACCCTCCGGTATTGGCCGTTTGCGCTGCTTGTGGGGGTCATTCTGCTGGCGGAGCTCGCGCTTGTTTCTGTCGCAGGCGGCAATGTTCCCACCGGCAATATGGATGCGTCGCCGAATGCGCCCACCAACGCGGAAGCCATCGGCTATGTGATGTATACCGACTATATTCTGCTGTTTCAGCTGGCTGGCATTGTGCTGCTGGTGGCGATGGTCGGGGCTATTGTTCTTACGCTGCGCCACAAGCCGCACATCAAGCGTCAGGATATTGCCAGGCAGACTGGCCGTCGCCGCGCCGACGCTATTGAGCTCAAGGACCCAACACCAGGGCAGGGGATCTGATAGATGGAACTCGGACTTCCTCACTATCTAATGGTGTCAGCGGCACTCTTCACGATCGGTGTCGTCGGCATCTTCGTGAACCGCAAGAACATCATCGTCATCCTGATGGCGATTGAGCTGATCCTGCTTTCCGTGAACATCAACCTGGTGGCCTTTTCGGTCTTCAGCGGCACGATCCAGGGGCAGATCTTTGCCATGCTCGTGCTGACGGTTGCCGCAGCAGAAGCGGCCGTGGGACTTGCGATCCTGGTCGTCTATTTCCGTAACCGGCGCGACATCTCGGTTGAGAATGTCGACCTCATGAAGGGCTGATAAGGGTATGCTTCCTGATAGCCTTCTCCTTTTCATCGTTCTGGCGCCCGGTATCGCGGCGCTGTTCGGTCTGTTTCACAAGATCATCGGTGATCGGATCGTCATGCTGGTCACCACCGGTACGGTGCTGACTGCGGGCGCGCTGTCGCTCTACCAGCTCTTTGCCTATGTGGCGGGCCTTGGCCTTGTCGGCGGACATGAAGCCCACGCAGCGCTGGACGCTTACCTGACCGCTGGCCCCGCGCATGGTACGCAGGAGCTGAAGCAGCACATCATCACGCTGATGCCGTGGATCGAGGTGGGCAACTTCAAGGCTAACTGGGCGATCCGGGTGGATGCGCTGTCCATTGTCATGATGGCGGTCATCACGGGCGTCTCCGGCCTCGTTCACCTCTATTCGTGGGGGTATATGAGCGAAGAGCCGCACAAGGCCCGCTTCTTTGCCTATCTCTCGCTCTTCACCTTCATGATGCTCATGCTGGTGGTGGCCGATAACTTCATCCAGCTGTTCTTCGGCTGGGAAGGCGTGGGTCTCGCGTCGTACCTGCTGATCGGCTTCTGGTACACGAAGAAGGCGCCGAATGATGCCTCGATCAAGGCCTTCGTGACCAACCGCGTGGGCGACTTTGGTCTTGCTCTCGGCATCATGGCTGTATTCTTCGTGTTCGGCAGCGTCGAGTTCGGCCCGGTACTGGATGCGATCCGGAACAACGTCATCGTGACGCCGGTTGCGTTTGCAGAAGCCGCGCCCGCCCGCGAAGTTATCATCTCCTTCCTCGGCCAGCGCGTTTATGCGCTCGAGCTCATCGGTATCCTGCTGTTCATCGGCGCGATGGGTAAGTCGGCACAGTTCTTCCTGCACGTCTGGCTGCCGGACGCCATGGAAGGCCCGACACCGGTGTCCGCGCTCATCCACGCGGCAACAATGGTGACGGCGGGTGTCTACCTCGTCTGCCTCGTCTCGCCGATCTATGAATACACGTTCTATGCGGCCGGTATGATCACGCTGGTGGGAGCCGTCACGGCGCTCTACGCCGCTACGGTGGGCATGGCTCAGAACGACATCAAGCGCGTGATCGCCTACTCAACCTGTTCGCAGCTGGGCTACATGTTCTTCGCGGCCGGCGTTGGCGCGTATGAAGCGGCGATGTTCCACCTCTTCACACACGCCTTCTTCAAGGCGCTACTCTTCCTTGGTGCCGGCTCCGTCATTCACGGGATGCACCACGAGCAGGACATGCGCCGGATGGGTGGCCTGGCGAAGTTCATGCCGCTGACCTACGCCGCCATGATGATCGGCACGATCGCCATCATCGGCCTCGGCATCCCGCACACAAAACTCGGCTTCTCCGGCTTCTTCTCCAAGGATGCGATCCTCGAGAGCACGTTTGCAGGTGGCAGCGCGCAGGTGATGTTTGGCCAGATGGCGTTCTGGTTCGGTTTGCTGGCAGCATTCCTGACGAGCTTCTATTCCTGGCGCCTGATCTACATGACCTTCCATGGTCCACTGACGCAGCATGGCGAGCATCACGATCACGGGCATCACGACACCCATGAGAGCGAAGACGTAAAAGGGGAGGAGCACCCTGCTGACGATCATCATGCGCACACGCCGCATGAGAGCCCGATGGTGATGCTCATCCCTCTGGGCTTGCTCAGCCTGGGTGCAATTTTCGCCGGCTTCTATTTCTACGATGCCTTCGTGGAGGCCAACAACGAGGCGTTCTGGGCTGGCGCAATCTACCGCGCCGCAGAGAACCATGTTCTCCATGATCGTCACAATGTACCGGAATGGGTTCTGTGGGCGCCTCTGGTGGTCACCGTCGCCGGCTTCGTGCTGGCGAGCATGACCTACTTCTTCAACAGAGGTGTGGGCGCGCGGATTGCTGCCAGCGGTGGACCGCTTCATGCGCTGTTCTCAAACAAGTGGTATTTCGACGAGATCTATCAGGCCACGCTGGTCCGCGGTTCCGCCTTCCTCGGAAACATTTTCTGGAAGGCAGACAAGAAGATCATCGATGGCGTCGGACCGGATGGAGTGGCCTGGTTTGCCGGCTTCAGCGCCCGCCGTCTCGCAAAACTCCACACAGGTTATCTTTATCACTATGCGTTCGTGATCATCGGGGCCGCCATTGTCTTTGGCGCGATCCTGTGGCTGCGGGCCGGAGGGGCCAACTGATGGGCGGTTTCCCCATTCTCACAGCAACGACATTCCTGCCTCTGATCGGGGCGCTGCTGATCGTACTTGTGCGGGCGGCCACGGCCGGCAGCCGTGCGGTCGCGGATGATGGCCGGCAGAACCGCGCCATTCTCATGGCGTCGTTGATCATCTCGGCAGCGACATTTGTGCTGTCGGTGGCGGCTTTCGTGTCGTTCGACGCGTCCCAGCCAGGTTACCAGCTGGTCGAACAGCATACCTGGTATGGCCCGATCAGCTACAAGCTGGGCATCGATGGCCTGTCGATTTCGCTGATCCTGCTCACGACGTTCCTTACGCCGATCTGCCTGCTGGCAAGCTGGAATTCGATCGACAAGCGCGTGACCGAGTATGTGGTCGCTTTCCTCGTCCTTGAGACATTCATGATCGGCGTTTTCACTGCGCTGGATCTGGTGCTGTTCTACATCTTCTTCGAAGCTGGCCTTATCCCGATGTTCCTGATCATCGGTATCTGGGGCGGGAAGGACCGTATTTATGCGTCCTTCAAATTCTTCCTCTATACGCTGATCGGCTCGCTTCTTCTGCTCGTGGCGGCAATCTACATGATCCAGGCAGCAGGCTCGGCAGACTTCGAAGTGCTGGAGCAATACGCCTTTGATCCCAGCGTTCAGACTTGGCTCTGGTTGGCCTTCCTCGCATCCTTCGCGGTGAAACTGCCCATGTGGCCGGTCCATACCTGGCTGCCGGATGCGCACGTTCAGGCACCGACGGCGGGCTCCGTGGTGCTTGCCGGTGTCCTGTTGAAAATGGGCGGCTATGGCATGCTGCGCTTCTCGCTGCCGATGTTCCCCGATGCGAGCGCGTTTTTCCAGCCGATGATGTTTGCTCTGGCCGTTGTGGCGATCATCTACACGTCGCTCGTCGCCTGGCGGCAGACGGATATGAAGAAGCTGATTGCTTACTCCTCTGTCGCGCACATGGGCTTCGTCACTCTCGGTATCTTCGCATTCAATGAGACGGGCATTCAGGGCGCCATCTTCCAGATGCTGAGCCACGGCCTCATTTCCGGCGCGCTCTTCCTTATCGTCGGCGTGGTCTATGACCGGATGCATACCCGCGAGATTGCTGCCTATGGCGGCCTCGTCAGCCGCATGCCGATTTATGCCGGCTTCTTCATGCTGTTCACGATGGCCAATGTCGGCCTTCCGGGCACCAGCGGCTTTGTGGGGGAAATCCTCACCATGGTCGGCGGCTTCCAGGCGGCAACCTGGGCAGCCTTCGGCGCCGCCTTCGGTGTGATCTTCTCGGCCGTCTACATGCTGACGCTGTATCGCCGGACAGTCTTTGGCGAGATCACCAATCCCCACCTTGAGGATATCAAGGACATGAACCGGATCGAATGGGTTTGTATCGCCCCGCTCGCGGCGCTGACGATCCTGTTCGGTATTGCTCCGAACCTCATTTTCACCGTCACCGGTGGTGCTACCGCGCGCATCATCGCGCTCATGGCGGGAGGCCAGTAAGCCGATGCTCGACACTCAATCCATCCTGCAGGCGCTCGCGCCCGAACTCTGGCTCGCTGCGTCCGGCCTTGTACTGGTGCTGGTCGGCGCCATTGTCGGGGAGCGCTTCAACAGCCTTTCCTACAAGGTGGGCGCGCTGGTTCTGTTCGGGGCGGCGGTGCTGTCCGCCATCCACCTCCAGGGCGGCGAGGCGTTCAATGGCCTGGTCAAGACGACAACCTTCACGAACTTCACCAAGGTTATCAGCTTCACGCTGGCGGGCGTTGCGGTGTTTGTGTCGGAGGGCTTCCTGAAGCGCCACGGCATCAGCCGCTACGAATACCCGCTGCTGATGGTTCTCGGCTCTCTCGGTATGGGCATCACCCTGTCGTCCAACGACCTGATGACGCTCTATATGGGTATCGAGACGCTGAGCCTTTCATCCTACGTGCTCGCAGCCTTCCATCGGGACTCCGCACGGTCATCCGAGGCAGGCCTCAAATACTTTGTTCTCGGCGCGCTTGCCTCTGGCATGCTGCTCTACGGCGCGTCCCTCGTTTATGGCTTCACGGGCACGACGTCCTTTGACGGTCTGACGCTGGCAGGGGAGTCTGTAGGCGCCATGTTCGGCATGGTGCTGATGATTGTCGGCCTGGCGTTCAAGATCTCTGCTGCGCCTATGCACGTCTGGACGCCGGACGTTTATGAAGGTGCGCCCACACCGGTCGTTGCGTTCTTCGCGTCGGCGCCGAAATTTGCGTCATTGGTCGTCTTCGCCAATGTGATGTTCACGCTGTTCGGCAGTGTGATCCATCAGTGGCAGCTCATCGTGGCAATCGTGGCGGGTCTCTCGATGATTGTCGGTTCACTCGGTGGCCTGACGCAAACCAACATCAAGCGTCTGCTCGCCTATTCGTCGATTGCCAATGTCGGCTATGCACTGGTCGCGGTGGCGGCGGGGCAGGCGCTCGGCGCGGCGGCGCTGCTCACCTTCTCCACGATCTACGTTGTCTCTTCGCTTGGTCTATTTGCCGGCGTTCTGGCAATGCGCCGCCGCGGCGGCATGGTTGAGAGCATCCAGGAGCTTGGCGGGCTTGCGCGCCGTCAGCCGGTCTTTGCCATTGCGATGACGGTTCTCGTTCTTTCCGTCGCCGGGCTTCCGCCATTTGGAGGTTTCTTCGGCAAATACGAAGTCCTGCGTGCGGGCGTGGATGCCGATCTTGTTCCGCTGGCCATCGTGCTCGTCATCGCCTCGGTGGTTTCGCTCGGATACTATCTGCGGCTTCTGAAAGTGATGTGGTTTGATGAGCCGAAGGAAGCTTTCGAGCGGGTGGATGTGTCCGTACTTGGTACCGTGATCGCTTGCGCCGTGGTGGCTGGTGTCGTGTTCATGATCTTCATCGGAGAACTCGGTACAGGTGGCTGGGCAAGCTATGCTGCTGCGGGTCTGGCCCCTTGAGCGCTTCCTGGCCGGTTTACCGGTTTGAAGAGATAGACAGCACCAATACCGAGGCAAAACGGCGGGCCGGCTCCGGCCAGTTTGACGAGCAATGGATCGTGGCGGCGTCTCAGTCCTCAGGCCGCGGCCGTCAGGACAGGGTCTGGTCTTCGCCCGTCGGGAACATCTTCACCACGGCGCTCTTTGCGGAGCCGGGCGGCATTCCCGTGGCGCTGCGGGTCCCCTTTGCGGCGGCCATGGCGGTGGTGGATACCGTGCGGACATTCGCGCCTGACGCGCCGGTCAAGGTAAAGTGGCCCAACGATGTGAGGATCGCCCAGCAGAAGGTGTCCGGCATCCTGGTTGAAACGGGCGGCGCTGGCGGGGATCTTTGGGTCGCAGCGGGCACCGGCATCAATGTGGCTTATGTGCCGGAGAATGTGGGGCAGGCGGCGACCAGTCTCAATCTGTTGAGCGGACAAAATCTTGAACTAAGTCAAGTGATTGGTGTCTATCATTCCGCCTTTGAGGCCCGGCTCGCGCAGGCGCGCAGAGGCTTTGAAAGCCTCCGTCGGGACTGGCTTGATTATGCCGAGGGTAGGGGACAGGAAGTCTCCGTTCGCGTCGGCGAAGCCTTTGTGCGGGGTGTATTTGAAGATTTGGAACTGGACGGCGCGCTGCGTCTGCGGTTGCCCGATGGAAGCACGCGCATCATAAGAGCGGGCGAAGTCAGCCTCATCGGACAAGCCTAAATCATGCTTCTGGTCATCGACGTCGGCAATACCAACACCGTGTTCGCGCTGCATGATGGGCAGAATTGGGTCAACCAATGGCGCAGCGCAACGGATTCCACGAAGACTGCCGATGATCATGCCTCCTGGCTCTGGCGCCTGGCGGACATGCAGGGGGTCGACCTCTCGAAGGTAAAGGGCTGCGTCGTCTCCTCCGTGGTCCCGCACGCGCAATTCAATTTCAGAAATCTGGCGCGGCGTTACCTCAATGTAGAGCCTCTGTTCATAGGCGAGCCGGGTATCAAGACCGGCATGGACCTCAGGGTTCGGCACCCGGAACAGGTGGGCGCTGACCGTATCGTGAGCGCGCTGGGCGCGCATGTCGCTTATCCAGGCGATCTGGTGGTGATCGACAGCGGCACGGCCACAACATTCGACATTGTGTCTGCCGATGGTGCGTTTGAGGGTGGCATCATTTCGCCGGGTATCTATCTATCCATGAGAGCGCTGCATGACGCGGCGGCCCAGTTGCCCCGAATCGCCATCCAGAAACCGGCGCAGGTCATTGGCAAAGACACCGTCTCTGCCATGCAGTCCGGCGTGTTTCTTGGATACATTGAGTTGATTGATGGTCTCGTGCGCCGGATCAAGGCGGAATGGGGGCGCCCCATGACGGTGATTGCGACAGGGGGCGTCGCTTCTCTGTTTGAAGGCGCTAGTGAGACGATTGATTATTATGACCAGGACATCCTCATCCGGGGCCTTCTGGAAGTCTGGAAGCGGAACCGTTGACCATTGGAAATACCCCCTTCGATCAGTCCAAGGACGAACTTGTCTTCCTCCCCCTCGGCGGATGCGGCGAGATCGGGATGAACCTGAATGCGTATGGCTATGGCCCGCCTCATGCCCGGAGGTGGATTGTCGTGGATGTGGGGGTAACCTTCGGAAACTCTGAAACGCCCGGGATTGATTTGATCTGTGCCGATCCCGATTTTCTCGTGGGCGAACAAATTGATGCCGTTTTCCTGACCCACGCACATGAGGATCATATCGGCGCCGTGGGGCTGCTTTATCCTCTGCTGCGCACCAAAGCGCCAATTTACGCTACCCCCTTCACCTGTGAACTCGTCCGCTCAAAGATGGATGAGCGCGGCGTGGATCATAAATGGCTGAAGACGGTTTCCATGGGCGCCACCGTCAAGGCCGGTCCTTTTGAAGTGACCTACGTGACGCTCACGCACTCCATTCCCGAGCCCAATGCGCTCGCAATCCGGACACCTGCAGGCGTGATCCTGCATACGGGCGACTGGAAGATAGACCCCAATCCACAGATCGGTGCGACTACGGACATTGAGGGGCTGACCGCGCTGGGTGATGAAGGTGTTCTCGCCATGGTGTGCGATTCCACCAATGTGTTCGAAGATGGTGAAGCGGGGTCGGAAGAGACTGTACGCCAGGGCCTGATCGAGTTGATTGCCGAGCAGAAACAGGCTGTCGCGGTCACCACCTTTGCCTCCAACGTGGCGCGGGTGAAGTCGATCATTGATGCGGCCAACCGGGCCGGACGTAGCGTCTGCCTTGTCGGGCGAAGCATGCACCGTGTTACGGCGGCGGCCAAGGCGGTTGGCATTCTGCCTGCGCGCCTCGATTTCGTGGATGAAGCGGAAGCCGGTTACCTGCCTCCTGAAAACATTCTCTATCTCTGCACCGGTAGCCAGGGCGAGGCCAATGCTGCGCTCTCGCGCATAGCGAGGGGAGACCACCGCCATGTGGCGCTGCGCGAAGGGGATAGTGTGATCTTCTCCTCGCGCCTCATCCCCGGAAATGAGAGCAGCGTTTACAGTCTTCAGAACACCCTGGCGGAGCAGGGTATACGGGTCATCCATCCCCGGATGGTGCCGCAAACAATCCACGTATCCGGACATCCTTGCCGGGATGAGCTGCGCCGGATGTATCAGTGGGTGCGGCCGCGTATCGCTGTGCCGGTCCATGGTGAACGCAGGCATATTCTCGAACATGCCGCCTACGCCCGTTCGATGCAGGTGCCGGAAGCCGTGGCGCCTCGTAATGGCAGCCTGATCCGCCTCGCACCGGGCGAAGCAGAAATTCTGGATGAGGTGCCCGCCGGCCGCCTCTTCCTGGATGGCAGCCGTCTGGTGCCGGAAGGCGCTCAGGGCCTGATCGAGCGCAAGCGCCTGCACAATAGCGGCATCATCTTCGCAACCGTGAGCCTCGATCAGGCTGGGCGCATTGTCGATGGACCGGTCGTTGTCGTGAAAGGGCTTTCCGAGACCGATGGCCGCGTGGCCGAGGAAAGTCTTGAAATCCTTGATGACGCGGCCGAGGCGGCCCTTGCCGGGCTTTCAAAGAAGGACCGCGGCGATGATGAGGCGATCGAGCGCGTTATGGGCCGTGCATTGCGAAAAGCTTGTGATATCAATTTCGGCCTGAAGCCGATGATTGAAGTGGTTGTGCTGAGGAGCTGAGATTTTCATGAGCGAATTCAAGATTGGTCCGCTGAACCATGTTGGTGTTGCGGTGCCTAACATTGAGCAGGCCTGCGAGACCTACCGGACGCTGTATGGCGCAACGGACATTACGACACCGTTCGACATGCCCGAGCAGGGCGTGAAAGTCTGTTTCGTGAACCTTCCCAACAGCCAGATCGAGCTGATCGAGCCGCTGAATGAAGCTTCGCCGATTGCGAATTTCCTCAAGAAGAACCCGGCTGGTGGGCAGCATCACGTCTGTTTCGAAGTAGCGGACATCAATCAGGCCGTGACTGAAATGGAAAAGCGCGGCGCCACCGTGTTGGGCAAACCGCGTATCGGCGCTCATGGCACCATGATCATTTTCGTTCACCCGAAGAACTCCAACGGGGTTCTGGTTGAACTGATGGAAACGCCCAAAGGTCACCACTGATGGGGATTGCGGGCGCCACAATCGTCTTTGTTCTGGGGTGGTGGATCACCTTCTTCGCTGTTTTGCCGATTGGGGTGAAGGGGCAATGGGAAGACGAGTCCACCACGCCTGGTACGGAAGAGGGGGCGCCTAAGAACCCGATGCTGGTCAAAAAAGTGATCTGGGCCACCATTGGCGCCGTAGTGATCACGGCCGTTGCTGCGCTGGTTATTCCTCTCCTGCTTGCGGAACCGGTCTAGCTCCGGCTAGTGAGCGTGAAAGAATTCCGTAAAAGTCTGGATGATTCATGCGCCTGTCGAAGTTTTTCCTGCCTGTTTCCAAAGAAGCTCCGGCAGATGCCGCGATCGTTTCGCATCAGTTGATGCTGCGTACTGGCATGATCCGCCAGAACGGTGCTGGAATCTACTCATGGTTGCCATTGGGCTTCCGGGTGTTGAAACGGATCGAGCAGATTGTGCGGGAGGAGATGAACCGTTCCGGCGCCATCGAGATGCTGATGCCCACGCTTCAGCAGGCAGACCTCTGGCGCGAGTCTGGCCGTTACGACGATTATGGCAAGGAGATGCTCCGCATCAAGGACCGCCATGACCGGGACATGCTGTACGGCCCCACCAATGAGGAACTGGTTACGGACGTTTTCCGCACCTACGTAAAAAGCTACAAGCAGTTGCCGCTGAACCTCTATCACCAGCAATGGAAGTTCCGGGATGAGGTGCGTCCGCGCTTTGGCGTCATGCGGGGGCGGGAGTTCCTGATGAAGGACGCCTATTCCTTCGATTTGACGGAAGAGGGCGCCCGGGCAGCTTATCGCAAGATGTTTTGCGCCTATCTGAACGCCTTTGACAGGATGGGGCTGACAGCCATTCCGATGCGGGCAGATACCGGCCCTATTGGTGGGGACTTGAGCCATGAGTTCATCATTCTGGCGGAGACGGGTGAGAGCGCGGTGTTCTGTGACAAGGCCCTGCTGGACCTGCCGGCGCCAGGCCTTGACCTCGATTTCGGCGCGGATCTGACTCCCTTTGTCGACGACCGCACCAGCTATTACGCCGCCACTGAGGAAATGCACGACGAAGCAGCCTTCAACGCGCTGCCGGAAGATCGCCGCGTGTCGGCGCGCGGTATCGAGGTCGGCCACATCTTCTACTTCGGCACCAAATACTCCAAACCCATGAACGCCGTCGTTCAGGGGCCGGATGGGCAGATGGTGCCCGTCCAGATGGGCAGCTATGGCATCGGCGTTTCTCGCCTGCTCGGCGCTATCATTGAAGCCTGTCATGACGAGAATGGCATTGTCTGGCCGGAAGCGGTCGCGCCTTTCGATGTGGGTCTGATCAACATGCGCCCAGGCGATGAGGCATGCGATGCCGCGTGCGAAACTCTGTATGCGGCCATGACCGCAGCGGGCCGCGAAGTGCTCTATGACGAAACGGATGATCGTGCCGGGGCCAAGTTTGCGCGTATGGACCTGATTGGTTTGCCCTGGCAGACGACAGTTGGTCCGCGCGGGGTGGCTGAAGGCAAGGTTGAGGTGAAAAACCGCAAGACCGGCGAGAAACACGACGTCAAAATTGAAGACATGCTGGCTCAGCTGAAAGGCTCCTGATGAGCGCGACGCCCTCTGCCACTCCGTTCGGCAAGCTGGAGCGGACGCTTGCTTGGCGATACCTGCGGGCACGCCGGGAGCATGGCGGCGCAAGCCTGATTGCTGTGATCTCGTTCATCGGCATTTTCTTTGCCGTTGCCGCACTGATCATCACCATGTCGATCATGAGCGGGTTCAGGGCGACCCTGCTGGACGCGCTACTGGGCGGAGAACCTCACATTTCGGCCGCTGTGGATGGCATCCCCCAGGATGAGGCACAGGCGCTTGCCAAGATTATTTCCGAAACGCAGGACGTGGTCAGCGTTTCGCCTTACATTGAGCAGTTTGTGCTCCTCTCCGCCAATGGGGTCCGCACCGGCGGCGTTGTCAGGGCTGTTCCGCCGGCAGATCTCAAAACCATGCCAATCCTCAAGGATGGCGGCGCAGCGGCTTTGGCGGGCGGGTTTGGCGAAGGCCGGAATGGCGGAAACGTCATCATGATTGGCCAGTACCTCGCCGCCAATCTCGGTCTTCAACCAGGCGATAGCGTTGAAGTCGTGACCTCTCAGATGCGGTCTGGTCCCATCGGGCAGACGCCGATCAGCAAAGCTTACATCGTAGGGGACATCTTCCGCACCGGCTCCGCGCAGCTCGACAATGTGTACGTCTTCATGCCGATGGAACAGGCCCAGATCCTGTTTCAGTCGAAGGGCCGCTACCAGTATCTGGATATCCGCGTGAAAAATCCGGATACAACCGAGATCGTGATGCAGCGCATCGCGGAAGCGACCGGCTACAGCTTGCTTTTGCGTGACTGGAAAACCAAGAACCGCACCTATCTCGGCGCGCTACAGACAGAGCGTGTCATGGTGCGTCTTCTGGTGACCATCATCATGATGATCGCCACACTGAATATCATCGTCGGTGTGGTCATGCTGGTGAAGAACAAGACACGGGATGTCGCGATCCTTCGTACGATTGGCCTCAGCCGCGGTGGCGTCCTCAGGGTTTTCCTGATGGTGGGAACCGTTCTTGGTTCTCTCGGCGCGCTGCTGGGGATGGTCGTCGGTGTTCTCTTTATTCTGAATATTGGCCCGATCGAGGCGCTCATCAATCTGGCGATTGATGGAGAGGTATTCCCGGCCGAACAGTATGGGCTCGATCATCTCCCGGCAGTTCTGGACTGGGGGGAAGTGTTCAGCACAGGCGCCTATGCGCTTGTCATGTCGATGGTTGTCTCGTTGATCCCGTCTATCTGGGCCTCATCCCAGGATCCGGTGAAAGCCCTGAGGTTCGAATGACACAGCCTGTACTCGAACTTATCGGGATTGACCGCACCTACCGCACGGCTGCCGGGGCGCTGCAGGTGCTGCGGGGCACAGATCTGCGCGTTTCACCAGGAGAGCTGGTTGGCCTGGTTGGGCCGTCAGGTTCAGGCAAGTCCACTCTCTTGCACACGGCCGGTTTGCTTGAGCGGCCAGAAGGCGGATCGATATTTCTCGATGGAATCGATTGCCTGAAGCTGAATGACAATGGCCGCACCGGCATCCGCCGGCGGAAGATCGGCTTCGTGTACCAGTTCCATCACCTGCTGCCCGAGTTCAACGCCATCGACAATATCGCAATGCCGTTGATGATTGCCGGGGTAAAGAAATCAAAAGCCAGGGAAAAAGCCTCCCGCCTGCTGGCAGAGATGGGACTTGAAGAGCGGGCCTTCCATCAGCCCGGCCAACTTTCGGGAGGCGAGCAGCAGCGGGTCGCCATTGCCCGCGCGCTTGCCAACGATCCGAAACTCGTGATTGCCGATGAGCCAACAGGCAATCTGGATCCGGCGACCACAGAGCGGGTTTTTGGAACGCTCATCAAGATGGTGCGGGAAGAGGGGGCGGGGGTGCTTGTCGCGACCCACAACCTGGCGCTGACCCGGCATATGGACCGCGTGCTGACCCTTCAGGATGGCAAGCTGGTCGACTACACAGAGTGATCCTTTTGTGGACTGCTGGCGGCAGATGCTTCCAGCTTTGCTGATTCGGTGAGATTATCCGCGCGGAAGAGGATTGCCGCGTGACGAAACCCGTTTTTATTCATCTTGCTGTCCGCTCCAGCTATTCGCTGCTGGAGAGCATGATTACGCCGTCTGATCTGGCAAAATGGTGCAAGCAGCACAGCATGCCCGCGATGGCGGTGACAGATCGGAACTGTCTCTTCGGCGCGCTAGAGCTGTCACTGAAGCTGGCGGACTATGGGGTCCAGCCCATCATGGCCTGCTGCTTCGACGTTACCGATGGGTCACCCAAGGCGGAGCCTTTCCGGTTGACCGCCTATGCTCAGGATGATGTGGGCTACGAGCGCCTCATGTTCCTCTCTTCCCGCGCCTATCTGGAGGCAGAGGATGGCGTGCCCCGCCTTCACAAGAAATATCTGCTCGAGAATACCGAGGGACTTATCCTTCTGACGGGCGGCTCTGAGGGCGAAATTGCGCGGCACATTCTGAAAGGGCGCATGGCCGATGCCCGGACAGAGATGGCGACGCTCGCGGCCGCCTATCCGGGGCGCTGCTATGTCGAGATTACGCGTCATGGCAATCAGGACGAGATCAAGACGGAACAGGGACTGGTAGAACTCGCTTACGAGCTCGGCCTGCCGATTGTGGCAACCCATGACGCCCGCTTCATGAAGCCGGACGACGTCACGGCTCATGACGCCATGATGTGCATCGCCAATGGACAATATCTGGGGCAGGACGACCGCAAACGGGTTGAGCCGGATCAGTACCTGAAGTCTCCCGAAGAGATGGTCGCCCTGTTCGACGATCTTCCGGAGGCCATTGCCAATACTCAGGAAATCGCCCTGCGTTGCTCGGTGCGGGCTGAAACCCGAAAGCCGATCCTGCCGAACTTCAGCAAGGAAGGGCGCTCGGAAGCAGAGGAGCTTGCCTATCAGGCGCGCCAGGGTCTGGAACAGCGCCTGGCGGAAGCAGACCGTCTTTATGCGGATAGAGAGAAGTACTTTGAGCGCCTGGACTATGAACTGGGCATTATCGCCCGCATGGGGTTTCCCGGCTACTTCCTTATCGTTTCGGACTTTATCAAGTGGGCGAAAGCCAATGGGATTCCGGTCGGGCCCGGCCGGGGTTCGGGCGCGGGCTCTCTCGTCGCCTGGGTGCTGTCAATCACCGATCTGGACCCTCTGCGGTTCGACCTTCTGTTCGAGCGCTTCCTGAACCCTGAACGCGTCTCGATGCCCGACTTTGACGTCGATTTCTGCCAGGAGCGGCGCGGCGAAGTGATCCGCTACGTCCGCGAGAAATACGGCGCAGACAGCGTGGCTATGATCATCACCTTCGGTACGCTTCAGGCAAAGGCCGTGGTGCGCGATGTAGGCCGGGTGATGCAGATGCCTTACGGGCAGGTGGACCGGCTTGCCAAGTTGATTCCGTTCAACCCCGCTAAGCCTCCGACGCTTGATGAGGCGATTGCAGCGGAGCCGAAGTTTGATGAGGAAATAGCAGCAGACCCGCGCGTAGGGGAATTGATCGACACAGCGCGGGCGCTGGAAGGCATGTACCGCAACGCCGGCACGCACGCTGCCGGTGTCGTCATTGCTGACCGCCCGCTTGTTGAGTTGGTGCCGCTCTATAACGATCCGCGTGCTGATCTTCCGGCTACACAATTCAACATGAAATACGCCGAGATGGCGGGTCTGGTGAAGTTCGACTTCCTTGGTCTCAAAACCCTCACGGTGATCGACCGGGCGCTGAACTTCATCCGGCGGGATGGTGGCGAAGTCGGGCCTGCCTGGCGGAGCATGGATGATCCGGCGACTTATGAGCTGATGGCGAGCGGCGAAACACTCGGTGTGTTCCAGCTCGAAGGCGCGGGCATGCGCGACACGCTACGCCGCGTGCGTCCCAACAACATTGAAGACCTGATCGCGATCATTTCGCTCTATCGGCCCGGGCCGATGGAGAACATCCCCGTTTATGTTCAGGGCAAGGAAGACCCCGCCTCTGTGCGCTACCAGCATCCTGATCTCAAGCCTGTGCTGGAGGCGACCTATGGCGTGCCTGTTTATCAGGAACAGGTCATGAGGATGGCGCAGGAGATTGCCGGCTATTCTCTGGGTGAAGCAGATCTTCTCCGCCGCGCGATGGGCAAGAAAAAGCTCGAAGAGATGATTGCGCAGCGCAAGCGGTTCGTGGAGGGCGCAGCAGCCAATAAGGGGATGAAGGAATCCCTTGCCAACGAAATCTTCGACACGATGGAGAAGTTCGCTGGCTACGGCTTCAACAAATCTCACGCCGCCGCCTATGCGCTGATCGGCTACCATACGGCTTTCCTGAAATGCCACTATCCGAAGGAGTTCTTGGCCGCCTCGATGAGCCTCGATATCGGGAACACCGATAAGCTCGCGGCCTTCTTCCAGGAAGCAAAGCGTCTGCGGATCCGGGTGTTGGCGCCTGCGATCAACGCGTCACAGCCGGATTTTGACGTGAATGCAGATGGGATCGTCTACGCGCTGGGCGCCATCAAGGGCGTTGGTATTGAGGCGATGAAGCATGTCGTGGCTGTTCGCAATGAGGGGGGGCAGTTCAAGGATCTCTATGATTTCGCCGAGCGGGTCGATCCAAGACATGTGAACAAGAAGGCGCTGGAATCTCTGGCCAAGTCTGGCGCTTTGGATGGGCTGGAAGCAAACCGGGCGCGCGCACTGGCAGCGGTTCCGTTGCTGGCTCAGTATTGCGTCAGCCAGGCTGAAGATCGCCAGGGCGGGCAGGGGGGCTTGTTCGGCGAGGCTGAGCCGGCGCTCCGCCCAGACTTTCCGCCCTCCAAGCCCTGGACGGCGCAGCAGAAGCTGGACGAAGAGTTCAAATCCATTGGCTTTTATTTCTCCGGTCATCCGCTGGACGATGTCCTGACCTCGATTGACCGGGACCGCGTGACCCTGGCCATGGAGATCCATGAGCGCGCCGCCGACGGCAAGCCGCTGGAAATGATCGGGATAGTGCGCTCGAGAAACGACAAGCCGAGCAAGAATGGCGGCAAATTCGCGTTTCTGACGATTTCGGACCCCACAGGCGAGCTTGAAATGATGGTCTTCAATGAAGGCCTTCAGCAATACGGCGATCTGCTCCAACCCGGCAAAGCGGTGGCCATTACGGTGACGGCCAAGCTCAACGGGGAGGAGCTTCGCCTCAATCTCGACCGGGCGATTGAACTGGAAGACGCAAGGTTGTCCAAGCCTTCCGGCTCTTTGCTAGTTCGGCTGGGGCCTGATTCAAATCCGGCAGATCTGGCCGGAGTGGTGCGCCGGCTGGAGCAGCTTCCCGATGGCGACAGGGGCATCATTTTCATCGAGCTCATCCTAGAGGATGGCCGCATCGTGACAATGAGACTGCCCCAAACCTACACCATCGGCCTGCGGGCCCAGCGCGCCCTGAAGGAAGTTCCGGGGGTGGAGAAGGTCGATCCACGCCAGGCAGCCTGAATCTACGGTGTTTTGGGACTTGTTGTTTCGCCTGAATTGAGTATACGCGCGCATTCTAAACCATGTCGCGGGTGCATCCGGTGCGACGGGATTTCCCGTAGTTCCCCCTGCGACGGCCAACCGGATGGAGAAAATCGATGGCCCTTCCTGACTTCTCGATGCGTCAGCTGCTCGAGGCTGGTGTTCACTTTGGTCACCAGACCCACCGCTGGAACCCCCGCATGAAGCCGTATATCTACGGCGAGCGTTCCGGCATCCACATCATGGACCTTTCGCACACGGTTCCGGCGCTTCACCAGTCGCTGGTCTTCGTGCGTGATACCGTTGCCAAAGGCGGCCGTATCCTGTTCGTGGGTACCAAGCGTCAGGCTCAGGAGCCTATCGCTGAAGCCGCTCAACGCTGCGCTCAGTATTACATGAACCATCGCTGGCTCGGCGGCACGCTGACCAACTGGTCGACCGTTTCCAACTCGATCAAGCAACTGCGCGAACTCAACGCGATGTTCGAGAGCGGTGGCGGCGCCGGCCTGACCAAGAAAGAGCTGCTCGACCTGCAGCGCCGCCGCGAGAAGCTGCAGAAATCGCTCGGCGGTATCGCAGATATGGGCGGCCTGCCGTCTGCCATCATCGTGATCGATACCAACAAGGAAGCGATCGCTGTTCAGGAAGCCCGCAAGCTCGGCATTCCGGTGGTTGCTGTCCTCGACACCAACTGCAACCCGGCCGACGCTGACTACGGTTTCCCCGGCAACGACGACGCTGCCCGCGCGATCTCCCTTTACTGCAACCTGTTTGCTGATGCCGTGCTCGATGGTCTGGCTGAATCCACAGCAGGTCTCGGCGTTGATCTTGGCGCTGCTGCGGACATTGCGACTCTGGCGGATGCCGACGTCAAACTTGCTGACGAAGAAGCTGCAGGCGAAGCTTAATCGCTTCTCCTGCCAACCCAAGATGAAGGAACAATCTCATGGCTGAGATTACGGCTGCACTTGTGAAAGAACTGCGCGAGAAGACCGGCGCAGGCATGATGGACGCCAAGAAGGCGCTCGTCGAAAACGATGGCGATCAGGCCGCTGCGATCGAATGGCTTCGCGCCAAAGGTCTGTCGAAGGCCGCCAAGAAATCTGACCGCGCTGCTGCAGAAGGCCTCGTCGCCGTCAAGCTGTCTGCCGACGGCAAGTCTGGCGCAATCGTCGAGCTGAATGCTGAAACGGACTTCGTTGCGCGCAATGAAATCTTCCAGAAGTCGCTCGACGGTATCGCCGAGGCTGCCCTGAAGGTGGATGGCGCGGTTGACGCGCTCGCTGGCGCCCCTTCGCCGGACGGCGAAGGCAGCGTTGACGACCTCATCAAGCGCATGATCGCCACCATCGGTGAAAACATGACGCTCCGCCGCTTTGCCAAGCTTTCGGCTGACGGCCGCGTTTCGGCTTACGTCCACAATGCGGTGGTGCCTGGCATGGGCAAGGTTGGCGTTCTTGTGGCGCTGGACGGGTCGGGTGACCTGGAAGACGCTGGCCGCAAGGTTGCGATGCATATCGCTGCCACGTCGCCGGCCGCGGCCACCACGGCAGAGCTTGATCCTGCGCTTGTCGAATCGGAAAAGCGTGTTCTGACCGAGCAGGCTCGCGAGAGCGGCAAGCCGGACGCCGTCATTGAAAAAATGATCGTTGGCCGGATGCAGAAGTTCTACAAGGAAGTTGTTCTGGTTGAGCAGCCCTTCATCATGGACACTGACAAAACGGTCGGCGAATTCCTGAAAGAGCAGGGAGCTACGCTTAAAGGCTTTGTCCACTACAAACTCGGTGAAGGCGTGGAAAAAGCTGCGGACAACTTCGCTGACGAGGTTGCTGCGCTTACAAAAGGCGCCTGATCGGGCTTGCCTTTCGGCCCGCGAGGGGCTTTGAACAATCCCGGCCGCCCCCTCAGGAGCGGCCGGGATTATTGTATCCAGTACTCATAATAAAAGAGAGTGGGGTTTCGTTATGCCTTCCGGCGAGCCTGAAACTGGCAAACTGAAATATCGTCGCGTCCTTCTGAAGCTCTCAGGCGAGGCGCTGATGGGAAGTGGGCAGTTCGGGATCGATATTCCGACCTGTGAGAAGTTTGCCCGGGCAATTGCCGAAGCGCGTGAAGCCGGCGCGGAAATTTGCCTGGTCATCGGCGGCGGTAATATCTTTCGCGGCGTTGCAGGCGCTGCAAAGGGAATGGAGCGCGCCCAGGCTGACTCGATGGGAATGCTGGCGACCGTGATGAATGCGCTCGCAATGCAGAGCGTGCTTGAGAACATTGGTGTGCCCACGCGCGTGCAGTCAGCGCTGAATATGGATGCCATCTGTGAACCCTACATTCGTCGGCGCGCCCACCGGCACATGGAGAAGGGCCGCGTGGTGATCTTCGCCGCAGGCATCGGCAACCCCTTCTTCACGACGGACACCGGCGCTGCGCTGCGCGCGATCGAGATGAATTGCGACGCGCTGCTGAAGGGCACCCAGGTCGACGGCGTCTATACCGCCGACCCGAAACTGGACGCGACGGCTACCCGCTACCATCAGGTGGCTTATCAGGAGCTCCTGGCGAAAGACCTTCGCGTTATGGATTCCTCTGCCGTCAGCCTGATGAGAGACAACAATGTTCCGATCGTGGTTTTCTCGCTCAAGGAGGAAGGTTCACTGCTGAATGTCCTTTACGGGCGGGGCACATCCACGACGATTACCAATGAGGGAGCAGAGAAGCCATGAGCTATAGCAAACAGGACATCGAGCGCCGGATGGAAGGCGCGCTCGCGTCTCTGGCGTCGGAATTTGCGGGTTTGCGGACTGGGCGTGCCTCCGTGAACCTTTTGGACAGCATTCAGGTTCCGGCTTACGGCGGCATGTCGTCTTTAAGCCAGGTCGCTTCTGTAACCGTTTCCGACACGCGGATGCTGTCTGTGAACGTCTGGGACAAGGCCGTGGTGGGCGCCGTTGACCGGGCCATCCGCGAGTCCGGCCTTGGCCTGAACCCGGTTATGGACGGGCAGAACCTGCGGATTCCGATCCCGCCCCTCAACGAGGAGCGCCGGGTGGAGCTGACCAAGATTGCCGGCAAGTATGCAGAGGCTGCCCGCGTTGCGGTGCGGAATGTGCGCCGCGACGGTATGGACGCCCTCAAAAAGGCCGAGAAGGATGGCGAGATCAGCGAGGATCGTCACCGGGCTCTGACGGATGAGGTGCAGAAACTCACCGATGCGTTCGTAAAGCGCGTCGATGAGGCGCTGAAGTCCAAAGAAGCGGAGATCATGCAGGTCTAATGTCGCGGGCGGCTGCCCCTCTCGACCCTGTGCCGGCGGGCGATCAGCCCGCCGCCCCTCGCCATGTGGCGATAATCATGGACGGAAATGGCCGCTGGGCTACAGCGCGCCATCTCCCCCGGTCAGCCGGTCATGAGCGGGGCGTGGAAGCCTTGCGGCGTACGGTCGATGCGGCCGGCGAACTCGGCATCAAATACCTCACCGTGTTTTCCTTCTCCACAGAGAACTGGCGGAGACCGCCAGCAGAAGTGAACACCCTGTTTGCGCTGCTGAAGGCGTACGTTCAGCGGGATCTCGGCCGTCTCAAGGCGGAAGGCGTGCGGATACGGATAATTGGTCAGCGGGAAGGCCTGCCGCCAGATATTGCTAGTCTCGTCAATAAGGCCGAGCTTGAGACGAGCGGCAATACTCGCTTCAATCTGACGATCGCTTTCAATTATGGGGCGAGAGACGAAATACTCCGCGCCGTGCAGGCTATCGCGCGCGACGTGAAAGCCGGGGTTCGCGATGAGAACATCTCCGAATCAGAATTCGCAGCCTATCTGGACACGAGCGGTCTCCCCGACCCGGACCTTCTGATCCGCACGAGCGGAGAGTTCCGGATCAGCAATTTCCTCCTTTGGCAGGCGGCTTACGCAGAACTGCTGTTTTGTGACGTTCTTTGGCCGGATTTCGGCCGGTCCCATCTTGAAGAAGCCCTAAAAAGCTACAATGAACGGGAGCGCCGTTATGGCGCGGTGACTCCGGGAGCAGGTTGATGGGCGACTGGACGCCAGCCGAAAGGCGGTTTTCCGAACTTCCTGTCCGTTTGGCGTCTGCTCTCATTCTGATCCCGATGGCTCTCGCTGCTGTCTGGATGGGGGGCTGGTGGCTCGCAGCGGCATGCGCTTTATTTGGATATGTCATGATGCTGGAATGGTGCGCGATGAGCGCAACACCGCATCATCATTTGCTCGCGGGGCTTGGCGGGCTTTTTGCGGCGTCATTCCCGCTCGATAATCTCGCCATTACGCTCTCGATAGCGGTGGCAGCATTGTCATTGGCAGTGCTGGCTGCCCGCGCCGGTGTACACACGCGAATTGCGGCCGGCTTCGGTGTTGTCTACGTTTTCGGAATGCTCGCTGGGCTCTACCTGCTTCGGGAAGGGGGCTGGGAGGGCCGTTCGGCGGCGCTGTATTTCATGTCATTCGTCTGGGCATCCGACGCAGCCGCCTACTTTTTCGGCCGGGCGATTGGCGGGCCCAAGCTTTTGCCGAGTGAAAGCCCGAATAAGACGTGGAGTGGTGCAATTGCTGCTGTTATCGGGTGCGCAATCTGTGGTTATTTCGCTGCGATGATAGAAGATGTCGATCCCGTCATCTGGATCATATCAGGGATAGCAATATCGATCGTGGCACAGGCAGGCGATTTGTTTGAAAGCGGACTAAAGCGCCGTTTCAAGGTCAAGGATTCGGGAAAGATACTTCCCGGCCATGGAGGCCTTCTGGATCGCGTGGATGGGCTCGGCGCGGTCAGCATTGCCGGAAGCCTGGCCCTTTTCGTCCTTCCTGGTTTCGCGGCATCTTTGGGGCTGTGAGCTGATGGTGCGCAGGGTCTCTATTTTTGGATCCACGGGATCCATTGGCCGGTCCGCGTTCGACGTGATTCGCCATGCCATTGAGACTGGGACCGCTGAATTTGAAATTGAGGCACTCGCCGCTGGCCAAGATGTTGAGAAACTGGCGGAACAGGCGCGTGTCCTGCGTCCTCGCATTGTGGTTGTCGCCGATGAAAGCCGCTTAGATGAGCTCACAGCCCGTCTGGCCGGGACTGGGATTGAAGTTGCCGCTGGCGCCGCCGCACTCAACGAAGCCGCCACCAGGCCGTGTGACAGGGTTCTGGCGGCCATTGTGGGCGCAGCAGGCCTGGAATCTACATTGGCGGCCATCTGTGCAGGCAATGACGTCGCTATCGCTAACAAGGAAAGCATCGTCTGCGGGGGCCCGCTGATGCTCCAGGAAGCGAAAAAGTCGGGCGCCCGCGTTCTTCCCGTCGATTCTGAGCACAGCGCGATTTTCCAAAGCCTCGGTGACGGCAAACAGCTGGAGCAGCTGACCATCACAGCGTCGGGTGGGCCGTTTCGCACATGGACGCTAGAGCAAATGGAGCGGGCGACGCCGGGACAGGCGGCCGCCCATCCCATCTGGTCAATGGGTATCAAGAACTCCATCGACAGCGCGTCGCTTATGAACAAGGCGCTGGAGTTCATAGAAGCGGCGGTGCTGTTCGATGTGCCCGCTTCTGAAATCGACGTTCTGGTTCATCCGCAATCCATCATCCACGGAATGGCGCATTTCAGCGATGGCTCCGTGATCGCGCAGCTGGGCACTCCGGACATGAAGACCCCGATCGCCTACGCTCTGGGGTGGCCGGACCGGATACCTACAAGCGTCACCCGGCTCAATCTTGCGCAGATTTCGAGGCTGGAATTTACCGAAGTTGACGAAAATCGTTTCCCCTCGATCCGTCTTGCACGCCAGGCCATGAATGCCGGCCCGGGCGCGCGGGTGATATTAAATTGCGCTAATGAAGCGGCAGTTTCCGCCTTTGTTGCCGAAAAATGCGGGTTTCTAGATATCGCAAGGGCGGTGGAAGCCGCACTCGAGCGCTTTTCATCAAGTAATTTTGCCTCTAGCAAATGCGAAACGCTTGAAGAGATAGCAGAATTGAGCCGATACGGGCATTTCCTAGCGTCCGATTGGTTAAGCAACGCCCCAAGCCGGGCAGGGGGATGATCGAGTGGATCAGATTCTGAGTCAGGGGCCGCTCTTCCTTGCTTGCCTGATATTCATGATGGGCATCGTGGTGGTCATTCATGAATTTGGTCACTATCTGGCCGCGCGCCTCTATGGCGTGGCCATTGAGTCCTTTGCCGTGGGCTTCGGCAAACCCCTTGTAGAAGGACGGGACAAGCGGGGAACGCGGTGGCGGATCAACTGGATACCGCTCGGTGGGTTCGTCAGTTTCCTCCCCGCGGCAGCGCGCCTTGACGATGGTCCCCACGCCAATGTCGTCGGCAAGTCTTTTGACGACCTGAAACCCATTCCCAAGATTGTGGTCAGTCTTGCGGGGCCATTTGCGAACTTTGTGCTGGCCACGCTGATCTTTGCGCTCGCCATCGGTGTGTTCGGGACGCCGAAATTCGAAGTTCAGATAATGAATGTCTCTGAGGGTATGCCTGCCGAAGAAGCAGGGCTCTTGCCCGGAGATGTGATCCGCCAGATCAATAATCGGGACATTTTCAGCGGCGCCGACGTTACGGCAATGGTGCTCGTCAGCCCCAACAAGGCGATGAACTTCGTTGTGGAGCGGGATGGGCAGCCGCTGAGCCTGGCAGTCACGCCGCTTGAGGTTGTCCGGCCGAACGAATTTGGACAGATCGTGCCTCAGAGCACCGCAGGCTTCAATCTGGCCCACACCGATCTGATAGAGCGGGTGCAATATGGCCCGATCGGCTCCCTTGTTGCCGGTACGGCTCAAACCGGCCGGACCATTGATCAGACGGTTAAGATGCTCAGCCGAATCGTTACCGGCAACATGTCTGTCCACACCATGTCAGGGCCTGTCGGGGTGGGTGATATTTCCCGTCGCGCGGTCAACCGGGTGATGGAGCAGACCCAACTCACTTCCTGGCAGAAGACAGAGCAATTGTTCTGGATGCTTATGAGTGTTTGTGCGGCAGTTTCTGTAGGTGTGGGGTTTTTCAACCTGTTGCCACTGCCAGTGCTGGATGGCGGTCGTGTTGTGTTTCATGCATACGAAGCAGTCACGGGAGCAAAACTCCCAAGCCAGGTGGAAGCCTTCGCATTGAGAGCGAGTGTGTTCCTTCTGCTGCTTATGGTGGTGGTTATCACATGGGGAGATGTGATTGAAACGGGCGTATTTGGACGGGGTGGTGGCTGACGGAATGTCAGTCCGATACGGAGAGTGATATCCATAATGCGTAAGTTTCTCGCGGCCACTTTTCTTGCGACCAGCGCCCTTGCATTGGGCGTGAGCAACTTTGGCGCCACAGCCAGTGCGCAGGAAGATCCCCTTTATGGCGGGACGATCAGATCGATTCTGGTTGAGGGCAACCAGCGTATCGAAGCGCGCACCGTCCAGTCCTACCTTCTTGTTGAGCCGGGCGATGCATTCGACCCAGACCGGATCGACCTGTCCCTGAAAACGCTGTTCGCAACGAACCTGTTTGCGGACGTTTCAATTGATCGCCGGGGCAATGATCTTGTTATCCAGGTTGTGGAGAACCCGATCATCAACCGGGTCATTTTCGAGGGCAACCGCGCGCTCAAGGACGACAAGCTTCGCGAAGAGATTCAGGCAGCGCCGCGTGGAATTTTTACCGCAGCTCGCGTGCAGTCTGACGTGCAGCGGATCATGGAACTCTATCGCCGCTCGGGCCGTTTCGCGGCCAAGGTGGAGCCGCAATACAAGCCGCTGGAACAGAACCGTGTGGATCTGATCTTCGAAGTTACCGAAGGGCCGGTCACGGGCGTCCGGTCGATCAACTTCATTGGCAACCAGGCCTATTCCGACTCCCGGCTGCGCAGCGAGATCGTTACCAAGCAGTCGCGTTTTTGGCGTTTCTTCAGCTCTAACGACAACTACGATTCAAACCGTCTCGAATATGACCGCGAACGGCTTCGCGAGTTCTATCAGAATAATGGCTATTACGACTTCCGCGTTTCCTCTGCTGTCGCAGAACTGACGCCCGATCAGAAAGACTTCTACATCACCTACACGGTGGAGGAGGGGCGTCAGTACGATTTCGGGGTCATCAAGGTCGAAACTGCGCTTGAGAAACTGGACGCGAATGTTCTGCAGGCGGTTGTTCCGATCCAGGAGGGAGAACTCTTCCGGGGCAGCCAGATCGAAGCGACGATCGATAGCCTGACATATGCTGCAGGCGTAGCAGGGTATGCGTTTGTGGATGTCCGCCCACAGATCAGCGTGAACGAACAATCTGGACGCATCGATATCACCTTCGCGATCGATGAAGGCCCGCGCGTCTATATCGATCGCATCAATATCGTCGGGAACACTCAGACGCTGGACCGCGTCATTCGCCGCGAACTTCGCCTGTCCGAAGGGGATGCGTTCAATCGGATTCTGCTGGACCGTTCGCGTAACCGTGTCCGCGCACTCGGCTTCTTCAAGGATGTTGAAGTCGTCGAAACGCCGAGCGAGCAACCCGACCGCACGATTGTCGATGTCAAGGTTACCGAGCAATCGACCGGCGAACTATCCTTCGCCGCCGGCTTCTCTTCCGTCGATGCGTACCTCTTTGATCTCAGCGCCTCTCAGCGGAACCTGCGTGGACGCGGCCAGTCAGTTGTCGCCAGAACCTCGCTTTCCAGCCGCCAACAGATTGTCGATCTGCGCTTCACGGAGCCACGCTTCCTCGACCGCAACCTGTCGGCGGGCGTCGATCTCTTCGCGACACGTCAGGATTTCGAGGAGTATACTGGCTTCACCAGCGACACGATTGGCGGCGGCTTGCGGATGGCATTCCCGCTCACAGATCGCATGCAGATGGGCGTTCGTTACCGTCTGCAGTCTGATGATGTCAGTATTGCCAACCAGAACATCATCATCGACTCCAGCGGCATGCTCCTCCGCAGCCGTACACAGATCGCGGGCCAGGATACCCCCGACGACTTGTCTGATGATATCTACAGACTTCCGGAGCCGGGCGACGCCGGCCCAGGCGAGGCGGTGGTCGACATCTGTGACCCTGCTTATGTGCTTCGCAACACCATTTGCCGCTCGGAGCGCAGCGATATCTCCAGCATCGTCGGGTATGATTTCTTCTGGGATCAGACCAACGATCCGATTTCGCCCACTCGTGGTTTCAATTTCCGCTTCAGCCAGGATCTCGCCGGCGTCGGTGGGGATGTGAAATACATCCGTACGGAAACCGGCGCTTCGTTCTATCGCGGCATCTGGCGCGATGTCGTGGCCAGCGCCAACTTCTCGGGTGGTTTCGTCGTTCCGCTGGACGATGAGCAGGGCGTTCGTATCAACAACCGTTTCTTCCGCGGCGGCAGCACTTTCCGCGGCTTCGATGTTGCGGGTCTTGGTCCTCGCGAAATCCTTCGCCTGATTGATCCGGCGACGGGTGAAGTGGTCTCGACGCAGCGTCTCAACTCGATGGGCGGCAACGCCTACTATCAAGGTACGTTTGAGCTCACAGTTCCGAACTTCATCCCGGAAGAATACGGCATCAAGAGCGCCCTCTTCCTGGATGTCGGCTCCCTTGGATTGCTCGAAGATGTCGACAAGGGCTCTACAGTCATTCTCGAAGATGGCGCGCCATTCGGCTATCCCGGCCTGACGGCCATCCGGATGACAAAGGATGCTGCGACGCTGCGGGCCTCCGCCGGTCTTAGTGTCTTCTGGGACTCGCCCTTCGGCCCCATCCGCTTCGACTTCTCACAAATCCTCCGCAAGGAAGAATACGACCGGACGGAAACCTTCCGGTTCTCTACCTCCACGCGATTCTGATATCGCAAGCCCCAGAGTAGGAAGAACTAACTATGTCATTCATCAGGACTCTCGTAGCCGCCGTGATGCTGGCGGCGGTCGTTTCGGTCTCGGCGGTTCAAGGAGCGCACGCGCAAACCTCGACGGTCATGGTCATCGACGACAACAAGATTTTCCTCGACAGCAAAGCTGGCAAGGACATCCAGACGAAGCTTCAGAACATTGAGAAGCAGATCAACAACGAACTGGAGCCCACCCGCAAGTCGCTCGAGACCGAAGTCAAGGCTCTTCAGCCCAAACTCGAAGGCAAGACCCGGGAAGCGATCGCTGCGGATACAGCGCTCGTGAACGAGCTTGCTGCGTTCCAGAAAAAGAACAACGATCTGAACCAGAAGCGTGCCATCGCTGAGCGCGAATATGCGATGACTGCCGAGAAGGCCATCATTGATTTCAACAATGCGCTTGACCCGGTTCTTACCGAAGTGATCCGTGAAAAGAATGCCCAGGTTGTTCTCCTGAAGAGTCAGGTCGTGTTCTCCGCAGATGCGGTCGATGCAACAGCGGCCGTGATCCAGAAGCTTGACGCGAAGACTGCGGCAATCGCCGTCACCCGTCAGAAACTGCCGGCAGCGCCTCAGGGCGGCAACTGATAAGGTATTGCTGTGACGGTCGACACTCGATTCTATGCGCCGCTGGGGGCATTGACGCTGGAAGAGATTGCCGGCCGGACAACAGCAACGCTAACAGGGGATGCTGGGTTAGCCATTTCCGGAATAGCCTCGGCGGCCAATGCAAAGGCCGCCGAAATTGCTTTCCTGGATGGGGACGGCAAAACTCCGCCAACCCTCAGCCCTCATCTCAAAGCCGTGTTTGCCAATCCGGCGATGAAGGCATTCGTGCCGGAGGGCGTGGCCGTTCTGGAAACGCCCTTTCCGCGGCACGCGCATAGTGTTGTTGCCAGCGCGCTTTTCCGTCCGCGCCATTTGACGGGTTATGGCGCCGAGCCGATCTCTTCTCTGGCGCAAATCCATCCCGATGCTGTGGTTCAGCCCGGTGCAGTGATCGGCCCTGGCGCAGCCATCGGGGAAGGGGCGGTCATCGGCCCCGCTGCAGTCATTGGTGCCGGCGTCCAGATTGGCTGCAACACGACAATAGGCGCAAATGCGTCCATCCACTGCGCTCTGGTGGGCGATCATGTCACCGTGCTCGCGGGGGCTCGTATCGGTGAAACGGGCTTCGGCGTATTGGTCGGGCCCAGTGGAGCGGAAGATGCGCCTCACTTCGGACGCGTGATCATTCAGGATCATGTGACGCTCGGCGCGAACAGCTGCGTGGATCGAGGCGTATTCGAAGACACGATCATCGGTGAGCGGACGAAGATCGATAATCTCTGCCAGATCGCGCACAATGTCATACTGGGGCGCGGGGTGATTGTAGCTGCCTTTGGAGGCATCTCCGGATCTGTACGTGTCGGGGATGGCTCGATGCTTGGCGGCCGCGTGGGTATCGCCGACCATGTTCAGGTGGGCGAGCGCGTCAGCCTTGCTGCGTCGGCTGGTCTTTTCAGGGATGTGGACAGCGGGGAGACCTGGGGCGGCACCCCTGCCAAACCGATCCGTCAGTGGATGCGAGAAGTCGCATGGTTGCAAAAACAGGCCAATCCCAAGAAAAGCGGTTGATGGACGGCGTCGCCGTTCCAAAATCAGGAAGGTCCTCGCGATGAGCGTTGAGGTGCACCCCACATCAGTGGTCGAACGTGGCGCTGTTCTGCATGACGGCGTGCGCATTGGCCCGTTCTGTCATGTCGGTCCCCTGGCGGAGCTCGGCGCAGGCACAGAACTTCTTTCCCATGCCTCGGTGGTCGGAAATACAAAGCTGGGCGAGAACTGCCTGCTCTATCCACACGCTGTCCTTGGGTGCGGGCCTCAGGTTCTGGGCATGCGAGAAACTTCTGACTCCCGCTTGGAAATCGGGGCCGGAAGCGTCTTCCGCGAATATGCCACCGCGCATTCCGGCATACCCAAGCATGGCGGCCTCACCAAGGTTGGCGCGTCCTGCTACATCATGATCGGTGCCCACATCGCGCATGATTGCCAGATCGGAAACAATGTCGTGATGGCGAACAACGTCTCGCTCGCAGGGCATATCGAGGTTGGCGACAATGTCTGGTTTGGCGGTCTTTCGGCTGTTCACCAGTTCAGCAGAATCGGGCGGAACGCCTTCATCGGGGGGGGCGCCATTGTTGTGGATGATGTGATCCCGTTCGGCTCTGTCATCGGCAATCACGCAAAGCTCTCTGGGCTTAACACCGTTGGCCTGAAGCGTAGGGGTTTCAGCAAGGCAGACCTTCACGAGATCCGGGCGGCCTACAAAGCTGTGTTTGAGGGAGAAGGTCTGTTCAAGGCTCGTCTGAGCCAGGCGGCGCAGAATTTCGCTGGAAAGCCGCTGGCCATGGAACTCATCAATTTTGTTCTTCAGGGCGGAGACCGCCCGATCTGCAAACCGGCGTGACGCGATGACGGCGCCATTGGGTCTTATCGCGGGGTTGGGGGAATTGCCGGTCGCGATCGCGGAGAACGCCGTTTCTACGGGGCAGGGCGTATATGTGCTGCGGCTCAAAGGGTTCGAAGAACCGCGGCTTGAGAAGTTCGAAGGCAGTGTTGTCGGCCTCGGAGAAATCGGCGCTGTGATGGACCGCCTGAAGGCTGCTGGATGCACGGATGTTGTTTTCGCCGGCAATGTCAGCCGGCCGGATTTCAAGAATCTGAAGCTCGACTTCAAAGGACTTTCGCTTCTGCCAAAGGTAATCTCCGAAGCGCGTAAGGGCGATGATGCCTTGCTGCGCGTGCTGGTCGGGGAGTTTGAAAAAAACGGCTTCCGCGTGATCGGCAGTGATGTCGCTCACGCCAGCCTTCTTGCGCCGGTGGGGCTCATCGCAGGGCCCCAGCCCACCGAAGCCATGATGCAGGATATATTGGTGGCCGCGAAAGTTGCGGCCGCGACCGGTACGCTGGATATAGGGCAGGGCTGTGTCGTCTGCGACGGCCTCGTCCTCGCCGTCGAGGCGCAGGAAGGCACCGATGAAATGCTGCGCCGCTGCGCTGGCCTGCCCGCTGAGATCAGGGGGACGCAGCAGGCGCGTCGCGGCGTACTCGCAAAGCGGCCTAAGCCGGTTCAAGAGCGGCGAATTGATCTGCCTACGACGGGTGTATCTACCGTTGAGCTTGCTGCTGCAGCCGGTCTCGCCGGCATTGCGATTGAGGCAGGCGGCGCCCTGATGCTCAACCGTGCACGGATGGAGCAGCGTGCTGCTGAACTGGGTGTCTTCATCTACGGTTTTCCACCTGAAACGGGCGTATCGTGAGCGCCGCAGACATTTATTTTGTGGCGGCCGAGGCTTCTGGCGATCTTCTCGCGCGTGAAGTCATTGAGGCCCTCAGGGGCACAGATGCAGATCTTCGGATACAGGGAATTGGCGGGGAACAACTCGCCGAAATTGGCATCGACTCGCCTATCGACATATCCCCTCTGTCCGTCCTCGGATTTCTTGAGGGCATCAAGGCATATGGCGATGTTGTCAAATTGGCTGATGCGGCAACAGAGGTAATTGTTGCGGCGGATCCCAAGGTTGTTGTTCTGGTGGACTCGTGGGGCTTTATGCTCCGGCTGGCTCAAAGGGTTCGCGCAAAAGCGCCCCACATCCGCCTGGTCAAGCTGATCGGTCCGCAAGTATGGGCGACGCGGCCAGGCCGCGCAAAGACACTTGCGGCGACAGTCGATCATCTGCTCTGCATGCACGACATTGAAGTGCCCTATTACGAACCCTTCGGATTGAAGACGACCGTGATCGGCAACCCCGCGCTGTCTCGGGGCGGGCAGGGGGATCGCGCGGGCTTCAGGCGCCGCCATGGTCTGACTGACGGGGACACCGCGCTCCTCGTGTTGCCCGGCAGCCGGACAAGTGAAATTGCCCGCGTTGCGCCTGCGCTGATGGAGGCTGCGGCGCTCGTAAAGCGCGCATTGCCGGGGACGCGCCTCTTTGTCGAGCCGGCGGAAACGGCCGCCCAGACCTTTCGGGAAGCGTTTCCGGAAGCGTCAGAACAGTTCACCGTCCTGACCGATGGCGACCAACGGTTTGATGCGATGGCTGCGGCAGATGTGGTTCTGGCATGCTCCGGCACGGTGACCAGCGAGGTTGCGATGCAGGGCGCGCCGATGATCGTCGCTTACAAGACAGGCTGGGTTACCTGGGCTTTGGCGCGCGGGCTGTTTTACAAGAAAACGCACATCACGCTGTTGAACATCCTGAATGACGATACTGCAGTGGTGCCGGAGTTCGTGCAGACGAAACAAAAGCCCGAAATGATCGCCGCGCAGGCAATCAGCTGGATCAAGGAGCCTGGCGCTCTGCAGTGTCAGCGGGAAGCGCAGGGGCATGCGCTGACGCGGCTCCTGAAAGAAGAAACCCCGGCAGCGGTTCTCGCTGCCGGGGCTATTCTGGACGAATTCAGAGCCGCTTAGCGGCCATCCATCGGCTTGTAGTCCCGCATTGCGGCGCCGGTGTAGATCTGGCGCGGACGGCCGATTTTCTGCGTCGGGTCTTCCAGCATCTCGTTCATTTGAGACACCCAGCCCACGGTCCGCGCCACAGCGAAGAGCACTGTGAACATCTTGGTCGGGAAGCCCATCGCTTCGAGGATGATGCCCGAATAGAAATCGACGTTCGGATAGAGTTTCTTCGCAACGAAGTATTCGTCCTGAAGGGCGATCCGCTCGAGCTCCATCGCCACCTTCAGCAGCGGATGGTCACGCAGGTCCAGGGCGTCGAGAACTTCGTGAGCCGTCTTCTGCATCACTTTCGCGCGCGGGTCGTAGTTCTTGTAAACGCGGTGACCGAAGCCCATCAGGCGCACGCCGCTGGACTTGTCTTTCACCTTCTTCACGAAATCCGGAACATTGCTGATGTCACCGATTTCGCGCAGCTGGCGCAGCGCTGCTTCATTGGCGCCGCCATGGCTGGGGCCCCAGAGGCTGGCCACGCCGGCCGCGATTGCGGCGAAGGGGTGGGCGCCAGAGGAAGCCACAAGGCGCACCGTGGAAGTTGACGCGTTCTGCTCATGGTCCGCATGGAGCATGAAAAACCGGTCCATGGCGCGGGCCAGCACCGGGTTCACCTCATAGTCCTCGGCGGTCACCGAGAAACACATGTTGAGGAAGTTTTCAGAGTAGGACAGACGATTCTGCGGATCGACGAACTTCTGGCCCAGATTGTATTTCATGCAGCGCGCTGCGATGGTCGGCATCTTCGCAATCAGGCGGATGGAATCGCGCCGGCGCTCTTCCGGATCCTCGTTGCCCATGGCACCGGGATAGAAGGCTGCCATGCCGCCAACGGTGCCGGTGAGCATCGCCATCGGGTGGCTGTCACGGCGGAAACCGTCAAAGAACCGGTCTTGCTGGGTGTGGAGCAGGGTGTGCTGGCGCACATCCTTGCCGAAGGCCTCATACTCTTCCTTGGTCGGCAGCTCGCCGTTCAGGAGGAGATAGCAGAGCTCCATATAGCTCGATTTTTCAGCCAGCTGCTCGATCGGGTAGCCGCGATGGAGCAGAATGCCTTCATCGCCATCGATGAAGGTGATCTGGCTTTCACAGCTGCCGGTCGACGTGAAACCAGGGTCCAGGGTGAAGTGATCGACTTCCGCATAGAGTTTCCGGATGTCGATTACGTTCGGGCCGTGCGTGCCAGAATACACTGGCAGGGAGACCGTCTTTCCTCCGACTTCAAGTTTGGCCGTTCCAGCGTCTTTAACCTTGTTTTCCATCAGCCTTTAACCCTGTTCCATTTGTGTTGGCCGGCGTCGACTTGCGTGTCAGCTGGCAAGTTGGTCATCAATTCTTGCGAGCGTCTCTTCCCGGCCGAGCCATTCCATCACCGGCGCGAGGTCCGGTGCTGGAAGTCCGCCGGTAAGTGCGGCTCTGAGTGGCGGGCCTATCTGCCCCATCGATAGGCCTGTTGCGGCGCAATATGACTTTATCGTTTCCGAAATGCTAGCGCCTGACCACTGCGACATTCGCTGCAGTTCATCATATAGTCCCTTAAGACGAAGTTTCCCTTCGTCAGACAAGGCTTTACGTGCATTTTTATTCATCTCCAGGGGACGCTTTACCCTGAGGAAATCAAATGCCGCCGCCAGTTCGATCAGCGTTGATCCCCGATCTTTCATGTGCGGCAGGGCCGCCCGAATCCGGTCCTGTTCGCTGTCACTGAGGGGGGCCTTGGCGGACAAAAACGGACAAATCAGGTCAAACAGGCGCCCATCATCGGCCAGGCGAATGAAGTGTGCATTGACCGTGGCCAGCTTGTCGAGGTCCAACCGGGCCGGGGCCTTGTTGATGCCGGAAACATCAAACACGGTAATCGCTTCCTCGTCCGTGAATATCTCCTGGTCGCCATGGCTCCACCCCAGGCGGAGCAGGTAGGCTTTCATGGCTTCTGGGAGGTAGCCCATGTCGCGATAAGCCGTGGTGGAGAGGGCCCCATGGCGTTTGGACAGCTTGGCGCCATCATTGCCGTGGATCATCGGCACATGGGAGAATTTGGGTACATCCCAGCCCATGGCTTCATAGATCGGCACCTGGCGAAAGGTGTTGCGCAGGTGGTCGTCACCGCGAATGACATGGGTGACGCCCATATCATGATCGTCGACCACAACAGCGAGCATGTAGGTCGGCGTGCCATCGGCGCGGAGCATGACCAGATCATCGATCTCTGACGCATCAATGGTAACGCTGCCCTGCACGCCGTCCTCCACGGTGCGGGGGCCGCTTTCCGGCGCGCGCAGGCGAACGGTGAAGGGAGCTTCAGGAGAGGGCGCTGGCGCGCCATCCCGGTAGGGCGACCGGAAGGGGGCCAGAAGCTGGGATGCTTCGGCCAATAGAGCGTCTCGCGCCGCTTCGGGGAGGCCTTCCTCACGGGCTGCCAGGCGCTTCTCCTCGCCCAGGTCCCGGCGGGCTTGAAGCTCCTCGGCACTTACATAGCATTTGAACGCGGTGCCCCGGGCGATCATTTCGTGCGCAACGGCAGCGTGACGCGCCACTTGCGCAGACTGCATTACCGGTGGCTCATCCGGCGTCAGCCCCAGCCATTGCATGGCATCCAGAATGGCATCGGTGGCCGCCTGCGTGGAACGCTCACGGTCGGTGTCCTCAATTCGCAGGAGAAACCGCCCGCCATGTCGGCGCGCAAACAAATAGTTGAAAAGTGCCGTCCGAGCGCCTCCAATATGCAGCATTCCCGTTGGGGATGGGGCAAATCGAGTAACGACGGACATCCTGTGGCACGCTCCGATTGACCGGCGCTGTGGCCGCTGTTGGGGTGGTCAAACACGAGGACGGGGCGAAGTGCAAGAGGGGGACGGCTTCTTCCGGAAGCTCATGCGGGATACGGCCAGCGTTGTTGGCGTGGATTCCCGGCCGCTATTGCTGGCGTTCGCCATGTGCGCGGGCGCTGCGGCCTACCTGTCGGTGCCATTTGAGCCTACGCGTCTTGAGGTGGCCGCGTTCTTCGGGGCGGTGGCGGCAATGTTTCTGCTGGTCCGCTGGCTCCACCGGTCAGACTTGACCTATGCGCTCGCCGTCTGTGTTTTTGGCACAGTCATTGGCTTTTCGGCGGCGGCTCTGCGTACCTGGCGGGTGGAAGCGCCCGTGATCTCCGCAGAGACCCGCCCCGTCATGCTGGAGGGGTGGGTCGCAAACATCGAACCTGGCGAAAAGGGGGCTCGCCTCAAAATCAAAGTCCATTCCATCGCGGGCTTTCCGGCAGACCAGCAGCCGGAACTGGTACGGGTGACCCACCGCGCACGGCTTGAAGTATCCTCGGGCCGGTTTGTGCGATGCTGGGTGGTGCTCCGCCCGCCGCCGTCGCCGACTTTGCCGGGGGATTACGACTTTCGGCGGCAAGCCTATTTCCAGAAGCTCGGCGCAGTGGGCTATGTGCAGGGGCGCTGCCGGGGCGGCGTTCTCGGGGCGCCGGACAATGTGATGGATCAGGCCGCGCTCTGGGTATCTGCCCAGCGCCGGCTGCTTGCATCCTATGTCAACGAAGCGGCTGGCGAACGAGCGGGAGGGCTGGCGGCGGCGCTGATCGCCGGCGACCGGAGCTTTCTGCGCACTGAAGACCAGAACGCCTTGCGAGATACGGGCCTCGCCCATCTTCTTGCCATTTCAGGCCTCCATCTCTCTATCGTCGGCGGGCTGACATTTTTCCTGATCCGGCGGTCATTGGTTCTCATAGAGCCGCTGGCCTTGCGAGTGCCCGTACAGAAAATAGCTGCGGTCGTCGCTCTGATTACCTGCGCCGCTTATCTCATCGTCTCAGGGGCAAGTGTATCGACCCAGCGTGCTTTCATCATGGCCGCGATTGTTTTCCTGGCGGTAATTTTTGATCGCGCCGCCATCAGTCTACGAACCTTTGCGATCGCGTTGATCGTCATCGTTCTGCTGCAGCCTGAAAGCGTGGTGACGCCAGGCTTTCAGATGTCCTTCGCAGCCACCGGTGGCCTCATCGCCACTTATGAGGTCTGGCGAAATCACCGCTCCAGCCGGGAGCGTGTTCTTGGGCCGATCGGCTTTGCCTGGGCTTCGATCATCATGACATCTGTCGTGTCGGACGCGGCAACCGCGCCATTCTCCTTCTTTCACTTCGAGCGGCTTTCTCCGGTGGGGCTCTTTGCGAATTTTGCCATCATGCCGGTGGTAACCTTCGTCACCGCGCCGGCGGCCGCGCTTACAGTCATCCTGGCGCTGTTCGGGCAGGCCGAACTTGGGCTCCGGCTGCTGGGGCAATCGCTCGAGCTGGTGCTGAACATGACGCATTATTTTTACAATCTCTCGCCCGGTGTCATTCGCATGTCCGTTCCCATGCCGCCACTGGCGCTGGTTTTTCTGTCGCTGGCTTTGGGCGCCATGATGGCTTTCGCAGGCTGGGCACGTTTGCTTGGCGGGGCTGTCCTGCTGGCGCCGGCCATCTGGCTCTGGAGCACGGCACCAAAAGTGGTGCTTCATTGGTCAGCTTCAGGCGATGTGTTCATCGCAGATACACAAGGCATGGTCTCACGCCTCGAATTTGTCGATGGAGATGGCCTGCCGCCTCTCCGCTTCTCGGAAGCCCCCGACAGGGAAGAGTGTGGCCTGCAAGTGTGTGAGTACCCCTCGTTTTCAGGTCTGAGTATCACTACCCTCGGCCCCGTAGAGCAGAAAAAGAAAGCAGAAACGGAGCAGACCCCCGACACGCTCCGTATCCAGATATTAAGAGCGGGCGAAGCCAGCGCCGACCTTACTTTTACTTGGGGCGAGGCTAAAGACGCGGGTGGCATCACCGTCTATGCGCGAGACGAAGACCTTTACGTGGTCCAATTACAGAACTGCACCGAACGCCCATGGCGCCGGTGCAGTGAGAATGGCTCGGCGCAGCCTTCAGGCGGCGCCCGGGATTATTTCGAGAGGCTTATTCGTACCGCCGGATAAGGGCAACGAGACGGCCCTGCACCTCAACCCGGTCAGGCCCGAAGATGCGTGTTTCAAAAGCAGGGTTTGCCGCTTCAAGCGCCACAGACGCCCCCTTGCGGCGAAGGCGCTTCAAAGTCGCTTCCTCGCCATCGATCAGCGCCACGACGATGTCACCTGTCTGCGCGGTATTGGTACGCTTCAGGATAACGGTATCCCCGTTGAGGATGCCGGCCTGAATCATCGAATCGCCCTGAACCTCGAGCGCGAAATAATCGTCGCCTTCCGGAAGCCCGCCCGGGCTCGCCACCTGGCCATTGTCCTGCTGGATGGCAGAGATGGGCGACCCTGCCGCGATGCGGCCGACGAGCGGGATCATGCCAGCGATGCGGGGTGTTTCCACGCCCTGATTTGTGACCAGGGCCGGGCGGAAATCCCGCCGCTGACGCGCATTCGGCGGCGGAATGGCAGAATCGGGAAGCTTGAGCACTTCAAGCGCCCGCGCCCGGTTTGCCAGCCGGCGAATAAAGCCGCGTTCCTCCAGCGCCGTGATCAGCCGGTGGATGCCGGACTTGGAAGCCAGATCAAGCGCTTCCTTCATTTCATCAAAGGAGGGTGAAACCCCAGTTTCCTTGATGCGATCATTGATAAAGAGCAGCAGCTCTTTTTGCTTGGTTGTGAGCATGGAGCGGTTCCCGATGCGAATCTCTGTTCGCTTTTGTTCTACAAGCGTTCCCGGTTCGGGTCAATCTCAACAGGCGAGTTTCAGGCGCGTTACCTGCTCGGAACGCGAGGCGCCCTGTTTCATCAGCCACTCGCCGATAAGGAAACGCCGTGAACCGACCTTTCGCAGGCGGATGATGCTTTCCGGATCGGCAATGCCACTTTCGGAAACAAGGTGGCGGCCGGCCGGCAACATCGGTGCGAGTCGCTCGGTAGTGGTCAGATCAGTGACCATTCGCTTGAGGTCACGGTTGTTGACGCCGATCAGCGGCGAGGGGAGGCGCAGGGCCCGCTCCATTTCCTCTTCATCATGCGTCTCGATCAAGACATCCATACCCAAATCCGTTGCGCAATGATGCAGGTCTGCCGCCAGGCTATCGTCCACCGCCGACATGATGATCAGGATACAGTCTGCGCCATGGGCGCGGGCTTCAATGATCTGTATGGGGTCGATCATGAAATCCTTGCGAAGCATAGGAATGCTGACCGCCGAGCGAATGGCTTCAAAGTCTGCGAGGTTTCCCCCAAAACTCGGCATATCTGTCAGCACAGAAAGGCAGGCGGCGCCCCCACGCTCATAATCCCGCGCAATTTCGACTGGATCAGCGCCTGGCAAAATATCTCCTGCCGAAGGGCTCTTGCGTTTGATCTCGCAGATCAGGGCATTCTGACCTGCGTCGGCGACTGATGACAGCGCCGCAGCGAACCCGCGAACGGGGGACGCAGCCTTGGCCGCCGCCTCAAGATCTGCCAGCGAACACGCCGCTTTCAGGGCGCGCACTTCATCATGCTTGTAATCAATGATGCGGTCGAGCGCAGTTTTCATGGCCTAGTCGCTCTCCCGGGATGTGCGCACAAGCTTGTCCAGAGTTTCGCGGGCCGCGCCGCTGTCAATGGCTTCGGCGGCGCGCGCAACGCCTGCGGGCAGATCGGGCACAAGACCGCTGACCAGAAGACCCGCCGCCGCGTTGAAAAGAACGATGTCGCGGAAGGGGCCTTCGCGTCCGTCGAGCAGGTCTCGGATGGCCGCTGCATTCTCTTCCGGCGCCCCGCCCTCAATCGCGGAGATCGGGTGGACCGGAAGACCGGCATCACAAGGCGTCAGCTGGAAGTGGCGGACGGACTCCGGGGTTACCTCGCACACCTCCGTTGGCCCTGAAATCGAAATTTCGTCGATGCCGGCGAGGCCATGGACAACCCATGCGCGGCGGGTGCCCAGCGCCTTGAGGGCTTCGGCCATCGGGGTAACCCACTGGCGATCATATACGCCGAGTACGGAATATTCCGCGCCCGCGGGATTGGACAGCGGACCCAGCAGGTTGAAAATAGTGCGGATACCGAGCTTCTGACGGATTGGCGCCACATGCCGCATGGCGGAATGGTAGCTGCGCGCAAAGAGAAAGCCGACGCGAGCCTGATCGAGACAGGCCCTGAAAGCCGTGTCGCTCAGCTCAAGTTGCAGACCAAGCGCTTCGAGCACATCGGCCGAGCCCGTTTTGGGGGGCACAGACCGGTTGCCATGCTTGGCGACACGGCCTCCGGAAGCGGCAATCACGATGGCGCTCGCGGTGGAGGTGTTCAGAGATTTCCAGGGCAGGCCGCCAGTGCCGCAGGTATCCAGCAGCGGGCCGTCGACACTGACGCGCCGGGCGTGGCGCCGCATGATGCGGGCGCCCGCGGTAAGTTCATTGGCCGTCTCTCCGCGTACGGTCAGACCGGCAAGAAATGCGCCGACTTCTTCAGGTGCCGCCTCGCCGGAAAGCAGCGCATCGAAAGCGCCTTCCAGCATGCTCTCTTCAAGGGGAAGGCCCCGCGCGATTGCCTGGATGGCTGAATTGAGAGCGCTTTCGCTCACTGTTTCACCTGCTTGAGAAAGTTCTTGAGGAGGGCATGGCCATGCTCGGTCAGGATGCTCTCCGGATGGAACTGCACGCCGTAGATTGGCCGGGTCTTGTGATGGACGGCCATGATCTCTCCGTCGTCGGTATAAGCGTCGGCAATGAGGCTGTCTGGAAGGTCATCCGTCCGGATCGCCAGGGAATGGTACCGCACCACCCGATACCGCTCAGGCAATCCCTCGAAGAGACCGGTCTGATTGGTCGAGATTTCGGAAATCTTGCCATGGCGGATTTCGCGGGCGCTGATCACCGCGCCGCCGAATGCCTGACCAATGGCCTGGTGGCCGAGGCACACGCCAAGGATCGGCAGCGCGTCCGGCGCTGCTTTGAGCAGATCAAGACAGATGCCCGCTTCATTCGGCGTGCAGGGGCCAGGAGAAAGCAGCACGGCATCCGGCTTCAGGGCGAGCGCCTCTCCGACCGTCAGCTGATCATTCCGCACGACATGCGTATGGGCGCCGAGCTCCTCGAGATAATGCACGAGGTTCCAGGTGAAGCTGTCATAATTATCGATGACGAGGATCATTGGTCGTGCTCGTAGGCTGCGGCAAGTTCGGCAGCGCGCTTCAGGGCGCCGGATTTGTGGACGGTCTCGTCAAACTCATACTGCGCGTCGGAATCCAGCACCACACCGCCGCCCGCCTGGATGTGCAGCATGCCGTCTTTGAGCACCGCAGTGCGCAGAGCGATGCAGGTATCGAGATCCCCGTTCCAGCCGAAATAGCCCACCGCGCCGCCATAGATGCCGCGGCGATGAGTTTCGACCTCGTTGATGATCTGCATGGCACGGATCTTCGGCGCGCCGGAGACGGTGCCCGCCGGGAAGCCGGCGAACAGAGCATCCACGGCATCCAGACCGGGGCGCAGATTGCCTTCCACATGGCTGACGATGTGCATCACATGGCTGTAGCGTTCGACGATGAACTGCTCTGTCACTTCCACAGAGCCATAGGCCGCCACCCGGCCCACATCATTCCGGCCAAGGTCCAGCAGCATCAGGTGTTCGGCGCGTTCCTTGGGATCATTCAGCAGGTCTTCGGCCCGCAGGGCGTCTTCCGCCGGATTACCGCTGCGCGGCCGCGTGCCGGCGATGGGACGGATCGCGACACGGCCTTCCCGCAGGCGAACCAGAATTTCCGGGCTCGACCCAACCAGGCGGACATCGCCCAGATTGATATGGAACATGAAAGCAGACGGGTTCAGCCGCCGCAGGGCGCGGTAGAGGCTGATCGATTTCTGCCGGAACGGCGCCGAGAAACGCTGGCTTGGCACCACCTGAAAGATGTCGCCCGCCTTGATGTAATCCCGGCAGGTCTCGACGATTTCGAAATAACGGTCCTTCGGCGTATCGGATACCAGTGACACCTGCTGCGCAACGCCGTCCTTCGGGGGCAGGGACGGCAGGCTTTCCAGCCGCTCCTCAACCTCGTCCAGCAGGGCATTCACGGTTGTTTCATCGCTTCCGCCAATTCGGCCGATAAGCAGAAGCTCCTGATAGATGTGATCGAAGATGACCATCACCTGCGGAATAACGAGCAGGGCTTCGGGCACGTCCAGTTGATCGGGCTTTGTGATCGAAACAGGCTCGACATGCTGGATCATGTCATAACCCACATATCCAAAGGCGCCCGAGGCCATGGGGGGCAGGGTCTCTGAGGTTTCAGCCTGCGCGGCCTCTGCAAATTTCCGCAAGGCATCCACCGGCGCTTCGGCCAGTGTGCGCGCGTCCGCAAAATCTGCAGACCGGCTGGTCTGGGCCACGCCGTTCTTGATGCGGAACCAAACCTCCGGCTTCAGGCCAATGAAGGAATATCGCCCAAGCCGCTCGCCGCCGGCGATGGACTCGAACAGAAAGCTGCCCGGATCATCCGATCCAAGCTTCATCATGGCGCCAACCGGCGTTTCGATATCGCCGATGCGCCGCCTTACGATCAGGCGCGCTGTCATTGGGCTGCCGTGATCGTTCGCTTGTAGGCTGCGACCGCTGCCGCATTCTCCCGCACCTTCACGGCACGGCGGATCTCGTCATCCACCGCCGTTTCGAGGTCGGATACCAGCGAATTGGTGACATCTGCAGAAGACGCCGCCCCCATGCTGGCCAGCACCTCAGCGCTCGGCGGCGTGACGCTCAACACCTTGAGAATCGCGAACATCGAGCCGCTTCCCGCCGGAAGGCTGATCACACTTCCTGCTGGGTTGTTGAAAGTCGCCTGCATCAGAGGTCCGGGGATGCCCATGGCCTGGGCGTTGGCGCGGGACACGGGTTCGGGCAAACGATCAACCTCGGTTTCCGCCTGTGCCGCCGCCGCTTCCAGCGTCAGCGCGCCGCTGCGGATCCGGTCGGTGATGGCATCGACGGCAGCTTGCGCCGCATTAGCAGCCCGCTCAGCGACAATCATCGCGCGAACGCGGTCCTTGATCACTTCAAGCTCCGGGGTTGCGGCCGGAACGATGCGGCGCGGAGAAACGAGGACCACCGAACCGGATACGTCGAAACGGCTGCTGATTTCGTTCTCCGGCAGGCGGAAAGCCTGGGGAAGTGCTTCAGGGGCGTCGGCCAGCAGCGAAATGCCTTGGCCATCCTCTGTCATGCCGTTTTGATCAATCGGGGCAATGCTGAATACCGGCACCCCGATGTCCTCAGCGATTTGATGGAGATCATGTCCGGCAGACAGGGATTCATCCAGCGTATCCAGAGCCGCGGAGAACAGCAGTTGAGCGCGCTCGCGAGCGAGGCTGAGGCGGATTTCCTCGCCAACCTCTTCCAGCGGTTTCACGGCGCCGGGCTGAACAGAGATCAGCCGCGTTACCATCCATTGGCCGTTCACTTCGCGCGGACCAAACATCGCGCCGCTCTGCTTGCCGGGTCCGAACATGGCGTCCCGCAGCGCGGCGTCGGACAGTTCTTCCGCTCTCGCAGTCCGCATCTGAATGGAATTGGCGCCGGTTACGCTGTTGGGATCGGCGCCGCCGGCCAGAAGGCCGAAAGCGGTGCGCGCTGCATCGCGGCTCGGGAACATCAGCTCGGCATAGGTGCGCTGGTCCGGCGCCGCAAAGCGCTCCGACTTGGTCGCTTCATATACTGTGGCCACTTCCTGGTCGGTCACCTCGACCTTACCGGTAAAGTCATCGGTGGACATGCGCAGCACATCCAGCGCCCGCCGCTCGGGTTGTTTCAGGCGCTCGATATGTTCATCATAATAAGCCTTGATATCGGCTTCGGTGGGCGCGGCAGGGGCAGGGGCCTTGGAGGCGTCATACAGGAACCAGGCCACCTCGCGCGCTTCGCCGAGATAATGGGCCTGAATGTTTGACAGGATGTCGGGCGCATAGACTGCTGAGCCGGCGGCCCGGCTGAGCGCACGGATAAGAATATCGTCCTGCAGTTGACGCTCGAACTGAGCAGGCGTCATGCCCAGCTGGGCAATGCGATCCCGGAAGATGGCGGCGTCCAGCTCCCCGGTAAGCGGGTTCTGGAACGCCGGAATGCTGTTCATCTCTTCCACCACCGCCTTGGGCGACGGGGAGATCCCAATGCTTTCACCATAGCCCAGACGCGTGATCCGGGCTTTCTCGACTTCCACGATCTGATCGATGAGGCCTTCTTCCAGGGCCTCAGACTTGCTCATCGGGCGTTCTGCTGTGGCGTTAATGTTCCGCAGAACCGTTTCGACGCGGAAATCCAGGTCCTCCGGCTCGAGACCGCGCGTGCCGGCGCTTACGATGTTCGCGCCAAGGCCACTGCGCACCTGGCTGAAGATCTGATCCACACCCCAGAGTGCCATACCGACAACGACAATCATCAGAACCAGCTTCCCCAACGGGGAACGGGTCAGCTTCTTCATAAGTGCGAGCATACGGCGCTTCTCTTATTTCTGGGGTTTGCCGGGTGGCTCACAGCTTGCTAGGCGACCGGTTTATGACTTGCAAGAGAGGGAAGGCCGCATGACACGCACGCTTATCGCCGGAAACTGGAAAATGAACGGCCTGGTGGGGAGTCTCACCGAGATCGAACGGGTGGCTGCCGCAGTTGCGCCGTCCCAGACAGGGCCTGAAATCCTGCTGTGTCTGCCGGCCACGCTGATTCATCCCGCTGCGGCGAAAGCAGAAGGCTCCGCGCTGAAAATTGGCGGGGAAACCTGCCATCCGAAGGAAAAGGGGGCTCACACCGGCGATATTTCCGCCGAAATGCTCAAGGATGCCGGCGCCACCTATGTCATTGTGGGCCATTCCGAACGCCGGGCTGACCATGGTGAAACAGACGCGGTTGTTGCATCCCAGGCGTCGGCTGCCCTTCGCGCCGGTATCACGCCGATCATCTGCGTGGGCGAAACTCTGGCGCAGCGAGATGCCGGAGATGTTCTGAAGGTTATTTCCGAACAGATCGCCGGATCGATTCCTTCCGAAGGCGCTGCGGATACAATTGTTGTGGCATATGAGCCCGTCTGGGCCATCGGAACCGGGCGCGTGGCAAATTCAGAACAGATCGCCGAGGTTCACGGCTTCATCCGGGAGCTGCTGACAAAGCAGTTCGGCGAAGCGGGCAGAGGCACCCGTATCCTTTATGGCGGAAGCATGAACCCCGGAAATGCTGAGGAAATCCTCGGGGTTGCTGAGGTAAATGGAGGCCTTATCGGCGGCGCAAGCTTGAAGGCGGACGATTTCCTCGCCATCTACCGGCTGGCGGCGCAATAAGTCGTGTGGAACCGCTGACTTGGCGAACGGCCTGATCGGGGTTATGCGGGCGCCTTAAATTCAGGAAAGCTGGTCGGGCCCATGCAGAACGTCATTCTTGTTATCCACATTCTCGCCTGTCTGGCGATGATTGGTCTGGTTCTGGTCCAGAAATCTGAAGGCGGCGGCCTCGGGATCGGCGGCGGCGCCGGAAACGCGCTGATGTCGGGCCGGGGCGCTGCAGGCGCGCTGGTCCGCACCACCATGATCTTCGGTGCGATTTTCTTCGCGACGAGCCTGATCCTCACCTCGATCGCCAACCGTCAGGCTGACAACCGTTCGGGCATTGAGCGTATTCTGGACGAATCGAACCCGCAAACGGCGCCGCAACAGGGCCCGGTGGACCTCTTCGATCCGACGGCGCCTCTGCTGAATGATACCGCGCCGGCTTCTCCGGACGTTGGAATCGCACCTGCGCCCCAGCCCGCGCCGGTAGACCCCACCGAAGAGGCCGCGCCGGCAACGGAATCTGTTCCGGAAAACGCCAATCCCCAGTAATTTTCCGCTAACGGCTGGTGGAGGTCGCGCACAAGGCGCGAATCATTTCATGAGTATAACCCCATGATCCGCTATATTTTCATCACTGGCGGCGTGGTGTCTTCGCTCGGAAAAGGCATTGCCTCCGCCTCCCTCGGCGCGCTGTTGCAGTCACGTGGCTACCGCGTGCGCCTGCGCAAACTTGACCCGTATCTCAATGTCGACCCCGGCACGATGAGCCCCCGCCAGCATGGCGAGGTCTATGTCACCGATGATGGCGCTGAGACAGATCTCGATCTCGGCCACTATGAACGCTTCACCGGCGTTTCGGCCCGCCAGTCTGACAACATCACGACGGGCCGGATCTATCAGCGCATCATCGAGAAAGAGCGCCGCGGCGACTATCTCGGCGCCACCATTCAGGTCATTCCGCACGTTACCAACGACATCAAGGAATTTGTCCTGTCCGATCCGGGGGAGGGCGTCGACTTCGTTCTCTGCGAGATTGGCGGCACGGTTGGCGATATTGAAGGGTTGCCCTTCTTCGAGGCGATCCGGCAGCTTGGCCAGGAGCTCGGCCCTCAGCGCGCCTGCTTCATCCACCTGACGCTGCTGCCCTACATTCCGGCTGCCGGCGAAATGAAAACCAAGCCGACACAGCACTCCGTCAAGGAACTGCGCTCCATCGGCATCCAGCCCCAGATTCTGCTGTGCCGCTGCGACCGTCCGATCCCCGTCAACGAAAAAGGCAAGATCGCCAGCTTCTGTAACGTCCGCCTCACCAGCGTGATCGAGGCGCGGGATGTTGGCCATATCTACGACGTGCCCATGGCGTATCACGCCGAAGGCCTCGATTCTGAGGTTCTTTCCCATTTCGGCATCACCGACGCGCCCAAGCCGGATCTTTCGTCCTGGGAGAAGATCGCCCAGACCATCCGCCATCCCGATGGTCATGTGACGATTGCCCTGGTCGGCAAATACACCGATGTGCCTGACGCTTATAAATCGGTGTCCGAAGCGCTCGGTCATGGCGGCCTCGCCAACAAGGTGAAGGTCGATATCCGCTTCGTCGATTCCGAAAAGTTCGATGATCCGAAAGCTTCCCTTGACGATCTGGAGGGTGTGCACGGCATCCTTCTGCCAGGCGGGTTCGGGGAACGGGGCGCGCACGGCAAGATGCGCGTTGCGCGCTATGCCCGCGAACACAAGCTGCCCTGCTTCGGCATCTGCTACGGCATGCAGCTTTCGGTCGTCGAAGCGGCCCGAACGCTTGCCGGCATCAAGGACGCCTCCACCAGCGAGTTCGGCCCCACCACAGAGCCCGTCGTGGGTCTGATGGGCGAATGGACCAGGGGCAACGAAAAGGTCACGCGCGACGCCAATACCGATCTCGGCGGCACTATGCGCCTCGGCGCGTATCCGGCCCGCCTCAAAGAAGGCAGCCTTGTCGCGGAAGTCTACGGCACGCTCGATATCTCCGAACGCCACCGCCACCGGTATGAGGTCAACACCGGCTATATCCCGGCGCTGGAAAAATCCGGCATGATCTTCTCGGGTATGTCGCCCGATGGCCGCCTTCCGGAGATTGTGGAGCTTAAAGATCACCCTTGGTTCATCGGCGTCCAGTTCCACCCGGAACTCAAGTCGCGCCCGTTCGAGCCCCATCCGCTGTTTGCAAGCTTTATTGGGGCTGCCGTCAAGCAATCCCGGCTCGTCTGAGGACAAGCCGGGCAGGGGGCATCAGATTGGCCGGGTCACCTGGAAGTGGCCGACATTGATCCGGCCGTCGCTGAACCCGGCTTCACAATAGCTGAGATAGAAGTTCCACAGGCGGCGGAACGGCTCGTCAAAGCCGAGCGTCCGGATATCATCCCAGCTGCCGTTGAACGCCCGCGCCCATTCCCGGCAGGTTCGCGCATAGTCCTGGCCGAAATATTTCACGCCGTCATGCCGCAGCCCGGCCTTTGCAAACTGCTGCTTCAGCACTTCCTCGCTGATCAGCATGCCACCGGGAAAAATGTGCTGCTGGATAAAGTCCACACGCTGACGATACCGGTCGAACAGTTTGTCATCGATGGTGATGATCTGCAGGGCGGCTCGCCCCCCTGACTTCAGACAGGAATACACCTGGGCAAAATAGCTTGGCCAGTAGGCTTCCCCCACCGCTTCAAACATCTCGATGGAGGCAATGCCGTCATATGTCCCCTTGTGATCGCGGTAATCTTCAAGGCGGATGTCCACACGGTCGCTGAGCCCCTCCCGCTGCATGCGTGCGGCCGCATAATCGCGCTGCGAAGGCGAGATCGTCAGGCATGTCACCTTCGCCCCGCGCTGCTTGGCGGCATACTCGGCAAATCCGCCCCAGCCACATCCGATTTCAAGAATTTCGCTCGAAGGGCCAGCCTGGATGCGATCGCATATCTCGCGATACTTGTTCATCTGGCCCTGTTGCAGGGACTGGTTCGGGCTCTCGAAAAGAGCCGACGAGTACGTCATGCTCGGGTCCAGCCAGCGCTCGTAAAAGTCATTCCCCAGATCATAATGCGCAATGATGTTCTTGCGCGCGCCCTCGCGAGAGTTGCGGCGGGTGAAGGCGTGCCGGATCATGTTCATGGAGCGGACGATCCATCCGCCCCGCGCCAGCTTGCCGGCCGCTTCGAAGTTAGCCGAGAAAAACCGCAACACCGCAGTCAGATCCGGCGTGGACCAAAGCCCATCGATATAGGCGTCAGCAAAACCAACATCGCCGCCGGCCATGGCCTGCTTGATGAAGCCGTAATCATGCACTTCGATGACCGCGGAAGGACCGTCTTCCGCATTCTGGAAAACCAGCGTGCGGCCATCGGGAAGCAGGAAACGCAACTCGCCACGCTCGGTGCGGAGCAGCAGCAGCGCGCCGATTCTGAACGATGCCGGTACGCCGCTGAGCGCGCGGATGGTGCTGGAGGATGCGATGATGGTTTGGGTCATACCGGCTCTCCGCTGTGGAGGGATGCTTTAACGGGAACGCTCGTCGCTATCGTCGCCATCCTACCGGGTGCCTCGGGTTTCCTGCGGTAGACGGCCCCCTTGATCCATATCTTCAGGGCCTGCCAGTGAATCCCAACTGTAACGCCGAAGGACGAAAAGGGTTGCACGAGGGCCAGCCGTATCAGGTTTGCGGTGGTGGCCGGCATCTCCACGGCGTTGATATTCGCCATATGGCTACGTGTGCCTTCGTTCCAGTTCTCGACGGTCACGCGCAGCTTTCCGTCCGGCGCCCGCAGCGTGAAGCGGTACCGGCCGGAAACGTCCATGAAGGGCGATACATGAAACGTTTTCTCGGCCTCATGCTCTGACCGGTCAGGGCCGGTTGCGGCCACATAGCAGTGGCACTCACCGAAAGTGTTGTTCACTTCATAGATGATGCCGCGCAGAGCCCCGTCCGGTCCGTATCCATACCAGAGCGACAAGGGTGCAAACTTGTAGAAGAGGTGGCGCGGAAACGTCACCAGCCGGATGGCGCCGCCATCCAGGCTCACGTCCGCCTTACCGAACATGCCTTCGGCCCACGGGCGCAGCGGCGCGCCTTTTGTCTTGTCTCCGTGGTCCTCCGGCCGGAAGGAAAATACCCCCGGCCGCCCCATGGAAAACAGGCGGGATTGCGCGCCGGCTTCGGCAAGCCTGTCTATATCGAGATCAATCAGAGCAATATCGTACGTGAAGCGCCGCTCGAAAGGGGCGTAGCGATGATGGACCGTCTTGCCGGTCCAAAGCCGGAGAGCAGGCGCGGTCAAGCAGATACCTCCGCCGCAATATGTACCACAGGAGGGCTGTGGGTAGGAGTCCAGGTTTCAAGACCGTCCGTCTGCCAGGAAACACGGCCCCCAAGAGACAGCGCAGCAGAAAGGCCCGATTTCAGCCCATCCTCATGAAATCCGCGCCCCATCCAGGCGCCGGCAAACCAGAGATTATCCTTGCCCTGAATGCGCTTGAGGCTGCGCACGGCCGCTTCGGCCGCAGCGTCAAACTGGGGATGATCGAACGTATAGTGAAGGAAGGTCAGCTCTTCCTTTGGCGGCATGGCAGGGTTCAGGGTTATGAACAATGGCCGCGAAGGGTCGAGCCCCTGAAGGCGGTTCATCCAGTAGGTCAGGCAGATATCTTCGCCTTCCTGCTTGAGGACGTTCCAACTCGCCCAGGCGCTGCGCCGCTTTGGCATCAGCGAGGGGTCCCGGTGCAGCCAGATACTGTTCGGGCGATAACGGATGGAGCGGAGCGCAAAGGCCTGATCCTCATAATCTGCCTGGATCATACGGAGAGATTGGTCGGAATGCGCAGCCAGGATGACCGCATCAAAAACCTCTGTATGCCCACTTTCCAGAACAACCGCTGTCCGGCCTCCGACAGGATATAGGCGGGAGACGCCCGTGCCCGTTCGGACACGCCCGCCCAATCCGTCTACGGCCTTCGTCACATAGCTCTGGCTGCCGCCCGTCACCGTGCGCCATTTCGGACGCTCTTTGTGCATCAACCGGTGATTGTCGAAGAACTGGAAAAAGCTCTGCGCGGGATAGTTCAGCATCTCGCGTTCCGGCGTAGACCAGATCGCCGCGCCCATCGGCAGGATATAATTGCGGCGGAATGCTTCGTCATAGCTGTGCCGGTCCAACCAGGCGCCCAGCGTGGTTTCGCGCACATTTCCCGCAGCCAGTTCTGCCCGTGCGGTATTGTTGAATTTCAGGATGGTCTGCCAGAAGCGGTGGAAGTCCGGATTGAGGATATTCCGCTTCTGCGCAAACAGGCCGGGCAGGGTAGAGGCCCATTCCCAGCCAACAGGATCAGACACAGCGAAGCTCATGTCCGACGCCTGTGTCTGCACGCCGAGCTCTTCGAAGAAGGCGATGAGGTTCGGATAATTCAGCGCGTTATAGACAATGAAACCAAGATCTACCGCCGTCTGATGACCGTCATAGTCGAACACATGCGTGCTTGCATGGCCGCCGGCGCGCGCGTCCTTTTCGAACACGGTTACATCTGCCACATTCTTAAGCGCCCACGCCGCCCCCAGGCCAGAAATGCCTGCCCCGATGATCGCTATCTTCTTCATTCTGCGGCTTGATCCTCTTTGAGGGCTTTATACGCGTCCAGCGCGCGTTGGCGGCCCACGGCATGGTCGATGATGGGTTTGGGATAGGTCGTGCCCAGCTTTACGCCGGCTTTGGACAGCGTCTGCGCGTCGGCCTCGAAAGGCGCGTGCAGATATTTATCTGGCAGGCGCGCCAATTCCGGGCACCAGCGGCGAACATAGTCACCGGCGCTGTCAAATTTCTGCCCCTGGCTGATCGGGTTGAATACGCGGAAATAGGGGGCAGCATCCGCGCCGCTGCCCGCCGTCCATTGCCAACTCGCCGGATTGGAGGCCGGGTCTGCATCCACCAGCGTATCCCAGAACCACTCCTCGCCCTTCTGCCAGGGCAGCAGCAGATGTTTGGTCAGCATGGAGGCGACAATCATCCGTACACGGTTGTGCATCCAGCCTGTATGCCAAAGTTCCCGCATCCCGGCATCCACGATGGGATAGCCTGTCCGGCCTCGGCTCCAGGCCGTGTAATCAGCATCGCTGCGGCGCCAGCCCATCCGGTTGAAATTGGCGTTATAGTTGTCCGTGGCGAGGCCGGGATTGTAGTAGAGCAGGGTGTAGGAAAACTCCCGCCAGGCAATCTCGGACAGGAACACGCGGGCAGAATTTTCATCCGCCCTTCCGGCCGCAAGGCGCGCCTGCACCGCCCTCCAGACCTGCGCCGGACCAATCTCGCCAAACCTCAGATGAGGCGAAAGGCGTGACGTGCCGTCCGGTTCTCCAGGTAGGTTACGGGTATCGGCATAGCGGCTGACGGGCCCATGGAGGAACGCCTCAAGGCGGTCCATGGCGCCGCGCTCTCCCGGTGTCCAGGCTTCGGCAAGCCCGCCAGACCAGTCCGGTTTTTCTGGGTGCAGCTTCCAGGAAGAAAGCGCTTCGCTATCGGCTGCTGCGGCCTTGATCTGTTTGGGGGCTGCGAGCGGAGCAGGGGCTTTGTAGCTCGCCTGCAATGCGCGCCAGAAAGGCGTGAATACCTTGTACCAGCCACCGCTGCCGGTTTTCAGCTCCCAGGGCTCCATCAGCAGGCGGCCATTGAAGCTCTGGCATTGAATGCCCTTGTCCTTCAGCGCCTTCTTGATGGCGGCGTCGGTCTCCCGCTCGGGAAGACCATAGCGGCGGTTCCAGAATACGGCCTCCGCGCCGGTCTCCTGAATCAGCGTGGCAAGCACGCGCTCGGCTGGGCCCGCGCGCAGCACCAGCGATCCGCCAATCGCTTCCAGGGAGGCAGCGAGTTCGGAAAGGCTCCGGTTCAGCCACCACCGGCTGGCGCCGCCCAGCGGGCGCGGCGCGCTGTCACCCATCTCCAGGATATAGAGGCAGATCAGCGGCCTGTCGCTGGCTACCGCCATGTCCAGGGCCGGGTTGTCCGTTAATCTCAGGTCTTCCCTGAACCATAGAATTGCGGGTGCGGGAGAAGGCATGAACTGACCGGTCTGGGCAAATATCTGGTAACGATGGTCTTACGCCTTGAATCGCAGACTGGATCACCAGATGACGGCCAGCGCTTTCGCTTCCCCGGACGCGCCGTTATAGCCTGCTGCAGAGGCAATTTTGTTTTCACCGGAGGCCTGCGCTTCATGTCATCCCGACTCTCAGGGCTTCTGGATCAGGCCGCCGGAAAGCGCGTCCTCTGCATTGGCGACGTGATGCTCGACCGGTTCATCTATGGCGCCGTTGAACGCATTTCCCCTGAAGCGCCCGTTCCGGTGCTGCGCTACAGCCGCGATGCCGCCATGCCCGGCGGGGCGGCAAACGTCGCCCGCAACCTTGCGTCTCTGGGCCTCGCCCCCGTATTGATCGGGGCACGCGGAGATGACGACGCCGGCAGGGAACTTCTGTCCAGATTTGTCCAGGATGTGTCCATTTCCGTCCATCTCGTGACCCTGGAAGGCCGCCCCACGACCCTCAAAAGCCGCTTTGTGGCCGGCGGACACCAGCTTTTGCGTGTCGATACGGAAAATGCCGCGCCCATCAGCGAAACGACAGAAACCGAACTGATAGGCATCGTCGCCGCAGAGGCAAAAGGCGCCGCCGCTATCCTCATCTCAGACTACGCCAAGGGCCTGCTCACAGACCGGCTTCTGGGGGCAATCCTGCAGATTGCAGCAGATCACAAGCTACCCGTGATCGCAGACCCGAAGGGCAGGGACTTTGCCCGATACGGCGCTGTCGACATCCTCAAGCCCAACGCCTCCGAGCTTGCTGCCGCCACAGGTCTCAGCGTCAACACAGACGAAGAAGCCAGCTGGGCGTTGCGCAGCGCTCTGGAAATCCTCCCGGCAAAGGCCGTGGTCGTCACCCGCGCCGCCAGAGGCATTTCCTTCATCGGTCCGGACCGCAAGGTTCATCACGAAGCCGGCCGCGCACGGGAAGTCTTCGATGTCTCCGGCGCGGGCGATACCAGCCTGGCGGCGCTGGCGGCCGCCATTGCCGGCGGTGGCACGCTGGAGGAGGCCGTCAGCATGGCCATCGCTGCCTCTGGTATTGCTGTCGGGAAGTCTGGAACTGCAACGGTCACTGCAGAAGAGGTCAAAGCGGCGCTGACGGATTTCGGCCCCGCCGGACGCGCCGGCGTGTTGCCGATCGATGCCATGATCGGCCAGGCCGAACGCTGGCGCGCTGCAGGCCTGCGAATCGGCTTCACCAACGGGTGTTTCGATATCCTGCATCCGGGCCATATCCGCGTCATTGAACAAGCCCGGTCCCATTGCGACCGGCTGATTATCGGACTGAACTCGGATGCCTCGGTGAAGCGCCTCAAAGGTCCCCAGCGCCCCATCAACACCGAACAGGCGCGCGCTGACGTGCTTGCCGCCCTCAGCGCGGTGGATGGAGTCACCATCTTCGATACCGATACGCCCCGGGAAGTCATCACGGCCCTGAAGCCGGATGTGCTGGTCAAGGGCGGTGACTATACAAAAGAAACCATCGTGGGCGCCGATATTGTGGAAGCGCGCGGCGGCGAAGTCGTCATTGTGCCCCTGGTGCCAGGCCACTCCACAACGGCAACCATCGCGCGCAGCACCAGCGGAACCTAGCTCGCAGCGGGCACCTTAGTTGGTTGCGTGCTTCTTGAGCTCGTAAGTGCCCGTTCCGGTCATCGTGAACCATTCCGGAATATCAGGGTGGCTCAAGGGAACATCGGAATCGTCGGGTATCAGGTTCTGTTCGGACACATAAGCAATGTAGTGGGTCCGGTCGTTCTCCGCGAAGAGATGGTAGAACGGCTGGTCCTTGCGCGGGCGCACTTCCTCCGGGATCGACTCATACCACTCGTCGGTATTTGCAAACTGCGGATCGACATCAAAAATGACGCCCCGGAACGGAAACAGCTTGTGGCGCACCACCTGGCCGATCTGGAAACGCGCCTCGTGCCGGGAAATGGTATTGTAGAAATAGTTGGTATCGACCGGATCAACGAGCAAAAGCGGTTCTGCCTCCGCCGGCTGCCCCCGTTTACGGAAGATATTTTTCAACCATGCGGTTCGGCCGCGTCTACTGGTCATTTTCATCTCCTGTGGTAGACATTGCCTCAAGTTTTCCATTCGGGCCACACCATGGCTGACAAAAAAGACAGGGGAGGGCCGCCCAAACGCGCGCAGGCCCGCCCCACCACCAGTCGCCCGCTCTATGCTGCGGTCGATTTGGGCACCAATAATTGCCGCCTGCTGGTGGCAGAGCCGCGCGGGCAGACGTTTCGCGTAGTTGATTCGCATTCCCAGATCGCGCGTCTGGGCGAGGGGCTTCACGATACTGGCCGGCTTTCCGATGCTGCGATCGAACGCGCGCTGGACGCGCTGCATGTGATCCGGCGCAAATTGCGCCATCACGGGGTCGGGCGCGTCAGATGCATCGCCACCGAGGCATGCCGCAAAGCAGAGAATGGCGCTGAATTCATCCAGAGGGTGCATTCCGAAACGGGGCTCACGTTCAAGGTGATCGGCGCCAAGGAAGAGGCCCGGCTGGCCACGATCGGCTGCCACGACCTGCTGGTCGCCCCCGCCAAATCCGTGTTGGTGGTCGATATTGGCGGAGGCTCCACCGAGCTGTCGCTTCTGGATGCGGAAGCCACGCGGGGGCAGGGCCTCAAGGGAATGCTGAACCGCGCGCCCATCATCGACTGGACAAGTCTCAAGATGGGCGTTGTCACGATGAGCGACGCTTTCCGCGAGCATGAGGAGGCTGCAGCCTGGCCGCTGATGCTGGCCCGCGCGCGGGAGATTGTTGCCTCCTGGCCGGGGCTGGCGGCTGTTCAGGAGCGCCTCGCCGCTGACGAAGGCTACCTTATCGGGACGTCGGGAACGGTGACCTGTCTTGCCGGTGTCCACCTGAAGCTGGATCGCTACCGGCGGGACAAGGTGGATGGCGCCTGGATGAGCCGGGCGGAGGGCAGCGGAACGATCGATATGTTGCGAGAACTTGGTGTCGCTGGCCGCGCCAAACTGCCAACCATTGGGGAAGAGCGCGCGCCGCTGATGCTGGCAGGCTGCTCGATCATGCAGGCCGTGTGGGAAGCTTTTGAAGGCACCCGCCTGCGCGTGGCCGACCGCGGCCTGCGGGAGGGACTTTTGCTGTCGATGATGTATGGTCAACCTAGAAACCGGAACCGCCGCCGCAAGGGGCGCCGCCCCAGCCTTCAGGAGACTCCAAATGAGTGATGACGACAGGCGGCGATGGAAGGGGCCGGGCCCGGAGAAGCAGGATTCCGGCCGCCGTGCCACCGAGCGCAAGGTGATTGCCCGGAACGCCCGCACGGAAAGCTCCAAGCGCTGGATCGAACGTCAGCTTCAGGACCCGTATGTGCGCAAGGCAAAGGACGAAGGCTATCGCTCGCGCGCGTCCTACAAGCTCCTGGAAATCGATGAGACCGCCAAGCTCCTGCGCAAGGGCCAGCGTGTGGTCGATCTGGGATGCGCGCCTGGGGGCTGGATTCAGGTGGCGCTGCAGAAAGGCGCGGTAGAGGTTGTGGGGATCGACCTATTGCCCCTGGTGCCGATTGAAGGTGCGCTGATCATCGAAGGTGACGTCAACAATCCTGAGGATGTCGAGAAAATGCTCGCCGGCCTTTCTGGGCCGCCGGATCTTGTATTGTCCGATATGGCCGCCAACACGACAGGCCACAAACAGACAGACCATCTGCGCACCGTCGCGCTTGTGGAAATGGCGGTGGCGTTTGCCATCGAACATCTCGCCGAAGGCGGCGCGTTCTGTGCGAAGGTGTTTCAGGGCGGCGCAACCAAAGATGTGCTTGACCAGTTGAAACAGCATTTCCGGACGGTGAAGCATATCAAGCCAGCCGCCAGCCGCGCTGGCAGCCCCGAGATTTATGTGGTTGCCAAGGGCTTCCGCAAATAACGGCAGCCCTCCTCAGTGCGGGGTGGGGAAATAGTCCGTAATCAGTGCATGATACACGCGCTGCATCGCTGCGCGCCGCATGAGAATGGGCGAGCTGGACATATTCTGCAGCATACCGATGAATATCAGATCGTGCCGGGGATCGACCCAGAACCAGGTCCCGGTAGCGCCATCCCAGAAGAAGCTGCCTTCCGGTGCTCCAAGACCCGATGCAATGGTGTCATCAACAACGCCCACACCAAACCCGTAACCGATGCCTGCAGACGGCCGGTAGAGCGGCAGCCCGGTATTGGCATCCAAAAATGCCAGACCATTGGTCACCATCATTGAAACCGTTTCCGGCTTCAGCAACCTGACGTCGCCCAGAGACCCACCATTGAGCAGCATGGCTGCAAAACGTTCGTAGTCGGCAATAGTCGAAACAAGTCCGTGTCCACCTGAATAACGCGCGACCTCTGCGGCCCGCAATGTTTGGATCGGGCCGGGTAGGGGTTGCATACCTGCCTCCGGTGTCCAGCTCGTCAGGATGGCCAGTCTCGAACTATCCCCCTCATCAACGGTAAAGCCCGTATCCGCCATGTCGAGCGGCGCGAATATCCGTTCCTCCAGATATTGCTGGAGCGACTGGCCGGTAATCCGCTCAATGATTACGCCCTGAAGATCAGAAGCGATGGAATAGGACCACGCTTCGCCCGGCTGGTATTTCAGGAGGATGCGGGCAACTTTTTCCACCAGTTCATCGGAAGAGGCCGCGCTGTCGATCTGGCGGGCCATAAACTGCTGCGAGACATAATCCGGCCGCCCATCGCCATAGCCGAACCCAGCGGTGTGCAGCAGAAGCTCCCGCATGGTCGGCACATGGTTTACCGGCCGTGTGCGGATGCTCCCGGCAGACAGTCCGTCAAACACCTCCAGCTTGCTCATTTCGGGCAGGAATTTCGTGATCGGATCGTCGAGGCTGAACTTGCCTTCTTCATACAGCATCAGAAGGCCAACCGCCGTCACCGGCTTAGTCATCGAATAGATCCGATAAATCGTCCGGTCATCTACCGGGTCAGCGGTGTCCAGTGTGCGCGTACCATGAAAGCCGCTGGCAACCCGCTGACCATCCTTGATCAGAACATAGGACAGGCTGGCGACCTTATTTTCGCGGACCACCGCCGCCATCTCCTCGTCCAGCATCACCAGGATGGAGGGGGTAAAACTCTTGGCAGGGTCGGGAGCAGCCGCCTCGGTCTCCACGATTTCGGGAGTGTCGGCCAAATTGCCGGCGGGCTGTCCGCAAGCGGCGGCCAGGATCAGGACGCTGAAGGCGGCGGATTTTGCCCAGGCCAGCCGCTGCAACATCTCTTCCTTGTCCCACCCTGCGCCGCCGAAGCTGGTGGTAAGTTGATTTTATGTCTGCTTCAAGGTGGGCCCAATTGAACTGGCGCGGCTTGTCATGCTTAGCTGGCCGGGCGTGAAATCAACATGGGGGAAGAGAAAATGAACCTGTCAGGTGGCTGTTATTGCGGAAATGTCCGTTACGAAGCGGAGGGAGCGCCCTTGATGCGCGCCCGGTGCCATTGCCGGGAATGCCAATACTTCACGGGCGGGGAGGGGAATGATTTCATCGCCATGCCCGAGGCCGGCTTCCGGTTCACAAAAGGCGCGCCCAAAGGATACACCCGGCCTGATTTCCCGGGCGCGGCCACCCGGGAATTTTGCCCCGATTGCGGAACGCCCTTGCTCACCCGCTCTACGGCATTGCCCGGCGCGCTGATCCTCAAGGTGGGCGCGCTCGACAATCCGGCCGCGTTCGAAGGCCCCCAGGTCATCCTCCAGACAGCCGATGCACAACCGTTTCACCATATACCGGAGGGTGTTCGGGCTTTTCCGCGCTTTCCGGGAATGTGATCGCAAACGCAGCATGAGGGGACTTCACAAGGCCTCGCGACTCCCTTAGGAGGCCAAAAAGGGAGCTCCCCACATGAAAATCCGACAAGCGATCACCTTCGACGACGTGCTTCTCCAGCCCGGCGCAAGCGAGGTGTTACCGGCAGATGTAGATGTTTCGACGCTGCTCACGAAAACCATCCCCCTCAATATCCCGCTGCTTTCGGCGGCGATGGATACGGTTACCGAAGCGCGCCTCGCCATCGCAATGGCCCAGGCTGGCGGCATCGGCGTGATCCACCGCAACCTTTCGATCGAGCAGCAGGCCGGCGAAGTGGCAATGGTGAAGAAGTATGAAAGCGGTGTGGTGATGAACCCCGTCACCATCAGCCCCGACGCCACCCTTGGAGACCTTCAGGAACTCAAGAAGCGCACGGGCTTCTCCGGCATTCCAGTCGTGGAGAAAAACGGTAAGGTGGTGGGCATCGTCACCAACCGGGATACCCGGTTTGCGGACGATCCGAACGAGAAAGTCGCGAGCCTGATGACCCGCGAAGTGGTCACGGCCCAGATGGACATGGCTCCCGGCGATGCGCGCCGCCTGCTGCACAAGCACAGGATCGAACGGCTGGTGATCGTCGATCATGACGGCCGATGCCTCGGCTTGCTCACCGTGAAGGACATGGACAAGGCCGCCGTCCACCCCAACGCTGCCAAGGATGGCGCAGGCCGCCTGCGCGTTGCCGCGGCTTCGACCGTGGGCGACGCAGGCTTCGAGCGGACCCTTGCGCTGATCGAGGCGGGCGCCGATGCGGTCGTCATCGATACGGCTCATGGCCATTCCATTTCCGTCGCTGAAGCGGTCACCCGCGCGAAGAAAATCTCTAATTCGGTGCAAATCATTGCAGGCAACGTCGCTACGGCTGAGGCGACCAAAGCGCTGATCGACGCTGGCGCAGACGCTGTGAAAGTCGGTATCGGCCCTGGCTCGATCTGCACCACCCGCATCGTCGCCGGCGTCGGCGTACCCCAGCTCACGGCAATCGAGCAGTGCGCCACTGCCGCGCTATCTTCTGGCGTGCCGGTTATCGCCGATGGCGGCATTAAGTTCTCCGGCGACTTCGCCAAGGCGCTCGCCGCTGGCGCGTCCACCGCCATGATGGGCTCGATGTTCGCGGGCACCGAAGAGGCTCCCGGAGAGGTCTTCCTCTATCAGGGCCGCAGCTACAAAGCCTATCGCGGCATGGGCAGCCTCGGTGCCATGGCCCGCGGCTCGGCTGACCGCTACTTCCAGAAGGACGCCGCCGCCGAGAAACTCGTGCCGGAAGGCATCGAAGGGCAGGTACCCTTCAAGGGGCCGGTCGGCGCCATCATCCACCAGATGGTCGGCGGCCTGCGCGCGGCGATGGGTTATGTCGGCGCCAAGGATATCGCCGAGCTCCATCAGAAGGCAGAGTTCGTCCAGATCACCGGCGCCGGTCTCAACGAAAGCCATGTCCACGACGTGATGATGACCCGCGAAGCACCGAACTATTCACTGTCTCGCGGCTGATCTTCAGATCGCATCTTGAGGTTTCGGCTCCCGCCACATCGCTTCCAGTGGCGGGGCGCCGGGGCCGGGCTCGAACAGTTTCATCCGCTCGAACCCATGGCTCATATAGAAGCCGGTATTCGCCGGATTGGAGTTCTCCAGATAAGAGGGCATCCCGGCCTTGTCGGCGGCGGCGAGGGCAGGGTTGATCAACTGCTTGCCCAGCCCCTTGCCGCGCTCGGCCTTCCGCGTACCGATGGTGAAAAGGTAAAGGTGGCGGTCCTTGGGATGCTCCCGCGCCATGGTTTCGCCCGCCGTCAACGCACGCTTGGCAGCGCCCTTTGAGCCCTTCTGCATCAGCGTCCAGACGAGGCCCAGCGTCGCCAGCGCGCCAAGCTCCTTCCTCCGCTCCGAGAGGCACCACATCGTCGCGCCGCGATCTCCGGCCACATGGCAGATGCCGTTCGGGATATAGAGATGCCGCGCAAGTTGCGAAAATACCGGCGTCAGCGCGTCCGTTCGGCCAAATATCCAGAGGTTCACCGGGTCTTCGGCAAAGGCTTCCCCTGTAATATCGCCGAGGCGGCGCCAATCTGCGGCCCCCGCATCCCGCATCCCCTCCGGCAGGCGAATCTCCAGCATGTTCAGCCCTTTGTTGTTTTCACCGGCCTCATAGGACGCTAACACCCACGCTTTCGCAACCGGAGAGCCGACACATGCGCAATGGCGGACGCATCAGCGCAGCAATTTCTGTCCTGACGGACGTGCTGCAAAGGCATCAACCGGTGAAGATTGCCGTGCGCGACTGGGGCAAACGGGCCCGTTATGCCGGCTCCAAGGACCGCGCCTGGGTGTCGGGTCTCGTGCTGGATGCCCTCCGGCGCCGCAACTCGACAGCCCATCATATGGGCCATGATGACCCGCGGGCGCTGGTGTTCGGCACGTTGCGCTTTGCCTGGGACTGGCCCGCCCGCGACATCGAACAGGCCTGCTATGACGATCACGGCCCAACGCCCCTGACGAATGCAGAGCGCGACGCGCTCATCATGGCGCCCGATCCTACCGCGCCGATCCATGTTCAGGGCGATTTTCCCGAATGGCTGACACCGCATATGGAGCGCGTATTCGGCCCCGATACCGTGGTCGAGGCGCAGGCGATGGCCGTCCGCGCGGATGTGGATCTGCGCGTCAACACGCTGAAATCCGACGCAGAGAAAGCCGCGCTCCCGCTCAAATCCGTCCGGGCGGTGCCCTCAAAGCTGCTGACCAACGCCTACAATATCCCGGCGCGCGACCCAACCGAGCGCGAAGACTCCATCGAGGGCATTCCGGCCTTCTCCAAGGGTTGGGTTGAGGTGCAGGATGCGGGCAGCCAGATCGCTGCGGCTGCCGCAAATGCCAAGCCGGGAGAGCAGGTGCTGGACTATTGCGCCGGCGGCGGGGGCAAGACGCTCGCCCTGGCGGCGCAGATGCAGGGCACCGGCCAGATTTATGCCTATGACATTGACGGAAAGCGCCTCTCAGCGCTCGTTCCGCGTCTCAAGCGCTCCGGGGCGCACAATGTTCAACTCGTCCACCCCAGCGAAGGCACGAGCCTTGAGCCGCTTGTGGGCCAGATGGACCTCGTATTTGTCGATGCGCCTTGCACCGGCACCGGAACCTGGCGCCGCAAGCCGGACTCCAAATGGCGCGTGAAGCCTGCCCAGCTCGCCAAACGCGTGGAGGATCAGCGCCAGATCCTCGCAGAAGCGGCCAACTATGTGAAACCCGGCGGTCGCCTCCTGTATGCAACCTGCTCCTTTCTGATTGAGGAAGACGAGGACCGCGTTGCCGAATTTCTGGCGGCCGATACCCGCTTCCGCGAGGGAGACGCTGCTGAAGCCGCGATTGCTTCAGGCCTTCTGACCGACCATGGCGCCGCCGTCGTCCGCAAATTTCGCGGCCCCACCGGCAGCGTCCGGCTCACGCCGCGCCGGGCGGGCACCGATGGCTTCTTCTTCGCGCTGCTTAACCGGGAAGCTTGATCCATAGGGCTGCCCAAATTGCTCCATGGCGCGTTTCACAGCCTTTCGCAGCAGCGAAAGCCCCGCTAATAGGGGCCATGACACAGCAAGCCGATTCCGCCCCCAATTCCCATGAGCGCGTCCTGATCGTCGATTTCGGCAGTCAGGTGACCCAATTGATCGCCCGCCGCCTCCGCGAAAGCGGCGTCTATTGCGAGATCCATCCTTTCAACAAGGTCGATGGCGCTTTCCTGAAGGCGTATCACCCACAGGCCATCATTCTCTCGGGCGGCCCGGCCAGCGTCACATGGCAAAACGCGCCCCTTGCTGATCAGGCCATATTCGACAGCGGCCTGCCCATCCTCGGCATCTGCTATGGCCAGCAGGTGATGATGCACCAACTCGGCGGACGCGTGGAAAGCGGCACCAGCCGCGAATTTGGCCGCGCCTTTATCGAGCCGGTAGAGGACGATCCGATCCTCGAGGGGCTGTTTGAGGGCGGCAATTCCGAGCAGGTCTGGATGAGCCATGGTGACCATGTGGCAGACATGGCGCCCGGTTTTGGTGTCATCGCCCGGTCGCCCGGCGCGCCTTATGCTGTCATCGCTGATCCGGAGCGGAAATTCTACGGCACCCAGTTCCACCCCGAAGTCGTCCACACCACCCATGGCGCGCGCCTCCTGCGCAACTTCACGCATGGCGTTGCCGGCCTCAAGGGCGACTGGACAATGGCGGCCTACCGCGCAGAAGCCATCGAAAAGATCCGCGCTCAGGTCGGCAAGGGTAGGGTGATCTGCGGCCTTTCCGGCGGCGTGGACTCATCCGTAGCCGCCGTATTGATCCACGAAGCAATCGGTGATCAGCTTACCTGTGTTTATGTCGACCACGGACTGATGCGCGCCGGCGAAAGCGAGCAGGTCGTCAGCCTCTTCCGTGAGCATTACAATATTCCGCTCGTGCATGTGGACGCTTCGGAACTCTTCCTCGGCCAACTCGACGGCGTGACGGACCCGGAGAAAAAGCGCAAGATCATCGGCGGTCTGTTCATTGATGTATTCGATGCCGAAGCCAGCAAGATCGGCGGCGCTGATTTCCTTGCCCAAGGCACTCTGTATCCGGATGTCATTGAAAGCGTCTCTGCCATCGGCGGCCCCTCCGTCACCATCAAGAGCCACCACAATGTTGGCGGCCTGCCCGCACGCATGAAGATGAAGCTGGTCGAGCCGCTGCGCGAACTCTTCAAGGATGAAGTGCGCGCTCTGGGCCGTGAACTCGGCCTGCCCGAAGCCTTCGTGGGCCGCCATCCGTTCCCTGGCCCCGGCCTTGCCATCCGTATTCCCGGCGCCATCACTCGCGAGAAGGCTGACACCCTCCGCAAGGCAGATGCCATCTATATCGACGAGATCCGCAAGGCGGGCCTTTATGACGAAATCTGGCAGGCGTTCAGCGTGCTGCTTCCCGTCAACACCGTCGGCGTCATGGGCGACGAGCGTACTTATGAGGCTGTCCTCGCCCTGCGCGCGGTAACGTCTACTGATGGTATGACGGCGGACTATTATCCCTTTGAGCATGCCTTCCTCGGGAAGGTCGCCACACGGATCATCAACGAGGTGAAGGGCGTCAACCGGGTTGTCTATGACGTGACATCCAAACCACCTGGCACAATCGAGTGGGAATAGGGGCAAAGATCATGTCAGACAACAAACGTATTGTTCTCTCCAGCGACCACGCGGCCATCGATCTTCGGCAGACAATCGCGACGCATATTGCGGCGCAGGGCTGGGAGCCTGTCGATATTGGCCCCGTCACGCCGGAAAGCACGCATTACCCCAAACACGGCGAGACCGCCGCCCGGCTTGTGGCCTCCGGAGATTGCCGGCTCGGCATCATTCTCTGCGGCACGGGCCAGGGCATCATGATGGCAGCCAACAAGGTGAAGGGCATCCGGTGCGGCGTGTGCAGTGACACGTTCTCGGCCCGCATGATCCGCCAGCACAATGATGCGAACATGCTCTCCCTCGGCGTGCGGGTGATCGGTGAAGGCCTGGCGCTGGATATCGTCGACGCCTTCCTGGCCGCGCAGTTTGAAGGCGGCCGCCACGCGACGCGCGTGGATATGATTGTGGCGCTGGAAGCCTGAGGACGGCCAGAAACCAGGAACGGCACGAAACTTGCGCCGGGCTGGAACATCGCGGTAACCGCCCTTGGGCTGGCCAGAACGGGTCGCCGCTGTATATCTTCCGCAACCGGGCCGGGACGCCGCGCTGCGGGATGGTTTCAAAGGCAGTAAGATTTGAGCAGGATAACAGAATTCAGGGGGATCGGTGGGTTGGCCCTTCAGGGTGAACTCATGGGCCATCCGGACGACCCGGCAATTGTCCTGCTTGAGCATCCTCAGCAGAGCCCTGACTTCTGGAGAGATCTGTGTGTTGCGCTCGTAAAAGCGGGCAGGCAGGTCGTGCGCATCGCCCATGGAGAAGCCTCGTCAGCGCTCAAGCGGCGCGGCACGGACGCCTACACAACGGAAACCCTGCGCGCCATTCTCAGCCAGCTCCCGATGCGGCCGGTCCTGCTTGCGGCAGGCGATCATGCCGCCGCCGCCATCAGCGCGGTCAGCCAGGATGGCGCATTGCTCGCAACCGGCCTTGTTCTCATCACGCCGGATATTCATCCGGCCACTGAGATCGCTACCATTCTGGAAAGTCTGCCGGCGCTGATCATTACAACCGCCCAGGGCGCATCCCCTCACGGCATCGCGCATGTTGCGATGGGCGTCCCGCATGCCGAGGCTGTGGAAATCGGGGCAGGCGAGCCGTTGACGGCCGCAGAATGTCTTGATGCTTTCAGCGCCGTTCTGATCGACTTTCTGGAGCGCCGCCTGCCGCGTTCAACGCCTGAATACAGGCTCGGATCGGACGCGCGCACCCTGCGGGATGCCCTGGGGTGCTTCGCCACCGGCGTTACCATTCTCACAGCGCGGGATAGCGCCGGCCAGCCCGTCGGCCTCACCGCCAATTCCTTCACGTCCGTCTCCCTCGATCCACCGCTGCTGCTGGCCTGTATCGCCAGATCCTCGGCGAGTTCGGAAGTATTCCGGTCGTCCGCTCATTTTGCGGTAAATGTCCTTCACATCGGGCAGCAGCCTGCTTCGATCCGCTTTTCGCGCCGCGATGAAGACCGTTTCGGCGCTACGCCCTGGGAGCCGGGCCTGAATGGTACGCCGGTGTTGACAGGCTCTCTGGCGACATTTGAATGCGCCCGCCACGACGTTCACGAAGGCGGCGATCACATCATTCTCATGGGACAGGTCGAGCGAGCCCGCTTTGAGCCGCGCCGTGACCCGCTTCTGTATTTCCGCGGCAAATACCGCCGCCTGCATTTCTCCTGACAGGCCCCGGAAAGTCTTAACGAAATCCTGATCCGCCGCGCCAGGCTCGCCCTGTGCAAGAGGGGAAGGGGGTAGGTTCCGGCCGCCCGGCGATCGCTGGCGCCGCGGCGCGGACAGCTCGCCAACCCTAAAGCCTGAAGCTCCAGAAGCCGCGTCACAGCCCGCGCTCCTTATGCCATGAGTCGCATAATCTATATTATGGGCAATTTTATTATTGGCGCGACGGCGCGCCTAAGCTCCTGAATTCACAATTGATTCTTGAGGACATGCAAACGCGATCGAGCGGCTTATCCCGCCGCGCCCATCAATCAACCACCTCAGCCGCTGATGCTGATTTCCATGCCGTCAAAGCCTGGCTCAACATTCGGCGGCAGTGTTTCCAACAATGTCCGGTAATCCATGTCGACATGCAGATTGGTAAGCACCGCCCTCGCCGGTTTCAGCGCCTCGATCCATTCGAGGGCCTGATCGAGATGCGCATGGGACGGGTGCGGCGCATATCGCAACGCGTCAATGATCAACACGTCCAGCCCGGCAAGACGCTTCATCGTTGAGGCCGGCAGCGCGTTAACGTCGTTGCAATAAGCAACATTGCCAATCCGGTAACCCATGCACGGGATTGATCCATGCACCATGGTCACGGGCAAGAATTCCACAGCCCCGCCCGCCCCGCTGACCGTAAACGCCTGCCCGTCATTTACGGTTATGTGCGGAGACAGGATCGGCGGGTAACCCTTTCCGCCAACGAAACAGTATTCAAACCGCGTCATCAGACTGCCGCGCGCATACGGATCAAAATAGACCGGGATAGCGCTGCGCTGGCGAATGGCCAGGGCGCGCACATCGTCAATGCCGTGAGACTGATCCGCGTGATCGTGCGTGTAGATAACCCCGTCCAGATGCGTCACGCCGGCGTCCAGAAGCTGCTCGCGCAAGTCGGGCGACGTGTCGATCAGGATATTCGTCAGCGCGCCGCCCGCGCCCTCTTTCTGCACCAGCGCGCCGCAGCGGCGGCGTTTGTTCCTGGGCTCTGCCGGATCACAGACACCCCAGTCTCCGCCCACGCGGGGTACCCCGCCGGACGATCCGGTACCGAGCAGGATGATCCGTGAGCTGCTCACGCCGCACCCACCTTGTCAAACAGCGTCAGCGCGTTGGCTTCGGTGATCTCCTTAACCTCATCCACAGGCATTCCCTTGAGCGCCGCCAGCGCTTCGGCCACATGAACCAGATAGGAAGGCTCGTTGCGCCGCCCGCGCATCGGAACGGGCGCCAGATACGGACAATCCGTTTCCAGAATGATCCGCTCGATCGGCACATCCCCCATCACGGCGCGCACATCCTTTGCGCTCTTGAAAGAGAGTATTCCGGAGACGGAAAAATAAGCTCCCAGTTTCAGCGCCCGCTGCGCCAGCCCTTCGCCGCCGGTGTAGCAATGAAGCAGCGGACGGATGGCGCCCTTGGCCATTTCCGCGTCGAGAATATCCGCCATCAGATCATCCGCCTCCCGCGTATGCAGGATAAGAGGAAGGCCGGTATCGCGCGCTGCTGAGATATGTTCCAGAAGGCTAGAAACCTGTTCCTTTTCCGGGCTGTATCCGTAGTGAAAATCAAGGCCCGTTTCGCCGATCGCCACCACCTTCGGGTCCCGCGCAGCTTCGATCATCATCTGCGCGGTTACATGCGTAAAATCTTTCGCATGGTGCGGATGCGTGCCCACTGAACACCACATATCAGCGTTCGTGCTGGCAATGGCGTAAACGGACGGAAAATTGTCGAACCGGTCACAGATCGCCAGGAAACGCCGCACACCCGCGCCGCGCGCGCGAGCCAGAACCTCTTCGAGGTCTTCTGCGAAAGCTTCGCCGTGGAGGTTCACATGGGTATCAAACATCAATCCATCATTCACTTGGCGGCGGCTTCGTGCATCGCCGCGATGATCTTGGAGGCGACTTGCGCTGCGTCCATATTCAGGGTTTCCGCGTCCCCTGAAAGCCGCGCCAAGCCGAGCCAGGCTTTGGCGGCACGCGGCTCATGCTCGGCGCGCTGGGCGACCCATTCCAGCACTTCATCCCGGAAAGCAAGCTCGGCCTCCGGCCCGTCGCTGGCGGCGCTCAGGGCGGCGGCAACGATCTTGTCTGATGGTTTGGGCATCGCCTTGATCAGTGCCCGCGCCGCGCTGGCCGCATTCATGGCCGCAGTCGATGACAGCCGCAGCCCAAGCCCTGGCCGTCCTCTCGCGAGGCTGCTGGCGACGGGCGGCGCGCCGGCCGCCTCCAGCGCGCGTGCGCAGTTTTCTTCCGATAAAATGGAGAGTTGCAGAATGCGGCACCGCGATCGAATGGTCGGGAGGATCGGCTTGGACCGGTGATTGACCAACAGCAGGATGCTCTGCGGCGGCGGCTCCTCCAGTGTCTTTAGAAGCGCGTTCGCCGAGTTGCGGTTTGCCTCGTCAATCGCATCCACTATGCCGACACGCCAGCCGCCCATGGCGGGCTTCATCTCGAAATGATGGGTCATCTGGCGAATCTGATCGACTGTGATGTCCTGCGCCAGCTTGCCCTTGTCATTGAGTTCGCGGCGCTGAACGCTGATGTCAGGATGGCTGCCGGCAAGTATGGCGCGCATCACGCTGTCATCCGCAGGCGCATCAAACGGCGCCGAAGCAGGCCCGCGTGCACCCAGCAGATAGGCGCCAATCCGCTCGGCCAGCCGCGCCTTGCCGATGCCGGACGGCCCTTCGATCAGCCAGGCATGATGCAGCCGCCCGCTGCGGTATGCGGAGAGGAATGAAGCCTCCGCCGCTTCATGCCCAAAGAGAGGAAGCGCAACGGTCATGGCGACACCGCGCCTGGCCTATCCACCAGCGAACCGATTTCAGCCCATGCCGCAGCCAGAACGCCCTCAGGTGTCTGCCCGGCATCAATCAGCCGGCATCGCTCTGGCTCTGCCTGCGCTATTGCCAGGAAGGCGGCACGAACCGCCTCATGGAATGCATCCGGACGGCGCTCGAACGTGTCGAGCGCGCCGGCGCGCACAGCCCGCCGCTCACGCGCGATCTCAAGCGACACATCCAGAACCAGCGTCATTGAGGGCAGTGTATCGCCCAGCACTTCACGTTCAATCGAGAGCAGGGTGTTTTGCGCCACGCCGCCGCCGATGGACTGGTAGACGCGCGTGGAATCGGCAAATCGGTCACAGATCACCCAGTCTCCGCGCGCCAGCGTGGGCCAGATCAGCTTTTCCAGATGATCCCGGCGCGCCGCATTGACCAGCAGCGCCTCAGACAGCGGCGACCACGCCTCCCCTTCCGGCGGGTGCAGCAACAGATGGCGCGCTGCTTCGGCCAGCAGCGTGCCGCCTGGTTCCCGGGTCAGCACGGCATGGATGCCGGCCGCCTCCAGCTTCAAGACAAGCGCCTTGGCGAGCGCAGACTTTCCAGTGCCCTCGCCGCCTTCCAGCGTGATGAAATGTCCGGCCGGCCGGTCACTCATTGCCACTGGAAATGAACGTCCGCACGCCTTCGAGCGCCATGCCGGCAAAGCCGAGCTTCTTCACATCCGCTTCGGCGATGATGGGGGCTTCGGTGGGCTCCGAGCCCTCCATGGTAATCACGAGTTTGCCGACCTGATCACCCTTTTTCACCGGCGCCTTCACGGGGCCGGCGAGCACGATCTCCACTTTCGCGTTGGAGAAAGCGGCCTTGTGGCCAGCTACTTCAATCGGCTCCGCCAGCGAAACCGGCACCGTACGGGTTTCGCCCAGCCAGACCTCGACATCGGGCAGCGCCAGTGTTTCCGGTCCGATCGTTTTCAGTTCGAAGCTCTGGAAGGCGATGCGCATCAGGCGCTCGCTTTCGCGTGCCCGCGCCGCCATCGTGGGCAGACCATTGACAACAATGGTGCGGCGCACGCCGTCGCGTACCGCCGAAGCCGTCAGGCCATAGCCGGAAGATTCCAGGTGCCCGGTTTTGAGGCCATCCGCGCCGGCCACTTCAAGCAGCGGGTTGCGGTTTGCCTGCGTGTACTGCCGCCAGGTGTAGGAGGGCAGCGAGTACCATTCATAATATTGCGGATAGTCGTCGATGGTCATCTTTGCCAGACGGGCAAGGTCTTCAGCGGAGACCACATGGCCTTCGCCGCTAAGCCCGGTGGAGTTGACGAAGTTCACCGATGTAAGACCCAGCTCGTGCGCCATCTCGGTCATCCGGCGGGAGAAGGCCTCCTCAGACCCGGAAATGCCTTCGGCCAGCACAATGCAGGCGTCATTGCCGGACATGGTAATCACGCCGTGCAGCAATTCCTCGACGGTGGGGGTATCCTTGGGCACCAGGCCCATTGTGGACGTGCCGGAAGGGAAGCCGCCCCGGCGCCAGGCGTCCTCGCTCACCGTGAATTTGTCCGTCAACGACAGCTCGCCGCGTTCAATCAGTTTGAAGACGACATAGGCCGTCATCATCTTCGTCATCGACGCGGGCGTCATCGGCTCGTCGCCGTTCTTGGTATAGAGGATCTTGCCGGTTGCGTGATCCATGATCACCGCATGGCTCGCCGGCGTATCGATCATCTGAGCCGAAGCACTGGCGCTGCTGAGCGCCCCGAGGGTCAGTAAGGCCGCAAACACCTTGCGAAAGGGAACCACGATGTCTTTCTCCTGTGCCGTTCTGGCGGCCGCAGGATATTCAGCGGCCTTCTGCACTGCATAGGCAGGAAAAAGGGCCGGTTTGTGGTCAGCGTCAATGGGGGTGCTGAGGGTTCCTCAGTATCCGGTGACGATCCGGCCGTCTGCGGTGCCTTCGGCGGAGAGGTTATTGCGAACCTGTTCGGCGGCCGCATGATCCTGGAAGGGGCCAACGCGGACGCGGAAAAAGTCGGCGCCGTTGACGCGGGCGGGCACAATCTCGACCGGCAGGCGCAATTCGACCTGACGCAGCATTGCTTCCGCATTGCCAATGTCAGAGAAGGAGGCGAGCTGGACAAAAACGCCGCCGGTCGCCGCTGCAGGGGCAGTGTACGCGGTCGGCTGAGGAGCAACCGTCATCGACATGAGGCGCGGCGTCTGCGCCGAAGTCGTCCCGCCGCCCAGAAGCTCATCGTCAGTGGCCACAGGCGCAGCGGACGCCATCTGCGTCACAGCCGATTGCGCAGCCGGAGCTTTCACCGGAGGGGAAACCGGAGCAGGCGAACGTGAAGTCTGGGAAACCGCCTGGGCGGCCAGCACGGGCGCGGGGCTCAGATAACGCAGACGTACATTCCCCTTCCCTGCGCCGTTCATGCCAAGCGCTTCGGCGGCCTTGCGCGACAGCTGCAGGTTGGCGCCGTCCTCAAACGGGCCGCGATCATTCACGCGCACCACAACTTCGCGCCCGGTGTCCAGATTGGTCACGTGCACGAGGCTTGGCAGCGGCAGACTGGGGTGCGCTGCGGTCATTTCAGCCTGGCTGAACAGCTCGCCATTGGCGGTGGGCAGGCCGGCAAATTCTTCGCCATACACAATTGCCAGACCGGTTTCGACAAACTCGCCATTGGCGGCCGAAGGGGCAGTGGGCTGCGCAACAACCGGCGCCGACGCGGCGTAAGCCATCCCCTGCCCGGCCGGCTCAGGCATTGCCTGAAGCGACATGCTTTCGACCACGGGACGAGCGGGCACGAGCATCTGCGGAGCTTCGGTCAGCGCGCTTTCGCGGGTTGTCCGGGCCAGCGGCGCTGTGGTCGTGGAGGCAGTGCGCACTTCACCGGCGCCCGGCTGAGAGTCCGGGTAGCGGAACTCGATGCGTGCCGTCGCCTTGTCCACCGGGGCAGACCGGGCTTGCGGCGCAGCAGCAACAGGCGCCTGGGCAACGCGATAGGTCGCGGGCGCCGGCGCATTCATCGCTTCGTTCTTGTAGACGATAGGCGCGCCTGCAGGGCCCGCTTCAGCTGTTGCCCCAAAGGCACAGGCAAAGGCGAGAACGGAAAGGGCAACCTTGGAACGGCTCACAAAAGTCGAACGCTTGAACGGCATGGGCCGCAAATCTCCTCATTCTGAGTACCGGATCACATTCAGTGGTCCGGGCGGCTTCTGCCGCTTTCAGGATGGTGTTTACCATGGGTTGGTGGAATCCCCGTCAACGCAGACAGGTAATCCAACACGCCGGATTAAGTGTGTAGTAACAGTTTTGGCGCCCTTCCCCTCTTGCCTTCCCGGCAGGCTTCGGGGAAACAGCACCGGCTCGGAGGAGTGGCAGAGTGGTTTAATGCGGCGGTCTTGAAAACCGTTGAGCCTTCGCGGGCTCCGGGGGTTCGAATCCCTCCTCCTCCGCCAGCAGCTTGTCTCCCCAAGCCGTCCGTTTCGGTCATAATGCCAGACTGCCTCCTTGGACAAAATGAGATCCGGCATGCCGTCTCTGTTCTTCATTACGCATCCAGAAGTCCTGCTGGATCCGGCCGTTCCCGTAGAGCGCTGGCATCTGAGCCCCAAAGGCGCAGGCCGAATGCAGGCCTTTGCCGCTTCAGAGATAATGTCCCGCGTCAAAACCATCTGGGCGAGCGGAGAGACAAAAGCGGTGGAAGCTGCCGCGATACTTGGGCGCCACCGCGATGTTCCTGTCCAGACAGATGAGGCGCTGGGCGAGAATAACCGGCAGGCAACCGGTTTCCTGCCCCCGGCCGAGTTTGAGCGGGTTGCCGATGCCTTCTTTCTCAATCCGGAGGAAAGCATTCGCGGATGGGAGCGCGCGATTGATGCACAGGCGCGCATATTGAAGGCATTCAAGGCCATCACCCGGCATCCCCCCGCTGGAGATGTCGCGATCATCTCTCATGGCGCGGTTGGTACGCTGCTCTACTGCGCGCTGACAGCGCAGCCCATCAGCCGCCAACATGATCAGCCTTTTCAGGGTAATTACTGGCGCGCAGATTTTCCCGGCCTCAAACCGGCCACGGGCTGGACACCTATCGCGCCAGTCTAGGCAAAGGCGGATGATCAGCCCGGGCACGCCTTCAAATCGGGCAGTTGCGGGGCGAGCTGCCTCACGGAATTCCCATCATGGTAGAATTCGCAACGCAGATGAAAGAAACTCGTCCGGTAACCTTAGTTTGAGGTTGAGTCGGCCCGCAAATGCCCTCTAAGACTATGCGCGGGGCGGGCATCCATGCTGCTGCGTTTCGGCCAGAAGGGCGGGAAATAGTGACAGAATTGATACGGAAAGCCGTGGAGGCGCCGCGCGCATGCGCTTGGGTTTCCTTGAGCGATTCCGGCATCCCAACTCTCCTTTCGGTAGGCGCTTGCCCCCCGGGCAATGAGGGCGCTGCAGCGCTTCCGCCCGTCTATCCAGAGTGGTTGGGAGACCGCGCCTTTGCCGCTGCTCACGGCGCCCGTTTCAACTATGTCGCCGGTGAAATGGCGCGCGGAATAGCAACGCCCAAAATGGTTATCGCGGCGGCGCGCGCCGGATGCGTTGGCTTCTATGGCAGCGCCGGCCTCCCCCTTTCCGAAATCAAATCAGGCGTTGCCGAGATCAAATCCGCCCTCGGTCCCGAAGCGCGCAACTGGGGCGCCAATCTTATTCATTCCCCGCAGGAGCCTGGCCAGGAAAAAGCGGTGATCGACCTCTTTCTGGCCGAAGGCGTCAGCCGCGTATCCGCCTCCGCCTTCATGCGCCTCACTGCTGATGTGGTGCGCTACACGGCTCTGGGCCTCTCACGGGCAGCAGACGGCACCATCCGCCGCGCCAACCATGTCTTCGCCAAGGTCTCCCGCGCCGAAGTCGCTGAAGCCTTCATGGCGCCAGCGCCTGAAAAGATGCTGCAACAACTCGTCGCCGCCGGAGAGATCAACGCCGCGCAGGCAGACCTTGCCGCTCAGGTGCCGGTCGCCGCCGACATCACCGCCGAATCCGATTCCGGCGGCCACACCGACAATCGCCCCGCCGCGCCTCTCTTCAGCTCACTGGCCGCCGCCCGCGCCAGGATCGCGGCGCGGTTCAGCCTGCCTGAAAGCAGCATCCGCATCGGCCTTGCCGGCGGCATCGCCACGCCGCAATCGGTAGCCGCCGCCTTCCAGATGGGCGCGGCCTATGTGCTCACCGGCTCCATCAATCAGAGCGCCGTGGAATCCGGCCTAGCCCTGTCCGGCCGCAAACTGCTCGCCAAGGCAGGCCCGGCCGATGTGGCGATGACGCCTGCGGCAGACATGTTCGAACAGGGCGTGCAGGTTCAGGTGCTCAAGCGCGGCACGCTGTTCGCCATGCGCGGCAAGAAGTTCCACGCCTTCTATCGCAGCGGCGCTTCTTATGAGACCCTGCCCGCCGAAGACCGAAGATGGATAGATGACGTGCTGGGCGAGCCCTTCGAGGCGGCCTGGCAGGCCACACGAACCTACATCCAGAGGGTAAATCCCGCTGAAGCCGCCCGCGCGGATGCCGATGGCAACAAACGCCTCGCCCTGGTGGCCCGCCGCTACCTGTTCATGGGCGCCCAATGGGCGCGCGAAGGGCAGGCTGACCGCACGGCCGACTATCAGATATGGTGCGGCCCCGCGATGGGCGCCTTCAATGAATGGGTCGCCGGCAGCTTCCTGGAGCCGGTCGAGGCCCGCACCGTTCGGCAGATCGCGCTGAACCTGATGGAAGGCGCCGCCCGCATCACACGCGCCGGCCAGCTGCGCGCCATCGGCCTCACCGTTCCTGCCGAGCTGTTTTCCTTCCGGCCTGTTGCCTTCGAGTAAGATCATGACACGCAAGTCTTCCCTTTACGATCCCGCAGCGCCCATTGCAGTGGTCGGCATCGGCGCGATCTTTCCCGGACGCGGCGATACAACGGGCTTCTGGCGCGACATCTTCGAGGGCCGGGACCTTCTCACCGATACCCCGCCCACGCATTGGCTGGTGGACGACTATTACGACGCCAATCCGCTGACGCCGGACCGCACCTACGGCCGCCGCGGCGGTTTCCTCTCGCCGGTCGCCTTTGATCCGCTTGCCTTTGGCATTCCGCCCGCCGCCCTGCAGACCACTGACACAGCCCAGCTCCTGGCCCTCGTCGCCGCAAAGATGACGCTCGACGATGCCGAGCGTGACAGCGGCGGTAAATTCGACCGTACACGCACCAGCGTCATCCTCGGCGTTGCCTCGGCCACCGAACTCACCGCCCATATGGCAGGCCGTCTCCAGCGCCCCGCCTGGGTCAACGCCATGCGTCAGGCCGGCCTGCCGGAAGACGAAGTGCAGGACATCGCCCGCCGCATCGAGAGCCATTACACCGAGTGGAAGGAAAGCACCTTCCCTGGCCTCCTGGGCAATGTCGTTGCCGGGCGCATCGCCAACCGTCTGGATCTCGGCGGCAGCAATTATGTCACCGATGCCGCCTGCGCCTCCAGCCTCTCGGCCCTGCAGATCGCCATGCATGAATTGCGCGCGGGCGATTCAGACATGGTGCTCACCGGCGGCGTTGATGCGCTGAACGACATCCTGATGTTTATGTGCTTCTCGAAGACGCCGGCGCTCTCGCCCACGGGCGATTGCCGGCCCTTCTCGAATGCCGCCGATGGCACGATGCTCAGCGAGGGCATCGGCATGATCGCCCTACGCCGCCTTGAGGATGCCGAGCGCGACGGCAACCGCATCTACGCCCTCATTCGCGGCATCGGCGGCGGCTCCGATGGCAAGGGCACCGCCATCTACACGCCCCTGCCCTCAGGCCAGGCCCGCGCCCTGCGCCGGGCTTACGATCAGGCAGGCTATGGCCCTGACGCCGTCGATCTCGTCGAAGCACATGGCACCGGCACCAAGGCCGGCGACAAGGCAGAGCTTGAAGGGCTGCATCAGGTCTTCGGCGAAACCGCCAGCGGTAACGACCCCTGGTGCGCCATCGGCTCGGTGAAGTCCCAGATCGGCCACGCCAAAGGCGCTGCAGGTTCGGCCAGCCTGGTGAAAGCCATCCAGTCCCTGCACCGGAAAGTCCTTCCGCCCACGATCAAGATCGAGGAACCCGCCGACGTCATCCGCGACAGCGCCTGCTTCTACGTCAACACCGAGGCCCGCCCCTGGGTCAGCGCGTCTACCCGCCCCCGCCGCGCCTCGGTCAGCTCCTTCGGCTTCGGAGGCAGCAACTTCCACGTCGCCCTCGAAGAATATACCGGCCCGGCCGCCGCAAAGCCTGAGCGCGTCTTTCCCGCCGAGCTCTTCCTCTACAGCACCGATGACAGCGCCGCATTGACTGAAGCCCTGGAAAGCGCGGCGCAGGCCGGCCTCACCGAAGATGCCTTCGCCAGCACCGCAGAGGCCACCCTCAAACGCTTCATCGCCAGCGCGTCCGCCCGCGCCGCCATCACCGCCACCAGCCCGGAAGACCTCGCCGCCAAGGCCGCCCGCCTTGCCGCGCAGATCGCAGACGGTTCTGCGGGCCGCGCGCCCCTGCCGCAGGGCTGCAGCCTGTCGCTCACGCCGGCCATGCCGGGCAAGATCGCCTTCCTCTTCTCTGGCCAGGGTAGTCAGTATACGGGCATGGGCGCAGACCTCGCCATGGCCTTCCCCGCCGCCCGCGCCGTATGGGATACGGCCGCCAGCCACCCCGTCACCGGCGCGCTGAAGCTCCACCGTCTTGCTTTCCCGCCGACGGCCTTCGACCAGGTGGAGTTCGGCAACCAGACCAAACGCCTCACCGCGATGGAGCACGCCCAGCCAGCGATCGCCGCCGTCGCCCTCTCCCATCTCGCGCTGATCGAGGCCCTCGGCCTCGAGGCGGACATGACCGGTGGCCATTCCTTCGGCGAGATCATGGCCCTGCACCATGCCGGCGCTTTCGATACAGACGCCGCGCTCACTATCGCCGCCGCCCGTGGCCGGGCCATGGCCGATGCCGCTGCCTCAAACGAAGGCGCGATGCTTGCCGTCCAGTGCGAGGCAGACGCCGTGCGTGATCTGGTCAGCCAGATCGGCGGTGGCCTCGTCATCGCCAACGATAATGGGCCGAGCCAGGTCGTCCTTTCCGGCCCCGTCGCCGCCATCCAGAAGGCCGAAGCGCTGATCGCAGAACGCGGCGTCAAGGCCCGCCGCCTGCCGGTTGCCACCGCCTTCCATTCCAGCGTCGTCAGCGCCGCAGTTGATCCGTTCCGGGATGTTCTCTCCGGACAGAAGATCAAGAAGCCTCGCCTGCCGGTCTACGCCAACGCCACAGCAGCGCCCTACAAGGCCAAGACTGCGGACATGGCTGGCGAGATCGCCTCGCAGGTCGCCACCCCGGTCCGCTTCCGCGAGGAAGTCGAAGCGATGTACGCCGCTGGCGCGCGCATCTTCGTCGAAATCGGCCCCGGCAATGTCGTCAGCGGCCTCGTTGCCGACACGCTCGGCATCCGAGACCATCTCGCCGTCGCGCTGGACAACAAGCGCGTCAACGGCGTCGCCCAGTTCCTGTCGGCTCTCGGAAGCCTCAGCGTCGCGGGCATCCCGCTCGATTTTGCCGCCCTGCTCAGCGAAACGCCGCCGCCGGTTCCAAAGCCGCCGCCATCGCGCCATGCGGTGATGCTCACGGGTGCCAATCACGACCGCCCCTATCCGCCCAAAGACGGCGCCGCCGGACGCGCGCCGCCCAACCCGCCACGCGCCCTGCCCACCGCAGCGGCCCCGCCGTCCCCTCCAACTCCACCTTCTCCCCCCCCTCCCAGCCAGTTGCCGCCGCTTCTCCAGAAAGGATTTCGACGTCCATGCCTGATCTGCCCCGCCCGACCGATCCTTCCCAGCTTCCGGCACCCGCGTCTCACCCCTTCGCCGCCCCCGCCAGCGCCATAGAGCGCATCTGGCATGAGGTTTCCCAGCGCCATCAGGATTACCTGCAGACCACCGCTGCTGCCCACACGGCCTATCTGAACGCAGCCGCTGCCCTGCTCGGCGGCGCCCAGATTCCGCAGGCCGCACTCCCCCTTCCGGCGCCCGCCCCCGCCCTGCCGCCACCCGCCGCGCCAGCGCCTCAAGCTGCGGCTGCGCCTTCCCCGGCGCCGGCACGCCCCGCTGAAATCAACATCGCGCCCGCCCCTGCCGCTGCCAAACCGTACACGAACGGGGCTGCCGCGCCGCAGGCCCCAGCCCCGAAACCACAACCCGCGCCTGCGCCAGCCATCCCTGCGCCCGCAAAAACGGCTGCCGGCCCAGACCCCATCGCCCTGGTCCGCGCAATCATCTCCGAAAAGACGGGCTACCCCGAAGACATGCTCGAGATCGACATGGACCTTGAAGGCGAACTTGGCGTCGACTCCATCAAGCAGGTCGAAATCCTCTCCACCCTGCGCGACCGTGTTCCGGAACTGCCGGAAATCGACCCGGAGAAACTCGTCGAACTGCGCACCATCGCCGCCATCGCCGCCATGCTCGGCAGCGCCCCAGCACCGGCAACCGCGCCCGTTGCGCAGACTGCTGCCCAGGCACCCGCCGCAGCCCCTGCTGCCCAGGCCGGCAATGGCGTCACGGTCGCCGTCGTCCGTTCCCTGATCGCCGAAAAGACCGGCTATCCCGATGATATGCTCGAAGAGGACATGGACCTTGAAGGCGAACTCGGCGTCGATTCCATCAAGCAGGTGGAAATCCTTTCCGCTCTGCGCGACCGGTATCCCTCGCTGCCGGAAGTCGATCCGGAAGACATTGCCGAGCTGCGCACCATCCGGAAGATCGCCGATTTTTTTGCCTGAGGGATGGCGGGCCGGCTTCCGCCGCCCCCCGTCCCGCGCCGCCTGAACCCGTCCTGCCAGCCTACACGTGCGAGGTGCGCCCTGCCCGTTGGGAACCTGTCCTGACCCCGTCGCGTCAGGCGCTGCCCCCGTCTGTGGAGGTTACCCTTGCAGAGCCCGCCGCCGCGCACGCCCTGCAGGCCGGTCTTGCCGCCGCAGGTATACTGGCCACCCTGGGTCAGGCCCCCAGCGGCGGCGCGCACACTATTCTGTTCACGGAAGGCCTTGCCGCCACGCCGATGACGGCGCGCCACTGGGCCGCCCTCGCCGCGTCGCGCTCCGCCCGCAGGCCCGGCGCGCAGTTCATCTTCCTTCAGACACTCTCCGCCGATAGCGGCCTTGAAGGGCTCGCGCGCACCCTGCGGCGTGAATGGCCGGATGTGGCCGCCGCCTGCTGGACGCTGATCGAAAACATATCCGGCGATGTCCTCGCTGGCTGGCTTGCCCACGGCGCTGAAGACCTCTGGCTTTCGCCTGACGGCACCGCCCGCCGCGCTGCGCTCGGCCCGTTCATTGCGCCGCGACCCATCCCGCTGTCCGCTCCCGGCCTCTGGCTGGTCACCGGCGGCGCGCGCGGGGTCACCGCCAATTGCGCCATTGAAGTTGCCCGCCAGAGCGGTGGCACCTTCCTGCTCGCCGGCCGTTCTGCGGAAACGCCGTGGCCGGCAGACGTGCCGGAGACTGCCGATCTGAAATCCCTCCGGGGACTGATGGCCTCAGCCGCCGTCAATCGCGGCGAGAAGCCATCTCCCGCCGGGATCGACAAAACTGCCCGCGCCGCCATCGCAGGCATGGAAATTCGCGCCACGCTCGCCGAAATCCGTGCTGCCGGGGCCGAGGCCCATTACCTTCCGATGGATACCTCAGATCCCGCCTCTGTCGAGGCGGCGCTCGCCACAATCCGCCAGCGTTTCGGCGCGATTACGGGGCTCATTCATGGCGCCGGTGTGATTGCAGACCGTCTCGTAGAGGAAAAAACCGAGGCTGAATTCCGCCGCGTCCTCGCCACCAAGGCCGAAGGTCTTTTCCACATTCTCGCGCGCATAGACCGTACCGCCCTCCGCCATGTCGGCCTCTTTTCCTCGGCGTCCGCCTTCTTCGGAAACCGGGGCCAGTCAGACTATGCCATGGCCAATGCCATCCTCGCCAATGCCGGCCGCGCGCTGCAGGCAGAACTGCCCGCCGCGCAGGTCAAGGTGTTCGACTGGGGCCCATGGGAAGGCGGGATGGTGGATGCCACCCTTGCCAGCCACTTCAGGCAGCAGGGCGTCCCTCTTATTCCGCTCACGGAAGGGGCGCGCATCTTCGCCCATGAACTCCTCGCCGGAGACCCCGCCGATGTCGAACTCGTGGTCGGCACAGTCTGGAGCGACACATGAGCCGGTTTGAACCCATCGCCATCGTGGGTGAAGGCTGCGTCCTGCCGGGCGCTGCCTCGCCGGATGCACTCTGGAACATCGTTGCAGAAAAACGCATCGTCACCCAGCGCGTCTCCCCCGCCCGCCTTGGCCTGGCAGATCGCCGCGCCGCCAATCCCACCTGGGTTTCCGGTCTTGTGGATGAAGCGCCCAGCGCATCGGATCAGGCGCTCGATCCCGTCTGCCGCTGGCCGCTCAAGGCCGTCCGCGACGCCTGGAGCAATGCCGCCACAGACCACATCGCGCCTGAGCGCCGCGCCGTCATCCTGGCAAACCTCCTTTACCCCAGCCGCGCCAAGGCCGATTATGCCGCCGATATCTGGCGCGATGGCCGCACAGATCGTCCCCTCACCGATACTTTGAACTCCGGCTATCCGGCCCGCCTCATCGCAGACGCCATTGGCGCCACCGGTCCCGTCCTTGCGCTCGACGCCGCTTGCGCCTCCTCGCTCTACGCCCTCGAAATCGCCTGCCGCAAACTCGCCGCCCACCAGATCGACATTGCCGCCGTCGCCGGGGTCAACGCGGCTGACAATCTCATCCTCCATATCGGCTTCAGCGCCCTGAAAGCGCTCAGCCCCACAGGCCGTTCACGCCCCTTCATCGAAGGCGCAGACGGCCTCGTCCCGTCTGAAGGCGCCGCCGCCGTCATCCTCAAGCGGCTATCGGATGTGAAAAAGGGCGAAACGGTCCACGGTGTCATTCGCGGCATTGGCCTCTCCAATGATGGCCGCCGCAAGGGCCTTCTCGCGCCAGACGCCACCGGCCAGGCCGAAGCCATGCGCCGCGCCTATGCTGGCGGGGACATTGATCCTGACACGGTTCAGTTCCTCGAATGCCATGCCACCGGCACCCCAGTGGGCGACGGCGTGGAAGTCGCTTCCTCCGCCAGCATCTTCGGCGCGCGCCGCCTTCCCGCCGGCTCGCTCAAAGCCAATACCGGCCACCTGATCACCGTTGCGGGTCTCGCCAGCGTCCTGAAACTAACCGCCGCCATGCGGCGCGAAACGCTTCCCGCCATGCCGCTGGATGGCAAGCTCCTGCCGGCCCTCGCCGGTGACGGCCTCACCCCCCTTGCTGATCCCGAACCCTGGCACCGCGCCAATGCCCGCCGCCGCGCCGCCATCAGCAATTTCGGCTTCGGCGGCAACAATTCCCACCTCATCCTCGAACAGCACGAACCCCGCACCCGCGCCGTCAAGGGCGCGAGCCTCCCACCGCTCCCGGAGGCAGACGACATCGTCATCTGCGGCATCGGCCTGCTCGCCGGGCCGGATCGCGGCGAACGCGCCGTCCTCCGCCGTCTGATGAGCGCCCCGCTCCAGGCCGCGCCCGCGACTGCCGAAGTTGCCGCAGATCCCGTCCGCGCCCGCACCCCGCCTGCAGATCTCCTGCGCGCTGAGCCCCAGCAGCTTGCCATCTTTGATGTAGCGACCCTGGCGCTGGAAGGCATCGCCCGCCCCGCGCCGGAAGCCTGCGGCGTGTTCACCGGTGTCGCCTCCGCCAATGACAGCGCCCGCTGGCTGCTGCGTGAGCGGGTCGCCTCCGAAAGCAGCGTCCCACCAGAAGCGCTTAGCGCCATCGCCCCGCCCCTCGTCGCCGCCGATGTCCTTGGCGCCATGGCCAACATGACGGCCAACCGCCTCACAGTGTCGGAAGATTTCCGGGGCCGGGGCTTCGCCATCGCCGCAGACGAAGCCTCAGGCCTCGCCGCTCTGGACACCGCCTGTGACGCGCTCCGCCAAGGCACGCTCGATCTCGCCATCGTCGCGGCGGCAGACTTTGCCACCGAAACCGTCACCGTCTCCCACATGAATGCGCGCCCGGCTGATCTCGCCGCCGCCCTCGTCCTCAAACGCCGCAAGGACGCTGAAGCCGCGGGCGACCCCATCCTCGGCACGGTCAGCGCCCTCACCTGGTCCCCCGCCAAAACCCCAGCCTCCCCCACGCTCACAGAGGCAGCTTATGGCAGCGCGCCGGTCGCAGACGCCCTCTTCGACCTTGCCGCCCGCCTCGCCCTTGCTGCGCGCGGCCTCGCGCCAGACGCCACCGAAACCATCGCCGCGCCCTGCCTCGCCGATCCTGTCCCGCCCCTCACCGTCAGCGCCGGCGCCGTCTCCGCCACGCTCACCCCCGCCCCCGTCCGCCCCTCGCCGGACATACTGCGCCCCACGCCGCATCTCTTCTGGGCTGCTGCCGCCAGCCGCGCCGCCCTCGGCAAAAAGCTCACCACCGGCAAAACCGGCGGCAAGGGTAAACACCGTATCGCCCTCCTCGCCGCCGATACCGACAAGCTCCGTGAACTGTCAGATACCGCCGCCACTGCCCTCGCCGCAGACATCGCCCCCAAAGGCGATGGCATCTTTTATGGCCAGGGCGACCCCGACGGCGAACTTGCCTTCGCCTTCACGGGTTCCGCCGCCTCCTACCCCCGCATGGGGCGCGGCCTCCTCGCCGCTTTCCCGGAAGTCGCCGCAAAGCTCGCCAGCATCCCCGCCGCGCAGGCGATGACGCCTCTGCTCGCCAAATCCAGCCTCACCGAGTTCGAACAGCTCTGCGCCGTCAGCCTGCTGACCCAAGCCCATGCCATCCTCCTGCGCGAGGTGCTTGGCCTCCAGCCCACGGCCGCCCTCGGCCTGTCGCTGGGCGAAAGCAACGCCCTCTTCGCCTTCGGCTACTGGAAGGATATGGGCGGCCTGCTGGAAGACATCTCCAATGCCGCCATGTACGAACGCCATCTCGGCGGAGACTTCGAAACGGCGAAAGAAGCCTGGGGCCCGAACGTGCCCACAGACTGGACCAACTGGCGCCTGCGCGCCCCCATCGGTCAGGTGCGCAAGGCCGCCGCCGCCCACCCGAATGTAGAGATCACGATCATCTATTCGGATATGGACTCGATGATCGGTGGCCCGGCGGAGGCTTGCCGCGCAGTGGCCGAATCCCTCGGCAAGGGCGCCGGCGCGTTGATGCACCAGCATCTCATCGTCCATGCCAGCGCCATGGCCCCCTTCGCGGAGAAATGGCGCGAGCTTCACACCCGCCCCGTCTCTCGCGTCGAAAACGGCCCCCGCCTCTACGCCAACGCCATCAACGCCGCCTACGCGCCCAGCAAGGCCAGGGTGGCTGACATGCTCACCCGCCAGGCCGTCACCACGGTCGATTTCCCCGCCACCGTCCGGCAGGCCTGGGAAGATGGTGTGCGAACCTTCGTGGAACTCGGACCCCGCGACTCCCTCACCCAGTCCATCCGCCTCACCCTGAAAGACAAGCCCCATCTCGCCATCGCGGCGGACGAGATCGAGAGCGCAGACCTCGCCCAGATCGCCCGTCTCGCCGCCACCCTCTTCGCCGCCGGCCATCCCATCCGTATCGAGATGGTCGCAGGTCGTCTCGACGCGGCCCGCGCCCACCCCTGGCCCGCGCCCAAACCGCCCACCGTCACCCGCCCAGCGAAATACGCGCCTCCCAGAGTGCCCCCGCGCGCGAAACCCGCTGCTCCCGCAAACTCAACCGGCGCCGTCATCCCGCCCGCGCCCACGCTTCCCGCGCCGGTCTACACCCGCCTCGCCCCCCGGCCTGCTCCCTCTTCTGGGCCGATCCCCTTCCCGCCCCCGCCGGGCACCCGCCACTCAGCCCCTTCACAAGCTGCCACCCAGCCACCGCCCACCAGCATCGTCTCCGGCCGCCAGCCCCTCACCAAACGCGCGCCCACCGGCAAGGCATGGGACCGCCCCGCCATCGAAGCGGCCTCGCGCGGCCCCATGTCCGCCTTCTTCGGCGAGGCGTTCGCCGCGCAGGATCAGTACGCCCGCAATGTCCGCCTGCCTGCCCCGCCCCTGCTGCTGGTAGACCGGATCACCGGCATCGACGCGGCCCCGCTCGTCGATGGCAAGGGCGTCATCTGGACCGAGACGGACCTCACCGCCGATCACTGGATGATGCAGAATGGCCGCATCCGCCCCGGCCCGCTGATCGAGTGCGGACAGGCAGACCTTACCCTCATCGGCTGGATGGGCGCAGACCTGCGCAACAGGGATGAGCGTGTCTACCGGCTTCTCGGCTGCGAGATCACCTTCCATGAAGGCGGCCTCCCTGAGGCGGGCGACACGCTGAAATTCCAGATCGAGATCACCCAGCACGCCACCTTTGGCGGTGTACGGATGTTCTTCTTCCAGTACGATTGTGAAGCAGGTGGCCGCCGCGCCTTCTCCGTCCGCCAGGGACAGGCAGGCTTCTTCACCGATGCCGAACTCGCCTCCGGCAAGGGCGTGGTCTGGGACGCGGCCAGCGAGCCGCCGCCCAGCGCCAGCCCCGCCCCCATCGATACCGCGCGCGCCAGCGCAAAGCGCGCCTTCCACGCTGACGACGTCTCCGCCTTCCGCCGGGGCGACGCCTTCGCCTGTTTCGGCCCCGGCTTCGAATTTTGCGCCGCCCATTCCTTCCCGCCGCATCTGCCAAACGGCAATCTCTCCTTCTTTGATGATGTACCCGAATTTGATCCGCAGGGCGGCCCCTGGAAGCGCGGCTATCTGAAGGCCCGCGCCGCCACGCCGAAAGACGCATGGTTCTATGAGGGCCATTTCCATAACGATCCCTGCATGCCGGGCACGCTGATGGCTGAAGCGGCCGTCCAGGCGCTGGAGTTTTATGCCGCCGCCCTCGGCCTCACGCAGGAACGCGATGGTTACGTCTTCGAGCCTGTGCCCGGTGAAACAGCCAAATTCATCTGCCGGGGTCAGGTCATTCCGGATACGGAGCACGAGATCACCTATGAAGTTTTCATTGATGAAGTGATCGAGGGCGAAACGCCCAAAGTCTTCGCCGCCCTGCTGGCGCGCAGCGATGGGAAAAAGGTGTTTTACTGCCCCCGCTTCGGGGTACAGCTGCGCCGCCAATGGCCTGCCCCGCGCGTCTCGCCTTTGCCCATCCGCACAGGCCCGCAGAAGGAAAGCCGGGGCGACTATGCTGCCCTGCTCGACTGCGCCAATGGCGCGCCTTCCTCCGCCTTCGGAGAAATGTACCGCCGCTTCGATACGGAAGGCAAAGTCCCCCGCCTGCCCCAGCCGCCCTATCATATGATGTCGCGCGTCGTCGCCGCCACGGACCGTCCCGGCGTGCGCCGCCCCGGCGCCACCATCTCTGCGGAATACGACATCCCGCCCGACGCCTGGTATTTCGCAGATAACAAGAACGGGGAGATGCCCTTCTCCGTCCTCTCCGAAATCGTGCTCCAGCCTTGCGGCTGGCTCGCCAGCCATTGTGGCTTTGCGCTGGATGGTGGCGATCGCTTCCGGAACCTTGAAGGCGATGGCCGCGTCTATCGCACCCTCAGCCCCCGCGATGGCACAATCTGCGTCGACACCACCCTCTCCTCCTTCTCCAAGGTCGGCCCGATGACGATCGTGGCCTTCGATCTGAAAGCCCGCCTCAAGTCAGGTGAGCCGGTGATGGATCTGATGACCCGCTTCGGTTTCTTCCCGGCGCAGGCTCTCGTGCGTCAGGCGGGGCTCGGCGCCAGCCAGGTAGACAAGTCCTGGCTCGCTCTTCCCGGCGAGGTTCAGGATCTTTCGCCCCGCGATCCCCGCCTCGCCGCCGGTCAGCTCCGCATGCTTGACCGCGTGGACTATTTCGATCCCTCTGGCGGCAAGGCCGGTCTCGGCCTCGCCCGCGCCAGGCAGGCCATTGATCCCTATGCCTGGTACTTCAAGGCCCACTTCTTCGGCGATCCGGTACAGCCCGGCTCTCTCGGCCTTGATGCCCTCGTCCAGCTCCTGATCCGCACCAGCCTCCTCAAGGGCATCGGCAGCGGCGCCGCCACCCATATCGAAACCCTCGCGGCCGACATGCCGGTGAAATGGTCCTATCGCGGCCAGGTCACGCCGGAGAAGAAAGAGGTCACCACCGTCATGGAGATCGTTGAGGTCTCTGGCGACGCCCAGCGCCGCATCGTCACCGGCCGCGGGTCTCTCTGGTGCGATGGTCTGCGCATCTATGAGGCAAGTCCCATCTCGGTCGCCTTCACCACCGGGGGCTGATCCGCGCGGCTCGGTGGCCTGTGGATAACCTGTCCGAAACTGTCCGGATTTGTCCGAAAATGTCCGGAAGCTGTCCCGATGTGTGCCCTCCGTGTCCGCGCGTGTCCGGAAATGGCCCCGGAATGTCACGGGTTTGCCGGCGTTTTTCACGCCCGGCTGCAGGATAGTTTCGTCCGGATACGGCATATCTCCACGTCGCCTGTCCCCGGTTTTGTGCTGTCTAATCTGTAGCGCCTCGGCCCCGCCCGCCAATCCTTATCCCCCATCGCGCCCGCGCCTTATCCGCCGGGGTGGCCAGGCCGGTTAGGCTTGCAACCTCCGCATTGCCGCTTTTTCAGCTCAAATCAGCAAAGGATCACCGGACACACGAATGAAATGATCCCCGCCCTTCGCCTATCTCCAAGAATTTCCAGGGCCAATACTCTCTGACCACGAATAAGCCTTCAGATATTCTCTCCACAGGCGAAGGAATCGCACGCTCGACTTGCCCCCGCCAGATCTTCCATCATCAAAGACCTCGCCGGCAGTCTCTCACCCCTCCCTAGAAAGGAAGAATAATCAAATTAAAACAAACCTCTGAACTCCGCCGTTTCACGCGCTGACGGTTGCCCGAATATTAATGCCTCGTATTGCCGCTCATGCAGTATTGTGGCTTTACTTCCTGTAGTGTCAGGGGACGGTGAGGCATGATCCATAATCCCGGGTCAGGCCACCAGAGGCGGAAGAATGTCGGTCGACTCCAGCCAGTCGGGTCTCAAAAGCGTGCTATCTGCACGGCGCTATCGCCGCGCTGACGGCGCCGTATTGCCGTTTCTTCCCTATGGTCTTGTCCCCGTCCTCGGCCTCGCCGCCCTGCTGCTGTTCGGCTGGTTGGTGCTCGCCGTCACTGCAGTTCAGGGCACTGCCCGCGCCGCTGCCGAACGGGCACTGGCCGAGACCGGCGAAGGCTGGGCCAAAGTCCGCGCCTCCGGGCAATGGATCACCGTTGAAGGCAACCCGCCCAGCGCTGAAGCGGGCCAACGCGCCCTCGCCGCCGTGCGCAATGCTACCTCGCAAACCTGGCTCGGCAGTGCCCGCCCGGTCACCCGCGTCACGGCAAACTTCTCCGCCAGCACCCCTGCTCAGGCCAATTCGATCACCGCCTCTCCTCCGGTCTCGGCCGATCCCGAATTCCTCTTCCGCCTCACCGCCGGCACCCTCACGCTGAATGGCCGTGTCCCCACAGAGGCGCTGAAAACAGCGCTCGGAACCCGCGCAGAAAGCCTCAAATCGCCCGGCCACCTGCAGGATGTGATCAACCGGATGACGGTCACCAACGGCCCGTCGCCCACTGGCTTTGACACGGTTGCCGAGCGCGGCATCGACACGCTTGCCCAGTGTGAAACCGGCACCGCCAGTTTCTCGGCGTTGACCTTCAATTTCCGCTGCCAGGCCGATGACGATAAGGTCGCAAGCATTGGTGCGGCAGTGAATGCCGGCCTCCCCCTGGGGGCCTTTGGAACCGTGGAAATTCTTCCAATTCAAGCGGTTGCCAGCTGTGAGGAAGAGCTTTCCCACCTTCTGGAAGCTGCCCGTATCGAGTTCACCCCAGGCAGCACGGTGCTGAACGTTGCCAGCGGCCCCGTCCTCGATCTGGCGGCCCGCGCTGCCGCCGACTGTCCCGGCACCCTCCGCGTTGAGGGGCATACGGACAATACCGGCAACCCCGCCTTCAACGACCAACTCAGCCTGCGCCGGGCCGAAGCCGTCCGCGCTGCCATGATCGCGCGGGGCGTGCCTCCCGAAAGGCTCCTAGCTGCCGGATTTGGCCAAAGCCAGCCCGTCGGCGACAACACCACAGAAGACGGACGTGCCCGTAATCGCCGGATAGAAATACGAATTGTCAGGCCAGACGAATGAGCCGGCTGATGCCCCCTAACGCGCCCACCGGCGGAGAGTGACCATGTGGTTCCTGCTTATCCAGATCTTCTTCTTCATGTGTGTCTCCGCAGCATTGGGGGCCGCTCTCGCCTGGTGGTATCTGCGCCGGCGCTTCATCGATGTGACCGAAACCCATGCCGAACTTACCCGGCAGGTGGAGACAGCCATCGCCGATGGCCGCGCCCTCAAACGCGAGGATGTAGACGCCAGCCTGGCAACGGCGCTGGCCGCTTACCAGCCGCCCCAGCCGGATTTCGAGCCCCTCCAGAGCCGCCTGCTGCTGCTGGAGCAACAGCTTGCCGCGCCCGATCCGGCTCTCGGCTCGATGAAAGACCGGATCGGCACAATCGAACAGGCCGTTTCCACAATCTCCGCTTCCATTGCCTCGCTGCGCAGCATTCACCTCGATGCCATCTCCCAAGGCATCCGCGACGTCGCCCAGCGTGTGGACGGCATCCAGATGCCAGATGTCGACAGCGTCAATGCGCGCGTCACCTCCCTCGCCGAAGCAGTCGCCAGCAATCGGCCAGATCTTGCCCCCCTGCAGGACCGCCTCGGCGCGCTCGAAGCCGCGATTGCCAACTTCCGCATCCCCGAAGTCGACCTCGGCCCCGTCCATAGCGGCCTTGCGCGGCTCGATCTCAGCCTGTCGGAACTTCAGCCGCCCGAAGTCGATCTGCGGCCCATCGAGACCCGCCTGTCCAAGCTGGAAGAGCTTCTCGACACTCTTGATACCAAAGACAATTTCGCCGCTCTCGCCGGCGATGTCGCGGTTCTGGCCGCAGAACTTTCCGCCGTCTCCGGCGAAGTGGTGAATGTGGCCGCAGATGTCAGCCGGATGTCCGGCGATGTCGCCAAAGTCTCGGGTGAAGTCGGCTCTGTCGGCCAGGCAATTGCCCGTATCGAACTTCCCGAAATGCCTGACCTTGACCCGCTCCATAGCCGGCTTGCGGCGCTCGACGCGTCTCTTTCGGACCGTTTCGCCTTGGTGCAGGAACGCATTGCCGCGAACACGCCGCTCAACGATGCCCTGATCGGCACACTGGCCGCCATAGAGTCTGACCTCGAAGTCGTCGCCTCCCGCCGCGGCCCCGATCTGGAGCCGCTGTTTGTTCAACTCGCCTCCCTGGACACTTCCATCGGAACGATCCGCAACGAACTGCGCGGACAAAACAGGTTGGAACCGATCGAGCGCCGCCTGCTCGCCATTCAGGAAGCGGTCCACAATCCGCCGCCGGGCGAAGTCTCTCGCGAGGATCTGACAGCGCTGGAAGACCGGCTGACCTCGATCGAATATGGCATCACGGCCCTGCACCATATGCTCCGCGGCCGCGGAGACAGTGCCCGCTCGGACGCTGCAGACAGCCACCGTCCACGCGTTGAAACGGCAGCGACGGAAGCGCGCCCCACGCCCCGCACAACCCGGTCTCTCCCCACTGCGGAAATGCAGGCTCTGACCAGCCGCCGCGCCGAAGCCATCGCCAAGGCCCGCAAACCCGACGACCAGGCAAACCTGCTGACCCACGCCGCCTTCGGCGAAGGCGATGACCTTGCCCAGATCATCGGTGTTGGCCCCATCCTCACCGAGCTGCTGCATGAAGTGGGCGTGTTCTATTTCTGGCAGATTGCCGAGTGGACGGATGACGACGTCGCCTATGTCGATGAAAAACTGCTGCATTTTAAAGGCCGGATCGAACGGGACGACTGGGTTGGGCAGGCAAAAGAGCTCGCCGAAATGCCCGGCTCTGCCCCCCGCCCGGAAGCCAGCTGAACTGACCTTGCGGAACGGGTTGGCGAGGCAAGCTCCCGCCGCCTAATCTGCCGCCGGAACAAGGCGGCATCGCTGCCCATAAGGGAGACCCTATTATGCTCGAAGGCATCCGCGTCATCGAATACGCAACCTACATGGCCGCGCCCGGCGCTGGCTGTATCCTGCGGGACTGGGGCGCCGATGTCGTCAAGATCGAGCCGCCTGGCGGCGATCCCATCCGCCTCTTCTTCCGCACCATTGGCACCGATTATCCCGATAATCCGGTGTTCGATTTCGACAATCGGGGCAAGCAATCAATCATCATCGACACCAGCAAGCCGGAAGGCCAGGCACTCATCCGCGAAATGGTGAAAGACGCCGATGTGTTTCTCACCAATGTTCGCCCCGGCGGCCTTGCCCGCTCCGGGCTGGACTATGACTCGCTCAAACAGCTGAACCCGAAACTCGTTTACTGCTCCCTTTCCGGCTACGGACTTGAAGGTCCGGATGCGGATCGTCCGGGTTTTGACATTGCCAGTTTCTGGAGCCGCACCGGCGTGGCCAACCTGACCATTCCAAAGGGCGGAGAACCCTTCCCTCTGCGGACCGCCTTTGGGGATCACACGACTTCCATCGCGGCCGCCGCAGGCATCTGCGCGGCGCTGGTGGAAGCTCAGCGCACCGGGAATGGCCGCCTCGTTGAAGCCTCCCTCTTCCGCACCGGCCTCTACACGATGGGCTCCGATCTTGCCATCCAGCTTTTCTTTGGCCGCGTTGCTTCCACCAAGGGGCGGCATGAGCAGAACGTCCCCATCTCGAACTTCTATCAGAGTAAGGATGAAAAATGGTTCTGCATCGTGGCCCGACAGGGAGAGACGGATTGGGCGCCGCTCTGCCGCGTTATCAACCGGCCGGAACTCGCTACCGATCCGCGCTTCAACAATGCCAAAGGCCGGCGCGCGAATAATGCAGAGGTGGTGAACATTCTCGACGCCGGCTTCGGCGCTTACGAAATGGAGGAATTGGCTGGACGACTGGATGCAGAGTCCATTGCCTGGGCGCCAGTGCAGACTTTGGCTGAGGTTGCAGCCGATCCGCAGGCCCATGCCGCCGGCGCCATTGTTCAGACGCCGAGTTCCAAGGGCGATGGCTCAACTTACGCCTCGCCCGCCTCACCGGTACGCTTCCCTGGCGCAGATGATGGTCCGAAAGGCCCCTCCCCTGCACCGGGCGAACACACGCGGCAGGTGCTCACCTCTCTCGGCCGGACCGAGGCCGATATAGAAACGCTCTACAAATCCGGCATTGTCTTCTGATAAAAAGGGGCGCGAGATGACCTCGCGCCCCTTTTGATTTAATCGGTAGACGGTCTTTATTTCCCCTTGAACACAGGCGTCCGCTTCTCAAGGATCGCGTTGACGCCCTCGATGTGGTCATCGGTTTCGTGCATCAGCGCCTGCGACGCGGCCGACAGTTCCATGATGGTATCATAGGAGGAATTCGTCCCGTGCCGCATCAGCGTCTTGGCAAGGCGCAGCGCCTGAGGCGGCTGACCCGCAATCTTCTCCGCCATGGCCATCGCTTCATCCATCAGCTTGTCAGCCGGCACAACGCGGGAGACGAGACCCCATTCTGCTGCCGTCTTCGCATCAATGACGTCGCCCGTGAACAATAGTTCTGCGGCGCGGGAAGAGCCGATCAGGCGCGGCAGCAGCCAGGCGCCGCCATCTCCGGGAATGAGCCCCAGTTTCAGGAACGTCACGCCGAGTTTTGCCGTTTCTGAAGCAATCCGGATATCCGCCATGCAGGCGACATCACAGCCAAGGCCAATCGCCGGACCGTTGATGGCGGAAATCAGCGGCGTTTCCATATTATACAGGGAGCGGACGATCATGTGAATGTTGCGGCGATAGCCTTCGCGGATATCCGCCGGGCTGCCGCCAAACGCGCCCGTCTTTTCCTTCATCGCCTTCACGTCACCGCCCGCAGAGAATGCGCGGCCAGCGCCGGTCAGGACGGCGCAACGGATCTGCGGATCAGCCGCAATCTCGGCGCAGACGGCAGCCACTGCCGGGCCGTCCCCCTCCTGCCCGAGCGCGTTCATCATTTCGGGACGGTTCAGCGTCATCACGGCGATGGGGCCGCGTTTTTCCAACAGCAGAATGGACATGGGCGTTTCCTTTGGCGTTTGCGTGTTCAGTGAGTTTCAGACTTGGCCGTATGCCGGCTGCCCGGCGCGGGCGGCGTTGCGGGCGGCCCGGCGAAGCATTGCGCCTTGGACATCCAGTCAGCCGCCACGGAGCCGGTCACCTTCAGCGAGGTGTCGGCGATGTTGCGTGTCTGGGTGACAACCTGGCAAAACTCCTCGGCCCTGCCTTCAATCCGCTCGGCGTCGCTGGGCGAACCATGCGTCCAGATGGCGCCCGAGGGCGCCGTAAGGACCAGATAAGGCATCTCACCCGGCGGCTTTTCGCGGCGCGTGGCATAGGTCCACCCAAAGGTATTGACGCCGAGGGTTACGATATTGCCGATCCGGTCTTCATTCCGGCGCACGACGCCGAGATGGTCGTAGATTTCCTGCCCATGTGCCCATGTTTCCATCAGGCGCGCTGTGATCGAGGAGCGTGCGCTCATATCCGGTCCGGCCCATTTCAGGCGGGCCTTTGGATCGGCCGACGCAAAACGGTCCGCCGTCTCTTCAAACTGCTTCTCCCACTCGGCCACCAGAGCAAAGCCATCGAGACCGGCCAGCACCTGGCTTTCATAAGCCCGCATGGATTTGCCGGAACTGGCCATCGTCTTCAGATGATGAACCAACTCGGCTTCGTCCGCCAGCTGAAGATAGGCCATCCAGTTCCAGAAGTGCAGATGCTGGAGCACATCATGAATGCCCCAGCCCTTGAACTGCGTCGGCTCGGCATAGCGGATCGGCGCTGTGGCTGAAACCAGCGCGTGCAGCGCCCGGCTTTCGGCCCTGAAATCTTCCGCCTGCTGCATGGCTCAGAGATCCCCCTTGAGGTCTTTCATCACGCCGGAGAAATCGAGGCCATCAAAGCCGCGCTCGGAGAGGTTCTGGTAGATGCTCTCGGCGAGTTCTCCGAGGCGGATGTCAGCGCCCGCCGCCTTGGCAGCATCTGCGGCCAGATGCAGGTCTTTCAGCATCATCGCGACGGCGAAGCCGGGCTTGTAATCGCGGTTGGCTGGTGACGTCGGCACCGGGCCCGGCGCAGGGCAATAGCTCGTCATCGACCAGCACTGGCCGGAGGAAACAGACGAGATGTTGAAAAAGGTCTGCGCATCAAGACCCAACTTTTCGGCGAGGTTAAACGCCTCGCAGGTGCCAATCATGGAAATGCCGAGCAGCATGTTATTCGCAATCTTCGCCGCCTGGCCGTTCCCTGCTGCGCCGGCATGGAAGATATTCTTGCCCATCCCTTTCAGGATAGGTTCGGCCAGTTCGTAAGCGATCCTGGTTCCGCCCGCCATGAAAGTCAGTGTGCCCGCCTCTGCTGCCGCGGTGCCGCCGGAGACAGGCGCGTCGATCATCATGAAACCCGCCTCTGCCGCCTTCTCATGAGCCTCCCGCGCATCGGTGACGGCAATGGTCGAACAATCGATAAACAGAATGCCTTGCTGGGCATGTTCAGCGACGCCGTCTGCGCCGAAATAGACACCCAGGACATGCTTGCCAGCCGGCAACATCGAGACGACAACATCCACACCGTTCACCGCATCTGCAATCGAGATCGCTGCGCGGGCGCCTCGCTCTGCGGCCGCCGCGACAGCGTCCGCACTCAGATCAAATGCGGCTACCTCATGATGGGCCTTGACCAGGTTGGCGCACATGCCTGCGCCCATATTGCCAAGGCCGATGAAAGCGATCTTCGCCATGATGTATACTCCTGCAGCGCCAGCTGCTTATTTGTCTTCGAATTTCGCCGCGCGCTTTTCGCTGAACGCGGCCATGCCCTCTTTCTGGTCGGCGGTGCCGAACAGGCCCTGGAACAGGCGGCGCTCGAACTTGACGCCTTCCGTGGTCGGAAGTTCTAGCGCCCGGGCAACCATCTCCTTCGCCGCCATGATCGACGGGATGGAGAAGCCGGCAATCTCGTTGGCGGCAGCCAGCGCCACGTCCATCAGCGTGTCATGCGGCACCACGCGGGAAACGAGCCCGATCCGGTCTGCCTCTGCGCCATCGATCATGCGTCCGGTCAGCACCAGGTCCATGGCTTTCGCCTTGCCCACGGCCTTGGTCAGCCGGATCGATCCGCCCATGCCCGGCGTGACGCCGAGCTTGATCTCGGGCTGGCCGAACTTTGCCTTGTCTGACGCAATGATCATGTCGCACATCATCGCCAGTTCGCAACCGCCACCGAGCGCAAAGCCATTGACCGCCGCGATCACCGGCTTGCGGGAGGCGGCAAAACGGTCCCAGCCGGCGAAATAATCCTCGACATACATGTCGGAGAAAGACTGCGGCTGCATTTCCTTGATGTCGGCGCCTGCGGCAAAGGCCCGGCCCGCGCCTGTCAGCACGCTGACGGCAATATCCCTGCTGCGGTCAATCGCCATGAAGCAATCGACAACCTCATGCATGATCTCTGCATTGAGGGCGTTGAGACTATCGGGACGGTTGAGCGTCACGACAGCCACGCGGCCCTTCTGCTCAAACTGGATCGTCTTGTATTCGGTCATCGGATTATCCCATTGTTGGAATGACGAACGCCTGGTCGCCGATATCGCCTTCGGGCCAGCGCTGGGTCACGGTCTTGATCTTGGTGTAGAAGCGCACGCCCTCGGGGCCGTGCTGGTTGGTGTCTCCGAAGGCAGAGCGCTTCCAGCCGCCAAAGGTGTGATACGCCACGGGCACCGGGATCGGCACATTCACGCCCACCATGCCGACATTCACCTGCGCCGCAAACTCGCGCGCGGCGCGGCCATTGGAGGTGAAGATGGCGCATCCGTTCCCATACTGATGGTTTGAAGGCAGCGCGGCGGCCTCTTCCAGCGTTTCCACCCGCATTACTTGCAGCACCGGGCCGAAGATTTCTTCCTGATAGGATTTCATCGACGGCTTCACATTGTCGAACAGGTTCGGGCCGATGAAGTATCCGCCCTCATTGCCCTGCAGCTTGAGCCCGCGGCCGTCCAGCAGAAGGCTCGCGCCCTCATCCACGCCCATCTGGATATAGCTTTCGACCTTCGCCTTGTGCGCCGCGGAAACAACCGGCCCGTAATGAGCTTCAGGATCTGTCGAAACGCCGACTTTGAGCGCGCGGGCAGCCTCAAGCATCCGCTCGACAAACTCGTCGCCCGTCTTATTGCCGACGGTGACCGCCACAGGAAGCGCCATGCAGCGCTCGCCCGCCGAGCCGTAAGCCGCGCCGACAATATCCTTTACCGCCTGCTCAAGGTTTGCGTCCGGCAGGATGATGCCATGGTTCTTCGCCCCGCCCATGGCCTGCACGCGCTTGCCGTGCGCCGTGCCGGTTGAATAGACGTATTGTGCGATGTCGGACGATCCGACAAAGCTGACCGCCTTGATGTCCGGGTGGGTCAGGATCGCGTCGACTGCTTCCTTGTCGCCATTGATGACGTTGAGCACGCCTTTGGGCAGGCCAGCTTCCATCATCAGTTCTGCCAGGCGCATCGGCACGGACGGGTCTTTTTCCGAAGGCTTCAGGATGAAGGTATTGCCGCAGGCAATGGCCACCGTCGCCATCCAGCACGGGATCATGGCAGGAAAGTTGAACGGGGTGATGCCGGCGCACACGCCCAGCGGCTGGCGCATCGAATAGACATCAATGCCTGGGCCGGCGCCTTCGGTGTATTCGCCCTTCAGAAGGTGGGGAATGCCGCAGGCGAACTCCACCACATCCAGGCCGCGCTGCACGTCGCCTTTGGAATCGGCAATCACCTTGCCATGTTCGGACGAGAGCATATGCGCCAGCTCGTCCATATTGGCTTCGACCAGGCGCTTGAACTCGAACATCACGCGCGCCCGGCGCTGCGGGTTGGTGCTGGCCCAGGCGGGAAAGGCCGCCGTCGCAGCGTCCACCGCAGCGCCCAGTTCGGCCTTCGTTGCGAGCGCCACACGTGCCTGAATCGCGCCCGTATTGGGGTCGTAAATATCCCCAAACCGGCCAGACGTGCCGGCGACAGTCTTGCCATTCACAAAATGATGAACTTCGCGCACGCGCGCTCCTCCTGCTTATCGGGCCTATGCGGCAGCCGCAGCACAATCTGCGCGCCGTCACGGCGTTTTTGATGGTGCGGGCTTGCCGCATTTTCCGGTGTCTTGCAAGGAAGCCGGCCGGCCACACGGCGCGCTTGACGCGGCGTTCCTGCGCTGCCTTTGCAAGAAAACTGCACATCCCGTTGGCCTGTTCGGCTCAATTCTCACGCTTGTTCTGGTGAGGGCCTCTACCCGCCCTCTGCCGCTCAACGGAGATGCGCTGTGAAAACACTCACATCCGCGCTGACATTTCTCGTCATGACGACAGCCCTGGCGGCGCCTGCCGCCTTGGCCCAGCCTGCCACAGCAGAGGCCGACGCCCTTATGCCTGCGCCCATCCCCCAGTCCCTGCCCGCTGACGCAATTGTTTTGCAGCGTGCCATCATCCGCGACCCCGGCGTGATTGCGCCGCTGGACGCGCTGACCATTCTCGTGCCCGATGGCTGGACCACGCAGGGCGGCATCGTTCAGCAGCGAGATCGCTGCTCTGACATTTTCGGCGTGGACTGGAGCGCAACCTCCCCGGATGGCGCCTCCAGCATATTCATCTTCCCGACCGAAGGCTGGCAGGCCAGCACAACACCGATGAACGCTACCTGCCCCCACGCCACGTTCACCAGCGCTGAACAATATCTCAGCGCCCGGGTGCAGGCTTCCTTCCCCAATGCCCGGCTCACCGCTTATCGCTCTCGGGAAGACTATGCCAAAGCCGCCGCCCAGCAGGCGCATGACCTGCAGATGATGGCAAATCAGGCGGGCGTCGGTATGCGTGTCTGGGCCGATGGCGGCGAAGTGGAATTCACGTTCCGCGGACAAAACGGCGCCGAGATGCAGGGGCTGGTTGCAGTCACGGCCACCTTCATGATGTCCGAGCCTCTCTACAATCCCATGGGCGGCGCGCCATTGCAGACGCTCAGCGCGGCCACCCTAGGCACTTTTGGCGCCGTCGCCCCAACGGGGCAGCTGAACGTCCCGCTTGCCGAAGCGGTGCGTCGCTCCCTCACGCCGCAAGCTGATTGGCTGGAGAAGCTATTCGCTATCAAGGCCCAGCTCGGCCAGATGGCCGCACGCAACACCGAGGAGCGTGCCGCCATGATTGTCGCCGGGGGCGCCGCCGCCACCAGACGCAACATCGAAACGTATCGCAAGATGGCCGAGGCAACCCGCGCCAATGACATGCCGGACCCCGTGAAAACCAGCTCGGATGGCCCCACCAGCAAACGCTACACGACCGATGAAACGGACGACCGCATACAGCGGGAAAGCATTGAAGGCATTCGCGGGGTGGAAACCTATCACGATCCTGTCGATGGCCGTCAGGTGCAGCTTGATGCGACCTACGACAATGCCTGGCGGGTAACCAATCAGGACGCCTACATCCTGACCAACGACCCGAACTTCAATCCCGGCCTCTACAATATCGAGGCCACCCAGCTGAAGACTGTCCGATAAACGAAGCCCAGGTTCAGGCCAGCGCGGGAACCGCAAGCACGTCCACTGGCGATTTGCGCAGAACCTCCTCGGCCACGCTGCCGAGAAAGAAGCGCCGGATGCCGCTATGGCCCTGCGTGCCCACCACAATCAGCTCTGCGCCAATCTCCTGCGCCACGGCACATATCGTCTGCGCCGCAGTTCCGCGCTGCAAACGGGGCAGAACACCGCTGTGCGCAAGCCCCATCTGCTCCGCTACGACTTTCAGATTGTCTGCAGACGCTTTCTGCTGCTCGGCAATGTAATGCTGGATGTCGGCTGTCGTGGTGCCTGCCGTCGTCATCAGACGGATGGCCGGTGTGTCGAAGACATTGCAGAGATAGACCTGCGCCCCGGTGGCGATTCCGCTCCGGAAAAGGCTGGTGGCTGCCAGCACGGAGGCCTCCGAGAAATCCGTCGTCAGCAGTACACGCCGATACGGGCCAACCTCAGCGTTCACCGCCATAAGCACCGGCACACTGCTCTGCCGGATCACCTGCTCGACATTCGTTCCTGTGAGCATTTCCCGCAAGTTGCGGCGCCCTGGCGCGCCGACGACAATCAACTCCGCCTCTTCGCCGCGGGCGGTCTCCAGGATAACCTTGGCCGGATCGCCCTCTTTGAGCTGCGCTGCCGCGCCCGCCGCCTTCGCCGCATCGTTCAGCTGATCCTGAGCATCTGCGTCGCCTGCATGAACAAGCAGCAGGTCGGCCTCTGTCTTTTCGGCAAGGTGCATGGCGCGCGCCTGCGCGCGGGCACAGCTTTCAGAAAAACGGGTTGCGGCCAGTATCTTGCGCAAGATCACCCCAATAATGCCCACACCCTGTGAATTGGCTGGGAAAGCGGGTCTGTGGTGCCGGCTACAGGACTCGAACCCGTGACCCTCTGATTACAAATCAGATGCTCTACCAGCTGAGCTAAGCCGGCACTTTGCCGGTGGCTACAGGGGAACACCGGAGGGGTCAAGCGGGCATTCTGACTTGCGGTCCCCCTTGCGCCGCCCCGGTTCTGGCTATGCTTGCCATGCGCCGGTTGAGCTGTTTTGCTGCTCGCTAACGTTTCGAAAGCCCTTCCGCATTGCCTCCCTCCCCGCCTCGCGCCCTGACGCCCGATCTGCTGCGCGCCTTTGCCCTGATTGGCATTGCCGTGGTGAATGTGTCCGGCTTCGCTGCGCCGGCTACGGACGGCTTTTACGGGACAGGCCTGGAAGCCCCGGCCGACCGCGCTGCATATACGGCCATGTCAGGCCTGTTCCTGATGAAGTCCTATCCCCTGTTTGCAATGATGTTTGGCGCCGGTCTCGCCTGGCAGCTGGAGGCAGCGGCGCGCGCAGGCGCAGATGGCGGGGCGCGCTATTTCCGGCGGATGGCCGCGCTCATCGTCCTGGGCGCCCTGCATTTCATCTTCTTCTGGTATGGCGACATCCTGATCACCTACGGCCTTCTGGGCTGTCTGCTTTTTCCCCTGCGGGGCGTCCCGGCGGGCTCTCTGGTGCGGCTGGGGCTTGGCCTGATCGCGCTCAACACGCTGATCCTCTTCCTATTCAGTGCGCTGCTTGGCGCGGGGGACGCCCTTGCGCCTGAAGAGATTGCGAAAGCGCGCGCCCCTGCCGCCGATGCCGCGCAGGTCGGCGCCTTTACGGAGGGCAGCTTCCTGGACGCGGCGGCCTGGCGCCTGTCACAGCTTCCCCTTGTCCTGCCCAGCGTGCTGATCCAGCAGGGGATCGCCGTCTTCGGATTCTTCTGCCTCGGGCTTGCCGCCGCAAAGGCTGGCGTGATTGACCAGCCGCAGGCGCGTATCTGGAAGCTGTCGCGCTGGGTTTTCCTGCCCGTCGGCCTGCTGGGCAGCCTCTGGGCGGCCAGCCTGATGACCCGCGCCGAAACGATCGTTTCCAGCCAGTACATGCTGGCCGGGGCGGTCCTGATGGCCTTCTCGGTATTCTCTGTTTTTGGGTATGCGGGCATCATAGCGCTGGCCTCTCAGGGCAGCCCCGGCCCCATCCGCCGGTTTCTGGCGCGTGCGGGGTCGGCCTCCCTGACGGCGTACCTGTTGCAATCCCTCCTCCTTTCCTTCCTCTTCGCGGGCTATGGCCTGGATCAGTTCGGGCGCATGAGCGCGGCTGAGGCGATCCTGACAGCGCTCGGCGTAGGGCTTGCCTCCCTCGCCTTCACAGGTATCTGGCGCAGCTTCGCGGCGCGCGGGCCTTTGGAAGTCCTGCTGAGGCGCGTTACCTATTGGGGCCGCGCCTAGAGCTTTCCTTTACCGGCGAGGGCGTTAAAAGGCGCGTTCTCCAACAGAAAGGCTCTGAAAAGGCCCCATGACCCAGCAACGGCGCATCCTCATCACCTCGGCCCTGCCCTACATCAACGGCGTGAAGCATCTCGGCAACCTTGCCGGCTCGATGCTTCCGGCAGATGTGTATGCCCGTGTGATGCGCCTGATGGGCCATGATGTGACCTATATCTGCGCCACTGATGAGCATGGCACCCCCGCCGAACTCGCCGCCCAGGCGGCTGGCCAGACCGTGCAGGCCTATTGTGACGAGCAATACGAGATCCAGCGCACGGCCGGCGAAGGCTTTAACCTGTCCTTCGACTGGTTTGGCCGCACGTCTCGCCCGGCCAACCACAAGATTACCCAGCATCTTGCCCAGCAGCTGGAAAAGAACGGCCTGTTCGAAGTGCGCACTTCAAAGCAGGTTTACGCCGTCGATGACGGCCGCTTCCTGCCGGACCGCTATGTTGAGGGCACCTGCCCCCATTGCGGCTACGAAAAGGCGCGCGGCGACCAGTGTGACAGCTGCGGCCGCCTTCTAGACCCCGTTGACCTGATCAATCCCTACTCGGCCGTCACCGGTAGCCGGAATATCGAGATCCGGGATACTGACCATCTCTACCTGCTACAGACGGGCATGCAGGATCGCATCCGCGAATGGGTGAACGAGAAGGGCAAGAACTGGCCTTCGCTGGCGGTTTCCATCGCCAACAAATGGCTTGATGAAGGCCTGATCGCCCGCTCGATCACGCGCGATCTCAGCTGGGGCGTGAAAGTCACCGATGCTGACGGCAATCCGCGCCCCGGCTTTGAGAACAAGGTCTTCTATGTCTGGTTCGATGCGCCGATCGGCTACATCTCTGCCACGCAGGAATGGGCCGAAGCCACTGGCAATGACTGGGAAAAACTCTGGCTCACCGACAAAGGCGCCGACCAGACAGAATACGTCCAGTTCATGGGCAAGGATAACGTCGCCTTCCACACGGTCAGCTTCCCCGTCACGCTGCTGGGCTCTGGCGAGCCGTGGAAAACGGTCGACAAGCTGAAAGCGTTCAACTGGGTCACTTGGTATGGTGGCAAATTCTCCACCAGCCAGAAGCGCGGCGTGTTCATGGACCAGGCGCTGAGCCTTCTGCCGTCTGACTATTGGCGCTGGTATCTGATCTCCAACGCTCCGGAAGGCTCCGACGCGGCGTTCACCTGGGAAGGCTTCCAGGCAGCCGTGAACTCCGACCTTGCCAACGTACTCGGCAACTTCATCAACCGGATCACCAAATACTGCGCCTCGAAATTTGATGGCAAAGTGCCCGAAGCCGGCACGCCTGGTGAGGCCGAAGCGTGGATGGCCAACGAGCTGGCAGAGCGCCTGCCGCGTCTTGTCGAGTTCTACGAAGCGATGGAATTCCGCAAGGCCGCCGCCGAGACACGCGCCATCTGGGCAGCGGGCAACGAATACCTCACCAAGGCAGAACCTTGGGTGAAATACAAGAATGACGTGGATGGCGCCGCCGTTGGCGTGCGCGCGGGCATAAATCTCGCTGCCCTCTTCGGCATCATCGCCCAGCCGATCATTCCGGATGCGGCAAAGAAAATCCTCGATGCGCTCGGCATTCCGGAAGAAAACCGCAAGATGCCCAGCGGCTCAAAGGCCGAGGACTTTGCCGCCCTGCTTGATGCCCTTCCGCGGGGCCACGCCATCACCCCGCCGGATGTTCTCTTCCAGAAGATCGAGGATGCCCAGGTGGCGGAATGGACTGAGCGCTTCGGCGGCGGCAAGGAGTAGGCTCCATGATGCGAACCGGAGGTTGTCAATGTGGACGCATCCGGTTTCGCGCAGCCAGCTTGCGCGACAATCCTCATGTCTGCCATTGCCGCATGTGCCAGAAGGCAACGGGCAATTTCTTTGCTGCCCTAGTGGGTGTCCCGTATGCTGATTTTCAGTGGACGGGGGGAACACCGGCAGAATTTCATAGTTCCGGAAAAGCCCGCCGCGGCTTCTGCCGGGATTGTGGCACACCGCTCTACTATCGCCACGAAGACAACCAGCACATCTCCATGAGCATTGGCGCTTTCGACAATCCCGCCTCCATTCCCCTGAATTACCAATTGGGCATGGAGGGGCGCCTACCCCAGATGGATCAGTTTGAAGTGCTCGATGATTTCGGCAGCACCGAAGACGACATGCCCGAAGAAGCCGCCCGCATCCGCGCCAGCAATAACCAGCACCCCGATCACGATACGGAAGACTGGACGCCGAAGGCTTAAGGGTTCCGGAAAACGACGGTCAGATTATTCGCGGGCATCTCGACAACCGCGTCTAATTGCAAGCCCGCCTTCTGTGCCAGAGGGACGAGATCACGGTCCAGATCCCGTACACCCCAGCGAGCATCCCTGGACCTCAGACTGGCATCAAACGCAGCATTTGACGGTGCAATCACACCATCGCGGGCGAAGGGCCCATACATCAACAATGCTCCGCCAGGCTTCAGCAACCGTCTGGCCCCGGCAATCAGCCCCTTTGCTGCCTCAAAGGGCGCGATGTGAACCATATTGGCGCTGAAGATCGCGTCCCACGCCCCCGCCTGTTCCGCCGCTTCCCAATCCTCAGATGACGCATCAATCTCCACCGGCCCATGCAGCCGGACTGTCACGTCTGCCCCGCGCCAGGCCCGCTGGCTCGCAAGACTCGGCGGGTCAATGTCGGAATAGGTCCAATCCAGCCCCGGCAGTTCCTCGACCAGGAACGCGCCATGCTCCCCGGTTCCAGACGCAATCTCCAGAACGCGCGCGGGCATCGCCAGATATGCTTTCAGCACATCGCATATCGGCTCCCGGTTCCGCGCGGCAGAGGGGGAATAGCGCCGCCCATCGCCGCCCGCGCCGCGATCTTCCAGCGCAACCGGTGGCTTATCCGCCATGCTGGGACTTCTCGAAGTCGAACATCTCGGTTGTCACGCTGGCTTGCCCGGCGGCCGAATAGCGCGGCCCAACTGCCCGTTCCGGCGCGAAGGCTGCGTCCAGCTGCGACACTTGCTCCGCCGTCAGACGAACCCCCGCGGCGGCGTGGTTCTCTTCCAGATGCCGGATGCTCCGTGTGCCCGGAATGGGCAGAACATGATCGCCCTTGGCCATCGCCCAGGCAATCGCCAGTTGCGCCACGCTGCACCCTGCTTCACGGGCAACCGCACGGGCTGTTTCCAGCAGCGGCAGATTTCCGGCATAGTTTTCATCAGAGAAGCGCGGGAACAATACCTTGCGCATATCCGTGTCATGGAATGCTGAGGGGTCGGCGGGCGGATCGGCCAGAAAGCCCCGCCCAACTGGCGAGAACGCGACGAAGGCCACCCCCAATTCTCGGCATGCCTCGAGGACGGCAATCTCGGGATTGCGCACCCATAGGGAGTATTCCGATTGCAGCGCCGCGACCGGATGCACCTTGTGTGCCCGGCGCAGCTGGTCCTCTCCCATTTCGGAGAGCCCATAGAAACGGATCTTCCCCTCACGGATAAGATCAGCCATCGCCCCGGCAGACTCCTCCACCGGCACCTTGGGGTCAGGCCGGTGAAGATAGTAGAGGTCAATCACATCGGTGCGCAGCCGCTTCAGGCTGGCCTCGCACGCCGCCTTGATGGCTTCGGGCCGCCCATCCAGCGTGCGCTGCTTTTCCCTGAAGCCCAGCACGCACTTGCTCGCCAGGAAATATTCCTGCCGCCGCTTGCCGAGCGCCTCACCAATCAGCTCCTCGCTGCGGCCAAGGCCGTAGATCGTCGCGGTGTCGAGGAAGTCGCAGCCGATATCCAACGCCCGGACAAGGAGGGCTTTCGCCTCATGCTCATCCGCAGGCGGACCATACGAATGCATGATGTTCATGCAGCCGAGACCGACAGGATGCACCTGCCGGTCTCCGATGCGCCGCCGCTCTACGGTCATCTGCCTACGCTCTCGGCTTGAAACGCTGCCGCAGGTCCGCCTTCAGGATCTTGCCATTGGCGTTGCGCGGCAGGGGTTCGTCCTGGAACTGGATTTCCACCGGCACCTTGAATGCCGCCAGCTGCCCCGCCACATGCGCGCGCAGGTCCGCTTCTGTCGCCGTCTTGCCCGGCTTCAACTGCACCACAGCGCCAACTTCCTCGCCCAGCACCTTGTGCGCAATGCCGACCACCGCGGCATCCATTACGGCGGGATGGTCATAAAGCGCGCTCTCGACCTCGATACAGTAGACGTTCTCGCCGCCGCGGATCAGCATGTCCTTGGCCCGGTCTACGAGATAGAGGAAGCCTTCCTCGTCGATGCGCGCAAGGTCACCGGTCACTACCCAGCCATTGCGGAAGGTCTCGGCCGTCGCATCCGGACGGTTCCAGTAGAGCCGGCAGTTCGCCGCGCTCTTACACCAGAGTTCGCCTACCTCTCCGGCCGGCATTTCATTGCCCTCGGGATCGCAAATCTTGAGCTCCACCGCAGCGGGCGGCGCCCCGGCGCTGGAGGGCCGGTTCACATAGTCTTCGCCGATGTTCAGCGTTGCGGTGGCGCAGGTTTCCGTCATGCCCCAGCCATTGCCGGGGGCTGCTTCAGGGAAACGTTTCTTGATTGTGGAGACGAGTTCGGGCGCAGACGGGGCGCCGCCATAGGAAATCGCCTGAATGGACGAGAGATCATATTTGTCCCTGTCCGGATGTTCCAGGATCTGCCAGGCAATTGCCGGAACCCCGCCCACCGCCGTGATTTTTTCGCCCTCGATGATCGGCAGCGCTTCGCCTGCGTCCCATTTATACATCGACACAACCTTGTCGCCCCGCAGGGCCGAAGGGATCAGGATGGCAAACGATCCGGTCGCATGGAAAAACGGAATGGAGATCAGCGTCGCGCGCATGGCATCGGGATCGGGCGCCGGCACAGGTTCACCCTTGCGCAGGAACATACGCGCCTGGCAGGCGGAAGAGTTGAACATGTTGGTGATCACCGCGCGATGCGTTGCCAGCGCGCCCTTGGGTTTTCCGGTGGTGCCGGACGTATACATGATCGTCGCGTCGTCATCGGGGCCGATCTGAACACCCGTGGGCCCGGCATCGGCAAGTTTGCCCCAGTCATTGGGATGGCCAACAATTGCGTCCAGCGAGGAGACACGCGGATCGGCAATCTCCTCGGCCGAGTCCCGGGCAATCAGAATGTGCTCCAGGTCGGGCAGCTTGTGCAGATGATCGCGGATGCGCTCATAAATCTGCAGGTCCATCACCGCCAGCTTTACCCCGGCAAAGGACAGGCCATATTCGAGTTCCTCAGCCGTCCACCAGGAGTTCATCGGTGTGGCGATCGCCCCAAGGCTCAGCGCGGCGTAGAAAGCCAGCGGCCACTGCGGATAATTCCGCATGACGATGGCCACCCGGTCGCCCTTCTGGATGCCGTATTTGTCGCGCATCTCGGCGGCCAGCTTGCGCACGGCGAGATTCAGGGCGCGAAACGTCACGCGCTCATTCTGGTAGACGAGATAGGTACGCTCTGCGAACTGCTGGGCAGCCAGTTCCAGGATCACAGGGATATTCGGCGGCGCGTTCTTGTAGACCTTCATGCGGACGCCGCGGATCTCGGCGTCTTCGAGCTCCAGCGGCGATCCCGGCCCGGCCAGCGCGGCATTGGCCTGGGCGATCGACATAGCGGGCCAGTTCGGGGGGAGAAGGTCTGTCGACATGGGTTTCCTCGGGTTGTTTCTGTGCTGGCGCCAGACAACCACGCGCGCGCTGGATTATGAAGAGGCTCACATGCGACACGGCGTCATTTTTGTGTGAACCGGCGCCCAAATCCGGCGTTTGATGGCATGTTTTTTCTCTTCCCTCACCAAACCCCTCAGGTTCGGGTGAGTTCTGCCCCGTCAGCGAATGGCAATCATTTCTTCGAGATCGGTATCCGGGTTGAACTTCCGGGGCCGCGCTTTCCACGCCCAGCCGAGCAGCAGCGGCAATGCAATCAGGACGAAACCGCCCTTGATGAAGACAGAGGCAGGGATATTCCCCGCCCCTATTGGTAACGCCAAGAGGACGCCTGCCAGCATCACCAGGGCTCCGAACGCGAAAGAGAGCAGCGGCCAGTAAATCTCTGCGCGCTCGCCCGCCCGGAACTCCGCCCCGGGATTGGACCGCCGCACGCCCAGCGCCACCTGCCACATCATCGGATAGAAGGTTTCCGCCCGATCCTCGAAATTTGCAAATCCGGCATAATGCATATTGGAAATCGTAACGCGGGACCGCTCCCCGGTCAGTTCCATCAGCAGGCGGCCGGGCTGGGCCCGGCTCGACGCCCAGGCGATGCGAACCCGCCGCACACGGTCATAAGGGATTGTCAGTTGAAGCGCGCCATCGGCGCCATGCTTTTCCAGCCGGTCCGGATAAGCGCGCCAGAGAATCTCGCCTTTCTCGAAGGCGGAAATTCTCTGGCGGAACTCCTTGTTTTCCATTCTGTCCCCCACGGTTCGGGAGACAGTCTACGCTTTACTTGCCGTAGTCGCAAAAGCGCAGTCTGCGGCTCGTGCCGTCGCGGTCAGCCACAGTGTAGGTCTGACCGGTCAGGCCAGTTTCGTCGCACAGATAGCCGATCTGATACATTGCCAGCTTCACTTCATTGTCCGGCTGGATGTCATACTGTGTCATGAGATCGATGGCATCGAGGTGCCGGCCGAGTTTCATCAGCGCGTTGAAACGCTCCGTATGGGTTGCATCGGCAGAGGCCAGCACAGCGTTCATTGCCTCCAACTGCGCGCGGGCTTCGGGCAGCTTGGCCTTGGCGCGGCGGGCGGCATCCGTGTTCGGATGGTTGGCAATCACTTCGTCGAAATAACCCACAGCGCCCGGCAGATCATATCCGGTCGGGCTCATGCTCAATACGCCCAGTTCGTAAAGAACGTCCGCTTTCTGTTCAGAGGTCAGTTCAGGATCGCCGGCCAGTTGCATCAGGCGCTGAATGGCGGCCGGCACATTGCCGGCAGTCTTCAATTCGGTTGCCGTGCTCAGACCCAGCTCATACTGGGAAGGCACAACGACCGCAGGCGCAGGTCCATCGCTGGGGGGCGCCTGCGTCGCGCACGCGGCGAGAACGAGAGCCGAGGCGGCGGCGGCAAGGCTGAGACGGATCATATCAAACTTCCTTCTTGCAGGCGGAATCATGAGGTCCGCGCACTCTCCATAACCTGCCGGAATGAAGCGGCACAGGGCAGAAGTGTGATGTTAGTGTGGCAAAGCCTCAGGCAGAGGCCAGCCGCTCAATTGCTGACAGGTCACCCCGGCCAAGTGCCTCGATGGCGCGCGCCGCAATATGGCGCGCTGTCAGGCCGGCTTGATCATACATCGCAGCCGGCGTGTCCTGATCCTGGAAGATGTCAGGCAGCGTCAGAACACGCACCTTCAGACCGGAATCCAGCGCTCCGCAATTGGCCAGATGCTCCAGCACGAAACTGCCAAAGCCTCCCCGCGCGCCTTCTTCCAGAGTGAGGAGCACTTCATGCTCTTTCGCCAGGCGTTCGATCAGCTCATTGTCGAGCGGCTTGGCAAAGCGGGCATCGGCGACCGTGGCGCTCAGCCCCTGCGCGGCCAGCATGTCGGCGGCTTTCAGTGCTTCCTGCAGGCGGGTGCCGTAGGAAAGGATCGCAATCGCGTTCCCTTCCCGCACAACTCTGCCCTTGCCGATTTCCAGCGGCTTGAGAATGTTGGGGATCGTCACGCCAACCCCTTCGCCGCGCGGATAGCGGAAGGCACTGGGCCGGTCATCGATCTGGAGCGAAGTCAGCACCATCCGCGCCAGTTCCGCCTCATCCGAGGGCGCCATGCAGACCATGCCCGGCAGCGCGCCGAGATAACCGATGTCGAAACTGCCCGCATGGGTCGCGCCGTCAGCGCCCACCAATCCTGCCCGGTCGATGGCAAAGCGAACCGGCAATTGCTGGATCGCCACATCATGCACCACCTGGTCATAGCCGCGCTGAAGGAAGGTGGAATAGATCGCGCAGAACGGCTTCATGCCATCGGCGGCAAGCCCGGCGGCAAATGTCACGGCATGCTGCTCGGCAATACCGACGTCGAAATGCCGCTCGGGGAACTTCTTCCCGAAAATGTCCGTACTCGTACCAGATGGCATCGCCGCGGTGATGGCGCAGATCCTGTCATCTGTCTCGCCCAGTTTCGCCAGCGTCTGGCCGAACACCTTCTGATAGGCCGGCGGCCCGGCAGCGCCCTTGGCCTGCTCGCCGGTGACGACGGAGAATTTCGAAACGCCGTGATACTTGTCGGCAGAATTCTCGGCAGGCGCATAGCCCTTGCCCTTCTGCGTCACAACATGCAGCAGGATCGGGCCATCCTGCATCGCCTTGATGTTTTCAAGCAGGTCCAGCAGCGTGTCGAGATCATGCCCGTCCACCGGGCCGATATAGTAGAACCCCATCTCCTCGAAGAGCGTACCGCCCATCGCGAAACCGCGCAGATATTCTTCCGCGCGCCGCGCCGGGGATTCCAACCCCATCGGCTGGATCACCTTCTTGGCAATGCGGCGCAGGCCCCGATAAGGCCGCGAGGAAACCAGCCGCGAGAAGTAATGGCTCATCGCGCCCACGGGGGGCGCAATCGACATGTCGTTATCGTTGAGGATAACGATCATCCGGGAACGGTCAGCCCCGGCATTGTTCATTGCCTCATACGCCATACCGGCTGACATCGACCCGTCGCCGATCACGCAGATGACGTGATTGTCCTTGCCCTGCAGATCGCGCGCCTTGGCAAAACCGAGGCCCGCCGAGATCGAGGTTGAAGCATGGGCCGCGCCGAACGGATCGTATTCACTCTCCGCACGCTTGGTGAAACCCGAGAGCCCCCCCGCCTGGCGCAGGGTCCGCATCCTGTCCTTGCGCTCGGTCAGGATCTTGTGGGGATAGCACTGGTGGCCGACATCCCAGATCAGCTTGTCGGCGGGCGCATCGAACACCGCATGGATCGCCACGGTCAGCTCCACCACGCCCAGGCCGGAGCCGAGATGCCCCCCGGTCACCGACACGACATCGATCACCTCATGGCGCACCTCCTCGGCGATCTGTTTCAGATCGGCGCGGCTGCGGCCTTTAAGGTCGGACGGCGCATCAATGGCGTCCAGGAGGCGGTTTGGGCGTGTCTCGGTCATATCTGCGTGCTTTTCTTGTCGTCGCGTGCCCGTTCTACCGGGGTCTGTTCAGCACATAATCAACGGAATGCAGCAGGATGTGGGCCTTGTCACGGAAAATTGCCAAATGTTCCTTGGCCTGCGCGGCGAGCAGCCGCACCCTCTGCCGGGCACCATCCACCCCCAGAAGGGTAACGAAATTCGCCTTCCCGGCGTCCTTGTCCTTGGAAAGTGCCTTGCCCACGATGCTTTCATCCCCCTCTGCATCAAGGATGTCATCGGCGATCTGATACGCCAGCCCCAGATCATTGGCAAAACCTGCCAGGGCATTGCGTTCAGCCTCCCGGGCGTGACCAATGATCGCCCCTGCCTCCAGTGCATAGGAAATCAGGGCTCCGGTCTTCAGCCGCTGCATGCGGGTAATGGTGTTGAGATCGCGCGGGCTCGCCTCCTCCAGCATGTCGATCATCTGGCCGCCCACCATGCCGCGCGCCCCGGCTGCGTCTGCCAGCCGCTCGATCAGCAGCACGCGCACCGCCGGGTCTTCGTGCGTCTCGCTGGACGCCAGTATCTTGAACGCCAGCGTCAGCAGCGCGTCCCCCGCCAGCACGGCGGTTGCCTCGTCAAAGGCCTTATGGACGGTGGGCTGCCCGCGCCGGAAGTCATCATCGTCCATACAGGGCAGGTCATCATGCACCAGCGAATAGCAGTGCACGCATTCCAGCGCCGCGGCTGTCCGCAGAAGGCTCTTCTCCGAGGCCCCGAACATGGCGCCCGTTTCCAGTACGAAAAAAGGCCGCATCCGCTTGCCATTGGCCAGCGCGGCATGGCGCATGGCGCGCATCAGATTGGCTTCCGGTCCACTGGCCGGGGGGATCAGCTGGTCCAGCGCCACGGTCACCTTGTCGGCAACTTCCGTCAGGCGTTGTTCAAAGTCTGACACTTCGCCCTCGTCCGGCCCCATGACGGCGAACCTAATCGAAGGCGGCCGGTTCGGTCGTCGGACCGCCGGCGCCCTGAACAATCTGCTCCACCTTCAGCTCGGCCGATTTCAGCCGCGCCTCGCAATGCGCTTTGAGAGCTGCGCCGCGCTCATAGATCGCGATCGACTTTTCAAGCTCGACTTCACCGGCTTCCAACTGGCGGACAATGCCTTCCAGCTCGGCCAGTGCTTCCTCGAAGCTCATCTTGTCCACGGGTTTGGATTTGACATCCGACATGGCGCGCCTGTCCTGAAAATTCGTTCCAGCCTGTCTAGAGCCCGCTGCCGGGCGCGACAACCGTTATCGTGTCACTGTCCACGGTATTCGTAGACGCGGTAGCTCCAATAGCTGTCCCCGCCATCCCGTGCACACACCCAGCCCAACTCACGCAGTTCAGGTCTCAGCATGCGGTTGAACCATCCGTGTGCGGCGAGATAGACTTTTGCGTCTGCAGCGGCCTCATGCAGCTTCAAAGCTGCTGCCTTGGCGCGCACACGCGCCTCGCCCACCGATTCGCCGTCCAGTGAATGGCCGGTTAACCAGACTGTCCTGGCCAGCACATTCCATGTTTTGGGCAAGGCGCGAAAGCCATGCAGTTTTGGCGGCGGCAGCGGCGCTTCATTGAATACCGGATCATAGATCGCCGTCAGGTGCGGCGCGGCGCTGTCGGCCGTCTGCTGCGCGCGCAGGCGGGCCGATGCAAACACGATGTCCGCATCGGCCACCATGTCCCTCAATTCCTTGGGCGCTTCCTGCCCCTCCGCCAGCGGTCCTATTTCGTACTTGGCCCACCAGTCGATATAGTCCTGCCAGTGCAGGCGCGGCCCAAGATTGCGGTCCAGCGCAGGGCGGCCATGGCGCGATATGATGATCGGCCCACGGCGTTGCTTTGTCGATGTCGTGTTGGGCATCGCCAGTTATCCGTATTGCCGCAGAGGCCCCGCGCCCCCGTTTAAACCCGGACTAGCGGGGTTAGCGGCAGCGGGCAAGATACGGATTTCCGGGTCAAAGCCCCTTCCAGACGCGTTTGCGGCAGGGCTCATCGCCTTGCAATTTGCAGCGGTGGAAGGTCATCAGCACCGTGTCCGCGCGCCCGATCAGATGGTCGAGCGGCACAAAGCCGATGGACGCATCATCCGCCGCTACACGCAGAGGGCAGCCAGCCCGGTCCACCACGCCATTGACTGGCGGGCAATGGCCGGAAAGCTCGCGGCTGTCATAGGAATTGTTGCGGTTGTCGCCGACCAGGAACATGTGGCCCTCGGGCACCACGAACAGCACCGTGTCATCCACCGCATGTCCGCGCAGCCCGCGATGGGTCAGCCAGGTCTTGTCCCCGATGGTCTCGCGCCATTCATGGGCAGTGTCGATCACATCGGTCCGGTCGGGAATGTAGCGCACCGTGCGCACGAATTCGGCGTCCACAGGCTGGCCGTTGATCACCAGTTCTTCATTAATCATCTGAACCGTGTCACCCGGCAGGCCCACCACCCGCTTGATCATCACCCGGTCCGAATGGGTATGCTCGAACACCACCACATCGCCGCGCTCGGGCGTGCCCGGGAAGAAACGCCCTTCGCCCAGCGGCAGATATCGCCCGATGCTCAGGGGCAACGAATACCGGCCATAACCAAAGGCAAACTTGGCCACCGCCACGCGGTCGCCCACTTCCAGGGTCGGCACCATGCTTTCAGACGGAATAACGCGCTGTTCGTAAAGCAGACCGGTGAATAGCAGGAAGGCCGGCGCCACAATGGCAAGCGTCGCGCCCCATTCGCGCAGCTCCTGCTTGATCTTTGCCCAGAGGCCTGTCTCTGCTGCCGGCGCCTCGGCGGCCACGCTGTTTTCCTCAGTCATTCAAACCCCATAGCAGGCACCGCTCTCGCGCAGGCCGGGAAGTCTTAAACGATAAGCCGCCCCCTTGCGAAGGCGAAATGCCCCGCAACACTGCTATTCAATGTGAGGCGAAACAGCGCTTCAGGCGAGGCTGTAAAGCAGTGCGCCGTCCGTATCGGGCCGGGTTTTTACCTCCCCGCGATGGATCAGATAATTGAGGTGCGCCAGCGCCTCGCCCGTAGCGTTGCCCATTTCATCGTCTTTGATCGCCCGTCCGAACAGGGTCACGAAGGTCTCGGGCACCTTCACAGGCCCCTTCTCCAGCTTTTGCCGCAGGCGCGTCAGAGAGGTGTCATGCCCCGCAATCAGGTTGCGCAGCCGGATATGCGCGCCTGTGAACGGCTCATTGTGTGCCGGCAGGACGAAGCAATCCTCGGGCAGCTCCCGCAGCAGCTTCTCACAGCTCTTGATCCAGTCATCCAGCGGATTGGCCGCCGGTTCGGTGGGGTGAACCGATACGTTGGATGAAATCCGCGGCAGCAACTGGTCGCCGGTAATCGCCACGTTCAGCGCCTCGCTGAACAGGCACACATGCTCGGGCGAATGGCCGTTGCCGGTAATCACGCGCCAGTCCTGCCCGGCCATGCGAACCGTGTCGCCATCTTCAAGCCGCCGGAACGCGTCCGGCATCTGGCTGACGCCCCGCCCGAACCCGCCAAAGCGCGAAACGTAGTTGTCGATGGCCTTCTGTGGCCATCCGGCGCGGATATAGAAATCGATCCCCGCCTTTGGCGCGTCCCGGCCCGTATCGGCCACGAGCATCCGGCACGTCGTATACTCCAGCCGGCTGATCCACAGCTCGGCATCATACTTGTAGCAGAGCCAACCCGCTGCCCCGATATGGTCTGGGTGCATATGGGTGATGATTACCCGCTTCAGCGGCTTGTCTGCCGTCACCCGCTCGCCCAGCAGTTTGCGCCAGGCATCCTTGGTGTCGGGCAGCGGCATACCGGTATCCACAATGGTCCAGCCGTCGCCATCATCAATGATCCACACATTGATGAACTTCAGCGAGAAAGGCAGCGGCATCCGCGTCCACTCGACGCCGGGCGCCAGCGTAATGGCTTCACCAGGCTCAGGCGCGCGCGTCCCCAGCGGGAAAGTCAGACCCTTGTACTGGGTCGGTTCAGAGAGAAATCCATCCATGGGGCCACGATACGGCGGCAGGCTCCCCCGTCGAGCCGTCACGCGGGGGAAGGATCACTTGATCGGCTTGCGGTCCCGGGGGGCGAGCTTCGTGCGCTTGAACTTGTCACCCTTCAGCGCCGAGGGCCGGTTACCGTCTGCCTTGGGCGCTGCGGCTGCCGGCTTGGCGCCCGGCCGGGCGGGTTTGCCGCCGGGGTGCGGCGGCTTTGCGCCCGCACGGTCTGGTTTTAGACTCGCGCGATCCGGTCTGGGGCCATCCCGGTCGGGTCTCGGGCCTTTGCGTTCCGGTCTTGCGCCATCGCGGTCAGCTCCTGGTCCGGACCGAGGCTTATCTGTCCGGCCCTGTCCGGGCTTTGTCCCGAATTGTCCACTTCTGTCCGAATTTGTCCGCGACCCGTCCCGGCCTGGTCCGGATCTGTCGCGCTTTGGGGCGTCGCTGGCACGCGGGCGATCCTCCCGGCGGGGCGAGCGCGCACGCACCACTTCCCCAGCGCCAGCCGCCAGCAACGCCGCGCGCTCCTTCGCGCCGAGTGGCCGCCATTTGCCCTCCGGCAGCCCGGCCAGCAGGATGGGGCCAACCCGAATCCTCTGCAAATCCAGCACTCTAAGGTCTACCAGCTCGCACATCCTGCGGATCTGGCGGTTGCGTCCCTCCTTCAGGACGAAGCGCAGCGTGTTGTTCCGCTCCTGCTGAACCTCCGCCGGACGCAGTTGCCGCCCGTCGAGTTCCAGCCCATGGCGCAGCAGCGCCACCTTCGCCGGCGTAATGTCGCCCCTCACCCGGACAACGTATTCCTTGTCCATGTCGCTCAAGGGACCAATGATTGCCTTGGCGAGCACACCATCCTCCGACAGAATCAGCAGTCCGTGCGAATCCTTGTCGAGCCGTCCGAGCGGCGCCATCTTGTTCGAACGCTGCGGGATAGCATGCGCGCTGCCCGACAGGTTTTCCTCGGTAACCAGCCGTATCGCCGGAATTTCGCCCGGCTCGGGAGTCCCCGAAACATACCCCACCGGCTTGTTCAGGATCACCGACAGCTGATTGTCCAGCCGCCGGGAGGCAGCGTCCGTCAGGCTCAGCGTCTGCCCCTTGGTGACGCGCTCACCGGCCACCGTAACGGGCTTACCGTCCAGTTGGATAAGGCCTTTTTCGATCAGCGCATCGGCTTCCCGGCGCGAACACACGCCTTCCTGCGCCAGCCATTTGTTGATGCGCACCGGCTCTTCGCCGGTATAGGTCTTCGTCCAGGCCATCTGCCGGTTTGCTCCCAAAGGGTCAGCGCCCCTCTTACGGGGCTCCGCTCGAACCATCAACAACAGCCCCGCAGGCAGGCAGGCCTAGACCCCGAACAGCGCTTTGCTGCCTTCCAGAAACCGCGCGCCCCCTTCGGTGATCGCTGGAACGCGCCCCGGCGCAGAGGCCAGCGCGGTCTCAGCAAAGAACCCTGCCAGCGCCAACTGCCGTGCCCGCTGGTCCATGTCCTGACCGGCCCGCGCTGCAATCGCACCCAAGGCCAGGAAATGCCCGCCGATCACATCGCCCGCCAGCGCCAGATATTCGGTTGCGCCCGCCAGGCCTTTCTCCGGTTCATCCGCCAGCGTCTTCACCATCCAGTCGCTCGCCTCGGACAATGCGGCGGACGCCGATTTCAGCCGGTCGGCAATCTGCACAAGCTGGGGATCGTTTGTTGCCCGCGCCGCACGCACGGTTTCGTCGACCTCGGCCAGCATCGCCTGCATTGAGGCGCCCTTGGTGCCCGACAATTTCCGGCCAACCAGATCAATCGCCTGAATGCCGTTGGTGCCCTCATAGATCGGCGCAATCCGGGCGTCGCGGTAAAGCTGCGCAGCCAGCGTCTCGTTCATGAAGCCCATGCCGCCATGCACCTGCACGCCGAGGCTCGCGACTTCGACGCCCACATCCGTACTCCAGGCCTTGGCGATGGGGGTCAGCAGGTCTTCGCGCATCTTTGCCGCCGCCCGCACATCTGCGTCCGGAGAACTATGCGCCAGATCGGCCGCCACACCGCAGGCGTAACAGATCGCCCGCGCTGCCGCGACTTTCGCCCGCATTGTCGTCAGCGTACGGCGCACATCGGCATGGTGCAGGATCGGCGCCGCGCCGGTCACGCCGGCGGCGGTTCCCTGCTTGCGTTCCTGCGCATAGGCAAATGCCGTCTGGAACGCCGCCTCGCCTACCGCCACGCCTTCAAGGCCGACGTTCAGGCGCGCCGAGTTCATCATTGTGAACATGCAGGCCAGCCCGCGATTGGCCTCGCCAATCAGCCAGCCTTTGGCCGCAGAATACTCCATCACGCAGGTCGGGCTGCCGTGAATGCCCATCTTCTTCTCGAGGCCGATGCAGCGCGCGCCATTGCGCTCACCAGGATTCCCCTCCGCATCGAGAATGAATTTCGGCACGATGAACAGCGAGATGCCCTTCGATCCCGCCGGGGCATCGGGCAGCCGCGCCAGCACGAGATGGATGATATTCTCAGCCATGTCGTGATCGCCCCAGGTGATGAAGATCTTCTGGCCGGTGATCGAATAGCTGCCATCTTCATTGGGCTCGGCTTTGGTCTTGAGCGCGCCGACATCGCTGCCTGCCTGCGGTTCGGTCAGGTTCATCGTGCCTGTCCATTCGCCGGAGACGAGTTTGGGCAGATAAGCCGCGCGCTGCGCATCCGTGCCATGCGCCAGCAGGGCCTCGATCGCCCCGAAGCTCAGCATCGGGCAAAGGCCGAATGCCATATTTGCACCGTGGAACATCTCCATCACGCCGAGCGCCAGTGCCTTGGGCAGGCCCTGGCCGCCCCACTCTTCAGGCGCCGCCAGCCCCATCCAGCCGCCTTCCACGAAGGCCTTGTAAGCGTCGCCAAATCCCGGCGGCGCAACCACGCCGTCAGCGGTCAACACAGCGCCATGGGCGTCTCCCACCGGGTTCAGCGGTGCCAGCACATCGCGCGCCAGCTTGGCGGCTTCCTCCAGGATCGGGCGCACCAGATCGGGATCATACGCCTCATGACCGGGCAGGCCCTGCAGCCGCTCGATCCGCGCAAAAGCGGTCAAGGCAAACTCAATATCGCTGACCGGAGCCTCGTAAGCCATGTCGATCCCTTCGTGTTTCTGAATAAATGATATGCGGCGCGGATGTTAAAGTTGAGGTTCACACTGTAGATGTGTGCATTAGTTAGTGTGTTCCCATACGGCAATTGGAGGGACTGATTCCATGCGACTTCTGCTCATCTCCGCCAGCGCGCTTATGCTGGCGGCCTGCTCTGAAACCACCCCGGCAGCCCCCGCTGCCACCGAACCGGCAGCGGCACCTGCTGGTGAGGCCGCTGCGCCTGCCGCCGATGTCGAATACGGCGCCGCCGGCACCTATGCCATCGACCCGACCCACACGTCTGTCACCTGGCGTGTCAATCACTTCGGCCTGTCCAAATACACCGGCCGCTTCAAGACCGTCGACGCCACCCTGCAGTTCAACCCGGAAGACCCGGCTGCCAACAGCATCACCGTCACCATTGACCCGCTGTCGGTCGAAACGGACTATCCGGCAGACTACAAAGCCAGTCATGCTGACAGCCCCTACGCCACCTGGAACGAAGACCTTGCCCGCAATGCCAACTGGCTGAACGGCGATGCGTTCCCGCAGATCACCTTCACCAGCACGTCGATCACGCAGGAAACCGCCAGCACCGGCAAGGTGACCGGCGACCTGACCTTTCTGGGCGTGACCAAGCCGGTCACTCTCGATGTGACCTATAACGGCAAGGCAAACTTTCCCTGGGCACCAGAAGCCGACAAGATCGGTTTCTCGGCCAAAGCGGTTCTGAAGCGTTCGGATTTCGGCAACGCCACCTACGCGCCGAACATCGGTGATGAAGTGGAAGTGCTTATCGAAACCGAATTCCAGCAAGTGGTTGCCCCTGCAGAACCGGCTCCGGCAGAGTAAGCCCAAATGACATCGTCCTCACCGGCAGCGCGCTATACGTCGGTTGCCATCGCCCTTCACTGGGCCATGGCACTCCTCATCCTCTTCATGATCTGGCTTGGCTGGAACATGGATGACAACGAGGTCCGCTATCAGCTGCATAAGTCGGTGGGGATTACGCTTCTCTTTCTGACGGTCGCCAGGATTGCCTGGCGGCTGCTCAACCCGCCGCCACCAGAGCCGGCAACGCTAAAATCATGGGAACAGAAGCTGTCGAGCGCGGTGCATGTCGCCTTCTACGCCCTCATGGTCATCATTCCGCTGGCGGGCTGGCTGCTCGTTTCCATCTCTCCCTTCCAGATTTCAACCGTTCTCTTCGGGGCGGTGGACTGGCCCCACCTGCCCTTCACTTCCGGCCTGCGTCAGGGCAACGAGCTGCTGCACGGCATCGTGGAGAACATCCACTCCAAGGGTGCCTGGGTCATCATCGTGCTGCTGGGGCTGCATGTCGCCGGCGCCGTGAAACATGAGTTTGGCGGTGAAGAAGGCGTCCTCAAGCGGATGATCCCCGGCCTTTTCGGCAAGACCTCGCCGCCCTCCCCGCCAGCGCGCGGCGCCATGATCGCCTTTGGCAGCAGCCTTGTCCTCTTCGCGCTGATCGCGGCTGTTCCTCTCCTCGGGGCAAATGGCTCCGGCCTCCACACGGACCGGACTGGCGCCACTATCGAAGCAGCCGGCAACTGGTCGGTCGACTATGCCGCCTCCGAAATCGGCTTCTCCGGCGTCTATGATGGCAAGCCGTTTGGCGGAAAATTCCGGAACTGGTCCGCAGATGTCAGCTTCTATCCCGATGATCTTGCGGCATCATCTGTGAATGTCGCGGTCGAGACCGGCAGCGTGACGACGGGCACAAAGCTCTATGATTCCACCCTGCGCGAAGGCGAATGGTTCAATACCGGCGCCTATCCGCAGGCAGTGGTCGCCCTCTCTGGTTTCGAGAAAACCGGCGAAGACACTTATACCGCTACCGCCACCATGACGCTCAAAGGCAAGGAAACCAGCGTGCCGCTGAATTTCCAGCTGGTCATCAATGGCGACCAGGCAACACTGGAGGGCAAGGCCGTCTTCTCCCGCAAGGCGCTTGACCTCGGCCAGGTGTCCGACGCCAGCGGTAGCTGGGTATCCGATGAAATCACCGTCACGGTCACCGGTCAGGCAACACGCACTGACTGACCGCTAGCCGCTCATTGACCCCGCTGGCCGCAGTGCTAAGCGGGACGGCATGTCCGCGCCCATCGTTCCCGTTCTGCCTGAAACACTCGCTTTGGCGGTGGAAATCCTCAGCGATGGCGGCCTTGTCGCCATGCCGACGGAGACTGTTTATGGCCTCGCGGCTGATGCCTCCAATCCCGAAGCGGTTGTGCGGCTTTACGAGGCCAAGGGGCGCCCGCGCTTCAATCCGTTGATCGCACATGTGTCCGGCTTGCCGATGGCGATGCGCGAGGCGGTCTTCTCCCCTCTCGCGGCAAGCCTCGCTCAGGCATTTTGGCCTGGCCCGCTGACGCTTGTGTTGCCTGTCATTCCAGGTGGAACCGTCTGCGATCTGGCGCGCTCCGGATTGCAGACGGTGGGCCTGCGTTGCCCATCGCATATGGCAGCCAATGCCTTGATCAAGGAGTTTGACCGGCCCGTGGTCGCCCCATCCGCCAATCGCTCAGGCCATGTCAGCCCTACGCGGGCAGATCATGTCGCCGCTGATCTCGCCGATCGTATTGAGCTCATCCTTGATGGCGGCCCCTGCGATGTCGGCATCGAGTCGACCATCATTGCCGTGGAGGGGGATATCGTCACCCTGCTGCGCTCAGGGGCGGTCCCGGCAGACAGGCTTGAAGCCTTTATCGGCAAGCCGCTGATCCGGGCGAGTGGGGCGGGCATCTCTGCGCCCGGCATGCTGAAATCGCATTATGCGCCCAAAGCGCGCCTTCGCCTCAACGCAGACGCGCCAGAGCCGGGTGAAGGCTATCTGGGCTTCGGGCCGGGCGTGCGCGAGGGCCTCAACCTGTCCCCCGAGGGAGACCTCGCAGAGGCGGCAACCAAGCTTTTCGCCATGCTGCGGGCTCTGGACATGAGGTTTGACCGCATCGCCATAGCGCCCATTCCAGAAGAAGGGCTCGGCGAGGCGATCAATGACAGGCTGGCGCGCGCGGCGCACCGGGATAGCTGATGGCCAGGCGGCCTCAGCCGCCCATGATGTCCTCTTTGAGGACCGTCATCATGAACTGGTAGGACGTCTCGCCCTCATCCTCGTCCTTGTAGACGACGGCGATGAACTCGGCGCCGAGATAGACTTCCATCGAGTCTGCAGCCTTGTCGCGCGCCACAAGGCGCAGGCCGGGGTGAAGCTTTTCCTTGAGATATGCCTCAAGACGCAATGTTTCTTCGCGCTCCATGGCGGCACTCCTTGTTTTGTCTGAACTTGCTGGCGCGCAACCTAGTCAGTTTCGCTTCCAGTGCAATGTATGGGCTGCAACGCCCTGTGAAGCCTAATCTGCGGAGGTCTCGGGAATCGCCTGATCCATGCTCTGGGCCGGCTGGCAGCAGGTAGGCCCGGAAACGATCTTCGCCGGAACGCCCGCCACAGTGCAACGCGCCGGTACGTCCTTCAGCACCACACTGCCGGCGGCAACCTTCGCCTCATCGCCAATGGTGATGTTGCCCAGGATCTTGGCGCCGACCGACAAGAGCACACCGCGCCCGATTTTCGGGTGCCGGTCGCCCACTTCCTTGCCCGTGCCGCCCAGGGTCACCCCATGCAGCAGCGAGCATCCCTCGCCCACAATCGCCGTCTCACCGATGGTGATCCCTGACGCATGGTCGAGCATCACGGCGCGCCCGATACGGGCTGCCGGGTGAATATCCACGTCAAACAGCTCAGAGGCCCGGCTCTGGAAGTGAAACGCCAGCGTTTCCCGCCCCTGCCGCCACAGTTCATGAGCGATCCTGTGAGTTTGCAGCGCCAGGAACCCCTTGAAGAACAGGAAGGGCTGCAACATTCCCCGCGCGGCCGGGTCGCGCTCGATCACCGCCTGCATGTCTGCTTCCGCATACGTGATCAGCGAGGGGGCGCTATCATAAACCGCGGCCAGGATATGCCGGACCTGCTGCGGCCCCATGCCGGGCCCGGAGAGCTTTTCGGCGAGATGGAAGGAAAGTGCCTGCCCCAGCGTGTCGTGCGACAGGATGGCGGCATTGAGATAGCTCGCCAGCGTCGGCTCCTCTGCGGCCGCAGCCTGGGCCTCAAATCTCAGCCTTTTCCAGGCCGGGGGCGGCGCGCCGATATCGGGATTTTCCATTCTGGCTGCCTCTTTTCGAACGTGTTGGGGGTTGAGATGGCATCGCAAAAGCGATGTTTCAATTCCTTTTGCCTATCCGGCAGGGTGCTGACGCGGCGACGGGCGATAGCCAAACATCCGCCGGACAGGCTTCATCGTCATGATGCGGAATACGGCCGGGGTAAAATAAAGGCCGATCAGCGCCGATCCACCAACCCCGCCGGCAATCCCCGCCGCAAGCGGCAGCCAGAAGGTATCGCCCGTCATCAGGATAGGCACGAAACCCGCCATTGTGGTCAGCGTCGTGGCAATGATATGCCGCGTGGCGTCCACCACCACCTCCCGCTGCGCAATCACATCATCCGCCAGCGCATCCTCATTCGCCTGCAACAGGGACAGCACCACAATCGAACTGTTGATCGCGATCCCGAACAGCCCAAGGCTGCCGACGATGGCGTTGAAGCCGAACGGCAGATTGAACAGCCATACCCCGAAAAACGCATAGAAGACCGAGAGAACCCCTGCCGTCACGATCAGCAGCATCATCCGGAATGAGTTGAACACCAGCGTGATCGCCCCTGCCATCACCAGCATCAGCGGAATACCCACGCTCGCCAGATTGCCTATCGCCTCGCCGGAATTTTCCGCCTCACCCCCGATCAGCATGTCATATTCGGGCGGCAGCACGAATCCGCTCGCCTCAAGCCGTTCCTGGAATACCGCCATCGTTGGCGCTGGCAGCGTATACGGATCAAGATAGGCCAGCACCTGATTGATCCGCAGCCCGTCACGCCGCGAAATCGTGCCGGTTTTCGGCGTCAGCTCCATAGCGCCCAGCGCCGAAATTGGGGTGCCCGTCATGCCCGGCATCGCGCCGATGGTCTTGGACTGAAGACCAGACAGAGATTGCCGCCGGCTGTCCGAACCAATGATGCGGACGGGCAGCTCTTCGGTTCCCTCCAGGATGGACCCGGCCCGGATGCCCTCAAGCTCCGTATTCAGACTGGTCGCCAGATCCACCAGGCGCGAGCCGGCCATAGCCGCGGCGGCTTCATCTGCATTCAGCCTCAGCGTCGGGGCGCCCAGTTGCAGAGAGCCCACCGTATATGTCACGCCCGGTGTCTCGCTCAGAAGTGTGCGCAGTTCATTGCCCAGCCGGTTCAGCGTCTCGATATCCGGGCCGCGCAGGATAAGCTCAATCGGCGCATCGGCAGGCGGTCCCTGTTCGAACGGCAGCGTCAGGAAGCGCGCGGATGGAAACTCCTGCCGCACCTGCTGCTGAATGTCACTGATGATCTCATGCGTGCGGGCAGCGCTGTCGAGTTGCACCCAGCCGGAGGCAAATCCCTCCACCCCCTGGGTATTGTTGATGGCGTTATAATAAACCCGCGGCGAAGGTTCCCCCAGAACCCAGGTCACCGACTTGACGCCTTCACGCGCCAGGATGAATTCCGTTGCGCGGCGGGTAATCGCTTCGGCATCGGCAATATCGGCCTCATAGGGCAGGTTCAGCACCACCTGAAACTGATCCCGCTCCGTGGGCGGAAAGAATTGTTGCGGCAGTGTGCTCGTCAGCACAAGCCCCAGCACGGCCGGCGCGACGCCAATGAATATCCCCAATGGCGGAAAGCGGAGCGCAGCTTCAATTGTGCCGCGGTATCCGTCCGACAGAAAATCGAAACTCACCCCGTCGCGCCACCAGCGTCTCGGCCGGCGAGTCTCACCCTTTTCCCAGCCCCGTGTCCGGTCAAACCAGCCCGCCATGGCCGGAACAATCGTCACCGACACGAAGAAGGAAGCCGTGATCGCATAGATCACCGACAGCCCCACCATGCCGATGAACTCGCCGGCTGCGCCCGGCAACATGGCAATCGGGGCAAAGGCCAGAACCGTCGTCAGCGTGGACGCTGCCAGCGGCGCAAACAGTTGTTTCAGGCTCCGCTGCACCGCCTCAAGCCGGCCATATCCCCTGGCCCGCCACTGGTCGACATCATCCGCCATCACGATGGCATTATCGATCAGCAGGCCGAGCGAAATCACGAGACCCGTGACCGACATCTGATGCAGCGGATGCCCGAACACGTTGAACAGGATCAGCACCAGTCCGACCGTGAGCGGCATCGCGAAGCCGACCACAATCGCCGAGCGCCACCCCATCAGGAAGAAGAGAACGGCAAAGACAATCAGCGCCGACATCAGCAGGTTCTGCGCCAGCCCGCTCAGCCGGTCATGGGTATAGACGCTCTGATCGAACACGATTTCCGCCGTGAGGCCCGGCGGCATGTTCACCGAAAAATCCGAAACGACCCGGCGCGCACTTTCAGACCAGATATCGACGCGCTGTTCCGGCGAGATATACGCCGCCACCAGAACAGACCGGTGCCCGTTTTCATAAGCTGCGCGCGTGGAGGGTTGCTGCAGGCCCTTCTCGATGCGGGCCACATCCGCGAGCCGCAGGGAACTGCCATCCTGCCGCTGCAGCACGGGCACCTCACCGATCCGGGAAATGTTCGTGAACTCGCCCTGCACCTCAACGCCAATCGTGCCGCCTTCGGTTCGCAGGCGCCCGGCAGGGTTCTTGGAATCCGCCGCCAGCACCGCGCCCGCCGCCTGGCTGAACGACAGGCCAGCGGCCGATAGCGCCTGCGCGTCCATCACAACGCGCACTTCCTCAACCGGCATACCGTAGGTCTGCGTCAGTTCCGTGGCGTTCAGCCTCTGGAACCGGTCCTGAAGATCCAGCGCCAGGCGCCGCATGATCGGCAAGGGCGCCTCGCCCTCCCCGGTCCATGTCAGCGACACGATCATGGTCGCCGCGCCAACATACATCCGCGTCACTTCCGGCTCGGATGCTCCGGGTGGGAATGATCTGCGCGCCTGCTCGGCCTTCTGCCGGATCAGCGACCAGGCATTGTCGACCTCTGTTTCGGTAAGGTCTTCCTGGATATCCAGAACAAGCTGCACCACCCCGTTGCGGGATATGGTATCCACCTGTTTGACCTCAGGCAGCTCCATCAGCGCCGCCTCGAGCGGCTGTGCCACTAAGGCTTCCATCCGCTCTGCGTCGGCGCCCGGCAGGAACACGACAATCGTGCCAAAGCGCTCAACCAGTGTGGGGTCTTCCTGCCGCGCCAGCGTGAACAGTGCGCCAAGGCCACCCAGCAGGATGACCAGGATGGTCAGGATCGTCAGCCGCGCGTTGCGGAAGAAAAGCGTACTCACCCCAGCCCCTCCGCCCCGTCAGCCGCCATTCGCCGCTTCGGCGCGCTGCACCTCGCGGGGCAATACCCTGGCCCCAGGTGTTACGCGTTGAAGTCCGTCCACGATAATCCGGTCGCCCGCTTCCACAGGGCCGCGCACAAAAGCCCGCTCCCCGGCTGGATAGACCATCTCGACCAGCCTTGGCTGCGCGCGCCAGTCATCGTCCTCCCCCACGACGGCATAGACCGTCCACATGCCCCGATTGGCGCTCGAAAGCGCCTTCAGCGGCACCCAGAACCCCTTCTCCTGCAGCTTGCGCTGCATCTTGAGACGCACCAGCGAGCCTGCAGGAACCCCGCTGCTGGCCGGCACATCAAACACAGCCGCAACCGTCCGCTGAGAGGCATCCACAACGCCCGTCACACTTCTCAGCGGCGCTTCCACCGGGCCGGTTTCCGCTTCGAGAGTATAGGTCTCGCCAGGCACCAGTTCGGGAACAATCCGCGCTGAAACACCGATGCGCGCTTCCAGATCGCCTGCTTCAACAAGCTCCAGAATGGCTTGCCCCGGGCCGGCGATGGCGCCTTCGTCAGCAAAGCGGGAAACAATCACACCATCATAAGGCGCAGTGATGCTTGCCAAATCAATTTGGACACGGAGCGTATCTGCCTGCGCCCTGGCAGCCTCCACCCGCGCCATTGCCGTGGTGGCCTGCGCCACGAACTCTTCCACGCGCTGGGCCGAGACATGCCCCTGCGCCTGCAACTGGCGCTGCCGCTCGGCAGTATCGAGGGCCAGCTGGTGGGCGGCGCGCGCTTCCTCAACGACCGCACGGGCCGAAGCCAGCTGCGCGCCCAGCCCGCGTGTGTCCAGCCTGGCAATGGTCTGCCCCGCCTTCACCGTATCGCCCACGCGCACATCGATACGCTCGATCCGGCCGCCGGTCTGGAACCCCAGCCGGCTGGTGCGCCGCGCTTCGGCTATGCCGGTGAACAACTCCTCGATGTCCAGTTCAGTGAGATATTCCACTGGCGACACGCTGACGGCCAGAGGCTGAGGCTCAACCGTCGCAATCTTCGGGCCTTCCTTGCTGCGCAGCAGGGATGCCGCCGCCAGCAGACCTGCCGTGATCGCTGCCATCAGCACAATGAATATCAAGGCCTTCAGAAGGGTCGGGCGGCGCCGGCTGGGAGGCGTATCGTAAGGGGTTTCGGTGGTCATTCGGCGTGCCCGGAACAAACTGGCGATACTGGGGAAGCACAAAGGCTGCGGAACAGCAGCCCGGCATGAAACTGGACAAAACGGGCAGTATCGATCCCGCGATCCGGCGGCGGCAGAAGGCCGGGAAAGCCCGGCAGGTGGATCAGCAGTAGCGCCACGCCATGCATGGATGCCCAGAGAGACTTGGCCGCAATGTAGGGATCAAAGGAGGTATCGAAGACACCGATCTCCTGCCCTTCGCGCACCAGACCAACAACGATCATGAATGCCTGGCCCTTGTGGCTCTTCTCGAAATCCTCCCAACAGTCCGTGCCATTCATCCCGGCGCCGGGGTCAGCGGCCGAGGCGAAGGCAGCGGCATAATGATGGGGGCGCGCAATCGCGGTCTCGACATATTTTGCAAAGCACTGCCGGACGCGGGCCTCAAATGGCAGGGTCGTAAGGGCAGCCCGGTCCACAGTGGACATCAGCCGCTCGAAGAAGGACTCCTTCAACTCGTCGAGGAGTTCTTCCTTGGAGCCGAAATACTTGTAGATCGCCGCGGGCGAGTAATCGATTTCCTCAGCGAGCCTGCGGATGGAGAGACCCGATTCCCCTTCCTTGGAGAAGACGCGCTCGGCCGCGTCCAGAATCGCTGTGCGCACGCGCTGGCGGCGGCGCTCTGCGGGGCTTTCGTCCGGGAGGGTATCGGAATCCAAAGAGGGCGCCTCGATAATCGTTCAATTAGTGAACAGTGTTCACATTAACGTGATACGCCGCCTTCAATTGCATGACAAGCAAATCATTGGCCTGAATCAGTCTTTGCGAATGTCTCGCAGAAGGCTAAGGCCATCTGCGTGACCAAGCTTTTTCCCTCCCCCCCGCCGACAGGCGTGCCGCTTCTCGCCGCAAGGCCAGCGAACGCCGTGCGCAGCTTCCTTGCCCTGCGCAAATCCGCCAACAAGCTCTTCCTCAACGAGCCAGGCCCCAGTGCCAGCGAACTGCAGGAACTGCTGACCATTGCTGTGCGCGTGCCCGATCACCGCAAGATGGCGCCCTGGCGCTTCATCACTTTCCAGGGCGAAGCGCGGGCGCAGTTCGGCAAGGAACTGGCTCATATTGCCGGCCGCAAGCCCGGCGTTGAAGATCGCGACATTCTCGACGCTGCCGGCCTCCCCCTCCGCGCCCCCACGGTGGTGGCTGTGGTGTCCTCGCCGGTCGACGATGGCAAAACGCCGGTCTGGGAACAGGAACTCTCGGCAGGCGCGCTCTGCTACAACCTGCTGCTGGCGGCGAATGCCTGCGGCTGGGGCGGCGTCTGGCTGTCGGAATGGATCATGTTCAGCCCGGAGGTCAACGCCCTTCTCGGCCTTAAGCAAACCGAGCGCCTTGCCGGCTTTATCTATATCGGCACCGCTACCGCTCACCCCCAGGAACGTATCCGGCCGGACCTGCAGGGACTGGTCATGGCCTGGCCGGCAAAACCCGCCGACTGACCGGAAATGTCCGGATTTGTGCGCAATGGGAGCAGCTCAGCCGCGTCCTCGATAGGACGCGACGCCGGTTTCAGGCACATAAAGCCCTTTGGGAACGTCACCGGACTGCCAGAACACATCGATCGGTATCCCGCCTCTGGGATACCAGTATCCGGAGATCCGCAGCCACTTTGCTTCGGTGAACTCGAATATCCTTTTCCCAATGGAAACAGTGCATTCCTCATGGAATGCCCCATGGTTCCGGAAGCTCGTCAGATACAGTTTCAGGCTTTTGGATTCGACCAGCCATGGCCCCGGGGCATAGTCGATCACCAGGTGCGCAAAGTCTGGCTGGCCCGTCACCGGACAGAGCGATGTAAACTCCGGCGCCACAAACCGGGTCAGGTAAAGTGTATCAGAATGAGGGTTTTCCACGCGTTCCAGCTGCGCCTCTTCAGGGCTTTGGGGTTGCGCAGTGTGTTGGCCGAGTTGGCCGAGCTTCTGGTAGATGGGGTTGTCAGCCATTGGGAAGGATCGCCGGTACAGGTATAAGGTCAAAGGTCAGGCCCATATAGAGGACATACCCCAGGAGCAACACTGCCCCCTCCCAGCGCGCCAGCTTCCGTCCGGTCAGCGCAAACAGGAACAGGAGGGCGACAGACAGGACGAGCGCGCCGATATCAATGGAGCTCATGATGCTCACTGGCTCCGTCCCCGCCATTGCGGAAGCCCCGGCATCCCCGCGGACACTGAACGGTTGAACCAGCGCCGTTACACCCAAAATACCCAATATATTGAATATGTTGGACCCGATTACGTTCCCCAGCGCCACATCCGCCTTCTTCCGGAACGCGGCCACCACAGACGTTGCCAGCTCCGGCAGGCTGGTGCCGATCGCCACGATGGTCAGGCCGATCACTGTTTCGCTGATGCCAATCGACCGGGCGAGTGTCACGGAGCCCTCCACCAGCAGATTGGCGCCCACAACCACGCCGATGAGGCCCGCCACCGCAATGATGATCCCCAGCATCAGGCCATACTGGGCGTCGACCACCTCCCCCTCTTCCCGGTGCATCACCGCCGTTTCGTCCTGGCGTCTCTGATCCATCACGAGGGAAAAGACGAGATAGCTGATGAGAATGGTCAGCAGAATGAAGCCCGAAACCCGGTTGAACTGGTCAAACCACAGCAGCCCGCACAGAATCGCCGTCGCCGCCACCATCACCAGCCCGTCGCGCAGGATGGCCTTGGGGTGCACGATGATGGGCGACAGGATCACCGCAATCGCCAGCACCAGCAACACGTTGGCGATGTTTGAGCCGACCACATTGCCGACCGAGATGCCAACCGCCCCCTGCCCCACAGCCTGAAGGCTGGTGACAAGCTCAGGCACTGATGTGCCGAATCCCACCAATGTCAGACCGATAACGAGTTCAGAAATGTTCAGTCTGCGCGCTACGCTGACCGAGCCGCGCACCAGCGCCTCCCCGCCCACGAACAGCAGAACAAGACCTGCCGCGATCATCAGATACATCATTTATCATTAATCCCACTGAAATCCGGACCTTATACTGTCCCCTGCATCAGAGTTACATGGGCACGGAAAACTCGCCTGTGGAGGGCTGATATCCGGGCTTCACGGTTCCTTCAGGATAATTGGGCCAGTTCTTGCAGGGAAATAGGTCGGCAGAAAGCTGAATATTGGTAACTATGATACGCGGTATTCCGAACTCTGGATTTAGTCGGCTTCGGCCGATTGCTGGCGCCTGCCTGCTGGGCGCCGTTACTGCCTGTGCCTCCATTAATGGAACGCAGAACGGAAATGGCGTCTCAAATGGGTCCGTCGCGCAGGGTCATTTTCATCTGATTGGTGTCCCGCCAGCGCTCGCTGCCCGCGCCAATGCCCTGCTCAATACGGATCAGCCCGCACCGCGAAGCGTTCTGGAAAAGCGAAACCGCGCGCAAACCCTCGCGCGGTCCATAGAAGACCTCCTTGCGTCCGAGGGCTATCTGGCGGCCGAAGTGCGCCCGGAAGACTTCACCGCAATGGATGCCAGCGCCGCCCTCAATGTCGACCCCGGACCTCGTTTCACCGTCCTCTCCGTGAGCCTGAATGGCGCTGAAACGGTCGATCCGGACACACGCAGGATCATTGACGGCCACCTTGCCAAGCTCCCCTCCGGAAGCATCGTAAGGGCGCAGGAGGTGGAGCGCGTTGAGGCTGAGCTCGTCACATCCCTGCAGATGCGGGGCTACGCTTTCGCCACAAGCCCGGGAATCGACGCGCTTGCCTCGCGCGAGGAAGAAAATGTCGAGATAACCTATACGGTTGATCCCGGTCCGATGGTCCGCCTCGGCGAACTGGAAAGTGACGAGACCAATCCCCGCTCCCAGAAAGCCATTCAGGTTCTGAAGACCTGGCGGGAAGGCGCAACCTATAATCCGCGCACCATCGACCGGCTGCGCAGCCGCCTGCGTTCCAGTGGTCTCTATGAAGGCATTGGCGTTGTCGTTTCCAGAGAGCCCGATGCCGAGGGGTATCATACGGTCTCCCTTACCCTGACCGAAGCGAAGCCTCGCTCTGTCAGCTTCGGTGTCAGCGCCTCCACAACTGAAGGCGTCGGCGCGGACGCACGCTGGGAAAAGCGCAACATCACCGGACGCGCAGACAAGGTCACCGTAAGCGCGGAAGCCGCGACCCTCGCCAGAAGCCTTACCGCCGCTTATGAATTGCCGAATATTGGCCGTTTCGGCCGCACACTTACGACAGAGGCCGGCGTTCGCCAGGAGGAGACGCAGGCTTACGATCTGGACGGCGCCAAGATCGCCGCAACGCTTTCTCAGCCCTTCACACGCCAGCTCACCCTCTCCATCGGCGCTGCCATAGACGCCACACGCATAACCGATCAGCGCACGCGCATTTATCTCGGCGAACGCGAACAGGTTACCTTCTCCATTCCGGTAACTGCTGCGTATACAGACGTTGGTGATCCGCTGGATCCGCAGGAAGGCATCCGCGGATTTGCGTCTGTAGAGTCCGGTGTGTCCGTGGGTAACAGCACGCCCGGCTACACACGCATGCAGATCTCCGGCGCGACCTACCGGAAGATTGCCAGCGATCTCGTCGCGGCCGTCCGCGCCGAATATGGCGCCTTTGCCGGCTCCAACGCCGTGCCAACCGACAGGCTGTTCTTTGCCGGGGGCGGCGGCACAGTGCGTGGCTACGAATACCAGTCCCTTTCACCCACCGACGAGTTCGGCGAGTATTTTGGCGGGCGCAGCCTCTTTTCGGCGTCTGCGGAACTGCGCTGGCGGCGGTCGGAGCGGTTTGGTTATGCCGCCTTCGTGGATGTCGGCGCGGCGGGCGATGATCCGGGCACGGTCTTCAGCGATGCAAAGGCGTCCGTCGGTCTCGGCATCCGGTACTATCCGGGGTTTGGCCCGATCCGGTTTGATGTCGCCGCGCCCCTGAGCAAGCGCGATGGGGACGCGCCGCTGCAGATCTATGTTTCTATCGGGCAAGCATTCTGATGAAGGTTCCCGCACTCCCCCTTCAGGACTGGCGGCGGCGCCACCCCTGGCTCACCGGCGCAATTATTGCGGCGGCAGGCAGCGTTGCCGCAGCTGGCGCCGTGAGAGTGTGGATCACGACCGACAGTGGGCGGAACTTCATCGTATCCCAGATCGATGGCATGGACGTGGCCGGATATGGCCGGCTGCATATCGAGGGGCTGAGGGGAGACCCCCTGTCAGACCTTCGTGTCGGCAAGATACAGATCATCAATGAGGGCGGCGTCTGGGCTGAAGCTCAGAATTTGCGTCTTCGCTGGTCGCCCCTGTCGCTGCTTTCGCGATCAGTAGATATCTCCGAACTCGATATCGACAACATCTCCATATTCGAGCGGCCCGAGAGGGAGCCCCGCCCGCCTTCTGAAGGCGGCGGGAATTGGCGCGTCAATCTCAACTCGCTCGTGCTTGACAGGCTGGTGCTGGCAGACGGCGTTGCCGGCCCCCAATCGGCTTCGGAGATCAGCGCGCGTTTCGTGCAGCAGTCCAGCGGCGCGCTGGATGCCGCACTGCGCCTGCGCCCGCTGGAAGGGCGCGGCGACCGCGTAGACCTGCTGATCGTCATGACCGCGTCGAAACGGTTTGACATTACGGTGATTGCAGACGCGCCAGCCGACGGCATGTTTGCTCACATGCTCGAACTGGAGCCGGGCTCGGCCGCACGCCTTGAGGCCAACGGCGCGGGTGACCTGATGAATGGTGTCGCCGAGGCGCGCTTCTCCATCGACCGCGAAGACAAGGCTTACCTCTCGGGCAAAATGGAGAATGGCCGCCTCAGCGCTTCGGCAAAGATCGACTCCACATCTCTTCCGTTGCCGGATGATATTATCTCGCTTCTGGGAAATTCGGCGGAAGCCTCCCTCTCTGCCCGCCTGGACGGAAATGAAGCTAACTTTGAACTGGATGGCCTGCTTGCAGAGGGGGAAGTACACCTCGCCGGCCTCGCGGATCTCGACAGGCGCGAATTGATCGGCCCTGCCCACCTCAGCGCGGATCTCGCCTCGCTGCGCCCGTTCTGGGAAAGAGGCGCAGGTATCTGGCTGAATGGTGAACTCACCTATGCGGATGGTGATGCTGGCTATGTGGGCGACCTCCGCCTTGTTGCGGAAGAGGATTCAGTGCTTCCTTTTGAGGCCGCCACGGGGCGCGTCACCGTAGGTTTCACCGATGGCGCCATTCCGTTTACAGGCAATCTGGAACTGCAGGGCCCCTTCCCGATTGGCGATCTTGCCAGCGCCGCCGTCGGCCCGACGCCCTCCGTCACGCTGAACGGGCGCTTCGATCTTTCCTCACAGGCGTTGACCCTCCAAGACAGCGAGGTCCGTCACGAGACAGGCTCCCTCAACCTGGCGGGCACCGTGGACGTCAAGGAAGGCCGTCTCGCTTTGGCAGGCCGCCTGGATCAGGCAATTGACCCTTTCGTTCCCAGCCTTACGGGATCAGCAGACGGTATCCTCAGTATTGAGGGGCCGTTTTCATCCATAGATGTTTCAACAAACCTTGCCCTCCGAAATCTTTCCGGGCCGGAGGCTGCCAGCGCGCTGGTGAATGGAAACGGCAACGCGGCGGCGTCCCTACGCATTGCTGGCGGAGACGTCACGGCACGGATGATCCGTGCCCGTCTTCCGGGCCTCAGCGCGGATATGTCAGGTACGCTGGCGGGCCCGAGCGGCCTCGCTCTTGACTTCACTGCGCAGCAGACCGCCGACCTGACAACTAGCGGCACAACAGTAAATCTCGGCACGACCGGAGGAAAGATTTCTCAACCCGGTGACACCCTTCTCATCGCTGCAGAAAGTGTCGACGGCTATATCGTGAATGGCGCCCAGAGGATCGATCGGCTTTCAGTTACAACATCGCTTGAACAATCCGGCTCGAACATTGACGGCCCCGTCAGGGTTGCGGGTCAGTATGGCGAGGAGAACATCGCCCTCTCCGCAATCCTCCAACGCAGCGAGCGCTCGACACGGATTGACGACATTTCAGGCTTCCTGGGCCAGCTGCAGGTGGGCGGTCATGCCGAATTTTCTGATGCCGGCGACCTGGACGCAGCCGCCCGCATATCCGGAAATGATTTCGTGTTCAGCGGGATTGAGTTCGGGCAGATTGCGCTGGATGCTTCCGTGCGCCAGGCTTCCGGAGAACCGCTCTCCATCATCATGAGCGCGGACGCACGCAACACCGTGGTTTCGGAAGATGTGCATTTCGAGCGCGTCACCGCTGACATTACGACCACCGAACGCGGCTACCAGTTCTCGGCAAAACTTGAAGACCCAGCCCGCAATCGGCAGACGGACATGCGGGTATCTGGAACCGCGTCTGTTTCGGGAGACGCTCCGGAAGGGACGCTTTCACTGGGCGGCATGATCTTTGGGCAGACGGTATCAACCCGGCGGGACGCCCGCTGGCGGCTGGGAGAGACGCCCGAGGTGGACGCCGACCTTGGCATTTTTGGCGGGGCCGCCCAGATTTCCCTGGGTATGGTTGGCACGTCACCTGAATTCAAATTTGCCCTCGACAATGTTGATATCAGCCCGGTCCTATCCTCCTTTGGCGCGCTCGTGTCCTCCGCGCGGATAGATGGCGCCGGCTCGTTCCGGCCTTACGGCCGATCACCTTCCGGAAGCTTTGACATTCGCAGCAACAGCCCGGTGACCGGGTTGGACGGCGCCATAGACCTCGATGTCAGCGGAAAACTGGATGCCAGGCTGCTCTCGATTGATGGCAGCGCCAGTTATGGCCCCACCCTGGGCGGGGATTTCGCTTTTGCGCTCCCGGTCATCGCCGAAGAAGGCCAGATGGCGCGCCTCAACAATCAAGGTGCCTTGCTGGGCAACGCAAAGTTCAGCGGCGACCTTGAAGCTATTCGCCAGATTGCGCTGGCCTATGGTCATGACATCGGCGGCACGCTCAACTCATCCCTCCGCCTGGCAGGCACGCTCGAGACTCCGCAGATTGATGCGCGGGTCGATGTTTCCGATGGCGTCTATGAATATGGCGCCATGGGTTTCCGGATCGCCCGGTTCGATCTCAATGCCGCCCTGGAGGATGGTGCGATAGCCGTGGATGCGACCGGGCAAGGGCCAGACGGCGGCACGCTGAAAGCCACAGGCCGGCTCGATGACGCTGGCCAGGGCAAGGTCGACATCGAGCTCAGGCGGCTGCTCGTATATGACCGTAATTCGGACAGTATGCGCCTTTCCGGTACGGCTGCGCTCACCGAATCGGCAACAGACCGCGTTATTTCCGGCAGTCTCAACGTGGATGAGGCCCGGTATTCGCTCGACAATTTGCCGTCCGCCGGCGTCCGCCGCCTGGATGTACGCTGGCGGGAGGATCTTTCGGACGAGCCGGTTGATCCGGTTCTTGAAAAGCCGATCAAGTTCAATTTCCGCATCCAGTCGGATCGCAGGATTTTCATTGATGGGCGAGGTCTCGATTCCGAATGGGGCGTCAATGTCAACGTCACCGGCTCTCCCGCCGCGCCGCTTCTCAATGGACGCGCGACCCTGGTTCGCGGCGAGCTGGAGCTTGCGCGCCGACCCTTTGTTTTCGATGCAGGCACCGTAACCTTCGACGGACCGGTTGATTCCGCCAGGGTGGCGATCAGCGCGGCCCGTGTGGTGGATGGTTTCTCGGCACGAATCGATGTCACGGGCTCTCCGACCAGCCCGCGAATCGAACTCACAAGCACGCCGGACCTGCCCGCGGACGAAATTCTTGCAAGAATGCTGTTTGGGCGCTCGGTCATGGACCTGTCCGCGCTGGAAGCAGCCGAACTGGCCAGTTCCATTGCCCGCCTCAGCGGCCAGGGCGGCGGCCTTGACCCTCTGGGCCAGATACAGGCCGGCCTCGGCCTTGATCGCCTGCGGCTGGGCATGAGTGATGAAGGTACTACAGAACTGGGGGTGGGCCAGTATCTGGCACCGGATGTCTATCTGGAGGTGACAACCGCTGGCGCTGCTGGGAATTCTGTAGAAGTTGAATGGCAACCCCGCCCTCAGATTTCAGTTACGTCCGAAGCGCGTTCTACTGGTGAATCAAGGATTTCCGTCCGCTGGAAGCGAGATTACTAGTATTTAAGGCGATTATCTGGAATTAGGATTGCAGTATGAATTCCAGCATCCGACATGAACGTTAAGCCCAAGCTCCCCAGCGTTTCAAATATTTGGCAAGCGTTTCAGAAATTTATGCACCGGAAAACTTGCTAGAACGCCTGTCACTTAGGAGACAGATTAAAACCTAAAGGTGGAAAATGATGCAAGAAGAAATTCGGGCTGCTGGTTCCCGCTCTCCCACAAAGGTTGACCAGCAGGTTGGCGAAAAAATCAGGGAACTCCGTATTGCTCAGAACTTCACCCTGTCCGAACTCGGCCAGGAACTGGGCATTAGCCATCAGCAACTTCAGAAGTACGAAACCGGCACCAACCGCCTCAGCGCGGGGATGCTTTCCAGCGTAGCCCGCGCGCTCCGCGTGCCGATCGCTGAACTGTTCCAGACCTCCGATGCCGCGTCGCAGGAATCGAGAGACCCGGTGAGCGAATCGCGCGCCCGCTGTCACGCCCTGATCGACCGCACGAGCTCTGTCGCCAAACTTGAGACGATGGCGAAAGTTCTTCGCGCGCTCTCCGCCGATTGATTCGGCGCCCCTGAATGCAAAGAAGCCGGAGCATCCCTGCTCCGGCTTTTTCTTGGCCGCTGTATCGCTTGCGTAGCTAGTTCACACGCACATACGGTCCACGAAGCGTGTAGACGTCCGGCCCCATCGCGACATCGAGATTGAGGTATCCTTCTGCTCCTGTGCCGCGCGGATCGCGAATGCGCTCACCTGTGCCGCGAAGCAGTGTCGTCCCCGCGCCGTCGCTGAGCGACCAGCTCACCGGGGTCATACCGCGCGCAGCAAGATCCACGCGCAGGCTCTCGGCGCCGCTTGAGTTGACAGGCAACGGCCGCTGCAACTGCCCTTCAACCCGCGCCAGCAGCTGCACAACATACAGCCGCCCACCCTGCTCGACCGCGCCGATCCCGACATGATCGAAGCCTGAACGCAGCAGGTTTTCCTTGTTGGACGGATCCGACATCAGCGCGGCCAGTACCGTGTCCGCGCTGGTGCCGGCGTCAACGATGGCGATCGCCGTCCCGAACGCGCTGTAAAGCGTCTGCCGGTCAGCCTGGCGGACATGATCAAGCAGCGTTCGCCCTTCCGGGGAGACATCAGCTGCGTAGTGGCGGCGCGCCATGTCCCTTGCATGCTCCTGGGCAACGAGAGCCAGTTTCTGATGCTCCGCGAAGCCCGCGAGACCAGCATCCAGCCGGACGCTCTCGATCGCCGCGAGGAGATCTTTACTGACATTCGACCGGTCTGCCGCAGAAGTCATTCCGCTCGATTCTCCGGGGGAGAAACGCGCCAGCGAACCGGCTTCCGAAAGGGCCACCCCTGGCGCCGCAATCGCCAGAGCGAGGAGTGACAAAGCTCTGTATTTCAACTGTAACATAACTGTCACAATACATATTTTACATATTTGCGTCAATGAGATACATAATATGGTATATTCCGTGTAGGTATGTTTTTAATCAGCCTACGTTGTTTTCAAGTGTCATCTCATCGTCACATCCCTGCACTATTCACGCCACAGGAATGGTGCTGCGATGACGAACATGACGATCAGCGATGAGTGGCTGACCTACACATGGGTTCGCCTGAGAACCGGTGTGGAGCCGCACGAGGTCAAACGCCTGCTCATCAAGAATGGGTTTGACGAGGCCACCATACGCGCGCTGATGCGCGACGCTTATGATGGCCGCCGCCCAATCTCCGACGTTGACCATGCTGCCCTTTCCAATGCGCCCCTCACCCGGCGCGCACTGAACCATCCCCTGCTCCGGCGTGTTCCTGTTTCCAAGGCGCAGCTCTATGTCTGGCCAAATTTCCTGGCGCCGGAGACGTGCGATCAGCTGATCGCCCTGACAGACGAACGCCTGCGTGCGTCGACAACGACAGATGTTTTTGCAGACCCGAAGGTCCGCACTTCGCGCTCTTCAGACATCGGTTCTCTTGGCAACAATCTCGTGATGCAACTGGACGAACTCATCGCCGAAGCGCTCGGCGTTCACTGGTCCTATTCCGATGCCACCCAGACGCAGCGGTATGATGTCGAACAGGAATACAAGGCACACTATGATTATTTCCTGCCGGGAACCAGAGACTATCAGGTTCACTGCCAGTTCACCGGTCAACGCACCTGGACGTTCATGATCTATCTCAATGATGTTGAAGAAGGTGGCGGAACCCGGTTCCGCAGGCTTGAGAAAACCATCATGCCCGAAAAGGGCAAAGCCGTTATTTGGAACAACCTGAATCCGGATGGAAGCGTCAATCCGTACACGATCCACCACGGCATGAAGGTCCGTTCGGGCGTGAAATACGTCATCACGAAATGGTTTCGCGAGCGTGGCTGGGGGGAGATGTTCCCCGCCGAATACTCCATAAATATGTAATGTTGCCAGCGCGCCACACACGTGGCGCCGCGCACGCAGTTCACGGAAGTGTCATCTAAACTTCCCGTAAGTGTTGCAATCAAATCTTAAGGCTCCGCGCTGCGGGCAGACGGCAAATTAGCGTCTGGGGAGCGCGGCGGGGGAAACCGTCAGCGCGCCCGCTCAGGGTTCACGACGGAGACATTGATGTTGACCAAGAATAACTTCCGCGCGGCGCTTCTCGGCTGTGCTGCAGTCGCGCTGCTCGGCGCCTGCAGCGGCGCTGATGGCGTTGCCTCGCCTGGCGTTGGCGCTTTCGTTCCGTCGCCTACCGCGCCGGCACCGACCCCTCCCACCACGCCGACCACCCCGACCACGCCGACAGGCGGTCCGGCAGCCGACTGCCCGGCCGAGTTCTCGAACGTGGGCACGATTTCCGACAAACGTATCTGCCAGCTGCCAAGCACAATCGTAGGCAACCTTGTGGTTCCCAAACGCGACGGCACGATCTACTCGGTCGCTGGCCGCACCCAGGTGGGCACCGACCTTGGCTCTGACCCCAACAGCCCGATTGCAGGCCGCACCTCGGGTATCCTGACGATCGAGCCGGGCGTGACCATTTTCGGCAACTCTGGTGGCGACTACCTTCTCGTGAACCGGGGTTCGCAGATCTTCGCTGAGGGCGAAGCCGATGATCCGATCATCTTGACAAGCCGGGCCAACATCGCAGGCACCGCTACCGAAAATTCGATCGGCCAGTGGGGCGGTCTCGTGATCCTCGGCCGTGCTCCGACATCGGATGGTTGCGGAGCCGTGACCCCGCCGAACATCGCCTGTGAGGCGCAGGTGGAAGGCGCAGACGCCTTTTACGGCGGCAACACGCCGACCGACAACAGCGGCCGTATCCGCTATCTCCGCCTCTCCTATTCCGGCTTTGAAATCGCGCCGAACAACGAACTCAACGGCATTACCCTCGCCGGCGTCGGTAATGGTACGACGTTTGAGTACGTCCAGGTTCACAACAGCTCGGATGACGGTATCGAGATCTTCGGCGGGAACGTGAACATCCGCTACATCGTGCTTACCGGCAATGATGATGACTCCTTCGACACCGACTCTGGCTGGCGCGGTGCGGCTCAGTTCGGTATCGTGTATCAGCGTTCCGGGGGTGGAGACTTTGCGTGGGAAACCAGTTCGCGCGGCACCAACACCGCTGATTTCTTCACCCGCCCGACCTACTCCAACTGGACAATCGTCATGCGTGAAAACAGCACGCGGGACGCCGTTGTCCACAATACTGGCCACACGGCGCGCGTTTACAACACGGTCATCCGCCATCCGGGTAACCATCAGTGCGTGAACATCGCCACCAACGCAACGCTGAACAACCCTAACGGTGTTGAGGGCAACGGTCCGCTCTATCGCTCGGTCTTCTTCTCCTGCGCCGGTGGCAATGGTGATGGCGGCGCGGCTGGCACCACGCCGGCGACCGATATCCCCGATGCAACCGTAGAAACTCTGCTGACCCACCCCACGAACGTGCTCAACGGCACCTCAACGCTCACTGGCGGGTTCATCAACGGCGCCAATGAGAATGCGGTGACCGCGTCCACCTTCCCCACCTCCCTGAACGCCGGGGTTGGTCTGGGCACGAACAACACATTCATCACGGGCTTCCTCACGCCGGTCGACTATGTCGGCGCCGTGCGCGATGCCAGCGACAACTGGTACGAAGGCTGGACCTGCAGCCTGCCGGGTCAGCCGACCTGCCACTAACACCATGACCAAGACGGAGGCCTCGCAAAGAGGCCTCCGTTTCTTCTCATCTCAAGCATCCATTCAGGATCTTATCTCATGAAATTCAGCTCGCTGTCCCTCCGGACCCTGCTGATCGCTTCGACAGCGATCCTTGCGCCCGCCTTCGCTTCGGCTCAAACTGAAAACACTTCCGATACGTCCCCTGAGGCGGCAGCACCCGAAGCTCAGGATCTCCAGCTTCAGGAAGTTGTTGTTCTTGGCCGTTATATTCCAGAAGTGCTGCGCAGCACTTCTGAAGTCGCCGCTTTCCTCGCGCCGGAGGATCTCGCGCGCCAGGGCGACTCCGACGCCGCCTCTGCTCTGGCCCGCGTCACCGGTATCACGATTGCCGAAGGCCGTTTCGTGTATGTCCGAGGTCTGGGTGAGCGCTATTCTGCTGCCCGCCTTAACGGCTCGCCCCTTCCAAGCCCGGAACCGCTCCAGCGCGTTGTTCCGCTCGATCTCTTCCCCACAAACATTCTCGAAAACGTCCTTGTCCAGAAAACCTACTCGGTTGAATATCCGGGTGAATTCGGCGGCGGCATCGTTGATCTTCGCACGCTGAACATCCCTAAGGAACGCTTCCTCGAACTCAGCGTATCGGGTAGCTACAACACCGAAACGACGGGCAAAGACGGCATCACCCACTATGGTGCCGACAGCGATGTGCTCGGTTTCGACGATGGCACACGCAAGATCCCCGGCCTGGTGCGCCAGGCAATGGCTACTGGCAATCGGATCCAGAACAACAACTTCACCGATGCGGAGCTGCAAGCCATGGGGCAGGCGTTCACCAACGCGCCCATCAACCTCATCCAGACGAACGATAGCATACCGATGAACGGCAGCTATGAAGCATCCGCTGGAACGTCCTTCGACCTCGGTGGCGCTGAACTCGGCATCATCGGCGTCCTGGGCTACAGCAATGACTGGCGCACGCGTAATGGCCGGCAGGAAGTCGGCGAGATCAATGGTGGCATTCTCAGCGCCACCTCGACCTATGATTATCTGACCACGGAACAGAACATCGGCTGGGACGGCCTTTTCGGCGTCGGTCTTGATTTTGGCGATGACAAGTTCAACTGGACCAATCTGTACATCCGCCGCACCACGAAACAGACGAGCATCCGCGAAGGATACGACGATCTGGCCTCGCGCGATGTGCGGGATGACCGCACGGGTTGGTATGCCCGTGAACTCTACAGCACCCAGATCAACGGCGACCACTATCGTGGCCCTTGGACTCTCGACTGGAGAGCTGCACTTTCCCAGACAAAGCGCGATGCTCCGTATGAGCGGGCCACACGCTTCATATTCAGCGAAATCACCAACAGCTACATCTACGATCCTTCGGGTTCGGGCTCGTCGAACAGCACGACCTTCTCCTATCTCGACGACAAGGTCGTGAGCGGTGGCGCCGATGTGAAATACGTACAGTCGCTCTCTTCGGCCCGCGACATCGAATACTCTGCGGGCGTTGAAGCCTATCAGAATGATCGGAGCGCCCAATCGCGCATCTTCAGCTTCATCGTGGGTAATCCGCCGCTGGATTTCCTCGTGTCGCAACAGCGCCCGGACTTCCTGTTCGCCAACTACAACATCAATCCTGACCTCTTTGTCCTGCGCGAAATCACTGGCTCTTCGGGTGCGGCCGCGTATGACGCAGACCTAAAGGTCTTCGGTGCCTATGCGAAGGTTGACGCGGAAATCATCCCTCTGGTTCGCACCGCTGTGGGCGTCCGTTTCGAGGACGCAACCCAGTCGGTAACGCCGCTCTCGCTGATCGCTTCGGAAACTGCGCCAGAAGCGCCGCCGGAACTGGAAAACCAGTACCTGCTGCCAGCCGCAACGCTGACCTGGAACTTCGCCGAGGATCAGCAGCTTCGTCTGGGAGCTTCCAAGAGCATCGGCCGCCCGCAGTTCCGCGAACTTGCGCCCCAGCAGTATTACGACCCGGAAAGCGGCCGGACGTTCATCGGCAATCCCTATCTGACGGATACGGAGATACTGAACCTCGACGCCCGGTACGAATTGTATTTCGACCGCGGCCAGGCCGTGACTGCTGGCGTCTTCTTCAAACAGCTCGACCGTCCGGTGGAAGCCGTTGTGGTCCAGCAGAGCGCCTCGGTGTTCCAGACTTACCTCAACGCGCCTGAAGCCATTCTCTACGGCGCCGAGATCGACTTCAAACGCGTCTTCGACAGCCCCATCAAGGGAGCCTTCTTCGACTCGAAGGAATTCCTGGTGCAGGCCAACTACACCTACACCACATCCGAGGTGAAGGCCGGTTCCGGAGACGTGGTGTATCCGCTGCAGGCCGGTGGTCAGCCCCGTCCCGCCACGGACTTCATCATCGATGGCACGCGTCTTCAGGGCCAGTCCGAGCATATCGCCAACCTGCAGATCGGCTGGGAAGATGAGGCTGCCCGTTCGCAGCTGACCCTTCTTGCCAACTATGCCAGCGAGCGGGTCACCGCCCGCGCGCCGGCGGGCCAGCCTGACTTCCTGCAGGATCCGGGCATCAACCTCGACCTCGTCTACAAGAAAGGCTTCGACCTTCGCGGTAAAGCCTTCACGCTCGATATCAAGGCGAAAAACCTCCTCAAGGAGGATTTCGAAGAATATCAGACCGGTAATGACGGCTATGTCCGGGTTAACCAGTATGATGTCGGCACAACCCTGTCCGTTGGCCTCAGCGCGGCGTTCTAACTCTGGTTAATTTTCGTGCCACCGGAGAAGCCGGGTGAAATTCGAGGCGCAGCAGGCAATAAACCCCTGCTGCGCCTCATATTCTTGGTGAAATCAGAAGTCTTTCGAGCTACGGAAAACCGGATACAATTCTAAGCTCGATCTGTTGATAACCAGTGCATTCGGGCTGGGGTTCGTCTCAGAACTGTCGCAAGAGTGTGATTAAGAAGCTCTGTATTTCGCAGGAGTGTAAGGCTGATGAAACTGTTCGGACCGGAAGGCGGCACTCGGCTGGCAGCGTATAGTTTGATCGGCCGTACCGCCATTGAAGCTGCCCTTGCGCTCACGACCGGGCTTCTGCTGGCCCGTTTCGCCTGGCTCATCGCTGCGCCGGGTGACGGCGCGAGCGCTCTTCCCCAGATCCCTGCCGTCTCAGGCGCAGCGGGCAACCAATCCTCGCTCGCCCTGCTGACCCAGACAGACCCCTTCCGCCCGAGCGCTGCCGAGCCCAGCCAGATCGCCGTCCCCACCTCCCTCAACCTGAAGATCGCCGGCCTGCGCTGGTCAGACGGTGCCGCCTGGACCAGCAGCGCCGTGCTTATCCTGCCCGACAACACCCAGAAGCGTTTTTCCATCGGTGATCAGATCGTTTCGGGCGCCGTCTTGGAAACGGTCGCGGCAGACCGGGTGTTCTTGCGCTTCAATGGCCAGCTTCAGGAACTTCTCCTGAACGACCCGGACAAGCCGCTGTTTGCCGGCTCGTCATCATCGTCCAGCGCTACGTCTGTCAGCATCCAGCCGGCTCAACCGGCGCCGCCAACATCCTCTGCGCCTCCCGCTGGCTCAAGCCTGGCGCCGGTCACCCCTGCGCTGCTGCTGACAGACGTGGAGATGCACCCGGAACTGCGCAACGGCGCCGTGGCCGGCTACCGCCTCTCCCCGCGCGGTCAGGGACACTTCCAGTCGGCCGGGCTTGAAGCGGGCGATTTGGTCCTGCGCGTCAATGGCGCCAGCATTGAGGGCATGGGCCCCGAGGCGATCCAGTCTGCAGTGATGAGTTCTCAATCAATCGCGCTGGATGTTGTTCGCAACGGCGCCATCGTCCGCCTACGGCTTTCCCCCGATTCCGGCCTTTCTCAATGACCAAACGTATATTGCTCGCGGCTGCGGCTGCGCTCACCGCCACTCAGTTTGCGGCCGCCCAGGCACCTGCTCCCTCTCAGGACAAGCACGTCCTGAACCTTGAAGATGTCGAGCTGAATACGCTGATCGAAGACATCTCCATGCTGACAGGATACACATTCGTCACGCATCCGGATGTCCGCAAGGCGCGCGTATCCGTCGTCTCGCAAACGCCAATGTCCACCCAGGAACTCTTCCAGGTGTTCCTGACAACGCTGCGCATCCAGGGCTTCGCCGCTGTCCCCGCCGGTAAGGACACTTACCGCATCGTGCCGCGCGCCATCGCGTCCACCGAAGCGCCAATGTCGGGGCCCGGCGCCAACGCGTTCATCACCGAAGTCATCAAGCTGAACCGCGCGAACGCGATGGAAACCGCGCAGATGATCAAGCCGCTGCTCGACTCGCAGGGCCAGGTTGTTGCCAATACGGCCACGAACACACTCGTTGTTGTTGACTATGCCTCTAATCTAGAGCGCGTCCGCCGCATCATTGAAACCGTGGATCGCGACCAGACCGTCACCGAAACCATTCCGCTGGCAAATGTTCCGGCCGCTGAAATGGAAACCGTCCTTACACGTCTCCAGGGGGACGCCGGCGGCCAGGGCGGTCAGACCATCAATCGCCTCTCTGCCGTTGCCTCCCTCACAAGCAACTCCATTATCCTGAGGGGCGACGCCACCTCCGTCGACCGCGCCAAACGCGTTGCACTCGAACTCGACGCCACCAATCCGCAGCGCGATCATGTCCGCGTCATCACACTGAACTACGCCGACGCGGCCGAAGTCGTTCCGATACTGGAGCGCGTGGCCAACAGCATGGCCATGCAGCGGTCACCGGCAGAAACGGCCCCCGTTTCTCAGACGATCGCCCATCACGGCCCCACCAACTCCATCGTTATCAGCGCAAACCCCGAAACAATACTCGCCATGGAGCGGGTGGTCACCGCGCTGGATGTTCGCCGCCCGCAGGTGATGGTTGAAGCCATCATTGTGGAAATGTCGGATGATGCCGCGCGTGAGCTTGGCCTGCAATTCCTGCTTTCCGGGACAGGCGGAGATGTTCCTTTCGCCTCGACAAACTTCTCGCGCGCCGCGCCAAACCTCCTTGCCCTGACGGGCGCGCTCGTTACGGACGCTTTCTCCGATCCCGCCTCCGCCAACCCCTTCCGCGATGCAGCCATCAGCTCACTGACGGGCTCCTCGGGCCTCACGCTCGGTTTCGGCGGCACATCCGGCGACAACCTCTTCGGCGTCATCCTCAATGCCGTGCAGGACGATACATCCTCGCGCATCCTGTCGACCCCCTTCGGCATGACGCTGAACAATGCGACATCCGCGCTCATCGTCGGCCAAGAAATTCCGGTCACCACGGGCCAGGTTCTGGGAGACGCCAATTCCAACCCCTTCCGCACGGTGGAGCGCAAGGACATCGGTATCCAGCTCGAAGTCACGCCCCGCATTGGCGAGAATGACACCGTCCGCCTCGACATCCGCCAGGAAGTCTCCAGCGTCTTCGGCAGCGTCGGCACAGTCACGCCGGATCTCATTCTCGACAAGCGCGAAATTCGCGCCAGCGTTCTGGCAGATGACGGTGAAATCATCGTCCTTGGCGGTCTCGTCGAGCAGACTGATACGCTGCGCGATACGAAAGTCCCCGTGCTGGGAGACATTCCCGCTGTGGGCCGTCTCTTCCGCTCGGAAGGCAAGGCCGCGACACGCCGGAACCTGATGGTCTTCATTCGCCCCACCATCGTTCGCAGCAAAGCGGATGCGCAAGCGGTCACCCAGCAGAAATATCTCTATGTACAGGCCGAAGAGCTGATGCGGGATCAGAGGCCCGGCGGAACTGTCGACCAGTTCGTCCGGGAAGTTCTCGGAACTGGTGGCCCGGCTTCCCAAGCGGTCCAGACGCCGCGATAATTGTCTCATGACACGCGCTCAGGTCACTTATGCATTTGCCCGCGACAAGGGGATAGTCGTTGTTCCCGGCCGCGCGGAGCCGACTTTCGCTGTCCGCGAAGGCGCCGATCCAGTCGCCCTAGTGGAGGCCCGCCGCGTTGCCGGCCTGCCGGTGCATCTGGAAGCGATGAATGCCGCGCAGTATGAGCGCCAGCTCTCGGAAAGCTTCGGCCAGTCGCGCCTTGATGGCAGCGCCGCCGAGGCCGCCGCTGGCACTGGCGGGGATCTCGAAAGCCTGTTTGATGGTCTTCCGCAAACGGAAGATCTGCTTGCAGGCGATACAGACGCTCCGATTATCAGCCTGATCAACGGCCTGCTGCAGGATGCCATCCGCCGCCGGGCGTCCGACATTCACATTGATCCCTTTGAGGACAAACTCTCGGTCCGCTACCGCATCGACGGCGAGTTGCAGGAAGTGTTCACGGCGTCCCGGCGCGTTTCGGCCCCACTCGTCTCGCGCATCAAGGTGATGAGCCGGCTGGATATTGCCGAAAAGCGTATGCCCCAAGATGGGCGCATCTCGCTGACGCTGGGCGGCCGCGCGCTGGATGTCCGGGTGGCTACGCTACCCACGCGCTATGGCGAGCGTGTTGCCCTGCGCCTGCTCGATACGCGCCAAGCCCTCATGGGCCTGGAAACCCTCGGCATGGACGAGGACACCGAACGCCGCTTCCGCGCCGCCCTCAGTGAACCCAATGGCGTGATCCTCGTCACCGGCCCGACGGGTTCAGGCAAAACCACGACGCTCTATTCCGCCCTTGCCCAGCTCAACACCGGGCGCGTCAACATCATGACGCTGGAAGATCCCGTGGAGTATGGTCTCGATGGCATCAGCCAGACGCCGATGGACCATAAGGTCGGCCTCACCTTCGCCGCCACCCTGCGCTCGATCCTCCGGAACGACCCCAACATCGTCATGGTCGGCGAGATCCGGGATGTGGAAACGGCAGAGGTCGCACTCGAATTTGCGCTCACAGGCCGCCTTGCCCTGTCCACCATCCATACAAACAGCTCTGCTGGCGCCATCACCCGCCTGCGGGACATGGGTGTGGAAAGTTTCCTGCTCGCCTCCACGCTGCGCGCCGTGCTGGCTCAACGCCTCGTCCGGAAGCTTTGTGTGCATTGCAAGGAAGCCTATTCACCGCCGCCTGCCCTGCTGGAACGTCTTGGCCTCGCTGGCAGAACCGATCTCACGCTCTATCGGCCGACCGGCTGCGCTGCCTGCGGCCATACCGGCTATGAGGGCCGCTTGGGCGTATACGAGCTGCTGCTTATCGACGCCCCTATCCGCCGCATGATCCATGACGGCGCCACCGAAGAAGAGATTGAGCGCGCAGCTTTCGCGAAATCTGATATGCTGTTTCAGAACGGTTTGCGGCATGTGCTGAGCGGCGACTCGAGCGCCGAGGAACTGCTCCACGTCTGCCGCCGGGAGGCCTGGTTCGGTGGCAGCATTTGAATACAAGGCTCTGACGGTTGACGGGCGGCGCACCAGCGGCGTCATCTCAGCTGATACCGCCCGCGCCGCCCGCCGCGAGTTGCGTAACCGCCAGCTCACCCCCGTCTCGCTCACAGAGGCGCGCGGTGAGAAAGCCGCCGGTTTCGCAGGTGCCGGCCGCCTCAGCGACAAGGAACGCACGCTTCTGACGCGCCAGCTCGCCGTGCTCGTCTCGTCCGGCATGACGGTCGAACAGGCGTTGACGGCTGCGGCCGGCGACAGCGATGCCTCGCCCCAGCGCGGCCTGCTCCTCGGTGTGCGCTCTCAGGTTATGGAAGGCGCTACCCTCGCCGAAGCCATGCGGGGCGCGCCGCGCGCCTTTCCGCCCCTCTTCCGGGCGGTGGTTTCCTCCGGCGAAAGCTCGGGCCGTCTCGGTCTCGTCCTCGATCAGCTCGCCCACCACCTTGAGCGCAGTTACCGGCTGCGCACCCTGGTTCGCTCAGCGCTCATCTATCCGATCATCCTTGGCATCATGGCCACTGCCATGGTGACGGCCCTGATGGTCTGGGTTGTGCCCAAGCTTGTCGAACAATTTGCCATGCTGGGCGCGTCAGAACTGCCGCCTTTGACCACATTTGTCATTGGCTTGTCCGGATTTGTCCGCGATTGGGGCCTGGTTGTCCTGGCTCTGGCCGCGCTTGGCGTGTTCCTGGCGCTGCGTGTCCTGAAGATTCCGGCCTGGAAACGCCGCTGGGACGCCTTTGTCCTGCGTATTCCCTTTTTCGGCGACATGAACCGGAAAGTCGCCTCGGCTCGCTTCGCCCGCATCCATGCTACCATGTCCGGCGCTGGCGCCACCGTCCTCGAAAGCCTCTCGGGCGCGCGAAACGCCATGGGGAATTTGGTGTTTCGGGACGCCGCCGATCAGATCCTCGAAACCGTCCAGCGTGGCGGCGCCCTCTCTTCGGCCATGAAGTCCACGGGGGTTTTCCCCCAGATGATGGTCCATATGGTTGCCAGCGGCGAAGCGGCCCGCAACGTCCCCGCGATGATGAACCGCGCCGCCGATTTTCTGGAAGACGAATTCGAAACGGCCACCAATGTTGCCCTCGGCCTGCTCGAACCTCTGATCATCATTTTCCTGGGCGGCGTGGTCGGCACGATCGTCCTGTCGATCATGCTGCCCATCATGCAGCTCAACACTCTCGCCCTCGGATAAAGGAGCGCCCTCATGCCACCTGAAACTGAAGCAAACACAGAAGAAAAACGCCGCCACCAAGCCGGTTTCTCTCTGGTCGAACTGATGGTCGTGGTTTTCATCATGGGCCTCCTGGCGACGCTGATCATCGTCAACGTCGCCCCGGTGGGTGACCGCTCGCGCGTCACCAAGGCCAAAGCCGACATCTCGAATCTCGAGAACGCGCTCGAGCAGTACAGCCTCGACCTCTACACCTACCCTTCCACTGATCAGGGCCTCGCCGCCCTCTCCAGCCCGCCGCCCGGCATCGATACCACCCTCTACCGCCCCGGCGGCTATATCCGCCGCGTACAGAACGATCCCTGGGGCAATCCCTATCAGTACACCTTCCCCGGGGTGCGTTCTGGTGGCCGGTTTGATGTCTTCTCCTTCGGCGCAGATGGCAAACCCGGCGGAGAAGGCAACGACGCCGATATCGGCAACTGGGACTGATGCTGCGCCCGTGCTGCGTGATGCTCCTCATTTCGCTACCCAATCTCTGAGGGCGCCTGCAGGCGACCCGCAGGCCGGGCTGTCGCTGGTCGAGATCATGGTCACGCTCTCCATCATCGCCGTCGCCACCACGCTGATCCTGCTCACCATTCCCACCCGGCATGTCTTCAAGCAGGAATCCGATCAGCTTCGCGAAGCGCTTGAGCAGGCCGCCAATCGCGCGTCGATCACAGGTCAGCCTGCAGGCCTTATTGTCGACGGCGGCAGCTATTCCCCGGCGATCTGGCAGAACGGCGCCTGGCGCGTGTTGGAAAGCCATCAGCTCCCGAAGGACATCAGCATCCGCATAGACGGCAGACCGCCAGCATTGCTTGAGAAAGGAGGAGAGCCGGCCCCGGCCGTCATCTTCGATCCCCTCGGCCACACCCTGCCGGTGGCCATCGAACTCTCGCGCAACGGCGTCCTCACCAGCCTCACCCTGCTGCCAGACGGCAATGTTGAAATGGATCAGCGATGATGGGCAACCAGCAGGGTTTCACGCTGATGGAAGCGCTCGTGGCCGTCGCGGTTTTCGCGACTGCTGCAATGGGGCTCATTTCTCTCAACACAAGCAGCCTCCGCATCAGCGCTCAGATGGGAGACCGCGCGCTGGCCCGTCAGGTGGCCGAAAATGTCGCCGTCGAAACGATTACCAACCCGGAACTGCAAGTGATCGGACGATCGGGAGGGCAAGAGGTACAGCGCGGCCGCAGCTTTGTCTGGCAGCGGGATATCACCCCCGCCCCTCGCGACGATGTTGTAGAAGTCAGCATCCGTGTGCGCGCGGCGGACGAGGAGGCAGTGCTCAGCGAAGTAGCGCTTCTTCACCGCATCAAGGCGGACAGATGAACGCCACCCCCAGCCCCCAATCTGGCATCTCCCTGATGGAGACTTTGATCGCGCTGTTCGTCGTAGCGCTTCTGGCAACGGCAGGCGGCGTTATGCTGACCCAATCCCTGCGAAGTACACGGCTGATTGAGGTTCGCGGGAATGACGCCCGGGAGCTGCAGACCGCTCTCGCCGTGCTACGGGACGATTTCGCGGCCTTCGTGGATCGCCCCAGCCGCGCCGACGCGAGTTCGGATCTTCCGACCCGTTTCGAAGGCCAGCCGATCCGGTATGACGGACGTATCATGACCTTTGTGCGCAATGGCTGGTCAAATCCCGCAGACCTGCCCCGCAGCGATCTTCAGCGGGTGGAATACCAGTTCGACAACGGCGCCCTGATCCGCCGATCCTGGAGCGCGCCTGACGCGGGCCCCGGCACAGCGGTTGCGGAGCAAATCGTCCTGTCGGGTTTGGAAGATATTTCCGTCCAGTATGGCCGTGAGCAAATCTGGAAGCCTGACTGGATCGTCCCCGCGAGCATGGTAGACGCCCCTTTGCCGGACAAAATCCAGCTGGTCTTCACCTTTGGCGAAGGCGATACGCTGACGGCGAAATTCCGCCTGGGGCTGCGCGAATGATGCGCCCTGATCCCCAACGCGGGGCAGCCCTGCTGTCGATCCTGTTCATTGTGGCGGCGCTCGCCGTCGCAGCGCTCATGGCGACTATGGCCATCACCCAGCAGACGGCTATGGCGAAGGCGGCTACGCGCCGCGCCGATGCGGGCTGGGCGGCCTATTCTGCAGAAGCTCTGGCACTCAGCGCTGTGGCGGAGATGTCCGTTCTTACCAACGGGCAGCTTACACCGCTAACCGTAGGCCTCTCTCAGCCAGTTGTCCTGCCCCTCCGGGGAGGCGTCGTCTCGCTACAGGTCAATGACGCGTCCAATTGTTTCAACATAAACGCGCTCGCCAACCCCGATGAAGGCGCCGCTACTTATGCCCGCCTGTCCTGGGCCACCCTACTGCGTGATCTCGACATTCCGGCCACCGATGCGAGCAGTCTCGCCAATGCGCTGGCAGACTGGGTGGATGCCGACAGCAACACCCGGCAAGGCGGCGCGGAGGATGGCTATTACCTCACGCTCAGCCCCGGTTATCGCGCAGCCAACCAACCCATGGACAGTCCGCGCGAACTGGCCTCTGTGATGGGCTATACCAGTCCCCTTCGGAAGGCGCTCGCGCCGCTGATCTGTGCCCGGCCGGAGACCCAGATGACACGTCTCAACATCAACACGCTTCGCCCGGATCAGGCCTCGCTCTTGCGCGCCTTCTATTCTGAAGCCCTCACTCTGACGGCGGCAGAGAGAATCCTCATGGATCGGCCGGATACGGGCTGGGCGAGTGTCGACGAGTTCGAGGCGCTGCCCGACATCCGCACCATTCCTGAAGGCCAGAAACAGACCGAAGCCCTTTCAACACTCAGCACGACCTATCTCGCCGAAGGGCAAACAACACTTGACGGCGGCAGCTGGCCATTCTCCTTCATCATTTCGGCCAAAGGTGGCTCTGCGCCCGAAACAATCTGGCGCAGGATGGGAGAAGAATGATGAAATCCATTCTTTATATTGCACTGCCCGCGCAGGCTGACGGCGCCATGCAGATTGCGCAGGAACGGGGCGACCGCCTTGAACTTGTAAATCATCGTGGCCCCTTCGGAGCGGCCAGCTGCATCGCCTTCGCGCCCGCAACGGCCGTGGGCCATTTCCGTGTCCCTGTCCCCGCGCGTAACGAAGCCGAAGCGGTACGCGCCGCTCTCTATGCGATCGAAGATGAGCTCGCCCAACCCGTGGAAGAGGTTCATCTCGTCCTCGGTCCACGGATGAGAGAGACAGTTGAGCGCGATATCTATGTCGTTGATCGCGCCCTGATGACATCCTGGCTGGAGCTTCTGTCAAAGGCAGGATTATCGCCGGCGAAACTGCTGCCAGAACAAAGTCTGTATACCGATATCTCGCAACCCGTTGATATGGGCGACCATATTCTCCAGCGGGAAGGAAACCGCATCATCGCAATCGATGCTGGTCTTCCAGATCAGGCACGCGAAGCCCTGGCAGGAGATCTCGCGCCCAGCCTTCGGGACGGCATCCAGATCATCCGCCTGGCAGAACGCAGCACCACGCATCCCGGCGTGAACCTGCGCGCCGGGGCATTTACCCCCCCAAGGGAAACAAAACAGGGTGTCAGCGCCTGGCGCAAGGCCGCCGGTATTGGTGTTGCTGCCGTTTCGGTCTGGACGGGTACGCTGATCCTTGAAGCCCGAAACTATAACTACGCGGCCGAGCAACTCGGAAAACGCGCAGCGGAGCGCTATGCCGCTATCTTCCCAGCCGCAGCCATTCCGGCGGACATCGACAGGGCGACCCGCGACATGCTGGCCGTTGCCGCCGTGCCCGATACCATCGACTTCCGCACAACCGTTGCCGCGCTTTATGAAGCCGTCGCTCTTAATCCGGATACACGCATTTCAACGCTGACATTTGATGGCAGCGCCAGCCGTCTTGTGGCAGACATTGAGGCGTCGACCCCGGAGACGGCCGCCTCCGTCGTGGCCTTTCTGCAGAGCCGCGGCTTCGCTGTCTCATCCAACGCAGCGGAGCAAAGTCCGGGCGAGGCCGTTACTCAAATTACTCTGGAGCCGATGCCATGAGCGCCTGGTGGAATACGCGCAGCTCCCGCGAGAAGGCTTTGCTCGGCATCGCTGGCTTGCTGCTCGCCGTGGCCATTATCTGGCAACTCGTGCTGCAGCCGGCAATCTCAACGCTGGACCGCGCAAAACTCAATCATGAGAGAGGCACACAGACCCTTGCGCGCCTCGACCGGATTGAGGCCCTGATCCAGCAGGGGCAGACCATACATCCCGCGATAACGGCGCCGGCAACCCAGGATACAGCCGCGCTGCAGGCTCAGGCAGCCCAGATGGCCGGTCAGGCGGGGCTTTCGGCGCAAACACCCGCAGCCAGCCCGGCTGCATTCCAGGTCAGTCTGACGAACGTAGCCAGCCCGGCATTCTTCCAATGGGTGGAACAGGTGGAAACAGGCCTGGGCGTGACAGTCAGCGCCGCCACTCTCACACAGAATGCAGATGGCAGCATGGACGCCAGCGCGGAATTCAGCCTTGGTAAAAAGCCATGATGCGTTTTCTTCTTCTCCTTGTCCTGATCATCGGCTTTCTGGCTGGTCTCGTCGCTTTCGCGCCGCTCAGTTTTATTCTGAAGACTGCGGGCGCGGAGGAACGCGGCCTCAGCTGGACCTCGGCAGAAGGCACCCTCGCGGGTGGAAAGATCACTGGCCTCAAGGCAGGACAGGATCTGCTCGGCGATGCCAGCCTCAAACTGAACCCCGCCTCTCTCCTTGCGCTTGGAGTCGAGTACGATTTCGACTGGACTGGCCCCTCCGGCAAGGGAACAGGGAAAGCCGGGGCCTATGCTTCCGGAAATACCGAGCTGCGCGACTTCAACATCGAACTGGACTTTGCTGCCCTGGATGGCGTCGCGGCCTGGATACGCCAATCGGGCGGCAAGGCGCGTTTGTCTGGAGACATCATCCGTTTCAACAACGGCGCGTGTGACAAGGCTTCGGGTCAATCCTGGAGCGATGCGCTGGGAAAGAATGCAGCGCTTCTCGGGCCCGGTTGGCCGGACCTGGCCGGTAACCTTTCCTGTGAGGGCGACATGCTGCTCATTCCCCTCCAATCAGCCAGTCCGCTTGGCACGAAACTGGACGCTGCCGGCAGGTTTCATCTCCGTGGCAGCGGCAGCATCGAGGCCCGCGTCTCCGGCGTAATTCCACAACAGTTCCAGTATGGCCTCCCCCTCGCCGGTTTCGTTCCAGAAAGCGGCACTTATGTTTACCGTTATCCTGCAACACCGGCACAGGTGCCACAATGATCCGTCTCCTGAGTATTGCCTTCATCGCGGGCTGTCTTGCGGGCTGCGCGTCTGCGCCCGAAGCCAATAAGCCGGCCGGCTCACCGGTTGCGGCCATGGGATCACCGTTGGCCGAAGTACCCGTTGAAGGTCTGCCGCCCCAGAAACTGGCAGCCGGGGAATGCGGCCTGTTTCTATGGGGTATGGCCGCGCCGCGCCGCTTCACATTCTTTACCAAAGCAGCCACCGGCGAAGCCCTGGTCTTGCATAACGGCGCCAGTCACAAGCTGATCGTTACCGATACGAACGCTGAAGTCTTCGGCCAGTTCTTCACCGAAACCCAGTATCTTTCCGCAGACGGTACATGGTCAGTCAATCTCAGCCTGAAGCCTGGCGAGATGCTTGAAGGCGGGCAGCGCGTTGACTCCGGCCGCCTGGTCACCACAGGTGCCGATGGGTGGGAAACGGTTCTGCCGGTCACCGGCGTGCGGGCCTGCATTCCCGGCTGAGACCCGGCTCTGCCTGTCAGGTCAGCAGGTCTACCGGCACTGCCAAGGCATCGGCGAGACGCTTGGCTGTCTTGAGACCGTAAGACATGCCCCGTTCAATGGCCGAGATGTGGTTCGGACGGATGCCGCAAAGTTCGCCCAGCTCCTTTTGCGTCATCAGGCGGAACTGGCGGATCACCCGCACCGGATGTTCCCCATCGCTGATGCGTTTGAGCAGCGCGGGCGGAAGCGGCACCACGTTCGGGTCCGCGCTTTTTACGCGCCCAGCCGTGATTTCCCGGAGACTGTTCTCCAGATCAGCCACCTTCTGCTCAAGGTCCATCACGCGAACCTCAAGTGAATAGACGAGTTTCGGATCGTGCATCATGCCCGCTGCCCCTGTCATACAGGATGCAGCGCTAATGCGGTTCCGCTACACTTCGGTGTCGGCTCTGATAATGTTTTGTGTCAATTGCCTAGCATTCGATGACGTTAACCGCGAGCCCGCCCTGGCTCGTCTCCTTATACTTGGAAGACATGTCCAGCCCCGTCTGCCGCATCGTTTCAATCACCTGATCCAGAGATACCTTTGTCTGCTCAAGCGAATGGAGGGCCAGGCGCGCGGCATTTGCCGCCTTCACCGCGCCGATCGCATTGCGCTCGATACACGGGATCTGCACCAGACCGCCCACCGGATCGCACGTCAGACCCAGATTATGCTCCATTCCGATCTCGGCTGCATTGGCCACCTGTTGCGGTGTGCCGCCCCAAACCGCTGCAAGGCCGCCCGCCGCCATGGAGCAGGCCACGCCAACCTCCCCCTGACAGCCCATCTCCGCGCCGGAAATGGACGCTCTCTGCTTGTAGAGAAGGCCAATCCCGCCGGCAGTCAGCAGGAACCGGCGCAGGCGCACAGCTGCGTCTTCCGTCTCCGCACAATAATGCCGGATCACGGCCGGAATGATCCCCGCCGCGCCATTCGTCGGCGCCGTCACGACCTGCCCGCCCGCAGCATTCTCTTCATTCACCGCCATGGCATAGACGTTCAGCCAGTCAAAAAGCTGCTCGCGCTCATTGGAGGGCGGCCCCTCCTGAAGTTTCTGCCAGATTTCCGGCGCGCGGCGGCGCACTTTCAGCCCGCCCGGCAATTCACCCCGGCGGACAAGCCCCCGATCGATACACGCCATCATGACACCAGCAATCCTGTCCAGAGCGGCTTCGGTCTCCGCCCTCGGACGTTTGGCATCCTCGTTGGCCAGGATCACCTCATCAATATTGAGACCGCTGGCACGGCAGATCTCCAGCAGGCGTGCCGCAGACGTGAATTCATAGGGCACCGGATCGCCCACCGGCAGAATGTCGTCTTCCACCGGCTTTTCCAGCTGCTTGCGCGTGGCAATGAAGCCGCCGCCTGTGGAATACCAGGTTTCGTCGGCAAGCGTGGCGCCAGCTGCGTCAAATGCCCGGATGCGCAAGCCGTTGGGGTGAAGGTCGGGCATGATGTCGTAGGCAAACCGAATATCCGTCTCCGGATCAAACTCTATTGTTCGCCCATCAGCCAATATCAGGCGCTTCTGCTCATACGCCTGCCCCACAAGGCGGTCGGCCTCCTCGGGGTCCAGCGTCTCAGGTTCCAGATTGAGCAGCCCGAGCACGACCGCCTTGGGCGTCGCGTGGCCCACCCCCGTCAGCGCAAGAGAGCCCTGCAGCTCCGCCTCGATCCGCGCCGTCTGCGCCAGCTTTCCGCTTTGGGTGAGGTGCGCCATGAACCGGTTTCCGATGCGGATCGGCCCAACGGTGTGCGAACTTGAAGGGCCGATTCCGACCCGGAAAATATCCAGTACAGACAGCATGTTCTGCGCCCGTTTCCTTTGCGTAAGTTTTCCTGATTGGTGGCCGAATTGGCCGCTGGCCGCAACCCCGGCTCAGCCGGGCCCGGTTACATCATGCCCATAAAGCCAGTCGTGCCGGCCATGCACGACAGACGGCAGATACTTTCCCGCCACCCACATCGGCCCATAGGTGCCAAGCTGGTAGAGTGGATTGGAGCGGTGGAACAGCGCCGCGTTCTCCCGTGCCACATTCTGCACGCGCGTTGCCCGTGGCTTGCGGATTGCTTCATACGCCTTGAGCCCAGCCTCGACGTCTGCCCCTTCGCCTTTCGCCAGCGCGCGGCCGACTTCCTTGGCCAGCACATAGGCGTCCTCAATCGCCATCACCGCGCCCTGCGCCATGAAAGGCAGCATGGGATGACAGGCATCCCCCAGCAGCACGGCCCGGCCGTCCTGCCATTTCGGCATCTCGGGGCGATCATAGAGCGACCAGCGCAAGAGCAGCGGCGCCTCGTCAATGATCCGTTGGACCACCGGGTTCCAGCCCTTGAAGTCCTTCAGTGCCTGCTCCCGCGCGCCTACTGAAGTCCAGGACTCGTCCCCTGACTCAGCACATTCGACTACGCCAACAAAATTCGCGAGGCTGCCCCGCCGCAGGCGATAGGTTACCGCATGGCGCCGTTTTCCGGCCCACACACACGCCGTCTCCGGAGGCGGATAATCGCCCAGCTTTGATACAGGCACCACAGCCCGCCAGGCGACATTGCCGGTAAAGCGCGGCTTGTCTGGGCCCAGCATCTGCGCGCGCACCGACGAATGAATGCCGTCCGCCCCCACCAGAAGGTCTCCGGCCACGCGCTCGCCCGTGCTGAGCAGCGCAACAATGCCGGTTCCAGTATTCTCATACCCTGTCACCGTCGCGCCAAGGCGCACAGCGTCCGGGGCGCGATCCGTCACACATGCCTTCAGCGCCTCAACCAGATCTGCCCGGTGGATATGCAGATACTCTCCCCGCCACCGCGCCTGCGACGCCTCGCGAAGCGGCACACTGAATATCCGCGCGCCACTGCGCCCCAGACGAAGTTCCTGCGCACGCGGACGAAATGCATCCCGAGACACACGCGCCGACGCGCCCAGCGCATCAAGCACCTTCATGCCATTCGGGCTGATCTGCAGGCCGGCGCCCACTTCGGCAATCTCCGGCGCCTTTTCCAGCACCGTCACCGAATGCCCTGCTTTCAGGAAAGCCAGCGCCGCCGTCAGTCCGCCGATTCCGCCGCCTGCAATCAGGATCTGCATGGGCTTGCCGCCGGTCCTGGTGGGGCCGCCTCCCTAGCGTGCGCGGTTGGGATCTTGCTTGCCACCGATCAGCACGAAACGGCGGTCGCAATATTTGCACTCGACGAAATCGTCGTCGCCCATCTCATACCAGACCTTGGGATGGCCGAGCGCGCCGCCTCCGCCATTGCAGGAAACCTTGTGGCTCGAGACCATGGAAATTTCTGGCGGCGTAAAAACATCGCGTTTGGCGGGCATGCCTTGGGTTCTCCTGAATTGGCGGTGACGCGATTGCTTGCGACGCAGCCAGCGGCATCCTAACTAAAGACTGGGCATGGACCGCGCAAGGCACCCTGCCAACGGGAAAATACTTACCATGCCTGACCCCACCTACGCGATTGAGGTCCGCGACCTGCGGAAAACCTATGCTGCGTCCGGAAAAATGCCGGAAAAACAAGCGCTAAACGGCATCAACCTCACCATTCCCACCGGGTCGATCTTCGGCCTTCTCGGACCAAACGGCGCAGGCAAATCCACCTTCATCAACATTCTCGCCGGCCTGGTCAAAAAAACATCGGGCACCGCGCGAATCTGGGGCCTCGATATCGATCAGGATCCGCGCCAGAGCCGCGCGGCCATAGGCGTCGTGAATCAGGAAGTCGTCGCCGATCCTTTCTTTACGCCTTTCGAGATGCTGGAACTGATGGCTGGCTTCTATGGGGTGCCCAAGGCCGAGCGGCGCACGGTGGAAATCCTCACCGCGCTAGGCCTTGCCGACAAGAAAGATGCTTACGTTCGCCAGCTCTCGGGCGGCATGAAGCGCCGCCTCATGGTCGCAAAAGCCCTTGTCCACAATCCGCCGGTGCTCATCCTTGATGAGCCGACCGCCGGCGTTGACGTCGAACTCCGCCGCCTGCTCTGGGACTATGTGCGCGAACTGCATGGCAAGGGCACGACGATCATCCTGACGACCCACTATCTGGAAGAAGCCGAGGAGCTTTGCGACACCATCGCCATCGTCAATCACGGCGAAATCGTTGCGTGTGAGCCGACCCACCAGCTTCTCTCCCGCCTCGACTACAAGACGCTGGTGATCTACCCGAAAGAGCCGCTCAGCGCCGTGCCGGGCGACCTGTCAGGTCTGGACGTTAAAATACGCAATGATGGCGGGGTCGCCATCACCTTCCGGACCAGTGAAACGGGAATTGCCCGTCTGCTGGAGCGCGTTCGCAACGCCGGTATCGGCATTGCCGACCTGTCGACCGAAGCGCCCGACCTTGAAGACGTCTTCATTTCTCTGACGAGCGAAAACGCCTGAAAACGCCGGGCGCGGCAGAGCCCTAAAGGCTCTGCTTGATCCAGTCGGTCAGCGCCTGGCGGTTCATCGCACCATTGCGGGTGGCCGTCACCTTGCCGCCCTTGAACATCAGGAGCGTCGGCAGGCCGCGCACGCCATAACGGGCGCCGACCAGCGGATAGTCATCCACGTTCAGTTTGACGATCTTCACCTTGCCGGTCATTTCCTCGGCGACGGCCTCCAGGTGCGGAGACATCTGCTTGCACGGGCCGCACCATTCGGCCCAGAAATCGACGACAACAGGCGTATCCGAACCGGTGACCACACCGTCGAAATCGTCTTCATTTACATTGATCGCTGCCATGGTTGCGGCTCCTTCTGCCGGCATTCTAATTCTTGAGTGTGATACATAGGGACTCTCGGGCCAAGTCAAACCATGCCACGCGCACTTGTGAGAACTGCTAAAAGCTGCGCTTCCGGCAGGCGCATCAGGCGCGGCCCATCCGTCCAGCAGAGCGCGGCCACGACTTCCCGGTCCGGAAAGGCGGTCTTCAGCACCGCCCAATAGGCCGCCATCTGCGCCACATAGGTATCGGCCACGTCTTCGGGCCTGTCCGGTGCGGGCTGGTCGGTCTTGAAGTCAATCACCAGCACCTGCGCCGGGGTCACCACCAGCCGGTCCACCCGGCCGTTGATCACCGTGCCCTCCGGCAGCTCCGGTGACCGCCCGATAATCGCCGCCTCAGCCCGCCCACCAGGCTGAAAGATCGCGCCAAGCGCAGGATCACGCATCACGCCGAGAGCCGCCGCCTTCATCTCCGCCCGCTGCGCCGCCGTCAGCTCCCCATCGCGGGAAAGGTAGGCATCCGCTGCCGCTTCCCGTTTCTCCTCGGGCAATTCCGGTAGGTATTGCAGCAAGGCATGGATGGCACGCCCGCGCTTCAGGCGCTCCTCCCGCGCCGCATCGAACGGTGCCACAATCCGCGTCTTGGGGCCGAGCAGGCTCGTCGGCGCAGACAGTTTCCGCACCACCGGATCAGCCTGCGGCGGCGTCAACGCCCAGCCCGGCAGCCCGCCCGAAGGGGTCTCGTTGGGCGACGCTCCTCCGGCGCCCGCAACGGAAACCTTGCCAAAGCGCAGCCCCAGCTCGAAGTCTTCCGGTGCCAGCGCGGCCATCGCCATGTCGCAGAGGGCATACCAGGAATCCTTTTCGTAGCCGGTCTTCCCTTCGCCTGCCTGCCCCTGCCAGTGGCCAGCAATGATCAGCCGGTCCTGCGCCCGTGTCAGCGCGACATATAGCAGGCGCCGGTGTTCCTCCCGCGCTTTGGTTTCTGCAATGGCGCGCGCTCGTTTCGACGCTTCCGCATCCGTATCCTTGCGCGGAGACCACACCACCGCATTGGCACTCGCCAGCACGGCAGGCGCGCTCGTCTTTGGCTTGGACGTCGTATCCGGCAGGATCACCACCGGCGCCTGAAGCCCCTTGGCGCCATGCACTGTCATCACACGCACTTCGCGCCCGGCTTCTGCCAGGTCGCGCTTGATCTCGACCGCCTCGGCCTCCATCGCTGCCACGAAAGACTGCAGCGAGGATGGCCCCGCGCTGTCATGGCCAAGGGCGCGAGACAGAAGCGCCTCGATGGGATCACGCGCCGGCGTGCCGAGGCGCGCATTCAGCAGTTCCCATCCTGTCAGCCCGCCTTCCCCCACCCTGTCGAGCACATGGCTCAGGAACTCGTAAGGCGGCAGGTGCGCGCGGTCGAACAATCCCTGAAGAAAACGTGCCGCCCGCTGAACATCCGGGTCATCGCTCGCCTTCACACGGGACCAGAGCGTTTCCCCCTTCGCCCGGCGCGAGGCGAGCGGGAACAGGTATTGATCGTCATCCACCAGTCCGCAGAACGGTCCCCGCAAAATTTCCGCCAACGTCAGATCGCGCAGGTCCAGCGTCGCAAACCGCATCAGGTTCAGACAGTCCTGCACCCCGATGAAATCCGTCAGGATCAGCCGGTCAGCGCCCGCGACTGGCAACCCTTCTGCCTTCAGCGCTGTAATCAGCGAGTCAAACAGGCCGCCTTGCCGCTTGCTCACCAGGATCAGCACGTCTTCCGGCCGCATCGCCCGCTCGGCCTTGCCCTCCCAGATCGTTTCGCCCCGATCGATCATCTGCCGCACGGCCCGCGCTACACCTGCCGCCAGCTTTGCCTTGGGCGAGGTCGCCCGCACCACGTCCACCGGACGCTCCCACGCATCGGTTTCATCATCTGGCACCTTCGGTTCAATCGGCCAGATTTCCACCGCGCCATGCTGATCCCAACGCCGCGCCGTATGCTGAATATCGTTGGCAGTCTGCGGCGGAGCGCCACCAATCCCCACATCAATCGGCGGCGACCGATTCCACACTGTATCCACAAATGTCAGCACTTCGGGCGCTGAGCGGAATGACATCAGCATTTCCACGCCGGTAGCGCCCGGCATCCGCTCGGTCAGCCGCTGCGTTTCCTTCAGCAGCCGCTCCGGCTCTGCGCCCTGGAACGAATAGATCGACTGCTTCTCGTCCCCCACAATGAACATTGTGCGCGGGTCTTGCGAATAGTCACGGCCTTCCCCAGCGCCAAATTCGTTCGTCAGCGCCCGGATTAAATCCCACTGCTCGGGGCTCGTATCCTGCGCCTCGTCCAGCAACACATGAGAGATGCTGCCATCCAGCTTGTAGAGCACCCAGCTCGCCATCCCTTCGGCTTCCAGCAGTTCCCGCGTCTTCTGGATCAGGTCGTCAAAGTCCAGCGCCCCGCGGCGCGCTTTCTCGTCCCGGTAGGCCTCCAGCGCCGGCAGGCCGATGCGGATCAATGCTGCCGTGCGCGCAAACGACCGCGCCCGCTGCAATGTCTCCACCAGCGCGCGCACCCGCGCCGTCTCCCGGCCTTCGCCGTCCTTTATCTGGAAATACTCCTGCAGGAGCGGGCAAAGCTCGCCGGTCTTCTTGGTGTAGGGGTTCTGCGCCCGGAACTCGCCCTTCTCCGTGAGGAAAAAGGGCGCATACGCCGCCCAAACTGCCCCGGGCGTTTCCGCCGCCAGCGTCTGCTCCAGCGCTTCGGCCCGCTTCTGATCCGTCGTTGTGCCCGAGAGCAGCGCGCGCAACGCCTCGCGGATCGCTTCCCTCGGCAAGGCATCGCCCATCGCTGCCGCCAGGATTTCCTCCGGCGTCTCGCGAGACGCGCCCAGATCGCCCCGCAAGGCTTCCATCATGTGCTCAATGACGAAATCATGCCGCTCGGCGAACCGCATCACGGCCGCGCCTGAACCTTTCAGCGCGTCGAGCGCGCTTGAGGCCCCCTCACTGATGGCTTCCCGCGTGATCAGCGCCAGATCCTCCGGCGCCGCGCTGGCCGCCTCAAGGATCGCGCGCTCCTTGGCCGTCTGCCACAGCGCCCGCGCGTCCCGGTCTTCCATCTCCGTAAAGCCCGGCACCACCCCCGCCTCGAGCGGAAACCGCCGCAGGATACGCGCGCAGAACGCATGAATCGTCTCGATCCGCAGGCCGCCCGGCGTTTCCAGCGCGCGCGCAAACAGCCGCCGCGCATCGCGCAGATCGTCCCTCGAATAGCTCTCCGCCGTCCGCCCCTCCAGCTTGGCGAGGGCCTCTCGGAGGCTGTCATCCTCCTTCACCGCCCAATCGCCCAGCGTACGGAAAAGCCGCGTCAGCATCTCGTTCGCTGCCGCGCGGGTGTAGGTGATACAGAGGATCGAATCCGGCTCTGCCCCAGGCCGCCCATCCTCGCGCCGCAGCAGCAGGCGCGCCACCCGGTCGATCAGAACCTTGGTCTTGCCACTGCCTGCATTCGCCGTGGCAAAGGCCGAAACGGTGGGCTTCGCCGCGTCGGCCTGCGCCTTCACCGCCGCGTCAAATGCTTCCTGATGCCGGGCATGTTCACTCATCGCCGCCATCCCCGCCCGGTGTATCCCGATTCCATTCCGCCCGCCGCGCCAGCAGATTATATCCGTAGTCATACTTCACGAACTGCACCCGCGGCGCAGATGCATACACTGCCGCTGGATCACGATACGCCGCGATCAGGCGCACATAGCCGTCTTCCGCCGCCGCGATCAGTTCTGCCAGAGATTTCGGGCTGCTTTTGCTCTCGCCAATCCGCCGCGCCTCGGGTCGCCCCCGGATAGACACATATTCCAGCGCTTCGACCGGCGCAGCCCGGACATTCTGAAACCCGCCTTTGGCCGCAATGATCGCCTGCAACGGCATCTGCTGATCATAACCCGCATCAATGGCCTTGTCCGTAGGCGGCAGACCCGTCTTGAAGTCCACAATCACCAGAGCGCCCGTCGCCGTCCGCTCGATCCGGTCTGCCGTCGCCGACAGCTCGAAGGGATGCCCGGCAATATCGCTGCGATATTCCCCGCGCACCTCGCGCAGAATGCCGCCTGAAACGTCCCGCTCCCGGCGCCAGTCCAGATACCAGCCGGCCACATCCTGCCAGATGGCCAGACGCCCCGCCCAGGCGGATTCCGGCTCCCCGGTCCGCGCAAGCTCCTCGCGGATCAGCGTCAGCAGCGTTTCGGCATCCTTCGCAACGCCATCTGCCTCAAACGCATCCAAGGCCGCATGGATTGCCGTTCCGCGCAGATTGCTTGCCAGCGGCGCGCCCAGCACATCCACCTGGCGAAGCCCCAGAACGGACTCCGCCCAGATCGAATAGGGGTCACGCTGCAACCGGTCGACCCGCGTTACAGAAAGCCGGCGGGGCCAGTCCTCCGGCGCGCGCTTCTTCGGCTTTGGCTCGGCACTGAAATCTGCCGGCAGGCTGCCTAATCCGCGTGTCTGAAGGGCGTTCACCCAATCCAGAAGATGGCGTGTTTCGCCCTTGAGCAGCTTCGCCGTCCGCTCCCCGAACGCGCCCTCCGCCAATGTCCGCAACCGCCATACCCAGCGGGACGCCACCGCCGGGCTGTCATCCCGCCGCGCGGCATACAGCATTACCACATGCGGCGCCGCCGCCAGTTGCGCAAAGTCGTGCGCCGAAAGGCCCATCCGCTCTTCCGGATCATTCAGCCCCAGAGGCGCGCGAAACCGGCGCGGCAGGAAGGCATCGGCGGGCGGCTTCTCAGGCCATACATCTTCGTTGAGGCCCGCAAGGATCAACCTGTCCGCAGACTGAAGACGCGCCTCCAGCGGACCCCAGATAGAGAGCCGAGGATGCTCTGGCTGACCCGTCTGCACGGGCAGCGTGGAGGATTCCGCATCGACCAGATCGGCAAAGGCTTCCGGACTCATCTCCCCCAGGAACGGCCCTAGTTCGGCCAGCCGCTGCAGAAGGTTTGAGGCCCCTGCGCCGTCCTCGCCTGCCCAGGGCATCGGCGTTTGGCTGATCGCGCCGGACAGATCGGCCACGCGCCTTGCGGCCTCCTCCGCCGTCACTGCCTCCAGACTGGAAAAGTCCGATCCCGTCTCTTCCATGATCCCGGCAAGGCGGCGCACCAGAAGAATTGCCTCATCCTGGTCTTCCCGCTGGAAAGGCGAATGCTGCTCCAGCTTGTCGCGAATGTCGATGCTGTGGGCGAGATCATCCAGGCTTTTCCAGCGGCGCGGCCCCCTCAGGAAATAAAGGTCCAGCTTTCCTGAATCCATCTTTCCACGAACAAAAGGATGCTTCAGCACAGCTGCCAAGACAGCTGGTTCGCCGGGGTCGGCCGCCCAGCGCGCGCAAAGCCCGATCAGGCTTCCCGCCAGCGTCCGCCCCAGGGGCACAGGCGCCGAAGGCGGCACATGTATGCCCCACCGGCCGAGCAGCGCGGAAACTCGCCGCGCAAGGCCTGCGTCGGGCGTCACCAGAGCCGCCGTCTCCCCAGGCCGCTCCAGCGTCTCCCGCATCAGCAGCGCGGCGGCTTCTGCTTCCGCCGCTTCGTTTGGTGTTTCTGCCACGCTGAGGCCCTTCAGGCCGTCGCGCACAAATTCCTCAATCGGTTGCCCGCCCGCGAGGGCCAGTTCTTCCAGCGTCGCGCGCCAGTCCGCTGTCTCTTCGGCGGGCGCCAGCGCTTCATGGATCAGGCGCACGCGCGCGCGCGCAGGCGCATCGGCAGAGATCCCCGGCCACGGCACAACGCTCTCCGGCGGCCTGCCCAGCGCCTTCAGGGTACGTATCAGCGTGTTCTGCGGGTGGCCCGGCGCGCTGATCACCGCGTCCCACTGCCGCTCGTTCAGCGCCGTATCGAGCCCTGGCAACACAATCAGGCCCATGGGTAATTCCAGAACTGCCCGCATCAGGATGCGTCCCGGCGGCGTTGCTCCAGTGGAGCCGGCAATGATCACAGGTCCGGCAGGCGGCGCTTTCTGCCAATGGTCAGCCAGCGCCCGCGCCGCGCGTAACCGCTCTTTGTAGGGATCAGATGCCCGGTTCTCGGCCAGCCATTCCGGCCAGAGCTGGGTGACGATCTTTAGGAAATCTGCCGAACGCGACCAGTGCGAGGCAAGGTCGCCCAGGCTCAACGTCTCCAGCCGGCTCCAGTCGGCGTCTTCGCTCATTGCCGCCTGCTCCAGCAGACGGCCCAGCTCCCGCGCTGCCGAAAGGGCGGAGGCCGGCGGCAGGTCAATGCCCATGGCGCTCTGATAATAATGGCGCACCAGCGTCGACAGAACGCCCAGTTGCCGCGCGCCCGAAAGCGGGGGCACGGCGCCGGAAAGGGCCTGTTCGGCAATCGGCGGTGGCTCTCCGCTGTCCAGATCACCCAATGCCCGGATGTCCGGAGGTAGGATCGTCTGTTCCCCCGCCGCATCATAGAGCGCCAGCGACAATGCGCGCGCAGACCGGCGGTTGGGCACATAGATAATAGCATCGGCCAGCGCGTCTGGCTTGGTGGCGAGCGATGTCTCCTCGGCCAGCGCGCGCGCAAGTTCCTTCACAAAGGCCGTGCCCGGCGCAATCGTCCGGATGCGCGAGGCATCCGGGCCGAACAGCGCGTCAGCCGCCATGACAGGCCACCCACATTTCGGCATCTTTCAGCGCCTGCGGGTCGCCCACATGCAACCAGAAAGAATCAAGCGTCAGGCCCCGCAAGCGCCCCTGGGGGATCAAGCCATCCCAGATGCGCAGCGCCGAAAACCGCTCCACCGGCTGCCCGTCATAAACCTGCGGCTTGATGATCCGTACGCCCGCATAGGCCCAGGGCGCCCTCGCCGCCGTGCCGCGCCGGGTCAGGCGGCCTTCGCCGTCCATGAAGAAGTCGCCCGGCCCGTCAAAGCCCAGCGCCCGTCCGGTGTCAGCCACCAGAAGGCGCTCATCCTCCTGCGCCGGGTCAAATGCCTGCGCCAGCGCCAACAGCGGATCAGCCACCTCGGGAAACCAGAAGGCATCAGTATTCAGCACAAACACCGGCTCCTCGCCCAGCAGCGGCCGCGCCTTGGCCAGGCCCCCGCCAGTCTCCAGCACCTCGCCGCGCTCGTCGGACACGATCACTTCGAAATCCGTCAGCGTTTCCAGATACGCCTCAATCTGCTCCGGCAGGTAATGCACATTCACCACCAGGCGCTTCACGCCTGCCGTCTTCAGCGGGCCGATCACCCGGTCAATCAGCCTGCGCCCGCGCACCGGGATCAGCGGCTTGGGGCAGTCATTGGTCAGCGGCCGCATGCGCGTGCCGAGACCTGCGGCAAGCACCATCGCCGTATGCGGAACCGGAACGCTCATGCCTTGGCCTCAAATACGAAGGGGGTCTGCTCCATGACGAACGCCCGCATGCCTGCCAGCGAAGGGTGGGCCAGATTACGGGCGAGGATGGAAAGCTGCCGGGGCTGGAACTCACCATAACGGGGCTTCTTGTCCCGATGCTGCAGGCGGGAGAAGACACCCGCAATCCGCAAGGCATTGAGGGCGCCGATTACGGCCAACCGCTCCTCAAAATCCATCCGGTCCTGTCCGGTTTTGTCCAGAAATGTCCGGATGGCGTCTTCCGCTGCCGCCGCTGAGACGGCTCTGCGCGCGTCCTGGGTCAGCATTGCCATGTCCCAGGCGTCCCAGCCGCGCACCGCGTCCTGAAAGTCCAGAAGACCCACCCGGCCACCCGCCAACCACAGCAGATTTTCCGCATGATAGTCCCGCAGCGTGAAAGCCCTCGGAAAAGACATGGCTTTTCCGATCAGCGCGTTCCGCTCGGCCTCCCAGCGCGCCCGCGCTGCGCCTGTCAGCTTGGTTCCGCCCGCTTCCAGCGGCAACCAGTCGGCATAGAGATCGGCATTGGCCCCCAGCGCGACCGCGTCGAAGTCCAGGATCGGCCAGACAATCCCATCCTTTTCAAGCCGCTGCGGCACCGGCGCCGCGTGGAGAAGTGCCAGCGTCTCTGCGGCCGCGCGGTAAAGCGTCTGCTCGTCCGCCTCGCCCCGCTCAATCATCCGGGCAAACTCGCGCCCCTCGCCAAAATCCTCGATCAGCGCAAAGCCTTGCGCCGGATCGAACGCATATACCTCCGGCGCTTCCAGCCCCAGGCTGCGCAGATGCCCGGCAATCAGCGCGAACGCCTCGACACGCGAGGCCGCCAACCGCGTCATCGCGTTCCAGCCCATTTTCTCGCGCAATGCCCGGTCAGCCTCCGGCGGGCAGGGATCATCCTCAACCCTCGGCGCGTCCATCAGCAGGGCGCTGGCGCCATCTTCTCTGAGGAGGCGGATATAGCGGCGGGTCGAAGCATCCTGGCCAAGGGATTTGCGATTTGCCCGGTCCCATCCATCGCCCACGCTGGCGAGGAACCGGTCAATCTCATGCGTGCGCGAGTCAGAGGCTGAATCCATGCAGCCGTTCCTGCCAGCCTTCGCCCCTCGGTTCCAGCCTCACCCGGCGCTGATCGCCCTGAATTTCAAGCAACACGTCCAGACGCTGCTTCGGCAAGTGCCGTCCGGCCCGCTCCGGCCATTCCACCAGAGCCGCCCCCTCGACCGTATCATCCCAACCCAGCTCCTCTACCCCGTCTGGATCATCCAGCCGGTAGAGGTCGAAATGCCAGAGCGGAAAGTCTGGCCCCTCATAAACCTGGACCAGTGTGTAAGTAGGGCTCGGCACCTCTTCCCCCTCCCCCAGCAGGGCCTGGATCAGCCCGCGCGTCAGGGTCGTCTTGCCCGCGCCGAGGTCGCCATGCAGGGCTACGAAATCGCCTGCGCGCAGGATCTTGGCCAGTGCCCCCCCCAGCGCCAGCGTCGCCGCCTCATCCGCAAGATCGAAAGTTGTCGCCATGCTCTCTCTTAGTCTTGCGCTGCCGCTACGCAACCTCGGTTTAACCAGATTGTGTGACGGAGTGACCCGGCTTGCAGTGCTTGCACGCTGCGTTACAAGTGCTTACAACCGAGCAAAAGTTGACGCTAGCGTCATTATAGGAAACAGGGGGCGTCGTGGACCTTTCGGGCGCAGATAAGATTGTGATTGCCGGCGCCGGACAGGCGGCAGCGCAGGCTGTCCAGTCTTTGCGCCAGGGTGGGTATAAGGGCGCGCTCACGATTGTCGGGGAAGAAACCGCGCTGCCCTATCAGCGCCCGCCGCTCTCCAAGGCCTATATGAAGGGCGAGATGGATGAGGAGCGGCTCTATTTCAAACCCGCCGCCTGGTATCAGGACAATAATATCGAGGTCATTCTCGGCGCCCATGCGACGCGGATCGACCGCGCCGCCCGCCAGCTGCACATCGAACATGGCGGTGTGCTGGACTATGACGCCCTGATCCTCGCCACCGGTTCCCGCCCGCGCAAGCTGCCCTGCCAGGGCGCCGATCTCGCGGGCGTCCATGACCTGCGCACCCTGTCTGACGTCGAGCGCATCCGCCCGCAGATGGTTTCCGGGCGCCGCATGGTGATCATCGGCGCGGGCTATATCGGCCTGGAGGCCGCGGCTGTGGCCTGCACCATGGGCCTTGAGGTGACTGTTCTGGAAATGGCGCCCCGCGTGCTTGCCCGCGTCACCAGCCCGGTGATGAGCGACTTCTACGCCCATGAGCACACTGCCAAAGGCGTGAAGATCCTGACGAATACGGCCCTTTCGCATCTCGATGGCGCCGATGGCGCTGTCAGCGCTGCCGTGCTGGCCGATGGCACCCGTCTGCCGGCGGACATTGTCCTCGTCGGCATTGGCATCCTGCCCAATGAGGAACTGGCAAAAGACGCCGGCATCGCCTGCGCCAACGGTATCCTGACAGACCGGGACGGGCGCACCTCAGACCCGCGCGTCTTCGCGGCCGGTGACTGCGCCAGCCGCCCGCTGGTGCATTACGGCCGCACGGGCCGCCTTGAGAGCGTCCACAACGCCATCGAACAGGGCAAGCTGGTGGCCGCCGCCATCCTTGGCCTTCCCCGGCCAGCCGAAGACTGCCCCTGGTTCTGGTCGGACCAATATGATCTCAAACTCCAGATCGCCGGCCTCAGCACGGATTATGACACCATCGTCCTGCGCGGCGATCCGAAGGCCCGGAAGTTTGCCGCCTTCTATCTGCGTCAGGGTACGCTGATTGCCGTTGACGCGGTCAACAGTGCCCCCGAATTCCTGGCCTCGAAGAAACTCATCATGGCAGGCGCAAAGATTGCACCTGAAATACTCAGCGACACATCAATCCCGATGAAAGACATCGCCGCAACTGCAGCGGCCTGAAGGAGACGGAAACCCACATGGCAAAGATCACCTATATTTCGCATGACGGCACCGAACGCACGGTGGAAGCGAAGAACGGCGAATCTGTAATGGAAGCGGCGATCAAAAATTCCATTCCGGGAATTGACGCTGATTGCGGCGGGGCCTGCGCCTGCGCCACCTGCCATGTCTATGTCGACGAGGCCTTCCTGGAGAAAACCGGGGTTCAGGAAGAGATGGAAAAGTCGATGCTGGACTTTGCAGAGAACGTGAAGCCGAACTCGCGCCTCTCCTGCCAGATCAAGGTAACCGACTCCCTCGACGGCCTTCGCGTTTCCACCCCGGAAAGCCAGCACTAAGCCAGCCCCCGGAATTGCTTTCACGCCCCGGCCCGCCAGCCGGGGCGTTTTCATGTGACGCAACGTGACGGGTTGGTTCTTTTTCGGAACTATGCTGGCGTGTCACCTGTCCACCCTCCCAGGAGCAGACCGATGAACTACACTGAGTTGCTGTCCTCGATCTCCAGAACAGCCGACGGCACGCACCGCACCAATATTCCCGAGACATGGATGCAGGGCCGCACCGCCTATGGCGGGCTCACCGCCGCACTCTGCCTGGAGGCCGCACGGTCCCTTGCGCCCGGCCTGCCCGCCCGCGCCGCTCAGATAGCCTTTGTCGGCCCTGTGAATGGTGAGGTCACCTGCAAGGCCGAAGTGCTGCGGCAGGGAAAGAACACGGTCTTTGTTTCCGTACGGATGACAGGTGCAGACGGCGTGCTGGCCGAAGCCATCATGACATTCGGCGCCCCCCGCCAGTCCTCAATTGATCTGGTTGATCTGCCTGCGCCCGAATTGCCGGCCCCGGAAGATGTCCCCCCCTATTTCCGGAACCATCAGGGGCCCGCCTTCGCCCAGAATTTCGACATGCTGATCGCCGGAGGCACCCCGCCTATGTCCGGCGCGGACAAGGCAGACGTTTCGATCTGGATGCGCCACAAGGACCCGGCCACGCCAATGGACGCGACCTCTCTGCTGGCCTTGGCCGATGCGCCCCCTCCCGCCACCATGGCAATGTTCCGTGAACCGGGCCGCATCAGCTCAATGACATGGATGGCGGAATTCCTCACAGAGGACATCGAGACACAGGATCGCTGGTTCCTCGCCCGGCATGTCGCCCAGACGGCGCGCAACGGATATTCCAGCCAGGAAATGCTGCTCTGGAACAAGCAACGCCAGCCTATCATGGTGGGCCGTCAGACCATTGCCGTGTTTGTATAAGCAGATCTTCTGCGCAAACAAAAAACCCCGGCCAGTCAGCCGGGGTTTTTTAATTGATCAGTATCCTTATCAGTTGGCGAGCGCGCTGCGCAGGCCTTCCAGATACGAAATCTGATGCTCGTAGACAGCGCGCTTGCTGTCCCCGGCGTCCAGTTCAAGCAGCTTGATCTTCGCCGCCTCGATCTCGACATCGATCTCCTGCGCATTCGCATCGGAAAGATTGCGAGCTTCTTCAGCAAGGATCGTGAGGCCGGCGGGAGTCACGTCAGCAAAACCGCCGCGCACATAAAAGCGATATCGCACAACATCGCCTTCCAGAACGCGCACAACGCCGTTCTTGAGCGTCGTCATGAACGGCGCATGGTTCACCAGCACGCCGAACTCGCCTTCCGTGCCCGGAGCGATCACATGATCGACCTCGCCCGAGAACAGCTCCCGGGCAGGCGACACGAGCGAGAAGTGCAGCTTGTCAGCCATCAACTAATTCCTCAGGCAGCTTCCGCCATCAGCTTCGCGGCTTTGGCTTTCGCTTCCTCGATGTTGCCAACCATGTAGAAGGCCGGCTCCGGCAGATGGTCGAACTCGCCGCTGATCAGGCCTTTGAAGCCCTTGATCGTGTCTTCGAGTTTCACCTGCACACCCGGCGAACCGGTGAACACCTGCGCAACGTCGAATGGCTGCGAAAGGAAACGCTCGACTTTACGGGCGCGGGCAACGGTGATCTTGTCGTCTTCCGACAGCTCGTCCATGCCGAGGATGGCGATGATGTCCTGAAGCTCTTTATATTTCTGCAGGATCTGCTGAACGCCGCGGGCGACTTCGTAGTGCTCTTCACCGACAACCATCGGGTCGAGAATACGCGAGGTGGAGTCGAGCGGATCCACAGCCGGGTAGATACCTTTTTCAGCGATCGAGCGCGAGAGAACCGTCGTTGCGTCAAGGTGAGCAAACGAGGTTGCCGGCGCCGGGTCGGTAAGGTCGTCCGCGGGAACGTAGACGGCCTGAACCGAGGTGATCGATCCCTTGTTGGTCGAGGTGATGCGCTCCTGAAGGGCGCCCATATCGGTGGCCAGCGTCGGCTGGTAACCCACAGCTGAAGGAATACGGCCGAGCAGCGCGGACACTTCCGAACCGGCCTGCGTGAAGCGGAAGATGTTGTCGACGAAGAATAGAACGTCCTTGCCTTCCACATCGCGGAAGTATTCGGCTTGCGTCAGACCGGTCAGAGCCACGCGGGCACGGGCGCCCGGCGGCTCGTTCATCTGGCCATAGACCAGCGACATCCGGCTTTCGCCTTCCAGGTTGATGACGTTCGACTCGATCATCTCGTGATAGAGGTCGTTGCCCTCACGCGTCCGCTCGCCGACGCCCGCGAACACCGAGTAACCGCCGAACAGTTTGGCGATGTTGTTCACGAGTTCCATGATGAGAACCGTCTTGCCCACGCCGGCGCCGCCGAACAGGCCGATCTTGCCGCCTTTGGCGTAGGGGCAGAGAAGGTCGATAACCTTGATACCCGTCACGAGCACTTCGGCTTCCGTCGACTGGTCAACGAACTCCGGGGCCGGAGCGTGGATCGGACGGAGCAGATCGGTGGTCACCGGACCGCGCTCGTCAATCGGCTGGCCGATGACGTTCATGATGCGGCCGAGCGTGGCCGGACCAACCGGAACCATGATCGACTTGCCGGTGTCAGAGACCGGCTGGCCGCGGACGAGACCTTCGGTCGAGTCCATGGCGATGGTACGAACCGTGTTCTCGCCGAGGTGCTGCGCAACTTCCAGAACCAGGCGGTTGCCGTTGTTGTCAGTCTCGAGTGCGTTCAGGATCGACGGCAGTTCGCCATCAAATTCTACGTCAACGACGGCGCCGATGACCTGGGATACACGGCCTTTGGCGTTTGCGGGGGTGCTCATCTGATCGTCTCCTCGGGAGATGAAGTATTCTGGTCTGGTTAGCGTCTAGAGGGCTTCGGCCCCGGAGATGATCTCGATCAGCTCCTTGGTAATCTGTGCCTGGCGTGCCCGGTTGTATTTCAGGTTCAGCGCCTTGATCAGGTCCTTGGCATTGCGGGTCGCGTTGTCCATTGCGGTCATGCGGCTCGCCTGCTCACCCGCCGAGCTTTCCAGCATGGCGGACAGGATCTGGGTATTGATGTAGCGCGGCAGAAGCGTTTCGAGGATGGCTTCCTCGGACGGTTCGTAGATGTACTGCGCGCCGCCCAGATCGATCGCCGGTGCGCCTGCAGGCGCTGTTGCCGGGATCAGCTGCTGAGCCGTCGGAACCTGCGAGAGCACGTTCTTGAACTGCGAATAGATCAACGTGGCAACGTCAAACTCGCCATTCTCGAAGCCCTGGGTGAGCCTCTGGCCGACCGACAGCGCCGCATCGGCGAAGTTGTTGCTCTTCACGTCCGCAAGGCTGATGTGTCCGGCAAACTGAGCAGCGTACTCACGCGCCAGAACTTCGCGGCCCTTCTTGCCGATGGTCAGAACTTTGACGGTCTTCCCTTCGGATTGAAGTTGCTGGATCTTCTGGCGGGCAAGCTTGGCCACATAGGCGTTGAAGCCGCCAGCGAGGCCGCGTTCCGCCGTCATGACCACGATCAGATGGGTCTGGTCGTTTCCGTTACCGGTCAGCAGTTTCGGGCCACCCTGGCCAGTCGTTGCGGCGAGGTTTGCGAGAACCGCGGCCAGACGCTCAGCATAGGGCCGCGCCGCCGTCGCGGCGTCCTGCGCGCGCTTCAGCTTGGCGGCAGCCACCAGCTGCATCGCCTTCGTGATCTTCTGCGTGGATTTCACGCTTCCGATCCGGTTCTTAAGGTCCTTCAAGCTGGGCATGTCAGGCCTTTACCGTCCTTGGTCCACTCAACAGATCAGGCGAATTTCGAAGTGAAATCGTCCAGCGCTTTCTTGATCTCGTCTTCGATCTCGCTGGTGAGTTCTTTCTTCTCACGAAGCTTGGCGAGAAGGTCTTTCTTCGCGCCGCGCATGTGGACGAGCAGTTCTCTCTCGTAGCGGGTCACATCTTTCAGATCGACCTTGTCGAGATAGCCGCGCGTACCGGCGTAGATGATGACGACCTGCTCTTCCATCAGCAGCGGCGAGTATTGCGGCTGTTTCAGGAGTTCCGTCAGGCGGGCACCGCGGTTCAGCAGGCGCTGGGTCGCAGCATCAAGGTCCGAACCGAACTTCGCGAAGGCAGCCATCTCGCGATACTGGGCGAGTTCACCCTTCATCGAGCCGGCAACTTTCTTCATCGCCTTCGTCTGAGCCGCCGAACCCACGCGGGACACCGACAGACCGACGTTAACGGCCGGGCGGATACCCGAGTTGAAGAGGTCGGTTTCGAGGAAGATCTGACCATCGGTGATCGAGATCACGTTGGTCGGAATGTAGGCCGACACGTCGTTTGCCTGGGTCTCGATGACCGGCAGAGCGGTCAGCGAGCCGTTACCGTTGTCGTCGTTCAGCTTCGCAGCGCGCTCAAGCAGGCGCGAGTGGAGGTAGAACACGTCGCCCGGATAGGCTTCGCGGCCCGGCGGGCGGCGCAGCAGCAGCGACATCTGACGATAAGCAACAGCCTGCTTGGAAAGGTCATCATAGATGATCAGGGCGTGCATGCCGTTATCGCGGAACCACTCACCCATGGCGCAGCCGGTGAACGGCGCGAGGTACTGAAGCGGAGCAGCTTCCGAGGCCGTTGCCGAAACAACGATCGTGTAGTCGAGCGCGCCACGCTCTTCGAGTGCCTTTACAACCTGGGCAACCGTCGAACGCTTCTGACCGATTGCGACGTAGACGCAGAACAGCTTGTCCTTGTCGGATTTCGCCGCGTCGTTCGTCGGTTTCTGGTTCAGGATGGTATCGATGCAGATCGCGGTCTTGCCGGTCTGACGGTCACCGATGATCAGCTCGCGCTGGCCACGGCCAACCGGGATCATGCCGTCGATCGCCTTGATACCCGTCATCATCGGCTCATGAACCGATTTACGCGGGATGATGCCCGGCGCCTTCACGTCCACGCGGGCGCGGCTGGCGACATCTTTCAGGGGGCCTTTGCCGTCGATCGGCTCACCCAGCGCGTTCACGACGCGGCCAAGGAGGCCTTTGCCAACGGGGGCAGCCACGATCTCGGACGTCCGCTTGACGGTGTCGCCCTCTTTGATGTTGCGGTCTTCGCCGAAGATCACGACGCCGACGTTATCTTTCTCGAGGTTCAGGGCCATGCCCTTGATGCCGCCATCGAACTCCACGAGTTCGCCGGCCTGCACGCTGTCGAGACCATAGATACGGGCGATACCGTCACCGACGGAAAGCACCTGGCCAACGTCCGAGACTTCAGCTTCGACGCCGAAATTCTCGATCTGAGACTTCAGGATGCCCGAAATTTCTGCAGGTGAAATGTCCATCGAGCTTCTTATGCTCCCTTCATCACGGTGTTCATGCGTTCAAGTTTCTTGGCGACGCTGGCGTCCACGAGCTTCGAGCCCAGGCGGAGCTGGATGCCACCAATCAGCGAAGCATCCACTTCGCTGGTGAGTTCAACTTCGCCGCCAACCATCTTGGCAAGCAGCGATTCGATCCGGGACTTTTCAGCGCCGGTCATTTCTTGTGCGGTGCGAACAATCGCGCGCTGAACGCCGCGCTGTTTCGCATAGAATTGGTCAAAGGCGAATTCGGCGCCCAGAATGTCCCCGGCGCGGCCGTTGGCGGCCATCGTGCCGAGGAACTTGCCGAAGAGAGCCGAATAGCCAGCTTTTTTGGCGATTTCTGCCAGCGCAGACACTTTCACGTCGCGGCCAAAAGCGGGGGAATCGAGCAGCTTGCGCAGATCATCCGAGGATTTGATGAGCGCGGCAAAAGCCCGGAAATCCTTGTGGACGGAGGCCAGGTCGCCCCTCTCCTGCGCCAGGTCAAAGAGCGCGCGAGCGTAGCGCTGGGCCGTTTCGCTTGTCTGGATCACGTTTGAGGCAGGCAAGGTCTTGAAATCCGTCTCAGTTAGGGGGCGGAAATGCCCTAATAAAAGTCAGGCGGGCGGCGCTCGCGAAACAGGCACCCCCCCAAGGTTGTGCGGCGCTTATCATTAGAAATTAGCGCTGACAACAGCCCCGCCGCTGACCCGTCATGCGGCGAAATGGCCGCAAACCGGAGCTCCCGCAGGGAAAGGCGCTTCAGAGAAAAGAATAAGGGTCGATATCGACCGAAATCCGAACCTGCGCCGGAAGTTTCAGGCGCGCTGTCCAGGCGGTCATATATGCCGAGAGATCCACGATTCTGGGGCTTTTGATCAGGAACCGCCGCCTGTGGCGCCCGCGCAGCACGGTGATGGGCGCCGGCGCCGGCCCGAACACCTCGATTCCCTCTCCATTGGGGGCAGCGGCAGCAATTTCGAGGGCGGTTTTATCCACAAGTTCTGCCGACGGCGCAGACAGGATCATCGCGGCCAGGCGCCCGAAGGGAGGCAGCACCAATTCGGCGCGGACATCTCGTTCGATCTGGAGGAAACCGTCCCGGTCATTGGCGGCCAGCGCCTCCATGGCGGGGTTATCCGGCGCGTAAGTCTGCACCAGTGCCCGGCCCGGACGCTCCGCCCGCCCTGCCCGGCCCGCCACCTGGCTCAGTAGCTGATAGGTACGCTCGCCGGCCCGCAGATCGCCGCCCTTGAGGCCGCTATCGGCGTCAACCACGCCCACCAGCGTCAGATTCGGGAAGTTATGCCCCTTGGCGACGATCTGGGTGCCGATCATCACATCGATCTCGCCCCGCTCCATCCGCTCCACCAGGCTGCGGACAGCATCGCCGCCCTGCGCCGTATCTGAAGAAAAAATCTCGATCCGGGCGTTGGGCAGCAGAACGCGCACCTCTTCGGCGACCCGTTCCACACCGGGGCCGACGCCCATCAGCGAATCAGCTGCGCCGCAATGGGGGCATTTGGCAGGCTTCGGAATGGAATAGCCGGTAACGTGGCAAACCAGCCGGCCGGAATAGCGGTGCTCCGTCAGCCAATTTTCGGTGCCGGGTGTTTTCAGCCTTTCCCCGCAGGCTTTGCAGATGACGAGGGGGGCATAACCACGGCGGTTGAGGAACAGCAGGGATTGCTCGCCATTGGCGAGTGTCTGGATCAGCGCACGCTCCAGCACCGGCGACAGCCATTTGCCCTTTGCGGGCGGGGCCTTGCGCAGGTCTACAAGCTCAATATCCGGCAGGCGAGAAGCACCGGGCCGGGCCGACAGGCGCAGGCGCACATACCGGCCAGCCTCCGCATTTACAGCGGTTTCCAAGGCAGGCGTGGCCGAAGCGAGGATCACCTGCCCGCCTTCCATCTTGGCCCGCATCACCGCCAGATCGCGGGCATGATAGGTAACGCCGTCTTCCTGTTTGAAGGAGGTGTCATGCTCCTCATCGACGATGATGAGGCGCAGCTTGCGGTAGGGCAGGAAAAGGGCCGAGCGGGCGCCGATCACGATGCGGGCGCGGCCATGGACAGCCTCACGCCAGGTGCGGCGGCGATCCTTGGGGTTCATGCCGGAATGCCAGGGCGCGGGCGCGGCGCCAAAACGCGCCTGAAAGCGGGCGAGGATCGCTTGCGTCAGCGCAATTTCCGGTAACAAAACAAGGATCTGCGCTTCAGGATCCGAGCGGAGTGTTTCGGCAATCGCCTCGAAATACACTTCCGTCTTGCCCGATCCCGTCACCCCGTCGAGCAGGAAGGCGGAGAAACCACCCTGTTGGATAGCAGCGCGCAATTCCACCGCCGCAGTGGCCTGTTCGCCTGTCAGGCTGGCGCCAGGAAGATCCGGATCGGGGATCGCGAAGGGCGGGTCGCTGTCGATTTCCACAGGCTCCAGCGCGCCGGCCTCAACCATGCCTTTGACAACCCCGGACGAGACGTTTGCTGCCGCGGCGATGTCAGCGGCAGCCAGCAGATGGTCGTTTCCGGACATTTCCGGACAATTCCGGTACACATCGAGCACCTTCTGGCGCGCGGGCGTCATCCGCTCGGGCAAAGTCCCTGTCAGCCTGTAGCGTGTCTCGACCGGGGACGGCAGAAGGCCGTCCCGCGCCCGCAGGGCCATTGCAAGCACCTGCCCCGGATGGGTGACGGTGTAGCGGGCAACCCATGCCAGGAACTCGCGCATCGGCGCGCCCATGGGCGGCGCCTCATAGACCGCCGTGACAGGCTTGAGCTTGCGACCGGAGCTCACCTCATCGCCCAGCACCTCAACCACCATGCCCAGCCGGTCATACGGGCCGACCGGGGCAGCGACATAGGCGCCTGGTTCCAGCCCCATCCCTTCCGGCACCGTGTAATCGAACGGTTCGGGCAGCGGCAGGGTGAAGAGGATTCGCGCAACGGCCATGCCCTCGGCTTATCGCTTTGGCCGGGGGGCGTCATCCCGTCTGCGCACCGGGAAGCTGGATCAGTTGGCGCAGGAAGTCTAAGGCGCGCGGATGATCGAGCTTGCCCCTGAACTGATTGCCTTTCTCGTGGTGGCCGCCGTGGCGGCCGGCTTCATCGACGCCATCGCGGGAGGCGGCGGGCTGATTACGCTTCCGGCACTGCTGGCTGCTGGCATCAACCCGTTCTCGGCGCTGGCGACCAACAAGGTACAGAGCAGTTTCGGCACCGCCATGGCCACCTGGAGCTATTGGAAAGCCGGGCGGATCAACTTTGCCCTGATCCTTTGGCCACTGATCGCCACCTTCATGGGCGCGGGGCTGGGCACCGCCGCTGTACTTGTGGTGGACAGCAGCTGGCTGATGGTGGTGCTGCCGGGCCTCCTGGTGGCGATTGCGCTCTATTTCCTGTTCGGGCCGAAGGCGAGCGATGAGGACGCGCACGCCCGGATGACGCCGCTGGCGTATAGCAGCGTTGCAGGCGGGATTGGCTTTTATGACGGCTTCTTCGGACCCGGCACGGGCTCGTTCTTTGCCCTCAGCCTCGTGACCCTGCTGGGCATGGGTCTGACACGGGCGACGGCGCATACAAAGGCGCTGAACCTTGCCAGCAATGTCGTTTCGGTCGCCGTGTTTGCCTTGGGCGGACAGGTGCTCTGGGCGCTCGGCCTGACGATGGCGGCAGGCCAGGTGCTGGGCGGCTGGCTTGGCTCGAAGGCGGCAATGCGTTTTGGCCCGCGCCTGATCCGGCCGCTGCTGGTCATCATCTGTCTGGCGATGGTCGCGCGGCTGCTGTCCGACCCAGAAAACCCGTTGCGGGTGTGGGCGTCTTCCCTGCTCGGCTGAGGGGCGGCGCCTTACCCTAGCGTGAGCGCTTGCCAGCCTTCGCCCTGCCCCCTACCCCTTTGGCATGGCAAAAGACATGACTTCCGGCTACGAGCCGCTGACCTCGATCGAGGCGATTACCGCAGGGCTCGGCGAAGTGGGCTATATCTCCACCGCGCAGATTTCCACGGCTGTTTTCCTGGCCCATGGCCTGCGCAAGCCCATCCTGATCGAAGGCCCGGCGGGCGTTGGCAAGACGGACCTTGCCGCTTCGCTTGGCCGCTGGCTCGACCTGCCGATCATCCGCCTGCAGTGCTATGAGGGCCTCGATGAAGGCAAGGCGCTGTATGAATGGAAATACGGCAAGCAGCTGCTCTACACGCAGATCCTCAAGGAAAAGCTGAACGAGCTGATCGGGGAAGCCGACAATCTCTCCAAATCGCTGGGCAAGCTGGCCGACTTTGAAGACCTGTTCTTCTCCCCGCAATTCCTTGAGGCGCGCCCCCTGCTGAACGCCATGCAGCAGGACAAGGGCTCAATCCTGCTGATCGACGAGATCGACAAGTCCGACGAAGCCTTCGAGGCGTTCCTGCTGGAAGTGCTGTCGGACTATCAGGTGTCTGTGCCGGAGATCGGGACGATCCGGGCGAAGGTGCCGCCGATCGTGATCCTGACGTCGAATAATGTCCGCGAGCTGGGCGACGCGTTAAAGCGGCGCTGCCTGCACCTGCATATCGGCTTTCCTGATCATGTCCGTGAGCAGAGGATTGTGCGCGCGCGGGTGGATGGCATTTCCGATACCCTGCTCTCGCAACTCGTCCGCTTTGTTCAGTCGGTCCGCGAAGCCGACATCAAGAAGCGGCCTTCGATTGCCGAGACGGTGGATTGGGCGCGCACGCTGCTTCTGCTGCATTCCAGCAGCCTGGACGAACAATTCGTGCGCGATACGCTGAACGTGCTGCTCAAGCATGAGAGCGACATTGCGGCGATCTCTCCGCAGATCCCCAAAATGGTGCGCGAGGCGGTGGGCACCGATTCGGGCGGACGGACGGCTTCTGGCTATCCGGACCTCGGATAAGGTGGCGCGCGCATGGAGCGCCAGATCTCCAATTTCATCCGAGCACTGAGATCTGCTGATGTGAAGGTCTCAACCGGTGAAGCGCTGGACGCGGCGCGCACCGTGGCGATGATCGGCTATGGCGACCGGGGCCTGCTGAAGGATTCGCTCGCCTGCGTGTTGGCAAAGTCCGAAGCGGAAAAGGACGTACACGACAAGCTGTTCGATCTTTACTTCGCCGCCAGCAACAAGCGTAGCAGCACGCAGAGCGAGGCGGAAAACCGCGACGATGGCTCAGGCGACAGCGAAAGCGGCGGGCAGGACACCGCCGACGCGGCCGAGCAGATGATCGCGCTGACCCAGCCCGGCAATGAACAGGCGCTTGCCACTGCCGTGGAACGCGCCGCAGAAGCCGCTGGCCTCAACGACATCCGCTTTTCCACGCAGACGGCCTACTACGCCCAGCAGATGGTAAAGGCCATGGGCGGAGAAGCTTTGCAGGCGCGTCTGCTGGACGCGCTGCAACGCTCTGGCGCAGAGGCTGATGCGGATGCGCAGCGCATGATCGATGCGCGCCGAGCCCTGACCATGGCCGCGCGCGAGCGGGCCGAGCGGGCATTTGAAGTGTTCGGCGCGGGCGAGACCGAGAAATTCCGCGATGATGTGGCAGCTACCAAGCGCCTCACCGCGCTGGAAGCCCATGACATGGCACGGATGAAGCTGCTGATCGCCAAGATCGCCAAGCGCCTCGCCGTGAAACATTCCCGGCGGCGGAAGAAAACATCTCGCGGCATTCTGGACGTGCGCCGCACGATGCGCGCCAATGCGGGCTATGACGGCGTGCCGTTCAATGTGATCTGGCGGCAGAAGAAAAGAGACCGCCCAAAGATCGTTGCCGTTTGCGACGTATCCGGATCAGTGGCCGCCTATGTGCGCTTCCTGCTGCTGCTGCTCTACTCCCTCAAGGAAGTGATCCCGGACCTGCACGCTTATGCGTTCTCCTACCGGCTGGGCGATGTCAGCGACATTCTGGAAGAGAATGAATTTGACGGCGCGATGAAGAAAATCCTGCGGGAGTTCGGCCTCGGCTCAACCAGCTATGGTCAGGCCTGGTCTGACTTCAAGACAGACCATGAAACCGTGATCGACCGGCGCACAACCATCATCGTGCTCGGCGACGGCCGCTCAAACTATGGTGATCCCCGGCTGGACCTGTTCAGCGGCTTTGCGGGCCGCGCCAAACAGACCATCTGGCTGAACCCGGAAGGCCCCGCCCTCTGGGGCACGGGCGACAGTGTGATCCCGCGCTATGCGCCCTATTGCAACCAGATGAGCCACGTGGCGACACTCAAGGATCTTGAGCGCGCCATTGACGAAATCCTGACAAGCTATTCGTGAACGGATGGCCTCAGGCGAGGCCCATCTCTTCGCGGTAACGCCGGCGCAGAAGGTCGATCGGCGCCAGGTCGCGCTTATCGGTTTCGTAATGCCAGTAAGTCCAGCCATTGCAGGCCGGCGCTTGTTGCACCTGCGCGCCTAGGCGGTGGATGGAGCCGGTGATTGCGCCAGTGGTCAGCGAGCCGTCAACACGGATGCGCGCCTGGTGGCGGCGCTGGGGCGAGAAAAGGCGGTCGCCGGGTTTCAGCCAACCGGTCTCGATCAGCGCGCCGAAGGGCACGCGGGCGAGGGATTTCTTGCTGCGCTCGGTTTCCAGCACTTCCCCTTCCAGCGGCGTGATCGCCTTGATGCGGGCGCGGGAGAGGCGGGCATAGCTTTCTTCCCTCTCGATACCGATGAAATCCCGGCCAAGGCGCTTGGCGGCAGCCGCTGTGGTGCCCGTGCCGGAGAAAGGGTCGAGGATGAGATCGCCCGGATTAGAGGTGGCCAGCAGCACGCGGTGCAGCAGCGATTCCGGCTTCTGCGTCGGGTGCGCCTTGCGGCCGGCCTCATCCTTCAGGCGCTCGCCGCCCGTGCAGAGCGGGATCGTCCAGTCAGAGCGCATCTGCTTGTCTTCATTGAAGGTTTTCAGCGCGTCATAATTGAAGGTGACGCGGCTGTCCTTGGACTTGCCGGCCCAGATCAGCGTTTCATGGGCGTTCTGGAAACGGGTGCCCTTGAAGTTCGGCATCGGGTTTGACTTCAGCCAGATCACGTCATTCTGGATCCAGAAGCCCTGATCCTGAAGCACCGTCCCGACACGGAAGATGTTGTGGTAGGAGCCGATAACCCAGATGGCGCCATCGTCCTTCAGGACACGGCGGCATTCTTCCAGCCATTGATGGGTAAACAGATCATAGTCGTCAAAGCTGGCGAACTTGTCCCATTCATCATCCACACCGTCGACCACGGACTGGTCCGGACGGGTCAGCCCGCCCCCAAGCTGGAGGTTATAGGGCGGATCAGCGAAGACGAGATCGACGGACTTGTCCGGAATGCGGGACAGGACCTCGATGCAATCGCCCTGGATGATCGTGTTACGCTGGATGGTCATGGATCGTTCGCCCCGCGACTCTACTGTGACTGTTACAGGCGACCCTGAATCGCGTCGGTTACCAGCGCGTGTACGAAAACCTTCCGGAAAGTTACCAACTGCCTTTTGTGGGTTAATGCGGGGTCCCTTGCCCCGCTGCCGCATTCGTCATTAGGTCAGTGGTTACAGAAGCGTGTCACCGGCGGCGCGCGAGGAGTGGATTTGCGATGATGCTGGCGCTGGAACTGCTTGGCGGAATTGGCCTGTTCCTGCTGGGCATGTCGATGCTGACAGAAGGGCTGAAGCTGGCCGCCGGAGACGGCCTGCGCGCCATCCTGCGGAATTGGACGCGCACACCGGCCCGCGGTCTCATCTCCGGCGCGCTGCTGACAGGCCTCGTCCAGTCTTCCAGCGCGGTGACCGTCGCCACCATCGGGTTCGTGAATGCCGGGCTGCTGACGCTTCGCCATGCCGTGTGGGTGATCTTCGGCGGCAATATCGGCACCACGATGACCGCCTGGCTGGTGGCGCTGGTGGGGCTGAAACTCGACATCGGCGCCTTTGCCCTGCCGATCATCGGCTTCGGGGTGCTGGCGCAGATGCTGGGCACGAAACGCCCGCGTGTTTCCGGAACCGGCCAGGCACTGGCCGGGTTTGGTCTTTTCTTCCTGGGCATCAGCATTCTGAAAGGCGCCTTCGAGACGCTGCTGCCCTGGTTCGAGACGCTTGATCTGTCGCAAGCGGGGTTTTTTGCGCCTTTCGTTTTTCTTGTGTTCGGAATGGTGCTGGCCGCGCTCGCCCAATCCTCAAGCGCGGCGATTGCCATCATCCTGACGGCCACAGCCGGGGGCGGGTTGCCGCTGGAACTGGCCGCCGCCGGCATCATCGGCGCCAATATCGGCACGACCTCCACCGCCATCTTCGCCTCGGCAGGGGCCACCCCGGCGGCCAAGCGCGTTGCCCTCTCCCATATCGTGTTCAACATCTATTCCGGTATCGCCGCCTTCCTGCTGCTCTACCCCCTGGTTGCCGCCAGCCATTGGCTCGCCGATCTTCTTCTGGTGGACAGCAAGGATGAGCCGCTGACGCTGGCGATCTTCAACACCCTGCTGAACGTGCTGGGCGTGGTGCTTATCTGGCCCTTTGCCGGGCGTCTCGTTGATTGGTTGCAGCACCGGTATGTCGCCCCGGAGGAAAGCATCGCCCGCCCGGCGCATCTGGACCCGACGCTGGCCGCGGTGCCTGCGTTGGCGTTGCGCGGCCTGGTGCTGGAAATCCAGCGGATGATGACGCTCGCCTTCGCGAGCACCGAAGCCCGCCTGTCTCCGGCAGCCAAAAGATCCTTCAACGGAAATGGCGACGCAGGCATTCTGGCGCTTGGCCAATCCATCCGGGACTTTATCGCCGATCTCAGCCGCCACCCCCTGCCTTCCGATGTCGTCACCGCCCTGCCGGACCTGATCCGCTCCATCCACCATGTCGAGGAAACCGTGGCCGAGGGCGCCGCAATTTCTGAAGGGGCGCAGCCGCACGAAGCCCTCACGAGCGGACCAGCCTGGGACCGGCTGAGAGCCGGCGTCCTGGCCACACTGGAAACAACGGCAGGAGACCCCGACGCCTTCAAGACCGAATTCGACGCCGAAATGGATGAGGTCGATGAGGCGTATGAGGGAATCAAGAAAAACCTTCTGGCCAGCGCCGCCGCCGGGCGCATCAGTGTCGATGCAATGGAAGCGGCGCTCCTGCGGGCGCGGCGCATGCGGCGCGTGGCGGAAGCCGCGCTCAAGGCGGAGCGGCGCCTCTGCCCCTGGGCGCCGGTTGCTTCCGGCCGGGTGGAGACCGCGCCACCTGAGGAAACCTAGAAATCCAGGCTGAGCTGGCTGGAAGGCGCGCCAGGCGGACGGAAAAGATCGGTTCGCAAGGGCGGCCTTGGCTGGTTGAGCCCCAGCCGGGACGCAGCGCGGACAAACCGGTTACGGATCAATTCTGCCACCGGTCCACGCCCCGAGCCGCGCTCGAACCATTTGGCGTCATAATCCTTGCCGCCGCGCATCTCGCGCAGCGTGTTGATAACGCGCGCGGCCCGGTCGGGCGCATGCTGGGCCAGCCATTCATGGAAGAGATCCTTGATTTCGAAAGGCAGCCTCAGCACGACATATCCCACACCCCGCGCGCCGTGATCGGCGGCGGCCTGGATCAGGGTTTCGATCTCGTGATCATTGAGGCCGGGAATGATCGGCGCCGTCATCACAGCCACCGGAATGCCCGCCTCGGAGAGGGCCTTCACCGTTTCCAGGCGTCGCTCCGGCGTGGCCGCGCGCGGCTCCATCTTGCGGGCGAGTTTCCGGTCCATCGTGGTGATCGACATCCCCACCCGTGTCAGCCCCTTCTCCGCCATCGGTGCCAGAATATCGATGTCGCGCTGGATCAGGGCCGATTTAGTCAGCAGACTGACGGGGTGATTGTGCGCCGAAAGGATTTCCAGAAGCTGCCGGGTAAGGCCCTGCTCACGCTCAATCGGCTGGTAAGCATCGGTATTCATGCCCAGCGCAATAGGGCGCACGACATAGCCGGGGCGGGAAAGCTCCCGCACCAGCAGGTCCACCGCATTCGTCTTGCGGAACAGTTTGCTTTCAAAGTCCAGTCCAGCCGAGAGCCCGGACCAGGCATGGGTGGGCCGCGCAAAGCAATAGATGCAGCCATGCTCGCAGCCCCGATAGGGGTTCACCGTCCGGTCAAACGAAATGTCCGGCGACTTGTTGAAGGTAATGATGGAGCGGGCCACCTCGTCGAACACCTGCGTGTCCAGCCGCTCTGCCCCGTCCTCTATCGTGTCCCAGCCATCGTCAAAGGCGTGGCGCGTTTCCCGTTCATACCGTCCGGTCTGATTCGAGATGGCGCCACGCCCCCGATGCTCGAAACGCTCTGCCACGCCGTGTGTGTCGAGAAGCGTGACCCGTCCTGATTTCTTCAGTTTCTGTCCCGTACGCATACCGGCCACAAAGCCAGAGAAAAAAGAACAAATCAAGAACTTTTAAGATCACTTCCTGTGGGATTTGCCGCCGGATAGATAGGCCCCTCATCCGGAGAAGCCTTTGTTTTGCCGGAATAGAAGCTGATACTGCGGCTGCAAACACGGACACGCCTTTCATGCTCAGCATATTCAGGGTCTTCGCCGCCGGCTGCGCCACCTTGCTGCTCGCGGGCTGTTTCCTTTCAGACAAGCCGCTGATCGGCGAAGGGGTTCACATCCATGACGGGCCTTTGACCTTCTGCCTCGATGCGAGTGAACCCTGCCATCAGACAACGCTTCAGGAAGATGTTTATCTGATCCTGCCCAATCCTGAGGATGGCGCGGACGAAAAGCCGATCGCCGTGCGCTTCCGCCCCCTGATGAAGGCGGGCGGTGAGACGATCTGGCTGGGCGAGGCCGATCTGTCCGGTGAGGGCGATCAGGAGGCGTGGGGCTATGTGGTGGCCCGCAAGCTCAAGGATACCGATCTTGGCGTCCGGGAGTATGAAGTTGCCGTGCCCGATTGCAGCCAGGCGAGTTCCTCGCAGCTTATCCGCTATGGCCTGGAGAAAGAAGGCACCTATTCCTGCCGTGTGACGGATATTGATGCCTTCGCCGAATACCTGCGCACGCGCCATGCAGAAGACTTTGCCAGCGATGCCTGGTGGGCAGAGGCGCGCTAGATCCAGCGATCCCATTTATGTGGCACGCCATGGGTGAGGCAGATGTCGCGCAGCCGGTCAGTGGCCTTGGGATCATTGGCGAGGAATTCGATGGACAGCGCCATCAGAAGCTGACCCCAGGCTTCCTTCGGCACAATCGTCCAGAACTCATAGTCGCTGTCGCCCCAGAATTCTTCGACGCTTTTGCCCATATCCTGCGTATCAATCACGAATTCGCCGTTCCGGAGCGAAGCGCGAACGGAGCGGAATTCCTCCCCATCCTGACGAAACAGCTCGATGGATTTTTCCGGGTCGCTCATCGGCCTTTTCCTTTCGCCGCAAACAGGGTGCGCCAATAACCACCGCCCGATGGCCGGGGGCGTTTCCAGCCAGACTTTTCCAGGTCTGCGGCAGAAACACGCGCCTGGGCGTTAAGCTGGATGAGCCGTTCCCTGCCCAGCCCACGGACAAGGCCGGAGATGTCGACGGCGCTTCCGCCGGATAGTTCCTCATACAAATCCCGGGAGAGCAGCAGCCCCTGCTCCGGCAAAGGCTGGCCCAGCTTTTCCGAATAGCGGGCAGCGTCTTTTTCCAAGGCCCGGGCACGGCGGTCGTCTGACCTGTAGCGGAGTTCAAAGAAGGCCGCTTTGCCGGGGCGGGTGTCGATATGGTCGCCGGCGCGCTCGGTCCACTCCCGCGACAGGGCGGCGGTGGCCGGCAGGATCAGCAGCCAATCGCCGCGCGCCTCTGCCACGCCCGCCCGGATCGGCTGATCTTTTGCGATGATCACGCGGGCGCCGGTGGCCTGGCCGATCTTCACCGTAGCGTCAGTCGAGCCCTGATCCACAACGATCACCTCACGGATCAGCGCTGCTTCGAGGCCAGGCATCAGGCTCTCCAGGCAAAGCGGCAGATCTGCTGCCGCGTCCAGAGCCGGAATGATGATGGAGAGCGGCGCAGGCATCAGGGTTTCCGGTGAGATTTTGAAAGGAGCGGAACGCAAGGGCCAGCTGAGGCGTTCATTCGGCAGTTTAGTCAAGGAGACCGCAGATGGCGACGATCTATGAAGAGCTGAAGTCTGATCATGACAAACATCGTAAGCTGCTGGCGCAGCTGGAGGAAACCTGTGGTGATTCGGAGGAGCGGCGCGCGCTCTGGCAGACCTTTTATTACGACGTCGGCGCCCACGCGGCGGCTGAGGAAGTAAGCTTCTACAGCGGGCTGATCGCCAAATCTGATGGCCAGCCCGAAGGCCGCCATTCGGTGGCCGAGCATCACGAGCTGGACGAGATCCTCCAGGAGCTCAACGAAATGGATATGAGCTCCCCGGGCTGGCTGACGCGTTTCAAGACGCTGAAAGATCGCTACGAGCACCATATCGACGAAGAGGAAGAAGACATCTTCCCGGTGGCAAAGGATGTGATCGGCCCCGACAAGAGCGGTGAGATCGCCGCAGAATTCGTCCGGAGGAAAAAGCAGGAACGCAAGCTGGTGGACAAGAAAGCCGAAGAGGCGCTGGAGGACTAGGCTTCCAGTTCCCCCAACCTCTTTTCTATCAACAGCAGGTCGCGCCAGGCGCGACTCTTGTCCTGCGGGCGGCGCAGCAGATAGGCCGGGTGCAGCATCGGGATCAGCGGCGCAGTGTAACCGCCGGGCGTGCGATAAGTGTATTCATTGCCCCGCAGCTTCATGATTCCGTCCCGGCTGTTCAGCAGGGAGACGGCGGGAACGCCGCCTGCGGCAACGATCAGCTTCGGGCGGGTAATCTCGATCATCCGGTCCACAAAGGGCCGGGAGACGGCCAGTTCATCCAGTTCCGGGTTCCGGTTGCCCGGCGGGCGCCAGTAATTGACGTTGGAAATCAGCGCATTTTCCGTGCGGCGGCGGCCGATCGCGGCCAGCATCTTGTCCAGCAGCTGGCCTGCCTTTCCCACGAAAGGCTTGGCCCTGCGGTCCTCTTCGGCGCCCGGCCCCTCCCCGATCACCATCAGGCTGGCGCCGGGGGTACCATCATAAACCACCGTATTCTCGCAGGTTGCCTTGAGCGGGCTGCCGCCAAAATCACCGACGGCGCGGGCCAGATCATCGATGGTGGCGCACTCTGCGGCCAGACGCTCAGCCTCCCGAATCCAGTCGGTAACACTGCGGGCGCCGCGGCGGCGCACCACCGGCACTTCGGCCTGCTGGACAGCCGAAGGGGTTTCCGCAACGGCAGGGGCCGCAGCCAGCAGAGCCTCCACCAAAGGCTCGTCGGCAGCAACGCCCATTGCGGCCCACCATTCAGTGAGTGCAGTAATTGGCGCTCTTGACGCAGGGGATGACATTGCGGACAGGCTGGACCTTCGGGAAACAGGCTGTAAGTGCTACCCCGGATACAGATATAAAGCGCAAAGCGCAAACAAGGAGCAGCTTATGGCGGAGACCCCTGAGCGCGAGTCGATGGAGTTCGACCTGGTTATCGTTGGTGGCGGCCCGGCAGGCCTGTCCGCTGCGATCCGGTTCAAACAGCTCGCGAATGAAGCCGGTGAAGACCTTTCCGTGGTCGTTATCGAAAAAGGCGGCGAGATCGGCGCGCATATCCTGTCGGGCGTGGTCATGGACCCGGTTGGCCTCGATCAGCTGATTCCCGATTGGCGGACCCGCGATGACCGCCCGCTGAAAAGCGAAGTGACGGATGACAAGTTCATCTTCCTCGGCCCCAGCGGCAGCGCCGACATCTCGTGGCTGCCGATGCCCCCCTTCATGAAGAACCACGGCAACTTCACCGGTTCGCTGGCCAACGTCACCCGCTGGCTCGGCGCAGAGGCTGAAAAGCTGGGTGTGGAAGTATTCCCCGGCTTTGCCGCCTCCGAGCTCGTGTTTGACGACAAAGGCGCCGTCAAAGGCATCGTCGCCGGCGTCATGGGCATTGGCGCAGACGGCCAGCCGAAGGACGACTACCAGCCCGGCATGGAACTGCTCGGCAAATATGTCCTCTTCGCCGAAGGCGCCCGCGGCTCGCTGACCAAGCAGCTGATCCGGAAGTTCAATCTGGATGAAGGCCGCGACCCGCAGAAATACGGCATCGGCCTCAAAGAGGTCTGGTCTGTTCCGGAAGAGAATTTCAAGGAAGGCTATGTCCAGCATACGATGGGCTGGCCGCTGGACAACAACACCGGCGGTGGCAGCTTCCTCTACCACTTCCGCGACAATGGCGAGCCCTTCATCACGGTCGGCTTCGTCGTCCACCTGAATTACGCCAACCCTTACATTTCGCCCTATGACGAGTTCCAGCGCTTCAAGCACCATGAAACCGTTGCCCACTTCCTGAAGGGTGGCAAACGCGTGGCCTATGGCGCGCGCGCCATTACCGAGGGCGGTTTCCAGTCGGTTCCCAAGCTCGCCTTCCCCGGCGGGGCGCTGATCGGCTGCGGCGCCGGTTTCGTCAACGTGCCGCGCATCAAGGGCAGCCACAACGCCATCCTCACCGGCATGATGGGCGCTGAAGCCGCCCTCGAAGCCATCCGTGAAGGCCGCGCTGGCGACACCCTGGAGAATTATGAAGAGGCCTATGCCGGCTCCTCGGTCTACAAGGAACTCAAGACCGTGCGGAACGTGAAGCCGCTCTGGTCGAAACTCGGCACCGCGCTCGGCATCCCGATGGGCGGGTTGGACATGTGGGTCAACAGCCTGTTCGGCTTCTCCTTCTTCGGCACGCTCAGCCACGGAAAGACCGATGCGGCTTCGCTGAAACCGGCGAAGAACTTCAAGCCGATAGAGTATCCGCGTCCGGACGGCGTGCTCAGCTTCGACAAACTGACCAACGTGTCCTTCACCAACACCTATCATGAGGAAGATCAGCCGGTTCACCTGAAAGTGGCTGACCTCGCCCTGCAGAAATCGTCCGAATACGACGTTTATGCAGGCCCTTCGGCGCGTTACTGCCCGGCCGGTGTTTATGAATGGGTGAAGGAAGACGGCGGCGCGATGCGCTTCCAGATCAACTCGCAGAACTGCATCCACTGCAAAACCTGCGACATCAAGGATCCCAACCTGAACATCAACTGGACGGTTCCGGAAGGTGGCGGTGGCCCCGCCTATTCCAACACCTGATCTGAAGAATTCCGCTGCGCCGCCCTCATTCGGGGCGGCGCAGTCACCTTACCGTCATTAGAGTTGCGCCCGCCTTGCTCTTGCCCCAAGGGACTGCTTGATTGAGCGTTCCCATTCAGGAGTGAGCGAATCCCCATGCTCGAAGCCTCCCGCGTCCCGGCCGGTATCCTTGCCGTTCTGCTGGCCCTGTCCCCAGCCGCCTGCGCCACCATCCCGCAACTGGCGCAGCCGCAGCAGGATGAAGCGGCCGCTGACACGTCCGCGTCCGCCCGGCTTTCACCTGCCGCGCAAGCAACGGCCATCCCGGGCGCTGTATATGCCAGCGCTGAAGACGCGATCGGTGCAGGCGACACTGCGGGCCTGCTGACGCTGCTGGCGGCCATGCCTCAGGACGAGCGGGAGGTGGACAATTTCGCCAATGCCTATCTCGCGCTGGACCGCGCCGCAGATGGCGACTTTACCGGCGCCCGAAGCTATCTCGGCATTACGGGCGATCCGGAAGCCGAGGCGGACCTGCCCGGCTTTTATCTGTGGCTGGATGCCTGGCTGATTGCGCTGGAGGGCAATGGCGCCGCCGCCATCGAGCGCCACCGCGATGTGGCGGGCAGCATGCCCGGCATCACGGCAGACCTGTCGCTGGCCGCGCTGCTGGAAGCAGCCGGGCGCACAGACGAAGCCCTCGCCGTCTATGAAGCCCTCACCCCCTCCCGGATCGAAGCCCCCGAGCATGAGTTCGATCCGCGCAGCATCGTTTTCCAGCATGTCAGCACGGTCGTCGTGCGCCATGCGCTGCTGTTGCAGCGGCTGGGGCGCATTGATGAGGCCAAGGCCGTTTACGAACAGCTTGCTGCCGCGCAGCCTGAACAGGCCACCAGCTATGCCGCCGCCATAGAAAGCCTGGAAACCGGCAAGAACCTCGACAATCAGCCGCTCACCTTCGTGACCGGCTTTTCGCAGTCCCTCTCGGATGTTGCCACCGCGCTACAGCAGCAGCGCTACATCACCGCCGCGCTGGCCGGCCGCGACCTTGGCGGCTTGGACACTGAACGCGCCGGTTTTGATCTGGTCACTCTGGTGATTGACCCTTCCAATGAAGCTGTCCGCAGCGGCGTGGTCGATGCTCTCTATGAGCAGGCCCTGTTTGACGGCGCGGCCCATGTTGCGCTGGCCGCGCCGGAAACGACCCCTGCCCTGCAAATCTCGGCGGCCCAGGCGCTGATCATGTCTGATCATGAGGCAGAAGCGCGCGCCGCGATTTCCAAGGCGCTGAGCCTTTCCAATGACGATCAGAAGCTGCAGACCCTCTATGGCGCGCTGCAGCTCAGTGCCCTGCTGAACGACCGCGAGAAAGCGATGAAGCTGCTTCCCGAGCTGATGCAGCTGGCGGTCAATCCGGCTGAACTGGCCGCAGCCAACGGGCTTGCGAGCTCGCTCTACAACCATTTCGGGGAAATCCCGCAGGCCGTCAGCCATGCCGAAGAGGCGCGCCGGCTGGATGATACGCATGAGCGCCGGATGACGCTGGCAGACCTGCTCGGCCGCGAAGGCCGCGTCAATGACGCGCTGGTGATCCTGCGCAGCGAGCGGCTTGCCCGCCCGAATGATCCTTACACGCTGAATTCCCTCGGCTATTTCCTCGTCACACGGACAGACCGTACGGATGAAGGCTATAAGGTTCTGGCCCGCGCCATGCTGCTGGCCGACAGCGATCCCTATATCGCCGATTCGTTTGGCTGGGCGCTTTACCAGTATGGCGACCTCGACCGGGCCCAACGCCTGATCGAAGGCTCGCGGGAAGACCTTCTGCCCCACCGGCATTGGGAAATCGAAGACCATCTGGGCGACATCTACTGGCATCAGGGCAAACAGGATGAGGCGCGTGCTGCCTGGCAAGCCGCGCTGGACAATCATCCGCCCCAGCTCGAGCGGGATGCGATTGCCCAAAAGCTGGCCGATGGGCTGACGACACCGGCTCCCCAGAAGAAGCCGCTGCCGGAGATCCGCATCGATGATGGCGAGATCAACCGCCGCGACATCTGACACCGGCCCCTTTTGCCCGCCACCGGCGCGCCTTAGTATAGCCGGAAATGCGTGCGACCTCGCTCGCACGTAGAGTAGACTGTGGCCGCAGGTCCACGATTCGCCGCAAGGTTTGCAAATGACAGATGCCCCCCCAACCTTCCAACCCTCGCGGAAGCCTGATCCTTACCGCGAACCCGGCAAATATGCCGGCCTCTGGAAATGGCTCCGCCGCCTGGTCATTCTCGGCCTGGTGCTGGGGGTTATCGGCATCATTGTGGTCTGGGTGTATTTTGCGGCGCTGGGCCGGGACGTGCCCTCGATTGCCAAGCTGAAGCAATATGAACCGCCGATTACCTCGCGTGTTCACGGCGGCGATGGCGCGCTGATTGCCGAGTTTGCCAGCCAGCACCGTGTGTTCGTGCCCTACGAATCGATTCCCGAGCATGTGATCCAGGCTTTCGTCGCCGCCGAAGACAAGAACTTCTTCACCCATGATGGCCTCGACTATGCCGGCATCGCCCGGGGCGGCATCAATACAGCCAAGAACAAGATCAGCGGTTCGGGCGGGATGCAGGGTGGCTCGACCATCACTCAGCAGGTCGCCAAGAACATGCTGCTGACGCGTGACCAGAATATCGAGCGCAAGGCCAAGGAAGCCATCGTCGCCCAGCGCATGGAGAAGGAGTTCACGAAGGAGCAGATCCTCGAACTCTATCTCAACGAAATCTATCTGGGCGGTCAGTCCTATGGCGTCGCCTCTGCCGCGCTGAACTACTTCAACAAGTCCCTGCCGGAACTCGACCTTTCAGAGGCAGCCATCCTGGCCTCACTGGCCAAGGCACCATCTGCCGTGAATCCCTACACCAACCCGGACCGCCTGCTGGAGCGGCGCAACTATGTGCTCGGCCGCATGGTCGAGGATGGCTACATCACACGGGAAGAGGCCAACGAGGCGCGCGAGCGTCCGCTGACCACCACCCGCCGCCTGCGCGGGCCGGAATATGCAGCCGCCACCTATTTCGTTCAGGAACTGCGCCGTGAACTGATCAAGACCTATGGCGAGGATACGCTGGAGCAGGGCGGCCTTTCGATCCGTACGACCATCGATACCCGCCTGCAGCTCGCTGCCCAGCAGGCGCTTCAGAACGGCTTGGTTGCCTATGACCGCCGCCATGGCTGGCGTGGGCCGCTGGCCACCCTGCCGGTCGATGAAAGCGCCGCAGCGGCGCTCAAGGAAGTCGAACTGCCCGGCGGCTACGGCGCCTGGGAAGCTGCGCTGGTCACATCCGTTTCGGCCAATGGTGCGGAGCTGTTGTTGACCGATGGCGCCAAGATCAAGATGCCCGCCGAAGAAGTGAAATGGGCCGCCACCTATAAACCCGCGGAGGGCAAACCTGGCCTTCAGGCAGGCTATGTCATCCTCGCGGAATTCAAGCGCGAAGCGTCCAAGGACGGCGCAACGGCTGTGGCCGAAGAAACTGCTGAAGGGGAAGGCGGCGAAGCTTCGGACGAAGCCGCACCGCCGCAGCCTGTCATGGTGCCCGTCGGCAATGCCACGCTGCGCCAGGTGCCCGAAGTTGACGGCTCGCTCGTCGCGCTGGACCCGCATACGGGCCGCATCCTGGCAATGCAGGGGGGCTATTCCTTCTTCAAATCCAGCTTCAACCGCGTCACCCAGGCAAAGCGCCAGCCGGGCTCCAGCTTCAAACCCTTCGTCTACGCCGCTGCGCTGGAGAAAGGCTACACCCCCGCCAGCCGTATGCTGGACGCACCTTTCGTCTCGTTCGATGTGTCGACCCAGAAATACTGGACCCCGAAGAACTACACCGCCGGGCAGTCCTCCGGCATGGTGACGATGCGCGTGGCACTCGAGAAGTCGCTCAACATGGTCACCGCCCGTGTTGCGCAGGATATTGGCATGCCCGCCGTGTCCGACCTTTCCGAACGCCTCGGCGTCTATCAGAAACTGCCGCCCTACGCCGCCATGTCGCTGGGCGCAGGCGACACAACGATGCTCGATTTGACACGGGGCTATGCCGCCTTCGTCAATGGGGGGCGCCTCGTCACGCCAACCCTGCTGGACCGTGTGCAGGACCGTTATGGCCGCACCCTCTACAGGCATGACACACGCGCCTGCGAAGGTTGCAATGTGGACGACTGGAATGGTGGCGAGCCGCCTGCCCTGCCCGACACGCGCCAGCAGGTGCTCGATCCCATCGTGGCCTACCAGGTCACCCATATGCTCGAAGGCGTGGTTGAGCGCGGTACTGCCCGCCGGGCCCTGCGCGTTGGCAAGCCGCTCGCCGGCAAGACAGGCACCACGGATGACTATCGGGACGCCATTTTCGTCGGCTTCTCCCCGGATCTCGTTGTCGGTATCCGCATCGGCTTTGATGACAACCGCTCGCTCGGCGAAGGCGAAGCGGGTGGCTCCGTCGCCGTACCAATCTTCACAGATTTCATGGAGAAAGCGCTGGAGAAGGAACCGCCTACACCGTTCCGTATCCCGCCCGGCGTCCGCCTTGTGAAGATCGATGCGCGCACCGGCGCCCTGGCAACGCCCGGCACGGCAGTGGTCATCGACGAAGCCTTCCGCCCCGGCACCGAGCCAGGCCTGACAGCCTTCAACGGCGCCGACGATTGCCTGTCGATCTCCGGCGCCTGCGGCCCGTCGAGAGACCCGGTCTCCCCCCTCGAGGACGACACGGCCGACGCCGATCTCGGCGACGTCTTCTGACGTAGAAATCGCAGCTTTGACCCCATGCGGCAGCCCGGTTATAGGGTCTGCAAACGCTTGCTTCTTTCCATCAAAGGTTACACGAGGTTCATCATGTCCGCAGAAATTCGTTCGCTGATCGATCAGATTCGCCAGTCCGCCACTTTGCTACGGAGGCGTCTTTGACTGGGATACAGCCACAAAACGCCTTGATGAGCTGACCGCCCTTTCCGAGCGCCCCGACTTCTGGGACGATCCGCAGGAAGCCCAGGCCATGATGCGCGAGCGCCAGAAGCTCGCCGACGGCATCGCCCTGGTCCAGACGCTGGAAAAAGACATCGCCGATGCGCCCGAGCTGATGGAACTCGCCGAGGGTGATGCCGGAATGCTGGCCGATCTGGAATCCACCCTGCGCCGCTCTGCAGAGCGCGCCGCCGAAGCCGAACTCGCCGCCCTCCTTTCGGGCGAAGCCGATGGCAATGACTGCTACCTGCAGATCAACGCCGGCGAAGGCGGTACAGAAAGCCAGGACTGGGCCTCCATCCTGCGCCGCATGTATGTCCGCTGGGCCGAGAAGCGCGGCTATTCGGTGGAACTGCTGGACGAGCGCGAAGGAGAAGAGGCCGGCATCAAGTCCGCAACTCTCCAGATCAAGGGCGAGAATGCCTATGGCTGGCTAAAATCCGAACAGGGCGTCCACCGTCTGGTGCGCATTTCGCCCTTCGATTCCTCGGCCCGCCGGCACACCTCCTTCTCCTCGGTCGCGGTATCGCCCGTTATCGACGACAAGATCGATGTCGAGATCAACCCGTCGGACGTCCGTACAGATACATACCGCGCCTCTGGCGCCGGCGGTCAGCACGTCAACCGGACCGACTCTGCCGTCCGCCTGACCCACATTCCCACCAACACCGTAGTCCAATGCCAGAGCGGCCGCTCCCAGCACCAGAACCGCGATGAAGCCTGGCGCATGCTGCGCTCGAAGCTCTACGAGCTGGAACTGCAGAAACGCAAAGCCGTCGCCGATGCTCAGTATGCAGACAAGAGCGCGATCGGCTTCGGCCACCAGATCCGCTCCTATGTGCTTCAGCCCTATCAGATGGTCAAAGACCTGCGCACGGAAGTTGAGACGTCTGATACGTCCGGCGTTCTTGATGGGGATATTGACCGCTTCCTGTCTGCCGCGCTCGCCGCGTCGGTCAACAAGGATCAGGATGCGTGACCAAGCCTGCGGAGCCTCCTTCCAGAAACAGCCAGCCCATCCGCCTGGAGGGCCGGCTTGTTCGCTGGAACGGAGACCGCGGATTCGGATTCCTCATCCCCCTAGCGGGCGGTCCTGACGCCTTCGCGCATATTCACGCTTTTGCGAAAGATGACCGTCACATCGAAGAGGGCCACCTCTATACCTATACTGCAACAACGGACGAGAAAGGCCGCGTGCGTGCCAGCGACATTCGCCCCGTGCGCCCCGATCCGCCGAAGGTTCCCCTCTGGAAAAAGATAGCTGGCCGCGGACCGCGCCTGATGGTCATTCCGGCCTTCCTTTTTATTGCCACGGCTGTTGCCCTCAGTACGCAGATATCCCCGCTGTGGTTTGCCGTTTACGGTATTGCCAGCGTCGTCACTTTCATCGGCTATGCCCTGGATAAACGGGCAGCCGAACAGAATGAATGGCGCATCTCGGAAACGATTCTGCTGATGCTCGGGCTCGCCGGCGGGTGGCCCGGCGCCATCATCGCCCAGGAACTGTTCCGTCATAAGACGAAAAAACTGTCTTTCCGCACATTGTTCTGGATGAGCGTTGCAATCAATATCGCAGGCTTCGTGCAGATCGCAGCCTTTACCGGCGCCTGACCTTTCCGCCCGTTGCCAGCGCCAGCGCCTTGGCAAATACGGTCGGCAGGCCGGTTTCTTCCTCCGGATCAGCCCACATCCCCTCGCCTGCCGGATTGCGCGGCGTCTCCGCCTGCCAGACGCTGAGACGCAGGGTAAAATGCGTGAACACGTGGCGCACTTCGCCCAGCGCCTGCCAGTCGGCCTTAGAAGGCGGCACGGCTTCCGGCGCCCCTCCCTCCTGCCAGACCGCAGAGGGCAAAGCCAGCATCCCGCCCAGCAAGCCCTCCGGCGGGCGGCGCACCAGCCACACCTTGCCGCGCCTGCGATATACCCAGGCATGACCATAGCGCACCGGCTTGGCCACCTTGGCAGGTTTCACGGGATAGCGCTCCGGCGCCCCCTCCGCCCGGGCCGCGCACATATCCGTCAGGGGACAGATCATGCAGTTGGGCGCCGCCGGCGTGCAGATCGTCGCGCCGAGGTCCATCAGCGCCTCGGCAAAATCTCCGGGCCGCTCGTCTGGAACCAGCCGGGCCACTTCTGCCGCGAGGCGCTTCTTCTCCTCGGCCCATTCCCCTTTCAGCGCCATCAGCCGGGCAAACACCCGGTCCACATTGCCGTCTACGGCGGCTGAGCGCTCGCCAAAGGCAATCGCCGCGATGGCGCCAGCGGTATAGGGGCCAATCCCCGGCAGCTCGCGCAGACCGGCGGATGTTTCCGGAAAACAGCCGCGCGCGGCCACTTCCCGCGCGCATTTCAGCAGGTTGCGGGCGCGGGCATAATAGCCAAGCCCGGCCCAGGCGCGCATCACGTCCTCTTCCGGCGCCGCTGCCAGGTCTTCCACGCGCGGCCAGCGCTGCGTGAATGCTTGGAAATAGGGCGCGGCATGGGGCACGGTTGTCTGCTGCAGCATGATCTCGGCCAGCCACACCCGGTAGGGGTCGCGCGCCACGCCAATCGGTGCCCGCCAAGGCAGCACGCGCGCATGCCGGTCAAACCAGGCAAGCAACCGGGCAGGCAGTTCACGGAAATCTGATCGCCGGGTCACGCGTGTAACTTCCCCTCACACCCGAAGCCGGGCAATGTGCCGCTCATGGTTCAGTTTATAAGCCTTGATCCCATTGCAGAAGCGCGCGCGCAGGTGAAGCTGCGTTATTCACGCGCCCGGCCCGTGCGTGCGCCGATGAAGCCGCTGGGGCTGATGGCAGAGCGCGTGGGCCGCAAGGCGGGTACGGCCAAGCTTCCGCCCCTTAAGCAGATCCAGCTCAACTGGCGCCAGATCGTGGGTGAGCAGATCTGGCGCTGGTGCCAGCCGGAGAAGATCACCGCCTCCAAGGAGGGCCGTATCCTCACGCTGATGGTGGTGCCCCAGGCCGCTCCGATGATCCAGCATCAGTCGGAAATCATCCGCCAGCGCGTCTCCGTGGCCGCAGGCGGAGACATTACCGGCATCCGTCTTGTGCACGGCCAGATCCGCCGCACAGGCCCCGGTGAGTTCCGGCGCCGCTCGCGCACACTTACCCCGGCCGAGAAGGCCGAAGTCGCCGCCCATGCAGACCCTATCGACAATCCGCGTCTGCGCGCGGCAATTGTTGCGCTGGGCGAGGCTGTGCTATCCGCCACAGAGTAAACAGGATCGCCCCGGTCGGTTAACCCTTTTGAAACCGGCGCGACTCATTCCTTAACGCGAGGCTTATGATCATGCTCACCAATACCCGGCGTTTTGCAGCAGTGGCATTCTCCGCCCTGGCACTGGTTGCCTGTGGCGCGGCGGGCGGGGGCACATCCTCCGCTGAAAACGCTGGCAGCGCCGTCAATGCAGATGGCGAACTCGGCCATGTGAAGGGCAATGTGGATGCTCCGATCACGATCATCGAATACGCCTCGCCCACCTGCCCGGCCTGCAAATACTTCCATGAAAACGTGAAGCCGGCCATCGAGGAGAAGTTCATCTCCACCGGCAAGGTGAAGTTCGTTTTCCGCGAATATCCGCTGAACGAGATCGACGTGGCCGCCTATGCCATGGCCCGCTGCGCCGGTGAGGACAAGTTCTTCGACGTGCTCGACGATCTCTTCGCGAATCAGGACGGCGTCCGCTACGCGGCCCAGAACGGCGTCGTGAAAACCACGCTCAGCGCCATCGGCCAGCGCCACGGCATCGCCGACAAGGCCGCGTTCGATGCCTGCCTCTCCAACAGCGACATCCGCAAACAGCTCGCAGATGTCTATGCCACGTCTGAAAAGTGGGGCGTCGAAGGCACGCCAACCTTCATCATCGATGGGGTGAAGCAGAATTTCCAGGGCGACTACACGACGGCTGAGGGCTTCGTGAAACAGATCGAGGCAAAGCTCGCCGCTAAAGGCGCGCAGTAGCCATGAGGGCCTGGCATGCAGATAACTGAACTCCGCATCGCCGGCTTCAAGTCGTTCGTTGACCCGCAGACTGTCCCGATCGAGCCGGGGCTGACAGGCATTGTCGGCCCCAATGGCTGCGGCAAGTCCAACCTGCTCGAAGCGCTGCGCTGGGCAATGGGCGCCAACTCCGCCAAGGCCATGCGCGGCGGCGAGATGGACGATCTCATCTTCTCCGGCTCCTCCACGCGGCCCGCGCGCGAAACCGCCGAAGTCATCCTTGTCCTGGATAATTCCAAGCGCACGGCTCCGCCCGAATTCAACGGCGCCGACCTCCTGGAGATTGAGCGCAAGCTGAAACGCGGCGCCGGTTCCAGCTACCGGATCAATGGCCGCACCGTACGCGGCAAGGACATCCAGCTCCTCTTCGCGGACGCCTCAACCGGGGCCAACTCACCCGCGCTCGTCCGCCAGGGCCAGATCTCCGAGCTGATCGGCTCAAAGCCCCAGAACCGCCGCCGCATCCTTGAGGAAGCGGCCGGCATCGCAGGCCTCAACACCCGCCGCCACGAAGCCGAACTGAAGCTGGACGCAGCCGAGGCCAACCTCCAGCGCCTCGCCGAAGTTTCCACCGAGGTGGAACGCCAGCTCGCCAGCCTCAAGCGCCAGGCCGGCAAGGCCCGCCGCTATCGCCGCCTGTCTGAAGAAATCCATGGCCTCGAAGCACTGCTGGCCCATCTGCGCTGGGCGGACGCACGCCAGACCGCCGAGACCGCCCGCGCCCAGCTCGAAGTCTGCAAGCGTCAGGTCGAGGACCTCTCCCGCGAGGATGCTTTGCGTGAACGCGCCCGCATCGAAGCCGGTGAAGGCGTCGGCCCGCTGAGGGAAGCGGAGATGGCTGCCGCCGGGCGCCTCTCACAGACCCGCATCACGCTGGCTAAACTCGAGACCGAACACCGCATCGCCGCCGAAGCCGAACAGCGCCTCGACGCCGAAGATGCCCGCCTCGCCGAGGACCTTGAGCGCGAAACCGCCGCCCGCGCCGAGGCCGACGCCGCCCTCGCCCACGCCCGCAGCGAACTTTCCGCCCTTCCGGTGGAAGATGACGCCACCAACCAAGCACTCGAAACCGAGGCACAGCAGGCCCTCGCCGCCGCCCGTGCCCGGCTGTCGGCTGCCGAATCAGCTGCCGATGAAGCCCAGGCCCGCCTCTCCGAAGTGCGCGCCCGCCGCCGCGCTGCCGAGGACACAGCCGCCCAGCAGGCCCGCCGCAAAACCCAACTCACCGCAGAGGTGGAGCGCCTGAAGAATGAGATGACAGGCCTTGAGGATGCCGCCATCCACGTGCTGCGCGTCCGCCAGGCCAAGAATGCCGAGGCCGAAGCCGAAGCCGCGCTGAATGATGCCGAGCGCACCGTGGAACTCGCCGAAGCCGAGATCCTGCGCGCCCGTGACTCTGAAGCCGCTGCCCAGCCGCCGCAGGAACAGGCGAGCCACAATGTCCGCGCCCTCGACGCGGAGATTGCCGGCCTCGAAAAGCTGCTCCGCCGCGCCGATGCCGCCACCAGTGCCCCGCCGGTAGTCGAGCGCATCCGCACCCGCGATGGCTATGAAAAAGCCGTCGCCGCCGCCCTCGGCGACGAGATTGCAGCCTCGACGGACAAAGCCGCCGCGCTCTACTGGGGCGGCGCCCATGTGGCCGCCCTCAGCCTGCCCGCTGGCGCTGAAGCCCTCTCCGCCTATGTCGACGCGCCCGGCGAGCTTGCCGCCCGCCTCGCCCAGTGCGGCCTCGTCAGCGCGGCTGACGGCCCGCGCCTGATGGGTCAGCTTCAACCGGGCCAGCGCCTTGTCTCCCGCGAGGGCCATCTCTGGCGCTGGGATGGTTTCACACGCACGCCGCAAGCCCCCGTCAGCGCCGCGGCACGCCTGGAGCAGCAGGCCCGCCTTGAAGCGGCCCGTGCCGACCTCGCGCCCCAGCAGGCAGAGCTGACGCGCTGCACCGAAGCGCTGGAGACCGCCCGCAAGGCCCGCCAGCAGGCTGAGGAGACCCTCCGCCATGTGCGCCAGCTGGTCGGCCCCGCCCAGAAAGCGCTGAGCGATGCCCGCGCCTTCGCTGCGGAGGAAGTTCAGGCCGCCGAACGCGCCAGCCTGCGCCGCGATACCGGCAATGATGCCCTCGCCCGCGCTGAAAGCGAACTTGCCGCGATTGCCGAGGCGATGTCTTTCGCCACCCCGCTCGCCGCCGGTGAGGAAGCCAGCCTCGAAGCCGCCCTCAGCGCCGCCCGCAATGAGTTGACCGCCGCCCGCGCCGCCGAAACCGAATCGCGTGGCCGCCTGACCGACCTCACCCGTGGCCGCGAACAGGCCGCTGCCCGCCGCGCCGCCCTGCAACGCGATCTCGACAGCTGGACGGCGCGCCTCGCCTCGGCTGATGAACGCCTCGCCCGGCTGACAGAGCGCCGCGCCGATGTTGCCGCCGCCGCCCTCAGCGCGCGGGAACGCCCAGCCGCTCTCACCGAAGAGATCGCCGGACTCTCCCGAGAGCTCGAAACCTTCGAGAATGAGCGCAAGGCTGCCGCAGACGCCCTCGCGGTGAAGGAAGCGGCCATCCGCGAGGCCGACACCGCCGCCCGCCGCGCCTCCGCCGCCGCTTCCCAGGCGCGCGAGGAACTCGCCGGCTGGAAGGTAAAGCTCGAAAACGCCGAAATCCGCCTGGCGGAGGCTGTTGAAGTCGCCCGCAACAACTTCCAGCGCACACCCGAAGGCCTGCTGGCGATTGCCGAGGCCAATCTTGATGCTGACACGCTGGGCGCCTTCACGCCCCGTGAGGCCGAAACACGCCTCGACGCCCTCCGCCGCGAGCGCGACCAGCTCGGCGGCGTCAACATGAATGCCGAGGAAGAAGCCGAGGAACTCGAATCACGTCTCGGCGTCCAGCTCACCGAGAAGGAAGACCTTACCGGCGCCATTGCCAAGCTGCGCCAGGGCGTCGAAGCCCTCAACGCCGAAGGCCGCGAGCGTCTGGTGAAGGCATTCGAGACGGTCAACGAGCACTTCAAGGCCCTGTTTACCGCCCTCTTCGGCGGCGGGCAGGCTGAACTCCGCCTGATTGACGCTGACGATCCGCTGAATGCCGGCCTCGAAATCTTTGCCCAGCCGCCCGGCAAGAAGCTGGGCACACTCAATCTCATGTCCGGGGGTGAGCAGGCCCTGACCGCCTCGGCACTGATCTTCGCCGTATTCCTTTCCCGTCCTGCTCCCATCTGCGTGCTGGACGAGGTGGACGCGCCGCTGGACGACGCCAACGTCGACCGGTTCTGCAATATGCTCAACGAAATGCGCCAGCGCACAGACACCCGTTTTGTGGTAATTACTCACAACCCCGTCACCATGAGCCGGATGGACCGGCTTTTTGGCGTGACGATGCGGGAAAAGGGCGTCTCGAAGCTCGTCTCGGTCGACCTTGCTGCTGCCGAAGAACTCGTTGCGGCGGAGTAGCGCACCATGTGCGCTATTTTTTCAAATAAAAACAAAGCAATATCTTTTGCCATTCCCCGTTGACTTGCCAAGGGGGCGCCCATAGTTTGCGCCGCAATCCGGGGGGCTACCCATCGGTGCGGATTCGCGTACACGGAGCGCTAAGGCCCATGTCGAGCGAGCAACCAGATGATCTGAGCGATCGTATCGCAAAGGCGCTGGAAGAACGTGAGGCAAAGGCTGCTGCGAAACGGCGAAAACAGGCATCTGATGATGTGAGCGTCTCGGCCGGAGCGTATGCGCTGCGTTTCGGGATCGAATTTGTCGCGAGTGTCTTTGTCGGGGGCTTTCTGGGCTTCTGGATCGACAAGTTCGCCGGCACCCACCCCTGGGGTCTCCTGGTGATGGGCATGTTTGGTCTCGCAGCCGGCATCCGCGCCGTCATCCGGGCCTATCATGAGCTGAATGCTCGGGCTCAAAAGATTTCACCGGGGCCGGACAAGGCCCCCGACGACGGAACGAAAGACGCATGAACCTGATGCCGGCCATCGCGCTTGACCCGATCCACCAGTTCGAAGTCACCAAATGGCTCGATCTGCGCCTGGGGAATATCGACATCTCGTTCACGAACGCTTCGGGCTTCATGCTCCTCGGCGTCGTGCTGGTCATTGCCTTCTTCGGCATGGCTTCCCGCAAGGGTGAACTCGTGCCCTCGCGCCTGCAATCGGTCGCAGAGATGGGCTATGGCTTCATCGCAGACATGGTGCGCAGCGCCGCCGGTGAAGAAGGTCTGAAATTCTTCCCCTTCGTCTTCACACTGTTCTTCTTCATCTTCTTCGCGAACATGATCGGCATGGTGCCGTATGCGTTCACCACCACCAGCCACATCATCGTCACCGGCGCCCTCGCGCTGACGGTTATCCTGATGGTCATCGTGGTGGGCCTGATGAAGAATGGCCTCGGATTCTTCAAGCTGTTCGCCCCTTCGGGCGCCCCCTGGTACATCTACATCATCCTGACGCCGATCGAGATCATCTCCTTCCTGGCGCGCCCGCTCACCCTTGGCCTGCGTCTCTTCGCAAACATGCTGGCTGGCCACATCATGCTGAAGCTGTTTGCCGGCTTCGTGGTGGCCCTGGTCGGCGCCGGCGCGGTGTATGTTCCGATTGCCGCTCTGGCCTTTGCGATGGGCGTTGCGCTCAACGCGCTGGAGTTCCTGGTCGCCGGCCTTCAGGCCTATGTCTTCGCCATTCTTACCTGCGTGTATCTCAATGATGCACTTCACGCGGACGCCCACTAGGAGGCCCCGCGGGAGTGCGTCACGATACCCCGCATCAAACTGCTTGACGGCGCTCAGCGAACACGCTTCACGGGCGTCAAAATACCCCTAACCCCTTTTCCCTCAAAGGAGATACCTGATGGAAGGTAACATCACAGACGGCCTGAAGTATGTCGGCGCTGGCCTTGCTACGCTCGGCATGATCGGTTCGGCACTCGGCGTGGGCAACATTTTCGCCAGCTTCCTGGACGCCGCCATGCGCAACCCGTCGGCTGCTCCGCAGCAGACCGGTAACCTCTTCATCGGTATGGCGCTCGCAGAAGCTCTGGGTATCTTCTCGGTGCTGATCGCCATCCTGATCCTTTTCGTCGCCTAATCATCCGCCGGATTCGGCTGGTTCTGACCGCGACGGAGATATTGCCATGATGATCGCTTTCCTTGCTGAGACTGCCGGCCACGGCGGCGAAGCGGCGGCCTTCCCGCCCTTCGAAACCTGGCACATGCCGTCCCAGCTGTTCTGGCTGGCGGTGCTGTTCACGGCGCTTTATCTCGCCCTGTCCCGGTTCATCCTGCCGAAGATGTCGGACACGATCGAGAAGCGCGCCAACCGCGTCGCTTCCGATCTCGACGAAGCAGCGCGCCTGAATAATCAGGCCGTTGAAGCCCAAAAGGCTCTGGAACTGCGCCTGGCGCAGGCCCGCGCCAAGGCCCGCGAAACGGCTGAAAAGGCCCGTGAAAAGACCGAGGCAGAACTCGCTTCGGAAACTGCACGGGTCGATGCCGATCTCGCCAAGAAGCTCGAAACCGCTGACGCCCGCATCTCCAAGCTGCGCGCCGATGCCATGACGAATGTCGAGCAGATCGCCGTGGACACTGCAGACGCCATGATCACACGTCTTGGCGTCAAGGCTTCCCCGGCAGACCTCAAGAAGGCCGTCTCGACGGCTCTGGAACAGGCATGATGAAGAAGACAGCTTCTTTCCTGATCGCTGCCCTCGCTGCTGCGCCGCTCGCGCACGCTGCCGAAGGTGGCTTCGTCGGCGGCCTGGCATATGCCGCAAAGGATCCGGTGACGTTTGTTGCCTTCCTCTGCATGGTCACCTTCCTGCTGATCGCAGCCCGCATGGGGGCCTTCAAGGCCGTCCTGGGTGGGCTGGATAACCGGGCTGCGGCCATTCGCACCGAACTCGAGCAGGCTGCCAGCCTTCGCGAGCAGGCTGCTGAAGCCCTTGCGCTGGCCGAACGCCGCGCTCAGGACGCAGACAAGGAAGCCGAGGCCATAATCGAACAGGCCAAGCGCGACGCGAAGGAAATGCTCGAGGAGGCCCGCCGTGACCTCGCCGAGAAGATCTCCCGCCGGGAAGCTCAGGCTGCTGCGCGCATCTCCCGCGCAGAAGCAGACGCTGCCAGCGAGGTTCGCCGCGCTGCCGCTGACGCCGCCACTGCTGCTGCCCGCCGTATCCTCGCCGAGGAAAAGTCGGTCGACCAGTTTGAGGCTGCGGCCCGCGAAATCGAGCGCGCTCTGAGCTGATCTGCTCTGCGTCTCAAGGCCAAAAGAAAGCCGCCCTCAGGGGCGGCTTTTTTCTGTCCGGAAATGTCCGAAAGTGTCCGGATTTGTCCACGCTCTGTCCGCGCGTGTCATCATTCCGGCGTGTCTGTGCCCTCTTCTGGCGGGGTTGTGTCGTCGATGATCTGCGGCTGCGTGTCATCAATGATGGGCCCGGTTTCGAGCACCGAAAGCAATGACCGCGGCACCGTCCCGGCCGGGCACGTCACCGTCGCCATGCGGGAATTGGCAATGGCGTGGGAGGCCGCAGCCATCTCTGGGGAGCTTTCAGAACGGAATACCCAGGCCATCACCAGCATCCCCACAATCGCTGCAGAGACCGCCGCCACAGCGCCCCAGCCTGCCCCAAGTTCGGTCAGCGGATTGGGCTGCGCGCTCGCTACCGGCGCGGTCACCACCGGCATGACGGGCGCCTTGGTGCCATTGGTCTTCAGCGAGGCCGCGGCCAGAGCAGCGGCGCCGATAGCGTCGCGCGCCGGCGCGGGCTTGATGCCCAGATCCTTCTCCCGCTTCTTGCGGGCGTCTTCGGCAATCGGATCAGCCGGGTGGGCTGCAATCCAGTCGGCGCGCTTGTCATCATCCTTGGCACCGAAACTGAGCCACTGGCGCAGGTCGGTACGCCCATCCCGGCGGCCAAGTTCCTCAATTAACTGGAAAAATCCTTCTGGCGTCTTGCGGGACGTCATGCCCTCGATGGAGTACCGCTTCTCCTGCCGGAACGGCTCATAGGGGATCGTCTTGTCGATGGCCGCCTGGATAAGTGTGCCGGGACGGGAATTGCCCACAGACGCAGCTGCCCTCACCCAGTCGCTTTTCACGGCATTCTCGGACCACAAGACCAGCACAGACTGCGAATTGGTCGCGTCACGGGCATCCTTGGGGTCAAAAGTCTCGTCCACCTGGCTCTGATTGAACGCCACGCGGAACTTCAGAGATCGCAAACGGCGCACCACCAGCTTGGCAATGTCCCGGTCTGCTACAGCAGACACCAGAAAGACGTCGTAACTCATCGTACTCTACCTCGCATAAGGCCTGATCGTAAGGATAGCTGCAGAACGCCTGAACACCAGTCCTGCTGCATCCTAGCGATTTTTGTGCCTGTTTTTCAGGAGCGAAAGGGGCTAAGGCGCCCTTTCAGGAATTTTAGAGGTATTCGCCCCATGGGCTTCAAATGCGGTATCGTTGGCCTGCCGAATGTTGGCAAGTCCACCCTTTTCAATGCTCTGACGCAGACGGCAGCCGCCCAGGCCGCCAACTACCCCTTCTGTACCATCGAGCCGAATGTGGGCGAAGTCGCCGTGCCAGAGCCACGCCTGACCAAGCTGGCGCAGGTTGCAGGCTCAAAAGAGATCATTCCGGCCCGCATGAACTTCGTGGACATCGCCGGCCTGGTGGAAGGCGCCAGCCAGGGCGAAGGCCTCGGCAACAAGTTCCTCGCCAATATCCGCGAGACGGACGCCGTCATCTACGTGTTGCGCTGCTTTGAGAATGACGACATCACCCATGTCCGCGGCAAGGTGGACCCGATTGCCGACTTCGAAGTGGTCGAAACCGAGCTGATGCTGGCTGATCTCGACAGCCTGGAAAAGCGCAAGGCCAACCTCATCAAGAAAGCCAATTCCGGCGACAAGGACGCCAAGGCGCAGGTCGCGCTGATGGATCTGGCGCTGAACGAGCTGAAGGAAGGCCGCCCTGCCCGCAAGGCCAAAGTGCCCGCTGACGATCTCAAAGCCTGGAACATGCTCCAGCTGCTGACGGCAAAGCCGATCCTGTTCGTGGCGAACGTGGACGAGGCGAGCGCGGCCACCGGCAATGCCTATTCCAAACAAGTCGAGGAACGCGCCAAGCAGGAAGGCGCCATCGCGGTGGTCATCTCCGCCCAGATCGAATCCGAACTGGCCATGCTGGATGATGCCGAGAGCAAGGAGTTCCTTGAAACCCTGGGCCTCGAGGAACCCGGCCTGACCCGCCTCATCCGCGCAGGCTACGAGCTGCTGGGGCTGCAAACCTATTTCACCGCCGGCCCGAAAGAGGCCCGCGCCTGGACAATCCACAAGGGCTGGACTGCCCCCAAGGCGGCCGGCGTCATCCATGGTGACTTTGAAAAGGGCTTCATCCGCGCCGAAACCATCGCGTTTGACGACTACGTGGCGTGCGGCGGCGAAGTCGGCGCCAAGGAAGCCGGCAAGATGCGCTCCGAAGGCAAGGAATACATCGTCCAGGACGGCGATGTGATGCTCTTCCGCTTCAACGTCTGAGACCCCATCACGCCCCATAAAAAAGGCCGGACCCTGCGAAGGGTCCGGCCTTTTTCTTTGTCCTGGATACCCGCCGGTTACGGCATTGCCTCAAAGCCGGGCGTGTCTTCCACCGGCTTGCGGTTGATGTCGACGCCCAGCATCAGGACGATTGCGGCAGCAAAGTAGATAGACGAATAGGTGCCGATCACGATACCCCAGATCATCGCGACGCTCATCCCCTGCAGCACCGGGCCGCCGAAAATCACGATCGCCAGAACGGCAATGATCGTCGTGCCGCCGGTCAGGAATGTGCGGGACAGTGTCTGGTTGGTGGCAATGTCGATCACCTCGGTCGCCGGCATCTGCTTGTATTTCCGCCGGATCTCGCGGATCCGGTCGAACACGACCACAGAGTCGTTCACTGAATAGCCGATGATCGTCAGCAAAGCCGCGATGGTCGTCAGGTCGAATTCCAGCTGCAGCAGCGAGAAAAGGCCAATGGTGCCGACCGCGTCGTGAACCAGCGCGGCAATGCCGCCCACGGCATAGGACCAAGTGTACCGGAAGGCGATGTAGAGGAACATCATGATCGTCGCCACACCGAGCGCAATCATCCCTTCCCGGAACAGCTCACCGGACACCTTCGGCCCCACCGAGTCATTGCGCAGGATGTCTGCATCGGTGAGATTGAATTCCTGCTTGAGCGCGTTGACGACATAGGTGTTGGACGCCGCAGACGCCCGGTCCGCCTTGTCCTCATCCGACAGCGCCTGGAATTCGGGGCCCAGCAGTGAGGGATCGAGGTCACCAAAGCGGATGACCACCAGTTCTCCATTGGCATTCGTCGCCGAGTTTACGGTCAGGCTGCCCTGAATGCGGCTACGCACTTCGGGCACCGTCACCTGCTCTGTCTGGCGCAGCTCGATCACCGAACCGCCGGCAAAGTCGACGCCGAGGTTGAGCCCTCTAGTCATCACCAGATAGACCGAGGCAATCATCATCAGAACCGACAGCACCACGCCGACATAGCGATAGCGCATGAAGGGAATTTTGGTCTCTTTAGGCCAGTATTTGATCAGCATCTGTCTGCTCCTACCCGCCTAAACCGCAAAGCTCTTGGTCTTGAATGTCTTCATCCAGAAGATCGTCAGCATCCGCGTGAACACGAAAGCGGTGAACACAGAGGTGACGATGCCGAAGGCCAGCGTCACGGCGAAGCCTTTCACTGGGCCCGAGCCGAGCGTGTAGAGGATCACCGCCGCAAACAGCGTTGTGACGTTGGCGTCCAGAATGGTGACCAGCGCGCGCTCATATCCTGCCTGAACGGATGTCCAGAGGGACCGGCCGTTGTTCTGTTCCTCGCGTATCCGCTCGAACACCAGCACGTTCGCATCCACCGCCATACCGATGGTAAGGATAATACCGGCGATGCCAGGCAAGGTCAGCGTGGCGCCAACCAGTGACAGCGCCGCGAAGATCAGGATCACGTTTGCCATAAGCGAAAACACTGCAAACATGCCCTGCAGGCCATAGGCCAGCACCATGAACACGGCCACCAGTGCGAGGCCAACGATCGCCGCCCGGAAGCCGGACTCGATGGAGTCTTCCCCAAGCGTCGAGGAGACCACCCGTTGATCCAGGAACTGCACCTTGGCCGGCATCTCACCGGCCGCGATGATTGCGGCGAGATCCTGGGCCTGCTCGATGGTGAAAGAGCCGGTGATGCGCACATTGCCGCCGGGAATTGGCTCGTTGATACGCGGGGCTGACATGATCACATCATCAAGCACGATGGCGAACAGCTTGCCCGAATTGTTCCGCGTGGTTTCGTAGAACTTGCGCGCACCATTGGCGTTGAGGCGGAAGTTGATCTGCGGGCGGTTGGCCTCGTCATTGCCCTGGCTGGCCGTGGCAATGTCCGAGCCGACGACTTCAGGGATCTCGCGCACCAGCAGCGGCCCGGTCTCCGGTCCTTCCAGCAGGCGGAAGCCGGGCTTGAGAACGCCCGCCTGAGCCGAGGCGATCTCAGCGGGGCTGGATTCGACCAGGTTGAATGTCATCCGGCCGTCGCGGCTCAGAAGATCCTTCAGGCGTTCCGGGTCCGGCTCGCCCGGCGCTTCCAGAACGATGCGGTTGCTGCCCGAGGGCGTCAGCGAGATTTCGGCCACCCCGTCCGGGTCTACCCGGCGGCGCACGATGGTCATGGTCTTGTTCAGCGCGTCCTGCAGCATCGCCGTTTCGGACGCTGAGGAGACACCCACGAGGATGCTGTCCGGCCCTGCCCGGGAGATGTCGAACGTCTTCCCGCCGCCGAGACCGCCTTCAATCGGGCTGTTGATCCGGTCGAGGCGCCGCAGGGCATCCTCTACCGGAAAATTGCCGTCTGCATCGGGCCGGCTGAGCTTGATCAGCATGGTGCGGCCACGCAGTTCCGGCTGGAAGAAGATCGGATCGCGCTCCGATGTCCGCGCAAAGGCCGAGCGCACATCGCGCGCAAACACCTCAAGCCGGCTGCTGATCACCTCCGTCGCGGGGATCTCCATCTCGAGATACACGCCGCCGCGAAGATCGAGGCCAAGATTGACCGAATTCTTGGGCAGAAAGCCCGGCGCATTCGACATGTTCACGGCATTCGGAAGTGCCATGATCACACCCCAGACCAGCACCCCTAATACCAGCAGAACTTTCCACGCCGGGAATTGAAGCATTGCGCTATCCTATTGCTTGGAGAGGAGACCGGGCGATCAGTCGTTCGCGGGAACAGGCTCGGCCTTGTTGCGCACTTCAATCACCATCGACTTGATGACGCGAACGCGGACATTCTCTGCCAGATCGAGCGAAATTTCGCCCTCATTGACCTTGTTCACCTTGCCGATCAGGCCGCCGGAGGTGACCACGGTATCGCCGCGCTTGATATTGTTCACCATTTCGGTGTGCTTCTTGGCGCGCTGCTGCTGCGGGCGGATCAGCAGGAAGTAGAAGATCAGGATGAGCGGCAGGAACATCACCAGCTGCATCATCAGGCCGCCGCCGGGAGAAGCGGGGGCGCCTTGCGCCATCGCAGGCATAGCCAGCGTGGCCGAAATGAAAGCGAGCGTCAGGAAGCGGGCGGACATGTCGGCATTCTCCAGATAGTTCTGCGGCGGGAAAAGGGAACTGAGGCGTATAGCGGGGCAGCCCCGCCTTGGCAAACTACCCCTGCAGGCGATTCCCTCTGCATTCAAAGCATTTGCGCGCGCCCTTCGAGAAGCCGGGGCATCCACTGAAAGAGAGGGTGGCGCCCGGCTACCTCGCCCGTTGCGGTAACGCTTACAAGGTTGGTCTGGGCTGGCCCTGCCGCCACAGGCACAACCAGCCGGCCATGGCGAGCGAGCTGCGAGGCCAGGCCTTCGGGAACGGTCTCAACCGCCCCAGCCAGCACGATGGCATCGAACGGCCCCTGCTCTGCCCAGCCATTGAGGCCGTCGCCCTGAGACACCGATACATTCGCAATACCCAGCCGCGCCATCCGCGCGCGGCCTTCATCGGCCAGCCGCCCGAACCGCTCCACCGCAAACACGTGCCCCGCCAGCTGGGCCAGCAGCGCCGCCATATAACCGGAGCCAAACCCCACCAGCAGCACGCGCGCATCCCCTTCTCGCGTCAGGCCCATCGCCTGCAGCAGATGTCCAGTCGCAGACGGCCGCAGCATCACCTGCCCGCAAGGCACGGGCAGCATCGCGTCCTCAAACGCCAGCGCCTCCAGCCCCGGCGCGTCCACAAAGGCGGCCCGGCCGATGGTTTCCATCGCCGCCAGCACCAGAGGATCGGTCACCCCCTCCTGCCGCAGATGCAGGAGAAGCCGCGCAGCGCGGAAGGGGTCGGCGATCAGCTCTGCCATGACTCCTTCAGGGTTTTCAGGAACGGCTCGTGCGTCAAATCCACATGCAGCGGCGAGATGGAGACAAAACCGTCATAGATCGCGCGGATGTCGGTGCCTTCGTCCGGCTTGGACAACTTCCCGCGATAACCGATCCAGTAATAATCATTCCCGCGAAGGTCTTCCCGCCGGTCGGTGTGGATGATGGCCTCATCGCGGAAGCCCTGCCGGGTGATCTGGATGCCGCGCACATCGCCGGGCTCCACATCCGGGAAGTTCACATTCATCACCACGTCATTGGGCCAGCCCATCTCCAGCAGCGGGCGGATAGCCTTGGCGCCCCAGGCCTTGGCCGTCTCCCAGGAGAGGGAGCCGCGCTCGCGGAAGTTCTGCGCCTGGCTCAGCGCAATCGAGGGCACGCCAAGCTGCATGCCGAACATCGCCGCCGCGATGGTACCGGAAAAGCTCGTATCCTCGGCAATGTTCTGCCCGCGATTGACGCCGGAGAGCACAAGGTCGGGCATCTCCGGCATCAGGTCGCGCAGCGCCAGCAGAACCGCGTCCGAGGGCGATCCCGCAACCGCCCAGGCCTTCGCCCCCACCTTGCGCACCCGCACCGGCTGCGTCAGCGAAATCGCCCGCCCCTTGCCGGATTGTTCTTCCTCTGGCGCAGCAATCCAGATGTCGTCGGAAAGCTCCTTGGCAATCTCTTCGAGAACGGAGAGACCGGGCGCGTTGATGCCGTCGTCATTGGTCAGGAGAATTCTCATTTGATCTCCGTTACCCCGCCCATATACGGCACAAGCGCTTTGGGTACCGTGATCGACCCATCCGCATTCTGATAATTCTCAAGCACCGCCACCAGCGTGCGGCCGACGGCCAGGCCAGAGCCGTTCAACGTGTGGACGTATTCGGGTTTCGCTTTCGGCTCGGGCCGGTAGCGGGCGTCCATGCGGCGGGCCTGGAAGTCCCCGCAGTAAGAGCAGGACGAAATCTCGCGATAGGTGTTCTGCGAGGGCAGCCACACTTCAAGGTCATAGGTCTTGCGCGCGCCCGCGCCCATGTCGCCGGTGCAGAGCAGCATGCGGCGGAAGGGCAGCTCCAGGCGTTTGAGCACTTCCTCGGCACACCCCGTCATCCGTTCGAGTTCCTTCAGCCCCTCTTCCTCATTCGCCACAATGGAAACCAGCTCCACCTTGTTGAACTGGTGCTGGCGGATCATGCCCTTCGTGTCGCGCCCCGCGCTGCCCGCCTCGGAGCGGAAGCAGGGCGTGTGGGCGGTGAAGCGGAGGGGGAGTTGCGCAGATTCTATAATCTGCTCACGGACGAGGTTGGTCAGGGGAACTTCAGCGGTGGGAATAAGGTAATGCGCTGTCGATCGCACATTTTGTGATCCATCAAACTGAGTTTGAAACCATTTATGAGATTCTACCGTGCGTTCGAGCGACTCCGCAAACTCTTGATATATTCCTTTAGTCCAACTGGTGTCGGTGCCGTTGGTCCGCGCAGTATCCTCGGCCGTTACGAATGCTTTTAGAAGATTGTTTCGTTTTTCTGAAAGCGAAATGAACTCGTCGCTGGCGCGGCGAAGGCTATCCCGCAAAGCTGCAGATTGCATGTTGGTATGGAATAGATCCTCTTCAAACTTCGGCAACTGCCCGGTCCCCAACAGCGCCTGATCCCGCACCAGCAGCGGAGGGCTAACCTCCTCATACCCATGCTCTGTGGTCTGAAGGTCGAGCATGAAGTTGGCGAGCGCCCGCTCTAGCCGGGTCAGCTTGCCGCGCAGCGCCACGAAGCGCGCGCCGCTCATCCGGGCGGCGGCTTCAAAGTCCATCAGCGGAAATCCGCCCTGCCCTTTCAGCGCTTCGCCGAGGTCCGCATGGTCCTTCGGCGCGTTGATCCCCTTGGGGGTGCCCCATTTATGCTGCTCGACATTGCCATGCTCATCACTGCCCTCCGGCACTTCGTCCAGCGGCAGGTTCGGCAGGCCCATCAGCAGATCGTCGAGCGCCTTGCGCGCGGTCTCTTCCGCTTCGCTCGCCTGCTCGATAGTGGTCTTCGCCTCGGCCACCAGCGCCATCAGGCGCTCGGCCTCTGCCTCGTCCTTCTTGGCTTTCGCCTGGCCAATCAGCTTGGAATTGGCGTTGCGGGCGCTTTCGGAGTCCTGCTTGGCGGTGGTCGCCTCGCGCCAGGCCTTGTCCAGCTCCAGGATCTTCGCGACGGACGATGAGCCCAGACCTTCTTTCCGGCGGTTCCAGGCACGGATGAACAGGTCAGGGTTTTCGCGGATGGCGCGGATATCGAACATTGGGAAGCCTCAGGCTCTGGGGTCAGTGGGTAATGGGAAGGCTCTAATCCGCGCCGCCCCCTCCTGTCCACAGGTCACACCCGGCTGGTCATCCCCTCGGCCTCGGCGTCTTCGTCCTCGGCGTCCTCTTCGGGGGCCTCTTCTGCCGTATCCTCTACAGGATCGGGCAGGTCCACATCCTTCGCCGCCTCGGCCAGCAGCGCCAGCGGCGTGCGCTCACGCTCGCGCGGCAGCAGGCGGGCCTCGGGCTCATCATCCACCGGTGGGGGCGTCTTGGGTTTTGGCGGCGGCGCTTCTGCAGGCTCGCGCCACACAGTCTCCACCTTGTTCTTGCCCAGCGTGGTCACCTCGATGGCCGGCTGTATCTGCGACAGGCGGCGCATCATCGCGGCGAAGTTCTTGTGGCCAAACCAGGGGCGCAGGCCGGCCTGATAGGTGGGCGTGAATTCCTGAATGAGGCTCAGCGCCCGCACGATCCGCGATTTCGACAGCGGCTGATCCGGCATCCGCTCGCCCAGCTCCTTGATGATCGCCGCGGCGCGCAGCAGCTCTGGCGGCGGCCCGTCCTTGGGCGCCTCGCTCGTCTCCAGCGCGGCGCGCACCCTGCCCATCAGCGGCGAGCGGCGCTCCCTTACCAGCGTCAGCGGCGCAATCTCCGGCGGCGGCGAGCGCAGGCGATACCATTTGCGCTTGGCGCGCTCATAGCTGAACGCTGCCTTCAGCGCGCCGATATGGATCGCGGCATCGGCATACTGGCTGAACAGCTCATAGGTCGGGTCGGTTTCCTTGCCGCAGGCCACCACCCGCAGCTCGCCGGCCTGCACACGGTTCACCACCGGCACAAAGTCTGAGTCGGTCGTCAGGATGACGAACTCCTCGACATCCTCATTCACCAGCGCAATCTCGATCGCGTCCATCGTCAGCACGATATCGGCCGAGCTTTTGCCCGCGCTGATCTTGCGCTTGGCCAGCGCCCGGCAATTGTAGGCAGAGAATCCCGCGCGCTCAAATTCCGGGCGATACTTGTCGAATTGCAGGTTCCAGTAGACGCGCTTGTCGATGAACCGGCGGCGGCGATTCTTCGGCGAGAAGGCGCCATCCTCCAGCCAGAGCAGCCAATTGGACAGTCCGCTGACAACCTCTTCACTGGTCGCGCCGTATATATTGTCGAAATCGACCAGCAGGACGCTTTTAACGCGCGACACTCGGGCAGGCTCCTCGTTTCTCGGGAGACGATGGGGTTTCTATCCGGCGCCTAGGTTCAACACCTCACCGCAAATTGCAACGCCGCCGCTGCAGGGAAAATCATTCGGCCGCTGCCGCCGCCTCTGCCTTTTCCGCATTCCGCTCGATCATGCGCACGCAGAAGATGGAAATCTCGTAGAGAAGGTAGACCGGCGCCGCCAGAAGAAGCTGTGAAATAGCGTCGGGCGGCGTGAACAGTGCGGCAAAGGCAAGGATGCCGACGATGGCGTATTTGCGGCCCTTGCCGAGGCCCGATGAGGATACAAGGCCAATCTTTCCCAGAAGGGTCAGGATCACCGGCAGCTGGAACGAAATGCCAAACGCCAGCATCAGCGCCATCACGAGAGACAGATAATCCCCCACGCGCGGCATCATCTTGATGGTCGTCTGCGCGGCGTCCACCTGCTCCATCGAAATGGTGAAGCGCGCCAGCATCGGCAGCATGATGAAATACACAAACGCCGCGCCCAGCGAGAAGAGGATCGGCGCGAAGACAAGATATGGCCAGAACGCCCCGCGCTCGGACTTGTAGAGCCCCGGTGCCACGAAGGCATAAATCTGCCAGGCGATCACGGGGAAAGCCAGAAACACGCCGGCAAACAGCGCCAGCTTCAGCTTGGCGAAGAAGAATTCCATCGGCGCGGTGAAAATGAACTCCAGCTTCGAGCCGCGCACGTCTTCAGCGACCGAGGCAAACGGCGCCACCAGCAAATTGTAGATCAGGTCGGCAAAGAAGAAGGCGCCAATCGTCGCCACCCCCAGCGCCAGCAGCATCTTGATCAGCCGCCCGCGCAGCTCGATCAGATGGTCCAGCAGCGGCGCGCGGCTGGATTCCACCTCATCATCGAGGATTTCGGGTTGCTCGTCCTTGGGGGGGGCCTGGCTCATGCGGGGCCGCCCTTGCTGGCCGGTGCTGCATCCGGCAGCTCGTCCGGCTTGCTCTCCGGCTCTGCGGGCGGCGGCGGGGCTGCGGCCGGGTGTTCGCGCATGATGGCGGAGTTCACATCCGCCTCATAGGCGGCCAGGTCATCCTGCGCGGAGGTCAGCGTGTTGGATTTGCGCAGCTCCTGGATTTCCTTCTTCAGCTCGTCCAGCTCGCTCTGGCGGGCGATGTCGTCAAATGCTGCCTGGAACTCGCGCGCCATGCGCCGGCCCTTGCCCATGATCTGGCCAAGCTTGCGCATCATCATCGGCAGGTCCTTGGGACCAATGATGATCAGGGCCGCAAGGCCAATCAGCAATAATTCGGAAAACCCGATGCCGGGCAGCATGGCTATCCGCCCTCCGCTTGCGTCATCAGGACGATGTCTTCGTCTCGTCCTTCTTGGGCGTGATGTCGACCATCTCGTCCTTCGTCACCGGCTTGGCTTCCTCATCCTTGAGGCCCTTGCGGAAGGCGCCGATGCCCTTGGCCATGTCGCCCATGATGGATGAAATGCGTCCCCGGCCGCCGAACAACAGCAGGGCGATGACGACCACGATCAGAATTTGAATCCAGCTTGGCGCCATGAACGCGACTCCTCAAGTTTATGCGAGTATAGAGCCCGGCCGCTGCTGGAACAATGGCGCGAAGCTGCTTAAGAGGTTACCGCATGCGTATAGCGACCTGGAATGTCAATTCGATGAAAGCCCGCCTGCCGACTGTTCTGCAGGTGCTGAACGATATCAAGGCAGATGTGGTCTGCCTGCAGGAGTTGAAGTGCGAAACGGACGCCTTCCCCTATCTCGAAATCGAGGAAATGGGCTGGAACTGCGCCGTCCATGGCCAGAAAAGCTATAATGGCGTGGCCATCCTGTCGAAATTTCCCCTGCAAGATGTCACCCGCGAGATGTCCACCCTGAAGGACGATCAGGCCCGTTATATAGAGGCGACCGTCCTGGCACAGCGGCCCGTGCGCGTCGGCGGGCTCTACCTGCCCAATGGCAACCCTGCGCCCGGCGAGAAATATGACTACAAGCTGGAATGGGTCGCCGCGCTGGAAGACCATGCCCGCAGCCTCCTGAAAGCGGAGGAGCCATTCGTGCTCTGCGGGGACTATAACGCCATTCCCGCCCCGGAAGATTGCTGGGACGATACGGTCTGGAACACAGACGCCCTCGGCCTGCCGGAAACCCGCGCTGCCTGGCGCCAGCTCAAGCATCTTGGCCTCACCGATGCCTTCGAAGCCTGCGATGGCCGCGCCCACCAATACACCTTCTGGGATTATCAGGGCGGCGCGTTCCAGAAAGATCACGGCATCCGGATCGACCACATCCTCGCCTGCCCCCGCATGACAGACCGTCTCACAGGCGCCGAAATTTACCGGAAGGCCCGCGCCCTGGAGAAACCGTCAGACCATGTGCCGGTGATCGCCACGTTTGAAGACTGACCCTCGCCCGCTTTCCGGAGCCCCTCATGCCGCCGCATGTCCTGCCGATTGTCCTTCTGTCGATTTCCAATCTCTTCATGACCCTGGCCTGGTATGGCCACCTCAAATTCAAGACTGTACCGCTAATGCTGGTGATCCTCGCCAGCTGGGGCATTGCGCTGATCGAGTACATCTTCGCCGTGCCGGCCAACCGCTGGGGGCATTCGGTCTATTCGGCGGCGGAACTGAAAACGATTCAGGAGGTGATCACCCTGATCGTGTTCGCCGGATTTTCGGTGTGGGTGCTGAAAGAGCCGCTCGGCTGGAACCACGCCATCGGGTTCGGCCTGATTGCGCTCGGCGCCTGGTTCATCTTCCAGGGCAAATAGGAACAGGCGGCAAGGCATCGCGCCCCGCCGCCTGCCGGAAGATCTTACTTCGTGATCTCTTCTTTGACTTCCTTGGCAGTCTCTTCAACCGCCTGGCCACCGGCCTTCACGTCTTTGCCAACGCCTTCAATCGTGTTGCAGGCTGCCAGCGCCGGCAGAGCAACGACTGCGATCAGAGCCATCATCACTTTTTTCATCTGATTTCTCCTGTGTGTGGTGAAAGGAAGATGGCCCGGAGCCGGCATTCGGGCAAGCCTCTTCCAATCCTTTCAACGCCTTATGTGGCTTTATTGCCTCACTGCGTGGGCCAGCGTCATTCCCGTTTCCAAACGCTCCGACTCTTTGCTAAAGAGCGCCCATGAAATCCGCTGTTATCGTCTTTCCCGGCTCGAACTGTGATCGTGACGCGCAAGTTGCGCTGGCCAAGCTGACCGGCAAAGCCCCGGCCATGGTCTGGCACAAGGATGGGGAGATCCCCGCAGGAACAGACCTTGTGATGGTGCCCGGCGGCTTCTCCTACGGCGACTATCTCCGCTGCGGCGCCATGGCGGGCAACTCGCCCATCATCTCGCAGCTGAAAGCCCATGCCGAGCGCGGCGGATACATCCTCGGCGTCTGCAACGGCTTCCAGATCCTCACCGAGACCGGCCTCCTGCCCGGCGCGCTGGTGCGTAATGCCTCGCTTCACTTCGTCTGCCGCCCGCAGAAACTGAAAGTCGAGAGCAGCAACACCGCCTTCACCAGCGCCTATACCGGCGGCAGCGAAGTCGTCATCCCGATCGCCCATGCCGAAGGCAACTTCTTTGCCGATGACGCGACGCTGGACCGCCTGGAAGGCGAAGGCCGGGTCGCCTTCCGCTATGCCGCAGGCGAAAATCCCAACGGCGCTGCGCGAGACATCGCCGGCATCCTCTCGGAAAACGGCCGCATCCTCGGCATGATGCCCCACCCCGAACGCGCCATCGGCGACCATGAAGGCGGCACCGACGGCATCGCCCTGTTCAAGAGCCTGATGGCGGCGGCGTGATCAGCCCCCTCTCCCCGGAGAGGTTGCAGGTTGTCTTTTGTCCATCTGCAGCGGGGATGCTGAAGCGTTGGGGCGACCTCTCAGGCATACGATTCCAGCACCTGCTGATCCTCGATCCGCTCATGGCGCAGGCCGGCCCTCTGCCCTTGCTTTATGCGGGGGAAGAAAGAACGGCATGGTGCCGGACATATGCGCCGGGATTGGAAGAGTTCGTTGCACTTGACGACGAACAACCGCGCTGCGAGACGCTTTTCCGGCAATATACGAACAAATGGGACGGACAGACGACAGTCTGGTACTGCGCGCGACGCATAAGCGAAATGTCCTCCTTGAGCGCGTTCCTTCACTCGGGGCCGGAGTTTCTAGGTGCTCAATTCATCGACACCGCACGGCAGGCGCCGGATGTGTCCGGGACGGGCGGGTTCGCGCCGGAGCTGGTGCCGGAACTGGGTACGCTTGCCAGTGAACTGGACCCGGCGCTCGCGCGGCACCTGTCGGACCTCTACGAGCTGTCCGCAAGGGACACAGCCTGTATACGGATATTCGAGGCCGGACGACTTGCAGAGCGTCCGGAAGACTGGCTGGACCCGGCAATATTGAATCATATCCCTATGTACTGGGAGAAGCTTGAGCGTCTCTTCGCGAACATATGGAACGAGTTCAACAAGGACGGCTGGCACATCGCTGATTACCACGTCCTGCTCTGGCGGCTGCGGGAACTGGCTCAATCCGGGCGCATTGCGTGGCAAGGCTTGGGCAGCGGTGCATTTTTTGACACCCATGCGGTGCCTGGAGAGCTTCGACGGCTATGCTGACCGGCGGCGGGCCTTCCTGACTCGCACCCATTGTGCCATGCTTGCAGAATGCAAACCGATCTGATCCAACGCCTACCCAAGGCTGAGCTTCACCTCCACATCGAAGGCAGCTTCGAGCCCGAACTGATGATGGCGCTGGCCGAGCGCAACAGGATCACCCTGCCCTTCAAGACGCTGGAAGACGCCAGGGCCGCCTACAACTTCTCCAACCTTCAAGAATTCCTCGACCTCTATTATCAGGGCATGCAGGTGCTGCGCACCGAGGAAGACTTCTTCGACCTGACCTGGGCCTATCTCCAGCGCGCGAAGGCCGACAATGTGCGCCATGTCGAGATGTTCTACGATCCTCAGGCTCATACCGAGCGCGGCGTGCCCTTTGGCGTCGTCACTGATGGTATCCTTGCCGCCATCAAAAAGGGCGAGCAGGAACTCGGCATCAGCTCCTATCTCATCATGAGTTTCCTGCGGCATCTCTCCGAAGAGGACGGCTTTGACCTTCTGGTTCAATCTGAACCCTGGCACGACAAGTTCATCGGCGTCGGTCTCGATTCCTCGGAAATGGGCCACCCGCCGCTGAAGTTCGAGCGCCTCTACCAGCGCTGCCGCGAGATGGGCTTCAAGCTCTGCATGCATGCCGGCGAAGAAGGCCCGCCCTCCTATGTCCGCGAAGCCCTGCTCGACATCGGCGTGGACCGCATCGACCATGGCAATCGCTGCATGGAAGACCCCGAACTCGTCAGCATGATCCGTGAAATGCAGATCCCGCTGACCAATTGCCCCCTGTCAAACCTGTCGCTCTGCGTGATCGACGACCTGAAGCAGAGCCCCGTAAAAGCCCAGCTCGAAGCGGGCCTTCTCGTCACCGTCAATTCGGATGATCCAGCGTATTTTGGTGGCTATATCGGCCGCAACTATGAGCAGACTGCCGCCGCGCTTGGCCTCTCGGATCAGCAGATCATCCAGCTTGCCCGCAACAGTTTCACTGCCAGCTTCCTTCCGGAGGCGGACAAACAGCGCCACCTTGCCGCAATAGAAACGGCCGCCTGATCCCAGACGGCCGTAATATTTGCGGATTGTCGCAGGCTTAGCTGTTGGGCTCGGCCTCTTCAGTTGGCTCACCGGGCGCATCTTCTGCCTCTTCCTCCGTCTCCGGAGCAGCGGCAAAGCCCGCCGCAAAGTCAGGGTAGCAATCTCGGATCACGCTTTTCAGCATCGGGTCGGTCTCGAATACGATACCCCGCGCGCCAGACGTAACCTTGATTTCCCCGGCGCCGGAGGCCAGCACATAGGCCGGGTGGCTCACCGCTTCCGTAAGGCCCTCAGCCGTATCGGGCGTCATGCCGGGCGCAGCGGGAAGGCGGGCATTGCCGGCCGAAGTGAACATGTCGATGGCGCCCACCGTGTCCTCAGCGGAAACTGCCTTGATCTGCAGAATCCGGTCACCCATTTCGGTATCGGCCGTCATGCACGTCGCCGAGAAGAGTTCCTCACCGTCCGTAGACGTATAGGTCACGGTATCGCGGCCTGAGGTGGTGGCGCGGTCCCAGCTTCCCTGCGCTTCAACAACCACTGCTTCCGGCGGGGGCGGAGCTTCCTCTTCTTCCTCGGCCTGCTCGTCAACTTCTGCCTCAACCGCCTCAACCGGCTGAGGATCAGTGGCCTCCGGCTCAGTCTGGGCATAAGCAGCGCCTGCAATCAGCGCGGCGGGAATAAGGGCAATCAATGGGTTCCGCATGATTTAGCTCCTCTGGTGCGTCACTTGAAATTGCCAACGCATCAGAAAGCCGCAGGTTTCCCCCGCCGCAGAATTGCCCAGAAATGGCCTAGTTTGGCACCCAGGTCGAAAACGCCGCCCGCTCGGCCAGCGCCGCATGGCCATCAATCATGCGGGTCAGTTCTTCCTCGCTCACATCCATCGAGAAATCCCCGCGCCCATGGCTGCCGCCAAGTACCAGACCTGTCTTGCGCGGGAACATGTAGAGCGCGCCGCCCGCCCCCGGCGCCGTATAGGAATAGTCAATCTCCGGCTGCGGCAGCAGATGTGACAGCTGCCCGCGGATCGGCATCAGCGTTTCATCGCCAAACAGTTTCGCGGCGCCCAGCCCCGTGCAGTTCGCCACCACCGGCTGCGGAAGGGCGAGAACTTCCTCAAGCGTTTCAAACCGCCGCGCAATGAACTTCGCCCCGGCAAGCTGGGCATCCTTCATCAGCATGTCGAGATAATAGTCCGGGTCGATCATCATCGCATGATAGCGTTCCTCATAGGGAAAGCCAAACCGCGTCTCCGTGGTGCGCACGTCAAGATCCGGATACAGATCATCCCCGCCCGGCAGCGCCCAGCGCGGATCCCGCACCCGGTTGGACACTTCCGAATGCTGCACCCAGCTGACGCCATAGCCCGGCCGGTTCACATAAGGCAGAAATCCGCGATGCGCCTCGCGCGTCACCTGCCAGTTGAGCCGCAGGAATTCCTCGCTCGCCACGTCCCGGTCATAGAGGCTTGAGGGCAGCCACAGCGCGCCGGCAATATTTGAGGTCGTGTTCGGATGCATCAGCTCGGCATACACCGTCACGGCGTGGCCCCGCCGCGCCAGGATCAGCGCGCTCGTCAGCCCCATCACCCCGCCGCCAAGGATCGCCACATCCAGCCGCCCGGTTTCCCCCGCCATCACGGCCGCGCGCTGGCTGGTGCCCCAGGAAAGGGTCACGCCGCAGCCGCCATGGCCGTAATTGTGGATCACGGTCTTGTCGCCAAAACGCTCCGCCTCCAGCCGGAACCCCTGAGGCCGGAACGGGCGCAGGCCCACCACCGTCCGCGTAATCCGGTCCCGCTGGGAAAGCACCTTCGGAAAGGGCCGCGCGAGCGGTAGCGCCGTCATCGTCACAGGCTGGCTGGCGCACGCAGCAAGCGCGCTTGCCCCCATACCCAGAAGAACAGTCCGGCGGGCAAGGTGTGGCATGGGGCACTCCGTGGTTGCCCGTCCTCTCTAGCCGTGCGCCGCGCCTTCCGCCAAGCCGCCGGAGCGTTACACTCCCGTCATCTGATCCAGCCACCACTGGTTCATCTGCCAGATCGATTTCTCCAGAGGGGATAGCCGCCCCTGCCCGGTCAGCGGCGCGCTCAGCCCGGCCCAGACGCTGTCATTGGCGGCGATGTCTTCCATATGGATGGCGGTGGCAAACTGCGCTGTGCCTTCAACGATTTCCTCAAACCCTTCGGCTTCCTGCAGCCAGAAGGGCAGGCAGATATGGATCTTGAGGCTCAGCGTGTCCGGGCCGTTTGGAAAGAGCTGATACCAGAGCACCGAGGCGCCCTGGATACCCAGCAGGAAATGCGGAAAGGCAACCGAGGCAAACAGATCTTTCGCCTGCCAATCCTCCAGCCCCGGCGGTGGCGGCAGAATGGAGGGCTCATCGGGATGCGCCGATGGCATGTGGAGGATAGACCATGGCCCATCGCTCTCCGGCACGCGGGAATCGCGGGCGTGGAAGGCCGGCTCAAACGTTTCCGGATGCACGCCGATATGGTGGTAAGCCTCCATGAAATTCTCGACCAGCACCTTCCAGTTCCAGCCATGCTCGAACTCCAGTGTCCGCGCCACGATCAGGTCAGACAGGCGGAAATTCTCGAAATAGCGCGTGTAGGTATCCACCTGCGGGGCAAACGGTGGCGCTTCGGCGTCAAGATTGGCCAGAATGAACCCTTCCCAAATCTCGCTGCGGATTTCAGTCAGGTTGCAGGCGGCGGGGTCAAACCCTTCTGCGCCCTCCATAAGTGGCGCGCGTACCAGCGCCCCGCCCGTGTCATAGCTCCAGGAATGATAAGGGCAGGTGAAGAGTTTCCGGTTCCCCGCCCCTTCGGCCACCAGCGCCGCCCGGTGGCGGCAGACGCGCGACAGCACGCGCACTTTGCGATCATGCCCGTGCACCACCATCACCGGCTGCCCTGCCAGATCGAGCGAGAGGTAATCCCCCGGACTGCCCACCTGATCCAGCCGCGCCAGCGGCCACCAGCTGCGCCGGAAAATGCGCGCCTCCTCGCGTGCATATACCTCCCCGGAGGTGTACGCCGCCACCGGCAAGGTCCACGCCTGCGCCAACGGCGCGCGAACACGCGCGATCATCTCGCCCGCAAAGCCGGGCAAAGTTTCAACCATTTTCAATTCCTCCCGCCACAAAAGTGACGCATGCGTCACGTTTTGTCCACCCTGCCCCGCGCCGATGACACAACAAGGCTGGCCGAGCGCGCCGCCGCAGGTTAAAGCGCGCGGGTTGAACCCAGCCGCGAACCCGAATAGCGCTGCGCCAAATCTTACCTCACGGGCCAAACCGATGACTGATACCGCTGCCATTCTTTCCCATCTCAAAGCCGAGCAGGACGCCGCCTCCGGCGCCGGGCACGGCATCAAGGCCGATGAATGGGAGCGGCTGGTCAGCCGCCTGGGCCGCAATCCGAACCTTGTCGAACTCGGCATCTATTCGGTCATGTGGTCGGAGCATTGCTCCTACAAATCCTCGCGCCGCCACCTGTCGAAATTCCCCACCAAAGGCCCGCGCGTCATCCAGGGGCCCGGCGAGAATGCCGGCGTGATCGACATCGGCGATGGCCAGGCCGCCATCTTCAAGATGGAGAGCCACAACCACCCCTCTTATATCGAGCCCTATCAGGGCGCAGCCACAGGCGTCGGCGGCATCCTGCGCGATGTGTTCACCATGGGCGCGCGCCCCGTGGCCCTCGTCAACGCCCTGCGTTTCGGTGATCCCAGCCACCCCAAGACCCGCCAGCTCGTCTCCGGCGTCGTGGCCGGCATCGGCGGCTATGGCAACTGCGTCGGCGTGCCCACAGTGGCCGGCGAAACCCAGTTCGACGAAGGCTATAACGGCAACATCCTGGTCAATGCGATGGCCGTCGGCCTCGCCGATCAGGACAAGATCTTCTATGCGCGCGGCGCCCTGCCCGGCCTGCCCATCCTCTATGTGGGCTCCAAGACCGGCCGCGACGGCATTCACGGCGCCACGATGGCCTCGGCCGAATTCACCGAAGGCGAGGAAGACAACCGCCCCACCGTCCAGGTCGGCGACCCCTTTACCGAAAAACTCCTCATCGAAGCCTGCCTCGAGTTGATGGCGACTGACGCGATCCAGTCCATCCAGGACATGGGCGCGGCCGGCCTCACCTCCTCTTCGGTGGAGATGGCCGACAAGGGCGGCGTCGGCATCGAGATGGACCTCGACAAGGTACCCCAGCGCGAAACCGGCATGACGGCATACGAAATCATGCTGTCGGAAAGCCAGGAACGTATGCTGATGATCCTGAAGCCCGGCAAGGAAGCCGTGGCCAAGGCGATCTTCGACAAGTGGGATCTCGACGCCGAAGTGATCGGCATCACCACTGAAACCGGCCGCCTCGTGCTCAAGCAGTTCGGCGAAGTGGTGTGCGACATCCCCGTTGCGCCGCTCGGCGAAGATGCCCCGAACTATGACCGTCCGTGGACGGAGCCGCCAAAGCGTCCGGCTTTCGACATTGCAAAGCACCCCGCCCCCGCCAACTATGCAGATGTGCTGGTGAAGCTGATGTCGACACCGGACATGGCCTCCAAACGCTGGGTCTGGGAACAATATGATCGCCACGTCATGAACGACACGATCGACAGCTCCCAGTCGGGCGGCGACGCGGCAATCGTCCGCGTTCACGGCACCAACAAGGCGCTCGCCATCTGTTCGGACTGCAACCCGCATTATGTCTCCGCCGATCCCTATGAAGGCGGCAAGCAGGCCGTGGCCGAAGCCTACCGCAACCTTTCCTCGGTCGGCGCCACGCCCATCGCCATCACCGATAACCTGAACTTCGGTAACCCCGAAAAGCCCGCCACGATGGGCTATATCGTCAAGGCCATCGAAGGCATGGCCGAAGCCTGCCGTGTGCTGAACTTCCCCGTCGTTTCCGGCAACGTGTCGCTGTATAACGAGACCGATGGCAAGGCCATCCCGCCCACGCCCGTCGTCGGCGGCGTCGGCCTGATCGAAGACCTGTCAAAAATCGCCACCCTGAAAGGCGCGCAGCCGGGCGATGCCCTCGTGCTGATCGGTGAAACCGAGGCGGATTTCGGCGCCTCGCTCTATGCCCGCAAATGGCTCGGCCTGAAGGGGGACGATCTCGGCCCGCCCCCGCCGGTGGATCTGGAAACGGAAATCGCCAACGCCGCCGCCGTGCGCACCCTCATCTCCAGCGGCGCCGTCCATGCCGTCCACGATGTCAGCGATGGCGGTCTTGCCGCTGCGGCGGCCGAGATGGCCCTGGCCGGCAATGTCGGCGTCACGCTGGACCTGGGCGACCGGCTTGCGCGCATCGGCGCCCTCGCTGCCCTCTTCAGCGAAAGCCAGGGCCGCTACCTCGTCGCCGCCAAGAGCGAAGATGCCGTTTTCGATCTGATCGGCGACGTGCCCGCACTTTATGTCGGCAGCGTTGACAATACCGGCGCGATCACGCTTCTCCATGATGTCCGCAAGGGCGAGAAAACCGTCCTGCCACTGAAAACCCTGCGCGAAGTGCATGAGGGCTGGCTGCCTGGCTATATGAACGCCGTAGACTGAACGGGCCCCGCGCGATGACCCTGGCAGATCGGCTATCCCGTCTTCCTGCCTTCGGCTTCGGTGTCAGCGGCCCGCTTGCTACGCCTCTGATGCCGGATCACGCCTGTGACGCGCTCATCCATCAGATGTTGGAAGGTGGCGGCGCCGTCTTCGACACCGGCCCATCCTATGGCGGCGGCCTTGGCGAAATCCGGCTGGGCCGGGCGCTGGCCCGCCGCGCGGATGCGTTCGTCATGACCAAAGCGGGTCTTCTCTCCAGCGGCCTGAAAAAACGTTCCAGAGATTTCTCGCCAGCAGGTCTGCGCGCCTCCATTGAAGGCTCGCTCCAGCGTCTCGGGCGCCCCGCCATTGACCTTCTATGGCTTCACGGGCCTGCGCGAAGCGAGATCACGGCAGAGGTCATCGGCCTACTGATGGAGCTGCGCACAAGCGGCTTGGTCCATCATTTCGGAATTGCGGGGCGCACGGAAGATGCGCTCACCGCTCTGGAGGATCCCATTTTCGAAGCCGTCATGCTACCGTTGAACAGGATACCCGGAAATCCCGGTCCGGAATTGGCGCAGCGCGCAAGGGCTGGAGGCCGGGCGGTCTTTGCCATAGAAATACTGGGCGGCCTGCGCCCCCATGGAAAGATGACGCGCGGGCAGTTATGGCGGACCGCAAAACGCCTTGCGATGCGCGGCCCTGCGCCGGAACCCGTCACCGCAAGCACACCAGATGAGGCGCTCAACTGGGCCTATGACGAAGCGGGCGCAGACATCTTGCTGATGACCACCACTTCCTCAACCCATCTGGCGGCAAACATCAACACCCTGCGCCACCGCCAGTTTCGCCCCACCTGAACGGGCAACGCCCTTTCCCAGGGAAGTGGGAAAGGGCGCCCTCGCCTGGAGTATCAGGCTACTGTTCTGATCAGAACTTGTAGCCGACACCCAGCATCACACCGCTCGTATCCGTGCTGTCGAACGAGTAATAGGTGTAGTCACCTTTGAGGTAGAGGTTGTCGGTGAGGTCATAGCTCATGCCGGCACCGAAAGCAGGGCCATCGGCAGAATCTTCCACATTGATAAAATTCCCGCCGGGCGTCTCCAGTGAGGCATCAAGGTCGACATAGGCATAGCCTGCGCGTGCATAAGCGTTCAGGCGTTCCGTCAGCGGAAGATTTGCCTTGCCATAGATGCCAATAAGGTAGTTGAGGCCAATGTCGCCGGACGCCGCAATCACATCGCTGAGATCGCCATCATTGTTGTCGTCGAAATTGAACTCATCTTCATCCACATTGAAGTCAAACTCACCGTCGTCGATGCCTGTGGCGAGTTCGGTTTCAAGGCTGAAGATATTGTTGAAACGATACCCGGCGCGCGCCGCGATACCATGGGTGTCAACGCCGCTTTCTGCGCCGTCTGGCTTGATGTCGAAATACTGGTATCCGCCTTCCAGATAAGGGCCGGCTTCCTGTGCATGAGCAGCGGCGGCCAAGCCAGTCGCAGCCGTCGCGATAAGCAGGGATCTGAACATGTTTTCTCCTTCAAGAACGCTACCTGAGTTTGATGCACGCCATTCGGGCGAAGCACGCAAACAACGGCGCCGGCTGGAAAGAAGTTCCAGTGAATGTTTCGAAATCTGCAGCTGTTGCAACAGCGTCACGGTTCCTCAGAAACCTCCGATTTTATGCTATTTTCCGCGTCAGCCTTGTATCAAAACGGAAAACGGCGAACCTTTCGGCCCGCCGCTTCACAATCTGTATAATCCGCAATCTGATTAATTACGCAAACGTCACTCAACCGGCACGAGATAGTCCCGTTTCCCGATGTTCAGCCCCTGCGACCGCAGCAATGCGTAGGCAATCGCCGCATGAAAATGCAGGTTGGTGAGGATGAAGCCCGAAAGGTAGGCCTTGCCTTCCATGGGCATGGTGTTGGCGCCCATCGGGATCTGCAGGGTGACATTGGTATTGGCGTCGATCTTTGCGCTGTCCACACCGTTCACATAGGCAATCGCCTTGTCACAGCGCGCCATCAACTCGCCGAAGGTCTGTTCCGTATCGGGGAATGATGGCATCTCCAGCCCCGCCAGCCGCGCAGCGCCCCGCGTTACGGTATCGCAGGCAATCTGTACCTGGCGCGTCAGGTCAAACATGTCCGGATAAAGACGATGGGAAAGCAGCACGCTGTCCTCGACATTCAGCTGGCGGGCATAGGCCTCACCCTTGATCAGAATGCCCTTCAGGGCGCCAATGGTCTGGTGGGTCGAAGCCTTGAGGATATGGGAGACCGTGGTGGTGGTCATTGTGCGTTTCCTTCCGTTTGAAGCGTTTCGCCAGCCGGGTCCCGGCGCAGCGTGAATATCTCTGCCAGTCTTGCGTCCACCGCCCGGGCCGCCATCACCAGCGTGTCCGCCGCGCGCACGAAGAAGTCGAGCGTCAGGTTTTCGAAATCGTCTGACGGATTGTGGTAACCCGGATGATCCTCGACCCCGAAATAGAGGATCGGGATGCCCATCTGGTGAAATACCCCGTGATCTGACTGCAGCGTCCAGTCGTTAGGCCCATCCTCCGGCCGGTCATGCCCCATCAGCAGGGTCACCGGCGCATCGGTGGCAATCTCCGAAATGATCCCGGCCAGATCCGGCGTGTGATAGGTGCCCGCCACATAAAGCTCGCCGGCTTCTGAGCGGCCCACCATGTCGAAATTGAGGTTCAGCGCCACGCGCGAATGATCAAACCCCTCCATCCGCGCCAGCGCTCGCGCGCCCAGAAGGCCGATCTCTTCGGCGTCCAGCGCGGCGATCACCATGTCATGCTCTGGCCGGTGCAGCGCGAAATACTCCGCCACCGCCACCAGCGCCGAGGCGCCCGAGGCATTGTCATCCGCCCCGTTATAGATCTCCCCCTCGCGCACGCCGAGATGATCATAATGCGCCGTCACCAGCAGCGCCGGGCCCGCGCCCGGTGTCTTGCCCGGAATATAGCCGATCAGATTTGCCCCCACGATCGGCGCCGCGTCCGCCTCGCGCGGCACGATCGGAAAGGTATGCGTGTAAGCTGTAAAACCCGGCAGCGGCAGCAGGCCGATCTCCTCGAACCGCTTGTGGATGAAGCCGCGCGCCGCTTCGTTCCCCGCCGTGCCGCTCGCCCGGCCCTCCAGCGCGTCGGAGGACAGCACCTGCGCCAGATGCAGCATCTCCCCGGCATCCACATAGACAGGCCGGTAGGTCACGCCGGGCAGGTCATCCCCGCCTTTCGGCCAGAGCAGCCAGCCGCCAAGCAGGATGGCAATCGCCAGAACGGCGCCTATCAGCAGGTTTCGAGGGGAAAAAGGCCCGTGAGGTGTCGCAGGTTTCGTGTCGCTCATGCCTTGACCCATAAGGTGTGCCGCCGCATGTGCCTAGTCACCTGAATGACCCCGGAGACCTGCCATGGGCATGAGCCGCGATACGCTGATGAAATACCTGACCGAAGCGTTCCCCGACGCCGAAATCACCCTCACCGACCTCGCCGGCGACGACAATCACTGGCAGGCTGAGATCGTCAGCACCGCTTTTGCCGGGGTGCCCCGCGTCCGCCAGCATCAGATGGTCTATGATGCCCTGAAGGGGGACATGGGCGGTGTTCTTCACGCCCTGGCCCTGAAAACACGGGCGCCCTGAAGCCCGCAACAGAGACAATTGACGTAAGGGCCGGTTCGCGGTCTGCTGCCGCCAGCATTGCCTGGGAGGGCTTCGTCAATGATGCGTCAATTCCTCAAACCTGCCGCCATATCCGCCAGCCTGCTGGCCCTCGCGGCTGCGCTGGCGGCCTGCGGCCCCGCGAAAACGCGGATCGACCCCGCCGCCATCGCGATGGAAGAACGTGCCATCGAGGCCCGCGCCTTCCTCAAGGATGCCGAAAGCCAGATCGCCGCGAAAAGCCATCTGGCCGCCCAGGCCTATTGGGAGCAGGCCACCAACATCACCCCGGAAACCAATGCCGCGGCCGCCCAGCAGGGCGCCGAGATGACCAAGCTGGTCGTCAGCCTCGCCAATGCCTCCAAACGGTTCGATGTGAAGACGCTGCCTCCCGAGGAAGCCCGTAAGATCCAGATCCTGCGCAGCGGCATCACCCTGCCTGCCCCCTCCCGCGAAGGCGCTGCCGAGGAACTCGCCGACATCACGACAAAGCTCGACGCGACCTATTCTACCGGCAAGTTCATGTTCCAGGGCCGCGAGATCGACCTGCTGGAAGCCTCCCGCATCATCGAGAAATCCCGCAACCCGGCCGAGCTGCAGGCCGCCTGGGAGGGCTGGCATTCCATCGCCGCTCCCATGGCGCCGGACTATGCGCGCATGGTCACCATTGCGAATGAAGGCGCCCGCGAGCTGGGCTATCCCAGCCTCGACCAGATGTGGCTGTCTAATTACGACATGAAACCCGCGCAGATGGAGGCTGAGGTCCAGCGCCTGTGGACGCAGGTGGAGCCCCTCTACAAGGAACTGCACTGCTATGCGCGTGGCCGTCTCAACACCTATTATGGCGACGCGGTCCAGCCCGCCACCGGCCCCATCCGCGCAGACCTCCTCGGCAATATGTGGGCCCAGCAATGGTCGGGCGTCTACGACATTCTGAAAACCGACACGCCCAGCCCGGCCTACGATCTCACCACCCGCCTGAACGAGCAGGGCTACACGCCCTTGAAAATGGTTCAGACCGGCGAAGCCTTCTTCACCTCGCTTGGCCTGCAATCGCTCCCGCAAACCTTCTGGGAGCGTTCGATGATCACGAAGCCAGAGGGCCGTGAGGTCGTCTGCCATGCTTCGGCCTGGGATCTCGACGACTATGAAGATGTCCGTATCAAGATGTGTACGCAGGTGAACGCAGAAGACTTCCAGACCGTCCACCACGAACTGGGCCATAACTATTACCAGCTCGCCTACCGCCATCAGGATCACCTCTACAAGAACGGCGCTCATGATGGCTTCCACGAAGCCATCGGAGATTTCATCGCCCTTTCCATCACGCCGGAATATCTCGAACAGCTCGGCCTGATCTCGGCGGCGGAAAAGCCCGGCGCGGAGGCCGACACGGCCTTGCTGCTGCAGACCGCCCTCGACAAGATCGCCTTCCTGCCCTTCGCCCTGTCGGTGGACAGTTGGCGCTGGGGGGTCCTCTCGGGGGAAACCCCGCCGGATCAGTATAACCAGTCGTGGACGGACATTCGCCTGAAGAACCAGGGCATCATCCCGCCCGCGCCCCGCCCGGCTGATGCATTTGATCCGGGTGCGAAATATCACATTCCGGGTAACACGCCTTACCTGCGCTACTTCCTCAGCTTCATCATGCAGTTCCAGTTCCACAAGGCCGCCTGCGAGCAGGCCGGCTGGGAAGGACCGCTCCACCGCTGCTCCATCTATGGCAACAAGGAAGTTGGGCGCCGCTTCGAGGAAATGATGGAAGCCGGCATGTCCCAGCCCTGGCCCGACACGCTGGAAAAATTCACCGGCACCCGCGAAATGGACGGCAGCGCCATCATCGAATACTTCGACCCGCTGATGGTGTATCTGAAGGACCAGAACGCCGGGCAAAGCTGCGGCTGGTAACGGCCGCAAGGTTGGATAGGCCCCCGCCCTATCCAAGGTCCCGGATCGGCCCTGCAGGCCGTCCGGGATGACACCCGGAAAGTGGAACTTATCCAACCGGGTCCCCCACCCACGCAAACTCCATGCATCCTCCCCACAGGAGCCGCGCCGGTATCGTTCGGTTTGGGGGGAGGTCGCCCGAGGATGGGAGCGGCTGGGGCTAACGGCCCACTGCATCTCTAATGACGTTGATCCGGGCAAACCAGCCCAAAACCGGATGGCACCGCCAGTCCGGATACGGCCGCATGTGCCGCCCTCTTGACCCCGCCGCCCCGCCGCCTCACATGAACGAGAAACGCGGAGACACTCTCATGACCGACCAGGCCACCCTCGACGCCATCGACAAGGCCGTCAAAAGCAACGACGTTGTCCTCTTCATGAAGGGCACGCCGACCTTCCCGCAATGCGGCTTCTCCTCGGTCGTGGTCCAGATTCTGGACTATCTCGGCGTCGAATATGTCTCCACCAACGTGCTGGAAGACCAGGCCGTCCGCGAAGGCATCAAGGCCTACACCAACTGGCCGACCATCCCGCAGCTCTACGTGAAGGGCGAGTTCGTCGGCGGCTGCGACATCCTCAAAGAGATGTTCGAAAACGGCGAACTGCGCGACCTGATGGCCGAAAAAGGCATCGAACTGGCCGATTGATGCCCCCGCGCACAAATAATTGCGCGTTCTGCCTGACCTGAATTGAACCGAAATCGCGCCTCTCCTTGTAGGGTCACAAGGAGCCTCCGCGATGTATTTCACTGCCCCCTCCAGCGCGAAACAGGGCGACCGCGTCCTCATCACCGTCAACGGGCTCCCCAACGGAACCGAAACCGTCAAATTCATCGCCGCCGGCAATTCCGGCATTGATATCGTCAATGCCTCAGGCGGCAGCGCGAATTTCATGATCTCTCTGGACCTCTCCGGCACCACGTCCATTGAGGCCATCGCCCAGGACAAGTTCGGCGGCACTCTCGCCAGCGCCAGCCACTCAATCTCGGTCCAAAGCACCGCCTTCGATAGCCGCCGCCTCGGCATGGGCGGCTCTCTCAGCGGCATCACCCAGGCGGTCGTCGGCACCATGACCGACATCATTGCCCAGGGCTATGGTGAGAGCGAACAGGTCGAATTCTCCGCCTCCAACGCCGATATGGGCTGGATGATGCCCCAACCAATCGCCATTGGCGGGTCCGTCGCCGCCTCCGTACGTCTGACAACGGAGGGCCTTGCCACCATCACCGCCACATTCAAGGACAAGCTCGGCAATATTCTGGGCAATGCGTCCCACTCGATCCAGGTCACCGCAGACCCCGCCAAACACTCCGTGTCCACAGGCCCTCGCCTCGGTATGGGAGGCTCTCTCAGCGGCATCACCGAAGCCATTGTTGGCGCGATGGCTGACATTCAGGCCACTGGCTATGGAGAAACCACACAGGTGGAGTTCTCCGCCTCCAACGCCGAAATGGGCTGGATGATGCCGGCACGGATATCGCCCGGCGGCTCCACCAGCGCCTCCGTCAAACTGACCGCCGAAGGCGTCGCCACCGTGTTTGCCACTTTCAAGGACAGTCTCGGCACGATTCTGGGCCAGGCCCAGCACTCCATCCGTGTCACGGCAGACCCCGCCCGTAATCAGGGGCCAACAGATATGGCAAGCCTGATGAACGCCCGCGCTGCAGAGATCATGAAACGCATGGGCAACAAGTCCTGATCGAAGCCCAGTGCGGCAATGCCTTCCCTGAAACGCTGTTTCGCGATAGCAGGGCGCCATGACGCTCAATCTCGACCGCCCCGCGCCGCTGCGCCCGAAGACCCAGCCGAAAGTCGGCATCGTATCGCTTGGCTGCCCCAAGGCGCTGGTCGATTCCGAACGCATCATCACCCGCCTGCGGGCCGAAGGCTACCAGATCGCCCCCGATTATGCGGGCGCAGACCTCGTGCTCGTCAACACGTGCGGCTTCCTCGACTCTGCCCGCGATGAAAGCCTTTCGGCCATCGGCGAAGCCATCGAAGCCAACGGCCGTGTCATTGTCACCGGCTGCCTCGGCGCGGAGCCCGAAGTGATCGAGAAGGCCCACCCCAAGGTGCTCGCCGTCACCGGCCCGCACCAGTATGAGGCGGTGATGGAGGCGGTCCACACCCACCTCACCCCGCCGCACAATCCGCATCTGGATCTCGTGCCGGAAAGCGGCCTGCGGCTCACGCCCCGCCACTACGCCTATCTGAAAATCTCCGAAGGCTGCAACAATCGCTGCAGCTTCTGCATCATCCCGAAACTGCGCGGCGATCTCGTCTCCCGCCCCATCCATCATGTGCTGATGGAGGCGGAAAAGCTGGTGGCCGCCGGCGTGAAGGAACTCCTGGTCATCAGCCAGGACACCTCCGCCTACGGATTGGACATCAAATACAAGCCGGAAACCTGGCGCGGCAGCGAATATCAGACCCGCTTCCTCGATCTCGCCAAGGGCCTCGGCAGCCTCGGCGTCTGGACACGGATGCACTATGTCTACCCCTACCCCCACGTGGATAACGTCATCCCGCTGATGGCTGACGGCTTGATCACGCCCTATCTCGACATCCCGTTCCAGCATGCCTCCGCCAACGTCCTCAAAGCCATGAAGCGCCCCGGCAATCAGGACAAGGTATTGAGCCGCATCCAGAAATGGCGCGAACTGGTGCCAGACCTCGCGATCCGCTCCACATTCATTGTCGGCTTCCCCGGTGAGACCGAAGAAGACTTCCAGATCCTGCTGGACTTCATCCGTGAAGCTAAGATCGACCGGGCTGGCTGTTTCAAATACGAAAACGTCGCCCATGCCGAAAGCGGCAAGCTGGCAGGTCACGTTCCCGAAGAGGTGAAGGAAGATCGCTGGCACCGCTTCATGGCAGCCCAGGCAGAAGTCTCCGCCGCCCGCGCCGAAGCGCAGGTCGGTCGCACGCTGGACGTCATCATCGATGGCCCCGGCGAAGAGGCCAGCGAGATGATCGCCCGCACGCAGGCCGACGCCCCGGAAGTTGACGCCGTGGTCTATCTGGAAAATGCCAGCCATTTGAAAGCAGGCGACATCATCCGCGCAGAGATCACCGGCGCCGACGATTACGACCTTTACGGCACGCCTGCCTAGGCGTTGATGCGAGTTCGCATCCGGGCGCCTGCCTCCTGCGCCTCGGCCACGCGCCGCGCCATCGCGCCATCCATGGTTCCAGCGACCCTGGCCAGGGTCTCGCCGTCAGCCAGTTCCGGGCGCCCGCCCCTGAAAGGCGGCGCGGGCGCATATTCCAGGCCCAGCGTCAGCGCCTTGGCATAGGCCTCGCCCGCAATCTCGGCCATCATGGTGAAGGCAAAGTCGATGCCCGCCGTCACGCCGCCGCCCGTGAACACATTGCCATCGCGCACCACGCGCCCCTCATCCGGGATCGCGTCGAACTCCGGTAACAGGCCCCGCCAGGCCCAGTGGCAGGCCGCGCGCTTGCCCTGCAGCAATCCTGCAGCCCCCAGGATCAGCGACCCGGTGCAGACAGACGTGATATATTTGGCCCCCAGCGCCAGGCGGCGAACTTCGGACACAAACGCCTCGTCCAGCGCAACCGTCGTAGCGGTCATCCCGCCGGGCACGCAGATCAGATCGCACCGCTCAATGTCGGATAACTTCCGTGTGCGGCCGATGACAAGCCCGCCTTCCGCCACTATTTCCCCGCCCTCGCGGCTGGCGATGATCGTCTCTGCCCCCGGTAACCGGCACAGCACCTGATGCGGACCGGTGAAATCAAGGTGCGTAAGGTCGGGGTAAATCGCGAAAACAGTTGTGAAGCGTTTCTGGCTCATCGGCGGCCTCCTTGCTGACAGGGCTTTTGTGGCGTAAAGCGAGCTTGGCAGAAAGGACAATGTTCCCATGATTTCAGCCAACCGCTCGGCCCGCGCCATCGGCATTCTGATTTTCGATGGATTCCAGCTGCTAGACGCCGCTGGCCCGATCAGCGTGTTCGAAATGCCCTCGCGCGGCCTGTCGCCGGCGCCCTACAGCCTGACGGTCTATTCGCTGACGGGCGGCGCGGTGCGCGCGTCCTCCGGCGTGCAGATGCATTCGGAAAAACTTCCCGCAGGCCTCACCCTGGATACGCTGATCGTCTCCGGCGGCGAAGGTACGCGCGCCGCAATGGCAGACGCCGCCATGTTGAGCGCCATTCGCGATCTCTCAGACCGCACGCGGCGGACCTGCTCGGTCTGCTCCGGCTCCTTCCTGCTCGCCGCCGCCGGCCTGCTGGATGGGCGCCGCGCCACAACCCATTGGCGCCGCTCGGAAGGTTTCCAGCGGCTGTTTCCGGCCATCAAACTCGATGCGGACCGCATCTATGTGCGTGATGGAAAATACTGGACCTCGGCCGGCATTACGGCAGGCATCGATCTTTCTCTGGCGCTTGTCGCCGATGACCTTGGCGATGACGCCGCCCAGGCCGCCGCGCGGGAACTCGTGGTCCACCATCGCCGCCATGGCGGCCAGTCGCAGTTTTCCGTGATGCAGGACCTGAAACTGGCATCCGGCAGGTTTGATGCCCTGATCGGCTGGATACGGACGAACCTGGCAGACGACATCAATGTCGAGACCATGGCCGAAAGGGCCGGGATGAGCGCCCGCAACTTCGCGCGCGTCTTCCGCGCCGAAACGGGTACAACGCCGGCAAGGCTGGTGGAGAAGCTGCGCCTGGAAGCAGCCCGCCAATACGCCGAAACAACGGCGCTCTCTATCCAGCAAGTGGCGGAAAAGACCGGATTTTCCGATCCGGAAAGAATGCGCGTGGCCTTCGTGAAGGCCTATGGCCAACCCCCTATGGTCCTGAGACGTCAGCGGCAGGCCTCCTGAAAAATCGGATAATTATCGAAAAACAACGATTGACATATCGTATTTCGATAATCCATATGGTCTTCAACACGCTTCTAGCCCCCAAAGGAGGCCCCTATGCTGAAAACCATGACTGCGACGGCAATGATTGCCCTGCTCGCTTCCCCCCTCGCCTCCGCCGACACCAAGACCGTCAATGTCGGCGCTTTCGACCAGATTGAAGCCAAAGGCGCCATGAACGTCATCTACACCGCCGGCCCCGGCATCTCCGTGGTGATCGAAACTGACGGGAACGACTTCTCCGACGCCCAAGTGTCCGTAGACGGAGATACCCTCGTCATCACGCGCGTCAGCATCGATAAAAAGGGCATCTTCGGCAGTGGCGGCAATGTCCGGGTATCCGACGGCGGAAAAACCGTGCGCGTGAACGGCAAGAAAGTTCCCTATTACACCGTTCGCGTCACCAGCCCGAACCTGGAAGGCATCAAGGTTGCCCAATCTTCGACCGCCAACGCCAGCGGCATTGATGCGGCCTCATTCGAGGCCCGCACGTCTTCTTCCGGCAACCTCACCCTGTCCGGCCGCGCGGCCAGTGCCAAGATCGACGTCTCCTCTTCGGGCGACATTGAAGCGGGCGCATTTGAAGCCGGCACACTGGACCTCAGCGCCTCATCCTCCGGCGAAGTGAACGCCCTCGTGACAGGCACGGGCCCGACGAAGGTGTCGGCCTCCTCCTCCGGTGAAATCACTCTCCGCTCGCTTCGGGCAGCACAGTTCGACATCAGCGCCTCCAGCGGCGCCGATGTGGAAGCGGCCGGCGCCTGCGCCAGCGTCAGCATCAAGGCCTCCTCCGGCGCGGATGTCGATGCGGCCAAGCTGACATGCGAAACGGCAACCGTCAGCGCGTCGAGCGGCGCGGATGTCGATGCCTTCGCCTCGGTCTCCGCCAGTGCAAGCGCCTCAAGCGGCGCAGACATCTCGTTCGAAGGCCGCCCCGCGCAGCAGGATGTGAACAAATCCAGCGGCGGCGACGTGACCTTCAGATAACGGTCACGCCCCACCAGGGCCCGTCAGATATCGTAGGACCCCGGATCATGTCCGGGGTCTTTCCATTTGAGGTCCATATCTTCCAGCGCCCCGCGCACCAGACGGGCGATCATGGCATTGCGGCGCGTACGGCTGTCTGCCGGAATAACATACCAGGGCGCATGCCGCGTTGAGCAGCGGCTGACAGCGGTTTCATAGGCGCCCATGAATTGCGGCCAGAGGGACCGGTCGTCCAGGTCACCGGGATTGAACTTCCACAGCTTGTGCGGCTCCATCAGCCGCTCCTTGAGGCGGATGCCCTGCTCCGCATAGCCGATGTTCAGCATGCATTTGACGATGGTATAGCCGTTCTCGGTCAGGTGCTTCTCGAAGGCGTTGATCTGGTCATAGCGCTGCTCGATGGCTTCCGGCGGCGCAAAGCCGCGCACCTTGGCCACCAGCACATCCTCATAGTGCGAGCGGTCAAAGATACCGACATGCCCCCGGCGCGGCACGGCATTATGGACGCGCCAGAGATAGTCGCGGGCCAGTTCCTCGCCGCTCGGCGCCTTGAAGGCCTTCACCTCCATGCCCAGCGGCGTGGTGTCGGCGAACACAGATTTTATGGTGCCGGACTTGCCCGCCGTATCCATGCCCTGCAGCACCACCAGCAAGGCGCGGCGGCCCTCGGCATAGAGCATGTCCTTCATCTCGTTGATGCAGGCGGCGTCCTTCTTCAGGCTGGTCTCTGCCTCCTCCTTGTTGGGAAACAGCTCCCTGTCAGCCGTTGGCCGCTCATTCAGCGCGAACGGCTTGCCCGGGCGCGCGATCAGGGACTTGCGGACGGCAGCAATCGAAGGAATGGCCAAGAGGATCTCCCGGAAAATGAAAAGGCCGCACCAGTCTGGCGCGGCCTTCCCGAAAGTTCAAGAAATACAGGTGTCTTACGACGAGTAGAACTCGACCACCTGGGCCGGTTCCATTTTCACCGGATACGGCACGTCGGCCAGAGCCGGAACGCGCTTGTAAGTGGCGGTCATCGCTTTGGGGTCGACTTCCACATACTCCGGAATGTCACGCTCGGGGCTGCCGAGGGCTTCGAGCACCAGAGCCAGGTTACGCGACTTCTCGCGGACCTGAACCACATCGCCCGGCTTCAGGCGGGCAGAGCCGATATTGCAGCGGCGGCCGTTCACCATCACGTGACCGTGGTTGATGAACTGACGTGCTGCGAACACCGTCGGAACGAACTTGGCGCGGTAGACAACCGCGTCGAGACGCGATTCCAGCAGGCCAATCAGATTCTCAGCCGAGTTGCCCTTCATACGGGCAGCTTCGACGTAGGTTTTCGCGAACTGCTTCTCGGTGATGTCGCCGTAGTAAGCCTTCAGCTTCTGCTTCGCCATGAGCTGCATACCAAAGTCGGAGACCTTGTTACGGCGGTTCTGGCCGTGTTGGCCCGGCTTGTAGTTGCGCTTGTTGAAGGGAGACTTGGGGCGGCCCCAGATGTTTTCACCGACCCGGCGGTCGATCTTGTATTTCGCACTATGGCGACGAGACATATCAATGTCCTCTCACTCGACGCGGGCCGGTGGGCTAATGCTCAAGTATAAAGAGCCCACGATTACAACGGCGGCACCGCATCACCCCGTCATGAAGCGGCGGGTAAAACACCAATAATCCTCTCGCGTCAAGCGCAGCGGCTGCTAGTGTCCGCCGCAAAACAGGGAGGAATCAATGGCATCAGTTAAATGTAAGGTGGCCATCGTCACAGGCGCAGCCAGCGGCATTGGCCGTTCCGCAGCGTTAATTCTGGCGCGTGAAGGCGCCGCAGTGATGGCAACTGACCTGGATGGCGCAGGCGCCAAGGCAGTGGCAAACGAGATCACCAAAGCTGGCGGCAAGGCCGCCTCCTGCCAGCAGGATGTGGTGGACGAAGCGGTCTGGGACAGCGTGTTTGCTGACACCAGGAACCTGCTCGGCACGCCATCCATCCTCGTCAACAACGCCGGGATCGCGATTGGCGGGGCCATCATGACCTATACCCTGGCCGATTTGCGCAACCAGATGGAGGTCAACACCGACAGCGTGTTCCTGGGCACCCGCGCTGCCATGCGCACGATGAAGGATACCGGCGGCTCGATCATCAACATCTCTTCCGTGGCTGGCCTGCGCGGAGCCTCAGGCGCCAGCGCCTATTGCGCCTCCAAGGGCGCTGTGCGGCTTTTCACCAAGGCAGCGGCCATGGAATGCGCCCAGCTTGGCCTCAAGATCCGGGTGAACTCGGTTCATCCCGGCATCATCGACACGCCGATCTGGCAGAAATCCCTGACCCGCATGACCGAGACGATGCAGAAGGAACAATCCGCGGCCATCACCGCCGCCTTTGGAGGCAATGGGCTGGACCCGGCCATTATTGCCGCCGGCAGCGCGCCGATGGGGCGCCCCGGCACGCCGGACGAAGTGGCTGAACTGATCCTGTTCCTGGCGTCGGATGCGTCCAGCTACATCACCGGCCAGGAGCATGTCGTCGATGGGGGCCTGACCGCGCGCTAGTAAGGCGTGCCATCCTTGCGGGTGTAGCGCGGTGGGGCATCTTCATACCGGCCGGTGTGCAAGTGCATGTCGATGTCGGGATAGTTGCACTCGTCGCGGTTGTCGCGGGAGCCGGCGATGAGCAGCTTCGCCGGCTGATCGCTTTCGTTGATGAAATGGTGCCCGTCACCAGACCCAGCCGCAAACCCGGCACAGTCACCGGCGCGCATCACTTCCCGTCCGGCATCGGTAATCATCACGACCTCGCCCTCCAGCACCCAGACGAACTCGTCTTCATGCGTGTGCCAGTGGCGCTGGGACGACCAGACACCGGGATCGAGCGTCAGCAGGTTCACACCGAACTGGGTGAGCCCGGCTGCATTGCCGAGCGCCCGCCAGCGGCGCTGCGCGCAGGGCACACCATGCGGAGAAGGATACCGCGTTCCTTGGCCTTCGGGAGCATTGGAGATGTCGATCTTCGGCATGACGGGCCCTCTTTTCTCAGACTATTCCGCTGGCGCGCAACTTGGCGACCTGTGCAGGCGAGAGATCCAGCAGCTCTGTCAGCACCTCTTCCGTATGCTGACCGATGGAGTCAGGCCCCGCCCAGCGGATTTGGCCCGGCGTGGCTGAAAGCTTCGGGAATACATTCTGCTGGCGCATGCCCGGCCAGCGCTGGCTTGGCACTTCGGTGAGGGACTGGCGCGCAGCATAGTGGGGATCAGACAGCATGTCCGCGGCGCGGTAAACCTTGCCGACGGGCACGCCATTCTCGATCATGATCTGCTCAATCTCGTCAATAGGGCGCGTGGACGCCCAGGCCTGGATCAGATCATCCAGCTGCTGCTGATTGCGGCCGCGGGCGACATGCGTCTTGTAATCGGGATGGTCCTTCAGCTCCGGCCGGCCAATGGCAACGCAGAGGCGGGCGAACACCGTGTCCTGATTGGCAGCCACGATCACCATGCCGTCGCTGCCCTCATAGATGTTTGAGGGGGCAATGTTGGGCAGGATCGAGCCGGAGCGCTCGCGCGTGTATCCTTCGAACTGATATTCGGGAACGAGGGCCTCCATCACCGAGAGCACGGACTCGTAGATCGTCGCGTCGATCATCTGCCCTTCCCCCGTCTTCTCACGGTGATGCAGCGCGGCAAGCGCGCCAAGCGCTGCGTAGAGGCCCGCGAGGCTATCCCCCAGCGAGATGCCCGCGCGTGACGGGCGCCGGTCTGCCTCGCCCATCACATAGCGCAGCCCGCCCATCGCCTCGCCCACCGAAGCATAGCCCGCCCGGGAGGCATAAGGACCGGTCTGCCCATAGCCCGATACCCGGATCATGATCAGGCGCGGATTGATCTTCCGAAGGTCTTCATACCCCAGCCCCCACTTCTCCAGTGTGCCGGGGCGGAAATTCTCCAGCAGAAAGTCCGCCTGCGCCACAAGCTGGCGGACAATGTCCTGGCCTTCCTTCTCGCGCAGGTTCGCCGTGATGCAGCGCTTTCCGCGCGCAACCACCGACCACCAGAGGGGAAAGCCTTCCCGGCCCCAGTCGCGCAGCGGGTCGCCCTGGCCAGGCGGCTCCACCTTGATCACATCGGCGCCCATATCGGCAAAAATCTGTCCGCAGAAGGGCCCGGCGATCAGCTGGCCAAGTTCGATGACCCGCAGGTCCGTGAGCGGACCCGTACGGGGCTGCGATGATACCATGACATGTCTCCCGGATGCGGCCTGTTTCCAATCAGGAAATCAGGCATGCGGCAAGCCAGGGACAGATTATCAGGTGCCAACTTGCCGGGTAGGTTCGCTCGCGCTGTCGTTGGCGTGTGGTATACTCAGTCCCTCGCGCTGCCCGCGAGAACCGAACCGGCGGCGTATCGGAAGCGTCGTCACGATCGGCGCAGCCTCGCCTTCCGGAACGTCGCGGCAGAGCACCTTGTTCCTGCCGAGGCGTTTGACCTCGTAGAGGGCCCCATCCGCGCACTCGATGGCGGCATTCAACGGCGTTTCCGGCGCCATCATGCAAAGCCCGAAGCTGGCAGTAACCGACACTTCCTTGCCGGAAATCTCGATCACCGTCTCTTCGATGCGGCGGCGCAGACGTTCGCACACCAGCATCGCCTGCTCCCGGCTGACACTGCTGAGCAGAACAACGAACTCTTCCCCGCCCCAGCGGCCAAGGCGATCAAAAGGCCCGCGCAACTCGGAATGGGCAATGGCCGCAATTTCCTTCAATACCAGGTCACCCCCGGTATGGCCGTGGAGATCGTTCACCTCCTTGAAATGGTCGAGGTCGATCAGAACAATCGCAGCATTTTCCTTGGTGCGCCGCATCCGTGAGCGCTCTTCCTCGGCCGAATGCACGAAGAAACGGCGGTTCAGAAGGCCGGTCAGCGCATCGGTCCACGCCATTTCTTCAAGCCGGCGCTGATAGGCGCGCATATGGAAATCATGCAGCGAGGCGATGATCGCCGTCGGCAGCGCAACACAGCCGGAAACAAACAGGTTCAGACGAATATAAGCCCCGATATCGGCGGGCAGGCCCATCTTGTAAAAGAGCAGAGACACGCTGAACGACAGAGACAGGGCCGTTGCCGCCACAAGCACAAAGAAATTCACGGCGCTCCAGACGTCACGGCGGGAAAATGTCATGGATACCGGCTCCTGCGGACTTACCAATGCAAATCTATCGCAGGAGTTTTGAATTCGCGCTTTCACCGGACCATCAGTTGAGCAAAGCCGCGAAATTCAAAATTTACCAATGACATAGCGAAAACGCCCTGCGGCGGAGGCTGCAGAGCGATCAAAAGAGGCTGCCGGAGGCGATGGCGCCCATCCCCAGTACGCGCGTGGTCAGAAAAGGTTCATTTCGTCCCTGTTGACGACGGCAACGGGATTCCCTATCTCCGCCGCATCGTTAGCAGTCGGCTCGGGCGAGTGCTAACGATGCGCGCTTAACGCTGCGCTGGCGGAGGCCCCGTCACCTTATTCACCCGAGGAAGCTTTGATCGAAGAGGCACTGCAATGAAACTTCGTCCCCTCCACGACCGCGTTGTCGTGCGCCGCGTGAAAGAAGAAGAAAAAACCAAAGGCGGGATCATCATCCCTGATAACGCCAAGGAAAAGCCGCAGGAAGGCATCGTGGTTGCTGTCGGCAACGGCGCCATCGGCGACGACAATGAGCGCGTTCCGCTCGACGTCAAGAAAGGCGACCGCGTCCTGTTCGGCAAATGGTCCGGCACCGAAGTGAAGATCGACGGTGAAGACCTGCTGATCATGAAGGAAAGCGACATCATGGGCGTTCTGGACAAGTAAGTCCGCCCCAACCTGTCCTTCTGAACCCCAGACATAACACAAGAGGTAACTCACATGGCTGCAAAACACGTTGTTTTCGGCGCCGATGCCCGCGAGAAAATGCTCCGCGGCGTCGACATCCTCGCCAACGCAGTGAAAGTCACGCTCGGCCCGAAAGGCCGTAACGTGGTCATCGAAAAGTCTTTCGGCGCTCCGCGCACCACGAAAGACGGCGTCACCGTGGCGAAAGAGATCGAGCTGGAAGACAAGCTCGAGAATATGGGCGCCCAGATGCTGCGCGAAGTGGCATCGAAAGCCAACGACACCGCAGGTGACGGCACCACGACCGCAACGGTTCTGGCCCAGGCCATCGTCCGCGAAGGCATGAAGCGCGTTGCTGCCGGCATGAACCCGATGGACCTGAAGCGCGGCATCGACAAAGCCGTCGCTGAAGTCATCTCCGACCTCGCTCACCACTCCAAGAAGGTGAAGACGAACGAAGAGATCTCCCAGGTCGGCACCATCTCCGCCAACGGCGAGACCGAAATCGGCCAGATGATCGCTGAAGCCATGGCGAAAGTCGGCAATGAAGGCGTCATCACGGTTGAAGAAGCCAAAGCGCTCGAAACCGAACTCGACGTTGTCGAGGGCATGCAGTTCGACCGCGGCTATATCAGCCCCTACTTCATCACCAACCCGGACAAGATGATCGTCGAACTCGACGACGTCCTGATCCTGCTTCACGAAGCCAAGCTGTCGAGCCTTCAGCCGCTGCTCCCGATCCTCGAATCGGTTGTCCAGTCGCAGAAGCCGCTCCTCATCATCGCTGAAGACGTTGATGGCGAAGCGCTCGCCACCCTCGTCGTCAACAAGCTGCGCGGCGGCCTGAAAATCGCTGCCGTCAAAGCCCCTGGCTTCGGCGACCGCCGCAAGGCCATGCTGCAGGACATCGCTGTCCTCACCGGCGGCCAGGTCATCTCCGAAGACCTCGGCATCAAGCTTGAGAACGTCGGCATGGAAATGCTCGGCAAAGCCAAGCGCGTGTCGATCGACAAGGACAACACCACTATCGTCGATGGCGCTGGCAAGAAGAAAGAAATCGAAGCTCGCGTTTCGCAGATCCGCAAGCAGATCGAAGACACTTCTTCCGACTATGACCGTGAGAAACTGCAAGAGCGTCTGGCGAAACTCGCTGGCGGTGTTGCGGTGATCAAGGTTGGCGGCGCAACCGAAGTGGAAGTGAAAGAGCGTAAGGACCGCGTCGACGACGCCCTGAACGCAACCCGCGCTGCTGTTGAAGAAGGCATCGTTCCTGGCGGCGGCACCGCGCTCCTGCGCGCTTCGCGTCACATTGATGTTGTCGGCGCCAACGAAGACGAAAAAGCCGGCATCGACATCGTCCGCAAGGCCTTGGAAGCTCCGGCTCGCCAGATCGCCGAGAACGCAGGCGTTGAAGGTTCGGTGGTCGTCAACACGATCGTCAACAACAAGTCGCGCTCCTACGGCTTCAACGCCCAGACCGAAGAGTATGGTGACCTCGTCCAGATGGGCGTCATCGACCCGGTGAAGGTTGTCCGCTCGGCTCTGCAGAACGCTGCCTCGGTGGCTGGCCTGCTGATCACGACGGAAGCCGGTATCACCGAAGCTCCGAAGAAAGAGTCTGCTGGCGGCGGCATGCCGGGCGGCATGGGTGGCATGGGCGGTATGGACTTCTAAGTCCTTCCCCTTCGCGTCCCAGCGAAGACATCAGGCAGCCCTCCGGAGCGATCCGGGGGGCTGTTTACTTTGGGTCATGATTGCAGGCGCGCCGCCGCCTCCTTAGCATCACCAAAAAACAATGCTGCGGAGGAAACGGATGGACTGGAATTTCGGTGACATGCTCGATGCCGTGGGTGCGGCGCTCGGGCCAGATGACCTTGCCCTCGCCCATGGCGACCGCCGCATCTACTGGCCGGACTTTACCGCCCGGACCAACCGCCTGGCGCGCGCTCTGCTCAGCCTCGGCGCCGCACGCGGCGACAAGGCCGGCTTCTACATGCGCAACCAGCCCGAATACATGGAGGCGATGGCCGCCTGCTTCAAAGCCAGCCTCTCCCCGGTCAACGTCAACTACCGTTATCTGGACGATGAACTCGTCTACATCATCGACAATTCGGACTCGACAGTGGTGTTCTTCGACGCCGAGTTTCTGGCCGAAGTGGAGCGCGTGCGCGCCCGTCTGCCCCGCGTCACTGCCTGGGTGCAGATCGGTGGCGAGACAGTCGCTCCGTTCGCTCACGGATATGAGGCAATGGCCACTGAGGGCGACCCCTCCCCGCTGAAGGGCGAACGCTCAGGCGACGAGATTTTCCTGCTCTATACAGGCGGCACAACCGGTCTGCCAAAGGGCGTGATGTGGACGCATAACATCTGGCGCGAGGCCAGCATGGAAGGCGTCCGCAAGCTCGGCGGCGCGGTGCCCGAAACCATGGAAGAGCATGTCCAGAACGCGCTCACCGTGGGCCGTTTCTCCAGGCAGGTGCCCGCCTGCCCGCTGATGCACGGCACCGGCTGGTTCACGGCCATGGGCGCCATGCTGAATGGCGGCGCCGTTGTGACGCTGTCGGAGAAAACCAAATTCAGCCCGGAAAACCTCTGGGATACGGTTCACGCCAATGGCGTCACCTCCATGGCCATTGTGGGCGACGCTTTTGCAAAGCCGATGCTGCAGACGCTGGAAGAAAATCCCGGGCGCTGGAACCTTTCCAGCGTGCTGGCCATCATTTCTTCCGGCGTGATGTGGAGCGCGGAGGTGAAGCATGGCCTGCTCAAACACATGCCGCAGGCGGCGCTGAACGACAGCTTCGGCGCCTCTGAAGCTGTCGGCTTCGGCAGCTCCGTCACCACCGCCGATGGCGGCACACAGACTTCCAAATTCGAAATCGGCCCAAGCTGCAAGGTCTTCACGGAGGACGACCGCGAAGTGCAACCCGGCAGCGGCGAGCCCGGCTTCATCGCGCGCGGCGGCGCCGTGCCGCTGGGATACTACAAGGATCCGGAAAAAACGGCACGCACCTACAAGACCATCAACGGCATGCGCTACGCCATCCCTGGCGACTGGTGCACCGTCGAGAAGGACGGCACCATCACCCTGCTCGGCCGCGGCTCCAACTGCATCAATACGGCTGGCGAAAAAGTCTACCCCGAAGAGGTGGAGGAAGCGCTGAAATCCCACGCGGCCGTTACCGACGCGCTGGTCGTTGGCGTCCCGGATGACAAATGGGGACAAGCCGTGACCGCCGTGGTCTCGCTGAAAGGCAGCGCCACCGAAGACGAACTGCGCGCTTTCGTGCAGTCTAGGATCGCCCGCTACAAGGCGCCCAAACGTATTCTGTTCAAGGACAATCTGGGCCGCGCGCCCAATGGCAAGGCAGACTACAAATCCATCAAGGCATTCGCGCTGCAGGAACTGGGCCTTCCGGGCTGAAGCAGCCTGGCCGGAGCTTATTCGGCCTTGCGGCGCACCGTGCGGAACACTGCGCTGGCGCGTGCGGCAAGGCCCCCATCTTCCTTCACGATGTTCGCGCTGACATGAATGAAATCCCCGTCCACGGAGGAAACCTCCGGATGGGCTTCGATCCACTCGCCCTCGCGGGCTATCTCCATGAATTCCAGCGTCAGCCGGATCGTGACGGACATCTTGCCGGTCGCGCTCCACACAGCCCAGGCCAGCGCGCTGTCCGCAAAGGCTGACATCATCCCGCCATGCAGGAAGCCCATGCCGTTGCAGTGCCGGTCCAGCACCCAGAGACCAGTACGCATGTCGCCCGGCGCGGTCGCCCGATAGCTCGGCCCGTTATGGATCGTGAACTTCCCGCGCGAAGGCGTCAGCGCAAAGCCGTCACGCGGCAGCGGCTCTGCCGTTTGGCTATCAGCCACCGGTATTGCCGAAGAGCGGGTGAACAATCGTATCGCCCGGCTCGATGCCAAGCTCCTTGGCGCGCCCGCCGGGGATCTCGAGCACAGCGCGCACCGGCACGCCGGGACCAATCGAGCGCAGAGAACCGGGCTGCGCATTGCGGGCAATCGCAATCACACGGCCATCTTCCAGAATGAACAGCATATCCAGCGGGATGAGCGTATTCTTCATCCACATGCTGGCCTGACGGGTCATGCCGAAGTCAAACAGCATGCCGGCATCGGGGGCGAGTTCCTGGCGGAACATAAGGCCCTGCTGGATCTCTTCCGGCGTGACCGCCATCTCTACCGTAAAGGCGTGCGTTTCATCGCCCGACTTGATGCTGAGAGGTGAGGTTTCCAGCTGGGCGAAAGCGGCCTGAACGAACATGGCCGCAGCGAATACGAGGGTGAGGATGAAGCGCATCATGGCGCTGGTTTACCGGGGCCTTCTGCAGGCGGCAAGCGCCTAGCGCGGTTCTACCGGCGCTGTTTCACGAAGGAGACATGCTCGCCCTTAGCGCCAGCCTCGATCACCACCTCAATGCGCGTGCCCGGCTCGATCTCTTCATAGCCGGCCTTCCGGAGCGCCACGGCATGAACGAACACATCTGTATCGTCACCATCCCGCAGCACGAAGCCATACCCGCGCGCGCGGTTGAACCATTTCAGGGTTACCGTTTCGAAGTCCGGCCGCAGGCCATTCTCCTGAGCCAGCACGGCGCGGGGGCGTTCCATCTCGATGATGTGGACTGTCTGCCAGCCACGCTCCTTGCGGACCGCATCACACACAATCTTGGCGCCTTCATCGGCATAGTTTTCGCCATAGTCCCGCAGGCAGGAGATGTGCACCATCACATCGCCTGTCATATCGGGATCAGAGCTGGATTCAGCCACGATGAAACCATAGCCCTTCGCGCTGTCGAACCATTTGATATGGCCGATCACGCGGGCGGCAGGCTCGCTGGCGGTTGCCTCTGATTCGGTCTTGGCTGCAGTCTTAGTCATCAACCCAAATTCCCCAGCAGGGAAACCTAGAGCGAGAGGGCGCGCTTGTCACGCGATCTTAACCCGTAATGCGGGTTGGAAGTCACATGACCGTCCAGAAAGCGAGCAGTAAGGAGAAAGTCTGGTGGCAGTCCCTAGGGGAATCGAACCCCTCTTTTCAGGTTGAAAACCTGACGTCCTAACCGATAGACGAAGGGACCGCACCGGCTTGAGAACCGGGCATATAGCGGGTGATTTCTTACCCTGCAACCCGTTTCAAACGAAGTTCTGCAGAAGATTCACAGCATTGATGCATCAAGAATTTCGAGCTGCACGCGGCGGCGGCCATTCCACTGGTCAGATTTGAGGCGGCCAGCGAGGCCAAGACGCTGCCCAGTGCGTAGCAGGTCCCCTATAGGCTCGTCCGCAACACGCCAGGCAATGCATTCGATTCGGCCGGTATTGTTCTCCGCCGTAAAGCGCAGATGGTTGGCGCCGATCCGGCGCACCCCCGTTGGCATCACATCTGTCATGGCAAAAACGGGCTCCGGCGCGCCGGTGCCGAAGGGCCCGAGCGCTGCAACCTGATCATAAAGCGCGGTCGTTGCGCTGCCGGGCGAAAGAACGGCGTCAATGTGCAGGTCCAGCGCGGCGTCCCGCTCAGCCTTGAACTCCGCCATATGGGCGACCATCCAGTCGTCGAAGGCGGGGATCTGGTGCGGCTCCAGGCTGAGGCCGCCGGCCATCGCGTGGCCGCCGCCAGACAGGATCACGCCTTCCCGCGCCGCCGCTGAAATCGCGTCGCCCAGGTTCACGCCGGTAACCGACCGGCCAGACCCTTTCGCCACCGGTCCGAGTCCCTCGCCCCAGCCGATAATGATGGTGGGCAGGTGGAACCTGTCCTTCAGGCGGCCCGCCACGATGCCGATGACGCCGGGGTGCCAGCCTTCGCCCGCGGCAATGATGATGCCGCGATCCGGATTGGCCGCCAGCGCACGTTCAGCCTGCGCCGTAGCTTCTTCCTGTATGGCCGCTTCGACAGCGCGCCGTTCATCGTTCAGCGCATGCAGCCGCTCGGCAAGTTCAATTGCTTCGCGCCGGTCATCGGTCGCCAGCAGCTTCGCCGCCAGCCAGGGATCCCCCACACGCCCCCCCGCATTGAGGCGCGGCCCCAGCAGGAAGGTCGCGTGATAGACGCTCTCGATCTGACCAATCCCGCTGACATCGGCGAGCGCCCGCAAGCCGATATTCTCGCCGCGCGCCATGATGCTGAGACCCTGACGCACAAAGGCGCGGTTCACCCCGGTCAGCGGAGACATGTCGCAGAGCGTGCCCAGCGCGCAGAGGTCGAGATAATGCAGAATGTCCGGCAGCCCGCCTTTCGGGGCGAGATTGCGCTGGCGCGCCAGCCGGTTCATCGCCGCGGCAAAGACGAACACCACGCCTGCCGCCGCCAGATGCCCATTGCCTGAAGGGCAGTCAGGCCGGTTCGGGTTCACCAGGGCCGCCGCCTCCGGCACATGGCCCGACATCAGGTGATGGTCGATCACCACGACCGGAAGATCAATCGCGCGGGCCTCGTCCAGTGCACGCACCGCCGCCGCGCCGCAATCGACCGTGATCACAAGATCGTAGCCCTGCGCCTTCAGGAAACGGAATGCTTCCGGCGATGGGCCATAGCCCTCTTCCAGGCGGTCGGGCACATAGAGGCCGAGTTCCCTGCCCCAGGCGCGGAAATATTTCGCCAGGATGGCCGAAGACGTGCCGCCATCCACATCATAGTCGGCAAAGACGCAGACACGCTTTCCTTCCAGGATGGCGTCCAGAATGAGGCCTGCTGCCTTGTCCATATCAGCAAAGCTGCTGGGATCGGGGAACAGCTCCCGCAGGGTCGGCGCCAGATAGTTTGGCGCGCTTTCCGGCGTTACGCCGCGCCCGGCCAGCAGGCGCGCAACCAGATCAGAGCCCGCCGCCACCGGCATCAGCCGCCGCACCAGCGCTTCGTCCACCTCAGCCAGCCGCCAGCGGCGCCCGCCGGCGGAGCGTTCCACGCCCAGAAACGGCGATCCGTGGACTATGGCGGGTTGGGACATGGGGCAGCCTTCGGAAGAATCAGCGCTCAGAGTAAACCAAGCCGGCCCTGGGGTGAAATCCATCGCTGCACAGGGCTGGCGAAACCCGGCCAACCGGCCTAGACGGCACGTCAGAGCACCACCCCGAAATACCACGAACGAGAGCGCACCATGATCCCCCGTTATACCCGCCCGGAAATGGCCGCCATCTGGACGCCCGAATCCCGCTTCCAGATCTGGCTCGACATTGAAACGCTGGCCGCAGAAGCCATGGAAGAGATGGGCCAGATCCCGAAGGGCACGACCGCCGCTGTCCGCGCCCGCGCCAAGTTCGAGCCCGAGCGCATCGACGAGATCGAGCGTGAAGTGAAGCATGACGTGATCGCCTTCCTCACCAACGTTGCCGAACATGTTGGCGATGAGGCGCGCTTCCTGCACATGGGCATGACTTCGTCCGACGTGCTCGACACCTGCCTCAACGTTCAGCTTGTGCGCGCCGCAGACCTGCTGCTTACGGGCATCGACCGGGTGCTGACCGCCCTCGAAAAGCGTGCCCGCGAGCACAAGTTCACCCCCACCATCGGCCGCAGCCATGGCATCCATGCCGAGCCGACCACCTTCGGCATCAAGCTCGCCACCTTCCATGCCGAGTTCCAGCGGGCGCGCCAGCGCCTGGTGATCGCGAAGGAAGAAGTGGCCACCTGCGCCATCTCCGGCGCCGTTGGCACCTTTGCGAATATCGACCCGAAGGTTGAGGAGCATGTCGCGGCCAAGCTTGGCCTGACGATTGAGCCAGTCTCCACACAGGTCATTCCGCGCGACCGCCACGCAATGTATTTTGCCGTCCTCGGCGTAATCGCCTCATCAGTCGAGCGCCTTGCCACCGAAGTGCGCCACCTGCAGCGCACGGAAGTGCTGGAAGCGGAAGAGTATTTCTCCGCCGGCCAGAAGGGCTCCTCCGCCATGCCGCACAAGCGCAATCCGGTGCTGACGGAAAACCTCACCGGCCTTGCCCGGCTCGTGCGCTCGGCGGTGACGCCGGCGCTCGAAAACGTCGCCCTCTGGCATGAGCGGGACATCTCCCACTCCTCCGTCGAGCGAGGCATCGGTCCGGACGCGACCATCCACCTCGACTTCGCGCTCCACCGCCTTGCCGGCGTTGTGGAAAACCTGGTCGTCTATCCGGAAAACATGCTGGCCACGATCAATTCGATGGGCGGCCTGCACAACTCCCAGCGCATCCTGCTGGCGCTTGTGGAGAAAGGCGTCAGCCGGGAGGACGCCTACCGTCTGGTGCAGCGCAACGCCATGCGCACCTGGAAAAAGGAAGGCCCGCTCAATGAGCTGCTGAAGGGCGACGCCGACGTTACAGCCCACCTCTCCGGCGCGGAGATCGATGCCCTGTTCGACCTTGAATATCATTTCAAGCATGTCGACACGATTTTCGCCCGGGTTTTCGGCAAAGCCTGACGCAGGCACAACAGATCGGCTCAAATCAGGGCGGGCCTCCGGGCCTGCCCTTTTCTTTGCAGGTTCTGCGGTTGACCCACGGCGCTGGCGGGTGAACATCCCGCAATCCTTGGACTCACATTGCGGGGCTTGATCGCATGAAGAAACTACTCCTGAGCGTGGCGCTGGGCGCCCTTCTGACGGCCTGCGCCCCTGATGCGCCGCAGACGGAGGGCGCCCCGCCCGCAAAGGCGGCTGAAGCTCCCGCGCGCTCTGCAAGTGACGGGGTCCATTTCCGCGCGCTGGTGCTGGATACCCACCTCGACACCCCCGCCTATTTCCACACCCCCGATTACAACTTCTCCCAGCGCGGCGACTTTGATGTGGATGGCACGCATGTCGACCTGCCGCGGATGAACGAAGGCGGCCTGGATGGCGGCTTCTGGGTCATCTTCACGCCGCAGGGCCCGCTGGACGAGGCCTCCTATCTGGCCGCGCGCAACATGGCCATTCTGCGCCAGATGTCGATCCGCGAACTCGCGGCGAAATACCATGAGGATGTTGAGCTTGCCTTCTCCACCGCCGATGCGGAACGGATTGCGGCTGCGGGCAAGAAGATCGTCTTCCAGAGCATGGAAAACGCTTATCCGCTGGGCACGGACATCTCGATGCTCGACACCTTCTACATCGGCGGTCTGCGCATGATCGCGCCCGTGCATTTCCGCAACAGCCAGTTTGCCGACAGCGCGACGGATGTGAGCCCCGCTTATGGCGGCCTCAGCCCGCTTGGCGAAGCGCTGGTGCGGCGCGCCAACGAGCTGGGCCTGATCCTGGATGGCTCGCACGCTTCGGATGACACGGTGCGCGACATGCTGGAGCTTTCGACCACGCCAATCATCCTGTCCCACTCGGGCCCCAAGGCCGTCTATGATCATCCGCGCAACGTGCCGGACGACCTTCTGATCGCCATCGCGGAAGATGGCGGGGTCATCCAGATCAATGCCTACGGCTCTTATCTGGAGGCCCTGCCGGCAAGCCCCGAACGCCTGGCGGCGCTCGCCGAGCTTGAAGCGCAATATGGCCGTGACACCTCTACGATGGACGACGCGACCCGCGACGCTTACCGGGCCGCCTTCCAGGAGTTGAACAAGGCGTTTCCGCCGCCGCGCTCCACCTTCGAGAAGTTCATGGAGCACCTGCTCTATACGCTGGAGCTGGTTGGCCCCGATCATGTCGGCGTGGGCGCAGACTGGGATGGCGGCGGCGGTGTCGACGGAATGAAAGATATCGTGGACCTGCCGAAGGTGACAGCCCGCCTCGTGGAGGCTGGCTATTCCGAGGAAGACATTGTGAAAATCTGGGGCGGAAACGTTCTGCGCCTGATGTCGGAAGTGGAAGCGGCCCGCACCTCTGACCTGGCATCGCCGCAAGTCCTGAACTGAACGCGAGGGAAGATGCCCTCACCTCGCGGCAGGCAGCGGGTTTCTCTGTTGATGATGCCGGTGGCGTGAAACAAGCTCACCGCCAGCATCAGAAACTGGAGGAACCCCGATGGCGCGCAACCTGTTCGACCTGACCGGCAAAGTGGCACTCGTAACCGGCGGCAGCCGCGGCCTTGGCTATCAGATGGTCAAGGCTTTCGCAGAGAACGGCGCCGACGTGATCATTGCCAGCCGCAAGCTGGATGCCTGCGAAGCCGCGGCCGAGGAAGTGCGCAAGATGGGCCGGAAGGCCTTTGCCTTTGCCGCTCATTGCGGCCGCTGGGATGATATCGATGCCCTCATCGAAGCATCCTATGCCCATTTCGGGCGCGTTGACGTGCTTGTGAACAATGCCGGCTCCGGCCCCCGTATGGCGAGCCATGAGGTGACGGAAAACCTGTTCGATTCCGTGCTGAACCTGAACTTCAAAGGCCCCTTCCGCCTGGCCAGCCAGGTAGCCAAGCGGATGGCCGATGGCGAGGGCGGCTCAATCATCAATATCTCGTCTTCGGGCAGCCTCGTGCCCCTGCCGCATGTGGTGCCGTATGGCTCTGCCAAGGCGGCGATCAATGCGATGAGCTTGTCGCTGGCGCATGAATATGCCCCGAAAGTACGGGTGAACACGATCTGTCCCGGCCCATTCCTGACCGACATTGCAAAGGCCTGGCCGGAGGAAATGCGCCAGTCTGCGGACAATGCGCTGGGCCGTCCTGGCTACCCCGAGGAGATCGTGACCGCCGCTCTCTATCTGGCCAGTCCGGCATCCAGCTTCACCACCGGATCGTTGCTGCGCGTGGATGGCAGCGCGGCCTGAACCTGGCTGAATAACAGCGACAGAAGGCGACAAAAGCCCGCCACTGGCGGGCTTTTTCCTGTCAAACGCGGACAATTGCCGGACAAATCCGGACAGGAATTGGACAGGGTGGGACAGTGACGCCCCTTGCGTGGAACTTTGCGCCCCGATATTGCAACATTATTACATTACTCAACCGTGAGCCTCCCAGATGAAACGCACGCTCCTGCTGACCGCGATCTCCGGTCACCTCCTCGCCGGCCTCGCCATCGCCCAGGAAACCGACTCGCCGCGCATCGAGGCGCCCATCATCGTCACCGCGCCTGGCCCCGCGCGCTCCAGCGACGAGCTGATCGGCAACGCCACCGCGCTCGACCGGGCTGACATCGTCGGCCGCCTCTCCGGCACGCTGGGTGACACGCTGTCGGGCGAGCCGGGCGTCTCCTCCACCTTCTTCGGCCAGGGCGCCAGCCGGCCTGTGCTGCGCGGCCTAGGCGCTGAACGCGTGCAGGTGCTGACCAATGGCATCGGCGTGATCGACGTCTCCGCCGCCAGCCCGGACCACCAGGTGGCCGCAGACGGCATCGATGCCGACAAGATCGAGATCCTGCGCGGCCCGGCCGCCCTTGCCTATGGCGGACAGGCGATTGGCGGCGTGGTGAACGTGATTGATGGCCTGATCGTGGACACCCTGCCCGAGCGCACGGTGAGCGGGGAAGCCTATGGCGCGTGGAACGGCGTCAACCGGGGCACCGAAGCAGGCGGCCGCGCCGCCTTCGTGGCCGGTCCGCTGGTTTTCACCCTCTCCGCCTCCCAGCGCGACTTTGGCGACTACAAGATCCCCGGCCTCGCCGAGTCCCGCCAGCTTCGCCACCGCGAGGAATTGGAGCATGAGGAGCACGATCACGACGACGAGGACGAAGATCACGATCACCATCACGAGGAAGAGGCCGCAGTTTCTGGCCGCCTTCCCAATTCCTTCCTCGATACCGAAACCTTTGGCGGCGGCGTCAGCTGGGTGGGTGAACGGGCCTTTGCAGGCTTTGCCGTGCGCCAGCAGACTTCGAAATACGGCCTGCCGGGTCATTCCCATGCGCATGAGGAACATCATGACGACGACGACCATGATGAGGACGATCACGACCATGATCACGATCATGACGACGAAGCCTCGCCCTATGTGGACCTGAAACAGACCCGCTATGACTTCCGCGCCGGGATCAACCTTGACGGCCCGATCCTCAAAGCCATCACCGGTACTCTGTCTTACTCCGACTACGAACATAGCGAGATCGAGGGCGATGAAGCCAGCTCCGTCTTCAAGACCGATGGCATCGAAGGCCGGATCGAACTTGACCATGCCCTTGCCGGATTTGAAGGCGCTGTGGGCGTTCAGTTCCTCGACAAATCCCTCGACGCGACCGGCGGCGAAGCCTTCCTGACACCGACCGATACGACCTCTTGGGCCCTGTTCCTCTATGAGACCCGCGACTGGGATAACGGCTTCGGCATCGAAGGCGGCCTGCGCGTCGAGCAGCTGGAACATGACAATGCCGACGCGGGCAAGGTCGAGTTCGACCTCTACAGCGCCTCTGCCGGCGTTCACCAGCATTTCGGTGACGGATGGTTTGCCGGCGCGCAGATCGCCTATACCGAGCGCGGCCCGAACGAGAGCGAACTCTTCGCCTTCGGCCCCCACCTTGCCACCGAGCAGTTTGAAGTGGGCGACGCTTCCCTCAGCAAGGAAAAGGGTCTGAACCTGGAAGGCACCCTGCGCTGGCGGGGCGACCGGGCAAGCTTCGGCATGAACGTCTTCCACACAAGCTTCAGCGACTTCATCTATCTCGCCCCGGGCGCCATCGAGGAAGACGGCGAACTGGTGACCGAGGAAGACGGCCTGCCGGTTTTCGCCTTCGTTCAGGATGACGCAACCCTTTATGGCGGCGAAATCTATGGCGAATACTACATCAACCAGGGCCCGCTGGGCGCCAACTGGAAGTTCCGTTCCGGGATTGATTATGTTCGCGGCGAACTCGACAGCGGCGGCAACCTGCCCTTCGTTCCGCCCCTGCGCGTAACCGCCGGCGCGGATGCCGACTGGCAGCGCGTGATGGCAGGCGCGAGCGTGGAATGGGCGGACAATCAGCGCCGCGTCGGCGAAGGCCAACTGGGCACCAGCGACTATACGCTGATCAACCTCAAGACCGCCCTGAAACTCTCCGAATACGGAATTGGCCGCGAGGGCACACAGCTGTTCGTGGAAGTGCGCAATGTGACAGACGAAGAGGCGCGCCTCGCCACCTCCGTTCTGCGCGACACCGTGCCCCTGCCCGGCCGCAACGTCCGCGCGGGTCTGCGGTATACGTTCTGATCTCTCACCTGCCCTCAAACAAAAGCCGCCGCAGCAGAACGCTTCGGCGGCTTTTCATTGAACTTAGTTGAGGCTCATGGTGAGCGAAGTCGAACCACGAGCCGGGAAACACCTACGTGCACCACATTTCCGGCTCGCCCTTCGACTTCGCTCAGGGTGAGCCTGTGTCAGCGCTAGATTAAACGTGGATCACGCGGCCTTCCGCATCCAGCACCGCCTCATGCATCGTTTCCGACAGCGTCGGGTGCGGGAAGATGGTGTGAATCAGATCCTGTTCGGTCAGTTCGCCCTGGCGGGCGATGACATAGCCCTGGATCAGCTCGGTGACTTCCGCGCCGATCATATGCGCGCCGAGCAGCTCGCCGGTCTTCCTGTCGAAGATGGTTTTCACCATCCCATTCTCCGCCCCCAGAGCAATCGCCTTGCCATTGCCGATAAAGGGGAAGCGGCCGACCTTGATGTCATAGCCCTTGGCTTTTGCAGCTGCTTCCGTCAGGCCCACGCTGGCGACCTGCGGATGGGAATAGGTGCAGCCGGCAATGTTTGACGCGTCAAACGGCTCTGCATGGTTTTTCCCATGGATGCCTTCGACGCAGACGATGCCTTCATGGCTGGCCTTGTGGGCCAGCCAGGGCGGGCCGGTGAGATCGCCGATGGCATAGAGGCCGGGCACGCCCGTGCGCCCGAAGCCATCGACCACGACATGGGTTTTCTCGATCTTCACGCCGAGCGCTTCGAGGCCGAGATTCTCCACATTGCCGACAATGCCGACGGCGAGGATGGCGCGGTCGAATTCCTTCGTTTCCTTCTTGCCGTCCTTCGTTGTGATTTCGGCCGTGAGCGTATCTTTTCCGGGTTTCAGGTTTTCCACCTCTGCGCCGGTGAGGATGTTCATGCCCTGCTTCTTGAAATCCTTCTCGGCGAGGCCGGAGATTTCGGCGTCCTCAACGGGAAGAATGCGCTCCATCACCTCGGCAACGGTCACTTCACTGCCCAGCTCGTTATAGAAGCTCGCAAACTCGATGCCGATGGCGCCCGAGCCGATGACCAGCAGGCGCTTAGGCATCACATCCGGCGTCATGGCCTCGCGATAGGTCCAGACGAGCTTGCCATCTGCTTTCAGGCCAGCCTGCGGAATATCTCGGGCGCGGGCGCCGGTCGCCAGCATGACATTCTTGGCCGTATACGGCGTATCCTTGCCATCCTTGCCCTTGACGATGACCTTGGGCGCGGGCGCCCCTTTTTCCAGACGGGCCGTGCCTTCGATCACGTCGATCTTGTTCTTCTTCATCAGGAACTTGACGCCGCCCGAAAGCTGCGCGGCCACACCGCGCGAGCGTTTCACCACCGCTTCCAGATCAAAAGACGGGTTCTCGATCTTCAGGCCGAAGGATTTGGCATGCTTGGCCAGATGCAGCACCTCGGCCGAGCGCAGCAGCGCCTTGGTCGGGATACAGCCCCAGTTGAGACAGATGCCGCCGAGGCTTTCGCGCTCGACAATCGCTGTCTTCATGCCGAGCTGGCTGGCGCGGATCGCCGCGACATAGCCGCCGGGACCGGAGCCGATGACGATGAGATCGTATTGGGTGGACATTTGCATTCTCCTTGGCCTGACGGCTCATGGTGAGCGAAGTCGAACCATGGGGCGTCCGCGCATCCTTCGACTTCGCTCAGGATGAGCTACCCGATTACTTCACCAGCTAAAGCAGCATCGCCTCGGGCGTCTCCACATAGCGCTTGAACGCCGCGAGCCATTTGGCGCCCTCTGCCCCGCCGATGACGCGGTGGTCACAGGTCAGCGTGACGCTCATGACCGTCCGCACAACGACATTGCCCTTCTCGTCCACCACGGCGCGTTTCTCGCCGGTGCCCACCGAGAGGATCATGCCTTCGGGCGGATTGATGATCGAGGCAAAGGACTTGATGCCGAACATGCCGAGGTTCGAGATGGAGAAGGTGCCGCCCATATATTCCTGAGGCTTCAGCTTGCGTTCGCGCGCGCGGGTCGCGAGGTCTTTCATCTCTTCGGAGATTTCAGCCAGGCCCTTCTGCTCCGCCTTGAAGATCACCGGCGTGATCAGGCCGCCCTCGACCGCGACGGCAACCGAGATATTGGCGTGCTTGTGATAGGCGATGCCTTTGTCCGTGAACGACGCATTGCAGTCGGGCTCATCGATCAGGGCGAGCGCGGCGGCCTTGATCAACAGGTCGTTGACCGAGACTTTCACGCCTTCGCGCGCGGCGTTGTTGATCGCCGTGCGGGAGGTCAGCAGATTGTCGAGCGTGATGTCCACATTCAGCGGGAAATGCGGCACCTGCATGAAGCTCTGCGTCAGGCGCCTCGCGACCGTCTTGCGCATCCCGTCGAGCGGTTTCAGCTCATAGGTATCGGGCGCGTAAACGCGGTCGTCGAGGATCTGCGGCAGGATGAGGCCATCGGGCGAGGCAGGTGCAGCGGAACCTGCCGAAGCGGCCTGGGCACCGGGCTTGGCGGCTTCCACATCGCGCTTGATTATGCGGCCATGCGGGCCGGAGCCCTTGAGAGCCTTGAGATCAATGCCTTTGTTGGCCGCGATCCGCTTGGCCAGCGGCGAGGCCTTGAGGCGCGCGCCGTCATCAGATTTTGCCGGGGCGGCCGCTTTGGCGGGCTCTGGCTTTGCCTCTTCTTTTTTGGGCTCGGGCTTCTTCTCTTCGGCTTTCTTTTCGTCTGCCTTCGGAGCGTCTTCCTTTTTCTCTTCCTTCTTCGGCGCGGCGTCCGCCGACGGCGCCTTCACGGAGGCCGTGTCTTCACCGTCTTCTGCCAGAACGGCAATGACGGCGTTGACCTTCACGCCTTCGGAGCCCTCCGGTACGACGATCTTGGCAACGGTACCTTCATCGACGGCTTCGACTTCCATCGTCGCCTTGTCGGTCTCGATCTCGGCGATGATGTCGCCGGATTTGACGCTATCGCCTTCCTTGATCAGCCATTTGGCCAGCGTCCCCTCTTCCATCGTGGGGCTCAGCGCGGGCATGGTGATGTTGATGGCCATGCTAGTTGTCCTCCACAATCTTTGGTGCTCCATAGCACGCGAAGCGCAAATTCCATTCCCGAGCGTTAAGAACATACATCTCTAGTGAACGGATAGATTCTGTAATATCTGGAGCATTCTGCGCAATGTTCTCTACAAGCTGCTCCTTGCAAAAGGAGGAATCTGAAGACTGCCGCACAAACTCATCAACATCGGCACCAAGTGCCTCAATCAACTCGTCAGCAAAGCTGAAATATATCGGGTTACAGCTAACACTTCTGATCGCCTCCCCACCGCTCTCCTGAAAGTCCATTGTCAACTCGTCGCCGTCAAACAGCCAACGCTTTGCCAGCCATAGCTTGTCCGCTGGCAGCACCGAACGAGCGTCTTGCAGGTTATCTACCTTGGCAAAGAGGCTATCCCACATAACACACCTTCTTCGCCGCCTCGACGATATCATCCGCATTCGGAAGGCTTAAGGCCTCAAGATTTGCGGCGTAGGGCAACGGGACGTCTTTCTGGTGGACGCGGACCGGGGGCGCGTCGAGATAGTCGAACGCTTCGGCGACCACGGTGGCGGCGATCTCTGCGCCGACGCCCATGAAGCGCCAGCCTTCTTCGCAGCAGACGAGGCGGTTGGTTTTCTTCACGCTCTCAACGACCGTGTCGGTGTCGAGCGGGCGCAGGGTGCGCAGGTCGATCACTTCGGCGCTGATGCCCTCTTCGGCGAGGCGCTCGGCCGCCTGCAGGGCAAAGCCGACCATGCGGGAATGGGCCACGAGGGTCACATCCGTGCCTTCCCGCTTCACCGCCGCCTTGCCGATGGGGACGATGTAATCCTCCACATCCGGCACCGGGAAGGTTTGGCCATAGAGCAGTTCATGCTCGAGGAAGACAACCGGGTTGGGATCGCGGATCGCGGCCTTCAGCAGGCCCTTGGCATCGGCCGCGTCATAGGGCGCGATGACTTTCAGGCCGGGGATTTGTGCGTACCAGGCCGAATAATCCTGGCTGTGCTGGGCGCCGACGCGGCTGGCCGCGCCGTTGGGCCCGCGGAACACGATGGGGCAGCCCATCTGGCCACCGGACATATAGAGCGTCTTGGCGGCAGAGTTGATGATCTGGTCAATCGCCTGCATGGCGAAGTTGAAGGTCATGAACTCCACAATCGGCCGCAGGCCCGCAAAGGCGGCGCCAACGCCAAGGCCGGCAAAGCCATGCTCCGTGATCGGCGTATCGACCACGCGGCGATCCCCGAATTCCTGCAGCAGTTCCCGAGTCACCTTGTAGGCGCCCTGATACTGCGCCACTTCCTCGCCCATCACGAAGACGCGCTCATCCTTGCGCATCTCCTCGGCCATCGCATCGCGCAGCGCGTCGCGCACCGTGGTGTCAGTGAAGGTAGTGCCTTCGGGCAGCGAGCTGTCTTTAACGATTGCCGCGCGCGGCTGTTCCGGCGCCTTGGGCCTGGGGTCTTCCTCTTCGGGAACGGCCTTTTTCGCCTCTTTCACTTCACCTTCTTCGGATTTGGCCTCGGCCTTGTCTTCCTTCGGCTTGGAGGGCGCAGCCTTCGACACGTCTTCGCCGTCGGCTGCGAGCACCGCGATGACGGCGTTGACCTTCACCCCTTCGGTGCCTTCGGGCACGACGATCTTTGCCAGAACGCCTTCGTCCACGGCTTCGACTTCCATCGTCGCCTTGTCGGTTTCGATTTCGGCGATCACGTCACCAGACTTGATCGCATCGCCCTCTTTCTTCAGCCATTTGGAGAGCGTGCCCTCTTCCATGGTGGGCGACAGCGCAGGCATTAGGATGTCTACGGACATTAATTAACTCCGGAAAACGGAAGAACTTGAAGGAAAATCATCACGAGGCCCGCCGCGCCAACGCCATAGGCCAGCGAGCGCAGGACAGGTACGCCAAACCAGTAGAGCGGCGCGAACACGAGACGAGCGAAAAAGAAGATGGCGCAGCCCAGCGCAGTCCATTCATTGGCGCGGCCAGCCGCCTCCACGATCAGGACAAGCGGCACGAACAGGCACATCGCTTCGATCATATTGGCGGTGGCGCGCTTTGCCCTGCCATAAGCAGGGCCCGCCGGCGCCAGCGCGTCTCGCGGACCCAGCAGGTCCTTGAGCGCGTACTGACGGTTTCCGGTTACGACTTCGCCGAGAATGTAGACGAGGAAGAGCGCGACCGTGGCCGAAAGCCAGGAAAGCTCAACGCTCATCACACCGCCTCTTCGATCAGAACATCCGTCCACAGCTCGCTGGGATCGGGCTCCGGGCTCTCCAGGGAGAAGTCGGCAGCCTCTTTCACGATGGCCTTGATCTCGTTGTCGATCTTCTTGAGATCGTCCTCTGTGGCGTGGCCCAACTCGAGGATCTGGCCTTTCAGGCCCTCGATCGGATCGTGGTGCGAGCGGATGTCGTCCACCTCTTCCCGCTTGCGATACTTTGCCGGGTCCGACATCGAGTGGCCACGATAGCGGTAGGTCTTCATCTCGAGGATGTAGGGGCCCTTGCCGCTGCGCGCATGCTTGACGGCCTTCTCGCCCGCCTCACGCACCGCGAGCACGTCCATGCCGTCGACCTCTTCGCCTTCGATCTCGAAGGAGATGCCGCGCTTGAACAGTTCGGTCTCGGAGGCATGGCGCTCAACGCTCGTGCCCATCGCGTACATGTTGTTCTCGATGACGTAGACCACCGGGAGCTTCCACAGCGAGGCCATGTTGAACGCTTCGTAGACCTGGCCCTGGTTTGCCGCGCCATCGCCGAAATAGGCGAGGCTGACATTATCATTGCCGCGATACTTGTTGGCGAAGGCGAGGCCCGTGCCGAGCGGCACCTGCGCGCCGACGATGCCATGGCCGCCATAGAAGTTCTTCTCTTTCGAGAACATGTGCATGGAGCCGCCCTTGCCGCGGGAATAGCCGCCGACCCGTCCGGTCAGCTCTGCCATCACCCCATTAGGGTCCATGCCGCAGGCCAGCATATGGCCGTGGTCGCGGTAACCGGTGATGACCTGGTCACCTTCCTTCAGGCAGGCCTGCATGCCGGTAACGACTGCTTCCTGCCCGATATAGAGGTGGCAGAAGCCTGCGATCTTACCCATGCCGTAAAGCTGCCCGGCCTTTTCCTCGAAACGCCGGATCAGCAGCATCTCCCGGTAGAAGGCAAGCATTTCTGCCTTGCTGGCCTTTGCGGGTGCCTTTTTTGCACTCTTTGGTTTTGTTGCCATAACGATGTGCCTCCCAGAGGCCTTTATGTCGCCGCAATATTGCAACGACAAGTCAGAGCATCGTTGTCAATTTGCAGAGCTGCGCTCGGGTGTGAGGAGAACGATCTCTCCAGGATATACAAATGCAAGCTTATCACGGGCCAGCGCTTCTACATAATCAGGGTCTACCGACCCTGGCGTCAGCCGCCGGATATCGACGCGCAGGCGATCAATATCCTGTTGAATATCAGCCAGTTCCGTCTTCCGGGTTTCCAGTTCGATCTGGGCATCGGTCCAACGGCCCAGCCCCTTCTCCCCCGCGAAGGCGTGGAAGGCAAAGTAGAGCACAAGCAGACTGAGCCCGAGGGCCTGAAGCCGTGAAACCATGCCTCATCCATGCCGCGCGTTGGTTAAGGCTTGATGACCATTAATGCCGGAGCCGGTTCCATAAACAGTTCGGGGCCTCGCAGGGCCCCGAATATCAGGTGTTTTCAGGCCCGGATCAGCCGGCATTGATGCGCGCAAGGCCCGCATACATGGCGATGGGGCCGAGTTCTTCCTCGATCCGAATCAGCTGGTTGTACTTTGCGATCCGGTCAGACCGGCTGAGCGAGCCGGTTTTGATCTGGCCGCAATTGGTGGCCACGGCGAGGTCGGCAATCGTCGAATCCTCGGTTTCGCCCGAACGGTGGGACATGACGGCGGTGTAGCCATGCAGGTGGGCCAGTTCGACCGCGTCCAGCGTCTCGGAAAGCGTGCCGATCTGATTGACCTTCACGAGGATCGAGTTGGCCGCGCCGCGCTGCAGGCCGATGGCCAGGCGGTCCGGATTGGTCACGAACAGGTCATCGCCAACGAGCTGCACGCGGTCGCCCAGCATTTCGGTCAGCGCGATCCAGCCATCCCAGTCGTCTTCGGCCATGCCGTCCTCGATGGAGAGAATCGGATAGCGGCCGCAGAGATCGGCGAGATACTTGGCGAACTCGTCGGAAGAGAGCGACTTGCCCTCGCCGGCCAGCTCATACTTGCCGTTCTTAAAGAATTCGGTGGAGGCCGCATCGAGGGCGAGCGCAATGTCTTCGCCGGGGCGATAGCCTGCTTTTTCGATGGACTTCATGATGAAGCCGATGGCCTCGTCTGTGGAGGCAAGGTTGGGCGCAAAGCCGCCTTCATCGCCAACATTCGTGTTGTGGCCGGCGTCATGCAGGGTTTTCTTCAGCGCGTGGAACACTTCCGCGCCCATGCGCACGGCGTCCGAGATGCTCTCGGCGCTGACCGGCATGATCATGAATTCCTGGATGTCGATCGGGTTGTCGGCATGGGCGCCGCCATTGATGATGTTCATCATCGGGGTCGGCAGGATGCGGGCATTGGCGCCGCCGAGATAGCGATAGAGCGGCAGGGCGGACGACTCGGCCGCTGCCTTGGCCACGGCCAGCGACACGCCGAGAATCGCATTGGCGCCGAGGCGGGATTTGTTGTCCGTGCCGTCCAGATCGATCATCAGCGTGTCGATCAGGCGCTGGTCGGTCGCGTCCATGCCAGCCAGTTCGTTGCAGATCTCGCCATTGACGGCTTCAACCGCCTTCAGGACGCCCTTGCCGTTATAGCGGCTCTTATCGCCGTCGCGCTGCTCATGGGCCTCGTAGGCGCCCGTTGAAGCGCCCGAAGGCACAGCGGCGCGACCCGTCGAGCCGTCGTCCAGCGTGACATCGACTTCGACCGTCGGATTGCCGCGGCTGTCGAGAATTTCGCGGGCGTGAATGTCGATGATTTCGCTCATGGAGGAGGTCCCCTTACCGGCGTTTTACGTGCAAATGAAAAGCGCCCCCTGCGAGGTGCAGGAGGCGCCGGAACCCTTAGGCTGGTGCGCTTATCAGCGCAACCGGGGCGAACTAGATTTCGTCGCTCGGCTCGAGGATCTGTTTGCCGCGATACATGCCGGTTTTCAGGTCGATGTGGTGCGGACGGCGAAGTTCACCCGAGTTCGCGTCTTCGATGTAGGTGTTCATCGCCAGACGGTCATGCGAGCGGCGCATGCGGGTGCGCGATTTCGATTTCTTACTCTTGGGGACTGCCATGGCACTGCTTCCGGAATCTGGTGGGTCCGCGCCCAATTGGGACGGCGGGAAAGCGCGCCTGTTAACGCAGGCAAATGAGGATGGCAAGCACGAAACGGCATCAATTTCAGCGCCCGCTGGCTTATCCCCCGCAAATACAAAATGGCCGGCCAATAAGGCCGGCCAAGGTATGCAAGAAGGACGTCAGCCCTTTGCCCTGGCAATCTGCCGGATTGGCTCTGCGCTGACAGCTTCAGTTAATAAGGGATTGAGTCTGAATATTGGCGCAGCGGTGTTGTTATTTGGGGTTCACATTGGCGATCACTCGCCTGTGAGGGGCAAATGCAGCCGGTTGCCGGAGAATGGCCTGCAACCACCGGAACGGCCCGCGCAGCCATATCCCTCCGGCGCGCCCCCCGGCATCAGTCTTCCTCGGGGCGCGTGAAGATCGCCTCGAGACTGCGCAAATTCATTCCGTTTTTCAGGTAGTTGGCCGGCGTCAGGTTTACAGCCTTGATGACGCCGCGCTCCACTTCGATCCCCTGCCCGCTCTCGGCCGGCACCAGGTCGAAATCGAGAATGTTGATACAGCCGGTATCCTGCTCAAAACCGGCACTGGCGCCCAGCGGCGCGCCGATCACATCCGCCAGCAGCATCCGGTTCACGACTTCGTGTGCCACCACCAGCGCCGTCGCCCAGCCCGGCCGCAGCAGAAGCGCCGCCAGCCCCTCTCGGATGCGAATCAGTGCGTCGGCGAATCGCTCCCCGCCCGGCAGGAAGGCCGCCTCCGGCTCGCCCGCCTGCTCAAAGGTAAAGGTCATCACCGCGGCCAGATGCTCGGCTGAATGAAAATCCATGTAGCTGCCCGAGCGCAGCTCGCCGAAACGGGGGTCTTCCTCCAGCGGCGGCGCATTGGGATGCTCGGCCAGCACGAACTCCGCCGTCTGCCGCGTCCGCGCCAGGCCGGAGCAGAGGGCGAGGTCGAAATGCACTTCCGAGAGGGCAATCCCGGCGGCGCGCGCTTCCTCAATGCCGCGCTCGGTCAGCGTGGCCACCTTGGGGTCGCGCGCGGCGCGCACGGCAGCAGACGTGTAGTCCACAAAGCCGTGCCGCATCAGATAGATGCGCCGCCGCCCGGTGGTGCCGGGCAGCGCGCTCATCAACGCGAAACGCCCCAGTCTTTCAGGATCGCTTCCGTATGCTCACCCAGGCCCGGCGGGCGGCCCTGGATGGCCCCCGGCGTTTCGGAGAAGCGCGGCGCCGGCGCGGGCTGAACCACGCCTTCGATCTCGACGAAGGTACCGCGATCGACATTGTGCTTGTAGCTCGGCGCATCCGCCATCGAGAGCACGGGCGCGTAGCAGATGTCGGTGCCTTCCATGATGGCGTTCCACTCGGCCTGGGTCTTGGTCTTGATGACGGCCATGACCTTCTGCTTCAGCTCGGGCCATTTGGACTTGTCCATCTGGGCATCGAATGCCGGGTCTGTCAGGCCCGCCTTCTCGCGCAGGATCGCGTAGAATTGCGGCTCGATGGAGCCGATGGACACCCATTTGCCGTCCTTGGTTTCGTAGGTGTCGTAGAAGTGCGCCCCGCCATCGAGCATGTTGGCTTCGCGGTCGTCGGTCCACACGCCCATGGCGCGCATGCCCCAGAACATCGCCGTCAGCGACGCGGCGCCGTCAGACATCGCCACATCGATCACCTGGCCCTTGCCGCCATTCTTGACGTTGATGATCGCCGCCAGCACGCCCATCGCGAGATACAGCGCGCCGCCACCATAATCGCCGACAAGGTTGAGCGGCGGGCGCGGACGGCCATCGCCATCGCCCATCGCATGCAGAGCGCCGGTGATGGCGATATAGTTGAGGTCATGGCCGGCCGAATGGGAGAGCGCGCCGGTCTGGCCCCAGCCGGTCATGCGGCCGTAAACGAGCTTCGGATTGCGCGCGAGCGCCACATCCGGGCCCAGCCCGTTGCGCTCCATCACGCCGGGACGGAATCCCTCGATCAGGGCGTCAGCCTGCGCGATCAGCTTCAGGGCAACTTCCACGTCTGCCGGGTCTTTCAGATTCAGCCCGATCGAGCGGCGGCCACGGCCCACCACATCTTCGGCGCGGCCCGGCTTGCCATTGCCCGGACGGTCGATGCGGATCACATCCGCGCCCATATCCGACAGCAGCATACCGCAAAACGGCCCAGGCCCGATGCCGGCAAATTCCACAATTCTGACGCCCGCGAGCGGTCCCTGAGCCATGAGAGGTCTCCCTGATGTCCTGTTTGTAATGGTCGAGTTAGCGGAACTTTAAGGGGGCTCGGCGCAAAAGGAAGGGGTGCCGCAGCGTCGCTCGCGGCTATTGTGTACGAGTTTTCAGCAAGTATTCAGGCGCGTATCCGCATGCTGGATTTTTCCTTCTACGACCCGCCGATCGAGGTCGCTGCCAGCAGCCCCCGTCTGGAGATGATCGTGTCGCGCCTGAAGTCCGCTGGCCTGCGTCCCTATACGGCCCCTGCCGATGTAGATTTCTCTGCGGCCGACCCGCTGCTGGTGGACATGGAAAGCGCTGCGCCGGAAACGCTGGAACGGCTGCGCCGCGCCGGAATGATCGGCGGCGTCCCGCGCCAGATCGTGCTGCTGAACACGTCCGGCCAGAGTACCCCCCGGATTGAGGGCGCCCTGCACCTGCGGCTCGACAAGGATCTCTCCACCTTGCGCAGCCGCCTCGCCGCGCTGGCTCGCCGCGCCAGTCGCCTGCGGGAAGCCGCCATCCGCCGGGCCACCGCCGAAGGGCTGGGGGCAAAGCTGCCACCGGCAGATGTCAATGCAGTGCCCGCGCTGCTCTATCTCGGCGATGGATCGCCTTTCTTCCTGTCGCTGCAGGGCGCCCTGCGTCATCGCGGCGTGGAGATCACCGCCGCCCTTTCCCGCCCCACCGCGCGCCAGCACATGACCAGCAAGCGCTTCGCCGCCGCGCTGATCGATCTCAGCATGGCGCATGAAGAAGCCAGTGGCATGGGCCGATGGATTTCCGAGGAAGACGGCCTTGCGGGCCTGCCACTGATCGTCATCAGCCGTCCGCAGGCGGAGTTTACCGAGCGTGAGCTTGCCCTGCTGAGCCACGCGACCGACATCATCGATCCGGCCACGGATGATGACGCTATCGTCACCGCAGTCGAGGCCCAATGCCACCGCCTGCACGCGAGCGCGCCGATGATGCCCCTGCCGGGCCTTTCTGCCCTGACGGTCACCGATCTTGCCACCGGCCTCTTCACGCGCGGTTTCTTCGATGCCCACCTGCCCCGCCAGATGCAGATTGCACACGAGCAGGCCGAGGCGCTTTCGGTTCTCACCATCCGCCTGGACGCCGAGGCGGCAAAATCCATTCCCGCGCAGAAAGCTGCCGGCGAAGTGATCGCCAGTCAGATCCGGGACACGGACTGCGCCGCCTTGGCAGAGCCTGGCGTATTCGTCATTTCGCTGCCCGCGACCCCCTATCGCGGCGGCGTGCGCCTTGCCGAACGCATCGGCGAAGCCATGGACCGTTCCGGAAACCCGGCAAATCTCAGCTGGCGCGTCACCGAACGGCGCAGCTACCACACGCCGCAAACGCTGATCTCAACGGCCCTGATCGGCCCTTTCGTGCGCACACGGATCGCTGCGTAAGCAGCTCGCCGCTCAGTCTTCGCTGAGCAGGCCGCTTTTCATCGGCTTCTTCCATTTGTCTTCCGGCGCGGCTGCCTGGCGTGAGGGCATGGCGGCCACGGCATCGGTCGAAGCGGGCGAGACAATGCCGCAGGCCGCTTCCAGTTCGCGCAGGAAGGCCTTGGCGCCGGAAAGCCGCCGCTCCGGCGTGCCGCCGAGGCCGGAATGTACCAGCTTGGAATCCGGGCGCAATTTCATCTGCGCGGGCCGTGTGCGGACAATCTGCATCAGCTTTTGCGGGTCCATCACGGTGTCCGGCCGGAAGGCGAACACCGCCCCCTTCTCCCCGGCATCCAGCTTGGAAATGCCGAGCGCCTTGCAGGAAACCTTGATCGCGGTGACGTCCAGCAACTGCCGCGTCTCATTCGGCAGCGGGCCAAACCGGTCAATCAGCTCCGCCGCAAAGGCTTCGCGGTCCTGCGCCGTCACGATGTCCGACAGGCGCCGGTAGAGCGACAGACGCACATTGAGATCATCCACATAATCTTCCGGGATCAGCACCGCGACGCCCAGATTGATCTGCGGTGACCAGTCGTCGGCCACATCCGCCTCATCCGTCGCCCCGGCGCGCAGCGCCTTGACCGCATCTTCCAGCATCGACTGGTAAAGCTCGACGCCCACCTCTTTCACCTGGCCCGACTGCTGATCGCCGAGCAGGTTACCTGCCCCGCGCATGTCAAGATCATGGCTCGCCAGCTGGAAGCCCGCACCAAGAGAATCGAGCGACTGCAGCACTTTGAGGCGCTTCTCCGCGCTCTCGGTGATCACCTTGTCCTTGGGCGTCGTAAAATACGCATACGCACGGAGTTTGGACCGGCCGACCCGCCCGCGCAGCTGATACAGCTGGGCAAGGCCAAACATGTCGGCGCGGTGGATGAGCAGCGTGTTCGCGCGCGGAATGTCCAGCCCGCTTTCCACAATCGTGGTCGACAGCAGCACATCATATTTGCCCTCATAGAAGGCAGTCATGATGTCTTCCAGTTCGCCCGCCGCCATCTGGCCATGCGCCACGATGAAGGACACCTCCGGCACATGCGTGCGCAGGAAATTTTCCAGCTTGTCGAGATCGGTGATGCGCGGCGCCACATAGAATGCCTGCCCGCCGCGATACTTCTCGCGCAGCAGTGCCTCGCGCAGCGTGACGGTATCTTCCTCGGTGATGTAGGTACGCACCGACAGCCGGTCCACGGGGGGCGTCGCGATGATCGAGAGATCGCGAATGCCGGTCAGCGCCATTTGCAGCGTACGCGGAATAGGCGTCGCCGAAAGCGTCAGAACGTGTACGTCCGATTTCAGCTCCTTCAGGCGTTCCTTGTGCTTCACGCCGAACCGCTGTTCCTCGTCCACGATCATCAGGCCGAGACGCTTGAACTTCATCTCCTTGGCAAGCACGGCATGGGTGCCGACCACCACATCCACGGTCCCTTCGGCAAGGCCATCGCGCGTCTCCGCCGCTTCCCGCGCGCTGACAAAGCGCGACAGCGGGCGCACATTCAGCGGCCAGCCGGCAAAGCGTTCCTGGAAGGTCTTGAAATGCTGCCGCGCGAGCAGCGTGGTCGGGGCAATCACGGCCACCTGTTTGCCATTCATCGCCGCCACGAACGCGGCGCGCAGCGCAACTTCCGTCTTGCCGAAACCTACATCGCCGCAGACCAGCCGGTCCATCGGCTTGCCGGAGGAGAGGTCTGCCAGCACATCCTCGATGGCCGAAAGCTGGTCGTCGGTTTCCTCATAGGGGAAGCGCGCGGCAAACTCCTCATAGAGCCCCTGCCCGCCCTGCACGGCATCGGCGCGCTTCAGTTCCCGGGCCGCTGCGATCTGCATGAGCTCGGCGGCCATTTCCAGAATGCGCTTCTTGGCCTTGGCCTTGCGCGTCTGCCAGCCAGCCCCGCCCAGCTTGTCGAGGTGGCCCTCGGCATCTTCAGAGCCATACCGGCTGATAAGGTCGATATTCTCTACCGGGATGAAAATCATGTCGCCGCCGGAATATTCCAGCTGCAGACAGTCATGCGGCGCGCCGGTCACTTCCAGCGTCTTCAGGCCCACATATTTGCCCACGCCATGATCGACATGAACCACCAGATCGCCCGGCGTCAGAGAGGTGGCGTCCGTAATGAAGCTCGCCGACTTCCGCTTGCGGCGCGGAGCAGCCAGGCGGTCCCCCAGCACGTCGGCCTCCGAAATCATCGCCAGATCCGGAAGGTTGAACCCCTCCTCGATGGGCACCTCAGCCACCGTGAAGTCGGTCTTCTTCGCCGCTTCCAGCGTATGCACCTGCGCCAGCCCCGTCAGCCCGTGATCGGTCAGCACATTGATCAGGCGGTCGGCAGAGCCGGTGGACCAGGCCGCAAACACAACGGGTTTGCCGCTGGCATAAAGCGCGCGCGCATGGGCGATCACGGTCTCGAAGATGTTTTCGTCCGTCCTCAGACGTTCAGGTGCAAAGTCGCGCCCCCGGCGCCCACCCATGTCAAACGTGTTGGGCGAAGGCTCTGCCGGCGAGAAACGCACAACGGCATGCGTTGCCAGCAAGTTGTCGAGTTCTTCAACGTCGAGATAAAGCCGCCCCGGCGGCAGAACGCGCGCCTTGCGGATGTCGCCGCCGCCCGCTTCCAGGCGCGCGGCGTAATAGTCGGCGGCCTGCGCCAGGCGCTCATGCGCCGCCTCGCTGGAAAGATAGCCCAGCGCGAAAAGGGCGCCCTCACCGACATAGTCAAACAGCGTATCAAGCCGCGGATGGAACAGCGCCAGCCAGGATTCCACGCCCTGCCGGCGGATCGAGGCGCGCGCGGCTTCATACATCTGATCGCCCGAAGGCGGCCCGAATGTTTCCAGAAACCGGTCGCGGAAGGCGGCCAGCACATTGTCATTGAACAGGATCTCGCTGACCGGCGCAAAGGTCACCGCCTCGGCCTTGCCGGTGGAGCGCTGGGTCTCGGTGTCGAAGGTGCGGATCGTTTCCAGTACATCGCCGAAAAAATCCAGCCGGAAGGGCTCTCCGGCAGTCGGCGGAAAGATATCGATAATCCCTCCGCGCACGGCATATTCACCTTGTTCGCGCACCGTGCCGGCGCGGATATAGCCATTGAAGGCCAGGTATTCGGTCAGGTCATTCGCCTTCACCGTCTCGCCCGCGCGGATCGAGAGGGAGGCCTTTCTCAGCGTCTCCACCGGCGCGGCCCGCTGCACCAGCGAGCCGGCCGTGGTGATCACCAGCAGAGGCCCCTGCGCCTTCTCATAGCGCGAGATGCGAGCGAGCCCCGCGCAGCGCCGCGCGGCCACCGCCGGCGTCGGGCTGATCCGGTCATACGGCAACACGTCCCAGCCCGGCAGGTCCACCTGCTCCAGCCGCGGCGCCGCAAACAGCGCCATCCGCCGCGCCGCCTGGGCGAGGCGGTCATCCCGCGCCACATAGACGCCGATCCCGCCGCGCTTCTGCAGCGCCTCGCAGAATGTGATCAGGTCCGCGCCAAATGGCGCGCCAGCAAAAGCGGAAGGGCCGCTCGAGGATGAAAGGACATCAGCGGGGGTCATGGGCATCTCGTTCTGGGTGGCCGCCTGAAGGGGTCAACCACCTCTGGGGGCGTAGCGGAAGCCGATCAGCTGGTCCAGCACCGGACCCTTGTGTTTCTCAGGCACCGGCTCCTGCCCCACCAGCCAGGCAAAGATCTCCCAATCGGGCACGTCCAGCAGGCGCTCGAACTCATCGAGCCCCTCCTCGTTCATCGCGCCGAGCGCTTCGTCGGCAAAGCTGCCCATCAGAAGGTCCAGCTCCCGGAAGCCCCGTCTCCAGGCGCGGAATTTCAGCTTGCTGCGGCGGGTATCGTCCATGAAGCCTCTGGTCCTTCTGCAAGCCGGGCGAAACTCCAACGCCGTTGGAGTTTTGCTGGAGTTTTTGGCCCGCCCGTTGGAGGACGGTTGGAGTTTTTTTCGCGCCCTTATCCACGGGACAGGCGCGCGGCTATCCACCTAGTTTCGCTGCCCCCGAAAGGCAATTGAAGCGCGGCAGATTGTTCGCTGGCCCGGCGCCGCGTAAGCTCTCCGGCGATGCGAGACGAGCGACTCTTTCCGCTGTTTGCCGGTCTTGAGACGCTTAACGGCGTCGGGCCCAAACTGACGCCCCTGCTGCAGAAGCTGGTGGGCGGCACGACCGTATGGGACCTCCTGCTCCACTTGCCCGACCGCTGGCTGGACCGGCGCGTGCGGGAGAGCTTTGCTGACACGGTGGCCGGCGAAATTGCCACCGTCCAGGGCGAGGTCCACGCTTACCACCAGCCCTTCAACGACCGCTCCCCGCACCGCGTCCAACTCGTTGATTCCAGTGGCTTTCTGACCCTCGCCTTCTTCCGCGCAGACCCGCGCTGGATGAAATCGCAATTCCCGGTGGGCGCCATGCGGATCGTTTCCGGCAAGGTCGAGGAGTATCGCGGCGAGCGCCAGATCACCCATCCGGACTTCGTAATCGACCCCGCCAAGGGCGAGGCCCCGCCTATCGTCGAGCCGATCTATCCGCTCACCGCCGGCCTCACCAATCGCCGCGTCCACACGCTCATCCTGCAGGCGCTGCAACACGTTCCGGCAGACCTGCCGGAATGGGCAGACAAGCATCTGGTGGCACAGAAAGGCTGGCCGGCCTTCCACGATGCCCTCGTCTGGCTGCATGATCCGCCCGCCTATGACGAAGACCGCTTCGCGCTGGCGCGGGAGCGGCTGGCCTATGACGAAGCCCTGGCGCGCGAGTCTGCTTTCGCCCTGGCCCAGGCCGCCCGCCGCCTGCGGCCTGCCCCGATCATCAAGGCGCCGCCCAGCGCAGTGAACCGCCTGATCGACGCGCTGCCCTATCGGCCCACGGGCGCCCAGATGCGCGCAGCCGCTGACATCAGCTCAGACATGACGCGCGGCTATCCGATGCGCCGCCTGCTGCAGGGCGATGTGGGCTCGGGCAAGACGCTGGTGGCCGCTTTTGCCGCCGTGGAGGCCGCCGCCGCAGGCTTCCAATCAGTCTTCATGGCGCCGACCGAAGTGCTCGCCTGCCAGCAGTTCGACACGCTCGATACCCTGCTTTCGCCCCTCGGCTACACGGTCGCCGCCCTCTCGGGCCGGGACCGCGGCGCCGCGCGGGAAGCGACTCTGATGGGCCTGGCTGACGGCTCCATCCAGATCGCGGCAGGTACCCACGCCCTCTTTCAGGAAGCGGTCAGCTTCCGCAATCTCGGCCTGATCATCGTCGATGAGCAGCACCGCTTCGGCGTGTCGGACCGGATGAAACTCGCCGGCAAGGCCGACAGCCCGCATATGCTGGTGATGAGCGCCACCCCCATTCCGCGCACGCTGGCGCAGGCTGTCCATGGGGACCTGGATGTGTCGATCCTCGACGAGAAGCCACCGGGGCGCAAACCTGTGGAAACCCGCGCGGTGCCGGATACGCGCCTGGAAGACGTGATAGAAGCCATTGGCCGCGCCCTGAAGCGCGGCGAGCGTGCCTTCTGGGTCTGCCCGCGTGTGGATGTGGACGACGATGATTCCTCTGCCGTGGCGCGCCATGCGGCGCTGGAAGATGAGCTGAACGTCAAGGCGGGCCTCGTCCATGGCCGCATGAAACCCGCCGAAAAGGATGCCGCGCTGGAAGATTTCCGCACCGGCAAAACCCGCATCCTTGTGGCCACGACCGTGATCGAGGTGGGCGTGGATGTTCCCGAGGCGACGATCATGGTGATCGAGCGTGCCGAAGGCTTCGGCCTTGCTCAGCTGCACCAGCTGCGCGGACGTGTCGGCCGCGGCGACAAGCCCGCCTTCTGCATCCTGCTCTATCGCCCGCCGCTGGGCGAGACCGCGCGCGAGCGGCTGGACACCCTGCGGCGCACCGAAGACGGCTTTGAAATTGCCGAGGCCGATTTCCGCCTGCGCGGCGCCGGTGACGTTCTCGGCGTGCGTCAGGCCGGCGCTACCGACTATCGTGTGATCGACCTCGCCAAACACGGGGCCTTGCTGGAGATTGCCCGCAAGGATGCCGAAGCGGTTCTGGCGGGCGATCCGGACCGGAAAGGCCAACGCTGGCAGGCGTTGCGGATCGCGCGGGAACTGCTGACCCCGAAACTGGCACAAGGGCCGGAAAGCGGCTCCTGACCTCTCTATTTCGCTGGCGTGGGCGACGGCCAGTCGGGCAAGACCAGACCATTCGAGATGATAGCCTTGGCCCCTTCTTCGAGGGTCATGTCCAGCCGGATGACCTTCGATTCCGGAAGATAGATCAGGAACCCGCCCGTCGGGTTGGGCGTGGTGGGTACGAACACGCCGATATAATCGGAGCCCAGCTTCGCCTCCAGTTCCCCCCGGACCTTGCCGGCGACAAAGCCAATGCACCAGGCGCCTTCCTTGGGGTATTCGATCATCACGACTTCGCGGAACTGGCCGCTGGCATTCGTCTGGAAGACATCCCGGATCTGCTTGAACACCGAATAGATGGACCGCACGAAGGGCACGCGCGCCATCACCCTGTCGGTCGTATCGACCACATATTTGCCGAGGAAGTTTGTGGCGATTGCGCCCAGAAGCGTCAGGAAGACCAGCAGGATGATCAGGCCGAACCCTGGTACGGCATAATCAAGATAGGTTTCAGGCCGCAGACCCGCCGGCAGGATCGGGACCACCCAGCTGTCGATCAGCTTGATGAAGAAATCGAGGATGGCAAAGGTCGCCACCATCGGCAGGGCGATCAGCATTCCCGCCACGAAACGCGCCCGCAGCCAGGCGAGCGGGCCTGGCTTGGGCGGCACGTTCACCACAACGATACCGTAGTCGGGCTTTTCGTTCTCTGACATCTTCTGACCCTGTGACGCTGCGGCCTTCCTCTGGGTTACCGCTTGGCGCGCCCCTTCTTCCGCGTAATTGTGGCGAAGATGGGAACCGCGAACGACATAGAAAAGGGCCTGAGTGATTGGGCCAGCGAGCATTATGGCGCAGCCGCTGCGATTGCCGGCCTGCGCCGGCTATCGGGAGGCGCCAGCCAGGAAACCTGGGCCTTTGAAGTGGAGGCCGGCGAGAAAAGCGAGCCGCTGATTCTGCGCCGCGCGCCCGGTGGCACGGCTGCAGCCCGCAGCTCCGAGGCCATCACGCTGGCGATCGAAACGGCGCTGCTGGAAGCAACGGATAAGGCAGGCGTGCGGGTGCCTGGCGTGCGGCATGTATCGCCGCCCGGCTCTGCGCTCGGCGAAGCCTTCGTGATGAAGCGGGTGGCCGGCGAAACGCTTGGCCGGAAGATCCTGCGGGACGCAGAGTTTGAAACAGCCCGCGCGCGGCTGACCCAGCAATGCGGTGAAGCGCTGGCACGTATCCATTCGGTGCCGCTGAGCGGCGTTCCCAAATTGCCCACCAGCCTCGGGCGAAACCAGATCGACAAGTACGAAGCCGTCTACCGCGAATTCAACCTGCCCCGTCCGGTCTTCGAACTCGCCTTCGCCTGGCTGAAGGATAATGAGCCCGAACCGGCTGATCCGGTTCTGGTGCACGGGGATTTCCGCCTGGGGAATCTCATCGTGGATGAAAACGGCCTCGCCGCCGTGCTCGACTGGGAACTCGCCCATATCGGCGATCCGCGCGAAGACATCGCCTGGCTCTGCGTCAATTCCTGGCGCTTTGGCCAGACGGAAAACCGCGTCGGCGGCTTTGGCCAGCTCGATGAGTTGCTGGATGCCTATGCTGCCGCCGGCGGCGCCCGCTATCGCCCCGCCGATATCGACTGGTGGGAAATCATGGGCAGCCTCAAATGGGGCGTCATGTGCATGACCATGTACGGCGCCTTCAAGACCGGCGCGGACCCCAGCGTCGAGCGCGCTGCCATTGGCCGCCGCGTGTCTGAAAACGAAATCGATCTCATCAACCTGTTTGAGGGACTTGGACGCCATGCATGACGCCCCCTCCGCCAAGGAACTGATCGAGGCGGTCAAGTCCTTCCTGGACAAGACCGCCATGGTCCAACTGCAGGGACACGCTGCCTTCCATGCCCGCGTCGCCTCCAACGCGCTCGCCACAGTGCTGCGCGAAATGGAGCTGCGGCCGGGCGCAGAGGCCCGCGAGCGGGATCGCCTGCAGGCGCTTTTGATGTCGGATGAGACAGATGTCGGCGCGCTGAACCGCAAGCTCTGTGAGGAAATCCGGACCAAGCGGGTTGACCTAAGCACCCCGGGCCTGTTGACCCACCTAAAATCGACCACAATTGATCAATTGTCTGTCGATCAGCCGGGCTATTCGGGACTTCGTACCGCAGCCCGCTAACATGCGAGGTTGAGATGAATAAGTTTGTTCTGATCGGTGGTGGCGCGCTCTTGCTGGCCGCAGGCGGCGTGGCCGCGTGGATGCTGATGTCTGCCCCGGAGCCGGAACCGGTTCATCTCGATCCCTACGATTATTCACAGGCCGAGAGCTGGGACGTGAAACCCGCCGAGCAGCCGCCCGCCGTCTGGGACAGTGGCTGGGCCATCGATGTGATACAGCTGGCAACAGATACCCGCCGCGACGCCGAAGACATCGCCGCTGCGCTGGACGCCATCGGCCCGGTCTATGCGCCCAAGCTGCGCGCACCGAACTTCGCCGAGGACGCAGCCGCGGCGCTGCAGGAATATCTGGAAGTGAACAATAACGGCCGCGCCTTTGTCATTGCCAGCAACCAGCCCCTGCCTGCCAGTACGGTACCGGTCATCAATGCCGATCCGATGGTGCGCGCGCGCTTTGGCGGCTTGCTGCTGCTGGATGGCCAGGAAACCGCGTTTGCACCCGGCGTGAACCCCGCCAGCGTCTGCTCGGACCGGTTTGGCGCGGGCGAAGTCTGCGCCGCTCCGGTCGAAATCAAGCGGACGGATGGCGAATGGGTCATCGCTGGCGAGGGCCCGGCCGGCGGCGCCGTGATCGACGGCTTTGCCGACTGGCTGGACGGAAGCGCGCCAAAACTGGCCGAGCCGCTGGGCGATCTGGAGGAGGTGGAAATCATCGACATCCGCCGCCCCGGTCAGACAGACTAGGCTGGCCCGGCTAGCTCGCCTTGGCTGCAGGCTGGTTTTCCGGCGCGGCCAGCACGAAAGGCTCCAGTCCCCGGCACGCCGCATCAACTGCCAGAAGACGCGGGAATGCGGCCAGGTCCACCTTGAACCGGCGGGCATTGGCCATCTGCGGGATGAGGGCGATTTCGGCAATGCCGGGCGCCTCGCCAAACAGGAAGTCCCTGCCCGCTGAGGCCTGCGCCATCTCCTCCAGCGCCCTGAACCCTCGGACGATCCATTCGGCATACCAGCGCGAAATGGCGGCCTCATCGGCCCCGAATTCCTTGCGCAGATAGGCAAGCGGGCTGAGATTGTTGAGCGGGTGGATATCGCAGGCGATGACATCAGCAAATGCCCGCGCCTGCAGCCGCGTCCACGGATCTTCCGGCAGCAGGGCCGGACCTTCCAGCGCCTCGTCAATCCACTCGATGATCGCCATGGACTGCCCTGCGACCCGGCCATCTACCTCGATGGAAGGCACCCGCATCTGCGGATTCAGGCTGCGGTATTCATCCGTAAGCTGTTCATCCACGCCGCCCAGAATGTTGATCGGCACAAGGTCGTAGGGCGCGCCCTTCAAATTGAGCGCAATGCGCACCCGGTAGGCGGCCGAGGAGCGCCAGTAATCATAAAGACGGATCATGCGATATCTTCCAGCTCAAGTACGCTCAGCAATTCCTCGCGGGCAATGCGGCATTCATCCGCGAATGCCGGATCAGCAAGATCAGCCGGGGACAGACGATCCCGATAGGTTTTCCGAATGACGTCCTGCAGATCGTCAATCAGTCCCTCATCGAGCAGCACGCCCGAATGGCATTCGGAGAGCTCGTCCTGCGTCATCACCACACGCAGGCGCAGGCAGGCCGGGCCGCCCCCGTTGCGCATCGACTGGCGCACATCCACGAACTCAACTCTGCCGATCGGGCCGTTGCCTGCCACCATCTGTTCACAGAAACGGCGGGTAGATTGCGTTTCCTGCGCTTCAATGGGTGCCACGAGCACCAGTCTGTCTTCGTCGGGGAACTGGAGCAGCTGGGAATTGAAGAGGTAAGACCGGATCGCGTCTTCCAGCGGCACTTCGGCTTCGGGCACCATGACGGGCTTCAACTCGAACAGGCCATCGCCTGCCCGGCGCAGCGCTTCCAGCGTGCCACGGGTATCCTCGAACGCCGCCTCATGGAAGAACAGCGTATCCAGCGCGCCGACGCAGACCACATCATTGTGAAATGCCCCCGCCTCAATCGCGCGTTTGGCCTGCCGGGCAAACACAGTCCGCCCTTCCCTCAGGCCATGCGACCGCGCGATGGACTGCGCCGCAAGCAGTGTCTGGCGGGCCGGAAAGCCGGAAACCATCTCGCCCGCTTCCCGGCCATACACAAACAGTTCCACCCCCGCGCCGCCATGCTCTGCACACAAACGAACGTGATTTGCCGCGCCCTCGTCGGAGAAATCCGAATGGGACGGCAGGGCGCCATGAACGGCAAACCTGTGATCCCCGGAAAAGATCGAGATCAGCGTCGTCGTCGTATCGGGATGCTCAAGGCTGCGATGGAGCATGGTGGAAAGATTTGCGGGCGTGAAATGCAGCAAGCCATCTGCGGTGTCTGCCGAAGGCGATACTGTGGCGGCATTCGCCGTCCACATACTGCTCGCCGAATAGGCTGCTTTCAGGAGCCGCGGCGCGATCTTTCCGGCCGCCTCAATGATGTCAGCATCAGAACCGGAGAAACCGGCCGATACGAGCAGATCAAAATTCGGACGCGGCAAAGGCGGCAACACCCCCTGCACGAGCCCCGCCCGCACAAGAAAGCGCATCTTTTCCAAACCCTGGATCGCGGCCTCGCGCGGGTTTGAAACATCCCCCGCATTGCGCGAACTTGCCAGGTTTCCGTCTGACAGGCCGCCATAGTTATGGCTCGGCCCGATCAGCCCATCAAAGTTGACTTCAACCGCGAGCGTCATGCCTCAGCCTCTACAATCCAGGCTGCCGCCTTGAGCCGTGTACGGCCATCCTCTCCGGCAAGCTCCTTGAGCCGGGCGACAACAGCGCCTTTCACAACGTCCGGGTCGATCCCCTGCTCGGTAATGGCGCGCGACAGCGGCCCCATGTCCAGCATGAATTCCGCGGTATCCTCTGCTGAAGCGCCGGGCAGAACCAGATCACCGTCCCAGGGGGTAATCGAAATGTTGGACCAGCCGCTTTCCGTCAGTATACGGGTAACATAATCCGCTGCCCCAAACGCGAATGGGCCGGGGGTGCCCGGCTGAGGCGGCGCGGGCGGTGTATTCAGAAGGTGCATCGCGGCCTGCAGGGGCGCCAGGGCCCAGGTGTTTTCCGCAAGCGGCCGCCAACATGCAAACCGCAGGCGGCCTTTGGGTTTTACACCGGCGCGGATATTGGCAAACGCGGCCACCGGATCGGCAAAGAACATCACCCCGAACCGCGAGATGACCAGATCGACAGGCTGCGCCGGCCGCCACACTGCGGCATCTGCCACCACAAACTCGATCCCCGCGCCCACAGCGGCCGACCTCTGCTTGGCCAGCTCGATCAGCGGGGCGGACACGTCGACGCCGGTAACCGATACGTTCACGGCGCTGGCCGCCACATTCAACGAAAGCGCCCCCGCGCCGCAGCCGATATCGATGACGGCCTGCCCCGGCCCCGGCAGAACCGGCGAAATGATCACATCGACAAAGGGCGACAGCATCACATCCATTCTGTCTGCGTCGCGCACCCATTTGCGGCCTGCCGGGCCATTCCAGTACTCAATCTGCGAGGTGTTATCCATTTTCTTGTCTCCTCTCAGTCCGGGAAGCCCGGCGCGGTCATCCGCGCGGCCTTCGGGGCAAGTTGGCTCGCCTGCGGCCAGGCGCAGTAATCGGCAGCATAATACGCCCCCGGACGGAAATTCCCCGATAGCCCTGGCCCACCAAACGGCATGGCGCCGCTGGCCCCTGCAGTCGGCCGGTTTCTGTTGAGCACGCCCGCGCGCATCTCACTATAGGCCCGCGCCCACAACGCATCATCATCGCTGACAAGGCCGCCGGAGAGACCATATTTGGTGGCATTCGCGCGCAGAATGGCGTCATCGAAATTCGCCGCGCGGCTTACCTGGATCAACGGCCCGAAAAGCTCCTCATCCGGAATATCCTGAGCCTCAGTTACATCTACTATTCCCGGCGAAACAAAGCCCGTTCCCTGCGCGCCCGTTTCCAGCGGCAAGATAGCCCTGGCGCCCTTCGACAGGAGCATCTGGTAAAACTCGGCCGCCTGCGCAGCAGCCCGGTCAGAGACCAGCGGACCCATGAATATTCCGGGCTCATTCCAGGCGCCGGCGCGAACGCCCCTGGCCCGCGCGGCGACAGCGTCAATTACGGCATCCCCGAACGCGCCTTCCGGCAGGATCAGGCGGCGCGCGCAGGAGCAGCGTTGGCCGGTTGTGAGGTAGGCGGATTGAGCAGCGATATCAGCCGCTGCGTCCACATCCGCAGGATCCCAGACAATCAAAGGATTATTGCCGCCCATTTCCAGCGCCAGAATGACATCCGGCCGGCCCGCAAAATGCCGATGGAAGAACACGCCCGTGGCTGCAGACCCGGTGAACAGCAGCCCGTTGAGCGGCTGATCAATCAGCGCTGCGCCGGTGTCACGTCCTCCGTGGACGATGTTTATGCATCCTTCGGGAAGCCCGGCAGCGGCAAAGGCGTCTGCCATGATCTCGGCTACGGAAGGGGCCAGTTCAGACGGCTTGAAGACGCAGGTATTGCCCGCCAGCAATGCCGGCACGATATGCCCATTCGGCAGGTGGCCGGGGAAGTTGAAGGGTCCGAACACGGCCATCACGCCATGCGGGCGATGCGTCAGGCGGGATTGGCCAAAGGCTGCTGGCTCATCCCGCTCTCCGGCGCGCTCTTTCAGAGCCGCCACGGAAACCCCGATCTTGGCCTTCATCGTGGCCGCTTCTGCCTGGGAATCCCAGAGCGCCTTGCCCATGTCGCGGCTGATCGCTTCGGCGATGCTTGCGGCGCGTTTGCCGATCTCTTCGGCGTATCGCTCCATGACGGCGATGCGCTCGTCCACCGGCGTCCTGGCCCAACCGGGAAAAGCCGCCCGCGCAGAGGCGACAGCGGCGGCCACTTCGGCGGCGTCCGCCGAGCGCCCTTCCCAACTGACGTCGCCAGTCGCGGGGCAATGCTTGGTGAAGGCAGCGCCATTTCCGGGGCGCCACTTGCCATCAATATATACGCCTTTTTTCATTACTTGCTCCGTACCCAGAAGCGTGCCGGCATGCCGGGCTTCAGGTGCAATGCTTCCAGAATATCTGCAGGCACAACCAGATTGCCTTCGCCCCGGCGCAGGAATTTTCCGAGGGAAACGCGGAAATCGGGAAGCCTGTTGCTGGAAAGCAGCCCCTGACGCGCATCCGGATCGCCGTCAACGTCGCCAGCTTCCACCGTAACGACATGGCTTTCCTGAATTGTGCGGATGTGACGCCTTTGCGCCGCGACCAAGGGGCCGCCATCGAAGATGTCCACCGTCCGGTCAAACTCGAAGCCTTCCCACTGCAGCAGCTTGTAAGCCCCGACACCTTCCGAATGACACCGCCCGATCACCTCCCGGGCCTCCGGCGGCAGCAGGTCAACATACACCGGATAGCGCGGCATCAGGTCGACAATGAACTGATTATCCGTGATCGCGGAAAGCCTGTCTGCCTCGGCGAAATCCATCCGGAAAAAGTGCCGCCCGAGACACTCCCAGAAGGGCGACTCCCCGGTATCATCAACAACGCCGCGCAGCTCTGCCAGCACCTTGTCGCTGAAACGATCCGGGGCTGCGGCCATCAGAAGATAGCGCGACTGAGCCGCCAGGCGCCCGGCGCCGCCCCCCCGATGATCCGGCTTGAGGAATAATGTGCCAACTTCCGTGTAGCCGACATATTCGTTCGTCAGGACCAGTGCGTCCATGTCGAAGCGAAGGTTGCCGGCAGCGTGGCTCGCCTGCGCCAGCGTGATGATACGGTAGTTGAAGAAGGGCTGGTCGATACCCGTGCCAGCCTTGACCGCAGAACATCCGACGACCTTCCCGGTCGGCACATGCTCCATCATCATCAGATACTTTCCATACTGAAGATTTTTCTGGCGGCTGTGAAATGCCCGGTCGGATTTCTCGAGCCGCCCCATCAGGATCGGTTCATCCACCGGCAGGCTGGTAAATCCGGGTCCGGACAATTCAGCCAGCTCCATCAAGGCGTCGAGATCATCAAGCCTTGAGGGTCGCATTACATATTGAATGCTCATATTCAGCGCCCCATCAATTCCTTGATGCGCTTTCCATCCATCCGCCCATCGGCCAGCCGGTTCAGGATAAGCGCCGAGAGTGTCGCGCGCTCGGCAAAGCTGTCGACGATCACGAACTCTTCATCGGAATGGATCCGGCCCCCGCGCACACCCAGCGTATCGACGTTCGGAACGCCTGCCGCAAAGATGTTGTTTCCTTCGCAAACGCCGCCGGTATCGACAAATTCGAGTTCAAGACCGATCGCCTGGCCGGTGGCATGGATGGCATCGAACAGAGCCTGCTGCGCCGCGTTGCGGGGCTTGGGAGGGCGATAGAAACCGCCGTGCAGGTGACCGTGAATGCCATCGCGCGCAGAGGCGCGCGCAAACAGGCACTCCACTTCCCGGGTGGCCCAGGCTGAGGCCTCGGCATCGGGCGCGCGCGCGCCGAAACGAACAACGGCCAGATCCGGCACGATATTGACGGGGCTGCCGCCCTCGATGGCGCCGACATTGAAGGTTACCCCGTCGCGCTGACCATTCAGCGCTTCCAGGCCGAGAACAAGCTCCGCCGCCGCTTCAATGGCACTGCGCCCCTCTTCCTTCGCCCGGCCAGCGTGCGCCGCTCGCCCATGCAGGACAATGTCAAATACGGCAGAGCCCTTGCGGCCGCCGGACATGGCGCCCGTTTCCATGGCAGGCTCATACGTCATGCCGATATGCGCGCCAGAACGGGCAGCCTCCGTCAGCGCCGCCGATGAGGCAAAGTTTCCGATTTCCTCATCCGGCGTGATCACGATCTGATAGCCGAGACGATCCTTGAACGGACCACTTTCAAAGGTCTTGAGCGCTTCGAGCATGAGGCTCAGGCCGCCCTTCATGTCTGCCATGCCGGGGCCATTGATCTGGCCATCACCCAGGTCTCGAATGGTTTCGAACGTGCCCGGCGGGAAAACCGTATCATAATGGCCGGACAGAACGACCTGTATCGGGGCGGCAGGCCGGGAGCTGACCTTGATAATCGGCCCGGTATGCATCTGCACCACCCGGCCATCCGCGCCGACATTGTCAAAGCCGGGCCCCTCCACAAGACGCACATCGGCCTCGAGCGCCGAGAAGGCATCTGCAAGCATGGGCGCCAGCGTTTTCAGGCCGGGGATATTGTAACTGCCGGTATTGACGGAGGACCAGGCGCGGGTCCGGGCAATCATGTCGGGGGCGGCTGCAGCGAGGCGCTCGCGCGCGGCCTCGTCTTCGCGGGAAAGGGAGCTGAGTTGGGTCATGGCCCCTTGGTTTCACAGGTGAAGGCACGCGGCAAGCCTCTGCCCTTCCCCCGGGAAAACAAAAAAACGGCCCAGCTTTCGCCGGGCCGTTTCCTTAGAGAAATCAATCGCCGTTACTGAACGATGATCGTGACTTCCGAGCGGCGGTTCAGCGGCTCGCGAACACCGTCAAGCGTTGCTTTGGCGAGGGCGGTTTCACCTTTACCGTCTTTCGCGATCAGCGTGTTGGCAATGCCGCGCTGGGTCAGAGCGGAAGCAACCACGTCAGCGCGGCGAACCGACAGACGCTGGTTGTAGTCAGCGTTACCCGAGGTGTCGGTGTGACCAACGATGGTCACCGAACCGGCCGAGCAGCCTTCAACCGAACGAATGTTGGCCACAGCCTGATCGATAACTGCCGAAGCCTGGCTCGTCAGATCCGAACGATCCCACTCGAAGTACACCACGAACTCCTGGCTGAGTGCAGAGCACTGCTGGGCCAGCGGCGGGGCGGTCTCTTCCGGCGGAGGCGGCGGAGGAGGCGGCGGGGGCGGCGGCGGAGGAGGCGGGGGCGGCGGCGGCGGGGGCGGCGGCGGAGGTGCCGGCGGCGCAGCGAACGAATAACGCACGCCCAGGGTCGCGGTGTGATCCTGGTAGTCTACGTCATAAGAACCAGCGGTCCCTGCTTTGCCATCAAAGTTGAGGTCTTCAACAGTGAAGTACTTGTAGCCGACGTCCATGGTGAGACGCTCAGACAGCTTGAAGCCGACGCCCAGCAAGCCCTGATAGGCGATGCCGGAAGCTTTGTCGGAGAAGCCGTTTGCTGCGGCGCCAGCCGCAAACGTACGGTTGGATGCTTTTGCATCCACGCGCGCGCCACCAACACCGAGACCGATGTAAGGCTGGATCGAGCCACCTTTGTTGAAGTCGTAAAGGCCATTGACCATCAGGTCAGTGACGCTGGCGTAGCCAGCAGGCGCAGCCGTTGCGCCGGTCAGCGTGCCGTTGATGCCGTTCGGGACATCAAGATCACCGCCGCGCTGGCCGAGCACGCCCTCAAGGCGCAGACCATTGGCGAAGCCATAACCGAGGCCAACGCTGAGGCCGAGGTTTTCGGAAACCGACGAGTCGCCGACCATCGAGCCGTTGAAGGCTGCCGTCGGATCGTGATCAACAGTGCCGTCGAAGGAATACTGGATATCGGCGCGCGAATACCAGCCGTCTTCGGCGTGCGCCGTGGCGCCAGCAGTCGCAAAAGCGGCCGCGGCAGTCGCGCACAACAGAGTTTTCTTCATACTCAATCCCCTTTTGTGTGCCGAATGACGGGATTGTCCTCGGCCGCAGGTTCATAGCGGGTATCAACCGCATGCTTTGGTGTTAAACGTTTTTTCCGCCGTCCGCGAGCATTTTTAGTCCGATTACCCCCGAATGCGGTGGAAATTTTCGCTTACCGAGACCCTTTTGCAACAGGTCACCATAGCCGTCAAACAACGCATTGTTAACGTACGCTGAACGACAAATCACAAACGCCGTGATCCGGGCGTTGGTTCCAGCCCGGAGACAATTTTTTTGATTTTCGGCCGCATTCCACAGCCTCCGCTCGAGAGACCGGATTTCGTGCCAGAAGCAGATTCGCCGCCGAATCAGCCCTGCAGCCGCTTAACGGCTGAGCCACGACTTCTGTTCCGGAAAGAAGGCTGCTGAAGCGGCAGTGATCGAGGATCCACATCAGGCAAAACCATCGGCCGCCTCGCCGCAGAACAGAGACGGGAAATACCCCGCGCAGCGCTAACCCAAACCCGCATACAGGGTCGGCAACCTAAGCGAGAAAGCTGAGCCCCAGATGGTTCGCCGCCCTGCCCGCGACAGAGCAAGGCGCTGGCCAGACGATCCGGCACTTACATCAACAAAACTGGAAGGAAGGGGAGAGATGGTACCGCCTCTCCGGCTTGAACGGAGGACCTCTGGTTCCACAAACCAGCGCTCTAACCAACTGAGCTAAGGCGGCATCTGTTCCGGCGACATACAGCTACCGGAAAAGGGTTTCAAGCAGAGAGAAGCGGCCCGAAGCCTCTCCCCTGCCGAAAAATGATCAAATCTTCACAACCTGGTCGAACTCAAGATCAACCGGGGTACCCCGGCCGAAGATCGAAACGGTAACTTTCAGGCGGCCATGCGCCTCGTCGATTTCCTCGACAGCCCCTTCGAAGCCCTGGAACGGACCATCATTGACCTGAACCTGCTCACCGATCTCGAAGCTGACCTTCGGACGCGGACGCTCGGCCGAGGTATCGGTCGACTTGCCGAGAATGCGGTCAACTTCCTTCTGACGGACCGGCAGCGGCTTTTTCCCGCCTTCAGCACCGAGGAAGCCGGAAACCTTCGGCGTGTCCTTGACGAGGTGATAGATATCGTCGGTCAGCTGGGCCTTCATCAGCACATAGCCGGGGAAGAACCGCTTCTCGACCGTCTTCTTCTTGCCGCGGGCAACCTCGACGACTTCTTCAGTCGGCACTTCGATCTCTTCGATCAGGTGCAGCAGGCCCTTGCGCTCCGCCTGTTCGCGAATCGTGGCGGCCACCTTCTTTTCGAAGTTGGAATAGGCGTGGACAATGTACCACTTGGCATCAGGCATGGGGCGAACGCGCTCCGGAAAGTCTGTTAGCGTCACGGCAGCCATCAGGCGCCGCGTACGAAATTCACGAACAGGGTTATGACTGTATCGGTCAGGAAAAGGAATATCGCGATCAGGATCGACATGATGAGCACGAAAATCGTCGCCTGGATCGTCTCCTGGCGCGAGGTCCACGTCACCTTGTTACCTTCCGCACGCACCTGGCGCAGGAATGTAACCGGTCCAACCCGCTTTTTCTTTTCCTTCTGGTCCTTAACGGCCATGTCACCACTCACTTGAAAGGCGGGCGATTAGCCCTTTTGGGCGCCCGCGTCCACGGCAAATATGCATGGAACTCCTCTTCAGGAGCGCCAACCCGCTGCAGATGTGCGGTGAGTTGCCCTCCGAAACAAGCCCCGCCCTGCCCTAAACCTTGCCGAAAGCCCTGGGTGGCAGGCCGGGCACATCGACTTCCACAGCAAACAGACTGCCAGAGAGTGGGCGTGCGTCCAGCTGCGGGAAGCTGAGCCCGGTTCTGGCCGTCGTGATGAAAAGGGTGCGCATGTCCTGCCCTCCGATGACGCAGCCGGTAGGCAGCGGCGCGGCGAGGATGATGACCTTGTCGAGCATTCCATCCGGCGCAAACCGTGCCACGCGGGACGCGCCATGCAGGCACACCCAGAGGCCCCCTTCGCTGTCAACCGTCGCGCCATAGGGCAGGCCGCCCAGCTCATGCGTAAACGCAAAGGTCCGCCGCCCTGAAAGCGCGCCCGTCTCGGGGTTCACGTCGAAGGCCAGGATTTCCGCCTCGGCACTGTCGCAGGTGTAGAAGGTGCGCCCGTCCGGCGAGAACTGCAGGGTCTTGGTGACCAGCACCGATGGCAGGCGCAGCGGCGCCACCGTCTTGTCGGGGCCATAGCGGTAATAGACCCCGCTCGGGTCGCGCTCGGCCTCGTCCATCGTGCCGAACCAGAAGGAGCCATCCGGCGCCACGCCGCCATCACTGGTGCGGTTGGTGGGCGGTTCATCCGGCAGGGTGCAAAGCCGCTCATAGGCTTCGTTGGCCGGATCAAAGAACCCGATCTCCCGGTCAGCCGCCATCAGCAGATGGCCGCCATACAGCGCCAGGCTGCTGGCCTTCACCGGCAGGTCATAGCGGCGGGTATTGCCGGTCTTGGGATTGTAGCGGTGCAATTTTGCCCGGCGGATATCGACCCACCAGAGGAAGCCCTCGGAGGGGCTCCAAAGCGGCGCCTCGCCCTGCATACAGCCGGTTGGCGCAACGCATTCAGGGGAAAGGATCATGGCGGAGAGACCGTCGCAATGGATGGAAAGGGCGAATTAATCCTCGCCGAGAAGGCCTGCAAGATCGGCAAGTTCAAACAAGCCCTCCCGCAGCGCCTCACTGGCGGAAATTTCATCAACGTCAGCGCCGAGGGCATCCAGGGCGAGGCCATAGGCCTCCCGCAGCGGACCATCAGCCACCAGCAGCACTTCATCGCCGGGATCGTAATGGGCCGCCACATCGGCGCCGATCAGCAGGCCGGCAATCGCCGCCGCCTTGCAGGCAGGGTCAAGCTGACCGGTGAAGATCGCCGCCTCGACCGCAAAGACCGGGGGCGCGTCCTCGGTATCGAGCGCGCGCTCTACCCATTCGCGGAAGACGCGCGGATCGAAGATCTGAGCGGGGCTGTCCTTCAGCGCCAGAGCGCCGGCCGTGAGCAGCAGGTCTCGCAGCTCGGAGGTGATTTCGGTGGAGAGGCCAAGGATGCGGCCATGTTCCAGATCATAGTGGCGGGTGTGGCGGCCGGCGATGCAGACAGCGGCGTGATCTTCGCCGAGCCCCGCAAGAATGGTCTCGGAGCCGCACGAGATATCCGGCGGAGAAAGTTGGCGCAGCCAAGGCACAATCCAGATGCCATCGCGCGCCATCAGGTGACCCGGCAGGGCCATCAGGGGACCAGGAATGGACACGTTGGTGACAGATTGGGACAGAATACCCACATCGCCGGACACGATGACCGGCACGTCCGGCCACGCCCCCAGCCACTCGCTGACATGGAAGCGGATGCGCGAGAGATATTCGGACGCAGCGATTCGCTCCGGCTCGTGCATCACGGCAGAGGACAGGATCTCTCCCTCCTCATCATAGGCCCAGGCCGAGAGCCGGGAGCCTGACCAGTCCAGGCCAATCAGCGCGAGGCTGTCTTTCATCTCAACTGCTTTCCGATGACCGACGCATCTGACGTTTCTCATCCGGTGTGGGCCAGCCAATGCTCCGGCGCAAGACGCAAGATGCCCTATTGCTCTTGCTGCGGCGCAGCGGCGGCCTAAACACGGGGTAGCAGGATCAGCCAGGCGGAGCAGCAGCCATGTCTTCAAACGAGTCCAGACCCGCAGAAGCCGCGCAGGCGCTTCTGAAGCTGGTGGACATCATGGCCCGGCTGCGCACGCCGCAAACCGGCTGCCCCTGGGATCTGGAACAGACCTTCGCGACCATCGCGCCCTATACGATCGAGGAAGCCTATGAGGTGGCCGACGCGATCGAGCGCGGCGACATGAGCGACCTGCGGGAGGAGCTGGGCGACCTGCTGTTCCAGGTGATCTTCCACAGCCGCATGGCCGAGGAGGCCGGGGCCTTTGCGCTGGCCGATGTGGTGGGGGCCATCAATGACAAGATGATTCGCCGCCACCCGCATGTGTTCGTCGCCGCCGATGGCCGGGACGCAGAAGGCCAGACGGTGGCCTGGGAAGAGGTGAAGGCCGCCGAACGCGCGGCGAAAGGCAAGAAGGCGGAGGACACCAGCGCGCTGGCCGGTGTGGCGCTTTCCCTACCCGCCCTGCTGCGCGCCGAAAAGCTGCAGAAGCGGGCGGCGCGGACAGGCTTTGACTGGACAGAGGCCGCCCACATCTTCGACAAGCTGGAGGAGGAGACCGCCGAAGTGAAAGAGGCGATGGCCAGCGGGGACGCAGACGCCATCGAAGACGAGATCGGCGACCTCTTGTTCGTGGCCGCCAATCTCGCCCGCCGGCTATCGGTTGACCCAGAACAGGCCCTGCGCCGGGCAAACGCAAAGTTCGAACGCCGCTTCCGTGCCATGGAGGCGGCAGCGGCAGAGGCGAGCGTGGACTTTGCGTCGCTCAGCCTGGAGGAACAGGAAGCTTACTGGCAGAGCGTGAAAAAGGCAGAGCGGGGGTAAACGGGCCTACGATTGCTCCAGCGACGCGCTCGCCGCCAGCTCGGGAAACTCTGCGCGGAACTGGCCGAGGCGTTCAGACGAGACACGGACAGAAACTTCCGTACCGCCATCGTCGAGCTGGTTTTCCGCGGTGACTTCGCCATGCTGATGCAGCCAGGCGCGCGCCTTGCCATCTGCAGGGCTGAGCGTGAGGCGGATTTCCGTCCGCCCCCGGAGGAGTGATTTCTCGATCAATTCCAGCAGGCCGTCGACGCCCTCGCCCGTGAGCGCGGAAACAGCGGCTGCAGGCGGATCATCCGTGATCGCCGCAAGCGCGCACAGGGATTCGGCCCGCTCCGGCGAGAGCGCATCCATCTTGTTCCAGGCTTCAATCATCGGCGGCAACGGCAGGCCGGATTCGGTTTCCAGCCGCTCCAGCACCAGCGCCACATCTTCGGCTTGCTCCATATCCGACGCGCTGGCGCGGTCACGCACATGCACCAGCAGGTCCGCCTGCAGCGACTCTTCAAGCGTCGCCTGGAAACTGTCGATCAGGTGGGTGGGCAGATCGGTGATGAAGCCGACGGTATCGATCAGCGCGGCTTCGCCCAAGGTGGGCAAATCCAGCCGGCGGATGGTCGGGTCGAGCGTGGCGAAGGGCATGTCCTTGGCGAACACATCGGCCCCGGTCAGCCGGTTGAACAGGGTAGACTTGCCAGAGTTCGTATACCCGACGAGCGCAATGACAGGTTTGCCGGAGCGCCGGCGCCCTGCCCTCTGCACTTCGCGGGTGCGCTTTACGTCATCCAGATCACGCCGCAGACGGACGATCTTGTCGTCCAGCATCCGGCGGTCTGCCTCAAGCTGGCTTTCGCCGGGACCGGAGAGGAAGCCCCCGCCGCCGCGCTGGCGCTCAAGGTGGGTCCAGGTGCGCACGAGACGTGAGCGCTCGTAAAGCAGGCGCGCAAGTTCCACCTGCAGGCGGCCCTCTTTGGTGCGCGCGCGCAGACCGAAGATTTCGAGGATCAGGCCAGTCCGGTCGATCACCTTCACGCCGAGGCGCTTTTCAAGGTTGCGCTGCTGAACGGGGGTCAGCGAGGCGTCGATGACGGCGAGCGTGGCGTTCGTCTCGGCAATGTCATTCGCCATGCGGTCAAGCAGGCCGCCCGACAGCAGGAAGGAAGAATTCACTTCACGGACATGATCAGGCCGGATGAAGCCCAGCTCACAACCAAGGGCTTCGACGAGACCGGCGGTTTCGGACAAACGGTCCGGACCCGGCCGGTCCCTCGGTGTGAACCACGGGATCACGACGCCGGCAATTTCCGGCGCCGGAAGGCGGTCAATCAGTTTTTCAGTCAAACGGGATCAGTCTCCGTCCATTTCCTCATCGAAGAGCTGGACCGGCGCGCTGGGCGCGATGGTCGAGATGGCATGCTTGTAGACCAGCTGCGGCGGGCGTCCGTCACCCCGGAGGAGGATGCAGAAATTGTCAAACCATGTGACAACACCCTGAAGCTTTACACCGTTGACGAGGAAGACGGTGAGCGGGGTGCGCGATTTGCGGACGGCGTTGAGGAAAGTGTCCTGGAGGTTTTGCTTCTTATCGGCGGACATCAGTTTTTTCTTTCTTGTTTTTTGTTGTCTTATCCTGCGCAGCTAATGTCATTGTTTACCCTGCGCAAGGGTGTTCCCCCTTTACCCCCGCCAGAAGCTCAGGGAAAGGGCCGGTAACACGGTCAGAATTTCAACCCTGCCCAAAACCATGGCAATACTAAGCAATATTTGACCCACCGGACCCAGATTGTCTGTAGCCTGCCCAATCAGCCCGCCGGAGCTGGTCAGCGCGCCGATGGAGAGCCGAATCGACTCCTCGAAAGGCACGTTGAGGAAGGCCAGCACCGCGATCACCGAGAAGACCGCCCCCGCATAGACGATGAAATACACCCACACGCCGATGACGCTGCGCTCGTCCAGCTCGCGGTCGCGGAAGCGGAAGCTGAGGATCGAGCGGCGATAGCCGAGCTGGCGGAACTCCTGCCCGGCACGCTGACCCAGCACGATAAAGCGGGCAATCTTGATCCCGCCCGCCGCCGAGAGGGCAGAGCCCCCGATCAGCGCAGGCAGCACGGCAAGCGTCAGCGGGATCTCCGCGTCGCGCGCCCCGGCCGAGAGCGGGATACCGGACGTCGACAGGCTGGACAGGGACCAGCCGAGGCCATTCATCATCGACACGCCGAGCGGAAGGGTTGCGGCGGCAAAGATCAGCATCAACAGCAAAAAGACCACCGTCTCCGGGTCCGTGATCGCGGAACGCACAGCGCCGATACGCAAGGGCAGCCACACAGCCAGGCCCAGCGCGCCGATGGCCAGGCCAACGGCCAATATGAAGCTCGCCACCGGATTGGGCGGCAGGAAGGTTTCCGCATCCGGCAGAACAAGGCCGGTAGAGATCACACTGACCGCATCAGCCAGCGCCCGCACAGGCGGCACGCCCGCCATCAACAGCAGCAGCAGGATGAAGCTGACCGAAATGCCCAGCATCAGGCCGACGCCGGCGCAGATGCGGGGCATGGCATCGAAATAGCTGGCGTCCGGAACGGTGAACAGCACCGTGCGGTGAACGCCGGGGCCGCCGAGATTGATCGCCGCGAACACGCCGGCTGCCATCACGACGGCCGCATAGGTGCCCAGCAGGTGCAGGATGCCGCGCCAGTAAAGCAGGCTGATGGGCCAGGAGGCTTCGGAAAAGCCCAGAATGGAATGCCCCGTGGTGGTGAGACAGGAAGCTGCCTCGAACAACGCGACCGCAACGGAGTTGTTGGCCACGCCGAACACGAAGGGCATGGCTGCTGCCACCGGCGAGAGAAACCACCAGAGCAGCACAACGGCCAGGGCATCTGACGGGCGCGCGCGGCGGGATGGCTTTGGCGCCAGCAGCAGAACGCTGGACGCGAAAACCGAAATGCCGAGCGCGGTAGCGCCGAAGGAAATGATCTGCTGGGTTTCGCCCATCGCCCAGGCCAGCAGCGCCGCCGACGCCGCGCAGCCTGCCAGGATAAGCATCAGCAGGCCAAGAACACGGACGACCGACGAATAATTCATGGATCAGAAATAATCCGGGTTAACCCGGAAGAACTTTTCGACCGTGCGCACCATCTCGGCCTCATAGAAGACGATGAGATGATCTTCCGGGCGCACGGTCACGTCTTCATCGGCCATGATGATCTGGTTGCCGCGCACCACGGCGGCCGCCGTCATGCCTTCGGGAAGATCATCATAGCCGAGCGGCTTGCCGATCAGCGAAGAGGTTTCCAGCGTGATGCCCTCGGCCACTTCCGCCATGCCGTCTTCCAGCGATTGCAGGTTGAGGATACGGCCCCGGCGCATGCGCATGAGGATCTGTGAAACAGTCAGAGCGCGCGGGTCGAGCACGGTGTCCACCCGCATGTCGGAGGCAAGGCCGGCAAGTTCGGGCGAATTGATGAGGGCAAGCGCCCGTTTGGCACCGGCGCGCTTGGCGAGGTTGGAGATCAGGAGGTTGGCCTTGTCATCATCGGTAATGGCGATGACGAAATCCGCCCGGTCCACCCCGCCTTCGGCGAGAATGTCCGGGTTCAGACCATCGCCCTGGATGACGATGGAGCGCTTGACGGCGGCCACGGCCTTGTTGGCGCGCTCGCCGTCCCGCTCGATCAGGCGGACGCGGATATGGCTTTCCTTCTCCAGCATCTTGGCCACATGCAGGCCGACATTGCCGCCGCCCACAATGACGACGTGATCGAGACGGCTCTGCTCGGTGTTGAAGATGGAGGTGAGGCGGCTGGCATGGGCATCGAAAACCGCGATATAGGCGCGGTCGCCGGGCTTTAGCACATCCTTGCCGCGCGGGGCGTGAACCGCGTCGCCCCGGCCGATGCCGATGATGCGGGCGGAAAGATCCGGGAACAGACCTTTGAATTGGTCAACCGCCACATCGATCAGCGGATTGTCGGCGCGCAGCTCGAAGCCGAGCAGCTTGATCTGCCCACCGGCGAAATTCGCGCTCATGATCGTGCCGGGCGTGCGGAACCGCTGGAGGATGGCGTCGCCCACTTCAGCCTCCGGCGAGATCACCATGTCGATGGGCAGGCCCTCGCGGGAGAAGATGTTCTTCCAGGCCGGCTCCAGATAGGACCGGTCGCGCACGCGGGCGATCTTGAAGGGCACCGAGAACAGCGTGTGGGCGATCTGGCAGATCACCATGTTGATTTCGTCGAAATGCGTGACGGCGATGATCATCTCGCAGTCTGCCGCGCGGGCGCGCTTGAGCACATCAGGATGCGCCGCATGACCGACAATCCCCCGCACATCCAGGTCAATGGACACCTGATCCACAAGATCGGCGCTTTCGTCGATAATGGTGATCTCGTGCTTTTCCCGGGCAAGGCGGCGGGCAATGCCCTGCCCTACCCGCCCGGCGCCGCAGATCAGAACGTGCATATCTTCAAGCCTTCAGCGTCTGGCTCAGGAATCCTGACGAACGCCCGTCGATATCCCCAAAGCCTTTAATTTTCGGTGCAGTGCTGACCGCTCCATACCGATGAACTCGGCAGTTCGCGAGATATTTCCGTTAAAACGGGTGATCTGCAGGGTAAGATATTCCCGCTCGAACTGCTCGCGTGCGTCGCGCAGGGAAAGGCCAACCAGCTCTGCAGAGCCCGCCTTGGCCGCCGGAGAGGGCCCCCGTCCCTGATCACGCGGCAACTCGTCCACGCTGATCGGCCGGGCGGAATCGGCGGGCGACAGGATGAGGATACGCTCCACCAGGTTGCGCAGCTGGCGGATATTGCCCGGCCATTCCATCGACTGGAGCACGGCGAGCGCTTCCTGGGTAAAGCTGCGATAGGTGAGGCCGGACGTTTCGGCGATGCGCTCGCAGAAATAGTTGGCGAGTTCCACGATATCGTCCCGCCGCTCCGACAGGGAGGGCACGCGCAGCGGCACGACGCTGAGGCGGTAGAACAGGTCTTCGCGGAAATTGCCGGCGTCGATTTCGGCCTTGAGGTCTTTCGTCGTCGCCGCCATCACGCGGACATCGACCGTCACATCAGACCGGCCGCCCACACGCTGGAAACGCTGCTCGGTCAGCACACGAAGGATCTTGTTCTGTGTGCCGATGGGCATGTCAGCCACTTCATCCAGCAGCAGCGTGCCCGTATGCGCGCGCTCGAACAGGCCGACACGGACGGTGCGCCCCTGCTGGTCCTCTTCGCCGAAGAGGGCGATCTCCATCTGGTCGGGCGCAATCGTGGCGGCGTTCACCACCACAAACGGCCCATCGGCCCGGGCGGAGTTCTTGTGGATGAGACGGGCGGCGAGCTCCTTGCCGACCCCGGCCGGACCGGAAATCAGAACCCGGGAATTGGTCGGCGCGACCTTGTCCAGCGAGGCGCGCAGGGCAGCGGCGGCCTGGCTGTTGCCGATCCAGCGCTCCTCATCGCCCGTGCGGTTGCGCAGTGCGGCGTTCTCATAGCGCAGGGCGGCGGCCTCAATGGCGCGCTCCACCACCAGCATCAGCCGGTCTGCCTTGATCGGCTTCTCGATGAAATCGAACGCGCCGCGCCGGATGGCGGCGATGGCCGTTTCGATATTGCCGTGGCCGCTGATGACGATGACCGGGAGGATCGGGTCGATCGACTTCAGATATTTCAGCACGGAAAGACCATCCATGCCGCTGCCCTGAAGCCAGACATCAAGGATCACGAGCCGGGGCGTGCGCGAGCGCACTTCCTCCAGCGCGCGTTCGGCCGTGTCGGCAGTACGCACGGCGTAGCCCTCGTCGCCGAGGACGCCAGCCATCAGTTCACGGATATCGGGCTCATCATCAACTACCAGGATGTCGAGTGCCATGCACGTCTCTCCTCTACAAATTCAACGGGTAGGGCACGCGGCCTTCGGCGCCTGCCTCTTCTATCGACATGTCTTCAAACTGCATCGCCAGCGCGCCATTTTCCGGCAGCAGCACGCGCACACGGGCGCCGCGCAGGCCGTCAGGACGGTTCTGCAGGGAAATTGAGCCACCATGATCGACGATGATGCGGTTCACGATGGCAAGGCCAAGCCCCGTGCCCTTCTCGCGCGTCGTCACATAGGGCTCCAGCAGGCGGTTGCGCACCTCGGCCGGGAAGCCGGGGCCGTTGTCCTCGATGATGATCTCCAGACCGCGCGCATCCTTCTGCAGGATGATACGGATATTGCCGGACACATCATCTCCCACCGACTGCCCTTCGATGGCCTCGGCGGCGTTCTTCAGGAGGTTTCCGAAAGCCTGGCCCAGCAGGCGCTCATCCCCCAGGAAGGGCGCGGTTTCGAGATCTGTATCCATCTCGATTTCGATGTCGGGCGACACGACGGTCTGCGAGAAGATCGCCCCCTGCAGCAGCGGGCGCATGTCAAACGGCGCCACGCTCGGCTTGGGCATCCGGGCGAAGGAAGAGAACTCCTCCACCATGTGTGCGATGTCATCCACCTTGCGCAGGATCGTCTCGATACAGCGATCAAACACGCCATCGGGATCATCGATCTTCGGGCCATAACGGCGCTTCAGACGCTCCGTAGACAGCATGATCGGCGTCAGCGGATTGCGGATCTCATGGGCAATGCGGCGCGCCACGTCTCGCCAGGCCAGCTGGCGCTGGGCATTCACGAGGCGGGTCGTGTCGTCGAAGGTGATCACGCAGCCGCCCTCCGGCCCCATGGCCGTCTTGAGGCGAATATTGCGGGTCTCGCCGCCCACGGTGATGTCCAGCGTGGCGTCCACCGGTGCGTCCCGCTCGATCGTGTCGCGCACATAGCGTTCAAATTGCGGGGCCACGTCCGACAGCGGCACGCCTTCCATCTGTCCCGTGAGGCCCAGTAGTTCCGCCGCCGACCGGTTGGCCAGGCTGATAAGGCCATCGGGACCCACGCGCATGACCCCGGCGCCCAGTTCTGCCAGCAGGGTCTCGACGAAGCGGCGGCGGTCTTCCTCATCGTTCCGGGCACGGATGAGGTCTTCCCGCTGCGTGGCGAGCTGTTCGGTCATCGCGTTGAAGGAATGCGCCAGGGCGTGCAGTTCATCGACTGGCCCGGTGACCGGCACGCGCACGCTGAGATCGCCGTCGCGCACGGTATGCGCCGCCGATGCCAGGCGTCCGATGGGCCCGGTGACCCGGCCCGCCGCCTCAAGCCCCAAACGCCCCGCCAGCAGCAGCACAAGACCGGCAATCTGGGCATAGCCGATCACGAAGATCAGCTGCAGCCGCCCGCCGCTGCGCTTGGCGGCGTAGTATTCTTCCAGCGCCGCTTCCGCTTCGCGCAGCGAGCGCGCCGCGTTCCGGTCGAATACCTTCACGGCATAGATGTACCCATCCGTGGGCGCCGAAATGCGGATCAGCGCGGTGGCAATGCCGCGCGCCTCGTAAAGTGTGGTTGCCACCGAGCCCTGATCGGCCTCGACATAGGCAGATTTGGGCGGCAGCAGCAGGATCGGCTCCTGAACGCTCGCCTCGGCCACAAGGTCTACCCCGTCGGCGCCGAGAATGGCGATGGTCAGGAATTCCCGGCTGGCCAGTTCCGAGCGCAGCCCGTCAAAGAAGGTGGCCGAAGCATAATCATAAATCGCCCCGTCGCCGTCTTCGGTGGGCGGGGCGATTTCGAGACTCTTGTCCACCTGCCGCGCGAAGCTCTCCACATCCATGGCCGCCAGGCGCATGTCGGAATCGAAGGTGGCCTGGAAGTTTTCCACATAGGTGCGGAAGATTTCCGCATTCTGCTCCATCAGATGATCGACGCGCTCCCCCAGCCAGCGGTCGAGGCCGCGGGTGATGAAGGTACCCATGAAGACCGCAACCACCATGGCCGGAATCAGCGCCGAGAAGCCGAACAGCAGCACGAAGCGGCGGGCGAGCTTGCCGCTGCCATCTTCCTTGCCGACACGGATCTGCAGGTATTCCCGCGTCACGATGATGGCGAGGACGGTCAGGAGGATGAAGTTCAGCCCCAGCAGCCAGGGGGTGGCGCCGGCGGTCGGGTCGTCGGGAACAACGCCGGAAATGGCAATGAAGGTCGCAAACACCGCGACCAGGGCCGCGATGATGAAAAGCCCTTCAAACAGGGCCCAGCTTGCCTTGTTGGCCTGTGAGTTAGCTGTGGTCGACACTCAGTTCCGGTTCTGTTGGGGCCCCGCCCCGTTGCAAACGGGACACACTATCAGTGTCCCGCCCGCAACAGTGGTGCACTAAAGCCACAGATCAGTGTGTCGTCAATCAGTCTTCTGCAATGCCGAGGGCGTTGATCTTGGCCCGCAATGTGTTGCGGTTCATGCCAAGGAGCTGCGCCGCGCGAACCTTGTTTCCGGAGGTAACTGACAGAGCGAGCCGGATCAGCGGGCGCTCAACACGGTTAACAACCGATTCGTGGACATTGGAGTCTTCACCCTCACCGCCAGAGACGAGATCGCCCATTACATAGCGGTGCAGCAGGCCCTCGATCTCAGCCTCAAAGCCGAGGCTCGCGCCGGTCTGCTCGGCCACGCCCATCCGCATCTCGCGCTCGACATCCATCACCGTGATGACCGAATCGGAGCTGAGCACAGCCAGGCGCAGGACGAGGTTCTCCAGTTCGCGGACGTTGCCGGGCCAGTCATAGGCGGCCATCAGGTCCAGCGCCGACTTGTCGAAGGTGCGGGCGGCCAGGCCCTGACGCTGGGCGCGGATCAGGAAGGCCCGGGCAAGCTCGGGAATATCCTCCTTGCGCTGGCGCAGCGGCGGAATGGAGAGGCGCATCACATTGAGGCGGTAATAAAGGTCTTCCCGGAATTTGCCGTCTTCCACGAGCCGGCCAAGGTTGCGCCGGGTGGACGCGATCAGGCGGGCGCCGCCGGGTTCGCGCAGCAGCTTCACAAGCTGGGCCTGCGCTTCGGCTGGCAGGTCGCCGATCTCATCGAGATACAGCGTGCCGCCCTTCATGTGGACGGCGCCGCCATTGCCATCAGTGCCGAAGAGTTCGCGGTTGATTTCGGCAGGCGGCATGGCCGCAAGGTCGAGCGCCACGAACTGGCCGCGCTTGGACTGGCCAAGCTGGTGGATGGCGCGGGCGGCGAGTTCCTTGCCGGTGCCGCTTTCGCCCTCGATCAGCACGGTGAGATCGGTATTCATCACCTTGGCGATCAGGCGGTAGACTTCCTGCATCGCGTCTGACCGGCCGATCAGCGGCAGCCCGGCATCGGCGACCGCCTTCTGGGCGTCGGGATGGATTGCCCGCTCCGGCGCCGGGGCCGCCTTCAGCGCGCGGCGGACAAGGCTGGAGAGGACATCGATGTCGAACGGCTTGGGAAGATAATCGAACGCCCCATGCTCGGCAGCCGAGGCCGCAGTGAGGATGGTGTTCTGGCCGCTCATCACGATGAAGGGCAGGTCTGGCCGGGCCAGCTTCATGGAGGGCAGGAGATCGAAGATCGACGTGTCGCCGAGATAGACGTCCGTGACGACGACATCCCCTTCCCCGTTGCGGACCCAGCGCTGCAGCGCATCGGGCGAGCTGGTGGCCCGCACCTCATACCCGGCGGAAACCAGGGTCTGGTTCACGACGAGCCGGATACTGGCATCGTCTTCTGCGAGGAGTACGGTCTTGTCAGCCATGAGATTTTAAGCCTCCGAAAGCGGCAACAGGATGGTGAAGCGGGTAGCGCCGGGCTGGCTGTCGACGCGGATCTGCCCGCCATGGGCATTGATGACCTCGCTGACGATGGAGAGGCCGAGGCCCCGCCCGCCGGATTTGGTGGACTGGAACACATCAAAGATCGTGGCCTGATGCTCGCGCGGGATGCCCTGGCCATTGTCCTCGATGGAGATCAGCATGGCGCGGCGCAGGCCTGAACCGAGGCGCGCCTGCCGCATGGCGAGGCCAGCGGCATAGGCGGTGCGCAACACCACCTCGCCCTTGCGGCCGCCTTCGGAGGCAGCTTCGGCGGCATTGCGGACGATGTTCTGGAAGGCCTGCTGCAGATGGTCAGGATCGCACATCATATCCGGCAGCGAGGGGTCAAAGTCGCGGCGGTATTCCACCCGCGCGCCCATGGCCGCGCGCTCGGACGCGATCACCTTGTCCAGCAGCGCATGGACATTGCAGGACTGCATCCGGGGGGCAGAGAACAGCTCGAACGCGGACAGGCGGTTGACCAGACGCTCGATCCGCCGGGCTTCGTCCTTGATGATATCCAGCAGTTCGGACTGGCCGGGATGGGCCTGACGCTCCAGCAGCTGGGCGGCGCCGATGATGCCGGCCAACGGGTTTTTCACCTCATGGCCAAGGATACGCCCGAAGCCAGCGGCCCCGGCAACGCCCTCGCCGGAATCGCGCGAGGGTGCCTCGGAAAGCGCCAGGATGAAATTGCCGCCTTCGACCGTGCGCAGGCGCACATCGCAGATCGTGCGCATCTGCATAGACGGGCCGGAGACCGGCGTGGACGGCGCGGTGATTTCGGCGGGGTCGCGCTCGGCCCGGTCGATCAGTTCGAACAGGATGGAATCGTGGAAGACAACCTCGCTGAGCGGCCGGCCGACGAGGGCGCGGCGCGACAGCTTGAACAGGTCTTCTGCAGCGGGGTTCACATTTGCGACGCGGCGGCGCTGGTCAATGTGCAGCAGCGCAATGGGGGAGAGATCGGCGAGGCCTGAGGGCCGCTCACCTGTCAACGTACTCATAACTATACTGCCTTTTCCAGCGTCTGGCCGAGATAGACTTTCCGCAGCGCGGCGATCAGCTCTCCGGCGTCCCCAATACGGCAGAGATCAGCGCGCAACTGCCGGCGCTCGGCAGCCGGCAGATCGGTTTCGAGTTCGTCGATGGCGGCAGAGACATGCTTGCGCACCATCTTGAGGCCAAGGCTGGCCCCATAAAGATCAAGGGAATCAGAGATCTGCTCACACAGGCTGGCGAGCTGTTCGCCGAGGCCCGGTTTGCGCCAGGCGCGCCCCTCAAGGGCAGCCGCCACCGAGCCCAGCAGCCAGGGTCGGCCCATGGCCGCGCGCCCGATCATCACGCCATGCGCGCCGCTCTGGCGCAGCGCCTCTTTCGCAGAGGCCAGATCGCAGATGTCGCCATTGACGATCACCGGCAGGCTGACCGCTTCAACAGCCGGGCGGACGGCGGCCCAGTTGGCCGCGCCTGTGTAGAACTGGCAGCGTGTGCGGCCATGGACGGTGAGCATCTGCACGCCCTTGGCTTCTGCCATGCAGGCGAGTTCGGGGGCGTTGTGGTTGTCGTCGTCCCAGCCAAGGCGCATCTTGAGGGTGACCGGGCGGGCGCCTGCGCCCTGAAGGGCGGCGTCGATGATCTCCCCCGCCAGCGGCAGATCCCGCATCAGGGCGGAGCCGGACTGGCCGCCAGTCACCTGTTTGGAAGGGCACCCCATATTGATGTCGATCACATCAACGCCCGCTTTGGCCATCAGCACGGCGCCGGCGAGCATATCCTCGGGGCGGCGGGCAGCGAGCTGGACGATCCAGGGGCCTTCGCCTTCATGGCGGCAGGTGCGGCGGACCACATCCGGGCGGGCCTGGGCCAGGGTTTCCCCGGCGACCATTTCCGACACGACCGCCGGGGCGCCGAAATGCACCGCCTGCCGCCGCATGGGGGCGTCGGTTGCGCCAGACATTGGCGCCAGCCAGACCCGAGGTGCCTTAAAATTGGTCATATCCTTTTCTTTCCCACTTTTCATTTTTTCGCAAGCGCACAAATCATGGGCAAATAATTCCCTTTTCGGGACATTCCGTGGAGTAGCCAGCCGCGCGCGGGTCGCTTACAAGCCGGATCATGACTGAGGCTGTAGCAATCATCGTGGCCGGAGGCACTGGCCAGCGCGCAGGGGCCGAGCGCCCGAAACAGTGGCAAACCCTGCTGGGAAAGCGGGTGATCGACTGGTCGATCGACGCATTCTATAGCCATCCTCAGATCTCGCAGGTGGTCATCGTCGCCGGGCCGGAGCTGGGAGAATTGCCGGCTGACGGAAAAATTATTCAGGCAAAACCGGGCGATACGCGCACGCAATCGGTGCTCAGCGGGCTGGCGGCAGCGACGGTGAGCGAGGGCGCCACAGTGCTGATCCATGACGCGGCCCGCCCCGGCATCGATGCAGCGACCATCGCCAAACTGCTGGCGCGGCTGCAGGACCCGTCCGTGTCAGGGGCCGCCCCAGCGCTGCCAGTGGCGGACGCGTTGAAGTCAAATCGCGGACAAAACTGGACAAATGTGGACAGAACCGGCCTCTTCCGGGTCCAGACACCGCAAGCATTCCGCCTCGGCGAGATACGCGCCGCCCTCGCCGCTGCCGGGCCCGACCTTGTGGACGACCTCTCCGCCATCGAGGCTGCCGGGGGCACGGTTGCCATGGTGCCCGGCTCGGCCCGCCTTTCCAAGATCACCTATCCGGAGGATTTCGACATGCTGGCCCGCCTCCTCGCCCCCGCTGGCACCCCGCGTATCGGCAAGGGGTATGACGTGCATGAGTTTGAGGCGGGGGATCATGTGACTCTGTGCGGGGTGGCCATTCCCCACATCGCCAAACTCAAGGGCCATTCGGACGCCGACGCGGCCTGGCATGCGCTGACCGATGCGATCCTCGGCGCGGTGGCGCTGGGGGATATTGGCGACCATTTCCCGCCATCGGACCCGCAATGGAAGGGCGCCGAGAGCGGCATCTTCCTGAAGGAGGCCCAGAGGCTCGCCGAGGCGAAGGGATACGTGATCGCCAATTGTGACATCACGGTGATCTGTGAGGCGCCCAAGGTGAAACCGCACCGGGAGGCCATGCGGGCGCGGACAGCGGAACTGCTGGCCCTGCCGCTGGACGCCGTCAGCGTGAAGGCGACGACGACTGAGGGGCTGGGCTTTACCGGGCGGCGCGAGGGAATTGCGGCGGAGGCTGTGGCGCTGCTGGTGCCGAGGGGGTGAGGCGGTTTTGTAATGCAATCTAACATAACCGCCTTGGAGCCTAGGGAGAGGAATTCATGTCCCCCGACATAAGGGCGCTGATCGAAACCTTCACGTCAGGTGCGGACACCTCGATCACGAACGCAAATGCTTTAGAGGTCGCTCTGGATCTCGCTTACCCGGAAAATGAATACGTACAGGAAACAGTGGTGATGCTGGCCATGTACCGCCCGGGAGGCGGAGAGTTTCTATTTGATGAGGAAGCAATTTGCGGACGGCTTGCTGAAACTCTGAGATACCTTGAGGGAAAGTAGCCCTACCGCTTTAACAATATGAAGATGCCGGAAGCATGCTGTTGTCCGGAAGCAAGTGGCAGTCTTTGCGGACCAGCCCCCTCCGTCCGCTTCGCGTCCACCTCCCCCGCTACGCAGGGGAGGATAAGGGCCACGCGCTCCAATCCTCTTGTTTCGTCACGCCCGATGGCCGCAGGTCATCTGGGAGCCTAGCTCTCGCCATTGCCGCTTGATCTGACGGAGCGTTCCGGAGATGGGCCCTCAGATGCGCTGGCGCGCATCGAGGGTGACGAACACACATAGGTGGGTGCCCTGCCCTTACCTCGCGGCATTATTTTCAACGCCCCGCCTTCATGAGAGCTTCCCCGGCAAAAGAAGACCGGGAGGAAGGCATGGACGATATTCTGATCACCGAGAAGCGGGGGCATGTGACCGTGCTGACGCTGAACCGGCCTGAGGCGATGAATTCGCTCGACTATGAGCTGTATGACGCGCTGGAGCAGGCGGTGCGCACCTCGGATGCGCGGGCGATTGTGATTACGGGGTCTGGCACACGGGCGTTCTGCGCCGGGGATGATGTGAAGAAGATCCTCTCCAAGGGCGCGCCGGTGACGCCTGAGCGGGCGGCCAAGGCGAAGGAGACCGGCGGGCTGACCCCCGCGGCAGACGCCCTTCTGCATACGGATATTCCGGTGATCGCGGCGATCAATGGCTTTGCGCTTGGCTGGGGCGCGGAGCTGGCGATCATGGCGGACATGCGGGTGATGTCTGACACGGCGAAGATCGGCGAGATTTTCGTGACGCGGGGGCTTTGCTGCGACGCGCCGGGGCTGGGGCGGCTGGCGCAGCTGGTGGGCCGGGAAAAGGCGAGCGAGCTGCTGTTTACCGGGGATGTAATCGACGCGGCCGAGGCGAAGGCGATTGGGCTCGTCAGCCGGGTGGTGAAGCCTGAGGAGCTGATGCCGACGGCGCTGGCGCTGGCCGAGAAGATTGCGGCGAACCCGCCTCAGGCGGTGCGGTCGCTGAAGGCTGGCCTGCGCCGGACGCTAGACCCGGACTGGCGCGACACCGGCAAATGGGCGATCACCGAAATCCGCCGCCTGATGCAGACCGCCGACGCGAAGGAAAGCGCCGCCGCCTTCATCGAGAAGCGAAAGCCGGTCTTCACGGGCAACTGATCGGGCGCTAGACAGGGTTTCATGTTTCCAGATCGCCTTCGCAACCTCGCCATGCTGGTGCTCGACGATGCCGAGCGCGCCCGCCTGAAAATCGCCACCGCCGAAAGCTGTACCGGCGGCCTTGTCGCCGCGCTGCTGACGGAGATACCCGGCTCGTCCACCGTGGTGGAGCGGGGCTTTGTGACCTATTCCAACAAGGCCAAGGAAGAGATGCTGGGCGTGCCTGGCGATGTGCTGGCCGACTTTGGCGCCGTCTCCGAGCCGGTGGCGCGGATGATGGCGGAGGGCGCCCTTGCCAACAGCCGGGCGAACATTGCCGTCTCGATCACCGGGGTGGCCGGGCCGGGAGGCGGTACACGGATGAAACCGGTGGGCACCGTTCACCTTGCCTGCGCGCGGGAGAACCGGGCCGTGCTGCACGAGATGTTGCAACTGGGCGACATTGGCCGCGACGCGATCCGGCTGGCGGCGGTGGAAGCGGCGCTGAATTTGATCCAGGCGCAGACGCGGTAGGCTGAAATGCTGGGGTTTAACGCATCGCGCAAGGCGTTCCTTCCCGCCATTTCGTGCCCGGAACTATCCCCACTCGTCACCCTCGATGCGCGCAAGCGCATCTGAGGGCCCATCATCTGAAAATTCAGCATGCGCGTGGGGATGAGGCTGGAGATGGGCACTCAGACGGGCTGCGCCCGTCGAGTGTGACGAAGACAAGAGCGCAGGGTTTTGTTTCACGCAGCAGTTTTGGCCGGACGCAGCGGGGGCTGGCCGGTGTTTTGGGCTGAATTCGGGGGATTGTGGGTGCTAGGAGGTGTCGGCGGTGGCCGAGAGGGCGCAGGCCCCCTTCGTCAGGGCGCTGAGCGCCCTGCCACTTCCCCCGCGCGTGCGGGGGCAGAAAAGAAGTCGCGCCTTGGGGAGAAGGTCGATCGGGATCGCCGAGGACCAACTTGGATCATCCCACGCTTTGCGTGTGGGTTCTGCTGGTCTGTAGGCGGAAGGATCGGGCCTCTGGTCGCCGAGATATTCGATTCGGACCCTCCCCCACCAGCTGATGCGGATGAGCGCGCCCGTGCGGCCGGCGGCCTGGACGTGTTTTGCGGCGATCCGCATCTGCCAGACGAACACCCACCAGAAGAACGGATGCACGAGCGCGAAATACTCCGCGAGCGCTGGTTCCTTGCTGAGACGGGCGATACTCATCATGGGACGGAGGATACGCCCGGCGCGGGAGGGGGTGGACAAGGTTTGCGGGATTTATTTTTAAGGCGTTGAGGGGATTGGGGATTTTGGACGCGGAGGGGGCGGGATTTGGGGGATAGGTGTTGCGGGCCCGCTCTATCCTTCGACTTCGCTCAGGATGAGCTCAAAAAACGCTGTGCCAGAGAAGCTCATCCTGAGCGAAGTCGAAGGATGGGCGGGGTGGAAGACCCTCACCTCCAATCGCTTTGCGATGGCCTGCTCCGGGCGTTTGCAGTGCAAACGCTGGTCCTCCGCAGCCTCTCCTACTTCGCGGGAGAGGGGTTAAGGGGTGTCAAGCCGATGGAGTGGAATACCGCCGCCTCGCTTCTTCCAGGAAAGCGCTCAGGATACGGTCGACCGCCAGATCATGATTGGCGGCAGCGAGGAAGGCGATAACGGGGTTTCGGAACTCGTAATTGATTTCGAGGGACACGTCTGACGCGCCCGCGACGCTTTCGGTGATGCGCCATTCGGCGAAGAGTTTGCGGAACGGGCCGCGCACGAGGGAGGCGGTGACGCGGGCGGCGGGTTCATCGGCAACGACGCGGGTGGTGAAGCGCTCGGTGAAGCCTTTGAAGCCGACGACCACCTCTCCCAAGCATTCGTTCACGCCGGGCCCGGCGGCGCGCTGGTCCGACACGCGCAGGGCGGTGATCCACTTTATAAAGTCCGGATAGCGGGCAATATCGGAGACCAGAGCAAAGCACTGCTCCGGCCCGTAAGGCACCCGCATCGTCTTGGTGAAACGCGGCACGCCTTATGCCTTGCGGGCGGCGAGCCAGGCTTCGCGGGCGGCGCGCAGCTGGGTGAAGTCTTCCCCCGCATGGTGGCTGGAGCGCGTCAGCGGGCTGGCCGAGACCATGAGGAAGCCCTTGGCGCGGGCGATCTCTTCATAGGCCTTGAATTCTTCGGGCGGCACGAAGCGGTCAATCGCGGCATGTTTGCGCGTAGGCTGAAGATACTGGCCGATGGTGATGAAATCGACGCCAGCCGAGCGCATGTCGTCCATCACCTGCATCACCTCTTCCTTGGTTTCGCCGAGGCCGACCATGAGACCGGACTTGGTGAATTGGGAGGGATCGCGGTCCTTCACTTTCTGCAGCAGACGGAGGGAATGGAAATAGCGCGCGCCGGGGCGGATGGAGAGATAGAGGCGCGGAACGGTTTCCAGATTGTGGTTGAACACATCCGGCTTTGCATCAATGACGCGGTTTTCCCAGCCATCCTTGCGCAGGAAATCCGGCGTGAGGATTTCGATGGTCGTGTTCGGCGCGGCGGCGCGGATGGCGTTGATCGTGTTGACGAAGTGCATGGCGCCGCCGTCTTCCAGATCGTCCCGGTCCACCGAGGTGATGACGACATGGGAGAGGCCCATTTCGGCCACGGCCTCAGCCACGCGGCGGGGCTCGTCCTCATCCACGCCGGGTTTTGGCTTGCCGGTGGCGACGTTGCAGAAGGAACAGGCGCGGGTGCAGACCTCGCCCAGGATCATCATGGTGGCGTGCTTCTTGTCCCAGCACTCGCCGATATTGGGACAGCCAGCCTCCTCGCAGACGGTGACGAGGCCCTTCGACTTCACGATATTGCGCGTCTCGGCATAGCCCTCGGAGGTGGGCGCCTTGACCCGGATCCAGTCCGGCTTGCGCAGCACGGGCGTATCAGGACGCGCCTGCTTTTCGGGGTGGCGGGGACGCGGGGCGCCGGTGCGGGTGTCGATGAGGTTGGCCATGGCCGGAAAATGGCCCTTCTGCTCGATTCCATCAAGCGGAACCCTGTGCAGACGACCCATGCACCGGCGGCTGGACACTGGCAATAACTGTTGCAGATATGACGCAACATGACAGAATATTACACAAATCGGCAGAGACCGTAGCGATTCAGGGCGGAAACCTATGCAGCAATCCATCCAGCCACTGGTGCCCGCACCGCTTGACTATAAGCCGCAGCGCACCCGGACTGACGTATTCTCCGCGCTTATTCGCGCCTCGCGCGAGTTTGGCGGGAACAAGGTGATCCTTGTTGACGGGGACGAGCGGGAGCTGACCTACAAGGACATCATCAAGGGCGCCTTCGCGCTCGGCTCGGCGCTGAAGAAGGGCACGAAGAAGGGCGAGGCTGTGGCCATCATGCTGCCCTCGGGCGCCGGATCGGTGATCGCCTTCTATGCCCTGTCGGCCTATGGCCGCGTGCCCGCGATGCTGAACTTCACCGCCGGATCGAAAAACCTCAAGGCGGCGCTGAAGGCGGCCAAGGTTTCGCGGATCGTGACGGCGCACAAATTCGTGGAGCTGGGCGGGCTGGACGCACTGGTGGCCGATCTCTCCACGGTGGCAGAGATTGTCTATCTGGAGGATGTGCGGGAGACCCTGTCGCTCAGCAACAAGCTGTCGGCGGTGGCGGGGATGCTGCTGCCGGGGCTGGTGGCGGCGGGGCCGAGCCACAAGAAGCCGGGCGTGATCCTCTTTACCTCCGGCACCGAGGGCGAGCCCAAGGGCGTGGTGCTCAGCCATGAGAATGTGATGGCGAATGTCGAGCAGGTGCGCGCGCATATCGGTCTTGGTCCGGACACGGATGTTCTGTTCAATCCCTTGCCGACGTTTCACTGCTTTGGCCTGACGGTGGGCGCGATGTTGCCGCTGGTGGCGGGCATCAAGGTGCTGTTCCACCCTTCCCCGCTGCAGCCCAAGGAAATCGTGCGGCGTATCCGGGAGAGCAAGGCGACCCTTATGCTGGCGACGGATACCTTCATTTCGCAATATGCGCGCACGGCTGGCGACGGCGATCTCGACAGCATTCGCCTGGCGGTGTGCGGCGCGGAGCGCGTGAAGGACGAGACGCGCAATTATGTGCGCCGGAAGTTCAATATCGAGATCCTGGAAGGCTATGGCGTGACGGAAAGCTCGCCTGTGGCGGCCGCCAACAAATGGGAGGATAACCGTCCGGGCACGGTGGGTGTTCTGATGGCCGAGATGGAAACCAAGCTGGTGCCGGTGGACGGCATTCCCGATGGCGGGCGCCTGCACATCCGCGGGCCCAATGTGATGATGGGCTATGTGCGCGCGACCAATCCCGGCGTGATCGAGCGGCTGATCGATGGCTGGCATGACACTGGCGACATCGTGAACATCGACGAGGACGGGTTTATCCGTATCCTTGGCCGGGTGAAGCGGTTTGCCAAGATCGGCGGGGAGATGGTGTCGCTGGCGGTGGTGGAGAATTGCGCGGCTGCCGTGTGGCCGGACAATATGCACGCCGCCGTGACCCTGCCCGACCCGAAGAAGGGTGAGCAGGTGATCCTGCTGACCGATGCGCCGGGGGCGACGCGCGATCCGATCCTCACCTGGGCGCAGAACCACGGCGTTCCGGAAATTTCCGTGCCGCGCCGGGTGTTCCGTGTAGATGCCATTCCGGTACTGGGCACCGGCAAGGTGGATTATGGCGCGGTGCGGATCGAGGCCGAGCGGTTGATGAACGACTGAACTACGCCGCGTCGCTCAGCACAGCTTTGCCTTCATCCAGGAAGCCCTGGATAATCGCGGCGGTTTCGTCTGCGCGGGTGACCAGGAAGAGGTGGCCGCCGCCTTCGATCACTTCAAGGCGCGCATCCGGTAGGGCGAAGTTCAGGATGTGGCCATTGGCCAGCGGCACGATGGTATCGGCGTCGCCCATGATGACGAGCGCCGGCATCCTCAGGAAACGGATGAAAGGCAGGCTGGACCAGCCCGCGAAGGCGAGCATCTGGTAGAGATAGCCTTTGGGATCTGGCGGCATGAGACTGTCGATATGGCCACCAGCAGCGCCATCGGCGGCGTCGCCATAGAGTTTGGCGAAATTCTCGCGCATGAATTCGGGATCGGAATAGCGTCGCGTATCAACCATCTTCGACAGGGAGGCCGGGCGGCCGGGGATCATGGTGACGCCGGCCGTGGTGGCGCAGAGGATGAGGCGCTTGACGCGGCTGCGATACTGGAAGGCAAACTGCTGGGCCAGCGCGCCGCCCCAGGAAACGCCCATCACGTCCATCTCGTCGATGCCGTAACGGTCCACCAGCTTGCGAATCCAGCGGGCGAGCATCCAGTGGCGGTAAGGCCATTGGGTGACCGGGCTGCCGCCGACGCCGGGAACATCGAGGGTGAGGATTTCCCGGTCCGGGAACATGTCTCCCAGGCCGCTTGCCAGCTCCAGATTGGCGCCGATGCCGTTGAAGAAGACGAGCGGGCGGCCAGCGCCCTGCCCTTCCACCGGCCAATGGGCGACCCGCAGGAGGACGCCATCGACATCTTCCATCGTGATAAGGGGGGTGCGGACGTTCGATACCATCAGACTTACCTATTCCTGCCGGTTTCTGATTTCCATAGGCGCTCAGCAGCGGCGCAAGGTAGACCGCAGCGCATCCTGAGCGAAGTAAAAGGAAGGCTGAGACGGGCCCCGGCTCCTCCTTCGACTTCGCTCAGGATGAGCCGTCCGATGCACGGGCGCGGGGTCATTTTTGCCTATCTCTAGTCGTTGAAGACGTAGCGGCCCGGCGCTGCATAGATGGGGGGGAAGGCTTCGTTTCCAAGCTCTTTGGGTGCAGCTTTCAGCGGGCCGGAGCGCTCTTTCAGCCACTGGCCCCAGAGCGGCCACCAGGAGCCGGACTGTTCTTCGGCGCTGGCCGCCCATTCATCCGCCGTCGGCTTGATTTCCTTGCCACGGAAATACTTCGCCTTCGGATTGCCCGGCGGATTGATCAGGGACTGGAGGTGTCCGCTGGAGGAGAGGATGAATTCGACATTCTTCGAGCCGAGCAGCGCGGGCGTACGGTAACAGGCTTTCCAAGGCGTGATGTGGTCTGTGACACCGGCCACGACGAAAGCATCTGCCGTGACCTTGCTGAGGTCTGCCATATGGCCGGCCACTTCCACCTTGCCCGGATTGTCGAAGGGCTGGTTCAGGGCCACGTCGAGATAGTCCGAATGCAGAGCCGCGGGAAGATTCGTGGTGTCGTTGTTCCAGAAGAGAACGTCATAGGGCGGAGGATCTTCGCCCATAAGGTAATTGTTCACCACATAGTTCCAGATGAGGTCATTCGGGCGCATCCAGGCGAACATGCGGGCAAGATCATCGCCCTTCAGGATGCCGCGCGACTTTGAATACTTCCGTGCGATTTCGAGGCTGCCATCCGACACAATCTGGCCGATGTCGCTGTCGTCCCTCTGAGGGTTCAGCACGCAGACCATGAAGGTGAGCGAGTTGATGCGCTTGTCGCCTGCCGCTGCCAGAAGGCTGGCGAAGGTGGCGGTGGTGATGCCGCCCGAGCAGGCGCCGGAGACGTTGAGCTTTGGCGATTTGGTGATCTTGCGGACGACTTCGCTGGCCTGGATCAGGCTGTCGATATAGTCGCCAAGGCCCCAATCCTTGTGCTTTTTCGTGGGGTTGCGCCAGGAGATCACGAAGGTTTGCTGTTCCATGGCCAGCAGGAACTGGACCATTGACGTCATCGGCGTCAGGTCCATCGCGTAGAATTTGTTGATCTGTGGGGGGATGATCAGGATGGGGGTCTTGTGGACCTTCTCGGTGAGCGGGGCATACTGGATCAGCTCCAGCATCTCATTCTTCCAGACCACCTGCCCTTTCGAAATGGCGAGGTTTTCGCCGACCTTGAAGGGGCGCTTGTCGACCTGCGCGGGCAAGCCGCCATTCTTGGTGAGATCCTCATAGAGGTTTTTCATGCCCTTCAGCAGCGACAAGCCGCCGGAATCGACCACGCGCTTGGCAGCGGCGGGATTGCCCACAAGGGTGTTCGTTGGCGCGATGGCATCGGTGATCATGCCCATCACGAATTTGGCACGGGCCTGTTCCAGCTCGCCCATCTGGATCTCGTTGACCCAGTTGTGGAGGTGTTCCTGCGTGGCGAGGTAAGACTGCATGCCGCGCTTGTAGAAGGGGTTATGCTCCCAGGCGGGATCCTTGAAGCGGCGGTCTTTCTTGTCGGCCTCGCGCTTGGACTTGCCGAGAATGATTTCGGTGTTCTCGCTGGTGATCTTGCTGACCATCCTTGCGGTGGTGACCGGGTTGGTCATGGTCGAGCGCAGCATCATGGCGACAGCGCCGAGCAGTTCCTGGCGGTTGAAGCCGCCCAGCAGCGGGTTCAACGCTGCCGTATTTTCAGCCGCATTACGGGCGATTTCGTCTTTCGGTGACGTCACGTCTATTCCTCCCCAAGATCTTCCGGACTGTCACCGGGTTTCTGACCCAGCCGCCGGATTTTAACCATGATCCCTTTCTTTTCCTGAAAGAGAACACGGTGAAGTTTATGATAAAATTCGTTTCACAGTCAGTTTTCTCTGTCAAACTGCTTCACTGGCCATGAAAACGCGCGACCGTATCCTTCAGGTGAGCCTGCTTCTCTTCAATGAAGAGGGCGAGGCGCAGCTGTCTTCTGTAGATGTCGCCAATGCGCTGGAGATAAGCCCCGGCAACCTCTATTATCATTTCAAGGGCAAGGATGCGATCATCCGGGCCCTTTATGACCGGTTTGAAGAGGAGATGCGCGTTATCCTGCGCGGCTCCAGCGGGGGTGTTGCCTCGATCGAGGACAACTGGGTCTACATCTACATCCTGCTGGAAGAGATATACGACTTCCGTTTCTTCTACCGGGATCTTGCGGGGATGATGTCCCGCTACCCCGACCTGGCAGGCCGCTTCCGCGCGTTGAGTGCGGAGAAACGGGCCACCATCCAGCGCATCCTTGACGACTTGGCGCGGCTCGGCGTGATCGACATTGATCCGCGCCTGAAGCCGCCCCTGACCCAGCAGATCATCACCACACTGACCTTCTGGCTGGCCGGTGATGCCCTGGCAAAGGAAGCGCATGACGGCCCTGCCCTGATCCACAATACTGTGTTCCAGGTGATGTGCCTCATCGTGCCCTATATGGGCGCGGCGGGGCCTGCCGCGCTAAGCGGCATGATCCGTCATTTCGAGGAAACAAAGTCCTGACCCGGACGGGTTGACCTTCGCCAGCCAATGGCCCGGCACCATCCTCCCGTCTTCCCGGTTTTGGGCCGAAGGCACAAAGACCGGGATCCAGCTTTCCTGAGGCTCTGGGTCCCGGACATTGCCTGCGGCAATTCCGGGAAGACGGCGGAGAAGGCGCGCTCCTCCGCCTCTTGCCCAAAAGCGTTTAGCTGGCGAGGGCTTTTGCCTGTTTCGCCCAGTCGCCCTTCAGCACGCGGCCACGGGCGCCGATCTGAACGTCGAGCGCTTCGAGTTCGGCTTTCTTCATGGCGGCGATCTGTGCAAAGCGGGTGATGCCAGCTTCGTTCAGTTTCTTCGCCATGGCCGGGCCGACACCGGTGATCTGCGTCAGATCGTCGGCAACTTCGGCTTCGATCGGCTCCATGGCAGCCTTGACGGCCTTGGAAGCGCGGGTGGCGACGCGTTTGGCCGTCTTGGCAACGTCTGCGCCGGTTTCGGTGGCGACCGCTTCGATCTCGGCAGTGAGACGGGCGATACGCTCTTTCAGGTGCAGGTCGCTGGCCTTGGTGCGGGCCTTGGCGGTGACGCTGGCGACTTCGTCTTCCAGCTTGTCGACGCGGCGGGCGAAGGCTTCACGGGCCGTGCCGAGGCCTTTGACGCCGAGCAGGTCGCGCATGCGCTCCATGCGGGCTTCAAACTGGGTCTGAGCTTTCGACTGGAATTCGCGGGCGGTTTCGACCGCCTTGGCGACATTGCCGGAGGCTTTGGTGAAGCCTTCATTGCCAGCGAGGCGGGCGCGGACGTCGTGCTCGATTTCAGCGCCGCGCTTGACGAGATCTTCGAACACTTCGGCAGACTGCTTGTTCACGACGGTCGCGCCGGCAAGGGCGGAGTCGTAGGCTTTGCCATAGGCGCCGACGCCGGCGAGCCAGATCTTGTAGGCCATCTCGGTGGATTGGGCCTCGATTGCCTTGCCAGCGGCCTGAGCTTTGGCGCGGGCGGCAGTTTTGGTGGTCTTCTTAGCCATGAGTATCTCCCTGGCGGCTTGGTCTATGACGCCGGATGTAGGGAAAAAGTCTAGAAAGCGCATACTAATCGCGGCCCAGCGCTTGAATCCCGCTGGGGAAGCCCTCTATCCACTGGGGCAGACAATCAGAGGAGACCTCCCATGAGCGCAGTTGATTACCAGGTGGACGGCAAGACCTATGAAGGCTGGCTGGTGAAACCCGAAGGCAAGACGAACGCCCCTGTGGTGGTGATCGCCCATGCCTGGGGCGGGCTGACCGACAATGAGAAGCAGAAGGCCGCCATCGTGGCGAAAGAGTTCGGCTATGCGGCCTTCGCCATCGATGTTTACGGCAAGGGCAAGCGCGGCGAGACCGTGGAACAGTGCCAGGCGCTGATGAACCCGCTGGTGGGCGACCGGGCCGAGCTGCAGAAGCGGCTTGCGGGCGGACTGGCGGCGGCGAAAGCTCAGGACGGCGTAGACGGCGCGAAGGCAGCCGCCATCGGCTTCTGCTTTGGCGGGCTGTGCGTGCTGGACATGGCGCGGGCGAACCAGGACGTGCTGGGCGTGGCGTCCTTCCACGGCCTTTTCCGCCCGGCGGAGAATATTCCGCAGCCAAAGATCAAGGCGAAGGTTCTGATCGAGCATGGCTGGCTGGACCCGATGGCGACGCCGGAAGATTTCCTGGCGATCTCCAAGGAGTTTGCCGGCGCAGACTGGCAGGCGCATGTGCACGGCCATTCCTACCACTCGTTCACGACTGTGGGCGCCAACAACGCCGAAATGGGCACGATGTATAACGCGGACGCCGACCGGCGCAGCTTTGCCTATCTGAAGACGTTCCTGGCCGAACTCTTCGGCTGATCCTTCACCGGATAGTCCGGATACGGAAAAGGCGGAAAACCCATTTGGGCTTTCCGCCTTTTTTCTTGGCCGGTTTTTTTGGGGGGACGCCAGCGGCGGCGGTGCCCTGCCCCTAGCGTTTGCGGCGCTCGTGGCTCGGCAGGTTGCGGGTGGGCCACACATAGTCGCTGTCGAGCAGGGTTGCGTCGACCGCTTCCACGGTCAGCTCAAGCTCGCCATCACCGGCAAAGAGCAGCGTGACCTTGCCGCCCGGCGGCTCGGCGTCGGGCGCGAACTCGATGTTCAGCAGGGAGAGGATCAGCTCGGGATCGGCCTTGGTGATGCCGCGCGTTTTCACCGCCATCACGCCATCAAAGCCAAGGATGGAGCGCACGCGCTCGCCCGGCTGGCCCTTGCGGGTGGGCGCGGTTTCCCAGCGATAGCGATTGATCTCCAGGCTGAAGCGGCGGTGTTTCTGCTCGTATTTCAGGTTCCCGGCCTTCACGACCGAATCCTGCACGGCAGCCGCGATGATCTTCAGGTCTTCGGCTTCTTCGGTGAAGAGGCGGAGGGGTTTGGGGTCGGTCATCGGTTCTCCCAGCGGAACTTTGGCCTTGAATTTGTTCATTGCCGCATTCGGCGGGGAACCTCAACGGAAACATGCGGCCATGAAGCCCCTTCTCCTCCGGGAGAAGGGGTTGGGGATGAGGGGGCACAACGCCTCTACGACTCGCAATGCTTACAGGTCGCTCTCCCTCACCCCCAGCCCTTGCTCGGGAAATCGCAGTGCGATTTCTTTTCATCGCAAGCCCAAGGGAGAGGGGTGGACGTCGCGCCATGTGGAAAGATCACTCTTCTTCCCCGGACCGCCGCTCAATCCTTGCGCCGCAATTGCCCAGCTTTTCTTCCAGGCGCTCAAAGCCCCGGTCGAGGTGGTAGATGCGGTTGACGATGGTTTCGCCCTGGGCGGCGAGGCCGGCGATGACGAGGGAGACCGAGGCGCGCAAATCTGTCGCCATCACGGGCGCGCCGGTGAGCTGGGCGACACCCTTCACTACCGCTTCCTGGCCGCGCACGGTGATGTCTGCGCCGAGACGCGCCAGCTCCGGGGCGTGCATGAAGCGGTTTTCGAAGATCGTCTCGCGGATGATGCTCGTCCCGTTTGCCAGCGTCATCAGCGCCATGAACTGGGCCTGCAGGTCTGTCGGGAAGCCGGGATGGGGCTGGGTGGACAGGCTGACAGCTTTCAGCGGCGTGCCATTGCGGCGGATGCGGAGGGTGGCGGCGGCCTCATCGGCGTCGACCGTTACGCCCGCTTCGCGCAGCTTGGCGATCATCGCGCCGAGGGCAGCCACGGGCGCGCCTTCCAGCGTGACATCCCCGCCGGCGGCGGCGGCGGCCATGGCGAAGGTGCCCGCCTCGATCCTGTCCGGCATCACGGGATAGGTGGTGCCTTTCAGCGATTCGGCGCCCTTGATACGGATGATGGGCGTGCCTGCCCCGGTGATCTGCGCGCCCATAGTGTTGAGGCAGTGGGCGAGATCCTCAATCTCCGGCTCGCGCGCGGCGTTCTCCAGGATGGTTTCGCCCTTGGCCAGCGTGGCGGCGAGCATGGCATGCTCCGTCGCGCCGACGGAAACTGTGGAAAAGTTGATATGCGCGCCCTTCAGGCCGTGGATGGCGGCGGCCTTCACATAGCCCTGCTCCACCCGCAGGTCTGCGCCCATGGCTTCCAGCGCCTGGAGGTGCAGGTCCACCGGCCGCGCACCAATCGCGCAGCCACCGGGCAGCGACACCGTGGCATGGCCCGAGCGCGCCACCAGCGGCCCGAGCACATTGAAGCTCGCCCGCATCTTCCGCACCTGTTCATAGGGCGCGATGGTGGATTTCAGCTCCGCCGCGTTGAGATGGCAGGTGGACGAGCCCTTGGGCCAGTAAACCTCCACCCCCAGCGTTTCCAGCAGCTGCGCCAGGAATCGCGTGTCCGCCAGATTCGGCATGTTGGTGAATTCCACCGGCTGATCGGTCAGCAGGCAGGCGACCATGAGCTTCAGCGCCGAGTTTTTCGCGCCGGAGACGGGAATGCGGCCGCTCAGGGGGCTGCCGCCAATGATGTGAAGACGATCCATGGCGGCAGATATACCGTGCTTCGCGGCTTTGTAAGGGCCGGATTGTGAAGGGAAATGCGTTTTAGGCGCAGATTTATGGCGCCGCGTGTTCGGGCCGGGGTCTCACCCGCCAGAATCGCCGGATTTGGGTGGGGCAGCGGCCCCTTCCTTGCGCGCGGCAGCCTTGCGGCGGCGCAGATTCGCCCGCAGCGCCTCGGCCCGGCGGGCCTCGCGCTCCTGCTGTTCGGTTTTCTTCGAATTGTCTGTCATATTCAGCGGCAAAATGGTCTTTTCATATCGGCAGGCTTACGCTAAAGCCCCGGAACCCAACCGGCAATGCCGCCTTAGCTCAGGGGTAGAGCGCATCATTGGTAATGATGAGGTCGAGAGTTCAATTCTCTCAGGTGGCACCAGCCCTTCCACATTGAAATGCGAAATGCCCGGTCCTTCAGGAACCGGGCATTTGCGTTTTCAGGGGCTGTGGAATTCTTACTTCCGCACGCGGTCTGCCTTGCCGAAGGTGGCGTCCAGGCGGGCGACCAGTTTTTGCAGGGCGGAGCCCACGGCCTCTTCGGGGGTGGCGGCGCGGTCGCTGGCGGTCAGCGGATCGCCATTATAGGGCCGCGCTTCGATCACCGCTTCGATGCCGTCTGGTCCTTCGCGGCGGGTGCCGTCCGTATCGCGGACATGCACTTCGATGCGGGAGAGGCGCGGCTTGAACCGCTCCAGCCGCTCGCGGAAGCGGGTTTCGAAATGCGCTTCCATGCGCGCGTCACCGTCCACCTTGTTACCGGTATTGAACTGGAAATCCATCAGCGCACCTTCCGGCTGCGTTCGAGAACCGGGCGATGGCCTTCCGCGTCCAGCGCGCCCATGGGCGGCTCATCGGCGCGCGCTTCGTGGATCTGGCCTTCGCCAGCCGTGCGGGATTCGGGCGTCTGGGTTTCGCGCTCGCGCTCAGCCTTCTGTTTCAGCTCAAGCGCGTGGCGGGCGTGATCGGCCTGGGTTTTTTCGTCTTTTCCGGATGAACTGGAGTTGCTCATGCAGTGCCTCCCGTTTTGGCGTCATGCCGCCCTTGTGGCGGTCACTGTAAAGGCAACGCGGGAGGCGCGGCGGGGTTCCCGCGGTTACGCACGCTTCAGACGCGCTGCCTGCCAAGCAGCGGCAGCACAGCCAGCCCCACAATCAGCACGCCGAGGCCGAAGAAGGCCCCGCCCTGCACATAGAGCACCGCCGAAACCAGCATTGCCGAACTGGTGAGGATGAACAGCAGCGGCAGCAGCGGATAGAGCGGCACGCGGAAAGGCCGTTCTGCTGCAGGCTCTTTCATGCGTAGACGGATGAGCGCGGCGCCGCTGGCGATCAGGAACACCCAGTAGACCGGCGCGGTATAATCCACCAGCGTTTCAAAGCCGCGATAGGCCGCGCCAAAGCCGACGAGCAGAAGGGAGATGATGCCCTGCGCCAGAATGGCGTTGCGCGGGCTGCGGGCTTGTTCGTCCCAGCGGCCGATCCATGAGAGGGCGGGCAAGCGCGCGGCGGCGGCATAGGTGGTGCGCGCGCCCACGAGGATGGTGGCGTTGACCGAGGTGGCCGCCGCCGCGACAACGGCGAGGGCGAGGATGACGCCGGCCTTTTCCCCGAAGGCGAGGGCCATCAGGTCTGCTGCGGGGGCAGACGCGCCGGAAAGACCATCCAGCCCCAGGCCGCGCAGCATGGCCCAGGCCGTCAGCAGATAAAGCCCGGTGATGAGGACAATGGCGATCACCAGGCCGCGCACCATGCCGCGCTGGGCATCTTTCACCTCCGCCGAAAGGGTGGCCGATTCCGTCCACCCGCCAAAGGCCAGCAGCACGAAGACGAGGCCATAGCCGATGCCGCCCAGGCCGGGCATGTAGGGCGATCCCGGCGCAAGCGGCGGAGTGCCCTGAAGGGCAATCTTGACGCCGGCCGCCACCAGCACCAGAAGACCTATGATCAGTATAATGACAAGGCTGCTATCGCTCGCCTCCCCTGCAGGCCGCAATTTCAGGGCTGTGAGGCCGATGACGCTGGCGAAGGCATAGATCGCCGGGCCGTGGGGGCCGAGATCGATCACGCGGTTCATATAGTCGCCGATCACGAAACCGAGCAGCGCTATGGCGCCGGTATTGATGACTGCGAGGCGCGCCCAGGCGAAGAGGAAGGCGAAGTGCCGCCCCCAGGCCCGCTCAAGGAAATGATAGTCCCCGCCCGCATGGGGAAAGGCGGCGGCAAGTTCCGAATAGCAGAGCGCGCCCATCAGAGAGATGAGCCCGCCGGCGATCCAGAGCAGGTAGACCGCCGCTTCCGACCCCGCATTGGCCGCCACCAGCGCCGGGGATTTGAATATGCCCGCGCCCACAACCATCGCGATGGTCACTACCACGATATACCGCGTTGTCAGATTGCGGGTCGGGGAGGACGGCGCAGGCGCTGCCATTCTCAGGTCAACGCGCGGTGAAGGGCGGCCTGCCACCCTTTCAGGAGGCTCTCGCGGGCGGCGGTGTCCATGCGGGGCTCGAAGCGTTTGCCTGGCACTTCGCGGGCGGCCCAGTCTGCCGCGCTCAGCCAGCCGATCTGCATCGCCGCCGCTGCCGCTGCGCCGAGCGCCGTCATCTCGCGATAGTCGGGCCGCAGAACGGGGAGCGCGCAGATATCGGCCAGGAACTGCATCAGCCAGTCATTCCCCACCATGCCGCCATCGACGCGCAGTTCCGCAATCGGGGCGCCGTCACCAGCGAAGGCGGCGAGCAGATCGTGTGTCTGGTAGGCAACCGATTCCAGCCCTGCACGCACGAGATGTGCCGCTGTGGCCGCGCGCGTCAGCCCCGCGATGAGGCCGCGCGCCTCTGCATTCCAGTGCGGCGCGCCGAGGCCCGTGAAGGCCGGCACCATATAGACCCCGCCATTATCCTTCAGGCTGGCGGCGGCCGCTGCGCTTTCGTCCGCCCTCTGAATAAGCCCCAGATCATCGCGCAGCCATTTGATGACCGTGCCCGCATTGAAGATGGAGCCTTCCAGCGCCATCGCTGCGCCGCCCGGCAGTTCATAGCCTACCGTGCCCAGCAGGCGGTTTTCCGAGACGGGCCGCGCCGCGCCGGTATTGGCGACCAGGAAGGCACCGGTGCCGAAGGTGATCTTTGCCTGGCCGGGCTTCAGGCAGCCCTGCCCCACGAGCGCTGATTGCTGGTCTCCGAGGATCGAGGCCACCGGAATCTCCCGGCCAAACAGCGCCGCCTCGGCCATGCCGAAATCCGCCGCGCTGGGCTTCACTTCGGGCAGAAGCGACTGGGGCACGCCCATCATCGCGGCCATTGCCGGGCTCCAGCCGCCCTCCCCGCCAAGGCCCAGCCGGTAAAGCAGCGTGCGCGAGGCGTTGGTGACATCGGTGGCGTGGACCTTTCCGCCCGTCAGGCGCCAGAGCAGGAAGCTGTCGATTGTGCCGAAGGCGAGGTCTCCAGCCTCTGCCCTTTCCCGCGCGCCGGGCACATTGCTCAGTACCCAGTTGATCTTGGTGCCGGAGAAGTAGGGGTCCAGCAGCAGGCCGGTTTCGGCCTGAACATCGGCTTCATAGCCTTTCTCTTTCAGCCCGTCGCAGAAGGCCGCCGTGCGCCGGTCCTGCCAGATGATGGCCGGGGCGAGCGGCTTGCCGGTCTTCCGGTCCCAGACGAGCGTGGTTTCCCGCTGATTGGTGATGCCGATGGCGGCGATGCGCGCCGCCCCGCCCGCCTTGGCGATCACCGCGCGGCAGACCGACAGCGTGCGCGTCCAGATCTCCTCGCCATCCTGCTCCACCCAGCCATCCTGGGGATAGCCGAGCGCCACCTCTTCCTGGGCGAGGGCCACCTCGCGGAAATCGCGGTCATACACGATGGCCCGTGTGGAGGTCGTGCCCTCATCCATGACGAGAATAAAATCGCTCATTCGCCCTGCCTTTTTTGAGCAAAGCCTAGCACCCAGCCAGCCACCCGCAAGCGAGTCGTTTGAGTGCCGCTTTTAATACACAGCACACGAGTAACCTGGCGGCCGACGACAAACGCCCGGGAATACAGCTGCACTGCTTTGCGATTGCAGAATTTTCTTGAGAGCGTGCGGTTGCCTGTGCTCTATAAAATCCATCAGAAAGAGAATCAGTTCTGATTTCATCTGTCAAAATCTAATTGAGGCATAAAATAAGGGCGCGGTCGCAGTAGAGTTTGCCGGACGAAACTTCTTCATTGCTGAAGCAGATGGCCGGGATCAGGTCGCCAATGCCATTCGCACTGGCGCGTATGAGTCGCCCCTGCCTATACTCGTCATTGAAATGATGGCCCGACTGGACGGGGCATTTCTGGATGTCGGCGCCAACACCGGACTCTACACAGTGCTCGCGGCCAGCGCGCGAAATGACTGCATTGTCCACGCCTTTGAACCTTACGAGCCCATCATCAGGGTATTTGAGGATAACGTACTCGCCAATCAAATTCAGGACCGTGTCCGGCTGCACGAAGTCGCGCTGAGTGATGAACGGGGAGAAGTCACGCTGTATCTGCCTGACGCCAGCCATGGAATGCTCGAAACAAGCGCCTCGCTGGAACCCGAATGGGGCGATGGCCCCAAGAGCAAAATCCAGATTGAGCGGATACCACTCGACGATATCGAGCTGCCGAAAATTTCCCTCGTCAAAGCGGACATTGAAGGACACGAAGCCACCTTCCTGGCCGGCGCCATGAAGATGGTGCAGAAAGATCGGCCTATCATCCTGATCGAGATTCTTCACATCGCAAATTTCGAAAAGCTTGCACAGTTTCTGGCAGACAGCGGCTATCTGGATTTCCGCCTGAGACCGGATATGGCCATTCAGAGCTTCTATCCCGCCTTTGATCCACAAAGCTGGAACCACGCATTCGTGCCACCAGAAAAACTTCCATTTTTCATGGAAGTCTGCGAAGCGAGCAAGCTTGAGGTCGTCACTCCCCTCACTCTTCCAGAACCGGAAAAGAAATCTTTCTGGGCCCGTTTGTTTGGAAATTGATGCGTAGCGCTTAAGGCACCGGCACGCCCACGGCGCAGGATATGACCCCTCGCCAAGCACACCCAACCATCCTGCGGATAGCGCAGCGCTACGCGTTTCTGGGCGAGAATGACGTCTCGCGTTTCCCTGCTGTTCACGCGCTGGTTTAGACTGTCAGCCCCGCCGCTTCCAGCAGCGACGCGAATTGCAGCGTGGCGCGGTCTCCATAGGGCGCGCCGATCAGCTGGAAACCGATGGGCAGGCCGCCGGCGCTCTTGGCGACGGGCACACAGGTTGAGGGCAGACCGGCGAACGTAGCAATCGCGGCCCAGGCAAGCTGCGAGCCATAGGGCAGCACTGCCCTATCAATGTCTATGGTCCGCTTGCTCCAGTCCGGTTCTTCCTTGTGCGGAAAGGCGGGCGTGGAGAAGGCCGGCGAGAGGAGAATGTCCACACCCTCGAAGAAGGCGGCCCATTGCCGGGTGATGGCGAGTTGATAGTCCTGAAGGTTCATCCAGTCATGCGCGCTGATCGGCGCCGCTGCCGGGTCTCCGCGCGAAATCACAGTCATCAGCATGCGCACATAGGTAGGCACCATTTCAGCGAGGTCTGGCATACCGGCCGTTTCCTCGCTCACGGTCACGCCTTCTGCGCGCAGCGCGCTCACCAGCCCCGCAAGCCCCGCGCGCGTATCCCCGTCTACCGGCACGCCCGGCATTTCGGCAATCACGCGCACGCGGAAATCCTTGAGCCTTCCGGCCCGCGCTTCCGGCAGGTCCAGCCGGTATCCACTGCCTTCTTCAGGCCCGGCGATCACATCCAGCGCCGCCACAAGATCGCCTACGTTCCGCGCCATCGGCCCGACCACGGCGAGGGGCGCATCACCCCCATCCGTCCCGGGGAAAAGATGCCCGCGCTGGGGCACGATGCCATAGCTGGGCTTGTGCCCGAACACGCCGCACATATGCGCCGGAAAGCGGATGGAGCCGCCAATGTCCGATCCGATCTCCAGCGGCACCATTCCGGTGGCCAGCGCCGCCGCCGCCCCGCCGGAGGAGCCGCCGGGCGAGCGGGCATGGTCAAACGGGTTTACCGTGCGCCCATAGATGGGGTTAACGCTCTGCCAGTCTCCCAAGGCCACGGGCACATTCGTCTTTCCAAGGATGATCGCGCCTTCCGCCTTCAGGCGCTCAACCACCACAGCGTCCCGCGCCGCGTTCAGATCCTTGAACTGCTCAAAGCCCCAGGTGGAGGACAGGCCCGCCACGTCATTGGATTCCTTCACAGTCATCGGCACGCCCAGGAAGCGGCGCGGATCGCCGGGCTTGCGGCTGGCGTCCAGCGCTTTTGCCGCCGCCCGCGCCCGCTCGAAATCGCGCACCACTACGGCGTTGATGGCCCCGTCCACGGCCTCGATGCGCGCGATGGCCGCCTCGGCCGCCTCCAGCGCGGAAATCTCTCCGGCGCGCACGGCCTCTGCCGTTTCCAGCGCGCCCGCTTTTGCGAGATCGGAACTCGTCTTTGCGGCCATATCGTCCTCCCTGTTGCGGGCGAGCCTAGCACGGGGGCAGAGAAGCTCAACGCATATGCCCGCTTGCGCGGCGCATCTGAAACATATACGAACCATATATATTCCAGATAGTGAGGCCACCATGGGCATCGTGAATATAGAAGACGATCTGCACGATCAGGTGCGCAAGGCGAGCGCGGTTTCCTGCCGCTCGATCAATGCGCAGGCCGCCTGGTGGATCCGCATCGGCAAGCTGGCCGAGATGAACCCCACCCTTTCCTTCAACGAGATCGTGCAGCGGGAGATGGCGGCTGCCGGCGTCACGCCTGATCCCCTGCGCGCGCACGCGGCATGATCAAGAGCGCAGAAGAACTGGCGCTGATGGCGGAGTCGGGGCGCCTGCTCGCCTCGGTGTTCGGGCTGATCGACCAGATGTCTCTGATTGGCATGAATACGCTGGAGGTGAACGACCGGGTGGAGCGCTTCATCCGCGAAGATCTCAAATCCCGCCCCGCCAGCCTTGGCCAGTATGGCTTTGAATACGTTCTTAATTCATCCGTGAACGATGTGATCTGCCACGGCATTCCTTCCGCAAAGGATATCCTGCGCGAGGGCGACATCGTGAACTTTGACATCACGCTGGAGAAGAATGGCTATATCGCCGACTCCAGCAAGACCTACATGATCGGCACCGTGGCCACGCCCGCCCGCCGCCTGGTGCGCACCACTTATGAAGCCATGTGGAAGGGCATCCGCGCCGTCCGCCCCGGCGCCACGCTGGGCGACGTTGGCCACGCCATCGAGCGCCATGCGAAGCAGGCCGGATACACGATTGTCCGCGACTATTGCGGCCACGGCATCGGCCGCGAAATGCATGAGGAGCCCTCGGTGCTCCACTTCGGCAAGCCCGGCACCGGCCTCCGCCTGCGCCCCGGCATGACCTTCACGATCGAGCCGATGGTCAATGAAGGCAAACGCAGTTCGTACACAGAAGAGGATGGCTGGACCGTGCGCACCGAAGACGGAAAACTTTCGGCGCAGTTCGAGCATACGGTGGCTGTGACAGAGCGCGGGGTGGATGTGCTGACGCTGAGGCCGGAAGAGGCGCATCTGGTGAGGGAAGCGGCCCGTAGGGCGGGTTAGCCGAAGGCGTAACCCGCCACACTCACAACGCCGACCTCGTCACTCTCGACCGGCGCAGCCGGTCTGAGAGCCTATCTCCTGCGCTCTCCCGTTCACCACAGCAGAGAGCGCGAGATGGGCTCAGATGGCCTTTGGCCATAGAGTGTGACGATAGAAGGGAGGCGCAGGAGAAATCTCCCTCACCGCCCCTTCACCCCCCGATCCCCGAACCACCAAAGCGTGGCTGCGGTCGCCGCGAAGGTGGCGGTTTCGACGATGCCCATGCGGGCTTCGGCGCTGGCGCCGAGATAGACGAGGCCGGTGATGATCCAGAGCAGCAGGGTGAGCAGCGGCCGGGTCAGCGCGCGGACGGCGTTCACCCAGCGATAGCTGTCTCCGATCGCGGCTTCGGCTTCCATCGAGGCGGCGAGGCCGCGCCAGGCGCCGGCAGCGTCGGCGAGCTTGATCTGCGCTTCTGTGGCCGCGGCCATCTCGCGCATCCGCGCTTCCTGCATCGCGGCGTCATGGGCCCAGCGGGCGCGTTCCTGGGTGTTGTCCTGCCGCCGCTCGATCAGCCCTGCCACGCGGCCGATGACCGTGCCCACGAGGCCGAACACGCCGCCGCCCGCTGCGCTCGCCGCCAATCCGATGATGTCGCTCATGACAGATCCTCCGCCCCCGGATAGGTCCAGCGCGCCGGCGTCTCCCGCCGGTCCAGATGCAGGAAGGATTTGGCAATGCCGATGCCAGTGAAGCCGAGGCGCTCTGCCGCCGCCACTATCGCCCGCCGGTCATGCTTCTGAAACGCAATGTCCACCGCAATGCGCCGGTGCTGGGAATTCGGCACGCCGCCGACCACGGCATTCCAGATGGCGCAGCGATGACCGGAATTGATCTTCAGGGGACGGCCCATTTCGGCGCGCAGGGCTTCGAGCGCGTCGAGAAAGGCTGCGTCATGCCAGTAAGCGCCCCGGCAGCCGCGCCCGCCGCACCGGCAGGCAAGCTCCTGAGGGGTGAAGTGGGGCCAGCGCCCGCCAGCGCGCGAAACGTCTCTGTAAGATGCGTATAACATGGGGCGAAGTGTGCCCCCGCGCCCTACCCCGGCGAATTCGAAGGGGCCGATTTCCTGTGACCGTCGCAGGAAGCGTGTTGGACAGGGCCAGCGCTGTACCCCAGCGGCGCGGCGCAGATCTGTCCGGGCCTGTCCGGAATTGTCCTCAAAAAGTCACGCCCTGTCATGGGGATGACAGGGCGCTGCTGTTTGCGGGAAGGGAAGCGCGGCTTACTCGGCAGGCACCGGCGAGGTGCGCGAGAAAGCCCGGCCCTTGGCCAGCGCCGCGCGGGCATCGTTATACTCGCACTCCAGCTGGTCGACATAATCGCTGACAGGGCCACGCTTTTTCACCGCGCCAATACCCTGGCCACAGCCCCAGATGTCCTTCCAGGCCTTGGCCTCGGTGTTGCCGCCGGAACCGAAGTTCATCTTGGAGGGATCGCTTTCCGGCAGATTGTCCGGATCCAACCCAGCCGCCACGATGGACGGGCGCAGATAGTTACCATGCACGCCGGTGAAGAGGTTTGAATAGACGATGTCTTCGGCGCCATAATTCACGATGGCATCCTTGTAGCCTTCCATCGCGTTGGCTTCGTCGCAGGCGATGAAGGCCGAGCCCATATAGGCAAAGTCTGCGCCCATCGCGAGAGCAGCGGCAATGGCCCCGCCATTTGCGATGGAGCCCGACAGCGCCAGCGGGCCATCAAAGAATTCGCGGATTTCCTGAATCAGCGCGAAGGGCGAGAGCACGCCGGCATGGCCACCCGCGCCGGTGCAGACGGCGATGAGGCCATCGGCGCCCTTTTCCAACGCCTTCTTCGCAAAGCGCGTGTCGATCACATCATGCATGACGATGCCGCCATAGGAATGGATGGCGTCGTTCACATCCTGACGCGCGCCCAGCGAGGTGATCACGAACGGCACCTTGTATTTGACGCAGGCTTCCATGTCGTGGTCGAGGCGGTTGTTAGTCTTGTGGACGATCTGGTTAACCGCGAAGGGCGCAGCCGGGCGGTCCGGATGCTTGATATTGTGCTCGCCAAGCTCGTTTGTGATCTGGTCCAGCCATTCATGCAGTACAGGGCCGGGCCGCGCATTCAGCGCCGGGAAGCTGCCGACGATGCCGGCCTTGCACTGGGCGATGACCAGTTCCGGTCCGGAAATGATGAAGAGCGGCGATGCGATCACCGGCAGGCGCATCTTGTTGAAAATAGGCGGCACGGCCATCGGTTGTTTTCTCCCACGATAGTTCTGGGAAGGAACTTATATGTGCGGAAGGTCGCGGCAAGCATGACCTTGAGGAAGGCCAGGAGAGCCTTGATTTCCGGCTGTAAAATCCGCTCCGCAGGCCCGAATTTCCATATCAATCCGATATGGGACGCAATTTTCGGGGTCAAATCACATGCAATTGTCGCACTCAGCTTAACGCTCGTTCAGGGCGCTGGCGATTCGCCGCTCCTCCGGATTGCCGGCACCTGGCAAAAAGCCACCCCGGCCCTTTCGGGTCAGGAGTGGTCAAGGCGGAGCTCAGCAGCTCTACAGATACAGAGTTGGCGCAAACCTGAGCTTCCCTGCCCGCACCGGAGCCTGCCCCTTCCCACGCACCGGAAGGGTGTGGATGTGCTGTCAGCGACGAAAGCAGACATCCACCAGCAGAACTACGCGGAAGTTTGGCTACCCGTGAGAGGGTGGGTGGCCGTGCGACAGGAGGCCCCGCCAGGCCGCCTGCCGGTGCAGGAGGGAAATCAGGTCATCCGGATCGCCATCGGCGATCAGGGCGTCGAGAAAGAGACCGGGACCATGATCATTTGCGGGTTGGCCGCAAAGCTGTGCCGGTTGCACCTCGGCATGGGAGGAAACGCTGGAGGAGCGGTAGAATGGCGACGCCTTGAGCATGGTCTCGGTCTCCGTCTTGCGACTAATTCTCATTTGCATTTTGCGCGGAGAGGGTCAAGCCCCGAAATATTACAATCGGCCAACCTGGCCCCGGCCACCTGTGGAAATCGGCGTTGCCTGCCGCCGCCCTTGCCGAGATTGCTGCCATGCAGAAGGCCCATGCAGGAATGAAGGTCACATACCCTTAAGGAAGCAGTTCACAAGCCAGCCCGGATTGCCCTAAACCGGCAGCATGGCCGATGATATTCTCCCCTTCAGTTCCGCATTTCCCGCAGCCACCGAAGCCGAATGGCTGAGCGCCGTTGAAAAGGCGCTCAAGGGCAAGAGCGCCGATACGCTCACCCGCAAGACTGCCGACGGTATCGGCATCAAGGCGCTCTATCGCGAAAGCGACTTTGCTGCCGCGACCGACCCGCTGGGCGTTCCCGGCGAGGCACCCTATCTGCGCGGGCCGACCGCTGCGCCCGACAAGTGGCGCCCCTGGGACATCCGCCAGCTTTTCACGCACCCCTCGGCAGAGGAAACCAATGCCGAGATCCTGCGCGACCTGGAGCGCGGCGTTTCCTCGGTGGAGATCGCGCTCGACTGCACCGGCCAGCAGGGCGTTCAGATCACCACGCTGGAAGACTTTGAGACCGCCCTCGCCGGGGTGCGCGCAGACTATGCCGGCGTGGCGCTCAGCCATCTCAACGCCTCGGGGGTGACGGCCTCTGCCCTGCTCGCCCTCTGGGCTGAGAAACAGGAAAACGCGGCAGACCTCGCTATCGATTTCAACATGGACCCGCTCGGCGCGCTGGCCCGTTCCGGCAAACTCTCGGGCGGGCTGGAGGCGGCGTTTGAGCGGATGGCCGCCGTCATCGCGCCGCTTGGCCAGAAATTCCCCAAAGCGGGCCTTATCCGCATTGACGCAACCAGCGTGCATGAAGCGGGCGGCTCTGAAGCGCAGGAACTGGGCGCGCTGATCGCTTCGGCCATCGACACGCTGCGCCGCCTGGATGGGAAGGCAGACATCGCCGCGCTCTCCCGCCGGATGAGCTTTGCAGTCGCGCTGGATGCCAACTACGGTATCGGCATCGCCAAGCTGCGCGCGGCGCGCCGACTCTGGGCGCGCTGCCTTGAGGCGCTCGGCCTGCCGCCGGCGCCCATGCGCCTCCAGGGCGTCAGTTCGGCGCGGATGCTGACAAAGTATGATCCGTGGACGAACATGCTGCGCGTTACTTCCGCCGTGTTTGCAGGCGCTGCGGGCGGAGCCGACATCGTTACCTCGCGCGCGTTCAACGAAGCCCTTGGCCGGCCCGAAGAACTCGGCCGCCGGATTGCGCGCAACACCCAGATCATCGCCATGGAAGAAAGCCAGCTTGGCCGCGTCGCAGACCCGACCGGCGGGGCCTGGTTCACCGAGACGCTGGCCGATGACCTCGCCGAAGCTGCCTGGGCAGAGTTTCAGAAAATCGAAAGCGAAGGCGGCTATGGCGCTTCGCTGATTTCCGGAGCTTTCCAGAGCCGCGTGAAAGCGGTGCGCGACGCCCGCGCCAAGGATATTGCCCGCCGCAAGATACCGCTGACGGGCGTTTCGGAGTATCCGCTGCTGGACGAGATTGCCGCGCCGGTGGCGGAGGTCGACATGCCGCGCGCGCGGGATGGCGTTTCCGATGCGGGCCTGAAAGCGCTCGTCAAAGGGCCGCTGGCCAGCGGGACGGACGCCACCGCCGAAGCGCTTGCGCCTATCCGTCTGGCGGCCGCCTTCGAGGCTCTGCGTGACGCGGCTGCCCGCGCGCCCAAGCGGCCGGAAGTGTTCATCGCGACGCTGGGCGCGCTGGCCGAATTTACGCCGCGTGCGGACTTTGCGCGGAACATGCTGGCGGCGGGCGGAATCGCGCCGAAGGAGGCCGTTGTGCCGCCCCGTGACGCCGCCGAACTCGCTGCCGCGTTCAAGGCTTCGGGCTGCCGCCTCGCGGTGATCTGCGGCACGGACAGGGCGTATGAAACCGGCGCCGCCGAAGCTGCAGATGCTCTGAAGAAAGCCGGCGCGCAAAGCGCCTGGCTGGCCGGGAAAGCCGAAGCGCCCGGCATCGACCTTAACATTTTCGCAGGCTGTGACGTGCTCCACGCGCTCCAGGTTGCTCATGCCGAGCTGGGAGTGTCCAAATGACCAAGTTCCCCGATTTCACCAAACTTGACCTCGGCACGCCCGGCGCAAAAGCTGGAAAGCCGGAACTCGGCGAAGCCTGGGAGACGCCCGAAGGCATTGCGGTTCAATCCGCCTACACCGCAGCAGATCGCGCTGGGCTGGATTACCTGGATGATTATCCGGGCCTCACGCCCTTTGGCCGGGGCCCCTACCCCACGATGTATACCAATCAGCCCTGGACAATCCGTCAGTATGCGGGCTTTTCCACGGCCGAAGATTCCAACGCCTTCTATCGCCGCAACCTGGCCGCTGGCCAGAAGGGCCTTTCTGTGGCTTTCGACCTTGCCACCCACCGGGGCTATGATTCCGATCACCCGCGCGTGACGGGCGATGTGGGCATGGCGGGCGTGGCGATCGACTCCATCCTCGACATGCGCACGCTGTTCTCCGGCATTCCGCTGGATCAGATGTCGGTCTCCATGACGATGAACGGCGCGGTTCTGCCGATCCTGGCGCTATACATTGTAGCCGCCGAGGAACAGGGCGTGCCGCCGGAAAAACTCGCCGGGACCATTCAGAATGATATTCTGAAAGAGTTCATGGTGCGGAACACCTATATCTATCCGCCCAAGCCCTCGATGCGGATCATTTCGGACATTTTCGCCTTCACCTCGGAGAAGATGCCGAAGTTCAACTCGATCTCGATTTCCGGCTATCACATGCAGGAAGCGGGCGCGACGGCAGACCTTGAGCTGGCCTATACGCTGGCCGATGGCATCGAATATATTCGCGCAGGCGTCGCCGCCGGGCTGGATGTGGACGCCTTTGCGCCGCGCCTGTCCTTCTTCTGGGCAATCGGCATGAACACCTTCATGGAAGTTGCCAAGATGCGGGCCGCACGCCTCATCTGGGCAAAGCTCGTGAAGGAGAACTTCAATCCGAAGTCTGACAAATCCCTCAGCCTGCGGACGCACTCGCAGACCTCCGGCTGGAGCCTGACGGCGCAGGACGTTTACAACAACGTCATCCGCACCTGCCTGGAGGCCATCGCCGCCGCTGGCGGGCAGACGCAGAGTCTGCACACCAACAGCTTCGACGAAGCCCTGGCCCTGCCGACAGACTTCTCGGCCCGCATCGCGCGCAACACGCAGATCCTGCTGCAGCAGGAAGCGGGCGCCTGCCAGTCCATCGACCTGTTCGGCGGTTCCTACTATGTCGAGCGGCTGACGCATGATCTTGCGGCCAAGGCGCTGAAGCATATCGAGGAAGTTGAAGCGATGGGCGGCATGGCGAAAGCCATCGAAGAAGGCCTGCCGAAACTGCGCATTGAAGAGGCCGCCGCCAACACCCAGGCGCGCATCGACAGCGGCACGCAGACCGTCGTGGGCGTCAACAAGTTCCTGCTGGACGAAGAAGAAGACGTCCCGGTACTGAAGGTGGACAACGCCGCTGTGCGCCGGATGCAGCTGGAAAAACTGGCGCGCCTGAAGGCCGAGCGCAACGAAGCCGAAGTCACCGCCAAGCTGGACGCCATTGCCGAAGCCGCCGCCGGCACGAAGGGCAACCTCCTCGCATTGGCCGTGGACGCTGCGCGCGCCAAGGCCACCGTGGGCGAAATTTCCGAAGCGGTCGAGCGCAGCCAGGGCCGCCATCAGGCCGTCATCCGCTCCATCAAGGGCGTCTATGGCAGCGGCGTGAAGGGCACGGACAAGGCCAACGAAGCGGAAAGCCTGGCGCAGGCGTTTATCAAAAAAACCGGCCGCAAGCCGAAGATCTACATCGCCAAGATGGGTCAGGACGGACATGACCGTGGACAGAAGGTCGTCGCCTCTGCGCTGATGGACCTTGGCTGGGAAGTCGAGATTGGTCCCCTCTTCCAGACGCCGGAAGAAGCCGCGCGCGACGCGCGCAAGGCGGGTGTGGACATTGTCGCTGCCTCCTCGCTGGCAGCGGGCCATCTGACGCTGGTGCCGGAGCTGAAACGCGCCCTTGGCAATGAAGGCGCGGCCAACGCGCAGATCATCGTCGGCGGCGTTATCCCGCCCCAGGATTTCGATGCCCTGCGCACCGCAGGCGCCGCAGCGATCTTTCCTCCCGGCACAGTGATCGCCGACAGCGCCATCCGGATGCTGGAGCTTCTGCTGGGAGAAGATGATCCCGCGCGGACGGCGGCGGAGTAGTCTTCAACGGAGAGACAACCATGATCCTCACCACCACCCACACGGTTCAGGGCCGGGATATCCGGGAATACAGAGGCGTCGTGTGCGGGGAGGTCGTGATTGGCGCGCATCTCGGCAAGGATATTCTGGCGGGCTTTACCAACCTCGTGGGCGGCCGGTCCAACGCCTATGAAAGCACCCTGCGCGAAACGCGCGACGGCGCACTGACCGAGATGATCGAAGAGGCAACCCGCCTCGGCACGGACGCCATTGTCGGGATCAAGTTCGATTACAGCGTCATCGGCCAGGGCGGCTCGATGATGATGGTGGCCGTCTCCGGCACGGCCGTAACGCTCGCATGAGCGCGCTGACGGCCATCGCGCCCACCCTCGACGAAATGTATCTGACGGCGGAAAAAAGCTTCGCCGACCTGCCCGATTTCATGCGCAAGGCTGCCGGCGATGTGCGCATCATCGTCATGGATTATGCCGAAAATGAAACGCTTGACGAAATGGGCATCGAAGACGCGCTGGAGCTGACCGGTCTCTATGTGGGTATTCCGCTCACCATTGAAAGCGTCACAAACCCCTCCGAATACAGACCGCTTATCTATCTCTACCGACTGCCCATCCTGTTTGAATGGGCAGCCCGGGGAGACGTGACGGTCGAAGAGCTTGTGAGCCATGTTTTCATTCATGAGCTTGGCCATCATTTCGGCTGGTCAGACGAGGAGATGGATGCCAAGCTCGAGGAAGATGACTAGGCAGGATCAGACAAGGAGATCCTCCTGCTCCCGCTTCCCGGCCTCTTCATCCTTCGAAGCAAGCGCGATGCCGAAGGTGAGAATTCCAACGCGGCCTGCAAACATCAGAAGAATAACGGTGAGCTTTCCAAAATCGCTCAGCGAGCCGGTGATGCCCATAGACAGGCCAACCGTGCCGATGGCGGAGATCGCCTCAAACAGCAAAGCCTCGAAATCCTTGCCGGGCTCTGTGAGACAGAGAAGGAAGAAGGCAGGCGTCATCAGCATCACAAAGTAGGCTGATGATGCCATTGCCAGTTGCAGCCGCGCAGACGCAATCACGCGATTGAAAAAGGTAATCTCCGGGCGCCGGCGCACTGTCGAGCGCACAAGCCCGATCATTGCCGCGAAAGTCGTGGTCTTGAGACCGCCCCCTGTGCCTGAAGGCGAGGCGCCAATGGCCATGAGGAAAAAGAGCAGCACGATTACAGCGGGCGTCAGTGTACTGATCGGATGGGTGTTGAAGCCGACCGTTGTTGTAGCCGTCATGGTCTGAAAGAAGGAAGCGAGCAGCCGTTCACCAGATTGGAGCGCTGCGATTCCTGGCTCCGACACGAAGATAACGGCTGTACCGACAAGCAGAAAGGCCCCCGTCAGCTTCAGGATCACCTTGCTGGTAAAGCTAAGCGCGAAGCTGCGGCGCGTCAGCCCCCGCCAGACATCCCAGGCGATGAGGAACCCCATGGCGCCAAGTATCGACAGCGCCGAAATGGTTGCATTGACCCCTACGTCGCCCCGGAAATTTTCCAGGCTGTTGGGATTGAGGCTGAAGCCTGCGGTGCAGAAGGCGGAAACGGAGTGGAAGATGGAACTCCATACAGCGTTATCGACGCCGCTTGCTGCAAACTGGAGGTAGAGCAGACAAGCCCCTACCAACTCGATAACCAGCGTGTAGATCACGACCGTCCGGATGAAGCTCCCGACACTGACGTCCTCAGGCAATGTGAAGGCAGTGCGGGCGAGGCGTTCACGCAGAGGCGACAGGTGCTGCGCTGTTGCCATCATGACGAACGAGCCGAGCGTCATATATCCGATACCACCTGCCTGGATCAGCAGCAGGATCACCAGTTCACCCAGGAACGTATAGGAGGTACCCGGATCGACGGTCACAAGCCCTGTGGTGGATACGGCAGAGACTGCCGTGAAGAGATTGTCCAGCGGCACGACGGGCACTGACTGAGAAACGGGCATACACAGAATAGCCCAGCCAAGCGCCATGTAGAACGCATAGCCGGCAAAGATCAGCTTGGCCGGGTGGATCCGGCGCATAAAGCGATGGGCGTGCAGAGAGGCAACCGCAAGAAACTTGCGGGTGGCCCCGATCATTCGCGGAACGCGCATGATGAAACCTTTGAGCATGTTGAGGGAGTGGTTTGGAAACTACGGCGCACGGCGCCTGTTCAGTCGATCCGTTCCTTGTTCAGCACCGCTGCGGCTTTCGCCGCCCTTCGGCTGATGCTGCAGTGCAATACCATTCTTTTTTTCCGCTTGCCAGCCCCGTTCCGTTTGCAGGAACCCAACAATCCCGTAGATTGGCGCTGACATCACAATCATTATAAATAAATCAGGGAGATAGAGGGCATGAAGGCATATTCGGAACATGATGGCCTCGGGCTGGCCGAGCTCGTCAGGACACGGCAAGTATCACCTGAAGATCTTTTGGAAACCGCAGTCGCTCGCGCCGAATCTGTCCAGGGCCAGATCAACTGCTTCGCCGCGCTTTACCCTGACCTTGCCCGGGAGCAACTCAAGGCGGGCGGCATTGAAGGTCCCTATGCGGGCGTGCCCTTTGTGGTGAAGGATCTGGGCGTGGAGGTGAAAGGCGCGCCGGTCACTTCCGGCAGCCGCGCCTTCAAGTGCAATGTCGCCAGCCGCGACTCGACGCTGGTGGACCGCTTCCGGAAGGCAGGGCTCGTTTTCTTCGGCGCGACCACCACGCCGGAATTCGGACTGACGCTCACCACGGAATCGACCCTCTACGGACAATCCCGGAACCCCTGGGACACGACGCGCACGACAGGCGGGTCCTCCGGCGGCGCAGCGGCGGCGGTCGCGGCGGGAGTATTGCCGGTTGCCCATGCCAGCGATGGCGGCGGATCAATCCGTATCCCGGCAGCCTGTTGCGGGGTCTTCGGCCTGAAGGCGTCTCGCGGACGGGTGCCGATGGGGCCTGCCAAGACCGAAGGCTGGAATGGCCTCTCCACGGTCGGCGTCGTCAGCCGCACAGTGAGGGATACCGCCGCGCTGCTTGACCTGACCCACGGCCCCGAAACTGGCAGCCGCTACGGCGCGCCTGCCCCTGCCCTTTCTTATCTGTCCGAACTTGAGCGCGATCCCCGCCCCTTGCGCATCGCCTTCTGGCCGGTAGCGCCGAACGGCACGAAACCGGACGCCGACGCGGCTGAAGGCCTCGCCAACACGGTCAAGCTGCTCGAAAGCCTTGGCCATACTGTGGTCGAGGCTGCCCCCATGATCGATGGCGAAGCGCTGGCGAAGGCCGGGCTGTTCACGATTTCGGCGAATATTGCCGCGCTGGTGGAGGAGCGAGGCATCGCGCGGGGATCTCCCGTGGCGGATGATGAACTGGAGCCAATCACGGCGTCGATGGTCCGCCTCGGGCGGACAGTGCCGATGATGGAGCTTGCCAAGGCAAATAACGCCTTCATCACGGCGGCCATCATCTATGAGCACTTCCTTGATGCAGGGCAGTTTGATCTGACGCTTTCCCCCACCCTTCACCGCGCACCAGACCTGCTGGGCACGATGGCGCTGACCGCAGACCCCGGTGCTATGGGCGCGGCGGTGGCCGGCTTTGCGCCCCATTGCGCATTGTTCAACCAGACCGGCTGCCCGGCCATGTCGGTGCCGTTGCACTGGACGAAGCCGACCGCCACAGCGCCGGCGGGCCTGCCTATTGGCATGATGTTCGGCGCGCGCTATGGCCGCGAAGACCTGCTGCTGTCGCTGGCAGGACAGTTGGAGCGCGCCGCACCATGGGCACACAGGAAGCCGCCGGTCTGGGCCGGCTGACGGAAGACAATCGCAAATGGTACAGCGGCGGCTGTCACTGCCGCGCTGTACGGTTTGAAGTTGAGCTTCCCGACGCTTTCGAGGTGGAAGACTGCAATTGCACCATGTGTGCGATGAGCGGGAACATCCATGTCATCGTGCCCGGAAGCCGTTTTCAACTTCTTCAGGGAAAGGATAATCTCAGCCAGTACACCTTCAATACCGGCACGGCGAAACATCTTTTCTGCAAGACCTGCGGCATCAAGAGTTTCTACATTCCGCGCTCCAACCCCGATGGCTTCGCCATCACCTGGCGGGCGCTGGACGATTGGATGGACTTGAAAGTAACGGTCGTTCCGTTCGACGGGCAGAACTGGGAAGCCAACGCTGCGCGGCTAGCCCACAAATCAAAAGACTAACGCGGCGGCGGACCATCTTCTGGCGGAGGCGCCGGGCTGTCCTTGTCTTTGTTCTTGTGTTTGCGGTGGTTGTTTTCCTTCGGCCCGGACAATATCCACGCGACCCAGGCGCGCTGTTCGGGAGAGAGCTCGCTGATACCGCCCAGCACTTCTAGACCAATCCGGTCACGGAGCATCACGTCCGCATCGCGCAGCTCTCGCAGGGCCACTTCAGCCGCCGCGCGGTCAAACGGGTCAGCCGCCAGAACTTCAGCAAAGCGCTTCTCAGCCTCCCGGCGGGCAGCCAGTTCGGCCTGAGAAGATTCAAACCCGCGCCGCATCAACGCGCGCACTTCCCGGCGATCATCGCGGGAAATTTCAGGAATGCCTTCGGGGCGCTCGAAAACCGGGCGGCCCTCGCCTCTCTGCAGTTTTGGAGGCTCAGACCTCAAATGCTGGCCGGCAACATAGCCGCCCAGCGCCAGGTTCACGAGCAGGGAAACGCCCAGCGCCGCCGGCGCCAGCCAGTTAGGCAGTCCGCTCATTCCACATCCTCCACGGCGTAGTTTGCCGTATCGAAGCCAAGGGCCGACACGACAAGTTCCTGCACCTCTTCGATCATATCATCATCCGCGCTTGCCACCGGTGCGACCGTCAGCCCCATGAACAGGCCGAGCGCGGCAGCCGCAAAGCCGCTCGCCGGCGCCCAGGGGGTTTTGAGGCCAAACCATTTCTGGATATTTCCCCGCGCCGCTTTCGGGCGCGGCGCGGCGGCAACAATCGCTTCGGTCAATGCACGTGGCATCTCCGGCTCTGGCAGGGCGCCCAGCATCAGGCCCAGCGCGCGCGCCTCTGCCAGTGCGCGGGCGAAACGCTCGGGATGGGCGCGCAGCAGGACCTGGCCCGCGGCGCGTTCGGCCTCCGGCCAGGACGCAGGCTCTGCGCCCCAGATTTCGATCAGCTCGATCAGGCGGTCATCGGTCATGCTGTAGGTCATGAGGCATTCCTTCCTTCGAGCAATTCTGCACGCAGCGTTCGCCGCGCGCGCGCCAGCAGGCTTTCCAGAGCCTCTACACTGACATCCATAATCTGCGCTGCTTCGCTTTGGGAGTGTCCCTGCAGCGCGCACAAGGTCAAGGCAGCAGACTGGCGTTCGGGCAAACGGGCAATGGCGGCCTCGACGGCCTTTACCCGCTGGGTCTGGTCGAGCCTGTCCTGCGGCCCAAGCGCGGTATCGGCGCGGTCAGGCAATTCATCCGGCAACAGCTCCCGCCGCTTGCGCAGGCGATCATAGCAGAGGTTCAGCGCCACACGGTGGAGCCATGTGGAGAATTTCGCCCGCGGCTCCCAGGTAGGAAGCGCTTTCCAGGCGCGGATGAAGGTCTCCTGAGTCACGTCTTCGGCCTCTGCAGTATCGCCCAGCATCCGCGCCGCAAGCGACAGAACGCCCGGGCTGTAGCGGTTGACGAGCGCACGAACGGCCGCAGCGTCTCCGGCCGCGGCGCGTGTGATCTGGTCGAGGTCTGATGTAAACGCCACGGCGGGATGTTTAACTGAGTCCGGGCCGGAGTCCCGAGTGACAATCGCAGGGGGGGTGTTTTGATTGTCTCAAGGAGATGCCGGCCCGTTCCCATTTCAGACCTTATTCGCCAGCATTGGCTTTCTTCTTGTCGCGCCATTCGCCGCGACGCTCCTTCTTGCTGGCCTTGGCCGCATCAAGCTCAGCCTTCGTGATGGTGCCGTCATTGTTGGCATCCAGCTTGTCGAAGAACTTGATGTGCTCGGCGGTGAATTCGGCAGCGCTCAGGCGGCCATCGCCATCGGTATCCATGGCAGCCCAGTGTTCAGCGGCTTTTTCAGTCCGCTTGGCTTGCCATTCAGCGGCCTTGGCGGGATCTTTCTCGCCTCTCGGCTTACCCTCGCGGGCCGGTTTGCCTTCGGCGGCGCGTTCAGCCTTCTTCGCTTCCCAGTTCGCCTTCATTTCAGCGCGCTTTGCCTCATGATGAGCTTTCATCTCATCCTGGGTGACAAACCCGTCTGAATTGGCATCAATCTCGGCGAAGCGGGCCGCGAGGGAGGCTTCTGCCTCAGCTCGGGTGATATTTCCGTCAGCGTTGGCATCCATCTGCATCAGATGGCCAGCGTGGCCGCGATGTCCCTTGCCGGGGCCGGCCTGAGCGGCGAGCGGCATGGCGAGCGCAATTGCGGCAATGCTTGCAAACGCGAGTGTCGAACGTTTCATCTCTGGTCTCCAGTTTCATCTCCCAGCGACAATGAAACGGGGGGGCGTCAGGATTCCGTCGTTTTCAGCTGCAGTTTTTCACGCGCCATTGAATGTACGCGCTTTTTTACCTCCCGGAGACGGTCTTCGAGCACTTCAAACCCGTCTTCCTCGGCGGCCGCGCGGCAGAAGCGGTTTTTCAAACCCTCGGGAATGGCCGCATCTTCAGCCTCCGTATCCCCCAGCGCCAGCCGCTGGATCTGCTGCAGTGAAGAGAGCAGATGCAAGGCCGCACGCAGGAAATACCAATCTTCCGCTTCGTCCGGATGCTCACTCTCATCTGCCTCGGCCAGTCCCGACAGGGCAAGCGCCGTGGCCGGACGGATGAGGTCAGCACGGGCACGGAGCAGCATTTCCTTCTGCGCCATGAACTCGATATCGATGAGGCCGCCCTCAGCCGTCTTCAGATCCCATAGCCCCTTCCCCGGCTTTTCGCGGTAAAGCGTGGCGCGCATGTCTGCCACATCGCCGGGGATCGCCTTGCGGCGGTCGCTGCGCGCGCGCGCGGAGATGGCATCGGCAGCGATACCCAGCACTTCAGTGCCCAGGGTGGCATCCCCGGACACAAACCGCATCCGCGTCAGCGCCATATGTTCCCAGGTCCACGCCTCTTCATTCTGGTAGTGGCGGAAGGCAGGCAGGCTGACGGCGACCGGGCCAGCGCGGCCAGAGGGGCGAAGCCGCATGTCCACTTCATACAGCGCGCCTTCTGCTGTGGGCGCGGTGAGCGCGGTTATCAGACGCTGGGTGAGCCGCGTGAACCAGGTCTGCGCATCATCCGCCTGCGAATCATAGATCAGGATGATGTCGAGATCAGAGCCCGCCGTGAGTTCACCGCCGCCGAGCTTGCCCATCGCAAACACCGCCCAGCGGCCCGGCACCGCGCCATTTCGGCGAGTGGTTTCGGCCTCTGCAGCAGCCGCCATCTGACGGATGGTCTCATCGGCAAGGCTGGTCCAGGCTTCGGCTGCCTGGTCCGTCGGCAACAGACCGTGCAGCAGCCGGTGGCCGATCAGGAAACTCTGCTCCCGGTGATACCGGCGCCAAGCATCCATCGCCGCATCGAAACTCACCGAAGGTGTTAGTTCGGGGGCACGCGGGATGGCGTTGGAAACAAGGGCCTCCAGAAGATCTGGCCGCCGGGCAAGGATCTGCGCAAGGCGCGGCGCCAGCGCGAGTGTCGAGACGAGATCATCCAGAAGGTCCGGCCGCGCGAGCAGCATCGAGAGCGTCTGCACACCCGAAGAGAGCCCCTCGAAGAAGCGGGAAAACCAGCGAAATGCCTCGTCCGGCTCGCCCGTCGCGCCCATGGCCTTGAGCAATCCCGGCAGAATGGAGGTGAGGATTTCCCGTCCGCGCCCGGTGCGGGTTGCGGGCACGCGGCCCCGGTGCCAGTTGCGGATGGTATCAATGGCGGAAGACGGATCGGAGAAGCCCAGATCGCTCAGCGTCTTCACCGTACCCGGATCATCATCCACGCCGGTGAAGACGAGGTTGCCGAGGCCATGGCTCTCGGCGGCGCGGTCTTCCTGAGCGAACAAGGCGTCATAGGCGGACTGCACGATGCGCCGGGTTTCCAGAAGATCGCGGTCGAAGTCTGCCAGGTTGCCATAGCCGCAGAGCCAGGCGACTGCTTCGCGCTCGGCTGGGTCTGCCGGAACGGTATGGGTCTGCTCGTCCTGCCGCATCTGGATACGGTGCTCGACATTGCGCAGCGCCCTATAGGCCGTCGTCAGCTCGGAAGCCGTCTTGTCAGACACGACGCCCGCCGCGCGCAGCGCTTCCATCGCGCCCAGCGTGGAATTGTCCCGCAATGCCGGTTCGCGCCCGCCGAGGATCAGCTGCTGGGTCTGCACGAAGAACTCGATCTCGCGGATACCGCCGGGCGAGAGCTTCACATCGGGGGAAACCGAGGCAAACCCGTCATCGCCGACCTTGGTGTTGATCATCCGCTTGATGGCCTGGATGTCGCCTATGGCCCAATAGTCCAGATTGCGCCGCCAGACATAAGGCTCAAGCCGCTTCTGGAAACGCTCCGCCGCCGGAATATCCCCCGCCGTGGGCCGGCCCTTGATCCAGACCATCCGCTCCCAGTTCTGACCCTGGCTTTCATAATAGACGTCTGCCATGTCGGTGGACACGGCCACCGGCGTGGAGCTGGGATCAGGGCGCAGGCGCAGATCGGTGCGGAACACATAGCCGGCACCAGTTGTCTCCTCCATGATCCGAACCATCTCGCGGATCACGCGCTGGGCGGCGTCGCCGGGATCCCGGTCTCCCCCGTCAAACCGGCTGCGCTCATAAAAGGCGCAGACATCTATATCGCTTGAATAGTTGAGCTCGAACGCGCCCATCTTGCCCAGAGCAATGACGAAGATGCCCTCAGAGTTTAGCCCCCGCGCCGCCAGCGCCGATTGCAGCGCCGCTTCAAGGCTTCCCCCGGCAAACTCCGTGAGGTGACGGGTCACCTCCATCACATCCAGGGTGCCAGCGAGGTCGGCCGCTGCCAGTGACAGGTGGGCTGAAGCCTTTGCCTGCCTTAGCGCCGTCATCACGTCGGCCACGGGCATATCCCTCGGCAGGGTGGTGGCCGCTTTCAGCGCGGCGCCAAAGTCCAGCCCGGCCCCGCGATCGGCCAGCCGGCGGAGATAGGGCGCATAGTCAGCCGCTGCCGCCAGGGCCGCTTGGGGGGTCGACTGAATCGGACGGATAGTGAGCATACCCAATGACTTAGCCGAGGCGCAGGGCGGCGACAAACCAGTTCGCAACCTTTCGCCGGGTCATGCGTCTTGGACTTATTACATCCCGGACGCAGAACCGTAGCAAAGCCTTGCTATGGGGACCCCACAAAAATACGGAGTGCCACACGATGGCCGAAACTCGCGAAGAGACGCTTCGACGCTTCTTTCAGCAGTATGCCAAGGCAACCCGGGAGGGGGATACCGAGATCATCGCGACTTCCTACGCGCCAACTTATATCGAAACCTCGCCGGATACCTTTGTAGCCTGGAAGGTCGACGAGCAGTATCGCAAGGCGCTGGTGGAACGACACACCATGCTGCAACAGCAACTTGGGCTGCAGGCACTTGATGTGGAAATCGTGTCGGCCGAAGAAGTCGCCCCCCTGCATTACATGGTGCGGGCGCGCTGGAAGATGGCCTTCGCCAAGGCCAGGGCCGGCAACGTCACTTCCCTGTTCGACATCACCTACATGGTGAAAATCGCCAGCAAGCCGCAGATCCTCGCTTACATTTCGCATGAATCCGAAGAGGCGGTGATGCGCCGGGACGGGGTGATCTGAGCCGGATCAGCGCGGCTCCACCTGAGACATCACTGAGCCTTTCCCCATCAGGCTTGCGTCTGCTAGGCTCCCCACAACATGAAAGCTCTGCTTGCCTCCCTCCTCATTGCATTTGCCGCCGGCGCGCCGCTGGAAGATCCGGCCGAAGAAATGCGCGCGCAGGCGCTGATGCGGGAAGTGCGCTGCGTGGCGTGCGAGAATGAGCCGGTTTCCCAATCCTCCGCCCCCATTGCCGAGGATATGCGCGCCCGTATCCGCGAAATGGTCGCTGAAGGCGCCACCGATGCGGAGATCCGGGACTGGTTTGTCAGCCGTTATGGTGGATTCGTGCTGTTCCGTCCCCCGGCACGGGATCTGGCCAGTTGGCTCTTGTGGGCCTTTCCCTTCATCCTGCTGGGCGCGGGAGTGGGAATTGGTATTGTCCTCGCTATCAATGCGAAGCGGAAATCCGGCGAAGTAGAAGCTGAAGACGTCTGAAAAGCGTTCGCCGGGTCGCCTTTTTATCCGGCCGATAGCCTTCAAGCTGCCGTGATTACACCTAACTGTCTTTTAATGCCCACTCTCGGTGTGGCATGTTTATGTTTTGGTCTTGCGCTGATACTGGCGCAAAAACAGCGATCTGGAGAGATAGATGCGCAAATTCGGGATTTCGGCCCAGGCACTTATAGCTGCTGCCTTCGGAGCTGCAATCATGGGGGGCGCGATCTCGGTACCGAAACTTATCGCGCCCGAAGCCGGCGCTCAGCCCATTGCCATTCAAGCGCCCCCTGGAGCGCCGCTGAGCTTCGCGGACCTGATTGAGAAAGTAGAACCGGCGGTCGTCAGCGTAAACGTGATTGCCACTCAGGATGTCGGACGCCTTCAGGACATGGAAGGCTTCCTTGAGCAGTTCCGCGGCGTGCCCGGCCTGGAAGAATTCTTCCAGCAACGCCCCTCCCCGCAGGAAACACCCCGCCAGCGCGAATCGCGCTCGCTCGGCTCCGGCTTCTTCATTTCCGAAGACGGCCTTGTTGTCACCAACCACCACGTCATCGACCGCGCCACCCAGATCCAGATCGTCACTTCTGACGGCAAGGAACTGGAAGCCGAACTCGTCGGCACTGACCGGCAGACGGATCTCGCCGTCCTGCGCGTGAAGGAAAAGGGCAAATACCCATTCGTGAAGTTCGGCAGCTCGAAAGCGGTCCGCAAAGGTGACTGGGTTGTCGCCCTGGGCAACCCCTTTGGCCTCGGCGGCACGGCCACTGCAGGCATCCTCTCGGCCGATGGCCGTGAACTTGGTGCCGGCAGCCCGTATACGGACTTTATTCAAATTGACGCCCCTATCAACCGCGGCAACTCCGGCGGCCCGACCTTCGACCTGCAGGGCAATGTGATCGGCGTGAACTCGCAGATCCTCTCGCCCACCGGCGGCTCGGTCGGTATCGGCTTTGCCATCCCGGCGGAACTTGCTCAGGAAGTGACCGATACGCTGATCAAGGATGGCCGTGTTTCGCGCGGCTGGCTCGGCGTGCAGATCGGTGATCTGACCCCTGAATTCGCCGAAGCCCTTGGCATCGAAGATACCAAAGGCTCGCTTATCGCAGATGTGACGGCTGGCAGCCCGGCAGAGAAAGCCGGCCTGCTGCGCAACGACATCATTCTTTCCGTGAACGGCCAGAAGGTTACGGACGCCACTTCCACCACACGGATCGTTGGCCGCCTCATCGCCAACACCTCGAACAAGTTCGAGATCATCCGGAATGGCAAACGTCAGACGATAAACGTCACCGTGGGTGAGCGCCCGGATGATCCGAATGCAAGCGTGGGCAACCAATCCTCGCCAAATTCAGGTCGCGGTGAACAGTCGTCCGGCGTGCCGGGCACGTTCCTTGACGATTTCGGTGTCCGGATGGTTCCGATGACGAATGAAATGCGTCAGCGTCTCGGCCTGCGCCCAAGCGACACCGGCCTCGTGATTACCGAACTGGCGCCTGACGGCGTGTTCGCCAAGGCGGGCTTCATGAAGGACCTCGTCATTCTGGAAGCCAACGGTCAACCTGTACCGACCGTCGAAGCCTTCGAGCAGGTGGTGAAAGAAGCACGCGCGGCCAATCGCTCGAAGATTCTCCTGGCCGTCCGCGCCGGGCAGGCAACAACTTATAGTACAGTAGATTTGCCGGCAGGCTGAAGGAGCCAACATGACGTTGATGGAGACCAGCATGGTCGAGACTGAATCCACAGCATCGCTGAAAGTTCTCGTCATCGAGGACGACAATGAAATGGCGAGCTTCATCGAAAAGGTGCTCGCCGATGCCGGGCACAAGGTGGAGCGCGTCGCTGATGGCGCCTCCGGTCTTGCGCGGGCACGGGCTTCGGAGTTCGATGCCCTGATCGTGGACCGGATGCTTCCGGAGAAGGACGGGCTGACCCTGCTGCAGGAATTCCGCGCAGCCGGCGGCACCACCCCGGCCCTCTTCCTCTCCGCACTGGGCGATGTTCAGAACAAGGTGCAGGGCCTGCGGGCCGGCGCTGAGGACTATCTCGCCAAGCCGTTTGCCCCGGCAGAACTGGCGGCCCGTGTCGAAGCCCTCGGCCGCCGCCAGACCAGCGCCGAGCCGCCGGTGACCGTGCTGAAGGCCGGCGACCTGGAAATGAACCTCCTCACCCGCAAGGTCACCCGCGCGGGCAAGAAGATCGATCTTCAGCCCCGCGAGTTCCGCCTGCTGGAATATCTGATGCGTCATGCCGGCCAGGTGGTGACGCGCACCATGCTGCTCGAAAAGGTGTGGGACTATAATTTCGACCCCCAAACTAACGTCATCGATGTTCACATCTCCCGCCTGCGCGCCAAGATCGACAAGGAGTTCGCCGAACCGCTGCTCCAGACCGTTCGCGGCGCCGGCTACCGGCTGCAGAGCCAGGGCTAGACCTTTTGGAGCGGCGCTGGCACCTAACGCGCCATGAAAACGCCGCTCCAACTTCCCGCATGGCTGGCCCCCAGGGTGCCTGACCGGGCGCAGGTCCTGCGCCCCTTGCGGATTATAGGCAAAGGCATGCGCGCCGGCTGGCGGGGCCTGGGCAAGGCGTGGTCCAGCCTGCCCTTCATGGCGCAGATCAAGAAGGCCATGCCGGCCTTCGTGCGCACCACTACCTTCAAGCTGACCATCCTCTATTCGGCCATCATCGCGGCCTTTTCCGGCGCGCTGCTTGTTTATCTATATTATTCAACGGTTTACTATATCCGCGCCGAGTCCGAAAACCGGATTACGGTGGAATTCGAACAGCTCGCCAATGCCTATTATACCGGCGGCATGGAACGCCTGAGCCAGTCGGTCTTCGAGCGGATGACCCTCTCGGGCTCACAGTTCTTCTATTATCTGGAAGACTCGTCTGGCCGGAAGATCGCCGGGCATTTCCCCCGCCTGCCTGCGGAGCCACCCGCCGCCGGCATGAAGACAGTCTACTTCGATTTCGAACTTCCCCAGGCAGATGGCACGACCGCCCTGCGCCCGGCAGCGGGCCGCATCGTGCGCCTGCGCGACAATGGCGGCGCGCTTATGGTGGCCTTCGATACCGCCCAGCAGACCGTTATCGTGGGCCGTATCCGCAACGCGGTCTATGTAGCCCTGCCCATCGCGCTGATCCTGTCACTGGCCGGTGGCCTGCTGATCTCCCGCGGCGCGGCCAAGCGCGCCGATGAACTCGCCAAGACCACCGAAGCGGTCATGGGCGGGGAACTTGGCCGGCGTATGCCCGTGCGCGGCACCGGCGACGAGTTTGACCGACTGGCGCAGCGCCTCAACGCCATGCTCGACCAGATCCAGAAGCTGGTGGAATCCTCCCGCCACACCGGAAACGCCATCGCGCACGACCTGCGCTCGCCCCTTACACGCCTGCGCAACCGACTCGAAATATCCCTCAGCCAGCCGCTGTCAGAGGAAGCGGCAAACGAAACCCTCGGCACCACGCTTCAGGAAGTTGACCGTGTGCTCGACACGTTCAACGCCATCCTGCGGCTTGCCCGTCTCGATGCCGGCTCGGAGGGCACCCTCGCCCGGATGGACCTCAGCGCCCTGGCAGAAGAACTTGCCGAACTGTTCGACCCCGCCTGCGAGGAAGCCAACCTCTCCTTCAAAAGCCAGATCGCGAAGAACCTCGTCATCCTTGGCGACAAGGACCTGATCGGCCAGGCTCTCGCCAACCTGCTGGACAATGCGGTGAAATACACCCCCGAAGGCGGCAGCATCAGCTTCTCCGCCAGCCGGACACCTGACGGCAAGATCGACCTGACGGTCATCGATTCCGGCCCTGGTATCCCGCTGGAAGAGCGCGACAAGGTTACCCAGCGTTTCCACCGTCTCGATTCTGCGCGCACGCAGCCCGGCTCCGGCCTCGGCCTCGCGCTGGTGGAATCGGTGGCAGAGCTGCACCGGGGCGAATTGATCCTGGACAGCGGAAACGGGCCGCCGGAACGGCCCGGCCTGAAGGCTACGCTTCGCTTGCCGCGGGCTTGATCGCGCGCTTCTCCGGCCACATCGCCAGCAGACCGCCAAGGCCGATCAGCACCACGCCAAAATAGAGAAGGTCCACCATCGGGTTGTAATAGACCCGGAAGACCCAGCGCGCCTGCCCCTCCACTTCGCGCTGTTCGCCCAGCGCCACATAGAGGTCACCGGTGCCGGTCTTGTGGATGGCTGTTTCCGTCGTCGGCATCATCGCGGCCGGATAGAAGCGCTTCATCGGCAGCAGCTCGGCGCTCGACCCGCCCTTGCGTGCAGTAAGCACGGCCTTGTCGGCGTACCAGTTCGGCCCCTCGATCGCGCGCACTTCCTTAAGCGTGATTTCCCACCCCGCCACCGTGCCCGTGCCACCCTCGGCCAGTGCCAGTGTTGCCTCATAGCGCCCGCTGGTCTCGATCACCGCGCCGATCACGAACAGGCCGAGCCCCACATGCGACAGCGTCATTGCCCAGACGCGCGCCGGCATCTTGAACACCCGGCTGAGCGTCATCGCCCGCCGCTTCATTTCCCAGACGCCGCCGAACACCAGCCACACGCCCACCGCCACGCCAAACGCCGCGCCCAGCGGAATGCTCATCACACCAGCGCCCAGCAGCAGGAACACCGCCGTCAATGCCGCCCCGCCCATCGCCCAGCGGGTCCAGGTCTTCAGGTCCGCCTTGCCCCAGGCCCAGGCCTGAACCACTGGCAGGAGGATCAGGATCAGCACAAGGATCGGCACGAAAGTCAGATTGAAATAGGGCTCGCCCACCGAAATCGTCCGCCCGAACGCCTCGGCGATCAGCGGGAACAGCGTGCCCAGCAGAACCGTCAGTGTCGCGACGATCAGCACGACATTGTTCGCCATCAGCGCGCCTTCGCGGCTGAACAGCTGCCACGGCTTGCCCCCGGTCAACGAGGGCGCCCGCATCGCGAAGAGGCCCAGGGCAAAACCGCCATAGGCCAGCAGCCCCAGAAGCAGCAGCGTGCCGCGCTCAGGATCTACGGCAAAAGCGTGGACAGAGGTGAGCACGCCGGAGCGCACAAGGAACGCGCCAAGAATGGAGAACAGGAAGGAAAGCACCGCCAGCAGCGCCGTCCAGGCCGCAAAGCTCTGGCGCTTTTCCGTCACGATCACCGAATGCAAGAGCGCCGCCCCGATCAGCCAGGGCATCAGCGAGGCGTTCTCCACCGGGTCCCAGAACCACCAACCGCCCCAGCCGAGTTCGTAATAGGCCCAGTAGGAGCCGAGCGCGATGCCAAGCGTCAACGGCGCGAACGCTGCCAGTGACCAGATGCGCGCTTCCTTGGCCCACACCCGGTCGATCCGCCCTTCCATCAGGCCCGCCGCTGCCAGCGCGAACACGAAGGAATAGCCGACATAGCCAAGGTAGAGCATCGGCGGGTGCAGCGCGAGCGCGGGGTCCTGCAACAGCGGGTTCAGCCCCGCCCCCTGAAACGGCGCCGGGTCGAGCCGCAGGAAGGGCGAGGACGCAAACAGCAGATACGCCAGCGACCCCACCGCGAGCATCCCCTGAACGCCCAGCGCGCGCGCCTCGAAGGTCTCTCGCCCCGTGCGCATCGTAGCGGCGGCAATCGCGCCAAAGCCGATGGTGACGAGACACCACAGCGCCATCGAGCCTTCATGGTTTCCCCACGCCCCGGCGATCTTGTAGATCATCGGCTTCAGTGTGTGGGAATTGTTGGCCACCAGCGCCACGGAGAAATCCGAGCGCATGAAAGCAAAGATCAGGATCAGGAAAGACAGCGCCATCACGCCGAAGCCGGCCACGGCGGCCAGCCCGGCCAGACGCCGCTCTCCCTTCAGGCCGAATACCGCCTGCGCCAAAGAAAATCCCAGCGCCAGGAAGGCCGAAAAATGGCCGAGTTCGATCATCCGCCCGCCTCGAGCGGTTTCAGCTCGCGCGGCTGGTAATTCTCGTCATGCTTGGCCAGCAGCTGACGCGCGGTGAACTCGCCCTCCGGGCTAAACCTACCGGTTGCCACCACGCCCTGTCCCTCGCGGAAGAGGTCTGGCGCCACGCCGGTGAAGCTGACTGTGATGGTGTTCGGGCTGTTGTCGATCACCGTGAAGCGCATCGTTGCCCCGCCATCGGCATAGGTCAGCGAGCCCGGCTCCACCCAACCGCCAACCTTCACCTCACGCCCCTCCTTCGGAAGGCCTTTTTCCGCAAGGATTTCAGGCGTGTAGAAAAGGTTTGCGTTCTCGCGCAGCGCAAAGAATGCCAGCGCCGCCGCCGCCAGAATGAGAAGGGCGGCGATGCCAAAAGTATAAAGCCGTCGGGTCCGTGCACGCATAACAGAGTTTATAAGCTGCCCCGCCCCGATTGGGGAGTGCGGCAGATGCAGCGCTATTCCGACTCCGCCGGGGCCTCCTGTCCGATGGCTTCAATCATCGGCCGGAAGCGCTCCCGCCGCGGATCGTCCTCCGGCAGGCGGGAATAGATATAGCGCATGGCCTGCTCGGCCTTTTCCTGGTCGCCCGCCTGCGCCGCGCCCATGGCCGCGCGCATGCCGGCGCTCACCTGCGTCTCGTCCAGCTGATAGGCGCGCGCATAGAGCCGCGTTGCGTCTGGCCCGATGCCCCCTTCGGCCAGCTGGGTCAGCACATCGGCCAGCCCGATCAACGCCGGCACAAAGTCCTGATCCCGGCGCAGCGCCGATTGATACGCCCGCACCGCGTCTTCGGCCCGCCCCTGCGTGCGCAGCATTTCGCCGATGAAATAATGCGGCTGCGGATCGTCCGGCTTGTCGATCACCGCCTGTTCCAGCCGGGAAAGCATCTCGCCCTCGGTCAGCGATTGCGGGTCCAGCCGCACCTTCTCTGCCAGCGCCACCTGCCTCTCGGCCATAGGCTGGTCCGCCATGCCGGGCTTACCGATCAGCAGATAGCCGCCCACGCCAAGCGCGAGACAGCCGCCGAGAATGATGAGGTTCAAAGCTTTCATGGCCTGGGAAATCTGAGGGTTGCCTTGAGGCCGCCAAGCGCAGCATCGCCGAGTTCGAAACTGCCCTTATGCAGCTCGGCCAATTCTGTAACAATCGAGAGGCCAAGCCCAGTCCCCGGCGTTGTTTCATCTAGCCGCACCCCGCGCTTCATCGCGCCCGCGCGCTGTTCGGGCGTCAGGCCCGGCCCGTCATCTTCTACGGTAATGACCAGTTCGCGGCCACTGTCACGGATGGTCACCAGTACTTCACTGGCCGCCCATTTGCAGGCGTTTTCCATCAGATTGCCGGCCATTTCCTCGAAATCCTGCTGTTCCCCCCGGAAAATCGCGGCGTCCGCGCCAGTAACAGTCACTTCAATTCCGCGCGCATCGAACAACCGGTTCAGCATCCGCGCCAGCCCATCCAGCACAGGGCGAATATCCGTCCGTACACCAATCGCTTCGGCCCGCGCCGCCATACGGGCGCGCTTTAGGTAATGCTCTACATTGGTCTGCATCGCCTCGGCCTGCCGGCGCACAACATCGTCCAGCTGCGATCCGCCCTTGGCCTCATTGCGCAGCACCGCGAGCGGGGTCTTCAGCGCATGTGCCAGATTGCCCACATGCGTGCGCGCCCGCTCCACCACTTCGCGGTTGTGCTCGATCAGCTTGTTGAGCTCTTCCGTCAGCGGACGGACTTCCGCCGGATAGTCTCCGGCCAGCTTCACCGCCTCCCCTTCGCGCACCTTCGCCACATCCGTTTCCAGCCTGCGCAGAGGGTTCAGCGAGTAGCGCACAGCCACCACCATCGCCGCGAACACGCCGCCAAACAGGGCAATCATGGTCACCAGCAGCATATCGCGGAAGCGCGTCGCGGCCGCATCGTTGGGTGTGCGGTCTGCCGCAGCGATCAACACCAGCGGTGTCGAACGGTTCTCCACGATGATGGCCATCGCCCCCACGCGTGACACCTGCTCCAGTGGCCCCGGATAGTTCGCATACTGCGCAACCCCCGGCAGCTCTACCGCGCGCGCGATCAGTTCCGGCGTCACCGGCACAGCTTCATCCCACAGGCTTCGCGAACGGAAATCTCCGGCAATCTCGCCGTCCGGTGTCAGCCCCACCACAGCCCAGTAATGCCCGGAATACTGCGTCTGGAAACGGGAATCGTTCGAGAAGAAGTTGCGATTGGTATCAGTCACCCGGCCATCGGCCAAGAACGCGTCCTCCCGCGTAAGCTCGCGGGAGAGCGTCACCAGCGTCTGCTCCAGGTCGTCCTCGATCAGGGAAAGCGTCTGCGCCCGGTAAATGGCTGAGAGCGCCACAGCGCCCCCGATCAGCACCAGCAGGCCCCAGACAAGCGCTGCAATCATGACGCGCCGGGCCAGCGAAACGCTGGACCAGCGGTCAATCAGGCTGCGTTTGGGGGCGGAGACCTCACTCATCAGCGAGCTCTAGCCGCGTTCGGCGTCAACCTGCAACGCGTGCTTCGTCCTCAGGCACGATCAGGCGGTAGCCAAGGCCACGTTCGGTCTGAATGCGGTCCTGACCGATCTTCCGGCGCAGGCGCCCGATGAAGACCTCGATGGTGTTGGAGTCGCGGTCGAAATCCTGATCATAGATATGCTCGACCAGCTCCGTGCGCGGCACCACGCGACCCTGATGGTGCATCAGGTAAGACAGCACGCGGTATTCATGCGCCGTCAGCTTGATCGGCTCACCATTCACCGTCGCGCGCGCGGCGCGGGTGTCCACCATCAGCTTGCCGCATTCGATCGTCGCCGCCGAATGGCCCGCCGCCCGGCGCAGCAGCGCGCGCAGGCGTGCCAGCAACTCCTCGGTGATGAAGGGCTTGGTCAGATAATCATCGGCCCCGGCATCGAAGCCTGACACCTTCTCGCTCCACTGGTCGCGCGCGGTGAGGATAAGCACCGGGAAGGTCTTGCCCTCCTTGCGCCAGCTTTTCAGCACGCTCACCCCGTCGATCTTGGGCAGGCCCAGGTCCAGCACCACGGCGTCATAGGGCTCGGTCTCGCCCAAGAACTGGCCGTCTTCGCCATCGGCGGCAAGGTCTACGGCATAGCCGGACTGCGAGAGCACATCGGCCAGCTGCCGGCGGAGGTCTGCATCATCTTCAACAACCAGGATACGCATGTCTCTTCTCCAGCAAGTCTTTCAAACGGTTAGCCGCCACGGCGGTTCATCACCGAGCCGCTCTGCGCGTCCACGGTGAAATGCGCCTTGCGGCCGTCTTCCGTCATCCAGTCGATTTCATAGAAAGTGGTGCCGTCGTCGCGGGAGTAAAGCTCCGCGCCCAGCTGATAGCCGCCATATTCGCGTTTCAGCTGCTGGAATATCTTGCTCAGCGGCACGGTTTTCCCCTCGCGCACGGCCTCGCGGGCCTGTCCGGGGGAAAACTGGCTCGCCCAGGGATTGCCGCCCTGCTGCGCCATCGCGCCGGGGGCAATCGTCAGAGCCGAGAGGGCAAATATCGTCAGAATGCGTTTCATACCGCCCCCTATGACGCTCCAGCTCTGAACATGAAGTGAATGATACAGTTCAGCGACAGTCACCTTACCGCCAGCCTCCGATGATCGCCCCCGCCACCAGGAAACCAAGCAGCAGATGGACACCATCCATCAATAAGAGTCCAATCTTTTCCGGACTGTAAACAAAGGCATACAGCCGCACAGGCATGGCAATGAAGAACCATATCTGGATTGCAAGCACCACCCCAACCGCCAGATTATCCACCCGCGTCAGCTTGAACAGGATGGCAAGGCCAATCGCCGTGAGAATCGGCATCACCGGCGAAATCGCCATCTTCCACATGTGGGGTGTCAGTTGCTCCCGGCTATAGCCAGAGAGCTTCAGCCAGAGCCCCGAAAAGAACATCCCGTAGATCAGAAAGCCGATGGCATAAATCGCCGCTGCCGCCGCCAGTATGGCAAGCCAATTGTCGCCTGCAATAATTCCGGATTCCGGCATATGTCCCTCCCCAGAGAAGCCTGAGGAAAGCGTACGCCCGCCAAGCAGGTAAGTCGAGCCGGCCTACCGGCCCTCCGCCCAGCGCTTCAACCCCTCATCTTTCGGGTCTGCCAGCACGATTTCCAGCCGCACATAGAGGTCTCCCGGCGGGCTCACCTGAACGCCCTTGCCCTTCAGGCGCAGCTGCGCGCCGGTATTCGACCCCGCTGGCACCTTCAGCGACACCGAACCCGTAGGCGTTTTCACATCCACACTTCCGCCCAGCACCGCCTTTTTCAGATCCACCGGCACGCTCATGCGGAGATTATTGCCCTCGCGGGTCCAGACCGGGCTGCCTGCTACTTCCACCTCCAGCAGCGCGTCGCCGGGCGGGCCATCCGTGGGCGAGGGCTGTCCCTGGCTTTTCAGGCGCAGCACCTGGCCGGTCGTGATACCGGCCGGGATGTTCACGTCCAGCGCGCTGCCATCAGCCATCGTCATACGCCGCCGCGCGCCGGTCACGGCATCCTCAAAGCTGATCTCCACGCGGTAGCGCACATCGCGCCCCTTGATCGGGCCGGGATTGCGCCGCCGCCCGCCACCGCCGAACATGCCGGAGAGAATGTCCTCGAACGGATCGCCCTGCGCCCCGCCCCGCGATTCCCAGCGGAACCCGCCCCCACCGGGAAATCCTTCGCCCGCGCCTGGCCCACCGCCGGCAAAGCCGCGCGGATTTCCGTCCCCGTCGATCTCGCCCCGGTCAAACTTTGCCTTCTGCTCCTTGTCGCCGAGGATGGCGAAAGCGGCAGAGGCCTGTTTGAACTCCTCTGCCTTCTTCTCGTCATTGGGGTGCAAATCAGGGTGCAGCGCCTTGGCCTTGGCGCGGTATGCTTTCTTGATCTCGGCCTCGGTCGCCGTTCGCGGCACACCGAGCACCTTGTAAGGATCGAGCGCCACAGAGGGCTCCTTCGAAACGCTAAAACTGTTCCAGCACTTACAGGTAAGGTGATCCGGCCGGGATTGAAAGCCATTCCCCGATGCGTCCGTCTGTCCCTGTTTCGGCAATGCGCAAGGTAAAGGCGCCTGCAGGCCACGCTGCCTCGGTCAGCGCCGTTTCCGTGCGCTCTGCGAAGCCCGCCCCGAAGTCTGCTTCCATCGCATAGGTTGCCGCCCGTGCCGGATCGGGCAGATCCCAATATCCGGCATATCCCGCCCCCGCTCTTGCCCCGCGCACAAATCCGGGCGGCGCTGCCAGCCGCACGGGCTTCCGGGGCAAGCCCGCCCGGTGCTCGAACACGGCATGTGTCGCCTCGCCCAGCGGCTCCAGCCGCACGTCGATATCCTCGCCAAACGGCTCGTCCAGCCAACAGGAAGGCGCTCCGGCAAAGCGCTGCGCCAGCAGAACGGTCATCCGCCAGAAGGCCGCGTTCGCCTCACGATAATTCGCATACGTATTATCTCCCAGGATCCCCAGCAGCATCGGTGGCCCACCAAGTGCCAGCGCAATCTCCCGCGCCGCCATCGCCCGCGTTTCCTGAAAATCCATTTCGGCAGGAGAAAGCGACAGCGCCTGCCATTGCAGGCCGCCCTCCAGCAGCATTGGCCGCCCCGCATTACCCGCCCCGAAAAAGCTCAGCGCCAGTTCCTCTTTCAGCCGGTCAAACTGGTCAGCCGGAATTCGCCCGCCCCCGCCATACACCAGCGCGCCCGAAGGCTTGGCCGCATTGTCGATAAGGGCCTTTGCCCAGTCTGCCCCCGCATTGTGCAGATCCAGCGCCCGGCGCGCCGCGGCCAGCGGGGGCAAGCCCATCGCCTCGTCGGCGGGATTATAAGGCTTCACCTGCATCATCGGGCACCAGCCGCTCGCCTCGCGTCCCACGCGCCGCTCCCGCCCCTGGCCCTTTACGGCCCAGGTCTCTACCCAGCCGGCAGCGTCCTTCACAGGGCGCACCCGGCCCGTGCGGATGGGAGCCAGCGCCGCCGCGGCAGTCTCTCCCGGCAGGCGCACAGCCTCGACGAACGCGTTCCCCGTCAGCAGAAGCTCCGTATACACAGCTTCCACAAAGCCAGCGGTTGCCGCTTCCGGCATCGGCTGACGTATCAGGCGCGCCACACCCTCATGGCCAGATTTCAGCGGAATGGACGCCGCCGCCTCGGCCACCATGCGTACACAGCGATAGGCCACCGCGTTCTTGAGGTATCCGTCCCGCGTCAGCGCGCCTGCCTCACGGCTGCCCCAGCTTGCTGCGAGCGGCTCACTCAGCGCCACCAACGGCCATTCAAGATGGCCCGCCGATTTCAGCGCCTGCCTTGATTTTGCGAATGGCCAATTCCACGTCGAAGGTCTGCGCCTCAGGTCACTGCCGGCTTGTTCCGACAGTCCTGATTGTCGGCGCACGCAGCCCCCTGCCGGATTGGCCGGCACAACTTTCTGCAGGCTCGGCGCGCTGCCCCCCTGAATCATTGACGATTTTTTATTCGGTGGCGGTGTTCAAAAGCAGGGATAGCGGGTGGCCTTGTCCCCCCAAATCTGGCAAGAGCCGGGGGCTCTGAGCTGAGACAGGAACAGAAACGCAAAATGTCTGCCCGCGTCATTTCGATCGCCAATTCCAAAGGCGGTGTCGGCAAAACCACCACCTGCGTCAGCCTCGCGGAGGCCTTCGCGGCTTCGGGTATGCGCACCCTGGTGATTGACCTCGACACCCAGGCCAATGCCTCGCTGTTGATCTTCGGCAACAATGGCGACGAACACCTGTTCGAGGCCATCAACGACTATATGACCATCTCTGACTGGCTGCTGGAGAACTTCTTCGCGAACGAGCAGCGCCGTCTGGGTGAATTCATCATCACGGATGCCAGCGACGTCACCTTCAAGGGCAAGCCCCTGCCGCTGGATCTCATCCCCTCCTCACCGCGCCTGCGGAAGACAGAGCGCGAACTGATCTTCGAGCTGACCGCCAAGGGCTATGCCATGGAGGCCCTGCAGAATCAGGTCGGCAAGCGCCTGCGGGACGATCTGAACCTCCTGAAGGCGCAGTATGATGTCATCCTCTTCGATTGCCCGCCCGGCATCTCGGTGATGACCGAAACCGTCCTCGCGGCCAGCCATCTGATCATCGTGCCGACAATCCCGGATTTCATGTCCACACTGGGGCTCGACCTCTTCACTGGCGACATCATGAAGAATCTGCGTAACCGGGATATCGAAACGCTCCCGGTTGTCCTGGCCACCCGCTATGATGGCTCCTCCCATCAGCAGGTTGTGCTCGGCGCGATGCGGGAAGCGTCCACTGCGGCGGAAACCGAATTTGCGATGTTCAAGACCGTGATCCCGATGAAGCCCGGCTTTGCCTCCAACCCCATCGAGCTGGGACCGGAGCCGACGCTGCAGGCCAAATGGTCGGGTGAAGCTCTCCAGATCATCGAACAGCTTCTCGCCGAAGTTCGGGAGAAGGTTGCATGACCGCAGACGGCGAAGTGTCCGGCATCCAGGCGGTCAACGCCCTTCTCCGCCTTCAGGAAACGCTCGGCGTCTCCGACAAGGACTGGGCTGCCGCCGCCGGCATGATCGCCAAGAAGCTGTTGCTTTCGGCCGGCCAGACGCCGGAAACCCTCGCCCAGGTGCGCGCCGCCATCGGTGAAGAGGCGTTCAACGTCCAGCTCAAATCTCTCACCCACCATCAGGCTCGCCAGCTCGCCCGCCGGCTGGACAAGCGCGTACCGGACTTTGAAGTCTCCACCGCGTCGGCCGCTGCCGCGCATGTGCGCAAACTGCTCGCGGCGCTAAAGCTGCCAGAAATACCGCAAGAGCCGGCAACAGAGCCAAAGGCCGAAATCAAGCCGCCGCCCCGGCCGCTGCTTGATCGCGTATCCGACAACGTTCCTCCACCTCCTGCGGAAGACAAGCCAGAGGCTGCCGCTGAAAAACCCAAAACGGAGCCGGAATCGGAAGAGAAAAAAGACGCTTGGGGCGCAGGCACCGTTCGGCTGACGGACGATACCGAAACCGCGACCGAGGAGGAAACCGAAACGGATTCCACCAGTCCGCCCCCGCCGCCGCCGCCCGGCAGCGCCTATTTCGGCCGCAAATCCTTCCGCACCTGATCCCTGCGGGCCAGCCCCCCGGAACCGGGGGTGCCCCCACCCTGAAAACCTCCCTAACACCCAAGGCACGCCTATCCCGCACTCACATAGGGAGCCTGCCTCATGCGCCTTCTCACCCTCGCCGCCTTAGCGGCCACCCTCGCCTTCTTTGCCGCCCCCGCCAGCGCTCAGACCGAGTCCGAACCCGCCTGCACCGCCGGTGACGCAGAGGCCTGCTTCTACACCGGCGCCGAATACGCCCAGGGCATCGGCGCCCCGGAAGACAAGCAGAAAGCCGCCTCCTTCTTCCTGAAATCCTGCGACATGGGCATCCCCGATGGCTGCACTACCACCGGCTATTTCTATACCAACGGCGATGGCAACGTGCCCAAGGATGTCGTCAAGGGCGTCGAGTACATGGAGCGCGCCTGCGCGATGGGGCATGTCGATGGCTGCGACAAGAGTATCGGCCACCGCCTCAGCACCACCTCGCCCGCCCATGATTTCGCCAAGGCCGTCGCCACCGCCAAGGCCGGCTGCGAGGCGGGCGTGCGCGGCCCCTGCTTTTGGGGGCTCTATTGGGGCTGGGACGGCAGCGAGGGCAAATATCCGGCCATGGTCAACATGGCGAACGCCGGCTGGTTCGCCGAGCGCACCTGCAACAAGTATCACGATCTGATGGGGTGCGATGTAGCCGCCCGCGTCTACGCTGATCCTGACGCGGCCACCTTCGACGCGCAGAAGGGCCTGACCTATTCCATGATCGGCTGCGACGAGCACAATGTCGGCGGACACTGCCGCAATGTCGCCGGCGTCTATCTGGATATCGAGGAATACGAGATCGGCGCGACCTATCTCCGCCACGCCTGTAAAAAGGGCCACACAGACTCCTGCGACCGCGCAACAGAATGGGAAACCTACAACCGCGAGCTGGCCGAATACGAAGCAAGAATGGCCGCCCTTAACGCGATGATCGACACACCGCTGGCCGAAGGCCGCTATGGCGATGCGGTTTCCGCTGCGATCAACTCTGCCCGGTCCAAAGACCTCGCCGAGAAAGCCATCCTTGCCGCCAAGGCCGCCGGCCGCATGAATCAGGTCGCCACAAACGATCTCTATGCTGCCGCCCTCTGGTTCCAGTCCGGCCCTGTCCGCGCCGCCGCTGACGCAGAAATGTCTGCCCGCGGAACAGGTCTTGAGGGAACGTTCGGCACCGGTACCAACGAGCCCGGCATGGCCGATGCACGCTGGAAAGCCCTCTACGGTTCCTCCGCGCCCCGCTACTCCGCCAGCAGCCCCTCCTTCTCGCCCCCGCCCATGAAAAGCGCCTCGCAGATCTCTGCCGAAACCAAGCAGAAATACCGCTACGCCCACTGCGTCATGAGCGGCAGCAACACCAGCGCCAAGGTCTGCCGATAGGCGGCTCGGTTAATCCCCCCCTGCGCCGCTACGCGCGGGGGGACCACCCCTCCAGTCTGACCCCACGCCCTCAAAACAATTGACACGAATAATGTCATATGCTCCAACCTCCCCACAAAAAACACCCGTGGGAGGGGCATATGCGGATCGTGAAATGGGTGGTTATCGCACTGGCCGTCAGTGTCCTGTCGCTGCTGGCGGCGCGGCAGGTTTTCGCGGTCCAGATCGGCGAGGCGGTCTTCCGCCGCGCCGTGGCTGATAATGTTGGGAAAGACCCCTCCGCCGCCCTTCCCGATGGCCTCCACCTTTATCTCTGCGGCAGCGGATCACCCTTACCGGACCCTGCCCGCGCGGGGCCCTGTATTGGCGTCTTGGCGGGTGATCGCGCCTTCATTTTCGATGTTGGCGGCGGCTCCATCCGGCGGCTCACACGCATGGGGTTTCCCACAGGCCGTACCGAAAAGCTCTATCTAAGTCATCTGCATTCGGACCATTTTGACGGCCTTGGCGAACTCATGGTCGGCGCCTGGGTCGGCGGCAGCCGGTCCACGCCCCTGCCCGTCGCGGGTCCTATCGGTGTTGCCGAAATCACCGATGGCTTCAACGCGGCGTACCGTATCGACAGCACCTACCGCACGGCGCACCACGGCCCTGCTGTTGCCAACCCCGCCGGCTATGGCCTTGCCCCGGAGGTAATCGACCTACCCTCCGGCCCCGGCGCCCGCGCCATGCTGCTGGAAGAGGGCGACCTTCAGATCACCGCCTTTCTGGTCAATCATTCTCCGGTCGAGCCGGCCTATGGCTTCCGTATCGATTACAAAGGCCGATCGGCCGTCATCAGCGGCGATACGGTGTATTCGGACAATCTTGTCAGCGTGGCTGAAGGTGCCGATATTCTCTTCCATGAGGCACTGAACGCGGAAATGGTCGCCGCCATGTCAAAGGCGGCCGGCGAGGCGGGCGCCGCCCCGCTGTCAAAGGTGTTTGCCGACATTCTGGACTATCACGCCTCTCCAATGGACGCCGCCCGCGCCGCTGAGGCTGCCGGCGTAGAGCGGCTGGTGATCTACCATATCGTCCCGCCGCTCCCGTCGAAGCTGCTCTACCCTGTCTTCCTGAAGGGCACGGGTGCGGCCTATTCCGGCAAGATCGATATCGGCGAGGACGGTACGCTCTATTCGCTTCCGGCTGCCGGTGGGTTGAACAAGAAAACCGTGACCAGGTGAGTACCCCTGATAGCTTGGTACTGACCGGATTTGTCCGTATCTGTCCGGAACTGTCCTCAAATTGACACGTTACCCGCGCAAGTAGGGCTATCCTTGGGAAGCCTGAAACAAAGGGAAATCACATGACCAGCCTCCGCCTCCTTGCCCTGGCTGCGGCCAGCGGAATCATTCTCGCCGCCTGCGCGCCCCCTGCCGAACAGACCCCCGCCGCAGAGCCTCCGCCTGTTCAGGCAGCTGAAGAAGAGATGTCCGTCACCCCGGAATCGGCCCCGGCGCCCGAAGCTGCTCCGGCCGAAGAATGCGCCGTGCTGGACTCCCGCGACTGGGAAGCCTGGATCGACCGGATGCCCGGCCCCGACGCTTCGCCAACAGTGCATGTCATCGGCAAGGTTGATGTCAGATCAGGGGGATATACCTTCAATTGGGAGGTCGGGCCGATGGACCGCTCGATGACCCCCGCTCTCAACCTGAAACTCATCCCGGTCGCGCCCACAGAGCCCGCCACGATGGCCATCGCCACCGAGGAAGTCCACTATACCGGCCCCCTCGCCGGCAGCAGCTATAGCCGCGTGACCATCACCTGCGGCGGCCAGACCCTCGGCGAAATCTCCGAGGTCACCGACGCGCACTAACCCTCCGGCCCCAGGCCTCGCCGGCTCAAACCAGCGAGGCCTGTCCCGGTGCTGTCTCGGCAAGGGTAAACCCGCTCTCGCCATGTACCGCCAGCTGGCTGAGCCGCGCACGATCGAGAATATCGATCCGGCTGCGGGAAATGCGGATTACATCCGCCTGCTCCAAATGCTGCAGAAGACGGTTGGTCCACTGGCGCGATGCCATGATCGACAGGGCGATCTGATCTTGTGTCACCGGGCTGATGAAGGAGGATGTCGCCCGCCCACCATGAGGCTCGCTCGTCAGATCAATCAGGCGCCGCGCCAGCCGCTGCAGCGGCGTAAAGGCAAGGCTTTCCACCACCTGCGAATAGATCGCCCGGATGGAGGCCATCTCCGGCAATACGAAGCGGCGGAAGTTCTCGGCGTCTGACAGGAACAGCCGCTTCACCGCCGCGAGCGGCAGATGCATCACTTCGCAAGGCTGGCTGGCGATCACGGAAAAGGTGTAGGGCCCCTCGTCAACGCAGGCAAGAAAGCCCGTCCAGTCGCCCGGTCGATAAACCGCCACCAGAATGTCGAGCCCGGCAAGCGTTGTACCGATGATCTGGGCTTCCCCGCCCACCAGGCCATAGATACCGCTGGGGGGATCTCCCTGCCGGAACACATGCTTGCCCCGCCGCAGCTTCTGCCGCGTAGCGTTTTGCAAAATCTCTTCCTGCAACGCCTCCGGCAAAGCCGAAAACCATCGGCCCCGCTGCAGGTCGATCGTACTGGTTGTCTTCATCGGCGATACCTCCCCAGTATGCGCCAGTCTGTTACCCTCAGCGGAGAGATTAGCAGCTTCCACCGGCATGGAAACGGCCTTCCGCACCCAGCCAGCCGTGTCGTAGAGTAAGAGGACGTCAGGCTTGCCATAATGCCGCCTTGCTGATGCCATCCCTTCGGGGAATCTGCCGCAGCGGCAGGCGCAAGCCGGTCCGGATATCCGGCAAGTTGATCCGAAGGGAGGCCTGAATGGCATATGGAAAATTCTACAAGGCGGCGCTCGTACCGCTTTTTCTCATCTCGGCCGCGCCCATACTCAGCGCCTGTCAGACACCGCCCACGGCCCTGTCCCCGCAAGAGGAAGCCGCCGTGCTGACCGTGACCGGTTCTGCCACCTATCGCGAGCGGATGGCCGCCCCTAAGGGCTCTGTTCTCAAGGTGGAACTGTCAGACACCTCCCGTGCCGACGCGCCCGCCATTTCGCTGGCAGACTGGTCGGACAGCCTGGATGATGGCGGCGTGCCGAAAAACTTCATTCTGCGCGTCAATCAAACACTCGACCCGCGCCTCACCTATACCCTGCGCGCCACCGTCACCGGGCCGGATGGCACCCTCCTTTGGACCACCGATACCGTTCACCAGATTGAGGCTGTCAGCGGCAGCGTGAATGCCGGAACGTTGGTGATGGTGAAGGTCGCGCCCGCGCCCGCCGCTCCGTCCCCTGAAGCGCCCGCCATACTGAAACTGACCGGCAAAGACTACCGCATATCCGCCATTGGCGGTCAGCCAGTCTCCGGCCAGCGCCCGATGACTGTCAAATTCGGTGAAGATGGCCGGGTCGGCGGCTTTGGCGGCTGCAACACCTATGGCGGCAGCTTTGGCGAAAGCGATGGCAAGATAACCTTCGGAGACCTCATCTCCACCATGATGGCCTGTCTTGATCCCAGAGCGGGCGCGCAGGAAGGCGCGCTTTACGCCGCCTTCAAGGGTACAGCCACCTTTGCCCCCGGCGCCGACGGCAAAGTCATCCTCACCGGTGAGAATGGCACCGAGATAGAACTGACTCCCTCCGGCCTCAAACCGCTGGCGGGCACCCGCTGGCAGGTCGAAACAATGGGGGGCACCGCTGTTGTCGCCGGCAGCGAGCCGCAGATCAATTTCGAGGCTGACGGCAAGATCAATGGCACCACTGGCTGCAACCGCTTCTTCGGCGGTTATGCGCAGACGGGCGCCGAGCTAGCCTTCACCGGGGTTGGTATGACCAAGATGGCCTGCATGGCAGACGGTGTGATGGAGCAGGAATCTGCTTTCGGCGCGATCCTCTCAGGCAAGACCGAAGGAAGCATCGATAGCTTGGGGAACCTCGTTATCCGGGGTGAAGATGGCGTCTCCTTCACGGCCCGTCCGCTTCCGGCTGAAGGCGACGTCGTTGAGGGCGACCCCGCCACACTCGGCGGCGGTGCCTGGACGGTGGAAGACCTCAACCGTGGCGGAGTGATCGACAACACCGTCCTTACCCTGACATTTACTGAAGACGGTAAGGTTTCCGGTTCCACCGGCTGTAACAACCTCAGCGGCAGTTACACCGCCACCGGCACAAGCCTCACCTTCTCGCCACTGGCCATGACACGCCGGGCCTGCCTTACGCCGGCGTTGAACAATCAAGAAACGAAGTTCACCGCCGCCCTGCAGGGCGAAATGGCCTGGCGCATCACCGCTGATGGCGCCCTCGAACTGACGCGCGAAGGCGGCCACCGCGTGCTTCTGCGGCGTTGAAACTGAAGCAGAGGCACGGCCTTATCCCCCGATCGGGCCGCCGCCCTGTTTCGTTACGACGACCACGCTTGGGCGCGGCGGCATGGCAGGCTGGAAGTCCGGCCAGCGCGTGCCGGGCGCCTCGTAAGTGGCGCCATCCGTATCTCCCGGATGCTGGACTGCCAGGAACAGGGCTTCGCCTGTCTCGTTAAAGCGAGGGCCGCACATTTCAGCGCCCACGGGACAACGGAAGAAATGCCGCCCTGTGCCGCGCCGCTCGCCCTCCGTCTCCAGCGCCCAAAGGCCATCGGCCGCGCCGGAATCTTCGTTGCCGTCGGTTGAAACCCACAGGCGCCCTTGCGGATCAATGGCGCAATTGTCCGGGCTGGCAAACCATCCATTATCCGTAGTCAGAGGGTTCCAGAGCGCGCCAACAGGCGCAATGGAGGGATCGCCGCAGCGCACCAGAATTTCCCAGCGCGAGGTTTCGGAGGTGAAATCCCCCTCCGGTTCGATGATCTCGATGATATGGCCAAACCGGTTTGAAGCGCGCGGATTGGCGGCGTCCACCTGCGCTTCCGTGCGGCGGTCATTATTGGTCAGCATGACGTAGACGCGACCTGTCTTGGCATTGGGCTCCACGTCCTCAGGCCGGTCCATGGGCGTGGCGCCCAGAAGGTCGCCCGCCCGGCGCGTTTCGATCAGAACGTCCGCCTGCGAGGCAAAACCATTTTCTTCCGTCAGCGGACCGGTTCCATAGACCAGCGGCAACCACGCCACCGTGCCATCGGCATCAAACCGCGCCACATACAGCGTGCCGTCATCCAGCAAGTCGCCATTCACCGTCCAGTTTCCAGGCTCAAACTTCCCCTTGGTCACGAATTTGTAGACATAATCAAATCTCTGATCATCACCTGAATAGACCACCACGCGGCCATCAGGTGCTACAACGCTTTCGGCACCCTCATGCTTGAACCGGCCCAGCGCGGTGCGTTTGCGCGGAACATGGTTAGGATCCGTGGGATCAACCTCAACGATCCAGCCGAAACGGTTGGGCTCGTTGGGCTCCTTGCTGACATCGTAGCGGTCGAAGAAACGGCCCCATTGATACCAGCCGGAGGGAACGCCATAACGCTTGTGATTCTCTGCCTCCGGATGATTTTCCGGCAGCTCGCCGAGGAAGTTCCCGTTGAAGTTCTCCTCCGCCATCAGATATGTGCCCCAGGGCGTGATGCCGCCAGCGCAGTTGTTCATTGTTCCGGAAACCACCACGCCGGTAGGGTCTTCCGTCGTCTGAAGACGTGGGCTTCCGGCAGCTGGCCCGCTCACTCTCATTTTGGTCGTATCAGCGGTAATGCGCCTGTTGTAATAGGAGTCTGTTACCGGCTTCCACACGCCGGCTTCCTTGCGGATTTCAACGACGGATCCACCATGGGCCGCCATTTCGATTTCGCACAGCTCCCGCGTCATCGATGCAGGATAGCCAGCCGCCACACCCGGCAGCATGATGTTGGTCGAGGTATATTCGTGATTGACGCAGAGCAGAGCCCGCTCGCGCCCCTCGCTGTCGGCCTCCAGCGGAACATAACCGATGAAGTCGTTGTTGTACCCGAACTGCCGGCGCTGAGCCTCAGCCGTCTGGTTAGCCGGGTCGAATACCGGGCTGTCAGCAAATAGCGGATCTCCCCAGCGGATCAGCACATCGGCCCGGTAACCCTCCGCGACATGATGCGTCTCGTCCATGCCTCGGGCGATTTCGTCGAAGCGAAAGGCCGGTATGTCTGCGCTGACCGCCTCCCGGCTGCCAACCGGGCCTGGCGCCTCGCCGCCGCGCGCGCATCCGGCCAGCGCCAGGCCAGATACCGCGCCCAGCCCACCCAGAAAGCCGCGCCGAGACAGCCGCTGGCCGATCACATCGCCGATAGTGGCCACACCTGCGGCAATGCGGGGGTTTACGGGCTTGTTCTCGCTATCGTCCATCATCGCCATAGGGGCGGCCTCCTTCTTGTGCATGTTCCCCCGCCATAGGACAGTTTTGTAACAGAGGCATGGCACTGGGTGAAAGGACGGCTGGACTGAGCGTGCGGACGCGCTAAGGGTGCAGAAGGCATACCCGCGGGGGCAAGACCACATGTCCGACAAGGCCATCATCGGCATCGACCTGGGCACAACCAATTCACTTGTGGCAGTATTCGAGGCGGATGGCCCAACACTGGTGCCAAATGCGCTGGGCGAGGTGATGACGCCGTCTGCTGTGGGTTATGGCGATGACGGCGCCGTGCTGGTGGGCCGCGCCGCCCGTGACCGGCTACTGACCCATCCAGATCTCACCACCGCCCGCTTCAAGCGCTATATGGGCACCAATCATGAAGTGAAGCTGGGCAAGAAATCCTTCCGGCCGGAAGAACTTTCCGCCCTGGTTCTTGGCAGCCTGCGGGCCGATGCCGAAGCCCATCTCGGCCGCAAGGTGGAAGAAGCGGTCATCTCCGTGCCCGCCTATTTCAACGACATCCAGCGCAAAGCTACCATCACCGCCGCCGAATTTGCCGGGCTGAAGGTCAACCGCCTCGTCAACGAGCCAACCGCCGCCGCCCTCGCCTATGGGCTGCAGGACAAGGAAGCTGAATCCACCTTCCTCGTCGTCGATCTCGGCGGGGGCACGTTCGATGTCTCGATCCTTGAGATGTTCTCAGGCGTGATGGAAGTGCGAGCCTCGGCCGGTGACGCCTTTCTCGGCGGGGAGGATTTCACAGATACGCTGGCGACAGAACTCGGCCGCCAGTTGGGCATCCAGCCCAAGGATGTCAGCCGCGAGGAAGGTGCCCGCCTGCGCGCCCTCGCCAACCGGCTGAAGCACCAGCTCTCGGAAAAAGCCGAGGCCACCGGCGAATATGTGATCAAGGGCGAGGCCCGCCCCGTCTCCATCTCGCGGGAGAAGTTTGACGAGATCACCGATGAGCTTCTCAAACGCCTGCGGATGCCCATCCAGCGCGCCATCTCTGACGCGAGCCTCCGGGCGGACGACCTGCACCGCATCATCACTGTCGGCGGCGCCACCCGCATGCAGGCCGTACGCGGGCTGATCACACGCCTGTTCAAACGCTTCCCGGAACACTCGATCGATCCCGATCATGTCGTCGCCCTTGGCGCAGCGGTCCAGGCCGGTCTCGCCGCCCGCCATGCCGCGCTTGACGATGTGGTGATGACAGACGTTTGCCCCTTCACCCTCGGCTACGAAGTCTCCGTGCCGCTGGGGCCGAACCAGTGGGAGCCGGGCCATTTCTCGCCGCTGATCGAGCGCAACACGGTGGTGCCCGCCAGCCGCGCCAACGAAATCAGCCCGCTGGAACAGCACCAGCGCGAGATCAACCTGATGATCTATCAGGGCGAAAGCCCCTTCGTGCGCGATAATGTGCGCATCGGCCAGCTGCGCGTGCCCCTGCCCGCTGACCTGAAGGCCGACAAGACGGTGGAGGTGCGCTATACCTACGACACTTCCGGCATCCTGGAGGTGGAGGCCACACCGGTGGCCACGAAGAAAACCCTCCGTCTCGTGATTGAAGGCACACCCGGCACAATGACCCGCGCCGAGATCGACAAACGCCTCAAGGAACTCACCGCCCTGAAAATCCACCCGCGCGACGAGCAGGAAAACGCTGCCATCATCGCCCGCCTGCGCGCGGCCTATGAAAACAGCCTCGGCGATCAGCGCCAGCATATCGGTCACATCCTCGCCCAGTTCGAGGCGGTGCTGCACACCCATGACAAGCGCCAGATCCAGGATGCCCGCGCCCAGATCGAAGAAATCCTGAGCCGGTTCGAGGGCGAGGATGTCTTCTGACCCCTTCACCCTGCTCGGCCTCGACCGGAAAACCGCCACCGAAGCCAACATCCGCAAAGCCTATGCGGAGCGCCTGAAGGTCACCCGGCCCGAAGATGACCGGGCGGCGTTCATGGCCCTGCGCGAGGCTTTCGAGCGCGCGCGGCAGGAGGCGCGCTGGCGGGCAGAATATCCCGCAGATTATGAAGAGGATGATGAGGACGCTGAAGTCGAAACCGGAACGGAGGCCTGTTCTGATCCGTCAGGGGACGGACACAGCGAAACGCTGACAGAACAGGCGTCAGATACGGCTACCCGCACTGCCCCGCTGGCCCCGAACGCTGAAGATGACCAAGATGCAGATTTCGATGAAGAAGAAGAAGAATACGTCCCCACCGATTTCGACCGGCGCATCGACGCGGCCATGCAGAAGCTGCACGAGGCACTGATCTCCCCCTGGGGGCCGCCCTCCCGCGCCGATCTTGATGCCCTGTTCAACCATCCAGAACTGGAAGGGATTGATGAATACCGCGCCCTGCAATGGCAGGTGCGCAACTATCTCTGCCACGCAACGGGCTATTATGCCGAGACGGGCGATGTGCAACTGCCTGGCTGGTTGACGGTACGCCTGTTTGACGATCTGGACGGACAATTCGGCTGGGTGCGCCAGCCCTCCAACCACCCGGCAGAGCGCCACATGAACGCCTGGCTGCGCCGCGTGCGCGAGGCGCTGGACTGGCATGAAATGCCCCAGGAGGTGCGCAAGCAGCGAGAGCTTGACCGGCTGCTTGGTCGCACCCCGGAAAACCCCAAGGGCACGCCAGATGGCAGCAATACCTGGCTGTATATCGGCGCGGGCATCCTGCTTTTCGTGGTGCTGCGCGCGCTGACCGGGATTGGTGGCTGACGCAGGGTGACGGCTGTTAGCGGCTGAAAATCGCGGTTAGTTTCTCTCATTGGACGAGAAATGATGGGCAGAGATCCCGCATCCGTACCTGGGAGGAATGACACATGGCTGACGACGCCGCCCTTGATCTGGGATTTGACCCCAACCAGCTGCGCGACCGCTACCGCGCGGAACGTGACAAGCGCCTGCGCAAGGATGGCAATGAGCAATATGTGAATGTTGCCGGCCAGTTCGCCCATTATCTGGAAGACCCGTATACGGAGCGCGTGGCCCGCGCCCCGGTGACCGATCATGTCGAGGTGGCCGTGATCGGCGGCGGCTTTGGCGGGCTCTTGTCTGCAGCGCACCTGCGCAAGGCAGGCTTCAAGGACATCCGCATGATCGAGACCGGCGGCGATTTCGGCGGCACCTGGTACTGGAACCGTTACCCCGGCGCGGCCTGCGATATTGAGAGCTATATCTACCTGCCCCTGCTGGAAGAGACCGGCTACATTCCCAAAGAGAAATACACCAAGGCGCCGGAAATTCTCGAGCATTCGGCCCGCATCGCCAAACACTTCAATCTCTATGAAAACGCACTTCTGGGCACGGGCGTGACCGGCATGGAATGGGATGAGGACCGCAAGGTCTGGATCATCATGACCGACCGGAACGACCGCTTCACCGCGCAGTTCGTCATCATGTCCAACGGCCCGCTGAACCGGCCGAAGCTGCCAGGCATTCCGGGCGTTGAAAGCTTCAAGGGCCACAGCTTCCACACCAGCCGCTGGGATTATCAGTATACGGGCGGGGACAGCACAGGCGGTCTGACGAAACTGAAAGACAAGGTCGTCGGCATCATCGGCACGGGCGCAACCGCCGTGCAATGCGTACCCCATCTCGCCGAAGGCGCCAAACATCTCTACGTGTTCCAGCGCACGCCATCTTCCATCGATATGCGCAATGACCGCGCCACCGATCTGGATTGGGCCAAAAGCCTGCAGCCCGGCTGGCAGCGCCGCCGCATGGAGAATTTCAATACCCTGGTGTCCGGCGGTTATGAGCCTGAGGACCTTGTGCAGGACGGGTGGACGGACATTATCCGCAACATCCTTTTCATTGCCAGTTCCGGTGACAAGAAGGGACTCTCGCCGGAGCGTCTGGCAGAACTTGCCGAGCTGGCAGACTTCAAGAAGATGGAACAGGTGCGCGCCCGCGTCGATGAAGTGATCAAAGACCCGGAAATCGCCGCCAAGTTGAAACCCTGGTATCGCCAGTTCTGCAAACGCCCCTGCTTCCATGATGCGTATCTCAATTCCTTCAACCGGCCGAATGTGACGCTTGTAGACACCGGCGGTCAGGGTGTTGAACGGATCACGGAGGATTCGATCATTGTCGATGGTATCGAATACAAGGTCGATTGCCTCGTCTACGCCACCGGCTTTGAGGTGGGCACGGACTATACCCGCCGCGCGGGGTATGATCCTGTCGGCAAGGGCGGCGTGACCATGAAAGATCATTGGGCGGACGGCATGCGCAGCCTGCATGGCCTTGCCGTCAATAACTTCCCCAACATGTTCCTGATGGGGCCGGGCCAGGCCGGCTTCACCGCCAACTACCCTCACCTGCTGGACGAGCAGGCCGAGCAGATCGCCTACATCCTCTCCGAAGTCTCTGCCCGCCAAGCTGGGACTTTCGAGGCAAGCCCGGAAGGCGAAGCCGCCTGGGTGCAGCAGATCGTCGAGAAAGCGGTGATGCGCCAGCAGTTTCTGGAAGAGTGCACGCCGGGCTACTACAATAATGAAGGCAAACCGAGCGACCGGGCCGCGCAGAACAACTCCTATGGCGAAGGCCCCAACGCCTATTTCCGCATCCTGAAAGCCTGGCGGGACAGCGGCGAGCTTGAAGGGCTGGAGCTCAGCTAACCCCCTACTCTTCCACCAGAGACACCAGCAGGTCGCCCTCGGCCACCTGCTGGCCTGCTGCGGCGTGAACCGCTTCGACTACACCATCGCGCGGCGCGGCGAGGGCATGTTCCATCTTCATGGCTTCCAGAACGGCCAGCGTGTCTCCGCGCGTCACCACGTCGCCCGTTTTCGCCGTGATGGTCAGCACCTTGCCAGGCATCGGCGCCTTCACGGCATTGCCGCCCAGCGCGGCGTCGGCATCGGCGCTGTATTCGGGGATCGTTACCAGAAACGTGTCGCCGCCGCAGGTAACGGCATAGCGGCGCGGAGAAATATCCGTCACCAGAGGAAATGGAACATCCTCCGGCATCGGAATGCCAGCCTCCACCATCTCCGCCTCGCCATCAGCGGCCAGAACAATCGTGCGGCGCGGCGCGGCGTTCAGGCGGAAACCGTCATTGATCGACCAGGGGGAAAGGCCGGGCGCCTCATCCAGCACAAGGCTCGCCACTGCGTTCAACGAAGCCTCGCGATGTTCCTCCGGCACAGCGGCCAGCGCGTCAAGATTGTCGCCGATCCAGTTCACATGATGCGCACCGGTCTGAAACGCATCCGACATAGCGCAGCGACGGAGGAAACTGGCATTCGACGGCACGCCCGCAAGTTGCGTATGCGCTAGCGTATCCGTCAGGCGTTCCAGTGCCTCGTCCCGATGATCTCCGTAGACGATCAGCTTGGCGATCATGGAATCGTAATTGGACGGCACGCGATCACCGGTCTCAAAACCGGTATCCCAGCGGATGATGTCGCCATCGGGCTCATTCAGCAGGCCGAACTCGAGGATCACGCCTGCGCCTGGACGGAAGCCTTCTGCCGGATCTTCGGCGCAGATGCGCGCTTCGATGGCATGGCCATTCAGCGCGATCTCGTCCTGCGCCAGCGGCAGCGTGCCGCCCGAAGCGACGATGAGTTGCCACTCCACCAGATCTTGCCCGGTGACCATCTCCGTCACGGGATGCTCCACCTGAAGCCGCGTATTCATTTCCAGGAACCAGAACGTGTCCACCGCTAGAGACTTTGATCCGTCCACGATGAATTCCACCGTACCGGCACCCTGATAGCCAACAGCCTTGGCGAGCTTTACCGACGCCTCTGTCATCGCCTTGCGCACGTCTTCGGGCATGCCGGGCGCGGGCGCTTCTTCGAGCACCTTCTGGCGGCGGCGCTGCAGCGAGCAGTCCCGCTCGAACAGGTGCACCACATTGCCGTGGGCATCGCCAAACACCTGTACTTCGATATGGCGCGGCTGCAGAACCAGCTTCTCCAGCATCACGCGGCCATCGCCAAAGGCGCTTTCCGCCTCGCGCACGGCGCTGATGAGTTCGGCGTCCAACTCAGCCTCTTTGGACACCTGCCGGATACCGCGTCCACCGCCGCCTGCGACCGCCTTGATGAGCAGCGGATAGCCGATCTTCGCGGCGGCCTTCTTCAGCGTGGCAATGTCCTGCGCCTCGCCGCGATAGCCGGGCAGCACGGGCACGCCCGCCTCCTCGGCAATGCGCTTGGCCTCATCCTTTAGCCCCATGGAGCGGATGGCGGAGGCCGGCGGGCCAACCCAGATCAGCCCCGCGGCCACCACAGCTTCTGCAAAGGCAGCGTTTTCGGAGAGGAAGCCATAGCCGGGGTGGATGGCATCGGCGCCCGTTTCCATCGCGGCGGCAATGATCGTTTCGGCACGCAGATAGCTCTCAGGCGCAGGCGCCGGTCCGATGCAGGCCGCCTCATCGGCTTCGCGCACATGCTTGGCGGCGCGGTCCGCCTCGGAAAAGACGGCGACGGTCTCGATGCCAAGCTCGCGGCAGGTGCGGAAAATACGGGCGGCAATCTCGCCCCGGTTAGCGACGAGCAGCTTGGTTATGGTCACTGGTCTTGCCTCCCCGGCCCCGGTGCACGCTGGCTACCAGGACGAAACTGATGATCATCAGCAGATACCATGATCCGAGCTTCGATAAAGACACCATTTCCCAGCCATTTTCTTGCCCCGGATAGGCCCAGGCGCGCGCAAATGTTCCAAGGTTCTCGGCAAACCAGATAAACACTGCCACAAGAAAAAAACCGATCAGCAGCGGCATCGGCCTGTGGATTTCGTCGGGACGGAACCAGACCAGCGTACGCAGGTAGATCAGCGCGGTGGCGGCAAAGAGGCCGTAGCGGATGTCTACTGTCCAGTGATGCGCAAAAAAGTTCACGTAGATTGCCAGCGCCAGCAGGCCCTGCAGCCAGAGCGGTGGAAACCGCGTGAAGCGGAACTCAAAGATGCGCCACACGCGGGCGAGATAAGAACCGACCGCCGCATACATGAAACCGGAAAACAGCGGCACGGCGCCAATCCGCAGGAAGCTCTCCTCCGGATAGATCCAGCTGCCGGCGCCGGTCTTGAACAGCTCCATGACCGTACCCACAACATGGAACACGAAGATCACCCGCGCTTCTTCCCAGGTTTCCAGGCCGCTGAGCAGCAGCCCAGCCTGCAGGGCCACCGCCGCAATCACCAGGAAATCATAGCGCGAGAGCGCCGCCCCCTCCGGATAGAAAAAGTGCGTGAGGAGCAGCAACCCCAGCATTGCCCCGCCAAACAGGCAGGCCCAGGCCTGCTTGATGCCGAAACTGACAAACTCGAATACACCAAGGCTCCACGGCCCTTTCACATATCGCGCACGCAAGCCCTCCCGCGCGGCGTGGAGGCGGGCGCGAAGGCGGGCGGCGTGGGAAACGTTTCCATCTGGCGTCATGGCTGTTTCCCTTCGCGGCAAACCGGGGCGGCAACATGGCAGCCGGAGTACCGGATGACGTTAAATTTCTGGCTTTGTGGGGCCCGCGCAATCGCGTAATGCTTAACTGGTCTGAAACCAAGGGGGACCCCATGGCCTACAATTCCGGAACCGGGCTCGCCAGCCTGGCAGGCGTCATCGGCGGCGGCATCGGCGCCTATCTCGGCTATAATCAGGGCCTCGTGACGGACGGCATTTCGCCGATACAGGGCGCGCTGATCATGGGCGCCATCGGCCTCGTTATCGGCAGCGCAGGCGCTTTCATTCTGAAATCGCTGATGCAGTTTATTGTCTACATCATCATGTTCGCGCTGCTGGCGTACATATTCCGAGGACAGATAGAAGCGCTAACCGGGGTCAATCCGGTCACGGCGCTTGAGGTCACGTTGAGCAATTTCGGCCTCAATGTAGACCTCTCCCCCGACTGACGAGGGCGCCCGGTCACCTCTTCCAGGAGGGGGCGCGCTTTTCGAGGAAAGCGGCGATGCCCTCCTTCCCCTCTTCGGAGACACGGCGCGCCGCGATCCGCTTGGCGGTGGTGTGCATCAGAGAAGTATCGATTTCCATTCCGGTGACATCTACGACCAGTTGCTTGGCATCGGCCACAGCCCCGGGAGCAGCCGAGAACACCAGCCGCGCTATATGCTCCTGAAGCTCGCCCATCTTCACGTCGTCTTCGGCCACATAATGCACCAGGCCGATTTTCTCCGCATACGCCGCATCAAAACCATCCGCCGTCAGAAACAGCGCCTTCGCCCAACGCGGGCCAATGGCCTGCACTACAAAGGGGCTGATGGTGGCCGGCGTGAGACCGAGGCGCACTTCGGAAAAGCGGAACTGGGTACCCGCCTTGGCAATTGCCACATCGCACGCCGCCACGAGACCCGCGCCCCCGCCCATAGCCGCGCCCTGCACCAGCGCCAGTGTCATTTGCGGCATCTCATAGAGGCGCCGCAACATCTCGGCCAGGCGCAGGGCGTCCGTCTCATTGTCGTCACGCGAATGCAGCGCCGCGCGCTTCATCCAGTTGAGGTCTGCGCCCGCAGAAAATGAAGGCCCCTCACCACGCAGGATCATCATGCGAATGGTCGGCTGTTCCGAAATCATCGTGAACACATCCGTCAACTCGGCGATCAGTTCGGCATTGAAGGCATTGTGCACATCAGGCCGGTTCAGCGTAACGACCGCAAGCCCCTCTTCCGTGGCTTCAAACCGGATCAGATCATATTCTGAGTCACGCATTGGGATTTTCCTGTTTCAACTTTCTCTGGCCACCCTGCGATAGTGGCTGGACGGGCGCAAGGCAGGCTTCTCGACAAGGTGCCACAGCGCGAAGCTGGCGGCGAGGGTCAGCGCTGTCGCAAGGGCAAGGTAAGCCGCAAGTCCCAGGCTGGTAGCCAGCCCGGCCGCGGCGAGGGCCTGCAGGATCGGAAAGTGGGTTATGTAGAGCCCATAGCTGACATCACCATAGCGCGCCACATTGAGCTTTGGCCCCGGCGCCCAGGCAATCGCGCCGATGACTCCGGCCAGCGCGAAAGCTCTAAGCGGCTCCAGAAACGGATAGAGAAAACTTGCTCCGAGAAGTGCCGTGCCGCACAGTGCCAGCGCCGCCCAGCGCCGCTGTATGCCGGGGGACGCCTTCCAAAGCGCAATGCCCATGGCGAAAAAGGCCATCTGGCCCGGCAGCTGGCGCCCCAGCTCGGGCCCATACCCGCCCGGCGCCAGTTGCGGCACAAAATAGGCCCAGGCCTCCCCGGCCGCATAAATCGCCGCAATCAGAACCCACCAGAACGCCCCAAACCTCCTCAGCACAAGGAGGATAATCGGCAGGGCGATATAGAACATCACCTCGATTTTCAGCGTCCATAGCGCGCCGTTCACCTCCGGAAAACGGTTACCCTCAAACAGCCCTGGAAGCGTGGGCGAGAGAAAATTCAGGAAGACAAGATTGGCCCCCAGATAGCTCGCAACGCCCTGAACATCCCGCGTCATGGCAAGGCTGATCGCCGCCGGCACAAGGATGATCGCCGCATAGGCGGGATACAGGCGGCGGGCTCGTTTGCCCACATAATCCAGAAGGCTCGAGGCACGCTCAAAAGAGCCTGCGACCAGCAGACCAGAGACAATGAAGAAGCCCTGGATCGACAATTCGGCAATATGGGAAAGCGACCACTCCAGCGGCCCGAAGGGCTGCGCCGCGCCGATCGCAGTGCCATGATAGACGAACACACCGGCAGCGAGCGCCAGCCGGATGAAATCAAATCGATTCGCCGTCTCGGGCATGGGTGGTACACTCTTACGCAGCGTTTCGGCGGCGCAAGAAGCCGCTGGTTCCCCATCGACTTCAGCCGGGGGGAAATGTCCAGTAGCTGCGTTGGGAAGCTGGTCCATTCCTGAGGAAAACCCGCACCCGCCAACGCGACGAAGGCCTGCCTCTCAAAGAGAGACAGGCCCTGTCATGACGCTGAAAGGTCATGTCATATCTGAAGATCGAGACGGATGGGATCTTCAGACTGGTAGGATTACCAGTTGGTATCACCCGTGGAGTCGGCTTTGTCGGCTTTGCGCTCAGCCTTCATCGCTTCCCAGTCGGCTTCGGTGATCTGGCCGTCCATACCGGCAGCTTCCTCGAACTTCGCGGCAGCTTCCACTTCGGTATATTTGCCGTCAGCGGTCTTGTGAGCGATGAACTCCGAAGCGCTGATCACGCCATCGGCATTGGTGTCAACGTCGGCAAACGTCGTCTTTTCATCGGCGTAGGCGCCCATGGCACCAACAAGAGCAGCAGCGGAAATCAGGGTTACGCGGATCATGTGTTTCACTCCTTTGACTGACACCGGGTTGGCCGGCGCCTTGCATGAAGGACGCATGAACGCGAACATCGATCCGTTAAAAGCCTGTCAGTCTGAAGGCTATTTTGTGGCAGGATTAACGCCTCTGCAGTCTATGCTGCAGAATGCCCGAGTTCCCACATCTGGCTTTTCCAGGCATGGAACCGCTCAGACGAGACATCCGCAGCCCCGCCAAGGATGGTATGGCGAACCGGACGGAAGCCGGAAAGGCCCAGAATCCCACGCTCAAGCGCCTTCAGGCTGCCCGCATCCATGAGCACCCGGTAAACCGAGCCGGGCATCCCCATGGTGATCACGACACGCGCCGATTTGCCCGCCATCATCTGGCGCGGCCAGTTCCCCGCTTTCTCCGGATCTGCCACAAAAAACCCGCCTCGCGCCGCCTGCTCGAAGAAGGCCCGCAACTTTGACGGCATCCCGCCCAGCCAGAGCGGAAATAGGATGACGATATGATCAGCGGTAGTGATCTTCTCCCGCTCGCTCAGGATCGGTTCAGAGGGCGGGGTGAGGAAATCCTCATTCTTTTCCAGATGCGGGATCTTCAGTTCCCAGATGTTGATGCGGGTGACCTCATATCCCGCCGAAATGGCGCCCTCGGCATAGGAGGCCGCCAGCGCGCGGCAAAGCCGGGCGGGGTCCGGGTCAGGATGTCCGTCGATGATGCAGATGGTCTGGGTCATGACTGAGCCTCCTCTGGAGACAAGCGCTACCCGCAAAATCCGCTCAGGTTGATAGGTAGGTGTCCTTATACATCTTTCCGGACCTTCAGAACACGGGGCCCCGTCCTCCCCATGAGGGAACATGCGCGCACACTCCGCGTTGGGCAGGGACATCCCAAGGAGAGCGATATGGCCAATCTGAAGAAATTTGAACAGAATCCGCAACGCCAGCTGCTGGAAGAAATCAAGGGTAGCCGGTGCGTCATGCTGGGCTCGCCCGATCATGATCAGCATATGCAGCCGATGGCGCCGCAGGTGGATGAAGAAGCCGGCATCATCTACTTCTACTCAGACAAGACCAGCGAACTTGGGCAAACCGTCCTCCAATCGCCCGGCATGGTCCATATGTGCCACATCGACAGCGACTATCAGGCCTGCGTGCGCGGGGAACTTGCTCCGCACCATGACAAAGCCACCATCGAGAAATTCTGGGGCCCAATGGTCGAAGCCTGGTATCCCGACGGCCCTGAAGACCCCAAACTCATGATGTTGAAATTCGTGCCGCATGATGCTGCGCTCTGGGCATCGGACAAATCCGCCCTCGGCGTGTTCTTTGAAGTCACCAAAGCCAACATCACGGACGAGCAGCCAGACCTTGGCAAGAGCAAGCACGTCCAGCTCTGAACCAAGCAGGCACCCTGCCCTTTCAAAAGCGCCCCTCCCGCAGACATGCGGCGAGGGGATCGCTTACATCCGGAACACACCAAACCCGCGCTCGCCAAACGGCGCGTTGAGGCTGGCCGAGAGCGCCAGCCCCAGCACGCGCCGCGTGTCGGCAGGGTCGATGATGCCATCATCCCACAGCCGCGCGGTGGAGAAATACGGATTGCCTTCGGTCTCGTAGAGATCGCGGATCGGCTGCTTGAAGCTGTTCTCCTCTTCCGCGCTCCATTGTCCGCCGCGCCGCTCGATGCCGTCGCGCTTCACCGTCGCCAGAACGCTCGCCGCCTGCTCGCCGCCCATCACGGAAATCCGCGCATTCGGCCACATGAAGAGGAAACGCGGTGAATAGGCACGCCCGCACATGCCATAATTACCCGCGCCAAAGCTACCGCCAGTCACCACGGTGAATTTCGGCACGCTGGCCGTGGCCACCGCCGTCACCATCTTGGCGCCATCCTTGGCAATCCCGCCGGCTTCATATTTGGAGCCCACCATAAAGCCGGTGATGTTCTGCAGGAAGACGAGCGGAATGCGCCGCTGATCGGCCAGCTCGATGAAATGCGCCGCCTTCTGTGCGCTCTCGGAGAAGAGGATGCCGTTATTGGCCAGGATCGCCACCGGCATCCCGTAGATATGCGCAAAGCCGCAAACGAGCGTTTCGCCATACAGCTTCTTGAACTCGTGAAACTCTGATCCGTCCACCGTGCGGGCAATCACTTCACGCGCATCATATGGCTCGCGCACATCTTGCGGCACCAACCCATGCATCTCGCGCGGATCATAAAGGGGCTCCGCCGGCGCCTGGATTTCAAATGGCTGCGGCTTCGATTTTGCCAGTGTACGGACAATAGACCGCACGATCGAAAGTGCATGCGCGTCATGTGCCGCGTAGTGGTCCGCCACGCCCGAGCGGCGCGCATGCACATCGGCCCCGCCCAGATCTTCGGCCGAAATCTCCTCGCCCGTCGCCGCCTTCACCAGTGGTGGGCCACCCAGGAAGATCGTGCCCTGCTTGCGCACGATCACCGTTTCGTCGCTCATGGCGGGCACATACGCGCCCCCGGCAGTGCAGCTTCCCATCACGGCGGCAATCTGAGGAATGCCCTTCGCGCTCATCTGCGCCTGATTGTAGAAGATGCGGCCGAAATGCTCGCGGTCGGGAAACACTTCAGACTGATGGGGCAGGTTCGCGCCGCCGCTGTCGACGAGGTAGATACACGGCAGATGGTTTTCCATTGCCACTTCCTGCGCCCGCAGGTGCTTCTTCACGGTCACCGGGAAATAGGCCCCGCCCTTCACCGTCGCGTCATTGCAGACGATCAGGCACTCGCGCCCTTCCACCCGGCCCACGCCCGTGATCAGGCCCGCGCCCGGCGCCTCGCCATCATACATGCCATGGGCTGCCAGCGCGCCGATCTCCAGGAACGCGCTGCCCGGATCGATCAGCCGCTCCACCCGCTCACGCGGCAGAAGCTTGCCACGCTCTGTGTGGCGCCTGCGGCTGTCTTCCGGGCCGCCGAGGGCAGCCTCTGCCGTCTTTGCGCGCAGCTCCGCTACGAGCTTTTCCATGGCCGCGCGATTTGCAGCGAATTTGGCGCCGGAAACATCCAGCGCAGATTTCAGGACCGGCATGGGCCCTCCCTTACTTTTCGTTGCGGCAGGATTAACCGCCCGGCTTCGGGCTGTCACCCGTTGGTAAACTCTTTTGTGCTAGACGTCTTGCAGCTGCCCTCTCGAGAGTTCAGGTAACACCGGCATGTTCGGCCTCCTACGCAAGGAAATTACCCCCGATCTGAAGGCGATCCCTCTTCTGAAGGACGTCTCCCAGCGGGCTATGCGCTCCGCCGGCAAGGAGGCCCGCTGGTTCGCCCTGCCCGCCGGCCAGCCGCTGTTTCTGGCTGGAGAGCCGGCTGATTCCATCTATTTCGTCCTGTCGGGCGCGCTCGGTGCCTTCGGCGCCAAAGGCGAGTTCGTCGGCCATATCCGCCCCGGCGAGCCAGTCGGCGAGATGGCTCTGTTCCTGGGCGGTGTCGGCAGCAATACAGAGGGCGAAGGACAAGACAGGCCCCATTCAGGCTCGGTCTATGCCCTGCGGGATTCTGAGGTCATCGCCCTGTCGCGGGCGGGCTGGAAGCTGCTGGTCAAGTCAGAGCCCGAGCTTCTGGAAGGCATGATCCGCATCATCCTGCGCCGTCTGGGCAGGGGTGATCAGCGCACGGGCGAAGCCGCCCCCAAAGTTTACACCCTCCTCTCCACCTCCCCCACCATCGACCTAGGCCTGCGCGCCCGGGCGCTGAAATCCGCTCTTGCCCGCTTTGGGAAGCGGGCCGTCATTGTTGAGGAGACCGAAGGGAGCGAAAAGCCCGCCGCCTTCTTCGACCAGCTGGAAACCGAGTATGACGCGGTCATCCTGATCGCCGCGATCGGCGACACGCCCTGGTTCCGCCTGTCAACGCGCCAGGCAGACCGGATCTGGGTGCTGGCCCGCTCTGATGCGCGCCCGTCTACCCCGCTGATGCCCGAAGACACTTCTCCTGCCCAGCGCCTCAAGCTCATCGACATTGTGCTCATCCATCCGGGCGCGGAGCGCCGCGCCTCCCGTCCGCAGGAATGGCTGCAGGCGGCAGGGGCGAAGCGCCTTTTCCACTGGCAGGGCGATAATGGCGCCGATGCCATGCGCCTGGCCCGCATCATGACTGGCCGGTCTGTCGGCCTCGTACTCTCTGGCGGCGGCGCGCGGGCCTACAGCCATATCGGCGCCATCCGCGCCATCCGTGAACTGGGCATCCCGATAGACTTTGCCGGCGGGGCCTCCATGGGGGCGGTTGTCGCCGCCTGTGTCGCCATCGGCTGGAGTGACGAGGAAATCGACCGGCGCATCCGCAAGGCCTTCGTCGAAACCAATCCCCTGGGCGACTATACTCTGCCCGTGGTCGGCATGGTGAAAGGCAAGCGCGTCAACCAGCGCCTGCAGGAACACTTCGGCGAGATTGACATCGGCGACCTGCAAATCCCCTTCTTCGCCCTTTCCACCAACCTCACCGACGGTCAGGCCAAGCTGCACCGCTGCGGTCTGCTGCGCACAGCCCTGCGCGCCACCATCTCCCTGCCGGGCATCCTGCCGCCCTTCGTCGAAGGGGAAGATATCCTCGTCGACGGCGCCGTACTCGACAATTTCCCCGTCGAATCGATGCGGGAACTGCATCAAGGCTTTGTCATCGGCTCGGATGTATCGGCCATCCGGGATGGTCTGAACCGGGAGGAATTCGTCCATCCCGAAAATTTCTGGCAATGGGTGTTCAAGCGCGGTTTCTCGTCTCCGCCACCAATCGCCGGCCTCCTGATGCGCGCCGCCACCATCCGGGATGACCGTCTCACCCCGCGCGACAAGGCCGACATTCTGATTCTGCCGGAACTGCCGGACATAGAACTGCGAGACTGGAAAGCTTATGAGGCTTCTGTCGAAGCTGGCTACAAAGCAGCCATGGATGCCCTGAAGGGCCACGAGATCCTGAGTCTCTGCTGCCCCGCCTGAAGCGAAACCACGCCCCAAAAGCGTGAAATATCAACGCTCCGTTAAGCTTGTACGCTGATGTTTCCTTAAAAAGAAATAGATGGCCTAAGGATTCGCTCGATGGATGCACGTCTGTTTGACCTGCTGCCAGTTGTCGTTTGTGAAATTGCTCCGGTGCGTGACGAAAATGGCGCGATCATTGATCTTCAATGGATCGACGCCAACCGCTTGATGAACGAATCAATCCTGCCGGGGGGCGGCAGCGTCGTCGGTATGCGCGTCTTCGAGTTCGACCCCGCCTATCGGGAGTCTGAGATGACGAAAAACGTCATCAAGGTGATCGAGACCGGTGAGCCGATCACTTACATGACCGGCCATGGCCGCGCCGCGAAGATGCTCGGCAAGGTGATGAAAACCGTCATCACGCCGACGGAAAATGGCGCCCTTGCCTGTTCCCACGAGGTTACAGAACTGGCTGAGGAACGCGACGCGGCACAGAAGCGCTTCGAGCTCGCCCGCGCCGCCTGCGATCATGCCATCCACGGCATCGTCATCACGGACCGAGTGAGCCGCATCCACTACGTCAACCACGCCATCTGCGAACTGCTTGGCTATTCGGAAGAAGAACTGCTCGGCAATGATGTCGGCATCCTGTTCGGCGTGAAAATCTTCGAGCCGCAGAAATCCCTCGGCAACAAGGTCGTCTCAGACATCGAAGATGGCAAGCTGATCCGTCATGTGTCCGACGCCGAGGCCTTCACGCAGAGCGGCGAGAAGATCCGTGTGCAGGCCTCCACATCCAGCGCCCGTTGGGGCAGCGACGATGAGATGGTATTCATCACCTATATCCGCGATGTGCGCGAGGAACGCCGCAAGGCCCACGAACTGCGGGACGCTCTCAACCGCGCCGAACAGGCCACGCGCCTCAAATCGGAATTCCTGGCCAATATGAGCCATGAAATCCGTACACCTCTGAACGGCGTCCTCGGCATGGCGCAGGTGCTCGCCCATAGCAAGCTGACGGAGACGCAGGCCGAACAGGTCGGCGTCATCCTCGACAGCGGCAATACGCTGATGGTGCTGCTGAACGACATTCTGGACCTGTCGAAGATTGAAGCCGGCCGGATGGACCTCTCCCCGGTGCCGGGCGATCTGCGCCACAAGCTCAGTGGTCTGTTCAAATTGCATGAAGCCGCCGCCCAGGAAAAGGGCATCAATATCCGCCTGTTTGTTGACCCCAGCGTACCCTCGCGCCTGATCTTCGATCCGGTACGCGTGCGCCAGTGTGTCGGCAATCTGGTTTCCAACGCCATCAAGTTCACCAGCCAGGGGGAAGTGATGATCGTGGTCACTTCCGAACCGCAGGAAAATGGCGCCCACCGCGTCGTCATCCACGTCTCCGATACCGGCGTCGGCATCGCGGCAGACAAGCTGGACCGCATCTTCGAAAGCTTTGCCCAGGAAGATGGCTCCACCACCCGCAAGTTCGGCGGCACAGGCCTTGGCCTGTCGATTACCCGGCGCCTCGCCCGCATGATGGGCGGCGATGTTACGGCCGTCAGCCAGGCAGGCCGCGGCTCCATCTTTACACTGAAGTTCATGGCCCAGCCCTCCACCATGAGCGTGGGCGACACATCCAACATGGTACACATGCCCGTGCGCACGCCTCGCACCGGCCTTACCGGCTGCCGCGCGCTGGTGGTGGACGATAATGGCATCAACCGCCGCGTCGCCCGCTCTTTCCTGGAGTATTATGGCATCGTCATCCGCGAAGCCTGCGATGGCAACGAAGCCCTCGAGATCATGAATCGCGAAACCTTCGACATTGTGCTGATGGACATTCACATGCCGGGCCTTGATGGTGACGAAGCCTTCAAGCGGCTGCGCACTTCGGGTAGCCTCAATCGCCTCGTCCCGGTGGTCGCACTGACCGCAGACTCGATGCATGGAGACCGGGAGAAATACCTCGCCAAGGGCTTTGACGGCTACGTCTCCAAGCCTATCGAGGAGCGCACGATGATCACTGTCATCAGTCAGATTCTTTCCGTCCCGGCGGAGGAAACAGAGGCCCTTCTGGCGGCAGGCTGACGCTGCGGCCTGACGTGGCGTGAGCTCAACAAAAGGCTCACCCGTCCGTAGACGGCCGGACGAGCGTGCCTATACTCTCCGTGAAGACCCACCGCTTCAGGTATATTGGGGAGAGCAAGCCATGGCCAAGCCGCTGAAAGTTCACAAATCCGTCGGCGAAGAATACCTCGCCACCGCAAAGCAGGGCAGCGCTGTGCACCGCTATCCCTTCCCGCCGGAAATGGTGTGGAACGCGCTGCTCGACGCCGAGACATGGACCCTGTGGCTGCCCATCACGAAAGTCATCTGGACCAGCCCCAAACCCTGGGGACCGGGCACCACGCGCACGGTTGAGATCGGCCAGCAGAAAGTAGAAGAAACCTTCTTCGCCTGGGAAGAAGGCCGCCGCATGGCTTTCCGCTTCGAACGCTCCACCCTACCCGTCTCAGCCGCAGTGGAAGATTACCGCGTCGTGCCCGTCGAGGGCGGCTGCGAAATGCGCTGGTCCGGCAAGGCCAGCGCGCCTCTCTTCCTCGGCGGGCTCATCACCGCCCAGCTCACCAAAGGACTCGTCCAGGGCCAGCCCAAGCTGGAAGAGCTCATCGCCGCCAACCCGGACAAATACAAATAGCCTTCAGGGTGCCACGCCCGGCCGCCGGTTACATTCCGGCGCGCCGTAGGCCTCCTTATAGCTGCGTCCGAAGCAGGCGATCAGCCCATCCAGAACACCCAGATTGAGGTCGCCATAGCCGGGTGAGGTCTTGCCGGCCATCGCTTCTCGCGCGGCCTCCAGCGCGCCCAGATCGCTGCGCAGGAAGGCTATGCTGCCCCGCACATACTCATCCCAGCCATAATGGCTCGTCTCGGGCGTATTCAACGACTGCTCGAACAAATAAGCCGCCCCCTCTTCGTCGCCCGCAAACGCGCGCAGCTGGCCTTCATGCCAGTAGAGAATGGACATCTCCCCAGTCTCACTGATCGGCCATTCCTCGTCATTTGGCAGGGTGATCATCACGGGCGCGCCCCTGGCGCGCAGCGCGGCGTGATAATCCCGGTGAAGATCAGCGGCGACAAGCTCGCACCCTGGCGTGGCCATCACAGACCGAATACCTTCCGTTCCCTGATCGAATTCCCAGTAATCGAGCGCCATCAATGCCGCCCGGTCCGCCACACAAGGGCTGCCCTCTTCTGCAATGCGCGCAGGCTCCGCCGCATGCGCGCAGCCCGCCATAAGCACGCCCAGAAATGCCGTCAGGTATTTCATTCCTCGGAAGCCCCCGCCAGAAAATCCGGAATCACCCCTCGCAGGTCGCCGTGATGGCCAAGCAGCAGATGCCCGCCGGTATCGTAGCGGATGAACTCCGCGCCGCTGATCCGCGCCGCAATCGTCTCGCTGATGGCAACAGGGTTCAGCCGGTCATCCGCCGCATGGACGACCAGAACCGGCGCGCGGATCGCCTCCAGATCATACTCCGCCTGCGGATCGACGGCGGCAATCTCGTTGCGCAGCCCCGCCAACCTGCCGGAAGCTGGCTGGACCCCCTCAACCAGACGGTCCACAAAATCGATATCCTCCGGCGCCCCCTCCAGCAGCTCGGGCCGCGCATCAAAGGCTGCCCTCAGCGTGCCCGGCGCCAGCCGCTTCATCAGCCAGAAGCCGACATCGCTGCCCGCAATCGCCGTATAGACAGCCGCCGGAACGGGCCGCCCCTCCACATCCCCGCCAAAGGGCGTAAACGGCGCCGGCGACAGCAGCACCACCGCGCCCACCCTGTCCGGATGCCGCGCCGCCAGTTGCAGGGCTGGCGGCGCCCCGCCCGACATCGCCAGCACGCCCACCCGATCGATCCCCAGCCCCGCCAAAAAGTCTGCCAGCGCGTCCGCTTGCGCCGCCGTAGATGCCTCCCCCGGAAGCGGGCTTCTGAGATACCCGAACCGCGACACGGAAATCCAGCGCCGCCCCGGCCCGCCCACGGCGTCCGCCAGCAGCAGCCCCTGATCAAACCCGCCGCCCGCGCCGTGGATCACCAGAATCGGTGGTCCCTCGCCTTGGATGGCGTATTCCACCGCGCCGTGCGGCGTGCGCGCCACCTCGCTCTGCCCCGCCAATGCCTCGGCGCGCTCCATTGCCTCGGTCCGCGCCAGTGTCAGCGCCACGCCCATCAAGACCACCAGAACAGCGGCCAACAACCCGAAGACCGTCACCGCCCGTTTCATGGCGCGGTGCCCGTCAGCCGCCCGCGCAACGCATCCGCATCCCGTAGGAACCAGACTGCCTTCCCCTTATTGGACTCATAGATGAAGTCCCGCAGCGCGCCGCTCTGTGCCACAGGCTGGGTCACGTCACCGAGGATCGCAAGTGGAATGCCATAATTGACGAACTTCTGAATCGCTTCCCCGGCCAGCCGTGTACTGAGCTTCAGGAAATCCGGACCGAGGCGGGAAAGCGGAATGGCGGTCATGTCCGCGTCCTGCGACCATACATCGGAAATGAAATCATTCGTGTCTCCGGTCGATGCCAGCAGGCGGCCTTCCTCCGCGAAGAACAGTAGGCGTTGCCGGGCAATCTCTTCCACTCGCATGATTCAGTAGTCGAGATCAGGCACGGACCAAACACTTTGGTTCCGCCATCTTTCAGAACATTCTCGGCGGTAAACTTCCAAGTAAGGCACGCCCATGCAGTCAAATAACACCAGTGCATGAATGAAAAGCGGGTTACTGGTTTCTGTACCGTGGCACATGTCGGGAGACGCGGAACAATATTCGCTTTCTTGCAGTGCATCCTCACGCAATGCGCGCAAGTGACTTAAAAACGCGGTTCGGTCTTCATTCAGGAAAGCAAGCAACACGTCATTGATAGAAACGTGGCTGGATAATGTGTCTTTCTGTGTGCTCAAAAGAACTTCGCGTGCTTCAGAGTACAATCCTTGAACCGCTAACGCTTCGGCCCAGTCATATCCAACCTTTCTCATCAGAACATTTTTAAAGTCCGCTTGATCGCGATAAGCATGGAAAAAAAACGCATCACTTGCTGGAATATCGATTAGCTCATTATACAGAGTTTCAAGAACTCCCGACCTTTGCTCCGCACGAATACGTGACATCCAAATCGGAGTTAAATGGTACGTTCCCAAACTAATATAACCAGCATCCAACAGGTCCGATGCTGTTAAGTCTAAAATTTCCTTTGGATCCTTCACCGGATACTCTGGGAGATAGACTACATCCATCCATTCATTGAAGCTGTGTCGATGCGAGCCGTTAAAATCTGCATCGCCCGCAGATTGCTCGCACGCCCCCGCCAGAAGTGCCGCAAGAATGGTGATCAGCCCCCGCCTCACGCCGTCTCCGCAAACAGCTCCCGGCCGATCAGCCAGCGGCGGATTTCGCTCGTCCCCGCGCCAATCTCATAGAGCTTGGCATCGCGCAGCAGGCGGCCAGTCGGATATTCGTTGATATAGCCGTTCCCGCCCAGCAGCTGTATTGCATCCAGCGCCAGCTTGGTAGCCGTTTCTGCCGCATACAGAATAGCGCCGGCCGCATCCTTGCGCGCCGTCTCGCCCCGGTCGCAGGCCTTGGCAACGGCATAGACATACGCCTTCGCCGCATTCATCTGCACATACATGTCAGCCAGCTTGCCCTGCACCAGCTGGAACTCGCCGATGGATTGGCCAAACTGTTTGCGGTCATGAATGTAAGGAATAACCACATCCAGACACGCCTGCATGATACCCGTCGGCCCGGCCGAGAGCACCGCGCGCTCATAGTCGAGCCCGCTCATCAGGATGCGCGCGCCCGCGCCCACCGGCCCCATCACATTCTCTTCGGGCACTTCGCAATCTTCAAACACCAGCTCCCCGGTTTCCGATCCGCGCATGCCGAGCTTGTCGAGCTTCTGAGCCACCGAAAAACCCTTGAAGCCACGCTCGATCAGGAAGGCCGTGATGCCCTTCGAGCCGCCTGCCGGATCAGTCTTCGCATACACGACGAGAGTGTCCGCATCCGGAGCATTGGTGATCCACATCTTGGTGCCGTTCAGCACATAGCGATCGCCCTTCTTGTCGGCGCGCAGCTTCATCGAAACCACATCCGAGCCTGCCCCGCTCTCGCTCATCGCCAAGCTGCCCAGATGCTCGCCGGAGATCAGCTTGGGCAGGTAACGCGCCTTCTGGCTGTCATTGCCCCAGCGGCGCAGCTGGTTGACGCAGAGGTTTGAGTGCGCGCCATAGGACAGGCCCACAGAGGCCGACGCGCGGGAGATTTCCTCCATCGCCACCACATGCTCAAGATAGCCGAGCCCGGTGCCGCCCCATTCCTCCTCTACCGTGATGCCGAGGAGGCCAAGCTCCCCCATCTTCGGCAGCAGGTCGCGCGGGAACTTGTCCGTCCGGTCGATTTCGGACGCGCGCGGCGCAATCTCGTTCTGGGCAAAGTTTTTCACGGTCTCGCGGATCATGTCCGCAGTTTCACCGAGATCGAAGTTAAGCGTGGGATATGTGTTCGTCAGCATGGCCCTTTCCTAGCAAGGGCCTGCCCGCCTGTCACCGGCTCAGTCGTCCTGCGTCATCGCCCTGTAGAGATAATAGGTCGCCACCACAAACAGGAACCCGCCACCCAGCGAGAGAAGCGGCCCCAGCCAGGTCTCGCCTTCATACAGCGCCGGTTCGGCGGCCACATCCACCAGCTCGCGTACGCCCAGAACCAGGCTCACCAGCCCGAGGCCCGACAGCAGCGCATAAGGCACCCACCGGCCCAGCGCCTCAGCGCCCGTCGGGCGCTGGCCGCCGCCATTCTCTTCCAGCGCCCGCTGGATGCCATTCTGGTCGATTTCCACAGGCGCCAGATCGTCCACGATCACGCCCTCTGCCGGTGGCAGCGGCGCTTCAGGCACCGGCGGTTGCGGGGTCTCAGGTGCCGCGCTGACTGTCGCTTCCGGCACAGGCGCCGCCGGCGCGGGCCGCGCCGCGCGCCGCCGCTCGATGCCATCGGGAGGGCCTTTGACCACGCCCGGCGGCTGCGGCAAGGGCTCATCCTCCGCAGGCCCCGCCAGATCGGCGATGGCGCGGGTAATATCTTCAACGCTGGGGCCTTCTTCGCCCGGCTCCAGCGTCCTCGTCGGCCGCGATGGCGGCGGCGGCGGGCTCTCGCCCAATATCCGCGCAATCCGTTCACTCACCGCGCGCGCGGCGGCCTGCGGCCCGCTATCCCCCCCACGCGCCCGCACCGCGGGGCGCTCATCCTCTGCCCGCGCCTCGATGATCACAGCCCGCTCCGGCGGCTGCGGGAACGGCTGCCCGCCATCTTCCGGAATCGGCCGGATCAGCGCACCCGGCACGGCAGCCGGCCCCGAAGGATGCGTCAGGAACAGCGAAATTTCCGCCGCTCGCCGGCGCACCAGCGCGTCGATGATCTTCACCTCGCCGCTCACCCGTCCCCGGCGCCACAGCCACATGTCGGACGCCGCCGCCAGCCGGTCGCCCTCATTGAGGTTCGACAGGACGCTGGAAGACTGGAACGCGCCCGGCCCGATATTCCAGGCGAAGGAGACCAGCGCATCAAATTCATTCTGGGTCAGCGGGGCGAGCACTTCGTCCTGGATCAGCTGCTCGATAGGCGGCAGATCGGAATGCACCAGCACCAGTTCGGCGTCCCGCGGGCTCACCGCAAGGCCCGGCCGCGCCGTGCGCGTATGCCCATAGCCCACAATCCATCGCCCATCCGGCAGCCGGCTGGCGCGCGACCGGAAGCCCTCGAAGCCTTTGATCAGCTCGAGTCCCCTGGCAGATGTGCGAAGCGGACCACCCAAAGTCCGTTGCTCCCATTCTGGTACAACTGGCAAAATGCCTACAGGGGCGCCCTGCAAAAGGCGCGCCTTTTCGCCTGAAAGGTGAGATTCGACTTGATTATGGCCAATTTACAAGAGGACGATGCTGGCAAGACCGAGGAAGCTGAAGAAAGCCATCACATCGGTCAATGTCAGAACGAACACGGATGACGCCACCGCCGGGTCTGCGCCGAGGCGTTTCAGCGTCAGCGGCACAAGGATGCCCGACATTCCCGCCCAGATGAATGTGCCCAGCATCGCGATCGCAATCACGACAGCCAGCGCCATATCCTGGAACCACAAGAGCGCCGCCGCCCCGACCCCGACGCCGATGATCAACCCGTTGATAAGCCCCGCCAGCGTTTCGCGCAGCACCGCCCGGCGCGCTGCGTCGCCGTCGAGTTCCCGTGTCGCAATCGCGCGCACGGCCACCGCGAGGCCCTGGCTCCCGGCATTCCCGCCCAGCGCCGCCACAACCGGCATCAGGATCGCCAGCGCCACAATCTGCTCAATCGCGCCCTCGAACACCGATATGATGCCGGACGCGACAAACGCCGTGATGAGGTTCACCCCCAGCCACGGCACGCGGGCCTTCACCGTCTCGAACACCGTATCGGACGCATCCGCCGACGACACGTTAGACAGGGCCAGCAAGTCTTCGGAATGTTCTTCCTGGATAACGTCGACCATATCGTCGACCGTGATCATCCCGACGAGCCGCCCGGCACTGTCCGTCACCGGCGCCGACGCCAGCGAGTATTTCTGGAACCGGAACGCCACCTCTTCCTGGTCAAGGTCCGGCGTGAGGGTCGTCATGGGGTCTTCCATGATGTCTTCCAGCGCCGTGTCGCGCGGCTGGCGCAGCAGCGCCGAAAGCTGCACAATTCCCAGCAGCCGGTGCGCCGGATCGATCACATAGATTTCGTAGAATGTCTCCGGCAGCTCCTCGCCGCGCCCGCGCGCATGGTCGATGGTCTCGCCCACCGTCCAGAATTCGGGCACCGCCACGAATTCCGTCTGCATCAGGCGCCCGGCCGAATCCTCATCATAGGCCAGACTGCGTTCCAGCTCGGCCCGGTCCACCGGGGCGAGGTCTTCCAGAATGCGCTCGCGGCGGTCATCCTCAAGGTCTTCAAGGATCGTCGTCGCATCGTCGGAATCGAGTTCGTCCAGCGCCTGCGCGACCGCCTCGTCAGGCAGCACATCAACCGCGCCTTCGCGATACGCGTCGCGCAGCTCGATCAGGATTTCAGACGGCAGATCCTCGCCGAGCAGGCCAACAGCCTCCTCGAACGTGTCATAGGGTAGCGTTTCCAGCGCATCGGCGGCGTCCGCCGGGTGCATTCGCTTCAGCGTGCGTGACAGCCAACGCGTATCGCGCTCATCGATGGCATCGATGAGATCCTTGAGCAGCACGGGATCAAGCCCGTCAGACTCCTGCTGGATAGGGGCGCTGGTGTCGGTCATGTGCGCCTGTCATGCCGGGGTTGGTGTTCCCCGGCAAGAGCAGGCGCTCATACAGGCCTCAACTGTAACGGAATTCTTCCCCGTCGAGGTCGATCTTGGGGAACTCGTCCTTCTCGCGCCAATAGTCCTGCGTGTGCTGCCACTCGCGCGCGGTGCCGCGTTTCGGCATCAGATGCATTGAGCGGGTCAGATAGCCGGGGTTGAAGTTGTCGCCGTCGATCCAGGGCAGGATTTCCATATTATGGTCCTGCGGGCGCAGGGCCACCTCCACCTGCTTCACCTTCTTCTCGTCCATATGTTTCAGGAGGCGGCAGACGAGATCGCCCATCATGTCCACCCGCAGGGTCCAGCTTGCCCGGAAATAGCCGAACACCCACACAAGATTGGGCACGCCGGTAAACATCATGCCCCGATAGGTGATCGTGTCAGACCAGTTCACCGGCTTGCCGTCCACCTCGAACGGTATGTTGCCCAGAACGGAAAGATCAAACCCCGTCGCCGTAATGATCACATCGGCTTCCAGTTCCGTGCCGGATTTCAGCAGGATGCCTTTCTCCGTAAACCGGTCGATATGGTCGGTCACCACGCTTGCCTTGCCCGCCTTGATACCTTCGAAAAGGTCCGCCTCCGGAACGAACGCGATGCGCTGCTGCCAAGGCCGGTAAGCCGGGGTGAAGTGGCTCATATCGAAGCCTTCCGGCAGACAGGCCTTCACCCCATCCAGCAATTCCTGGCGCAGCGCCTCAGCATCCTCAAAAGAGCGGCGCGTGAACTCGGCCTGGTCATGATTGTATTTCCGGCGTACGATCTCATGGATCCACGCCTCGTCTACGCCCAGCATCCGCAGCTCGTCGGCCAACACGTTTTCATTCCGTGCCGGGATGAAATAAGTGGGCGAACGCTGCAGCAGTGTCACATGCTCACACTGGCCGGCAATCGCCGGCACCACCGTCGCCGCCGTTGCGCCAGAGCCGATGCAGATCACTTTCTTGCCCGTCAGGTCCAGGTCTTCCGGCCACGTCTGCGGGTGAATGATCTGCCCTTTGAAATCGGCCATGCCTGGCCATTCGGGCGTGTAGCCCTGCGCATGATTGTAATAGCCTTGGCACATCCACAGGAAGTTCGCCGTGAAGGTCAGCACATCCCCGGTCTCAAGGTTTTCCGCCTTCACCGTCCACTTCTTCTTCGCGGTCGACCAGCTGGCCGACCGGATCTTGTGGCGATAGCGGATATGCTGGGCAAGATCGTTCTCTTCGATCACTTCCTGCATGTATCTGAGAATCTCTTCCCGGCTCGCAATCGGCGGGCCCACCCAGGGCTTGAACCGGTAGCCGAATGTATAAAGATCCGAGTCCGAACGAATGCCGGGATAGCGGTGCATGTGCCAGGTGCCGCCAAAGGTCTCATACGCCTCAAGCACCACGAACTTCTTCTTCGGCATCTGCGTTTTCAGATGATACGCCGCCCCGACGCCGGAAATCCCCGCGCCGACAATCAGCACATCGAAGTGTTCGGTCTTTGCCTTGGGTTTGCGTTCTTTGACTGCCGCCGTATCCGCCATGCATTCCTCCCTGGGCCCCGTCCACTTGCCGCGGGGTCATCAAATCACGTGCAAGTTTTGCCCTGGGAGGAAGGCAGGTGAATACGTAATCGGCCCTAGATGACCCAGAGGCAAGCAAGCAAAATCAACCGCGCGGCTGCTTCCGCCGCCGCCTCGGCAGAAGTGCCAGCCCCAGCGACGCTGTCAGGAAAATCACCCCCACAGTGGTCATCAGCAGATAGTCACGGTTCTTGGTCCCGATGGGCCGCAGGAATTCCCATTTGTGCAGCACGTCAAAGCTCCAGCCCTCGGCCTTCTGCAGCGCGCTCTTGCGCGGCGCCGCCGCAATCAGCCCCTCGCGCACATCCACAAACACCGGCCCCTCCGGGCCCTCAACGCGCATCACCGGCAAGCGCTTGTTGGCAAAACTGTATTCGCGGCCAAACCGCGTCACCAGAGACACCGCCACCTCCGGCCCCGCCCCGGCAATCGCCCGTGCCCGGTCTGCATCGCTATGGCCTGTCGTTGCCCCCTGATACGCAATGCCCCCGCCCGTCTCGATCCGCCACACCGGCTTGCCATCCGGCCCCGCTGTCGCGATCAGCCCATAGAGCGATCCCGGCCCCGGCCTCGGCGCCTCAAGGTCAGCCAGGCTGAACACACCTGGCGGCGGAAGCGCCTGCCCCGGTCCCATCGTCACGAACAGATGAAACATCCCGGACACCGTGAATGTCAGGATGAACGGCAGCGCCGCCCAGGCCGCCAGCGTATGCGCCTTGCGCAGGCCCCGCCCCTTCGCCTTCAGCAGCAGCGCCGCCCCGATCAGGCTGGTTGCAATCACACTCAGGATCAGCCCCGCCAGTAAGGCCACACGCAACGGCTCGGCAAAGCCCAGGAACTTCAGCGTATGCACATTCTGGAACACCCAGAGCAGCGCCCGCCGCCGCCCATCGGTCACCGCCGCCAGCCGGTCGGCCCCGGTGTCCACATACACCGCCAGCCCCTCAGGCGTCTCAAACGCCACGCGCCACACCGGCAGCAACCGGTTGATCTGCGGATACTCGGTATTGAATCGGTCGATGATTTCCACAGACCGGACCCCAGCCTCCGGCAACGCGGCATAGTGCCGGGCCAGCGCAATTGCATGGGCCTCCTCAGCCTCCGGCGCGGCCTCTCCAGTGAGGGCATCGGCCACCGTCTTGCGCGTCATCGAAGGGTCGGTCGACATCCAATAAGGCCGCCCGCCAATGGTCACCAGCCTTACCTGAACTGTCCGGATCTGTCCGGATTTGTCCAGAAACTGTCCGGGAATGTCCGGCAGTGTCCGGATCTGACCGCCATATGGGGGCGCCTGCACCGCCGGGCGCGGCGCCGTCCAGCTCATCACAGGATGCAAAAAGCCGGTCAGCGCCCAGGCCATCGCCACAAATGCCGCCACCCAGCCAATCTGGCGATGCAGCGTCCGCGCCGTCGCCGGGCGCTTTGTTTTCATTTCATTTTTCACTTGGTTCGTCTCTGAAGTCAGGCCGCGCGCGGGCGTGCTCATGGTCTCGCCGCGCGGCCTCCAAAAGGCGCGCGCAACAGCGGATCAGCTCAGAGAAATAGCAGGTGGCCCGGTCGGATAGGGCGGCAGCGCTGCCAGGCGGCTTGCCAGCTCAAACGCCACAGGATGGTGCAGCCCCGCCTCGCGGATCACCCGCAGCTGCTGCAGGTCCGGCATGTCCGGCGTGGGCACGGCACTCTGCGCGCCCGCTGCAAAAACACAGCCTTTCAACATTTTCTGCGCGTCACCAGAGGGAGTCTCTTCGGCCGCCTCCACATAGTTTCCGGTCGACAGGTCAAGCGTGCGGCTGACCACGCCCTGCTCCGTGCAAAGCTCGATCCGGATCTGCCCGGAGGCGTCCTCCGCCAGCATGTACCCCGCCGGAACAGCCACCCGCACGGCCACGGCCAACACCAGCAGCATCCCTGCCAGTGCCCGCAATCCGCCCGAGAGAAGCCCCATGCCGCGCATGGCGCCTGTCTCTCAAAGCCCGGCGTCCGCGTCAAATCAGGGAAGCGGAAACAGCGCCGGCGCGCTGAACTGACGCGCCCCTGTCCAACATTCGTTGGCGGGAAAAATCTGCAGGGCCAGAGAAGCGAGAGAGGCGCCCCATCAGCCCCGCAGAAGAAGTGTCATCAGAAGCAGGCGTCAACTTGGGCCCACGTGCGTCCCCCCGGACCTGTGGACCAACTAAAACTCTAGGCCGCGCCGGATTTTCCGTCTTCCCCCTGTTCCGGGGTGACCTCCACAAAGCCGCGCGCCTGATCCAGCTCCTCCGGTACAAACGGGCGGCCCCGGCCCGGCCCAAATCTTAGCGTCACAGCCGGATTTGCCTTCCGCGCCCGCCTTGCCAGCGCCGTCACCAGCCCCAGAAAGCTGGCGCGCCGATGCTCGCGGACGCCCCAACGATGGCGCTCTGCCCCGGTCCAGCCAAACCAGTAGTCATCCGAAAAACGGTGCAGCGTGCCCTCTTCCGTGCGGATGGTGCAGCGCGCTGTTCCATACCTGGCGGGCGGCAGGATCACCTGCACGCAGGTCACCTCGCTCAAACTCATCCGCCCGCCTTCAACCCCGTTGCGCCAATGCAGCATGTGACCATCCAGCCAATAAGCACGATCACGGCTGAAGGGGCTCGGCCGGAACAGGTGCCCCAGTCGGCTGTTTTCCCTCGCATCGGTCATTCCGGTCACCCAGCTATCCTGTGACGGGAAATGCCACGTTTTGGCGGGAAGTGTCCTCCCCCCTGTTCCGGTGGGTCGGCAAGACAGGCTATTGAAGATAATATGACGCCATCTCTTCTACGCCCCGTAATGGAATGTATGTCACAGACGGCGAGGAAAGGCCCAAACCGTGAAAAGCGTCCTGATCCTTGAAGATGTCGCGGAAACCCGCGCCTGGCTTTGCGAGATCGCGCGGGAGGCGTTTCCCGGCTGCGCCCCGCATGAGGAAGGCAGCGTGCGCGGCGGCCTCACGGCGGCCACCGGCGCAAGGTTTGACCTTGCCATGCTGGATCTTGGCCTGCCCGATGGTTCCGGCCTCGATGTGCTGCGCAAGGTGAAGCAGGAAAGCCCCGAGACGATCTGCGTGATCACCACCGTGATGGGGGATGACGCCTGGATTGTTGGCGCGCTGTCTGCCGGGGCAAACGGCTATCTCCTGAAAGACCAGCCACAGGACACCCTCGTGCGCCAGCTTCGTCAGATTGCGGATGGCGTTCCCGCGCTCTCCCCATCGATCGCCCGGCGCATCATGGATCATTTCCGCCTCACCGGCCCCGCCGCGCCGGATGACGATCTCACCGCCCGCGAGCGCGACGTACTCGCCCTTATTGGCCGCGGCATGCGCAATGGCGAAGTCGCCCGCGCGCTGGATCTCAGCGAGAACACCGTCGCCAGCTATATCAAGGGCATCTACCGCAAGCTTGGCATTTCCTCCCGCGCGGAAGCCTCCTGGCATGCCACCCGAATGGGCCTGACGATAGACCGCACCTGAGCGACTACTCTGCCGCCATCTCGAACACGGGAATGCGAGCCAACAGGCTGGTGCCCGCCCCGCTCTCCAGCGCCATCTCGCCGCCAAAGCTCTCGACACGGATCTTCATGTTGCCAAGGCCATTGCCTAGCGAGGCCTTCTGCGCCGGCAAGCCCTTGCCATCATCGGCCACCTTCAGTTCCAGCCAGTCGTTTCCCAGACGGATGGTCACCTCCACACGCCGCGCCCCGGCATGCTTGATCGCATTGCTCACCGCCTCGCGAATCAGCGCCCGCAAGGCATGAACCTTCTGCCGGGACAGAAGCGCGCCCGACGCCGCATGCAGGGTCCAGCCAAGTGCAATGCCATGCGGCTCCAGCCGGTCCGCCGTCTCCGCCCGCAGGTCGGCCAGCACATCCTCCATCGGCGCTTCAGAACCCTGCGCGTTGTTGATCACATCGCGAATGTCGGTCAGCGTCTCGCGGATCATCGCGTCCTTCCGTACCGTCTCGCGTGAGTGCAGCGCGCGGAGAAGCTGCGCCCCGATATTGTCGTGAATGTCCCGCGCAATCCGCGCCCGCTCCTCCGAAACGCCGCGGTCATAGGCGTTCCGGTTCTCCTCGGCATAGCGCATCAGCTTCACGATCTGCGCTGCCAGCGTCACATCCTTAGGCGAATAAAGCCCGCGCCCGCCATTCTTGTAGCGCAGGCTGAGCGGCGGGGAATCGGCCACCCCCGGCAACACCATCAGCGTGCCTTCATCCTCCACCCGCACGCGCACGACCGCCGCCTCCACTGGCTTCACCTCCAGCGGCCCGAAAATATCCCGCATCAACCTGCGCCACTGCCCGGCCCGCTCCTCGCCGCTCGGGCGCAGCGCAATGTCGATCACCGCGCGGAACAGTTCAGCCTCATCCGGGCGCGCCTGCCCGGTCAGTTTGCGCCAGGCAAAGCTGCGCATCGGCAGATACACCGCCGCCGCCGCCAACAATGCCACGGAAAACGCCGCCCCCGGCTCAAAGGAAAGGATGCCGATCAGTGCCAGGTCCAGCACCAGCACGGTCAGGGCCGCCAGGAAGTGAAACATCAGCTGGAACGCCCAGCCGCCCAGCCCGAACACGCGGAACCGCATCAGGCCAACCGTCAGCGCCACATAAATCAGCAGGAAAAAGCCAAACGCGATATTCTCGTCCAGCAGCGGCGCAAACCCGAACGTATGCGGAAACGCGACGGTCGAGATAAATCCGCCCGCGCCCAGCACCACCGCCGCGCCCAGCCACAAGGCAATCGAGCGCTGCACCGGATCGTTCCGTGTCGCAAAGATCTGCCAGCCCACGAGGGCAAAGATGCCGACCATCTCCCAGAAGGTGATGGGATGCACCAGCATAAAATCTGGCGACGGCCCGAACATCACCCAATACGTAACCGCGCCAAAGCCCAGCACCGTCGCCACCATCATCCAGCGCCAGCCCGGCAGCTTCACCGGATAGATCATGAACAGGCACATCATCACGATGCCAAAGCCGGAAGCCCCAATACAGTTGATGATCCCCGCCAGCAGATAACCCGCCTCGCTCAGCGGCATGGCAAACAGCCAGACCACCGCCGCCGCCGAGAACATCAGCGTCGTCAGCCCGCTCACCGCAAACAGGATCGCCGCCGGGTCAGCCGGCTTCAGCGCCCACACCCAGGCCGACACCAGACACGCGCCAAACCCCACCAGCAGTGAAACCCACGCGCCCGCGCCCACCTCCAACGGAGAGCGCCAGTTCCCCACAATGTCAGTCGGCCCGCTTGCCGGCTGCAGCACGGCCAACGTCATCATCCCCGTCACCGCCACCACCAGCAGCGCCGGCACGGCAAACCGCACGAGCGGCGTATTCATATCCTGCACTCTCATGCCTGGACGCCCCCTTCTTCCCACCTGCTCCATAGAGGCTGCCCCGCTGCGGATGTAAACCGCCCCCCACCAGCCGATGCGCGCTTTCCCGTCTTCCCCCGGAACAGGGGGGCGGCGCACACGCCCCTCAGGCGAGTGTGAGGTCCATGCCACACTATCACTTTCGATAGCTTGTCTCCGGCCCCGCCTTACAGGAACCGTGCAGCATTACAGAAGTCTGCCGCCCTCCCAGAGCAGACGTTGCGGAGGAAATCCATGAAACGTCAAAAACCCTTTAGTCGAATTGTATTTGGCGGTGCCTCGGCGCTGGCCATCACCCTGTCAGCGCCCGCCCTTGCCCAGGAAACCACGCCGGAGACCACGCCCCCAGCCGCAGCCCAGCCGGCAAACTCCGACTCCGACCTGAAGCTCGGCTCCATCACCGTCACCGCGACCCGTCGCGAAGAGTCCGCCCAGGACGTTCCGATGGCCATCCAGGCCTTCAGCGAAGACACGCTGAACCAACTCAACATCAATTCGGTGGAAGACCTCACCACCGTCGTGCCCGGCTTCTCGGTGTCCCAGTCCTATCAGGGCGTGCCGACCTACACGCTGCGCGGCATCGGCTTCAACACGATCAACCTCTCGGCCACCTCCACTGTCGGTACTTATGTTGACGAGGTTGCCTACCCCTACCCGTTCATGAACTCCGGCCCAGTTTTTGACGTCTCCCGCGTCGAAGTCCTCAAAGGCCCGCAAGGCACCCTGTTCGGCCGCAACACCACCGCTGGCCTCATCAACGTCGTCACCAACAAGCCGGTCGACGAATTCCAGGCCATGGCCAAGGCCGAAGTCGGTAATTACGATACCTGGAACCTCGAAGGCATGGTCAACCTGCCGATCTCAGAAACCGTCCAGGCCCGCTTCGCCATCCGCAGCGAGAACAGCGACAAGGGCTGGCAGCGCTCGATGTCCCGTCCGGATGAGGACCGCGGCACGGTCGACAAACTCGGCTTCCGCGCCGCCCTCGCCCTTCAGCCGACGGATAAGCTGGACGTGAACCTCAGCTATAACGGCTGGATCAACAAGTCTGACACCATCGCTGCCCAAGGCATCGGTCTCACCCCCAGCACCGACCCGACCTTCATCGTTCCGGGCACGAGCGGCCCGTCTTCGACCGCCGGCTTCAACGCCCCGGGCCTCATTGCCTTCCTCCAGAACAACCGCCCCAGCAGCTCTAAAGACGCAGACTGGGTGCCTTATAACGTCCGCTCCCAGACGATTGGCGGCGTTCCGGGCATGACGGACGACAATAAGGAAGACTCAACCTTCCATGCCTTCCGGGCCGGCATCAACTACACCTTCGACAACGATCTGACGCTCGTGTCGCTCACAGGCTATAACAAGCTGGAGCGTGAGGCGATCCTCGACTTCTCCGGCGCGCCCTACCAGATCCTGAACCAGGACATCGACGGCGAGATCAAGTCGTTCAGCCAGGAACTGCGCCTGGAAGGCCAGACCGACCGCATCAACTGGCTCGTCGGCGCCTATTATGGCAAGGATGAAACCGTCGACACCAACCGCACGATGCTGCGCGATAACGCCAACTCGAATTTCATTTCGACGGCGGCTTATCTCCTCACCGTCAACCCCGCAGCGCTCGGCTTTGACCCTGCCACCGTTGGCCCGCTGGTTGCCTTCGTCAACCGCGATCCGGAAACCGGCCTGCCCTATACGGCTGCCGAGCTGCTGAACTCGTTCCAGACCTATCGCGACAGCGGTGACTTCGAAACGACCACGCAGAGCATCTTTGCCAATATCGACTGGGAAATCACACCTGAATTCTCGCTCACCACAGGCCTGCGTTATACCGAAGACAAGCAGAACTATACCGGCTGCTCGGCAGACGTGAACGGCTCCATGCAGCCCAACGTCAACGTCTTCAACCGCGTGTTCTTCACCGGCATCTATGGCTTGTCAGCGCCGCCGCCGGCGCTGCAGGAAAATGGCTGCAACACCTATGACGTTGCCACCAACACTTTTGGCCCGGTCACCTCCAGCACCAAGGAAGATAACGTCAGCTGGCGGATCGTTGGTAATTGGACCCCGCGTGACAACATGCTGCTGTTTGCCTCGGTCACCCAGGGCTACAAGTCGGCCTCCACCCCAGTGAACGCGGCCTCCAAATCCGAACAGAACGCACCGGCCACCCAGGAAGGCCTGCTGGCGTATGAAGTCGGCATGAAGGCTCAGTTCTTCAATCAGCGCCTTCAGTCCAACAGCTCGTTCTTCTTCTATGACTATGAAGACAAGCAGGTGGCCTCCTTCTTCCCGGACCCGATCTACCGCGCTCTCTCGCGCCTTCAGAACGTGCCGAAATCGGAGGCCTATGGTTTCGAGACGGAGCTGACCTGGCTCATCAACGAAAACCTCACCGCGATGGGCGGTGTCACACTGCTGCAGACCGAGATCAAGGAATTCGATACCTCCGACAGCTTCGGCCTGCCAACCAGCCGCGCGGGCGACCCCTTCCTCTACAGCCCGGAAACCAGCCTCAGCCTCGCCCTCCTCTACGACCGTCCGGTTACGGATCGTTACGGCCTGCGCGGCTCGCTCAGCGGCCGCTGGCAGAGCGACTCCACGGCCGGCAATCCGGATGATCCGCTGTATGACATCGACTCCTATGGTGTCCTGAACGGTTCGATCGGCCTCTACACGCTGAACGATACCTGGGAGTTCTCCATCTGGGGACAGAACCTCACGGACGAGTATTACACCCAGCAGGTCACGACGAACGCCAACGTCGTCGTGCGCTACGGCAGCAAGCCGCGCACCTATGGCGCGGCCCTGACCTACCGCTTCTAACAGGGTTTCTTCCTGTAAACCGGCCGCAGCTTCACACCGCTGCGGCCGGTTCTTTTTTGCCGTAAACTTGGCCTGCGCTGTCAGCCTGCGGAAAGTGTCAACTCACCTGCCCGCCCGCTTTTGCCGCGGTCTGCGCGCGCCACAACCAGCGTACGTGCCTCATAGTCGCGCGAGCGCACCGTGCTCATCCCGATATATTCCGCCTGCGCTGCCTTCCGGGTCAGCGTCAGCAAGACAAATCCCTTGTCCTTCACATTGGCAAAGCGCACGCCCCGGTTTTTCGCGGGAATGGCGCTCGCCGCTATCTCAAAGATGCGCGGATCACTTGTGATGTTTTCATATCCGCCGGGCGAAGTGATGCTGCCTGTGGCAAACTCCACGCCCGCAAATCTCTCATCGCTCTGCCGGTAAAGGTCGCTCGCCCAGAACATGTGGCTGTCACCCGACAGCACCACCAGATTGGCCTGCGCCGAAATGGCTGAGGAAAGCAACCGCTCCCGTGCCGCCGGATACCCGTCCCAGGCATCGAGGTTCACCGGCAGGCCCAGCTTCGAGCGCTCCACCCAGCGGGCCGAATAGCCGCCCTTCTGGCGCACGGCCTCAAGAATGTCCTCCGGCAGAAGCGCGGTGTAATCCGGGGTCCGCATCGGCGCCATCACGGTCTGGTTGCCCAGCACCTGCCAGGCGGTGCCCGCCGCGGCTGAGCGCTTCAACTCCCCGTCCAGCCAAGCTTCCTGCGGCGCCCCCAGCATGGTGCGCGCAGGGTCTGCCAGCGGCCCAGCCTCGAAGGCTTCGGGGTCCGTCACCCCGCCCAGGCTCAGCGCCTCGCCGCGCCCCGTCAGCCGCGACTCGATCAGGATCAGCGAGGCAATCTCGCCAAACTCATAGGTCCGGGTGAGCGTCCTTGCCGCTTCCCCCCGCTTGGGGTCGCGCATCGGCATCCATTCAAAATAGGCCTGCAGCGCCGCCTCGCAGCGCGCCGCCCAGCTCCCCTGCTTGTCGTCCTTGTGATTGGCCGCCCCGCCCATCCAGCTGTTATTGGCCGTCTCGTGATCGTCCCAGACGGTAATGAAAGCGGCCGCCGCATGGGCTGCCTGCAGGTCGGGATCACGCCGGTAGGCGGCAAAGCGGGCGCGGTAATCCTCCAACGTCACCGCGTCATGCGCAGGCTCGGCAAACCGACCCAGCATCCTGCCGGTCTCGCCGTCATACCCGTCAGGGCCATACTCATAAATGTAGTCGCCTAGATGGATCACGGCGTCGATGCCCGGAGTCTCTGCGATCGTCCGGTAGGCATTGTAGAAGCCCGAGCCGAAATTGGCGCAGGAAGCGACCGCCAAGCGCACTTTCTGTCCGGATTTGTCCGGCAGTGTCCGGAATTGTCCAATGTCTGACACCGCCTGTCCGGCCCGGAAGCGGTAAAAATACCTGCTGCCGGCGGAAAGTGATTCGATATCCACTTTCAGCGTATAGTCCCGTGCTGTGGCCGCCAGCCCCGTCCCCTTGCGCACTATCCGGCTGAACTCGGCGTCTTCAGCCACCTCAAATCCCACCGGAACCGCGGCCACATCCGAGTTGTAGGCCCGAGTCCAGATCACCATCGATGTCCCTGTGGGGTCGCCGCTCGCTACGCCAGAGGTGAACACTGCATCAATATCAGCCACCTTCTGGGTTATGGCGCAGCCGCCTAGAAGTGTGAATCCGCCCCCCAGCCCAAGCAGCGCTTCGCGCCGGCTAATCCCTGAATTATTTAATTTTTTGGATGGGCTTTTCGTCATCAGGTCACTCCGGCGCGTGGCGTATCAGGCGGCACGCTGCAAGCCTTACACGCCATATGCAACACTGAGATGTTAGCTGATATGTTTGACTTTTGCCCCCTGTGCGCCAAGTTGCCATCCAGCGACGCCTGTGCGCAGCAGCTAGGCATCTCCACAGAATAAGGCGGGCCCACTCCGCTCAATTTGAAGATGGGCTTGCCACAACCAGCACGATAACAAAGCCTGCCAACATAAATAATGCGCAGGCATAAGGGAGCAAACAACATGGGCACACAAACAAAAACAAGGCCCAGGGAAGATATGGTTCCGTTTCACCAGCAGGGTTTCAGCGACGTCCGCCACACGGAAGACTGGGCACCCGACCTTCAGAAGTCGAAGGCGTATGAGCAGATCCTGCTGGACATCATCCTGGGTGTTCTCCCGCCCAGCGCGCGGCTGGATGAGCTGGGTCTCGCCAAGCAATATAATCTCGGTGTCGCCGGTGTGCGCGATGCGCTCGCCCGCCTGTCACTTGAAGGCATGGTGCTGCGCCGCCCCCGCTCGGGCACCATCGTGGCTTCCATCGACGTGCAGGAAGTGCAGCAGGCGTACGAAGTTCGCTGCCTGCTCGAACCCCAGGCCGCCCTTCTCGCCGCGCAACATGCCACCCGCGCCGAAATCGACGAAATCCTTACCGCCTTCGATGGCGCCGAAGCCGCTGCCAAGCGCCGGGATTTCCGCGCCATCATCGCCATGGACCAGAAATTCCACCGCGCCGTGGCCATCGCCAGCCACAATCTCAGCCTCGCCCGGATTGTCATCAACCTTCACAACAAGGCGGCGCGCTACTGGTATTATTCGATGACGACCCGCCCCGATGAAGACCGGCTGGAAGACATCTCCAACCACCGCATCGCGGCCAAGGCGATTGCCAAGGGCGATGGCCCCGCCGCGATGAAAGCCATGCTGGTGGTGATGGGCTCCAAGACCGCCGACTGATCCTTTCGCAATGTCAGGCGCCCGCCCGCCAGAACCGCACAGGTTTCGGGCAGTCATTTACTTGATCACCGTCCAATCGAATGAAGCGCTTTTGCCGTGAGCTGAGCGTGGCTCTTTATAAGTATGTTTCCGGAGGGGGAATTTGCGGGCCAGCGCGGCGCCGCCAGCCTTGTGCTTTGCCAGAAATCAGTCCCCGCAAATTGCTGCACCGCACGATTGCTGGGCGCCCCCGCATCGGACCTGCCGATAATTTGAACATGTTAACTGAAATGTTAGTTCAAATATCAGATGGCGCTGTTTTTCTGGCCCCACCACCTTGAACTGACCCCATAGCCAACCCGCCGCAGCCTATGAGGGGTCCAAGACATGCGAGCACTGTATTATCTGACAAGCGTTCTGACAGCCATTGCCCTTGCCAACAGTGCCTGGGCTGAAGACGGACCTGCTCCGTCCACGGAGTATGCAGCGGATGAAACCGCCGTACTCGACACTGTTGTCGTCGTCAGCGACCGCGTGGGCCTTCTGGAAAAGTCAAACAGCGAAAGCGTCTTCGGCATGGGCAAGTCCCTTCTCGAAACGCCGCGTTCGGCGACGCTGGTCAGCGATCTCACTCTGGAACGCTACGGTATTGAGGAAGTTGACGACCTGATCGCCATCGCGCCGGGCACCTTCACCGGCAGCTATTACGGCGTCAAAGGCGCTGTGAACGCCCGCGGAACTCTGGCGGAAAGCTACTTCAACGGCTTCAAGCGTGTAGAAAACCGGGGCACCTATCCTACGCTTCTGGGCGCTGCCTCTCAGGTCGACATCGTCCGTGGTCCGCCAACCCCAGCATTCGGCCCCGGCAAGGTCGGCGGCCTTATCAACGTCATCCCCAAAACCGGCCGCGCCAGCGGCAGCGATGAAGTTACCGGCCAGGCTGAAGTCACCCTCGGATCCTATGGCAAGTTCAACACCAACGGCCAGGTCGGCATCCCCATCGGCGATCGGGGCGGGGTCTATGGCTATGTCGAATATGAAGACTCGGACTCCTACTACAGGGGCATTTCGCCGGAACATCTGATGATCCAGCTGTCTGGCGAATATGATGTCACCGACACGCTAACCATCACGATGAGCGGCCAGTATTTCGATTCCGACGGGTACGTGCAGACGCCCGGCTGGAACCGCGTCACCCAGGACCTGATCGACAACCAGACCTACATCACCGGCCGCAACACCGCCGTCGTTGATACCGATGGAAACGGCCGCATCACGCCCAACGAGGCCGGTGGCAGCTTCGTCGTTGGCTATTTCGGCTTTACGCCTTCCGTCAATCCGCGCTTCCAGCTCACCGAAGGCGTCGGGACCGCAAAACTCAGCCCCCGTACGGTTTTCATCTCGGATGCAGACTTCTCCAAGACGACCACCAACACGCTCTATTTCAAGGCCAAACAGGAAATCGGCGAGAGCGCGCTGAATGTCGAGCTATTCTATGACGACATGGAAAACCAGCGCTTCGTCAGCTATGGCTTCCCGGCAGATTATGATGCCTGGGCCGGCGAAGGCCGCATCAGCTATGACTTTTCCACCGGCACGGAAGACAGCTTTATCCGCTCCACCAACAAGGTGGGCTTCGGATACCGCCGCCAGGATGCCATCAAAAAGGAAACCTACAACTCCGGCTACATCTCGCTTGATCGCCGCGACATCATCTATGGTGCCACAGCCGCCGACACCATGGATGATCCGTTCTCGGTTGAGCCCGGCAATATCGGTATCGGCTGGGACATGACCGTCGACTCCAGCTGGACCGACACGAGCATCTTCGGCCTGACGGACATCAGCTTCGGCAAATATGTGAACCTGCTGCTGGGCGGGCGCTATGACTGGTATGATGCCACCTCCATCGATACTGGCGGCCTCTGCTACTGTCCGGCCAACATCAAATTCGATGCGTCCCAGGAAGAATTCAGCTACAGTGCCAGCCTCAGCTTCAATACGCCATTTGGCCTCTTCCCCTATGTCACCTATGCCGAAACCGCCGCCCTCGAAATCGGCCAGGCTGGCGACATTACCCCTGGCCTGATCAGCGGCGATCAGTGGATCTCCGACTCCGAGCTTACCGAAGCCGGTATAAAGTTCGAACTTCTCGGCGGAACGCTGGTGGGCAGCCTTGCCGGCTATGAACAATCCCGCACACGCCTTTCGATGTTCGATAACGTAGTCGCCACCGAGGCAAAGGGCGTCGAGTTGGAAGCCCGCTGGCTTGCCACTGACAACCTCTCCTTCACCTTCGCGGGCAACACTCAGAAAACCACCGTCAAAGGCCCCGATGCCAGCTTCGGATACATCCCGGTCTGGGCAACGGGCCTGAACCCCATTGATGGCTATGGCGCCGCCTATGCCGTCTACAATCTCGCCACGTCGCCCGTCGGCCAGCCAGGCGACTATGAGTTCCGCCTTGTGCCACAAACCGTCGTCAGCCTGTTTGGCTCCTATGTGTCAGACGCCTATGAATGGGGCCAGTTCGGCGTAACGGGCGGTATCACGAGTGTCTCGGAAACCGCCGGCAAGCTCGCCAATCCGGTGATCCTGCCCGCTTATGAAACCGTGAACGTGTCTGCGTTCTACACCATCCAGGATTATGAGATCGCCTTCAACGTCGACAACCTGTTCGATGAGCTCTACTTCCAGCCGGTGACAGACACCTATTCTGATATGGCGGTCCTGCCCGGCCGCGGTACGGAATATCGCGTCACCTTCAAGAAGAAGTTCTGAGAACGGAAAAAAGCTCCCCGCCGGGGACCGGTCCTGCTGCCTTCCCCATGCCCTCCCGCTGGGCTTGCAGGACCGGTACTCGGCAGAGGAGAATGAAAGGGAGTGTCTGCAATGAGGAATGCCTGTGAAGCCGAAACCCGCCTATCCTGATACCCTCGCCGGCTGGGTCGCGCCCGAGCGGGCCGCGGTCATCGTGGTCGATATCCAGGTCGATTTTGCCTCACCGGAAGGCGTGCTGGGCCAAGCCGGGCTGGATATGAGCGTCGCCGCTCCCGCCGTGGCCACGGCCACGCGGCTGGTTGACGCCGCCCGCGCCGCAGGCACGCCCGTGATCTTTGTGGGCCTTGCCACCACGCCCGCCACCGACTCGCCCGTCTGGGGCGAATGGCGCCGCCGGCGCGATGGCGAAGACCGGGGCGGCGCCATCTGCCGCGCCGGAGAGCCGGGCTCCGCCTTTGTCGGCCCGACCCCGCAAGCGGATGAAACCATCATCTGGAAATTGCGCTATAGCGGCTTCTTCGGCACCAGCCTTGACGCCGCATTGCGTGCGCGCGGCATCGACACGCTGATCGTCTGTGGGCTGACTACTGAATGCTGCGTCGATTGCACTGTCCGCGATGCCTTCCATCTCGATTATCTGGTTTATGTGCCAACCGACGCCTGCGCGGCCTATGATCCCGGCATCCATGAAAGCGCGTTGCAATCACTGGCGCTCAACTGCGCCACGCTGGTCTCCACAGACGAGATTTGCGCCGCCTGGGTTGAATAAAAACAAGAAAGTATCCCAATGAGTAACGTGTTCAAGAATTTGCCCGAGGCGAACTATACCGTCACGGAAGAGGACGCCGCCGCGCTCGCCGCCGCCATCGACAAGGAAGAGATGACAAAGGTTGCTCTGGAGCTGGGAAACATTCCCAGCCCCGCGCGGGGCGAAGCCCAGGCCGCCGAATATGTCTATCAGTGGCTGGCCAAAGAGGGCTTTCGCCCGCGCAAGGTCGGCGCCACGCCTGAGCGCCCGAATATCATCGCCACCTATGGCGGCAAGGGCGATGGCAAAAGCCTTCTCTATACGGCTCACCTCGACACCGAAAGTCCCACCTGGAACCCGGACGAAGACGTCTACAAATTCCGCCCGGAAACCCTCGAAGTGCGCGAATGGAACGAATGCTGGCTGGAGGACGGCGCCTTCCACGGCTTCCCAATCGCCAATGATCGGGGGCCCATGACCTGTTTCCTCTTCGCCGCCAAGGCGTTGAAGCAATGCGGCTTTGATCTTGCTGGCCGCCTCTACCTCACCGCCTCCCCCGGCGAAATCGGGCCCGAGCCCATCGAAGAGGCCCGCGGCATAGATTTCATGGGCAAGGACATCGGGACGCACTACGTCTTCAATCATGGCGGCGTTTCGCCAGATTACGCCATCGCTGCCGAGGGCTGCGACTATGGGCTCACCTGGGTCGGCTGCGGATATGCTGTCTTCCGTATCCGCCTCTATGGCGAGGCCGTCTTCACGCCCCTCCTCAACTCACCCAAACTGGCCGCCCAGCACCCAAACCCCATCTACCGTATGGGCGCCGCCATCCAGCCGATACTGGACTGGAGCCTGAAATTCGAAGCCGAAAGCCGCTACGACACGCCCGGCGGCTCCGCCTATCCCAAAGCACAGATCTCCGCCGTGCGCGGCGGCGTGCCCCATGCCTTTGGGGCGGGCACGGAAGTCTGCGCGCTCTATCTGGAAGTCGGCCTCGCGCCCAATCAGGAAATTGGCGCAGTCCACCGCAGCCTCGAAAAATTCCTGCGTGAGGCAGGCATCGGCGAGTTCGATGTCGAGCCCGTCGTCGTCCGTCATGGCTTTGAGGCCGATGCCGGAAAGGTTGCCCCGCTGGTCAGCGCGGTCGATGCCGCCACACGCCTCACGCTGGGAAAGCCGGTCGAGCGCGCCGCGCCCGTCTATTCCAGCATGTGGCGAGACCACAATGTCTTCAACATGAACCGCGTGCCCGCCATCACCACCGGCTTCAAACGCTGGCGTCCGACCCCGGATGATCTGGCTAAAAGCGCGCTGATCTACGCCCTCACCGCCCTCGCCCTCTGCGGCAAGGCCGGCAGCGAGGCTGAAGCAAAGCGCACCAAGCCCGTCTATGGCGACAATCCGTTCGGCTGAGAGGAGACGGCACATGACCCATCCCATCGAGGCTGGCCTCTGGCGCGAAGCCATGGGCGGTTTCCTCACCGGCGTCACCGTCGTCACCACGCTCAGCGGTGACAGGATCGCCGGCACCGCCGTCAACGCCTTCTCCGCTGTCTCGCAATCCCCGCCCCTGCTGCTTGTCTGTCTCGACCGGTCGAGCCGTTCGCTGGAAGCAATCCGCAGCGCCGGCTTCTTCGCCGTCAACATCCTTTCCGAAACGCATATGGATGTGGTCCGCCGTTTCTCCTCCAAAAGCGCGGAGGATCGCTTCCAGGGCGTCGCGCATGCCCCCGCCACCACCGGCGCGCCGGTGCTGACCGGCTCCGTCGCCTGGTTCGATTGCCGCGTTCACGCGATCCATGATGGCGGCGATCACGAAATCGTCGTCGGCCGCGTGCTGGAGCTCGGCTCCGATAAGGCCGCCGCGCCGCTTGCCTATCACCGCGGCAACATCTGGTGCCTCAATTCGCGCGAACCCGTTCCCGAAGGGCGCGCATGAGCCCTCCTGAAAAAGCCGGCGGCCCCCACCTCACCGGCACGGCCGCGCTTGTGCGCGTGATGGCCGATACGGCCTATCGTAGCCTGTTCCTTGCCTCCACGGCCATGATGGCCAGCCAGTGGATGCAGCGCATCGCGCTCGGCTGGATCATGTGGGAACTCACAGGCTCCACCACCTGGCTCGGCCTGCTGGCCAGCGCAGAGCTGCTGCCCGGCCTGTTCTTCGGCCCGCTAGGCGGGGTTCTGGCAGACCGGATGAACCGTAAACAGATCGTTCTTGTTTGCCAGACAGCTGCGCTGCTCATCTCCGTCGCCACGGGTCTCGTTGTTTTCCTCGGCCTCTCCGCGCCGCTGCTGCTGATGGCGCTCACGGCGGCGGGTGGCATCGTCGCTGCCCTCCAGGAATCGGCGCGCACCCTGCTGCTGCGCGATGCCACCCCGCGCGACTGCCTGCCGACCGGCATGTCGATGACCGCCATCTCCGTCAACGTCACCCGTTTCCTCGGCCCGGCGCTCGCCGGCCCACTGGTCATCTGGCCCGGCCCCGCCTCGATCTTCTGGATCAATGCCGCCGTTTCCCTCGTGATGATCGCGACTGTCCTCAGCCTGCGGAAACTGCACGCCGCCAGCGCCGCGCCCGCCCAGCGCGAGCCCTTCCTCCGCCAGCTCTGGACCGGCCTGAATGCCGCCTCGAGCCACAGCGTTGTCACGCCCGTACTGCTGATCTTCGCGGCCACCGCCTTCCTCGTCCGCCCGGTTTACGAACTGATGCCCGCCTTCGCAGACCGGCTATTTGGCGGCAATGTGCAGGATTATTCCTACCTCATCATGGGCGTCGGCGCCGGGGCGGTTATCGGCGCCGTCATCGTCACGCTGAATGCTCCCGCCCGGCCCGCCATGATGTTCTTCTGGTCATCGCTCGCCGCCTGCCTCTCCCTTGTCGCCTTTTCGGCCACGCCGGGCATCCTCTCGGCCACGCTGGCGGCCACCATCCTTGGCTTCTTCATGTGCATCAGCGCGGCCACCTCCCAGCTCGTGATGGTTCTGGATACGGACGAAGCTGTCTCCGGCCGCGTGCTCAGCCTTTGGGGCGCCCTGATGCGCGGGGCCCCGGCGCTCGGCGCGCTGGCCACCGGCGCAGTGCTGGACGGGATGGGATACCGCCTGCCGCTTGCACTCTCCGGTCTCATCGCCGCGCTGCTCACAGGCGCTGCCATCTTCCTTTTCACCCGCAGACCCGGCGCCCGGCCGGGCGCCGCCTGATCCGGAAATCCCGCCATGCCCGCCCAATGGTCAATTGATAGGCAACCTGAACCATATCTGACGCAGTTTCTAACATTTTGTCTGAAATGTCAGATTTTGATCTGCTGGCCCGCGATCTGCAACGCAGCCCCCGCTACAAAGAATTGAAGAGCAAGAGAGAGACAGATGCTGACTTCCGGAATCTTCAAATCCGTCCGCTCCGTGTCTCCTCTGGCAGGGGGCCATCTGGCCACACTCAGCACGCTGGACCTGCTGATCAGCGCCGCCACCTTCTCCTCCCTGGGCATCGTCCTGCCTCATATGGTGTCAGAGCTTGAGTGGAGCTGGTCCCAGGCCGGTCTCGGCTTCACCATCCTGGGCGCCGCCTGTGGCGGGTCCTCCCTCCTGCCCACCCTGCTCATCCGCAAGTTCGGGGTCAGGCTCGCGCTGATCTGCGGCGCCCTGCTCATGGCACTCGGCCTCTACACGATGAGTTCGGTCAACAGCCTGCTGCAATATTTCATCGCTGCAGCCATCTGCGGCGTGGCCTATCAGATGCTTGGCACCATTCCGTCCACCTTCGTCATCAGCCGCCACTTCAAGAACCGCTCCACCGCCCTCGGCCTCTATTTTACCATCGGCGGCTTTGGAAACGTCTTCGGCCCGTGGATGGTGATGGCCGTGCTTTCGGTGGAAGGCCAGGTCTGGCGCGATTACTGGGTCTACCAGTCCCTCCTCCTCCTCGCCACGGGCATCGCCGGCGCGCTCATCATCGGCCTCGACAAACGCTTTGCTCAGCCTGCGGAGCGCGAACTGACAGAGCCCGCCATCGAGACAAAGATCGAGCCTGCCCACACCCCTGGCACCACCTGCGAAACAGCTGCTGCCGCAAAGCCTTCCCGCGTCTACGTCACCCCGGTTGACTGGGGCGTGAAGGAAGCGATGCGCACCCCGCAATACATGATCCTCGTGGCTGCCTATTTCGCAAACCTGATGGCCCTGGTTACGGTCACCAGCCTCTCGGTCGGCCATCTCGTCGAACGCGGCGTCTCGAATGAAACCGCCGGCGCTATGCTGAGCCTGGAAGCCTTCATCGCGGTGCTCACGCGCATCGGCGGCGGCTTCCTCGGCGAACGGGTTGACCCGCGTTATCTGATGATCGTGTCGCTCGCTGCCACCTCCATCGGATGCGCGGTCCTCGCCACGTCAAACTCCCACTCCATCCTGCTGATCTACGCAATCGGCACCGGCATCGGCTTTGGCCTCACCGCCCTCTCCTGCACCGTGCTGATGATGAACTATTTCGGCCAGCGGCATAATCTGGAGCTCTTCTCCTCCATGTGCCTCGTGGGCGCCGCGTCCGCCCTCGGGCCGACGATTGGCGGCGTCATCCGTGATCTGACGGGCAACTTCATTCTGATGTTCCTGATCCTCTCTGCCGTGGCCGCCATCGTCTGGGTGGCCGTGGTGATGATGCGCGCTCCGAAGCGCGGCGAAACACCTGAAACCACCGGCGCCAGCCCGACCCTCGATACTCCGGCCATCGCCGAAAGAGCCGCCTGAAAAAACCAATACGTGGAGCTCCAAAACCATGTTGCCCAATCACAAACTGTTCGGTGTCTTCCTGCCCATCGCCAATGGCGGCTGGATCATCTCGAAGAACGCGCCCCGGCTGGATGGCCTTTACCAGACCAACCGCGAAGCCGCGATCATTGCAGACCGCATCGGCCTGGATTTCATCATGTCGATGTCAAAGTTCCGGGGCTTCGGCGGCGAAACGAACCATTGGGCCACCTCGATGGAATCAATGACCATGATGGCGGGCCTCGCCGAGGTGACAAAGAATGTGAAGGTGTGGGCCACCATGCACGCCCTGCTTTCCAATCCCGGCGTTGTCGCCAAGATGGTCACCACGCTGGACCATATCTCCAACGGCCGTGCCGGCCTCAATATCGTCGCCGGGGCTTACCGCGAAGAATTCTCCCAGATGGGCGCATGGGATGACAGCCTCACCCATGGTGATCGTTATCAGCTCACGGAAGAATGGATCACCATCATCAAGCGCCTCTGGAGCGAACCCAGCGTCACCTTCAAGGGCCGCTTCTTCGATATGGAAGACTGCCAGTCCGATCCAAAACCCTTGTCAAAGCCGCGCCCGGATCTGATCGCCGCCGGCCAGTCCGATCGCGGGTTTGACTTCTCCACCACCCATGCCGATGCCTGCTTCATTGGTGGGCGCAGCATTGAGGAACGCCGGGGCTTCAGCAAGCGCGCCCGCGAAATCGCCGCCGAGAAGGGCAAGACCATCCGCGTCTGCTCCATGTGTACCGTCATCCATGACGACAGCGACGCCAAGGCCGAAGCGATGCTGCAACGCTTCGAGGATGGCAAGGATCTCGGCGCCATCATGGCCCAGATGAAAAGCTGGGGCCTGGCGCCAGACAGCCTTGCCGCCGCCGCCCGCAAAATGGGCGCCAGCCAGAACCACACGGTCGTCGGCTCTCCGGAAACCTGCCGCGAGAAGATCGAGCACTATATCGAGACCTGCGATCTTGACGGCGTGATGCTGATCTTCCCGGACTACAAGACGGGCCTGGAAATGTTCGGCGGCATCCTGCCAAAACTGCGCCAGCGCTTCCCGGCCACAAGCCACGAACCCGTATAATCAGATAACAGAACAAGGGAGAGGGAAACCCCATGGCTGACGGATTGCTGGACATGGCGCTTGGCGCCGGGATCGCCCCGGAAGATGCAAAAGCCATCGCCGATGCCATCGACATCGAGGAATTGACGAAACTCATCCTCGACCTGTCGAACATCTACAGCCCGTCAACCGGCGAAGCGGATGCCTCCGCCTTTGTCCATGAGTGGATGGAGCGCGAGGGCTTCCGCCCGCTCAGCGTGGGCGCCGTGCCGCACCGCCAGAATGTTATCGGCAGCTATGGCGGCAATGGCCCCGGCAAAAACCTTCTGTTCACGGCCCATCTCGATACCGAGAGCGAGCCTGCCGATCCCGTCATTCTCGCCAAGACGCGCCGCCCCGAAAGCGCGAAAAACCGCGAGTGGCGCGAATGCTGGCTCGAAGATGGCAAGTTCTATGGCTATGCCGTAGCCAATGATCGCGGACCGATGTCCTGCATGCTGATGGCCGCCAAGGCGTTGAAAAAAGCCGGGTACGAACTCGCCGGCCGCATGTATCTCACCGCCTGCCCCGGCGAATGCGGCCCCGAACCCATCGAGGAGCATGGCGGCATCGACCGTATGGGCAAGGAAATCGGCGCGCATTACATGTTCCATCATGGCGGCGTCGCGCCTGATTTCGCAATCGCCGCCGAAGGCACCGATTTTGGCGTCACCTGGCTCGGCTGTGGCGGCGCCATGTTCCGCATCCGCCTATATGGCCAGTCGATCTTCCGGCCACTCCTTAACGCGCCCAAGGCCACTGCCGACCATCCCAGCTCCATCTACAAGCTTGGCCCGGTCATCGAGGCGCTACACGCCTGGTCGCTCGACTACGAAACAAACAACGTCTACCGCGCCAAGGGCGGCACCTCCATCCCGAAGGCGACAATCAGCTGCGTCCAGGCCGGTTTCCCCCATAGCGGCGGCACCGAAGTCGCCGCAATCTATGTCAGCTGCGACCTCACCCCGAAACAGAAAGCCGCCCAGGTCCTGCATGAGCTGGAAGCGGTCATGCGATCCCTGCCAGGCCTGGAATTCGAGGTCGAACCCGTCAATGTCAGCCATGGTTATGAAGCCGACGACATCGAAGTCGCGCCGCTCATTGCCGGTGTCGATGGCGCCGTCCAGGCTGTCCTCAACCAGCCCGTCGAAATTGCCAAACCGGTCTATTCCAGCATGTGGCGCGACCATAACGTCTTCAATATGCACCGCGTGCCCGCGATTACCTTTGGTCCGGTCCGCTGGCGTCCGTCTCCTGACGATTTCTTCAAATGCACGCTGATGTACGCCCTCACTGCCCTGTCCATCTGCGGTCGTGCCACCGGCGATGTATATCGGCGCGCCGGCAAGACCGTCTATGGTGACAATCCCTTCGATTAGGCCGCCGGGCCAGGCGGCGGACCGTCCAGCCCCAGATACTTCATCAGCATGTCCTGGAACACCTGCTTCATCTCGTCGATATAGCCCGGTTCCCTGGAAACCATTTCGATATAGGCGCCGCGATAGAAGGCTGCCATCACGGCGATCAATACGCCGGGCACCTTCATGCCGGAAAGCTCCGGAAAGAAATCATCATACCCTGTAACGATTTCCTCGATCCGCGTTTTCGAAGACCGTTTGTATAGCGCCAGCAATTCCTTGTCCGACCGCAGCGCCACGATCAGCTCGAAGGTGATGGGAAAAATCTCCTGAAACTCACCCCATAGAATGTCGAGACGGGCGCGAAGATCAAGGTCCGTCTTGCCCTCAAAGGCGCCGTAGACCTTTTCGTACCGCCATTGCACGAAGTGTTGGATCGCGGATGAGGTCAGCTCGATTTTGCTGGCATAGTGATGGGTAATTGCCCCCCTCGAAACCCCCGCCGCATCAGCAATGTCCTGTAGGGAAACTCCGATATACCCCTGCTCTCCTATGCATCTTAGCGTTGCGTCCAAAACCCGCCGCTGCATGCTCTCGCTGCGGTCTTTCTGGGTTCTTCGTTCGCGCCTCTCAGGCATTTGGTCCGCCATCGGATGATCTCCGGATGAGTGTTGGATTTCACTCCAAGTGATCCGGGCAACCAGCTTGGTCACTCAGGGAATCTACGTAATACTATATGCACGAAGAACGAAAGCTCAAACGAAAAGCGACGTCAAATTCCCGCATCCTGTTGCATTAGCAACAGATCCAGTGATTTTGCGTCTTGCCCATGGGGAATTCCCACCATCGGCAGTGTTCTGAACCGGCACACCTCCTCGATGAAAGCGCCGGGTTGCCCTCCGGAAACGAAGGGTTGCGAAACCACCAGTGCGGCGATCTCCAGACCGCGTGCCTGCAGCGCATCAATTGCCGTCAGCGTATGGCTGATGGAGCCAAGATAGGGTGCTGTAACAAGAATAACTTTCAGTTGCAGGTCGGCCATCAGGTCGATTTGCAGCGTCTCATCTGTCAGGGGCGACATCACCCCGCCGGCCCCCTCCACCAGATGCACATCCGCGCCCACAGCCAGCCGGCGCTCTACGAAGCTACGGATTTCATTGTAATTCTGCACTATTCCCGCCTGCCGCATGGCCACGTTCGGCGCCAAGGGCGGCGCCAGCCGGTGCAGGCAGATCTCGGAAACGGATGCGGGCGTCACCACTTGGCCCATTGCCAACAGCAATCGTCCGGCATCGGACTGTTCCAGCGCGTCTTCGGCAAAGCCGCTCATCAAAGGTTTTGTCGCTTGGGTGACAAAACCTCTGCTCCGCCAAACCTCAATGAGCCGCGCACTGATATATGTCTTGCCGATATCGGTGCCGGTGGCTGTTACAAAGTAACCGCGCATGCCTGCTCCATGATGTCTTTTAGCGCCCCGGCAAACGCCCGAATGTCGACTTCCTCATGCCCCGACGCAAAGGTTACCCTGAGTCGCGCCGTGCCCGCCGGCACGGTCGGCGGGCGTATGGCCGTCACTAGGTACCCCCGCTCCAGCAGAGCACCAGACACCCGCATGGCTTCTGCCTCCGGCCCAATGATGATCGGCACGATCACGCTCGAAGGCACGGGCAGCCCCATAAGCTCGCAGAACAGCGCGGCGTGTCTACGCGCCTTCGCCGTCCGCTCGGGTTCTGCCTGGATGATGTCCAGAGAGGCGATGGCCGCTGCCAGCACCGAAGGCGGCAGACCAGTGGTATACACAAAGCTGCGCGCCCGGCTGGTCAGCAGCTCCATCAGCGCGGCAGGCCCGCAGACATAGCCGCCATACCCGCCCACCGCCTTTGACAGCGTGCCCATCTGGATCTGCGCCGGATTGTCCTGTTTCGTGATGCCCAGCCCATGCGCGTCATCGGTCATCAGCCAGGCGCCGGTGCGCTCTGCCAGCACGCCAAGCTCAGATAAGGGCGCCACATCCCCATCCATCGAAAACACCGTTTCGGTCAGCAGCAGCGCCTGCCCCGGCGCCCCTTCCAGAAGGCGCGCCGCATCGGCCACGTCATTATGCCGGAAGAGGCGCATCTCCGCGCCCGAAAGCCGCGCCCCGCCATGCATGCAGGCATGGGCCAGCTCATCCATGACGATGGTGTCCCCTTTGCCCACCAGCGCCGGAATGGTCCCCAGATTGGCCAGAAAGCCTGATCCGAACACGCGCGCCCCTTCGGTGCCCTTCAGCGCCGCCAGCCGCGCCTCCAGCGCGCTGTTGAGCGGGTGATTCCCGGTAATCAGCCGCGACCCGCCGCTGCCCGCGCCAAATTTCAGCGCCGCATCGGCGGCGGCCTGCATCACGCGCGGATCGTGGGAGAGGGAGAGGTAGTCATTGTCGCAGAAAGAAATCACATGGCTCCCGGCCCGCACGGCCCGTCCGCCCGCTTCGCGCGCTGTTTCCGTGAGGCTCCGGCGTTGTCCGCTGGCCTCCAGCTGGGCCAGCTTCCGCTCTGCAAAGGCTTTCAGCCGTTCAAAAGATGTCATCGCGCTTACAATCCTCTGGCCGTTCTGCCGCGCCTGTCCTAGGGGATGCACGCGGGCCCTGCCAAGGGGCGAATACCCGCAGCAACGGACCCTTTAGGAGCGCTGAAGATGGCAGACCCGAAAGACTGGTTCACCGAGGGGCTGGAACATATCTGGCTCCCCTACGCCCAGATGCGCACCCTGCCCGCCCCGGTTGCAATTTCCCGAACGGAGGGCGCCCGGCTTTACCTCACCGATGGCCGCGAGCTGGTCGATGGCGTCGGCAGCTGGTGGACCAGCGTTCACGGCTATAACCGCGCCGAGCTGCTGGACGCGGCCCGCGCCCAAATGGCGAAGATGCCCCACATCATGCTCGGCGGCCTCGCGCATGAGCCCGCCTACCGTCTCGCCAGCCGCCTCAGCGCCCTCACGCCAGGCGAACTCTCCCGCGTCTTCTTCACCGAATCCGGCTCCGTCGCCGTTGAAGTCGCCATGAAGATCGCCATCCAGTATTTCCGCAACACCGCCGGCGTCTCGCGCACAAAATTCGTCTCCTTCCTCGGCGGTTATCATGGCGACACGCTGGCCACGATGTCGGTCTGCGATCCCGATGAAGGCATGCACCACATGTTCCGCGGCGCCCTGCAGGAACAATATGTCGTCGCCCTGCCCGAAACGCGCGACCAGATCCGCGCCCTCGAAACCCTGCTCGCCACCGACAAGAAAATCGCCGCCATCCTGATCGAGCCGCTGATCCAGGGCGCAGGCGGCATGCGGATGCACAGCCCCCAGGTGCTGAAAACTCTCCGCCGCCTCTGTGACCAGGCCGGCGTACTGCTGATCTTCGACGAGATTTTCACCGGCTTCGGCCGCACCGGCGAAATGTTCGCGGCAAACCGAGCCGGCGTCACGCCCGACATCATGTGCCTCGGCAAGGCCATCACCGGCGGCATCACCCCGCTCGCCGCCACCATCGCTTCCTCAAAGGTCTATTCGGCTTTCCATACAGACAATCCAGACCACGCCCTGATGCACGGCCCCACCTATACCGGCCACGCCCTCGCCTGCGCCGTCGCCAATGCGGGGCTGGATCTCTTCGCCGATGGCAGCCTCATCAAGCGTGTCAAGAAACTCGAAGCCTCGCTCACCAACCTGCTGGCCCCCGCCAGGGATCTCGACAGCGTCGCCGATGTGCGCATCCTCGGCGCCGTCGCGGCGGTGGAAATGGCAGAGCCCTTCCCGCTGGAAGCGGCCCGTAAATGGTTCATCGATCAAGGCACCTTCATCCGCCCCCTCGGCCGCACAGTCTACCTCTCCCCCGCCTACGCCATCGGCGAAGACGACCTGTCCCGTCTGACAGGCGCCATCCTGAAGTTCGCGAAAACAGGTATATCCGACATTGGATGATCAAGCCCCGGTGGGGTGACCTTCTCTCCGCGCGTTTCCAAAACCCCAAGAAAAACTTCCCGGCACAATCGGCTTCCGCCCCGTGGCCGGGAGAACAGCTTCACCAGAGATCAGCAGCGCCGCCCGGGAGTTCCAGCCCCCCCTGTGCTGCCCCAAACAAAAAACCCCTCCGTCTCCGGAGGGGTTTTCAGTTCATCTGACAGCCGCATCAGGCTCGGCGCATGAACACTGTCTGCGCCTGGCAGAATTCCAGTAGCCCCTCCTGCCCGCCTTCGACGCCCACGCCCGACTGCTTGTGCCCGCCAAAGGCCGCGTGCGGGGAAAGATGCTGGCTCTCATTGATCCAGACCGTGCCGGCCTGAAGCTGCGCGGCCAGCGCCTGCGCCCGGACGAGATCCTTGGTCCAGATCGAGGCACCCAGACCATAAACCGTCGCATTCGCGCGCCCGACCACTTCATCAATGTCGTCAAAGGACATCAACGGCAGCACAGGCCCGAACTGTTCTTCCTGTACGATCCGCGCATTTTCCGGCGGGTTGTCCAGGATTGTCACTGGTACGAAATATCCCGGCGCGGTCGAGGCATTGCCGCCAATCAGGAATTTGTAGCCCTGGTCCTTGGCGTCCTGAATCAGCTCCAGCACCCGCTCATACTGCGCCTTGTTCTGCACCGGCCCAATCTGCGTGCCCTGCTCCGAGCCATCGCCCACCTTCACGGTCTTGGCATGCTCGACAATCGCGGCCTTCAGTGGTTCGTATACGTCCTTGTGGATATACATCCGCTTGGTGGCGATGCAGATCTGCCCGGCATTGCGGAAGGCCGCCCAGAACAGCTCCTGCGCCACCTTTTCGACATCCACATCCGGCATCACGATCGCCGCGTCATTGCCGCCCAGCTCCAGCGTCACCTTCTTCAGGTCTTTCGCCGCGCTGGCCATCACCTTCTTGCCGGTTTCGGTCGATCCGGTGAAGCTCACCTTGTCGATGTCCTTATGCGCCGTCAGCCAAGGACCAAGGCGGTCTGAGCCGGAGATCACGTTGACCACGCCCGGCGGCAGGATGCCCCGGATCAGCTCGCCGATCTTCAGCGTCGTCAGCGGCGTTGTCGGCGCTGGCTTCACCACCACGGTGTTCCCCGCCAGCAGGGCCGGGGCCAGCTTGAACATCATCAGGATGATCGGAAAGTTCCACGGCACGATCGCTGCCACCACGCCAATCGGTCCATATCGCGTCACCGCCAGACGCTCCGGCGAATCCTCCGAAACATGTTCGGGAATATCCAGCTTCGTTGTTTCCATCAGCCAGTGTGCGCCGCCCAGAACATCGCCCATGGCGTCAGGATGCGGCTTGCCCTGTTCCTGCGTCAGCAGGCGCGCAAGCTCCTCGCCATTCTGCGCAATGATGCCGGCAATTGCCTGCAGCGCCTCGCGGCGCTTCTCGATAGAAGTTCCCTTCCAGGACGGCAGCGCCGCGCGGGCGGCTGCCACCGCTTCGTCAAGCTGCGCTTCGGTGCAGTCAGGGGCCTGGGCGAAGACAGCGCCTGTGGCCGGATTCTCGACGCCAAAGGTCTCGCTGCCCGAAACCGCCTTGCCATTGATCGTCATCGTGAAAGTCTGGGACATCTGGTTCGTTTCCTCGCTCTGGTGTCTTTATTGGCGCACGCTAAGCCAGACAAAATCAAAACCGAAGACCAAATCTATCACGCTCTCCTTGGGGAAGGCCTCCAACGGAAACGGCGCGGGAAGCAAGCTTCCCGCGCCAGGCACCATCACAAAAGCCGGCTATTGAAGCCTGACTCCCCTTACTGTGGCGTGCCATACTCGTCAGTCGGTTCTTCGGCGGGCACAGCCGGGTCAAGGGTTCCCGTCGTTGTGTCGCCACCGGGAATCCCGGGGGTCGGTTCCGGTTCCATGACTTCCGGGATTTCTCCCGGTTCAGACCCGACGGGCGGCACTGCCTCTGTGTCGGGAACAGTTGTGCCCGGAACGGCAGGTTCAGTCATGTCGGGGTCGGTGGACTCAGTCGTCCGGTCGAAAGCTGGCTCAATCGGGCCAATCGGCTCGGGCTCATTTCCGCAGGCGGCCAGCGCGACGCCGGCAAACAGGGCAACGCTCATACCAAGTGCTGCTTTACGCATTGTTCCGCTCCTTTTACGGCTATATGGCAACAACGCGCGGTGTACTGATCGGTTCCAGCGTTTTGATATCCCAGCTTCCATGAGTTCCTTCGTGGAAGTGGCCATCCTGAAACGTCTGTACGTTCAACGTCAAAATATCATCCCGAACCTCCAATATGTTGAAGGCAGGCGGCTGCGTCCGAAGCCGCGTGGACAATGTGCCGGCAGTGATGGCGATGTAGCCGCCCTCCCCTTCCCGGATCAATTCGGCGTGCGGCGTATGCACATGGCCCGTCAACAGTATCTGCACCGGGCTTGCGGCAAGCCGCCGGCTCGCTTCCTCTCCGCGTTTGGTGGCTGTTTGAAGCCCGGCTTTGGCGGGTGAGATAAAGGGATGGTGGCAGGCAATCATATGCAGGCCTTCTGCATCCGAATTGGCAATCACTGCATCGAGATCCTCGAGATTTACCCGTCCCTCGGCCCAGTTCATACGCGTCTGCCACCCACGGGATGTATTCAGCCCCCGGATGGAAACGCCGTCAATCTCCAGCGGGCCGGCGCGGCCGCCGAAATACCGGTCATACCGGCCAAAAGCATCCGACGCGCGCGCAGGCAGATTAAGCAGCGGCGTATCGTGGTTTCCCGGTACACACAGGATAGGCGCGCGGAAGCCGGAAAGCCATTCCTGCGCCGCCTCAAATTCTTCCCGCTTGCCGCGCTGGGTCAGATCGCCCGAAACGACAATCGCATTCACATCCAGCTCACGAACCAGATCACCGGCAACGCCCAGGGCTTCTTTGTCTTCACGGCCGAAATGCAGGTCCGCAAAGTGGGCGATCTTCATGCCTCACCTCCAGCCACCAGAACGCAGGCGGCCTTCGGGATGTAAGAAATTGCCAGTACGTCTCCTGGCTCACAGGGCTCGCCATCTATCGTTGCAGGGATCGCCTTTCCCTCCGTGTGTCGCATCCGTATGGCCATCGCGCCTTCGGCATGGAAATGCGCGCTTTCCCGCCACCCGCGCGCCAGGGCATCCATGGCAGATGCGGCGAGATCCAGATGATTGTCCGGCGCGATGACTGCGATCTCCAGGCCCTCCTGCTCGGCGGGAATGACAGCCACTGCGGTCGCCGGGCATTCCCTCACCATGTCGGGCTGGTCCACTTCAACCTGGATATTGCTTTCAATGTCCAGCGTGGCGCGATCCGTCAGAATGCTGACCGCTTCCAGGATGGCCCCTTCCCTTACCGCTTCGCGGGAAGCCCCAATATGCGTCAACTGCCCAAACAGCGCCGCAACATAGAAGCGCTGACCACCCACCTCTCCGGCAGATATCCAGCCGGGCTTGGGATTTGCCAGAACGCTGTGAACAATTTTCTTCCAATCAAGCTCGTCATTGTGAAGACGCTTGGGCAGAAGGTTCATTGTGCCGCCCGGCAATACCAGAACGGGCACAGCCCCATTCGCAGATTGGAGCACTGCGCAGATTGTTCCGTCGCCGCCCCACACCGCGATAGCCTCAGAACCAGCCGCCACAAGGCCTGCCACCTGATCTTCGAGTCCGGCGCCGATATCCAATGGCAGAATAGGCTCGTGCCCCTCTTCCACAAGGAAAGCCGCGAGCTGCTCGCGGCCATCTTCCGGAACAGAGCCGGATTTTTCGTTGACGACAATGCCGAGTTTCATCTGTCAGGTCTCCCGCATACTCAACGCATGGATGACTGGAATGTTCCGGTTCGGGATTAATCGGAAATAATACTTATCGGTTCGGGAACTCACCTCACGGCCGTGCGTTTTGACAACATCTGCAGCTCACAAAGGAATGCAAAATGAAAAAGTCGATGAGTATCCCCCTTCTCGCTCTGGCCACTGTTTTCCTGGTGGCCTGCAATACCGTCAGAGGCGTTGGCGAAGACGTGCAGGCAGGCGGTGAAGCCATCGAGGACACGGCTCGCGGCACGCAGGAAGAGCTTTCTCAATAAGCGGACCAATACCCCCCTCCCATTGATCCGCAAGGCGCGCCTCGAAAGGGGCGCGCCTTTTCAATTACTTGAATGAAATTCTTAATCAGTTGGGGAGCTCGGTAGGAGCCATGTGACTGACGAAAAACGCCAGTTCGATGGTGATCTCGGTTTCCGATCCATTTTCCACAGACACGCTGCCCCCGATCTGACGGGCAAATGCCGAAAGGAAAAGGCTAGTGTCGCGGTCTATCTCGCCCTCGCCTCCCGTCCCATCACGGCCACAGGTGAGCTTCAGCCGGCAATTGCCGTTGTCCCGGTCAAAATGCAGCACAACATCAGCATCATCGTCATCGGGGCATAGAAGCCCAACGGCCTCAAGCACGAACATGCCCAGCGGCACAGCCATATCCGCCGGCAGCGGCCCCGGAGACACATCTGGAATAATACTGCGGCCGCCCTCAACCCAGCCCTTCTGCTCGTCTACCTGATTGCAAATGGCATTGAAGAGATCGAGCGCTTCAACCGTATCCAGATTGCCTTCATTCAACAGGGTGTGATGAACCGCCGCCATCATGGCCACCCTGTGCGCCGCTACCTTGAGGGCCGCCTGCGTTTCCGGTAGCGGCTCTCCCCGCCCCTGCAGTTTCAGCATACTGAGCATCACCTGGAGATTGTTCTTCACCCTGTGATGCACCTCCCGGAAGGCTGCCTTCATCTGGACGAGTGCGCGCTGCATATCCGATTCATGAGTGGTTATGCGGCTGGTGAGATCGTCAAAGGCTTCGGCCACCTGCTGCATTTCCCGCGGCGCGCGGGAAAGCTCAGGCGTAAGCGGCATATAGCGCGCCGAGCTGCGCATATCCTGAATACGGATGCGGATACGCTCCAACCAGCGCAGCACCATGGCATCGGCAATCCAGCTGGCGGCGAGAAGCGCAGCCAGATAGGCAAGGATTGGCACGAGGAAGGCGAGAGTGCCCTCCACGCGCTGCGGGGGCGAGGGCGATGCAACCATCAGCCACAGCCCCTCCGTTCTCAACGGCAGAAGCACGATATCCATGGCCGGCCCCTGATCCGGGGTAAGATGATGTATCCGCCTGTTGAGGCTAGCCCCTTCACTGATCCATTCCATCGGCACACCGGCCATGATGTTCGAGCCGATCACCTCGCCGCCTGGAACGACCAGAGCGATGGTTGCCGAGCTGGATTCGGTTGCTTCAGCCAGCCGCGCAGCAATGTCCACAAGTGACATGCTGAGACCGATGGAGCCCGCAAAATTTCCCTGGGGATCATTCAAACGGCGCAGCATGAAGATGGAGGGATCGCCCAAAACCCTGCTGCGCGGGCCACTGGTCTCGATGGCCTCGACGCCCTTGCGCATCCGGTCATTCCATTCCAGCTGCGACATGGGCGTTCCGACCACGCCTTCGCCAATCTCACTGCAGGTCACGATGCCATCCGCATCAAACCGGACCGTGTTGCGCAGCGGCAGATCCAGAACCGCCATACGATGAGTAATCTCGCTACACGAAAAGTCGGCGCTTTCTGCGGTGATCATACGAAGGGCCGTACGCGTACGTACGAGTATCGTATCAACCTGCCGGAATCGGTCCTGCGCGGTCTGTTGCAGCTCGTGAAACCGAATTCTCTGAGAAAACTGCTGTTCGCTCCAGGCGTTCATCGCGCCCATGATCAACAGGGGGCTGAGGACGACCGCCATGGCGGAAATCACCTGTAGCCGAAGGCTCAGGCGTTTCCGCGTGGCACGGCCTTCCCCACCCGCTTGCGTCATCCGTTGTGCCGGCTCAACACGTCGACCTGATCCATGATGTCGTTAAACGCTGCTTCGCCCGACGTGACGTTGGAGCCGCTGGTGCCGGCTGGCCCCCCATCTTCCGCGTTAAGCAGTTCGGCGAGGGCCTTCCGCGCGCGGCTGACCCGACTCTTGATCGTTCCCACGGCACAACCGACGATTTCCGCGGCTTCCTCGTACGCCATGCCGCCGGCACCGATCAGGATGATCGCTTCGCGCTGGTCCTGGGGCAGATGCTCGAGCGCATTGCGCAGAGCAACCAGCTCAAGTCCTTTGTCGGGATTGTCAGACGCGATGAGCGTCGCCTCGGCAACACCGGGCTCAAGCCCTGTCGATCGCCAGCTGCGACGCTTCTCCGAGTAGAAGGAGTTACGCAGAATGGTAAACGTCCAGGCTTTGAAACTGGTGTTTTCCGTGTAGCTCTCGCGGGCATTCCAAGCCTTCAGCAGCGCATCCTGCACAAGATCATCAGCTTGAACTGGATCGCCGCAAAGGCTGCGCGCAAAGGCACGCAGATGAGGCGTAACCTCCATGAGGGCTGCCTTGAAGTCCGAAAGGGACAGAGCCTGGGTGGCGGTCATGCTTCACCATCAGGTCGCGATTTTACCCCCGCTTTAGCTTTCGCCTCAGCCTGCTCAAGCAGTTTGAAGAAGTCGTCCGGAACGGACTCCCCCACCACGCCATCGTACATCTCACGGAGACGCTCCCCGATAGCGCGATTGCCAAGGCGGCGCTGGCCGCGCCGCCCCTCGGGGTCTTTATTATTCACTTTTCCGGACTCACTCATCTTCAAGCCTTAAATTCCATTCCCTCGCCGACCGATAAACCAAAAAGGGCGAAGTGGTCATATTCGTGCCATAAACGCCTCGACCATGGATAGGTTCCATGGCACACTGTACTTGGTGAATTAATTCTTCAGCACGTGAAACCAATCTGCATCCCATGCGTTGTAACGCTCAGATAGCATAGAGGTTCCATTATGAGTCTGATCGCCCAATACGGCCCCCATCTCCCTTTTCTCCGCCGCTACGCGCGAGCCCTTACAGGGTCTCAGGAGAGTGGTGACGCGTATATCCGGGCCTGCCTGGAAGCCCTGAGCGAAGACCCCGGCATGATGGAGGAGGCTTCCTCTCCTCGCGTGACGCTGTATCGCTTTTTCCACGCGATCTGGTCAACTACCGGCGCCCGGCTGGAAACGGTGGGCAAGGCGGGCGGCTCCACACCGGAAGCGCGCCTGCGCAAGCTGGCTCCGATCCAACGGCAGGCCTTCCTCCTGACCACTCTGGAAGGTTTCAGCCGGCCAGAAGCCTGCGAAATTCTCAACAAGAGCTCAGACGAACTGGACCAGTTGATCGATGCAGCCCATCAAGAGATCGAGCAGCAATTGTCGACCTCGGTTCTGATCATTGAGGACGAGCCAATCATTGCAGCCGACCTTGCCAACCTGGTCGAAGATCTGGGGCACACCTTTGCTGGCAATGCGGCCACTCGCAAACAAGCCGTGGATCTCGCCCGCCGCGTGAAGCCTGGCCTCATCCTCTGTGATGTTCAGTTGGCGGATAATTCTTCAGGCATCGATGCCGTGCAGGATATTCTGACTGATTTCGACCTGCCAGTTATCTTCATTACAGCGTTCCCGGAGCGGCTTCTGACTGGCGAACGGCCTGAGCCCACCTACCTTATCACCAAGCCGTTCCAGGATGATACAGTGAAGGCGGCCATCAGCCAGGCCCTCTTCTTCCACGCCCAGCCTGAACCGCAAAACTGACGGCGGACCCGGAACTAATCGCTTTCTCCTTCGTTGATCCTGTGAGGACACTGAAAGGAGAAAGCGATGGCTACCCCCCAAACTTCAAGCCGCCGTTCGCGCAGCCGCGCCAACGGTCATGACAAAAAAGCAGTGGCTGCGGCCGCAGCCGCCCGTAATGATCTTCATGCTGCCCAGGAGGCTGCAGAGACATTCGTATCCGCCGTCAAATCGTCGGCTAATCATTTCACGGAGCATCTTGGTCGCGCCGTTGGTGAAAAGGTTGTCAAGGCACAGCACGGCGCAGAATCTGTTGCCGAGAAGGCAGTTGATGCCCGCCACCGGCTGGAAGACACGATCCGTGAACGCCCGCTGATGGCCGTTGGGGCCGCAGCTGGCGCAGGCATCCTTCTGGCGCTGCTGTCTCGCCGCTAAACATGGCTGCCAGTCTCAAACATCGCGCTATTATGATGGCCGGCGGGTCCGTTATCGGGCTCGCCGGTGCTGGCGCACTCACTTGGGCCGGCGTTGTTGCCTTGGCGCCTTATATGGGGCTGGCATCGGCCGGCGCCGTTGTTGGCGGGCTTCTCATTCTTGGGGCGGCCTTTGCCATGTGGAAAGCAACACGCCCAGCCGTTCCCATGGAAGAAGAGTTTGCAGGCGTAACCGCCGCGGCCGTCAACACTGCGGCATACATCCGCGATGATACGCTCGATACCTTGACGGGTATGTCCATTAATGTGGTCGGTAATATGGTTGAGAAACGCCCCCTTCTCACATTGCTCGGTGTAGGCGTTGCGGCCTACGCTGTGGCGCGCGCCCCGAATACGAGCGCTGGAATAGTGGATCGTATGCTGTCCCGTCTGGTCTGACGGGACACATCTGGGGGCAAAAAATGACACTTACGCAAGCGGGCATCTTTGCTATTCTTTCCATGACTGCCCTGCTCTTCATCTGGGGCAGATGGCGACATGACTTGGTCGCCCTCGGCGCGCTCATTGCGTGTATACTCGCCGGGCTCGTGAAGCCCGGCGATGCCTTTTCCGGCTTCGGAAATCCTGCGGTCATCACAGTTGCATCCGTCCTTATTCTGAGTTTCGCGCTGCAGACGACAGGCGTTGTCGATACATTGACCGCGCGCGTCTTGCCTTCCAGTTCCGGCAGCACAGTCTCAATTATCGCCCTCTCGGCGCTCGCCGCCGGGCTTTCTGCCTTCATGAACAATGTCGGCGCCTTGGCGCTGCTGATGCCTATCGCCATCAAGACTGCCGGACGCCTGGGCGTCGCGCCCGGTCGCGTCCTGATGCCGGTCTCCTTCGCCTCTATTCTTGGCGGCATGACCACCCTTACCGGCACACCGCCGAACCTGATCGTTGCCGGTTTCAGTGGTGAGGCCGGTAGCACGGGGTTCACGATGTTTGATTTTGCGCCGGTTGGTCTTGCTGTTACAGCGGGCGGCCTTCTGCTGATTGCGATCGGCTGGCGGCTCGTTCCGGCGCGAGAGCGCGCCGATCTCACCAGCTTTGAAACTGCGCCTTATATAATCGAGGCGCGCATCAAGCAGGATTCTTCCATCATCGGCCAGTCCCTGCGTGACATCGAATATCAGCTCGACACCACCGATGCTCAGATCGTGGGCCTCCTGCGGGACGACCGCCGCATATCAGCGCCCAGCCCCTACCGCGAGGTGCGCAGCGGCGATGTGCTGGTGATCGAAGCCGACCCCAAGGCCATCGGCGACGCTCTCTCCAAGCTTGGCCTGAGCCTAGACACCATCGAGAAGGCCGAAGAAGAAAAGCGAGAGGAGAAGGAGAACGCAGAAAATTCGGGTAAGGAGGAGAAAGAGACCCAGCAGGAAAGCCGCCTCCAATCGGGCGATGTGATCCTGATGGAGCTTGCCGTTCGCCCGAACGCGCTGCTGCTCGGACTTACCATCAAGCTCATCGAACTGCGGCGGGAGTTTGGCGTGAACCTTATTGCGCTTTCGCGAGACGGCAAGGAGTCGATGGCGCGCCTGAACTCTACGCCCATCCGATCTGGCGACGTATTGCTGGTTCAGGGAAATCCCGACTCGATCCTTGAATTTGCAAACCGCTATGGCTGCGTGCCTCTTGCCGAACGTCCGCTGAAGATCCCGAACACACGCAAGGCATTCCTTGCTGCCGCCATTATGGTGCTAGCCGTTGCCGGCGCAGCCTTCGGGCTCCTGCCTGCGGCAATCACCTTCGCGGCCGGTGTCCTGGCTGTCGCCGTTTTCAAGGTCGTGCCCCTACGCAAGCTATACGAGCCGATCGATTGGCCGGTGATCGTTCTGCTTGGCGCGCTCATTCCTGTCGCAGGCGCCATGTCGACCACGGGCGCAGCCGACCTTCTGGCCCAGGGTCTCATTACCGCATCAGGCGGCGCCAACCCGGTCTACACGATGATCATTCTACTGATCGTTACAATGACGCTCTCGGATTTCATGAATAATGCCGCAACTGCAGCTGTGATGTGCCCGATCGCCTTGGGCGCCGCTGCCCAGCTGGGGGTTAATCCGGACACTTATCTCATGGCGGTGGCGGTGGGGGCATCCTGCGCCTTCCTCACGCCCATCGGCCACCAGAACAATGCCCTCATTCTTGGGCCAGGCGGCTTCCGCTTTGGCGATTACTGGCGCCTTGGTCTGCCGATGGAAATCGTGGTGATCTGCGCCGCTACGCCCATGTTGCTATGGGTATGGCCTCTCTAATGACTGTGCCATGATGAAGAAAGCTGCGGAACCTCGGAAGCTCAAGCGCGTTCCCTTTTCACAGACCGAAAGAGTGGTCATTTGACAAAGGAGACTTCCATGCTTGGTTGGGCACTGACATTCTTTATCCTCGCAATCATCGCAGCCCTGCTTGGCTTCGGTGGCATCGCTGGCGCCGCTGCGAGCATCGCGCAAATTCTGTTCTTCGTCTTCCTGGCGCTTCTGGTGGTGACCTTTGTCGCCCGCGCGCTCCGGGGCCGGAGCATCACCTGACACATCCGTGTGTGTAAACATCCCTGCACCTCAAAGGGCGCCCTTCGGGCGCCCTTTTTTTAAAGAAAGCGGTCCCCGCCTTACGATGTTGGAAGCCACACGGAATATTTCGAACTTCCCCGGGAACTGAATCAATCTGGGCACGTTTCTTAGGTGTACAAAGCAAACAATTCGATCATCGAATGGAGAGCGCCATGACTAACAAGAATACTGTTAAAGGCGTTGGCAATCAGGTTGCCGGCAATGCCAAGGAAGCTGCAGGTAAAGTCTCAGGCAACAAAAAGCTCGAAGCCGAAGGCCGCCTTCAGGAACTGAAAGGCGATGCACAACGCGCCGCGGGCAAAGTTGAGGACAAGGTCAAGAAATCGGCGGACCAGAACCGGAAATAATCCGGCAAGTCCGCTTCAGGATACGGAGGAACTACAGGCGCCGCGTCAGCGTCCCCCCACCCCCCACGTGAGGCGCCTGTTCCGCCACCCAACCAAGGTTGGGTGGCGGTTTCCGTTTTGCCGGTGATGCACGCGAAAATCCGCGATGCGGCAGCGCCTTCAATCGGCGCCCTCGTCCCCCAGCTGGTGCACCAGCGAGAAATCAACCCGCAGGCCGTCTTGGTTCATCACACGTGAAACCTGCCCGCCTGCCGAACTGACAATTCGCTGAATGACCGTCAGGCCTGTACTCGTCGATGAAGATGCTTCGGAGGCAACGTCTGGCACATTTTCCAGCGGTTCGATCCAGGAAAGGTGCAGCCAACCATCCTCGATGCGGCCCTCACAATGGATCTCACCCCCGTTGCGCAAGGCGCCATACTTCAGCGAGTTTGTCGTCAGTTCTCCGATCACCACAGCAATCACACGCATCTGCGCTTCATCGACCAGGCAATCGGGCATGCCGCAGACATCAATTGTTTCTTCCGAAACGCCAGCGGCATCCACAAGGTCAGCCACCAGAGACCGCAGCGGGAAATCGCTCGACGCCTCCACCAGCTTTCCCTGCGCCACAGCCAACGATGAGAAGCGAGCCACCAGTTCCTCGGCAAAGCGCTGATGCTCCGGGGTTTGCCGCGCGCTGATCTTGGCAATGGCGCTGGCCACGGCAAAAGCGTTCTTCAACCGGTGACGCATTTCCAGAGCGATGGTGTCATACATCTTCCGGTTGGTAACTGCATCGGTCACGTCCTTGGAAACGACGAGCACACCTGTCACCTCCCCGTCACCATCCCGGATCGGCGAGACGCGTACGTCCCACCATTTTGGCCGGCCGCGGGCCGTCGGGCAAAAGCCGCGAAAGTCGGTTGTCTCTCCAATGGCCCCCTTCGCGGTGGCCTCCTGCACGACAGGATGAGAATCCTCCGGCCAGAGATCCCACCAACGCCGGCCGACCACATCCATCTCCGCATTCAACTGGCGCGCCACCAACCCTGCCGGGTTCATGTAGCGGATGCGGCCGTCGGTATCGAGGACCTTGATGCAATCGCGGCTACTCTGAAGCAGAGCAGCGAGAACGGGATCAGAAAGACTCCCTGAAAGATCGTCCAGAGAGACGGCCCGCAAAGCGCCATCTGGTGCCGGGCTGCGATGCATTGCACCATACTCCTCGCTCGGTCCCACGGCAGAATTGCCCACTTGCACTTCCCCCACACCAGAAAGAAGCGGAAATGTCTGCTTTGCGCAAGCCCTGGTTGCTAGTTCCTGCACAATTGGGGCAGCTTGGTTAACAGCGTGCAAACCAGGTGGCGCAACCATGCCCCCTGCGTGATTCTGGGGCAACCGTCCTTGGAACCGATCGAAAATGCTCTCTATGCGGATTTTGATGACACAGCCCCTGTTATCCCGGATTCAACCCATGATGAGCTTCGTGAATCTCGAGACCGGCTCAGGAGACAAAAAGACACAAAAACTTTTACGCAGATGCCTGGCAACCGGATTTCAAATCAGCAATATTTTTTGCAGAGGCCCCTCTTTGTCGTCTGGGAGACAGAAAGGGCACTCCCCTACTCCCGCATGACGCGGAGAACTTCCAACTCGTGATCGCGCCCATCCGCGCCGCGCCACGTCATGGTATCCCCCGCCCGCAGACCGATCAGCATCGCGCCCACCTGCGTGAGCACAGAAATCCGCCTAGCCGCTATATTCGCCTCATTGGGATAAACCAGCGAGAAATCGTCATAGAGAGCGCCATCATAATGGAAGCTCACCCGGTCATGCATCCGCACCACATCAAGCGGCACGTCTTCCACAGGAGCAATCAGCGCCCGCGTGAGTTCTTCGATCAGGGTATCAGCGGCAGGCTCGCGGCCCTGAACAGCATGGGCAAGGTCTGACAGGCGTTCGAGTTCTTCATCCGTCACATAGACGGGCGGGCGTTTGAATTTGGACATGTGTATTCCAGATGCATGAAAGCGCCACCGCCGGCACGGGCGGAGCGGGTTGATGATTTTAAAGGTGAAGGCCAGTCTCTCCCCTGATCGCGCCCAGGTTACAGGCAAAATCAGGGGCTAGCGGCGTGCGGCAGCACGCGCAGCGGAAATGGAAAGGAGAGCCGTATTCAGCGTCATGGCTGCCAACATGGCCACGCGGGCGGCCTAGTCAAGCCGTTCAGTCAGTGAGGCGGCCATCCCACGCCCCCTTGCGGGCGCCCGGGCCGGGATGGGGCACCACATCTCGCGGGCTGACCGCTTCGCCGCATTCGGAGCAGGTCAGCACGCTGTGGAAGTCGTGCCCGCAGGTCTTGTGCCGGTGCAGCAGCGGCGGTCCCTTCTTTCCGGCATAATATGCATCCCCCCAATGCACGAGGCTGATAATCACCGGATAGAGCCCCAGCCCCTTCTCCGTCAGCCGGTATTCGTAGCGCAGCGGTGTCTGGCTGTAGGCAACCCTCTCCAGAACGCCATGATCGACGAGATGCTTCAGCCGCTCGGTGAGCACGCGCCGGGCAATGCCCAGATTCTCCTGGAACTCATCGAAGCGCCGTACACGGAGAAAAGTTTCCCTCAGCACCAGTAACGTCCAGCGGTCACCTACCACCGCCATCGCGCGCGCCAGCGAACAATTCTCCCGATCAAGATTCTGCCACTTCATACCACCACTTTAAGCATTGACTTGGTCTTAATTCAAGACTTACCTATCCGTTAACAGAGGGAGGCTGTGATGCCAGACCAGAAAATACCCGAGCGGAACGCCACCTGCGCCATCATCGGCGCCGGAGACTTCATAGGGTCTGCCATCGCGCGCAAATTTGCGGCTGAGGGCTACACCGTCTTCGCGGGCCGGCGCACGGCAGATAAACTGGAAAAGCTGAAGACGGAGATCGAGGCGGCCGGCGGTCAATGTATCGCCCGCGGCCTGGATGCTCGGAAAGAGGAAGATATTACCGCCTTCCTTCAGGAGGCAGATGCCCACGCGCCGCTGGAAGTTGTCATCTCCAATCCCGGCGCCAATGTCTATTTTCCCCTGCTCGAAACAAGCGAGCGTGTTTTCTTCAAGGTGTGGGAGATGGCCTGCAAGGCCGGCTTCCTGACGGGACGCGAAGCCGCCAGGCTGATGCTGGCGCGCGGCAAGGGCTCCATCTTCTTCACAGGCGCCACCGCAAGCCTGCGTGGCGGTATGGGTTATGCCGCATTCGCCAGCGCCAAGGGCGGCCTGCGCCTGATGGCCCAGGCCATGGCCCGCGAACTCGGCCCGCAGAACATCCACGTCGCCCACCTCATCATTGACGCAGGGGTAGATACCGATTTCGTCAGAGAGCGGATAAAATCATCCCGTGGCGAGGATGCCATCAGCAACCTTGCACCCGACACCCTGATGGATCCCGCCTCCATCGCGGATGCCTACTGGTATCTGCACCAGCAGAAGCGAGACGCATGGACCTTCGAAATGGACCTGCGCCCCTACAAGGAGACCTGGTAATGAAGACCGTTGAGTTTCAGTTCGATTTCGGCAGCGCCAATGCCTATCTCGCCCACAAGGTCGTGCCGCAGATCGAGGCTCGCACCGGCGCCCGCTTCGATTATGTGCCCGTTCTGCTCGGCGGCGTCTTCAAGCTGACAAACAATCAGTCTCCCATGCAGGCCTACGCCAACATCCCCAACAAGCTCGCCTATGAACGGCTGGAGATGGACCGCTTCATCCAGCGCCACAATATCCCATTCGTGATGAACCCGTTCTTCCCGGTCAACACGCTGCTCATGATGCGCATGGCAACCGCTGCCGCAATTGATGGCGGCCTGATGGAGCTGGTTAATGCGACCTTCCCGCTGATGTGGGAGCAAGGTCTGAACATGGGTGACCCCGATGTCGTGGCAACACATCTCTCTGCCGCTGGCATAGATGCTCCTCGCCTGATGGCCCGCGCCCAGGAGGATGACGTGAAGCAGCGCCTGATGGCCACGACGGAGAACGCCGTCAAACGCGGCGCCTTCGGCAGCCCAACCTTCTTTGTAGGCGGCGATATTTATTTCGGGAAAAACACCCTGCCGGAGGTGGAAACGCGCCTCTCGGCCTGAGTCGCCGGCGCCTCATTGGAATACGATACGGGCAGGCCAGGGGCTTGCCCGTTTTTTTTGCGGCGCCGCACAAAGAAACTGCATTCGCCGCCCGAACCGCAACAATCTCTACAGATCGTCGCCTAAGGATTTGCGCCTGCCCCTGCCAGGCGCTCACTGACCCTGCTCTGCAGAATCGCATGGAGGGACCATATGCTGCAAACGATCCGCAAGACGATGAAATCTCAGATCAGCGTGCTGGCACTCATCAGCGCGGCGGGGATGCTGCCGGCGCTTGCGCAGGCTTCAGACGCTCCCGCCACGGATGATCAGGCGGTGATGGAGGCAGTGGTCGTCGAAGGGCGCCGCGTATCGCAGACGGATCTTGCCATCGGGGTTGGCGAAGCGACCAACACCGTCGCCGTGACGCGCGAGGAGCTTCTCTCCGCGCCGGGCGGTATCTCCGGCCTTAAGATGCTCGAAACCCTCCCCGGCTTCAACGTCCAGACGGATGGCGCCCTGGGTCTCTATGAGTTTGGTAACTCGGTGACCGTTCGCGCCTTCAACCTTCAGCAGATCGGCTTCGTGCTCGACGGCGTCCCCATGGGCCGCTCTGATGCATTTGGTGGCAGCCCGATATTCCGCTATGTAGACAATGAAAACCTCGGCTCGGTGGTTGCCTCGCCCGGCGCGGGCGACGTCTCGCTGCCCAGCTACGCCTCACTTGGACCGATCGTTTCCTACAACTCCATTCTGCCCAGCGACAAGATGGGCGGTATGGCCGCCATCACCATCGGCGACGACAATCTCCAGCGGACATTCCTGAAACTCGAAACCGGCCGCATCGGCGGCTTCTCCGCCTATCTCAGCCGCTCCAAGACGGACAGCGACCTCTGGCGCGGCGCCGGCTCCATCGACCGGGAACACCTCGAAGGCAAGCTGCGCTACGACTTCCAGAACGACGCTTTCCTCCAGCTCGGCTATGTCAGCAACGACTTCTTCGACTACGACTCCCCGTCGATGAGCCGCACGCTCTATGAAGCCCAGGGCCGCGAGTATGGATATATCGGTTACATCCCCGACAGCTGCATCTCGCCCCGGCCGGGCGTCTACGATTTCAACGGCGACAATGTCATCAACGCCAGCGATTTCACGCCCGTCTTCACGCAGGGCTCCTGCATGGATTACTATGAAGACCGCATCAACATCCGCGATGACGTCCTCTATTCGCTGAACGGCGGCATGGCCCTCACCGACAATATCAGCCTCACCGCCACCGCCTATTATGAAGACAAGGACGGCTACGGAGTATCTCCTGACAGCTATTCCAACACGCTCGGCATCTACAACCGCCAGCGCGCGGCGGGACTCGATGTCGTTCATCCGCGCGGTGTTCAGTATGGCCTCTCCGGCGTCGGCGGCATCCGCAAGGGCATCGTGGCTGGCCTGAGCTGGGAAATCGGCAAACACACGCTCGAAGTGGGCGGCTGGACCGAGAGCGACGATTATCACCGCACCCAGCTGCGCCTCAACAAGACCGGCGGCACCGCCGATGGCGACGTGATCTGGGATGAGGTCGCCTATTATCGCCGCGACTACGACTCCCTGCGCGAAACCCGCCAGTATTATATCAAGGACACCATCCGACTGCTCGACGAAAAGCTCGCCTTGGAGCTTGGCCTGAAGATGCTGGACATCGACTATTCGCTGAACGGCTTCCGCGACTATTACGACTATGAAGTCACCGGCACGCCGGTCTCGATCTCGGCCAACTACAAGAGTGATCCCCTGCCCATGATCGGCGCGGTCTACTCGCTCAACGCCACCGACCAGATCTTCGCTTCCTACTCGCAGAACTATGCCCTGCCGCGCGGTACGGATGATATCTTCTCGACAGCGGTCACCTTCGACGCGCCCAAGCCGGCCGCAGAGGAAGCCGACAACTTCGAGCTTGGCTTCCGCACCAACCGGCCGACCTTCAACGGCGCGGTCTCGGTATTCTATACCAGCTTTGAAAACCGGCTTGTCGCCGGCAACGTCCAGAACCCGGAAACCTTCGAGAACGAGACCTTCTATATCAACGCCGGCGGCACCACCGCTTACGGCGTCGAACTCTCGGGTGTCTGGCAACCGGAAATCTTCGACAACAAGCTCTATGGCGACGTGAACCTCACCTACAACCACGCCGAGCTTGATGATGGCTTCGCCGGAAACCCCGCCGGCAGCCTGCTAGCCGACAGCCCGGAATGGCTGTTCACCGGCGGCGTCACCTGGGAGCCGACTGAATGGCTCGTCGCCAACGTGTCCACCAAATACACCGGCGAGCGCTATGCCGACTTCCGCGAAGCCGCCTCTTCAGCCGGCAACAAGATGGAAAGCTACTTCATCTGGAGCGGCTATGTGGATCTCGGCGGCCCGAACAATTTCGGCCTCCCGGAAAATGTCAGCCTGCGGTTCAACATCGACAACATCTTCGATGAAGACACTCTCGCTTTCACCTTCACCACCACGGGCTCCGGTGCGGCCACCTTCCGCCCTCTCAATCCGCGCACCGCTCAGGTGACGCTCACGGCGAGGTTCTGATCATGCTTCTCCCATCAAGGATCTCTGTCTTATGATCCTGACGCCTGAAACACTTCTCTTCATTGCGGCGATGCTGGCGGCGGGGGCGCTGGCGGGGTTCGTGGCTGGATTGTTCGGGATCGGGGGCGGCTTTGTCGTCGTCCCCGCCCTCGCCTCGGTGCTTACCATTCTCAGCGCCGGGTCGGACGCAATTGCGCCCGACAAGATAATGCACGTCGCCATCGGCACATCGCTGGCCACCATCATCTTCACCTCGATGCGCTCGGTCCAGGCGCACGCAAAACGCGGCGCCGTCGATTTCGAGATATTGCGAAGCTGGACCCCGTGGGTCGTGATCGGCGTGGTGCTTGGCCTACTAGTCGCGCAATACTTGGATGGCCATGCCCTCAAGGTCACCTTTGGCGTCGGCGTTTTCATCATGTCCTGGCACTTCCTGTTTCCGGTGCTCACGCGCCGGGGCCCGGTATCTACGGAAATGCCGAAGGGCTTCATGCGCGGTGGCCTCGGCAGCGTGCTGGGCGGTTACTGCACGCTGCTTGGCATTGGCGGAGGCACGCCTGCCGTCCTTATCATGACCCTCAGTGGCCAGCCGATGCACCGCGCGGTGGCCACCGCTGCCGGCTTCGGAACGATCATTGCCGTACCCGGAACAATCGGCAGCATCATCGCCGGCTTCGGCCAGACCGGACTGCCTTTCGGGTCGCTCGGCTATGTCAACGTGATTGCCGCCCTCGCCATCACATCGATGAGCGTCATCACCGCCCCGTGGGGCGTGGCCGTAGCGCACAATCTTAACGCTACCCACCTGCGCCGGGCGCTGGGTCTTTACCTGCTCGTCACGTCCAGCATCATGCTGGTCTCTGCCTTCTCGCCGCCTCCGCGCAGCGTCACCCCGTTTAACGTCGAAACCGCTCCGGCGGTGTCCACTATGAGCGCCGACATTTCGGTACAAAATCTGGAGCAAGATCATGGGATATAGACTCACACGCCGTAACCTGTTTTCGGCTGGCGCCGGCGCGGCCGCCGTCGGCCTCGCGGGCTGCGCAACCACCACCTCAGCGACGGCTTCGGCTGCCGCTGAGGCCCGCGGCGCCTTTCCGCCGGAGCCGAAAGAAGCCAGCCTCTTCGGCCCGGAACCCGGCCTTGCGCTGCTCTCCCGCAACGAAAATCCCTACGGCCCGGCGCCCTCCGCTCTGAAGATGATCGAAGCAGCCGCCCGCAAAGGCGCTTACTACACCAATGAAGAGGCCACGAAGACGCTGGCAGGCATGATTGCCGAACGCCACGGGGTCTCGCCGGAGCAGATCGTCATCACCACGGGTTCAGGGGAAGCGCTCAGCGCGCTGGCCCTCATCTATGGCCCCAAAGGCCCCATCGTGGCCCCGCGTCTCTTCTGGGATACGACCGCGCTCTATGCCGCCAAGCTCGGCCTGGCAGAAATCACACGTATTCCGCTTACGGAAGACATGAACATGGACCTGCCGGCCATGGAAGCGGCCATCACGCCGGAAACCGGCATGGTGCAGCTGTGCAACCCGAACAACCCGACCGGCATCGCCATGCCCGGTTCGGTCATTAGGGCTGCTGCCTCCAGCATGGCAGCAAAAACCACAGTGGTTGTCGACGAAGCCTATATTGAGCTTGTGGATGACGAAGCCTCAATGACCTGCATTCCGCTGATCAAGGAAGGCAAGGACGTTATCGTCACGCGCACCTTCTCGAAGATCTACGGCATGGCGGGTATCCGCGTCGGCTACACCATCTCTTCGGCAGAAACGGCCGCAAAGATCCGCTACACGCAGATGTCCTGGACCCCGTGCACGTCCATCGCCGCCGCCATCGGTTGCTACAATGATGAGGCATTCATCGCCGGCTCCAAATCGAAGATTGTCGAAGCCCGGGAAATGATCACCACCACGCTCGATACCCTCGGCTTGCCCTATCTGAAGTCCCAGACCAACTTTGTCTATTTCCAGAGCGGTATGCCCGCCAACGACCTGCAGAAAGCCATGGCGGCCGAGCAGATTTCCATCCGCGGCCAGTACATGGACTATACGCCCTGGAGCCGCGTTTCGACCGGCAAGCTGGAAGATGTGGAGCGTTTCTGTAAGGCCCTGCCCCGAATGGTCAACGCATAGAGGCCACCCGCCTGCGGGCGGATTTACGATTTGCCCGCAGAATTTAAGAAACACATGTCCGGAAATGTGCGTGAATAACCCGGATCGATCAAATTTGATCGGTCCGGGATATCCGGAATTCAAGGACGGGTATGCATAACGGGACGGTAACCAAGATGTCCGGGGGGACGCTTTATCCGTGCTCAGCTATCCACCACCACGCTTTGAACAGCAAAAATCCGAAGTGCTTCAGCGCTACCGGATTCTAAGAAGTGAAGATGTTCACAACGCGGATCACATTGCACGGGCGGCTTCCCTGGCGCTCGGCGCGCCCATCGTGATCGCCGCCCTCAACGAACGCTATCGCAACTGGTATCGCGCCGCTCACGGCGTTTCCGAAGGCAAGTTCGACAGCCTGCAGACATTCTGCGCCTCCGCAAACCTTTCCGATGAAGCCTTCGCGGTTACCGATGCGCGGCTTGAGCCCTATTTCGCGCGCGAACCCGCTGTCACAGGCAGCCCGAATGTCGTATTCTTTGCCGGCGCCCCACTCAGCGATCCTGATGGCAAGCGCTTCGGCACGCTTTGCCTCATCGACAGTCAGCCGCGAACCCTCTCGCCCGAACAGCTCGAGCTTCTTAAAAGCATGGCGCATATCGTTAGCCAGGATATCTGCGTCTGCAGCGCCGGGCGCTATGCCGTGCAGGATCTGATAGACGCCGAGGAGGAGCGCTGCGCGCTCTACGATCTCGCCGTCACCGATCCACTGACAAAAACGCTGAACCGTCGCGCCTTCTTCCGCTTCGCGGAGCGTGAAGTGCAACGCGCGCATCGTCACAACCATCCCATCAGTGTACTAATGTTCGATATTGATCACTTCAAACGGGTCAACGATATCCACGGTCACGCAGCGGGCGATGAAGTCATCGTGCGCCTTTCGCGCCTGGTGACCGATAGCATCCGAGACACAGATCTGCTCGGCCGTCTCGGCGGCGAGGAGTTCGGCGTTATCCTTCCCGAAACTGGTATTGAAGCTGCGCTCCTTCTGGCAAACCGCCTGCGAGAGGCCGCCCGGGGCCTCAGCTTCAAGAGCGCCGAAGGCAGCTTCAACATCACCATCAGTATGGGCATCAGTCAGCCGGAGATGGGGGAGACAGATATCAATCTCTCTCTGGAGCGGGCAGACAAGGCGCTCTATCGCGCCAAACGCCTGGGCCGCGACCGGGCCGAGCTGATGTCCGCCAGCCCGGAGGGGGCCCAGATCATTCCGCTCCCCCTCCCCCGCAGAGCCGTCGGCGCAGCCTGACACCCGTCCTCATTCGGCGCGGCGCGGGCTGCAATCGTCGGTGCGCTTGCGGCTTGTTTCCTTGCCGGAGGAAGGGTGGAATTTCAGCTCCAGGCAATGCCCTGTCGCCGTCAATCCGGTCACTTCAATGCGCCGGCCTTCCGCCTCATAGCCGATCACTTCAAACCCCTGCTCCGCCAGCTGCCGGCTCGCTTCCTCAAGGCCAGCGGAATGGCCGATGGCATACCTGGCCGGCGTCGGCATCATACCGCCTTCAGCCCCGGTTTCGGTCTGCGCGGCACTCTTGCCTGCGCCAATGGTTCCGGCGGCAATCATCGTCATAACAAGGGTGGCCACAACATACGGTGTGCTTTTCATAGGATGGTCCTCTCGCAAAGGATTGGCCGCGCTTTCCGGCTCTGTCTTCGGTTTGCCGAATGCTGGCTGACAGGCGCCTGCCCCTTCCTGTCAGGTTTCTGTCAGCGCGGGTTCGGGATATGACCGGACGTGTCCGGAAATGTCCGTCCAATGGAGTTGTCTGTCCCCGTGTTGTCCCGATTTGTCCTGAAATGGCTGCTGGTTGCCTGCTTTCTGGTGGCCCTTGCCGCGCCCGCCCTGGCGGACTGGGACGATGGCGATGATGATGACGACCGTTACAGCCGCGATCAGGACATCGTCTGGAATGCCCGTAAAAGCGGGGAAATCCTGCCGCTGGAAGTGATCCTCGGCTCCATCCTGCAGCGCTATCCCGGCGAAGTTCTGGAACTGGAACTGGACGATGATGACGGCCAGCTCATCTATGAGATAGAAATCCTCACCCGGAGGGGAATTGTGTTGGAAATGGAAGTCGATGCCCGCACTGGCCGCATACTCGAAATCGAGGAAGACGACTGATGCGCGTCCTTCTCGTTGAAGATGAACCCCTGATTTCAGACGATATTTCCGCCGCGTTGCGCGATGCCGGCTTTATCGTGGATCTCGCCCGCGATGGCGAAGACGCCTGGTTCAAGGGGGATACCGAATCCTATGACGCCATCATCCTGGACCTTGGCCTGCCCCGCATGGACGGACTTTCGGTCTTGAAACGCTGGCGCGCGGCCGGCTTGGTCACACCCATCCTGATCCTCTCGGCCCGCGGCAGCTGGATGGAGCGCGTCGACGGCATCGAGGCCGGCGCCGATGACTACCTGCCCAAACCCTTTGAAATGGCGGAGCTTATCGTCCGTCTGCGCGCCCTCATCCGCCGCGCCGCGGGCATGGCCCAGCCTGTCCTTCAGGCCGGGGACCTGATGGTGGATACCCGCCGCATGACCATCGCCTATGCCGGCCAGCCCGTTCGCGTCACGCCTCTGGAGTTCCGCCTCGTGGACTATCTCGTCCACAACATGAACCGCACCGTCTCTGCGGGTGAACTCGCCGAACACCTCCATGGCATGGAAGATACCGGCGACACCAACGCCATCGAAGCCATCGTCTCGCGCCTGCGCCGCAAACTTGGTCCCGGCGTTATCAACACCCGGCGCGGCTTTGGCTACGTCATCGAAGCGGACGCGTGAAACCTTTACGGTCCATCCGGTTACGCCTGCTGGCTGGCGGCGCGTTGGCGGTGGCGGTTGCCCTGCTGATTTCCTGGTTCACACTCGTCCTGCTCTTCGACAGCCATATCCGGCGCAACACCGAAGATGACCTGATCCGCCACGGCCGCGCCATCGTCAGCGCGCTCACCTTCTCTCCCGCGGGCTTCTCAGCAGACACATATCAGCCCAGCGACCTGCGCTTTGACCGGCCGGCCAGCGGCCTCTACTGGCAGGTCTCGCGCGGCGACAACATCATCCGTTCCCGGTCATTGTGGGATAATGCCCTTGATGTACCCGTGGGTGTGGACGGAACGGATTGGCACAGGGGCACAGCGGCCGGCCCCTTCGGCCAGGATCTTGTCCGCGTGGCCCGCACAATCCAGGAAGACGAATCCGCCGAACCGGTCACCCTGATCGTGGCGGCTGATCGCGCCAGCCTGATTGATGCGCGCCAGGAATTTGCCCGCGAACTGGCAATCTTCCTGACGCTGCTCTGGGCCACGCTCAGCCTGGCAGCCTGGTTCCAGGTAACGATTGGCCTTCTCCCGCTGCGGGCGGTGCAGTCATCCATCAGTGAACTGAAGTCCTCTCCCGCCTCGCGGCTTTCTCCCGGCCGGTTTGCAACCGAGGTGACGCCTCTGGTCGACCAGATCAACGAACTGGCCGATGCGCGCGAGGCTGATCTTCGCGCCGCCCGCGACCGCGCGGCAAACCTTGCCCATGGCCTGAAGACGCCTCTCTCCGCACTGCGTGCCGTCGCCCGGGGCGTGCGCGAGGCCGGTCAGGGCGACATGGCCGACGGACTGGAACAGTCAATCCTCGCCGCCTCCGATGCAGTAGACCGCGAACTCGCCCGCGCGCGCACCGCTGCCAGCCTTGACCGGGGCCCAACGGCCCCCGCGGCAGTCATCGAGCGGCTCGTCTCCGTTCTCTCCCGCACAGATCGCGGGGAGCGCGTTGCGTTTGAAATGGATTGCCCTCCCGGCATCACACTTCCGGTATCGGCTGATCAGCTGATGGAAATGGCCGGGCCGCTGCTGGAGAATGCCGCCCGCTATGCCGCGTCCGTCGTTCGCGTTACTGCCCGCCCCCGGGATCTGGTGATCGAGGATGATGGCCCTGGTCTCGGCACGGCAAACCGGGAGCGGGTTATCCTGCGCGGCCAGCGCGCGGATGAACGGCCCGGTGGGCATGGCCTTGGCCTCGCCATCGCCAACGATCTTGCTGAGGCGACAGACGGCCGGCTGGACCTGGGCACATCTGACCTCGGTGGGCTGCGGGCGCGGCTAGTCTGGTGACAAATCTTCCGGCATCGGGTCAAGGCGGCGCATACCTGCCTCAAGACCAGCAAGCGCGAGATTCTCGCGGATAGTGGCGCCGCCAATCACCTTCTCCGGCGCAATCTCGGCCAAGGGTGCCAGCACAAAACTCCGCAGAAGCATACGCGGATGCGGCAGGATCAGCCGGTCCCCGGCCATCTCCACATCATCATAATACAGAACATCCACATCCAGCGTGCGCGGCCCCCAGCGCAGGCTGCGTTCACGGCCATGGTCCCGCTCGATGGCAAGGCAGGCCTCCAGCACCTCCATGGGCGCAAGCGACGTGTCGATCAGGACGCAGGCATTGAGAAAATGCGGCTGGTCCTCAATGCCCCAGGGCGGCGTTTCCCAGAGAGACGACACCGACGCCACCCGGATACCGTCCCAATCTTTCAGCGCCCGCACGGCGCCCAAAAGATGCGCCTTGCGATCTCCAAGATTGGAACCGAGACCGAGCGCCGCTTCAGCCATGGCGTTCCCGCTCTATGGCTATGCCGACGTGATTGACGATATGGCGGATCGGCGCGCGGGGCTTGCGGATCTCGACACGGATTTTCTGGATGGGCGGGAAATTTGCAAAGATTGCCGCGGCAATCCGCTCCGCCAGCGTTTCGATCAGATTGAACACTTCTGTCTCAGAAACGCTCGCAACCAGATCACAGATCTCGCCATAGCAGACGGTATCTTCCATCACATCGCGCGGCGGCACGTCGGTGTGCATGTCGCAGGTAATATCGACCTCGAAAATCTGGCCTAATGCCTTCTCTGCTTCCTTGAGGCCGTGATAGCCGTGGATGCGGAGATTGCGGATGATAATCTCAGTCTTCATGCCCTGCCCCTTCGATCGCCTGATACAGGCGCAACATATCGGTGTGCTCAGCTACATCATGAACCCGCAGCACGCGAGCGCCCCGCTGCAGCGCCATCAAATGAGCCGTGAGCGTGCCAGCAAGGCGATCATTTACGGCCCTGCCAGTGACATGGCCGATAAAGCTCTTGCGGGAAAGCCCCACCAGAACAGGGCAGCCATACGCCGCCAGCGTGCCCAGCCCGGCAATCACCTCAAGGTTCTGCCGGGGCGTCTTGGCAAAGCCCACGCCAGGGTCCAGCCAGATATGCTCCTCAAGGATGCCATGACGCGCCGCCGTCTTGAATGCCCGGTCAAAGAAGGCGCGCATATCGGCCACCGCGTCCACGGCGTCGTCGGCCGTTCCGCGATGATAGGTGATGACGATAGCTGCGCCGGTCTCCGCAACGGTTGCAGCCATTTCCGGATCGCCGGTCATGCCGGTGACATCATTAATGATCACCGCTCCGGCCTCGACCGCCGCGCGCGCAACGGAGGCTTTTACCGTGTCGATGGAGATCGGCGCCCTGATGCGCGCGGCAAGATGCCGGATTATGGGGATGACGCGGACAAGCTCTTCCGCCGCAGATACCGGCGCGGCGCCGGGCCGGGTGGACTCTCCGCCGATATCAAGAATGCCGGCGCCTTCGGCGAGCATCCGCATGGCCTGAACCTCAGCCGCGCCGAGCGTATTATGCCGTCCGCCATCGGAAAAGCTGTCTGGCGTAACATTCAGGATGCCCATGATCACCGGTTCAGCGCGCACGCGCGCCAGAATCTGGTCTCGGCGTTCCGCCTCAATCATCGAAACCTCCTTCCAGAAGTGTCTGGCCAAGCCCGATCAACGCAGACGGCAAAGCTGCATCAAAGGAGCGGCCCGTAAAAGCGCTGACAGGCTGGAATATCCGCAGGCTGTTGGTCAGGAAAATGCCGTCTGCTTCTGCAAGGCGTTGCGGCGTCAGGCTTTCCTCGCCCGCTTCAAACCCGGCGCCCAGCGCCTCTTTGAGCAGCCAGCCCCGCACGATACCCGGCATCGCGCCGTCAGAAACGGGCGGGGTCACCAGACGATTGCCAAACTGTGCAAACACATTGGCCGCAGACGCGCACGCGATCTTCCCTTCCGGCGAGAGCATCAGCGCCTCATCCGCGCCGGCCGCCACTGCCTCGCGCAGAGCCATGATATTATCCGTATAGGACAAAGTCTTGTGGCGAGCGGTGGGTGAGGTCGGGTTTCGCCGGATTGTGCTGACGCCAATACGAACCGGCGCCATTGGATAGAGCATCTCCATCGGCGAAAAGCGCGCCATCAGGGTGGGCGCGCCGGCTGTCTCTCTCCCCAATCCGCGCGCGCCGGGACCGCGGGTAACCGTCAGCCGCAGCGCGCCATTTGCACCATCAGGAACAACGTCGTTGGCGAGAACTTCCAATTGCTCTTGGGCAACATCAATTCCAAGAGCCGCAGCATCTCCCGCGAGGCGCGCCAGGTGCAGTCTTTTCAGGATAATCCGTCCACCCACGACACGCGAAGTGTCAAACACACCATCCGCCAGCAGCAGACCGCGATCTGTCAGGTCGAATGGCTGAACATTCTCAGCCTCAGAGACGGATTGGTTCAGCCGGATCATGTCTGCCTCCAGGCGCGGGCGATGTTGAGAAAGTTCTGCAGCAGTTCGGGCCCGTATTCAGTGAGAATGGATTCAGGGTGGAACTGAATACCATAGACCGGCAATTCCCTATGCGACAGAGCCATCACTTCACCGGAGGGCGAAATAGCATCGACCATCAACTTGCCTTCCGCCTCTGGCGCCTCGGCAATGAGAGAATGATAAAGCCCCACATCAAAAGCCGGCGGCAGCCCTTCGAACAACCGCAACCCGCTATGCCGGATGCGCGCCGGGCGGCCATGCGCGGGCGATTTCGCTCGTGTGACAGGGCATCCATATGCCGCCGCGATCGCCTGATGTCCGAGGCAGACGCCGAGAATGGGTACGCGCCCACCAAACGCGCCGATCGCCTCCAGCGAAACACCCGCCTCTGCAGGTGTGCACGGACCCGGCGAGATGACCAAGGCTTCCGGCGCCATTGCCGCGATTCCGGCAACGGTAATCCGGTCACTGTCCACTACCTCAATCCCGCATCCAAGCTCACGGAAATAGCGCGCCAGATTGAAGACAAAGCTGTCCCGATTGTTCAGCACAAGGATCATGATACCTCCACCGGCTTAGCCGCTCCGATAATCCGCTCTGCTTTCAGGCGAATTTCCGCATGCTCCGCCTCCGGATCAGACAAAAGGGTTATTCCCGCCCCCGCCCATAGCCGTGCCTCCCCCGGCAACACTTCCAGCGTCCGGATCAGGATGGAAAAATCCATCGCGCCATCATGCCCCATCCAACCCAGGGAGCCGCAGAAAATGCCCCGCGCCGCCGGTTCCAGTTCATCAATAATCTCCATCGCGCGCAGCTTCGGCGCGCCGGTGATGGAGCCGCCGGGAAACACGGCCGCCAGCAGGTCTGCTGCCGTCTGCCCCGGCGCCAGTTTCCCCTCTACCGTCGAGACAAGGTGGTGGAGATTTGCAAAGGTCTCCAGCCGGCAGAGCGATGAAACGGAAACCGAGGCAGAGGTGCAGACCCGCGAAATATCGTTGCGCAGCAGGTCCACGATCATCACATTCTCGGCGCGGTCCTTCTCCGAGGCGAGCAGCGCTGCGCGGGCGGCAGCGTCTTCGGTCACATCTTCGCTGCGCCGGATGGTGCCCTTGATGGGTTCGGCCTTTACCCGCCCCTCACCATCGGCGCTGATCAGACGCTCCGGCGAGAAACTTGCGATGGTCCTCCCTTCAAACACGCCGAACGCGGAAAAAGGCGCAGGCGAGCGGGCGCGGCCCTGAAGGTAATGCGCAAACGCGGCCTCCCGGCAGAGCGGCCCGGTTGTCCACAGGCCGGAAATATTGGCCTGATAGATATCCCCCTCGCGAATATATTCCCGGACACGCGCAACACCGGCCTGATAACTGCCCGGCGCGCTGTGCGGCGTCCAGTTGAGGGCTTCCGGCTGAGGCGGCGGCGAGACCGGCGCAGCCAGCCGCTCCTTCAGGCGTCTGATTTTCTCCTTCGCCCGTTTTGCGTCCGGCGCAGTATCTGCTGCCTGCAACCCAGCAGAATAAATATGGGCCATTCCGGCGCCATGATCGAAGGCGATGACGGTGTCATAGAGGCCAAACTCCAGCGCTGGCGACGGGCTGGCGCTGTGGCGAGACCGGAACCGGTCGATGAAGGCGGGCGCAAAGTCGTAGGACAAATATCCCGCAGCCCCGCCCTGAAACGGCGCGCCGCCCTCGACCCGGGCCAGTGGGCGCGCGCCTATCCAGGCACGCAGTTTTTCGACGGCCTCGGCAGATGTCTCCAGCCGCAATCGATCCACTGGCCAAACGCAGATATAGGAATACCTCGTCCCCGGATGCTCGGGCGCGGCGCTGTCGAACCAGATGAACCCATCTTCCCCCCGCAAAGCCATTGCGGCGGCAACAGGATCAAAAGACGATAGGGCGACTGCCAGCATGGCGCTTATCTAGCCTGCCGAAGGAACTGCGGAAAGACGCAGATATGCCGGATTGGCGATGCAGCTTTGGTATTTGAGCCCCTGAAGCGCCCTCTACGCAGCTTCCAGCTTCGCGGGAGCAAGCGCCGAGCTCGACGCGCAGCCGCCGGTGGCAACCACCCCAAAGTTACCGGTCCGGCACTTCCAGGCCGCAACGGAGGAGGCAATCCCACGCCTCCTCCGGATCATCGGCGAACTCGAACAACTTCAGATCGTCCAGGCTGATCATGCCGGCCTCGGCGAACGCCTCGAAATTGATGATCCGTGTCCAGAAATTCCGGTCATAAAGCACGATGGGCATATGATGGCCCTTGCCGGTCTGGCTGAGAGTGAGGAGTTCGAATAGCTCGTCCATCGTGCCGAAGCCGCCAGGGAAGATCACCAGCGCGCGGGCGCGCATGGCCAGATGCATCTTGCGCATGGCGAAATAGTGGAACTGGAAATTCAGGTCGGGCGTGATGTAGGGGTTGGGGAACTGCTCGTGCGGCAGCTGGATATTGAAGCCGATGGTGACGGCGCCGGCATCGCGCGCGCCGCGATTGGCCGCTTCCATAACGCCGGGGCCGCCGCCCGTGGCGATGACATTGTCGCGCCACTGCCGTCCATCACAGAGAGCGCCGCCCCGCTCGGATGCGATGCGTCCGAAGGTGCGCGCCGCATTGTAGATGCGCGACTGCCACTCGCCGCCATCTTCGCGGATACGGGCCGAGCCGAAAGCGACGATGGTGGAGCGCACGCGCTCGCGCCGGAGAAACTCTTCGGCCTTGCTATATTCCATCAGGAAACGCGCGCCGCGCATGGAATCGCCCAGCACGAAATCCTGATCGAGCGCGGCCAGCCGGTAGACCGGGTTATCGCTGTAATTGTCCTCGGCCATGCGAGCCCTCCTGCCGGAATTAAAGGCCCCTTTTTAGGGCATTCTATTCTTCAGGACAGCGGGCAATCACTTTGATCTCGAAGTCGAAACCTGACAGCCAGGTGACCCCGACAGCGGTCCAGTTCGGATAGGGCGCATGAGGGAAAACGCGGTTCTTGACTTCCATCACTGTTCCGAACTGGGCCTCAGGATCGGTGTGAAAGGTGGTGACATCCACAATGTCGCTCAAACTGCAGCCCGCCGCATCGAGCACTGCCTGGAGATTATCGAACGCCAATTGCACCTGTTTGGCGAAATCGGGCTCCGGGGAACCGTCCGGGCGGCTGCCTACCTGGCCAGAGATAAACAGCAGGTCACCGGAACGGATCGCAGCCGAATACCCGTGCTGTTCGTAGAGGGCATGGCGGTCCTTGGGAAATACCGGTTCGTTTCGGGGCATGTCGCTGTCCTTTCAGGAAGGCGCGCCTTGGTCGCGGCGTTGGTCAACGGCATGTAGGATCGATCGGGCGCAATGCGACCCTAATTCGTCACAAGGCGGCGCTGAGCGCCCGCCGAGCCAGCGCACTTTTACAGCCTTATGGCCGAGCTGACTGGCCTTGCGCCTAGGAGGCGGAGCGGTCCTGAGCAGCCGTTGAGGGCAGCAGGTGGCCTCCATTTAGCACGGCGCGACTCAGCGGCCGGCCGGATGCGGAGAAGGTGGCGCTGACCGAGGCGAGATCCCGGCAGGAGTTGAGCAGCGCAATCTTCTCGCCCTTGCTGAGCGCGGCGACGTATTCGGCGGCGGACTCGGCCGTCTCCGTACGTGCCCGGGCGATAGCCAGCGGCGTGTGAACCTCGTGGCGGCCAAGCGACCAGTGGGTATCGACCAAGGCGCAGCGGCGCTGCTGTTTCACCTGATCGAGCAGCAGGGTGTAGAGGTCTGCCGGGCGCAGATCGCGGAACACGGCCTGGGCCTCCTGCGCGGCGGCGAAGGACGCAGGCACGGCGACTTCCGCCGGAGAGACCAGCGCGCCCGCCTTTCGGAAGGCCTGACCGGCCGAGCGCTTGGCAGTCCAGTAGGAAAGCGGCACCGACAGGATGAGACCGATCGTGGCTGGCGCAAGCCAGGCGGCGTAGACCGGCGAGATGATCATGGCCGCCACCGTGAGCACCACACCCAGCGTCATGGCCGGCGCGCTGTGGCGCAGGGTGGCCATCAGGGAATAGCCATCCTCGGTGCGCTTCTGCGGCGACCAGCCGGAGTCGCGCCCCGTCAGCACGCTGATGACGGCGCTGGTTTGGGTGACCATCATGATCGGCGCGATCAGTACCGAGAGGAATGTCTCTGTCAGAACGCCCAGCGTGGTGCGGAACATGCCGACCTGCTTGCGCCAGAGCGGGCTGATCAGGCCATAGATGAGGCCGTAAATCTTGGGCGCGAAGAGGATGACCATCGTCACGATGAAGAGGTTCAGCGCGCGCACGGAGTCGATCACCGGCCAGGTCGGGAACAGCGAGAAACCATCCCCGAAATAGGACGGGCGCATGAAGCTGTTCTGCAGCGACAGGGCCATACCAACCGTGATGAAGATGAGCCAGAGCGGCGAGGAGAGGTAAGAGAAGATACCCGTGATCAGGTGGAACCGGCTGGTCCAGGCCAGGCCGCGCGTTTTCAGCAGCACCAGCATGTGCTGCATGTTGCCTTGGCACCAGCGGCGGTCGCGGATCACGAGGTCGATGATCGTCGGCGGCCCCTGTTCGTAGGAGCCGCTCAACGCCGGCTTGATCTCCACATTCCAGCCGGCGCGGCGCAGCAGTGCTGCCTCCACAAAGTCGTGGCTGAGGATGTGGCCGCCAAACGGCGCGCGGCCCGGCAGTTCCGGCAGGCCGGCCGCCTGTGCCATTGCCTGCACACGGATGATGGCGTTGTGGCCCCAGAAATTACCTTCCTTCTGCGCCCACCAGGCAATGCCATGGCCAAGCACCGGACCGTAGAGGGCAGCAGCGAACTGCTGGATGCGGGCAAACAGGCTTTCCCCGCCCACCAGTTGCGGGATGGTCTGGATGAGACCGGTGCGCGGCGCTTCTTCCATCTGGCGCACGAGTTCAATCAGCGTGTCGCGCTCCATATAGGAGTCGGCGTCATAGACGATCATATAATCGTAGCGCCCACCCCAGCGCGTGAGGAAGTCGCGGATGTTACCCGCCTTGCGGTGGTGGTTGATCGTGCGGCGGCGATACCAGATGCGGACATCGCCCGGTGCTTCCTGGCGGATACGCTCGAAAGCGGCCTCCTCAGCAAGGGCCACTTCCGGGTCGGTCGTGTCGCTGAGGATGAAGCAATCAAACCGGCCAGGCGCGCCAGACATCATCTGCGCAGTGGCCAGCACCGTGCCGAAGATATGCTCGACATTTTCATTGTAGATCGGAAAAGCAATCACCGTCCGCGTGTTGCGCAGATCCGGCCCTGCATCGGCGCGCGGCTTTTTCATCAGCGAGCCGATGGCGGAAAAGAAGCCCATGGTTGCGTTGATAAAGGCGTAGCAAACCCAGACGATATTGATCGCAAAGATCGCCAGCAGCGCCCACTCCAGCAGCGTCAGCCCGGAAACCGACAGCACTTCGTGCATCTCATAGGTCGCCCAGGCCGTCAGCCCAAGAGACGAGACCAGAAGGAACAACTTTCGCCAGATCGCCGAAACGGGGCGGCGGCCAGACACGGCGACGGGACCGGCCAGGGACTGGCTCGGCATGTCAATCGGGAACTCGGTGGGACGTGCGCGCAGCAAGGTCATTCCTTCCGCCAACGGTAAAGCCAGGTTTCAGTGATAGGCTTTCCCCCCTTCGTGAGCAGGGCGCGAAGCTCTGCCACGTCGATATTTTGTGCTTCGAGTTCGAAGCTGAGCCGGATTTTTCCGGTCTCGGGATTTGTCTTGATTACAGGATTGAGGATCTTCCCGGCCGAGGTGGAAATGTCGGCTTCCACACCGTTCACCAGGGCTTCAGGGATCTGCTCATAGTCGATCACGAACAGCTGCTGGGTGGCGGCCGGCTTCACGCCCGCAAATGTCTCAGCCACCGTCGCCACATCTGGCACAGACGAGGTCAGCAGGCTCCACTTCATGTCATAGGACACGGTGTAGGCCGTACCCGGCTGCCAGGCGGTTTTCGGCTTCCAGTAGGCGACGATGTTGTCGTTGTATTCGTTGACCGTGGGGATCTCGACCAGAACCAGCTGGCCCTCGCCCCATCCGGCCTTGGGCTGCACCCAGACGGTCGGGCGATGATGATAGCCAGCCTCGATATCGGAATAGTCGTCGAAATCGCGTTTGCGCTGGACCAGCCCGAAACCGAGCGGCGGGCGATCAGCCAGCACGGACTCCTGCAGCGTCTTGGGGTTGAACAGCGGCCGCCAGACCCACTCGCCATTGTACATCTGGATCGAAAGGCCCTCGGAATCATGTACCGCCGGGCGGAAATCGTTGGGATGCTTGCGGATATCGTGCGGCGAGAAGAAATACATCGAAGTGAGCGGCGAGATGCCAACCGTTGACAGCGCCTTACGTGGGAACAGCGTGGCCGTGATCTGCATCTTCGTTTCAACGCCGGGGGTCACTGAGAACTCATAGGCGCCGGTGATGCTTTCCCCGTCGAGCAGTGCATAGATGCGGATCGTGTCAGTGCCCGGCGCAGGTTTCTGCAGCCAGAATTCGCGGAAATACGGGAATTGCTCCCCTTCCGGCGACGCGGTGCCGATGGAGATGCCGCGCGCCGAGGCGCCATACAGATTGCCAGCCCCCAGGGCACGGAAGAAACTTGCGCCGCGGAAGCTGATCAACTCGTCCCATTTGCCCGCGATATTCAGGGGCGTCACAACCCTGAAGCCGGCAAACCCCAGCAGACGCTTGGCCTCATCGGGCAGCGGCAGATCATAAAAATTGAAATCGTCTGCCGAATAGGGCCGGGCAACTTCCTCGCCCTCCTCAACAAAATTGAGGCGGACGGCATAGTTGAAGAGATAGCCGCGCGGGTCCGGCAGGATGCGGAACTTGTCCGAGCTGTCCTTCCAGAAAGCAGCGTCCTGACGCAGTTGGATGCGGCGATAGCCATCATAATCGAGCGCGGCAGCTTCTTTCGGAATGCCGGGGGGCGTCTGGAATGGGCGGCTGGCGAGGATTTCGGCCTTGCGGCGCACATCTTCAAAATCAAATTCCGGCGTGGCGGGGGGTGGAGGCGCTGCGGAGGGATCTTCCTCTGAAGCGGCCAGAGTCGCAGCCGCTTCCGGGCTCAGCGTTTCGACCACAGCCTCAGGCGCCACCGCCGTCATCGGCTCAACCGGCGCCTCGCTTTGAGCGGCGGGGTTTGCCGGAGCCGGCTTTGCCGGTGCCTCGGGCGCCGGATCAGCAGAGGGAGAACAGCTGGAAATCAGAAGTCCGGCCATCGCAAGGCCGCACACAATCCTCACAGAGACGCTCGATAACACCCTCAAGCGCACACTCCTTTACCAACACCTTCCCGAGGATCCGGGAGCCGCTTTGTTGCGGCGCGACATACCCGAAGCCTGTCTAACGAACGTCGCCGCGATTGGTTGCCCATGATCTTTGCTGGTCCCGCAGGGCAGCATGGATCAGGATACAGGCAGGATCAGAAAATGGGGCACGTTGTCAGATGGGAGGGAAACAGGGCCCGTTTTTCATGACAATGCGGCAAACCAAAGGCAGATTTGTGACCCCTGCACCGCGTTGCTGTCGTAGATGTGTCGTGAACGATCCGGCTGCAGCGCTGCCCGGAATCCGGTCACTGCGGCCAACACGAGCCGGGGCCTCAACCTGGGAAAAAGAGAGGGAGCGCCGCGAGGACAGGCAGTGTGCGGCGCTCCCAACCGGGGATTGTCAGGACGGAGAAGACTCCACCTGAATGGTCCCGGTATGCTGGTGGCGCTGGGCCAGGTTGCCCAGCAGCAGAAGGATCGGCGCCGCAATGAAGATCGACGATGCGGTGGCGATGAGTACGCCAAACACCATCGGCAGGGCGAAGTTTTCCACGGCCTTGCCACCCCAGATGGCCATCGGCACGATCGCCAGCAGGGTCGTCATCGACGTGAAGATACACCGCGTCAGCACCTGGTTGATGCTGGTGTCGATGATCGTTCGCAAGTCATATCGCTTGGCGAGGCGGATATTCTCCCGCATCCGGTCATAGACCACCACCTTGTCGTTCACCGAATACCCGATGAAGGTCAAAAGGGCGGCGATGGCCGTGAGGTTGAAGTCCAGCCCCATGATGACGAAGAAGCCGATCATCTTGGTAGTATCGAGCGCCAGCGTCAGGATCGCGCCAACGGCGAAGTTCCACTCGAAGCGCCACCAGATGTAGAGCAGCATCGCAAGGCTTGCGAGGCCGACAGCAATGGCGCCGTTGCGCGCAAGCTCGCCGGAAACTTTCGGTCCGACGACCTCCGTGCGCTCCACCGAGATTCCCGGATCGATCTCTGCCAGCGTCTTGCGAACGGTGTTGATGGCAGCGGTCTGCGCCGTCTCCCCACCTTCCTGGCGTTGGACACGGATCAGCACTTCGTTCTTTCCGCCCAGCTGCTGAAGGGACACTTCGCCAAGCCCGAGCCCGCCCAGTTCCGAGCGAAGCTGGCCCAGGTTGGCAGCCTGCGGCGTGGCGATCTCCACCTGGATGCCGCCGGTGAAATCGATGCCGTAATTCAGCCCCGGCTTCATGAAGAGGCCAACAGAGACAAGCGAGAGAAGGATGGAGCTGGCGATGCCGAAATACCGCGCCTTCATGAAGGAGATTTTCGAGCCATCCGGCACCACCCGGAACAGCGGCTCGATATTGATCTTCTTCATCTTGCGATAACGCACCCAGGTGGTCATCAGGATACGGACCACGGTAATGGCTGTGAACATCGACACGGCGGTGCCGATCACCATGGTCACGGCAAAACCTTTCACCGGACCAGTGCCGAACATGAACAGCAGGGCTGTGGCGATCAACGTGGTGATGTTGGCGTCAAGGATGGTCGAATAGGCAATCTTGAAGCCCCGATCGAGGGCGGCAAGCGCGCTGACGCCCTTGCGACTTTCCTCCCGGATGCGTTCGTTGATCAGGACGTTGGCATCCACTGCGATGCCAATGCCCAGGATGATACCCGCGATGCCCGGCAGGGTCAGCGTTGCGCCCAGAAATGTCAGGATACCGATGGTCAACGCCACATTGAGGAACAGCGCCACTGAGGCAATCATACCCCAGCCCCGGTAGAGCAGTGTCATGAAACCCACCACCAGCGCAAAGCCGATCACGCCGGTATAGAGGCCCATATTGATCACGTCGGCGCCAAGGTCGGGGCCCACCGTGCGTTCCTCGATCACCGTCAGCGGCGCCGGCAGGGCTCCTGCCCGCAGCAGCGCAGAGAGAACAACCGTATCTTCAATCGTGAAGTTGCCCGTGATCTGGCCCGATCCGCCGAGGATGGGCCCCTGGATGACCGGCGCGGTGAGCACCTTGCCGTCCAGCACAATGGCAAAGGGCTTGCCCACATTCTGTTTGGTGATGTCCGCAAACTGCTTGGTGCCTACAGCGTCGAAGCGGAAGGTGACAATCGGCTGGTTGGTCTGCTGGTCGAAGCCGGAACGGGCGTCCGACAGGCGTTCCCCGCTGAGGGCCACCCGGTCATAGACCGGCATTGGCTGACCGGTCTTGGCATCCGGCAGCAGGCTGACCCCTTCGGGTGGGGGCGCGCCATAGGTTTCCGGCGCCACCATATGGAACGACATCTGAGCGGTGGAACCGAGCAGTTCGCGCAAGCGCGTCGGGTCTTGAAGACCGGGCAGCTGAACGAGGATTCGATCTGTCCCCACGCGCTGGATCGTCGGCTCGGCCACGCCCACCTGGTCCACCCGCTGGCGGACAATCTCGACACTCTGGCCGATTGCCTGGTTGATCCGGTCTGCCGTACCGGCTTCCGACAGAGACAACGTGATGAGATCGCCGCCCGGCTGGATCACAATGTCCGGCACCGAGCCTTTGAGCCCCACCTGCTGAACCTGGGTCACCTGCTCGCGCAGCCGGGCGAGAATGCGCGCGCGACCATCGGGGTCGGTAATCCGAACGGTCACGGTATCGCCCTCTACCTGAACCTTACCGCGCACGGCTTCGGTGCTCATCAAGGTGCGCGTTTCGGCGGCGAGAGATTTCAGCCGGTCCGCCTGCAGCGCGGGGGCGTCCACTTCCAGAACAAGGTGGGAGCCCCCACGCAGGTCCAGCCCCAGCGTGATCTGATTCTTGGGAAGCCAGTCCGGCATCGCCGCGATCTGCTGAGGGGACAACACGTTCGGCAGGGCCGCGAGCAGCCCGATAATGATGATGAGAATATAAGTGACCAGGGCGGTTCGGCTGGTGCGCATGCTGAATTCCTTCGGGTGCCTGAAACCGGAGGCCATCGAGCATGGCGGCCGGTGATGGCGCCGGGCGGACAGAAAGGTCCGCAGACGGCGCGACGGGGCTGCAGTTCATCCGATGGTTGGCCGGGACGAAGATCCACGCAGGCTCAGAGACAGCTGGAGAAGCAGCGCCTCTGACAGGGGTACGAGCATGAGGAGTCTGATCTCCGCCCCGGCCTGGGATCTGCCTCGGAGGGAGGCAAGGCAGATCACAACTGATCGGGATGAGCGGCAGGCTGCGCTACAGGCGCAGCGATCCGTACATCAGGCCGGAACGGGAGGCGCGCGAGGCGCCGAAAAACGGGTGGAAAGATGCGGCGCAGCGTCAGCGCTGCGCGGCGGATCAGGCAGGGACTCGTGAGCCGCCGGCGGGAAGGAATAGCCCTCGAACACCGCAAACACGGCCTGGGGCATATCATCGCCGTCAGACGGCATCACCTGCAGGCGAAGGCGCCCATCACGGTCTGCCTTCGGCAGAACAGCGTGGGCAATCTCTGCCGATCCCTTGCCGGCTTCTGCAACAGACAGAACAGGTTGCGTTGCCATATTGCCGGACGAAATCGCCACAGCGGCAAGCATCATGAGCCCAAGCACTGCAATCAGCAGTCCTCTGGGGTGCAGGTGTCCGGTGCGGGTCAATCTGCGGCTCATTGAGCCTACTTAGACATTGTGCCGCGACTGCGCCATAGAAAAACGTCAGCCTGGGGATTGGATTCGCCCCACGCCTTTTTCCTGGGCCTGTCATGAAACGCCTGCCGCTCTTTCCCCTCCCAGAAGCTGAACCTTCCTCACAAAACCGCCCGGTCGAACAAAGCCACTTGACGCGCCAATCCATAGTGAGTAAATACTCACTTATAAATATAAACGAGACTGACAGAGACCTGCCATGCTGAACACAGCCCTTCTTGGCACAGGCGCCCGCGCCGGAGGTAAACACCTCCTCTCGGCAGAGATCGACACGCGCCTCGGCAAGCCCACCGGCTGGTTGGAGGGCGCGAGCGGCGTTGTCTGCCGGCCCGTGCTGGCAGACGGTGAAACCCAGGAGAGCCTCGCCCTCGCCGCCGCGCAGCAGGCGCTGGCCGAGGCAAATCTTGATGCGGCAGACATCGACCTTCTGCTCTTTGCCTCTGCAGTCGGCCGCCAGCCCATCCCCTCAACCGCCACGCTGTTAAAGCGGGAGTTGGGCCTGACGCACTGCGCATCCCCGGCTTATGACGTGAACGCCACCTGCCTCAGCGCGGTGGCCGCGATGGAGGTCGCCGCGCTCTATATCGGCGCAGGCCGGGCCCGGCATGTGCTGATCGTTGCCAGCGAGATTGCCACCCGCGCTCTGCCGTGGACGGATGATCCGGCCACAGCCGCCCTGTTCGGCGATGGCGCCGCAGCCATTGTGCTCGGCCCGCCCCAGTCAACCGGCCTTCATCTCCGCGAAGTTGCCATCGAAACCTGGGCGGAGGGCTATGACTATTGCGTCCTGCCTGCGGGCGGCACGCGGTATGACTTCCACACCAACCGAGCCGCCTTCGAGGAAAACGCCTTCTTCCGCATGGATGGCCACGCCCTGTTCAAACTGACGCGGACCCGCCTGCCGGATTTCATTGACCGCTTGCTCGCCCGCACAGGCTGGCGCCAGGAGGATGTGGATCTCGTCATTCCCCACCAGGCCAGCCCGCTGGCGCTGGAGCATATGGTGCGCAAATGCGGCTTTGCACGGGATCGTGTGGTCGCTACCGTCAAGCAGACCGGAAACCTTGTTGCCGCCTCCATACCGATGACCCTCGACACCGCTCGCCGCGAAGGCCGAATCCCCTCCGGCAGCAAGGTTCTGCTGATCGGCACATCTGCTGGCGTATCCATCGGAGGCGCAACACTGGAAGGATGAGCGGGATCCTCATCACCGGCGCCACGGGGTTTCTCGGCGGCGCGATTGCCCGCCGCCTGTTGCAGGAAGGCGAGCGCGTCGTCGCGCTTGGCCGCGACCGCGCAAAGCTCGCGGCACTGGAAAGGCTGGGCGCAGAGATTTGCTTACTTGATCTTGCCTCAGATGATCCGCTCTCGGCGCTTCGCGCAGACGGCCTCATCCACTGCGCCGCGCTTTCCTCGCCCTGGGGCACGCGTATTGCTTTCGAGCAAGCCAACATCACCGGAACGCGCCGCGCCATTCTGCTGGCCCAGCAGGCCGGGGTCTGCCGCTTTATTCATATCTCCTCGCCGAGCATCTATTTTCGCTTTACCGATCAGGACAGCGTGACTGAAGACGCGCCCTTGCCGCCCCCCGTCAACGCCTATGCCGCCACCAAAGCGGCGAGCGAAACACTGGTCCTGACGGCGCCGGAGCTTTCCCCGGTCATCCTGCGCCCGCGCGGGCTTTACGGCCCAGGCGACACCGCCCTCTTGCCCCGCCTGCTGCGCGCAGCTGCCAGCCGCCCCCTGCCTCTGATGCGCGGGGGCATGGCAGCAACCGACCTGACCTACATCGATGACGTGGCCGACGCTGCTATCATCGCCCTGCGCGCGCCGGCCGCGCCCTCTCGCATCTACAACGTATCCGGCGGAGAGGCCCTCTCCATCCGTAATGTTGCCGAACGGGCGGGGGCGATGGCAGGCATTTCCGTCCGCTGGCGGAATATGCCCTGGCCGCTCGTGCTGGCTGCCGCGCGCACCAGCGAAACGCTCTGCAACGCTCTGCCCGGCAGGCCTGAACCCCCGGTGACCGCGTACAGCGCGGGCCTCTTCGCCTTTCGGCAGACGCTCAGCCTTGAGCGTATCACCCGGGAACTAGGCTGGCGCCCGCGAGTTTCCTTTGACGAAGGCGTAGCCCGAACTTTCCGGAAGGTATCCCCATGATTATACCGGAATTCCCCAACAGCGCCTTCGTTACAGCGCCGGAGAGGCTGGTCCTTAAAGGCGGTGGCTGGCGGCGGCTGCGCATCCCGGTGCGTTATGGCCGCTTTGACCATCGCATTTTCGGGCGGTGCCTGATCGACACCGGCTATTCCCCGCGCGTCACCACCGGCAGGCGCAGCGCGCCCCTGTGGCTGTATTCGAAAATCCTCGCTCCGAAACTGACAGACCGCGCTCTCCCCGGCGCCGATCCTGCCATCAATGTCATCCTCCTTTCCCATCTCCATGCCGATCATGTCAGCGCCCTGAGGGATTATCCCGAAGCGCGCATTTTCGCCGATGGCGCAGCGCTCGACCATTTCCTTTCCAAAAGCTGGATCGGACGCACGCACAAGGGATGTTTCCGCGAACTCCTGCCGGACGGCCTTCAGGAAAAAGTGCTCCGCTTCGAAACCCTTCCGCGCCAGGAAGCGTCCATGGGACTTGGCGAAGCAGCAGATATTTTTGGCGATGGCAGCGTGCTGGCCGTTCCCCTGCCCGGTCATATGCGCGGCCATACCGGCTTCCTCTTCAGCAACCCTGTCGCGCCCATCCTCTATGCCGCCGACGCAGACTGGCTTGCCCGGGCCATTCTGGAAGACCGCTCCCCGAGCTATCCTGCCCGCCTGATCCTCGATGACCCGGCAGAGGCAGCGCGGACGGCAACCCGTATACGGAACTTTGTGTCCCTCGGCGGCAGACTTGTTCTCTGTCACGACCCGGAGGCGCCGGAATGAAGCCCGCTGCCGCCTTTTTCACGCTGGCCGCCTTCCTTGAAGCACGCCGCCGGCAGATGCTGTATCAGGATCGCGAAGGCCTCTTGCGCGCGCAAGAGCGCCGCCTTTATTCCTTTCTGCGCCGCAAGGCCGGCAGAGTGCCCGCCTTCGAAGACCTCCGGGGGCGTTTCCTGCAGGACTGGCCGATTATGGACAAGGCCGCGCTGATGGCAGATTTCGCCAGCTATAACCGCCTCGGGCTCACCGCGGCCGAAGGCTGGGCGCATCTGGAAGCGGGCACATCCCCCGAAGGCTACGCCATAGGCGCCAGCACTGGGACATCGGGCAATCGCGGGCTCTATATCGTGTCAGAACGCGAGCGCTATCGCTGGCTCGGCACAATCCTCTCGCGCGCACTCCCGGACTTCCTCTCGTGCCGCCACCGCGTGGCAATCGTCCTGCCTGCCAACAGCCGCCTCTATGACGCGGCCAACGAAAGCGGTCGTTTGCAATTACGTTTCTTTGATCTTGGCCTTGGCATCGAGGCCCAGTTTTCGCCGCTTACAGAATTTCAGCCTACAGTCATTGTTGGTCCGCCGAAATTCCTGCGCGCCCTGGCAGAGAGCGACACGCAGATTGCGCCACAGCGCATCTTCTCGGGCGCCGAAGTGCTGGACGAGGAAGACCGCCGCGTCGTCGAGACCCGCTTCGATCTCATCGTGCGGGAAATCTACATGGCCACAGAGGGCCTGTTCGCTATCGCCTGCCCGCATGGCACGCTGCACCTTCTCGAAGATCAGGTTGCGTTCGAGTTCCTGCCTCTCGAGGGCAGCGCCAATCTGGTCACGCCCCTGATCACCGATTTCTCCCGCGAGACGCAGGTGATGATCCGCTACCGGATGAATGATGTCCTGGAATTTGCGCCTATTCCCTGCCCCTGCGGCCTGCCGCACCGGGCTATCCAGCAGGTGCATGGCCGCTGCGATGATATTTTCACCCTGCCCAGCTTCGGCAGCCCAGTCCGCGTCACTCCGGATGTGATCCGCAATGCCGTGCTGAAAGCTGACAAGCGCATCTCCGATTTCCGGGTTATTCAGACGGGCCAGAACACGGTGCGCCTGGAACTCAAAACCGAAGAAGCCGATTGTCTGCAGACGGCTGCGGCAAGCCTGCGCGCCCTGTTCACAGCCTGCGGCGCTGCGCCGGAAATAAAGCCGGTTGCCGCCGCGCTGACTCCCCCCTCTGATCGCAAGCTGCGGCGGGTGCGGGTGGAATTTGCATGAAAGTTTCGATCCAGACGTTGGGTAGCCTGGGCGATGTGATGCCCTACATCACCACCGCGCGCGCCCTTATGGCGGGCGGCGCGGACGTGACGCTGATGGCGCCGCGCGACTATACGGCCACCATCGCCGCCCATGGCGTGACGCCCGCGCCGCCCCCGGCATTCTCGCTCACCGAATGGAATGTCGAGGCTGAACAGCGCGGCACGCTGACCAATCCGGTAAAATTTTTCGCCCAGTGGAACGAGATGATCGTGCCCTATGTTGACGACATTACGGCCCACTGCCTGATGGCGGCGGAGAGGGCAGATATTGTTCTGGGCAACAGCATCTGCGCGCCCGCGCGTGTTGCCGCCGAGGCCCACGGCATCCCCTACATCCTCAGTGCCCAGCAAACTGCTCTCAGCCCGACCTGGCAGTTGCCCTGCGCCATGATGTGGCATCCCTGGCATGGCAACTGGATGGCGCCAGTGGCGTATGGCGCAGTGGGCCTGGCCCAGCACATGATGCTTCAGGCGCTGAAGGGGTATCGTCGCTGCCTTGGCCTGCCGGTCATTCCCAAGGGCGGCACAAGCTGGCATCTCGGCCAGCCGCTGCCGCGCATCACCAGCGTCTCTCCCGCCCTCGTGGCGTCTCCGCCATCGGACTGGAAGGCGAACGATTATCTGATGCCCTACCCCTCCCTGGATATTCAGGGGCCGGAGGTTCTGCCGGCCGCCATGATGGACTTCCTGCAGGCAGGCGCGGCGCCCATCCATGTCGGCCTCGGCTCCTTCGAGAGCGATGCCGAGCATGAGCAGATATCCCGCCTAATGCGCGCCATCCGGCGGCTGGGCCTGCGCGCCATCCTCTCCGCCGGCCTCGCAGACAAGCTGCCGACTGACCTCACCGAAGGCCATCTGGTGGCCGGCCCCGTGCCTCATCCAGCGCTTTTTCCGCTCTGCGCCGGAGTCATCCATCACGGCGGCGCCGGCACGCTGGACACCGCCCTGCGCGCAGGTACGCCCCAACTCATCGTGCCAGACCGGCTGGACCAGTTCTGGCATGCCGTCCGCCTGCGCGAGATCGGCGTTGCTCCGCCCCATATCACCGGCAAAACGACAGAAGACGAGATGGCAGCCCGGTTGGTGTCGCTCATCAGTCCAGCAATGACAGCCCGCGCCCGGTCCCTTGCGCCCGCCCTGCGCGCCCGCAACGGGGCGGAGGAACTCGCCGCCTTCACACGCGCCGAAACAGAGCGTTTCCAACATAATGCGAAATCACGCCCATCAGGATGAACACCGCCTGCCCGCCGGCCAGCAGCGCCCATTTATGCGCCCGGATATAGGCCTCGACATCCACGTCCCCTCGCGCCGCGCCCCAGGCGATGAGATAGCCGAGCGCCACGAACATGCCGACGCCCAGCGTCACGCCAATCGCCGACCCCGCCGCAAAGCGGCGCCAGGCCATGCCCGCGCTGCCGCAAACTGGCGGCATGAACCACGCGACGGGCCCCAGCAGCCGAGAGGCCGCCACCGCCTTGATGCCGTGCCGGCGCAGCAGTCGCCGCGTCTTGTGCAATACCGCCCGGCGTGACCGGCGCGCCAGCACGAACCGGTGAAACCAGGGGCGCATCTGTCGCCCGATCAGAAAGCCCGTCTGGTCAGCCGCATACGCCCCCACCAGCACCGCCGCGACGGCCCACAACGCATGTTCAGTGAACAGCAGACCGCCCGCCATCAGGAAGAAGGCTTCCCCGAACACGAAGAAGCAAAAGCCCAGCGTCGCGTCGAGGAAGGCGCCGAGAAAGAGCGTCAGAAGCAGCGAAACCGACATGGCATTCCCGGCAGATAAACGAAGGCCGCCGCGTGTCTCCGCAGCGGCCTTGTCTGTTTACAATTCTTGTCCGGATTTGTCGCGATCCGTCACCAGACTGTCCGGGCCTGTCCTATTTGAGACGCGAAAGGACACTGAACGGGCTGTCGGACGCCTTGGATTGCTCCTTCGCGGGCGCAGATTTTCCCGAAGGCGCAGCCCCGCCCTTAGGCGGCGGGCCGGAGGGGCGCTTGCCGCCCTGCTTCATGCTGAGGCCGATCCGGTTGCGCGCAACGTCCACATCCATCACCACAACGCTGACGACCTGCCCGGTCTTCACCACCTCATGCGGGTCCTTGATGAACGTGTCCGACATCTCGGAGATATGCACCAGGCCATCCTGTTTGACGCCCACATCCACGAATGCGCCAAACGCTGTCACATTCGTCACCACGCCCTCAAGGCGCATGCCCGGCTTGAGGTCCGTCACCTTCTCGATGCCTTCCTGAAAGGTTGCTGTCTTGAATTCCGGGCGCGGGTCGCGGCCGGGCTTTTCCAGCTCTTTCAGGATGTCCTTGATCGTTGGCACACCGAAAGTCTCGTCGGCATAGTCTTCCGGCTTCAGCTTGGAGATGAAGGCCTTGTCGCCAATGATCGTCTCCACCTTGCGGACCGCCGCCTTGGCGATGCGCTCCACTACCGGATAGGCTTCCGGGTGAACCGCCGAGGCGTCCAACGGGTTCTTGCCATTCATGATACGGAGGAAGCCAGCGGCCTGCTCGAATGCCTTGGGCCCGAAGCGCGGCACTTTCTTGAGCTCTGTGCGCGCCTTGAACGGGCCGTTCTGCTCGCGATAGGCCACGATGTTGGCAGCAATCGTCGCATTGAGACCGGCGACGCGTGAAAGCAGCGCCACAGACGCCGTATTCACATCCACACCCACCGCGTTCACGCAGTCTTCCACCACGCCGTCGAGCGAGCGGGCAAGGCCCGTCTGGTCCACATCATGCTGATACTGGCCTACGCCAATCGCCTTGGGCTCGATCTTCACAAGCTCCGCCAGCGGATCCTGCAGGCGCCGCGCAATCGACACCGCCCCGCGCAGGCTCACGTCCAGCTGTGGGAATTCCTTCGCCGCCAGTTCCGAAGCCGAATACACCGACGCACCGGCTTCCGACACCATGATCTTGGTGAGCTTCAGGTCTGGCAGCTTGGTATTGAGTTCGCCGACCAGCTTCTCGGTCTCGCGCCCTGCCGTGCCGTTGCCGACGCTGACGAGCTCAACCTTGTGGCGCTTGCACAGCGTTGCGAGCGTCATCAGCGATCCGGCCCAGTCCTTCTTCGGCTCATGCGGATAGATCGTCGCCGTTTCCAGCAGCTTGCCGGTCGCGTCAACCACGGCCACCTTGCAGCCCGTGCGGATGCCGGGGTCGATGCCCATCACCACTTTCGGGCCCGCCGGCGCCGCCATCAGCAGGTCGTGCATGTTGCGCGAGAACACCTTGATGGCCTCGCGGTCTGCGCCTTCCTTCACGCGGCTGATGACATCGCGGGAGGAGGATGGCTCGAGCTTGGATTTCCACGCCGCCTCTGCCGTTTCCATCAGCCAGTCATCGCCGGGGCGGCCCTTCTTGGCGATGCCGAATTCGTTCCGGATTTCACGCAGCGCAGGATGCTCACGGCTCGGCTCCACCGGCACAGCCAGCTTCACCTTCAGCACGCCTTCCTTCTGCCCACGGAGGACCGCCAGCGCACGGTGAGACGGCATCGCGGTAACCGGTTCGTCAAAATCAAAATAGTCAGCGAACTTCGCGCCTTCCTGCTCCTTGCCTTTGACAAGACTGGAGCCGAGCTTGCCCTCTTTCCAAACGGTCTCGCGCACCTTGCCAACAAGGCGTGGCGTCTCGGCAATACGCTCCACCAGAATGTCGCGCGCGCCTTCCAGCGCAGCGTCGAGATCCTTCACGCCCTTGCCAGATGCGATGAAGGCCCTCGCCTCGTCGAAGGGCGAAAGAGACGGATTGGCCAGCAGGCGTTCGGCCAGCGGCTCAAGGCCTGCCTCTTTCGCGATAGTCGCCTTGGTGCGCCGTTTCTGCTTGTAAGGCGCGTAGAGGTCTTCCAGGGCCACCTTGGTAATCGCCCAGTTGATCTCGCGCTCCAGTACCGGGGTCAGCTTGCCCTGCTCTCGGATGGCGCTCAGCACGGTCTCCCGGCGCTTGGCGAGGTCCGTCAGATAGTCCAGCCGCTCCGAAAGCGTACGCAGCTGCGTATCGTCCAGCCCGCCGGTGCGCTCCTTGCGGTAGCGCGCGATGAAGGGAACGGTCGCGCCTTCCTCCAGCAGTTCGATAACGGCCTGAACCTGCCGCTCCTGCACGCCCAGCTCATCGGCAATGATACGGGCAATCGAGGGGGGGGAAGCCTGGGAAGAAGAACGAACCTGTCCGGTCATGAACGCGCGCCTTGTGCAAACGTTGGAAACTCTTGCCCACTCTGGGGCAAGCTTTCTCAATCCAACAGAACTCGTTTACACCTCGTTTACGCTCTGCATTCTCCGCGCGGTTGCCCCTTCAGTTTTCCGGTGCCCCACAGCCCTCCGGCACAGCGCCCGCCGTCCTGGCGGCCTCGATCTCCGCCTGCGCCAGCTTCGCCTGCGCCAGGAATACCGGATCAGAATGCAGCCGCGCCACGGTTGCCGCGCCCATCACGCGCCCGGCCTCCACATCGCTCTGCCAGTGAACCCCGCACACCATCCGGCTCTGGGCAAACTCATAGCCGCGCTGCAGCAGCGCATCGGCCTTCTCCGGCGCCAGCTCTGCCAGTACCAGCCCCCATGCCCAGCCAAGGGCAGCATGGCCGGAGGGGTAAGACCCGTCCCCGCGCAGCATCTCTTCCTCATGCGGCACGCAGCTCTCCTCCTCCAGCAGAGCAAACGGCCGAGTGCGCTGATACATCTGCTTGGCGCGGTAGGTGGAGAAACCCGCATCGGTCAGCGTCCGCCGCATCAGGGTGTAAAGGTGGGGCGCCCCCTCCTCGGTGATGCCGACGCCCAGCGCGCAGCTATAGGAATGGATCGCCTGAGGGAATTTCAGTTCATTGTCGGCCTGCGCCTGCGTCCAGCGGGGCGTGTCTTTCAGCGCGCGGGTCGTCTGGTAGGCTTCCAGATCAGCCATCGCAGCGGCAGAGCCCTCCACCGGCGGTGGGGGCAACAGCGCGGCGCTATCGGGCAGCCTTTGGGCGCCCAGATAGCCGTTGAGAATGCCGCTACCTTCGCGCATCTCGCCAATCTCGGCCTGCGCCGTCGGCGGCAGGCTTGCGCTCTCTGCAGCCGGCGCGGCGCCATTGGCCTGGCAAGCTGCCATCATCAGAACGCCGGCAATCGCGGCCACACCTGTGCGATATTTCATGGGAACGCCCCCCTCCATCAAGGAATCGGGCGCACACTACATGTCCACCGCGCGGCTGTCTTGATCCGGCAATCTGGCGCTTTGATGAAGGCAAATGCCTAGGCCTTTTCGACGGCGCTCCGCAGATTATCCCGCAGGTCCGCCAGCGTGCTTCGCAGCGCTGCCAGCTTCTCCGCCGGCATACCGGCCGCCTCGAATATCTGCTGGGGCACACAGGAAGACTCTTCCAGAACCTTGCGCCCCTTGGCGGTCAGCGAAATCCGCACTTGTCGCTCATCGGCCTCATCGCGTTTGCGCGTTACAAAGCCCGCTGCCTCCAGCCGCTTCAGCAGCGGCGTCAGCGTATTGGACTCCAGGAACAGATGCTCGCCCAGTTCGCTCACCGTCTGGCCTTCGGCCTGCCAAAGGGCAATCATCACCAGATATTGCGGATAGGTGAGCCCGAGCTGATCAAGGATCGGCTTGTAGACACGGTTGAAGGCCAGGCCTGCCGAATACACGGCAAAACACACTGCATGATCCAGCAGCGCCGGCCCTGTCACCGGGGAACCATCAGCAGGCATCACGCGTTTTTTTGTCATGGCCGAAATATAAATCGCACACGATTTAATCGCAAGACTTGAAGTCTTAACGGCGGCGCGCAATATATATCGCACGCGATTTAATCGCCAGCGATTCTGAAGCCCGGAACCAACACGAAAGGATGTTCCCCATGGCCATTAACGTTCTCTACAAAACCACCGCGACAGCCACTGGCGGCCGTGATGGCCGCGCCAAAACCACCGACGGCGCGCTTGATGTCGCCCTCGCCCTCCCCAAGGAGCTGGGCGGCAGCGGCAATGGCAACAATCCCGAACAGCTGTTCGCCGCCGGCTATGCCTCCTGCTTCCTCAGCGCGATGAAGGCTGTTTCTTCGTCCGGCAATCACTTCAAACTGCCCGCCGATACCACCGTTTCGGCCACCGTCGGTATCGGCCCGCGCGAGGATAAAGGCTTCGGCCTGGTTGTGAAGCTGGATGTGGCCATTCCGGGCGTGGACCGTGATGAGGCAGAGAAGCTCGTCGCCGAAGCGCACGAGGTTTGCCCCTATTCGCACGCCACGCGCGGCAACATCGATGTCAGCCTGAACGTTCTCTGATCCTGTCCGGAAGGGGCCGCGCAAACGCCGGCGCAGCCCCTTCCGAAGCGGGCTCCATCCCCACCCCCGGATTCGCTTTGGCGCTAGGTCAAGGCGGGCGAAATCACCCTCCTTTATGTTTGTACAGGACACATTGATGAGGCTTATCTCTTGCGGAAACCGCGTCCAACCTCAGATAAATTTAGAATACTATTCTGTTTTTGTTTTGTATTTTTTCCAGACCCGCAATTCCTCCACTACCCCCGGCTGCAAACTCTCCACTGAAGGCCGTGTTGCCTGCAGTACACTCCCTGAACCGTCATAAAAAAGAACTCGAAACCGTTTGACTGGCCGTTAAGGGTTCCCTATCGCTGGCCACGGGGCACAGACCCCGGCAGCGTGAGCACCATTGCGCGGCTGATAATGGCGGGAGGCGTCCTCACTGCGTGCGTGTCACGGCGCGAGGCTTCCTTGAACAGACGAAAGCAATTCGCGGCGCGGCCTTTCTGGTTCGCGATCCCTGAGGCTTTGGCCTGTCTGGCCATCATCCGCGCGTGCCTGCGCCAGCCCAGATGATTATCAGCCCAGGGAGAATTCTCTTGAAGAAACTCAATTGCCGCCCACTGCTCACCGGCTCATCCGTGTTGGCCTTGGCCGCCCTTTTTGCGCCTGTTGCTGCCGCCCAGACCGAGCAGCAGCCCGCAGAGGAAGAAGCCAGCCAAGCCGATCTCAAACTCAACCAGGTCGTCGTCACCGCCACCCGCCGGGCGACCAACCTTCAGGAAACCGCCATCGCGGTCACGTCGGTTGATTCCGAATTCATGGCCGAAGCGCGCGTCGAGAATATCGGCGACATTACCTCCGTTTCCCCCAGCGTCACGTTCCGCAACACCTCCAACCCCGCCACCTCAGCCAACCTCCAGATCCGCGGCATCGGCACCACCGGCGCCAGCCGCGCTTTCGAAGGCGCGGTCGGCGTGTTCGTTGATGGCGTTTACCGCTCGCGCCCCGGCGCGGCGCTGCAGAACTTCCTGGATGTCGGCAGCCTCCAGGTGCTGCGCGGCCCGCAAGGCACGCTGTTCGGCAAGAACACCTCCGCTGGCGCCATCCTGCTGGAAAGCTCGATGCCGGTCCTCGGTGAGACGGGTGGTGACTACTCGCTCACCATCGGTAATTACGAAGCCGTCACTGGCACCGTGACCGTCAACGCCCCAATCGGCGAGAACGCCGCCCTGCGCATCTCCGCCATCAGCGCAAACCGCGCCGGCTTCTTCGAAAACCCCAACACGGGCGAAGACTACAACGAACGCAGCGGCAACGGCCTCAAGGCCCAGCTCCTGTATGAGCCGACCGATGATTTCCGCATCCGCCTGATCGCAGACTATGCCCGCTCGGATGAAAACTGCTGCTTCGGCACCGTGGACAGCAATCCCGGCCCTATTCAGGATGTCGTCGACCAGATCATCCGCGAGCGCGGCCTTGTGCCCACGTCCCGCCGCAAGGATGAATATCAGTCTGTCCTGAACTACACACCGGACCAACTGGTCGAGGACACTGGCTACACCCTGAAGGCGGATTGGGACATCGGCCCCGGCAAGCTTTCTTCGGTCACAGCGCTTCGTCAGTATAAAGTCGATCAAACGACCGACGCAGACTTCTCCGGCGCAGACCTTCTGCTGCTGCACGAGAAGTTCAAGAGCAACTTCTTCTCGCAGGAATTCAGCTATTCCGGCGAGCATGGCTTCGGCGCGGAAGGCAATGCCAACTATGTGGCCGGCGTCTTCTATTCAGACGAATCCATCAAGTCCGGCCGCACCGGCTGGTGGGGTCAAGACCTGCAGCGCGTCTATGCTGCCACCCTCCCTGCCACCCTCGTCTTTGATGCCTCCCCTGGTCTGCGTTCAGTCGAAGTCATCGAAGGTAACAACGAGTCCCTCGCTTTCTTCGGCCAGTGGGATGGCCGCCTGAACGAGAAATGGGGCTTCACCGCCGGTCTGCGCTGGTCGCAGGAGAAGAAGCAGGGCCAGTTCGAGAACCTCTACTACCGTCCCAACCCGCTTGATGTGTACAAGGTGCTCGGCGTTCAACCCGCGCCCCACTTCAACGAGTCCAAGACCGACGAAGCCTTCAGCGGCACGCTCGGCATCCAGTATCACTTCAATGAAGATGCGATGCTCTATGCCAGCTACAACCGGGGCTTCAAGGCAGGCGGGGTCAATCTCGACGCCAACGCAGCCGGCGGCTTCCGTCAGAACCCGGATTACTTCCCGGACGCTGTTCCAGGTGATCCGCGCTATGATCCGGAATTCGTCAACGCCTACGAGCTTGGCCTGAAAACCCAGTTCTGGGATCGCCGCGGCCGTGCCAACTTCTCGGCCTTCTACAATGACATGACCGACCTGCAGGTCGCGCGCTTCGTCGGCACGCAGTTCCAGGTTCTCAATGCCGGCACGGCAGAGGTCTATGGCCTTGAGGTCGAAAGCGCGCTTGAGATCAACGACATCCTGTCGCTTGACGCCGCCGTGACTTACCTGCCCGAAGCCCAGCTCGGCGAAGATGCCTCCCTGGGCCCGGTCCTCTCCGGCCGCCGCTTCGCGGTTGCCCCGGAGTTCTCCGGCAGCGTGTCGCTGAAACTCGACAAGCCGATCAGCGAGACCTACTCCCTCGTTGGCCGCATCAACCAGCAGTATTCGGGCGGTTACCTCACCAACAACTCGAACATGCTGGAACAGGGCGGTTTCGGCCTTCTGAACCTTAACCTCGGCGTGAAGTCTGCCAATGGCTGGACGCTCGAAGGCTGGGTGCAGAACGCATTCGACAAGCGCTATGTCACGAACCACTTCGCGACCACGCTCCAATCTGGCGACAACAACGCCTATATGAGCGCCCCGCGCACCTTCGGGGTCACGCTGCGCGGCTCCTTCTGAGGCATGCCTTACGTAAAGTAAGCTGCAACATCTCGCGGTCATCCCTCCGAAAAGGGGTGACCGCACTTCTAAATCTGGCAATAAGCCTATCCACAAGTCCGACAGAAACGCCCAGAGGAACACCGCCTGATGTCCCAGACGCTCCTGCCGCCCAGCATTGCCAGCAATCCGCAAAACCGCGTTCGCGCCACCTTGTGGCTGCTCCTCATCGTCAACGCCTTCAATTTTGTTGACCGTCAGATCGTCAATATTCTCGCTGAGCCGATCAAGAATGATCTGGGCCTGTCTGACACGCAGATCGGCCTGATGACCGGCCTCGCCTTCGCGCTGGTCTATACAATCCTCGGCATCCCGATTGCTCGGTGGGCGGATAATCCGAAATCAAACCGCGTGGGTATCGTCGCCGGCTCGCTCGCCATCTGGTCGGGCATGACCGTGCTCTGCGGCCTCGCAATGAATTTCTGGCAGCTGCTGCTGGCGCGCATCGGCGTGGGCGTGGGTGAGGCCGGCTGCACGCCCGCCTCTCATTCGCTCATCGGCGATACCGTCCCGCCCGAAAAGCGCGGCTCCGCCATCGCCTTCTTCGGCCTCGGCATTCCGATCGGCTCGCTCATGGGCATGGTCATCGGCGGCGTCCTGGCCGATACCGTCGGTTGGCGGATCGCCTTCATGGTTGCCGGTGTTCCCGGCATCCTGCTGGCGCTGGTTCTCTGGTTCGCCGTGAAGGAGCCCCGCAAGGCAGGCACGGTGGCCGAAGCTGCCGCCCGCCTCAAGGCCAGCCAGGCGGTGCGCCGCTCATCCATCATGGAAACGCTGCAGGAAGTCCTCACTTCCAAGGTCTTCATCTTCGCCACACTCGGCGCCTCCTTCGTCGCCTTCCTCGGCTATGGCAAAGGCGTCTGGAATGGGATCTTCCTTATCCGCTCGCACGGGCTGGAACTCTGGCAAGTCGGCGTCTTCTATGGCGTCGGCTCCGGCATCGGCGGTATCCTCGGGACATGGCTCGGCGGTTGGACGTCCGACAAGTTCGGCGTCGATAAACCCGCTCACTATATGCTCGCGCCCGCCGTCGCCATGCTGCTCACGGTACCCATCCTGCTCATCGGCTATATCGGCCCGGTCTGGGTGGCTATACCGATGCTGACGCTCTCAGCGGCGCTTTCGGGCGTCTACTACGCGCCCACCTTCGGCTGCGTTCAGCTGCTGATCAGCCCGGCCTCCCGCGCGGTTGCCGTCTCGCTGATGCTGTTCACGCTGAACCTCATCGGCCTCGGCCTCGGCCCGCTCCTTTTCGGCATTCTGTCGGATGTCCTCGCCCCTATGGCGGGCGCCGAAAGCGTCCGCTGGTCGCTCTATGTGGCCGGCGTCATGGGCGTCATTCCGGCCGCGCTCTACTGGCTTGCCAGCCGCAACATCCGCCGCGAGCTTGCCGAGAAAGCCGCGCGAGACGCTGCACTCACCTGAGGCAACAGAAATAAGGCCGGGCAATTCTGAATGCCCGGCCTTGTTTCTTTTTTGATTGCTTTACGTCCCCGGTCCCGTGAAGCGGATATTGCCCGCCTCCAGCCCCTTCAGCACGATATCCGTGCCGCCGGTCTTCATCATCCATTCCAGCCGGTGATCCCGGTACTGACGCTTGAACAGCCCCGCCTTCACTGCCTGATCCACCTGGTTCATGCCGGTGATCGAGGCTACCGACTCCCGCTGCGCTTGCGCCACGCTCTCCCGCGCATTCGCCCGGTCCAGCCAGGCAGCCAGGCGTGATCCTGCTGCCGGGCGAATGCCAAAGCCTGCCGCGCCATTGAGATAGGGCACCACACTCAGATCACCCCAACCGAAGCGATCCCCGTTGAACCATTCCCGGTCCCCCAGATACCCTTCCAGAACGCCGAAAAATGCCTCCGCCTGCTGACGGGCCTTCGCTTCCATCGCGTCCTTCTGTACCCCCTCCGCACGGCGGAAGAAATTGAGCTCGCCAAGGCCCCAGGTGATCGCCTCGAACTGGGTATCCATCACGTCTTCAATCATCCGCACACGAGCACGCTCGGCCGCCGCTCTGGGCAGCATGGCCGGCTCGGGCCAAACGTCTTCGATGTATTCGAGAATGATCGTGCTGTCGAAAATCTGCACGTCGCCATGGATCAGCGCCGGCACCTCGCCGCGCGGATTGGCCTTCGCAAAGCCCCCACCCGTGGCGCCGGTGCCAATTCCCTCAGGCAGGCGCGCCGCAAATGGCACGTCCTTCTCCCGCAGAGAGATTTTCACCTTCTGCGCATAAGGTGACAGCGGATGCTCATAAAGGATCAGTTCAGCCATCCCAGTCCCTCAATATCCGGCAAGCCGGCCCATCGGCCGCCCGTCAACAATCTGATCCAGATACTCGCTCATGCCATAGCCAAGCTTGCCGTCGCAGCGATACTCGGTCATCGCTTCGGTGATGCGCGTCGTCAGCTCTGTGCCATCGGGCGCCGTCCGCCGGTTGCGGAGCGGGATAAGAGAAAGCACTTTTCCGCTGACGGCATATTCCTTTCCGCTCTTGGTACGGATCTTTGCTTCAAGGTCCGTCTGGTATTCATTCGCGTCCCAGTTGCTGGAAAGCTCGGCCGCAACGATCTGGTCATAAATGCCATCGCGGAACACCATGCCGCTCTGATGCACGCCGCCTTTGCCATCGCCCATCACGTTGAACATCATGCCGAAGTCGGGCCCGAAATTCATTGGGCACCAGCGATACCATTCAATCGCCTGCCAGTGGCGCGGCCCCCAGGATTTGTCGCGAAGGCCATAGCCGTCAATCTCCAGCCGCTCGCCGCCGCACTCGATAAAGCCCTTCGCGCCGCAATGCTGCTCGTAATGGGCCTTGGCGAAAGACTTTTCGGGGTCGATCTCCAGCGGCGTGCCATCGGCTTTTACCGTCTCCCCGCCATACATTGGCGAGAGGCCGGTATAGGTCATCTCCATCTTGCAGGGCAGGCGCGGATTGTTGCGGAAGGCCACCTTCGGATCGGCCATCTGCCCCGGCTCCTTCAGCACCAGCAGCTCGCCGGAATAAGTCACCTTCAGCGTCTTGAACGGTTCCACCACGTCGATCCGCAGGCCGCCCGCGTTCATCTGTGAATTGTCACTGATCTCCGGCCGCGCAAACATGAAACCAACCCGGCCATCGGGGAAGTACACGCACATCGACATTTCAGCGTAACGCTGGTTAGGCCGGTTGCCGAGGCGGAACCATGCGCCCGCCCGTTTACCTGCGTCGAACACATTGAAATACATGCTTTCATTGTAATTTTCGGCGGTCCCCGGATCGTGCGTGAACTCGTCTTCCGGCGCCAGAATGGTCTTGTAGCCTTCAGCTGCTGCGGCCATGGCAAACTCCCCTGATATTCAGTTATCAGACGAACCTGCCATGCGTTTTGCGCGAGACAAGCCTGTCCTCGCGTCAGACCCCCGCCCCCTCCGGAACAGCCCTTATGCCTGCCGCCGGGTCAGCGCGCCGATGAACGAATGCCGGTCGCCGGGGAAAGTCTGCCACACATGCGTCACCGGCGCGCCGTTCGCCCAGGTTCGCCGCTCCAGCATCAGGCAGGGCGTCCCCTCCGAAATGTCCAGATGCGCAGCAATGCCCGCATCGGCCCCCACCGCAAATATCCGGTGCTCGGCCTGAGACCACGGCACATGCCCCAGCAGCCAGGTGCCCGGCGGCGTCTCGGCAAAATCCTCCGCCTCGATCTCCGGCACAGCGGCCAGGCTCACCAATCGGCGCTCATAGCCAAAGGGCTGCCCATCGGCCCGGTGAACGCCGCGCAGCTCGATCAGCCGCCCGCCCTTGCCCGCCAAGGCCACCTCTTCCGCCCCCTTCGCTGCTCGCACCGCCCGGTGCAACAGCCGGTAGGCGTAGGCATAGCCCTTCCGTTCCAGATCCAGGCGGATGTCCGGAATGTCGAGAATGGTCGAATCGCTCGGCGGGTGCGCCACGAACGAGCCAGCCCGCTTGCGCCGCACGATGAGCCCCCGGCTCACCAGCTCGCTCACTGCCTTGTTCACCGTCATGCGGGAACAGCCATACATCTCCATCAGTTCGCGTTCGAGCGGGATGCGGTCATCGGGTTTCAGCCCGCCCGAGAGGATCTGCCGCTCAAGGTCCAGCCGTATGCGCTCGCTGACCGATGGGGTGTCATTCGTGTCCGGCATGCGTCCCGATTTGTCCGAAAATGTCCGAATTTGTCCGTCAGATGTCACGAAATGAGCGTCCCGAGAACCGCTTTGTAGCGCGCCTCGATGCCGCTGCGGTTCACATGCCGGCCGCCCTCCACCACATGCTTCCCGCGCCGCCACACATCTGAAATCAAATGGCTTTTTCCCCGGAACACCCAGGCATCCAGCAGGCGGTTTCCCCCGGTCGCCGCTTCCGGCAGGCGGGCCTCGTCAATGGCCATGAAATCTGCCGGATGGCCCGGCGCCAATCCAACAGAAATCCCCGCCGCCCGCCCCCCGCCGGCAAGGGCGTGCTCAAACAGGGATCGCCCCGTCGAGGCATAGCCTTCCCCGGTCATCACATTGCGGGAAAGCGTCTTGAATCTCTGGGAATATTCCAGCATCCGCAGCTCATCAGCGGCGCTGATCGACACATTGGAATCGGTGCCAACACCATAATATCCACCATGGGAAACAAAGGCGCGCCCATCGAAAATCCCGTCGCCCAAATTCGCCTCGGTTACGGGGCAAAGGCCCACCACCGCCCCGCTTTTGGCTATCCCGTGGATTTCCTGGTCGTTCGTATGCGTCGCATGCACAAGGCACCAGCGCCCATCCACCGGCGCATTGTGCAGCAACCACTCCACAGGCCGCGCGCCAGACCAGGCAAGGCAATCCTGAGCTTCCTTCTCCTGCTCCGCGATATGGATGTGGACGGGCCCGGCCTTGTCCATCATCAGCAGCGTTTTCAGTTCATACGGCGTCACCGCGCGCAGGCTGTGCGGCGCAATCCCCAGCACAAAATCATGCTGATTGACCGTATGCTGTCCAACATCCTCCAACAGCTCGGCAAAGCTTTCCACATCGCTGAGAAACCGCTTCTGGCCCTCCGCCGGCGGCTGTCCGCCAAAGCCCGAATGGGCATAGAAGACCGGCAGCAGCGTCAGCCCGATGCCCGCCTCTTCTGCAGCGCGCGCGACCTGTCCGGCCATCTCCGCCGGGTCGTCATAGCGCCGCCCATCAGGGGCGTTGTGAAGATAGTGAAACTCGCAGACGCGCGTGAACCCGGCCTCCAGCATCTCGGCATAGGCCATCGCTGTTATGGCGCGGATATCCTCCGGCCCAATCCGGCTGGCAAATTGATAGAGTAGACTGCGCCAAGACCAGAAACTGTCCTGATCCTTTCCGCGCACTTCTGTCAGCCCGGACATCGCCCTTTGAAAGGCGTGGGAATGCAAATTGGGCAGGCCAGGCAACACCGTCCGCCCTCGAACAGCTCCCGAAGGAGGCGCCACACCTGCAGAAATGTTTTCAATCGCCCCGCCCGAGACCGTGATCTCGACCCCGCTCGCCCAGCCGGATGGCAACAGCCCGTGATCGAACCAGAGACGCTCTGAAGATTTCCCGGCCACTGGACATCCCTCCGACCCTTCTATTATGTATATACATATTAAAAGAATATCGGCACAAGCACAACGGGGAGCGGAGGATGCCGAAAAAGCGTATCTGGACGAATGCCCGTCTCGCCACGATGTCGCCCGGCCTGCCAGGCCTCGGCATCATCGAGAAGGGCACGCTCGCCGCCGAGGGAGAGCGGATCACCTATGCCGGCCCCGAAGATCAGGCGCCCCCGGCAGACGGGCATGAAGTCATCGATTGCGAAGGCCGCTGGCTGCTCCCCGGCCTGATCGATTGCCATACGCATCTCGTCTGGGCAGGCAGCCGCGCGCATGAATTCGAACTGCGCCTGGCCGGCGCCAGCTATGAGGAAATCGCCCGGGCCGGCGGGGGCATCCGCTCCACCGTCAGCGCAGTCCGGATCGCCAGTAAAGACCAGCTCGTCACCGAAAGCCTCCCCCGGCTCGACGCGCTGATCGGCGAAGGCGTCACCACAATTGAGATAAAGTCCGGATACGGGTTGAGTGTCGAACATGAACTGAAACAGCTCCGTGCCGCCCGCGCGCTCGCCAAGGCCCGCCCGGTAGACATCGAAACTACCCTGCTCGCTGCCCATGCTCTGCCGCCCGAATATGAAGGCCGCGCCGATGCCTACATCGATCTTGTCTGCAACGAGATCATCCCGGCTGCGGCCAAGGCGGGCGTCACCAGCGCGGTTGATGCCTTCTGCGAAACCATCGGCTTCACGCCGCAGCAGACAGACCGTGTTCTGTCCGCCGCGCGCCAGCATGGCCTTGCGGTAAAGCTCCACGCTGACCAGCTTTCAAATCTTCAAGGGGGCGCCCTCGCTGCCCGCCACAACGCGCTGTCCGCGGATCATCTGGAATATCTCGATGAGGCCGGTATCGCCGCCATGGCGGCGGCAGGCACGGTCGCCGTCATGCTGCCGGGCGCCTACTATTTCCTGCGCGACACCCATGCCCCACCTCTGGAAGCATTGCGCAAGGCAGGCATTTCCCTTGCAATTTCAACTGACTGCAACCCCGGCACTTCTCCGCTCACCTCCCTTCTCCTCGCCATGAACATGGGCACCACGCTCTTCCGCATGACGGTCGAGGAATGCCTTCTTGGCACCACACGCCACGCCGCCCGCGCGCTCGGCCTTCAGAAAGAAACCGGAACACTCGAGGCCGGGAAACTCTGCAATCTGAGCATCTGGGACATCGAGCGCCCGGCAGAACTCGTCAGCAATATGGGCCTCAACCGGCTTCACGCCCGCATCTGGAGGGGTCAATGAGCGACATCACCCTGACACCCGGCGCCGTGCCGCTCAGCTATTGGCGCGCCGTGTGGCTTGGCGCTGCCCCCCGCCTCTCGGCGGAATGCCGGGATGCCGTCGCGGCCAGCGCCGCCGCCGTCGCGCGTATCCTGGCCAAGGGCAATCCCGTCTACGGCATCAATACCGGCTTCGGAAAGCTCGCCGCCGTCCGCATTCCGGACGACCAGCTTGAAACTCTTCAGCGCAACATCGTCCTCTCTCACGCTGCCGGCGTGGGCGAGCCCTCCCCGGCCGGTATCGTCCGCCTGATGATGGCCCTCAAGATGACCAATCTGGGCCGCGGCGCCTCGGGAGTGCGCCCGGAAACCATCGCCCTGATGGAAGCGATGCTCGCGGCAGACCTGCTGCCCCTCATCCCCGCGCAAGGTTCGGTCGGCGCCTCGGGAGATCTCGCCCCGCTCGCCCACATGGCCTGCGCCATGATCGGCGTCGGGGAGGTGTTTCTGAGCGGCGAGCGGATGAGCGCCGAAGCCGGCTTTGCCAAAGCCGGCCTTACGCCTCTAGTTGCGCTCGCCGCCAAGGAAGGCCTAGCCCTGCTCAACGGCACGCAATTCTCCACCGCCTGCGCGCTCGCGGGTCTCTTCGAGGCAGAGCGTATCCTGCAATCCTCCCTCGTCACCGGCGCGCTCTCCGCCGAGGCGGCCAAGGGCTCAGACGCGCCCTTCGATGCCCGCATCCACCAGTTGCGTGGCCATCAGGGCCAGATCGACTGCGCCGCCACATTGCGGGCGCTCATGGCTGGCTCTGCCATCCGTGCCTCGCATCTCGAAAACGACACCCGCGTTCAGGATCCTTACTGCATCCGCTGCCAGCCCCAGGTCGCCGGCGCCGCGCTCACCCTGCTGCGCCAGGCCGCCGATACGCTGCTGACCGAGGCCAACGGCGTCTCCGACAATCCGCTGATCTTTCCGGAGACGGACGAAGCCCTCTCCGGCGGGAATTTCCATGCCGAGCCCGTCGCCTTTGCCGCCGATATGATCGCCATGGCCCTCTGCGAGATCGGCTCCATCGCGGAGCGGCGCATTGCCATGCTGGTCGATCCTGCCCTCTCCGGTGTGCCCGCTTTCCTCACGCCCCAGCCGGGCCTCAACTCCGGCTTCATGATCCCGCAGGTCACCGCCGCCGCCCTCGTCTCCGAAAACAAACAGATGGCCTATCCCGCCAGTGTCGACTCCATCCCCACCTCCGCCAATCAGGAAGATCATGTGTCCATGGCCGCCCATGGCGCCCGCCGCCTCCTGAAAATGGCGAAGAATGTGGACTATGTGCTGGGCATCGAGCTTATCGCCGCTGCGCAGGCGTGCGATTTCCATGCGCCGCTGAAATCCAGTATCGCACTTGAATCCGTGCGCGCGCTCATCCGGTCCAGAGTGGCGCCGCTGGATCATGACCGCCTCATGCATCCGGATATCGAGACTGCCACCTGCCTCATCCGCAGCGGCGCGGCCCTCCGCAGCGTGCAGATGGAGCTGCCCTCGCTGGAGGCAGACGCATGACCGGCTGGCTCACCATCCGAGAGGGCGCCCGTCCCCTCATCGTCACTTTCCCGCATACAGGTACAACCCTGCCGGCGGACATTGCCGGACATTTCGTTTCGCCGCAGCGCGCCCGGCGCGATACTGACTGGTGGGTAGACCAACTCTATGCCTTCGCGGCGGAGATGGGCGCCACCCTCATTCACACGGCCATCTCCCGTTCTGTCATCGATGTGAACCGCGATCCTTCAGGCGCTTCGCTCTATCCGGGCCAGAACACCACTACCCTCTGCCCCCTGACGACCTTTGATGGCGTGCCGCTCTACAAATCGACACAAGAACCCGGCGAGGCTGAAATTGCCCGCCGCCGCGCCGCCTTCCACACCCCCTATCACCACGCGATAGAAGACCAGATCACCCGCCTGCGCGCCGCTCATGGCAAGGTCGTCCTTTATGATGCTCACTCCATCCGTTCACAGATTCCGGATCTGTTTGAGGGACTCCTGCCGGTATTCAATGTCGGCACCAATTATCAGACCACCTGTGCGCCGGCGCTCGCCGAAAAAGTTACCGGCCTCTGCGCCGCCTCTGGCCAGCCCACCGTTCTGGACGGGCGTTTCCGCGGCGGATGGACCGTGCGTCATCACGGGGTGCCCGCCAGCGGCGTCCATGCCATCCAGATGGAGCTATCCTGCCGCGGCTATCTGCGCGAACCAATCGGCCAGGTCGCAGATGCTGACTGGCCCGTCCCTTTCGAGGCCGATTATGCCGCCCCGATAACCGAAACCCTGCGCCAGGTGCTCGCTGCCTGCCTCGCCTTCGCCGAAACACCCTGAGGAGCCCCATGCCCTATCCTGCAAATATCCGCGAAATCCGCGCGCCTCGGGGCACAAAGCTCAACGCGCAAAGCTGGCTTACGGAAGCGCCCCTCCGGATGCTGATGAACAATCTCGATCCAGACGTGGCCGAACGCCCCGAAGATCTTGTCGTCTATGGCGGCATTGGCCGCGCGGCACGAAATTGGGAAGCCTATGAGTCAATCGTTTCGACTCTGAAACGCCTCAAAGATGACGAAACCCTCCTCGTCCAGTCCGGCAAGCCCGTCGGCGTCTTCCGCACACATAGCGACGCGCCCCGCGTGCTACTCGCAAACTCCAACCTCGTTCCCAAATGGGCCAACTGGGACAATTTCAACGACCTCGACCGCAAGGGCCTGATGATGTACGGCCAGATGACGGCTGGGAGCTGGATCTATATTGGCGCACAAGGCATCGTTCAGGGAACGTATGAAACCTTCGCCGAGATGGGCCGTCAGCATTATGGCGGAAACTTGAAAGGCAAATGGCTGCTCACTGCCGGGCTCGGCGGTATGGGCGGGGCCCAGCCGCTGGCATCTGTTTTTGCGGGCGCCGCCTGCCTCGCCATAGAATGCCAGCTTTCCAGCATCGAGATGCGGATACGCACAGGATATCTCGATGCGTGGACGGATGACCTTGAAAAAGCTCTCGCGATGATTGACGAGAGCTGCGCTTCCGGAACGCCGAAATCCGTAGGCCTACTGGGCAATGCCTGCGAAATTCTCCCGAAAATTCTGGAGCTTGGCCGCCTGCCGGACCTGTTGACCGATCAGACCTCTGCCCATGACCCCATCAACGGATACCTGCCTGAAGGTTGGAGCGTGGAACAATGGAAGTCCCGCCGCATCAGCGATCCCAAGACTGTGGAAAAGGCCGCCCGCGCCTCGATGGCCAAACATGTTCGCGCCATGCTGGAATTTCAGAAGCGAGGCGTACCGACGGTCGATTACGGCAACAACATTCGCCAAGTTGCCCTGGATGAAGGCGTGGCCGATGCCTTCGCCTTCCCCGGCTTTGTGCCTGCCTATATCCGCCCGCTTTTCTGCCGGGGCATTGGCCCATTTCGCTGGGCGGCGCTTTCGGGCGATCCGGAAGACATCTACAAGACGGACCAGAAGGTGAAGGAGTTGATTCCCGGAAATCCCCACCTTCATAACTGGCTGGACATGGCCCGTGAACGGATCAAATTCCAGGGCCTGCCCGCGCGCATCTGCTGGTTGGGCCTGGGGGATCGCCACCGCCTTGGCCTCGCTTTCAACGAGATGGTGGCGAGCGGGGAGCTCAAGGCCCCCATTGTCATCGGGCGCGACCACCTGGATTCCGGCTCCGTCGCCTCGCCCAACCGGGAAACCGAGGCCATGCAGGATGGCTCCGATGCGGTCTCCGACTGGCCGCTCCTGAACGCCCTGCTCAACTGCGCCTCGGGCGCTACCTGGGTATCCCTCCATCATGGCGGCGGCGTCGGCATGGGCTATTCCCAGCACGCCGGCATGGTCATCTGCTGCGACGGCACGGAAGCCGCCGCCCGGCGTATTGAGCGTGTGCTGTGGAATGACCCGGCCAGCGGCGTCATGCGCCATGCCGATGCCGGCTATGACATCGCCATAGACTGCGCCCGTCAGAACGGCCTGGACCTGCCCAGCCTCAAAGGCTGAGCAGGTCACATGGTTCAAGCCGGGTTGCCCGCATACACCAGAGGCTCGGTCTCAAAGCCTAGTTCTTCGGCTTTCTTCAGGATACGGTCGAGTGTTGCTTTCGGTGGCTCGGGATCTCGCGCCAGGATCCACAGATACTTCCCGCTCGGCGCTCCCACCAGAACCGCTGAATAATCCGGCTCCAGATGAAGCACCCAATAGTCGCCCTCAGCAAACGGCACCCAGGAAGGCGCAAACTTCACCTTCAGCTTCGCCCCGTTTGATCCGTCCACCACCCGCGCCTTGCCCTCAGCAACGTCAATATCGCCATCTTCCTTGGTGCAGGAATTCTTCACCGAAATCTTGCCGTCCGGCAGCTGAGCATATTCAGCCATGGCCGTAACACAGCCACGCTCGAACCAGTTGGGATAGCGCGCGATCTCATGCCATTTGCCCACATAGCGGTCGAGGTCCACGGAAGCCACAGTCGGCAGTTCCGCGCTCGTCTGCCGATAATCCGGCTGCGACATGCACGCGCCCAGCAGAAGCGCAGAAAGCGGCATCAGCGCATATCCGAGTTTCATATCTGTCTCCATTCCTTTTGGGAAAAGCATGAGTGGGGGGCTCCGCCCCCTCACTGGAGCGTATAACTAATGAACGCGCCGAAAGTTGCCTGATCCTCATCACCGCGAAGGCGAACCAGAGGCGCGTCCGCCGCATCGCCAGAGAGCCGGTCATAGCCCGCCAGGAAAACAGCGCTCCATGCGCCGTCACGGCTCAGAGGAAGAATGGCTGTCGCGCCCACGCCATAGGAATGCAAACCGCCGCCCGCCTCATATTGCGGCAGGCCGGAGGCAAATGCCTGCGCTGACGTCACGCCGAAATATGTCGATGTATACTGATCATCCACCAGGCGCAGGCGTGGTCCGGCAGACCAGATCAACGGCGCCCCGAACCCGGCCCAAACCCCACTCCAGCGTGCCCCCATATCGGCCACCAGCCCGTCATGCCCGGAAATTGCCTGCCGCAATTCCGCGCTCAGCTTCACACCCCCCAGCGTGTAGTCAACAAATCCGCCGAGCTCGATGCTGGTATCCACATTGCCCAGCCCGCGGAGATCATCTGTCTTGCCCCCGCTCAGGGAAAATGTCTGGTCGCCGCTTTCGTCGCGGGAAAAGCGGATGCGGCCAATCGGTCCGGCGCGCAAACCCTCCGTCTTCACCAGGTTAGAGCCAATCCCCTCCTGCACAGAGGCAAAGAAACGGTCGCCATATTTCAGCTGAACATTCGGCAGCAGTTTGAGGCTGTAATCATCGTCCCCCTCATATGACGGAGAATAAAGCCCGCCCGTGCCCAATGTCAGCGCCCAGCCCTCCGGCGCGGGTTGTGCCTGCGCGGAGGTCATGCCGGCAATGGTAGCGGCGGCTGCACCCGAGATAAAAATGCGAACCAATAAACCCTCCATATCTGGCTCGCTTTACGGCGCAGACAGGCGACTGGATCAGGCGGATGCACAGCTTTTAGATGTGCTGCCCGTTCGGGGCCGGTGCGGCTATTTCGCGATGCCGCGCAGCACGGTCTCAGCCGCAAAGGCGGCATATTCACGCGCCAGTTCCTGCCCCACTTTCTTTTCCCCGATCATCTCGCGCAGCGTGATGCGGGTGGAGAAAATATACTGGCAGGCGCCATTGATGAGGAAATAGACGTATTTGTAATCGACCTCCCGGAACTGCCCTGTGGCGATGCCGGCGGTGATGATCTGCTTCTGCGCCTCGATCAGCGGCAGGAGGAAGCTGGACCAGATCTGCCGCGTGCCTTCGGCCTCCGGATCATCCAGGAAATGCTCCAGCAGGCGGTTGAGATAGGGAAAGCGCGAATAGGTGCGGATGATCCCCTGAATATGCACCCGCAGCTTGGTTGCCGGGTCCAGGTTCATCGCCATCAATTCGGTCAGCTGCTTGATGGACTGGGCCGTATCGCGCTGCGCCAGCGCCAACAGCAGCCCATCCTTGGAGCCGAAATGGTATTTCACCAGCGGCGCCGTCACGCCCGCGCGCTTGGCAATCTGGTGGAGCGAAACATCGATGGAGCCGATTTCCGACATCAGCTCCCCGGCGGCCTCCAGCAGCATTTCGCGCCCTGAGCGTTCCGCAACGGCATCCACCAATTCAATGTTCTCCGGTGTGCCGGCCATTTACATACCACCCCTCACTTCGCGCTACTTGATGAACGAAAAGCCCAGGAGGCGCAAGCATCGGGGTCTGGCCGGCCACCTGCAGGGCGGCAGGCATGGCCGATGCGGGAAAATCGATCCGCCTGCGGCTGAAACCGGCGCCCACCTATGTGCATATCCCTGAGTTGACAGCGAGCCAGCCCCAAACGACCCTGCGCAAAAATCACCAAGGGAGTCGGGCCAGATGGCAGGCTACATTCTGAAAACGGCGGCGGCAGGCAGTGTCCTTCTCCTGGCAGGCTTCGGCCTTCTGGCGGGCTGTTCCAGAGAGGCTGGGGAAGCGCCTGCCGCGTCAGAAGCAAGCGCGACGATGCCCGGCCGCCAGATCGCTGAAACCCTGTGCGCGGGGTGCCATGCCATTGGCATTGAAGGGCAAAGCCCCCATGCCGATGCCCCACCCTTCCGCACGCTTTCGGAAAAATATCCTGTCCGCCTTCTGGAAGAGGCCCTCGCCGAAGGGATCGCCGTTGGCCATGAGGATATGCCGGAATTTCAGCTCGAGGCCGATCAGGTGGAACAGCTGATCGTTTATCTGGAGTCCATCCAGGCGAAATAAGGCATCATCCGGCAGGAACGGTCCCCCCGCGCCTGCCGGACTCTCTCACGTGCCATTCCCCCCACGCCAGTTCGTTATCCGGCCTTGAAGCTCCACCGGATCACCAGTTCGCCATCCTCGCCCGCCGTCGGATCGAGCGTGCGGCTGTCATTGGACGAGCCCTTGACCTTGATGGTCTCCCGGCCGGATTTGCCGATCAGGCTACCGGTCAACGGCAGGGTGATCGGCTTGGTCACGTCCTTATAGGGCGGAAAGCTGATCTGTTTCTTCTCGGTGCCATTCGTCGTTTCCGGGTCATCGGAAATCGTCTGCTCGTCAAAGGCCAGCACCATCATCGGAACAGGCAGTTGCAGGATCATGGTCTTGCCGGCGCTGTCCACCTCCAGCATCGAGGCCCCGGCCACCCGCTTGTCGGTCGGCTTCATGTCTGGCGGCAGCGGGATCTGCCCTTTGCCAATCCGCTCAACCGTGGTCGTGCACCGCTGACCGGGCCGCGACATGCAGATCGGGTCCGCATCGATATATTTGAACTTCTCGGCAATCTCGTAAGTGCCGGTCTGGCGGCCCGTGGCGCCCCACATCTGATAGCGGTTGGGGCCTTGCTGGGCCGCGGTGGCAAAGTCAGGCGCCACCTGTCCACGGGTCTTGTTGATCTCTTCGCTATTGCCCATGCCATAGGCCGCCACTTCGCGTTCCAGGCAGGCTTCGTCCTCGCCGCACTTGGCCATCAGCGCCATCACATCATTCATCATCGGCTGCATGGCCCCTGCCGCGCGGGCCGCTGCTGCTTGCTTGTTCTCCAGGTCTGCCACCTGTGCCTGCTCCATCTTGTGCAGAGCCGGCATCGTCATGGGCTTCTCGGCCTTCAGCGTGGCAGTCACCGTCGCCACCCGGCGGATCGACCAGGTGTTGGTGTCATACTTGTCCTTCCGCTCCCCGGCGGAGACATACTCATACTCGACGGTCAGAACCGCCTTCGTGCCTGCCGGAACAATCTCCTGGCTGAGAGCCGGAAGCGCAGCCAGCGCGCAGCTGGCCACCAGCAAGGCGGTACGCAAGGATTGGAGCATCAGGTGGGCTTCCCTTTTCCATTGTGGAGCAGGGAATGTTTGCGCCAGCCAGGCGGCGCCGTCTTGGGGGCAGTCTATGGGTTTTGGGATACTGGGTCGCCCGGCTTTGACGCCCGCATGTCAGAGGGTGTCATGCCGAAACGGCGCCGGAATACCTGATTGAACCAGGAAATATCCCCAAACCCCGCCATCAGAGCCAGCGCCGCAATCGTCCGCCCGGACAGCTTAGGGTCCAGCAGAAGCGCCCGCACATGGTCGAGCCGCGCGTGCATGACATGATCGGTAAAGCTCGAGCCCTCATCATAAAAAAGCGCGCGGATATAAGGCACTGACAGGCCGTGGCGGCGCGCGATCCAGTCGAGCGACAGCTCCGGCTCGCTCAGATGCACTGCCACATCCGCCTTGATCGCCTGCCGGCGCGCGGCCCGCACGCCCTGCTGTTTCGCCTGCTCGGCCGCGTCGCGTCCCGGCCCCAGCAACAGCGCCGCCAGATCAATGATGTGCGCAGAGAACAAGGCCTCTTCCGCCGGCGTGATCGCCCGCTCATCCATGAGCAGCGTCATCGCATACCCCTGCAACAGGCGCGCCACGGGGGAAGCCAGCGAATGCGTCGGAAGCAGACTGTCAGTACCCGCCCGCAGGCGCGGCACCAGCACAGCTTTGGGAATGGCAATATTCAACAGATGGCTGGGCTCTGCAGCAATCGTTACACACCGGCGCTCGCGCCGCAGAACGTTGATGTCTCCCGAATGCACCTGCCGCTCCGCGCCCCTGGCATCAATCACTCCGCCCCCGGCCTGGGTGATGCTGAGATAGAGGGTGCCATCATCATCCGGGCTCGTGGTGATCTGAACCGGCGGTGTCTCCAGCCGCGCGATATGAATATTGGCCACATCGCGAAGCACCATGGCCGCCCTGACCGGCGCTTCGTCCAGAAAATCGATCGCCCCGCTGACATGCGCCCCGTAAGCCGCCTCGACGACATCCCGCCGTTGCTCAACCGGCACCTGATCTGTTGAGAACCTCAGCAGCGCCATGGGATAAACGCTCCTTGCAAGCGGATACTGCGCTTATCGGTATGCCATTCCCCGCCAGAAGCAACCAGCATCAGCGGCTGGGCAAAATCACCGCCTCAGGATAGCCCCCCGGCACCACCAGAACACCGGCAGCGAAATCTGCGACCATCTCGAAATAGCCGGGTGCGACATGGGTGAATTCCCGCGAACCGTCCGGCAGGATATCAAAGCCCCGCATACCGTGATCATAGCCGGGATATTCGGCGACAGTGATCGGACGGCCTTCATATTGCAGGCTTTTCAGTCGGGACCGGGTATAGGCGGGCGGCGCATCCCGGTCAGCGCCCGCAAGAATCCAGAGGACCGGCGCGCTCACCTGGCGCAGGACAGGTTCGCCCTCATGCCGCCAGCTGGTGCCGACCGACCGCAGCGGACCGGCCACCCGCAGCACGACTTCGGAATGCTGCAGGATCTCGCCTGTGAACTCGCCTTTGACATGGCGATACCAAGGCTCGTCCTTGTAGATTTTCTTCAGGTTTTCGAGTTCCGCAAAGCCTGATTTGAAGTCTGACGCCATGACCGTTCCGGCGGCATCTGCCAGCATGCCCGCGGCCATCTGCGCCTCCGGCCCAAAGCCGGCTTCGGCCACATCCTGAACGGTCTGCGCGCGATTTTCCGCCAGCGGGCTTTCCAGCAGGCCGTAGGACACAATGACGAAATCCGGCTTCACCGACACCGCCGCTATCGGCGCCACCCAGCCGCCCTGGCTGGCCCCATGCAGGCCGAACCGGCCGAGCCTCTGGCCCGCCATCCGGCGCGCCTCCGCAGAGGCGGCAACGGCATCGGTCGCCAGCAGGCTGAAATCCTGCGTATAGTCTCCCTTGGAGGCCCCGGTGCCACGCTTGTCATAGATGAAGACGCCCACGCCCTGCAGAGGCAGGAGATGCTGGAACCCGTCATAGGCGAGGGCAGAATACCGCCCCGATCCATGCACCTGCACCACCACCGGCACCGTCTCGGCGCCCGCCGGCAGGATCAGCCGCCCGGCGAGTTGTGTGCCCTTGGCGCCGGTGAACACCGTATCCTGCACCGTCACCTCAACCGGGACGGCCGAAGCCCCCTCAAACTGGGTAAGCCCGCCTTCGCAGGTGAACTCGATCTGCCGGTCTTCAAGCCTGTCACTCCAGCCGATATAGGCTTTCCAGGCTTCGTTCTCGAACACGAACCGCCCGGTCTGGCCATCCAGCGCGCGCCAGCGCAGTCCTTCCTCCATCGCGGTAACGGCGAGGCCGCCGCCATTCTCAAGCCGCCAGCTGCCGCCACACGCCGGATCGCCCGCCACCGGCCCGGCAGCCAGGCCCGGAATGGACGGCATGGCGGGAAGGGCAGGCATTTCCGGAAGGCCGGGCATCCGGCTGGAACAGGAAACCAGCAACCCCGCCATCAGCGCCGCAGTCATTATGCCAAGCGTTTTCATGCCCGCGAATCCCCATCGTTTCTGTTGTTCTTACTGACAGCAATGACGCCCCTTGCCGGTAAACACAACGATCTGCGGGAAGCCGGAATAATAAGGCTTGATTGCCTTAGGGTTATGTCTCGCTCAAATACGATCTGTGGCGGATGAGGACGGCCAACGTCCCGCAAAACAGCCACGACAGGGAGGAAGGAATCCGGCGCTGTTCAGCCGGTCACGGGTCATGGAAGGCGATTCACAATCCTTTGCCGCAGAGACGGAACCGACCGCCCGCCAGCGCGCGGCTGCATTTGTCCGGTCGCGGCGGGGGCGCATGTGGATTGCGGGCGTGGCCGCCCTGATCCTGCTGGTTCTCGGCATACGTTTCCTGATGGACCGGGGGGCTTATGTCTCCACATCCGACGCCCGTATCGCCGCCGAGATGATTGCCGTCTCTACCGATATTTCCGGACGCATCACCAGCGTTCAGGTGAAAGAGGGCGACCGGGTATCTGCGGGCGATATTCTTTACACCATTGATGACCGCGAAGCCGTGTTCACGCTGGCCCAGCTTGAGGCAGAAGCAACCCGGCTGCGCGCTGAAATGGCGCGTGAGGAAACGCGCGCTGGCCTTGCCACCTCCAAGGCGGGAAGCGAGGTGGCCGCACGCCGGGCCGGCACCGTGTCAGCGGTGGCCAGTGTGGAGGCCGCCCGCTCCAATCTTGAGATTGCGCAGCGCGACTATGACCGCACCAAAGACCTGTTCGACCGGGGCCTGATGCCACAGTCCAATCTCGACCAGGCCAAGAATGTGCTCGACACGCGCGCCCAGGCCCTGCGGCGGGCGCAGGCCGAGCGGGAAACCGCCGCCGCCGACCACCGCACGGCCAGCATCGTGGGCCAGGAGGTTCGCCTCATCGACTATGAGCTGACCGTGCTGCGTGCGGCGCTGGACCAGGCGGAGGCGCGCGTTGAAGCGCAGAAGGTGGTGGTGGAACAGCATACCATCCGTAGTCCGATTGACGGGGTGGTGGACGAATTGTTCTTCGACAATGGCGAGCATTCCCTGCGCGGCTACCGGATGGCCCTGCTGCATGATCCAGGCGCTATGTGGGTTTCGGCCAACATAAAGGAGACTGACATCCGGCATGTGCGTCCGTCTGCGCCCGTGCAGGTGCGCGCCGACAGCGACCCGTCTCACCCCATTTCCGGACGGGTGACCCGCGTACATGATGCCACCGTCGGCGAAGCTGCGATGATGCCGAACCCCAACGCAAATGGGGTCTTCACCAAGATCACCCAGCGAATCCGCGTGCGGATAGATCTGGAGCCGACACAGGTGGAGCTCCGGCCCGGAACGATGGTGCGGGTGCGTATCCGCAAGACAGACGCGGGCACAGGGGCAAGCGGAGAAACAGCGTGACGATGGCGCCCGGCATTCTGCCCGCAGGCAGGCCCGCCCCTGAACGCAGCCCCGCGCCCATCGATATCCCCGCCATGGCCGGACCCTCGGTGCGGGCGCAGTTCGAACGATTTGGCGGGATGTATCGCTGGATCCTGCTGTTCACGATGCTCACCGGCTCCATGGCGACCATGCTGGCGGCAACGACGATCAACGTGGCCCTGCCCGCCATCATCGGCGCTTTTGGCCTTGGCCAGGATCAGGCGCAATGGATGTCGACCGCATTCCTCGCCTCTTCGACCATCGCGATGCTGGCCAATGCCTGGGCGATGGCAACGTTTGGGCCGCGGGCGACCTATGCTTTCGGCATGATCGTGTTCGTGATCGGATCATTGCTGGGCGCGGTCAGCAGCACGCTGGAATTGCTGATCCTGTCGCGGGGCCTCCAGGGCATATCGGCGGGCCTGTTGCAGCCGATGTCGATGTTCCTGATCTTCCAGACCTTTCCGGACAACAAGCGTGGCATGGCGATGGGCGTGTTCTCCATTGGCGTGGTGCTGGCGCCGGCCTTTGGCCCGGCGCTGGGCGGGATTGCCGTGGACCTGGCGAGCTGGCGGCTGGTTTTTGTAGCCACCCTGCCCCTTGCCTTGGTTGCCATGGCGATTGCGCCTTTCCTGATGCCGAAGGGAGACCGCAATCCCAACATGCCGCGCCCGCCGCTCGATTGGCAGGGCCTCAGCCTGCTGGCAATTGCCGTGGTCGGACTATTGGCCGCCTTTGCGGGCGGCAACCGGGATGGCTGGGATTCAGACAAGACCCTGCTGCGCTTTGGTATCGGCATTGTGGCGGGCATCCTGTTTTTCCTGTGGGAACGCGGCCATCCGTTCCCGGCACTGAACCCGAAGATTTTCACCTATCGCCAGTTCTGGTCTGCCGGGCTGATCATCTCCGCAACCGGCATCGCGATCTACGGATCGACCTATCTCATTCCGATGTTCGTGCAGCTGGTGCAGGGATATTCACCAACAGCGGCGGGCGTGATGATGATCCCGGCAGGAATTGCCATGATGATCGGCTTTCCGATTGCGGGCCGCCTGACTGACAGGATGGATGCGCGCTGGCTTTTGGGCTTTGGCATCATCAGCTTTGCGGTCTCTGCCTGGCTGCTGTCGCATGTGTCAGCGATGACGCCCTACTGGGTGCTGGTGGGATGGATCGTGCTCAGCCGGATCGGCATCAGTTTCTGCATGCCGCCTTCCAACACAACGGCAGCGCGGGCTGTGCCGCCGCATCTGCTGGCATCGGCGGCGGGCGGCGTGTCGTTCCTTATGCAGGTGGGCGGCGCATTCGGGGTGAACCTCCTCGCCATCATCCTGCAGCGGCGCACGATCTTCCACGGCGACCACCTATCGGCTGCGCTGAATGAAACGAATGCCGAGATGATGTACCAGCATGCGCTTCAGGCGCAGACGCTGGAGATGCGTGGGATGGCGCAGGTGCAGGCGTTTCAGTCTGCGTTTGGCGTTTTGAATCAGAAGGTTGCCGCAGAGGCGCTGGTGTATGCATTCCGGGACTGCTTCTTCATTATCTTTGTCTGGTTTGTGTTCGTGCTGGGCGCGCTTGCCTTGATGCCGAAGCCAAAGATGGTACAGCCGCCGAGCTAGGCATTTCTCACAGGGCAGCGGCATTGGCGGCGACAGACACTCTCGCGCGGAACCGGGCGTTCATTGCGGCCAATACGCGGCTGGCGCCTGTGGACGGGTTGCCGCTGCCGCATCGCAAACCCTTGGAAACACTGCGTATCTGGCAGGCAGACGAGATTACGCCGATCTGGTCTGCCACCGAGGCTGACCTTGACCGGCAGGGTATCGAGCCGCCCTTCTGGGCCTTTCCCTGGGCGGGGGGACAAGCGGTGGCGCGGCTGATCCTGGAGCAGCCGGAGATCGTGCGGGGCAAACGCGTGCTGGATATTGCCTGCGGCAGCGGAATGGTGGGCATTGCAGCGGCGGCAGCGGGCGCGCGCGAAGTTTGGGTGAATGACATCGACCCGATCTGCGAGGCGGCGGCGCAGCTGAACGCGGAGGCCAATGGCGTGTCGCTGTGCTGGCTGGCGGGTAACCTGCTGGATAGGGCGCCTCCGGATGTGGATGTGATCCTGGCGGGAGATATCTTCTACGAGATGACGATGGCAGCGCGGTTTCTGCAATGGCTGAAACAGGCGGCGGCGCAGGGGGTGGCCGCCTATGCCGGTGATCCGGGGCGGGCCTATGCGCCAGAGGGGGAAGCCGGGCTGATGGCGGAATACGAGATTGCCACCACGGTGGAACTGGAGAGCATGGAGCGGCGGCGCGCCCGCGTCTGGAATATATCTGTATACTGATTATTTGGCGCGGTTTGCATTTGGCATGGCCGGTTGACCGCGCTGCCTCTCAGGCGCGTGTGCAACTCTTTTGCTTTCCTTTGGCGGTGCCTCCCCTCCTTTTTGGTCTTCCGTCCTGGGCTTCGTGTTGCGGCCGGCCAGATCAGCTTCGTGGCGAGCAATTTTTCTCTGGCGACTGGAAGATATTGTAGGCTGGCTTTCGAAGGGGGTGGATTTGATTTTCCGGGGCCACCGGTTTTTTGGGGGATAGGCCGGACTGACGCCGGCGTGTTTATCGGGACGGCGCTGCGGTGGTTGGGGGGGATAGCGGCGGGGCGATCTCCGCAGGAATTTGAGGGATAAGCTTGGCCGAGCCCCCTTCCGGGGGCGGACATTGCGGGACAGGGCGAGGACATTTCCGGACAAATCCGGACATTTTCGGACATTCCTGGACAAATCTGGACAAATCCGCGCCATCTCTGACACGGTTCTGATCACCGCCTAAAAACGGCGATGGGAAAGCTGGCGAGCATTCGCGAGCCGCGCCTCCAGACACCAGGACATGTTCGGGAACTATTGCGGCGCTCTCTTCATGTTTCTCCCCGGCGCCGGGGAGGCCGCGCCGTGCCGGAGCGGTCACTTCAGGTTTCAGCAGGCAGCGGCGACCCGCGCGCCGACCGCCAGCACCGGCCGGCCGCTTCTGTAACAGAAGCAGCCGGTCGTTATTGGATAATTGTCCAATAAGTGCGGGCTCACGGCCCCTCTGCCCGCATGGAGCCCACCCTACTTTCTGGCGCAGACCGGCGGTAGGCGTGGCTTGTGCGCCACAGCCATAAACCCGTAACTGTTTAATATTTTCAACGCATTACTTTCGCAAAACCTTGATTTGAACGCCTCCGAGGCGCTCGTTAACGACCCGGCAACCGGCGCTCCTCCCGCGCCGTGCAACCGGGGTCTGACATGAAATTCCGCATCCTTTCCGCCACTGCCGTTGCCGCACTCAGCGTCTCCGGCCAGCTTGTTGCCTATGCTGACGCGCCCGAGGCAGAAGACTCGCGCCGTCTGGAGGTCGTGACCGTCACGACCCAGAAGACCGAGCAGTCACTGATCGATGTTCCGATCAACATCTCCGTTACCAACCAGGACTTGATCGATAAGCTGGGCGGCGATGACATTGAAGATCTCGCCAACTTCATCCCCGGCCTTCAGGTGCAGGCGCAGAGCCTCAACGCGCCGACCTATTCGCTGCGCGGGGTTGTGGCCGATGGCGGCGCGCCGCGCGTGGCCATCTTCCAGAACGGTGTGTCCATCGGCACGCCCGGCTATGCCACCAGCATTGCCATCTATGACATCGAGCGCGTCGAAGTGGTGAAGGGCCCGCAGGCCACCCTGTTTGGCCAGGGCGCCCTGATCGGCGGCATCAACTACATCCAGAACCGCGCCTCCACCGCCGGCAATGACGGCAAGGTGACGCTGGAAGGCGGTGACTACAACTTCGTGCGCGGCGAAGGCCATTACAATTTCGCCCTCAGCGACACGCTGGCCGTGCGCCTTGCTGGCCAGGTGAAGCGGATGGACGGCTATGTTCCGAACACGGCCAACTCTCCCGACCTCATGGGGCAGAACACGACGGCCGTGCGCGGCGCGATCCATTGGGAACCGACCCCTGCCTTCACGGCCGATCTGTTCCTCAACTATCAGGAAGACGAGTCCACCGGCACGCAGTTCACTTCCGGCTTCTTCCCGGTCAACGGCGTGATCGACCCCTACGGCCCGACGGCGATGAACATCAACGCCGATCAGGTGCGTGACAAGCTGGGCAATGACCGCGAGATTTTCGCCGCCACAGCCAACCTCGAATACAGGCTGAATGATGCCTGGACCCTGACCTCGCTGACCGACTATCGTGACCTGACCTCCAACGAGGCCTGGGATTCGGATGGCGCCGCGTTCAACCTGCTGCAGTTCTACCAGGCGCGCGAAGGCGAAGCCTTCAGCCAGGAACTTCGCCTCAACTATGACAATGGCGGCAAGCTAAGCGGCTTCTTCGGCGCCAACTATTTCGACTATGAAACCCGCGACAGCCTGACCTTCTCGACCGATGAGGCCTATGCGCAGTCTCTGTTCCTCCCGCAGATCGCGGCTGGCGCTGGGGCAACGGTTGCGCAAATTCGCGGCGCGCTCATGATGCAGGGCGTTCCCGGCGCGGCCAATATCGGCAGCTTCGACACACCATTCCAGTATTCAGTTGTCGGACTTCTGCAACAGGGCGTTCTGATCCCGCTGAACCCGACCCATGCCGAACAGTCCAGAACGACCGACGCACGCACCAGCTATGACCTGTTCGGCGACGTGACGTATGATGTCACCGACCGGCTCGCGTTGACGGCAGGCCTGCGCTACACGGTCAATGAACTGGCCGCTTCCAGCGTCGGCGAGCTTCTGCGCGGCAACGCGGCCCTTGGCGGAACGCGCAACGCGGTGACCTTTGCACCGGGTTTCCTCATTAACGCCAACCTGATCAACAATCCCTACAGCGTCTCGGCAGAACCCGATGGCGCGTTCACCTGGCGTCTCAACGCGGCCTATCGCGTGTCTGACAATGTGAACACCTGGGTGTCCTATGGCCGGGGCCGCCGTCCGGAAGCCCTCTCGATTTCGGGCCGCACCTCCTCTGTGGTCGACGCAGAGACACTGGACAATGTGGAAGCCGGCATGTTCGGCCGTTTCTTCGACGACCGCCTGCAGATGACGACCTCTGTATATTACGGCCAGTATGAGAACTTCCAGACCAGCCGCTTCGACCCGATCAACGGCGTGTTCGTGACGGAAAACTCCGGCAATGCGACGCAGTATGGCCTGGAATTTGATGGTCAGGCTCTGCTTACGGACAATATCCGCCTCCTGGGCACATATGCCTATAACTTCTCCGAGTATGACGACGAGGACAGCAACGGCAACCCGCTGCAGTTTGCCGGCAACAAGTTCCGGATGAGCCCGACGAACAGCTTCTCGCTGGCCGCTGATATCACCATCCCGGTTGCCCAGTCTGGCACGGTTTCGATCGTCCCGAGCTATATCTGGAAAAGCAAACAGTATTTCGAGGATGACAACGGCTTCGACTATATTGCCAATGGCAGCGGTGGCTTCACGCGCGTGCGTGAGACCTATCCGGACGGTACGGCTGTGGTCGAGGAAGAAGGCTCCTACGGCCTGGTGAACCTGCGCGTCGGCTATGACAGCGCCGGCGACCGTTGGGGTGTCTATGTTCAGGGCGACAACCTTCTGGACAAGGAATATCTCATCGACGTTGGCAATACCGGCGGCGCCTTTGGCCTGCACACCATCATCCGCGGCAAGCCGCAGATGCTGAAGGCCGGCGCCTACGTGAAATTCTGATCCGGAACGGCAAGGAAACTGCTATCATGAAATATACTGTGGCCATTGCCGCCCTGCTGCTTTCCGCCTGCGCACCTGCGCAGGTGGCGAGCACGGAGGCCGCCCCCGCTGCTACCGCCGAAAAAGCGGCCAGCTATCGCACCCTTTCCGGGGAAAAACCGATCATCATCGCCCATCGCGGTGCGAGCGGGCTTTATCCGGAACACACCATCCTGGCCTATGAAACCGCGATCGCCCAGGGCGCGGACTTCATTGAGCCCGATCTGGTAATGACGAAAGATGGCGTACTGATCACCCGCCATGACCCCTATCTTTCGGACACGACGAATGTGGCCGATCACCCAGAGTTTGCCGACCGCAAGAAGAAGCGCGTGACACCGATGGGCGAGATGGAAGACTGGTGGGTGGACGAGTTCACCCTTGCCGAGATCAAGACGCTGAAGGCACGCCAGCAGTTTGCAACGCGCAGTATGGAGCTGAACGATCAGCTCGATATCGTGACCTTTGACGAGGTGATGGATGTTGCATTGAAAGCCGCCAGCGAAGGCCGCAAGGTTGGCCTGCATATCGAAGCCAAATGGCCGGGCTATTATTCTTCGGTTGGCCTCGACATGGTGGACCCGATCATCGAGGGCATGAAGGCCAAGGGCCTGGCCGAAGCCGGCATCCCCGTTTTCATCCAGAGCTTCGAGCCGCAATTCCTGGCCGCCTTTGCCGCCAAGAGCGATCTGCCGACCATCCAGAACATGGTGGGCCCGCCCTATAACAAGCTGCTGGGCCTGGAATACGACATCGAGACGATGCCGACGACCGGCGTGGGCGCGGAGAAATCCTTCATCCTGAATGAGGATGGGACGACGACGGACTTTGTGGACCGCGCCCATGCCCGCAGATTGCTGGTGCATGTCTATACCGTGCGCGATGACCAGCCGCTAAAGGGCTATGACACCGCGCAGGCCGAGCTGAGCGCGCTGATCGCGGCGGGCGCTGATGGAATCTGGGTGGATTACCCAGATACTGCCGTCGCAGTACGCGACGGTAACTGACCACCGCGAAAGCGGTAGTTTCCTCCCTACCTTTCTGGGGCGTCCTTCGGGGCGCCCCCTTTTTTGTTCCTGATTCAAGGCGGAAGCTTTGCGGGGCGGCAAAACATGAAAATCACTCAGTAGTTTCCCTTAGGGACCCGCTTGTCAGAAAAATTGGAACATGTTCCAATTATCTCAAAGATCGGGAGGATTAGTCATGGCCGCAGCGGAACTCTCACGGGTGCGCAAATCGGTGCTGCCCAAGCCGGGCGACACCTGGAGCAGCATCGCAAGGCGGGAACTGCCCGCGATGGAGGAGGCCACGGCCGTTTCCAGCCTGCAGAGCTGGAACCTGCATGTGTTCATGCGCGCCGTGGGCGCGGCGGGCGGCGTGCGCGGGGACAATCCGATCCTGCCGAGCGATGTGATCTTCATCGAGCCGCCGCAGGCCAAGGCATGAGCATCGCTGTGATCAGTGAAGTTCAGATCGCGGCCGCCCATGATGGCGACGCGGAACTTCTCGTGACACTGAAATACGACAATGGCGGCACCACCCTCGTCACGCTGGACGAGTATGCCGTGCGGGCGCTGTTTGACGCCTGCGGCACAACGGTGCCGGAAGACCTTATCGGGGCGAACTGGGAGCATGTCCGCGACGCGCTCATCGCCTCATCACAAAGATATGCCGGCGCATCGGCAACATGAATCAGGGAGGAATTTGAAATGTATGATCTGGTGATCCGGAACGGCACGGTAGTCGATGGTTCGGGCATGCCCTCCTACAAGGCGGACATTGCGGTGAGCGGCAATCACATCGCCAAGATTGGCCGCGTAGCAGAAAAAGGCCGCGAGGAAGTGGACGCCGCCGGCAAGGTGGTCGCGCCCGGCTTCATTGATCCGCATACACATTTTGACGCCCAGCTCTTGTGGGACGGCTATGCCAAGCCGGCCCTCTCGCATGGCGTTACGACGATTGTTCCTGGCAACTGCTCCCTGTCCCTGGCGCCGCTGAAAGCGGAACACCGCATGAAGCTTGTCGGCATGTTCAACCAGATTGAAGAAATGCCGTACAAAGCCTTTAAAGAAGGCGTCGTCTGGGACTGGGAGACATTTTCCGAATACATCACACGCATCCGCAAGGGGCTGGCCATCAATGTGGCGCCACTGGTCGGGCATAGCGTGATCCGCCTCTGGGTGATGGGGGACGCTGCGATGGAGCGGACCGCGACGGCAGAGGAAATCGCCGGCATGCAAAGCGTGCTGCGCGAGTGCCTCGACGCTGGCGCGGTTGGCCTCTCCACCAGCTATGTCGACATGGATGAGACGCTGCTTCCCGTGCCAAGCCGGTATGCCGACGCGAGCGAAGTTGAGGCGCTGGCGAGCGTTCTGGGTGAGTATGGCCGTATCCTGCAGATCGTGCCGGAATTTTATGACCCGGACCTGACGATTGCGCGTCTTGACCAGCTGGCCGAAATCTCGCTGAAATACTCGATCCCGACGACCTTCTCGCCGCTGTTCATCAATGCGGACAATGTGGATGCCGTTGAGCGCGTGATGGCGCGGGTGGACGAGCAGTTTGCGCGCGGGGCCCGCGTTTGGCCGCAGGTGCAGACGCGCCCGATCGATATCAGCTTCAGCTTTGCCGTGCCGAGCCTGATCTTCGTGCGCCTGCCAAACTGGTACAAGCTGATGCGCTTTGGCACGCCGGAGCAGATCATCGAGGGCTTCACCAATCCGGAGAGCCGCAAGAAGCTGATTGCCGAGGCGACGCCGAATATGGGCCTCTGGTCGTTCCTGACGCTGCGCTTTGCGCAGACGGACGCCAACCAGAAATATGTGGGCAAGACGCTGGCCGAGATCGGCCAGATGCGTGGCTGCACGCCGCTGGAAGCGATGATCGACCTTTCCGTGGAAGAGAAGCTGGACGCGCATTTCATGGCCGCGAATATGGGCCACAATAATGACGAGCGTGTCAGCGCCATGCTGAAGCATCCGCGCGTGCATATCGGCGCCAGCGATGGCGGCGCACACATTCTCTCTTTCTCCACCTATGGCGACACGGGATACCTGTTCTCGCATTTCGTCCGTAATCTGAAGGCCATGAGCATTGAGGATGCGGTGAAGAAGGTGACTTCCGACACGGCCGGCATCTGGGGCCTTCCCGATCGCGGTCTGATCCAGAAGGGCTATGTGGCCGATCTGGTCGTGTTCGACCCGGCGACAATTGACCGGGGCGAGGAAACCTATGTCCAGGACGTGCCGGGTGATGGGAAACGCTATGTGCGCGACTCGCGCGGCGTGGATACGGTTGTCGTTGGCGGTGGAATCGCCTGGTCTGCTGAGGCGGGCTATGCCGACAAGGATACGCGCGGCGCCATCCTGCCGGGCGCCGAGGCCGAGACACGCCCGCTGGTGGCCGCATGAGCTGGCCGGGCGTTACCCAGCGCCGGATTGCCACGAACGGGATCGAGCTGAACATTGCCGAGGCGGGCGAAGGCCCGCTGGTGCTTCTGCTGCACGGCTTTCCCGAGAGCTGGTATTCCTGGCGGCATCAGTTCGCGCCTCTGGCGGCGGCAGGCTATCATGTCGTCGCGCCGGACATGCGCGGCTATGGCAAGAGCGACAAGCCGCCGAACATTACCGATTATGTTCAGACCGAAGTGATCAAGGACATTATCGGCCTGATCCCGGCACTCGGCTATGAGACGGCTGTTGTGATCGGGCATGACTGGGGCGCGCCGACGGCCTGGGCGACCGCGCTGTTCCATCCGGACAGGGTGCGCGCCGTGGGCGGACTATCCGTGCCCTTCATGCCGCGCTCCCCTGTGCAGCCGATGCCGATGCTGCGCGAGATTTACAAAGGGCAGTTCTTCTACCAGCTCTATTTCCAGGAGCCGGGCGTGGCAGAAGCCGAGTTCGAGAAGGACATGTATACGGGGCTGCGCAAGTTCCTGATCATGGCCGCCGGCGAAACGGACTTGACCAAGCTGACGCCGAAGGCCGAGCATGACGACCTGCTGACCAGCCTGCCCTATCCGGAAACTCTGCCGAAATGGCTGACGGACGCGGACCTTGATTTCTATGTGGCTGAGTTCAAGGCATCGGGCATGCGCGGGCCGATCAACTATTACCGCAACCATGATCTGCACTGGCAGCTGACCGAAGGCGCGCCGATGGAAATCCATCAGCCTGCGATGTTTATCGCCGGAACAGCAGACGGCGTGGTGATGATGGCGGCCGCAGCCATCGAGGCGATGCCGCATTTCGTCAAGGATCTCCGGATCAACAAGATGATCCCCGGCATTGGCCACTGGACCCAGCAGGAAGCCCCCGAAGCGGTCAACGAGACCATTCTGGAATTCCTTCGCAATATCGACTCCTGACAGGTGGGGGGACGCATGCGTGAAAAAGTGATTGTTATCGGTGCCGGGATCGGCGGTCTGTGCACGGCGCTTATGTTGGCGCCGTCGGGCCGGGAGGTGATCGTTCTGGAACGCGACGGACCGGTGGAAACCAGTGATCCGGATGAGCTGTTCAAGACCTGGAAGCGCGTGGGCGTGGGCCATCTGCGCCAGAGCCACGCTTTTCTTGCGCGCCTGCGCACGATCATGAAGGCCGAACACCCCGCCCTGCTCGACCAGCTGATGGCGATGGGCGTGCGGGAGTTGCCGTTCGAAAACATGCTGACGGAAAAGCAGCAGGCGCGCTATCAGGCCGACCCGAACGATGCCGAACTGACGATCATCACCAGCCGCCGCACGACGCTGGAAATGGCGATGCGGCGGTATGTGGAAACGCTGCCGAATGTGACATTGCGTTCCGGATTTCTCGTCCGCAAGCTGACTACCCGGAAGGGCGAAGACGGCGTGTTCGATGTGACCGGCATCGAGGGCGAAGAGAATGGCGTGGCGGTAGCGCTGACCGCTGATGTGATCGTGGATGCGGGTGGCAAGGGCGGCTTCACCATCGAGCAGTTGATGGAGGAAGGCGCGGGCATTCGCGAGGAGAGCGAGAGCGCAGGCATACTCTATTTCACGCGGCATTACCGCTTCCTGCCCGGCAAGACCGAGCCGGACCGGAAGGCCAATCCGCCGCCGACCGGCGATCTGGGCTTTCTGAAGTTTGGCGTGTTTCCCGGAGACAACGGCAATTTTTCGATCACGGTGGCTATCCCCGAGATCGAAATGGAGATGCGCAAATCAATCCTCGACCCCGAAATTTTCCATCAGATCACGCTGATGCTGCCAGGGCTTCGTCCGTGGACGAATTCGCAGCAGTCCGAGCCGACGAGCAAGGTGTTCGGCATGGGCGATCTGATCAGCCGCTGGCGCGACATGGTGGTGGACGGAAAGCCGGCGGCGCGGGGTTATTTTGCCCTCGGCGACACATTGGTGCGGACCAATCCGCTGTATGGCCGGGGCTGTTCCTTTGCTGCCGTTTCCGCGCAGGCCCTGCGCCAGACGCTGGACGCAACGCCAGACCCGATGCAGCGCGCGCTGAAATATCATGAACGGGTAACCGAGGAACTTCACCCCTTCTACATCGTGCAGCGCCGGCAGGATCGCAGCGCCATGAAGCGCGCGCAGCAAACGCTGACGCCCGGGGCAAAGCAGAGTTTCCGCTCAAGGATGATGGAAAGCTTTGTGGAGGATGGCGTGAAGATCGCGCTGCGCTCCGATACGCGGCTGCTGCGCGAGGCGATGCGCGGGTTTCATATGCTGGAGCATCCGGAAAAATGGCTGGGCAAGCCGAAGAACCTCGCGGGCGTTCTCTATTACTGGGCGCGCGGCAAGCGGCTGAACGCGGCGGCCTATCCACCCAAACCCGGCCCGGAGCGTATCGAGATGATGCAGGCGCTCAAGCTGGACTACAGGGCCGACATGGAACGCGCCGCGACGGAAAAGCCTCTGGCCGCATGAGGAAAATGGCGTCAGGAAGCAGGGAGAACAGTATCTCATGACTTCACCCACCCTGGAGGCTGGCGCCAATACCATGGCCGAACCCGTTGCCGATCTTGGTCGCCGCGAACAAGCGAAAGCCGAACGCCGCCAGAAAATCATGGCGGCGGCGCGCGACATGATCCGCGAGACAGGCGACATGAACCTGTCGATGCGCGAACTGGCGAGGCGCGCCGAGGTGAGCGTGGCGACCTCGTACAACCTCTTCGGTTCCAAGCGCGCCGTTGTGATGGCGGTGCTGGAGGACGAGCGGGATTTTGTTCAGAAGTATCACAAGCTGAACGTGTCAAATGCCATCGACCGGATTTTCGAAGCCTATACGCTGGCTTATGGGTATTTCGTTCAGGACCCGGACTTTTATAGGCCGCTCTGGCGCGCGCTGCTGACGGCCGGGGGCAAGGACGATGATACCGGCCTCGTCAGCCCCGAGCGGCAGGCGCAGACGCGCGCGGCATGGCATATGCTGCTGACCTCTGCTCAGGAGGAAGGCCTGCTGAAGCCGGATACGAGCGCGGAGGCGCTGGAGCGGATGCTGTCGCATCTGGCAGGCGGGACGCTGCTTTCCTGGTCGGTGGGGATGCTGGAGACCGAGGAACTGTTGCCGTCTGTGGGGCTTGGCTATGCGCTGATCCTGGCCGCCTGCGCAACTGAAAAAGGCCGCGCGCGGCTGGACAAGAAGATTGCCACGTTCCGGCAGATGCTGGCGAAAGCGCAGCAGGGATAACCGGCGCCCCTGCCCTGTGCAGAGGCGCCGGGCATAGGGTTACGGCGCGGGGTAGAAGCCGATATCGTCAATCTCGAACCAGGCGGTTTCGCCCGCCGCACGGTTCACGAGCACACCGACCTGCAGCAGATCGTCGCCGGTCCATTCCGGGGCAGCTTCGCGGTTTCCTGCGAAGGTGAAATCCGTGAACGGAACATTGATGTTGTTCCAGCCTTCGCCTGCCGAGACTTTCGCCTCCCACATGCCCTGCATCGAGACGATGCGCAGCGTGTAGTCTCCCGCGCCAAAGAGCTCTGCGGAGACGCCCTCATAGGTGGTGACATCTGCGGGGATAACCGAGCCGCGGCTGAGGGGAAACAGCACGCCGGCCATGGGGTTTTCCTTGCGGGCCATATTGGCGCTGACCGAGAGGACATGATCGCCTTCTTCGCGCGGGCGACGCGTGAAGGTGATGACCGAACGCTCCATGCCGAAGTCGAGATCGGTGACGGGGAGCGTGTCGATTGCGGTGCGGCCATCGGCGCGCTCAAAGTCGTCGATCAGGGCCGGGGCCGGACGCGCGGCGAGGGTTGCCGGAAGCGGCTTCGGCGGGTTTGCCGCGTCGTAAACGACGGCGCCATCAACGAGCACGAGCGAAGTCTTGCGCACATCGCTGATGGTTTTCCAGGGCTTGCCATCGATGAGAACGATTTCGGCGCGCTTCCCGGCAGCGATGGTTCCGCGATCTTCGGCGAAGCCGAGGGCGGCGGCGCTGTTGGCCGTGGCGGCGATCAGCGCGTCAGCTTCCGGCAGGCCGGCGGCAACGAAGAGCTCGATTTCGCGCAGCGTGGCGTCACCGTGCACGAGACCGCCGATGCCGGCATCCGTACCGAGGGCAACGGGCACGCCAGCGGCAAACAGAATACGGAGGTTTTCCTCGGCGTTGCCATATTTCCAGACACGCTGGCGCACAGCGGCGCTTTCCATGTTGAGCTCCGGCGCGCCGGGGCGGCGGGGCTCGTAGATGGCTAGGGTGGGCGCATAGTAGAGGCCGGAGGCCACGATATCGGCGACCTCTTCTTCAGTGATCACACGGTCTTGAAGGCTGTGAGCGATGATGTCCACGCCGGCGCGGGCAGCGAGCGCGCCGCGCTGGGCGGTGACCGTGTGGGTAAGGATGCGGATGTTATTCCGGTGGGCTTCAGTGGCCAGCGCGCTGAGGGTTTCCTCATTCATGCTGGTTTCTTCCGGCGACATGCCATAACGCCAGCCATCCGTGAAAACCTTGATATAGTCCGGCTCATAGGGGAGCAGTTCCTGCACCGCGCGCTGGGCGGACTCATCCGTAAACACCCATTTCGTGGTGGTCTGGTCGCTCCAGTCAGCGCCATGACCGCCCGGTGTACTCATGCGAGCCACCATGTTCACATGCGGGGACGGAATCTGGCTCAGCCATTCGCGGCGCGGCTGAAAAGCCTCCGGCGGCTGATGGAAATCGAGCACAGTCGTCACGCCTGAGGCGAGATAGTTGGCGGCCACTTCCGGCAGGGCGGAGGGCGTGGCGCGCGGGCCCCAATGGGTGTGGACATCATAAAAGCCCGGCAGCAGGGCGCGGCCTTCGCCTTTGATGACCTTGGCGCCGCGCGGCGCTTTCACTTTCGGCCCTGCCTCGATGATCCTGCCATCGCGGATGAGCACCGTGCCCTGCCAGGGCGCCGCGCCGGTGGCGTCGAACACCTCGACATTGGTGATGGCGGTCACCTGGCCGGGACGGGCGAAGGCGAACTGCTGCCCAAACAGGCAGACAGCGGCGAGGATCAGAACACTTAGAAGGCGGAGCACATATTTCTCCTTATGTGGGGGCATCTTGGCTTGTGCAGAGGGGTGCGTCTGTCTCCTAAGACGCACAAGACGGCAAAATCCTCCGGTGAGATCGCATTTTTCCGGTTGTCGCAGAACCGTCACTTGTATTTATCACACAACCAAGCTGGGCGAATCCAAGATGGGCCACCAATCCCGCAAGGGCACTCGAACCGAACATATCCCTGCAGACCTTGATGTCTGGGTGCGCAAGTATGGCGGCGCCTTGCGGAATTATTTCCGCAAGCGGGCGCCTGCGGCCCTCGATCCCGAAGATCTGGTGCAGGAAGTTTTCGCCAAGATCGCTCGGAAGGCGGACCTTACGGAAGTCAGCACCGTCGAATCCTATCTGTTTCGGACCGCCAACAGCGTCCTTATCGACAGCATTCGCCGTTCGACCGCGCGTGGCGGGGGCGCACATGAAACTTTCGAAGAAGAGCGGCATGGGTTGGCGGATTCTGATCCCGAACGCGTCTTGATAGGAAAGGAAGGAGTCAAACGGCTGATTTCAGCCCTCTATGAGTTGCCCGCCCCTGTTCGTCAGGCGTTTGCGCTCTACCATTTTGAGCAGTTCAGGCACTCCGAGATTGCGAAACATCTGAAAATATCGGTTAGTACGGTTGAAAAATATATGGCGCGAGCAAACGCACATCTGTTGACCCGGTTGGGCCGCAACGATCGGTATTAATCTGGCGTCATGAAGGATTCGGGTTCGAGAAAGACGATGACGGGGCATACCGCAGCAGCCGACTGGGATGCGCGCCTGCGCAATCCTGACTGCAGCGATGCAGAACGCAGCGCCTTTCGCGACTGGTATGAAGCCGACCCCAGCCATCGCGAGGCCTATGAGCTTCTGCAGGAGTCTGTCTCCGCCCTGCTGTCCGTGGCGCATTCTCCGGAGATGCGCGCATTGCGCGACGCCGCGCTGAACGAGCGCCATAATGACGACAAGCGGCGGTATGCGCTGGTCGCGTGCCTTGCGATGTTCGCGCTGATGGTGCCGGTTGCGGCGAATTTCATGATGCGGGGGAATCCCCCGCCCAGCCAGATCGATCTCGAAGCGCCAACCTATTACGCAACAACTGTTGGCCAACGTTCCGGCATCACGCTGGAGGATGGCTCGGTCATCACGCTGAATACCGACAGCCGCGTACATGTGGATTATTCTGGTGAGCAGCGACTGATCACCCTGCTAAAGGGGCAGGCCCTGTTTGAAGTGGCCAAGGACCCAAGCCGGCCGTTTATCGTCACCGCAGGGGATCAGCGTGTAGTTGCCCTAGGCACAACGTTTGATGTGCGCCTCAACGAAACGGCCGTTGAAGTCATCCTGGTGGAAGGCAAGGTCGAGATTGAGGAAGTGCCCGCCTCTAGCTGGAAAAAGCCGGCGCCGCTGGTACAGCTGGCATCGGGCGAACGGCTCGTCGCCACGTCCAAAGCGAGCCTGCCGGAAGTGACGAAGATAGACACCAGCAAGGCGACCAGCTGGCGCGAAGGCTATGTCACCTTCGAGAACACGCCGCTGACAGAAGCCATTGCCGAGATGAACCGCTATTCCACCGTGCGCATCGTTCCCGAAGGCGACGGCATCTCCAACCTGCATATCACCGGCCTCTTCCGTGCCGGCCAGCAGGCACGCTTCACCGAAGCGCTTCAGGTCTATTTCCCGATTGAAGCCCAGCGCGAGGGAAATGTGATCGTGCTAAAAATGTCACAACCTCTCTAGTTTGTTACTTGCCCGTCATATTTGTCAGGCGGGTTTGCCGAACCTGCTGCGTCCTAGGCATTGAAGGGGCTTCCCGCGGGGAACAGGAAGCCCTCAGCACGCAAGAAGCAATGAGGATCAGATGACAAGCAGGACTTTCCAAAACAAACTGAAGCGCGGCGTGATGAGCGGCGCGGCTCTGACCGCCCTGATGGCGGGATCGGCGATTGCCGAGCCGGTTCAGTTTTCTGTTCCTCCAGGATCTCTTTCCAAGGCCCTGACGGATTTCTCCCGCCAGAGCGACCGTGAAATTCTTGTCTCGGCAGACCTGGTCGCCGGCAAGCAGAGCACCGGCCTGGAAGGCGCTTTCGAGCCCGAAGATGCGCTGAGCGCGCTGATCTCCAATGCGGGCCTCAGCTACCGGGTTACCCCCTCCAACGTGTTCCTGATCGACGCTTCCGCCATTCAGCAGACGAGCCCGGACCAGGAAGTGGTCAACGAGAGCAGCGTTCAGTCTGAACCTGTAGTCCAGACGGCAGCAGCCGCCACCGAAGAACGCCGTGAACAGACGATCGTGGTTGTCGGCTCGCACATTCAGGGCGCGCGCACCACGGAGGCCCTGCCTGTGACCCTGATCGGCCAGGAGCAACTGGCTGCCATCGGCGCCGATTCGGGTGACGATCTCTTCCGGTCCATCCCGCAGATGGGCGACGTGACCTTCAACAGCACCTACCTGCCCCAATCGAGCAATGCCGCGCGCGGCGACGTCGGCTCGGTGAACCTGCGTAACCTCGGTATCGGCAACACGCTGGTGCTGCTCAACGGCCGCCGGGTGGTTCTGCACCCGACCTCGCGCGCCAACGAGAATCTCGTTCCGGTGCTGACCTACAACACCAATGCCATCCCGACCGCCGGCGTCAGCCGGATTGAGGTTCTGCGCGACGGCGCCGCGGCCATCTATGGCGCCGATGCCGTGGCAGGCGTGGTCAACACCGTGCTGCGCGAAGTGAACAATGGCGGCGACCTGACGGTCCAGTATGGCGGGGCTGAAGGCACCGACCTGCGCCAGCTTGATGTCAACGGCACCTTCGGTACCGATTTCGCCGACGGGCGCGGCAACGTCTCGCTGTTCCTCGGCTATACGGATCGCTCCGAACTGTCGACAACGGATCAGAGCTGGACGGCAACTGCAGACCGTCGCAGCTTCTTTACCGGCACCGACTTTGAAGGCGTAGGCACACTCGACCGCACGAGCACCATCAGCGGTTGGGGCAACTTTGCAACCGTCGGCACCGGCACCGTGCGCCAGAATGGCGTCGCGCTGACCACCAGCGCAGGGGCTTTCTCGGTCATTCCTTCCGCCAACGGAAGCTGCGCAACATCTCTGGGAGATGGCGTGTGCCTGCGCGCCAGCAACCGGGCAACGACCGGCACGGATCGCAACACGCGCTATGACACCAACGCAGTTGGCACCTCGCTGATGCCGGAAGTTGAGCGCATCAACCTCTTCTCGACCTTCCGTTATGACATGCCGAGCGGCATGCAGACCTTCGGCGAACTCGGCTACTACTTCGCCGAAACGAACGCATGGCAGCAATCTTCCACGATGCTGAGCTCCGCCCGCATCACTGTTCCATCCACGAACTACTGGAACCCCTTCGGGGCAACGCTGCTCCCCGATGGAAGCGTCAACCCCAACCGCCTGCCCGGCCTCAACATCTCGCCCAATGGCGCCGATGTTACCCTGACGAGCTATCGCTTCGATGACTTCGGTCTTTCGAATGTGAATGTTGAAAATCACCAGTTCCGTTTCCTGACGGGTGTTCGCGGGGAAGTTGGCGATTTCGACTGGGAAAGCGCACTGCTTTACTCACGCGCGTCTGTTCGGGATGAGCAGGATGGCGTTTCATCCACCCGGCTTCAGGAAGCTATGTCCTGGTCGACCCCGGACGCCTACAACCCCTTCAATGGCGCCAATCCGGCAGACCCGCAGGGCCTCGATACGACCCTGTCGAATGCAGCGGCGCTCGACTATGCCCGTATCCGTACGGAGCGTTACTCGCGCACCTCGCTTGCCCAGCTGGATTTCAAGCTCAGCCGGCCCGATCTCTTCACCCTGCCCGGCGGCGATGTCGGCATGGCGACGGGTGTTGAGCTGCGCCGCGACCTGCAGCTTGATGACCGCGACAAGCATGTCGACGGAACCATCACGTTCACGGACACCGAGACCGGCATCACGGTTCCCAGCGACCTGGTCGGCACCAGCGATACGCCCGACACGAAAGGTTCGCGTACGGTGGGCTCCGCCTATATCGAATTCGCAGTGCCGCTGGTCTCGCCGGAAATGAACATTCCGCTGATGCAGAGCCTCGAGATGCAGGCTGCCGGCCGCTATGAGAACTATTCGGACTTTGGCGACATCGCGAAGCCGAAAGTTGCGCTCTCCTGGACGGTTGTTGACAGCCTCCGCTTCCGCGGCTCCTGGGCCCAATCCTTCCGCGCGCCCAACCTTGAGCAGATCAATGCGACGGTTGTTTCCCGCTCCAACACGCGTACGGACTGGGTGCGCTGCGAAGCGGACGTCCGGGCGCTCCGTATCGCGAACTTCTCAGATTGCACGGGTTATGGTTTCGCCACCACCGGTCGCCGCGCTGGCAACCCGGATCTGCAGGCGGAAACGGCGGATACCTGGACCGTCGGCGCGGTGCTGCAACCCCGCATCATGCCGGATCATTTCGGGTCTCTGACGCTGACCGCAGACCTCTGGAATGTCGAGCAGGAAGGCCTGATCGGCATCTATGGTGAAGGCAATGCGCTGATCCTTGACTATCTGCTGCGCACACAAGGCTCGAGCAATCCGGATGTCGTCCGCGCTGCGCCGACGGCTGACGAGATTGCAGCATTCGCCGGAACCGGTCTCGATCCGGTTGGCCGCGTTCTCTACGTCAACGATGCTTACCGGAACCTCCAACCGCAAAACCTGCGCGGCGTGGATTTCTCGGCATCGCTGGCCCTGCATGAGACACCGGTCGGCCGCTTCAACTTCGATGTGAACGTTGCACACCTTATCGAGTATGAGCGCGCAGCGTCTCCCGATATCCAGGCTCTGCTGGATGCCCGGGCTGCCGGCGAAATCAACTCCGGCACGATCATTCCGGAAGGCGGAAACCTGCTTCGTCAGGATGGTTCGCCGCGCTGGAAGTGGAACGCGTCTATGACCTGGCAGCCTACTGAAGCCATCACGATTGGCGCCTATACTCAGTATACCGGCTATTTCTGGGATACATCGATCCTGAACTCGGCAGGAGAGAACTGGCGCGTGGATGACCAGCAGACGGTCAACCTCTATGCCCAATACGCGTTCGATGAAGGCTTTGCGCAGAACACGCGCGTCCGCCTTGGCGTGCGTAATGTGGGCGACCAGCTGCCGCCGATGGACTCCAGCGCCACCGGCTATAACGGCGCGCTTTACCAGCCCTATGGGCGCTACTGGTATGCCAGCATCCGCAAGAGCTTCTGATAAAAACCCAGGTAAAAACAAAGGCGGGCTGGAAACAGCCCGCCTTTTCTTTTTGGACGATCGTTGCGGCGAAGCTGCCGGGAAACTGGTTTAGCCCTACAGGCTGACTGCGGGTTTGCGCCCTGAAATCTCGTCTGCCACCAGGCGCGCGGAGCCGCAGGACATGGTCCAGCCAAGTGTCCCGTGTCCGGTGTTGAGCCACAGATTCTGAAACTTCGAGCGGCCTACAAAGGGCACGCCATTGGGCGTCATCGGGCGATGGCCGCACCAGAGATTGCGCTCCTCTGAAGTGGTTACACCGGGGAACAGGCTGAAGACGGACCGTTCCAGCGTGCGCTGGCGCTGCGGCTTCAGGCTGCGGTCAAAGCCGGCAAGCTCTGCCATCCCGCCCACACGCACACGGTCTCCCAGCCGCGTGATGGCGACCTTGAAGGTTTCATCCAGCAGGGTGGATTGCGGGGCGCGCGTTTCATCCGTGATCGGCACAGTGATGGAATAGCCCTTCACCGGATAAACCGGCAGGCCGATGCCCAGCGGGCGGGCCAGCGCCGGAGACCATGCGCCGCACGCCAGAACAAACGCATCTGCCTCTACCGGCTTGCCGCCGATGCGCGCGCTGACCCGGCCACCGGTTTCGGACAGGCCGTCAATCGATGTGTTCCAGAGGAACTTCACGCCGCGGGCCTCCGCAATGGCGGCCAGCGTATTGGTAAACTTGAAGCAATCGCCGGTTTCGTCTCCCGGCAGGCGCAGCCCGCCAAAGATGGGATCGGTTGCGTGGGCCAGGCCTGGCTCAGCGCCATGGCAACCCGCGGCGTCCAGAAGCTCGAAATCAATGCCGCCGGCTTTGAGTACTTCAATATCGCGGGCGGCGCCGTCATATTGTTTCTGGGTACGGAAGAGCTGCAATGTCCCGAGCGTACGATGGTCGTAGCTAATGGATTCAGCGGCGCGCAGATCCCGAAGCATGTCACGGCTGTAGGTGGCCAGGCGGACCATCTTTTCCTTGTTGGCGGCGTAGCGCGCGGGCGTACAGTTGCGCAGCATGGCCAGGCACCAGGCCACCATGACGGGGCTGAGCTTGTGATACTGGATGATCAGCGGAGCGTGTTCCATGAACAGCCATTTGAGCGCTTTCTGCGGCACATCGGGGGACGCCCAGGGAGACGCGTAGCCCGGCGAAATTTCGCCCGCATTGGCGAAGCTGGTCTCCAGCGCCGGGCCGCTCATGCGGTCCACCACGGTCACATCATGGCCATCGAGCGCGGCATAATAGGCGGTCGTGATCCCCACGACGCCGGCGCCCAGAATGACGACTTTCATGACTGCATCTCCTCTCCGCCCATAGACGGCCTGTTCGCATAGACCTTGGAAAAGCGGCGCCCAAGGCCGGTAAGAATTTCGTGCGGCGTTGTGCCGATAAGCATTGCGAGGTCAGATACCGATTGGTTTGGTCCGATCAGCTCCACCCTGTCGCCGGGGCCGATACTCCCTTTCGGCAGCGCGGTCACGTCAACCACGCAGCTATCCATCGAGACCCGGCCTAGGATCGGCAGGCGATTGCCGTAAAACCAGACCTCGCCACGGCTGCTGAGGGATCGGGGCCAGCCATCGGCATAGCCTGCGGAAACCGTGGCCGTGCGCAACGGAAATTTCGCGATATAGTCGAACCCATAGCCAACGCCGGCGCCGGCCGGAATATCCCGCACCTGAATGACACGGGCTTCAAGGGAGACGGCAGGCCGCATATGCGGAACGCCAGTGGTTCCCGGATCAACGCCGTAGAGCACAAGACCCGGCCGCAGGACATCTCCCGCTGCATCCGGCAGGAACATGGCCGCCGCCGAATTTGCCAGAGACCGGGGCACCGAAGGCAGGCGCGCGCAGAAGCGCTCAAGCCGGGCGATCTGGTCTGTATTGGCACGGGCGCCTGGAACATCGGCGCAGGCCATATGGCTCATCAGCAGGCGGATTGGGATCTTCTGCGTGAACGCCGGCCAGCCGAGCACTTCCTCAAACTCTTCTTCATCAAGGCCGAGCCGCGACATGCCGGTATCAACCTGAAGCGCGGCAGGCAGGACGCGGGACTGGTCTACCGTGAGCGCATACCAATCCCGCGCCTGTTCCGGTGTGTTCAGTACCGGAATGATGTTCTTCTCCGCCGCGCAGATTGCTTCGCCGCCCGGCGCAAGCCCGTTGAGAACGAAAATCGTGACATTCGCGGGAAGGAAAGGTTTCACGGCCAAGGCTTCGGCGAGATGCGCCACGAAGAAATCCCTCGCACCCGCAGCCGCAAGCACCGGCGCAATCTGCGCCGCGCCAAGCCCATAGGCATCCGCCTTGACCACCACGCCGACGCGGGCGGCCGGGTGCATCCCGCAGAGACGGCGGTAGTTGGCAGCAATAGCCGCCACATCAATCGTCAACCGGCCCGCCTCATCCGAAGAAGGACGCCAGCTCTCGGCAGTTTGAGCAGGGGTTTGAGGCGCCGGGAAGGCTGCCTCAGTGCCCATCCGCCAGAAGTCCCAGGATTGCGAGTTTCTCGACCGGCGGAAGCGACCCTGATTCTCGCACGACCTTGAAGGAATCGTCCGCTATCTGAATGGTCTGGTCGATATCTTCTTCCGTCATCGCCGCACAGATGAACATGTTGTGCCAGGGGTGGAAATAGACACCGCGCTTCATGAGAGCGTCGTTCCAGGCGTAGCCTTTGGAATAGCCCGGATCATCTTCAAACATGATGAGCGGTATTTCTGCCGGGCCGGTCTGACGGAGGACAAAGCCGTGATGGCTTGCCGCCTCATCCAGCCCTTTGCGCAGACGCTGGCCGAGGGATTGGGTGCGCTCAAGGTAATCTGTTTCGCGGATGAGGCGCAGCGTTTCGAGGCTGGCCGCCATCGGAGCGGCGGAGAACCAGAAGGAGCCGGTGGCGTAAATAGTGGCAGCGGCGTTGCGGGCTTTCTCCGCGCCGAGCAATGCGGAAATGGGGTGGCCGTTGGCGATGGCCTTGCCCCAGCTGGAAAGATCGGGCTGAACGCCAACGCGCGACCAACTGGAATCGCGGGCAAGGCGGAACCCGGCGCGCACATCATCCACGATCAGCAACGCTTCCTTCTCGTCGCAGAGTTCCCGGGCGCGGCGGGCATACTCCGCTGTCGGATCTTCCTGATCGACGAAGGTGTCGTGCTTGATCGGCGAGGCAAAAATGGCGGCGAGATCATCACCAGCCTTGCGAACGGCCTCTTCGAGGCTGGCGACATCATTATAAGTATAGAAGACCTGATTGGCGCGGTCGCTGGGCGCTGTGCCGTTCCTGACGGGCGTGCACCAGGGGGCGGCGCCGTGATAGGCGCCCTTGGCGAGCACGATGGTGTTTTTGCGGGTAAAGTTGCGGGCGACCATCATCGCCATCGTGGTGGCGTCTGTGCCGTTCTTGCAGAACATGGCCCAGTCTGCATGGGTGACCATCGCCGTCATCTGCTCGGCAAGCTCCACCATCAGGCCGGCCGGGCCGGTCATCGTGTCGCCCTTTTTCAGCTGGTTGATGTAGGCAGCGTCGATGCTCTCATGGCCATAGCCGAACAGGTTTGGTCCGTAGCCGCACATATAATCAATGTATCGGTTGCCATCTGTGTCCCACATATAGGCGCCCGAAGCACGGTCGAAGAATTGCGGATAATCGTCCGGCAAAAGGCGCACGGACTGGTGACCATACATCCCGCCCGGAATGACCGCTTCGGCCCGCTCACGCAAAGCCTTGTCCACTGAGTTCGTCCACATGTTGCCCTCGCCGATTTTGCCGATAAGATAGTTTTGACTATCTTACTTAAGACCGATATGGACGCAAGGTAAATTCGGGAGGAAATCGGATGAAACTTGATCTTCTGTGCGTGGGCCTGACGACGCTGGATGTTGTGGGCCGGCCGATCACGGAAATTCCGCAGAATGAAGGCGGACGGCTGATTGAACAGATTGCCTGCGCGCCGGCCGGCACGGCGGCGGGCGCGGCATGTGTCGCAGCGCGGCTGGGGCTGAAGGCTGGCGTTGCGGGCGCCATCGGCAACGACCTGACGGGCAAGTTCGTCCGCTTTGCGCTGGAAGATGGCGGGGTGGACACGAGCCTCCTGCAGACATTGGAAGGGTATCCGACCTCCACGACGATCCTGCCTATTGACGATCAGGGCCGCCGCCCGACGCTGCATGCACCGGGCGCTGGCTCTGTTCCGCCGCTGACGGACGCGCTGATGGCGGCCGCCGCGGATGTGCGCTGCCTTCATTATGCGGCCATTGGCGCGCCAACATTTGATGGCGGGCCGGGCGAAAGGCTGGTGGCGGCCGCCAGGGCGGCGGGCGCAGTGGTGACGTGTGATCTGATTGCGCCGAGGCCAGACGCGAAGGCGGAACTGGCACGGATACTTCCGCATGTGGACTGGTTTCTGCCAAGCGCCGAGGAAGCGCGTTTCCTGACCGGAGAAGAGGATCTTCAGGCGGCGGCAGATGCGTTCGTGGCGATGGGGGCCAAGAACTGCGTGATCAAGGATGGCGGGCGCGGGGCCGTGATGGCGGCGGGTAGCCTGCGGGGCCGGCTGCCGGCGTTTGACATCAAAGTGGTGGATACGACCACGTGTGGCGATTCCTTCTGCGCGGGATTCATTACGGCGCAACTCAAAGGGCTGGGGGACATCGACGCGCTGAAATTTGCCGCCGCGACCGCGGCGATGGTGGCGCAGGGGCTGGCGACCTATGGCAAGCTGGAAAGCTTTGAGCAGGTGGAAAACGCTGTCAAAACCTTGCCCGTGAAGGAGACTGCCGCATGATGAGCGAACAGGAAGCAAAGCTGCGGGCGCAGATTGTCGAGGTGATGGCGGCGATGGATGCGCGCGGCCTGAACCGGGGGACATCGGGCAATGTATCGGCGCGCCTGGGCGAGGATATGCTGGTGACGCCGACGGGGGTTCCGCCTTCGATGCTGGCGCCGGAACATATCGTGCGGATGGCGCCCGATGGCAGCTTTGACCCGGCCGGCATGAAGCCTTCCAGCGAGTGGCAGATGCACTGGAAACTGTTGCAGCTGCGCCAGGATGTGAACGCCGTGGTGCATTGCCATTCGCGCTTTGCCACCACGCTGGCCTGCGCGAACAGGCCGATCCCTGCCCTGCATTATATGGTGGCCGTCAGCGGCGGACCGTCTGTGCCGGTGGCGCCGTATGCTACCTTCGGATCGGCCGAGCTGGCAGAGGCTGTTTGCGAGACGCTTTCCGGACAATTCGGGACACTTATGGCCAATCACGGACAAATCGTGGTCGCGCCGAGCCTTAAACAGGCGCTTCTGATCGCCGAAGAGATCGAGGAACAGGCCGCCATCTACTGGGGCACCTTGGCCATCGGCGGACCGACCCTTCTGGCCGATGATGAGATGGCGCGCATCGCTGACCGGTTCCGGTCCTACGGGCAGAAGAAGCGGCCGTAAGGGCGAGGGTGCGGCGGGATTGCGCTTGCGCATATGGTAATGATGGCTACCATTAATCCGTAGAGATTGATGGGAGCCCCCTATGCTGGCCTGCTATACTGACCGCCTGAGCCTTCACCCCGGCGAGACATTCGCCCTCCATATCAGCGTGGAGAACGGCCCTTGCCGGCTGGAGATCGCCCGCGTGGGGAAGGCGCGCGAGATTGTTCATACGCAGGACGGGATCGCGGCGGGCCACCACCCGGCACCGGTCGATGCTGACCGCCACGGATGCGGCTGGCCGGTGGCGCTGGAAGTGACCACGGGTGCAGACTGGCGCACCGGCTATTACGACATCGCGCTGACTGATGCAGCCGGAGAGCAGACCCACCATTTCGTCTGCATCAAGCCCGCCAAAGGCATGGCGGGCTCAAAGGCGGTGCTGGTGCTGGCGACGAACACCTATCATTCCTACAACTGGTGGGGCGGAGCGAACGCCTATTCCAACGTGACCGGCCTGATGACCGGCACCGTGCCGTTTGACCAGGCAATGGATCAGGCGATCGGCGTTTCCTCCACCCAGCGCCCGTTCACGCAGATGATCATTGCGGCGCCGGACGACGCCCCCCGCCTGATCAACATGCGCTCGCGGGGATTCAAGGAGAAGCCCTGGACGGCGGACCCCGTCTGGATGCGCAAGCATCGCATCTCGCCCTATGATGGCTCCGCCGGTTTCCTCAACAAATGGGAACATGCCTTTGCGGCGTGGACGGAAGAAGAAGGCTATGTGTTCGATTATGTGACCGATTATGATCTGGAAACGGATCCTGATCTGCTGTCGGCCTATACGTCCGCCTTCTTCGTGGGACACTCCGAATACTGGTCTGGCAATGAGCGGGCGCAGGTGGAACGGTTTGTGGATGGCGGTGGCTTTGCGGCGATCCTCTCTGGCAATACCTGCTTCTGGAAGGTACGCTGGGAAGACGATGGCAAGACCTATGTATGCCACAAATGGAAAGGCTTTGAGGCAGAGGATGTGCCGGCAGAGTTGGCAACGCATCTCTGGTCACACCGGGCCTTCAACGCGCCCGAAGCCGAGATCACAGGGTTGAGCTTCAATTTCGGCGGCTATCACCGGCTTGGCATGTGCGTCTCGCGCGGGTCGGCGGGGTTCACGATCTACAATGACAAGCACTGGGCTCTGGAAGGCACAGACCTGTTCTATGGCGACATTCTGGGCGGCGAGGTTCCGCTGATCGGTTATGAAAGCGACGGGTGCCTGTTCGAGTTTGGCACCGATGGCCTGCCCAAGTCCCTGACTGTAGGCGGCGTTCCGGAGAACCTCGAAATCATCGGCATTGCCCCGGTGACGCTGGGCGAAGATCCCACCAGCGGCTATGCGCCGATGATCCCGCCGGAGAAGCTGGATGTGATTGCCGGGGAGATCTATGGCGATCCCTCCCCCGCCATGCAGCAGCGCGTTCTGCGCGGCCATGCGATGCTGGCGAGCTTCAAGCGCGGCAAAGGCGAAGTGTTCAACACGGGCACTACCGAATGGGCTCACGGCCTTGCCGCGAAAGACCCGTTCGTTGAAGTGATCACGCACAATGTGATGAAGCGGTTTGGTGTGACGAAAGCCTAATCGCCGGTTCATCCGCTTAAGTACAAAAGTCAAAAGGCGCGGAGGGGACAGCCTCCGCGCCTTTCTTTTGGCCTGAATCCTAGATGGCTGGGAGGAAACTCAGGCCGGGTCGGGTTCCTTGCCGCCGCCCTTCACGAAGAAGAGCAGCAGGAACCCTGCCGCAAACAGGAGGGTGACGGGGACGAAACCCGCCTGTTGCGAATGGAAGACAGCCGTGAAGATGCCGACAAGCATCGGGCCAAGCCAGCTGGTGGAGTTTCCCGCCAGTGCGGCCAGACCGAAGAAGGCGCCCATCTGGGAGGCGGGCGCCAGGCGCGTGAGCAGTGTGCGGCTGGAAGACCAGGCCGCAATCTGGAACACGAAGCCGGAAAAGCCGAAAAATACGAAGACAAGTTCCGGAAGTGTCGAGAACATCGGCGCATTCCACACAGGCTGGGGATCGGTGACCGGCATGAAGAGGATTTGCGCAGGCGCCGCCCCGATGATCCCGATCAAGCCAACCACGGAGCCGGCAATCTCTATCTGGAAAGCGATCTTCGGGCCGAAGGTTTCATCCAGCCAGCCGGCGAGCACGCCTCCGATCAGCCCGGCCACACAGCCAAGCAGTCCGTAGACGAGCATTTCCGTGCCGCCCCACCCCATCACCCCGGCAGCGTACACGCCGCAGAGGATGAGCAGAACGCCGCCCGCATCCTGGGCCAGCGTCCGGGCGAGCAGATAGATCATCGCATCGGAATTCTGTTTCCAGTTCCGGATGAGAGAGACCAGCGAACCGACGCCCATTTTGACGGAAGCGGCATTGGCCTTGCCGCCGGACTTTGCTGCATCCTTGCTGAACAGGAAAAGCGGAATGGCGCAGAGAGCGAAGTTGAGCGCGACCAGGATCGGCACCATCCGGTCGGGCTCGCTCGCTTCCTTCGAAAGGCCAAAAAGCGGCTTTTCCGGAAGCATCAGCGCCAGAAGGATGAATAGCAGCAGGATAATCGACGTGACGTTGCCCAGAGACAAGGCCCATCCCGACGCCATGGGCCGCATGCGCGGCGTGGCGGCATAGGGCAACATGGAGGAGAAGAGCACCTCCCCGCAGGACAGGAGAATGGAGATCAGCCCCAGAATGGCAACGACAATCCAGGGGGAGAGGATCGCGCCGCCGGGCGCCGCGAACCAGAGCGACATCATCAAAGGGATGACCATCAGCGTGATCAGGGCAAGCCAGGGCTTGCGGGGACCGAGGGTGTCTACCGTTGCCCCGATGACCGGGGCAATGAAAGCAACCGTCAGACCCGAGATCATTCCCATCTGGGCGATCATCGCCTGCCCTTTCACGCCATCGCCCACAACCACGGTTGCGAAATAAGGTGCGAAGAGAAAGCCATTGACGAGGCCGATATAAGGGTCTCGCCCTGCCTGGTAGGTGGCCCATGACCAGGCAGAACGATCCAGCTTGCGGGCGCCCGGCACGGACACGGAGGGAGGCAGCGCCTCCTCCGGTCCGGCCGCTGTCGGCATCAGCGCCATATCAGTAGCGGTAGCGCAGGAAGAGGCCCGCGCTGCGCGGACGGGAGTAGGTCAGCAGGTCAACGCCGAGGCTGTCGATGGGGTTGGCGGAGGTGAGGTAGGTCTCGTCCGTCAGATTGCGCCCCCAGAGACCGGCTTCGATGCTGCCATCGGGCGACATGACCGAAAGCTCTGCGCCGACGAGCCAGAGCTCGGGATCAGAGAGGCGTTCGCGCATCGTGCTGTCGAAATAGACTTTCGAGCGATACGACACGTCGATGCTGGGAGTGATGACCACACCCGTCTTGGTGTTGATGGCGTAGGCGGCGCGGCTGGTCAGGCTGTACTCAGGCGCCTGGGGCATCTGATTGCCTGAATAGTCATCGCCCAGAGAGTTGTACTCACCATATTCGGCATGGAGCCAGGCAAGGCCGAGCGAGAGATCGAGATTCTCGATCGGCATCACGGTGAACTCGGCTTCCGCGCCATACATCTCGGCGCCTGCAGCGTTATCGAGCACCTGCACCGTCAGGCCATTACGCTCAACGGTCGAGTAAGCCTGAATGTCCTGATAGTCGTAATAGAAACCGGACAGGTTCATCCGAAGGCGGTTATCCCACAGATCGCTCTTGGAGCCGATCTCATAGGCGTTGACCGTTTCGTTCTCGTAGGGGGCGATCTGTTCCGGGCTGTCTGCATTGCCGCCGAAGAAGCCGCCGGATTTGTAGCCCCGGCTGTAGCTGGCATAGATGTTGGTCGTGTCTGTCAGGTCATATTTCAGGCCGATCTTGCCGGACCAGTCGCTGAAGGTCTTGTCAGCCTGATAGCTGAAGACCGGCAGAACGCCTTCGGCCAACGTGGAATAATCCATCGACTTTTCATCCGCCGACCAGCGCAGGCCGGTTGTAAGAATGAGACCCGGCGCAAGTTCATAATCAGCCTGGCCGAAAATGGCGTAGGTGTCGGTTTTCTGCGTGTACGGATAACCGAGATAGATGACCGAGTTTTCAGGGCTGACACCGGTTGGGTTTTCCGGCGTGATGAACAGCGGGCGGAGAATGCGCAGGATGTCATAGGCGCTGTCGCTGGTGGTCGTATCCTTCATGTAGTAGCCGCCCACGACCCATTTCAGGCGCTCGCCATCGGAGGCAAGACGCAGTTCCTGCGAGAACTGTTCCTGGGTGTTGTTGTAGAAGGCTTCCAGCATCTGCAGCGGGCTGGAGTCGGTGTTCTCATGCGCGCTGCGCTCGACATCCTGATAGGCGGTGATCGAGGTGAGCGTGAGGTCACCGATCTCGCGGTCGATGGTCAGCGCGGCCGACCAGAGGTCAACCTTGTCCTTGCCTTCAACATCGGAGGTGATCGTGTAGGGGTCGGCGCTCGTGTCAGCGAAGCCCAGGGCATCGGTGCAGAGGCCGCTGCGGAAGAAGGCCGGCGCGCAGGCGCCGTCGGGGCCGGCTGCCGAAGGATCGGCGGGGAACAGCTGGCGGGATTTGGGCTGCACCGCGCCGCCGCGGTTTGCGAAGGTGTTGACGGTCAGCAGGATGTCGGTGAGGTCATCTGGCGTGTAGAGCAGCGAGCCGCGCACGGCATACCGCTCGGTATTGTTCACCTTGTTGCCGGTGACGGCGTTGGTGCTGAAACCATCATCTTCGGCGTACTGGCCGGCGATGCGGAAAGCGAGCTTGTCGCCAACGATCGGGCCGCCATAGGCGGCGTTGAGCTCAACGGAGCCGAAGTTCCCAGCTTCGATGGAGGCATACCCTTCCGGCGAGAAGGTCGGGCGTTTGGAAATGACGTTGATCGCGCCGCCCGTGGTGTTGCGGCCATAGAGCGTGCCTTGCGGCCCGCGAAGAACCTCGACGCGGTCAAGGTCATAGAATGTGGAGAACTGGGCGAGCGGCGAGCCGATATAGACGCCATCCGCATATAGGCCGACGCCGCTGGACGAGGTCGGGTTGAAATCGTTGAGACCGGCGCCGCGAATGAAGATCTTCGGGTTGGCAGCCGCGTCCGCTGCCGCGATGCGCAGGCCGGGAACAAGGTTATCGAGCGAGGTAACGTCGGTAACGCGTTGTTTTTCCAGCGTTGAGGAAGAAAGCGCCGTGATGGCGATGGGCACATCCTGAACGTTTTCGGACCGCTTCTGCGCGGTCACGACAATGCTTTCCAGGCGGCGCGCCGAGGCGTCTTCCTGAGGCTCCTCGGTTTGCGCTACCGCGCTGCCGGTCCAGAGAAGGGCGACCGCCCCGGTTCCGATCAAAAGAGATCTCATCGCAGAATCCTTTTCTTCCATCCCTATTCGGAGGCGATTGGATAGCGATCACTAGCACTTTTACAATAGCTTTAATTACCGTTTCATGATGTTTAGCCTATATGTGTGCAGAATGAGCACAGCCAGCGTGGGGAACGCCGAGGAAATGAGCAGCGCCAAGAAAACGACCTCTCGCAAGGTGGCCGATCCCATGCAGGTGGAGACCGCCACCAAGCAGCAACCGCAGCAGGCGCGCGCGCAGGACACGTTTGAGTTGATCCTCGACACGGCCGGGCGGTTACTGGACGAGGTGGGGCTGGAGCGGCTGTCGACCAATCTGGTGTGCCGCCGGGCGGGGCTGTCGCCCCCCGCCCTGTATCGCTACTTCCCGAACAAATATGCCATTCTTCGCGAACTGGGCGACCGGCTCATGGCGCTGCAGGACCAGGCGGTGCTGGACTGGATCGCCGAGGGCGGGCTGGAAACCAAGAGCTTGGAAGAAGAAGTGGCCAGCAATGTGCGCCTGCAGGAACGGGTGAACGACATCACCCGGCAGTTCCCCGGAAACATCTTTGTGCTGAGGGCCCTGCGAGCCATCCCCATCCTGCGGGAAGTGCGCCTTGCCTCCAGCGACATGGTGGCTGAACGCATCGCCGACGCCATGAAGGCGCAAGGCCATCCCGCGTCGCGCGAGCGCCTGATTGCCAGCGCGCGCCTGACGACCGAACTGGCCTACAGCGCCATGGAAATGGTGCTTGAGGAACCCCATCGCGACGCACGCCAGATCTGCACGGACGTCTCGAAGATGATCGCGACGCATTACCGGCAGCTGAGAGACTGAAGGCTGCCGGCGCCTATTTAAACGCGCAGCCTTCCTTCACGCCGACCATCTTGAAGATCATCGCCGCCGGGCAGAAGCCCGTGACGGAAGCCTGCAACATGTTGAGGCCGGCGAAGGCCGTCAGCAGGAACCAGTAGGGCGAGACGAAATATCCGAGCGCCAGGCTGGCAAGCACAACGCAGCCAGCAAAAGCGAGAACAGCACGATCAAGGTTCATTTCAGTTGCTCCATTGAGGGATCAGTTAGGCGAAGGCGCGAGACCAAACAAACTTCGCACCCAGCGCTCGAGCGCCGCGCCGCCGGGCGCGCCCGCCTGTTTGGAAACTTCCCGGCCGCCCTTCCAGGCGACCAGCGTTGGCACGCCGCGAATATTGAGGCGAATGGCGGCATCGGGGTGTTGATCGGTATTGATCTTGTAAAAGCGCACATCGCTCTGAAGATGTTCGGCAGCCGCTGCATAGTGCGGCGCCATCATCCGGCAGGGACCACACCAGGGCGCCCACAGGTCCACGACAAATGCCCCGGTGTCCTTCTTCTCAAGCAGTCGCATCTGGTCGTTCGTGATGTCAGCTGGCTGCGGCGTTGCCAGCGCCTCTGAACACCGGCCACATTTCGCTGCGGTGAGTGATTTGCCTTCCGGCACGCGGTTCACCGCGCTGCACGCCAGGCACACGATCATTCTGTCTTCTGCCATGTCTGCCTCTCCTTGAAGGCGTCTTCAGCCTTTCAGCTTGTGGGTCTTGATGAGCGCCAGGGCAGCGTTCTCATAGAACGTCTCTGCCTTTCCGGCTTTCACCTTCCCTATAAAATACTTCTCGAACCCGACTTTTGCAGTATGGACCCAGCCGCCCGAGCCAGACCAGTTCACATTGCGCGGCGGGATCTGGGGCTGAGCGATGAAGGCGACGCCCTTGTCTCCGAAGTCGGCAAGGCAAATGGCGTTCCAGGTCGCCTCATGGGTGGGTTCGTTGCCCTCCAGAATGTCAGCAAGATTTCGGGCGGTGGCTGTGACCATGGACTCGATCATGAAGCCGGTTTTGGGCACGCCCACCGGCACCGGCGTCTTGCCGACCGGCGGAATGGCGATGCAGACGCCGATGGCGAAGATTTCCGGATATTTCGGGTTTCGCTGATGCTTGTCCGTCAGGATGAAGCCGCGCGGATTGGTGAGCCCTTCAATACCATGCACGGCTTTGACGCCTCTGAAGGCGGGCAGCATCATGGAATATTTCATCGGCAGTTCGTGAACCTGTTTCACACTGCCATCCTCATTGACCTCCTCGACCGTCATCTTGCCGGCCTCGGCCTTCACAACGCGCGCATTGGTGATCCACTTGATGTGGCGCTCGCGCATTTCACTCTCCAAGAGGCCCTTCGTGTCTCCGACCCCATCCAGGCCCAGATGGCCGATATAGGGCTCGGAGGTTACAAAGGTCATCGGAACGCGGTCGCGGATCTTCCGTTTCCGGAGTTCTGTCTCGATGATCATCAGGGTTTCATAGGCGGGCCCGTAGCAAGACGCGCCCTGAACCGCGCCGACGATGACAGGGCCAGGGTCCTGACAGAACTTCTCAAACGCCGTGTGGGCCGCAGTGGCATGGTCGATATGGCAGACCGATTGGGTGAACCCGGCTGGCCCGAGCCCTTCGATCTCGTCGAAGGCAAGCTCCGGACCTGTTGCAATGACGAGATAGTCATAGTCGACAAACCGGCCATCGCTGAGGCGGACACGCTTGGCTTCCGGTTCGACCCGTTCTGCCTTGCCAACGATGAGATCAATGTTCCGCTTCTTCATCGGACCGGCAAGATCGACGACAATATCCTTGCGCTCTCGCCAACCGACGAGAACCCAGGGATTTGAGGGAACGAACTGATAGAAGTCCGTCTCGTTGATCACGGCCACGCTACTCTCCCGCCCGACAGCGTGACGGATTTCATACGCGGCGATGACACCGCCAAGGCCGGCCCCCAGAACGACGATTTTAGCCATTTTCCTGCGCTCCCATCTTGATTTGAAAGATAATTGTATTTTATTGTTTTATAAAATACGTATTATTGCTTATGGCTCAAGATGGAAAATTGAGGTTGTGACAAACCATCCCGAAAGCCTGCTTACGGAGACCAATCATGAGCGACCCGAGAGACCTTGATCCCAAAGCGGTGTTTGACGCGCTGAAACGCGGAGACGTGCTGCTGATCGATGTTCGTGAGCCTGCCGAATTTGCAAACCAGCGCATCCACGGCGCCCTGCTCCATCCGCTGTCGACCTTCGACGCCCGGGCAATTCCCGCAAATCCGGGCCGCCAGATCGTTTTCCAGTGCGGATCGGGCAAACGCTCGCGCATGGCCCTCGACAAGTTTCTGGCCGAAACCGGCGCAGAAGCGGCCCATATGGCTGGCGGTATCGGCGCCTGGAAATCTGCCGGACTGCCTTGCGTTTCCATCAACCCAGCGACCGGAGCGGTCGAGGATCATGGCCGTTACTGAGATGCGAACACTTTTTGTTTCAGCCATCGCCGCGCTGGCCATTTCGGGCCAGGCGAGTGCCCAGACGCTGACCGTCGAGGAATCGATTGTTGTGGACTATCGCCCTGTGATCGCGCGCATTGAGGCGGGCGACACGGCAACGGCACGCTCGCGCCTGCAAGGCGTGGTGACGCGGCTGAACGTCGTGGAGGGGCAGATCGTCAAGGCCGGCGAAGTGGTCGCCATCGTGACGGATGACACCCTCGCCCCGCAGTTGGCGTCTCTCTCTTCCCGGATCGAAGGGCTGAAATCCCAGATCCGCCAGTCCGAGGAAGACCTGACGCGCAATGAAGGATTGCTCGCCCGCGGATTTTATCCAAAGGCCCGGCTGGACGAGGAACGCACAGCGCTGGACGTGCTGCGGCGCAGCCTGGCTTCAACAGAAGCCGAACGCCGGGCCCTCTCCGCCCGCGAAGCCGAAGGCCGCATTCTGGCACCGGCAGACGCGCATGTGACCGATGTGAATGTGGTGCAGGGGGCGGTGGTCTCTCCCGGTGAGGTTCTTGCCAGTTTTGCCACCGTGAACGGTATCGTGCGGCTTGCCCTGCCGGAACGCCATGCCGCCACGATTTCCGAAGGCGAGACGATCTCGCTGCGCCTGCCTTCCCGCTCGGATGATATCCGCACGGCCACGATTGTGCGGGTCTATCCCGAACTTCGTCAGGGGTCGGTCATTGCCGATGCAACGGTGCAAGGTGGACTGACAGCGCTGTTCGGGGAGCGCGTGGATGTTCTCGCCCCCGTGGGCGAGCGCCGGGCAATCCGCATTCCGAAGGAATATGTCTCGACCCGCTTCGGGGTGGACTTTGTGCGCGTGGCCGTGGGGGAGCGCTTTGTGGACGCCCCTGTCGCGCTGGCCGCGCCGCTGGTGGACGATACGGGCCAGTATGAAATACTCTCGGGCCTGCGGCCCGGCGATAAAATCCAGAAACCGGAATAGAAGCAGATGAAACCGGACCTTTCGGGCTCCATTACACGGTCGACCATCCGGTCGCCGTTGACGCCGCTTTTCCTGCTGACTGCGCTGGCTGTCGGCCTGATCGCCCTGCTGACCATTCCGCGGGAGGAAGAACCGCAGATTTCCGTGCCCATGGTGGATATCCTGGTGTCCGCGCCCGGCCTTAAGGCTGCGGATGCTGTGGAACAGGTGACCAAGCCGCTGGAGAGCATCATTCTGGCGCTGCCGGATGTCGACCATGTCTACTCCCAGACCCAGGATGACGCCGCGATGGTGACCGCCCGGTTCGATGTCGGAACCGATGCGGACAATGCGATCCTGCGCGTGCATGAAAAGATCCGGGCGAACCTTGATTCCATTCCTTATGACGTGCCGATGCCGCTGGTGGTGGGGCGCGGGATCAATGACGTTCCGATCGTGACGCTGACGATTTCTCCCGATGCATCGACCGGCGATGTGTGGAACGATACCGCGCTGCGGATGCTGGCCGACGAACTGCGCAATGAGCTGGTGAAGGTCACGGATGTCGGCATCACCGATGTGATCGGCGGGCGCCCTCTGGAGCTTCGCGTTGAGCCCGATATCCGGGCGCTTTCGGCGCAGGGCGTGTCCCTGCAAAACCTTGTGCAGAGCGTGCAGAACGCGGCGGGGGCCCTGCCCTCTGGCCGGGCGCATCAGGATGGCAACTCCCTGATCGTGCAGGCGGGCGACCGCATCAACGCCGTACACGAACTGGAGCGGCTGCAAATCCGGGGCGCGGGTGGGCGTGTCGTGTATCTGAGCGATGTGGCGAATGTGAAGGTAACCGGCGCGGAAACGGACGCGCGCGTATGGACAATGCTGCAGGGCGAGGACGGAACCTTCAGCGCTGCGCCGGCGGTTACCGTATCGCTGGCCAAGCGGCCGGGCGCCAACGCCGTGGTCGTTTCCGAAGCAATCCTCCACCGGGTAGAAGCCCTGAAGGGTAATCTGATCCCGGAGGGCATTCATGTCGAGGTGACCCGCGACTATGGCGAAACGGCCAACCACAAAGCCAACGAACTTCTGTTCCATCTTGGCCTTGCAACCATTTCCATCGTCGTCCTGATTGCGTTCAGCATCGGCTGGCGCGAGGCGCTGGTGACGCTGATCGTCATTCCAACGACCATCCTGCTCACCCTCTTCGCCTCGCTGATGATGGGCTACACCATCAACCGGGTGAGCCTGTTTGCGCTGATCTTCTCCATCGGGATTCTGGTGGACGATGCGATCGTGATCATTGAGAATATTGCCCGTCACTGGGCCATGAAAGATGGGCGCACCCGCATTCAGGCGGCCATTGAGGCTGTTTCCGAGGTTGGCAACCCCACCATCATCGCCACGCTGACCGTGATTGCCGCGCTTCTGCCGATGATGTTCGTATCCGGACTGATGGGGCCCTATATGGCGCCCATCCCGGCGAACGCCTCGGCGGCGATGCTGTTCTCCTTCTTCGTAGCGGTGGGGATTGCGCCCTGGCTGATGATGAAGATTGCCGGCAAGGCGCCGCTGCATGGCGCGCATGACGGCGTGCACAGCGAGACGCGCCTCAGCCGGTTTTATGGACGGGTGGCCGCGCCGATCGTGGCGTCGAAACGCAATGCCTGGATTTTCCTCGGGCTTGTCGGTGTGGCGACGCTCCTGTCGCTGACGCTGTTTGCCACAAAGGCGGTGCCGGTGAAGCTGCTGCCTTTCGATAACAAGTCCGAGATACAGGTGATCGTGGACCTGCCCGAAGGCGCCGCGCTGGAGGACACTGAACGCGCCCTGTTTGCGCTGGCAGATGCCATTGGCCCGGTCGAGGAGATCACAACGATCCAGGCCTATGCGGGCACGGCGGCGCCGTTCAATTTCAACGGCCTCGTGCGCCATTACTTCCTGCGCGCAAGCCCGGAACTGGGCGATCTTCAGGTGAACCTGACGGCGAAGGAACACCGCAAGCGGGCGAGCCATGACATTGCGCTCGACCTGCGTGAGCGGCTTCTGGCTGTGCCGCTGCCCGAAGGGGCAAAGGTGAAGGTGGTGGAGGTGCCGCCGGGTCCGCCGGTGATCTCTACCCTGATGGCGGAGATATATGGCCCCACGCCCGAAGCGCGCCGTCAGACGGCTGCGATTATCGAGCGGTTCTTCGAGGAAACCGATTTCATCGTGGATGTGGACAACTCCATGGGTGACCGGGCACCGCGGCTGACCTTCGGGATTGATGAGCCGGCCGCAGCGGATGCGGGAGTTCTGCAGCAGGATATCCTGGACGCCATCGGCATGGCGTTTGGCGGCCAGACCGTGGGCGTGAGCCCGCGCGGGGAAGGCCGTGATCCGCTGAATATCCGTGTCTATCTCCCCCGGTCTCAGCGCAGCTGGACCCAGGAGATGGCCGCCATTCCCGTGCCTCGCCAGCTGGCCGGGACAGATGCCGTTCCCATCGAACTCGGCGAACTGGTTGAGGTGCGGGAGGAGGCGGGCTCCGCCACGATCTTCCGGCGGGACGGGCATTTTGCCGACATGGTGATGGGTGAACTGGCCGGGCGTTACGAAGCGCCGATCTACGGAATGTTCGAGATTCAGGACCGGATAAAGGCATTCGACTGGGCGTCGGAGGGCCTCCAGATGCCAGCGGTGAGCCTCTATGGGCAGCCGGCAGATGAAACGGGCACAACGCTGCTGTGGGATGGGGAATGGGAGGTGACATATGTGACCTTCCGGGACATGGGCATGGCATTCGGCGTGGCGCTGCTGGGGATCTATATTCTGGTGGTGGGCCAGTTTGGCACCTTCCGGGTGCCGCTGATTATCCTCACGCCTGTCCCCCTCACCCTGATCGGCATCATGATCGGGCATTGGCTGTTTGGCGCCGCATTTACAGCGACTTCGATGATCGGCTTCATTGCGCTGGCCGGGATTATCGTGCGGAACTCCATCCTTCTGGTGGACTTTATCCGCCACACAACAGACGCCGAGAAGCCGCTGAAAGAGGTGTTGCTGGAGGCAGGCGCAATCCGGTTCAAGCCGATCGTGCTGACGGCGCTGGCCGCCATGATCGGGGCGGCGGTGATTTTGACAGATCCAATTTTTCAAGGGCTGGCAATTTCGCTTCTGTTCGGGCTCGCCTCGTCTACTGCCCTGACAGTATTGGTCATTCCGGCGATTTACATTGCCATTCGCGGGCCAGACTGGCGCCCGGAGCGGACAGATGCTGGACAAATCCGGACAGTTTCGGACACAGGAGACACTGAAGGTGCCCCTCAGCAGACGTAAGAAGGATGAGGCGCTGACCATCGTTTCGAGCCGCGTTCAGGAGGCAGCCGAAGTGATGAAGGCGATGGCCAGCGAGACCCGCCTGAAGATCATGTGCGCTCTGGCCGGAGGGGAATTACCGGTGAACCAGCTGGCCGAGCTGACCGGGCAGAGCCAGTCTGCCGTGTCCCAGCATCTGGCCAAGCTGCGGGCGGCGGGCCTTGTTCAGAGCCGGCGGGACGCGCAGACGATCTATTATCGCTGCCGCCCCGGCATCGCGCAGGACATTATCGACACGCTTTGCGGGTTTTACGGCGCGAACGGATAAGCTGGCCTCCGACCCTTGCGCCAAGGGGCGATCACTTCCACCATCGGATAATTGATCCAGATTGTTTCCGATGACTGACGCGCCCGCCCCCAACCCCTTTTCCATTCCGCTCTACAAGCGCATCTGGGTGGCAAACATCGCCTCGCAATTCGGCGGGCTGATCCAGAGCGTCGGCGCGGCCTGGCTGATGGTGCAGCTTGGCGGCAGCGAGACACAGATCGCGCTGGTGCAGGCCTCCGTCACGCTGCCGATCATGATCCTGTCGCTGCTGTCTGGCGCGATTGCGGACAACTTTCCGCGCCGCACTGTGATGCTGGTTTCGCAGTTCTACATGTTTGCGGTTTCGGCGGTGCTTTGCGTATTTGCCTTCATGGGCGGGCTCAGCCCCTGGCTGCTGCTGACCTTCACCTTCCTCCTGGGCTGCGGGACTGCGCTGAACGCGCCCTCCTGGCAGGCCACGGTGGGCGATATTGTGCCCCGCCAGACGATTGCCGCCGCCGTGGCGATGAACAGCCTGGGCTTCAACATTGCGCGCACGGCTGGCCCGGCGCTGGGCGGGGCCATCGTGGCGGCCGCAGGCGCAGCCGCAGCCTTTGCCGTGAATGTGGTGAGCTATCTGGGGATCATCTATGTGCTGCTGGCGTGGAAGCCGGTGAAGCCTGCCAAACCCGCGCTGAAGGAAGACCTGCGCACTGCGATTGGCGCAGGGGTGCGCTATGTGTCGATGTCGCCGCCGATCCGGCAGGTGATGGCCCGGGCGGCCCTGTTTGGCATTGCGGCGAGCGCTGCACTCTCCCTGCTGCCCCTGGTGGCGCAAGATCTGGTGGGCGGGGGCGCGATCACCTTCGGTATTCTTTCGGGCGCCTTCGGCATCGGCGCGGTGATCGGCGCGCTCTCCAACAGCCGCCTGCGCCGGAAGTTCACGGCCGAGACCGTGCTGCGGATGACGATCTGCGCGATCATTGCCGGCGTCATTATCGTGGCGCTGAGCCGCTGGCTGCCGCTGACGGTGTTTGGCCTCGTGATCTGCGGATCGGGCTGGCTGCTGTCGATGGCGACGATGAATGTGACCGTGCAGATGGCCGCGCCGCGCTGGGTGGTGGGGCGGGCCCTGTCGCTCTACCAGATGGCCGTGTTCGGGGCGATGGCGGTGGGAAGCTGGATCACCGGGCAGCTGGCGGAGAGCCATGGGGTAACCGCTGCGCTGCTGACCATGGCGGCGGTGCAATCCATCAGCCTGTTTGCCGGGCTGTTCCTGCGCCTGCCGCAGGTGGACGAACTCAACCTTGACCTGACGGGGCGCTGGCGCGCGCCGGAAACACAGGTGCCGGTGGAGCCACGCAGCGGGCCGGTGCATGTTTCGGCGAAGTATCGCATCCGCGAGGCCGATATTCCGCGCTTTCTGGCCACGATGAACGAGCGCCGCCGCATTCACCTGCGCGATGGTGCGCGGGCATGGTCTCTGGTGCGGGATCTGGGAGATGCCGAAATATGGATCGAGCAATACAGCTTTGCCCGCTGGCTGGACTATGTGTTGCACAATGAGCGGCGCACCCATGCCGATGATGTGAGCAACAATATCATCAAATCGCTGCATCAGGGCAGCTGGCCACCGGAAGTTCACCGGATGCTGGAACGGCAGGTGACGAGCGTGACCTATGATCCGGAACTTGCCTCGCCGACCTCCAGCGATCCGACGCGGCCCGCCTGAGGTTTCCCCTTCGTCGGGTATGGCCAATGCGCGCCCTGCCATGCTTTGACCGGTGGCAGACCTGAAGGAGAGATTGACCGATGAAAGCTGCCGTCGCCGATACGCTGGAGTCCCTGGAAAGCTACCGCCTGAAGGATGTGGACATGCCGGCGGCTGGACCGGGCCAGGTGCTGATCAGGGTGGCTGCGTGCGGGGTTGGCTATGTCGACTCTCTGGTGGCGCTGGGCCGGTATCAGGTGAAACCGCCGGTGCCGCACACGCCGGGCCAGGAAGTGGCCGGAACGGTCGAGGCGGTTGGCGAGGGCGTTGCCCATTTGGCGCCGGGCGACCGCGTGATGACGATGACCGGCAAGGGCTTTGCCGACTATGCCGTGGCCGCCGCGCCGATGGTGGTGAAGTTGCCAGATGCGCTGAGCTTTGCCGAAGGGGCGAGCCTGCCGCTGAACTATATCACCGCGATGCATGCCCTGAAGGACCGGGGCGTGGTGGCCGAAGGCGAGACTGTGCTGGTGTTCGGCGCGGCCGGGGGCGTTGGCTCTGCGGCCATTCAGGTGGGCAAGGCGCTGGGCGCGCGGGTGATCGCGGCGGCGTCGACGGAAGAGAAGCGGGCATTCGCGCTGGCCCATGGCGCCGACCTGGCGATTGATACGTCCCCGGAGGGATGGCGCGACCGGCTGAAGACGCTGACCGAGGGAAAGGGGCCGAATGTGATCCTTGATCCGGTTTGTGGACCGCTGTTCGAGCCAGCGTTCCGCTCGCTTGCCTGGCGTGGGCGGCATCTGGTGGTCGGCTTTGTGGGCGGGCCGATCCCTGCCCTGCCCTCAAACCTTACCCTGATGAAGGGCGCGGCCCTTTTGGGCGTAGATGTGCGCCAGTATCTGCAATACGAGACCAAGCGCGCAATTGGAGACCTGCACCAGCTGGCCCAATGGGCCAGCGAAGGCAAGATCAAACCGCCAGTTGGCCGGGTTTACCCCTTTGCCGAGTTTGGCGAGGCGATGGTATTTGCCCTTTCCGGGCAAGGGACTGGCAAGGTAGTTCTGAAAATTGCGGGAGACTGACAGGGCTCCGCCCGCCCATTGAATAGTGAAACAAAGCTTAACGCGGGCACGTCAATTTCGGCTCCGTATGGAAACAGATATTCTCCACTTCGGTATACAGGTGATCGCTAAAATAGAATTCTCATCAAGGTTCGCAACACATGTACGGCATGGTGCATACGGCGGCTCGCAGCATGGTAATCGAAACCCTGGGCGAGGCAGCGTGGCGGAATGTTCTGGAGCAGGCCCATCTCGATGGAGAGAACTTCATCAGCTGCCAGAACTATTCGGACGACGTGACGTTTGCGCTGCTTGATGCGGTCACCAGAATTTCCGGACTGGCGCAGGAAGATCTTCTGAAAAGATTTGGGCGGTATTGGATCGGCTACACGGCCCACTCTTCCTACGGCTCAATGTTCAAGGTCGGCGGTAACCAACTCGCCACGTTCCTGTCGAACCTCAACCGGATGCATGCGTCCGTGCACACTACCATGCCCGCATCGCGCATGCCCTCGTTTGAAATGCTCCGGAACGAGAATGGCCGGATCGATATTCTTTATACGTCTGACCGTACGGGGCTGACTTCTTTCGTCGAGGGGCTGCTGGACGGGCTGATGGATCATTTCGGCGAAGCTGGCCATGTCAGCCACACGTCAACGCCGGAAGGCGATATCTTCACCCTGCATTGCCTGGACAAAAAAACAGAAATGAAGGGCGCCGCCTGATGCCCTTCACCCTCAACGAGGAACATTTCCAGCGCCTGTTTCCTGCCTATGTACAGTTAGACCTGACAGGAAATATTTCGGCGGTTGGCCCTTCCTTGAAGCGGCTTCTGGACCGGGACGTGACAGGCCGCCCGTTTTTCGAGACCTTTGCCGTGGAAACGCCGCGGCGCGTCACCGCTGCCCAAGGACTGACAGACCAGCGCGAAGTGACGCTGATGATCCGCTCCGGGAAGAACCACTTTCGTCTTCGGGGCATCGTGGTGCGCAATGCAGAGGCAATCTATCTACTTGTCGGGCATGTGCCGGATGTGAATGCAGACGAAGGCAGCCTGCAGCTGACGATGAGCGATTTCTCTCCCGCAGATGGATCGCTTGACCTGCTGGTCGCGTCGCATCTGCGCAAGGGACTGCTGCAGGACGCCAAGGCGCTGGTAGAAGAGTTGCGGGAAAAATCAGCCGAAGCTGACGCGCTTGCCCACATGGACCCGCTGACCTCCGTGACCAACCGGCGAGGCTTTTTCCGCAAGCTGGAACAGCTGCTTGCTGTGGCGCGCGCGGACGATACTCCGCTCACGGTTGGTGTCATCGATCTGGACGGCTTCAAAGGCGTCAATGATATTTTCGGCCATGCCGCAGGCGACCAGCTGCTGTTCCAGAGCGGCGCCCGCGTGCGCGCCCTCGCTGGCCCCAACAGCGTGGTGGGACGGCTGGGCGGCGACGAATTTGGAATCATCCTCACCGAGGCAAGTCAGGAGGCCGAGATCCTGGCGATCGGTCAGAAGATCTGCGAAGCCCTGGCTGAACCGTTCGAGGTGAAAGAGGGCGTGGCGCGAATCGGCGCGTCCATCGGATTTGCCTCCTTCCCCGAAGCCGGCGATACGGCAGAAACGCTGTTCGAGCGGGCGGACTATGCCCTTTATCATTCCAAGCACAGTGATCGCGGGCGGCCTGTTCTGTTCACCTGCCAGCATGAACGCCAGATCCGGTATCAGTCCGCAATCGAACAGGGTTTGCGGGACTCGGCAGATGACGAATTCCATCTTGTCTATCAGCCGATCATCCGTGCACGCGATGGGAAGGCGACGGGCGTTGAAGCGCTGGCGCGCTGGACATCGCCGGTACTCGGCCCCATCCGGCCGGACGTCTTCATTCGCGCTGCCGAGCAGAACGGCGCGGTCTGCCGATTGACGCGGATCCTGCTGCGCAAAGCACTCGCGGACGCACGAATGTGGCCGGACGATGTGCAGCTATCGTTCAATCTGTCGGCGCTCGACCTGGCATCAAGCGAGAATGCGGCGCTGCTGCAGGAGATCATCCGGGGGTCCGGATTTCCGCCCACGCGGTTGATGTTTGAAATCACCGAAACCGCCATCATGCAGGACTTCACCCGCGTTCTGGAATGCCTCGCGATGTTTTCCGAAATGGGGGTGCGGATTGCACTTGATGATTTCGGGACAGGTTATTCCTCGCTCGCCTATCTCCAGAAGATGCCGATTGACCGGTTGAAGATCGACCGCTCCTTCACTCTGGGCGTCACCAACCGGCGCGCGACCAGCAGCATCATGCGCTCGCTGGTAACCCTGTGCCGGAGCCTGGATGTTGAGTGCGTGGTGGAAGGCGTTTCGAATGCGAAGCAGGCAGAGGTTCTGACAGATATGGGCGCGCCTTACCTGCAGGGCTTTCACTTCTCACGCGCGCTGACACAAAACCAATTGCTGGGATATCTGGCTTCTCATAAGGCCGGTGCAGGCCCTTGCCCTGGCGAGGATGTTCGCCGAACGGCCTGAGCCTGCGGGCGCTTACTCGGCAGCGACCAGATCAAACTCGCTGCGCCATTCGTCCATCAGGGCACGGTTATCGTGATCCCAGGGATGGAAGCCCGGCTTGAACCAGCTGATCCAGATCTTCCAGCCGCGGGCGAAGAAACCTGGCTTTTTCCAGAGGAAGGTCTTTACGGCTTTCTCTGCCTCTTCGGGCGTGTAGCCGTCAGCTTCCAGCATCCAGGTGGAATAGGTAGCGATGTTGCGGGTGAAGAAATAGCTGATGAGCGCCATTGCCATGCAGCGGCGGAAATAACGTTTGAAGGGTGACCATCCCTTGGTGACTTCCATGAAGACATCATAGGTGACAGCCTTATGCTCGGTCTCTTCCATGGCGTGCCAGCGCCACATGCGCTCGATCTCGGGATCGGTCTTGCTGAACATGTCAGTATGCAGCGCACGCATATCGGCGAGCATGGCGGTGAAATGCTCAAGGCAGATGGTAGCGATCAACATACGCATCGGGCCGCCTTCTCGGGAGAAGGCAATCCGTTCCCGGATGGCTGCGTCTACGCGGTCGACGGGATACTTGCTGCGGTCAATGACCTTGTTCAGCAGGTGATGCTCGCGCGAGTGGATGGCCTCCTGCGCGATGAAATCCTTCACATCCTGGGCAAGCTTTCCGCTCAGCTGATCCTTGTAGGCGCGCACCGCATCTATGAAGAGGCGCTCGCCATCCGGGAAGGTCAGCGAGAGCGTGTTCATGATGGCGGTGGCCACCGGATCCCCGTCCATCCAGTAGCCGGACCGGGCCGGTTCGACGTTGAAACGGATGTCACGGGGCTGGATGGTCACATCTTCAGGAGAGCGTTTCATCAGTCTGGTCTCGCAAATATTGCTGACAGGAGCGGCAGTTAGCCCGTAAGCTCCTGCCTTGACGATTGAGAATGGCAGTTACTGACAAAAATGTCAATAGATAAGACCAAGACGCCCAGGATCCGCCGTTCACCGGAAGCCTCGCGCGAGAACATCCTGATCGCGGCCGAGAATTTGCTCGTGGCCCAGGGGCCGCAATCGCTGCGGCTGGTGGATGTGGCCAAAGCTGCGGGCGTAGCCAATGCCACCGTGCTGCATCACTTCGGCACCATCGACGGCGTGCAAAGCGCGCTGATGGAAAAGATGATCGGGGAGTTGGTAAGCGGACTGCTCGAAATGGACCTGCCGGCAGACCCAAAGGCGGCGCGGGGCATTGCGATTCAGAAATTGTTTGATGCGTTTGAAAGCAAGGGGGCTGCGCGGCTGGCCGCCTGGCTCGAACTGACGGACGAGTCCCGCAGGCTGCGCACCGTACGCGAAGCGGTGCAAACGATCATCCGCCAGAAGATCAATCAGCCGGAACTTTCCGAAGCGCAGCTGGAGGATTCCATCCTCATCAGCGTGATCCTGGCGATCGGCGTGGGCCTCTTCGGGCCGACGTTGGGCGAACTGTTGGGCAAGCCTTCTGACAGAGCCAGGCAGATTGCCGTGAAGCTGCTGGAATCCGATTTCAGCAAGAGTTGACCGCCCCGCCCGCGACAAGGGCTGACGGGACGGCAAGGATAGCTTACTTCTTTTTGCGGCCGCTCGTCGGGATGTCCTTGAACGGAACATCCTTGTCGACGCGGATATCGCCCGGCAGGCCGAGAACGCGCTCGCCGATGATGTTGCGCAGGATCTCGTCCGAGCCGCCTTCGATACGGGTAGCGGGCGAGCGCATCAGCATGGCCTGGAAACGGCCCTGCTGGGGGCTTTCCTCATTCCAGAGCACGCCGGCCTCGCCTTGAAGGTCGAGCGCAAACATCGAGAGTTCCTGCATGGTGGCGCCGGCGACGAGTTTGCCGATGGAGTTTTCCGGGCCGGGGATCTCGCCCTTCGACAGGGCGGAAATAGCGCGCATGCCGGTGTATTTCAGGCCGCTCTGCTTGACCGCGAACTGGGCCAGTTTGGACCGCACGCCCGAATCCTTCACAGCAGGTTCGCCGTCAATTTCCGCTTCCATGCAGAAGCGGAAGAGTTCAGGGAAGCCTGTGGACATGCCCGAGCCGATCGACAGGCGCTCGTTCATCAGGGTGGTGAGCGACACTTCCCAGCCCTGCCCCACTTCGCCGAGGCGTTGAGAATCGGGGATACGGACGTCTGTGAAGTAGACCTCGTTGAAGCTCGACTGGCCGTTGGCCTGCTTGATCGGGCGCACTTCCACCCCGGGGCTCTTCATGTCCAGGAAGAACATGGTGAGGCCCTTGTGCTTAGGTACATCGGGGTTGGTGCGGGTGATCAGGAGGCCCCAATCGGAGTATTGCGCGCCGCTGGTCCAGATTTTCTGGCCATTGATGATCCAGTCGCCCGAACCGTCCTCGGCTTTCACAGCGCGGGTGCGCAGGCCGGCGAGGTCTGAGCCGCTGGCGGGCTCTGAGAAAAGCTGGCACCAGACGGTTTCGCCGCTGGCGAGCGGGGGCAACAGCTTGCGCTTGTGCTCTTCACTGGCCCAGGACATCACCGTGGGGCCACACATGCCGTGGCCGATAGTGAAGACGCCGGTAAGCGCTGCATACGGACCTTCTTCCTGGCCCCAGATCACGCGCTCAATAGGGGTGCGCGCGCCGCCGCCATATTCCTTCGGCCAGTGAAGACAAGCCCAGCCAGCCTCTGCCTTCTTCTTCTGCCAGGCCTTACCGGCAGCGATGGGGTCTTCGCTCACCACGCCGTTGGACGCGAAGCTGGCATTCTTTAGCTCTTCAAGCAGGTGCTTGGGCGCGTTGGCGTCGATCCAGGCGCGGACTTCGGCGCGGAAGGCGGCTTCTTCAGGTGTATCTTTGAAATCCATGTCTCTTTCCTCCCCTTATGCGGCCGTTTCGGCGTTGCCGGCGCTCATGCGTTCGATCAGCTGGCTTTCCCAGGTCGACAGCGATCCGAGCGCGACGGCCAGCGCGTTGGACCGGCGATAATAGAGATGGCAGTCAAACGCCCAGGTGAAGCCCATGCCGCCATGCACCTGAATGTTGTTCTTGGCGCAGTGCTGGAAGGCCGTGGTGGCCGACACGCGGGCTGTGGCGGCCGCGACCGGGAATTCGGCCGCGCCGGAGTTCAGCGCCCAGGCGCCATAGTAGCAATTGGAGCGGGCGAGCGTGGCGGAGACATACATATCGGCGAGGATATGTTTGATCGCCTGGAAGGAACCGATGGGACGGCCAAACGCCATACGCTCCAGCGCATAGTCGCGGGCGATTTCGAGGGAGCGGTCTGCCCCGCCGACCTGTTCGAACGCCATGAGCACGGCGGCGCGGTCGAGCACCTGGCTGGCAATGTGCCAACCGTCGCCTTCTGCGCCGAGGAGTTCTGCCGGGGCGCCGTCAAAGGTGAGGCGGGCCTGGCTGCGCGTGGGATCAATCGACTCCAGCGTTTCGCGGGAAACTCCCGGCCCGGAGAGATCGACGAGATAGAGGGAGACCTGCCCCTTCTCATTCTTCGCGGCGACGACGGCGATATCAGCCACATCGCCATCGGCGACGGGAGATTTGGTGCCTTTCAGTTTACCGCCGGAAACGGTGGCCTTGATCTGGGCAGGTGACATGCGGCCCTGCCCTTCGGCATAGGCGAAGGCGCCGATGGCTTCCCCGGCGGCAAGTTTCGGCAGCCAGGTCTCCTTCTGCTTTTCCGAACCGGCGAGCATCAGGAACTCGGCAGTGAGGTAGATCGAGGAGGAGACCGGGACCGGCGCCAGGACGCGGCCGAGTTCCTCTGCCACTACGCAGAGTTCCAGATGGCCAAGGCCGACGCCGCCATGTTCTTCAGGGATCGCCGCGCCCAGAACGCCCAGCTCGGCAAGCCCCTGATAGAGTTTCCTGTCGTAGCCTTCCGGGCCTTCAAGTACGGCGCGGACGGTTTCAGATGTGCAGTTCTCGCTCAGGAAGCGGCGCACCTGTTCGCGCAGTTGCTTCTGTTCGTCCGAGAAATCCAGGTTCACGAAGGGCCTCCAGTTTCTGACAGGCGCAGGCCTTCCGAAGCCCCGCGCCTTCTCCCGATTTTATGATTGGTGCGAGTTTCAGGACGCTCCCTGCGGCAGGTCAACCCATGCCGCAGAGACAGGCGCGTCAGGAATAGTTCGGCTTTCGCTTTTCGAAGAAGGCGGCGATGCCTTCGGCGAAATTGGGGTCTGTGGAGGTGAGGATCTGGTTGCGGTCCTCAATCGCCATGGCCGCTTCCAGCCCACCGGCATCCACGGCCTGATTGAGCCCGTCCTTAGTGAGGCGCAGGCCGAGGGGCGTGGCGTGGAGCATATCCTCGGCGAATGCTTCGGCTTCCTTGCGCAGCTCCGTATGCGGCACGACGCGGTTGGCAAGACCGATCTGCATCGCGCGCTCGGCCGTGATGAAGCGGCCTGTCAGCATGTATTCGCTGGCCAGCGACATGCCGATCATGCGCGGCAGAAAATAGGACACGCCCATATCGCAAGCCGAAAGGCCGATGCGGATGAAGGCGGCGTTCATGCGCGCGTCTTCGCTGAGGATGCGGATGTCGGAGGCGAGCGCGAGGGCAAAGCCGCCGCCAGCCCCTGATCCCTGGACGATGGAGATGATCGGCTGAGGGCAGCGGCGCATGGCGACATAGATTTCGGCAATTGCGCGCTGGCCATCGAGGCCCTGCTCCGGCGTGCGCCGCGTACCGCCGCCCTGACGGCTGGAGGATTCCTTCAGGTCCAGCCCGGCGCAGAAGGCGCGCCCTGCCCCTTCCAGGATCACCACGCGGACCGAGCGGTCGTAGTAGAGGTTCTGGAATACCTCACGCAACTCGCTGACCATCTGGGTGTTCAGGGCGTTCAGTGCTTCGGGCCGGTTCATCGTGATGCGCAGCACGCCGCCCTGCTGATCGAGGATGAGCGCCTGATATTGCCTGGTCATGAGCCGGTCTCCCTTGCCGTTTTCCGGCGGAGTGAAGCGCCGCCGGGGCCACGCGTCCAGACCGGACGCCGGGGAAGCATGCCGTAGTGGAAGCCTGCCTAGAACCGCGTGGTGGTGGAGAAGCGGAACGTCTCCTTCTTGTCATAGTCTTCGGCGCGGAGCACCTGGGAGAAGTCGAAGCGCAGCGGGCCGAACGGGGAGTCCCACATCACGCTGAGGCCGGTGGCCGCGCGGAAGGCCGCGTCTGTTTCCGTATACTGAATGGCGTCATAGCCGGTGGTGGAATCCGTATAGGCGATGGGGGCGACGATGTCCTGGTCGTAGAGGCTGCCGAGCCCCCCGGCATCGACGAAGAAGGCGCTCTTGATGCCATATTCCTCGGGCAGGAAATTTGGCACGGTCAGCTCGAACGTGCCTTGGTAATAGAAATTCCCACCGAGCGCCGACCCTCTTTCCATGCTCACCTGTTCGCCTGTCTCGGGATCATAATAGCGCACGACCTGGCGCGGGCCGATGCCGGCCACATCGAAGCCCCGGAAGTTGGAACCGCCCCGGAAGAAGCGGTTGTTGATCCGCACGGTCATGTCATCGCCCCATGGCTGGATATGACCGGCCGACAGACGCAGCGAAGCGCGCAGAGCGGGCGTGAGACCGTAATAGCCTGTGGCATTGGCCTCCGTGCGCAGGGTCTGCACATCGCCGCCCAGGCCCGCAACATCCTGGCTGAGCTGCATGTTCATCCCACGCGTTGGCTCGATTGGGTCGTTGGTGCCATCCCATGTCAGCGAATAGCCGAGAATGGAGGAAATACCTTCGGTCTCGCTGGTACAGCTGGAGCTGCGGAAGCGATAGCGGATGTCGCATACATCTACGACCAGCTGGCTGGGATCGGTGATGTCGCCCGGTACCGGCGAGCGGACAGTGCCATCCGCATCGCGCACGGTGGTGGATACGAGGTTCCCCTCCGTATCGATGACGATGTTCTGGTCTGTGATGTTCACGCTGTCATATTGCAGCCGGTATCGCAGCCCCAGCTGGGTGCGGTCAGCCACCGGAAAGGCCATGTTGAGGCCAGCTCCATAAGAGGTCGATTCATAGGAAGACACGTCGGTATAGTCATAGCTCGACAGCCATCCCATCAGGCCGGCAGACAGGGTGCGGTCCATGAAGCGCGGCTCGGTGAAACGGAAAGAGGCGATCTGCTGGCGCTGGCTGAGCGAGAGGTCAAGGCCTGCAGAGCGCCCTGTGCCGAGCAGGTTGGCCTGCGAGAGCCCCACATCAAACAGGAAACTGTCCGTAGACGAAAAGCCTGCGGAGAAGGACAACTCGCCGGTGGACTGTTCCTCGACGGTGTAGGTCACTTCGGTCTTGTCTGGCGCGCTGCCGGGGGTTTCTTCCACTGTCACATTCTTGAAGAAACCAAGCGCGCGGGCGCGGTTTCTTGAACGGTCTATCAGTACCCGGTTGAAAGCATCGCCGTCAGCAATGCGCAGTTCCCGGCGGATGATACGGTCCAGCGTCTGGGTGTTGCCGACGATGTTGACCCGTTCGATATAGACGCGCGGGCCTTCATCGACGACGAACGTGATGTCCACGCGCCGGGTTTGAGGGTCCGCCTTCACGATGGGGCGAATGTCCACGAAGGCGTAGCCAGCTACGCCAGCCGCATAAGTGAGCGAGTCAATCGTCTGCTCGATCATCTTGCCGCGGAAAGGGTCGGTGTCTGCCATCGGCACAAGCCGCTGCAGGGATCCCGCATCAAGTTTTGCCAGCGAGGTTTCAACCTTGATCTCACCGAAGGTGTACGGCACGCCTTCGTCCACCGTGTAGGTGATGAAGAAGTCATTCTTCCCCGGCGCCATTTCGGCGACCGCCGAGGCAACGCGGAAATCATAATAGCCCTTGTCGAGATAGAACTCGCGAAGCTTTTCGCGGTCGTATTCCATACGGGAGGAATCGTAGTTGTCGTTGGAGCTGAAAAAGCGCCAGGGGCGGGACTGCCGGGTGACGATTTCGCTGCGCAGGCGGGCGTCTGAAAATTCCTTGTTGCCGATAAAGTTGATGCCGCGCACACCGCTGGTCGGCCCCTCCTCGATGACGAAAACAACATCCACCCGGTTCTGGGACAAAGTTTTGTATTCAGGCCGGATACGCGCGGAAAAGCGGCCCGAGCGCCGGTAGAGTTCGATCATGCGGTTGACGTCCGAACTCACCCGCGCCGCCGTAAACGGACTGCGCGGCGCAATCTGGATCTCTTCCCGGAGCTTGTCTTCCTTGAGGGCCTTGTTTCCCTCAAACGAGATGCGGTTGACGATGGGATTTTCCACAACCCGCACGACGACATCATTGCCCCGCCGGTCTATGACAACATCCGCAAACAGACCGGTTGCGAAAAGTGTCTTCAGCGAGAGGTCAATGCGCTCGGCGTTGAAGCTGTCTCCCGGCTCGAACAGCAGATAGGACTGGATGGTGCGCGCCTCGATCCGCTGGTTGCCCTCGACAAGGATTGTGCGGACCGTGCCTTCGAGCAGATCTTCCTGGGCCAGAGCGGCCGGGAGGAGCACTGGCTGAAGAACGGCGCCAAGGCTGAGGGAGGCAATGAAAGGAACACGGCAAAGCGCCGTCAGGCTCAGAAGCTTGTTTTTCACGGGCAGTCAGTTCCTGGCTGGAAGCATATCCCGGCGGATCCGGAAAACCGGTATCGCCGGGCTGTCTGGCGTGCATATCCCGCCAGGGCTGGCCTGGTTTTGCCGCAGATGCGCCAGACTGTGGCAGCGCGCCACAATCTGGCCTTGCCCCCGCTAGGCCTTGCTGATCGGCAGGATTACCGTGGCGCGGCAGCCGCCTTCCGGGCGATTGGCAAGCTCGATATGACCGCCATGCGCGAGGATGATATTGCGGGAAATGTGAAGGCCGAGCCCATGGCCACCGGTTGCCGTATTCCTTGATTTTTCAAGGCGAACCAGAGGTTCAAAGACAGCCTCCATCTGTGCTTCCGGGATGCCGGGGCCATCATCATCGATGATCACCGCGCATTCACTTCCCCTGTCCTCCAGATGGACACGTGCCCGCTCACCATAGCGCACGGCGTTCATTATAATATTTCGTAAGGCGCGGGTGAGGTCTTCCGGCCAGGCGCGGATGACGAAGCGCTGATCTGGCTCATTGAAGGCGACTGGTTGACCGATGTCGCGCAGGTCTTCGCTGAGGCTCTCGACCAACGCACCGAGGTCGGTCATCAGCTTTTCGTCCGTACGCAAACTGGAAGTTCCAGCTTGCAGGGCCGCTTCTGTAAGGCTCTGAAGTTCAGCCAGCGCCCGTTCCATCTTTTCGCGCTCGGCTTCGTCTTCGATCATGGCCGCGCGTATCCGCATTGCGGTGAGGGGCGTGCGCAGATCGTGCCCGATGGCGACCAGGACATCCTTCTGCGACTGCAAAGTCGCCTCAAGCCGAGTGGCCATGGTGTTGAACGCCTGCATCACATTGCGCAGGTCGCGCGGACCGGACACCGGAAGCGGCATGTGTTTTTCGCCCCGGCCGAGCGCTTTGGACGCGCGCGCCAGGTCTTCCAGCGGACGATAAATCCACCGGGCCGCAAAGCCAGCGGCGATGGCAACGGCGAGCAATGAGAGAGACAGCACATAAACGAAAGGCTGTATGGGAGGACCGCGATCAGCTCCGGAGGTCATCAGCACATTGACCCACTGACCCGGCGTATACTCGATCGACACATTCACCAGCCTTGAGGGAAAGCTGATTTCGCCATCCCCACCACCAAAACCAAGGGGCCGGCGGAAATCGCCACCGGGACCCGGCGGCATGAGAGGCTTGCCCTCGCCGCGAGGCGGAGTGCCAGACAATGGCCCTTGCGGCCGGCGTTCCAAGCCGGTTTCCCCCTCAGGAACCTCCCAACGGTGATCTTCGCGGCGTGGCGGAGGGCCTGGAAACATTGCTTCTCCAGACGGCTGACCGGCTGGCCTGGCAACATCAAGCCGGGGAACATTCATTGCCAGGCCATTGTGTCCACTGCTGATGCGGAAGGAGGTTATCTGCCCGGCGTTGCGGCCTGCCGCGGCCCATCTGCTATGCACCTGCATACCGGTTTCGTCTTCGGCCGTCACAAAGGCGCGGTCTTCACGGCGAACGAAGAGAACGTTGGCGTGGGCAGATGCCGCCTCAGCGAATGCCGCTTCATCGGGCTGCTCACTGGCCAGCTTTATCAGGTCAAGCGCAGCTTCCACCTGCGCCTTCTGTTGCATGGCAATGAAGACATTCCGTGCAATGAGCGTGAAAGTAATAATCGCCAGAAGCTGGGCAACAATAAGGGCTGCCACCACGATCAGGATCGACCGGGTCAGGAGGGTATCGGCAAAAAGGCGTTTCATAGGCGGCGCACGTCAGCGTCGAGCATGTAGCCGCCGCCCCAGACAGTCGTGATGATCTTGGGTTCGCGCGGATCAATCTCGATCTTGCGGCGGAAGCGGCTGATCTGGCTGTCGACGCTGCGGTCGAACACATCGGAATCGCTGATGCGGGTGAGATCAAGGATACGCTCCCGCGAGAGCACGACGCGGGGATTTTTCAGGAAGACCAACAGAAGCTGGAACTCCGTGGCGCTGAGCGGCACGACCATGCCATCATCGCGGCGCAGGCGGCGCTTGGGAATGTCGAGTACCCAGCGGTCAAACTCAAAGAACTGCTTGCCATCATCGCCAGACTGAACGCTCATGCTGGCTTCCAGCCGGCGCAGAACGGCGCGCACCCGCGCCAGCAACTCCCTGGGATGGAACGGCTTGGCGACGTAATCGTCAGCCCCGATTTCCAGGCCGATGATACGGTCGATCTCCTCGGATTTGGCGCTTACGAGGATGATCGGAATGGTCTTGAGTTCGGCAATGCTGCGGCAGAGGCTTAGGCCGTCTTCGCCCGGCATCATGATGTCGAGGATGACCAGATCCGGCGCGCGCTCATGTATCTTGCGGCGCGCCGCGACGGCGTTTTCAGCCACATCGGCATCGAAACCCTGAGACTGGAAAAAGCGTTTCAGGCTGTCGCGAATGTTCCAGTCGTCATCGACGATGAGCAGGCGCGGCAGGTCGGCGGACTGTTCCGGTGGGGTCTGCATTCTGTCTTGGTCTATTGTTGCGGTCATTGTTCTTATCCCCATTACTGGTTCTGCCAAAGCTGAGTTCGGCATGTGCGAGCCTGAGCTCCAGGATTATGCTTTGTGTAATGCGCTGGGCGTAATCGTCGAAACGCATGTTCCGCTGCCAGAGCATTGATCCGGAAAGGAAAACAGGCACCGAAGGCCAGCCGAAAAGCGTGCGCCCCAGCCGCCCTTTCCGGTGGCTGTCGGCAAAGGCGGTCACGGCGTATCGCCCGGGCCGCAGCCCCATGAACACAACGGATTTCTGCCCCGAAACCGGGTCGATCATTGCGGTTCGCCTGGCCAGCCGGGGCTGCCAGGGGAAACCATCGGTTCCCTCCCAGAGACAGACGGCGATACTGCCGCCCTGCCAACCGCGTTCACCATTGCGCACCAGCAGGCGGATGTCCCCGCAGCCGAAAACCTCCGGCGAAAGACTGTGCCCGCCAGCAAAAAGGATGGAGCCTCCGGAAGGGGTGTGCATGGTTCAGGCCTGTTCATCTGACCCTGGCTATCTGGCGCCAAGAGGTGTCGGGAGTTTGCCGCGGCAGCTTAAATTCGTGACACGGCCGGTTCAGGCACCGGACAGTTTCGGATATCCCGGCGCCGCCACCTGACATTACAAAGCATAAAGCTTGTCAGTCCTTTGCCCGCCTCCGGCTTCTTGCCGGACAAGTTGTGTCGTCCCGCCATAATCGGGCCTGCCAAGCCCCGTTTCGCGGCACACATTTGCAGTGAGCCCGGGGATAGAAGCAGGGCTCAGACAGAGCGCACTCCCCCACCCCTCGTGCCTGTCTGACGTTCCCCTCGGAGGTTTCGACCGTTCTGCACTCCTTCTCCCCCTGGAGCCACAGCGCGGCGCTTCCCCCACCCCTCCGAGGGGGACCCCCTGAAATTTAACGGACCCGATTGTTGATGCCCCTGTTTCGCAAGATCCTTGTTCTCAGCGTTTCTTCCATTGCCATTGTAACCGGCGCCCGTGCGGCCGAGATCACGACCACCACAACAGCGGCAGTAAGAACCTCCACGGCAAATACCGGCGCGCCCGATGACCTCACGATCACCGATGACGGTGCGATCGAGGTGGCCGACACGCCGGGCTTCACCGCCGTGACCATCGACTCCGACAATGATGTGGTGGTGGATGGCACGATCCTTATCGAGGATTCCGACGATACGGTGGGCATACGTATCGAGCCCGGCGTGCAGAGCAATCTTACCATCAGTGGCACCGTGCAGCTGATCGAGGACTATACCCGCGACGACACCGATGATGATGACGATGATGACGGCCCGCTTGCCATCGGCACCAACCGGACAGGCATCCTGCTGGGCCAAGGCGCGGCGATGGAGGGATCCATCCACCTGCAGTCCGGCTCGTATATACAGGTTGAGGGCAACGATTCTGCCGGGGTGGTGCTGCTGAGCCCGCTGAACGGCAATCTCAGAACCCAGGGCAGCATCAGCGTTACCGGCGACAATGCGCAAGGCATCACGGCCACGGGACGTGTGGACGGCGACGTGACGATTGGCGGATCTGTCAGCGCCAGAGGAGAAAACGCGACCGGTGTGCGGCTTGATGACGGCGCCACGGGCGCTGTTGCTGTCAATGGCAGCGTCATTTCGACGGGGTTCGTATATAGTTCGACCACGAACTACGTGGCTCCTTCTCTGGTAACGACCGATACCACGCCGCTGGAAGAGCGGCTTGATGCGGATGAACTGCTCACCGGAGGCCCGGCCTTCGTGGTGGGCGGCAGCCTTGGCCAGGGCCTTCTGATCAATGGCGCGGCGCCTGACCCTGACCTCAGTGACGACGAGGATGATGACGAGACCAAGGACACGATCGAAGACTTCAACGAAAACCGCTCAACCGGCAGCATCACCAGTTATGGCTCTGCGCCAGCCCTGTTGATCAGCGCCGACTGGAACGGACCGGCGAGCGAAGATCTGGTTCTGGGCACCGTTCTGGAAACCGTTCGGGATACACTTGACGACGATGATGATGACGACACGGACGAAGTCCTGGCGCAGTTCGCGTATGATTACAGCCTGATCAATCGCGGCGCGATTACCGGGGCTGGTACCAATGTGGGCTTTGACGGCACGGCCCTGCTGATCGAAGGCTCTGCCAGCACTGGCCATTCGGTGATCATCACGGGCGGTATCGAGAATATCGGTACCATCTCTGCGTCTGCCTATGAAGCCAATGCCACGGCCATCCGGCTGGGGACCAATGTCGTAACCCCCACCTTGAACAACCAGGGCACCATCCAGGCGCTGATCTCAACGGAGACAGCGGCCAATGCAATTGCGCTGGAGATTGGGGAAACCGCCAGCCTCACCTCGCTTGTGAACTCGGGGACATTGCTTGCACGCTCTACCGGCAATGCAGGTGAGGCGATCACGGTGCGCGACCTTTCCGGAACACTGGGCACGATCACCAACACAGGCACCATCACTGCGACCTATCTGAATGACGGGGTGAGCCTGACCACGCGAAGCGATGCGACGGCTTTTGATCTGCGGGCGAATACCACCGGCGTGACGCTGCGCCAATATGAGCGCGAAGCAACCTATGACGCCAACGGCGATGATGTGATCAATTCGCTGGATACCCTCGATCCTTCGATCACAGGCAACATCTTCTTCGGCAGCGGCGACGACCTGTTGAAGCTGGAAGCGGGCAAGTTGACGGGGGATGTGGATTTTGGCGCGGGTTCGGACGAACTCAATTCCAGCAACACCGCAATAACTGGCGATGTCAGCTTCGGAGGGGACGGCGCACTTATACGCCTGCTGAACAAATCGACCCTGACAGGCGATATTGACTTCAGCAATACCGGCACGTCCGACTTCCTGATTGCGGGCGGATCGACCTATGCCGGTCTGATTTCCAACACAGCCAGCGATCTTTCCCTCACTCTGGACGCATCGCGCGCGCAGCTCAGCGACGGAACGGCGCTGGCCCTTTCCAATCTTGTGATGGGCAATGGCGCGACCCTCATTCTGGAGATTGATGATGACGGCGTGCAGGATGCACCTGTCTTCACGGTGAGCGGCACCGCGTCGCTTGCCAATGGCGTTCTGATTTCGCCGGTGTTTGCTGGGGTGTCGGATTCGGCAGCAACGTTCACTATTGTGGATGCTGCCGGCATCGTGGCCGATCTTGCCTCCGGGGACGTTTCCCTGGTTGCGGACACACCTTACATTTATCAGACCGAACTGAACTTGATCGAAGGCGCGCGCGATCAGTTGAACCTCGTCTACCGGCTGAAAACCACCGAAGAACTCGGCCTCGACATCAATCAGACGGCCGCTTTCGATGCCGTGCTGGAACTGTTTGGCACCTCCGACACGCTGAGCGAAGCGTTTGCCGGCATCTCAAGCCAGGGGGCCTTCTTTCAGGCTTATGACCAGCTGTTGCCAGCGCGGACAGACGCGTCGACCCGCTTCCTGCGGGCACAGTCAACCTCGACATTCGGAGCGATGGCCGACCAGATGAACCTGCTGGCCAATTCGCCGGGAAAGGGCATGAAGGCTTGGGTTCAGGAAAGCGTGACCTTCACCGACATCAAGACCACCGACAACACGCCAGGTTACAACGGTACAGGCTTTGGGTTCACGGGCGGGCTGGACATTCCGATGCCGTCTCTGGACGCGTTCGGGGTGATGATGAGCTTCAATTCCGGGCGGTATGAAGAGAAGACGGGCGGCAACAATCCGGTCAACACTTCCAGCACGGGGCTGGGCGTGTATGGCCTGAAGAAATGGAACGCGACCTTCCTGCGCGGGGCGGCGCAAGCATCCAGCGTGAATTTCAGCAGCCTGCGGGAGCTGAATATCATCTCCGGCGAGGCTGACAGCTTTCTCGATAGCGCAGATGTTCTGGACAAGCAGGACATCTCCGACTCCATGAGCGGGGACTGGGGCGGATACAGCTTCGCCAGCACCGCTTCGGCCGGCCATCAATTCAAGGCGGGCAGCTTCTATGCGCGGCCCGAGATCTCGGTTGATTATTTCCGCCTGCATCAGGACGGCTACAAGGAAAGTGCGCTGCGCAATGCCGCGCTGGCGCTTGAACTGAGCGAGGCTGATACCGAGCGGGCCTCGGCCTCCGCGATCCTGGCACTCGGCGCAGACTGGACCGTGGAGAACGGCCTCTACCGCATATTCCCGGAAGCCCGGATCGGCGCGCGGCATGAGTTGCTGGAGACGCCCTACGGAGCGACTGCGCGCTTCCTCAACGGGGAGCAGACATTCCTCGTCCGGTCTGAGGAAGAGTTCGGAGACGCGCTGATCGCGGGGATCTCCTTCAACAGCAGTTCCAGCATCTTCACGGCGCGGGCCTCCTATGATGTGGAACTCTCCGAGGCGGGGGCGATCCACTATATCGGCGCGTCGGGCGTCCTGCGGTTCTGAGGGCGGCCGGCAGAGGGCCTGGCAGCCCTTCCCGTCGCGTCAATGTTCCTTCGGTTTTCGGAGTGTGTATGATCCCCCAAAACGATCAAAACAGGATTTTGGGGAGAGACCATGCATTATGCCGAGCTGCTGAAGGCGCGTGAAGAACTGACCGGCCCCGGAGGCGCGTTCGAGGTGATCGAGGCGGAAATCCTCGGCAATCGCATCCGCACCTACAAGAATGCGCCGCCCAGCGTGCGGGAAGTCTGGCTCTCAACCCTGCAATTCGCCGACCGCCCCTACCTCGTTTATCAGGACGAGCGGCTGACTTATGGCGAGGCGCACGAGATTGCCAACTCCACGGCCAACTGGCTGCTCGCGCAGGGCGTGAAGCCGGGCGACCGGGTGGCCATTGCCATGCGCAACTATCCTGAATGGATGCTGATCTACTGGGCGTGTCTTGCCGTCGGCATCACCGTGGTGGGCATGAACGCCTGGTGGACGGCCGAAGAGATGGATTATGGCCTTTCGGACTCCGCGCCGAAGGTGCTGTTCCTTGATGCCGAGCGCCTGGCACGGGTTCAGGAAAAACCTGACATGGTAAAAGGGATGCAGCTGGTGGGCGTGCGCATTCCGGACATGCCGGCGGGGCTGATCGACTGGTCTGTCGTGGCCACGCATGGTGGGGCGCTGCCGGAGGTGACCGTTGATCCGGAGTCTGACGCCTGCATCTTCTATACCTCGGGCACGACTGGTTTCCCGAAAGGCGCGCAGCTGACCCATCGGGGCTGTGTGTCGAACCTCTTCAATATGCTGTTTGCGGGCGCATCTTCGGCGCTGGCGGTGGAACGGGCGACGGGCGTGGCCCCGCCGGCCGAACCGCCAATCCCCGTGACCCTGATTACGACACCGCTGTTCCATGTGACCGCCAATAATTGCGGCGCCTATGCCACCACGGCGGCCGGCGGCAAGCTGGTGCTGATGTATCGCTGGGAAGCGGGGGAGGCGCTGCGCATCATCGAGAAGGAACGCGTCAGCAGCATGAGCGGCGTGCCTGTGATGGCGCGTGAATTGATCAACCATCCCGACTTCGAGAAGACCGACACGTCCAGCCTTCTGGCGCTGGCCGGGGGCGGCGCGCAGGTGCCGCCGGACCTGGTGCTGAAGATCGAGAAACAGGTGGCCACGGCGCGGCCTTCCACTGGCTATGGCATGACGGAGACCTGCGGGATCATCACGTCCGTTTCCGGCGACTTCTTCGTTGATAAGCCTGACAGCGCGGGGCCGGCCATGCCGAGCTTTGAAGCCAAATGCGTCGACGATAATGGCAAGACGGTTGGCCCAGGCGAAGTGGGCGAGCTGTGGGTACGCGGATCATCCGTCATCAAGGGCTATATCAACCGGCCGGAGGCAACTGCCGCGAGCATCACGGATGGCTGGCTGCACACCGGCGATGTGGCGCGCATCGATGAGGATGGCTTCATCTTCATCGTGGACCGCAAGAAGGATATGGTGCTGCGCGGCGGGGAGAACATCTATTGCGCCGAAGTGGAATCCTCGATCTATCGCCACAATGGCGTTGCGGAATGCTGCGTATTCGGTGTGCCCGATGACCGGCTGGGCGAGGAAGTGGGTGTCGCCGTGGTGGCCAAGCCAGGCGAAGCGCTGAGCGCCGAGGCCGTGCGCGAGCATTGCGCGGCGATCATGGCGAAGCACAAGGTACCCCGCTATATCTGGATGCTGGACGAGTCCCTGCCCCGCAATGCGAGCGGCAAGTTCCTCAAAAGGGAACTGCGTGACAAGCTGACCCCGAAGGTATCCGCCTAACCGGCTGCCGCCGCGCGCTGCGTTTCAGGCGCAGGAACGAGGCGGCGGCAGCGCCATTCAACCAGGCCGGTAAGCCTGTCTCCGGGTTCTGTTGTCCCTCTTGCGCGTGCGTCCCCATTGACGGCGTGAGGCCGCCAATTCCAGCCAGCACAAGAACAGAACCGAAGAAGAAGAAGCCCACAGCCTGCCAGGCATGATCGGCTCTCCGGACGCCTGCAGGAAGGCATCTGTTGTTGAAAACAGCGTTCGAGCGAAAAAGCGGACATGCGGAGCGAAAAAAGTTTCGCGGTAAACCTTCTGGGAGGTCTGGCCTTGCGCGCAGCGCTGGGTTCCGGTCAATTTGGCGGGGGAAGACGGGGAGCCGCCATCCATGGACGCAGCACAGTGGAAACGCCTCTCGGCGCTTCTGGACGAGGCGCTGGAGCTGCCCGAAGAGGCCCGGCTGGACTTCATCGATGCGCAAACCCGTGGCGACGAAGACTTGCGCCGGTCGGCGCGCGAAATGCTGCAGCGAATGCAAAAAAGCGCAGACTTTCTGGAAAACCGCCTGCCCTTTGACGGACAAAGCCGGACAATTCCGGACAATCTTGGACAACGTGTGGGCGCCTGGCGCATCGATGGGCTGATAGGCCGGGGCGGGATGGGCGCGGTTTACGCAGTATCCCGGCAGGATAGCGGGTTTGAGCAGCATGGCGCGCTGAAGCGCCTGCCAGAAGGCTCGGACGAGGGCCGGTGGCGGTTTGAGGCGGAGCGGCAGATTCTGGCGCGGCTGGACCATCCCGGCCTCGCGCGCGTGTATGATGGCGGGGTGGATGCCGGGGGCCAGCCCTGGATGGTGATTGAGCGGATTGAAGGCGGACCGATTGATACCTGGTGCCGGGACCATGCGGCCGATTTCTCCACACGCATCCACAAGGCGCTTGAGGCGATCGAGGCGGTTGCCTTCGCTCACAAGGCCCTGGTGCTGCACCGCGATCTCAAGCCAGCGAATGTGCTGATTGACGCGAGCGGCCGCGCCCGGGTGATCGACTTTGGTATTGCCAAGCAGATGGATCTCAGTGCGCGCACAGAGGGATTGCTGCCGCTGTCAGCGCCTTATGCCGCGCCCGAGCTTCTGACGGGTGAGCCTGTTGGCCCGCCGTGCGATGTCTATGGGGCCGCTGCGCTGCTGTATGAGTTGATGATGGGCAAGCCGCCGATCAGCCTTGAGGGCGTTCCCGTGGCGCTGGGCGTGGGACGCATCCTGGATACCGTGCCCGCGCCGCTGAATGCGGCAGCCTCGCCGGTGCTGGCAACAGCCCGAACCCGGCAGGTTGCTGATCTCAACGCCGTGCTGCAGAAGGCGCTGCGCAAGCCGCCGGGAGATCGCTACGCGACCCTGGAAGCGCTGGCCGAAGACCTGCGGCGGGTGCTCAGCGGGGACGGCGTGGAAGCGCGCGCCGGAGAGAATGGCTACCGGCTGAGACGGCAACTGTGGCAATGGCGCTGGCCGGTGGCAGCGGCGGCAGCCATCATGTTGAGCCTCACAGCAGGCCTCGTCACCACATTGTGGCAGCGCAACGAAGCCGTCGCCGCGCGCGATGCGGCGCTGGCCGAAGAAACGCGCGGTGACGCGGTGCGCCAATCTCTTTACCTGCTGCTGGGCGAGAGCGCTGAAGCGGGCGGAACAGACGCAACGGGCCGCGAAGTGCTCCAGCGCGCTACCAGCCGCATTCGCCAGCAATATGTGAATAATCCCGCCGAAGCCGCGCCCCTTCTCCATGCTTTGGGAGAGCTCTATTTCTTCATGGGCGACTATGAAGAGGCGATCTCCGTTCTCCGGACGCTGATCCTGACGGGAGAAGAAGCCGGCGCGCCGCCTGATACGTTGGCGCTGGCGCGGTTTGACCTTGCCCAATCCTTGGTACGCACAGGCGGGATGGAGGAAGCCGCAGACCTTCTGAGACAAGCGCAGGCATTCTGGAGCGCTGATCCGTCGAAATGGCGTATACGGTTGATTGATAGCCGCCTGGTGGAGGCACAGATTTTGCGCGCTGCCGATCCCGCAGCCGCTGCCCGGTTGCTGGAGACGGCGCTGGCCGACCATATCGCGCTGCATGGCTCGGCGAACCGGCAGGCAGGCGTCTTCCAGAACAATCTGGGCGTGACCCTGCAGACGATGGGCGATCTGAACGGAGCGCGGCAGGCAATGGAAGCGGCATGGGAAATTTGGCGGACAACCGGCCTCTCCGAAACGCCAGATGCCTTGAACACCGCCAATAATCTTGCCGCTGTCGAAATGCTTCAAGGCCGCGCGGAGGTGGCTGCGCCGCTGTTTGCCGAGGCGCTTCGCCTGCGGCGCAATCTGTTTGGACCCTCTGCGGCCACCGCGGCGCTGCTGAACAATTACGGCAAGGTTCTGCTGCAGCTGGAGCGCCCCGCCGAAGCCCGGCCCCTGCTTGCCGAAGCGGTCGATATGGCCGCGCGATACTCCGGCCCGGGATCATTGCTGCATGTGGCAGCGCTGTCGGGCTTATCTGAAGCTGAGGTCGCCAATGGCGCCAGCGGCGAAGCGCTGGCGGAACAAGCCGTGAGACTGGCGGGCGAAAATCCTGCGGCGCGTGTCATGGCCAACATCGCCCACAGCAGGGCACTGGCGGATGCCGGAAAGCCGGACCAGGCACGGGAGGCGCTCGCACACGCAGAGACCGATCTTCCCGCCCTTGGCCCATCCGGAGCACGCCTGCAACAGGCGGCAGAGGACGTACGTAAGAAATACGGGCTTTGAGGGCTTAACCAGGCGTTTCAGATTCCTGCGGGGGCTCCTGCCCCTCAATGAACATCATCAGCAAGGCCTTCGCCTTCACCCAGTCGCGCCGCACCGTACGGTCGGTAACACCCATCAAGGCGGCGGTCTCGGCTTCCGAATAGCCGGCAAAGAAACGGTAGTGCACGAGTTCCGCCAGGCGAGGCGAAACCTCCGCCAACTGATCGAGCGCGCCACTCAATTCCACCAGCCGCTCGTCGCTCTCCCAATAGACCGGCATATTCTCGTCCAGCGGGTCCAGCCTGCCGCCGCCCCGCTTTGCCGCCAGACGCGCCTTGGCGTGGTTTACCAGAATTTGGCGCATCGCCAGCGCTGCCGTTCGCAGAAAATGCTTTTCATCCGCATATCCCCCCGAACGGCGCAGCTTCAGGAACACCTCATTCACAAGGACCGTGGAGCGGAGCGTTTCGGGCGAGCCTGCCCGGCGGCCGAGCACCGCCGCCGTTCGCTTCAGCTCCGGATAGAGGGCGTCGATCAGACGCTGAACCTCCCCTTCCCCCGGCTGCAAATTCCCCGATTCCGACCCAGATTCCGACACGAACCACCCTTTCGCGATCTGCGCGCCAACCTAGCGGCCCTGACGCGCAGGGACAACCGGTAACCTGGACAGACTTTCGGACCGGCCACAACTCTTGCAGTGGGCGCCGAGGGGCCCACTGCCTATTACTCCGCTCACTGCTTTTGCCACGCCCCCAAAAGAAAACACCCGGCCTGCTGGCGCGGGCCGGGTGTTTCCGTTCAGAATGAACCGCTGCTTAGAGAACGCGGTCCTTGAGATCTTTCGACGGGCGGAAAGCAACTTTCTTGGACGCCTTGATCTTGATGGTTTCGCCGGTTGCCGGGTTGCGGCCTTTCCGGGCGGGACGCGCGCGAACCTGCAGAATGCCGAGGCCCGAGATGCGCAGCTTCTTGCCCTTCTTCAGGTAGCCGCCCATGCGGTCGATGAAGTCGCTGACGACGAGTTCAGCCTGCTTTTTCGGCATCTCATGGGCCTCAGAAAGCTCTGCAGCAATGTGCTTCAGGGTCAGCACTTCAGGCGTAGCGGCCTTCTTCGCAACGGCTTTTTTCGCCGGGGCTGCCTTGGGAGCAGCTTTGGGCGCGGCCTTCGCAGCAGGCTTCTTGGCTGCGGCTTCTTTCTTGGCGGGAGCTTTTTTCACCGCGACTTTGGCAGCCGGGGTTTTCTTGGCGGTGGTCGGTTTAACGGCCATTTCTGTTTCCTTCAGTAAGTAGGTCGGTTGATACAGCAGCAGCCTTAACACGGGGTTTTCGTCTGCTTTAAACTCTTTCAGATAAACTCGATTCGACGTGGATTGATCGCATATCGCCACCGCAAGAACTGCGCAAGTGGCGCAAAACGGCTGGTTTTCGCTTATTCTTGCACAAAATTGCTGCGGAATGGAGCCCCACAAGATTACGATTGAGCGAGACAAACTGCGCCCGCAGGCTACGAAATCTTCGGTTCTTAGTCCCTGGACGGACTATAGTTGTCGGGTAAGAACCGCAGGACCAGCCCGTAGGGTGAGACCGCCTGCTACCTATGGAACCATCCCATCTATGGCGCGTTTGGCACTAATGATGCCAGCCCCCTTCACGCTTCCATGAAAAAGCGCGCCGCCTTCTGGGTTATTGCAGCCTTTTGCGTTCTGGCTGTTCCATTCCTTATACTGATATCCGGCCAACCTGCACCGGGCACTAGCCTGTTATGGGATTTCTCGAAGGGCCTTGGCTTTGGCGCTCTGGCTGTGGTGGGCCTGCAATTTATTCTGACGGCCCGATTTCGGGGCATGGTGCAGCCTTTCGGCATCGATATCGTCTACCTTTTTCATCGCTATATGGCGATGGGCGCACTGGCCCTGATGCTGGCTCATTTCGGCATTCTGTACATCTGGTTCGAGCCGGCGCTGGGAGATCTTAATCCGCTCACGGCCCGCTGGGAGCTTACCATCGGCCGCGTTGCGCTGGTCGCGTTTGCGCTGCTGGTGATTACCTCGGAGTTCCGCAAGCGGCTGAACGTAGAATATGGCTGGTGGCGCACAATGCACGTGGCGCTGGCGATCATTGCCTTTGCTGCCGCCATCGCGCATGTGCTCGGCGTTGGGCATTTCACAGCGGCGGCGGACAAGCGCGCAATGATCTTTGGCGCAAGTGCGGGCTGGCTTCTGTTGCTTGTCTGGGTGCGCGTGATCCGGCCCTGGCGTCAGACGCGGAACCCCTGGCAGGTCGTCAAGAACATTCCCGAACGCGGAGGCGTTCACACGCTGGTTCTGGAGCCGCGCGGCAAGGCGCTCAAAGGCTGGATGCCGGGGCAGTTTGCATGGCTGACCATTGGCAATTCCCCCTTCGGCCTGCGCGAACACCCTTTCACGATTTCCAATGCACCTGAAGACGGCCCAGCCGTGTCTCTTTCCATAAAGCCGCTGGGGGATTTTACCGGCGAGGTCATCAAGGCAGAGCCGGGAACGCCGGCATGGATTGATGGTCCATACGGAGCATTTTCCATAGACATGGAGGCGGCGACCAGCGGCTTTGTGATGGTCGCCGGGGGCATCGGCATTACGCCCATGATTGCCAATCTGAGGTCCATGAGGGCACGCGGTGACACGCGCCAAGTAATCCTGTTTTACGCCAACAAGGAATGGAGCGAGGTGACCCTACGGGAAGAATTGGAGGCTCTGGCCCGCGATATGGATTTGAAGGTGGTCCATGTGCTGGAAAAACCGCCGGAGGACTGGGACGGAGAAAGCGGGTTCCTGGACCAAGAAATTCTCGAGCGCCACCTGACGGAAGAAACGCGCGCCTGGTCTCATATGTTGTGTGGCCCGCCGCCCATGACGGACGCCGCCCGCGCAGCGCTGCTGGCAATGGGTGTACCGCTCTGGCGCATCGACTCTGAAATCTTCGACCTGGTGTGAAACATGCGCCCTATCCTCGCCACCCTGATCGCCGCCCTCCTCCTTGTCTGGACCGTCCTGCTGGCGCTGCTGTTTGCCTTCGCAGTCAACCGATGACACACGCAAAGAAAGGGCTGGCCCGAGATGTTCCGGCCAGCCCTCCCCCCTCTTTTTTGAGAATAGATCAGATATCGCGGGTGCGGATCTCGACGTCCGTATACACACGGGAATCTGGGCGGCCAGCATCTTCGACGACCCGGAAATCACCGGCGCAATCCTTTTTGCTGACCGTGACACGCAGATACCCGCGCTGCTTGCCATTCAGATGCGACACATGAGGGTTCGCCTCGCGCGTCACTTCCATATCACGTGCCCAGGGGCAGCCTGAGGAGATGGAGCTGCCTACAAGCTCGTGGCCGATGCGCTTCGAGCGGGTGTCAAAAGGCGTCTGATAGAGCGTTGACGCCATGGCGGTGTGCCAGTCGCCCGTGAGGAAGATCGGGTTCTTCACACCGGCGGCCAGCATATCCGCCAGGCGCTGACGGGCGAGCGGATAGCCATCCCAGCTGTCAAGATTGGTGACAGGCGCTTCGGGCGGCGCGTTGTAGCGATAGGGCGTGAACCACACCTGCGTGGCAATCAGGTTGAACGCGGCGCCGGAACGCTTCAGTTCCGTGTGCAGCCATTCTTCCTGCGCCTTGCCCATCATGGTCTGGGCGGGATCGTTGGCTTCTTCACAATAGGCTTTGCGGCCATCGCCGCAGGGCTGGTCGGTGCGGAACTGGCGCGTGTCCAGCAGATGAACCTGCGCCGGACCGAGGCGGAAAGCGCCATGCATCAAGAGGCCGGACTCGGTGCCCTTGACCCAGGGCGGCGTCTCGATCGGCATATGCTCATAATAGGCCTGGAATGCGGCGAGCTTGCGAACGCGGAACTCCAGATCGGTCTGCTTTTCGGGATCCTGAGGGATCGCGCCAGCCCAGTTGTTGTCGATCTCGTGGTCGTCCATAGCGACGATCCAGGGCGCAATCGCATGCGCGGCCTGCAGATGGGGATCAGTTTTGTAGAGGGCGTAGCGGTTGCGGTAATCCCAGAGCGTGACGATTTCCGGGCCATTATGGAGGCGCACGGTTTCGAACAGGCGCCGTTCGCCGGCACCAACGTCCCGCATATAGGAGCCAAGCGTGCCGACGCCGCCCTCATAGATATAGTCGCCTGTGTGAATGACGAGATCAGGCATCCATTCGGCCAGATCGCGATAGGCAGCGTAATAGCCGGCCTCATAGTGCTGACAGTAGGCCAGCGCGATGCGGGCCTTGTCGTTATTGGGGCTTGTCGTCCGTGTCCGGCCTATGACGGTATCTTCATCATTGTAGCTGAACTGGTACCAGTATTCCCGGCCAGGTTCGAGGCCTTCGCATTTATAGTGGACCGAATGTGCCTTCGCATCAGATGTGGCCACCATCTCATCACGGATGACATCGCGCATGGCAGGGTCGCGGGCGACGCGCACGCGGACTTCGACACGACCGGGAGGCATGCCGCCGCCTCTCAACGGATCGGGCGCAAGCCGTGTCCAGAGGATGGCACTCTCCGGGCGCGGGGTGCCCGAGGCAATACCAAGCGTGAAGTAGGCAGCTGAATTGTCAGCGAAGCTGCGTTGGGACGCCATGGCGGCGGCAGCAGCACCAGTAAGCGCAATAAACGACCTGCGGGAAAACATGCGTGATTTCTCCTGAATGGAAGGCGGGCGAGCAGAGGACCGGCCAGCAGCCCGGGGAAAGCCACTGGCCGGTAGCAGCGGATGGCGGCGCGACATGATCGCCGCCATCACGCAGATCAGAAGCGGTACTCGTACTGGATCCAGGCAGAACGCGGTTTGCCGTTCCAGCCATACTGGCGGTAGTAAGCGCTGTCATTGACACCGACCTCACCGCGGACCACAGCGCGGTCGAGCGTCAGGCTCGCGCCGCCCGAATAGCGCTCATAGTAACCCTCATCGAGGAGGTTCACGCCGCGGATGAGAATGCGGTGCTCGTGGTCCTTGCCGAAGAAGTACTGGATGGACCCGTTGAGAACGAAATAGTTGCCGAAGTTGACGTCATCGACCACACGGTTGCCATTGGCGTCGACGAGGCGGGCTGCGGTTGTCGGCGCATAGGCCCATTCCGGCCCCTGAAGGCGCGGGTTAAGCGCGAAGACCCACTGATCGGTGGGCTTGTACGTCAATAGGGCAGATAGGGTCCATTCCGGGCGTTCGCCGGACTGGCGTTTCTCCTGAGACCCTGCCGCACCAGGGGTTACGAAGCCCAGGTTTGCCGTGGTCCCATCCAGACGGGCCGGGAGACCAAATACCGGGTTGGTCTCAAGGGAGTCCATCATGGTGTAGGACACGTCGCCGGAGAACGGGCCGTAGTCGAAGGCGAGATCGACTGTGAAGCCTTCGATTTCCTGGATATCCAGGGTGTTGACAGCTACGATTTCCGATCCGTCGAGGCCAAGGCCCGCCGCCGTGGCGCAGAAGGCGTCAGGGGGCACGATGCTAGCCCGGTTCCGGTTGATGATGTCGAGGCCGAAGGGATTGCCCTCATATTGCGTGCAAACCGACTCAACCGATCGCGTACCGAACTGGTTTTTGATGTCGGTCTTGAAGTATCCCATCTCGATATTGAAAGTGCCGCCACGGAACGAGCCATCCATACCGATACCGGCATTCAACGCCTCAACCGATTGCGGCTGAAGGCCAGGATTGACGTTCTGGTTGGCACCATAGGCGCCGATTTCGTCGATCTTGGGCGCCGAGTAGGATGTACCACCGCTAGCGCGGGCATAGAGGCCAGCCGGAAGGTTTTGACGAAGACCGATCTTGTAGATCATCTCATCATCAAATCCATCATTGAAATCCTGACGGACGGCGAAGGAGCCATTGAGGCCTTCCAGAACCGGCAGGCTGAGACGCAGGTCACCATAGACACCCGTCGACGTGACCTTCACGTCCTTGACCCCGAAAGAGGCGTCGGACGCATCTTCATAGGCGGTATACTGAACACCGCCAACAACTTCGACGAGATCGTTCAGGCGGTATGTGCCGCGGGCATTGATCCCATAGTCAATGTAACCGGAGCGGCGGTTATCCGTCGATCCCCAGCCCTTGACCGGTGTGTTGTCACCGAAGGAGGTGGTCGTCTCGATCACGTATCCGATAGGCGCGCCAATCGGGAACGGGTTCTGAATGGTGCCATAGGGTTGGCCGAAATAGGGGCTGCTCGGATCCTGGTTCACCATCCAGCCATTTTGCGCGCTCGTGGCTGCGCCGCTTGTCGTTCCGTAGGGATTTGTCACGCAGCCAGCCGGGAGGTTCGGGACTGTGGCGGCAAAGGCTTCGTATTGTGCTGCCGTTGCGAAGCCTGTGATCCCTTGGGACGACGCAATCGCGCGCACGTCTGCCGGCAGATCCTGCAGGCGAGGCGTGCGGCAGACGCGAGCCAGCAACTCATGGTTTTTCAGCTGCGGCTTCTGCCAGTGAGAGTCGACCTCAATCCGGAGATTGTCCGAAAACGACTTCTTGTAGTTCGCCGTATAGATCGGGAACTCGGTGAAGTTGGGCGTGTAAATTGTCGAGTTCGGGAAGGAGTCATGGAAGTCGATGGTGGAGAAACTTGCGCCCAGGCGCAGTTCAGAGGTCGCATCAATCTGCCAAAGATACTTCGCGCCGATGCTGTTGAAATCATACGGGTAGGGCTGGAAGCCACCGAGGGCGAGGACGTTATCACCATAGGCGGAAACATCGAAAAGCTCGTGCGCATCAGAATGATACGACCGACCATACACCAGGAAACTGTGCTTGCCTTCGGAGTCTACCGGCATCGACACATTGCCGTAGATTTCGCGGGTCTTGAATGACCCAGCATAGACGCCGATCTGGCCTTTTTTGGTGCCGTCAGGCTCTTTAGTCTTTACACTGACAACACCGAGACCGCCGTTTGAGCCGAAATACAACGACTGACCGCCGCGATAGACCTCAACGCTGTCGATCATACGCGGATCGATAGCGGTAGCTGGCCACAGATCTTCTGACGGGCTGGACCGGTCGAAATACGGAACGCCATCTACCAGAAGCAGCGTATCACGGTCCGTACCGCCGTCGATGCGGATGGTGAACTCGCCTTCATCAGGCGAATAGCCAATGTTTGCGCCGCGGATCAGACCCGCAGCCGCTTCCCCAAAGTTCGTGAAGCCGCCCGTTTCAATCTTCTGGGCATCGATCAGCTGAACCTGGTTGCCGAACTGTACGAGGTCAATCGCCATCGGCGTTGCCTGGTCCACGCGGCGGCCCTCGACCAGCACCGTGCTGAGGCGGGCCTCATCTTCTTCCGCAGCTTCGGACTGCGCCATCACAGGCGCCGCGAAGCTGGCCGAGACCAACGCGGCCCCAACACTCAACAACAGTCTCTTTCTCAGATCGTATCTCACCGTCACCCCTCCGAGGTTCAGATTGCGCCGGTCTGGCCGGGCAACCGCAATAGCTTTGCGCGCAATCAGTTCTGCGCAGGGCTCGGGTAGCCGGTGAATGTGACGCGTCGGTGAAGTTTGTGTAATTCAAATATAAAATTTGCTCATCTCAAATTTTCTATCTTTTGAATTATTTTCATTTCGTCTAAGCCGCCGCTATGAAGAATGTTATTCCCCTTGAAGAGCTGCGCAGCCGGGACCCCAAATCACTCATAAAGTCCGCTGACGGATTTCTTCTGGATTGGGATGGGTGCTGCGCAATTGACAATGTTCTCGTTCCTGAAGCCGCAGTATTTCTGCGCGCCCATCAGAATCGGCTGGCAATTGTGTCGAACAATTCCACCCACACCCCGGACGAAATGCGCGCCATTCTGGACAAATCCGGCATTGAACTGCCTCCGGAACGCATACTGCTGGCCGGCATGTTTGCCATAAAGCGGGCGCGGGATCTGGGGCTCAATCGGGCCATGATCATCGGAAGTCCCGCCATGAAAGCCCTAGCCCAACGCTCCGGCATTGAAGTTGTGCGGGAAGAAGCTCAGGTTGTTATTCTGATGCGGGATACACGGGTGACCTATGCTGCGCTGGAACGCGCGGCAAACTGCCTGGTCGGCGGCGCAAAACTCGTCGTCGCCAATCCGGACGGCTCGCACCGCGGGGCCAATGCACGTATCCGGCTTGAGACCGGCGCTTTTCACGCCGCCCTTGAAGCGGCGGTCGATCTGTCTCAGGCCGAGACCGAGATTATTGGCAAACCGAGCGAGGGCTTTTTCCGTGAAGCGTGCCGGATCATCGGCACTTCCCCTCACCGCACCGTGATGCTGGGGGATAACCCGGATACCGACATTAAAGGGGCAGTCCAGATAGGGATGCCCTGCCTTCTGGTTGCGCCGACCCCGCAGGAATTCTTCGCGAGGCTGATCTGACTCCCTCAGAAGCGCTTGATCGAAAGGACGTCGAAAGTTTCTCGAAGCGTTTCGGTAGCATGGTCGTAATCCGCCATGGCGAGGGCCGCAATCAGCGTATCGATGACGCAAAGCTGGGCGATCCGGCTGGTCATGGCTTCCGTACGGAAGCGGGTTTCCTTCGACATCGTGTAGAGTTTGATATCGGCATAAGCCTGGATTGGGGAATTGGCGAAGTTCGTGATGACAATGGTTTTGGCGCCGGCCTCATGCGCCAGGCGGGTAGCGGAAAGAGTTTCATGCGTTGCGCCTGAATGCGAGATGGTCAGCACCGCGACATTCGGGCCCGTACGTGAAGCGCTGATGGCCTGGATATGGCTGTCCACCACGACGCGCGCATCGATGCCGATCCGCAGCATACGGTATTGTGCGTCTTCCGCTATGGGCGCGGAGGATCCGATTCCATAGATCTCGATCCGGTCGGCCGCCCGAATTGCCTGCACAGCCTGATCAATCGCGTCAGCGTCCACAACCGACAGCGTATCGCGCAGCGCCTGAATGCCGGCATGGAACATTTTACGGCATATGGTTCCCGTATCGTCTCCTCGCTGGAGATCCTCCTGTATGAACTGCACGGGCTGAACGGTGTCCTGCGCCAGGCTGAGCTTCAGTTGCTGAAATCCGGTCAGACCAAGCTGGCGGCAGAAATTGACAACACTGCCATCACTTGCCCCCGTCTCAGCGGCAAGTTCGGTCACCGACATGCCAACAACGCGGCGCGGGTTGTTGAGTACGAACTCGGCAATGGAACTCGTGCTGGGCCCCAGGGACGCCTGCCGGATACGGATGCGGCTCAGGACATTGCTGACAACTGCCGTATCCTTCTTCACGCCTGGGGTGCTTTTGGACTGCGTCTCTTTTTTCTTCATTGCCTGCTCCCTGAACACCTGCGGGTGTTGTGCCGGGCGCCCGCTGCCCGAAGAGACCCATCTGCCGCACTTTGCGGGAAAATAAAATCTAGCACAGGCAGAATTGAATAAAATTCACAAACAACCCTGAAATTTTCCCTTCACGTCACATTAGTGTTGCGGCGAGCCGCTAGCCTGCGGGCGGACGTAAAAAGGGGTTAGCCATGCGCATCATTGCGGCTTTGCTATTCATCTGGATGTGGGGGACGCTCCCCGCGCTGGCCCAAGCGAGGGACGGCAGCGTCCGCCAACCTCTGGAGGTCATCCTGATCCCGGCGGATGGCGGCACGGAAGACGGCACCCGGGCGGATTTCCTGCCCTTGTTCAATGCGCTGACCAAGACAAGCGGCCTGCACTTCCGTGTGCGCGTTGGCCAGAGCTATGCGGCGGCCATCGAAGCAGTGTGCACGGGACTTGCGGACGTCGCCTGGCTTGGCCCGACATCCTATCGCGAGGCCCGTGATCGCGGATGCGCCGAGTTGCTGGCCGTGGAATCCACCAATGGCAGCGCGACCTATTTTGCGGGAATTTTTGCGCTGAAAGACAGCGGCATTTCCAGCGCGCAGGATCTGCGCGGGCGGTCTGTGGCGTTCGGCCCACCGCAATCGGCAAGCAGCTTTGTTTTTCCCATCGGCATACTTCTGGACGCAGGCATTGATCCGCGGAAGGATCTCTCTCAGGTGCGCATCGGGGATAGCCACACCAGCGGACTTGTTGCCCTGGACAACGGCCTGGTGGACGGCGCCGCTGCGTCGTTCGTATCGTTCGAACGCGCAGCAAATTCGGGCGCGATTGATGCATCCCGCTTTCGGATCGTGGGACGCTCGGCCCCTATTCCCAACCCTCCGATGGTGTCGGCCCAAGCGCTGCCGCCAGCCGTAAAGTCCAGACTGCGCGCCGCCCTTGGCGCTCTGCATGAACAACCCGGCATATCTGCCGATGATATTCGCGGATATGGCGGAAAGCGGGTCGACCGGTACGATATTACGATCACGGACGATGACTTTGAAACCGCCTTTCGCCCCGTAGCAGGTGTGGATAGCGCGTTTACGGCCGCCTTGGTGCGGCGCGCGGGCACTTACCGGTGACGGACGCGCGAAACACCGGCCCCAGCCTGAGCCCGGCCATACTTAGTCTTTCGGGCGTAAGCGCAGCCTATAACGGCATAATTGCGCTTCAGGGGATTGATCTGGACCTCCGTGCGGGTGAGTTCTGCGTCATTCTTGGCCCGTCAGGCTCGGGGAAATCGACCCTGTTGCGGGTAATTTCCGGGTTGGTGCCCGCCTCTTCCGGGCAGATCACATTGCAGGGCATCCAGCTTACCTCGGTCACACGCCGGCAGATTCAGCGTAAACTGGGAATGGTGCATCAGGACCATGGGCTGATCGACCGGTTAAGCGCCGTCCAGAATGTCATGGCCGGCCTGGCAGGCGAACTGCCGCTCTGGCGGCTGATGCTGCGTCTCTATCCCCCGGCTGTGAAAGCCGAAGCATGCCGCCTTCTGGCCGAAGTGGGGCTTGACGAGAGCCATGTAAACCGCCGGGCGCGGGAGCTTTCCGGCGGCCAGCGGCAGCGTGTGGGCATTGCGAGGGCATTGATGGGAAGGCCCGCCATCATCCTGGCGGATGAACCCGTCGCAAGTCTCGATCCGGCAACTTCACGCGACATCATCGCCCTTTTACGGCGAACGGCGAAGGAGCGCGGCGCCGCGGTGCTCTGCTCGCTGCACCAGACGGACCTGGCACGTGAATTTGCAGACCGGATTTTGGTTATCAAGGCCGGGCACAAAGAGTTTGACGGCGCTCCGCACGCACTTTCCGATAGCCCCCACACACCCGAACCGATCCTTAAACGGAGCGTTACAGCATGACGCGGAATGCTGCTGGCGATCTTCGCCCGCCTGAGGCGTGGCGGTTAAAGCCGGTCTACGGCAGCCGGACACTGCTGGCCGTTCTGGCCTGCTTTGCGTTTCTTGTATGGTCGGCGCCGCGCGTGGAACTGAAAGTCTTTGTACGCAATGTGCAGGAGTTTGCAGCCAATATCGGCACGGGGTCTGACAGCTCCCAGATCGGGCGCGGGCTCGCCTCGATCGAAGATAAGATGTTCCCGCTGGTGATGGACGAGCGAACGCCTCTGGAAGCGGGCAGTGAAACGCGCGCCTGGCCCTCGCGCATTGAAGAGGTGACGCGGCACGAAACGGCGCTGAACCCTGAAACCCTCGAGATCGAAACGCGCGAGATTACAGAGCGATATCTGGTGCAGCCATTTGGTTATCTGCTCTATGTCTGCGGAAAGATGCTCCAATCAATAGAGATGGCAATCTGGGCGAGCCTTTTCGCGATGCTTGCCAGCCTCTGCCTGATACCGCTCGCCGCACGGAACTTTACACCGCACCCCATAGTCCGCACGGCTGCACGCTCCCTTGTTTCGCTTTTGCGGACCATACCGGAACTCGTGAGCGCGCTGTTTCTGGTGCTTCTGTTCGGCTTCGGCCCTGTGGCGGGCATTCTTGCCCTCACCCTTCACAGCATCGGATTTCTTGGAAAGTTCTATGCAGATGATGTGGAGACCGCAGATGTACGCCCACAGGAAGCGCTGGCCGCACTCGGCGCAAGCCGACTGACCGTGCTCCGCCTTGCAGTCCTGCCAAACGTCGTTCCCTCATTCGTGGCGCTTACGCTTTATGTGGTGGACCGGAATATCCGTATGGCGACAGTTATTGGAATTGTTGGAGCAGGCGGCGTCGGACAGGAGCTGAAGGGAAGGTTTGACATGCTGCAATATGGGCATGTGGGAACCATCCTTCTGGTAATATTCGCCACGGTGCTCGCCCTGGATGCGTTCGCCAGCCAGGTACGCCGGCGCCTGATCTGATCAGTCCGTATTGTCTGCTGGCCTGTATGTTTGACCGCGCCGGTACTGCGTCAGCCAATCCTCTGGCGGCAGGGACATTTCCTGGCTGTCCACAGGCCGGGCCGGTATGTAACTCCGGGCCGGCGCAGGACTACGCATCTGCTCTATCCAGAACACGCCATCCAGCGCGCCGCTATTGCCGCGTGTCGACACAAAGTCCAGATCCCCGTCTCCATCCATATCGACGGCTATCCATGCGTCATACATGCCGCGCACCCGGCGGGAGATGTCATGCCGTGTCCAGGCGCCCTCCTCCGCCCCCGGATTCTGGAACCAGGCCATCCGTCCAAGCGTATCCGAGGGTGTCGCCTCAGGATCATCCATCAGCCGGGGAGCACCGGAGAATGTGCCCGCCAGAATGTTCAGCCCCGAATATCCGCCCGCGATCACATCCAGGTATCCATCGCCATCAATGTCCGCCAAGGTGAGACCGGCTATCCAGTCCGGCATCACGTCCCCGATACGGCGCATGCCCCAGGGCTGGCCGAGGGATTCAGGTTGTTTCAGCCACGCCAGCCCTATGTGCACCGGTGTGTCTGGCGCCGTCTCAAGGACATTCACGACCAGATCCAGCCGGCCATCACCGTCAAGGTCGGCCCAGTCGGACTGAAAGGCATTGGCACGCGCCTCCCACCCGCTCGGAACGCCAAATGCAGCTCTGATATTAATTCTGTGCACGGTCATATCAAGGGTGCCATCGGCACGCACCGACCGGTTCTCCAGGATGAACATTTCCTGCCTGTTCCGGGCTGCAGCGAGCACATCCAGATCGCCGTCCCCATCGACATCTACAGGCTGGGCGGTGTTGGCGATTTCATCGCTGAGGAGAACCTGCTCGCGCCAGGAGCTCTGATCCAGAGGCGGCCCGTCCAGCAGGAACAATGAGGTAGTGCTTTTGATGCGCTCCTGGTCTTCAGGAGCGATTATATTCGTGCCACCCTTGTTTGCTGCGGTAACGTCAAGCTGGCCATCTCCGTTCAGGTCAGCCAGGAACACGCGCAGCCAGGAGCCTCGTCCCGTGGTCACCTCCGGGATGATTGACGACCAGGCCAATGAGCGCGCCTGCGGCCCGGGATTTTCGAAATAGATGAGGTGGCCTTCTTCGCACGCCGCCATGATGTCGGGCCAGCCATCCCCGTTCAGATCGCCGATTGCGACATCCTCCACGGCGGCGACCATGGCGCCTTCGCCCAGCGTTACCAGATGCCAGTCCTGCGGACCCGTGCCAGCAAAAGCGATGCGGATATGTCCGGAATCCTCATGCACCGACACGATGTCTGCCTTTCCGTCACGATCCAGGTCAGCCATCGCAACCCCGTCGCCGCCGCGAATGGCCACACCGCCATTCACATCTTCCGCATCAATCAGATGTTCGCGCCAGCTGATGAAATGGCCATCGGGCGACCGGGCCTGCGTCATCATTTCGGCGACGTTTGGGGGTGGCCTCGGCGTCTCGGTATCGCCCAGCAACAGGCTCAGAAACTCTGTGTCCTTCCAGTCTGATCCCCGCCCGGCCCGGAGCGCTTCAAAGTCAAGGTCCGCCTGCCGCACGACCACCAGGCCGCGCGAGGGGATGAGATAAAGACGCTGTCCGCCCGCCCCCGAAGCGAGGACAAGATCAGGCGGAAACCGGTCAAGGTTCTGGCGGAGGTCAGACCCACGCGTTACCGGATCAGGAGATGACGACGGACGGGCCAACCACCAGGTCAAGCCATAGGCCGGGTTCGTTTCGCTTCCCTCGAACATTTCGGCGAAAGCATCCGGGGCAACGAGCAGCGTCCCATCCGGGCTATAGCCGCCGCGAAGAACGAACTCACCGAACACGGACCATTCACGCGCGGACATCAGCGCGCCTTGGGGCATCAGTGGATATCCATCTGTGCCTTGCCGCCAGCGATAGCCGGTTATGCCCAGGGGGCCAAGAATACGCCGGTCAAAATAGGCAAGCGGATCTGCGTCCAGCCCCGCGGCAAGAAGCTTGCGGCGCATGATCTCGCCGAAAAGCTGCATGGGCACAGGGCCATACTGGAACCGCTCCCCGGGCGCCGCGTTGAAGCCAACGTCGACCGCGCCGGCATACCCTGGCGGATTCCCGATCTCGCTGGGCTGACCCTCCACCATCCAGAGGATTTGTCGCAGCGTGACGCGAGATTTAACCGGGTCATCGGCCCATTCCGGCAATGTGTCTGCGGCGAGTTCATCCAGGGACAGCAACTCGTCCTGAACGGCGGCAGCCGCCATGACGCCCACGAAACTCTTCGTTCCGGACCAGAGCTCATATGGCGTTTCAATGCTCGCCCCTCCCGTGCTGCAGACGACATCTCCGTTTTGCAGCACAAGGACGGAAAGGCCTCGGTGGGATTGCGAGTAAGCAATCGCCTGAGAGCAGCCCGGAAGGGTTTCCGGAAGCGGGTTACCCTTGAGACCGGCCGGGCTGGTCGTGCAGGCTGCCAGCATTAGGGCGGCGGATGCCAGACAGGAGATGAATTTCATCGGCCAGTTTCCTTTTGCTCACGGAAGGTCAGCCTGTAAGACTCCGAAATCAGCCCTGAGCTTTTGTTTGTCGATCTTGCCTGTGGCAGCCAGTGGCATTGCAGGCAGGCGGATCACGGTATCAGGAATCCACCAGCTTGCCACTTTTCCTTCGAGCGGCGCCAGAAGAGTATCATCATCTATCTCCTTATCGTTGCGGAGTTCGACGATCAGATGCGGACGCTCGCCCCATTTGGGATGCGGCTGGCCAATCACAGCGGCGAGCGACACTTCCGGCAATGCGCTGATGATTGCTTCTATTTCAGCCGGGTTTATCCACTCCCCGCCAGATTTTATGAGATCCTTGGCGCGCCCGGTGATGATAAGATGTCCGTCTTCGTCGATCCGTGCCAGATCGCCGGTTGGGAACCATCCATCATCACCAGCAGCAGACTGATCCTGCCCAAGATACCGCTCGACCACGGATGGACCACGCACTTTGAGATGTCCCTCGGCGCCGCGTTGCAGTGGTAGGGGTTTTCCGCTGGCATCGGTAATGAGGAGATCCATGCCGATGGCAGGGCGGCCAGAGAACTCGGGGGAGCGCATAGGCGCATCTGGCGGCATGATCACGCCGAGCGGAGAAAGCTCCGTCATCCCCCAACTTGTCTGCACGATGATGCCAAGTCCTTCCTCCAGCCGCTGCATCAGCGCGGGCGGCATGGGCGCGCCGCCCACAATGATACGCTTCAGGGAGGGCAGCCGCAGACCTGTTTCATCCAGATAATCGATCAACCCCAGCCAGACGGTGGGCACGCCGACAGCGATGGTTACGTTCTCTTCGCTGATAAGCCGGGCCAGGCTGGCACCATCACTGCGCCGCCCCGGCAGGACGAGCTTGGCGCCCACCGCAGGGGCCGCAAAAGGAAGCCCCCAGGCATTGGCATGAAACATCGGAACCACGGCCAGCACGGCATCTTGCGCCGTAATCGCCATGACATCGGCCTGCAGGACACGGAGCGTATGGAGATAGCTGGAACGATGGGTGTAGGCGACGCCTTTGGGCGCGCCAGTTGTGCCGGAGGTAAAGCAGAGGCCCGAGAGCGCCGTTTCGGGAAATCCCCCCCAGACCACCGGCGCGTTCGCTCCTTCGGCCAGCAGCGTCTCCAATGACGCGACCGTCGAAAGGCCTGCTTCCGGGCTTTTCTCCGCCTCAGGCGTATTGGTGACCAGTATCTGCCTGATCCCAGGCACCTGCTCGGCCACCTGGCGAGCCAAGGGCACAAGATCACCGTCCACGATCAGTATCTGCGCTTCAGACTGGGTCACCATCGCGGCAAGATGTTCGGCCGTCAGACGTGGGTTCAGCGTGTGGCATACTGCCCCCATTCCCATAATACCGTACCATGCCTCGACATGCGCGCGAGTGTTCCAGGCAAGCGTCGCCACACGATCTTCAGGCTTCACGCCCAAGCGAGACAAGAGGCCCGAAACTGCCCGGCACCGAGATTCCAGCGCCGCATAGCCTGCCCTGTCACTCGCCGCGCCCAGCACATCCCCAGCCGTGACAAGCTCCGCATCCGGATGCCATTTGGCGGCATGGCTGAGGAATTTATCGAGGGTCAGGTCATAGGCCTGCATACTGTCTACATTCATGGGCAGTCATTTCCTGCGGGCGGGATGACAGGTGCCTTCACGCCGATATTCCAACTCCAGAGCTGTAAACCCTCCGCGCGCTGCCGACACATGACTGTCTCATGCAGATCGAACATGCCGGGATCGAGATCGCTGGCCGGCCGGGGCGTTCCGGCAAAGCTCATATACGCTTTGCCAGGCGCAAAGGGGCGCCATTCCGGAGTGCCAGTCACCGCAGGCCGGCCATCCCGCGCGAATGAAACCCAATAGCCGAGCATGACATCGGAAAGCGCCTGCTCTTCTGCAGTTTCTGGTATTTCGGGCCAGAAACGCGGCGTCTTCCGGAGATTTCCAAACGCATAGGGGATCTCGGCGGCATGGAACCCCTTCAGATCCAGCGTCGAGGCGGCCGGATAGTCATGATCGAAATGATAGAGATAGGCCGCTTCGCCAAGCGCGGCCTGATCCCGCACCAGCCGCGTTGCCGTCCAGCCGTAGAGCGCATCGCGCGGCGCCGCGAGAGCTGCCTCTACAAGATCAGAGGACGGATAAAGCCGAAGATACTCATCGGCCAAATCCCCATACCGCTCTCGGATGGCCTCTTCATAAGCCTCTCCGCTTTCCGGCACGGGCAACATCAGGAACCGCATGGACCGGATTTCCCCGCTGTTGAACCCGGCAAGAATAGGCACGCCAGCCTGCTCGCCAGCATCAAATGTGTCGACGAGTTGCCGTTTCAGGATTCTGCCATCAACTGTGCCCCAGGGCGCATACCCTGCTGCTGCCGCGGCAGCCGTCAGAGTTTCACCGTCCAGTGCGCGGAGACCGGCAAGATCGTTTGCGCCAGTCGCCTGGGCAATGTAGCTGCCCACATCCTCCGCCGCGAAATGACCATATCGCGCCGTCTTCAATTCAGGCGTCGGAATGAGATAGGCGCTTTGGGCAATCGCCTTGTGAAAAAGCCCCCGGGCATCCGGCGCCGCCATGAGGTACATTATGCTCAGCGCCCCGGCAGACTCGCCGGCAACCGTGACGTTGGCGGGATCCCCGCCAAAGGCTGCAATATTGCGCTGGACCCAACGCAGCGCCTCAATCTGATCCAGCAGGCCGTAATTGCCGGACACGCCGTCAGGCGATTCGCCGCTGAGCTCCGGATGGGCAAGATAGCCCAGCACGCCCAGCCGGTAGTTGATCGACACCAGCACAACGCCTGCCTCTGCCAGCGCTGTTCCGTCATAGAGGGGCTCACCCGAATAGCCCGCGGTGAGGGAGCCACCGTGTATCCACACCATCACAGGCGCAGATGTGGCCTCTGCAGGCGCCCAGATGTTGAGTGTCAGGCAGTCTTCGCTGACCGTTTCGGGCGGATTGGCATATATGCTGCCTTCTCTGGGGCGAGGCTGGATGCAAGCCGGACCGAAGTCAGAGGCTGCAAACACCGTCTCGAAGGGGGCAGTTGGAACAGGCGGTTTCCAGCGGTGCTCCCCGACAGGCGCCTCCGCATACGGAATACCCTTGTAGACCGCGACATCTCCCGTCGTGGTTCCCGCTATCATGCCAGCCGGAGCGCTGATGACAGGAACAGCGCCGCCGGCCTGCGTTGCACACGAAGTAGCCAGAAGCACGGCCGTGAGGGCTGCAAGAATAGAATTCATGCGTTTCATGGCTTTGTCCTCTGCGCTTCTTCCTTCCGGATTGCGTGGGCCAGCCAAAGAAACAGGAGGACCGCCAGACCGTAAAACGGTGTCAGTGTGTAGAATGCAAGTTGGAGCGAGTTTTCCGGGTTTGCCACTCTGAACATGTCACTCGCCATGCCGAGATAGGTCGGCCCAAGACCGAGGCCGATAAGGTTCATGATCAACAGCAGCAGCGCGCCGGCCAGCACGCGTTGATCCGGGCGAACCTCTTCCTGCACCAGGGTGACGGCTGGCGAGAGATAGAAATAGTTGAAGAAAGTCGGCCCGATCAGGAACAGCAGCGCAAGGGGCCATCCGGGCGCCCAGACAAAACCGAGGAAAAAGGGAATGGCCGCCGCCAGGCCGATAGCCGGCACCAGCGCATAGGCAACTTTTGACTTTTGGCCAAACCGGTCGACCAGCCAGCCAGATACATACATGCCGGCAGCAACCCCGACTCCGAGAAGGATCGAATAGTACAGCGCCAGTTCCTGTAGCGTCATACCCTTCTCGCGCATCAGGAACAGCGTCGTGAAGTTCAGCGTGGCATAGGTGACAAACTGGATAGCGCCGCTGGCCAGCGCCGTGAGGATCAAAACCGGCCGTGCAAAGAACATCCGTATCGTGCTCCAGAAGCCGGATCCTGCCGAAGGTATTTTGCCTGCGGATGCCTCAACGGCCGGTGCTGATGGCGGGGCATCAAGCCTTCCCTTTTCAGGCTCAGGCACGAAGAAATACACAAACAGCGCGGTGGTTATTCCAACCACGCCAAGCGAGATGAACGCGATGCGCCAGTCAAATGCCGCCGCCATGGAGGCACCGAACGCCACACCGAGCGCCATGCCGATGGGAGGGCCGAAATTGAACAGGGCCAGCGCTGTTCCGCGCCGTCCTGGAGGGAAATAGTCCGAGATGATGGCATAGGATGGCGGCACGCCGCCTGCCTCTCCAACACCGACCGCCAGCCGGCCCACCACCAGCTGCGGATAGCTGCGCGCAAGGCCACAGAAGAGCGTCGCTGCGCTCCAGATGGCGCACGCAAACGACAGCACTTTCACCCGGTTCGTGCGGTCTGCAATCCAGGCGACGGGGATGCCCAGGATGCAGTAAACCAGAGCAAAATAGAGGCCGGTGATCCGGCCAAGCTGACCATCTGTAATGCCGAGTTCATCCTGAATGGGCTTGGCAAGAATGGAAATGATCTGCCGGTCCAGAAAGTTCAATACATAGACAAAACACAGAATGGCGAGAACGAACCAGGCCTTCCCATCCGGCCGCGCATAAGGCGCGGCCGGCGGGACAGCGGTTCCGGGCGGGGAGGCGGCCTGTACCGCGCTGTCTGGGCTGGGCATCGGCTCAGAACTCATAGCTCAGGCGGACACCGACCGTCCGGGGACGGAGCCTTGCATAGCGCCCGTCAAGGAAAGCTTCCGGGTGGACATAGGTAATGGAGCTGTCGTCCATCAGATTCTCGACATAGGCAACAGCCTTCCACTGGTCGCGCGACATCCCGGCCTGAAGGTTCACAACCGTATACGCATCCGTATAATCGAAGGTTGGTGCGACGAGGTTCGGATTACCCGGTACGTTGGGGAACATCCCCGGGAAATCGCCGACATAAGCCGCAGTTGCCGCGGCGAACGCATCGGTGTTGCCCCCCATCTTCCAATCGTAGCGGACCGTGGCCGAACCCTGGAAGGTTGGGAAGGAAAGCGAGATGCCTTCTTCGGCGCCCGACATGGCGGCCTCTGTCGGTGTCACGTCGGTCACTTCAGAATCGTTCAGCGATCCGTTGAGGAAGAAGCTGAAATTCTGCGCCGGATAAGCAGCGATTTCAAACTCGAGCCCCTTGCTGACCGCACCGCCGATATTAGTTGCGAACTGAACCTGGTCTGACAGGCGGTTTGCCTGCACCTGAATGTCCTGCCAGTCGATGTAGTAGGCTGCGACATTTGCCGCCAGTTTGCCGTTCAGCCAGTAGCCTTTCGCGCCAACTTCATAGTTTGTCAGCGAGTCGGAGTCTGCGCCGTTTGGAATGACCAGATCATTCGGATTGACGATACTGACAGCGCCAGCGCGTGCGTTGGCCACCGGGGAGCGGAAGCCGGTCGAAATAGAAGCGTAAGTTGTGACATTGTCGACAGGCTTGTAGGAAGCACTGAGCTTATAGGAGAGCTTGTCACCTTCGACCTTCAGACCTTCCACGGCAGCCACCGGAAACACCGTAATCGGAACATTGGTGGCCCCACCAAGGGCGAGCGCCAGATAGTTGCTGTTATAGCCGCCTTCATTGGTGAAGCTCTGCACGGAAGTCGTTGTGTAGCGCGCGCCGCCGGTCATCCAGAACTGATCGGAGAAGCGGTAGGTGAGTTCGCCGAATCCTGCCGTTTCGAACTGGTCGAAATAGCTGGTGAAACGGAGGTAATATTCATCCGGCAAGCCGGTGAGACCGCGTGTATCAAGGAATTCCTGAGACGAGCGGTAGTCATAGGTAATGTCGCGGCGCTTGTTGAAATAGAAGCCGCCGATGATCCAGTCCCAGTTGCCGCCATCTGCCGAAGCCAGGCGCACCTCCTGCACGAACGTCTCATCATAGCCGACTGCATCCAGAGCGAACGGAATCAGCTGGCCGAACGTGCCGGCGAGGTCGACGATAAATTTCCCATCGATATTTGAGTAGGTCGATGAACTGGTGAGGTTGGCAAAGCCGAAATCATAGTCGAGCGCGAAATTGTAGGTGGTGAAATCAGACTGGAAAAGGTCCGGCCGGTCCGTCAGACGAACAAACTCGCCGCGGTTTGGATTGGTCAGCCCGGAGTCATCCGGCTGGCTGTTTTCATGGATAACCATCAGCTGCATATCGAGCGCGTCGGTCGGTTCCCAGCGCAAGATCGCGCGGCCGCCATAGGAAGTCAGCGAGTTGGCGCCTTCGATTCCGGTGCCGATATTATCGACCCAGCCCTCTTCGTCGCGATAGAAGCCGACAACGCGCAGGCCCAGCTTGTCTTCAGCCAGCGGGATGTTGACCATGCCGTTATACCGCTGGCGGAACGCGTCGCCGTCCGTCAGGCCATAATCAACCAGCGCGGAAGCTTCGAATTCTTTGGTGTTGGGTTTTTTTGTCAGGATACGGACAGCACCGGATAGCGAGTTCGCGCCAAACAGCGTGCCCTGCGGACCGCGCAGGATTTCCACACGCTCCACATCATAGAGTGTCGGGTCAAGAATGGTCGAGTTTCCGTTCGACGAAATCGGCAGTTCATCGATGTAGATGGCAGTGGCTGCCTGGAGATTGGCGCCATAGCCATTGGTGGCAATGCCGCGGGTCGTGAAGTTATTGAAGTTGGCAGTCGGCTGGTTGATCACAACGCCGGGCGTTTCGCGGGCAAGGCCATCATAGCTGACAATCCCCTTCTCAGTCAGGGCCTCTTGTTGGTAGGCCGTCACGCTGAGGGGGACATCCTGCAGGCTTTCCTCACGCCGCGTGGCCGTAACCACAACCTTGTCGAGGCTTCGCTGCGCCTCCGGCTCTTCTGACCGGACTGGTGCCTGCCCGGCCTCCTGGGCGCCTGCGCCTCCAAGCATGGAAAGAACGGCCGCCGCGCTCGCGGAAGCGAGAATTCTGATCTTCATGATGATCCTCCCTGAGGCGCCTCGTTGATGGGCGCTTGGGAGTTTGGTGCGCCATTCCGGGCGCACTGTCAATATTCACTCACCCGTGAGTGAATATTATTTTCGAACCGGGCAAACTCACTCTTCTTGCGAGCGCTCCAACACCGCCGTCAGCCGCGCGAAGCGGCCGACTGTCTGCAGATGTCGATGAAGCCCGCCGCCATGAACCGCGCCATCCGCTCTTTGACTGCCGCGAAGTCATCGGACTTGCACAGCCCGCCGGACAAGCGGTCAATCCGGCCGGTCCGGGCCAAGGTGAGCATCAATCCGCCGGTGACAAAGTGATAGCCCCAGAAGATATCCACATCATCGCACTCCGGAAGCGCCTGCTTCAGAATGCCCACCAGGCGCAGCACCAGTTCGTCGAAATGTTCGTCGAACAGTTCGGCGCCGAGCGGCGTATTGGCCACCTGCGCGCCAAGGCTGGCAAAGTTCTGCCAGCCTTCTCCGCCCTGGATGTAGAGATCCAGGTCAGTATCCAGAAACGCCCGCAGCGCGCCCTCCACGGTCGGTTTTCCACCGCATGAAGCCTCATATTCGTCCAGCGCCTTCATGCGCAGCGACCGGGTCACTTCGGCGCGCCGCTTGAACACCTCGTCAAACAGCTCCCGCTTGTCGGTGAAGTAATAGTTCAGCAGGCTGTGGTGGACGCCAACGCGTTTGGCGACATCCCGAAGCGTGACACCATGCAGGCCGTGGATGGAAAACAGATACTCGGCAGCATCGAGAATCTGTTCAGTCATCTCTGCTCTTTGCTCGGCCTTCTTCGACCGTCTTGGTGGTTTTTTAGTTTCGGATGTCATGCCTTCTCCGGCGTCAGTTCAACAGGAACAGGGGCTGCCCGGATGTCTAGCCGACAGGGCTGCACCTGCACGTATCAGGTTTCTCCATCTGATTACCCACGTATCCGTAAGGAAAATCAAGCGGGTCTATGTTGAAGCCCGATTGCGACGACACCGCCTCCAGGCCGCAGATCTGCGCACCTCAATCCCGGTTTAGCTGGCGCCCCAGCCCGGCGCTCAAAGTGCCGCAAGTCCGTCAGGCCACCTGAGCTTGCCGGGGTTTTGCCAAGCGGCGAAGGACGGCGCGCAGGCCCGCTGAACTGAACGGCTTCTGTATGACTGGCACAGAGCGGAATGCGCTCGGAAGATGCTCGGGTCCATAGCCGGACACAAAGCAGAACGGAATATCGCGCCGTGCCAGCAGTTCAGCGACGGCGTCCACCTTCTCACCTCGGAGATTACCATCGAGAATGGCCAAGTCTATTCCATCGCCGTTGGCGGCATCGAGCGCCTCCGAAAGCGTTCTTGCGACGGCGACCACTTCAGCTCCGGCTTCCTCGACTTCATGTGTCAGGTCGAGCACAACCAGCGGCTCGTCCTCTACCACCAGGACGTGGAGGCCGGCGAGCTCCTCCCCGGGCGCGACGGCCAAGACGGAAGAAGGCTTGGGCGCTGCCGGCACGCCTTTAAGGGGCGAGACACCCCTCAGGAGACGGATGGTCCATACGACACCTTCACGGCTCCATTCAGCGGCAACGGTTCCTTCCTCGCCCCCGGCACTGGACGCAATCAGCGTCAGACCAAACCCAGTGCGAGCAGGCGCGGTCACGGGCGGGCCACCCTTTTCCTGCCAGCGCAGCACAAGCCCTTCTCCTTCCAGTTTCCAGTCGAGATGAACTTCGCCACCCGGCACCGAGAGCGCGCCATATTTCTGGGCATTGGTGGTCAGCTCATGCAGGGTGAGCGCCATGCGGAGCATATTCTCGGGAGAAATTTCGACCCTTGGCCCAGTGCGGCGCAGGCGATCCGCTGCCAGCGTGCCGGCCCGGATATGGTCTTCGATGAGATCATCCAGAGGCGCGCTGGACCAGGTTGCATCCGACAAAATCGAGTGCGCCCGCGCGAGGGCCTGAAGCCGCCCTGAAAAGCTGCGATCGAACTCCGCAAGATCTGCGGACTGGCGCAAGGTCTGACGCGCAATCGCCTGAACATTGGCGAGTGTATTCTTGATACGGTGATTGAGTTCCCCGATGAGCAGCGAGCGCACTTCCTCGGCCTGCCGCCGCGGGGATATATCGAGCACCTGCAGGCTCAGCGAACGATGTTGTCCATCCGCCTCGATCAGCACGGACCCATAAACTTCGCAGGTCACTTCACGGCCATCAGCCGTTCTCGCAACCACCTCGAGGCTATGTCGCAGCGAGCGATCAGAGTCGCTATGTTCATCGACCCACCCTTTCAACGTTTCCGTGGCTTCGTCCGGAAGCCATCCGCTCGCCTTGAGGGCCTGACCAAGCATATGGCGGGCGGGCCGGCTGAATATCCGCTCGGCCCCCTGTGACCAGCCGCGTATCACCAGTCCGCCATCCAGTTCGACAAAGCCAAGCGGAGAATTATCCGTATGCGCCCTTAGCCGGGCCATTGCCTGGTCACGGTGCTGGGCGATGGCGCGCATTTCATCGCGTTGCTTTGCAAGATCGCGGGCCTGTTGGCCGATGCGGAAGAAAACTTCTGCCTTGGATTTCAGAATAACCGGATCAATGGGCTTGAAAATGAAATCGACGGCGCCGGCCTCATAGCCCCTGAAACGTCGTGTTTCGTCCTTCTCCACAGCGGTCACGAAGATAATCGGCACAAGACGCGTCCGCTCTGCCCCGCGCATCAGTTCTGCCAGTTCGTACCCGTCCGTTTCAGGCATGTGGACATCGAGAAGCACCAGGGCGTAGTCATTGACATGCAAAAGCTCCAGCGCCTCAGCCGCCGACTGCGCCTGATGGACCTCCAGCCCGTCTCGGCGGAGCAGCGCTTCCAGCGCCATCAAATTTTCGACCATATCATCTACGATCAGGAAGCGGATGGCTTTATCGGGCATGGTGTACCTCCTGAACGGCAGAACGGCGCCAGATGCGCTGGGTCTCATCAAATGGAATGAAAGCCTGTGCGTGGCCGGAAAATCTCAATGTCTCATGCGCGCCGAGACCAAGGAACCCTCCGCGCGCGAGAGACTCCGCAAACAGGCCAATTGCCCGTTCCTGCAGCGCATGATCGAAATAGATGAGAACATTCCGGCAGGATACGAGATGGACTTCGGAGAAAACCTGATCCGTCGCCAGATTATGCTCCGTGAATACCGTCCGGCTGCGCAGGGTCCGGTCGAACACAGCGCGGCCATACCCGGCAGTGTAGTAATCCGAGAGCGAGGAACGCCCGCCTGATTGCTGGTAGTTCTGGGAAAACTCCGTCATCCGGCTTATGTCGTAGACACCCGTCTCCGCCTTCGCCAGCGCACGGCGATTGATTTCCGTGGCGTAGAATACGGTCCTTTCGAACAGGCCTTCTTCCCGGAAGAGGATAGCGAGCGAATAGAGCTCCTCCCCATCCGCGCAGCCCGCGACCCAAACCTTGATCGAGGGAAAAGTGCGCAAATAGGGGATCACATCCTGCCGCAGGCTGAGATAAAATTCAGGATCGCGAAACAGGGCGCTGACCTGAACCGTCATTGCGTCGATCACCTCCGGCAGCACATCAGGCTCATGCAGAAGACGGCGCTGCAGATCGGACAGGGTTGCGCAATTCAAGCGCATGCAGGCCACCTCTGCCCGGCGCTGCAATGAGGCCCGCGAATACGACCTGAAGTCGTAATGGTATCGCCGGAAAAGAGCTTCGAGGAACAGGTCCAGTTCGACCATTTCCACCGATGCGGAAGTAATCGCCGCAGTCGTCATCGGGGCATCCACACACGGGTCAATGAGAGAAGCCTGTCGACATCCACCGGCTTGGGCAGATAGTCATTCGCGCCGGCGGCAAGGCACTGGTTTTCGTCTTCGGCCATTGCCTTGGCCGTCAGCATGATAATCGGCAGGGATTTCCACCGGTCAATCTTGCGGATTTCGCGCGTGGCAGTGAGACCGTCCATTTCCGGCATCATCACATCCATCAGCACAAGGTCTACCCGCGGCTGCGCTCCATCAGCGATCCGCCCAAGGACGTCCAGCGCCTCGCGGCCGTTGCGGGCTATCTGGACAGTCGCCCCATGCGGCTCAAATATGCCGGTAAGCGCATAGACATTGCGAATATCGTCCTCAACGACAAGGATACGGCGACCCTCCAGCAGCGCATCCCGGTTGAGCGAAGCGGCCAGCATTTCCCTCTGCTTGGCCGGCAGATCCGACACCACCTGATGCAGGAACAATGTTACTTCATCGATCAGGCGCTCCGGCGATTTTGCACCCTTGATAATAATGGATTTGGAGTAGCGGCGCAGCCGTTGCTCCTCCGCCTCGCTGAGCGTGCGCGCGGTATAGATGATCACGGGCGGGAAGCTTGTATCTTCATCAGCGGCGAGCTTTTCGAGCAGGTCGAGCCCAGTAGCATCCGGCAGCGTCATGTCGAGGACGATGCAGTCAAAATTACGCTCGCGGAACGCGGTAAGGGCTTCTGCGGCCGTAGTCGCACCAACGGTCTCAACACCGTCATTCCCGAGAAGCGCCTGCAGCCCTTCGAGTTGAATTTCATCATCTTCGACGATCAGCACACTGCGCATTCTCTGCTCGAGGCGCTGCTCCAGCTTCTGCATCGCCTGGGACAGATCTGCGCGCTGGACGGGTTTCAGCATGTAGCTGATGGCGCCCTGGGATAGCGCTTCATGGGTGTAGTCATCAGCCGACACCATGTGAACGGGGATGTGCCGTGTCGCCACGTCGCGTTTCAGCTGGTCCAGAACCGTCAGGCCGGAATGATCGGGGAGCCCGACATCCAGCACAATCGCCTGCGGCAGGTATTTCCGTGCGGCCCGGATCGCATCGTCTGCGCGGCCAACGCAAATACATTTGAATTTCAGCTCATGCGCCAGTTCATACAACACCCGCGCAAAGGCCGGATCGTCCTCCACCGCCAGCATGATCCGGTCACCTTCGGCGATGTGTGCCCGGTCATCTTCCAGTCCAGCAAGCGCATGAAGCGGGGCATTGTTATCAGATATCTCTTTGGCCGGACCGGACGCGATCCCTTCGCGCAGCGGCGGCGGCGCCACTTCCGGTGCCGCATTGGCCTGAGCGGCGATGTTTCTCGGAACGGTCAGCGTGAAGGTGCTGCCCTTGCCGGGTGCGCTGTCCAGCGTAATTGTGCCGCCAAGCAGGTCGGCAAGTTCCCGCGAAATGGACAGGCCCAAGCCAGTGCCTCCATAGCGGCGGGAAATCGTGCCGTCAGCCTGCCGGAAGGCCTCAAAAATAGTGTCCTGCTGGGTTTGCGCGATACCGATACCGGTATCTTTCACCGAGAATGCAATGTCGCCGCCCTGGGCGCGCACAGCGAGCGTCACCCTGCCCTTTTCGGTGAATTTGAGAGCATTCGACAGGAAATTACGGAGCACTTGCTCCAAGCGAACTTCATCCGTATGCAGCATACCAGCGTCGGCGGCAACTTCTGCGGTAACGCTGATGCCTTTTGACCTCGCCTGCGCCTCAAAGCTGCGCACCAGCTTCCTTGCCACCAGTTGCGGATCAACCTCGTTGACGGAGAGATCCATTCGGCCGGCTTCAATCTTCGAGAGATCTAGGATGTCATTAATGAGGGCGAGGAGATCCTTTCCCGAGCTTTCTATTGTCTGAGCCCACCGGATCTGCTCCTCGGTCAGCGTCCCACCGCGATTTTCGGCAAGCAGACGCGACATGATCAGGAGGGCGTTCAGCGGGGTGCGCAGTTCGTGCGACATGTTGGCCACGAATTCGGATTTGTAGCGGCTCTCGCGCGCCAGGGTTTCCGATTGCTCGGCCAGTGCCTGGCGCGAGCGGACCAGGGCATCGCGCTGCTCTTCCAGCTCCTGCGTCTGGCTTTCCAGCTGGGCGTTCTGTTCCTCCAGTTCGGACTGCTGTTCCTCCAGCATACGCTGGCTTTCCTTCAGCGCCTGGGTCTGCTCTTCCAGCTCCTCATTGGTCGCCGCGAGTTCCTCGCCATGGCTGCGAAGCTCCTCAGACTGGCGGCGGGTTTCCTCCAACAATTCCTGCAACTGGGACCGGTAAAGCGCCGACCGGAATGCAATGCCGACTTTTTCGGCGACACGCTCCAGCATCCGGCGATCCCGCTCGGTAAGGGCTCTATCCATGCCGAGTTCGAGAACCGCATTGATCTGGCTGTCATCGTGCAGGGGCACCAGGGCGCTGTAAGCGGCCCGGCCCTGCATCAGACCGGACATCCAACCAAGCGCAGTTTCAGGGGTCGCCTCGATCTCGATCAACCGCTCCTCACTGACGGCGCGCCAGAGATGTCCCGTGCCCGGCCGGACCACTTCGGGCAGCGCATCGGCATTGGCGCCCCAGGTGGCGACACGCTCAAGACCTCGCGCCCCGCACTCATAGATGACCGCTGCCCGGACCCCCAGACGTGCGCCGAGCACTTCAAGTGCCTGGTTACTGAGGGTGCGGGGCGTCAGGTCGCCCTGAACGGCGCGGGCGATGTCCACCTCGCCCTTCTGTACCCAGTCGGCATCCCTCAAGCGGTTGCGGCCCAGAATCAAGGCCCGGCCGGCGAGCGCTACGCCGGCTACGATGACGGCAGCCATGAGCCGGTTTATCCCGGCAATCTCCGGATTGATGCCATCGGCGCCCAGATAATAACCCGTTGCCAGAGCGGCCCACACCAGGGCGCCCACAACTACGGGCGCCGTGGGCTCATTGCCGCGAAAAGCGAGCAGCAGGGGGAGAAGGTACAGAATCCAAACAGCGAACCCCAGCGGGGTCATCAGATCCAGAATGAAGACACCGGCAAGGCATGCGAAGATCCCCGCTAAAGCGCCAAGTTCTTTGCGGTCTTTAGGTAAAATCTGCACCGGTCCATCCTGAATAAAATTGCCGGTGGCTCAGCCTATTCACCCCCTTCCGCCACACCGGATTTCCCGGCTCAGGCCCTGAAAGGTAAGGCAAAACCTGAAAAGACCCCATGCAAACATTTAGTAAACGCGTGACTAAACGCAGAAGTCTGTTCCCGGTTCCCCGCCCACATCAAAAAAATTTTCAGGGCCAGTCTTGGTCAAACCGGGGCGCGGAAGCGACCCGCTCTGCTTTTCGCCGCACAGAAACTTCAGCGTTCTTCATGACCTGACAGCCGCAACGCCGTATCGATCATGGCGAAGTGCGAGAATGCCTGTGGAAAATTGCCGGTCATGGCCCCTCGCTCGCTGTCATACTGTTCGGCCAATAGCCCTACATCATTACGCAAAGACAAGAGACGCCTGAAGAGAGATTCAGCAGCCTCGCGCTTTCCCTGTTTCAGCTTGTTGTCAGCCAGCCAGAAACTGCAGGCAAGAAAGGCGCCCTCTTCTGAAGATAGACCATCACTGGCTTCATCTGTGTCATACCGGTGGACCAGATCAGCACGGGAAAGCTCACGCTCAATCGCTTCTGCGGTCGCCACCATCCGCGGGTCATCGGCGGAGAGGAATCCCATAAGAGGCATCAGCAAAAGCGCCGCATCCAGGCTGGGACGCCCGTAGGCCTGGACGAAGACACCCCGCTCCCGGTCAAACCCACGCTGCATTATCTCTGCACGGATCAGCGACCGCTGGTCCCGCCAGTGCGCCACCGGCCCAGGCTGATCAAACGCTTCCGCCAGCAGGATCGCCCGGTCATAGGCAACCCATGCCATCATCTTTGCATGCACGAAATGCTGGGGCGGCCCACGCACTTCCCAGATGCCTTCATCGGGCTGAGTCCAGACCTCATCAAGATGATCCAGCAATTGCGGGATCAGTCTGGTCCAGTCGGCATGTAGGGAGAGGCCAGCCTGCCGCGCCTGGTATACCGCATCGAGAATGTTCCCGAAGACATCTATCTGGAGCTGGTCGTAAGCTGCGTTCCCGATCCGCACAGGACGCGAACCGGCGTAGCCTGGGAGCCAGTCGAGGGTTTGTTCAGATATCCGCTGTTCGCCCCCCAGTCCGTAAAGAGGCTGCACGCCGGCCGGGTCGCAGGCGATGGCCCGCAGCAACCAGTTGCACCAATCCTCTGCCTCCTCTCGGTATCCGGCATTGATCAGCGACAGAAGGCAGAAAGAAGCATCTCTCAGCCAGCAATAGCGGTAATCCCAGTTGCGTTCTTCGCCGAACTTCTCTGGCAATGACGTTGACGGCGCCGCGACAATGCCGCCTGTCGGCCGGTAAGTCAGCGCTTTGACAGTGATCAGGGAGCGCATGACCGCTTCTCGCCAGGGGCCTTCATACCGGCATTTTTCGGCCCAGCCAGACCAGAACCGGTGGGTATCTCTGAGGGCCCCCTCCGGATCGCAGACCCGGGGCGCCGGAAGATGGGATGCCTCATAGGACAGGGTGAACGGCACACTTTCTCCCGCGGAGACGGCGAATTCCAGTCGTTCAACCTCTTCGGCCCTTTCCAGCTTATCCGGCAGAGCAAGAAAGACAGCATGGGGCCCGGCGACCGCACGCATCCGCCCCTCTTCCCAGGTCATCCAGGGACGGATCCGGGCATAATCAAAGCGGATATCCAGCTCCATCCGCATCGGCACGCTCCCCCTGACGCCTGTCACAATCCGCACAATTTCGGAAATCTCATGCTGTCTGCGTACCGGCATGAAATCCGTCAGGATGACCGCCCCTTCCGCGCACTCAAAGCGGGTTTCAAGGATCAGAGTTTCACCTGCATATCTGCGGCGCGTTTCCACGACCTTTGCGGCGGGCGACAGTTTCCACCGCCCATGCTGCGGCGTGCCGAGGAGGGCAGCGAAGCAGGCAGACGAGTCAAATCTCGGCCAGCAGAGCCAGTCTATGGACCCGTTCCGCGCAACCAGAGCGGCAGTCTCGCAATCGCCGATCAAGGCGTAGTCTTCAATGGGTGTGCTATGTACCAATCTACCGTGCTTCCTCTGATCATTGCCGGCCCGAGCGCGGGCTCGTCTCGGCATTTTATTCCGGGTGAGGATTTTCAGCGCTGCTGGAGAAAGTACCGGCCGAGACCTATCCCAGCGGCGAGCAGAAGGAGCCCACCTCCAATGGCGCATCCTGCCCGGATCCGGGTTTCCGATACAATCATTGCGCGTGGCTTTGCCTCTCTGCCAAATGCCCCCCTTACTCCATGCCCGCCGGGAACCGGCGATTCCAGATTGTCCTTGCGGCCCGGTAGACGGCTGCGCGGACGATCCTGACCAGTCACAGCCTCAGCGGCCAGTTGACGATCAATCAGAGCCGGGAAGAGCGTATTCGCCATGATCAGGAGCGGCGTCTTGCTTCCGAGCCAATATTCCCGTGCCGGCCGGCGTGCGGCGTGCAAAATGGCCTCTGCGGCCACTTCCGGCTCATAAACCGGTGCCACTGGCCGGGGCAGACGCTTTCGATGCGAACGGGCCCAGTCAAACTGCGGCGTATTGATTGCCGGAAGATGTAGTGCGGTAATCTGTACACCGCAGTCGTCGGCAATCAATTCCGCCCTGAGGGAATCTGTGAAGCCGCGGATAGCATGCTTTGCGCCACAATAGGCCGCCTGCAATGGGATACCCCGGTAAGCCAGCGCCGACCCAACCTGAATAATCAGCCCGCGTCCGCGCGGCCGCATACTGTTTAGAGCGGCCATCGTGCCGTGCACATACCCAAGATACGTGGTTGCGGTGACTGCCTCAACCTCCTCCGCAGTCAGATCTTCTACCTTGGAAAAAACGGTGGCCATGGCATTATTCACCCAGATATCGATAGGCCCCAATGCGGCCTCGCATTTCGCGGCAGCCACCGAGACTGCATGCGCATCGCTCACATCCAGCGGAAATACTTGTGCGGAGCCGCCCGCCGCCTCCACCTCCTGCCTTGTCTTATCCAGCGCGCGAGCGTCGCGCGCCATCAGGGCCAGATGAGCACCCGCGCGGGCAAAGGCAATCGCTGTGGCGCGGCCGACGCCTGCCGACGCCCCCGTGATGACAACCACCTTGCCCGTAAAATTCTCTTGCCGCCTTCTCATCCAACGTCCTGCTTGAGCACGCCAGCCTCCCTGCGGGACGCTTGACGTTCCGTGGCCGTCAATGTCTGCAACAGCATATCCAATGCCTGAATGGCTACGAGCCAGCGGCCCTCGTCCCGATCAACATCTCCGAGTTCATAATATCGATGCTGTACTCCGCTGGTGTCTGCGACCGCGATATGCACCCGCCCATTTTCTGCTTCACCGCGAGGGCCGGTATTCCCGCTCACAGCCAGCGCGAGCTGCGCAGAGGTAAGACCACGGATTCTCACCGCCATCTCGCTGACAATTTCCCGGCTGACCGCCCCATGCCGCGACAGGGCTTCGGGTGAAATGCCCAAGAGCGCAATTTTGGTTTGGTCCGAATAGACTACAACACCGCCCTCATATTGATGGCTCAGACCTTCAACACCTGCCAGCAGAGATGCGATGTAGCCGCCGGTACAGCTTTCAGCGGTCACCAAGCTGACCCCAGTGATATCGGCCGCCTGCAATACATCCTTCGCCAGCCGGAAAGCCAGTCGCTCACCCTCTTCAACCGGCCGCATTGAAACCTCCCTACGCCCTCCATGACCCGCAACAGTCGGGAAAGGCGAAATGAGCGAGCGTCATGCATACAATCCGCTCAACGATACGTGGCTAACGAAAAAAGTGGCCGGAAGTTCCCCCCAAAGCGCGCCCCTCAACAACGACTCCCTTCATTTTGGGATCGCGCGGAACTTATGTCGCTAACAGCAGTTGGAACCCACATGATTTCCAAATAGGCGAGAAAGTTCGGATCTGATGGTGGTAAGCCGGCGGAGCGTCCTGAGAGCAGGAACGGGAATTGCGCTGACAGGATTGGCTGCTGCCTGCGGTTCCGGTCAGAACCCGGGCAGTCCGAGCCAAAGGGCACCCGCGCCCGATGCCCGTACAGACCTGCCCGATGATAATTCTGGCCCCGCTACGGATGTATGGGACCGTATCCGTTCCGATTTCAATCTTGATACGGATTTTATTCATATGAGCGCCATGCTGCTGGCGTCCCATCCCGCGCCCGTTCGAAACGCCATCGCGGAGCATCGCAACGGCCTTGACCGCAATCCCGTCATTTATCTAGAAGAACATATGCGGCCTGGCCTGTCAGCCGCTCGCGAAGCAATCGCCACCTACCTCGGAACACGAACAGACAGGATCGCCCTCACCAACAGTACGACAAATGCCGTAGGCATAACTTACAACGGATTGGTGCTCGTTCCGGGCGACGAGGTGCTCACCACCGAACAGGATTATTACGTCACCTTCGAAGCCCTCCGTCAGATGACGTCCCGATATGGCGCCATCGTCCGCACTGTGCCGCTTTACGACCGCCCACCTACCCTTACTGAAGAAGAGGCTGTTGCCCGAATACTTTCCGGCGTCAGCAATGCGACACGGCTCGTCGCGCTCACATGGGTGCATTCCAGCACCGGTTACAAGCTGCCAGTCCATGCAATTACCAGCGCCATCGCAGATCTGAACGCCAGCCGGCCAGCTTCACGCCAGATCCTCGTCGGAATAGACGGGGTACACGGATTTGGCGTCGAGGATTTTGAACTCTCCGATCTGGGATGTGATTTCTTCATGTCGGGTTGCCACAAATGGCTGTTTGGCCCGCGCGGCACCGGCTTTATTGCGGCAGGGTCAAAAGGTTATGAAATGCTGGTCCCGTCGGTCCCTAGTTTCATTGAAAATGGCGGCGCTTTCGATGCGTGGATTCTGGACGATGATGAGGTCCGGGACAACAATGCGGAACGCATGACGCCCGGCGGCTTTCAGGCGTTCGAGCACAAGCTCGCGGTGCCAGCCGCCGTTGCGTGGCAAATGGAGATCGGAAAGGCGGCGGTTGCCGATCGCACCCACGCGCTCGCTTCCCAGCTCAAGGAAGGGCTTGCGTCCATCCCCGGCGTGACTGTCCACACGCCCCTCGACCGCGCCTTCTCTGCCGGTATCGTCTCTTTCGATATCGAAGGGCAATCCGCGCGCGAGACTGTCGAACGTCTGCGCCATCATCGCATAATAGCTTCAGCGGCGCCCTATGCAGTGCCCCATGCCCGCCTGACACCAAGCATCCGCAACTCCCCCTCGGAAATAGAGGCCGTACTGCGGCGCGTCAGGGAGATTGCATGACCAGATGAGCATAGGCTCTTGGCTGGTGTGTGTACCCTCACAATGCTCACGAGACGCTGCCCGAGGCGGTTCCTGCGGAGCGGCGAGCCGCACTCAAGAGGGCTCAACCCCGTCCCACGATCGCGATAGAGCAGATGTTGTGAAAGGGTGCCCCGCCCAAATTATGAGAGAGTGCGAACCCGATATCTTTGCTGACCTGGCGTTCGCCAGCCCGCCCCAAAAGCTGGAGGTAGTTTTCATAGACCATTCGGATCCCTGTCGCACCGATCGGATGCCCGAAGCATTTCAGACCGCCATCAATCTGGCAGGGGATTTGGCCGTCTGCATCGAACCGACCGTCCAGAACATCGCGCCAGGCCGCGCCGTCCTTGCTCAGGCCGAGGTCCTCCATTGTCACCAGTTCCGTGATCGAGAAACAGTCATGCACTTCCGTAAGTCCGATGTCGCGCGCGGGATCGGATATGCCAGCCTCACTGTAAGCCCTCGCCGCGGCCGCGCGCGTCGTCGGAACATAGCTATAGTCCCAGCCCGCCCCCTGCGCTTCCCAGCCTCCTGTTGCGGCCAGTTGCAGCGCCTTTATGGTGACGATGTCTTTCTTGCCCAGAGCGCGGGCGATTTCCGGCCGTGTTACGATGGCGCAAGCTGCCCCATCCGACACGCCACAACAGTCAAAAAGCCCCAACGGCGCCGCCACGAGGGGTGCGTTTACAGCCTGCTCCATCGTGATCGGTGTTCGCAGATGGGCTTTCGGGTTCAAGGTCGCGTTCGCATGGCTTTTGACGGAGACATGGGCCATCGCCCGCTTCAGGTCGTCTGCTGCCATGCCGTGACGGGCCCGGTAGCCTGAAGCAAGTTGCGCAAAGGTTCCCGGCGCTGTCATGTTGGCATTCGTGGCGTCGTAGAATGGCCCTCGCGATCCTCCCGGAAGCCCTCCGTACCCGGAATCCTTCAGCTTCTCGACACCCAGCGCAAAGGCAAAGTCACACGCCCCGCTGGCGACTGCATAAGCGGCGCCTCTAAGGGCCTCTGTGCCGGTAGCACAGGCATTCTCCACCCGCGTCACGGGAATATTGTGCAATCTGAGCGCAAGGGCCAGCGGCACGGCACCTGGTCCGACCGCATTCCCGGCATGTCCGAACCATCCAGCCTGCAGCTCTCCCGGATCAATATCGGCATCCGCGATGGCTTCCTGAAACGCTTCAACGATCAGCGACGGCCCATCCGTATCCCAGCGCTCCCCAAACCGGCTGCACCCCATTCCCAGAATGGCTACCTTGTCTCTGATGCCGCTTGCCATGGTTCAATCCTGCCTTCCGGTGTTCTGATCGGTGACCGGCACTGCCTTCCAGAAATAGTGGCGGAAGCCGCGCTGGTCTGTGCGCTTTAATCTGAAAACCATCCTGACGGCCTGCCCCACTTCCAGGGAAGGCTCCGGCAGGTCAGTAAAATCCGCAATCATCCGCCCGCCCCCCTCGAACTCTACAATACCGTAACAGCTCGGCGGATCGGGTGAATAGGCAAGGTAGTCTGCAGTAAATGACCGCACACGGGCAATTCGGTCTGCGAGCGGATAATCTTCCTGCGTGCCGCGCGTGCGGGCATTACCGGCCACTGACACATCAGACCGCGGATATTGCACCACGCCGGTCTCACGGCATTTTCCCCCAACCAGCCCCAGAATCGTCTTGCGGTCGCGATAGAGCATCGAAGGCGGGGTCTTGATATCCAGCTCCGCCCGCATGCCCTCTTCAAATTCCAACTCTCCAGAAAAATACAGAAAACGCGTATAGTTGGTTTCCACCTTGCGCCGTGCCAACTGGTCCTGAAATCTCGCTGCCGGCTTGCGGCCATCATTGGCGGCGGTCACGCGCAGGAGCAGCACGTCACAGCCCTGACCGAACCCCACCAGACAGATAACCTCCCCCGCAGTGGCCCGCTCCAGCGTTGCGGCCAGTTGCAGCAATGGATGGGCGCAACCGGTGTAGCCTACCTCAAGGAACAGGGGCCGGGCCACTGCGCCCGCGCGAATGCCCAAAGCTTTTGCCAGCCGGGCCTCTACGCCCGGCATCGGCGTTTCAAACAGGAAATGATCAACCTCCTCTGCGCGAAGCCCCGCTTCGCCCAGGGTCTCAGTCACCAGTTGGGTCACAAGGCTCATATAGCCTTCTTCGCGTATCCAACGCCCTTCCCACTCGTAATCGTGGCGTGCGTCACTCGCCCGGAACCGGTCTACGAAATCTACAGACATAGAACGGGCACAGACGAGTTCCGCCAGCGGTTCGCCCGGGCCGACAAGCAGCGCTGCGCCCGCGTCGCCATTGATCATCTGTGCCGCAGAAGCAGCCGGCGCGTGGCGCCGGTCAGCGGCCGCCAGCAGCGTGGTCTTGCCAGATACAGTTGCCTCGAGGGCCGCAATCAGGCCCGACGTGCCCCCCCTTTGCGAACCGGTTATGTCGAGCGTATGCGTGCGGTCGCTCAGCAGCAATGCTTCTTTCGCGATGCCCGCATTCTGGCGATCCGCAAAAGGCAGTGTTGTCGAAGCAAGAACCAGCTGGCCAATGGCATCGCGGCCGGCTTCCGGCAGGCAATTCCGGCAGGCTTCCACTGCCATCGTCAAAGTGTCTTCGTCCCAGTTGGCAACGCTGCGTTCCCCGCGCCCAAGGCCTGAGAGGGCGCCGTTGAACCAGCTTGTAGCATCGGCGATCACCTGCCGCGGCAAGCGGCGCATCGGCAGGTAACTTCCATAGGACAGTATGCCAGCCATCATAGAGGCTCCCAGGCGATTGTATCAGGAGTCGTGTGTAGAGGCTCGAAACTACCGCGAAAGCCTGGCACCAGCTGCGCGTCCAGAGAATCGAGCGTCCAGCCGTTGGCATTGTGCATCGTCCGCAATATCTTCGGGCGGCTGTATAAAAAAATTTCATCCTTCCGTATACCAAACGTCTGCCCGGTAATCGCGGCGGACCTGTCCGTGCAGAGATAGGCAACCAGGGGCGCGATCTTCTCCGGCGTCATTGCGCGAACGGCCTCCAGCCGCTTCTGGTCCGCCTCACTCTCAGTTGCCACAGTGCCAACCAGGCGCGTCCATGCTGTCGGTGCGATGCAGTTGGAGCGCACCCCGAAGCGCTCCATGTCCAGGGCAATGGCATAAGACAGCCCCAAGACGCCGGACTTTGCCGCCGCATAATTGGCCTGCCCCCGATTTCCCAAAAGCGCCGTTGTGGAGGTGAAGTGGACAAAGGTACCTGACTGCTGCGCCCGGAAATACGGCGCGGCAGCGCGGGAAACGAGGAAGGTGCCATTGAGATGCACGTCCAGCACATCGGCCCAGTCCTGAGGAGACAGCTTGTGGAACATCGCGTCCCGCAGAAAGCCCGCATTGTTGACGACCGCGTCCACCCGTCCAAACGCGTCAATTGCAGCCTGCACGATTGAGGCGGCGCCCGCCTGCGTAGCGACACTGCCCGTATTGGCGACCGCGTGCCCACCTGCGGCACGGATTTCGTCCACGACCCTTTCCGCTGGACTTGCATCCGCACCACGCCCGGCGGGATCTCCGCCCAAATCATTGACGACTACCCGCGCGCCCTCTGCAGCGCAGAGCCGGGCGATGGCCCGGCCGATCCCCCGGCCGGCCCCGGTGACGATGACGACTTTATCTTCCAGCATTTCTACCCTGAGACAGCTGCCGCACAGGCGGCGGCCCTTTGTGTGTTGTTTTGCCCACCGTGGGTCTCACTTGACGCGAACGTTCGTCAAATTCATTATCTGGCGACATCATGATTGGAGGGAATGTCACTGCATGGATGCCAGGCTGAAATACGTGGTGGCCGTGGCCCGGAACGGTTCCTTTACGGCGGCCGCGGAAGATGCTGGCGTCACCCAGTCAGCGATCACCAAGAGCATTGCGGATCTCGAACAGCAGATCGGGTATGCAATCTTCCACCGAACCTCGCGGGGCTCATTCCTTACTGAGGAAGGCCGGGATTTTGTGGACCGCGCCTCCCGCCTGCTGGAAGACACCAAGGAGCTTCTGCAGCGCCCGGGAAAAACGACTGACCATCTGGCGGGCGCCCTGCGTATCGGCGTCGGCCCTGCCTCCATCGAGTGGCGCCTGGTTCCGGCCCTCAATCTGCTCCTTCGCCGCCATGCGTCCATCCGGTTTGACATTTCCGGCTCCACCTTTGAACGCACCGTCCAGCTTCTCAGAACGGGAGCGATTGATGTGGCCCTGGGTTTTGACGCTGCCTTCGCGGACTGGCCAGATATCCGGCGCGAGCCGATTGCCCCGGTGCGCTCGGTGCATTTTGTCCGGCAGGGGCATCCGCTCCTCAGCCGCCCGTCCCTGTCGCTTCGGGATGTGACCGACTACCCCTATATCAGCCCGTCAGAAGGCAGACCCTATGGCGTCGCCATCCGGAAACTATTCGAAGACCGGGGCCTGGACTGGCAGCATTGTGTGCATACGGTTGATTACTTTCCAGCCGTCAAACGCATCGTCGAGCGTTCTGACGCCATCGGCATCACGTCTGCAATCTACGCCCAGAGCCGCAGTTTCCAGGAGCGGTTTGCCATTCTCGAACTCAGCGACATGCTCCCCCCGTCCGTCATGTGTTGCGCAACCCGCAAGCGGTGGGAGCCCAAACCGGCTGTCCGCGCTTTCATCCGCGCCATGAAGGATAGCGAGGCGGCGGTCTCTGAACAAAGTCATATCGCGCAGAGCTGATCCGCGCTGATAGTCAGGCGTGGCCGGCGTTTGCATTGCGGCGGCGATCCCGCACCATGCTGAGCGCAGTCGCGCACTGCAGCAGGAAAGCGAGTACCATGAACGGTGCCAGCCAGTTCAGTGAGTAGCCCAGCGCCATCACGCCATAACGCGGTTCCAGATAGTCACTCATCATACCGACGAATAACGGGCCACAACCCAGTCCGATAAGGTTGAGGAGGAACAGCATCACCGCGCTGGCCGTTGCCCGGTAGCGCGCTGGCGACCGGTTCTGCAACAGGGCGAGCGCAGGAACGAGATAGACGGATTTGAGCACCAGCGGCACGATCAGGAAAGCCATGGCAACCGGCCAGGCTGCCACAGAGGTAAATCCGAATATGAAGGGTGTAGACACCAATAGCCCCGCCCCTGGCAGCAGCGAATACCAGATTGGGTTTTTCGCGCCAAAGCGGTCGGAGATGACACTGCCAAGCCATGCGCCGAGAACCAAAGCGCCCGTCAGAGCCACACTGTAATAGAGCGCGATCTCCGACAGCTCCATACCCCTGACCCGGATCAGGAAAGCCGGCGCCCAGTTCATGAGACCGTAACTGACAAAGGATGTGGCGCCCGCCGCGATGGCGTTGAGCACAAGCGTCGGGGATTTCCAAAAGAACAGAAACGCCTCGAAGAACCCTGCTTTCTGGCCTGTGTCCTGCGCGCCGCCCTTTTCCGGGTTGTCATAGCGGCCCCTCACAGGTTCCCGCACGGCCCAGACGATAATGGGTGCAAACAACACGCCCAGCAGGCCAACGAGAATAAACGCACTCCGCCAGCCATACTCCACCGCGATCCAGCCAGCCGCCATGGTGCCGATCAGGCTGCCGGCAGGCACCCCCAGCACATAAAGTGCCAGCGCGCCGCCCCGCCGCTCGGGGGGAAAGTAGTCGGAGATGATCGAATAGGAAGGCGGCGAACAGCCCGCTTCTCCAACCCCGACCCCGATCCGGGCCAGGGCGAGTGTAACAAAGTTTGTGGCCAGGCCCGACAGCGCCGTAAACACACTCCAGATGCCACAGGATATCGCAATAATCCGTACACGGTTCCATCTGTCTGCAAGCGCACCGATCGGAATGCCAAAGACCGTGTAGAACAAGGCAAACATCAAGCCCGTCAGCATCCCCAGCTGAGTGTCCGACAGGCCGAGATCCTGTTTGACCGGTTCAGCCAGAACCGAAAGGATCTGCCGGTCGAGATAGTTGAGCATGTAGGCAAAGGCCAGCACAAAGACTACGATGTATCGGTACCGGGTGCTGGCGGCCTCATCCGTTGGAGCGGATACTACGGGAGTGTTCACAGCTTTGGCCTCTCGAAGGGTGGCTGCCTCTGCGCTCAAGACACAGTCAGCAGATAGGGAGTTGTTTAGGGTAATCCGTCACCGGCGCTTCCAGTTGCCCGGCCGCCGCGCATTGACCGCCGCGACCCCCTCGGCAAAATCCTCGGTTCGTTTCAGCTGCAGCTGACGGCGCGCTTCCTCAGACGTATGGCGCCGCACGTGCTGAGAAAACTCCCTGCGAAGCGTGGCGCGCGTCGCCTCCACCGCGAGGGGCGCATTCTCCGCGATCTCCCCGGCGAGAGCGAGCGCTGCGTTGAGCAGATCCTCTGACGGGGCCATGATATCAGCCAACCCCATATTCACCGCTTCTTCGCCGCTCACTCGCCGCGCGGTGAGGAACAGCAGTGCGGCGCACTGATCCCCCACGAGCCGGGGCAGCGTCGCCGTCATCGCAAATCCAGGATGCATCCCCAGCTTGACGAAGTTGGCAGATAGGCGCGTTCCCGTCGTAACGACACGGAAATCAGCCGCCAGCGCAAGTCCCAGCCCCCCTCCGATCGCGGCGCCCTGCACAGCCGCAACACTTGGCTTGCGAATAGCAAAGAGACGTTCGGCCTGATCGTAGAGCTCGAACGGGTCATTGTCCTCTCCGGCCAGGTCCGCGCCGGCGCAGAAGTTTTTTCCCTCCGAAGCGAGCACGATCGCACGCACATCAGGGTCGGCATCGGCCCGCTCGAATGCGGCAACAATCTCAGCCAGCAGCGCCGCGCTGAAAAAGTTTGCCGGCGGACGGGAAAACTCGATCAACGCCACCGCGCCAGACCGTTGAAAAGAAACAGTATGGTCAGACAACGGCATGGCGTTGCTCTCTCCCTCGTGAATGCGCGTCATGAATACTCCGTGTCCAGCGCCGCTCTCAGCGGCCAGCCTCGTTCGCGGCGGCAGGGCCGATCCTTTCTGCCCGCAGGGCCGAACGGCGCACCTTGCCAGCCTCATCCTTCAGCTCACGCGTCGTGAATTCGAACGTCTTGGGAATCTTGAATCCGGCGAGTGTCTCGCGGAGAAATGCGACAAGCTCCTTGGCCCCAGGCACCGGCCCTCCGGGATCGGTCTGAATGATGGCATGAGCCCGGTTGCCCAGATCGTCGTCGGGCAAACCAATGACAACACTCGCGCGCACGCCAGGATGCCGGTCGAGCGCCGCCTCGATCTCGGCCGGGAACAGATTCACCCCGCCCGAAACAATCATGTCCGTCCGCCGGTCGGAAATATAGAGATACCCGTCGGCATCAACATGCCCCAGATCCCCCAGCGAAATCCAGCCATCGCTCACCCCGGCTACGGCGCCGATATACTGAAAGCCCAGACACCCTTCCTCGCCAGCCTGGAACTGTATCTCGCCAATCTCTCCGGGTACGCACGTATTCCCCGAGGCATCGGCAATCCGCAGCCGCACACCCGGCGTTGGCCTGCCGACAGATCCGGGCCGGCTGAGCCATTCATCCCCCCGGATAGCGGTTGAGCCGATACCTTCCGTTCCAGCATAAACCTCCAGCAGGCGCTCCGGCCCGATCCACCCGATCCAGGCCTGCTTCAGCCAGGGCGGACAGGCGGCCCCAAGATGCACCACCGTCTTCAAGCTGGAGAGGTCATACCTGTCGCGCACTTCCTGCGGCAGACGCCATATGCGGCTCATGACCGTGGGAACAACCACGACATGATGCACCTTGTACTGATCTATCAGGCGAAGGGCCTGCTCGGCATCAAAGCGTCCCATGCAGACGACGTGTCCGCCCGAAAAGAGGCAATGATGCGCCGCGCTGAAAGCTGCATTGTGATAGAGCGGGCCCGGGCTCAGGATAGTTCCTTCCGGCTCCTGCCCAAGATATCCGGTTCCCTCTGCCGGGAACACGGCCTTCGCCTGGGTAACGATCAGCTTGGGCCTGCCGGTTGATCCCCCGCTGGTCATGATCTTCCAATGGCGCGAGACAGGGCTATCCGGCAGATCAATACTTTCATCGGCCTCGAAAGGATCCTCCACCTTCAGGCACCGGAAACCTTCGATCTGCGCCCCGATGACCACCGCTGGCTTTGCCAGTCCGGCCAGCGCGGCAAGTTCATGGTGTGGCAAACGCGGGGACACCGGACACGGGATCGCGCCCAGTTTCCAGATCGCGAAGGTGTATTCGAAAAAGGCAAGCGAGTTGGGAAGCGCCAGAAGGATCGTATCCCCATAGCCGACGCCTTCCCGGGCAAGATTACGCGCCCGCTGGCTGGAGCGCGCATCAAGCTGCGCCCGTGTCAGCGTTACCCCATCCTGGGTTACTGCAGGATGTTCAGGGTCGCGGGCAGCGTGCACTGCCAGAATGTCGCTTAGCGGAACCTGTCTGCTCATGCCTGCTGTGTGCTCCCATACCCGATGTCCGGCGACGTCCGGCCGCATCGGGCAATTTATTTTTCCGGAGTCTAGAGCGGGTCTTCAGATTTCTGCTAATTCATTGCTCTCTGCCTTCATGAGCCAGAGGAATGACAGACTGCGCGCGACCCGGTATGCGCCGCAGGAATGGGCCTGCCGAAAAGGTTGTTTGACTTGGCAGCGGCCAGCCGGGACCTAAACGCTGAGATCACACCGTTTCCCGGCGCACCGGGGACACGCTGACCGGAAAGGGCGCCTGATGGTTGATGGCTTTGATTTTGTCGTGGCAGGGGGCGGCTCTGCAGGCTGCGTGGTGGCTGCGCGGTTGAGTGAAGACCCTGGCGCGCGGGTTCTGCTTCTGGAAGCCGGGCCGGGCGACAATAACCTCTTCCTGAAAATGCCGCTGGCGTTCCGGCTATTGCGCATGACCAATCTCTACGACTGGGGACTGAAAACGGAGCCCGAACCGTGGGCGCGGGACCGCTCCATTCCGGCAGCCCGGGGCAAGGTTCTCGGTGGCTCCTCTTCGGTCAACGGGATGATGTACTCCCGGGGGCATCCGCGCGATTATGACCAATGGGCGCAAATGGGAGCAACCGGATGGGCCTATGAAGAGGTTCTGCCCTTCTTCCGGAAATCGGAATCAAATTGGCGCGGGGCTTCCCACTGGCATGGAGCAGATGGTCCCCTGGGCGTCTCGCGGCCGGACGCAGATACGCCGCTCACCCGCGCGCTCAAGTCAGCCGGACAGGCTGCAGGGCTGCCTGTCACCGACGATTTCGAGGGGGAACAGCCTGAGGGCGTCGGCCTCCCCGATCTGACAACCGCGAGCGGCAAAAGGGCGAGCGCCTCCCAGGCTTTTCTGAATCCCGCCCGCAGTCGCCCCAACCTGACGATCATCACCTCTGCCCGGGTCACCCGGCTTGTCCTGGATCGAGGGCGGGTCACCCACATCGAATATGTCCGGAACAACGTCCCACAGCGGGTTGCCGTCGGGCAGGAAGCCATTCTGTGCGGCGGTGCCTATGCCTCCCCCCACCTCCTCATGCTCTCCGGGATCGGACGCGGTGACGACCTGCGCCGGGCCGGTGTAACTCCGGTGCTGGATCTTCCGGGCGTCGGCCAGAACCTTAAGGAGCACCCGCTCGCCGCCATGGGCTTCCAGGCCCGTCAACCTCTTGGCTTTTCCGGAAAGATCCGGGCCGATCGGCTGGCATTGTCGGGGCTTGGCTGGATGCTCACGGGTAGGGGCTTCCCATCCACCGTTCCGCTCTCGGCCATCATCTACCACAAATCCCAACCCGGCCTCGAGCGGCCTGACCTTGAAAACATCGTCATGCCCACGGCGCTGGATGCGCGCGTCTGGTTTCCGGGAATCGTCAGTCCAAAGCCTGAAGTGCTCACCAATTTGAACGTGGTGCTGCATCCTTCCAGCACCGGCAGCGTCACATTGCGCTCTGCCGATCCCGAAGCCACGCCGGTCATCCGGCTCAACATTCTGCAGGCGCAGGAGGACATCGACCGCCTCCGCTATAACATTCGCTGGTTCCGGGATCTGGTGCGCACCGCGCCACTCTCGGAATTTGCCGGCGATGAAATATTTCCGGGCAAGGACATTGAGAGTGATGCGGCATTGGACGCCTACATCCGCTCAACGGTCGTCACGGCGCAGCATCCCGTCGGGACATGCCGGATGGGCACCGACCCATCCGTAGCCGTCGTCAGTCCGGAGCTTCGAGTTCACGGCACCGAAAACCTGCGCGTGGCTGACGCTTCCGTGATGCCGTCCCTGATCGGGGGGCACACAAATGCGCCGGCCGTGATGATCGGCGAACGGGCCGCAGATTTCATTCGGGCCGGGCGCTGACCAAACCTCAGAAGCTGGTCACGATGGTCTTGGTTTCCAGATAGGCATCGAGACCTTCAGCGCCGCCTTCGCGCCCCCATCCTGATTGTTTGAACCCGCCAAATGGCAGCCCGGGGCCGGCAATCATCCCGGAATTGATCGTAACCGTCCCGGCATGAACAGCGCGGGCAAGACGATGGGCCTGTCCGATATCCCGTGTCCAGATGCTCGCCGAAAGCCCATACTCGGTTGTGTTGGCCAGTTGGACAGCCTCCTCGGCATCATCAAATGGCAGCGCCACAAGCACGGGGCCGAACACTTCGTCTACGGCAATTCCCTTTGTCGCAGAAACGCCGGCAATGACGGTTGGCTCAACAAAGTATCCGGGCCGCTCGACAGCGCCGCCGCCTGTAATGATATCGCCACCTGCCTGCCGCGCGTCCTCGATCATCCCCAGCACACGCCGGAACTGCGCCTGCGATATTACTGGGCCGAGGGTTGTAGACGGGTCCAGCCCGTCGCCCAGCACATGCTGCCGCGCCAGCTGCACGATGCCCTCAACCGTCTGATCAAACAGGCTGCGATGCACCAGCAGCCGGGACGCCGCCGCACAGATCTGCCCTGCATTCCGGAAAATGCCGTTCGCCACCGCCGGGATCGCACGGCTGAGGTCCGCATCCGGCAACACGATCGCGGGCGATTTTCCGCCAAGCTCCAGGGTCAGGCGTTTCAGATTGCCCTGGGAGGCAGCGATCAGCTGTTTGCCGACAGCCGTCGAGCCTGTGAATGATATCTTTGCAATGCCCGGATGCTCTGCAATGCGGGCGCCTGTCACTGCCCCCAGCCCTGTCACGATGTTCACCGCGCCCGGGGGAACACCGGCCTCCAGAAGAATTTCCCCCAGACACAGGGTCGTCAGCGAAGCCTGCTCGGCCGGCTTCAGCACAACTGTACAGCCTGCTGCGAGCGCAGGCCCGAGTTTGACCGCAGCGTTCAGCAGCGGAAAGTTCCACGGAACGATCAGGCCCACGACACCAACAGGCTCCTTGACCGTCATCGCAGCGAAATCGCCCGGGAGGTCCACGACGGGCGCCGTGCCCGCAATCTTGGTGCACCATCCCGCCCAGTATCTGAAAACGCTCGCCGCCATGGGTAAATCCATGCCGAGCGCGGCGGTCAGGGGCTTGCCATTATCAAGCGTTTCCAGCTCGGCCAGCTCACGCGCGCGCTGGTCTATCAGGTCAGCTGCACGCCATAGAATGGCTGATCTCCTGCCCGGCGCGAGCCCGCTCCACAACTTGCGCACAAACGCCGCGGTTGCAGCCTCGACGGCCAAATCCACATCACCCGCATCGCCTTCCGGGATGACGGCAATCTGCTCGCCTGTCGCCGGATTGAGCACCGCGAGTGTTCTGCCCGAACTGCTATCGCACCACTTTCCGCCGATGAGCATCTGGAATGGCCGGCTCATCCGCTGACGCGTTTCTTCCGAAAGCCGTCGGTCTTCCAACATCCTCGCTTGTCCCTTCCCGCACTTTGCTTTTGCCCGTCCTCTTACCAATTCGGTCCGGGAATGAACCAATTCATATCAGGCACCACCTATTCCCGCAGTGCATTTCTGTCTCGCGGCAATATTCCCAGAAAGAATAGAAGCGCCCAGAAAAGAATTTGACGATTGGCAGCCGGGAATTCACCAGATCGGGAAAGATCAACAAGGACGTGGCACAGACGACGTCCGCAGGGAGGCAATTAGAATGCACAAGATCTGTATTCGGACTATTCTTCTGAGCACCAGCGCTGTCATGGCCCTGGCCGCCCCTGCATTCGCGCAGGAAGCCAGTTCCCCGCCGGAAACCGTAGAAACAGCCGCGCCAGCGAGCGAAGAAACGGCCCGCACGCTCGGCACCATCGTTGTCACCGCGCAGAAGCGCGAACAATCGCTGAACGAAGTGCCAATGTCGATCACTGCCCTGTCCGGCGATCAGCTGACCGCACGCGGCGTGAGCGATATCGAGTCTCTGGTGAAGTTCACGCCCGGCCTCAGCTATGTTGAAAGCGGTGCCAGCGTTCCGGTTTATTCGCTGCGCGGCGTCGGCTTCTTTGACACGACGCTCGGCTCACGGCCAACCGTTGCCGTGTATCAGGATGAAGTGTCGCTGCCTTTCTCGATCATGGCCCAGGGCGCCGCATTTGACCTCGACCGGGTAGAGGTTCTGAAAGGGCCGCAAGGCACACTCTTCGGCCAGAACTCCACCGGCGGCGCCATCAACTACATCGCTGCCAAGCCCCGCTCCGATATGTCGGGAAAAATCGCGGCAAGCTATTCCAGCTTCAACACGCTGGACGCAACAGGCCACGTCAACGCGCCGCTTTCGGATACGCTCAATGCCCGTTTCTCCGCACGCGCCCTTGTGAGCGACGGATGGCAGGAGAGCCTCACACGCGATGATACGCTTGGCGCCAAGAGCTTCTATCAGGGACGCCTGCAGTTTGACTGGCAGGCTGCAGAAAACCTCTCGCTGCTGATCAATCTCAACGGATTCGTCGACAATTCCGAAACCCAGGCTGCCCAGCGGATCGATACGATCTACTCGGCGCCGGCCTATATCAGCCAGGTTCCGATTGTGGCGAATTATCCTGTCGCCCCGTCAGACAACCGCATTGCAGACTGGGACGAGGGCGAAGCGCTGAAAAAGGACAACAGCTTCTGGCAGGCCTCCGTGCGGGCAGACTATGACCTGTCGCCAAGCCTCACGCTGACCTCGCTGACCGCTTACTCCGCAATGGACGTCAACCAGCTCGTCGATCAGGACGGAACATCGGCCAAAGCCTCGCTTACCGAAGTCGCCGGGGAACTGTCTTCCTTTTCCCAAGAACTGCGCCTGGCTTGGCAGGGAGAGCGGAGCAATGTGGTGCTTGGTGGAAACTACTCCCGGGACAAATCAAGCGAAGACGATCTGTTCGAATTTCCCTACACAACCAGCTCCTACTCCACGATCCCGGGTATGCGCACCGATGCAGTCCGCCTGATCGGGGACCAGACATTTGACACGTCCGCGATCTTTGCCAATCTGGACTACGACCTCACCTCGACGGTCACTGCACACGCAGGTGTGCGGTACACGGAGGTTGAACTTACCTCGGTTGGGTGCGCGGCAGCCGGCAGCCCCACGTCGGCCGCCACTTACGGTACGCTGGTCAATGTGATCCGCGGCCGCGCCGGTCTGGCGCCGGTAGCCATTGGTGTGGGCGATTGCGTTTCGGTCGATCAGACGCTGACGCCGGGCTTCCGCCGGGACAAGCTGAACGAAGACAACGTCTCCTGGCGTGCTGGGCTCGACTGGACCCCGGCAGACGGCGTTCTGCTCTATGCTAACATCAGCAAGGGCTACAAGACCGGAAGCTCGCCCACCATCCCGGCAATCGAACAATCCGAACTCGCTCCTGTTACGCAGGAATCGGTTCTTGCCTATGAAGCCGGCTTCAAAGCCCCTCTCGTCCGTAACCTGATCGAAGCCACGGGCGCCGTGTTTGCCTATGAGTATGAAGACAAGCAGCTGCAAGGACGCCTGCCCACTATTCTCGGAGTGCTGCCCGGCCTTGTGAATGTGCCCAAATCGGAAATCCGTGGCGCAGAGCTTCAGGCCAACGTCTTCCCCCTCGAAGGCCTCACGCTCACCCTGGCGGGCACGTATATAGACTCCGAAGTCACCGAGGATTTCAACAATTTCAGCATCCTCGGCCTGCCGGCAAACTTCAAGGGCGATGCGTTCCCTTACACACCAAAATATCAGCTGGTCTTTGACGGACAGTACGAAACCCCCATCACTTCGGGTCTCAATGCGTTCGCAGGCGTGAACGCCAATTATCGCAGTGCGACAACATCCGGCTTCGGAGACGACCCGCGTCTTGATATTGATGCGTATACGGTGGTTGATGCCCGCGCTGGTATCGAAGCGGCGGATGGTGCGTGGCAGGCAAGCGTGTTTGTCCGAAACCTCACGGACGAATACTATTGGAACAACGTTGCGCGCACCTCTGATGTGATCCGGCGGTACACCGGCGCGCCGCGGAGCTTCGGCATTTCCCTGTCCCGCTCATTCTGAGGCTCCCGCCTCCTCTCCTGATCAGCAGGTGGCCCAGGGCCGCCTGCTGAACTTTTTTTGCTGCCTTGTCCTGGAAGTTGAGGCGGGAGAAACGCTGTACAAATATTGCCCTCTGCTGGGCCGCTGGCGTGCTATAGGCCTCTCCTGCATCCTTCGGCTCACCAGGGAGACAAAGATGATGACAGACCTGTTCGGAGGAGAGGAACCTAACCAGACGACGCGCGAGGAAATGGCTGAGGGAGCAGTCATTCTGCGCGGCTTCGCACGGCATCTCGAGGAAGATCTGCTCGCCGCGGTCCGGGAAGTTGCCCAACTATCACCCTTCCGCAGGATGATCACGCCAGGCGGCCACGTGATGTCCGTCGCGATGACGAATTGCGGTCAGGCGGGCTGGGTGACTAATCGCCAGGGCTATCGCTATGATGCAATTGACCCGGAAACCGGAAAACCATGGCCTCCGATGCCCGGCAGTTTCATCGCGCTTGCGGTCTCAGCCGCGGCCGAGGCGGGATATTGTAAGTTCCGCCCCGATGCATGCCTCATCAACCGCTATGAGCCTGGCGCAAGGCTGTCGCTTCATCAGGACAGGAACGAGCGCGACTTAGCCAATCCCATTGTCTCTGTGTCCCTCGGGCTACCCACAATTTTCCAGTTCGGGGGATTGAAGCGCGCCGACCCAATCAAGAAATATGCACTCCGCCATGGCGATGTCGCCGTTTGGGGCGGCCCCTCGCGCCTCTGCTATCACGGTGTCCCGATCCTGAAAGACGGCGAACATCCGAAGGTCGGGCGGGCAAGACTAAATCTGACCTTCCGCCGAGCCCTCTAAGGCAAGGCTACACGCGGTACAGATGAAATGTGAGAACCCTTGAAATACTTTCCCAGAAAAGTGGCGGAGAGGAAGAGCTTCTCCGCCAACGGGCGACCCATGTAATGCATTGTTTTTATTCGATATAACTCGCCCATTGAGTAGCGGTTTGTGTAGCAAAATGTGCAGCAGTTTTTAAGTTTATGGACAAGCTGTGCCAGAAACGGGGCAGCGCCGCGCTCCGTATATCGAATGTCTCCGGCTTGGTCGGAGAAAAGCTGCAAGAAAGGTAACACCAACCTCATGTTGGACCTCGAAGCCTGGTCAAGCAAAGTCATGCTCCCGGACAGTTTCTGAAACTCTTGCGCTGTATTCGGATTATATCGGACGAGGGCGCCCTCCTTCAGGCCGCTGCAGTTGCGGCAATGTCTTTCATTGGGATGGTGGTGTCGCTGAGTATTTCAGGCGCAATCTTTGCGCCTGTCATGATGAGTTTCTTCGATGCTAGGAACTCCGGCGGGCTGTTGACCGCGTCAACCGCAATGAGGGTACCATTGCGCAGATAGAAGGCGGCAAACTTGCGGCTCTCCGGAGCGCCGCGCAGGATGATGGTGTCATAATCCGTGCTGAGGCCGGCGATCTGAAGTTTGAGGTCATACTGGTCCGACCAGAACCAGGGGCAGTCCTCCGCCGGCCTCGGCAGGCCGAGGATGGCGGCAGCCACCAGCTTGCCCTGTTCGATGGCGTTGTGGACGCTCTCAAGGCGCCCAGTGCGGCCATAATGAACCAGCGGGCGGCTGGCACAGTCACCGGCCGCGAACACGTGCGGATCAGAGGTGCGGCCATCCCGGTCTGTCAGGATGCCGTTGGCGCAGGCAATACCGGCGTCTTTTGCCAGTTCCTCATTGGGCAGGATGCCGATGCCGGCGAGGACGATATCTGCCGGCAGGCGGGTGCCATCGGCCAGCACGGCGGCGCTGACATGGCCGTCGGTGCCGTCGAGATGCGAAAGGGCCGTGCTGGTCAGGATCTTCACGCCTTTGGCGGTGTGCTCATGGGCGTAGAAGTCGCTCATCACCGGGCTGGTGACGCGGGCGAGCACACGGGGCGCCATTTCCAGAACAGTGACATCCAGGCCCATGGTGCAGGCCACGGCGGCCGCTTCGAGGCCGATATAGCCCGCGCCGATGATCACCATGCGGCGGCCGGAGACCATCTGCGGGCGGATGCGCTCGACGTCAGACAGGGTGCGCAGGTCGTGCACCCCCGCGAGATCGGCCCCCTGGCAGGGCAGTTTGCGTGGGCGGGAACCGGCGGCGATAATCAGCGCGTCATAATCCAGCACACCGCCATGCTCGATATGCAGCTGGCGGGCGGCGCGGTCGATCCGGGTGGCGTGCGCCCCGAGAATGACCTCGATATTGTTGTCCTGATACCAGGCGGCGGGTTTGAAATAGAGCCGCTCCTCATCCATTTCGCCCTTCATATAGGCCTTGGAGAGCGGGGGACGCTGATAGGGCAGCGCGGTTTCTTCACCGACAATGGTAAGGGCGCCTGTATAGCCACCCTGGCGCAAAGACTGGACAGCCTGCGCAGCCGCCTGCCCGGCGCCGGCAATCACGATACGTCGCAGCATGGCGCCGCCCTCCTTTTTTGCGTTTGATAGGCATTGCCGAAACAGCCAGGCCAATTTATCTAACGTTATTAGTTTATTTGGAGACCGGCACAATCCCTCGCAGCACGAGCGAACGCGCCCGCCGTCCCCCTGGAGGAAGCGAGCGCACACCGGGCACATTGAAGGAGAAGATCAAGATGACAGGACAGCCCATGCTCGAAGGGGTCAGGATCATAGACATGACCAGCGTCGTATTTGGTCCGTATACCACCCAGATACTGGCGGAGCTTGGTGCGGACATTATCAAAGTTGAATCCCCTGAGGGCGACAGTTTTCGTCTCTCGGGGAAACCTGCCCAGACCAAAGGGATGAGCCCGGGCCATCTCAACCTCAACAAGGGCAAACGCTCGATCATCCTCGACCTGAAATCTGCGGAAGATCAGGCCGTGATGAACACGCTCATCGCAGGCGCTGACATTTTCATCCACAATGTGCGCCTTGAAGCGATCGAGCGGCTCGGCTTCGGACCCGAATCAGTCCGTGCAAATTATCCAGGGCTCATTTACGTTCACTGTGTCGGATTCGGCTCCGGCGGCCCCTATTCAGGGCTTCAGGCCTATGATGACGTGATCCAGGCGGCCAGCGGGGCAGCGACCCTTGCCGGGCGCGTCGACGGAACCGGAAAGGCGCGCTACCTGCCCTCCCTCATCGCCGACAAGGTAGCGGGGCTGACAGGGGCGCAGGCTGTTCTGGCTGCCTACATTCATAAGCTTCGGACCGGGAACGGGCAATTTGTTGAGGTCCCGATGTTCGAAGCCTTTACGCAATTCATGTTGCTGGAACATCTCTCAGGCCTGACCTTCGATCCCCCCAATGCTCCCGAATGCTATTTCCGGCAGATCGATCCGGACCGGCAACCTTTTCCGACTGCTGACGGCGCCATTTCCATTGTGCCGTATACAGTCCAGTCCTGGCCGGTAGTGTTTGAAGTGCTGGGCGATCCCGGTTTTCTGGAGCAGCCTGACCTTAACACACCTGCGCTTCAATTCCGCAACCAGGCCCGCCTCTACCAGCGCACAGCGGAGATTACTCCCTCAAAGTCCACCGCCGAATGGGTCCGTCTGTTCAAGAATGCCCGCATACCCTGCATGCCGGTCCGGGATATGGCAGATATCCTTGAAGATCCGCATCTCCTGGAAACAGGCTTTTTCTCGCGCGACATCCATCCCAGCGAAGGCGCATACTTTCGCATGCGCAGACCGGTGACCTACAGCGCTTATCCGGGACAGGAACTCCGGGCCGCCCCACAGCTGGGCGAGCACAGTGAAGAAATCAGGCGGGAGGCCGGCCAGGACCGCCAACAGGTGGCACGTGCCGTTTCAGAAACCGGATGACAGCCTCATTGAACATGTCGTTGCGGTCTCCGGCGACCATGTGCCCCGCCGAAGCAATTTCCAGAACCTCCAGACCCGGCACTGCGCGCCGGAATGTCTCGGCGGTATCGGCTGTCACGACATCACTTCTCAGACCACGGACCAGCATCAGCGGAACATCCCTCGCCTTGGAAAGCGCCGCCATTGTGGCCCCCATTGCGGCGCGCTCCTCCTCCAGGTCCACCATCACAACGCCAGGATCCCAGTGCCAGTACCAGCGCTCATCTCCCCCGAGCCGCAGGTTCTTCATCAGCCCGCTTGCATCCTCAGGCCTCGGCCGCTCCGGCAGATAGGCGGCGACGGCGTCAGCTACCTCCCCCAGAGTGTCATATCCGCCGAGTCCGCTGCGCATGAATGCCTGAACCCTCGCTATGCCCTCCCGGTTTGCATTGGGCGCAATATCGACCAGCACCAGCGCGGCCGGACGATAGCCCTCGGCAAGTCCCTGCATTGCGGCCCCGCCGCCCATTGAGGCCCCGACAATGGCAACGGGTTTTCTCAGCGCGGCGCAGACCAGCGACATATCGGACCAGCGCTGGCGGAGCGGATACTTGTTGTTCCTCGCCCAGTCGCTCTCACCGTGGCCGCGGGCGTCATAGGATATCACCCTGTAACCGGCTCCGGAGAGCGCCGCCTGAGCCCCGGCCCAGGCGTGCCGCGTCTGGCCTCCTCCATGCGCGAGCACCACGCCGGGGCCATCCTCCGGTCCGCAGATGTCGGCGGCGAGTTTCAGTCCGTCTGATGTTCGGACAGTGATCCTCTCCAGCGGCAGATCACTCATACCTTGGCGGCCTCTTCTCCAGGAATGCGCGCATCCCCTCAGTGAAGTTCGGATCGCCCGCTGTCAGCATCTGGTTGCGGTCTTCAATCGCCATAACTGCCTCAAGCCCGGCAGCATCGACGGAAAGATTAAGTCCATCCTTGGTCAGGCGGAGCCCCAGCGGTGTGGCTCGCAGCATGTCTTCGGCAAATGCGTCAGACTCCGCAGCCAGCTGATCGATCGGAACAACGCGGTTAGCGAGCCCGATTTCGAAGGCCCGCCGCGCGTCCATAAACCGTCCGGTAAGCAGATATTCGCTGGCCAGGGACTGACCGATCATTCTCGGTAGAAAATAGGAAACGCCCATGTCACAGGCACTGAGCCCGATCCGGATGAAAGCGGCGTTCATGCGCGCATTTTCCGCCAGAACACGGATATCGGATGCGAGGGCGAGCGCAAAGCCGCCGCCACTGGCCGGCCCCTGAACCTCACAGATCACAGGTTGTGGGCACCGGCGCATCGCAACATAGACCTCCGCCAGGGCGCGCTGGCTGTCCAGCCTGTCGGACACCGACACCCGCTCATCTGAGCCGGCGCCGGCTTCTTTCAGATCAAGCCCGGCGCAGAATACCCGGCCGGCTGCCCTGAGAATGACAACCCGGACGGTCCGGTCCCGGTACAGATCCTGAAAGACCGTTCTCAACCTGTCTACAAGGTCTCTGTTGAGCGCGTTCAGACTCTCCGGACGATTGAGTTCAACGACCAGAACATCTTCGCGCCGGAATGTGTTCAGACAGCCCATCGGCGCTCCTGACCAAAAAAAACGGGCGCCCGCCACTGGGCGGGCACCCGAGGAACGGGAGCTTAGAAGCGAACGGCGAGTTCCAGATAGATCTCGCGCGGGTTCTCGACGAACGCAGACATGTCTGCTGTCACCCCGGTAGTCGTACCTGTGCCAATTCCGCCCGAGAACGGAATATCGTTCGCGCTGGTCACGACAAACTCTTCGGTCAGATTTCGGCCGATCAAAGACAGTTCCCAGCGATTGTCGCGGCCCATCAGACGCGCAGCGGCGTCAATCCGGGTGAAGGAGTCCTGCACGGCATCCGGGCGCAGCGTATCAGTGAAGTTATACTTGCCGGTATAGCTGGCGTCGGCTGAAACAGATGCCGTGAGATCCCCGAATACCGGAAACTCATAGCTGGCCCCCAGACGTCCGGCAGTTTCTGGCGCTTTGGGAGGACGGCGCCCGCTGTAATCCTGCGATTGGAAAACGCCGCCGACATTCACCTGGTTGCACCCCTGTGCCACCGTCTGGCCACCATAGCATTGCCCGATATAGTTCTGATATTTGGCGTCATTGTACGCAAAGGCGCCGCGCACGCTCAGGCCGCTCAGCTCCCGGGGCACCCAGTTGAAATCAATCTCGATGCCCTTGGTTTCCAGCTCACCGGCATTGTCTGCGATCAGACTGACGGAGACCGGGTCAAACACCTGCACCTGCAGGTTCTCATACGTGTAGTCATACACCGTCGCATTCAGCGTCAGGCTGTCATTGAACAGGAGCGACCGCACCCCTGCCTCAAAGCCCTTTGCGGTCTCACTGTCATACTGACCCGCCTCAACGGTAGCCAGCGGCGTCAGCGCCTGGGAAATATTATAGCCGCCGGTTTTGAAGCCTTCCTTATACGCACCATACACCGAGACATTGGCGCTCGGCTTCCAGCGCAGGGTCGCCTGAGGGGAAATGTTCTCATCCTTGAAAGAGTCTTCGAGGCTGATATTACCCGGAAAGGCAGCGGCAAAGGCAATGTGGGCGGGCAGCGACCGTTGATAGGAATCGCGCTCCTCCTGGCTCCAGCGGGCCCCGCCGGAAAACTCCCACTGATCGCTAATATCAAAGGTACCTTCAACGAAGAAGGAGAGCGCGTCGCCTTCAAAGCCGTTGTCCCGTTTGAAGGTTACATAGGTCCCGTTGAGCGGGTCGAAGGGAACCGGGAAGATGTAGGCGTCGGTATTGAAGGTGAATTCGGAATTGGCAAAGAACGCCCCGAACATGAAGTTCAGCGGGCTGTCATACCGTGTCTGGAACCGCAGCTCCTGGGAGAACTGGCTGAAATCTGCCAGCTGCGAGAAGCTGGCCGGATAGGCTTCGCCCGACACATTGTTGAGGTCTGTCTGCTCAAACTGATAGAATGAGGTGATGGACGACACCCCCAGCTTGTCAAAATCGAGGTTCCCCGTCAGCACGGCGAAGGAGGAGTCAAATTTCGCGTACATAGCCCCGTCGCGGGCATAGCGGTAATTCGCAGAGGCGACTTCAGGGGGCAGACGGGAAGAGTCCGAGCGTCCATCAATCCGGCAATCTGCATTCGGGCTGGGCGGCACGCCATTGGCCGAGGCCGGCGTGGTACGTCCGCTGCCGCAGATCCGTTCCAGGACGTCGGTCGGGCCGCCATCCTCCACCTTCGTGATGCCCGCCTTGAACTCAAGGTCAAACATGTCATTGGGCTCATAGGCAAGCGTCAGCCTGCCGCTGGCCGTCTCACCGCCACCCCGGCGGCTGGCCACAGGGCTCCGCGTCATGCCAAGAGGATCGGTGTAGCTTGCGGCCGCCGTATTGGTAAAGGCGCCGTCAGACTCCGACAGCCGGACGGCCAGCCGCGCGCGCAGCGAATCCGTCAGCGGCCCGGAGATGATGCCTTCGCCGTAGATTTCCCTCGCTTCAAAGCCGTAACCCGTTTTGGCGGACGCTTCGAATTCATCCGTTGGAGATTTCGTCACTACACTGATCAGTCCGCCGGTCGTGTTCTTGCCATAGAACAATGCCTGAGGGCCTTTAAGCACTTCAACCCGTTCAATATCGTACTGGGCCAGCGAAATCTCGCGTCCCCGACTCATCGGCATACCGTCAATGATGAAGGACACAGACTGGTCAAAACCCGCGCTCAGCGCGGTGGAGCCGACCCCGCGCAGGAATATGCTTGCCGAAGAGCCAGAGGCGGCTTTGCCGGCAACCATCGTCGGCACCAGCGTGGACAGATCCTGGAAGCGGGTCACGGCATAATCTTCAAGCCCCTCGCCAGAGAAAGCGGTAATCGCCACAGGTGCGTCCTGCAGGCTCTCCTCGCGCCGGCGGGCCGTGACGGTAACGATCCCCAGGCGCCTCAGCCGTTCAGCGTCTTCTTCGGCCGCAGGTGCCGCGCCGGCAGCTGCAGCAGCATCGGCCTGAACCTGACCGTCGGCTTCCTGAGCCAGCGCCGGCAGGGCGGCGGCGAGCGCCACGAACGCTGCAGCTCCCAGAAGGGACCTGTGAAATCTGAACCCCGGCGCAGCCGACCGCTGCGCGCAATTTGACTCTGATGATTGAAGAGACATGCTTTCCTCCCGAAACTCTGCTCAGGCTTTTTGCCTAACAGTATTAGTTATTTGGAGCTTACTTCGCGATATCCGCGCACGTCAACAAAATCCATAAATCAGCATGTTATTCCATTTTTCTCATATAATCCGCAGTTTTATTCCAATCTAAAGGCTCCGATATGCATTTATAGAGGATACAATGAATTTTATTGGAATCAGTTTCCCTCTAACCATGAGCCCGAAAAGTTGCAAAAATGCCTCACTTAGTGGATTTTACCTATTGAAATTAGTTCTAAAGCTTTTTCGGACTTTCTGCAGTGACGGGTTGCCAAAAAGGCGCTCAGTCTTGACGAAGCAGGAACTGGCAACGCCAAAGTACCACCATCTGGTATCAGGCAAAAAGTTTGGCGGGAAATGATGCGGGAGACAGAAGTTGGGCAGACCTGAAAAACCCCTGATATCCAGGGAACGCGCCGCGCGGGCAGCGCTGGATGTTATTGATGTTCAGGGTCTGAATGCGCTCAGTCTCGAACTTGTCGCCCGAAAGATCGGCGTGCGCGCGCCCTCTCTCTACCACCATTTCAAGGACAAGTCTGAACTGCTTTCTGAAGTGGCGCTATGCATCCTGAGGGATATCCAGGCGCCCTTCGTGGATCCGGAGCGATGGGAAGACACGCTGATTGGCCTCTGTGTCGCGGCGCGGCGGACGATCCTGCTCCACCCCAATGCCGCACCGCTCCTTCTTGAATTCTTTCCGCGTCGCATATTCCTTGAAGCCTACGATTACTGGACCTCTTTCTGTCCCTACCCGGCGGAATACCAGCTTCAGATCATCGAGGGATCAGAGAAAATTACCTTCGGATCTGCTCTCTTCGCCGCGGCCTCGCGTTCACGCGGAATTCCGGCCATGCCGGACTTTTCGGCAGCCGACCTTCCCCATCTCGCCGGCGCCGTCAGGGCAAATCAGCATGATGAAGAAGGTCTCTTTATTGAAACACTCCGAACTTTCTTCGCCGGGGTTGCCGTCGTCGCCGAGAGAGACGCAAAGGCTGGCTGATCAGACGACAGAAGCGGTATCTTTTGGAATATAGATCGCCTTGGGCTGGGTGAACTCCATCAGTCCGTAGACGCCGTTTTCCACGCCGATGCCAGATTGTTTGTGACCGGCAAGCGGGGTGAGCGGCGTGGACTGGAGATTCTGGTTGATCCAGACTGTGCCGGTGTCAAGACGGGCGGCGATCCTGGCGGCCTGCTCAATATCCGCCGACCAGACTGCGCCAGCGAGGCCATATTCGGTGTCATTGGCGCGGGCGATCACCTCATCCACTGAGTGGAAGCGCAGGAGCGGCAGGACGGGCCCGAAGGCTTCTTCCTGTACGACACGGGAACTCTCAGGAGGATTGTCGACCAGGGTGAGCGGAATGAAATAGCCGTTCCCGGACGGAATGGTGCCCTGATGGAGCGTGAGCCCTTCGGCCCTGGCTTCTTCAATCATCGCGTTGACGCGGTTGTACTGGGGAAGGTTCTGGACTGGGCCGAAGAGAATGCCCTGCTGGCTGCCATCACCGACCGGCGCATTTTCGATCAGTGTTACCAGATGGTCCCGCACCCGGTCGTAAATATCGTCATGCACATAGAGCCGCTTGGTGGCGACGCAGACTTGCGCGGAGTTGAAGAATGCGCCCATGAAAAGTTGCTCGGAGACTTTGGCGGGGTCCACATCGGGCAGGACGATGGCAGCGTCATTGCCGCCCAGTTCCAGGGTGACGCGTTTGAGATCGCGCGATGCAGCTTCCATCACGCGCCTACCTGTGGCGGTGGAGCCGGTGAAAGTGATCTTGGCGAAGCCCTTATGAGCCGACATCATCGGGCCCAGTTCGTCTCCGCCGGAAAGGATGTTCAGGACGCCTTTCGGGAAAACATCTTTCAGGAGTTCACCAATCCTCAAAGTACAGAGCGGTGTGAAGGGCGAGGGCTTGAGGACGATGGTGTTGCCCGCAAGGATCGCCGGCGCGATCTTCCAGGCCGCGAGCAGTACCGGAAAATTCCAGGGTACGATCCCGCAAACGACGCCGAGGGGCACATGGTGGACTTCAATACGGCGGGTTTGCGTGTCCTCGGTGATATCCACCGGCAGGTCCAGCGCTGCGGTGGCGTGGAACCATTGGCCTGCGCCCTGAACTTCCTGGAGGGCGAGCGGCAGGGGGCGGCCCTGCTCCCGCGTGAAGATCGCGGCGAGTTCATCGGCATGGGTGAGGATGATGTCGCCTGCCTGGCGCAGAAGCGCCTTGCGATGGCCGATGTCTGTCAGCTTCCAGCTGCTGAAAGCCCGCGCGGCGGCGTTGACGGCCCGGTCCAGATCCTGCGCGGAGGCCCGGGGATAGGTGGCAAATGCCTGGCCGGTCGCCGGATTGACGACATCCAAGCTTTCCGCTCCTGCGGTGAGGGCGCCATCAATCAGTAGGCTGTATTGTTTTGTATCCACCGTCATGTCGATGCCTCCTGCCGTGTTATGCTTGATCTTCAAACTGTCTCTGCCGTCCCGAATATGGCGGAGGAAACAATGGGCGCGCCTGGCCCGCCAGCAAGCAGGCATGTACGCGCGCCGGGAACCGGATTTGCCGACTCGCCGCGCAGCTGGCGCACTGCCTCAATGGGCATGCCGATGCCATGAATGAAACCCTGAGCGAGGTTGCCCCCGGCGGTGTTCACCGGCAGCTTTCCACCCGGCGCGATGAGATTTTCAAACCGGCAGAATTCACCCACCGATTCGTAACTGCAGAAGCCATGATCGATCAGGGAAGCAACGCCCTGGGCGCTGAAATTCTCGTAGACCTGGGCCACATCAATGTCTGCCGGGGTGAGGCCGGTCTGGCGCCAGAGCTGGCGCGCGACGGACCGGAAGCCGCCTGTGGAATACTGATCATCGGCGTCGTTTTCCAGAAGGTCCCCCCAGCCGGCGGCGGCGCCCTGGGCGACCCCAAGAATATGAACGGGGGGCTTGCGAAGATCCCTCGCCTCTTCCGCACTGACAATCAACAGCGCGCCGGCGCCATCATTTTCCCTGGAGCAGTCAAGCAAGCGGAACGGCTCGCTGATCCACCGGGCGGACCGGTAGGCCTCCAGGTCAAAGTCTTTGCCATAAGCCACCGCTTCGGGGTTGCGCGCGCCATGGTAGTAGGCGGCTTCAACGAAAGCTTCGACGGCCGATACGGGCACGCCATGATGTTCAAACATACGCTGGGCACGGATGGCGCAGACCTGGGCGGGGGCGACGAGCCCTGCGGCCATCATATGGCCGTTGAGGTGATGCGCCATAACCGCGGCAGACAGCCGGCCGCTGTTATCCTGCACAAGCGCGCGGAAGACGATGACGGCTTTTGCCTGCCCGGTTGCGATGGCGCCGACTGCCTGCCCGATCGCCCCGGCAATGCCGCCGCCCCCACCGCCGAAGACCTGGCTGGACCAGGTCAGTTCCCGCGTGCCGAGATCACTCATCAGCCGGACAGGCTCATTGCGATCGTCGCCATAGGAGACGAAGCCGTCGATCTGTGCCGGGTCGAAGCCGGCATCTTCACAGGCATCGATGATGGCACGGATGAGCACGCCGCGCTCCGGCAGCGGAGACGCGCCCCGCCGATACTGGCGCACGCCCACACCAGCGACAGCCGCAATCCCGGCGATCGGTTTCATGTGGTTCTCCAATGAATCGCGGGCACGGAGCGGCCCGCATAGACGGTGGTTGCAAATGTGCCGGTGACCGGCGCGCCGATTTTTACCGGGCCGGCAAGCTCCTCGACCAGGCCCATCAGCCTTGCTCCGCCTGCCGCCTCAAGCGCCACGACGCCAATGACAAATGGCAGCTGCAGGCTTTCAAGCCCGCCGAAGGGGTGCCAGTTGCGCGTCCAGCTGTAGATCTGCCCCGCAGGTTCTACCTGTTGCCATTCGTGATCCCATGATCCGCAGTCGGCACACCGCCAGACCGCCGGCCAGTGCCAGCGGCCACAGCTGCTGCATCTGGGCAGCATTAACCGCCCGTCTGCCAGTCCATCCCAGTAGGGGCCGTCGGCCCCGGTGGACCAGATTTCGCCTGCGCTACTCATGGGATCAGACCGGCCACTGGATGGGCAGGTTCTCAATCGCAATGACCGTCCCGACGCGGGAGTGGTGGCGCAAGCCGGGCTTGAGCGAAAATTCCGGTATGCGCTTGATCCACTCTTCCGTCAGGATACGGATTTCCATGCGGGCGAGATTGTGCCCCAGACACAAGTGTGGGCCCGAAGAGAAAGTAAGGTGCGTCAAGGCCTGCCGGTCGATGTCAAAGTCTGCGGAATTTTCAAACCGCCGGTCATCACGGCTGCCAAGCGGCAGGACGCAGAGCACCATATCGCCTTGCTTGAACTTCACCCCGAAGCGCTCGCAATCCTTTACCACGATGCGCGGCGTGTTGATGACCCCGAAACTCCGGACCCCCTCTTCGACAAAACGCGGAATAAGAGACGGATCGGATGCCAGACGTGCCTGCAGGCCGCTGTCCTGGGCCAGATGACGGTAGGTGTAGGAGGCAACATTGGTGACCGTATCCATGCCGCCGAGGAACATGACGAACAACATGGATTGCAGCTCGCCCAGCGTGATGGGCCGGCCATCGACCTGGAATTCGATCATCTTCGAGATCAGATCGTCAGCCGGCTCTTTCCGGCGAAGCTCTACCAATTCGGTCATCAGGCCGATGATACGTTCGCCCAGAGCCCCGATCTCCTCATTCGTGCGCGCCTTGAAATATTCATCCGCCAGCGCACGGAAATCCCTCAGCCGGTCAAGCGGCATACCCATCAGTTCCATAAAGACGGAGACAGGAAACCGGGCAGCAATATCATGCACGAAGTCGCACTCGCCGCGGGCCAGAACTTCCTCGATGAATTCGACCGCGAAGGCCCGGAGCTTGGGCTCCATCGCGCCAACCGCCTTGGGCGAAAAATGCGGCATCAGTGCCTGGCGATAAGGCAGGCTTGCGGGTGGATCGAGGCTGAGCGGAATGAATACAGGCGGGCTTTCGATCCGGGGGATCTGCATTTCGCGCACCGAGAAATGCTCATAGTCCTTCACGATCTCGAAGATGTGCTCATACCGCGTCACCATCCAGTGGCCGCCATTCAGGGGGGAATAGAAAATATCGGGCGCGTCCCGGTGCAGCGACTGGTAGGAGGCCTGCACATCCTCCGTCAGCCGCGGATCACCGTAAATGTTGAATTCGAAAACAAGCTCTTCAGGCACATGGCCCGGAACAGCCGGGGGTCTGAGATTGTCAGCCATGTCGTGAATTCCTCCGCTATCAGGCGTCTTTGCGCCGAATTTCAAGTTATCTAACATCATTAGTTTTCAGTGAAAAGCCCGCATGCGCCTATCACGACTGAGACGGTGGCACTTCAATGCGGGCGCCTTCCAGCGCAGAGGAAACCTTGATCTGGCAGGTCAGACGCGAGTCCGCCCGGATATGGACGCCGAAATCCAGGATTTCGCGCTCATCAGGCTGCGGCGCAGCGATGTACTCATTCCAGGGCGTGAGAACCCATGCATGGCAGGTTCCGCAGGACATCGCGCCCCCACAGGCCGCTTCTATGCCCTCGATCTGATGGCGTACAGCAGCCTGCATCAGGGTTTCGCCATCCTGTGCCTCAACCTGCCGGATGTGCCCCGATGGAGTAACAAATTCGATACGCACCATGCCCGCCAGCCTCCTCCCCGTCTCGACGACTCTTGCGCCACAACCTAAACCTATGCCTAATAGGTTTTCAATAGCGCAAACCGGAAATCCGGTACGGGGAGGTGAAAACGTCATGCAAGAATTTGATTATGTCATCGTGGGAGCGGGCGCTGCAGGCTGTGTGCTTGCCTACCGCCTGTCGGAAGACCCGTCTGTCCAGGTCGCGCTTCTCGAGGCCGGGCCCCGGGACGTGCATCCCTTCATTCACATGCCCAAGGGGCTTGCCAAGGTCATGGCCGATCCTGCGCATGTATGGGCCTACACCAGCAAGCCGGAAGCGGCGAATGCTCAGACCCCGGAGGTATGGGTTCGGGGACGCGTGCTCGGTGGATCCTCGTCCATCAATGGCATGATGTATGTTCGTGGCCAGCCTGCCGATTTTGACGCGATCGCCGAATCGACCAGTGGAGACTGGAGCTGGGAGCATATAGGTCCTGCCTACCGCGCCCTCGAGAATCATGAACTGGGCCCCGATGAAACGCGCGGCGACAGCGGCCCGCTGAACGTGACCATGCCCGACACGAAGGACGCACTGACGGACGCATTTGTGGAAGCCGGCCAGTCACTCGGCTGGCGCTACAAGCCGGACACCAATTCGCCCGAAGATATCGAGGGCATCGGGTATGCTCCGCGGACCGTCTATAAGGGGCGACGGGTGAGCGCAGCGACGGCTTTCCTCAATCCGATACGCCACAGAACAAACCTCACAATTCTGACAGACTGCGCTGTAGACAGGCTCACGTTTCAGGAGAACCGGGTCACAGGCGTTGAGGTCATCGCTTCTGGCAAGGCGCAGACCGTCACGGCACGCAGAGATGTCATCCTGTGTGCCGGGGCGATGGCTTCCCCCGGCATTCTTGAGCGCTCGGGTGTCGGCGCCCGCGACCGTCTGGAGCAGCTGGGCGTAGTTATCCGGTTTGAGAACCCGAATGTCGGCGAAAATCTGATTGAGCATCGGGGGCTGATCATGCAGTGGAAGCTCAACCGGGACATTTCCCACAACCGGAAATATCATGGCTGGCGCGTTCTGCTCAGCGGGCTGCAGTATTATCTGACACGCAAGGGCCCCTTATCCGCCGCCGCCTATGAACAGGTCGCCTGGTTCAAGTCGCGCCCCGGTCTCAACCGGCCGGACGTGCAGTTCCTGCTGGCCCCTTTCAGTTTCGATTTTGCCAAAAACCGGCAGGATGTCGAACGGTTTCCGGGCATGCACCTTGTGACCTATCCGCTCCGGCCGACTTCGCGAGGTTCCGTCCATATCACCAGTTCCGATCCGAATGCACTGCCGGAACTTGTCACAAATTATCGTGATACGGAGGAAGACCGCCAGTCCATGGTCGGCGCGGTGCGGATGGCCCGACGCATGGCTGAGCAGCCTGCCTTAAAGGCTATTATAGACTCCGAGACCATGCCGGGACCGGACTATGATACGGATGAAAAGATCCTTGAAGCATATGACAGGTTCGGCACCTGTGGTTATCACGCTGTGGGAAGTTGCCGGATGGGCCGGGATCCTGCAACCAGCGTCATCGATCCGTCTCTGCGGGTGCACGGCCTTCAGGGCATCCGGATCATGGACACATCCGCCCTGCCCGCCATTCCCTCGGGAAACACAAACGGCCCGGTCATGGCGATGGCATGGCGGGCTGCGGACATCATCCTGAGGGGATAACCCTCAGGATGATCCGCCCGGGCTTACAGGAAGCGTTCGAGAATATCGTAATAGAGCGGGATGGTTTCTTCGAGGCCACAATAAACCACGTCACTGATCGCGCCGGAAGAAAGGCCCGTATGCGAGATTTCTGCCGCACGGAAGTCTTCGTTCCCGAACACGTTCAGGATCATCTCGTAAGATCTCCGATAGACATCTTCGGCCTTTTCGTTATCGGCCTTCCCACGTGTCAGCATCATATAATCCACGATCGTCCGGTCAGGTCCGCGCGGTATGATGATCATTACACTGATATAGTAAGGGCTGGTTACGATGACGGTGTTTGGGAACACAAGATAGGCGTGAGTCACCGATTTGTGGATATTTTCACCTTCTGTATCAAGGCATTCAGGGGTGAAGTTTACCTTCCCGGAAATCTGCCGAATGTTCAGCCCAAGGACATCTGTCACATTAGGAACATCGGCAAACATTGGTCCGACCGAACGCGCGTGGAGGCGCTGAACGTGATAGCCTTCGAGGAAGGGTTCCTGCACCAGCTTCCAGTTGGCAGCGAGGTCAAAGGTCTTCTGGCCATAGACATGCATGTGCGGCAGATCGAACGCTTCCATATCGGCCGCCAGCAGATCATCCATGCCGCGGAAATCCGGCTCCGCATTCCGGTCCAGCATCACCCAGACGATACCGCCAGCCTCCCGGCAGGCGAGCTCGGCGAGCCCCCTATCCTTCTTGTCAAAGTTCGCGATGGTTTCTTCGCGCGGCACGGCCACCAGCCGCCCGTCCAGCCCGAAGGTCCAGGCATGGTAGGGACAGGTCAGCTTCTTCGTCAGATGCGTTTCACAGTCCTCGACGAGCTTTGAACCCTTGTGCGTACACGCATTGAGGAAGGCGCGAACCTTTCCTTCGGTATCCCGGCTGATCAGCAGCGGGACACCATAGCCGTCATGGGCGATCACGCTGCCATTGCGCGGCAGGCGCGCGGAAACCGTCACAGGAACCGCAAACTTCCGGAACACATTTTTCTGCTCCAGTTCAAACCGGGCCTGATCCAGAAAGATCGATGCCGGGCGGCGCGCATCGATTGCGCGCGGTTTTGCCTGATCATGGCCCGGTATCTGCCGGATGGCCCGGATCTGGTCCGGACTGAGGTCGTTGAGCGTCTGGATCCGATTAAGAGCAGGCGCAGCGGCAACCGGCACGGCCGGAATGGATTTGTCGATCAGGTTCATGGAAGTCCTACCCCTCTGATGCGGCGCTGTTCGGCGTCCTCTTATTACCTAATGTTATTAGTTTATGGATCCTGCCTGGAAAGTCAATTGATAAGACGTCGCTTCCAGCCCGCACCTAGAGCCCGAGTTGAGCTTTGGCGAGGATGCCGCGCTGGATTTCATTGGAGCCGGCATAGATGGAGCCGGCCCGGTCATTGAGGTACTTGGCCGAGACAGTGACGGCACTTTCCGGGCCCACAACCGGGACATTTTCGGACACATCCGGACAATTCGGGACAAGAACCGGACCGCCGGGGCACGTATGCTGCGGCTGGAAGGGCGCGACGTAGTCCCCGGCCAGCTCGATGGCGAGTTCGGTGAGATGCTGGCTGAGCTCGGTGCCGCGGATCTTCATCATCGAAGCCTTGAGGCCCGGCGCGCCGCCCCCGGCCAGCTCTGACATCTGCTGAAGCTCGGCCGCTTCCAGCGCGAGGATTTCTGCCTCGGCCAGCGACAGCTTGCGGGCAAAGCCGGGCTCCAGCAGCCCCTCTTCCGCCGCTGCGGCGCGCAGCGTCCGGACGCGGGCGAGGAGGCGGGGTCCGTAGGAGGAGCCGCCCCGTTCGAACTCCAGCAGGTACTTGGCGACCGTCCAGCCATGGTTCACCTGGCCGACGACATTGGCTTTTGGCACGCGGACATCGGAAAAGAAGACCGCGTTCTGGATATGCTCGCCCGAGAGCATCAGGATCGGGTCAACGCGCACGCCGGGGGCATCCATGTCGATCAGCAGGAAGGTGATGCCCTGCTGCAGCTTGCCGGAACTGTCCGTCCGTACCAGGCAGAACATCTTGTTGGCTTCGTGGGCGTGGGTGGTCCAGATCTTGGAGCCATTGCAGATGAAATCCTCGCCATCCGGGATCGCCGACATGGTGAGGGCGGCAAGGTCCGAGCCGGCATGGGGCTCTGAATAGCCCTGGCACCAGAAGTCTTCGCCCGAAAGGATGCGCGGCAGGTAAAAATCCTTCTGCGCCTTCGAGCCATGGCCGATCAGGGCGGGGCCACACATGCCGATGCCCATGGGCGAGAGCGGCGGGGCGCCGGCGCGGGCCATTTCCACGTCAAAGATGTAGCGCTGGGCGGGCGTCCAGTCCGTGCCGCCATGCGCCACCGGCCAGGAGGGTGCCGCCCAGCCCTGTTTGACCAGGATTGCCTGCCATTCCAGCGCCACTTCCTTGGTCGCATACACACTCGTCATCCGCCGGGCATAGGCGCGCAGTTCAGGGGTGAGATGATCGGCAAGGAAATCCCGCACCTGATCACGGAAGGCTTCTTCTTCGGGGGTGAAGGACAGGTTCATGCGGCGGCCTCCTTGGCCGTTGCGGGGATGCCGGCTGCCTCGATAAGGCGGCGACGTTCGGGTGCGGATTTCCAGACAAAACTGCGGGGCAGGCCGAGACGCTCTGCCGCCTGCGCGGCGGGGCCATTGAGATCCGGCGTGCGTTCGGCGATGGCGGCCATGCCTTTCACGGTGAGCCGTCCGAGAGCTGAAAGATCATACTCCTTGCCGAGCTGCAGTTTCTGGCGGACGGGGCGGGGCAGGATATCGACAGCGGCATGCACCAGCGCGCTCTGCAGGCCTTTGGGTGCGCCGGGCGCGGCGCGTCCCGATTTCATGATATCCAGAAATTCGGTGTTGATCGGGTGGGGCTCGAACCGGGGCAGGAGATGGGCCATCATGCAATTGAAATGCTCCACCGAGCGCAGCGGATGCTGGACGCCGTAGAGGCGGGCCACCGCTTCGCCTTCGGCGAAGAAGCGGTTCATCTCGTCATCTGTCAGCGTTCGGACAAAGCGATGATAGGCGATCAGGAAGCCATAGGCGGCGGTGGCGCTTACCCAATCAAGCAGTTCGGGATCAAGGGCGCGGTAGGCCTCGCCCGACGGCGTTTCGCCGCTGACGCGGGCGTGCATGTTGGTGACGCCCTGAATGACGCGCCGGGCCGCGCTGGCCGGGCCATAAGTGCCGACCATGGCGGCAATGCCGGTGCGTTTGGAGCGGCCGATAGGGTCTGTCTTGAAGACCGAATGATCCCACACGCCGGAACGGATGCGGGCGTCGGCAAATTCCAGCAGCACGGCGCAAACGCCGCCAATGGCGAGCGCCACGGGATTCTTGAAGACCTGCCATGTAACCGAATCCGGCGGGATCAGGGCCGGCTCACCTAGCGGAGTGGTATAGTCCACCTTCCAGCCGAGATAGGATTTTGGATCGCTCATCGTCTCCTCCCCAGGAGTTTGTGACAGGCATATCGCAGGGCAGGGCGTCCCAAAAGAGACGACGCTGCGTCAGCAGGCATCCTAGGGGCGACCGGCTGGGGGAAAACCTGTTACAAATGATAGGCTGCCGGGCCCGTCTTTCCGGCGTCTCAGTTGGCCGCCAGTGCCATGTTGCGGACGTCATCATTCATTGTGGCAAGCTTCACGCTGACAAGATAGGCTTTCTCAGATTCCATATTGGCGAGGATCAGGCCGGCCTGATCAGACGCCATCAGGCGCAGGAAACCGGCAGCGAAGCCCGGGTCCATCTGGTTGAAGATCTGCGCCGCCTGATCGGGCTTCATCGCGCTGTACATGCGGGCGAGGTGGTCGATGTCCTTGTCGGAGCTGACCTGCATTTCCTGCCACCGGGCCTCGAGGGTTTCCTGCAGAACCTTCAGTTCAGCGGTCTGTTGCTGCAGCTGGTTTTCCCAGGTTTGTAGCTCCAGCTGCTGCTTCCTGATTTCTTCGCGTTCGGATTCGAACAGCCATTGATCCTCTTCAAGAAGCGAGGCGGATTCAGAAGAAAAGCAGACCTGAGTGAGGTTGCCTGAGCTGGCGGCAGCTGGTTGCGGGGCGGGCGCCGCTTTCGGCACCGACGGAGTGGCAGCTGCATTTGCGCCCGTAGCGGGCGCCTGCTCTGCGAAAGCGAGTGCATCAGGCAGGAAGCGGGTGGCGCCTCCGATTGTGAAGAGGACACCGAGAGTGAGCAGGACGTTCGAGCGGTTGTGCATGGGCATAACTCTTTTCGATCAGGCCGATTTAGCTCGGGGAGGCGGGGCGGTGATGTCGGCTTCGCCCGCCTCACTCATGGCGCGCATCTGGCGCATCAGGGTGGTCATTTCGACGATACGGGCGCGGGACTGGTCGAGCACATCGCGCATCAGCACGTTAAGCTCGGTCTGGGCGGCATGAACCTGGTTGGTCACATGGGTCTGCGACCGCTCCATCGTCATGATCGTGTCTTCCAGACGTTTGCACATCTTCTCGCCATCATTGATCAGATGCGCGAGGCGGGTGGCCATGCTTTCGACCCGGGTGCGGGTGTCATGAGTGGCCTGGGACATTGCAGAGACCGAGTTCGTCATCGCCGTGATGGTGGCCCCGAGCCCATCCTTGGTGTCCTGCAGCGCCCGCAGGCGCTTGGAGAGGACAAAACAGTATACGCAGGCCGCGAAGGACACGAGGAAGATCGCGACGTCCGTGGGCTGAATGCTGTTGATGATGCTCTGGATGTCCATGGCGCTACCTCAGCAGAAACTCTGTGATCAGCACACCGCTGGAGGCTGCACTGCCGACCACCAGTTCGGAGCGGCGTGCAAGCTGTTCCCGCAGGTGAGGGTAAAAGCCGGGATCTTCCAGATCCGACAGCTCTATCGAGCGGAGATAGTTGTTGAACGCATCGATCAGCATCGGCTCGGCCTGCTTGACCTTGGCGGCGCTGTCCTTGCCGGTGACGATGGTAACGTTGAGTTTCAGGTACCGGGTGGCGGGCGCGCTGCCGATGGTGATGAGGATTTCCTTCATCTCCACATAGACCTGATCCTGTGCCAGCGGCTTGATAGCCGGCGCAGTCGCGCCCTCCGCTGCCGGAGGGCAGGGGGCCGCAGGCGGAGGAGCAGGCGGAGTCAGGAAGTAGAACAGGGCGAATGAGCTGGCCAGAGAGGCGGCCGCAACAATCGCCAGCCCGGCGATACCGCCGCCGGACTTCTTCCCGGATTCTGTCTGCCCCGATTCATTCGTGTCGGGTTTCTTAGCCATCTAGCGCCCATGTTATCTTGTCAGGCAGGTTCCTAATGACTGATCCGGGGTAAAGATAACCTTAACGATTTGGCGCCAAATATTAATCATTACAGCTGACTCGCAAGCTGCCTGGGGCCGAAGCATTCATGAAATTCCTTGAGACTCTCAAAGCCCTGCCCCCGTCGCGGCAGCTGATCCTGGCCGCTGCCGTGGCCGGTATCATCGCCGCCATGACGTTCCTGGTTCAGGGGGCGACGCGTGATCCGATGACACTGCTCTATTCGGGCCTGGAGCCGGCCCATGCCGGGGACATCATCAAGCAGCTGGAACAGTCCGGAACGCCTTATGAAATCAAGGGAGAAGCGATCTTTGTGCCGCAGGGCAAGCGGGATGCGATCCGCTTCAATCTTGCCCAGCAGGGACTGCCGCGCCCCTCTGTGCAGGGGTATGAACTGCTTGACCAGGTGAACGGATTTTCGGTCACTTCGGAGATGTACAACGCGGCCTACTGGCGCGCCAAGGAAGGGGAGCTGACGCGGACCATCCTGGCGATTCCCGGGGTCACATCTGCGCGCGTCCATATCGGCGCGAATCTGCGTTCCGGTTTCGCGCGGTCCCAGCCCCATCAGACCGCTTCGGTGACCTTGACCACGGCGCGGGACATGACGTCGGGCCAAGCCGAAGCGATCCAGTATATGGTGGCGCTGGCCGTGGCTGGGCTGAATGCGGAAGATGTTGCCGTGATCGATCCGGTGAAGGGTATTCTGGCTGGCCCGAAGGCCAACCGGACCGAGGAACCCGCCGTTGCGGCCGCGACGCAGGCAAGCCTGCTGGAGCAGAAGATCCTCAGCCTGCTGGAGCCGCGGGTCGGCATGGGCAATGCGCGTGTTTCGGCAACCGTGGATGTCAGCCGCCAGCGCCAGCGCACTTCGGCCGTGACGTTTGATCCCAATTCCAGGGTTATCCGTAACCGGACGACCAATGACACAAGCGGGTCAAGCGGTGGGGCAGGCGGCGGCATGACGGTGGCCAGCAATCTGCCACAGGGCAATACCGGGGGCGGGGGCACGTCGACCAACAAGAATTCGACCGAGACGGTTTCTTACGAAATCAACGAAACGCGCACAGAAGTGGAAACACTGCCGGGTGAAATCCAGAAGATCAGCATCGCGGTTCTCCTGAATGAACAGGCGCTGGGGATTGATCCGGCGGCGGCGGACGCGGCCACGCGTCAACAGCAGATGGCGGCGGACTTCGAGAAGCTGGTCGCGTCGGCGGCAGGGCTCGACATGGCGCGCGGCGACACGATCTCGGTCGAGCTGATGCCCTTCCAGGCGGTGCCCGCAGAGGATCTGGTTCAGGCGCCGGGCCTCTTCGAGCAGCTGATGGAGCGGTATTTCTGGTCGGGCCTGCAGGCGCTGTTGCTGGGGCTGGTGGTGATTGTGCTGGGGGTCGGTGTTGTTCGCCCCATGCTGGTGCAGAAGCCGAAGGAAGCGCTGTCGCCGGAAGGCCTGGGTGCCGGAGCTGGCGCTGCGGGGGCAGCAGGCGCGGTGGCGGCGGCCGATGTGGAGGCCGATCCTTTCGCCTACCTCAAGGACTATGCCAGCGAGCGCCAGGAAGAGACAGCCGCGCTGCTGCAACAATGGCTTACCGAAGACCAGCAGCCGGGCCAGGCTGATCCCATCGCGGCAGCCTTTGACACACGCAAGGTGGCCGTGAATGAGTGATCCGGTTTTCTCGCATCTGCCCAGGTTTGACACCGTAACCGGGCCGCGCCCGGCCGAATGGTTGCGCGCCATGACGGCGGGCGAGCGCGGCGCGCCCCCCAATCCGGCCCCTTGCGAAGAAACCGCCACGCCGCCTGCGGCCGTGAAGGCGGAGCCGGTTGCCGTTCGCCCCATCCCACAAGAAACCGCCGCGCTGCAGGCAACAATCTCAAGCCTCGCAAAAGCGATCGAAAGGATTGAAGCGGAAGCGCGCCAGCAGACAGTGGATACCGTGCGCGCGATTGCCGGCCAGCTTTTCCCCGAGCTGTCGCGGCGTTTCCTTGCCGAAGAGATTGGCCGCCACCTTCCGGGGCTTGTTCCCGCAGCGGCGCCGAAAGTGGACATCTACGCGGAACCCGCCTTAGCCGCGCAACTGCAGGAAATAACCGGCCGGCATCCCAATCTGGAGGGGCGGTGCAATATCATTTCCAGGGAAGGGCAGGGCGATGGCCGCGCCGAGGTTTCCTGGCGCACGGGCGGAGCGACGTTTGATTTCGACAGTCTCCTGACGGCCTGCCTGAACGATCTTGGATCAACACATAAACAGAATGCGGAGTACAAGTGATGGCAACTTCCGAAAAGGCGGTGCAGGAGTTTGACGGTCAGGACCGGCGCGACCCGTCTGGCCGCAATGCCTATCGCCGCTCTATCTTCAGCGTCCCGGTAACGGTGACCGTTTCGATTGGTCAGAAACGCCTCAGCGTGCAGGAAATCCTGGAGCTGCAGCCCGATTCGGTGATTGCGCTGATGTCCAAGGTGGATGATCCGGTGGACCTGTTCATCGATGACAAGCTGATTGCCAAAGGCGAACTGGTCGAAACAGATGAGGGCCAGATCGCGGTGAAGATCGTGGAGATCATCGAAAAGGCCGTAGAGGTGGAATGATCCGGCTCGTGGCCATCTACCGTATCCTGTTTCTGGCCGCCTTTGCGGCCTGCATAGCCTTTTCCGGCCATGCGCAGGAGGCGCCAGCAGCGCTGGATGGCCTGCTGAACCCTTCCGGTGACGGACAGCTTTCAAGCTCGGTTATCCAGCTTGTTCTGCTTGTGACGGTGCTGAGCCTTGTGCCGGGCATCGCGATGATGGTCACCTGCCTGCCGTTCATGGTGATCGTCTTCTCCTTCATGCGGCAGGCGATCGGCGTTCAGCAGGCGCCGCCGAACATGATGATCATGGCTCTGGCGATGTTTCTCACCTTCTTCGTCATGGAGCCCGTCTTCATGTCGGCGTGGGAGAACGGCATTTCGCCTTATATGGAAGGCGCGCTCGACGAGCAGCAGGCCTGGACCCTGACGACCGAACCGTTTCGCGCCTTCATGACCCAGCGAACTGACCCCGAAGCGCTGTTGACGCTGGGCGACGCAGTCAACAGACCAGTGGTTGAGGGCGAGCCGCCAGCCTTTTCGCTGCTGGCCACGGCGTTCATGCTGAGCGAGATCAAGCATGCATTCCAGATCGGTTTTGTGATCTTTCTGCCCTTCATGGTGATTGATCTTGTGGTTGCTTCCGTCCTGATGGCGGTGGGCATGATGATGGTTCCGCCGACGGTGGTTTCCCTGCCGTTCAAGCTCGGCTTTTTTGTGCTGGCCGATGGCTGGCTGAAGATCACCGAAGCGGTGCTTAGAGGCTACGCGACATGAGCACAGTAACGAGACTGAACCGGCGCGGCGGCGGCGACGCGGCCCGCCCGGAGACATCCGGTCCGGCGCTGACACAGGCGCAGCGCGCCGCCGTGATCATTGCGCTGTTGGGGGATACTGCGGCCAAACCGATCGTCAACAAGCTGGACGACGCTGCGTTGGCGCGGGTCGCGTCTTCCCTGGAAAGCGTTACCTATCTCTCGCGTGATGACCTGATTGCGGTGGTCATCGATTTCCTTACTCAGCTTCGCAAATCCTCCGGCGCCCTGAGGGGCGGGCCGGTCCGGGCGCGCGAAGTGATAAAGGGCGTTGTGGATTCCAACCGGATGAAGGCCATTTTCGGGGAAGATGCGCCGATAATGCAGGCCGTCCAACCGGAAGAGACCGGCGACGTCTGGACCCGCCTCAGCACCCGGGATGCCAAGCTCGTGGCGGGCTATCTCAACCGGCTTACGCCCAACATCATCGCGATCATCCTGCGCAAGCTGGATGCGTCGATCGCCTCCAATATCATCTGCCATCTGAAGGAGGAGAAACTGGGCCCCACGCTCGGCCAGATGGTTGAGGCACCGAAACTGGATCCCGGAATCGACTCGGTGATCGAGAAGATGCTCGAAATGGAATTCCTCAACGCCCAGGGCGAAGAAGACGGAGAAGGGGGCGACGAAAGCCATCTTGAAACGATTGGCGAAGTGCTGAGCCTCATTCCGTCTGACAAGCGCGACAATCTCGTCGGCTTCCTGAAGGAACGTTACGAGACAAAGCTCCCCATTATCCAGAAAGGTCTGTTCACTGTTGAGGGCCTGCCGGATCTTCTGCCGCGCAATGCGGTGCCGGTCGTGTTCCGCGAACTCGATCAGCAGACCGTGCTGCGGATACTGGCGACCTTCCGGGGCGCCAATGACGCCGTGGCAGAATATCTGTTGGGCAACATATCTTCCCGCATGGCCGATCAGTACCGGGAAGACCTGAAGGGGATCGCCGCTGTTACGCCCAGCGAAGCGGAAACCATCCAGAGGGAGTTCCTGACGACGCTGATGGATATGCGCCGGCGCGGCGTTATCACGATTACAAAGCCTGGGGCGAAATAGACCACAGTTTTCCGCTGACAGCAGAAAGGCCGGACGGACTGCCCGGCCTTCTTTGTTTTTCCGGATGCGGGGAAGCCTAGCGGATCACGAGATCAGCGTGAATGGCGCCAGCGGCCTTCATTGAGCGGATGATATCGGCCATCTCCTGGGGAGATACGCCGAGGGCATTGAGGCCGGCAATCAGCTGGGAAAGCGTCACATTTGGCTCCAGCATGGCGATACTGTTGCTGCCTGTCTGGGTAATAGTGATTTCCGAGCGGGGCAGCACGATCGATTCGCCCCGAGCGAAGGGGTTGGGCTGCGAGGCGACCGGCGTCTCCCGGACCTTGATGGCGATATTGCCCTGCGCAATCGCCACGCGGGAGATGGTCACATCTTCTCCGAGCACGATGGTGCCAGATTTCTCGTCGATCACGATACGGGCCGGTGTTGCGACTTGTACGGGGAGATTCTCGATGCTGGCGAGGAGGCGGGCAGGGGATTCGGAAATGCCGCGCAGGTCGAGTTCAATAGTGCCGGGATCGCGCATGGAGGCAAGCGGGATGCCCATGGCGGCGTTGATCGTGTCCTCGATGCGGGCCGCGGTGGTAAAGTCGGGTGAGCGCAGGGCAAGGGAGATCTGCTGATTGCGATTGAAGTCGTAATTGACCTCCCGCTCTACCTTGGCGCCATTGGGCACCGATCCGGTGGTGGGGGAGCCGCGTGTTTCGCGTGCGCCCTGAGCCTTCACGTCAATGCCGCTAACGATGATCGTGCCCTGCGCAACGGCGTAGATCTCGTTATCACCAGCCTTGAGCGGCGTGAGGATCAGGGTGCCGCCTTCAAGGCTGGTCGCGTCCCCGATAGAAGCAATGTTGACGTCAATGCTCGACCCGTTGCGTGCAAAGGGGGGCAGGGAGGCCGTGACGAGCACGGCGGCAACGTTCTTGGGTTTGATCTGTTCGCCCTGCACGTTGACGCCGAGGCGTTCCAGCATATGGGTGAGGGAATCTTCCGTGAACGGTGAGTTGCGGACGGTATCTCCCGTGCCATTGAGGCCTACGACGATGCCGTAGCCGACGAGATCGTTGTCGCGGACACCCTGAACATCCACCACATCCCGAATGCGGGCCTGAGCATTCGCCGGGGCGGTGATGAGGCAGGGCGATATGGCGAGGGCGGCGGCGATCAGCCAAGAAGACCATTTCATCGGATTACCTCAGGAAGTTCAGGAGGCTAAGGTTCGACAGGCGGGAGGTGAGCACATAAGCTGCCTCCAGGCTTGCCTCGAGTTGCTTCAGCTCGGAGGCTGCATCATACTGATCGCGTCCGACCATATTGTTATAAACGCTATTGAGGATCGTCTGTTCAGTATCGAGAGTTTCCAGTGACTTGGCGACCCGCTCCTGAATGATGCCCACATCTGCCCGCAGGTTCACGAGCGAGGTTGTGCCAGAGCTCAACCGCTCCGCTCCGCTGCGTGCAATTTCCGGGTTCTGCTGGAAAAGCGCGAGATTGTCCTCGGAGCCGCTGAGGGCCATGATGGCCAGGCCAGAGATCAGTTCGACGAGGGCGGGGTCGGTGGCTGTCACGCTGTCAGGGTCGGTGGCAACCGAGGAGCCCCGATAGATGCTGGTCTGCCACCCACCGGTTGCGGAGTAGAAATAATCGTCGAGCTGCGTCTCAAAATCGGCTGCATCGGTAGCGGTACCGGCTATCGTGCGGAGGTCGGCAAGAAGCTGCTCAGTACCCGCGAAAGGCTGTGTGGCCGTCTCGTCGCCGGAGAACAGGAAACGGTCTCCATGGCGGCCATTGAGCGCTGTGAACACATCCGTGAGCGCAGCCTTTGCGTCCCGCGCCACCACGCTCTGGCCGTGATAGTCCCCAGTGCCAATGGCGCTCAGCATCTGGGTGGCGAGGCCGTCCACGCGGTCCTGAATGCCGGCGAGGCTCTTCTGGACGAGATCGAGACGGCCCTGCCGAACGCCGAGAAGACTGCGCTGGTCTTCGATGTCGGTCAGAGCCTTCTTGCCGATCATGGCGTCGCCAATACGCCCGCCAAGGTGTTTGGTGAGGTCGGCATACTGGCCAGTGACCGATTCTTCGGCAACCACAGTAGCCCGCGCGCGCAGATCGGCAATATTTTGCGTAAAAGAGGCGGAAACGATGCTGTTGGGAGGGATGATGCGCATGAGGATCAAAGCTCCATCAGAACGCTGATCATGTCACGGGCCACCTGAATGACCCGCGCATTGGCGGCATAGGCCTGCTCGATCAGCAAGAGGGATTCCATTTCCTGGTCGACATTCACGCCGGTCTGCGACTGTTCGGCTTCCACCAGCGTCAGGTGCTGCGCCTGGGTCGAGGCGAGCACGGAGTCCTGATGGACACGTTTCTGGCCGACAACCGAGGAAAGCTGCGCGGCCAGGTCGCTGGCGGAGAAAGCGCCCTGAATGCCGTTGGAGTTCATAGATTTGATCTGGGTGAAGGCGTCAAACATCGCCGACAGGATTGATGAATTGCCCGGCGGTCCTTCAGTGGTTGCCTCCAGGCCATCCCGCAGGCGGGATATCTGGCCTCCCTGGGCTGGATCAACGGCGGCGTTTACCGAGATGCGCGATGCCAGGCCCAACGTGCCAGATCCTGCGGGATCGACAAACAGGCCCTGCGCGCCGGGTGTCTTGGTGGGGTCAATCGCATCGTCCGACAGGCGGGTGATGATATCGTTGGCCACCATGTCCAGCTGGTCCATGAAGGCCGGAATATCCTGGTCGCGCAGCGTGAACAGCGCGCCAAGCATGCCCCCGGAGACAGCGCCGAAGGAGGTCGAGCCGGGCGTGAGGTTGATGCCGCCCACGCTTATTCCCGACAGGTCGCCATCTGCGAGGGTCTGCTCGGAGGTAAAGGTGGAGGAGGGGGAGAACTGAAGCTGCTGGGCCGTGCTGCCATTGATGAGGTAGACACCCTGGGGCGTCAGCACATCAATTGCTCCGTATTCCCGCTGAACTGTCTGGATCGGCAGGTATTGCGCAATCGTATCAAGAACCCGCTGGCGCTCATCCATCAGGGTGGCGGCCTGTTCGCTGGTCCGGTCGATGCTGGAAATGCGCTTGTTGAGATCCTGAATCTGTTTCAGGGCGGCGTTGACCGTCTCTACGCCCTGCGCAATTTCGCTATCCGCTTCGGCGCGGGCTTGCGCGGCATAGCTGGAAAGGCTGTTGAGTTCCCTTGCGACGGATTTGGCCGCGTCCAGCAGGGAGGTTGCCGTCGCCGTGGATTCCGGCGAGGTAACCGAAGCGCGCAGCGCGGATTCAAAGTTCGAGAAGGTATTGAACAGCCCCGTCCCGGAGGCGGTGCTGCCGACACGCTGGGACAGGGACTGCCATGTGGAGGCCAGCACCGTTGCCTGGGCAACATCGCTGGTGAGTTCGCGGCGCTGACCTTTGATGATGTCGTCGCCGGCTCTGGACACGCCCAGCGAAACGACGCCGGATGTCTGGGAGCCCTGCACCAGTTCGCCCACCACCAGCGACCGCCGGACATAGCCCGGCGTGCTGGCATTGGCGACGTTGGTGGCAACGATTTCGGCCTTCTGGCTGGTGACCTGAAGACCGGATCGTGCGGCAAGGATGGCAGCTGAGATGCTCACTTAGGAAGCGCTCCTGTCTTCGCCTGTCAGCGTTTCAGGTTGGTGGTTTCCTGAAGCATCTCATCAACGGTCTGAACAATCTTCGCGTTTGACGAATAGGCGCGTTGCGTTTCGATCAGATCTGTAAGCTCGGCTGCGATGTCCGTGGTGGACTCCATCAGCGAGTAGCCGGAGAGGCTGCCGACCGGGCCGCTGCCTGCGTCCCAGAGATAGAGATTGCCGCTGGAGTTCGAGACAGAATAGGCCTGAGAATCGAGCGCCCGGAGCCCGTTCATGTTGGGCACGTCGCCCACCGGGATCTGATAAAGCGTGCGGCGGAAGCCCTTGTCATAGATCGCTTGCAGGAAGCCCTGCTCGTCGATCTCGATCGACTGCAGGTCACCAATGGGCGAGCCATTCTTCGTCACCGCGGTCGGCGCGAAGGAGGCGGCAAGCTGGGTGATGCCGGCGCTGTCATTCGGGCGGCCAATGAACACTTCCACGGGGCCGTGGTCGAGGTTGATCGAGACGCGGCCGGTTGCCGGATCATAGGTGGCGCCGTTGGAGGCGGTAGCCGCGGCGATGCGCCCGCCCGCCGATGGTGTATCGTTAAAGGTGAGATCGAGATCGCCAATAGAAGTGGCAGGGTTGCCGGCGCTGTCGAAAATCTGGACAGTCCACTCATTGCTCGAGCCGCTCGCCGGGACGTTCGGTGTGAACTGGAAGGTGACTGTCTGCGCGCGGCCAAGGTTGTCGAAATACTCGACCGGCAGGAGGTAGGGGTCACTGGAGGCGCCAGCAGTCGTCGCATCGGCCGGAATGTTGATCCCCAGCTCGATGCTGGAAGTCGGCGTGGCGTTGAACTGCGAGGTCGCGATGTTGACGGGCACAAGGTTGACGCCGCTGTTGCGGCTGACATTGCCGACTTCGCCAGCTGAATCGGCTGGCCAGCCAAGCAGGAAGAGGCCGCTCTGGGTTCTCAGGAAGCCGTTTTCATCGGCATAGAAAGAGCCGGTGGGTGTGAGCATCAGATTGCGGTTGGAGGCAAGCGAGTTGATGCCGCCAATGTCGGTGACCGGGAGCAGGCCCCGTCCGGAGACTGCCACATCTGTGGCGCTGCCGGTGCGGATCAGCGAACCCGTAGCGGAGATATCCTTGTACGTATCGACACGTACGCCGCCGGCAGCATAGGCGGAGGATTTCTGCTGCAGCACCATGCTGGAGAAGTCCACGGCGCTGCGCTTGTAGCCGTAGGTACCCGAGTTTGCGATGTTATCGGAAATGGTGGCGAGGCGTGTGCCATTGACACTCAGCCCCATTACCCCCGCGTTCAGGGAGGATGAGATGCTCATATCTGGTTGCTCCTGCGTCAGATAATGACGCAAATTGAAGGCAACTCGTAAATAAGCCGATAACTGCTGTTAGCGGAGTTTGTTAATCTTCTGGAAACGCATTCGGCCGAGGCCTCGCGCTACTCCGTCAGTATCGTGATGGAAATCCTGCGGTTCTGGGCCGCTTGCGTATCTTCCTTGACCAACGGATCGGTGTCAGCCTTGCCGGATACCTCGCGGATGCGGTCTCCAGGAACACCGGCCCGTTCCAGCAGGCGGCGCGCCGCATTGGCGCGGTCGGCAGACAGGTTCCAGTTATCGTAGATGGCGCCGTTGCGGTAACGGTGGCTATCGGTATGGCCGACGATCTTGATGTCATTGTCAAATTCGCCGAACGCCTCAGCGACCACGTCCATCAATTGCATCATCGTGTCGGAGGGCTCACTGCGGCCAAGCGGGAAGAGGGGGGTACTTTCCGAATCGGTGATCTCCAGAACGATGCCTTCTGCAGACATCTTGATCAGCAGGTGCTCGGAAAGCTGGCGGCTCTGTTCGCCAAGGGACTCCTTGAGTTCCTGCAGTTCGGCAGCGATCTGCCTTTCCTCGGCCTGTTTCGCCGCAGCGTCTGCGGCTTCGCTTTCGGAATCTCGTTGTTTGCTGTCGCCAAAGGAGGGGTTTTCGACGCTTTCCTTGCGATTGGCGCCCATGCCCATCTTGGCATAGGTGTTTTCGGCAAAGATCGACGAGCCGTTAAGACCGTCAGACCCGCCGCCGGAAATCCGGCTGATCGGGATGGTGGGGCTGAAATAGTCGGCGATACCCTTGCGCTGTTCTTCGGTTGTGGCGTTCAGCAGCCACATGAGGAGGAAGAACGCCATCATGGCGGTCACGAAGTCAGCATAGGCTACTTTCCAGGCGCCGCCATGATGGCCGTCCGCCTTGTAGACCTTCTTACGCTTAATAATGGTCGGTCCTTGTGCTGAGGAGTCCGTGCCCATTTCAACCACCAGTTCTGCTTCTGCTGGGGGTGCTTTTACCATCGCATGCTCAATTAAGAGCGTAAGACAGAGGTAAGGATCGGGGCTTTGCGATAACCATTCTTCAACCAATTGGGCAGCACTAAGAGTCGTTGGAATCGCATTCATCCCGGAAGGGTGGGGATATGTCGTCGGTGCTGAGAAAGAAGATGGGGGCAGGGTCGGGATTACCTCCGACAATCCTGCGTTACCATGATTTCTGGAGCGCGATTCACCAATCCGTTTCCGGCTGGGCAGCGCAGGCGCTGGAAGGCAGCGTTCCGCCGGCGCCGGAAATTCGCCGTGTGTATTCAGGCGCCAGCGCAATCGAGGCGCTCGATCAGCGGACAACTTTCTTCTTTAATTCAAAGCTTTCGCCGGGTCTGTGCGCAATTGCCACAGATGGCGCGGGCGCGGCTCGTGTTGTGGCCAGGCGGCTGAGCCAGGACTTTGAAAGTGCCAAGGAAGCCTCCGCACTGTTCCTGAAGCTGATGTTCGAGGCGCCCGCCGTTGCCTTGTGGCGGGCCGCTGCCGCTTCGCTTGAGGGCCACCAGGCCGAGACGGTAACGTCTCCTCTGTCTGAGCCGGCACAGGCCGCCTGCAACTTTGAACCTGACAGCCGGTATCTGATCATTGGCTATACGGTGATGCCGGAAGCCGTTCAGTCGCAGATATGGCTCGTATTCGATCTCGACTATCTCATGGGCTGCGCGCATGAGGCCGAACGGCGCGCGGCAGAGCACAGGCGTCCGCCAGCTTCCAGGCTGCTGCGGGAGAGCGTTATGAGCTCTTCGATAAAGGTTGAGGCGGTTCTTGACAAAATATCAATGACGATCGGCGAATGCTCTCGCCTGAAAGTGGGCGATCTCATTCCGCTGCCAGACACCGATCCCGGATCGATCCGTCTGAATGCCGAGACCGTCAACGGACAAATTGAGATCGGGCAATGTGAAATGGGAGTGTGGAAGCGCCAGCGCGCGCTGAAGCTCAAACAGCCCGTGCTCGAACCCTTCACGCAGGAAGTCGCGAAGATGTAGCAAGGAAGAATGACTGCCCGCAGCCACCAGCAAAAAGAGTGGCGCGGTTTTTGGTACACGGAGATAGGCACTTGAACGCGATACTAGGCCTGGTGGTCACCATGGTGATGGTCTTCGGCGGCTATATGCTGGCCGGGGGCAAATTGGGAATTATCCTGCATTCCCTTCCATTTGAGATGATGATGATTGGGGGCGCGGCAACCGGCGCCTTCCTTGCGTCCAACGATTTCAACACAGTCAAGCATACCGGCGGCGACGTTGCTGCGGCTTTCGCTGGCCCGAAATGGAAGAAGAACGACTATCAGGATCTGCTCCTGCTGATGCATGAGCTGCTGCACATCCTGAAGCAGAACCCCGTCGATATCGAACCGCATATCGAAGCGCCGAATGAGTCGGCGATCTTCACAAAATACCCGCGCATCCTGAAGGATCATGAAGCCATCGAGATGATCTGCGACACGATCCGCTCGATGATCATGAACTTTGACAATGTGCATCAGGTCGAAGAGCTGCTCGACAAGCACCTGGAAAGTCTTCTGGAAGAGAAGCTGCACGGCTCTCACGCGCTCCAGCAGATGGCAGACGCGCTTCCGGCACTCGGCATCGTTGCGGCCGTTCTGGGTGTTATCAAAACGATGGCGTCGATCGACAAGCCGCCGGAAGTTCTCGGTGGCATGATCGGCGGCGCCCTTGTCGGTACCTTCCTCGGCGTGTTCCTCGCTTATGGTGTGGTCGGACCGTTTGCGGCACGCGTGAAGACGATCCGCAGCGAAGAACATCTCTTCTATTCAATGATTGGTCAGGTGCTGGTATCGAACCTGCACAAGAACCCCGTCAACATCTGCGTAGAGGTAGCGCGCCGTCAGGCTCCGGCCCGTGTGCGCCCATCCTTCGATGAAATCGAGCAGGCTGTGAGGGGGCTCAAGCAGGCGGCATGAGGCGATACGTCTGGCTTCTTCTTTGCGGCGCCCTGCTGGCTCCGCCCGTCCTTGCTGCCAAACCGGCGGAAAAGACGGCGGAGCCAGACGCGCGAAAGCAGGAGCTCTCGACCGAGCTCAACCAGTTCGTCCGGGATGCAATCGATGAGGGCCTGCTGGCGCCTGCCGGATCGGGCGCGGCCCGCGGCGCGGCGAGTGCCGAGGCGTCGCCGGCGGGGGAGGGGAGCGTTGATATCCCCAAGGCTGGCGGCGCAGTGATCTGCGGCGAAACCTATCCGCTGGATTTCTCCGAGTTCGAAGCGGCCGCCAGTTATGCCGACATCCTGAATTATCGCAGCCAGCTTCAGGTGAGCGGTGAGGCGTCTACGGATGACCCGCGTCTCGCCAGAGCGTATATCGCGCTGGATATGGGCTCTGAGGCGGTAATGAACCTGCGCAACCCGGACAGCCCGGATGAAGTTGCCCTGCGCGAAGTGGCCTTGCTTCTGGATGGCCGAACCCGGCCTAATGTTTCTTATTTTCAAGGATTTGCGCGCTGTCATGAGCGCGGCGAGTTCTGGCTCGGGGTTGCGCTGCTGGTTGATGGGCAATCGGCAGGCACGGCCTATGTCGACAAATGGTTCAGTGAATACCGGCATCTGCCATTGCAGTTGCGCACGAGCGTAACGGCGCTGGCTGTCCCCGCGCTCGACCGGACCGATGGGCGGTTCCTGTCGCAGAAAATGCTGGCTTCGTTTTCGAGCAATGATCTGCGGGATTCCACGCAGCTTCAGTTCGCTAACGCCATCCTAGCGCTGGGGCAGGGCAGCAGCGAGGCGGAAATCCTTATCCGGACATTCCTTCTGCAGGGCCGGTTCCAGGAAGAAGCGCTTCTGGCGCTGATCCGTCATCGCCGCGTTATCGATCCGCCGCTCAAGGCGCTTCTCCTCGACAGCATGCTGCTCAAGATCGAGCAGTCCAAGCATGAGGAAGATATCCGTGCCAGCATGAAGTTCGTACTCGATGAACTCAGTGCTGGGTCGCGGTACATGACGATGATGGAGATGGCGGCGCGCGAGAACATGCAGAGCGACGTTGTGCAGGGCGAGATCCGCGATCATTTCGTGAGCGCCCTTCAGCGCGACCTGACAAGCGCCGACCCGCTTCAGAACCTTGCCGCGATCGAAGCGCTATCGGTGGAATCGGGACTTCTGGACAATCACGATCAACGCACGGCTCTTTATGAAGAGGCGACCCTGAAAGCGGTGCGCCTGGGCTTTGCCTCCCTGGCAGACGAGCTTTCCCGCAAGACACAGCCGGGAGAAGCGGTGGCCGAGCAGCGCGCGACGCTGGCTTACCGGCTGAAGGATTATCCCGCTGTCTTCCAGTTGGCGCAGGCCAATCCCTCAAATCCCCAGATTGGGCTGGTGGCCGCGCTCAGCGCCATCGACGCCAACGACGCCGCTCAGGTTCAACAGTTTACCGGCCGCCTCAAGCTGGACGCCGATACCGTCCTGATGCTGATCGAGCATGACGCCGCCAGCCGGCGTTGGATTGTTCCAGCCAGTGTGTATTCCACCGCCAGAGAGATTAACGACGAAGCTCGGGCCGTGCGGGTGAAGCGGGTTCTGGATCTGAAGCGGGCGGCCTCCGGCGAAGTATCCGGACCGTCTCCTGCGACCATGGCAGGCATGGGGGAGCGGCTTATGTCGACGCGCATGGCGCTGGAATCTCTCGAAGGGGAGGGGAACTGAATGTCTAGCCCAGTCTATACAACCCTGACGCGCCAGCAGGGCCTGATGCAGGAAATGCAGGCGGTTGCCAACAACCTCGCCAACTCCAGCACGACCGGCTACAAATCCGACAAGGCCGTCTTCACCGAATTCCTGGTTTCGACCGGCAATTCTGCCGATCAGTCGCTTTCGATGGGCGCGCTGGGCGGCCACACATTCGTGATGGAGCAGGGTGGCCTCAATTTCACTGGAGGCCGGTTTGATCTCGCCATTCAGGGTGAGGGCTTTTTCAGGGTGGATACTCCGCAGGGGGAGCGCCTGACGCGCGCTGGCCATTTCCAGCTGTCTTCGGCCGGCCAACTCGTCGATATGCATGGTAACGCCGTGCTCAGCGCGGGTGGAAATCCGATAACAATTCCTGATGACGTGCTTGACGTGAAGTTCGGTGAAGACGGAACGATCTCGGGCAATGGCCAGATCATCGACCAGCTTGGAATCATGACCGCCGATGGCGAACTCAGACGCGATTCCAACACCTATTTCTCCGCCGATGGCGGTACGGTTCAGGCGCAGGACGCAAAGCTTGTCCAGGGCGCGCTTGAGCAATCGAATGTTTCGCCGGTGCTGGAAGTGGCCCGGATGATCGAAGTCCAGCGCGCCTATGAAGCGGGCCAGGCACTTCTCGAGAGGGAGGACCAGCGCATCAGCCAGCTGATCACAGCTGTGCGGGAACGTTGAACCGTTTAAGCAGGTGTAGGAGACGCCTATGAAGTCATTGCAGATTGCCGCGTCCGGGATGGCCGCCCAACAGATGCGGGTGGAAGTTATCTCGAACAATATCGCCAACATGAGCACGACGGCATATCGTCCGAGGACGGCCGAATTTTCCGATCTCATGTACCAGCAATACCTGACCCCCGGCACGATCACGTCCCAGGTGGGCACTGTTGTGCCCGCAGGGATTCAGCTGGGTACAGGGGTCCGCCCCACCACAGTTTCCATGCAGCTGACCCAAGGGGCCCTTCGGGAAACGAAATCGGAGCTGGATGTCGCCATTGATGGCAGCGGTTACCTTGAAGTGACCCTGCCATCCGGCGAGCCAGCCTTCACGCGCGATGGCAAGCTCACCCGCAGCGCCGATGGCGAAATCGTCACCTCCGATGGCTTTCCGCTTGCGGATGGGATTGTCATCCCGGCGGATGCCCGTCGCATCTCGATCAGCCGGGACGGGGAAGTGGTTGCTTATTTCGATAATGAAACCCAAGGCCAGGCCATCGGCAACATCTCGCTCGTTCGCTTCGTCAACGAGAAGGGGCTTGAGGCGATGGGGGACAACATGTTCCGGGAAACCGAAGCATCCGGCCCGCCCAACCGGCTTGTTCCGGGGTCTGAGGGTATGGGCTTCCTGCGTCAGGGCTATATCGAAGACTCAGCCGTGGACGTGGTCAAGGAGATCGCTGACCTCATCGAGGCTCAGCGCGGCTATGAGCTGAACTCCAAGGTGATCACGGCATCTGATGAGATGCTGTCTGCAACCACGCGGTTGAGGTAGCGTCATGAGCTCTCTCGTCGCCATTGGTTTCAGCGCCTTCCTGGCCCTGTCAAGCGCCTCTTCCCTGGTCGCTTCCGAAGTGATCCGGGCAGGGGATCTCGTCACCCCGGGAAATGCCACTGCAGATACCGGCGTGGCTGTATCCCTGGATGAGCCGGTCGTCGGCCGCGAAGCCAGACGCACAATCTATGCCGGCCAGCCGGTCACCATGGACAATACGCGTCCTGCCCGGCTTGTGGCGCGCAACCAGATCGTCACCGTGAAATACATCGCGGGCGGTCTTGAAATTTCCACCACTGGCCGCGCGATGGGGGAAGCTGCCCTCAATGAGCCGGTTACCGTTCTGAACCTGCAGTCTCGGCAACTGGTTCAGGGAATCGTTCAGGAAAACGGATGGGTCCTCGCACAATGAAAACCATGTTCTCCCTACCTTTCGTTGCACTTGCGGCCGCCGCCTGTGCCAGTTCCGCCCAGCCTGCGCCGGACTATGCTCCGCCTGCGCCCTATACCGGCTATCCCGGCGCGGTGCCCGAGCCGGCCGATCCGGATGCACAGAACGCCTCGCTCTGGACCACCACCCCCACCGCGCTGCTCAGTATGCGGCGCGCCAAGGAAGTGGGCGATCTCCTGACGGTCGTTGTTGAGATGAACGATCAGGCCAGCGTGCAGAGCTCTCTCTCGCGCAGCCGGGATTCCAGCGACGATATGAGCGTCAATGCCATGTTCGGTCTGCCCGAATGGGCAAATGGTGTGCTCCCCGGCGGAGCGAGTCTCTCGCCCGGCCTCGATGTGGCGCGCAATTCCAGCCAGAATGGTTCGGGCGCTGTGCGGCGCGCCGAGAAAGTCACCTTCACGCTCGCCGCGCGCGTGGTGGGCGTCGAGCCGAACGGCAACCTCATTATTCACGGGTATCAGCAGTCACGGGTCAGCAATGAGGTCCGCTATCTGACAGTCTCCGGCGTTATCCGGGCCCAGGATGTCACCCGCATGAACACGGTGACCTATGACAAGATTGCCGACGCCAAGCTCGCTTATGTCAGCAATGGCGACGCTGCCTCTGCAACTGACCGGAAAGCCGGCACCAAGATCATCGACAAGATCATTCCTTTCTAGAGACTCCGGATGAAAAACATCATCACTGCCCTGATTGCCGTTATCTGTGTCGTCATTGGCGGCGTAGGCGGACATATGCTCCGCGGGGGTAGCGGAGAGGCGGCTGCTGCCTCTGCAACATCAGACAAGGCGCATGGTGAGGAGAAGTCCGAAGACGACGGCCACGGCGCGCCGAAGGAAAAGGAAAAGAAGGACTCCCATGGCGGCGACAAGAAAGCCGGCAAGGATAGCCATGGTGGCTCCAGCAGCAGCTCCGGCGTAACCTATTTCCGGTTCAGCCGGGAATTCGTTGTCCCGATCATTCAGAATGAGCGTGTCGCAAGTCTTGTCATTCTCAATATCAATATCGAGGCCGATGCATCTGCGTCGGACAAGCTTTTCTCTCAGGAGCCTGTGCTGAGAGATGTGGTGATGACCACCCTGATTGAAATCAGCGGTGATGGCCGGACCTTCCAGTCCATGACCAGCATCGAGAATTATGAAACCGTCCGCTCCCTGATCCTCGGCAATCTGCAGAAGAAATTCCCGGGAATGGGGATCAAGAACATCCTGATTCTGGATATCGCCCGTCAGGACCTCTGAGTCAGGATTTCTGAGCACTGTCCGGGAGAGGGGCTCTACCCTCCCGGATCTAGATTACAGTTTGCGGGCTTGGGCCAGATCCACGGTCAGACCGGACGCCGTGCCGAGGCGCAGCGTGCCGCCTTCGCTGACAATGTCGGTTACCTTCGTGATGACGTTCGGGACAGCCGTGCCCTTGAAGGCATTGTCTTCATAATAATCGATCACGAATTCATACATCTTGTCTTCGGTGGCTACCCCGCCGCTGGTCAGTTGCCCATTCCAGCTGAAGACTGTCTTTTCCGGGTCCAGAGTTTCGGTCCAGACGGCGTTCCCGTCCGCGTCCTTGACCGTGAGCACGCTTTTCGTGGTTCCCTGGGGCGCTTCATAGGAATAAGTCGCCGGGCTTCCCGTGTAGGGCATCCATGACGAGGCAAAAGTCACCTCTTCGCCGAGCCATTGGCTCGCCATAAGCCCGTTCAGATCACTGATCATGGACGCAATGCTCGCCAGGGCGGTGTTGGAATTCACCAACTGTTCGAGGCTGGAGAAAGTGGCGAGCTGTTCGACGAACTGGGTGGAGTCCATCGGGGAGAGCGGGTCCTGATTTCGCACTTGCGCCGTCAGGAGCTTGATGAAGCTGTTATACTCCGAGCCCATCTGGTTGTTCGAGCTCGTCGTGGAGGTGTTCTGGTAGGTGGCGCCCGTATAATTGCTGATCGTCGTCATTTTGGGCTCCTAAAGCCTGATATCCAGCCGGCCGCTGGAAGCGATCTGGCGGTGAGTGGAACTGTCAGCGGCGATCATCAGTCCGCTGTTTGTAAGGGCGGGGGTGTCAAACCGGCCGCCGGACAGTTTTGCCTGCTGGCCCCAGCCTTCATTCTGCTGCGGGTTCTGGTGCTGGAAGCTCATATTCTGGCCTGACAGCCCGTTGCGCTCCAGCGCCTGCACCAATTCGAAATGCATGAGACGCAGCTGGCGCATGGCTTCTGGGCTTTCGGCGGTGATGGTCACATGCTGAAGGCCCTGGGCATCAAATTTGAAATCGATCGAGATGCGGCCGAGTTCCGGCGGGTCGAGTTGGACTACCACCCGGTCGTCCTGCCCATCGCTGGTGGCGCGGGCGACAATATCGGGAAGCTGTGTCGCCGTGGCTGTGAGCACGGCATGTGTCGGCGTCATTTGGGCCGTGGCCAGAGCGGAGGTCACCGGGGAAATGGAGGGGGCCTGGCCAGCGGCGCCTGAAAACAATGAGATCTGCTGTGATTGCGGCGCCGCGGTGTCGGCGTTCAGGTCGCTGCCTGTGCCTGCCTCCGCAGTGATGGCGCCCATAGTGGCGGCCAAGCTGCCAGAAGCGTCTGCGGCTGGGGCGTCAGGGGCCAGTTCGGCCCGGATGTCTGCTTCGGCAGAAGACGGCAGCGCGCTCCATGAAGGCTGGGCCGTCCGGTCGATGCTTTCTGCCGGCGTTTTGCCTCCGGCGGCAAGGCTGGCGGGCACCGGCGCGGCCCCTTCAATCCGGGTTTTGCTGGCGGAGGCCTGAGCGGGAAGGGGGGCTGAGGTGGCCATCATCGCCGCTGCCACTTCCGGCGGCGGAGCAGATGCTTTCGCAGTTTCCTCCGGAGGCGCCGTTTCTGCGATGTCTTCCGTCTGCGTTTCAGCCGGATCGGTCTTGCCAGTCATGAGCTTTTCCACGGCCAGCTCGGCCGGATCAGCCTGGGCTGCAGCCTCGGAAGCATCAGAGGAAGCGGGCAATGCCTCGGCTTCGGGCGGCGTGGCTGCGCCCCCCTGATCGGCATGTTCCAACGCAGGAAGGATTGGCGCTTGCGGGCTCGCCGCGCCGGCTTCTGAAGGGGCGGATACGTGTATTGCCAGATCGTCAACCAGGAGGGAGGGGGCGGCTGGCCCTGTGGGCGGCGCCTCGCTGGGCGCGACCGCCTGTTCAAGGCTCAGCGCGGCCAGCGTCAGTGTTCCGCTGTCGCCTGCCGCGAGATCGGCGCTCTGCCCGGGTGAGGGGGGCACAGCAAAAAGGCTGCTGGCAAATTCCTTGCCGCGCCCTTCGCCCGCTTCGCTGCGGGCCATTGCATCCTGCCGTGGACCTGACTGGAAAAGCCAGAAATCCGGATCAACGGAGAAAGTCATCCTGCCTTCCACCTATGTCTTGTATTAACCTATCTACAACCATGCCCCGTAAAATATGCGTTAAGCCGCCGGGCATCTGATGCTCCCCAGGCGGAATAAATTTTCGGAGCCGGCCATGATCTCATCCATAATGCCCGCAGCCACGGCCCCTTTGGCGGGGACGGCGGGGGACGGGAAGTCTGCTTCCCCGTCAGGTGAGGATCGCTCCGAGATCGGCAAGCGATTCGAACAGATGCTCTGGGCCGAGATGCTGAGCCATGCCGGGCTTGAAAAGTCCCTCACCCTGGGGGGAGGCGAAGCAGCGTCTGCCTTTTCCAGATATGTCGTGGAGGCGATCGCCGCAGATCTTGCTGAGACCCATCCTCTGGGTCTTGCCCGCAGGGTGGACGATATCACGTCCGCGCAGGCCCCCGCAGACACCGGCACCCTCATGAAAGACACCCAGGGATGAGTGAAGCGCAAATTCAGAGCACCGCTCTTGATCTTGAAGATATCCTGATTGCTGAGCGGGACCTTCTGATGACCGGCCAGGTTCGGGAAGCTGCCGATCTTAGCGGAGAGAAGCTTGCCGCCCTGGAAGCCTTCGAGGGCGCCATCACGGGGCGCGGGCCGGTCGCGGTATCGGTCGCAACCCGGCTGCTTGTTCAGGACGTTCTTCAGCTATCGGAGGAAAATGCGCAGCTGCTCAATGCAGTTCGCAACGGCGTGCGCAGCCTGATCGCCAGATTCGAGCGCCCAGCCGAGGATGTGTTTGTCGGTTCTTACCAGCAGGGAGGGCGCCAGATCGCCTTCTCCAACGCGACCGGGCAATACCTCAAAAGGGTATAACGCGATTAACTCTACATTTATCGCTCTCGTTTACGACAGTGTGTGTGGAACTACGAAAGTTCGGGGCTACGGCTCCAACGTCAGGACGACGCGTTTTTTCAACAAGCAAGCCACTATACAAAAATTGTGGCACACAAGAATGGATAGATAGATGTCTAGCATCCTGACCAACAACAGCTCGATGGTCGCCCTCGAGACCCTGCGCAACATCAACCGCAATCTCGAAACCGTTCAGAGCGAAATCTCGACCGGCAAGAAAGTTTCGACGGCAAAAGACAACGCTGCGATCTGGGCTGTGTCGACGGTCATGTCGACCGACGTTGCCTCGTTCAAAGCCATCACCGACTCGCTGAACCTCGGTTCGTCGACGGTTGGCACCGCCCGTTCGGCCGCTGAGAAAGTGACCGAAACCCTTCAGGACATCAAAACCCTGATCGTTCAGGCCCAAGGCGAGAACGTCGACCGCGCGAAATATCAGACCGACATCGCCGAGAAAATCTCGCTGATCGAAGGCTATGTCAGCGCCGCTCAGTTCAACGGCCTCAACCTGATCAACGGCTCCTCGACTGCCGACGTGAACGTTCTGGCTTCGCTCGACCGTTCGTCTTCGGGTTCGGTGTCGACCTCCTACATCTCCGTTGCCCGCAAGGACCTCTCGGTGGCCAACACGGGCTCTGCCGCAACCTTCGGTGCCACGGCTGTTACCAACACCACGATCCTGAACAACGGCGGCACCGCCGCTGGTACCGCTGCTTCGGTCGGCGCCGCCGCCACGCAAACCATCACGGTTGCCTCGGTTGCCGATGGCAACAGCTATCGCCTGACGCTCAGCGACACGGCGACCAACAACACGATGGGTCAGCGCAGCTTCGAATACGTTGCCAGCGCCTCTGACAGCGCCGAGTCGGTGGCTGCCAGCCTTGCCAACCAGATCTCCACCTTCTTCGCTGCCACCGGTGAGACGAACTATTCTGTCGTCCGTAGCGGCGACGAAATTCAGATCACCAACAATTCTGCTGCTGCCCTCAGCGTCACAGCTGTGACAGCAACGGGCGGTACGTCCGGTGTTTCGGCCGGTGGTCTTGGCGATCTCAACACGATCGACGTGACGACCTCGGCTGGTGCAACCGCCGCTCTGACGACGATCGAAACCCTGCTCAACACCGCAATCGATGCGGCAGCTGCCTTCGGTTCTTCGCAGAACCGTATCACCGGCCAATCCGAGTTCGTTCAGACGCTGATCGACTCGATGACCACCGGTATCGGCAGCCTGACCGACACGGACATGGAAGCTGCTTCGGCAAAACTGCAGGCCCTTCAGGTTCAGCAACAGCTCGGCGTTCAGGCGCTGTCGATTGCGAACCAGGCTCCGCAGACGCTGCTGTCGCTCTTCCGCTAACAGACCTTTCAGTTCCGGCCGCTTCGGTGGCCGGAACCATGAATTCGGCAACCAATCGTCCCGGGCGTTTCGGCGTCCGGGGCTATTCATCAGATACCCAGGAGGGGCATCTTGCAGGCTTTGGCATATAAGGCCTATGGCCAGGTAACGCAGAGGACTGCGACCGGTCGTGCGCTTGAAATCGCTGTCTTCGAACAGATCACCCAGGCGCTTCAGACAGTTCATGATAATAATGGCGAAAATCCCGGCGAATGGGGCGATGCGATCCATCGCAACCTTCAGCTCTGGTCGATTATCGCTGCGGATGTTCTCAGCCCCGAGAACGCCCTTCCGAACGAGACCAAGGCGGGTCTCTTCTCGCTTTCCGAATTCGTCCGCCGCACTTCGATGCAGGTTCTTGCTGGGGCCGATGGCCTTGCTGACATCATCGAGGTGAACCGGACAATCCTGGCCGGCCTGGATGGCTCGGCCTCATCAGTAGAGCAGGAGGTTATCTGATGTCTGGACTGGTTCTGAAAATTGCGCCGGGTGAACGCTTCATCATCAACGGCGCGACCCTTGAGAATGGCGACAAACCTGCCCGCATCCGTGTGGTTGAGGGCGACGCCCGCGTGCTGCGCGTGCGCGATGCCATGCATCCGAGCGAAGTCAATACGCCGGTCAAGCGCGTCTATTACGCCATCCAGCTGCTGATCACTGGCGACCTGAAAGAGGAAGACACGCTGCCCGCGCTGGATGAAGCCTGCATTCAGCTGCTCGACATTTTCAAGCCGCTCAATGCGGATCTGATCCCGCTGCTGAGATCCATGCTCAGTCGCGGCAATTATTATTCGGCGCTGTGCCATCTGCGGCAGGTTCTGGCGCTGGAAGAACAGCTTCTCGATATGCGCAAGGAAAGCAAGGTCGCCTGAGATGGCGTTTCAGCCGGTCGTTCCAATGTCAGGGATCGGAGGATGGAAATTCCTCCAGGCCACCTATGACAAGCAGCTGCAGAGCTATACCAAGTCTCCGCAGGTCCGCAACGATCGCGACTATCTGATCGAGAAGTTCGCCCAGCCGATCTCGGTTGAGGATTTCCTGAAAGATACGCGGCTTGTGCGCGCGACGATGACCGCATTCGATCTTTCCGGTGAGGAATGGAAGAAGGGCTTCATCAAGAAGGTGCTTGAAGAAGTCGGTAATCCCGACAGCACTTTCCTTCAGCGGTTGAACAATTCCAAATATACTGCCTTCGCCAAGGCGCTGACACCGGTGAATGGCAAGATCGATCTCAGTGAAGAGAAGATCGCCGCGATTGCCGTCAGCTTCGAGCGCAGCTCATTCGAACTTGCCATCGGCAATGTCGATGATTCCATGCGCCTCTCACTCAACTACAATGACGAGATTGGCGTGATGACCGCCAATGGCGCAAGTGATGACACCATCGCTTATCGCATTCTGGGGGATGTGCCGGTCTACACCATGTTGAAGACCGCGCTTAATCTGCCTTCGGACACGTCAAAGCTTCCGGTCGAGCGGCAGGCGGAAATGATCAAGTCCAGCCTCAAGAAGGTTCTCGGCGTTTCCAAGCTGTCTGAAATTTCCTCTCCGGAACTGATCGACAAGATGGTTGTGCGTTATCACGCAATGAAGTCGATCACCGAAAGCAGCGCATCGAGTTCACCGGCCGCCGCAGCGCTGATCCTGCTGGGCGGTGGGAGCAGCTATGGCTATGGCAGCAATGCCAGCCAGAATCTTTTTCTCTCGAGCTTTCTCTAGGAACGTCTAGCCGCGCGGACGCGGCGGCGGGCGTGTCGCGGTCTGTTCCGGAGCAGGATCAGGCAGGGCGCCCGCATTTAGAATGCCGGCCATTGCCGCAAAGGCGGCTTCAATTCCATTCCCGTTCCGTGTGGATACAAAAGCGTCCAGTGCCGGATAGAGGGCGATGGCGCGGTCGGCGTCCGGGTCGCGCCCGAATTCGAAAAGGCTGGCGCGCAGCATCGGGGCAATTTCATCGTAGAGCGCGACCATGCGGCGATAATCGCGCAGCATGTCATTCTCCCAGTCAGTCGCCGCTGCGGGGAGCGCGCGGGAAACGCTCTTGAGCACATCGATGGCTGGATAGCGGCCGCGCTCGGCGATGTTCCGGGAAAGGATGATGTGGCCATCCAGAATGCCGCGGATCATGTCGGCGACTGGTTCCTCAAGGTCGGAGCCTGCGACGAGAACGGAGAAGATGCCGGTGATGTCGCCCTTGGTGCCGGTCCCTGGGCCGGCGCGCTCGGCCAGCTCGGCGATCACGCGCACGGTGGAGGGGGGGAAGGCGTTGAGGGCAGGGGTCTCCCCGGCCAGCAGCGCCACTTCACGATGCGCCTCGGCAAAGCGGGTGATCGAGTCGAACAGGAAGAGAACGCTGTGGCCCTGATCGCGGAAATGCTCGGCGGTGGCCATCGCGCAGTAGGCGGCGCGTTTCTTGGCGCCGGGCGATTCGCTCGCTGTGGCAGAGACGATGACCGTCTTGTGGCGGACAGCCTGCGGCAGGTTTACCTCGACGAACTCACCCACCTCCCGGGAGCGTTCGCCAATCAGGGCGATCACCACCCGGTCGGCGTCAAGTCCGGCGGCGAGGGATCCCAGGAAAGTGGATTTGCCGACGCCCGATCCGGCAAAGAGGCCGAGCCGCTGCCCCCGGCAGATCGGCAGTAGCGTGTCGGTGACCATCCATCCGGTGGCCAGGCGGGGGCCGAGCCGCCGGCGCAAATGGGCCGGAAGGGCCGGCGCGCGCAGGGGCCGGCTGATACCCTGGGCCGCAAGTCCCGCACCTGCGGGCAGTTCGGTGGCCACTTCGCCGCGATAGTTAATGATCTGGCCGAGCCAGTGATCGCCCGGCTCGATCCGGGCTTCCTGCTCGATATGCACCACATCGCCGATGCGGATGATGTCACTAGCCGAATAGAGGAGGGCGGAAACACTGTCGCCGGAAACGCTCAGAATTTCGCCGTGGATCTTTTGGCCCTGTTTTTCAATAATAATTTCGTTACCGACGCCGGCAAGCTCGCTCACGCCCGCAATGCGCAACATGCCCGCGGCGACATCGGTGACGGTGCCCCAGAGACGATAGAGCCGGTTCGGCTGCGATGCCATGGATGCCTGCAAGTAAACAAATCCCGCATTTCTGTTAACCTGTTCTTTAGTTAATGCGAACATTTTCCCAAAGGGTTAACCTTGGTGAATTGTCCCATGATTTCGGATCTCCAGCTTTTCCAGATCTATGGCGCGATGGCGCGGCATGCTGCCGAGAGCCAGAAGGTCAGCGCCACGAATGTCGCCAATGCCGATGTGCCGGGGTTCAAGGCGGGCGAGATTGAGAGCTTCGAAGCTTTCCTCGCACGGACCATGCCCACCGGTGGCCCCCAGGGGCTTACCTCCGGCTTCGAGACTGGCATTTCAGCCGCGCCGTCTGATCCGAACGGGAACAATGTCAGCATTGAGCGGGAGATATTCAGTTCCACCGAGGCGATGGGCCAGCACAATATGGCGCTGACCGTCTACTCCAAATCCATTGATCTCCTGCGCACCGCGCTGGGCAAGTCACGCTGAGGAGGGATAAACCATGAATCCGCTTAAAGCTGCTCAGCAACAGGCCGTCTCCGGAATGGAGCTTCAGTCCCGCCGCATGGGCGTGACGGCTGAGAACATCTCCAATGCCGATACGCCCGGCTACAAGCGCAAGCTGCTGATGGTCGAAGAAACGCGTCAGACCAGCGGCGACCAGTTCCTGGCCTCTCGCGTGCAGCTGGATGAGGCCGAGGGCAAGCGCGACTACAATCCCGCTCACCCGATGGCCGATGCCGATGGGTATGTGACCATGTCCAACGTTTCGATCGTGACTGAGCTGGCCGACATGCGGGAAGCCAACCGGTCTTATGAAGCTAATCTCAATTCCTTCCAGCAGGCCCGGTCAATGTACCGTTCCCTGCTGGATATTCTGCGCCGTTGAGGAGGGCAGTAGATGTCAACTCTGGGGTTCAATCCGTATACCGCGCTCAACACGCCGCGTCCGGCCGAAGGGGCCAAAACTGCCGGCCAGGCACCCGAAGCGGCAGGCAGCAAGTTTGCTGAAACCATCGCCGACTTCCGCACAACCATGCAGGAAGCCGAGCAGACAGCGATCCAGACCGCTGTTTCCGGCGCGGATCCCCATGCGATGGTTGAGGCGCTGACGAATGCCGAGCTGATGCTCGACGCCGTGGTCACGATCCGCGACAAGGTGGTGGAAGCCTATCAGGAACTCCTGAGAATGCCGGTCTGAACCATCGGCGGGGGGCCATCACATGTCAGAGGGTGAGATATTCGAGGTCCTGCGGGCCCATCTTTGGGGCGCCGCGATGATGGGGCTGCCGATCCTGGCGGTGACGCTGATCGTCGGCTTCGTTATCGGCCTCATCCAGGCGCTCACCTCCATTCAGGAAATGACGCTCACCTTCATTCCGAAGATCCTTGCGGTCCTCGTCGTTTTCTTTCTTTCGCTCGGTTACATGACCAAGGTTGTCCTTGATCTGTTCAATAACTGGGTGTTGCCGATTATAGCCGGATAGCGCGCGCCCATGCCAATGCAGAGCCTCCTGAATTTCACCAAGCCTACCGCGCTGCTGGCCATGGGGCTCATGGCCATCATTCTCGTGATGGTCCTGCCGATGCCGGCCTGGGTGCTGGATGTTGGCCTGACGCTGTCCTTTGCCCTGTCGATCCTGATCTTCACTACGGTGATCTTCGTGGAGAAGCCGCTCGATTTCTCCTCCTTTCCTTCGATTCTGCTAGCCTCGCTGGTCTTGCGGCTGGCCCTCAACGTTTCCTCGACCAAGCTGATCATCGGGGAAGGGCATACCGGCACCAATGCAGCCGGCGGGGTGATCGAAGGTTTCGCCATGTTCATCATGGGCGGGAACCTGTTTGTGGGGCTCGTCGTGTTCGGCGTTCTGGTGATCGTGAACTTCATGGTCATCACCAAGGGCGCTGGCCGGATGGCCGAAGTTGGCGCGCGCTTCGCCCTGGACGCCATGCCCGGCAAGCAGCTCGCCATCGACTCCGATCTTGCTGTGGGCGCGATCACGCATGAAGAAGCAAAGATCCGCCGTCAGAGGGAACAGGAAGAAGCCGCCTTCCTCGGCTCGCTGGATGGTGCATCGAAATTCGTCAAGGGTGATGCGATTGCCGGGCTTCTGATTACCGCGCTGAACCTCATCGCCGGCATCGGCTTTGGCGTGGTTGCCCATCAGTTGAGCATTGTGGAAGCGCTGAACAACTATTCGATCCTGACAGTGGGCGACGGCCTGGTTTCGCAGATCCCGGCGGTCATTGTGTCTGTGGCGGCCGCGCTTCTGCTGTCCAAGGGCCGGGAAGAAGGCGCCATCGACCGCGCGCTTGGTCTACAACTGGCCGGAAATGCGACGGCGCTTTACATCGTCGCCGGTATCCTCGCTATCTTCGCCCTGCTGCCGGGCCTGCCCTTCCTGCCGTTCATTGCGGCCGCCGGCGGCCTTGCTGCAGGCGCCTATTTCATCAAGAAGGCTGCCGACGAGAAGGCCGCCACCGAGACGGCCAAGCCAGAAGACGCTGCGCCCAAGGCGCCCAAGATCGGCGATTCGATCTATGCGGACGAAATCCACCTCGAAGTGGCACCGGACCTCGTCAATATGGTGCTGGTCGGCGATAACGGGTTTGAAAGCCGGATCGACAAGATCCGCCGCTATATCGCCGAAGAGTATGGCTTCGTCCTGCCGCCGATCCGGATGACGGATAATCCGACGCTGAAGAAGAATGAATACCGCATCCGGATCCAGGGCGTGCGGGTGGATTCTGGCATTCTGCGCCCAGGCCAGGTTCTGGCGCTGATCGAAGACAATCAGCTGCCGCATCTGGCCGGGGAAAAGGTGCGCGAGCCCGTCTACAAGGCCGCTGCCCGCTGGTTGCCGTCAGCCAAGAAGCAGGAGCTGGCTGCGGCCGCCGTTCCGGTGGTCGAGCCGATTGAAGTGCTCGCCACGCATATGCTGGAAGTGATCCAGTCCAACTTCTCGCTCGTCTTTACCCGGATGGTGATGATGGAAACGCTGGAAGCGCTGACTGCCATTTCCGACATCGACCGGGCCGGCGCCAACAAGCGGTTCCTCGACGAATACATTCCGGGCAAGGTGACGCCGGAGCTGCTGCTGTCGGTCCTGCGCATGCTGCTGACCGAACGGGTGCCGATCCGCAACCTGTTCCTGATCATCGAGACCGTGGCTGAAGCAAAGCCCCAGGGGCTTGCCTTGCCGCGGGTTGTTGAACTCGTCCGCCAGCGGCTGGCCTTCCAGATTGTCGACCGGTTGCAGGACGATCAGGGCCGCCTGCCGCTGATCCAGCTGTCGACCAGCTGGGAGCAGAAATTTGCCGAGTATGAAGTGAACAACGAGAATGGCGGATCGGATATCGCCCTGCCGCCGGAAGTGTTCGGGGAGCTGATCAATTCGGTGCAGGCAAAACTCAACGAGACGGCCCAGAAGGGGATCGTCGCGGCGGTGGCGACCTCATCCCGCCGCCGGCGTTTCCTGCAGACCGTTCTGGCGAGCAAAGGCATTCGCAATGCCGTGGTTGCCTATGAAGAGATCAACGCCAAGAGCAAGCCGTACATCATCGGCGTCGCCTGATGGAAGTACTCGCCCCCTATCTGGGGCAGGCGAGCCCGTGGATCGTGCTGTTCCTGACGGTTGTGGCGCGCCTCTCCTTCGTCGTCTTTCTGATGCCGGGCATCGGCGACCAGGTTATGTCGGCGCGCACGCGGCTATTCGTATTACTTGGCCTCTCGGCGGCAATTGCTTCGACCGGCGCCGTGCCAGCGCCCGACGCACAGAGGCTCGGAGACCTTTTGCAGCTGCTGGGCAGCGAAGTGATCATCGGCCTGGGGCTTGGGGCGCTGCTGCGCCTTTCAGTCTGGATGCTGACGATTGCCGGAACGGTGATCGCGCAGTCGATCGGGCTGGCGCAGTTTCTCGGCGTGGCGCTTGAGCATGAGGCGCAGACGGTGACCTCCAACATGCTGTCAATGGCTGGCACAGTGATCCTGCTGACGGCGAACTACCATATTGCCGTCGTGGACGGGCTGATGCGGCTTTACACCGAGATCCCGCTTGGCGAAGTGGCGCAGGTGAACTGGGGGATGATCTATGGCAGCTTCTATTCTGCCTTGAGCTTCGCTCTGATGCTGGCCTGGCCATTTGTGGCGGCAAACCTTTTCTACAACATATGCCTGGGTTTCATAAACAAGGCGCTGCCGTCGCTGATGGTGGCCTTTGTCGGCGCGCCCTTCATGGTGGGGGCAGGGGTGATGCTGCTGGCGATCTCGATTTCCGGCATGCTGATCATCTGGAAAGACCGCGCGCTTCAGGTTATCGGTTGGCTGTAGGACAGAGCGATGGCCGAGCAGGATAACGAGAGCGGCGAAAAGGAATTTGATGCCTCCGAGCAGCGCCTTCGCGAGGCGCGGCAGGAAGGCAATGTTCCCCAGTCGAAGGAGGCCAATGCCTTTGCGCTCACGCTGGGCATCCTGGTGGCGGCACTTATCCTCAACTCGGTGGTTGGCCCGCGCCTGTTCGATGACTTCTCGCGTATCCTCTATCATGGCGACGCCTTTGCCGAGGACATCTTCAATGGCGATGGCGGCGCCACCTGGATGTGGCTGGGAACAGTACTGATCGCGCTGGCGCCGCTGCTTATCGTGATGGCGGCGCTGGTGCTGCTGGCGCTGATCATCCAGCGGTCGATTGCCTTCTCCGCCAAGAAAATCATGCCGGACATCAAGAAGATCAACCCGGCCGAAAACCTCAAGAACAAGTATGGCACCAAAGGCCTCACCGACTTCATGAAAGACACGGTGAAGATGCTGTTTGCCGGCGGGCTGGGAGCACTGTTCCTGTATCAGTTCGCGCGGGACTATTATGGCGCCGCAGCGGTGGATACGGCTGATTTCTATCAGTTCACGTTCAATCAGGCCCTGCGGCTGATCCTTTATTTCTTCGCTTTCCAGTTCGTGCTGGCTGCGCTCGATCTGCCGCTGCAATGGCGTATTCATGCCAACAAGCTGCGCATGTCGCGCGAGGACATGAAGAAGGAGCTCAAGCAGAGCGAGGGCGACCCCTATATGCGCCAGCAGCGCCGCGAGCGGGCTACCAAGATTTCGCGCGGCCAGATGATGCAGAATGTGAAGACGGCAACGGTGGTTATGGTGAACCCGACCCATTATGCCGTCGCGCTAAAATGGGATCCCGACAGCAAGAAGGCGCCCATCTGCGTGGCCAAGGGCGTGGACCATCTGGCGCTGAAGATCCGCGAACTGGCGATCGAGAGCAATATCCCGATCTACAGCGATCCGCCTGCAACCCGCTCGATCTATTCGATGGTGGAGGTGGACGAGGAAATTCTTCCAGAACACTTCGCGGCGGTGGCCGCTGCCATCCAGTTTGTTGACCGGCTCAGGAGCGGCGCATGACCCTCATTCCCCGCAAGCAAGCCGCCCAGCTTCAAACCCTGGTGGGCATCAAGCGGCAGAAGGCCGAGCAGGACATGCTGAGCCTTCAGATGGAGGTGCGCCGGATCGAGGCGGAGATTGCAGCGATCAGTGAAAACCTGAAAGCGCTCGACCGGACGGGCGAAGAATATGACGGGGCGAGCCTTGCCCGCCGCCATGGTGCGGTGGAACGGATGATTGCCGAGATCGACCGGCGCAAGGCAGAGCTCGCGGCGCGGCAGGCCGAGCTGGCGGCGGCGCGCGAAGCCCTGAAACGCGTGATGCATTCGGAAGACCGGATCAGCGACCTCTAGAATACGGCGTGACGTTGCGGCAAGCGGCACTCCGCCGGGGTGCAAGGGGCGCGTGGGGATGCCATAGGTCTGCGCAGAATTCACCGGCAGAAGGAGCGGCACCATGTCTTACCCCGATCAGGCCCTCGCCATAGAGATTGGCGAACGCGTCGAGAAATTCGTGCGCGAAGTGGTGGCCACATATGAGCGCGATCCGCGCCTGGAAGAACATGGCCCTTCGCCGGAACTGGTGAAGGAGCTGCGCGACAAGGCGCGGGAAGCGGGCGTGATGACGCCGCATATCCTGCCCGACCATAGCCATCTCTCCCAGCGCGGCACGGCGCATGTTCTGAAGAAGACGGGGCTTTCCCCGCTCGGCCCGGTGGCATGCAACACCGGCGCTCCCGACGAAGGCAACATGTTCCTGTTGGGCAAGGTCGCCACCGAAGCGCAGCGCGCGCGTTTCCTGGAACCGCTCGTTTCCGGCGAGGCGCGCTCGGCCTTCTTCATGACCGAACCGGCCGCTGAAGACGGCGCAGGGTCTGACCCCTCAATGATGAAGACCACCGCTGTGAAAGACGGCGATCACTGGGTGATCAATGGCCGCAAGACCTTCATCACCGGGGCAGACGGCGCCTCGGTCGGCATCGTCATGGCGAAGGCAGAAGAAGGCGCGTGCATGTTCCTCGTCGACCTGCCGAGCCCTGCGATCCGCATCGAGCGGCTGCTCGACACCATCGACAGCTCCATGCCGGGCGGCCATGCGCAGGTAATGATCGAGAACCTGCGTGTTCCGCAGGCGGATATGCTGGGCAATCCGGGCGAAGGCTTCCGCTATGCACAGATCCGCCTCGCGCCGGCGCGGCTGTCCCACTGCATGCGCTGGCACGGCGTGGCAACGCGGGCTCAGGAAACTGCGACAGAGTATGCCTGCACACGGAAGGCTTTCGGCAAGCTGCTGATCGATCATGAGGGAGTCGGTTTCATGCTGGCGGAAAACCAGATCGAGTTGAAACAGGCCGAGCTGATGATCGACTGGTGCGCCGACGCGCTGGACGCGGGCGAGAATGGCAATGTCGAAAGCTCGATGGCGAAGGTGGCCGTCTCCGAGGCACTGTTCCGGGTGGCCGACCGCTGCGTGCAGGTGATGGGCGGGCTGGGCGTCTCGCGCGATACCATCGTGGAACAGCTCTTCCGGGAAGTGCGCGCCTTCCGCATCTATGATGGCCCCACCGAAGTGCACAAATGGTCGCTGGCGAAGAAGATCAAGGCAGCCCATCTGAAGGCCGGGCATTGACGCGCAAGGCCCGGAGATAGCAGAAGTCTGCCGCATGCAGGCAGACCTCGACTATCGCTTTTCCGTTGCCCCGATGATGGATACTCAGAAATATTGTTTATAAACAAGTGTTTGATGGTGTCCGTGGGCGGATTGTGTGCTTGCGTCTAAATGGACGCGATTGGATGGAGTTGTGTCAGACACGCACCATATGAGCGCTGGTGGTCGGTCCGATTCCCTTAGTGGCGGCAGCTATCACTTTACGGTACAGCGTTACCATTTCCGTGCGCAAAGTCCAAAGGGTTCGTATGCTCCGCGTACCGCAATCCTGTCAGACATCGCTGCGCCTTTAGAGCCCCGTGCGCCTTTTGAGCGCCCCGAAGGGGCGTGGCGTGTGACCTCTAAACCTATCGATGACTGTGCGATTTACACCCTGGACTAGGAATGAGGAGTCACATGTGTGGCGGGGGGTAAAGATCGCGAACAGGCTTGGGCATGAACGGGTTATGGGCCGCATCTGGACAGGCAGGTTTCCGCCAACAAAGGCGGACAGCTACCAATCAATTGAAGCAACACTCGATGGCACTGCGTATAGTCTGGTAAACTTATTCCCTGCGGCCTCTGATGTAATCATGGTCCGGCACCTCAGAAGTTAAGGCCAATGCACCCTGTGCGTTGTCTTTGTTGCGCTCAGAGAAAATGATAAAATCGACGAAATAAAAGAGCGCTGCTCTTGCAAGCCTCAACGAGGCAAGCGTCAGCTGCTCAAAATCTTCAAGATTATTGTGGTTGATGGCCGACGACTTCGATGAATGGTCGCGTCCCATGTCATGAAGCACAGTGAATCGATGGGTAGACGAGTTCCTAAAATGTTTCTGGGCGCCCATGAAGCCGTCGCCCAGGTTTTCATGCCTTGAGACGTCCTGGAAGATGTTGAAGAGTGCGATCAGCGGTTGATTGCCGCCAATCAGTTCGGCCTCAACTGGTCCCGACAAGATGAAACTCTTTTCCTGCTTGCCCCAGATGTTGATGAACGATGTCTTTTGCGCCTTCGGAAGCTTCAAATAGCAGGCTATGGCGACAGAAATTTTGTCGAGGATATCGAATGCAATGCGCTGTGCTGTTGTCAGCGCTGAGTACCTAACTCCGTAAACGGCATAATCCAGAGTGTCCGCGTGAGATGTGGTTTCGAAGTACGGTGTATCGGCGTCGTCCCCGCGAACTTCAAAGAAAACCTGTCTGGCAAAGGCAAAATCTGCCTTCATGACGTTGATCATGGCGAAAATTTCAGGGACGCCTAACTCATCTAGCAAGCTCGTGTGGACATGGGGGATAGTCAAAAGATCGAAACGACCGGACGAAAATTCCTCGGTGCTGCAATGGAGGGACAGTGCGATATTGTTGCGGCGAACAAACGAGAAGTACGGGTTATCTATGGGTTTCGCAGGCACTTCATCGAATGTCAGTGCCTGCTCCACCGCCTTTTGTACCTCAGGCAGTGCGGACGTCCCGGCAAATTGCTCGAAAACGTCGTAGTTCTTTGAAATGACTGACGCCAAGTATCGAACGCGCTGGCACAGTGCATCGACATGGCAATAGGACCTGTAAGTTTCTTCGTTTTGGAAGAAAAGATTCGCCAGCGACATCAAGCGCCGCATCTCCTGGTAAGCCGCTACCGCGTTAGTCGGCAGGATACACTGTGCGTGTTGAAAGCAATCAAGGGCCTCAACCCACCGATGCGTTTCTAGGAACAAAATCCCGATATTTGTGAGCATTCGTGATTGAGTCGCCAGTGACGTCGAAGTGTCATTCATCACCGCCCCAAAATGGACGCGGGCTCGAAAACGATCATCTGCGACTTGACCGCAAAAGGACGTTTTAGACTCGTCGGAATGCCGTGCGCGAAGCTGTAGGCCGTTGGCCAAATTGTATGCAATATCGGGACTGAAAGCGATCTCCGCCGATAGGGCCTCAAGGATATCTACGCCGCGACTCACCGACGTGAGATCGCCAAGAGCATCTCCGCAATCGATTAGAATGATTGCAGCGGTGGCCCTGCCGTTCGGCGTCTTGTCCAACTCGTCCACCCGGCGGAGCGCCTCTGCCGGACTTCTGTCCCGCAACTCTTGAAGTTCTCTGATGAGACTATCGCTACGTTCCGTCACGAGCAGATGTGCTCCATCTTCTGTCTATACTTCTTGCGTAGGTCCGTATTTGCCGGATCGTTCAGCGCGGCGAGATAGTCGTCGAATGCCTTGGTCAATTCTTTGTGCAGAAGGCTGCGATTTATTTCGATCCGTCCATCATCGTGGAACACAAAAAGCTCGCCCCACCTTCTCACGATGATACGGTCAGTCGATCCAGTATGATGGAGTGCGCAGCGGCCTTGCTCAAACACACGGACTGCTAGTTTCCCTGCATCTTTGTCGGCGGGCACACATGCGGTGAAGGCTGGCCAGCTCGTCAAAAATGCCTGGAAGAGCACTTTGCTCTTGCCGTTATGACTGGTCAGCCCGCGGCGAAATCCTTCGATAGTCTCGATCAACAGAAAATCGATGGCGAGTACTGCAAAACCGTTTGTGCCGCGCGCCTTGCCAATATCTGAATCGATCAATAACTGCGCCGGTTCGACAAAGCGGGACCGAATGCGCGCGTCGAGAATTGAAATGGCTGCAGCCCAGTCCTCCGGCGAGGAATTCTGTTCGTCCAAGGTGAGACAGGTCCAGTCAGTTACTTTGTAACCGGGCGCGACCTCAAAATTATCCGGTAGTGTAGACGATCCCATGTTATCCGGCTCGTGCCTGACGTCTCGCAGCGTCAGCCTCCCTTTTCTCCGTAGCCTGATCTTTGCGGTACGTTGCGACCCGCTTTAGGATGGCCAGCAGTTCGCCAAAATGCTGTACACTCGGCTCCGCATCGAATAGCGGGCAACCGCGCTCTTTATCGACGGCGAAACCCACCTGGCACGGTGCATCGTGTCTTTCGAGACGCAGGTATTTGTCTGGTTCTTCAGCCACTTCCCTGCCGGCAGCTTCAAGCCGCTGCCAATATTCGTCTATCTCATCCTTATGCTCAGTCAGTGTCGTACGTCTGAATGAACTCACTCGCGTGCAGTCCGCGCTGCAGACATCCTGCATCTCCGATAGGAGTTGATCAGCGATCGGCATCAGCAGATAGGCTTGAACATCTTCTGGAAACTTGTCCTGTTCGCCGCGCGTAATGGAGTCGATCACCAGCTCTGCGACGCTCTCAGCAGGTAGGAGGTCGATTGCGCGCAATATCAAATAGGCAAAAGCCCGAATGATTGGCGTCTGCTCCACACCGGTCTTAGAAGCGCGCATCATCAAGTAAGGTACATTCACCAGACCTATATGTAGCACTTGGACAAGAGATGCCGCATCAAGAATAGCACCCCAGGGCCGATGTGTTATGCTGCCATTGGCGAACTCGTTTACAACAAGAGCGAATCCGCCAGAAGGCGTGAGCTTGGTCTCTGTGCGGGCCTTCCAAAGCTTCTTCAAGATGGGAGAGGAGACAAACTCGAGCTTGTTCCAAAACCGCGATTCGAGCGCCTTAAACTGCCCATCAAGGCTGAGCGCTTCGGAAAATAGCCGCAACACAACATCGGGATGGCGCGACAACAACCGTTCCAGATGACTGCCGTCCCACAGCTTGACCTTCGGCCTGGGATTCTTCTTCTGCCATTCCTTTACCCAGTCGCGGGTGGGATTGGAGAACTGGGTATTGGTGGCGATGACCACATAGTCCAGGTCGCCTCTGGCCTGCGCATTAATAACCGCGCTTTTTACTTCGTCCGGTTCAACAGTTCCACTTCGCCCTTTGCATTCCACCCACCAGACTTGCGGCTCCATTTCCAAGTCTGCCGTCGGAGCGTAGAAATGTGCTTCAAGGTCGCGGCCGCCATCCGATGCGCCGCCGCCGCTCCCGCCCGTGCGCCACTCGAGGTCCTTGGCGCCCATTGCGTCTAAGAGCCAGTACAGGCTTTCCTCCAAATCCCGGCCCTTCAATTCCGGAAATGGGATTGAGGCCGGGAGTATCCATTGTTTTTCTACATCGCTCATACTGCCCAAGATTACTATCGCTGGAAGAAAATTCCCATCTGTTTATTTCCGTCGGCATGCTCCTTGCTCACCAAGAAAGGTGTTCCCGGCTGTCCCAGCATTGCCGGCCGGACAAATCTCGCCTGGGGCTCGATCGAGCTCCCGTACTATGTGGGCACCTGAGATCGAAGTGTCGGCGACGAGCGCGAGACATTCCCGGGTGAAGTCATCGATCACGCAAAGCATGCGGAACCGCCGGGCGGGGCCGAACACGTCGGACACAAAGTCGAGGCTCCAGCGCTTCGTTCGACCGTCTGGCACCGGCATGGGCTCACGCGTTCCAGTAGCGCACTTTCGACCTCGTCGGAGTTTCACCGACAGGCCTTTCTCTTTGTCGAGACGCCTCAGTTTCTTGTGGTTCATGACGATGCCCTCTCTTTCGAGCATGCTGTCAGCGAGCAGCTTCTTAAACCGCGCGTTCTCGGTCTCCTGCGTCTTCAGCTTGCGGGTATCGGCAACGTCCTTACCACCGTACTTCGACTTCCATTTGTAGAAGGTGACGCAACTGATCCCGTCCCGTCGGAACACATCCGCTGTGGCCATGGCACGCTCCTGCTCAGCCAGGATCGCAATGATCTGCTCGTCGGTACATTTGCTCTTGCGCATTGTCTGTGTCCGTTACGACAGACTCTCCATTCAAATGCAGGACCAAACGGGTCTCAGGTCATGATCCGCAAAGACGATCCGATCAATCAAGAGTTTGAGACTCTAGTCGAGAATTTGCTTAAAGCAGAACGGAAGAGGCGAGGGATAACCTACGCCCAACGTGCAGAGAAAGCTGGCGGCATTGGGGATTAATGAGAATGACCGCAATCTTAACAACAAGATCGCACGGGGCGGCTTCTCGGTCGCGTTCTTGCTGCAATGTCTGATCGCGGTGGGGGTAATGGACCAGCGTATTTCGCAGTAGTTGCGATTGTCGCGATGTTTCTGGTTAGCGCTTTCCTACGCTCCAGCCAGGAAGCCGATCAACGCTATCAGGCCCACTCCCATTACGGCGCCGCTACCCAAGAAGGCGCACAGGTGAAACCACCTGTTGTGATCGGGCTTGCTCCCCCAGAGACTAGCCCGAAAACCTATAACCCCGAGCAATATGGAGATCAGGCCGATCTTATAGCGCAGCGGTGGATGGCTTGGTCCGCTGTCGCGCTTCTGATTGTCACTACCATCGGTGTGATACTTGTTGGCATTACCGTTTGGCAAACCCGCAGTGTCCTGTTTGAAGCTCGCCGCACTGCGGATGCAGCTTCGGATACTCTTGCTGCAACCAGGACCATCGGTGATAGGCAGCTTCGCCCCTACATCCTCTACGATTCCGCTGATAATACGTACTGGACCGCTGAAGACGGTCGCCAAAGCGGCTCGGTCGATATTTCTTTCAGAAATTGCGGGCAGAATCCGGGCATCATTACCAACCGCATGGCAACCGTTTCTGGCCCAAAAAAGGGCGGCGGCTGGCATTGGATAGGGGATCAATTTTCGCGGGGTCGCGTCATCCTTGGGCCGGGACAAACGACCAAATTTAGATTCTCGACCACTTCGGCAGACGATAAGGGCCGCTTCTCTTGGTATGAGATTGGCGTACTAATCTCATACCACGATCAATACGGAACCACTTATGAGGATCACGTCTGGTTGACTTTCGATCTGCGCGAGTTTCGTCAGGACTATATGGCTGCCGGAGAGCGGAAGTTCCGCCGGCCCGAGGATTGGCCAGAGCAACCAAAGGACTAACACCCTAATTATTTCCAGCCCCTTCCAGGGATTGGAACCGGCGGCAGGCTTAGTGTGCTTGCCACATAAGTCCGGACATTTCCGAGTTGCCGCTCTTTGGGAATAGCCCGGCCGGAGTGTGAGGACGGTCCGGTATACACCGAACCTAAAGTACACAGCGGCGCAGCGCGTGCCGATCGAAAGTGAGCGGAACAAATCGCTTGAAAAAAGTGTTCTGAAGGCCTTCGAGTTTGGGCGGGCTCTATCAGTTGGAGAGGGGTGCGGGCGCCTCTCGGTCAACCGACATGCTCATCTGGTCAACCGCTATCCACAATACGTCTTCCGCAGAGCCGGCACACCGCAGCACATATTCCAGGGCGTTCAGCCGCTTGTATAGCGTCCGGCCATCGTCTGCGCCACCGTCAGCGAGCGTCAGGTCCACCAAGGCTCTTGCTGCTGTCAGCGCGGCATCCAGATCTGTAAGGGCGCTTTCTGCGTCATCGCTGAAGTCCCCCAGCGTCCGGCGCCGTTCAGCTCTGTCTTCGGAAGCTGCCGATGTCTTTTTCCCCATTGAGCTCTCCCTCAGAAAGAAATCTGCATCTGAGTATGCATAAGTCCTGCGGTGCCATGTTTTGCGTTTCAGCTTGATGCTGAGAACGGAATACCCGGCAGATGATAATCAGCGCTCACGCAGAATATGGGCAGCGCGACCAGAATCTGTTACGGATGGAATTACACTTTCTGGGTAATCCATTATCGAGAACGTGTCAAACTAAAAAGAACCTTTAAATACACAAAAAGTGCAATTATGATTTCTGCGCAATTGCGAGCTGCCCGGGCGATGTTGAACTGGAGCCAGACCGACCTGGCCGGGGAGTCGGGTCTCTCTGTCGAAACGATCAAACGGCTAGAAAGAATGGCAGGGACTCTGGACGCGACCAAGGTGTCTACCCTGACGTCGATTATCGACGCCTTCGCCAAGGCGGGGGTTGAGTTCACGAATGGCGGAGCGCCCGGCGTTCGACTTCGACCGAAATGATCCGGCCTTATGCGTCGTTGGATCGGCGCGGGCTGAGCATCATGGCGGGCAAGGCAAGGGCAACTGATCTGAATGTGCGGTAACTCGGCTTCCGTGCTGACACCGCAGAATCATTCGCTCGCCAAAGAGCCGAAACCAGAAAAACAGAGAGACGATTGCCGTCAGCGATCAGGAGATTGCTGCGCCGGATTTCCTGTTTTCCGAAACCCGCGCGACTAGACGGGCAATCTTCCAAAAGCAAAGCCGCCCCGGAAGAATCTCCGGGGCTTTTTGGTGTGGTCGCGCACAGGATTTGTCCAAGCGACAAGGCGTTCGCGAGATATTTTCCAGCACCGAAGGACGTCTGCTGTGTCGTTCTGCGCGGCCAGAACTTTGTTCCAGAATGAAGGCGTTCAATTACCGTTGAGCCCGCTGGCGAGGGGTAAGCATCGCAGTTGAAATCGTCCACGCCGCATCCAACGCCGTGTGCTTTATCCGGCTTTCAATTCATCCGTAAAGATCCGGATCTGGGAGCGGAGCACCGGACTTTCTTTCTCAGTGGCACGTCTAGTCTCCCTTCGCGAAGTGACAGTTCCAGGCTGGAACCGCGTTAGGGAAAGGAAAAATCAGCTGGCGACCTATCGGGCGCTCCTGCAAAGCGGGGCAAATGAATGCAGTGCGGAGCAGGGGACACGAGAGCGAACCCGGGAGGGCGAGAGCGAACGTATCCGTCCGGAGGCGACACATGATGTCAGGTCTTGACGGGATTTTCCGCTTTCCAAGCCCATGGCAGGAGTTCGCCGATCCGATTGGCCGGGTGGCCATCGGCCATACGTCTCAGGACATCGGTGAGCCAGGCATAGGGTTCGACGCCATTGAGCTTCGCCGTTTCGATCAGCGAGCAGAGGATGGCCCATCGTTCAGCACCGCCATCGCTGCCTGCAAACAGGTGGTTCTTGCGGCCGAGAGCGACCGGGCGGATCGCGCGTTCGACCGGGTTGGTGTCGAGTTCGATGCGGCCGTCATCGAGGAACCGGGTGAGGCCTGTCCAACGCCCCAGCGCGTATCGGATGGCATCTGCGAGCGTGCTGCGGGCGGGCAGCTGGGCCAGTTGGCTTTCGAGCCAGAGGCGGAGGTTTTCAACGCGCGAAGCGGACAGTT
>NZ_CP016437.1:2378830-2790202 GCF_003325995.1 Hyphomonas sp. CACIAM 19H1
TGGGCCCCTCCTCTCCCAAGGGGAGAGGTTGGGGACTTCGCCGCAAGCACGACGCTAAACCCCTCTCCCTCCGGGAGAGGAGGGACACGCGCCCGGAGGGCGTGGGAGGTGAGGGCTGCCGCCGGGAGACGGCTTAGCGGGAGCGGCTGAGTGCGCTAACCTTCTCTCAGCAAGAACTGGGGAGATGCTATGTCCACGCCGACGCCGTTCAAAGTCCAAGTTCCAGACAGCAAGCTTGCCGAAATCCGCGCCGGTGTCGCGCGCTATAAATGGTTCCCTGCCCCGGCCAATGAGCAGGGCTTTGCCTATGGCATGTCGACGCCGGTGATGCAGGACATTCAGCGCTACTGGCTGGAGCAGTATGACTGGCGCGCCGCCGAGGCGGAGCTGAACCGCTGGCCGCAATTCATGGCGGAGGTGGACGGGCTGCCGATCCATTTCGTGCATGTGGTGGGCGAGGCGAAGGGCAAGCGCCCGCTGCTGATCACACATGGCTGGCCGGGGAGCATCTACGAATTTTGGCAGGCAATTGGGCCACTCGCCTACCCTTCCGAGCACGGAGGGAAATTGGAAGATGCGTTTGACCTGATCATCCCGTCCCTGCCCGGCTATGGATTTTCGGGCAAACCTGCCTCGCCGCTCGGCCAGCGGGCGACGGCGGCGATGTGGGACAGGCTGATGCGGGATGTGCTGGGCTATTCCAGCTATCTGGCGCAGGGAGGGGATTGGGGCTCGATGGTCACGTCCTGGATCGGCAAGAACCATGGCCTCGCCGAGGGCAAAGGCGGGGCGAAGGCGATCCATCTCAACATGATGGGCTTCCGGCCGACGCCGGCGGTTCCTCAGACGGCGGAGGAAACGGCCTGGCTGCAGCACTCACAGATGATGATGCAGATGGAAGGCGCCTACCTCATGCAGCAGGCGACCAAGCCGCAGACGCTGGCGATGGCGCTGATGGATTCGCCGATGGGCACGGCGGCGTGGATCCTCGAGAAGTTTCATGGCTGGAGCGATCTTTCGCAGCGGGGCCTGTTTGAGGTTTACACGCGCGATCAGCTGCTCACGAATGTGATGATCTACCTTGTGAACGATGCGATTGCGACGAGCGTATGGTATTACAATGCCCTCTTCCAGGAAGGCGGCAATGGCCTGTCCGAGGGCGAGCGCTGTGAAACGCCAACGGCGTTTGCGAGCTATCCGGGCGAACGCTACATCGTGGCGCCGCCGCGGAGCTGGGCCGACCGGGCGTATAATATTACTCGGTGGACGGACATGCCGCGCGGCGGGCATTTCGCAGCGATGGAAGCACAGGAGGTTTATGTGGACGATGTGAGAGCGTGGGCGCGGGAGGTGGGGTGAGACGGTGGGTTCCGCCTTCGGCTTGCTAAGTCTCAGTTGGGTTTGCATGGATGACTTGAGGTGGCCATCCGCCGAGTTCGGCAAGCCGCGATTCAAGGACAGCGGTGGGTAGCTCGTATTTCCTGCCTACATGAATGAGGGCCCAGAGCGCCGATGCGCAGTAAACCCTGTAGATGGTTTCATCTTCTTGGCGATAAAGAAGGCGCACGTCGATCTCGAACGCGACAGGCAGCTCACCATACTGCTTGTTTATTCTCCTGATTTCAGGCGCAGGATCATTTTTGAGACCTTTGCGATACATTAAGCCAATCCACCAGAAGGGAGCATCATCAAGTAAGCCGCTCGAAATTACGATCTGTTCAAGATCATGCGAGGCTTTCACCATCATCGGCATCTCATTCTTTCCCGCACGCTGATTTGTCATCGCGACAGCACCCGTAACAAATCGACGGTCGTGGGGAGGCCTGCCAGTCATCTGCTTGTCCTGTTTCTCGGGAGCATCGTTAAGCCAACTGTCTATGCTGGATGTACCTTCAAGGACAGCTCGAGCAAAAACAACTCAAAATGGCGCGCTGCCGCCTTGCTTAAGAAGACAGCACACAAACCTGCAATTGCTGCGTCACGCTCGATGGCCTGAGGCCATCGGAGCGCCCATCGGGAGACCTAACCCTTTGAGCGCGGCGAGATGGCGGGAGATGGGCCCTCTGATGGGCTAACGCCCGTCGAGGGTGACGTGTGCGGAGGAGTTAGGCGCGCAGGTCGCGGCCCATGTTCTGAAGAACGGCGTTCGCAAACTTCGCGTCGTTTTCCTCGAAGAAATCGTGCGCGAGGGAGACGTATTCGTCGAGGATCACCGCGTCGGAGAGTTCCGGGTGGGCGATGAATTCGGCGGCGCCGGCGCGCAGGAGGGCGCGCATGGTGGCGTCGAGGCGGGTGAGCTTCCAGCCCTCGGCGAGACGCGCGAGGATGGCGGTGTCAATCTTCGCCTGATGTTCGACCACGGAGTTTACGATGGACTTGAAAAGGTCGGGGTCTGCCTCTTCCACGGGCAGGCCGTCCGGGCCGATGCCCAGACGGTCTTCCATGAAGTCTCGGATGGTGGCGCGGGCGGATTTCTCCGTCTGCTCCATTTCGTAAAGTGCCTGCACAGCCGCAAGACGCGCGCCGGCCCGGCGCGCGCGTGTGACATCGAAGGGCATCTTCTGGGTCATCAGCGGATCAGCTCTTTGCGGAACTTGATCATGGCAAGGCAGGCATTGGCCGCTTCCGCGCCCTTGTTCTTGCGCTTGCGATCAGCGCGGGCGAGCGCCTGCGCTTCGTTTTCCACGGTGAGGATGCCATAGCCGATGGCCTGGCGGCGCTGGACGATGAGGTCCATCAGGCCGCGCGCGCTCTCGCCGCAGACATAGTCATAATGGGTGGTTTCGCCGCGAATGACGCAGCCGAGCGCCACGGCGCCGTCAAACCGTCCGGAGTCGGCGGCCATGGCGATCAGGCCCGGGATTTCAAAGGCGCCGGGCACTTCCATCACGGTGACCTTTGCGCCGGCCGCTTCGAGGACCTCCAGGCAGCCTGCTTCCAGCTCGTCGCTGATATGTTTGTAGTAACGCGAGATCGCGACAAGGACGCGGTCGGCCATCAGGTAGTCTCCTCGTTCAGGCGGCGCCAGCCCTCTATTGTCAGACCGTATCCGTCAAGCCCTGCAAGGCGGGTGGGCTGCGTATCGGACAGATAAACCATGCGCCGGACGCCAAGCTCGCGCAGGATCTGGGCCCCGATGCCGTACTCTCTGAGAGGTGCGGACGGATCACGCGGGGCGGCGGATTTCAGGCCAAGACGCTCTGCAAGAGAGCCTGGCTGCATTGTGTTGACGAACACCACGACGCCCGGACTGGGATCGCCCGCGATGAGGCGCATGGCGCGGGAGACGAGGCCGGACCGGGGGCCCTTCTCACCGAGAATGTCGGCCAGGATGTCTGTGCGGTGGACGCGGACGAGGGTGGTGGCATCCGGCTTGATGTCGCCATGGACGATGGCGATATGCTCGGAATTGTCCATCGTGTTGCGGAAACAGACGGTGCGGAAGCCGCTGCCATAATCGGATTCCAGCGGGGCCTCGATGCGGCGCTCCAGGAAACGGTCGTTCTGGCGGCGCCAGGCGATCAGGTCTGCGATGGTGCCGATCTTGAGATTGTGCAGCTGGGCAAAGGCGATCAGCTCCGGCAGGCGGGCCATGGTGCCGTCGTCATTCATGATCTCGCAGATGACGCCCGCCGGGAAGAGGCCGGCCATGCGGGAGATATCGACAGCGGCCTCCGTGTGGCCGGCGCGGACGAGCGTGCCGCCTTCCTTGGCGATCAGCGGGAAGATGTGGCCGGGGGTGACGATGTCATCATGATCCTTGGTCGGATCAATGGCGACGGCAATCGTCCGGGCACGGTCATGTGCGGAAATGCCCGTGGTGACGCCCTCTTTGGCTTCGATGGAGACGGTGAACGCCGTGCCCATGCTTTCGCGGTTGTTGCGGGTCATCATGTCCAGCGCGAGCGTGTGGGCGCGCTCCTGCGTCATGGCGAGACAGATGAGGCCGCGGCCATGCTTGGCCATGAAGTTGACGGCCTCCGGCGTGGCGAAGGTGGCCGGGATGATGAGGTCGCCCTCATTCTCGCGGTCTTCGGCATCGACCAGGATGAACATGCGCCCGTTGCGGGCGTCTTCGATGATTTCCTCAATCGAGGAGATGGCGGCGGTGAACTCGCTGCTCATTATTCAGCTCCCTTTGGCGCATCTGCGCCGATCATGCGGGCCACATAGCGCGCAAGCATATCAATTTCGAGGTTTACCTTTGTGCCGGCCTGGAGGGCGCTGAGGGTGGTGACTTCCCAGGTGTGCGGGATGATGGCGACCTGGAAGTCGCCATTCGGCAAGGCAGCGGCCACGGTGAGCGAGACGCCGTCAACCGCGGCGGAGCCCTTGGTGGCGAAATAGCGCGCAATGGCGGCAGGCGGGCGAATGGTGACGCGGAAGGACTGCCCCTCCGGCGCGACCGAGACGATCTCACCGACGCCATCGACATGGCCGAACACGAAATGGCCGCCAAGTTCCTCGCCAAGCTTCAGGCTCTGTTCGAGGTTGACGCGCGTGCCTTCCTGCCAGCCGCCGAGGATGGTTTTCGACAGGGTTTCAGGCACAGCCTCCACCGCAAACCAGGCGCCCCGCGCGCCCTCCCCCTTGTCCACCACGGTCAGGCAGACGCCGGAATGCAGGATGGAAGCGCCCATGGCGATTTCAGCAAGCGGATAGCCGCTTTCGACTTCAAACCGGGTGAGGCCGTTGCGGTGCTCCGCTTTGCGGACAGTGCCGACATCGGTGACGAGGCCAGTAAACATGATTTCTTATCCTGGGGCCTATTGCTCAGAGCGAACATAAGTGTCGAGAACGTCATCCCCAATCCGTTCCGTTGCGATAGGGCGCCAGCGGGTCGCAGATTTGAGATCCGTGAGACCGAGGGCGCCAAGGGCGGGAAGGCCTTCCCCGCCAATGAGGATGGGCGCGCGGAACCAGGCGATTTCGTCAACGAAGCCGGCGCGGATGAAGGTGGCGGCCAGCGTGCTGCCACCCTCGATGAGGAGCGTGCGCAGGCCTTCGGCCTCAGCGCGGCGGACAAATTCGGCCACATCCATGCGCACGCCATTGCCACAGCGCCAGATGTCGACCCCGGCGGGGATGGCAGTTTCGGTGGCCTGACCGCTGGTGACGGCAACGACCCGGCCAAGATCAAGGGACTGGGCAAGATGCGACGCAGGCGGCAGACGGCCGCGCGAGTCTGCCACGATACGCACCGGCTGGCGTGCGGGCAGCGGCACGGTGCGGGCCGTCAGCAGCGGATCATCGGCAAGCACGGTGCCGATGCCGACCATGATGGCGTCATTCTCGGCGCGCATCTGGTGGCCCCGCGCGCGCGAAGCGCTGGAGGTGATCCACTGGCTGGTGCCATCAGCCAGCGCGATGCGCCCATCCAGCGAGGACGCAATCTTCAGGGTGATGCGCAGGGTTTTCATTTTCCGGGGGCGTCGTCTTCGTCTTCATCTTCAAGGGCGGCCTTGTCGATGAATTGAGCGAAGTCGCTGGGGTCTTTGAAGTCGCGATAAACCGAGGCGAAGCGGACATAGCCGACCGGATCAACCCGTTTCAGGGCATCCATGGCCAGCTCGCCGACATCGTTGGAAGTGACTTCCTGCTCGCCAGTGCTCTCCAGCTTGCGGAGGATGCCGGAAACCATCTGGTCGATCTGCTCGCGGTCTACCGGGCGCTTGCGCAGGGCGATTGTGATGGAGCGGGCCAGCCGCTCCCGGTCAAACGGGACGCGCTTGCCGTCACGCTTGACCACCATGATCTCGCGCAACTGCACCCGCTCGAATGTGGTGAAGCGCGCGCCACAGCTTTCGCAAACGCGGCGGCGGCGCACAGCGGTATCGTCTTCAGCAGCTCGGCTGTCTTTTACGGACGTATTGTCAGAACCGCAGAATGGACACCGCAAGACGGATCAGGCCCCCAGCCCCTCATAAATGGGGAAGCGCGCTGTCAGCGCCTTCACCTCTTCACGGACCCGCGTTTCGACAGCTTCGCTGTTGCCGCCCGCGAGGGCTTCGACGATTTCGCCGATCCAGGTGCCGATCTGGATGAACTCGGCCTCGCGGAAGCCGCGCGTGGTGCCCGCAGGCGAGCCAACGCGGATGCCCGAGGTGACGGTCGGCGGCGCGGGATCGAACGGAATGCCGTTCTTGTTGCAGGTGATGAAGGCGCGCTCGAGGGCAGCTTCGGCATCCTTGCCGGTGACGCCTTTCGGGCGCAGGTCGATCAGGGCGAGGTGGGTATCGGTGCCGCCGGAGACGACGTCGAGGCCAGCGGTGCGGCAGGCTGCGGCCATGGCGCGGGCGTTGGAGACGACCTGTTCAGCATAGGCCTGGAACTCGGGCATCAGCGCCTCACCGAAGGCGACTGCCTTGCCGGCGATGACATGCATCAGCGGTCCGCCCTGGATGCCGGGGAAAATGGCGGAGTTGATTTTCTTCGCCAGCGCTTCGTCATTTGTCAGGATCATGCCGCCGCGCGGGCCGCGCAGGGTCTTGTGCGTGGTGGTGGTGGCGATGTGGCAATGGTCGAGCGGATTGGGGTGGACCCCGCCGGCGACGAGGCCAGCAAAGTGGGCCATATCGACCAGGAAGATGGCGCCGACATCATCGGCGATCTCACGGAAACGCTTGAAATCGATCTGGCGCGGATAGGCTGAGCCGCCGGCGATGATCATCTGCGGGCGGTGGGCGCGGGCAAGGCGCTCGACCTCTTCAAAGTCGATCAGGTGATCGTCCGGACGCACACCATACTGGACGGCGTTGAACCATTTGCCCGACTGGTTGGGCTTGGCGCCATGGGTCAGGTGGCCGCCCGCGGCGAGGCTCATGCCGAGGATGGTGTCGCCGGGTTTCAGCACCGCCTGGAAGACGCCCTGATTGGCCTGGCTGCCGGAATTGGGCTGGACGTTGGCAAAGCCGCAATTGAACAGCTTCTTGGCGCGCTCGATTGCCAGTTCCTCGGCAATGTCCACGAATTCACAGCCGCCATAGTAGCGCTTGCCGGGATAGCCTTCGGCATACTTGTTGGTGAGGATCGAGCCCTGCGCCTCAAGGACGGCGCGGGAGACGATGTTCTCCGAAGCGATCAGCTCGATCTGATGCTGCTGGCGGGTGGCTTCCTTCGCCATGGCCGCTGCCAGCTCGGGATCGCGCTCAGCCAGACCGGCCGAGAAGAATCCGCCAGCCAGCGTTTCAGGAACATGCGCCGAATCTGCCATGGGGAGCCTCCTATATGACGGTCTGGGCGCTGTTTACGCCGTGCAGCCGACCGGGGCAACTGCGACTCGAAGTTCTGCAGAGTTTCAACTAGAATAGAAGAAACCTCGCCGCTGCGATGAAAAATTTAGCTCGATACTTTACGGACTATCGCGATTATACTTAGACAAGCTAAGAATTGCGAGAATCGCAGCAACGATTACAGGATGGATGGGGTGGGCGAATGACTGATCCGGAAGATATCGACGCTTTGGAAATGACGGTTGAGATTGTCTCATCGTATGTGGCGAATAATTCCCTTCAGTCGGCACAACTTCCAGAGCTGATCAGAAGTATTCACGCGACGATTACCAGTCTTTCATCTGCAGCCCCTGCCCCGGTCGTGCAGCTGGAGCCGGCGGTTCCGGTCAACAAGTCGGTGACGGCAGAATATCTGGTCTGCCTGGAAGACGGCGCGAAGCTGAAGATGCTGAAGCGCTACCTGCGCACGCGCTATGACATGACCCCGGAAGAATACCGCGCCAAATGGGGCCTGCCGGTCGATTACCCGATGGTGGCGCCGAATTATGCCAAACTTCGTTCCAAACATGCCAAGCAAATTGGGTTGGGCAAAAAACGCTGACTTTACAAGCAAATGGCCCGGCAAAACCGGGCCATCTTGACGCGTTTTCCGGTCATCGCGCGGAGAAAACCGGACAATTTCGGACAGGCTGCGCCCTCAGGCCGCCTTATCGAGCCCCAGCTGTTTCCAGACCGCGAGGATGGCGGCGACCAGCTCATCCATCATCACTTCATCATGCACCGGGCTGGGCGTGAAGCGCAGACGCTCCGTGCCCCGCGGGACGGTGGGATAGTTGATCGGCTGGACGTAGATGCCGAAGTCGAAGAGCAGCGTGTCGGACAGGGCCTTGCAGCGCTCCGGATCCCCCACCAGCAGCGGGACGATGTGGGAGGGCGAATCCATGACCGGCAGGCCGGCATCGCGGAACTTCTGCTTCAACTCGAGCGCCTTGGCCTGGTGGACAGCGCGCAGACGGCGGCCTTCATCGGTGCGCAGCTTGCGGATGCTGGCGAGAGCGCCGGCCGCCATGACCGGACAGGTAGAGGTGCTGAAAATGAAGCCGGACGCCATGGAGCGAATGGCATCGATCACGGTGGCGTGGCTGGCGATATAGCCGCCCATCACGCCATACCCCTTGGCCAGCGTGCCTTCGATGATGTCGATCCGGTCGCCCAGGCCAAGCATTTCGGCAACACCGGCGCCCTGCTGGCCGTAAAGGCCAACGGCATGGACTTCGTCGAGATAGGTCAGCGCGTTGAATTCCTCGGCGAGGTCGCAGATTTCCTGCATCCGGCCGAAATCCCCATCCATCGAATACACGCTTTCGAAGGCGATCAGCTTGGGACGGTCTGCATCGTCATTCTCGATCAGAGCGCGCAGATGGTCGACATCATTGTGCCGGAAGACGCGGTATTCGGCGCCCGAGCGGCGGATGCCCTCGATCATCGAGGCGTGGTTCAGCTGATCGGAATAGATGATCAGGTTGGGCAGGATCTTGCCGAGCGTCGACAGGGTCGCGTCGTTCGAAACATAGCCGGAGGTGAACAGCAGCGCCGATTCCTTGCCGTGCAGATCTGCCAGTTCGCGCTCCAGATCGACGTGGAAGCGGGTGGTGCCGGAGATGTTGCGCGTGCCGCCCGAGCCAGCGCCGAAGCTGTCGATGGCTTCGTGCATGGAATTGATGACATCATCATCCTGACCCATGCCGAGATAGTCGTTCGAGCACCAGATGGTGACTTCCCGCTCGCCATCCTCAAACCGGGCGGTGGCTTTCGGAAAACGGCCCTTGTGACGGTGCAGGTCGATGAAAACCCGGTAGCGTCCTTCACTGTGGATGGCGCCAAGGGCGTCTTCGAAGGCTTTGAGATGCTTCATGGCGCTCTGAACTCTCTGCGACTGACCATGCTTAATTGGGTACCGGAGGCTTAGTCCGGCGACCTATTTAGGCGAACCCGTAAAAATACCTATGCGGCATAACCGGGCAGATCCCGGTCCAGCTTGCGCAGCAGCGCGGGCCAGACGAGCTTTTCGGTCAGGGTGGACATTCCGTTGCTGTGTTCGGTCATGCCGCCCTGCCCGGCCACCTTCTGCTGGAGGCCGCCATCGCACTCCAGCACGCCGTCGCGTCCAGCCGAAAGCGCCATGATCTGCATGTTACAGGCGCGCTCCAGGAAGAACATGCGGGTGAAGGTGATGGCAGCTGTGGCGCCGCAGGTCAGCGTGCCGTGGTTGCGCAGGATCATCGAATGCTTCTTGGGGCCGAGGTCGCGCACCAGGCGCTCACGCTCGTCCAGATCAAGGGCAATGCCTTCATAATCATGATAAGCGACATCTTCACGCACGACCATGGCCGTCTGGCTGAGCGGGAGGAGGCCTTCCTTCTGCGCCGAGACAGCAACGCCCTGATCTGTATGGACGTGCATCACGACATGCGCATCTTCGCGGGCCGCATGGATGGCCGAATGGATGGTGAAGCCAGCCGGATTGATCATCGCATCGGTTTCCTGAACGATGTTGCCGTCCAGATCGACCTTCACCAGCGAGGAAGCGGTGATTTCCTCGAAGAAATAGCCATAGGGATTGATCAGGAAGTGATGCTCCGGGCCAGGAACGCGGTGGGAAATGTGGGTGAAGATCATGTCATCCCAGCCGTAAAGCGCGGTGAGACGGTAGAGCGCAGCGAGATCGACGCGCGCCTTCCATTCGGCTTCACTGACGGAATTGCGGATATCAATCTTGCCTGCGCCATCGGCCATGGTGGTCTTCTCCCTGGATGCGTGTCTTTGCGTTCTTATAGGCGGTTTTGTGCGTTTCCAGAGCCGAAAGTAAACGAGTTTGGGCCTGAGCGCCAGATTCAGATGACGCTGGCGTCACGTTTTGCCGCAAGGGAAGCTCTGCGCGGACATATCCGGCCTGCCTTGACGGGTGGGGCAAAACATTCCCACATGCCGCCGCATGACATCGCTGCGTATCGCTTTTTATGCTTCAAAACGGCCAGAGGCGCAGCAGGTGCTGCCGCTTCTGCGCGACAAATACGGCCATTATTCCGAGGAAGAGGCTGAGGTCATCGTCGCCCTCGGCGGGGATGGCGCGATGCTGGATACGCTGCGCCGGCGCTTTGATGACGGCAAGGCTGTCTACGGGATGCATCTGGGCACAGTGGGCTTCCTGATGAACGACTACCGCGCGGACGGCCTGATCGAGCGGATCGAGGCGGCCGAGCGGGCGACGCTCTCGCCGCTGCGGATGGCGGCGACCGATCTGGACGGCAGGGTTCACCGGGCCATGGCGATCAATGAAGTGTCTCTGCTGCGCCAGACGGCGCAGTCGGCGCGCCTCAAGATCGTGGTCGACGGCCGGGTGCGGATGGAAGAACTCGTCTGTGACGGCCTGATGGTGGCGACGCCTGCCGGATCAACCGCCTATAACCTTTCGGCCCACGGCCCCATCCTGCCGATCGGCGCGAAGCTGCTGGCGCTGACGCCGGTGAGCGCGTTCCGCCCCCGGCGCTGGCGCGGGGCGCTGCTCAAAGCCGAGGCCAAGGTGGACATTGAAGTGATCCATCCCGACCGCCGCCCGGTCTCTGCCTCGGCCGACAATGAGGAAGTGCGCAATATTGCCAAGGTGACAGTGGAAACCGATCCGGCCAGGACGCTGAAGGTGCTGTTTGACCCCGGCCATGCGCTCGACGAGCGCATTTTGCGCGAACAGTTTGCTTTCTGAGGTAATTTCAACGCCTTGCGTCAGGCGAATGTTAAATTTTGTTGGTTAATCACGATCCTTCAGAAACGAGGGGTGGAGTGATGCTGGGCAAGTTCCTCAAGAAACTGGATACCGCCAAGTTTAACCGCAAACCGGCGCAGACCGTTGTCGCGCCCGACATTTCCCGTGTGATCCGGCCCGCCTCTGCCACGACGCCGGCGCACGAAGAGATGGCCCCTGCAGCCATCACCCCGCCGGAACCGGTATTTGTGGCCGACCCACAGGAGATGGTGACCCAGGCCGAAGAAGCCCTGGACGCCCTGACCGAAGAATTTGAGGGCTGGATGCGCAATGATCTGGAAAAGATGCGCGACGCCTGGCGCATTGCCCAGAAGCCGCATGCCACCGCCGACGACTACCGCACGCTCTATACCTGCGCCCACAATATCCGCGGGGCGGCAACCTCCTATGGCTACCCGGCCGTCTCACGCCTTTGCGGATCGCTGTGCGATCTGCTGAGCGGCACGCGGGCTGGCGAGAACACTGCGCTGATCAATCTGCACATCGAAGCCTGCCGCGCCGCCGTGGCGGCCGGCCCGCAGGGCGAGGGGTCAGAATCGGTTGCCGATGCCGTGTGCGAAGCCCTTGAGCGCCGCGTTGCCCTCAAGGTTGGAAACGCAGGCTAGACTTTCACTTTCGAGAGCAGCTCGACCGTCTGACCGTAGCCGGCTTCTTCCGGAATGAAGAGGCAGGGATCACCCGTCTCCGTCTTGCCGGGGCGCGGCAATACCGTGATCACGGGCTCGGCTACAAACCGCTGACGGGCATCTTCCAGCGAGGCAGCACGGGAAAGCTTCACCAGGTTCATCCGTGTCGGGAAGATGATGGTGGCCTGCCCGGCCATTTCTTGCGCCAGGGCATCTGAGGCCGACAGCCAGACGGCATCGGTGGTTTCACGGCCATCATGGGCGGCGACCTGGCCGCTGGGCGCCGGCGCAACATAGAAATGCGTGTCGAAGCGTTTGGGCATCATCACCGGCGTGATCCAGTGGCCGAAATGGATGAGCCGGTCGAGCGCCAGGGTAAGATCGTGTTCGCGCACCAGATCAAGGAACGGGATTTCACCCCGGTCCACCCCAGCCCGGTAAGGCGCCAGCTTGTCGGCAATGTCTGCCCCCACCAGCGGCGCCCCTTCCCCACGCGCGTTTCGACGGCGCGCCAGCAGGATGCCGGATTCCTCATACGCCTCACGGATGGCGGCGATGCGGGCGTCCTGCTGGATGGGGCCGTAATCGCCGTCTGTATACGCGTCCCAGCCCGGATCGGTATCGCTGGAAGCGGCTTTTCCGCCCGGAAACACCAATGCGCCGGCGGCAAAGTCGATCTCGTAATGGCGCTTCACCATCAGCACTTCCGGCGCGCTAATACCTTCTCGCAAAAGAAGAATTGTCGCTGACAGGCGGGCGTCCGGCGGGGTTTGGGCGGTCATTTGATGCCTCTTTATATGCAATTTCCGGCAAATTCGCCGGGTCTCCTCCGCGTGATGTTCAGCTTGCTCCGTTAGGGAAGGCAATAGCCAAGAAACTGTTTCGGAGACGCCCGCGTGACTTCCCTCAATATCCATGCCGCCTCACCCCGCCTTGAGCAGAGCCGTGTCCGCTTTCTGCCGGTCGTGCATCTGCTGGCCGGTGACAGCCTGGGGATGGCGGCGGAAGAAGCGGTGGAGTTCGAGGAGCGCGTCAGCTTTGGCCCGGCCACCGTGGCTGCCGAGACTGACCCGGCCAAATGGCTGGCCGACCGGCTGGTGCGTGTGGCGTCTGCCGCCTGCGCCGATGGCGCGATGGCGCGGCCGATCCTGGTGCCCGCCCCGATGGCGGCGCTGGCAAATGTGAATACCGCCGTAGCCTGCGACGCCGCCGTGCGCCGCACGACGATGTGTCAGCAGGAATTCTGCCTGATGTTTTCCGATGCGGCCTTTGCCGCCGATGCCGCCGACAGCACGAGCCGCGTGGCGCGCCTGCGCAAGGCCGGCTTCCGCGTTGGCATTGATATGCGCCGCTCCTGGCATTGCGGGCTCAGCGAGGGGCTGCGCCTTCTGATCGACACCATCCGTGTAGACGCAGATGCGCTGGAAACGTCTGCCGATCTTCAGGAAGTTGTGCTGATTGCCAAGGAGAGCGGCATCCTGGTCGTCGCCGACAATGCCAGCTGGCGGGATGGTGATTTCCTGGAAGACACCGGTGTTGCCGGGGCCATTGCTCCGAGGGCGGACGCTTAAGCGCCGTCCGTTCCCGTGACGCCAATTTCCTCGCGCGCAGCCATTTCGGAATAGAAATCCAGCTTGTCGAGCAGGTAATCAAGATCATCCTTAGGTATGGCCTGGAACTGGGTGAGCACGCGCTCGATCATCCGGGCACGGAATCTGGCGCGGTCGTTTGGCCCGCCATCGTGTTCGGTTTCGTGATAGACGTTGACCGCCGCCTTGAAGGCCGCGAGCATCTTGCGCGGCAGGCCAGCATGATCGAACACGGCCTGTAGCCCCAGCGGGCCGGCATCATGGATCATCAGCCAGACGCGCTGGTGCGCCACGCCGGACAGCTCAGACAGGGCATGTTCCACGAACGGCATCTGACCGCAGCAAAGCGCACGCATGATCAGTGAATGGGTGAGCCGGCCGTTGAGGTTCAGCTGAGAGACGAAGCGTGGCAGATCATGCGAACGCCCCGCCTGTTCAACCAGATCGATCGTCGCACGCTCGCGGGCACTGGCGGCCAGGTCGATGGCCAGCTGGGCAGGCAGTTCGTGCCGGTTGACCAGCATGTCGAACAGGTTTCCGGAGACCAGGGAGACCATCTTCTCGGCGATGTGAACGGGGATGAAGTCGCGGCGGATGAGGCCGGCCTGAACGGTCTCGTCGGAGCCAAAGCGGGAAAGCGCGTCGGTATAGGCCTTGTCGCTCCACTCGGCGGTCGAATTTTCGGCAAGGGCGCGGACCGCCTCGACGGCGCCGTGTTCGGAGATGACTTCGGACACGGTGATCGAAAGCCCCTCGCGACCGGCAATGGCGGCCTGCTTGGCGGCGGTGACCGACAGGACGAGCTCCACAAGGTCTTCCTCGGTGAAGACCGGGGACTCTTCGAGGATCGGGATGGCGACGGCTTCAATGTCGCGAGCGAGCTTCAGGGCGATCTCGCGCGGCAGGATAGGCGAGGAGCGCAGCGTGACCGCTAGAGTACGGCGGACAAGATCTGCGGCATCGGCAGCGAGGATCTTTATGATTTCCTGAGCGTACTGCTTCTCGGCATCGCTGAGCACATCCAGACCAATGCGGCGGCACAGCCGGTGGGCGACCGAGGCACGTTGCTCGGGCGACTCGCCTTTCATCAGCCGGTGAATGTCCTGCTGGGTGAGTTGAGGGCGGAGGCTCTGGACGCTCATAGGTTAATGGAATCCCGATCAAAATATACCGGCAACCTCTCCGAAGCCGGTTAACAGCCGTTTACCAAAATGACCGAACGGAAAGAACCCCGCGCAAAACAAAACCGGCCGATCTTTCGACCGGCCGGCTTGAAGTACCTTGTAAGGAAAGAACTTACTCTTCGTCTTCCTTGAACAGTTCCTCGCGGGTAACTGTCTTATCCTCAACTTTTGCAGTCTCGAGGATGTGGTCGACGACCTTGTCCTCATAGATCGGGGCGCGCAGCTGGGCCATGGCGCCGGGATTCTTCTGGAAGAACTGGACCACTTCCCGCTCCTGGCCCGGATACTGGCGGGCTTCACGGATGAGGGCCTGGTTCACTTCCGCCTCGGAAATCCGCACGTCTGCCAGACGGCCGACCTCTGCGAGCACGAGGCCCAGGCGCACGCGGCGCTCGGCGATCTTGCGGTATTCGGCCTTCAGCTCGTCTTCCGGCTTCGCCTTCTCCTCATCGGAAACGCGGCCAGCGTCCATTTCACGCTGAAGCTGTTGCCAGATCTGCTCGAACTCCATGTTGACCATGCCGGGCGGCAGGTCGAAGTCGTGGGCGGCGTCGAGCTTGTCGAGCAGGTCGCGCTTGGCCTTGGAGCGCGAAGCGACATTGTGCTCGTTCTGCAGCTGGTCTTTCACGAGGCCGCGCAGCTGCTCCAGGCTTTCAAGGCCGAGGCCGGTGGCGAACTCGTCGTTGATTTCCGGGGTCTGCGGGGCGCGGACTTCGTGAACCTTGGTTTCGAAGATGGCCGCTTTGCCGGCAAGTTCTGCCGCCGGATAGTCTTCCGGGAAGGAAACGTTCAGCTCTTTCTCGTCGCCAGCCTTGACGCCGAAGAGTTGCTCTTCGAAGCCGGGGATGAAGCGGTTGGAGCCGAGCACGACGGCCTGCTGCTCAGCCGTGCCGCCCTCGAAGGCTTCGCCGTCGATCTTGCCGACGAAATCCACGATCACGGCGTCTCCGTCCTGGGAGACTTCGCCTTCCGGGCGGGCTTCGAACTTGGTGTTCTGCTCGGCGATGCGCTTGAGGGCTTCCTCGATCTGCTCGTCGGCGATCTCGGCAACCGGGCGCTCGATGGTGAGTGTGGACACATCCACCGGGGTGAATTCCGGCATCACGTCAACGTGCATGTGGTAGGACAGGTCGGCCTGGCCGCTGACGACTTTCTCGATGTCAGCTTCCATATGGACGTTGGGCTGGCCAGCGGGACGCAGCGAATTTTCCTCAAGAGCCTTCTGGTTGGTCTCGTTGACCAGCTTGTCGATCACTTCGCCCATAAGGTCGCGGCCATACATCTTGCGCACATGTGCTGCCGGCACCTTGCCAGGGCGGAAGCCCTTGAGACGCATTTGCGGGCGCACTTCCTCGATGCGGGCATCGAGTTTCGCCTGCAGTTCGCTGACCGGCACCTTGACCGCAAAGGTGCGGCTAAGACCTTCTGCCTTGGTCTGTGTCACTTCCATGGGACATTCTTCCGTCTATTGGGCGGCGCGGCGCACGCCAGAATGCGCGCCCGGAGCCTGCTGATCCTGCCTGAAGCGGCGGCTTATGTCACAGGCACAAGGCCCTGTCCACGCCAGCTTCACGGGATATGCAGTGCCTGATTATGACGCCGCGGAAAGGCCCCCGAAGGGTCACGAAGAGGCGTCTGGAGGAAGGGGGAAGCGGATTTCTGCGGTGAATGCTTAATCCCCTCCCCCGGATGGCACATTAATTGCTGTAACAGTCGCGGATTATCGTTGCCTGCGGGGACCGATGGCGGCAGGCGCGTACCAAGAGGGTGGACGATGCATTCAGATGGGCCATTCAGCCTTGCGCACTCTGACGCGGGACTGGCCGAGAGGCTGGCAGCCTTCACCTTGTTTTATGCGTTTCATGCAACCTTAGAGGCCAGCCGTCCGGCACTGGCACACTCCGTTGCAGCGCCAGCACATACACGCTCAGGAAGATGACAGAGCCATGATCGATAACGGCACCCCCGTAACAATCGCCACCCCCGGTGGGGCAGATCCCGTTCCGCTGGTTCTGGACCTGGATGAGACGCTGATCCGCACCGATTCCCTGATCGAGCAGATGCTGGCCTTCGTGCGCCGCAATCCCTTCTCGATCTTCCAGCTGATTGGCTGGGTGATGGCCGGCCGCGTGACGCTGAAGGAGCGCCTTGCCGCCGCTGTGCCGGTGAACCCGGAACTCCTGCCCGTCAATGAAGAGGTTGTCGCGCTGGCGCAGCAGGAGGCGGACAAGGGTCGGAAGGTTGTTCTGGCAACCGCCGCCCATGCCGAGACGGCAAAGCTGTTCCTGGAAAAGTTTCCATTCATCTCCGAAGTTCTGGCGACCGAAGCCGGTGTGAACCTCAAGGGCAAGACAAAAGCCGAAGCGTTGATGAAGCGGTTTCCCGAAGGCTTTGATTATGCGGGCGACAGCCGGGCCGATCTTGAAGTCTGGAAGCGCGCCCGCAACGCCATTGTGGTGGGCGCCTCGCGCGGCACCGTCAGCAAGGCGCGCAAGAGCGCGAATGTTGTTCAGGTCATTCCGCGCCCCACCGTGCTGAAAGCTTTCATCAAATGCCTGCGCCCGCACCAGTGGGCAAAGAACGTTCTGGTGGTCGTGCCGGCAGTGCTTTCGGGCAAGATCATCGAGCCTTCCTCCATCCTTCCTCTGATCCTGGCCTTCTTTGCGCTCTCGCTCACCGCGTCTGCGACCTATGTGTTCAACGATATCTGGGATCTACAGGACGACCGGCAGCACTGGTCGAAACGGCGGCGGCCGTTTGCCAGCGGCACGCTGTCGCTGCCGGCCGGTATCTTCGGCGCGCTGATCTGCTTTGTGGCCGGATTGGCGCTGGCGCTCATGGCCGGGCTGGCGGTGCTGCAATGGGTGCTGATCTACGTTGTCGTTACCCTCACCTATTCCCTCTGGCTGAAACGCAAGGTGATCCATGATGCCTTCACCCTCGCCAGCCTTTTCACGCTGCGGCTGGTCGTGGGCATGGTGGCGGTGGCCGCAGAGCCCTCGCCCTGGCTGTTTGTCTTCGCGATGTTCTTCTTCACCTCGCTGGCCTTTGCCAAACGCCACACCGAGATTGCCCGCGTTATCGAAAAGGGCGGTAACTGGGTGAGCGGGCGGGGCTATCGCGCGTCCGACCTGCCGCTGGTACTGGCGGCCGGCATCGCAAGCTCGATTGCTGCCGTGGTCATCATGGTTCTCTACATCATCGAGGACGCGCACCAGCAGAGCTTCATCAAGGTGGGCGACTGGTTGTGGGCCTTGCCGCCGCTGATCTTCCTGATCTCCAGCCGCATCTGGGTGGTGTGCCAGCGCGGCGACTTGGATGACGATCCGGTGGTGTTCGTGGTCAAGGACCGGGTGTGCCTTGCCTATGCGGCGCTGGCGGCCGTCTGTTTCTTCCTGGCCTGGTTCGGAGTGCCGCTTTGATCATGTTGTTGCGGGACGAGCGGGTCCGGTTTCTGCTGGCGGGCGGCTCAGCCGCCCTGCTGAACTGGATCGTCAGGTTTCCTCTGTCTATGTTCATGACCTATGCGGCCGCCGTGACGGCAGCGACGGCGATTGGCATGGTGGCAGGCTTTATTCTGTATCGCAGCCTGGTGTTTCAGGGATCGACCCGACCGCTGTGGCTGCAGATCCGTGATTTTATCGGGGTCAACATCGTTGCCGGCGTGGTGACCGTACTGGCCGCGCTTGTGCTGAGCAGCGGGCCGTGGTGGCCGGAGGCCTACCGGCATTATGCGCCTGGCGCGTCGCACATGGCAGGCATCGGCATCGGCGCGGTGGTTAACTTCTTCGGGCACAAGCTGTTCACGTTCCGCTGAGGCGGATTTGGGCAGCAGTTGCCGTAGCGGCGGGAGAGGCTGGAATATGATTGTCAGTACCCCGCTTTTGCGGCACTGGACTTGCAAGGGACCTTGGGGGGGCGTCTCACCGGCGCCGCCTATGTAATATTGTAGAATAGGGGTGGGGCGCTGTGGCGTTCATTTCGACGCAGTTTGTGATTTTCCTGGCGGTGGTGACGGTTGTTCACTTCCTGCTGCCGGTACGCGCGCGATGGATCTGGCTGCTGGCGGCCAGCCTGTTCTTCTACGGCCTCGCTGAACCCATTTTCCTGGTGCAAATTCTGGCGGCCACCGGCCTCTCTTTCTGGCTGGGCCAAAGGATTGAGGCGGCGCCGGACAAGAAAGCCAAGCAGAAGATCATGGCGCTGGGCGTCGTGCTGCTGACGGCGAACCTGGTCGTTTTCAAATACACGCCCTTCCTGAACGAGACGCTGCGCTCGATCCTCGGCATGGCGCATGTTGAGTATCCCGTTCCCGAATTGCAGTGGCTGCTTCCGATCGGTATCTCTTTCTACACCTTCCAGCTGATTTCCTATCTGGTCGACATCTTCCGCGGCCAGCAGAAGGCAGAGCGGGAATTTGGCGCCTTTGCGCTGTATGTGACCTTCTTCCCCAAGCTGGTGGCCGGCCCGATTGAGCGGGCGAAAAACCTGCTACCGCAGATCCACGCCCATCCCGCATTTGACCGGACGCAGGCCATGCTGGGCCTGCAGCTGATCCTTTGGGGCGTGTTCAAGAAAGTGTTCGTGGCCGACCGGATCGCGCCTTTCGTCAACGCCATCTATGACAATCCCGACGCGGCCAATGGCGTGCAGATCGCCTTTGCCACCTGGCTTTATGCCTTCCAGCTTTACTGCGACTTCTCAGGCTATACCGATATTGCGCTCGGCATAGGCCTGATCTTTGGCTACCGGCTGACGCAGAACTTCAACCGGCCTTACTTCGCCACCTCTATCCAGGATTTCTGGAAGCGCTGGCACATCTCGCTGACCTCCTGGCTGACCGATTACATCTTCACGCCGATTACCCGGCAGAAGACGTTCAAGATCAAGCTGTTCAACCTGATGCTCTACGCCATGTTCATCACCTTCGTGGTGAGCGGCCTGTGGCATGGCGCTGCATGGACCTATGTGGTCTGGGGCGCGCTGCATGGCGGGTATATCGTGGTGTCCCTGCTGCTTCAGAAGCGCTGGAACAATTTCGCCCGCACAGTGAAGCTGGTTGACCGGCCCAACCTTTACCGGGCGCTGAAGATTACCGTGACCTTCTCGCTGGTCTGTTTTGCCTACATCTTCTTCCGCGCACCAACGATGGAGGACGCCCTGCACATGGTAGGCAGCCTTGGCACCGGCTGGGGCGACTTCAAGGCCAATCTGCTGTCAGTGGTTGGCGCGAACCGGAACGAGTTCTTCCTGGCGCTGATCGGCATTGCCGTGGTGATGGGCGCCGAAGTGCTGCAGGGGCGGATCAACATGCGCGAAGCCATCAATAGCCGCCCGGTCTGGATGCGCTGGAGTCTTTATTATGTCGGCACGCTGGCAGTGGTTCTGCTGGGCGCCTTCTACGGGTCTCAAATTGCCTTCATCTACTTCAGGTTCTGATATGGACACCGCCCCTCCCTCCCCCGAGCAGACGGAAGCTGGCAAGGCGAAGCCCAGCCGCTTCGCCGTGATCGGATTTTTCCTGCCGGCCGCTCTCCTGGTCGCCGCAGCCTTTGCAACGACCGTGGCAATTGCGGTTCTCGTACCCGATGATGGCGACTATGCGCAGGCGTCCAATCTGAAGCACGACCTGCTGGAGATGGATGTTCCCAAAAAGATCGTTCTCGTGGGCGGCTCCAATGTTTCCTACGGCACCGACAGCACGGTGATAGAAGCGGCCACCCATTGCCCGGTCGTCAATATGGGCATGAACGGCTATTTTGGCGTCCGCTTCATGCTGGAAGAAGTGAAACCCTATCTCAAGCCGGGCGATCTCGTCGTCATCGCCTGGGAGTATGACAGCTACTACAAGTCTGTGAACGGAACGAATACCGACTTACTGACGGTTTCCAAGGCCAATCCGCGCGTATTCAAATTCCTGACGCCCTATCAGAAGCTCTCCGCGATGAGCCGGTTTCCCTTCATTGCCCAGCAGAAGGTGCTGCGCATAATGGGCGAGACCTATGACAACTTCACCTATATGCTGGGCGCCGAACCAGATGCGCCGTGGACTGAGGTTGATATTCTCGACATCGAGAGCGCACGCAACTTCACCCGCAATGGCGACCTGGTCGGACATGTAGGCGTTAACTGGCCGCATGAACCAATCGATGCGATGGACATTTCCAGCATCCCGATGGATCAGGAAATCATTCCAATGATGCGGCAGTTCGTTCGCGACATGGACGCACGCGGCGTGCGCGTGATGATTTCCTGGACGCCCCTGCTGGACGATTTCTATGATCGCCACAGCAAGGAGATCGACCGGCTGAATGCCGAGATGGCCACCGTGCCGGAGTTTCTGATCCCCCGCCAGGCCAGCGGTTTCCGGTTCGACAAAAAGCTGCACTTTGACACCGTCTATCACCTCAACGAGAACGGGCGCCCGATCCGTTCCAAGATGCTGGCAGATGATATCCTCACCCAATTTGGCGAAGACGCGATGTGTGGCAGCCAACCCTCACAATCTTCCAAGGAGACACAACCATGACCGAAGCACAGGTTCTCGAACACATCACCTCGATCGTTCAGCGCATGCTGGAAGACAAAGGCGTGAAGGCCGCAACCATTGAGCCGGAGACAGAACTGCTCGGCGGCGCGATCAGCATCGACTCTCTCGACCTCGCCATGCTGGTGCGCGAACTGGAAGACGTGGTCGGCCATGACCCCTTCGCAGAAGGCTTCATCGAATTCCGCACCGTCGGCGAACTTGCGAAGCTCTACGCAAAATGATTGCTGCCGGCGCCTTCGGACTCGACACGAGTGACACCGCTCCGCTGATCGCAAATGCCCGCGGCATGTTGAGCCGCGGGGATCTTGCGCGTGCGGCGGAGAGCCTGGTGGCAGCGATGGGCGAAGCGGACGTTTCGCGCCTGATGGTGCGGTCTGACGACCCGTTCCACATCCTCCGTGCCATTGATGCGGCCAGCCGCACGGGCGCGGACCTGTTCATCGCACACACCAACCTTCCCGAGGCGCATATCGACGCTGTGGTGAAGAAGTTCGGCGTACAGATGGTCGTGTCTGCTGGCGACAAACTCACCGGCGAAACGCCGGCCGACGCTGCCAGTGCCCGCATCTTCATGATGACATCGGGCACGACCGGCGCGCCAAAGATTGCATCCCATAGCCTGAGCGCCCTGATGAGCCGCGCCAAAGCGGCCATGCATCCGGGCAATCGCGGCGCAAAATGGCTCCTCACCTATCAGCCGACGGGCTTTGCCGGTGTGCAGGTGCAGCTCACCGCCGTGGTGGGGCGCGGCGTTGTCGTGGCGCCCGACGAGCGCACGCCTGCCGGTTTCCTTGAAGCGGCCAAGGCCAACGGTGTTACCCAGATTTCTGCCACGCCGACTTTCTGGCGCGCTTTCCTTATGGTGGTGCGCCCCGGCGATCTCACCCTGCGCCAGATCACCCTGGGGGGCGAAGCGGCGGACCAGTCCACCTTGGACCGTATCCGCAAGGCTTTCCCCGATGCCCGGGTGACGCATATCTATGCCTCAACCGAGGCGGGCGTCGTGTTCTCCGTACACGACGGGCGCGAAGGCTTCCCCGCCGAATGGCTGGACACGGAAACGCAGGGCGTGACGATGCGCGTGCGTGACGGGTTCCTGCATATCCGCACGCCCAATGCGATGGGTGGGTATGTTTCCGACACGGCCCAGCCGCGTCTCGATGATGGCTGGCTGGCGACGGCCGACCGCGTGGAGATCCGCGGCGATCGCGCTTTCATCGTTGGCCGGGACGACAGCACGATCAATGTGGCTGGTTCCAAGGTTTATCCGCTGATGGTGGAGCAGTTCCTTCTAAAGCAGCCCGGTGTGATGGAGGCGCATGTCTATGGCGTGGCCAACCCGATCAGCGGCCAGCTTGTGGCTGCCGATGTGGTGATCGAACCAGGGCTCGACCCTGCCGAAACACGCAGCGCCATCCTGACGGCCTGCCGCGAAAATCTCGCTCAATATCAGGTGCCGCGCGCCTTCAAGGTGGTGGATGCCATCGCCGTGCGCGAATCCGGCAAGAAAGGCTAAGAACATGAATGGCTCCGCGCCCTCTCTCAACTCACGCCATGTGATCGTGACCGGCGGCAGCCGGGGTCTCGGCGCGGCGATGATCGAAAGCCTGCTGGCAGACGGGTATCACATCTCGACCTGCTCGCGCTCAAAGTCTGCCAACATTGAAGCCTTGGCAGCGCATCCGGAATACGGGTCGCGCTTCTTCTGGAGCCGCTGTGAAGTGGGCGAAGCCGATCAGGTGGATGCATTCGTCAATGCAGCCGTTGAATGGGCGGGCAAGGACAATCTGTGGGGCCTTGTGAATAATGCCGGCGTCGCGCAGACGGGCATTCTCGCCTCCTTCCCGAACCGCGAGACCGAAAAGATCCTCAAGGTGAACCTGTTCGGCGCCATTCAGGCGGCCCGCGCTGCATCAGAATACATGCTGCGCGCCAACAAGGGCGGACGCATCATCAACATCTCCTCCATCATCGGCAGCCGTGGCTATAATGGCATGAGCGCCTATTCGGCCTCCAAGGCCGGTATGGACGGCCTCACCCGCGCGCTGGCGCGTGAACTTGGCCGCCGGAAGATTACCGTGAACTCGGTGGCGCCGGGCTATGTGCTGACGGAAATGTCGTCCGTACTCACACCGGTTCAGCTGAACCAGATCGTCAACCGCACCCCGCTGGGCATGCTGGCCGAAGACGAGGACGTGACCAATCTGGTGCGTTTCCTGCTGTCGGACGGCGCGCGCATGATTACCGGGCAGACGATCCTGGTGGACGGCGGCGTTTCCTGCTGATCAGCCGGCCGGCGGCGTTCGCTGCGCCCTGACGATCGCGAGCAGAATCAGCGTGGCGAGCGCGCCCCACAGCCAGTGTGAAACGATGAAGTTGGAAACCGGTCCGAACCGCCCCAATGTCATCGAATGGCTCACAAAGACGGCGCCCGCCAGCAGGGCATAAGTCGCAATCAGCGGCCAGCGCAGCCGCGCGAGCGGTCCGCCGGGACGCGACCGGGCCCAAAGCAAAACAAGCGCCGGCAACGCCCAGATATGATAGTGCGCCCAAGACAACGCCGAGACGGACAGGCCGAGGGCGAGGATCATCAGGACTTCCAGCTCCATATCCTGATTGGACAGGCGGAAAATCCGGCCCGAACGCCAGACCGCATAGAGCATGCCGGCAATAATCGTCAGCGTCAGGCCCTGCGCGATCAGCTTGCTGACGGGGGACAGGATGTAGGGGCTGAAATCCTGCCAGTCCGTACCACCGGATTCAAACCGCGCGACCATGCCGCCCACTGCCTGATTGGCGCTGGCGAGCACGGGATTGGACGTGAAAGGCTGGATTGTGGTCTCATACCAGTAGACGTGCATGTCCCATCCGAAGATCAGCAATGACAGAGTCAGGGAACTAATAACCACGGCTGCCCCGCCCGCGACGACCAGCCAACGCCCCCGCAGGAAGTAAAGTACGCCGATCAGCAGCAGCGACGGCTTGATGACCGCAGCGATGCCGAACAACACGCCAGCGGAAACATCCTTTCCCGACCGGGCCATCATCAGACCGCCGAGCAACAGCAGCAGCATGAAATGCGATGTGTTGCCGACCTTGAGCACATAGATGAGCGGACCATAGACACAGAGCGCAAAGCAGAGCAGCGCGCTTTCCCGCGGATCGAGCGCGAACATTTGCACCAGCAGCCGCCAGATGGCCCAAGCAGCAGCAAGACCGAGCAGTGTAAAGACAATCGACGCCGCCAAAGGCGGCAACAATCCAAACGGCGCGAAGAGATAGGCGACGATCGGAATATTGACGAACAGCACATCGTCATAGGAGCTCATCAGCGCTGGTGGGCCCTGCCAGATGAGGTTGCCGGCCAGCCAGTAGCAGTACCGGAAGTCCCAGAAGATGAACTCCAGCGTTGGCTGCGTGACCAGAAAGATGAACGCCGCCATCACAGCGCCCCACAGGAGCGTGAATGGCCACATGAAACGCGACATCTGGGCCGAGCCTGCGAGCCGGTAGATTACGAGAAAGCCGCCAATCGCCCCTGCGAGATGCAGCCCGTTTATGATCAGCGATTGCATATCTGCTCCACCGGAGAGTCCTTCAGTTCAACCCGGCAGTAGCCCGGTTGTGCTCCAAAAGCTGCGCGGAACGCGCGCAAGGAGAGAAATATCACGCTGCTTCCCCAGCGGCGAGCGGAGTATCGCCGGGCGGCAGACCCCAGCGGCCTCTGACCAGCCCCCAAAGAGCGGCCAGCGCGAACAGCGCGGCGAAATAGAGATGCGACATCAGCAGGTGCAGCAAGCCGGGTGCATATTGGAGCGCCCACAGGGGAAGCGCCGCAATCAGGAAAGCCAGGCACAGCGCCAGACCGAGCCAGCCACGACCGCTGCGCGGCGCAGCCAGTATCCACACCGAGGCCATGACGGCAAATATGGGCGCCAGAATACCGTAATGGTGTTCCCAGGCGATGGGCGAGGCCGCGGTGAACACCAGCGCCGCCAGCATGAAGTCGAAGAAGGGGACGCCTTCCCCTTCCGCGCGCCGTAACCGGAAAATGCCGGCGAGGAAAGCAACGGTCACCAGCATGGAGACGGCGTAAATGACTGCATGGAACGGAGGGAATGCATCGCCGCCGAAATCATGGATTTCGCCATTCTGGAAGATGCGCTGCATCAGGCCGTTAGCAGATTGGTTTGCCCAATAAGATTCGCCATGCCTGGAGAGGAAGGAGAGCACCTCCAGATAGGCGAGATGGTTGCCGAAGCCGTAGAGGACAACGGACAGCGCAAGACCCAGCGTGCCGGTTGCCAGGAGGGCAATGGTGAAACGCCACTCACGCCGGAGCGCGCCCCAGATGAGGAACAGGCCGAATTGCGGTTTCAGCATACAGACGAGCCCAATGAGCACGCCCGTGGTGGCGCGGTGACCACTTACCCAGGCGATGCAGGCGGCCACGAACAGCGCGTTAATCCACACCTGCAGCTGGCCGATATGATAGCCATAGATCAACGGAAAGAAGAGCAGCGCTGCGCCCGGCGCCGCCACGGCCAAAAGCAGCCGTGCGCGGCGCGTGTCGGCGTCAAGCGGGCCTTTGATCAGGCGCTTCGGCAAAAGCCAACACAGCGCGCCCACGCCCAGGGCCGATGCGAGCAATATCAGGCGGTTCAAATTGTTGAGGAGCAGCGGCGTAAGCTCGAACCCCATCAGTCGCAGGGCATCGAGGGGCACCAGGCTGGTGGGCGCATACTGGAATTTATGCTGCTGCTCGAAGAATACTTCGCGATAGAGGCTGCCATCGGCAGCCGGATGCGTGTCCAGCCATTCGAGGGCCACGATCATCACATTCCAGGAGTCCGCAGCCTCCAGAGTTTCATTCGACACGATACCGCGCAAAATCCACGCGCCAGACTGCTGGCCGGCCAGGGCAAGCATAATATGAATCAGCAGGACACAAGCTAGAAGCGCGTACACGGCCAGCGCGGCGGCGGTTCTCGGCGAACCAGCCACGAATGCAGACAGACGGCCTGCAACAGCCTTTGAGCGCAAATTCGACATTTGTGTCCCCGTCCAGTCTGAACCAAATATCGCAAAGAAATCAGAATGCCAGCAGAACATGCCCTTCCGGCCTAATTTTCATGCACACGGCCGCGCCGCGAGCATGTGCAGGAATGCCCAGTAAAATCGGCCACAAACTGCAGCGGCGCAGCCGTTTCCAAGGTTCCCTTTGTGGTGGCGGGCGCAGATTGACGGCGCGTCCTTTCGCATGCCAGATTTTGGGTTTCGGGGGCGCCGGTTTTGAGACTGCTATCATTTGCTGATCATTCAGGACGGATGGAAATTTTCGCCAGCCGATCTGCTGATCTTGCATGCAGATTGCATCCCTGCCCGCTGCGGCGCCTGCCCGCGAAGCCTGATCCGGTTCAACAATCCAGTGTGCCCCTGCCATGATCGCTCATCTACTCCTCAGCCCATACGATCATGCGAGTGACGACCGGAAAGGGACGCAATCGGCCATTCTCTGGGAAATCGGCACGCCGCTGCTGTTCTTCCCGGTACTGGCATTCATCCTGACGACCTTATGGCTGACAGCGGGCAGCGCACTTTCCGCGCCGGTGGCCTGGATCATCTTGGGCGCTTCGCTTGCTGGAGGGCTCTACCTGCCCCGGTTTTTCCTCTCCGGCCGCTGGCGCTTTGCGCCGCTTGTCTCGGTGGGCCTCATTGTCGCCGCGCTGATTGTGACGGGGCTGGTTCACGATACGTCGATGGATGGTCAGCATTATCATTTCCAGGCGATCTATGCCCTCGCTCAGGGCTGGAACCCTCTGCATGGCAACGCCGAGCCAGCGGTGATTAGCGATCCGATTACCTTGTGGGCCATCCACTATCCGCGCGGCGGGTGGGATTTCGCCGCGCTGCTGATGACGGCGGGGTTTCCGTTGGCAATGGGCAAGGTGCTCAATCTGCTTGTTCTGTTTGCCGGCGCCGCAGTGCTGGGGGGCGCACTTTTCCGCGCGGGGTTCTCATGGCTCTTCTCAGCGCTGCTCACCGCAGTGGTCTCGCTCAACCCTATCGTCCTCTCTCAACTGTTTACGGCGATGAATGACGGACTCTTGGGCGTCTGCATCCTGATATTCACCGTGTCGATCATGATGTGGGCGCGATATGACGACAAGCTGGCTCTGGCTACCGCGCTCATCACACTTCTACTCGCCCTGAACCTGAAATTTTCCGCCATTCCGATGTTCGTGATCCTCTGCGGATTTGCCTGCGCCGGCATCTTCTTCCAGCGGGGCCTCCGCCCGGCGGCAGCGCTTGCGGCGGGGCTGTTTGCTTCTGCCTTTGTGGCCGTCGTCTTGCTTGGCTGGTCGCCCTACATGCAGAACTTCCTTGATCAAGGACACATCTTCCACCCGATCATGGGTCCAAACGCGGTCGACATCATGACCGGCGAAGGGCCCGCGCTCGACAATACGCCGGAAGTTCTCGAGGGAATGTCCGCAGCCGAACGTTTCTTCTACTCTCTCTTCTCGGAAACACATTCTGGATATGCGACAACGCCGCAGCTGAAGTTTCCCCTCTCCATCTCCTCGCAGGAACTGCGCGCTGCAGGCGGCGTGGACGTTCGCCTGTCCGGCTTCGGGCCGTTTTTCTCGGGCATTTTCCTGCTGTCGATCGCGGCCGCTCTTGCTCTGGTCGTTCGCCCGCGCTGGCGCAGCGAGACAACCCTCTGGCTGCTGGTGATCAGTGCCATGATGATATTCTCGGTGATCGTGATGCCGCAGAACTGGTGGGCGCGCTATGTGCCGCAATTCTGGTTCGTACCGGTGGCGATCACTGCGGCAGCGCTGGCCGCAAACAGCCGCGCCGCACAAATCCTCGGCGGCCTGATCTTGGCATTGATGCTGTTCAACAGCCTGATCGTGGGAGCAGCGGGCGCTCGGCTGGCCGCCCAACGGGGCGCCGAAGTCAATGCCCAGATAAACGCCATGGCGGCAGCCGGGGGACGCTACTGCGTCTATCCGGACATGGCGCACTCACGGATATACCTGATGCGGGAAGCCGGGCTGGACATCCGGTATCAGCCCGCCGAGGCAATTGCCTGCGCCGAGCCGCAGGAGATCGCAGGCTACGGCCCGGACCGGTACGGCGGCGCTATCTGTTCCTGCCAGGATTGATGGCGAGCGATATTGCTCCTTGTGCTGATATTATCCTTAGCCGGAGCCGCCGACGGGTGGTTTGATCCGGCATTTTAAGCCCCCCTGCGGCACTTCAGAAGGCCGGTTGCAGGCCGCGCCGACGTAGCGTAGGAAGCGGCCACACGCGGATGTGGCGGAATTGGTAGACGCACTGGATTTAGGTTCCAGCGCCGCAAGGTGTGAAGGTTCGAGTCCTTTCATCCGCACCATGGTCTGGCTGGGCTGACTGCTGAGCCCCTCTGGCGCCTTTGGCCTGATACGCCATATGGACCTCAACCCTCCCCGGAAATCAGCCTGCCCGTTGCAAATGACCCTGAAAATCGTCCCCATGACTGCGGCCCATATCAATGAGGTCGTCCAGATTCAGGCCGAAGCCTTCACACCGGACCTGCGGGAAACGCCGGAGGTGTTTGCCAACCGTATTGCGCGTTTTGGGGAGTTTTTCCGGGTCGCCTACCTGAATGGACGCATGGTGGGCTATGTGGTCGCTTTCCCATGGAAGTTTGGCGATGCACCTGTAAACAATCAGGAATTTCCCGAAGAGCTGCCCGAGCCGGACTGTTTCTTCATCCATGACATTGCCCTTTTGCCGGACGCGCGCGGCAGCGGTGTTGCCCGAGCCCTGCTGGAGGATACCTATCAAACGGCGCTGAAGCTGGGCTTCGATGCGGCAAGCCTGGTGGCGGTCAGCCAATCCGGCAATTACTGGGACAGGGTGGGGTTTGTGCCCAATGCGCACGTCACCGAGACCAAGCGCGCTTATATCCTCGATATCTATGGGCCGGGCGCGCGCCTGATGGCGCGGCCGATCTGATCGTTCCTCAGCCCAGCTCCCCGTGAAGGGCGCTGAGGATGATGGGCAGCTGCTTTTCGATGTCTTCGGCAATCAGCCCCGCGCCCACGCGGCGGCCGGCCTCGCCGTGAAGCCAGCTGCCGATGGCGGCGGCAACGAAGGTGTCTACCCCCTGCGCCATGAAGCCGGCGATGATACCGGCCAGCACATCGCCCGAGCCGGCGGTTGCCAGCCAGCGGGTGGCGTGCGTGTTGACGAGCGCGTTGCCATCGGGCTGGGCAATGACCGTGTCAGCCCCCTTCAGCAGGATCACGCAGCCAGCCTTGGCAGCCGCCGCGCGAGTGGCTTGTATCTTGTTGTCGCTGGTGGCGAGCAGATCGCCAAACAAGCGGGAGAACTCGCCCTCATGCGGGGTGAGGATGTCTGTTGGCCGCAATTGTTTGAACAGGGCCTCGGGGTCCTCACCAAAAACGGTGAGCGCGTCAGCGTCCAGCAGGATGCGGGCCGGGCTCTTGAGCAATGCCTCGATATTGCCGCGGGTGGCATCACTGATCCCGGCGGCGGGGCCGATGACCATGGCGGTGGCGCGCGCCGCATAGGCGGCGAGGTCATCTGCCGTCTGGAAGGGGGCAAGCATGATGGCGGTGAGGTGGGCTGCATGCACGCCGGCCGCTTCGGGCGGTGAGAGCATGGTAACAAGACCCGCCCCCGCGCGGAGGCCTGCCTTGGCGGTGAGACGCGCCGCGCCGGTATTCCATGAGCCGCCGCTGACCACTTTGAGATGGCCGCGCTGGTATTTGTGAACTCCAAAGCCCGGCTGCGGCATCTGGCTGTGCCAGAGCGCGGGGCTGTTTTCGGCGAGGTTCGTCTGCACGGGTACGCCAATGTCCGCGACCATCGCGACGCCGGAAAAGGCAGAGCCAGGCAGCAGAACATGGGCCGGTCGCAGCGCGGCGAAGGTGAGGGTAGCCTCTGCCTGGAAGGCAGGGCCGAGCGGCTTGCCCGTGTAACCATCAATCCCCGAAGGAACGTCAACCGAGATCACGCGCCCGCCGCGCAGGGCGAGCATGGCGGCGGGGCCCTCGAGAGGTCGCGTCAGGCCTGCGCCATAGAGCGCGTCGACGATCAGATCCGGCTCGGTGTTGAGCGCGTCTTCGAGCGTGTGGACAGGGCCTTCCCACTGGCTGGCCGCCTTGGCGGTATCCCCGGTCAACTCGCTGACAGGATGAGTGCAGTAGACGTCTACCTTGCGCCAGAATTTGGCGAGCTTTGCCGCCGCGATGAACCCATCGCCGCCATTGCCGCCGGGCCCGCACAGCACCTGGATACGGCCTTCTGGCCAATGGGCATGGACGAATTCGGCAACCGCCTCGCCTGCCCTCTGCATCAGGGTGAACCGGTCGGTTCCTGCATTGATAACGGCTTGCTCGGCGGCAAGCATCTCCTGCGGTGTCAGTATAGGCCTTCCCATTGGAAGGCTCATAGCACGCGGGTTGCGGATTCGCTCCCGTATTCTGCAACACGCAGGACCCCGCCGCGCCGCTCCAGCCGGGTGACCGAACAATGGCCGGGCCGGAAAACGGTGACCCGGTCATCGCCCTCAAGGGCGCCGACCAGCGCATTGATGGCCACAAAATGGGAAAACACCGCAACGCCATCAGGCAGACTGGTGACAGTTTCGGACATTCTGGACCGCCAGGCGGTCAGACCGGCGCCAGCCTCAGTCCAGGTGCCGGCCATCAGGCCGCGCAGCCACGCCACGCGGTCTTGAATACCGGCCGGGGTCGAGATTTCGGAGACTTCCGGCACAACACTCGCCGTCAGCCCCGCCCGGGCCTCGAAAGGGCGCGCCGTTTCCCGGCAACGCTGCATGGGGCTGGAAATCGCACTGGTCGCGCCCAGCCGTGTCAGGATTTCGGCAGCTGCTTCAGCCTGCCCCTTGCCAAGATCGCTCAGGCCCGGATCGGGATGGTCGCCCCAGCTGGCGGCAGCTTCACCGTGACGGATCAGGAAGATCACGCGGCTGCCTGCTCGCGGACCTTGCCGGCATCCTCAAGCTGGGTGGTGGCGGTATAGCCATGGGCGGTCAGCACCTGAAGTGCCTGCTGGTAAGCCACGGGCGGCCGGATGCCCAGACGGGCGCGGGCTTCCTCAAGCGGTTCCTTCATGAGAGCCACGATATCCTGACGCATAATCTTCTGGGCAGCCGCGCCATTGCGTTTGCCCTCCCAGAAGCAATCCATGATTCGGGCGCCTTTGGGCGCGCTTTTCGCAATCGTGCGGCACCCCATGAAAGCGATGAACAGAACGCCATTGCCGGGGTTCTGGCTGTAGGTGAAGGCCAGGAGGGAGGCTTCACCCAGGGCGTCACGGTTATAGCCGCTGAGAACATGGAAAAGGTCGTGCGTGTCGCGCAGGCGATTGCCGAACCAGAGATAGTCATCGTCATAGTCCGGCACGCCGGCGCGGTGTTTTGCGCTTTCCTCAACGAGGCCCTGCGCGGTCAGCCCTTCGCGCTCCATGAACTCGACATAGGCGCGGCCAACCGTGCCTTCAGGAAGCTGCCTGATCCAGGAATGATCATCCAGAACCGGCGGCAGATAGGTGCGCTCCTTCAGGAGGCGGCGGCCCTCCGGACTGGCAACAAAAGCAGCAAAATTCTTCTCGAACGAGCGCCCGTTCAGCGCCTCGATGATGTGGAACACCTGCTCGGTATCTTCCTTGTTCTGGATCAGCTTCTGCATGTGATGCCATGCCTTTAGCGGACGGAACTTCGAGCGTTTCCGGTCAGGATGGACAACGATCTCAAGGTCCTGGGCAGCCATATTGAGCATTCCTCATGATATCAAAGCAGAGAATTACGTAGCACAATCTGGCGGCGCAAGAAAGTGACGCTCGCGTCATTTTCCTGCTATTTCGCGAAAACCAAGCCGCCCAATCATTAATCAACACTGCACAAAACTTAATCGCGGGATCAAAGGTAACCAAAATGCGGACACCCCCCTATCGCTTAAGGCGGGAACACCTCATACGCACGGATGGACTCTAAACCCGACGGCTGGGGAGAAACCACGCAATGAAAAAAATCGAAGCGATCATTAAACCCTTCAAACTCGACGATGTGAAAGAAGCGCTGCAGGAAATCGGTCTGCAGGGCATGACCGTCATCGAAGCGAAAGGCTTCGGCCGCCAACGCGGCCACACTGAACTCTATCGCGGCGCCGAATACGTGGTGGACTTCCTCCCGAAGCTGAAAATCGAAGTCGTGCTGCCTGACAGCGCGGTCGAGGGCGCGGTGGAAGCCATCAAGAAGGCTGCCCACACTGACAAGATTGGCGATGGCAAGATCTTCGTCTCCGACGTGATCGATGCCGTGCGCATCCGGACCGGCGAAACAGGCGACTCGGCGCTCTGATTATCGACCCAGCAGGGCCGGCAAAATCTGCCGGCCCGGCAAAACCTGCACCGAAGAAACGCTCATTAGAAGGCAAAAAAAATGGCAGATGATCTCCTCAAGATGATGAAGGACCAGGACGTCCAGTACGTGGACCTGCGCTTCACCGACCCGCGCGGCAAGCTGCAGCACGTCACCTTCCACAAGGACATGGTGGACGACAGCTTCTTCGAAGACGGCCAGATGTTTGACGGCTCGTCGATTGCTGGCTGGAAAGCCATCAACGAGTCCGACATGCTTCTGAAACCGGACGCGACGGGCGCGTTCATTGATCCGTTCTTCCAGCAGACCACGCTCGTGGTTTTCTGCGATGTCCTCGACCCGGTTTCGGGCCAGGCCTACAACCGCGATCCGCGCACCACGGCGAAGAAGGCTGAAGCCTATCTCGCCGCCTCCGGCCTGGGCGACACCGCATTCTTCGGCCCGGAAGCCGAATTCTTCATCTTCGATGACGTGCGCTGGTCCACCGATCCGCACAAGACCGGCTACAGCTTCGACTCGACGGAACTGCCGGCCAACACCGGCCGTGAATACCCGATGGGCAATATGGGCCATCGCCCCGGCCCGAAGGGTGGTTACTTCCCGGTTCCCCCGATCGACTCCGAGCAGGACATGCGCGGCGAAATGCTGTCGATCATGGGCGAAATCGGCCTTCAGCCCGAGAAGCACCACCACGAAGTGGCTCCGGCCCAGCACGAGCTTGGCCTGAAATTCTCGACACTGACGGTCATGGCTGACCGCATGCAGCTCTACAAATACGTGATCCACCAGGTGGCTGCATCGTATGGCAAGACGGCGACCTTCATGCCGAAGCCGATGTTCAAGGACAATGGCTCGGGCATGCACGTTCACCAGTCGATCTGGAAAGGCGGCAAGCCGCTGTTCGCAGGCGACAAGTATGCTGACCTGTCCGACATGTGCCTCTACTACATCGGCGGCATCATCAAGCATGCCAAGGCGCTGAACGCGATCACCAACCCGTCGACCAACTCCTACAAGCGTCTGGTTCCGGGTTACGAAGCGCCGGTCATGCTGGCCTATTCGTCGCGTAACCGTTCGGCCTCGATCCGTATTCCTTTCGGCTCCAACCCGAAAGCAAAGCGTATCGAAACCCGCTTCCCCGATCCGATGGCGAACCCCTACCTCGCCTTCGCAGCCCTGCTGATGGCTGGCCTCGACGGCATCGAGAACAAGATCCATCCTGGCGACGCCATGGACAAGGACCTCTACGACCTGCCGCCGGCCGAAGCCAAATCGATCCCGCAGGTCTGCGGCTCGCTGCGTGAAGCCCTGGCAGCACTTGATGCTGACCGCGCCTTCCTCAAGAAAGGCGGCGTGTTCGACGACGACCAGATCGATGCCTATATCGAACTGAAGATGGAAGAGAACATGCGCTACGAACTCCATCCGCACCCGGTTGAGTTCGACATGTACTACAAGAACTAGAACGCGGAGTTCTGGTTCATGGGGCAGAAGGCCGGCATCTTCGGGTGCCGGCCTTTTCCTTGCCGCAAAGGCATGGCACGCCATAGCTCATGACCTCCCTGAAACTTGCGCTGCTGCACGGCGCCCATCTGTTCTGGCCCCTCGCCCTGCTCTGCCTGTGGGCGATTTTCCGCGGGCGCGGTACGCCGCGGATTGTGGCGGGGCTGGTTCTTATCCTGTCGCTACCACCCGCCTGGGCGCGCTTTGTGGAACCTCGCCTGCTGACGGTGCACGAGGAAAGGTAATCCTCCCAGAAATTAATCGACTTGAAAATTCGCGTCGACAACGGCCCCGAAAATGTCAGCGCCGCACTGCAAACCTGGGCGGCAAAGCGTGGCATCGGGATCTTTTACATCCAGCCCGGCAAGCCGCAGCAGAATGCCTATGTCGAGCGCTACAATCGGACGGTCCGCCAGGAATGGCTCGGCCAGTTCATCTTCAACACGATCGAGGAGGTCAAGGAACACGCCACCCGGTGGCTATGGTCTTACAACAACCAGCGCCCGAACATGGGTATCGGCGGCATCACCCCCGCCATGAAACTCAAACTTGCCGCGTGAAGTCCAGCAATCCGGTCGCTTAAAAATGGGAGGATTACCGAAACAGTCCTCCTGCCCGGCGCCAGCGAGACATCCCCCGCCATCCGCATTGCCCTCTTTGGGGACCCGCATATCGGCATGTTTCCACACGCCATACCCATTGGGCGGATTGTCGACCGTATCAATGCAGAAAGTGTGGACGCCGTATTCCTGGCAGGCGACCTTTCCTACCATCCGGAGGCGGATGATATCCCAGAGCACTTCGCCGCGCTGGGCCGGTTGGAAGCGCCCCTGTTTGCAGTCCTTGGCAATCACGATGTCGGGTTTCCGGGAACCGACCTCACCGAGCCGCTGATGCGCGCGCTGCAGTCGGCCGGCGCGCGGGTTCCGCACAACCGCGCGCTCAATACCGAGATCGGCGGCCACAGGGTTATCGTCGCCGGCGCGTCCGACCTTTGGGAACGCCGGCAGGATTTCAGCTTTCAGGCAAGCCTCCCGGAGGGTGTTCCCGTCATTCTGCTCACGCACAATCCGGATACGGCGCTCTCCGTGCCTGAGACATTCCGGTATGACCTGATGCTCGCCGGGCATACCCATGGGGGGCAGGTCCGGCTTCCGGGGTTCTACAAGCGCTTCATCCCTGTGCGCGGCCCATTTGACCGGGAACTGCACCACTTCCAGAGCCCGGCCGGAGAACGCCTGGTCTATGTGACCACGGGCACCGGCATGGTGGGCGTTCCCATGCGTTTTCTGATGCCTCCGCGGATCGACATCCTGACCGTGCATTTGCCGGAGACTGACAAAACGCCCCCCGCCGATTGAACTCATCTGCGTGTGAACCGTTAGGCTGGGATACAGCCAGTTTACGGAGACAGCGATGGCGCTTTTTTACAAGCTTGTCGGCGTGCTGCTGATATTATTGGGCTTGCCTTTGTTCTGGACACCGGTGCCGGTGGGCGCCGTCCTCATCCTGGGAGGAGTGGCGTTGCTGGTGGCCAATTCGACCACGGCGCGCAGCTGGTTGCATCGCCGCAGGGCCCGGCATCCCCGGCTCGACCGGTGGATGGAGAAATCCGAGAAATACATGCCGCCGGCCTTTGCCCGCATCCTGCACCGCACCGGCGCGCATGACCGTTGAGCCAGAAATGAAATGCCCGCCGCGGCGGGGCCGGGCGGGCATCAGGAATATCTTTTGACGAACGGCTAACCCGCTTCGGTCTGGCTTTTGGAGGCGTGCACATAAAGCGGCTCGGCATTGCCTTCGACGACTTCAGCATTGATCACGACTTCTTCCACGCCGCGCAGGTTGGGCAGTTCGAACATCGTATCGAGCAGGATCGATTCCATGATCGAGCGCAGACCGCGCGCACCGGTTTTCCGGGTGATGGCGCGGCGGGCAACAGCCGTGAGCGCTTCCGGCGTGAAGGTGAGCTGGACGTTCTCCATGTCGAAGAGGCGCTGATACTGCTTGAGCAGGGCGTTCTTCGGCTGGGTCAGGATCTGGATCAGGGCCTTCTCGTCGAGATCTTCCAGCGTTGCCAGAACCGGCAGACGGCCGATGAATTCCGGGATCAGGCCGAATTTCTGAAGGTCTTCCGGCTCCACTTCACGGAGGGTTGCGCCAACACCGCGCTCTTCTCCGCTCTTGATGGTGGCGCCGAAGCCGATCGAGGCGTTCTCACCGCGCGCAGCGATGATCTTCTCGAGGCCGGCAAACGCGCCGCCGCAGATGAAGAGGATGTTCGTGGTGTCCACCTGCAGGAATTCCTGCTGCGGATGTTTCCGGCCGCCTTGAGGCGGAACGGCGGCCACGGTGCCTTCCATGATCTTCAGCAACGCCTGCTGGACGCCCTCACCCGATACGTCGCGCGTGATCGAGGGGTTGTCCGACTTACGGCTGATCTTGTCGATCTCGTCGATATAGACGATGCCGCGCTGGGCGCGCTCAACGTTATAGTCCGCCGCCTGCAGCAGCTTCAGGACGATGTTTTCCACATCCTCACCGACATAGCCCGCTTCGGTAAGCGTGGTGGCGTCGGCCATGGTGAAGGGCACGTCAAGGATACGGGCCAGCGTCTGCGCGAGCAGCGTCTTGCCGCAACCGGTTGGGCCGATCAGCAGGATGTTGGATTTCGACAGCTCCACCCCATCGGATTTTCCCGAATGGGAGAGGCGCTTGTAATGGTTGTGCACGGCAACGGAGAGAATGCGCTTGGCATAGCGCTGCCCGATCACGTAATCGTCGAGAACATCGCAGATTTCCTGCGGAGTCGGCACGCCATCGCGGGATTTGATCGCAGAGGTTTTGTTTTCCTCGCGGATGATGTCCATGCAGAGTTCGACGCACTCATCGCAGATGAACACAGTCGGTCCGGCAATGAGTTTCTTAACCTCGTGCTGGCTCTTGCCGCAGAAGGAACAGTACAGCGTGTTCTTCGAATCGCCGGAGCCGTTTGGTTTGGTCATGCGGTCCTCACTGCCACACAAGGTTTAACGTGGGCTTTAAGCCCAGCCAAGCATGGTCTTTCTTTAGACAATAAAGCCGTTCGCCTGCCCTGCAAGGGCTGGGCCGCACCTTGAAAGAAACGCTATTATTTTTCTTCTTCGGCAGTGCGGCGTTCATAAACCTTGTCAACGATCCCGAATTCCATGGCTTCCTGAGCCGTCAGGAACGTGTCGCGATCGAGCTTTCTTTCAACAGTTTCGTAATTCTGGCCGGTATGTTTGACGTAAATCTCGTTCAACCGGCGCTTGAGTTCGATGATCTCTTCCGCGTGGCGCTCGATATCCGTTGCGACGCCCGAATAGCCCCCGGACGGCTGGTGCAGCATCACACGGGCATTCGGCAGGGCGATCCGCATGCCATTTTCCCCGGCGGCAAGCAGGAGCGAGCCCATTGAGGCGGCCTGGCCTATACACACGGTGGAAATCGGGCAGCGGACATACTGCATGGTGTCGTAGATCGCGAGGCCGGACGAGACGTAACCGCCGGGGCTGTTGATATACATAGCAATCTCGCGCTTCGGGTTCTCGGATTCGAGGAACAGAAGCTGCGCCGTGATCAGGGAGGCCACACCGTCATCAATACCGCCGGTGACAAAAATAATGCGCTCCTTGAGGAGGCGCGAGAAGATGTCGAACGCGCGCTCACCCCGGCTCGTCTGCTCGACGACCATTGGAACAAGGTTGAGAGCGGTCTCATAAGATGTCGACATAAAAATGGCCTTGTGGATCAGGGCTGAATCGCCACCTGCAGGATTGGCAGATGCCCTTATATTTGTCCATTCACCGGCGACCGCAAGGCCGCGCCTGCTGTGGAATAGCTCGTAATCCCTAACGGAACGGCCAACTGCCGCAACCACTGGGCAAATCAGCGCCCGGATTGTCCATGAATGCCGCATAGTCAGCGATTACTTTGTCCCTCTGATTATCGCTCAGAAGGACATGGTATCCGTCAGGGTAATACACCGTGCGGACATTTGGCGGGAAGCGTTTCAGCGTCCGGCCCGGTCCGGCAGGGGGCACAACCCGGTCATGCGCCCCATAGGAAGCGAGCACTGGCAAACCTTCCGGCAACATGCGGGCGGCCTCATGAGCGCGCTCCATCAAATTCACGGCGCCGGCAATCTGATCCACCCGGTTGATCCGGGCGTGCAACGGATCAGCGTCCTGGAGGCGGAGGAAAGCGGCATTGTCGGACATTTTCGGCCTCACGAAGGCCGGTGGGCTGACGATCAGGCCAGGGCTGAGAGCCGTCAGCAGCCGCAATGCGCCGGCAGAGGCAGCGTCCAGCGCGCCCCACCCGCGCAGGCCGGGGCCGGAGAGGATGAGCCGGTCTGCCTCAGGCGGGCGATCTGAAGCAAAAGCTGTGATCGCAACGGCCGCGCCCATGGAGATACCAATGACGGTAAGCGGCACGTCCGGATGCCGCGCTTTGGCGAGACTGACGGCCGTGCGCAGGTCTTCCCGCATCAGCTCCTCCTCTGCCCAGTGGCCACGTCCTTCCGACCGGCCAAAGCCGCGCTGGTCATGCGCATAGACCGCCCTGCCCTGCGCGGCCCATTCGGGCGCGGCGAGGCGGAACTCGCCTGCGTAATTGTTCATGCCATGAACGCCGACGATGACATGGGCCGGCGGCGCAGCCCCCTCCGCGTTCCAGACAGTCAGGCCAAGGCGCGCGCCGTCCTGCGCGATCATGGCCTCTTCATCGTCAAGGAAAGCCGCCATGAGGCGCGATCAGCATGCCACAGGCGGACGATCTGCAGCCGCCCAATGCTTGCACCCTTCACGGAACGGCCACTCTCCCTCGCCGCTTGGCAACGCGGCGGCAGGGTCTTTCATGAAGGCCAGATAATCGGCATGCACCCGCTCTGCCTGAAGATCCCGCAGCAGCATGTGGTATCCGTTGGGATAATAGACCGTCCGCACGAAGGAGGGGAGAATCCCCGCGGCGCGGCGCACCCCGTTCTCGGGAATGACTATATCCTTTGCGCCGTAGGAAATCAGCGTCGGCACGTTGGGCTTCAGGCGGGCGACGGCATTGTTGGCATTTTCCATCAGAGCGACGAGACCGTAGACCTGATCAATGCGTGTCCGGTAGGTCATGTGCGGGTCAGACCAGGTGCGGCGGAGCATGGCGTTGTTGTCTGAAGGCTCGATCTTCACGAGGCCCACAGGCGGGACGACGAGCCAGTCCGGATTCGCATGGGCCGAAGCCCACAGGCTGACCCGATAAAGCGGGTTGATGGCACCCCAGCCACGCAGGCCAGGCCCAGAAACGATGAGCCGGTCCGCTTTCGGCGGGCGGTCTGATCCGAAGGCCGTCAGCGTGACCGAGCCGCCCATGGAGATGCCGACGACCGTGATGATGGCGCCGGGGTGGCGGGCCCGCGCAACATCGACTGCCGTGCGCAGATCTTCCCGCAGCAGCTCCTCCTCCGGCCAGATGCCCTTGTTGGGAGACCGGCCAAAGCCGCGCTGATCGTAGGCGTAGGTGGTGACGCCATGTTTGGCCCAATAGGGCGCGGCCATGTGGAAGGCGTTGGCGTAATCGTTCATACCATGGACGCCGACCACGACATATTCGGGGCTGTCGGTGCCTTCCGCGGGCCAGACGGTAAGCCCGAGACGGGCGCCGTCCTGAGCAATGAACTGGTTTCTTTCCGGAATAAAGGCAGGCGCCACCTGCCCGAGGGGGGTGAGCGCGCCCTGCGTGACCGGCGTAGCGCAGGCCGCAACAGCCACCGAGAGCGATGCAATCACCATGGCGGCCAGCCGGAAAACGCCGCTGGTCAGCGGGCGAAAGACAGAAGGCGCAACATCAATCGTCATTGTCTATTCCAAACAGGTTCGGCGCCATCATCGCAGCGGCCGATGAACAGCGCCTGACGGATATAGGGCATTTTTGCGGACTGGGCACCGGCACAGCAGCAGCAGGCGGGCGGGCGCCGGGGCGCCTTGCTTGCCCGGCAGCGCCCGGCATGCGAGACCGGGGCATCCAAGAATCCTGACGGGGAACCGTTCAAATGAAAATGAAACATCTCAGCTTCACGGCCGCCGCCCTTGCGCTGGCTGCCTGTTCGCCATCGGCGCCTTCTGCCCCCGCAGCCGCGCCGGAAACTCCCCAGCCGCCTGCCGAAGAGCTGCTGCTGCCCCTGCCGGAGAGCACCGTGCCGGAAATCACGGCAGCAGACATTGCCGTGCGCGTGAAGACACTGGCCGACGATGTGTTTGAGGGCCGGGGCCCAGGCACACCTGCCGGCGAAGCCTCTGCCGCCTGGATCGCCGCTGAACTCGCCCGCATCGGCCTTCAGCCGGGCGGCGACAATGGCAGCTGGTTTCAGCAGGTCGATATGGTGAACCAGACTGTAGACCCGGCCACCTCCAGCCTCGTTCTCACCTGGCCGGATCAGGATGAATTGTCGCTCGCCCTTAAGGATCAGGCGGTGGTCTGGACCAAGCGGCAGAATGCCGATCATATTTCCTTCGAGCCGAGCGATCTGGTGTTTGTCGGCTACGGCGCCGTTGCCCCGGAATACAGCTGGGACGACTATGCGGGCCAGGACTATGCCGGCAAGACGGTTGTGATCCTCGTCAACGATCCAGGCTTTGCCACCGGCGACCCGGCTCTCTTCAATGGCAAGGCCATGACTTATTATGGCCGCTGGACCTACAAGTTCGAGGAAGCCGCGCGCCAAGGGGCAACCGCTGCGCTGATTGTGCACGAAACCGAACCTGCCGCTTATGGCTGGGATGTTGTCGCCAATTCCTGGAGCGGCGCGCAGTCTGATCTGGTGCGCCCGAACGGCGGGGAAGACCGCGCCATGATGGAAGGCTGGATCCAGCGCGATGTGGCCGTTGAGATGTTTGCCAAGGCAGGCCTCGATTTTGAAGCCATGAAAACGGCGGCCAAGACGCCGGGGTTCCAGCCCGTTCCGCTTGAGGGCGTGAAGGCACGGGGCGAAATCCATCAGACGATCGACAAGCTCAGCAGCCGCAACGTGATCGGCATTTTGCCGGGTACCAATACGCCGGATGAATATGTTCTCTATACGGCGCATTGGGATCACCTGGGCATGAAGCAGGGCGCGCCGGGAGAGGACTTCTATGCCGACCAGATTTATAACGGCGCCGTAGACAATGCGACGGGCACTGCCGCCATTCTCGAAATCGCTGAAGCGATGAAGGCCGAGCCCACAGAACGCTCGACCATGTTCCTGTTCTGGACCCTGGAAGAATCCGGCCTTCTGGGGTCGGAGTATTTCGCCAACAATCCAACAGTCCCGTTCAACAAGGTTGTGGCAGGCGTCAACATCGACGGCGCGCTGCCGGTGGGCCGCACCAGGGACATGACCGTGATCGGCTATGGCGCCTCCGAGCTTGAGGACATCCTGAAGGATGTGCTCGTCGCGCAGGATCGCATAGTTACGCCGGATGGCCGGCCGGAAGCGGGCTATTTCTACCGCTCCGACCATATCTCGCTCGCCAAGAAAGGCGTGCCGATGCTGTATGCCGATGGCGGCGAAGACAAGCGCGAGGGTGGATTGGCCGCGGGCCGGGCAGCCGCAGCAGCCTACACCGCCGAGCGCTACCACAAGCCGATGGACGAATATTCCGACAGCTGGAATCTTTCCGGCTTCGAGGAAGATGTTCAGGCGCTTTATGAAGTTGGCCTGCGCATCGCGAACTCCGCCACCTGGCCGACCTGGTATCCGGGTAACGAGTTCGAAACAGCCCGCAAAGCAAGTCTCGCCGGCGAATAAGCCGGCGGGCCCTGCCCCACTCTCAGGAACAAGAGAGACGAGATGCTTTCCTATCAGCATGGCTTTCATGCCGGAAATCGCGCGGATGTGCTCAAGCACGCCGTACACGATACCTTGCTGCGGACGGCTGCAGCAGGCCCCCGCCCGATTTTCTATGTTGAGACCCATTCCGGACGCGGACGGTATGATCTTACAAACGCCCAGGCGCGCAAGCGGGGCGAGTCCGACGATGGCGTGATCGACCTGATGAAGGGCAAGGCGCCCAAGCCGCTTTCGCAGTGGATAGAGCTGGTCAAAGCGCGCGGCGTGAAGGATTATCCCGGATCACCTTCACTGGCTCAAACCCTGCTGCCCAAGACCGCGCGGATGGTTCTGTTCGAACTGCACCCGCAGGAAAACGCCGCCCTGAATGAAGCGATGAAGGGTGATGACCGTATCCGTATACAGAAGGCTGATGGTTATTCCGGCGCGCTGAGACTGGCCCCGCGCGCAGGAGAACGGATGGTGGTTCTGGTTGACCCCAGCTATGAAACCCACCGGGATATCGAGGCGCTGGCGTTGTGGACCCCCAAGGCGCTGAAGCGCTGGCCCGATGCCCTGCTGATCCTCTGGCTGCCCCTGTTCCGGGATGGCCGCGAAGCGGAGTTTGGCGAATACCTGGCCACGCTGGGGGACGCAATGATCGTGGGGGCGCGCTGGCCGGTTGCGACGGGCACGGAAAGCTCGATCGAAGGTTCGGCCATGGTGGCATACGGCGCACCCGCAGAAGCCCGCGCCAAATGCGAAGCGATTGCCTCAAGCCTTGAGCATTACTGGGCTCAGGGCTGAGCCGTCAGCTCCGGGCACTGCTGGTCACAGCGCCTATGTCAGCGCCGAACTGGGGGCGGGTAAGCGCGCTCCCGTATTCCTCATAGCTGCCACCGAAGGCAAACGTGACCATGCCGAACCCGCGGCATAGCGTGAAGAACTGGCTGTAAATCGCCTGCTTGTTGCGGCCCAGCGTGGCGACCGTGGCGCCCGCTATCAGGAGCGCGCCCACGGCGATGCGCGCCGCGCCATTCAGGGCTGCCTTGAGGCGCGCCACCCGCATTGAACTATGGCGGGAGATGATCAGGGCGTCCGTGATGCCGTACCGGTACCAGCGCCGGAACAGCCAGCCGACCCGGGCGCGATCTTCCGGCACATGTTCGTAGACGGAGGCATCCTTCGTCTGGGTGAGGCGATAACCCTCATCCTGCATCTGATAGAAGAACAGCGTGTCTTCACCGCCCATCTTCGACAGGCGCGCGTCAAAGGTGAGGCCAAGCTTGCGCACCACATGCATGTCCATCAGACTGTTGCCGCTGCCGCCGGGGTCTATCCGGTCGCGCGTCTCGGTGATCTTGATGGCATGGACGTTCCATTCCCGCATCCATTGCGGTGTCGAGTCCGGATAGATTGACCAGACCGGTCCGAAAACGGCACCAGCCTTCGTCTCGTCATATCGCGCAACCAGTGCCGCCAGCCATTCAGGGGCGGCAAACTCGTCATCATCGATAAAGGCCAGCAGATCGAAATCAGCCGCCATCTTGAGCGCATGATTACGCACATGGGTCACCCCTGGCGCTGTCTCCATCTCGTAGAGCAGCGGCATCGAGAACTGGGCCTTCCACTTCTCCACCAAAGGGCGGGCGCCGCCTGACTTGTCATTGTCGATGACTGCCACGCTGACATCCGCATTCTCGGGTGGAACCAGCTTGTTCAGGCTGTCTAGCAGACGCTCCAACATCTCGTTCCGCCGGTAGGTCGGGATCGCGACCAGGATTTTCCTGCGTTCGGACGGGCTGCGAAGGGTCAAGTCTGCTCTCCATTGGCTGGGCCGGAAGGACCTTTCAGTGACCGCGTTTACCACGATCCCGAGCGGGACGGCGACGCAAAAGCAGCCAGATCAGGCATAAACGGCCAGAGTTGAACGCTGGGGATGCAACTTCCGGGCCGACTGCCCGGCGCCCGGAAAGCAAAGCGGGGTGGCCCAAAATGGACCACCCCGCTGCAGATTTTAAGGCCGCGAGGCGCAGGAAGGCTTATTCGGCCGCCACAGCAGCTTCCGCTGCCGACAGTTCCGTATAGCGCTTCAGGTGATGGTCGACATTGCCGAATTCGGAATCGATCATCGTGAGGCGCTTGAAATAGTGGCCGATGGCAAGCTCGTCGGTCATGCCCATGCCGCCATGGATCTGGATCGACTGCTGGCCGATGAACCGGCCGCCCTGACCGATGCGCACCTTGGCTGCCGAAGCGGCCTTCTTGCGGGTCACTTCGTCTTCGCCGAGCTTCAGCGTGGCCATGTAAGTCATGGAAACAGACTGCTCATGTTCAATGAACATGTCGGCCATGCGGTGCTGAAGCACCTGGAACTTGCCGATCGGTGTGCCGAACTGCTTACGGGTCTTTGAGTATTCCACCGTCTGGGCATTGGCCACTTTCATGGCGCCGCAAGCTTCGGCGCAGAGGGCGGCGATCGCTTCATCGGTCACCTTCTCGACAAGGCCCAGGCTGTCGGACGCGTCGCCGATGACGGCATCTGCACCAACGGTGACGTTTTCGAAATAGACTTCCGAAGCGCGGCGGCCATCAACGGTCGGATAGTCGCGCGTGGTGACGCCCTTGGCATCCTTCGGAACGATGAACACGCCGACGCCCTTGGCATCGCGGCGGCCACCGGCAGTCCGTGCCGTGACGATCAGGTGAGACGCCCAAGGCGCGCCGATCACGACCGCCTTGTGGCCCGAGATCTTCCAGCCGCTGCCATCTTTCGTGGCGGTGGTTTCAAGGTCTGCCAGGTTGTAGCGGCCCTTGGGCTCGGCATAGGCGAAGGCGAACACGCGCTCGCCGGAGATCAGCGCCGCCAGATGGTCTTCCTTCTGGGCAGAGGTGCCTGCCTTGAGGAAACCGCCTGCCAGCACGACCGTCTGCAGGAACGGCTCGACGACGAGGCCCTTGCCGAACTCTTCCATCACGACCATCGCATCGATCGGGCCGCCGCCGAGGCCACCATCCTCTTCCGAGAACGGCGCAGCCAGCAGGCCGAGTTCAGCAAACTGAGCCCACATTTCCGGACGCCAGCCGTCTTTCGAGGCAACAACCTTGCGGCGGGTGTCGAAATCATACTGGTCCTTGATCAGCCGTGCGAGGCTGTCGCGGATCATTGTCTGTTCTTCGGTGAAATTGAAATCCATGGATGTAAACTCCTCCCTGCCCCGGTGCCTTAGAGGCCGAGGATCATCTTGCTGATAATGTTGCGCTGAATTTCGTTCGATCCGCCATAGATCGAGGTCTTGCGCATGTTGAAGTAAGCGTCGGCGCTGAAGTTGGAGTACTCCGGACCCACACCGATTTCGTTCGAACCGAAATGATCCATGCCGCGCGCATAAGGCGCGCCGTAATTGCCAACGGCTTCCAGCGTCAGCTCGGTCAAGCGCTGCTGGATCTCGGTGCCCTTGATCTTGAGGATCGAGCTTTCCGGGCCGGGGCCCTTGCCGGCCGCTTCAGAAGCCAGCGTGCGCAGCTCGGTGAACTCCAGAGCGGTCAGGTCGATTTCAAGCTGGCTGATCTTGCGGGCAAACTCGTCCGTCTTGATCAGCGGCGTGCCGTCGAGGGTTTCCTGCGAGGCGATGGAACGCAGACGCTCGACGCCGCGCTTGGAGCGGGCAACGCCCGCAATACCGGAGCGCTCGTGCGCCAGCAGGAACTTGGCATAGGTCCAGCCTTCGTTTTCCTTGCCGACGAGATTCTCGACCGGAACCCGAACATCGGTCAACCAGGTCTCGTTCACTTCATGCGTGCCGTCGATCAGCTTGATCGGGCGCACTTCGATGCCCGGCGTTTTCATGTCCACGAGGATGAAGGAGATGCCTTCCTGGGCTTTTGCCGTCGGGTCGGTGCGGCAGAGGAAGAAGCCCCAGTCAGCGTGCTGAGCAAGCGTTGTCCAGGTTTTCTGGCCATTGAGCACGTAATGGTCGCCGTCGCGGACAGCGGTTGTCTTCAGGCTCGCAAGGTCAGACCCTGCGCCCGGCTCGGAATAGCCCTGCGCCCACCACACGTCCCCAGCGAGAATGCCCGGAAGGTGTTTGGCTTTCTGCTCTTCATTGCCGAAGGTGTAGATCACCGGGCCGACCATGGAGATACCGAACGGAAGCGGCATCAGCGCATCCACGCGTGCATTCTCTTCCGACCAGATATAGCGCTGGGTGGAGGTCCAGCCGGTACCGCCATATTTCTTTGGCCAAGCCGGGGCAGACCAGCCTTTCTTGCCGAGGATCTTGTGCCAGGCGAGGAATTGCTCGCGCGTCAGATCTTCCCGGTTGCCGAGCCCGACGAGTTCTTTGGGGTAGTTGTCACGGATAAAAGCGCGCACTTCATCACGGAAGGCGATCTCTTCGGGTGAAAATTCGAGGTTCATGGACGTTCGCTCCTGGATCTGCCTGTTTGGTCCCGGCACTTCATTTCTGTATGTCAGCCATTCCTATTCGCTGACAAGGTGACGCGCACGTAAACGTAAAGAATGCCGCACGTTTCCCTGCGTCACCCTTCCGCCGGCTTGGCAATGAAGGGCGCGCAGGCGGTCTTGAGAAGGCCGACAGCCGTGGCCGAACCGAGACCGCTGCCGGTCTGGAATTCGAGCTGCACGAGCGGTTTGAGACCAATACGCTCCAGCGCGGCCTCATGCGCCGGGCGCTGGGTGATGTGAGAGGCAAGGCAATGGCTGACGGCCTGCGGGGAGACGGCATGGATGATGCCGGCCGCGATCGTCGTGGCAAAACCGTCCAGCAGCACCGGAATACCCTGATGCCGGGCCGCGATAATGGCGCCGACACAGGCCGCAATCTCCCGCCCGCCGAGACAGCGCAGAGATTCCAGAGGGTCCGACAGGTGGCCGCGATGCACTTTCAGGGCGGCACTGACAAGGTTCACCCGCTTCTGGGACAGGCCCGGCGGGGTCTGGGCGCTGGGGCGCACCCAATATTCGGGCGATCCGCCATAAAGCGCGCAGGCCACAGCCGCCGCCACCGTGCCCACGCCGGCGCCGGAGACGGCTATGGCCAGCAGATCGGGATTATCTTCAACAGCTTCAAAGCCGAAGGCGATGGTCGCGGCACATTCCCGCTCGGTCATCGCGGCGGTTTCGGCGATGCTGGGCGTGGGCTTGTCGAGCGCGAGTTCAAACACGCGGACATTGGCGCCCACCTGCGCGGCGATGGCCGAAAGGGGCGCGCGGCCCGATTTCAGAGCCTCGATATGGGCGCGGGTATCGTCATTGGACGACAGCGACACGCCGGACTCGACCAGGCCGTGAGATCCGGCAAAGATCGCCAGCGTCGGCTTCTCGATCCGCGGCGGAAAGCGGCGCTGCCAGGTGGCCAGCCATTCAGCGGCTTCCCCCAGGCGGCCGAAATCTCCTTCCCGGCCCATGCCGAGAAGCGCCTGATGGACCTTCCGGCCGGCGTCAGGATCGGTCTCGACCGGTTTCAGGATCAGGTCGCGGACATCATCCAGGGGGGACTTGCTCCGGGTGGGCTCGCTCAAGGGAAAGGTCTCCTGTTACCGGAATAGCCGGCAATCTTAATTATGGCAGATAACGTACACGCCGTCCGGCAAGGATTTATTTCATCCTCTCCTGTAGAACTTGCACTGCAGCCCGCCGCCAGTATGGGTTACTCGTATAATGATACAGATTGAGCCGATAAAGAGCCCGTGCATCAAGGTTTGTGCTGTTGATGGCCAGACAGGGCTTTGCCTCGGCTGCGGACGGACCCTGCCGGAGATCGGCGCCTGGACACGTTTCAGCAATGAACAGCGTGACACGGTGATCGCACAGCTGCCGGAACGGATTGAACGATTGAAAGCCCTCGGGAAGCGGTGACGGGTATGAGTGCAGGCAAGATCTTGTCCCTGATAGCCACTGCGGTTGCGATCGCAATGGTGATCAGCCTGTATCTTGCGCCCAAGCTGCGCGAAGCTGAGTATCAGGCCGCGCTGGAGCGCCAGCGCGAAGCAAAGACGGTTGTGGCCACCGCCACCGAGCCTACCTCTTCAATCCACACCCGCGCCGCCTTCATTGAGCGGGAGGCTGACGGCCATTACTGGACCCGCGCCGATGTTCAGGGCACCGAAGTGAAATTCATGGTGGATACAGGGGCCAGCATTGTTGCCCTGACTTTCCGCGATGCACAGCGTCTCGGCCTGCAGCCAGAAACGCTCAACTATGATTCGGAAATCCGCACCGCCGGCGGCGTCACCTATGGCGCGCCTGTCACGCTCGACAGCATTCGCATCGGCCGCGTGGAAGTGGAGCGTGTCAACGCCGTAATCCTGCGCAGCGAACTCGAACAATCCCTGCTGGGCATGACCTTCCTCAGCGAGCTGAACTCCTACGAGTTCCGCAAGGGCCAGCTGATCATACGCCAGTAATCGGTTTGCCGTCCGCGCCGCGGCCGATACCAATCTCCCAGGCAAAGCGCTGATCGTCGCCCGCCCAGCGCGCATAGGCCACACGGCCTTCCAAGCCCACCGCCTTCATCAGATCCCTGTACCAGTTCTCGGTGCCCGCATTCAGCCGCTGCGGGTGAACGCCCCACAGCAGGCAGGCCTGCCGCAGGCGCTGATCGTCCAGAGAGCCGTAGAGAATCGGCACGCTGCCCCGCACCCGCGCAAACCGCGCGAGCCGCTCGAACGCCCCGGTGCGCAGGGCCAGCGCGGCAGCCCCTTCCGCCGCCCCCATGGCCAGCGCCGTCTGGGCCACCACATCGATCGCATTGGGCGCCTGAACCTCGCCGCAGAACTCGTCCAGCGAGCGGCGGTAATCCTCTGCCTCTTCCGTCGCGCGGATGATGCGGGACATGATCGCCACCGCCGTGGCAGGATGCCGGCCAACGGCCGTCTCTGCCGACAGCATCACGGCGTCTGCGCCCTGATAGATAGCGGTCGCCACATCGGAGGCTTCCGCGCGGGTGGGGGCAGAATTCTCGATCATCGATTCGAGCATCTGGGTCGCCACGATCACCGGGCGCCCCCTGGAGCGGGCAGCCCGCACGATCCGCCGCTGGATCACCGGCACTTCCTCTGGCGCAAACTCCACCCCCAGATCGCCGCGCGCGACCATGACGGCATCCGCCGCCTCCACGATGGCGTCGAGGTTGGTGATGGCAGCGGGCTTCTCCAGCTTTGCCACCAGCGGCGCGCGGCCCGCGATGATCTCCTTGACCTCCTGAATGTCCTCAACCGTCTGGACGAAGGACAGCGCAACAATATCCACGCCGATTTCCAGCGCGAACAAGAGGTCAGCCCGGTCCTTGTCGGTCAGCGCGCGCACGGGCAGTGCCTTGCCACGAACGGTGAACCCCTTCTTGTCGCCCAGCTTGCCGGGCACCTCGGCGCGCACGCGAGGTTGATCGCCGCCCTGGACCACCGTGAAGATCAGCTTGCCGTCATCGGCCAGGATCGTGTCGCCCTCCTCCAGGATGGCGACAATTTCAGCATGAGGCACGGGGATGGTTTCCTCATCCGGGGCCGTTTCGCCGACGACGAGGCGGTATTCCTTCCGGAAACCCAGCTTGAGAAAACCGCCTTCAAACTTGCCGACGCGCACTTTCGGCCCCTGCAGGTCGGCCAGCGTGGCCAGCGGCCAGCCGACGGCGGCCTCTGCGGCGCGCACGGCGTTCAGCGCTTCCTGATGGGCCGCGTGCTCGCCATGGCTGAAGTTCAGCCGGAAAACATCAACGCCCGCCTGCGCCAGCGCGCGGACCTCCTTTGGCGAGCGGCTGCCCGGCCCCAGCGTGGCGATGATCTTGGCGTTCTCGCCCTGCAATTTCTGGGGGGTCATTCTGGTGTCTCTCCGGCTTCTGCCCTTGCGGAATGATCTCTGTAGGCGACTCGGGGCCATGCTGCCAGCGCGAGCAATCGCAGATCAATGCACCATTTTTTCCAGCGAGCGTGCATCCATTGGAGGAAATGATGGCATCCTCACGGAAAGGAGTTTTCAAGCATGATCAAATTGTCCCTCGCCGCTGCCGCCGCCGCTGCCTTTGCGTTGACCGCCTGCGCAACGCCCGCGCTCGCCAGTCCCGAAGCAACCGCCGCACCGCCCCCTGCCGGTGACACTGTGCAGGTTATGGTGCTTGGCACCTATCACTTCGACAATCCCGGCCTCGATCTGGTCAATGTGGATGCTGACGATGTTCTGGCCGAACGGCGCCAGGCCGAACTGCAGCTCGTTGCCGAACGGCTCGGCGCCTTTCAGCCCACAGCCATCGCCGTCGAGAAAGTTCCGCGCGGCGGCAGCCTGATCGATTCCGGCTTCGCACGCTTTACCGAGACCGACCTCACCTCTGACCGGAACGAAATCGTTCAGATCGGATACCGCGTCGCGCATGAGCAAGGCATCGACCGGGTGTATGCTGTTGACGCCCAGGACGGGGAAGTCGAATTCTTCCCATTTGACCGCATACGGAATTTCGCCGAAAAGACCGGGCAGATGGACATGGTAAACGGCATGATCGCGCGGGTTCAGGCAGAGGTCCTGGCAATTGCAGATGATCGCGAGGCAACTCCGATGTACGAATTGCTCGCCAAAGAAAACGATGCCGAACGCACCCAGCGGATGCATTCGGACTTCTACTATGGCCTCCTGAAATTCGCCGATGCCGAGGAACAGCCCGGCGCGGCGCTGAACTATGGCTGGTATGCCCGCAACGCCCTGATCTTTGCCAACATCGCGGCGAGCAGCCAGCCCGGCGACCGCATCCTCGTGATCTATGGTTCAGGCCACAATTACTGGCTCCAGCATTTCGTCGAATCGACGCCGGGCTTCCAGTTCGTAGACCCCGTGCCCTATCTCCACGGTCAGGCCACCGCCCCCACCGCCACAAATGGATCATAAGACAGGATCGGCGCGAGCCAGCGCTCGGCCATCCGCACTTCCCATCCCTTGCGGGCGGCATAGTCGGCCACCTGATCCCGGTCGATCCGGCCGACAGCGAAATACACGCTCTTGGGATGGGAGAGATAAAGTCCCGATACGCTCGAAGCGGGCATCATCGCATAGCTGGAGGTCAGCTCCACGCCGATGCGCTTGTCTGCTTCGAGCAGGGCGAACAGGGTGCCCTTCTCGGTATGGTCGGGCTGGCAGGGATAGCCGGGCGCCGGGCGGATGCCTTGATACTTCTCGGCGATCAACTCCTCGCTCGACAATGCCTCCTCCGGCGCATAGCCCCAAAGCTCCTTGCGGACCTTTTCGTGCATGTATTCGGCCATGGCTTCGGCAAACCGGTCGGCCAGGGCCTTCACCATGATGGAAGAATAATCATCCCCCTTCGCGGCAAACGTTTTCGCAATTTCGTCGGCCTCCGGCCCTGCCGTCACGCAGAAACCGCCGATCCAGTCATCCCCCTGCGGCGCGACATAATCTGCCAGCGCAAAGTTTGGCTGGCCATTATCCTTCATCATCTGCTGGCGGAGCGTCAGGAAGGTTTCGCCACAGGCAAGCTTCACGTCATCGCCTGAAGAATTGGCCTTCCAGAAGCCGACAACGGCCTTCGGCTTCAGCCACCCCTCGCCGACCAGCCGCTGCATCATGGCCTGCGTATCGCGCCACAGGCTGGAGGCCGCCTCGCCGACGATCTTGTCTTCCAGGATCGCCGGATAACGTCCGGCCAGATCCCAGGCGGAAAAATACGGCGTCCAGTCGATATACCGCGCCAGCGTGCCCAGATCTATGTCCTCGAATGTCCGTACACCCTCATAGGAGGGTTTCGGCGGCGTGTAGCTTGCCCAGTCAAACTGCAGCTTTGCAGCGCGCGCTTCTGCAATCGGCAGGCGCGGCTTGGGTGGGCCATCTTTGCGGGTTTCGCGCATACGCTCATACCGCGCGCGCACTTCGCTGAGGAAAACCGGACGATCGTCATCGCTCAGCAGCGTGCTGACCACCCCCACCGCGCGGCTGGCATCAATGACATGCACCACCGGCGCAGACCGGATCGCCGGTTCGATCTTCACCGCCGTATGCGCCGCGCTGGTGGTTGCCCCACCGATCAGCAGCGGCTGGGCCATGCCCCGGCGCTGCATCTCGGCGGCAACATATACCATCTCGTCAAGGCTCGGCGTGATCAGACCAGAGAGCCCGATGATGTCGGCCTTTTCCTGCACGGCCGTGTCGAGAATCTTCTCGGCGGGCACCATCACGCCCAGATCGACAATCTCATAGCCGTTACAGGCCAGCACCACGCCGACAATGTTCTTGCCGATGTCGTGCACATCGCCCTTAACCGTGGCGAGGACGACCTTGCCGTTGGACTTCCGCTCAAGGCCAAGCTCGCGCTTTTCCGCCTCCATGAAGGGCTCAAGCCAGGCCACCGCCTGCTTCATCACGCGAGCCGATTTGACCACCTGCGGCAGGAACATCTTGCCCGATCCAAAGAGATCGCCGACCACATTCATGCCGGACATCAGCGGACCTTCGATCACATGCAGCGGACGCTCCACGCTGAGGCGGGCTTCTTCCGTGTCCACATCAATGAACTCGGTAATGCCATGCACCAGCGCATGTTCCAGGCGCTTGGCAACGGGCAGCTCACGCCAGGCAAGATCCTTGACCTGAACCTTGCCCTTCTGGCCCTTGAAGCGCTCGGCAAGTTCCACCAGACGGTCGGTTGCGTCGGCGCGCCGGTTGAGGATCACGTCCTCCACGGCTTCGCGCAGTTCCGGTTCGATATCGTCGTAAATATCCAGCTGGCCGGCATTGACGATGCCCATGTCCATGCCCGCGGGAATAGCATAATAGAGAAACACCGAATGCATCGCCCGGCGCACCGGCTCGTTCCCCCGGAAGGAGAAGGAGACGTTGGAAAGGCCACCGGAAATATGACAGCCCGGGCATGTCTCGCGGATCACCCGCGCGGCCTCGATGAAATCGAGCGCGTAGGTGTTGTGCTCCTCAATCCCGGTCGCCACTGCAAAGATGTTGGGATCGAAGATGATGTCTTCCGGCGGGAAACCCACCTCTTCAGTCAGGATACGGAAGGCACGCTGGCAGATCTCGATCTTGCGCGCTGCGGTGTCGGCCTGCCCCTGCTCGTCAAACGCCATCACCACAACGGCTGCGCCATAGGAGAGGCACGCCTGCGCCTGCTCGCGGAACTTCTCCTCGCCTTCCTTCATGGAGATGGAGTTGACGATTGGCTTCCCCTGAACGCATTTCAGGCCCGCCTCGATCACTTCCCATTTCGACGAGTCGATCATCACGGGCACGCGGGCAATATCGGGCTCCGCGGCAATCAGGTTCAGATAGGTCGTCATGGCCTGCACGCCGTCCAGCATGCCTTCATCCATGTTGACATCGATCACCTGCGCGCCGCTCTCCACCTGCTGGCGGGCGACCTCGACAGCATCAGCGTACCGCCCTTCCGTGATCATCTTCCGGAACACAGCCGATCCGGTCACGTTGGTGCGCTCCCCAACGTTGATGAAAGTAGCTCTTGCCTGTGTCATTTCCGCGACCTTCCGCGATCCAGCGGCCAGTTGCCATCGCTGAGCGTGGTAAAACCGTCCGTCTTCTGATTGTAGATATATATCCAGGCCTGCTCGCCTGTTTCTGCGCCTGTATCGTCAAGCACAGGCACCTGCCGGCGCAGGTAAAGCGATGTAGCCGGATCATCCGTCACATCCTCGAATTCATCCATTGCCGGAATGATGCCCGCATCCTTCACGCGCCAACGCACGCCGTGGCAGAGCGTATCGCCCGCCACCACGCCCGGAAAACCGCCCAGATCGAGCATCGAACCGCGGAACCGGCAGGGCCCGAGAAACTCCCCGGCCACATCCAAGCCCAATTCATTGGGCGCGCCGGCAGCGCCCTGTTTCAGGAGGCCGTAGAAGATGAAAAGGTCTCCGGCCTGAACTTTGTTCCTCACGACGCCACCGTAAAAGGCTCCAGCCCGGACAGGCGCATGGCACGCGGCAATTCCGGCACCGGACGAGGCGAAGCAGATTTCACCGCCTTCGCAATCGCTGCGATATGCCCCGGCGAGGTGCCACAGCATCCGCCCAGCACGTTCACCAGCCCGCTGTTTGCCCATTCCTTCAGGTGCGCTGCCGTCTGGTCCGGCGTCTCGTCATATTCCCCAAATGCGTTCGGCAGGCCGGCATTGGGATAAGCAATGACGCGCGTATCGGCCACCCGGGAGATGGATGCGATATGCTGGCGCATCAGGTCCGCCCCCAGCGCGCAATTAAGGCCAATGGCCCAGGGCCTGGCGTGGCGAACGGAGTTCCAGAAAGCTTCAGCCGTCTGCCCACTGAGGGTTCGCCCGGACGCATCGGTGATCGTGCCGGAAATGATGATGGGCAGGTCAATGCCCTTGTCCTGACGCAGATCCAGCAGCGCCTTGATCGCTGCCTTGGCATTGAGCGTATCAAACACCGTCTCGATCAGGAACACATCGATGAACGGCGCCATCGCCTCCGCCTGCTCGTAATAAGCTGCGCGGACATCATCAAACGTCACGTCCCGATAGCCGGGATCGTTGACATTCGGGCTGAGCGACAGGGTCTTGTTCGTCGGCCCGATGGCGCCCATCACGCCCACGGGACGGCCAAGTTCCGCCTCGGCCTTGTCGGCCACGTCGCGGGCAATCCGCGCGCCTTCGCGGGCGATCTCCGGCGCGAGCGCCTCCATCTTGTAGTCCGCCATCGCGATGGTCGTTGCCGAGAAGGTGTTGGTCTCCACAAAGTCCGCCCCCGCATCAATATACCGGCGATGGATTTCGCCGATGACATCGGGGCGCGTGAGGTTCAGGAGGTCGTTGTTGCCCTTGAGCGGGATGGCCCAGTCCGCAAACCGGCTGCCGCGGAAGTCTTCTTCCGTCAGCTTGAAGTTCTGGATCTGCGTGCCCATCGCGCCATCGAGCACAAGGATGCGCTCATTGGCGAGTTTCTCGAGCGCCTTGAAACGGTCTTGGCTGTTCATGGCTCAGGCTGCCTTTGCAGATTGGGGGTTAAGGCCGAGCAGACGGCAGGTCGACAGGGCGAGGCCCGCGCGGTTCAGCGTGTAGAAGTGAAAATCCTGAACGCCCTGCGCCTGCAGCTTGCGGCAGAGATCGGCCGCCACATTGGCCGTGACGAGATCGCGGGTTTCTTCATCCTCGTCCAACCCATCATACAACGTGTGAAGCCAGCTCGGGATCGACGCGCCGCAGAGACCGGCAATCCGCTTCAGACCATTGAAATTCGGCTGCAGCATGATGCCGGGCACGATCGGCATGGTGACCCCGCCTGCCCGCGCTTTTTCAAGGAAAGCGAGATAGACTTCCGGCTCGAAAAAGAACTGGGTGATCGCGCGGTCCGCGCCCGCATCCTGCTTCGCTTTGAGGAAGCCAATTTCCGCGTCCCAGCCCTGGCTCTCGGGATGAAGTTCCGGATAGCAGGACACTGAAATCTCGAAACACTTGCCCAGCTCGGGGCGATGCTCTCTCAGTCCACGGATGAGATCAACCGAATCCACAAAGCCGCCCGGATGCGCTTCAAATTTCGCGCCCATGCCCGCTGGCGGGTCGCCGCGCAGCGCCACAATATGCCTCACGCCCGCCTGCCAGTATTCCTCGGCCACGGCGAGCACTTCCTCTTTCGTTGCCGAAACGCAGGTGAGGTGCGCGGCCGGACGCAACGTCGTCTCCGCTACGATGCGGCGCACCGTGTCATGCGTGCGTTCGCGTGTAGAACCGCCGGCGCCATAGGTCACCGAGACGAATGCCGGCGCCATGGGCTCCAGCCGCTGGATGGTTTCCCAGAGGCGCGCATTCATCGCCTCTGTCTTCGGCGGGAAGAACTCGAACGATACGCGCACGGCGTTTTCGGCAGTTGGCAATTGGATGGCCGGAGGGGTCACGCGGCTTTCTCCCGGGCTGAGGCGGGCTTGAGGGCCCGCCAGATATTGACGGTAAGGCCCGGCGCGCCGTTTTCCGGCGGCGCAAAGCTTTGCGGAGCCTCAAGGCTGAGGCCGGCTTCGCTGGCCCAGCTGGCCAGCGCATCATGACGTACGCCCAGGCGGTGATGCCCATGTTCGGTACGCAGAAATTCAAGATCATGGGGGGCAAAATCGATGACCAGCAACCGACCGCCGGGCACAAGCACCCTGCCCGCCTCGGCAATTGCATCGGCCGGTGTGTCGAGGAAGTGCAACACCTGATGGATGATCACCAGATCAGCGCTGGCGTCAGCAAACGGTACAGCCGTGACATTGCCGAAGCGGACACGGGCATTGCGCGCATTGGCGCTTTCCAGATTGGCCCGCGCAACCGTCAGCATACGGTGGCTGAAATCGATGCCTTCGGCCTCCGCCGTCAGCGGCGCAAACAGCGCCAGCATACGGCCCGTGCCGGTTCCAAAATCGATCATTCGGTGGAAAGGCCCGGCGCCGGCCAGATCCAGGAGCGCCGTTTCGATGGCTTCATTGGGATAATGCAGGCCGCGCACGGTATCCCAGGTCTCTGCGATGCTGGAGAAATAGGCCTCGGCCGAGGCTGCGCGCCCCGCCATCACTGTACGCAGGCGCTCAAGGTCGGCCTCAATCTCCGGCACGTCGGCGCCGAGCGCATTAAACAGGGCGTCGAGCAATTCCTTGCCGGGGCCACTGCGGGCGGCGCGGTAGAAGACGAACGCTCCTTCGGGTAAACGCTCCGCAAGGCCAGCTTCAGACAAAGCCTTGAGATGGTGGGACAGGCGGGGCTGGCTCTGTTCGAGCACCTGCACCAGTTCCCCTACCGACAGATCCTGATATCGCAGCAAGGCAAGCAGGCGCAGCCGCGTAGGCTCGCCTGCGGCCCGAAGCCGCTCAAGAAGTCCGTCGAATGCATCGCTCATGCAAATCATATAAACGAACTTTTATATGATTTGCAATCCATGTTCGGAACCTGATCTAAACCGGTTCGTTAGCATTCGTAATAAATATGGCATGAAAGACACGTTCCCGACCATTTTTCAGGGCGTCCGGTTGAAGCGCGAGAACCACATGCCATCTCTCTTCCACCTCATCCACCATTCTTGTCATCACCCGTTGACTTATTTCGAACTTCGCAGCATAGGCAGGTCAACAGTCGATGACTTACTCCTCCCAGAAGCCACATTTGCCTGCCATCCTCCGCCGTACGTCGTCTCTTCAGGATTATTGACTGCATGAAACCCGCCTTCCCAGGTGCCGCCCTGCTTGCGGTCGCGATTACTGCCTGCGCTTCGACACCCGCTGCTGGGCCCAGTGACATCGCTGACCCGTATGAGGGCTTCAATCGCAAGATGTTCGCCTTCAACAACGGGCTCGACAAATACGCGCTGGAACCGGCCGCAACCGCTTACAAGACGGTGACACCAGAATTCGCCCGCGACCGCGTTACAGATTTCCTGCGCAACCTGCGCGGCCCGGTCATCTTCGCCAATGATGTGCTTCAGGGCGAGCCGGATCGCGCCGGAACCACCTTTGCCCGCTTTGGAATCAACACTACCATCGGCCTCCTGGGCCTCTGGGACGCCGCCACCCATATGGGGCTGGACCGCCACAATGAGGATTTCGGCCAGACGCTGGCCGTGTGGGGCGTGGAAAGCGGCCCATACCTGGTGTTGCCGGTGCTCGGCCCAACGACGCCGCGCGACCTGACCGGCTTTGGCGTGGATCGCGCCATCGATCCGCTGACCTGGGTACAACTGGACAATGACAATGACACAGACCTCGCCATCCGCGCCGGCCTCGGCGTTGTCGGCGCACTGAATGCCCGCGTGAATCTGGAAGACCAGATCAACACGCTGAATGCCCAACCCGAACCCTATATTGCCCTTAGACGGATTTATTCATCTTCGCGTCAGGCAGAGATCCTTAATGGGAGGGTGAACGAAGACACCGCCTATGACGACCTCCCTGATTTCGACGCTTTTGACGATTATGACGATGAGCTGTTCGAAGATGAGAATGTCGGGGCTGCCCCTGAAGAGGAGTAACACAGTGAAGCGTTTCATCTTTCCGGCTCTCATGGCCGCAACCTTGTCGGTAAGCGCGCTCCCCGCCTTCGCAGATGCCAAGACGGAGGCCTACGTCAAGAAGAATGCCAACGAAGTTCTGTCCACGCTCAACAACCCCGCTCTTTCCGCCAAGGAACGGACGGAGAAGTTTAGCGAGTATATGGATCAGTTCGCCGATTTCGACGCGATCTCGAACTTCGTGATCGGCAAATACAGCCGCCGCTTCAGCGAGGCTGACCTCACCCGCTATCGCACGGCGTTCCGGAACTACGCCATGGCCGTCTATGAGAACGAGCTCGACGCGTATCGCGGCGAGGCCGTGACCGTGCGCAACTCGGTCGACCGTTCCCCGACCGATTCGATCGTCAACACGGTGATCAAACGTCAGGATGGCCGGGACATGGATGTACGCTGGCGTGTTCAGGGTAAGGAAGGCAACTATCAGGTTGTCGACGTTGCCCTCAACCTTGACGGCAACCTGATCTGGCTCGCCATCGAACAGCGCGCTCAGTTCATCGCCCTGCTCGACCAGAACAATGGTTCGGCGGATGTGCTGATCAACAAGATCAATTCGATGACCGCCGACATCAAGACGCGCAAGCGCAGCTGATCGTTTCAGCCCTTCCCAAATGTCAAAACGCCCTGACCGATGGTCAGGGCGTTCTTGTTTAGGCTCGGCCCGCCTTGATCACGGTGCCGGGGCTGGCGGCATGGCGAAGCTGATCGGCGCGCCAGGGCCAAGATCTATGCCCAGATAGAACCAGCTGACCGTGAGAATCACGCCCGTAAGAAGCAGCCAGACCGAGTAAGGCAGCATCAGCGCGGTCAGACTGCCGAGGCCGAAGTCCTTCTGCCAGCGCTGGGCGAAGATCAGGATCAGCGGGAAATAGACCATCAGCGGCGTGATGATGTTGGTGGCGCCGTCACCGACACGGTAAGCAGCCGTGGCGCCTTCCGGGGAAACGCCCAGCAGCATCAGCATCGGCACCAGAACCGGCGCCATCAGCGCCCATTTGGCCGAGGCCGAGCCGACGAAGAGATTCAGGAAACCTGTGAAAATCACCATCAGTCCGAGCACGACCGGTAGCGGCAGCCCGCTCGATTCGATGGCGTTGGCGCCGTGAACCGCGGTGATGAAACCGAGGTTTGACCAGCCGAACATGGCGACGAAATGGGCCGCAGCAAAGGCGAGGACCAGATAGTAGCCCATGTCCTTCATCGCTTCAGCCATCATGGCGACGAGATCGCGGTGGTTCTTCACCGTTCCGGCTGCGGCGCCATAGGCCCAGCCAGCGAACAGAAAGAGTAGGAAGAAGGCCGCGACCAGCGACTGGTAAAGCGGCGCGAGCGTGGCGTGGACGGAGCAGTCGCCCGCTTCGATGGTGCCGGGGGGGCAGGCCTCTTCATTGACGAGCGGCGTTCCGGGGCCGAAGGTCATGAAGACCCAAAGAAGAATGACCCCAAGGCTGGCAAGGCCCGCATAGAGAATGCCTTTCTTCTGGCCGGGCTCCAGCGGCTTGTCCTCATCCCCGAAATCCTGCGCCTGCTGGGCAGTGGGCACCCATTTGCCGAGGCGCGGCTCGACGATCTTGTCGGTGACGAACCAGATCAGCGGCAGATAGATCACCATCAGCACGGAGATGAAGAACCAGTTGCCGGCAATGTTGACGTGAAGGCTGTCGACGAGGCCGGAGTTATCCACAGCTTGCTGGGTGATACCGAAGAGAAGCGCGTCGAGCTGGCCGGGAGTGATATTGGCGGAAAAACCGCCCGAGACGCCCGCAAAAGCGGCCGCAATACCGGCAATCGGATGACGCCCGGCGGCCGCATAGAGAATGCCGGCGAGCGGGATGAGCACGACATAGCCCGCATCCGACGCATGGTTCGACAGCATGGCGATGAGGGCGACCACCGGCGTCAGCAGGAAGGTCGGCGCGCCGCGGACGGCGGCCCGCATGCCGCTGGCGAAGAGGCCGGAGCGCTCGGCCACACCGGCGCCGAGCATCACGATCAGCACATAGCCCAGGGGGTGAAAGTGGGTGAAGGTTTTGGGCATATCCACCCAGAGCCGCTGGATGTTCGCGGCCGACAGGAGGCTGTCGGCACGCACGACGACTTCGGAGCCATCGGGGTTGATCTGGGTCGGGTGGGGCGCAGACACGCCAAGGGCGGCGCACACTATCGAAAGGAGAACAAGGCCGCCAATCAGGTAGAAAAAGAGGAAAACCGGGTCAGGCAGTTTGTTGCCCGTTCTCTCGACAAATCCGAGAAAACCTTTCTGCGCAGCCGCCGTATTGTTCTCGCTCATTCGAACTCTCCCAGTTTCCCAGGGCGAACTGTGCGGATCAGGGGCCCGAAGGCAAGGGTTTTTGTGCCATAATTACAGCGAAGCGGGCCAGATTTCGGGAGGGCCAGCAGGTTTGGCCGGAACGCGCGGGAGCGCGGCCGGTTTTGGGGAAAGTGCGGAGAGAGGGTCCCGGATAATTGCTTCGCGAGTTCCGGGATGACCCGGGGATGTGGCTAGGAGGTGTCGGGGTATGGGGCTCCCCCCTCCGCCCCTGCAGGGCCTTCTGGGGGAAATCGCAGTGCGATTTCTGATCCCTCGAAGCCCCGCACGCGGGGGAGGCCGAGCGTGCTGACTTCCTTTTGGAAAACGTCAGCCAAGTTCGGCGCGATGTGGCTTTCCCAGACGGGATCGTCCCAGCTCGGCTTTACGGCGGCGGGTTTCCTGTAGGCACGCCCATGATCGCCGGCCTGGACGATGTAAACGTGGCCCCATTTGCTGACCGAGATCAGCAGGGTACGGAGTTCACCATCCTGACGTTTGAAGATCCAGCGCAGCTGCAGCCAGAGGTATGGCCAGAAGACTGGCAATACGTGGGCATACAGGCGGGCGATCTCAGGCGACATGCCTTGCAGTATACGTCCGCCTGCGGAGGGGGTGGGGAAATAAAGTTTTTTCCGCGTGTTTGCTGCAGGTTTGGGCGGATTTTTGTTGGATAGGGCGGAAGGCCCTCACCTCCCACGCCCTGCGGGCGCGGGAGGTGAGGGCTGCGGCGTTGGAGTTTTTCCCGGAAACCTCCAAAAAAACTCCAACGGCGCTCCAAAGACTTCCAGGACCGAAACTTGGACAATTCCGGACAATTCCGGTCAGGCGGCGGCCATGTGCCAGTTTTCAAGTTCGATGACAGTGGCTTGCCAAGGGAGGCTGGCGATGCGGTCTACCCAGTCGCGGATCAGGGGATCGTCCGGCGTGGAATCCTTGAACCACATGAAGGGCGAGGAGATGAGCAGGTCTGCCGCCGTGAGGCGGTCGCCCATCAGCCAGGGGCCCGCTTCCAGCGCCTTGCGGAGGCGGTCTGTCACTTCGGCCATGCCGCGATAGGTGGTGTGGAGGACGGGGTGGTCGAGGCCGGCGACGCCGTGGACGATGACAGGCTCCATCACGCCGGCATACCAGAACATCCAGGCGAGGAAGCGGCCGCGCCCGGCATCGCCTTCGGGCACGGTGTATTCGGCGGCGGGGAACAGGTCTGCCAGATAAAGCATGATGGCAGCGCTTTCCCAGATCATCACGTCATCATGGACGAGCAGCGGCACTTTGCCTTCGGGGTGAGGGTTGAGCGGGTCGCGCCGGCCGGTGCCATCCTGGCGGGGAACCGACACGATGCGGACGGTCACCCGGTCTGCGATGCCCATGGCGTAGATGAGGTCGAGGATGCGGGTCGAGCGGGAATGGGGGGCGTGGTAGAGGGTGAGCATGGGGCGTCCTTTCTGGGGTGGTTGCCGGGGGCGGCATGAGGACACTATGGTGCAGCCCTCCTGACAGTTTCCGTCAGGAGGGTTTCTGTAGAGAACTCTCATGGCCCGCACCGACCGCCTCTTCCACCTGCTGCACCTGATGCGCACCCTGCCCCAGCCCGTGACCGCGGCGCGGCTGGCGCAGGAGACCGAGGTTTCCGAGCGGGCGATCTATCGGGACATTGCCGCCCTGCGCGCAGCGGGCGCGCGCATCGATGGGGAGGCGGGCTATGGCTATGTGCTGGAGGAAGACCCCGCCCTGCCCCCGCAGAGCTTTACGCGGATCGAGATAGAGGCGTTACTGATCGGCCTCGCCGAGGCGCAGAATTCCGGCGACAGCGAAATTGCCCAGGCCGCTCAGCTCGCCCTTGCCAAGGTGATCGCCACCCTGCCCGAGCGCCAGCAGCGGGAAGCGGCCCATGCCGTGCATTACGTGTTCCGGTATGACCGGCGGGAGGTGACCTCACGCGACCTGGCGCTGATCCGCACGGCGTGCTGGGAAGAGGAAACGCTGCGGCTTTCCTATTGCGACGAGGCGGGCGCGGAGACCGAGCGGGTCGTCCTTCCCCTGACGATCCTCTATGCGGAGAAGGTGCTGGTGCTGCTGGCCTGGTGCCAGCTGCGGCAGGACTGGCGGAGTTTCCGGATTGACCGGATTGCAGCCGCCGAGCGGACGGGCGAGAGCTTCCGCCCACGGAGGGTATCTATGCTGCGGGAGTATGTGGGGCAGATAAAGGCGCGGGGGCGACCGGTTTAGGGCTACTTCAACATCGCGGCGGCGATTTCGGGGCGGTCTTCGGCGGTTTCCAGATATTTCGGGTCCGGGCGGAGCTGGGTGACCTGTTCGTAGGCATAGCCATAGGCGAGGATGGCCGCGTCGGTATCCTTGGCGCCCATGAAGGAAACGCCGAGGGGGATGCCATGCACTTCGCCCATGGGCACGGTGAGATGGGGGTAGCCCGCGACGGCGGCGAGGAAGCCTGCCCCGGCCCAGGCGGGCCAGACGTCGCCATTTACCGGATCGACACGGGGCGCGAGCGGGCCGGAGGGCGAGATGAGCGCGTCCACGCCATGTTCCTTCAGCAGGCGGTCGATTCCCTGCTCGCGCGCGGAAGACTGGATCAGCGCGCGGGCTTCCAGATAGGCTTCTTCCGTCAGCGGACCCAGGGCCTCTGACGCCTCGAACAGATCCTGATTGAAGAGGGCAAGTTCTGTATCTGCATTGGCGAGGTTGAAGGCGAGGACGTCGCTGAGCGAGCGCGTTTCCACGCCCTGCGGAGTAGCGGCGAGATAGGCGTTGAGGCTGTCCTTGAATTCATATTCCAGAACAAGCAGCGAGGCGGCCCAGAACTCGCCCGGCACGCTGCTTTCCTCGATCTCGACAATCTCGGCGCCGAGTTGGCGCATCATGGCGAGCGCGGCCTCAAAGCGGGTGATGATGTCCGGATTGTCGCCGACCGAGGCGCGCAGGACGCCGAGGCGTTTGCCCTGCAGCGCATCGGGCGCGAGGGCGGCGGTGTAGTCGGTGTCGCCTGGGTCCATGGCGGTCATCAGGAGGGCAGCGCCTGTGACGGATTTGGTCATCGGGCCGGCGGTGTCCTGGCTGGGCGAGATGGGCACGATGCCCTCCTGCGGAAGGATGCCGACCGTGGGCTTGAAGCCAACGAGGCCGTTGACATTGGCCGGGCAGATGATCGAGCCGTTGGTTTCGGTGCCGACGCCGCCAGCCGCGAGGGAGGCAGCGATGGCGGCGCCTGTGCCTGAGCTGGAGCCGCAGGGGGAGCGGTCGAGCATGTGGGGATTGCGGACCTGTCCGCCCACGGAGGACCAGCCGCTGATGGAATTGTTGGAGCGGAAGTTGGCCCATTGGCTGAGATTGGTCTTGCCGAGAATGACGGCGCCTTCGGCGCGCAGGCCTGCGACGAGGGGGCTGTCGCGGCCGGTTACATTGCCGAGGAGAGCGAGGGAGCCGGCCGTGGTGGGCATGGGATCGAGGGTTTCGATATTGTCCTTGAGGAGGACGGGGACGCCATCGAGGGGGCCGAGGGCCTGCCCGGCAGCGCGGCGGGCGTCGGACGCTTCGGCCTGGGCGAGGGCATCGGGATTGGTGGCGAGGATGGATTGCAGGCGCGGGCCATCGCGGTCGATGGCCTCGATGCGGGCGAGGTAAGCGGTGGTCAGCGCGGTGGAGGTGGTCTCGCCGCTGGCGAGGGCGGCGGAGAGCTCGGGAAGGGTTTTGGCGAGGAGGCCGGTGGCTTCGTAACTGGGGGCGACGGGGGCGTCGGCGACGGGCGCTGGCGCAGGCGTGGCGCAGGCGGCGAGAAGCAGCGCGCCGAGCGCGGCCGTGATGGTGTGGTTCATGGGTGCCCTCCCCCGGTCCCTGATCAGGAACGGGAGAGTAGCGGGGGCTGGTCCCGGGTCAATCGGCTGCTGTCCAGCCTTTGCCCGGGATGACAATTTTTGACGGCGTTAGCGCGAGAATTTCTTGAACTTCAGGCGCTTGGGGTTGACGGCGTCTTCGCCGAGGCGGCGTTTCTTGTCTTCGAGGTAGGAGGAGAAATCGCCCTCGAACCATTCGACATGGCTGTCGCCCTCGAAGGCGAGGATGTGGGTGGCCATACGATCCAGGAACCAGCGATCGTGCGAGATGATGACGGCGCAACCGGGGAAGTTGTCGAGGCCCTCTTCGAGCGCCTGCAGGGTTTCCACGTCGAGGTCGTTGGTCGGTTCGTCGAGGAGGAGCAGGTTGTGGCTGCCGCGTAGCATCTTGGCGAGGTGGACGCGGTTACGCTCACCGCCCGAGAGGATGCCGACCTTCTTCTGCTGGTCGGTGCCCTTGAAGTTGAAGGCGCCGACATAGGCGCGCGACATGACCGAAACGCCGCCAAGGTCGATCACGTCGGTGCCGCCGGAGATTTCTTCCCAGACGTTCTTGTTGGGATCGAGCTTGTCGCGGCTCTGGTCGACATAGCCGATCTTGACCGTTTCGCCGACGCGCATGGCGCCCGCGTCGGGCTTTTCCTGGCCGAGGATCATCTTGAACAGGGTGGACTTACCCGCGCCGTTCGGACCGATGACGCCGACGATACCGCCGGGGGGTAGTTTGAAGTTGAGGTTCTCGATCAGCACATTGTCGCCGAATGCCTTGCTGAGGCCTTCAGCCTCCAGCACGACGCCGCCAAGGCGCGGGCCGGGGGGAATGCGGATCTGCGCGGTCATCACCTTCTCGCGCTCTGCCTCCGACGCCATCTTCTCATAGGCCGTGATACGGGCCTTGGACTTGGCCTGGCGGGCCTTCTGGCCGGAGCGGACCCATTCGAGTTCCTTGGCGAGGGTGCGCTTGCGGCCGACATCGTCGCGCGCTTCCTGCTCCATCCGCTTGGCTTTCTGTTCGACCCAGGAGGAGTAGTTCCCCTGGAAAGGCACGCCGCGGCCACGGTCGAGTTCGAGAATCCAGCTGGTGATGTCGTCGAGGAAGTAACGGTCGTGGGTGACGAGGATGACGCAGCCGGGGAAGTTGATGAGGTAGTTCTGCAGCCAGGCGACGGTTTCCGCATCGAGGTGGTTGGTCGGTTCGTCCATCAGGATCATGTCGGGCTTCGACAGAAGCAGCTGGCAGATGGCAACGCGGCGGACTTCCCCGCCCGAGAGCTTTGACACGTCGGCGTCATTGTCCGGGCAGCGCAGGGCGTTCATCGCCATTTCGATCTTGGAGTCGATGTCCCACGCGTCAGCCGCGTCGATCTGCTCCTGGAGCTTGGTCATCTCCTCCATCAGCTCGTCGGAATAGTCCTCGCCGAGCTTGGCGGAGATGTCGTTGAACTTGTCGAGCATCTGCTTTTCCGGGCAGGCGGCAGCGACGTTTTCGAAAGCGGTGAGCGCCGGATCAAGCTTCGGTTCCTGCGGGAGGTAGCCGACCTTAATGCCTTCAGCGGCCCAGGCCTCGCCGGAATAGTCCTTGTCCACCCCGGCCATGATGCGCAGCAGGGTCGATTTACCCGAGCCGTTGACGCCGACCACACCGATCTTGGCATCCGGCAGGAAGTTCAGGTGGATGTTTTCAAACACCTTCTTGCCGCCGGGATAGGCCTTGGTGAGGCCTTGCATGTGGTAAACGATCTGGGGACCGGCCATGGGCTATGGTTCCTTTGCGAAGCTGGAAACGGTTGTCTGGGCGCGATGTGGCCTGCTGCGCGAAGAATATCAAGCGATACGCAGCGTTCGCTGACAGATGCCGTGTGACCGGGCCAGGTTTTCCCCTTGTGCTGGCCCGGGCGGCGCGGCATCAGCCTTCAGTAGAGGGGATTTTCCCCCGCGCAGGCCCGATCATGAGCGATAAGCCCCCTTCCCCCGCTGACCAGAAGCCTGCCAGCTATGGCGATGATGACATGACGCGGGCGTCAGGCTGGGACGCGCTGCTGGATGATCTGTTCGGGCTGAATGTGCGGGCGCTCAAGACAGTGGCGGCGGCGCTGTTTTCGCCTGCCAGGCTGTTTGAAGCGGCGCGGGATGTGGACTGGCTGGGCCGGTATACCCCGTCGATCCGGCTGGTGTTCACGCTGATTGCGGCGGTCGTGTTCCTCAAATTCCTGTGGGTCAACGATACGTCTGGCCTGTTTGCCTATACCCAGGCGACCATGGAGGCGATGGGAACCGAGTTTCCTGGCCGCACCCCGGAAGAAGCCGCCAGGGATTATCTCGCCGCGCTGCTGGTAACTTATCCTTTCAGCTATTTCGGGGTGCATGCGGTGTTTGCCCTGATGCTGAACATCTGGGGCAAGGGCACGCCCCTGGCGGTGCGGATACGGCTGTATTTTGCGGGGTTGTTGCCGGTGCTTCTGGCCGGCGTATTGATGACGCTGGTGTATGCCGGGCTGAGCGCCGAAGCCCTGGACCAGACAATGGTGATCGGTTTCGGCCTGATGCTCGGGCTGTATTTCCTCACGCTCTATCGGGGACTGGGGCCCGTCCACCGGGGCGCAGGGCGAGCGGGGCGCAGCGCGCTGGGGGCTGTGGTCATGATGGGGGGCGACCTTGTGGTGAGCGCCGTCTCTTCGCTGTGGGCCGTCACCCTGCTGTTCGCCGGGGCGAGCTGATCCTGCCAGCGCAGAGAGGATGACAGCGGCGGAATCGCCGCTAGTCTCCCCGCCATGACGATCCGTTCTCTTTTCACCGCGGCGATGGCCGCCCTCACGCTTGCCGGCTGCGCTGCCGGACAGGCCGCGCATGCCCGCACCCCGCAGCAGGATACCCCTCGAATGACCGACGCCCCCCGGCTGACGCCGGAACGCCTTTATGCCTCCCCTTCCCTTTCCGGCAGCACGCCGCGCGCCGTGCGCTTTTCACCCGATGGCAAGCGCGTCACCTTCCTGAAGCCACGGGCCGAGGAAAGCGCGCGGTATGATCTGTGGCAGTTTGATGTGGCAACCGGGGCACAGAGCCTGCTGGTGGATTCCACCGCCGTGGACCCGGCAGACGCCGAACTCTCCGAAGAGGAAAAGGCCCTGCGCGAGCGCAAGCGCATCGCCAGTGTGCGCGGGATCGCCGATTATGCCTGGGGCACGGCGGACACGATCATCGTGCCAGCGGGCGGAGATATTCATCTGGTGACGCTGAAGGCCAGCGGGCCGGAAACACGCCGCCTGACGCAGACGGACGCGTTTGAATATGACGCCAAGGTTTCGCCACGCGGCACGCATGTGAGCTTCATCCGCGATGGGGCCCTCTATGCCATCGACCTGGCAAGCGGAACCGAGACGCGCATCTCTCCGGAGGCGCAACCAGGCAAGGCCATCAGCTATGGCGTGGCCGAGTTTGTCGCGCAGGAGGAGATGAGCCGGTATACGGGCTACTGGTGGAGCGCGGACGAACGCTATGTGGCGTTTACCGAAGTGGACGAGAGCGGCGTGGACGTCATCCCTCGCTTCGACATTGCTGCCGATAAGGTGACCGTGATCGAGCAGCGCTATCCGCGAGCCGGACGGCCGAATGCGAAGGTGGCGCTGCATGTGTTTGACCACAATGACGGCTCAACCCGGCGGATCGCGTCTATGGGGCCCGATGACTATCTGGCCCGCGTGAACTGGGCCCATGGCAGCCTCTGGTTCCAGACGGTGAACCGCGCGCAGACGGAAATCCGGTTCAACCGCACTGATGGCCTGCCCTGGCGGATATGGTCTCCGTTTACGGAGGAACAGGAGCGGTGGGTGAATCTGTCCGATGATTTCCTGGCCCTGCCGGAGGGCGGGCTGCTGGTGACACATGAGCTGGACGGGTTCCGGCACATCTATTGGCGCGATCCGTCTTCGGGCGAGAAGCGGCAGATCACTTTTGGCGACTGGGTGGTAGACAAGATTGCCGGCTTTGATGCGGAGACGGAGACGGTATATTTCACAGGCTATCTAGACACACCGCTGGAGCGGCATCTCTATGCCGTGCCACTGGGCCGGAGCGATGCCGAGATTGCGACATTGGGCGCTGAGCGGGTGCCGGAGACCAACTGCCTCAACAGGACCCCCGAGTCAGCGCGTGTGTCGAAGGTTTGCCCGGAGGTGCGCCGGATTACGCCGGAAGGCGGCAGCTGGAGCGTCAATATGGGCGCGGGCGCCAAGAGCTATATCGGCACATTCTCTTCACCGGCGCAGCCGCCGCAGACGGCGCTTTACAAGGCAGACGGCACGCGCGTGGCATGGATCAATGAGAATACGCTGAACGGGTCCCATCCGTATACGCCTTATCTGGAGGCCCACACCGTTCCTGAGTTTGGCACGCTGACGGCGGAAGACGGGCAGACGCTTTACTATTCGCTCCAGAAGCCGCCGGGGTTTGATCCGGCCAAGAAATATCCGGTGATTGTGGAAGTGTATGGCGGGCCGCATGTGCAGAGGGTTTCCAATGACTGGCGGCCGCTGAGCGATCAATTCCTGACACATGAAGGCTATATCGTGTTCCGGCTGGACAATCGCGGCACCTGGAACCGGGGTAAACGGTTTGAAGATGTGATCCATCTGAAGACTGGCGGGCCGGAAGTGCGCGACCAGCTGGCGGGCGTCGCGTGGCTGAAGGCGCAGCCCTTTGTGGACGGGGACCGCATTGCCATTCAGGGCTGGAGCTATGGCGGCTACATGACGCTGATGACCTATGGCCAGGCGCCGGAGGGCACGTTTGCCGCCGCGATTGCCGGGGCGCCGGTGACCGACTGGACGCTCTATGATACGTTTTATACGGAGCGTTATATGAGCACGCCGCAGCTCAACCCCGAGGGCTATCACGCCTCCAGCGTGTTTGCGCATGTGGATGGTCTCACGGGGCCGCTGCTGCTGATCCACGGCATGGCGGACGATAATGTGACCTTCGACAACACCACGCGCCTGATGGCGGAGTTGCAGCAGCGCGGGCAGATGTTCGAGCTGATGACCTATCCCGGCCAGCGGCATGGCATTCAGGGCGAGGCGCTGCAGCTTCACCTGATGCGCACACGCCTGGATTTCCTGAAGCGCCATCTCGGGCAGCCGCAGCAATGACCATCAAACCCTGGAAGGTGCTGTCCTCCCGCCAGATCATGAAAGATCGTTTCATGGGGCTGCGCGCCGACCAGTGCGAGCGGGAGGATGGGCATATCGTTGAGGCTTATAACGTCATTGAACTGACAGAATGGGTGACGGTGATTCCGGTAACGGACGCTGGCAATATCGTGCTGGTGCGCGAGTATCGCCATGCGTCCCGGGTGATCCTCACGGGGTTGCCGGGTGGAGTCTCAGACGCGGGGGAGACAGACTGGGCCGCAGTCGGCGCGCGGGAGTTGCGTGAAGAGACAGGCTATGTTCCGCGCGAGATGGTCTGGGTGGGCACCTGCCACCCCAACCCGGCGACGCAGAACAACAAGCTGCACTATTATCTGGCCTTGGGCTGCACACCGGATGCACAGCAGGACCTTGATCCCAATGAAGACATTGAAGTTCTGGAAATGCCGTATTCGGAGTTTCTCGATTATGGGCATCTGGAGGTTCAGCACGCCCTGCACGCGGCAGGCCTGTTTTATGCCGAGCGGCATTTTCTGAAACACCCTGAGCTGCGCCCGAAGGAGTAACGCCCATGCCCGCCTTTCAGCCCACTGCCGATCAGTTCCGCGCCTTTCGCGATGACCCATATGACGGGCCGGTGGCGCAGGTGAACATTCTGAAGTTCAAGGTGAAGGCCGAGTATCGGCCCGAAGATCCCGAATATGGCGAGGCGATCAGCGGGCGGAACGCTTATATGCGCTATTCGGAAGCCTTTACGGTGGCGGCCGCCGAAGTGGGCGGGACGACGCTGCTGCTGGGGGATACGGAGCGGTTTTTCATCGGCAATGGGGATTGGGATGCGGTGCTGGTGAACCATTTCCCCAACCGCCAGGCGTTTATCGCGACGCTGAACCACAAGGACTACAAGGACATGGCGCGCCACCGCGAGGCGGGGCTGCTCTGTCAGGAACTGATCGTGACGCGGCCGACATGGGTGGGCGGGAAGAAGGTTTAGCCGACCTGCCCCAAGCGCGGCTTGCCGGTCCTCGATTTCAAATGATATATCTTTTGAAATCACAGACGGAGACTGCGCCATGACCCAACCCGCCACTCGCCCCAGGGTTATCCGCCAGTTTGTGGAGGGGGCGTTCGGGCAGATACATGTGCGCGTGGCGGCGCCGGAGACGCAGACGGCGCGGCCGCTGGCCTGCCTGCATATGAGCCCCAAATCCGGCCGGATTTATGCCCGCTTCATGCAAGCGATGGCGGCCGACCGGATGGTGATGGCGCCTGACTATCCCGGCTTTGGCGAATCTGATGCCCCGCCCGCCGAGCCGCATGTGAGCATTGAGGATTATGCCCGCAGCCTTTGGGATGTGGTGGACGAGCTGGGCCTGCAGGAAATTGACCTGATGGGCTATCACACCGGGTCGGAGGTGGCGGTGGAGGCCGCGCGGCAGCGGCCAGAGGCGGTGGGGGCGATCGTGCTGATCGGAGCGCCGATCTTCACGGCGGCAGAACTGGACGAGATGCACGCGACGTACAGCCATGTGGACCTGGATGAAGACGGCACGCGCTTTTCCCGGATGTGGAAAAGCGTGGTGGCCCATCGCGGGCCGGGCATGACGCTGGAGATGATGGCGGAATCCTTTGCCGAGAACCTGCGCGCCGGGGAAAAGTATGAATGGGGCCACCGGGCGGCGTTTGCGTATGCGCGGCGGTTTCCGCAGGTGCTGGCGAGCCTGGAGCAGCCGATTACCGTGTTCAATCCCGATGATGATCTGCGGACGCAGACGCTGCGCGCGCCGGGGTATCTGCAGAATGGCGCGGTGGTGGACCAGCCCGGCTGGGGCCATGGCTTTCTGGACGCGCATACCGATGAGGCGGTGCGCGCGGTGAAGGCGGCGCTGGGCTGAGACCCCTTCCGCGCGGGCAGAGGGTTTGCGCCTCTGCAGCCCCCGTGACAGACTCCCCCGAGTGTGATGAATATTCCGGCACATTGAGTGACAATATCTTGCCGGAGCAAGATCGTAAGGCGTTCCGGCGAGGACTGCCTGGGAGGAAAACATGAGCGGATATGAAGTCTACGGAGCGTTGGGGTCTCCCTACTCTCTCAAGGTGCGGGCGGCGATGCGGGCGAAGGGGTTGCCGCATAGCTGGACGGGGATGACGGGTGAGGAGCGCGGGGTGATCATGCCGAATGTGAAGGCGCAGGTGATCCCCGTGATCCGGAAGCCGGACGGCAGCTGGACGAATGATTCCACGCCTTTTCTTCTTTCCATTGAGCGCGAAGGGCGCAGCCTTGTGCCGGACGACCCGGCGCTGCGCTTTGTGTGCCTGCTGCTGGAGGACATGGCCGACGAATGGTTCATGAAGGCAATGTTCCATTATCGCTGGTTCTACGCAGCCGATCAGGAATGGTGCGCCAACTGGCTGATGTATGACTCGATGCCCAATGCCGGCCGGGCTGGCGTGGAGAAGAGTGCGGCAGTGATCCGTGCAAGGCAGATTTCGCGCATGGCGCTGGTGGGCTGCACGCCGGAGACGGCGCCGATCATCGAGGCGAGCTGGAAGCGCAGCTGCGCGGCGCTGCAGGAGATGGCGCTGGGGCCGGGGCGGTTCCTGTTTGGCGACCAGATTTCGCTGGCGGATCTGGCCTTCTACGGGCAGCTGAAAGTGATGAGCTATGACCCGACGCCGATGGCGTGGATGCGGGAGGCGGCGCCCTACCTTTATCGCTGGCTGGACCATGCCGATGATGCGAGCGGGATTGGCGGCGAGTGGGGCAGCGCGGAGGCGGCGCTGGCGAGCCCAGCGATCACCCAACTGCTGGCGCAGGCGGGTGATACTTACCTGCCCTTCCTGCTGGCGAATGCCAAAGCCATTGAGGCGGGCGCCGAAACCTTCTCGTTGACGATTGAAGGGGGCCGGTATGAGCAGGGCGTGTTCAAATATCAGGTGAAGTGTCTTGCGAGCCTGCGCGAGGAGTGGCACCGGCTGGACGCGGACACCCGCGCCGGGCTGGCGCGGCTTATCGGACCTGGAGCTGACTTACTTGGCTGACAACCTCTCCCCCATTTCGCGCTTGCTGCACCGGCGGGGCGAAAGCCTGCAGAAGGGCGATCCTGTCGCCCTGCCCATCGTGGCCTCCACCACCTTCCACCTGCCGGGCGATCCGCAGGCGAGCCATGTGTATGGCCGCTATGGCAACCCGACGGTGGAGGAAGTGGAGGCCGAGATCGGCCTGCTGGAAGGGGCCGAGGCGGTGCTCTTTCCCTCCGGCATGGCGGCGATTGCGGCGCTGTTCTACGCACATCTGAAGCCGGGTGACCGGGTGCTGGTGCATGCGGATGGCTATTACAACGCGCGTGCCTTGCTGGAGGCGTATTTTGCGCCGCTGGGGATCGACATTGCGACCTGCCCCACCGCAGAGATGGCCGAGGCGAACCTGACCGGGGTGAAACTGGTGCTGGCGGAGACGCCGTCCAATCCGGGGCTGGAGGTGTGTGACCTCGCCAAGCTGGCGCGCAATGCGAAGGATGCCGGGGCGCTGCTGGCGGTGGACAACACCACGGCGACGCCGCTGTGCCAGCGGCCGCTGAACCTGGGCGCGGACTTCACGATCATGGCCGATACCAAGGCAATGGCCGGGCATTCGGACATTCTGGCCGGGCATGTGGCCAGCCGCGATCCGGCGCTGATGCAGCCGGTGAAGACGTGGCGGCGCCTGGGCGGGGCGATCTGCAGCCCATTTGATGCCTACCTTCTGCACCGGGGCCTTGCGACGCTGGAGCTGCGCGTGGCGCGGGCAAATGCCAATGCACTGGCTGTGGCGAATGCGCTTTCCGGGATGGAGGGCGTGACGGGCCTGCGCTATCCGGGGCTGGCGACGGACCCGGCCCATGGCGTGGCGCGCAAGCAGATGAGCGGATACGGACCGATTGTCAGCTTCTGCCTGCCGAGCCGGGAGTTGGCCGAACGCTTCATTGAAACCCATCCGCTGCTGACGCCGGCGACGAGCTTTGGCGGGGTGCATTCTGCCGCCGAATGCCGGGCGCGCTGGGGCGACAAGGTGCCGGGCGGGTTTATCCGCATGGCCTGCGGCATTGAGCCTGTTGCAGACCTTACAGGCGCGACGATCCGGACGCTGAGCGCGCTGGGCCTGCGCAGCGCTTAGGGTTAGCCACACCAGCCTCATGTGGCTATGATGCCGATGGATTCGACGATTGCGGGGGACCGGCGATGCGCCGTTTCAGTATAGTTCTGCTTTTCATCCTGATCGCAGGGGCGGCCTATGGCTGGTATGCCCTGCGCAAGCCGCCCAAGCCGATGGAAATGTCGGAGCCGGTGCGCATCCATCAGGGCGTCGTGATCGGCGGGGTGGACCGGGCCAACCCGGATGTGATCGTCTTCAACGGCATTCCCTACGCCACTGCCAAACGCTGGACGCCGCCCGCCGCGCCGCCGCAATGGGGCGCAATTTCCCGCGACACGCGCGAGTATGGCCCAGAATGCCTGCAGAGCCGGGGACGTTCGGCTGGCTTTATCGATCGGATCCTGGAGGGCGTGGGCCTCTCCGGTTTCGAGCGGATGATGGCACGTGGAGTGATGGCGCTGCAGAAGCCGCCCGCGGAATCGGAAGATTGCCTGTCGCTGAATATCCGCACGGCCAATCTGGGCGGCCGCGAGCTGCAGCCGGTAATGGTGTGGATCCATGGCGGCTCGCACCAGTTCGGATCGGGATCGCAGGGGATCTATCAGGCCAACGGGCTGGTGGAGAATGGTGTGGTGCTGGTCACCATCAATTACCGGCTCGGCGCGTTCGGCTATCTCGCCCACCCCGCACTGACGGAAGAGGCGGGCACGTCCGGCAATTACGGCCTGATGGATCAGGTGTCGGCGCTGAGCTGGGTACGCGAGAATATCGCAGTTTTCGGGGGTGACCCGAACAATGTGACCGTGTTCGGCGAAAGCGCAGGCGCGCAATCCATCACCGAACTGATGGCGAGCCCCCTGTCGGAGGGGCTGTTCCACAAGGCGATCCTGCAAAGCGGCGCGAGCACGTATAACGCGCTGCACCTGAAGCGCTCGGCCATCCCCGGCGTGAAGAGCGCCGAAGAAGCCGGCATCGAATTCCTGTCCACACTTGTTCCGCATACGGCGCGTGCAGGCGACCTGCGCAATATTCCGGCTGGCGCGATCATTGCCCGCAGCGACGTGCGTCAGGATCTGACGCCGTATTTCCTGCCCGTTGTTGACGGCAAGGTTCTGCCGCGCCCCATCGGCGCGGCGTTCCGCGACGGGCAGACGCCACAGGTGCCGATGATGGCGGGTTTCAACGCGGATGAGGGCACGTTGTTCTACAGCGAGATCGAGTCGCCGACCGTGCTGCGCTCGCGGATCACGGGCACGCTGGAGGAGCGGGAGGACGCGCTGGCCTCCGTGTTCGGACTGAACCCGGCCAAGGCGTTGCAGGCCCTTTATGGCATGAACACGCTGGAGAGCTGGGACAGGGGCGCGACCGACATGCTGGGCGACGACCTGTTTGGCGTTCACATGCGCTATGTGGGGCGTCGCAATGCCCAGACGGGGCAGCCGACCTATCTCTACCATTTCACCCGTGTGCCGCCTTCGCCGCGCCAGACCATCGGCGCCTTCCATGCGGCGGAGATTTCGTTCGTATTCGACAGCCACCTGCCTGGCCTGAAAGTGACCGAGGGTGACCGGGCACTGACCGAAGCGATGATGACTTATTGGACGAACTTCGCGCGCACCGGCGATCCTAACGGCCCCGGCGTGCCCGAATGGCCAGCCTATTCGGTGGACCGGGATGTGTGGCTGGACCTCAACCATTCCATCCGCGTGATCGAAGGCCTACGCGCGCGGCGGCTCGACATTCTGGAAGAGAATTTGCTGAAACGGATCGAGCAGATGGCTGGGCCGCCGCTGACGCCGACAGTGCCCGAACCGGTGGACGCAGCTGTGCCGCCGGCCAATATCGAGGCATTGGAAGAGGCAGAGCCTGCCGCCTTCGAGAGAGCGCCGGTTATCCGCGAAACGCCCGTGACCCGGCCCGCGATGGCGGCGCCGCCGCGAGTCGAAACGCGCCCCACCCCTCAGCCTGCGGAGGAGTTGCCGGCGCCTGTGCTGCGGCCGCTGAACCCGCCGGTCGAGACGCCTGCGCAAGATCCCGGGCAAGCGTCCGAACCTGGCTCCCAGCCTGTCTCAGGCGGTGAGCAGGCTCCGGCAAATGGCAACTAGGCCAGCCTGATCGATTTCGTCGAAGGCGTCATACTCGGTCGAGTCGACATCCAGCACGGCAGCGAGGCTGCCATCGGCGCGGAAGACCGGAACGACGATTTCCGAGTTCGAGGCAGAATCGCAGGCGATGTGGCCAGGGAACTCATGAACATCCGGCACGATGATGGGCTCTCTGGTGGACGCTACATGGCCACAGACGCCCTTGCCGAAGGGAATGCGCAAGCAGCCGAGCGTGCCCTGATAGGGGCCGACGACGAGTTCCTGCGGCTTCAGAGGATCTACCAGGTAGAAGCCGGTCCAGAAGAAGCGCGGCTTGAAGGCCTGGGTGAGCAGGCAGGCGGCCGACGCATAGCGGGCGGTATCGGATGTTTCCCCAGCCACGACGCTGTCGATTTCTTCCTTGAGCTGGCGGTAGACCTCAGCCTTGTCCATGGTCGGCACCCTTTGTCCGTTTGAGCGCTCTAGATATGCGCTGGCCGGCGCTTGTCCATTCATTCTGCTGCGATCAGCGCGGCGATGGCCGCTGCCTGTTCCGGCGTGGTGATAAGGGTGGCCGCGTCCAGATTGGGACGCAGACGCTCAGGGCGGGTTGTGGAGAACAGGACCAGGCCCGTTGGATTCTGCCAGATCGCATGGGCAAGGAAACCCTGCGCCACATTGGCTGTGGTCGCCTCCATTCCGAGCGCGCCGGACCAGCGGTCTTTCAGCTGCGCGTCCTGGCTCAGCCGGAACAAGGTTTCCTGAAAACGGGTGCCAAGGCAGGAATGGGTGATCGTCAGGGAGGGCGAACAGGCGAAGGCCGGGTGAAGCGCCGCATCGAACTGAGCGACATCGCCATAGGGCGAGCCACTGGCGGCGATGGCGAGCATGGCGTCTGGCGCAGGGGCCACCCCCCAGGCGCGGGCCTTTCCCTGCCGCACGGTCTGTTCGGCAAAATCCAGAACCTCAGCGCGGCGCACATCTTCCAGCGTGCATTCGTGCAGCAGCAGCAGATCGACATGATCGGTGCGCAGTTCCCGCAGGCTGGTCTCAAGGCTGACCTGCATCCGGGCAGGATCAAACACGCCAAATTCCGGCCATCGAATGGCCGGTGGTGGAACAACGCCGCGCAGCGGCGGCAACCGCCGCAGGGTGGCGGCCAGCTTGCCTTTCAGGCGGATGGCAAGGTCACGCGCGGGCGGAAGGATACCCACCTTGGTAGCAAGGATGACCTCGCCGCGGATTTGCGCGAAAGCTTCGCCCAGCAGCCCTTCGCAGCGCCCTTCGCCATAGAGGCGCGCGGTGTCGAAATAGGTGATGCCCTGCTCATGCGCCTGACGGAGGAGGCGAACGGCAGAGGCGGGATCGTCAATCTGGTGTAGGAGGCCGGTTCCAAAGCCCAGAGGGCCGGAGCGGCGAGACAGCAGCCGCTCAACAGCGCCAACAGGAGCTGGCGAGGGCTTATCGGAGGGTGGCGGGTGGTTAATGTTCATATCGATCAATCAATTTTTCAGTGGAAGGCAGGCGGCCTGCTTTCTCTCTTGCCCCTAACATGCATGAATCGTGCAAAGCTGTAATCTCCGCCGGGACGGAGTAATCAGAGTGGGACACTCATGACGGCTAAGTATGACGCAATCGTGGTGGGCGCAGGCGCCGCCGGAGGGCTTGCGGCTGCGCTGCTTTGCGAGCGGGGCCTGTCCGTGCTGTTGCTGGACGCTGGTAGCAAATACCCGTTCTGGAAAAAACCGCTCAGCAAGAGCGTGGCCGCCACCATCGGCAGCGTTTCTGATCCGAGGCTGGCCAGGGTTCTGCCGCCACGCGCGATCAATGCCGCCATGAAGGTGTTGCGAGGCGTCGGCCGCGTGCGCCAGCCGGTTCAGACCGAATGCTTCGCCTGGGTGCAGAAGCCGGATGGATTTGTGGACGACAGGGACCACCCTTACGAGACGCCGCCGGACAAGCCGTTCAACTGGATCAGGTCTCACGGCGTGGGCGGGCGCATGGTCGTGCCGGGGCACGGCCGCCAGTATTATCGCTTCGGCGAAACCGATCTGGGCCCAAAAACGGACAGCCCGAGCCCTTGGCCATTCGGGATCGGCGAGTTGGAGCCATGGTATCAGCAGGTGGAGCGCCGCCTGCACCTGACCGGCGCGCAGGAAGGCATCGGTTACATTCCCGACAGCGTGATTACGCAGGCGATTGCCCCCAGCGCGTCTGAAAACGTGCTGTTTGAAAGTATCCACTCTGTCTGGCCGGAGGCACCGGCCATGCTGAGCCGGTATGCCCCGCCCGTGAATTTCGCCCGGATCGCGGACGAGACTGGCCATCTTGCGCTGCGCACCCATGCACTGGCGCAGCGCGTGCTGGCGGGACCGGATGGGCGCGTCAGCGGTGTGGAATGGCTGGACCCGCTGACGGGCCAGCGGGAAACTGCCGAGGCGCCGCTTGTGTTTCTCTGCGCCTCCTCGCTGGAGTCGACGCGCATCCTGCTGAACTCCAGCACGCCGGAGGGGTCGCTGTCTGATCAACTGCCAGCGCTGGGCGGGTATCTGACCGACCATGTGATGGTGAAGGCTGAAGGCGTGAGCCCCGCATTGCCGATGAGCGCCGAGGTGGAGCCTGGACGCTGCGTGTATCTTCCCCGGTTTGATCTGAGGGCTGGCGGAAATCCGCACGACCGGGGATATGGCGTCCAGTTGTATGCCACCGTGAACGTGACGGGTTCCTGGACCACCGCCGTGGCCTTCGGCGAAAGCGCGCCGTCGCCGGAGAATCGCGTGTCGCTGTCGAAGGTGAAAACCGACAAATGGGGCGCGCCTTTGCTGCGCATCGAGATGCAGTGGGGCGAGCGGGAACGCGCGCTGGCCGCGTCGATGTCCACCGCGCTGACCGAATTGTTCGACACGATTGGCGCCAAGGTGCTGGTGCGGCCGGACCGGGCCGCCCCACCGGGCACGTCTGTGCACGAGTGTGGCGGCGCGCGGCTGGGCAGCGATGCGCAGACTTCCGTTCTGACACCGCACAATGAATGCTGGGCGATGCCGGGGCTGTATGTCACCGATGGTGCCGCCCTGCCCTCGCAGGGCATCCAGAACCCGACCCTCACCATTATGGCGCTGACAGCGCGCGCCTGCGCGCATGCCACCGGCGCGGCGGCTGTGCCTGCCCCCTGATCCGGGGATAGCGGGCAGCCGCCGGAGCCGGATAAGGCGGAATGACCTCAAACCGCCGCCGCAGCGCCCAGAATTGGCCTGTCCGGCGCATTACGCCGCTAACATCAGCCGGGACGGAAACAGACATTGAAGCGGCCGGAAAGCTCTGAAATAGTTGCCGAAAGGACATCCCCGGGATGTCGGCAGGAGGGTGGTTGAGTGGTGTCACTCGTCAGGTCCAGCGCGCTCGCTCTGGCCGCAAGTGTCTTCCTGTTTGTGGGGGCGCCGGCGCTTGCTCAGAACCGCCCCCCCAGCGCTGCGCCGCCAACTGAATACAGCGACGAGGCCGATCCGGAATATTACGATGATTACGGATATGAGACCGACTATAATGGCAGTAGCGTCGGCACCGATGTCAGCGCCGTGGAGAGAGCGCATAGGGCCTATCTGCGCGATGGCGACCTGCAACTTGCCCGCCCGGAACAAGCCGATATCGAGATAGAACCGCGCGAGCCCCCGGGCTGGATACGGGCCATCGGCGAATTTCTCGAGGCCCTTGGGCCGCTGTTCAAACTGATCTTCTGGATTGCCGCTGGCGCTGTCATTCTGGGGCTTCTCTATTTCCTGTTTGGCGAAGCGATCCGGATGCGGCTCGGCTTCACGCGGAAGGAAAAGGTCAAAGCGGTTGACGATGTGCTGACCGACATCCGGCCTGATGCCGATCGCGCGCGCTCCCTGCTGGAGGAGGCCGACGCGCTGGCCCGCGAGGGGCGGTTTGCCGAAGCGGTTCACCTGCTGCTGTTCCGGTCGATCGAGGATGTGCAGGAGCGGCTGGAGGGCGGCGTGCCGACCTCGCTGACAGCGCGGGAAATCGCCGGACTGGGCAGCCTGCCCGACCGCGCGCGCCGGGCGTTGAGGCCGATCATCCAGATTGTGGAGAACAGCTTTTTCGGCGGGCGCGACGTGGATGCCGAAGGCTGGCAGAACGCGCGGCGCAGCTATGAGGACTTTGCCTTCGGCGAGGGCTGGGCATGAGCGGGCAGAACGAGTCTCCCTTCTCGGCCCGCGTGGTGGCGATCCTTGTGGCGATTGCCGTATTTTCTTTCGGCGGAGTCATGGTGATGGCGGGCTGGGCGCCGGAGCTGCGCGACCGGAACCAGGCAGGCGACCATCCTTATTCGACCTCTGCGCTGGGCTATAACGGTTTCGTGCGCCTGATGGAGGCGCAGGGCTATCCGGTCAGCGTCTCCCGCCTGGAACGCAATCTGGAAACACGCGACTGGGGGCTGATGATCGTCACCCTGCCCGCCTATGGCAAGTTCGACGTGATCCAAGAAACGGGCTTTCAGTTGCCGGCACTGGTCGTGCTGCCCAAATGGTATGGCCGGGCGGATCCGCTGAACCCGGCCCGCCAGGCGGACACTCGCTTCATTGATGCCCGCGACCTGAACGACCGCCTGCGGACCATTTACCCGGACGCCGAGATCCTGCGCATTGCCCCTTCTGTTGAAGTTCGGGGCACATTCGAACCGGGCGCTGTTAAACCGGATGTGCGGCTGCAGCTAATCCGGTCGGCGGCGCTGGAAACCGTGGTGGGCACCGCGCAGGGCGCGCTGGTGGCGTATGATCCGGGACGGGGCCTTTATATTCTCAGCGATCCGGACATGATCAGCACATTCGGCCTTGCCCGCGTGGAGAACGCTGTCTTTGCCACGCGGCTGGTGAACCATCTGCGCTCCTCCCAAAACGAGCCGATCCTGATGGACGCAACGCTTCACGGATTTGCCCGATCAGAAAACCTGCTGAAGATGCTGTTCAGCGTGCCCTATATCGGTGCGACGCTGGTGGCGCTGGCGAGCGCGCTGTTGCTTGGCTGGGCGGCGGTTGTGCGCTTTGGTCCGCCCGCACGTGAGGCGCGCGCCATTGCGCTGGGCAAGCAGGCGCTGGCAGACAATACGGCTGGCCTGGTAACCATGGCGCGGCGGGAAATGAAGATGGCACCGGGCTATGCCAGCCTTATCCGTCGACGCCTGGCGCTTGCCCTCGGCCTGCCGCGATCCCTTCCGGAAGCTCAGCTGACGGAAATGTTCGACAGGCTGGGACCCGCTGACAGCGGCGGGAAAACTTTCTCGGAACTCGAACAAGCCCTCACCGGGCAAGCGGCCAACCGGGAAGATCTCGCGCAGAAAGCGCGCGATCTGCACCAGTGGCGCAAGGCAATCATCAGGAGAACAATGCATGAGCGTGGCTGAAATCCGTAATCTGGCGGACCGCATCCGCACCGAAGTGCGAAAGGCCATCATCGGCCAGGATGCGAGCGTGGACCTGCTTCTGGTGGCGCTGTTTTCCTCCGGGCACGTGCTTCTCGAAGGGCCGCCCGGCACGGCCAAGACGCTGCTGGCGCAGTGTTTCTCCCGCGCCATCTCGCTGCAGTTCGGGCGCATCCAGTTCACGCCGGACCTGATGCCGGGCGATGTTCTGGGTACAAACCTCTTCAACTTCCAGACCAACCAGTTCAGCCTGACCAAAGGCCCGATCTTCACGGACATTCTGCTGGCCGACGAGATCAACCGGACGCCGCCGAAAACCCAGGCCGCGCTGCTGGAAGCAATGCAGGAACGCAAGGTGACCATCGATGGGGAAAGCTATCCGCTGAACCCGCGCTTCACAGTGATCGCCACGCAGAACCCCATCGAACAGCAGGGCACCTACCCCCTGCCGGAGGCGCAGCTCGACCGCTTCCTGTTCAAGCACAATCTGGAATATCCGACCCGTGAGGAAGAAATCCGCATCGTGGCCCAGCATGGCACGCGCACGGGCATGAAGACGCCCGCAGCGTTTGACGTTCAGCCGGTGCTGAGCGCGGCGGAGCTGGATGCGGCGGTCAATGCCGTATCCGAAGTGCGTCTCAAGGACGAGATCATCGCCTATATCGTGGATATCGTACGCACGACGCGGGAAACCCCGGCCCTGGAAACCGGCGCCAGCCCGCGCGCCGCTGCCGCCCTGGCGATGGGCGCGCGCGCCCGCGCGGCGCTCGACGGGCGGGACTTTGTTATTCCCGATGACGTGAAAACCCTGGCCCTGCCCGCGCTGCGCCACCGGGTTATCCTGTCGCCTGCCGCAGACATTGAGGGGCGCACTACCGACGAGACGCTGGCGGGCATTATTGAACAGACGGCAGCGCCCCGGTGATCTCGCCCACTCCCCGCGCGGTCTTCCTTATGCTGATGGGCATGCCCTTGCTCATCGCGATTGCGCTGTTTGCGCCAGGCTTGTGGATTCTCTCGGCCGGCTGGATCGCGGGGGTGTGCGGCATTGTGCTGATGGACGGCCTGCTGGCAGCGCAGCTGCGCGCGTTTGAGGTCGAGGCGGACATCCCGCCGCTACTCTATGTCGGCGAAGAAACGCCCCTGCCCCTGCGCTTGCGTTTTGCGAAAGGACCGCTGCCCGCACGCCTTGAGATACAATTGGAAACCAATGAGTTCATTCCCCAGCTTGCGCCGCAGGGCCTGCGCGGGTGGGAAGCGCGCACGCGGCATTATGATGTTGACCTGACGCCTAGCCGGCGCGGCATGGCCCGGATCGTGCGCCTGTGGAGCCGCTGGCGCGGGCCGCTGGGCCTTGTACAGAAGCGGCACGTGCAGGAGATCGGCATTGATGTGCCGGTGACGCCGAATGTGCGCTGGGTGCGCGACGAGGCGATCCGGCTGTTCTCCCGCGATGCGGAGTTCGGCATCAAGACACAGATTGAGCGCGGGGATGGCAGCGAGTTTGACGCCCTGCGCGAGTTTACCGCCGGGATGGATCGCCGCGCGATTGACTGGAAGCACTCGGCCCGCCACCGCCATCTGCTGGCCAAGGAATTCAAGACCGAGCGCAATCACAACATCGTCTTTGCCTTCGATACCGGCCGCCTGATGAGCGAGCCGCTGGGCGGGGTGCCGAAGATTGACCGGGCGGTGACGGCGGGATTGCTGCTGGCCTATGTCTCGCTGCGCTCGGGCGACCGGACGATGTTTTATGGCTTCTCGTCCAAACCCGGCGTGACGAGCGGCTTCCTGACCGGCACCAGCAGTTTTCCCAAGGCGCAGGCGACCGTGGCGGAAATGGACTATTCGGACGAGGAAGCCAACTTCACGCTCGCCCTCACCAATCTTGCCGGAAGGCTGGAGCGGCGCAGCCTGGTGATCATCTTTTCCGACTTCGTCGACACGATCTCTGCCGAGTTGATGCTGGAGAATGTAAAACGGCTGACGGACCGGCATCTTGTGCTGTTCGCAACCTTTGAAGATGAAGCCCTCAGCACCATGGCTGATGCCGCGCCGGAGAAGCCGGAAGACGTGGCGCGCGCCGTGATTGCCGATACGCTGCTTTCGGAGCGCGATCTTGTCTTCCGCCGGCTGCAGCGCATGGGTGTGCAGATCATCGAAAGCCGGCCCGAACATTTCGGCGCGGAACTCGTTTCGCGTTACCTGCAGATCAAGCAGAGGGATATGCTGTGAGCGGCGATCTTCTGAAATCCTACCGTTTCCGCGAAGAGCGCCAGGGCGACTGGCAGAAGCTGGACGTTATCCTGACGCGGGCTGAAAATGGCGGCGTCAAACGCCTCAGCGATGAAGACATGCTGGCGCTGCCCCGGCTTTACAGGCAGGCGGTTTCCTCGCTGTCTGTCGCGCGCTCGATCTCGCTGGACCAGAACGTCATCGCCTATCTGGAGAGCCTGTGTACGCGGGCGTACTTCTTCGTCTATGGCGCGCGCACGACCATTGGCGAGCGGATGATGACCTTCCTGCGCAGGGACTGGCCAGCGGCTGTGCGCGGCGCGGTGTGGCCGACGCTGCTGTCAGCCTTGTTCTTCTTCGGCGGCTGGGGCCTGGCTTTTTTCCTCTGCCTGCAGGATATGGACTGGTACTGGACGTTTCACGGGGCAAGCTTTCTGGAAGGGCGCAATCCGGACGCCACGGTGGAATACCTGCGCAGCACGATCTATACGGACGGTCATGGTGACGGTCAGCTCACGGCCTTTTCCAGTTTCCTTTTCAATAACAATGCTCAGATCGCCCTCTTTGCCTTTGCCCTTGGCTTTGCCTTCGGCATCCCGACAGCCTGGCTGCTGGTTTATAACGGCGTGATGATCGGCTCGATGTATGCCGTGTTCTGGGACAAGGGGCTCGGCTATGAGTTTACCGGCTGGCTGATGATCCACGGGGTGACGGAACTTTTTGCCATCGTGCTGGCGGGCGCAGCCGGATTTGTCATTGGCGGCGCGGTCGCGTTTCCTGGCGGTCAGACACGGCTCGCCTCAGCCCGCGCGGCCGGGCAGAAGGCAGCCACCATCGCCATGGGCTGCGTGGTGATGCTGATCATTGCGGCCCTTCTGGAAGGCTTCGGGCGGCAACTCATCAATTCAGATCTGGTCCGCTATGCCATTGCAGCCGGAACGGGCCTGCTGTGGATGCTATATTTCTACATGCCGCGCCGGGAGCGGCACGGATGACGCAGACAGCCGCCCCCAGGACGCAGCGCCCTGGCGTCAGCCTCGAGGCCGCCACACAGCGGCGCGCGCGCATGGCCGAAGAGATGCGCCAGTCAAAACTGATCCGCCGCCTGATAACGCCGGAGGGCGCAGCCATTCGGCTGAAGCTCGCCACTGCGGGCGAGCGGGCGGGCGCTTTCCTGATTGATGTGGCGATCCAGTGGGTGATCGTGATCGCGACACTTTTCGGATTAAGCGCACTGATCGGCGCCTTGACGCCGGGCAGCGCGAATATCGCCTTTGCCTTCTGGCTTGTGTTCTTTTTCTTTGTCCGGAACTTCTATTATATTTTCTTCGAGATCGGCCAGCGCGCCGCCACGCCCGGCAAGCGCGCCCTGGGCCTCCGGGTGGCGGCACGCGACGGGGGACGGCTGACGGCAAATTCCGTTCTGGCGCGGAATTTCATCCGGGAAATCGAAGTCGGCCTGCCCTTCCAGTTTGCGATGATGGGCGGCGATGGGGCGAGCGGGTGGATGGCGCTACTGGGCTTGGCTTGGTCCGGCGTGTTCCTGCTGTTTCCGATTTTCAACAAGGACAAGATGCGCGTAGGCGATCTGATCGCCGGAACCTGGGTGATCCGCTCACCGAAGACCAAGCTGATGCATGACATCACGTCCGCCGCCAAAGCCGCCGACGCCAGCGCTCGTTTCAATTTCACCGTGGCGCAAGCCGATGCCTATGGCATTCATGAGCTGCATGTTCTCGAAGATGTGCTGCGCCAGTCCACGCCGGAGATCAAACATCAGGTGGCCGAGCGTATCCGCGCCAAGATCGGCTGGACGAAACAGACCGGCGAAACCGATCTGGCTTTCCTTGAGGCCTATTATGGCGCGCTGCGGCGGCGGCTGGAGCAACGTATGCTGCTTGGCGAAAGAAAGGCCGACAAATTCGACGTCAGGTAAGGCCAAGCCCTGCCGACTCGCGGGCCGGTTTGCGGGGCAGTTCTGGAATTTCGGGAAGAATAGGCAGCCGCAGGAGGTGTTTCACCATGCGCAGCATCACTTTGCCGGACACTGCCGGCGGCTGCATCAGGGCGCGCAGCATCAGCGCGGGGCTCTTGGTTCTCACGCCATCGATCATCGTGCGCCAGGCATAGTCGGTGGCCGTCTGGTGAAGATGCTCGCCAATCGCGGCGCGCTCCTCTGCTGAAAGGCCAGGGGTTTTCAGGAAGGCCCGGTCCGCCTGAACCATCTTCTCGATTGCAGCAGTAGGGTACGCCTTAGAAAGCGAGTCCGGCATGCTGACCGCGATGTACCCACACGGATCAATCACCTCCCAGCGCGCGCCAAGTGTCAGCGAGCGGGCATAGAACTCATAATCTTCCGCCAGACGCATATCTTCACGGAAGAACAGATCTTTTTCGCGCAGGAACGCTACCCGCATCAGCGGCTTAAGATAACCGATCTCGCGGCGCGGGCCGGCATACTTTGCCATATTCTCCCGAACAAAGCGCGCAAGCCCCATAGGGGCAGATCCAAACAGCTCGTCCTTCCAGACGCGGACCCCATCGGCGGGGGACTGGCCGGGTTCCACACGGATCACATCGTCAGCGACGAAATCCAGCCCCTTCCCCTCGCCATGCTCCACCAGGCGCCTCAGCCGGTCGGAAAGCAGGTAGTCATCCGCATCAAGATTGGCGACCCAGGGCGTCTCGACGAGACGCAGGGCCGCGTTTCGCGCTGCCGAAGGCCCGCCATTCTGAGGCTGGCGTATAGCTGTCAGGCGCGGCTCGTTCGCCGCGATCGCCTGCAACAGCGCAAAGCTGTTATCCTTCGAACAATCATCCACGACAATCACCCGCGTGGGGATCGTTTGGCCGAGCGCGCTGCGCACGGCCTTCTCGATGAAGGCTTCCCCATTATAGCACGGAATGATGACCGTGACCTTTTCCATGATGACGCCCCCTCAGCCTACGAACATTTCAAATGTCATCGCGCTCTTTCAACCCTGGACCTTTTCCGGGGTCTGGATTGTCCAGTCCTTCTGGTGCCAAGCGAGGGCTGAAGTAATGATGTTGTCCAGGTCAGAACGGGTTGCCTTCCAGCCAAGCACACCCTGCGCCTTGTCCGGCGCCGCGACGAGGCGAACAGCGTCTCCGGGCCGGCGGGGGCCAATCTTGCGCGGAAGGTGGCGGCCGGTGGCGCGCTCAACTGCGCCCACGATTTCCGCCACGCTCGTACCCTGGCCGGTACCCAGATTGAACGCGTCAGAGGGGGCACCCGCCTTCAGTGTCTGCAGGGCAAGAAGGTGGGCCTCGGCCAGATCCTCGACATGGATATAGTCCCGCAGCGCCGTGCCATCCGGCGTGTCGAAATCCGTGCCATTGATGGTGAAGGCATAATCAGGATCGTAGGCGCCCTTGAGCGCCAAGGGAATGAGATGCGTTTCGCAGGCATGGCGCTCGCCGATCAGGGCATCCCGGTCTGCGCCAGCAGCATTGAAGTAACGCAGGCAGACAGACCTTATCCCATGGGCGTGATCGAAAGCGGCGAGCATCTGCTCGACCATCAGCTTTGACATTCCATAGGGATTGATGGGGTTTCGCGGATGATCTTCAGCGAGATAATCCGTCTGCGCATGACCGAAGATGGCGCAGGTCGAAGAGAAGATGATCGACTGCGTGCCGTGGCGCTTCATTGCCTCAAGCAGGTTGAGCGTCGCCAGGGTATTGTTGCGGAAGTATTTGCCCGGATCGGTGACCGACTCGCCCACCAGAGATGAAGCCGCAAAATGGGCCACTGCATCCGGCTTCACCGTGTTGAACGCCGCCTCGATGTCGGCCGGATTGTTGAGGTCGCCCTCAATCAGCCCGCCCCAACGTACCATATCCCGCCAGCCGGTAGATAGATTGTCGAAAACGGTAACGTCCCAGCCCGCTTCGGCAAAGGCCCGACAGCAATGGCTACCCACATAGCCCGCTCCACCCAAAACCAGCACTTTTCCCGGCATTCCTGGCCCCTTTAGTTCCATAGACTGTCCCGCCGCATGACAGCGGGACCTCCACATGCCAGAGATATGCAAGAACCCAACCGCGTTTCAGGACGCCAAACGCCCGCGCGGATCAACCAAACAGAAGGACAAAAGCCCAGATAATCGCGCCCCAAAGACCAGCGCTCAGACCAATAATGGTCAGCAGTCGCAACCATACCGGCAGCTTTTCACCGCTAAATTCGTTCATGAGAGAACGATCACTCTCGAGTGCTCCCGTAACGGGGTCTGAAAAGGCGCCTGATTTCATCGGCATCACTTGGCTCGAACGCGACATAACTTCAGTTAGAACAGCGAAGACTTAACACTGGTTTAAAGTCACCAGATCTTATCGCTGTATTATGAGAAATTATCGTTAAATTCTGGCATCATTCGGGCACATGGCCCTGAGGGCCCACCTCAGGCCGCCAGAATTGACAAGGATGTCTGCATTGTAATGTTACGAAGCCGGAACAATCCGCGCGCGGCCTTCCAGCTTGGGGGCGTGAAGCTTAAACGGCACAATGCCCGCAAGCGACTGCAGAAGGACCGGAGTAGTGAACATGCCCCACAGCAGCGACTCCGTGAAGGTCATGGTCAGGTTCACGGCAATCAGCAGGACCAGCGCTGAGTTGACCAGCGAGCCATCCTGGAACCAGAGGTACAGCAATCTCAGCGACGTCCAGCCGAGGAAAAAGAGGAACAGCGCCAGCCCCACATAGCCGAGGTGAACCCGCACTTCCCAATAGGCATTATGGAAGGTCAGCTTGGTCCCGAAAGCCTTGAAATCATTCTCGTTGAGCGTCTGGGCGGCGCCGGAATCGTAATACCAGAACCCCTCAAGGCCGAGCCCGAACCAGGGCTTTTCCTCTGCTGCCAGGCGCGCGCCTTCCCACAGGGCGGTGCGGCCGGTCAGCGTGGCGTCCTTGCCGACGATGTCCAGAAACCGCTCCACAAACGTGTTCTGGGGCATGTTGAACACCGCCAGCGCCCCAACCAGCACCACCACCAGCGCAAACAGGATGACGAGCATCGAAAGGCCACGCACCTTGGTAGCCGGCGCCCAGAAGAATTTGATAGCGATCAGCCCTGCGCCCCCGAGGACTGCAAAAACCAGCGAAGTTGCCGAATCTGCCATGAAAATGAAGAGCAGGCACGTCGGCACGAATGGCAGCGCGAGAAGGCGCAGGAACAGCGGCTCTTTCTCGTTCAGTACCGTGATGAGACTGAGCAGCATGCAGAACAGCATGTGGACAGCAAAGTAGTTCTTGCTGGCATACGGGCCCCCGCCCGCGAAAGTGCCCCAGAAGGGAATGGAGGCTATGGTCGTCGCCATGCCGGCAAACATGATGATCCGCAATATCTGCTGGGGTGTCAGATGGACCGCGATAACGACGGCAACAAAAGCAGACAGGAAAAACAGCACGCCCTGGCGAAACGCCTCTGCCGGGTAAGGCGCCCAGCCCACAGATGCGAGGCCGAGGATTGCCAGCGTAAACAGCGGCCAACACCTGACCAAAAGCGGCACGATCCGCTTGTAGTCGTAGGCCGCGATTGCCAGAAAGCCGAGGATGCAAAGGTACCGCAAAGGCGAGAACGCTTCGATCGGCAGATAGATGATGAACATCCAAAGACAGACAAAGGCCTGTTCCCAGCGCCCTGCCCCTTTGTCCACCGAGTAGACGTTTACATACGCAGGCTGCACCGTTGCGCTGGTCCGGGGGGTAGCGTAGTCAGACACAGGATACCTCCGCGAGGGCGTCCCTCGAGCGCCCGGCTGCAGTCTCCATACAGGGAAAAGCTGGAGAGATCATGAAGCCACTTTCGGTTTCACGGCCGTTTCGATGAGCTGCCGCAGGAAACCGTGCGGCTGAACAAACGTCTCCTCGGGCAACCCGGCAAGGGCATTGCTGCAGGCAGTGATCCGGGGCGCGTCGTGAAGAAGATCTTCGATCAGGCCCGGCAGGGTCGTTTCGAGCGGTTCATCCAGCACAAAACCGCACTCATGCCGGACAACCCAGCGGCCGGTTTCCGTCTCTGCGGGCGCGATGGGCGGCACGCAGTAATATCCGCCTTCATAGATACGGTTGGGCAGCAACCAGGTAGAGTTCAGGCCTGCCTCCATGAAATCGCCGGACCAGACCACATCCAGCGCGGAATAGATGCCGGGCAGGTCTTCCGGCGACTTGTATCGTCCGTAAAAGGACATGTTCGGTCTTGCAGCAATCTTCGCTTCAAAGTCCGGTATCTCTGTCAGCGCAGGTACGCCGTGAAGCCTCACCTCCACCTGATCGTCGAAACGGTCTGCAATCTGGCACAAGAGGTCGAGCGAGCGGCGGCACCGAAGGTTCCCGACCCAGCCGAGACGAAGCTGGCCGGGGGGCTTTGCTTTGGTTGCAGAAACCCGCGCGCCATAATTGGCGTGGCCCGAAAGCCGGTTCTCGATGAGATAAGCCTCGAACTTGCCCGGATAATAGCGCTCGAAATGCTGGGTGAGATAGGCCGGCGAGGAGACGACCAGCGCGGCCGAGCGCTTGAGCAGCCAGCCCTCAAGGGCGCGCAGCCCCTTCCCGATCACATCCTGCCGGCAGAGCAGCCGATGAATATCAAGGCACTCGTAGATGACTGGTGTGCCAAGCTTCGCATGGCGCTTTGCCAGGAAGGCGCAGGCCAGCATGTCGAGGTTACGGGCGTAGATCACATCGGCAGAGCGCAACTTGTCGCCAGAGGCGGCGGCAATCCGCGCGCCCCGAAAAACCTGGCGGATACGCTGAAGAAAGGCGCCATCCCGCGTCTGGCCGAGATCCACATTGTCCCATTCCTGCGCCAAAGGCTCACGCCGGCGCATCATGAAGCCCGTGACCTGGAAACCGTCGTCCTGGAAACCGCGCGCGCGCCGGCGCACGGCCGCGTCCGCCACATCATGGCCGAAGAAGGCAATGCGCGTCATGTCCGTTCCCTGCCGTGCAGGTTGATAGAGCATGTGCGTCCCCTGCTCCTTGTCACCTGTGCCCGAACCCGCGGCGGTCTATTCGGCCGAGATACGGTCGACAGGATCCTGCTTGCGGCCGCTTGCCTTGGACGGGGGTACCTGGATGGCGATCGCCGACTTCGGCCCCTGCTTGCTGGCCTTCGGTTTCTTCGGCTTCGACCAGCCGAACAGACCTGGCTTGGCTTCCATCTGATAGTATTTGCGATAGGCCTTGTAGGTCGCGCCCGGATCGCGGTGATGACGGCGGCGGTTGAGGTCGACCATGTTGAGCGTGACGCCCAGAACATCGGCCTTGAAGTTGCGCAGCAGCGTGAGCGACTGGCGGGCGGCCGAACGGGTCGTCTGACGCCAGCGGACCACGAGGATCGCCTTGTCCACCTTGCCGGCAACCACGCGAGCCTCAGCCATGAGCAGCAGCGGGCCAGTATCGATCAGGATGAGATCATACATCGCGCGCAGTCGCGACAGCAGCTCGTCAAACGCACGCGTGCCGAACACGTCATGCGGCGTATGGCCGTTCAGCGACAGCGGCAGGATATCGAGCATCGTCTTGTGATCCTTGACGATAGCATCAGACAGTTGGCCTGCGCCGAACAGATGCTCCACAAGGCCGATTTCCGGTTTGAGACCTGCCATCTCGGTGAGCTGACGGCGGCGGAAGTCGCCATCGATCACGAGGGTGCGCGAGCCGGACATGGCCGACATGCGGCCGAGGCTGAGTGCAAGACTGGTTTTGCCTTCATCGGGTAGCGAGGACGTAATCGCCACAGTCTTGGTCTCGCTGTCGAGATCGGAGAAGGCGATGGCCGCACGCAGATAGCGGATGCTTTCCGCATAGGCCGAGAGCGGATTTTCCACGAGGAAGTCCGCCGGACTGGTCTGGCCGAGGCCGAGAAGTCCCGCGGTACGGATAAGCGGCACAGACCCGATCGGGTTGGAGCCGAGCTTGTTCTCGACATCTTCCGAAGAACTGATGTTGGAGTCGAACAGTTCCGCGATGATCGCCAGGAAACCACCGATGATCAGGCCGAGAAGCGCGCCGATTACCAGGTTGAAGGCCTTGCGCGGAGATGCGGGAGAATACGGCACCGAGGCGGTCGACAGAATGCTGGAGTCTGCGGTGATGAGCGCATCCTGCTCGCGCGTCTGTTTCGAGCGGGCAAGAAATTCCTCGAGCATGACGCGGCTGGTCTGGGCATCGCGCTCAAGCTCGCGCAGACGCACCAGATTCACGTTGTTGCCGCGCAGCTGCGAGGTCGAACGGCCGATCTCGCCCTGAATGGATGAAAGCTGGGCCTGAGCCACGCGCAGTTCACTCTCGAGATTAGCCGCGATGCGGTTCATCTCGGCACTCATCTGCCGGTCGATATCGGCAACTTCGTTGCGCGCACTGATAAGGTCAGGGTGGCGGTCGCCAACACGGGTTTCAAGTTCTGCCACACGGCGCATGATTATCGAGCGCTGCGTCTTGAGATCGTTGATCAGCGGCGAGTTGATGACTTCCGACACACCCTCAACGCCGGCGCCGCTATCGATCTGGCGACGCATGCTTTCATAACGGGCGCGCGCACGATCCACTTCGATCTGAGCCTGGCCGCGCTGCGAAGTCAGGTAGCCGATCTGCTGTTCAGTCAGCGTCGTGCCCTGAGCTTCCAGAAGGCCTGTTTCGGCACGGAAGCTCTCGACACGTTGTTCTTTTTCCTCGACCTCGTCGCGCAGACCCGAGACACGCTCCTGCAGCCATTCGGTGGCCTTGCGGGTCGCATCATATTTCTTCTCGAGCTGCTGGACACGGTATTGGTCCGCAACCTCGTTAGCCAGGCGCGCAGCCGTTTCTGGAGACGTGCTGGTAACATCAACGGTCAGGAGATAAGTCGCCCCCACGCGGCCAACCCGCACCTTGGTCATCAGCGTACCAACAACACTTTCGAAGATTTCCGCTTCTTTCTGCTCGGCAGTCATGCCCGCGAAGGGATCCTTTTCGGAAGTATCTCCGCCAAGAAGTCCGACGACAGCCTTTTGCGCCGATGAAACAAGGCTCTCTTTCTTCGGACGCAGGGTCCAGTTGAACTCCGGATCTTCGATGAGCCTTTGCTTCTCGGCCACGCGCGCCAGAAGCGTCTTCGACCCGATAACGCGAACTTCCGTATCGATCACGGATGTCGTTGCGCCGCCGGCGCCGGAGAAGAGCGCGCCCAGGTCAATAACGTTGATCTGGTTAGTGTCGAGCTGAAGGACAGACTGCGCCCTGTAGGTCGGCGTCTGAGTAAAGGTCACGAAGATGACCAGGCTCATGACCGTGACGAAGCCGGCAAAGATCAGCCAGAAGCGCCGGTAAATCATGCTCATCAACGACTTGAGGTCGAAGGAACTCATGTCTACGCCACCAGTGTTTCCGGAAGGACCGGAGCTTGTGGGGATTTCGATCGTATATGACTTGGTCAAGGCAACGCTCTGGAACTTAATGGGAGGCCCGCAGGATGCAGGCCTCCAGGAGTAGGGGTATTACGGGAACAGACGGACGCCGACACCAACCGTCGTCACGCCGTAGGACGGATCGCCAAACACATCGACGCCCGACACATCGCGGTCAGCTCGATTGATAAAGGTGTCGAAATGAACGCGGCGGTTCATCTTGTAGGTCGCGGCAAGTTCGAAATCGGTGCCTTCGTCCTTGCGATCGATCTCTTCGAATTCGTACTGCAGATAATTGGCAGAAGCAGAGACCACGATGTTGCGGCGCAGTTCGTGATCGACGCGGACACCGGCCCGGCTCTCAACGGCCGTCGGCGCATCAAACAGGCCAGTATCGGTGACGCGGCGGTTACCATTGAAGGTAAGCGTCGTCAGCTGAGTGGGGAACCACTGGAGACGGCCATCGAAGGACAGACCACTGACTTCTTCAAAGAAGCTGTCATCCTTGGTTTCATTCAGATAGCCCACGGCCAAGTCGCCGCGGACCAGCGTGTTGAGTTCGAAGTCGACACCGCCGGCCACAGTGTAGCCTTTGGAATCGCGCGAACGCGGCAGACCACCGAAAACCTGCAGCACATCATAATCGCGCTGCTCATAGGTCGCCTGTCCGAACACGGCAAAGTTGGGCGAAACAGCATAGGACAGACGCGTGCGGCCATCGAGAACTGTGCGGTCGCGGTAGCTCTGGTCAATCGGGAGACCAGTGCCGATCTGGCGGCCGTTTTCGTAATCTTCATTGCGAATGCCCAGGCCGTTGGTCCAGCGCACCCGGTCATTCAGAAAGTTGGCCTCAACATTGGCGCCCTGGACGGAAACACCGATCGGCTTGTCCGGGCTGAAGACGTTGGTGATATCCGTGCGCGGTTCAACCCGGTCTTCCACATACACCGCCCCGCCGAGCGAGAAGCTGCGGGTCACATCAAGGCGGCCCCGCAGGCGCGCGCGAAGATCATTGTGGGACTCGTCGCCCTGGTCGAAATATTCGTTGCGGCGAGCGGAAACATCGAAACCGACATTGTGAACGCTCCAGGTCGTATCACCGGCGGCGGTCAGGCCAGCGCGGCCGATAGCGCCGGAATCCGTGTTTTGCGACACGACATAGATGTTGTCGGAATACGTAACACCCAGTTCGGCGGCAGAGCGAACCGAGAATGTGCCAAGACGGACCGGTTCGGGATCGAATTCGGGCTGCGCACGATCAAGTACCGCAGTGTACTTTTCACGGCTGTAATAGTCTGCGCCCTGTGCGTTGGCCACTGATGCAGCGACTGCACATACGGCGACGCTGGACAGGCTCAGGCGTTTCAGATCTGTCATGCTATTTACCATTCTCACTTTGACTGAGAGGCCGGTTAGGCCCGGTCTGTTGGCGGTCCCCTGCAAGTTCAACGCCACCCCGCCTGGCGGTCCTGAACGACTTGATATCAACGGATTTCCTGCCCCCTGTGTACGCGGAAATGGATTACAAATGAATATCACGATCCCGTAGATTTCTCCTGTCAGGACAAGTTTGCACCGCTGATCTCGCCCTGATGGCGCACGCCGTTAACCTTAACAAGGTCTAAAGGGCTGCTTTGAAATTTTATCAAAATTGAAATGTTGGGCTGTGGCGGGGTTTCAAAAAGCGAGCAATTTCCGATCAATTTGGCTTTGCCAGGCGCCGCCGGTATCCTCTACAAGCGGCCGATGCCGACATTGTCCCTCGCCCCCGCCTGTGCTGCCGACTACAGACTCCGAGCAGAAAAGCGCCTCCCGCGCTTCCTCTTCGACTATCTCGACGGGGGCGCGTATGCCGAACTGACCCTCCGGCGCAATGTGGCTGACTTCGAGGCTCTGGAGCTGCGCCAGCGCATCTTGAGAGATGTCTCCGCATTGACCACGGAGAAGCGTTTCCTGGGCGCCACATTAACGATGCCGCTGGCACTTTCCCCTGTTGGCCTGTCGGGCATGATGGCCCGCCGGGGTGAAGCCAGCGCCGCGAAGGTCGCCGGGGAGTTCGGCCTCCCCTATTGCCTCTCCACCCTGTCCATCTGCTCGGTCGAGGAAGTCGCCGCAGCCACCAAGGGCCCGCTCTGGTTCCAGCTCTACATGATCCGCGACCGCGGCTCGGTGGCAGACCTGATCGCCCGCGCCCGGTCTGCGGGAGCTGCGGCTCTGGTCCTGACCGTCGATCTGCCGGTCGTCGGTACGCGCTACCGCGACGTGCGCAACACCATGAGCGGTGGTGGCGGCGCGTGGGCGCGCGTGCGCCGGGGCCTCCTATCCTACATGATGCACCCCAGTTGGTCGCTGGATGTCGGCGTCCGGGGCGGGCCTCATATCCTCGCCAACGTCGCCCCTTACGTCAAAAACGCGTCTACCCCGGCAGACTTCTCCGCCTGGGCCAATTCCTCGCTCGATCCCTCGGTCAGCTGGAAAGATATCGAATGGATCAAGTCCCAATGGGGCGGACCGCTGATCATCAAGGGCATCCTGGACCGCGAAGACGCGCTGGAAGCCGTCAATTGCGGCGCTGACGGAATTGTCGTGTCAAACCATGGGGGCCGCCAGCTGGACGGGGTGGCCTCCTCCATACGCGCCCTGCCCCCGATTGCCGAAGCGGTTTCGGGCAAGACGCTGATCCTGATGGATGGCGGCATCCGCTCAGGCCAGGACATGCTCAAGGCCCTCGCCAGCGGCGCAGACCTCACCATGATGGGCCGCCCCTGGGTCTACGCCCTCGCAGGCGGCGGCGAAAAGGGGCTCGCCCATCTGCTGGCCGCAATGAAGGGCGAGCTCACCGTCTCGATGGCCCTGACCGGCATCACAAAGGTCACGGAAGCCTCCCCCGGGCTGCTTGCCGGCAACGATTGATCTGTAGCGAAGGAAACGCCGGATCAGTCAGCCGCCCTCAGCGCTTCGATAAACCCATCCACGCGCGCGCGATACTCTGCCTCGCGGATGTTGTACCCATCGCAATGGCCGGCCTCTTCAATCAGCCAATAATCCGCTGTCTGATTGCTGCGCTCAACCAGCCGGTCAGCATGGGCTTCGATCACCCAGGGATCCTGCCCGCCATGGATCAGCAGGAGGGGACGGGGCGCAATCTGACCGATAACGTCCTCCGGCCGCTCATAGTCCTCCAGCCCCATCCGCCAGCGCGACATGGCCACAACCGCGCGCCCCCAGATGCTGGTTGCCCAGTTGGCTTTCAGGCCAAGCTTGCCAAGCCGCCGGTTTGCCTTGTCAGCGACGAAATCTTCAAAACTGGAGAGGGACGCCTCCACGATGATCCCATCAATGGAGCTGTCCCGCGCAGCCGCAATAATGGCGGCAGACCCACCCAGGGAACATCCATAAGCAACCACTGTCTTGTGGCCGCGCCGGCGCATTTCCTCCACTGCAGCCACGGCGTCCTCCGCTTCTCGCACCGCCAGGCCGATGCCCCGGCCGCGACCATCGCTCAACCCGTTTTCGCGGGCATCAAACATCAGAACGTCTGCGCCCAGCCCATGCAGCATCGACAGCTGGTCAAAATAGCTTTGACGATTGCCGCCGGCTCCATGCAAGGTCACAATGGCTAGATCCGCAGGCTGAGCTGATGGCACCAGCCAGCCGCGCACCGTCTGCCCATTGCGCGCCGGAAAGCTGATATCCTCGAAATCGAGGCCTGCCTCGGTCTTGGGGGTCTGCGCGAAGGTGAACGTTTTGGGATCAGGCTGATGATAGCCTTGCGGGCTGGTCAGCGACCTGGACTCCAGCCAGACCGCAACGAAGCTGGCCAGAAGCAGGACTATAATTGCCACCAACACTGCGGCGCCAATACCGCCCAACGACCAACCGTTCATGCTTCACGCGTCCTCGAACTGTTCAATATTCCGGGCATTCAGCACCGCCAGCCGCCGCTGAAGCTCCTCGACGATAACCCCGATACTGCCATCAGCCAGCAATGTGTCATGGTAGGCATCCAGTGTAACGATATCCAGCTTCCCGGTAATCAACCCCTGCCAGCCGAGCATCTCGCCCGACCTGGCAAACATCGCGCTGGTGCGCTCCGCTCTGAACAGAAGAACATCGCCATCATAGGGCTCGGGGAAATAGCGCCCCTGTGCCTCAAGATACACAGTTTCGCATTGCTCCGACAGCATCTCGATCTGGGACTTCCCCTGATGCTCGCCATTACCGGTCAGCTTGGCCTGGATCTTTTCCTTGAGACGCCCGCCGTGATGGGTAATCCGCCGCGCAATATAAGCACCATCAAGCTTCGTCAGCATACCAATCTTATCAGCGAGACTGAGCGGCATGGAGGCTTCCTGCGGGGCAAGCGTGTCCAGCATTGCAAGAAGCTCAACCTCGCGGCCACTCCGCCGCAGCTGGTGTGCCATCTCCACAGCAATCACGCCGCCGCCGGAATAGCCGACCAGCCGGTAAGGCCCGTGCGGATCGACCGTCAACATGTGGCGAATATAAAGTTCCGCCATCTCTTCAACCGTCTCGAGGAAGGGTAACGTCCCGTCGATCCCCTGCGCTTCAATTCCGTAGATCGGTGTGTCGCCGCGCAGACGGTCCGCGAGCGGTTTGAACCAGAGTATGTTGCCGCCTGCCCCATGAATGAGAAAGACCGGCTTTACACCCGGCGCTCCGGGCGCCATCCGCACCAGAGGCGTCCAGCGGCTCTTGGCCGGCGGTTTCGCTGCGCGTGGTTTAGACGTTTCAGATTTCTTCTTTGGCTCCGGCGGATGTGCGGCGGGCGCCGCCGCAGGCTCTTCTTTTGCGGCTGTGTCTTCGGGCTGGTCAGGCATTTTCTCTCGAACCAGCAAAGCCAGTGTGCGGATCGTCGGAGCCTGCAATAGCGCGCTGAGCGCCAGTTCCACGCCCATCTCGCGCCGGATACGCGCAAACAGACGCACGCCCGTCAGAGATCCTCCGCCATAAGACAGGAACTCCTCATCGAGACCCAGCGTCTCAACGCCCAGGATTTCCGAACACATCTGCGCAAGGCGCTGCTCCACCGGATCGCCACCGGTCATCACCCTGTTTTCGGACGATGCGGACTTTGCGGTCATGGCAGGCCCGTTGGTAGCCCGCAGGATCTGCGCCACAGAGACGGGCGATACAACGAATGAGCGCCCGCCCTGCGCGAAAAGCTGCTCAAACACCGCCTGCGCCTCAGCCGCGCGGATCCCTTCCGCCAACAGACGGTCCCGTATGGGGGCCGACATATCCGGAACAGCGGGGATTTCCCCTCCGAAAGTCACGCGCTTGAACGACGCCCCCCGGATTTCAAGCAGCACTGCGCCGTTCTTGTCCACAAGGTCCACATCAAAGGTGGCAGCGTCATCGCTCTGCGATGTCAGCCGGCTCTCCGCCGTGAATTCCCCGGTAAGCGCCCGGAACACACGGACCGATTCAATCGAAACCGGCGCAAACACCCCGCGTTTTACATCATTCTCCAGCAGGAAGAGCCCCGCTGCAAAGCTGGTGTCGAACAGCGCCGGATGGATACGGTAGGTTTTCAGATCGGCTGAAAATTCTTTGGGCAGAGCAAATGCGGCGCTGACGGCGCCGTCGCCCGTGGCCGCGCGCGCAACATTGCTCCAGCGCGGTCCAAAGCCGACACCGCGCTCGGCCAGCGTCAGGCGTCCGGCATCGAGCCCCGTGTTGCAGGAAGCTGTGGCTACCGGGCTTTGCGCGGATGTCCGCTTTGCCACCTGCGCATCGAAATGCAGCAGCCAGGTCTCCCCGGCATGCGCCCGGCTCTCCACCTCAATGCGGAAGCCATCCTCCTCCAGCGGCGTCAGCGTTGTGCGCACCTGGCGGGATTGGCGAGGCCGGATCGCCAGCGGTGCAACATAGCTTATCTGGCTGATCTCGATGGCATCCCCAAGGCCCGCGCTCAACGCGGCCGCACTCGCAATCTCTACGTAAGCTGCGCCGGGCAGCACAGCAATATCGCCGATCCTGTGCTCGCTCAGTGTCCAGAGGGTTGCCTCCGAATAGGTTTCCGCAAATTGCAGCGTGCCGTCCTTCGTTTCCTGCCGGGCGCCCAGCAGCGGATGCACGGAGCCGGCATTGCCCACAGCGCCGGCATCGGCGGCGCGTTTGGCCATGCCGATATCGGCCCAGACACCCCAGGTAATGACCATGCCATCCTTGCGCGAAGCCGCCACAGCTTCGGCAATCGCATTGCCCGCCACATAATCGCTCTGTCCCGGCGGCGTGATCAGCACGCTGGTGGACGAGAATACCGCAAAAACATCCAGCGTACCGTCCGGCAACAGATGGTCCAGAACACGGGCGCCTTCTGCCTTGGCCGAAAGCACCCGGCGCGCCTCATCCAGAGATTTCATCGCCATGGGCGTGTCATCAATCATGCCGGCTGCATGGAAAACGCCATTTACGGCGCCGAACCGTTCGCGCGCCTGTGCCAGCACGGCGTCCATCGCCGCCTGGTCGGCCACGTCCGCTGCCACCACCAGCACTTCGCCGCCGAGTTCTTCCAGCGCCAGCAGATCGCGCGCCCGCGCCACATCGGCTGGCGCGCCCCATCCCGCCGCCAGTTGGCTCCAGCTTTCACGCGGCGGCGCCTGCGTCCGTCCGGTCAACACCAGCCGCGCTTTCATCGCCCCGGCGAGATACCGCGCCAGTTCGAGACCAATGCCGCCCAGACCGCCCGTGATCAGATAAACGCCCTTTTCGCGCAGCGCCGGGCGCAGCTGCGCCGTCGCCCCCCGCTTCAGGGCGGGCGCAAGGCGCTGGCCATGGCGCCAGGCGGTTACGGCGGCATCCCCCGTAGAATCCAGCTCACTGATGATTGCACTGGCGCGCAGCGCAGGCTCGTCAGCAGCATCAAAATCCACCACACGCGCCCGCACGCCCGATTGCTCGGCGCTCAACATCCGCCACGGCCCGAGAACGCCTGCCTGCATCGCGTCACACGCATTGCCCTCTTCAGCGGCGAGGGCATTCTGTGTCGCGGCAAGGAAAAGCGCCTGTTCTGCCCAACCGGAAAGCTGCAGCGCCTTTGCCAGCGCAAAGCTCGCCTCAAACGCGCCGAGGGGGGCCTCCCCGCCGGCAAAAATCAGTGGCCAAAGGAATATGACAGACTCCGGCGCGTCGACAGCTTTGGAAAGTTCTTCGATCAGCCCGGAATAATCCTGCGCGCCCGCATTGAATACAAAGTCGCCACCCGTCTGCAGGGGCGCCGCCGCGTCAGGATCATGGCGCACGAGAACACATGTATCGCCGCGCGCGCGCAGCCGGCTGATAGCCTCAGCGGCAAAATCGCTGCCGTCACTGAACACGATATGCGTGCGGACGCCATGCGCGGCGGTTTCCACCGGCGCGGCATCGAACACCCGCGCCTCGAACCAGTCTTTTACATCCGAAGCCCGGAATATCTGCGGCTCATCCGTCTCGGCAGCCGCCTTGCCTTTTCCAGGCTCGATCCAGTGCCGCTGACGCTCGAAAGCATAAGTTGGCACCGAAACCTTCCGGTGTCCTTCACCCTTCCGCACACGCGCAAAATCAACAGGCATGCCCAGCGACCAGAGATGGCCAAACGCCGACAGCGCAAAGGATTCCGCATCAAGCTGCTCGACTGCCGTTGGCAGGCTCGCCACCACGCCGCGCGGGGAATGCTCGGCCTGCGCCAGACCGGCCAGGGCGCACAGCGCCTGTCCCGGCCCGATCTCCACCAGAATTGTCTCAGGCTTAGACAGTGCCGCTGACAGACCGTCAGCAAACCGCACACAGCCGCGCAGATGGTTTACCCAATAGTCGGATGCCGCCAGTTCCTGCGGGTTGGCCGGCGCGCCGACAAGATTGTTGATGAACTCGATCTTCGGCGGTGACAGCTTCGCCTTGTCCAGCCGCGCGCGGAAGCGCGCGAGCCCGCTGTCCAGCATCCGCGAATGCGCCGCCACCTTGATACGCACGGGCGCATGCTTGATACCCCCCGCCTCGAGACGTTTTGAAAACGCCGCCAGCGGCGCGTCCGCGCCGGATACGACCGTCACCTGCGGCGAGTTCAGTACTGCGATATCCAGATCCTCACCGATGAGCGCGCGCACGCGCGCTTCATCATCCTGAACACTGATCATACCGCCCGCAGGCACCGTCTCGAAAACTTCGCCGCGCACGAGAACTATGCCAATCGCATCTTCGAGCGACATGATACCTGCCAGCACAGCGGCAGCATACTCGCCTGCGCTATGACCAATCACGGCGTCTGGCGTCACCCCCCAGCTTTGCCAGAGTTTGGAAAGCGCATACTCGACAATGAACACCGCCAGCAAAGAATAGGTCGGCCGTTCCAGCGCGACAGAGTCTTGCTTGAACTCAGAGGACTCAAACATCAGCCTGCGGATGTCTCTGGCAAGGCCCGCCTCAAGGATCTTGAAACAGTCCTCAACGGCGCCGCGGAAAACCGTATTGTTCTCGTAGAGCGAGCGGGCCGCGTTGGGATATTGCGCGCCGCCGCCGGGAAACATGAAAACGATGCGCGGCTTGGCATCCTTCGCAACGGACGCCGTGCGCCGCCAGGGGCCATTCGGCGAAAGCTGCTCGGCCAGTTCGTGCGCATTGGCCGCGACCACGGTTGCCCGGTGCGCAAAATGCTTCCGGCCTGTCTGGGTGGTGAATGCGGAATTGGCGATACAGAAATCCGGTCCCGGCGTTTCGGCAAAATCGCGCCATTTGGCGACAAGCCCCTCGAGCGACACCCGGGTTTTCGCAGACAGGGTGACGATCTGCGGCCCGGACGCCATCACCGGCGCGCGCACGGGCGGCTCCTCTATCACGACATGCGCGTTCGTTCCGCCAACCCCAAGAGAGTTGATGCTTGCCCGGCGCGGCCTGGCGTTGCGGCGCCATTCCTTCTGCTCACCAACCACCCGAAACGGACTGCGCGCAAAATCAAACCGGCTGTTGGGCTTGGAGAAATTGAGCGTTGCAGGCAGCTTTTCGCCGCGCATCGCCAGCACAACCTTGATCAGCGAGGCAATGCCCGCCGCTGTATCCAGGTGGCCGATATTCGTCTTTACAGAGCCAATCCCGATGGAGCCGGGCGCAGCATCGCCATAAGCCTGCTGAAGCGCCGACAGCTCGATCGGGTCGCCCACCAGCGTGCCCGTGCCGTGTGCTTCAATATAGTCCACGCTCTCCGGCTCCACACCGGCAATCGCCAACGCTTCGGCCGCGGCCATCGCCTGCCCGTCAATGCTCGGCGCCAGATAGCCGGCCTTGCGCGCGCCATCATTGTTGATGGCAGAGCCAAGGATCACCCCATGAATATTGTCGCCATCGCGCAGCGCATCATCGAGACGGCGCAGCGCCACCACGGCCGCGCCGCTACCGAATAGCGTGCCATCTGCTTCGTCGTCAAAGGCGCGGCAACGCCCCGTTGAGGACAGGATTTCACCCTCCGCATACCGATAACCGCGGCCATGCGGCAGATCGATGCTCGCCCCGCCCGCCAGCGCCATGTCGCATTCGCGCGCCAGAAGGCTCTGCACCGCCATGTGGATCGCCACCAGAGATGTGGAACACGCCGTCTGGATGCCGACGCTCGGGCCGTGCAGGTTCAGCAGGTAGGACACCCGCGTTGTCAGGAAGTCCTTGTCATTGCCGGTGTGGCGCAGGAGGAACATGCCCTCGCTCTCAACCAGTTCAGGATTGGAGAGCAGATTGAATGCAAGATAAGCCTGCATCCCGCATCCGCCAAACACGCCGACAGCGCCGTCAAATTCATCCGCAGGCACATGGCCTGCGTCTTCCAGCGCTTCCCAGCAGCATTCCAGGAAATGCCTGTGCTGCGGATCCAGGATCGCCGCTTCCCTGGGGCTGAAGCCGAAGAAGCCTGCATCAAACATTTCCATGTCCGGCAGGGCCATCGTCGCCCGGATGTAACGCGGATCCTGGATGGCGGCGAAGGACTCCCCCGCCGCCAGCAGCTCCTCCGGCGTCAGCCAGCGGGTCGCGTCCCGGCCCGCTTCCAGCATGGACCAGTATTCACGAACTGACCGGGCGCCGGGGAAATGCCCGGCCATGCCAACGATGGCGATGCTGTTCTCATCCGCCATGCCATCAAGCCCCGGCAGGATCGCGGCGGCGCGCGGCAAGGCGTGCCTGCGCCCGGCCGATGCCCGTGTTCGGCTTATCCTTGTCATCGCTGCCGCCGCCCCGAATGCGGGCCGCAAGCGTGCGAACCGTCGGAAAACGGAAGACATCCGTGATCGTCACAGCGCCGGAAAACTCGCTCTGCACACGGCGCAGCATCTGGAATGCCAGCAGGGAATGCCCGCCCAGATCAAAGAAGTTGGCGTTCACATCCACGGCCGAAAGGCCCAGCAGCTCGCCCCACAGGGCCGCCAGCTTCTGCTCCACTTCGTCAGTCGGCGTCTCGACGGCACCTTGCACCACGGCTTCCGGCGCCGGCAGCGCCTTCCGGTCGATCTTGCCATTCGGCGTCAGCGGCAGACCGCTGAGAACAACAATGTGCGCCGGGACCATGATTTCCGGCAGGCTGTGTGAAAGTTCCGCACGCAGCGCTTTCGTGTCCAACTCTGCGCCGGGCTTCACCACGCAATAGGCCACCAGGCGCTTGCTCTCGCTGGTATCGCCCAGCGCCACCACCACGGACTGGTTGATGCCCTCCTGGGCCACCAGCGCCGCCTCGATCTCGCCAAGCTCGATCCGGTGGCCCCGCAGCTTCACCTGATGGTCGATCCGCCCAAGGAATTCCAGTTTGCCATCAACATGGCGGCGCACAAGATCGCCCGTGCGATACATCAACTCGCCGGGCCGGTCTGTCAGTGTCACAAACCGCTCCGCCGTCAGTTCCGGGCGGTTCCAATAACCCAGCGTTACGCCATCCCCACCGATCAGCAGCTCGCCTGCGGCCAGCGCCGGTTGAGGATGCCCGGAGGCGGAGTCAATGCGCAGCGTGGTGTTGAGCAGCGCTTCGCCCAGCGGAATGAAATCCCCCACCTCGTCGATATGACACATGGCCGACCAGATCGTCGTCTCGGTCGGGCCATACATATTGAACAGTTTCGCTTGCGGAGCATTTGCCCGAAGAGACTTGGCCAGCTCCATCGGCAGCGCTTCACCGCCCACGCAGATCACCTGCAGCCCCGCCAGCCGGTCACGCTCCCCGCCCAGCATCATCGCCATGGAAGGGGTACACTGAAGATGCGATGCACCAAAGAATTCGATATCCTCGGCCACCGTATGGCGCCCCTCATGCGACGGCATTGCGCCGGCCCGGTCCATCACGCGGCGCAGATAGGGCAGATGCTCGATGGCCAGATCCTGATCCACACCGAAATCAACCAGACAGCCGATCTCGTCCACGCCTATGCCGTGAACCCGGCGCGCCATCTCGGCGCAAGTTTCCACTGAGCCGAAGAGGCCGCTCGTCTGGAAGTACCGCTCGAAGGCATGGTCGAGCAACGCGTCCATTTCCTCAGGTGTGAGCGGCTCGGCATCCATCACTTCCTGCGCGGTGCGGCCCGTTGCCTGCCCGCGCTGCACCAGGGTCGGGAAGGTCCAGGCAGCATCGCGCACAAGGTCAACGGCTGTGCGCAGATAGTTCTTCATCGGCTCACGGACGACCTCGCGAACCCCCTCGTCCGTGTCGCCCACGAATGAGTGCAGCATCAGCGTCACCCGGCCTTCGCCTGGATGCCCAGCCTGCTTCCATGCCTCGCGATACTTGGCGATGTTGCCGCCAAGCTCTGCGACCGACATGCCCAGAAGGTGTGTCAGCACATTATATCCTTGGCGGCCGGCGCTCTCGAACGCTTCCGGCGCCTTGGCAATCGTCAGCCAGATCGGCAGCTCTTTCTGAACCGGGCGCGGCTGGGTGCGGGTGGGCACCTCAACGCCATTGGGATTGACGAAAGGAACCGCCTCCCCGCGCCACAGCCGTTTCAGGATATCAATCCGCTCGTTCAGCGTTTCCTTGCGCTTGGCGAAATTATCCGGGGCCAGAACAAAATCGTTCGGCTGCCAGCCCGTGGCGATGGCCAGCCCAACACGCCCGCCCGAGATATTGTCCACAACCGACCAGTCTTCGGCCACGCGGACTGGATGGTGCAGCGGCAACACGCAACTGCCCGCGCGGATATGTACCCGCTTGGTGATCGAGGCCAGCGCTGCGCTCGTCACCGCCGGGTTGGGGTAGGAGCCGCCAAAATCATGAAAGTGGCGCTCCGGTGTCCAGATGGCTTCAAAACCATTCTCGTCGGCAAACCGCGCGCCGGCAAACAACAGCTTGTACTGATCGTCATTGGCCGAGGAGGACGCAGCAAAATAGAACAGGCTGAACGGCTTTGCCTTGCGCGCCTCGGCGCCATGCAACGCCACAATCAGGCCGCGCGACAGCGTCCAGAACAGCTCCAGCACGGAGATGTCGAAGTTGGGACTGGTCACAGCCAGCCAGGTATCGCCATCCTTGTACGGAAGGCGTACATCCATCGCCGCGAAGAAATTCGCCAGCGCGCCATGCTGAACCTTCACGCCTTTCGGGCGGCCGGTGGAGCCGGAAGTATAGATGAGATAAGCCAGATCCTGCGGACCGACATCCACAGGGCGCCAAGTGCCAGCGGAAGCGCTGCGCAGATCACCGAACGCCAGCTGCTGGGCGCGCACGCCGTGCTGCGCGCCGGACGCATCAATGATCACAAATCGCGATTGGCTGTCTTCCAGCATGAAGTCCAGCCGGTCCGCCGGGTAGGCCGGGTCCAGCGGCACATAAGCGCAGCCCGTCTTGAGCACAGCCAGAAGTGCGACGACCATGTCGATCGAGCGGTTCATGCACACGCCCACTGTTTCGCCAGGGCGTACACCGCGCGACATCAGTTGTTCGGCAACGAGGTTTGAAACCGCATCAAGCTCCGCATACGTCATCGAAGCGTCGCGGGTGCGTAGAGCAATCCTGTCCGGCGTGCGGGCGGCCTGATTGGTCACCCCCTGATGCATCGAAACAAAGGGCACAGCCACCGCCTGCCCCGCCTCAAATCCGGCCAGCACCTCGCGCTCTGCCGCCGGGCGCACGTCCATCTGCGTCAGCGTCTGCTCCGGCAGGTCTCTCAGGGCAGCCAGCGCTGTCCCGATATGCCCGGCCAGTGCCTCCGCCACATCGGCATCATATGCAGCCGCAGACACATGCAGTGTCAGCCCGTCATCGCCAGCACGCAAAACAATATCCGCATTCGGATGTTTCGGCGCCTCATCACCCAAGGCAACGGCCAGCGTGAAATCGTCGGCGCGGCCTTGCGCGCGCTCAGACCGCGTGCGGCGCATATAGGCGTCACACGCCAGCGGCGCCTTGTCCTTCGCGGCAACTGCCAGCGCGCGCGCCTGCGCCACCAGCTCTGCGCCTTTGGCTGCTCCGGTGACATCCAGCACCAGCGGCCGCCAAGGCGCAAACCAGGGCGCAAACCGGCCCAGGCTGGCCCATTGCGCGCTGTCATGGAATGCAATCGCCGCCGAAGCGCCGCCGCCCACATGCGTAGACCAAGCCGCCAGCGCCGCCACGCCAAGCGCCACATCGCCGCGCGCGTCCAGAACGAATTTATGCTCGCCCCCGGCAGGCTTCATGGCGCGGGGATAGGGCGCCGCCTCGCTGGCCACAGCGCGGGTGCTGTGCGCCATCCAGAACGTCTCCGCCTTCGCCGCTGCCACCGTGTGGCGCCCCAGTTCGGCAATCTCGTCCGCCAACAGGTCTGGCAGGCGCGCGCCGATGCGCAGATCGTCCGCCTGCGCCGGAATGACCATCACGCCCCGCGCGCAGGTCAGCCCTTTGACACGCAGCAGCTTGCCGCCCTCCGCGGCCACAACGATGCCATCGTCCTCCTGCGCCGTAATGGTACCGTGTGGCACAGGTGAAGCGGCATCTCCTGCCGCCTCAACATCGCCCACCAGCAGCACGCGCTGCCCGGTCCACAGCTTCAGGAAAGACAGCGTGTTGGTGTACGGACCGAACGACATCGCCCGCGAAAGGGCCAACGTCTGATCCACCGGCACATCAAAGCGCAGTGTCGCCGCCGCCTCGGGCCGCTTGTACCGGCCAAAGTAAGTCCGCTCGCCTTCCTGCGCCCGCAGGGAAACATTCCCTGCCAGAAGCGCCGGGATCATCGCCTTGAAGGCGGCAAGGCCCGCCTCGAAACATTTGGCGTTGAGGCTGAAAGCGGTGTCGTTCGGATCCATCGCGACGGGCGCAGCCTCAACAATGCCGCCCATATCCGCCTCGGCGGTCATCTCATGCCAGGTTACGCCATGGCTCGCCTCGCCGCCGAGAATAGCCCAGGAGGTGGCGTTCAGGCCTGCATAGCGCGGCAGAGGGCCGTCATGAAAATTGATCGCCATCTTGCGGGCGCGCTTCAGCAGCGCCTCGGACAACATGTCGAGATTGGCAATACTGAGAAGATAATCGAAGTCGAGCGCGTCAAGCTCACCCGTGTTGACCGAACTCTTGTTCAGCACACGCAGGCCGGCTGCTTCCCCATGGCTGGCAATGGCCCCGTCCTGAGTAACAATCGCCGCCACCTGGCCACCCGACGCCAAATAAGCATCAAGACATTGCAGCAATAGCGGACCATCGCCTACGAAAAGCGCACGAATATTGTTCACGAACCACCCACTATACGTGTTTTTACTACCAAATTTCCCCACCAGCACGCTACCTCGACGTTAAGGATCGATCAAGCCAGCGGCCTTTGTCACTAGGTCACATTCGATCAGCTTTGGTAAAAATTATAAGCTGAAATTCGTTCGAAACAGGCCGAATGGGCCTCTCGCTTTCCTCCCAGCAGACGGTTTCCCTTCGTCTGATCGCTGCTTGCCCCGCTGGTCCGGCCTGTCGCGCCGGAGGTGAACGGGCAATGATATCCCCTTCACGCTTTCTGCCTGCATGCACTCCGGATTATTGCGCATACCGCCAAATTCCTCCCTGCGCCCCCCTCCCCAGCCGGCGCAGTTAACGCCCTGCAGGATTTAAACCAGAGGCTGTGGAGGGGCTGCTCCCTGTGCCGCCATACCGCTGGCAGTCTCAAAATCTTCAGACTTCCGAAACACTTGGCTCGCTTCTACTCAGCCGCACTGGCCAAAGGCATGCGTCTTGGCACAAGAATCTCATACTGACCCTGCCTTCCGGATTACGTTTCGAACTGAAACACACAAAGATACGCGCATGACCAGTGATCAGAGCCCGGCGGCCCCGGCCCAAGACCAAGAGGTGTCCTCCCGGCAGGTTCTGCGGGCAGCGGCCTGGCTTGGGCTTGCCAAAATATCCAGCTACGGCCTTGGTTTTGCGGGCACAATCATCCTGGCGCGCATTCTGGTGCCCGAAGATTTCGGCGTCATCGCGCTCGCCATGGCGATCATGGGCATTCTGGCGGGCCTGCTCGATCTGCCGGTCACTCAGGCGCTGATTGCCCTCCAGTCGCCCACCGATGACGAGTTCGACACCGCCTGGACTATCTCCATCATCCGTTCCATTCTGGTATCGCTGCTGCTTCTAGCCATCGCCCAGCCCATGGCGATGATATTCAAGATGCCGGAAGTATCCGGCGTCATCATCGCCCTCACACTGAACGTGATGCTCTTTGGGCTGAGAAATCCGTATTTCGAGAATTTCGCCCGCTCATTGAACTTCACCTGGGATGTCATCACCGAAATCATCTCCAAGACGGTTCAGGTGATTGTCAGCGTTTCCGTTGCGCTGATGTGGAAATCCTATTGGGCCTTCGTCATCGGCCTCATCGCCGGCACTCTGGCGGCGATGATCCTGACCTACCTCACCTATCGCAAGCTGCCCCGCCTGTCGCTCCGCTCGCCCAAGCGCCTGTTCGATTATTCGATCTGGCTTGGCCTCAGCATGATCGTCAGCCGCCTGACAGCAGAAAGTGTAAATCTGATCGCCGGCCGCCGGTTTGGCCAGGGCACCCTCGGCCAGGTCCATATCGGCAACAAGCTGTCTTCCGACATCTCCTACCTCATTCTCGTGCCGATCATGCGGTCGCTGTTCTCAGCCTTCAGCCGGCTCTCCGACGATATCTATCGCTTCCGCCACGCCTATCTGAAGGCGCAGTCGGCGACCGTCGCGCTCGCCATGCCGGTCGGGTTTGGCCTTGCCCTCGTCGCCGATCCGCTGATCCCGCTGCTGCTGGGCCCCGGCTGGGAACTCGCTATCGTGATTGTCCAGTTCTACGCGCCCTGCACCGGCCTGCTACTGGCCACCGGCCCGATCCGCTCGGTCGCCATGGCGCTCAGCCGCACAAATCTGATGCTGAAGCGGGATGTGGTCGTGCTCATTATCCAGGTCAGCTGCCTGCTGCTCGGCACTTGGCTGTATGACTTCATTGGCTTCCTTGCCGCCTATGCGGTCTCCACCTTTATCGCCACCGTCATCAATCTCTACTTCCTCAAGGGGCTGATCCAGATCAGCATCGTCGATCAGCTAAAGAATTTCAGCCGGTCGATCCTCTCCACTGCCGTGATGATCGGCGTGGTCCTCTTTGTCCGCCCGCTTGCCGAATTCTCCGATACCTTCTTCGGCAATGTGTTGACGGTCGGCATTCTCGCGCTTGCAGGCGCACTGGCCTATGCCGCCGCCCATACCTTGTTCTGGATCGTGAGCGGCCGCCCCGAAGGAATCGAGCGGTCAGCGCTGAACGCGGCAGAGAAAATCAAGCCGAAACTCGCGCGCTTCGGCATCCGCTGAAGCAGCCCGCGCCTCAGGCCGGTGTCAGCAGGCGCTGCGCCGTGGCTGTGATCTTCGCCCAATTGCCCGCCGCGATATCCGCCTGGCCCGCGATCCACGAACCGCCCACCGCAAACACGTTCGGCTGCGCCAGATAAGACGACACCTCGCCTTCCGTGATGCCGCCCGTCGGCATGAATTTCAGATGCGGCAGCGGCCCGGCCAGCGCCTTCAGCGCGGGTACCCCGCCGGCAATCGCTGCCGGGAACAGTTTCAGCCGCTGAAATCCTTCCTCAGACCGCGCCATGGCTTCGCTCGCCGTCGCCACGCCGGGGATCATCAGATGCTCCCGCCCGCCCAGCGCCGCCCGCAAACCCGGCGACATGCCCGGCGACACGAGGAACTCCGCACCTGCATTCAGCGCCGCCTCAACATCCCGCCCGGTGAGCACCGTACCCGCCCCGACGATCAGCCCCGGCGCCGCCTTGCGCATCGCCTCGATCACCTTCAGCCCGTCTGCGGTTCGCAGCGTCACTTCCGCAATCATCACGCCCGCTTCCGCCAGCGCCATCGCCAGGGGCGCTGCCGAAGCAGCCGAATCCACCACCAGCACCGGCACAACCGGCGCTTTTCGGGCGGCGGCATCAAGTTTCTGGATGGCGTCAGTCATGCGTCACGTCCCGGCAGTCAGTCGATGATCAAGCCACGCCGTCCACCGGCGCGCCGCTGTCAACGTTGTTGTGGCCCGTGTCGCCCACGATGACAAGCACCCATCCCGCAAAATGCCCCCGGTGTCATGACGCACTACGGGACCACTCAACCCGCGCTACGCTGCCTGCGCCCCATCAGTCGGCCGTCCGGCGGATTTGTCCAGCACGCCCGGCTCGTCCCAGGCGCCTTCCGGCCGGATCACCTGCAGCGGATCAGCCCGCACGCTCAATGTCTCCGGATGGCGCGGCACGGGAATTTCCATTTCGGCATACTCATATCCCGAAAAGGCAAATCCCTGCCGCCCGCTCACCAGCCGGCACCGGAACACCCGGCTCCAGGTAGGCCACAGCCGCGCCTGTATCTGCGCCAGCGCCATCCGGTACCCCTTCCGCGCGATAATCTCGAACGTCTCCGCCAGCAGCACCTTCAGCGCAGGTGTCCCCCTGAACGCCGGCAGAATTGAAGTCCGCTCCACCTTTGCAAACCCCGCAAACCACCGTACACGGATGGTCCCGATAGGGCGCACCCCGGCATAGACCACCATATGCGTGGCCGTGAAATCATTGCCGTCATACTCTTCGTCATACGGGCAATCCTGCTCGGCCATATACACCGCCGCGCGGATGGCCATCGCCTGCTGATACTCTCCCAGGGTTCGCGCCGGGCGAGCTGAGAAGGCCTCGAGTGCCCCCTCCGGCAGGGGCCGCGCCAGCACAAGCTCACCAATTGATGGGTAGCGGCTCAAGCGGCATCCTCCCGCGATTGCGGCAGCGGCTCCTGTCCCCAGAGATCGCTCAGCCCGCCTTCAATCGGCTGGAACCCCAGCGACGCCATGGAGCGCTTGCCATCCTCCGTCGCCCCGCGGGCAAAACAGGGCACGGCTGCAAAGCCATCCACGCGGATCACCCCTGCGGCCATCATCACCCGGCGGCGCGCGTCCTTGTTCGCCCCGGCATAGACGCCGATATAGATGCCGCCGCAGAGCTCGCCCTCACAGCAGATATGGCCCAGCGACGGCCAGGCGGGCACGAAGCTGCCATCGCGCACCGCCACAACGCCCGCAGCCGACAGCGGCACGGAAATGAAAATCCCGTCCACCGGATCGCCCGTCACCCAGCCCGTCATACCCGTCAGGCTGTCGATCCAGGTGATCGATTCCGGCGTCGCCATGGTCTGCCCGGTCAGCTCTTCGGCCAGGCGTAGGCCTGCCTTCAGCTCCAGGAACTCTCCCCGGCGAAAACCAAACTCGTCCGCGCGCTTTGCCAGCCGCGCATAGTCGATCAAGATCTCAGACATAAATCACCCTCTCCAGAATACGACCAGTGCGTGTATTCTGGAGAAGTGAATACACAACCCATGGTTAATCGCAAGCCGAAACTCGCGACCAGGTTGTGTAATTTTTAAGACTGCCTCAGATTATGCAACCAGTCCTTGTAGTTCAGCCGCTGTCTGGCGCGCCTGCTCCGGGCTGCCCAGCAATTGCCGGTTCACGCCGATGCGCTTGTACCAGTAATGGAGGCCAACCAGATCAGTGAAGCCCATGCCGCCATGCACCTCGGTCGATGTGCGCGCTACGAACGTGCCCACCTCCGACAGATGCGCCTTGGCGAGGTTGGCCATCATCGGGCCTTCCTCATCGGCGATATCCAGCGCATGGGCCGCATGCCAGATCAGCGCCCGCGCCGGTTCCAGCTTCGCGGCCATCTCGGCGCACATATGCTTGACCGCCTGGAACGAGCCGATCACCCGGCCAAACTGCTGGCGCTCCTTGGCATAGGCGACGGCCTTGTCGATCATCGCCTGCGCCGCGCCGAGTGTATCGGCAGCGACCAGCAGCCGCGCCAGCGCCAGCACTTCCACGCCCGGCATCACGCTGACCAGCGGCCTGGCCCCATCCAGCGTAACCTCATGGAACGTCCGTGTCCGGTCAATCGTCTGCATCCCGGTCACGCCCGCATCTGCCGCAGAAACCGAATGCCACGCTCCGGCAGTATCAGCCACCAGGATATGCGTTGCCCCGTCCACCGATTGCGCCAGCAGGGATTTGCCGCTGAGCTTGCCGCCCTTCAGCTCCACGCCCGCGCCATCGCGCCGCGAGGAAACCTCCGTCAGCGCCAAGGCGAACTTCGCCTCGCCCGCCGCAATGGCGCCCAGCACATCCGCATGCCCGGCCAGCGCCTGCGCGGCCACGGCAGTCGCCAGGAACCGCGAGGGCGCCACATTATAGCCCAGCGCTTCCTGCACGAGGCAGGCGTCCAGCGCGCCGAGGCCCAGCCCGCCGGCCGCCTCCGGCACCATCAGCGCCGCCAGGCCAAACTCCGTCAGCGCCCCGTCCAGAACGGCGCTCTCCCCGGCATCGCCCACAGCGATCTTCCGGATACGGTCAAGGGAAGCAGCATCATTGAGGACGCCCTTCAGGCTGTCCTGCAGCATGCGCTGGTCTTCAGAAAGTGCAAATTCCATGTGCCTTACGCCTTTGCGAGCTTCGGCTCACGCGGCATGTCGAGGCCGCGTTCCGCAATGATGTTCTTCTGGATCTGGGCGGTGCCGCCACCGATGATCAGTCCGAGGTCGTACATATAGCGCCACTGCCAGGTGCCCCCGCTGCGCAGATGCTCGCCCTCCTCATAAAGGATGCCCAGTTCCCCGAGCGCGTCGATGGCCAGGCGCGCAATCTCGTGATTGAGATCGCACCCCTGCAGCTTCACCACCAGCCCCGCCAGCCCTGCCGGTTGCCCCTGCAGACGGCTCGTCGTGATCCGCAGGCCATTGGCCTGCATCGCATACACTTCGCCCTGCAGCTTCATCAGCCGGTCGCGCAGCACCGGATTGTCGATCAGGCGCTCGCCGTTCACGGCCTCAGCCTTCATCAGCGCAATGAGTTCCAACAGCCGCGCCTTGGTCGCGTTCGGGTCGCCCAGCATGCCCCGCTCATGCGTCAGCGTGGCATTCGCCACCTGCCAGCCTTTATTCGGCGCAAAGATCACGCCGCTCTTGGGCACACGCACATCGGTGAAGAACACCTCGTTGAAGTTCGCCGTACCCGTCATGTCGACCAGCGGGCGCACCTCGATCCCCGGCGTGCTCATCGGGAAGGTGATGTAGGTGATCCCCTCATGCTTCTTGGCGTTCGGGTCTGTCCGTACAAGGCAGAAGATCATGTCGGCCTGTTTCGCCGTCGAGGTCCAGATCTTCGAGCCGTTGATGATGTAATGGTCGCCGTCTTCCACAGCGCTGGTGCGCAGTGCGGCGAGGTCTGATCCTGCGCCCGGCTCCGAATAGCCCTGGCACCAGATCATCTCGCCATGGATGGTCGGGCGGATATAGGCCCGCTTCTGCGCCTCGGTGCCCAGCTCCAGCAGCGTCGGCACGAACATCGAAATGCCCTGCCCCGCCATCGGCCCTGGCAGGCGCGTGCGGGCAAACTCCTCGGCGATGATGCGCGCTTTGAGGATGTCCGGCTCAGCGCCGTATCCGCCATATTCCTTCGGGATCGTACGGGCCGCGAGGCCGTTCTCGATCAGGAATTTCTGCCAGGCGAGGCGCTTGGGGTTCTTGTACCCCTTGTCGTCTGCCATGGGCGCAAGGTGGGCGTTCTTCGCAAGGGTCTGGGAGACCTCTTCGCGAAAGGCTTCATATTCGGGGTCGAGTGTCAGCTTCATGACGCAACTCTGTGGCGGCTTGCCCCAACGTCGCGCAAGAGGGGTTCTTGCGCGACGTTGGGGAAAGGCCCTTAGCTGAGCGCCACTCAATATCAGGGAGACACCAGAATGCCCGTCGAATACGTCAAAAAAGGCAACGTCGCGATCATCACGATGAACCGCCCGGAAGCCCGCAACGCCATCAACGGCGAAATGGCCGCCACCATGGAAGCTGCGCTCGACCAGATGGAAGCAGATCCTGAAGTCTGGGCCGGCATCCTCACCGCCGTCGGCAAGGCCTTCTGCGCCGGCGCTGACCTCAAAGAAATCTCCGCCGGCAATGGCGGCGCCCTCTCCACCAAGAAAGGCGGCTTCGCCGGCATCGCGAGGCGTGAGCGCACCAAGCCCCTCATCGCCGCCATCACCGGCTCGGCCCTCGCCGGCGGCACCGAGATCGCCCTCTCCTGCGACCTGATCGTCGCCGCTGACGACACCAATTTCGGCCTGCCGGAAGTCAAGCGTTCCCTCGTCGCCGGCGCCGGCGGTCTCTTCCGCCTGCCCCGCCAGATCGGTAAGGCCGCCGCCCTGGAAGCCATCCTGACCGGCGACCCGCTCTCTTCCCAGCGCGCCTATGAACTCGGCATGGTCAACAAGGTCGTTCCGGAAGCCGAAGTGATGGCCGAAGCCGAAAAGCTCGCCGCCCGCATCACCGCCAACGCCCCGCTCGCCGTCTTCGCCAGCCGCACGGTCGCCCTCGACGCATTCACCAAGTCTGACGAGGAACTCTGGAAAGACTCCGGCAAGGCCTTCGCCAGCCTCGTCACCACCGAAGACTATAAAGAAGGCCCCAAAGCCTTCATCGAAAAACGCGCCCCCGTCTGGAAGGGCAAGTAAGTCCCCCACAGCCCATCAGGCGAACCAAAAAACGGCCACTCCCCGGAGTGGCCGTTCCTTTTCCCAGTCTAACCAATCAAGGCGCGCCGTCAGGCGGCCTCGTCCACTTCTTCTTCCTCGTCTTCCTCCACCGTGGGGTAGAGTGGCCCATAGACCACCTCGTCCGGAATGGTCGCCAGGCGCGCCACCAGGTCGGCGGCTTCAACGGCGGCTTCTTCGTCTTCCCATTCCATGTCGGCGGCCGGGGCGATCCAGTCGGCCTCCACCAGGCCATAGCCTTCTTCCTCGAGCGAGGCTTCAACCTTGGTCATCGCTTCTTCGTCATTGGCGGCATAGACGCCAACGATCACGTATGCGCTGTCCATGCCTTCAAGGGCGCCATCGCTCCCCTCGCCGCACAGAATTTCACAGGAAACCAGATAGGCAGTTTGCGACACGGGTCATCTCCATAAAAGTTCGCAAGGGCACCGGCACCACGAAGCACCACAAACAGAAACAGCCAGACGCGCCCCACCAGACCGCCCGCTTCCGCAAATTCTTTGCTTCATGATTGAAGGAAAAATTCCCACGAGTTTCTTAAGAACTCGCTAACTGTTCGGGGTCGACTCGTAGGTCGGATAGAGGCCGCAGGCCGAAATCCGACGCCCGCCCCCTCACTCCTCCCTTACCACCCGCGCCTTCCCGCGCCCCAGGCTCAGCGCCTTGATCGCCCCCCGGAAGGTGCGCACCTCCTGCTCCGTCCACTGAGCACGCACCAGCGCGTTGCGCAGGTTGGTCACCATCACCGGCGTCTTTTCCGGCGGATAGAAATATCCCGCCCGCTCCAGTTCCGCCTCGAAATGTTCGAACATGCCGATCAGGTTTTCGCGTGTCGCCGGCGCGTCCACACCCTCGCCCTTGCCGCCGAATTTCCCCTCCAGCCCCGCGCTTGCCCCCCATTGGTGGCAGAACACGCCGACCGCCTGCGCCAGGTTCAGCGAGGAGAAAGCCGGGTTCACCGGATAGGTGAGGATCGCATCGCACAGCGCCACCGCTTCGTTCGGCAGGCCGGATTTCTCCCCCCCGAACAGCACCGCCGTCTGCCCGTCCCGCGCCTTCAGCGCGCCGACGGCCTCAGCCGCCCCGAACACCTCTTTTTCCATGCCCCGCGGCCGCGCCGTGGTGGCAATCGTATAGGTCAGCCCCGTCATCGCCGCTTCCAACGTGTCGAACACTGTCACCGTCACGCCCTGGCCCAGCGCCCCGGCCGACATCGCCTCTGCCGTCTCGCTCGGCCAGCCGTCCCGAGGGCTCACCAGCCGCAGGTCCGTCAGCCCGAAATTAAGCATCACACGGGCCGCCGCGCCGATGTTTTCGCCCAGTTGGGGCGAATGAAGGATAATTGCAGGATTGCCTTGCATAACTGGCGATCTTTCCGGGTTTTGACGCGGCCTGTGGGTCTGCTATAGCCCCCGCAAACCGTACGCAGCGCAAGGATTCTAAAAAATGGCGAAGATCAAGGTCAAAAACCCCGTAGTCGAGATGGACGGCGATGAGATGACCCGGATCATCTGGCAGATCATCAAGGATAAGCTGATCCACCCCTACCTCGATATCGACCTGAAATATTACGATCTTTCGATCCAGAAACGCGACGAAACCGACGACCAGATCACTATCGACGCGGCCGAAGCCACCAAGAAATACGGCGTCGCCGTCAAATGCGCCACGATCACGCCGGACGAAGCCCGGGTTGAGGAATTTGGCCTCAAGAAGATGTGGAAGTCGCCCAACGGCACCATCCGCAACATCCTCGGCGGCGTCGTCTTCCGCGAGCCGATCGTCATCTCCAACATCCCGCGCCTCGTGCCGGGCTGGACCAAGCCGGTCATCATCGGCCGCCACGCTTTCGGCGACCAATACCGCGCCACTGACTTCCTCGTCCCCGGCAAGGGCAAGCTGACGATGAAATTCGAAGGCGAAGACGGCCAGGTGATCGAGAAGGAAGTCTACGACTTCCCCGGCTCGGGCATCGCCATGGGCATGTACAACATCGACGAGTCAATCCGCGACTTCGCCCGCGCCTCGTTCAATTACGGCCTCCAGCGCAAGCTGCCGGTCTACCTCTCCACCAAGAACACCATCCTCAAAGCCTATGACGGCCGCTTCAAGGACATCTTCCAGGAGCTGTGGGACAAGGAATTCAAGGCAAAGTTCGCCGAATTCAAAGGCACCTACGAGCACCGCCTCATCGACGACATGGTCGCCGCGGCAATGAAATGGTCGGGTGGTTATGTCTGGGCCTGTAAGAACTATGACGGCGACGTTCAGTCTGACACCGTGGCCCAGGGTTACGGCTCGCTCGGCCTGATGACGTCGGTTCTGCTCAGCCCCGATGGCAAGACCGTCGAAGCCGAAGCCGCTCACGGCACCGTCACCCGCCACTACCGCGCCCACCAGAAGGGCGAAGCGACCTCGACCAACTCGATCGCCTCGATCTACGCCTGGACGCAGGGCCTCGACCATCGCGGCCGCATGGACGACACCCCCGAAGTGCGCAAGTTCGCCCAGACGCTCGAGAAGACGATCATCAAGACCGTCGAAGCTGGCTTCATGACCAAAGACCTCGCCCTTCTCGTCGGCCCCGATCAGGGCTACCTGACGACCGAAGGCTTCATCGAAAAGGTCGCCCAGAACCTCGAAATCGAGATGGGTAAAGCCTGATTGAATTAAGGCGGGGGCCCCTCTCCAAAGGAGGGGCCTCGCCACCCTTTACACCGGGAAGGCTGAACAATTGACCGATGCAGCCCCTTCCCGCCGTCCCGGCACGGCGCTCTTGGCCGGTCTCGTCCTACTCACATCCGCCATTGCCTTCGCCGCCTGGCGCACCGGCGCGGCCCATCCGCTTGAGGCCATCGCCTTCGTCACGGGCGTGTTGTGCGTCTGGCTGGTCACCCGCCAGAACATCTGGAACTTCCCCCTCGGCCTCATCACGGTCGGCATCTACGCCTACGTCTTCTACCAGTCGCAGCTCTTCGCCACCGCCGGCCTCCAGCTTGTCTTCTTCGCGCTCAATCTTATCGGCTGGTATCTCTGGCTCTATGGCGGAGCAAACCGCAGCCAGCTGAAAGTCCGCCGCGCCCCGCGCCTCGAATGGGCACTCACCGCCCTCGGCATCACGGGCGGAACGGCCTTGCTCTACCGCCTGCTGAACGAAGCCGGCGGCGCTACCACCTTCTGGGATGCCCTCATCACCTCGATCAGCCTCGCCGCCCAATGGGGGCAGAGCCGTAAGGTCCTGGAATGCTGGTGGCTGTGGATCGTGGCCGACATCCTCTACATCCCCTTCTGCCTCTATAATGGCCTTTACCTGACAGCCCTGCTCTATGGCGTCTTCCTGGCCCTTGCGATCATGGGGCTTCTCGAATGGCGCAAGGCGGCCACCGCATGACCTGCAACACTCCCCTGCGCGTCGTCCTGATCGGCGCTGAGTCCACCGGCAAAACCACGCTCTGCATCGAGCTCGCCCGGCATTACAAGACCATCTGGGTCGCCGAATATGGCCGCGAGCTCTGGGAAGAAAAACTCGCCGCCCAGTCTCTGAAAGGCGGCGACATTCCCGAATGGACCGATGAGGATTTCATCCACATCGCCAAGGAACAGCAGCGCCGCGAGAACGAAGCCGCCGGCCGCGCGAACGCCGTCCTCTTTGCCGACACCAACGCCTTCGCCACTGCCACCTGGTATGAACGCTATGCCGGCAAGCGCCATCCGGAGGTCGACGCCATCGGTAATGCCGACAAGGTAGACCTCTACCTGATCCCGACCCCCGAAGTTCCCTTCGTGCAGGATGGTGTGCGCGATGGCGAGAAGATCCGCGGCTGGATGCATGATCGCTTCGTCGAGCTGATCGAGCACGCGGGTGTTCCGTACACACTCATTACCGGCCCTTGGGAAGGCCGCGTCGAACAGGCCGTCGCTGCCATTGATGCCCTCCTCGCCCGCTGCGAAAGCGCGCCGACTGCATGAACGACATCACCCTACGCCGCGCCCGGCCTGAAGATGCCGAGCGTCTCGCCCATATCGGCGTGGCCACCTTCATCGACAGCTATGTCTACGATATCGACGGCGACGCCATCATCGCCCACTGCACGCGCCAGCATTCGCGCGAGGTCTATGCCAGATACCTTGCCGATCCGGCCTGCTCGGTCTGGCTCGCCGAATACGCCGCGACCGGCGCCCCCATCGGCTACGCGGTCAACTGCCCGCCAGACCTGCCCATCCCGCTTCAGCCCGGAGACGTGGAGCTGAAGCGCATTTACGTCCTCTCCCGCTTCCACGGCACCGGCGCCGGCCAGCGCCTGATGGAGGCAGCGATCGAGGACGCCCGCCAGCGCGGCGCCCCCCGCCTGCTACTCGGCACCTATGAAGATAATCACCGCGCCATCGCTTTCTACCGCCAGGCCGGCTTCGCGCTCGCCGGCACGCGCCAGTTTCAGGTCGGCGACAAAGTCTATGACGATATCGTGCTGGCCAAACCGCTCTGAAGGGACCCTCCGGAAAACTACGTATCGAAGCGCCTCGCGCTGTCCCGCTAGTGTCCCGATTTGTCCGGTTCTGTCCGGTAATGTCAAAAAAGGAGGCCTGACATGACCGGTTATCGTGTCCGCAGCGCTCAGGAACGCCGCGAAGAATTGCGGGATCAGGCCGCCGCCTTCGGCATTGATGAAGCCTATATCTCCACCCTGGTGGAGACCTTCTATACCCGCGTCCGCGGCCATCCCGTTCTTGGCCCGGTCTTCGATGTGGCCATTTCTGATTGGGGTCCCCATCTTGAAACCATGAAGAACTTCTGGTCCTCGGTCGCCCTGGGGACTGGCCGCTATTCCGGCCGCCCCGTGCCTGCCCACGCCCGGCACCGCCACATCCAGCAAGTTCACTTCAACCTCTGGCTCGCCCTCTTCGAGCAAACCCTGCGCGACACCGCCGCCACCCCGGAAGCCGCCGCCTTCTTCCTCGAACGCGCAAACCGCATCGCCCAGAGCCTCCAATACGCCCTCTTCGGCCTCGCAGACCTCCCCCTCAACCGACCCGGCTGAACGCCCACGCCGTTGGAGACCCGCTAGAGTTTTTTTGGAGCTTTCCGCCAAAAACTCCAACGCCGCAGCCCTATCCAACAAAAATCGGCTCGAACCTGCAGCAAACACGCGGAAAAAACTTTATTTCCCCACCCCCTCCGCAGGCGGACGTATACTGCAAGGCATGTCGCCCCAGATCGCGCCTGTAAGCCTACTTACTGCCAGTCTTCTGGCCAGACTTCTGTCTGCAGCGCCCCTCGCGCGTTCCGGCCCTTGCTGCTGCCCAAAACAAAAACACCGGTGGAGCCCTGCCCCGCCGGTGTCTTCAAAGATCAGGAAAAGAAGCCTGCCTCAGATCTTCCGCGAGCTGCGCACATAGCGCACCATGCCGTCCGTGGAGGTCATCACCAGCGTGTGCGTATGCACGCGGCCATCGCGGTGCAGAACGCCGTCCAGCAGGTTGCCCTTGGTCACGCCGGTGGCGCAGAAAACGGTCTCGCCCGAAGCCAGTTCGTTGAGGCTGTAGGTTTTGCCGAAATCGGTGATGCCAACGCGGCTTGCGCGCTTCTTCTCGTCGTCATTGCGGAAAACGAGACGACCGAACATCTGTCCGCCCACGCACTTAAGCGCTGCCGCCGCCAGAACGCCCTCGGGCGCCCCGCCCTGGCCAACATACATGTCGATGCCCGTCAGCGGATTGGTCGTCGCAATCACACCAGCCACATCGCCATCGCTGATCAGGGAAACTCTCGCCCCGGCCGAGCGCAGCGAGTCGATGATCTCCTGATGGCGCGGGCGGTCCAGAACGCAGACGGTCATGTCCTCCACCTTGCGGCCGGTATGTTTGGCCAGCGCCTTGATATTGTCCGCAGGCGAAGCATCCAGGCTGATGATGCCTTCCGGATAGCCAGGGCCGATGGCCAGCTTGTCCATATAGGTGTCAGGCGCATGCAGCAGGCCGCCGCGCGGGGCAATCGCCAGCACAGCGCAGGCATCTGCCATCGCCTTGGCCGTCAGCGTCGTGCCTTCCAGCGGGTCAAGCGCAATGTCGATCTCCGGGCCTTTGCCGGTGCCGACTTCCTCGCCGATATACAGCATCGGGGCTTCGTCCCGCTCGCCCTCGCCAATCACAACGCGGCCTTTGAAATCCACGGCATTGAAAGCAGACCGCATCGCGTCCACCGCGGCGGCATCGGCCTTCTTCTCGTCGCCACGCCCGGCAAGGCGGGCGGCTGCGATGGCCGAAAGCTCGGTCACGCGCACCATGGCGTCTGCAAGGCTCGAGGTCAGTACGCTGTTATCCATGTTTTTCTCCGAAATCGGTCATCGTTCGTAGGGATTGGACCGGCCTAAGCAATTAGCTTGCCGTCTCTATTCTGATCAGTCTGGGCGCTTCAACGGTCACTCCAAGCGCCTCGATCCGGGCAATGGCAGAGAGAATCTGCCGCCGGGGGCAACGATGGGTTACCACGGCCACGGGGCTGGCGCCCGTTTCGTCGGCCGAATCCTGCAACAGCTTGTCCACCGAAACGCCCTCTTCGGCCAGCGCTTCGGTTAACGCGGCGAGCGTGCCGGGCTTGTCAGTCAGGCGCACGCGCAGGAAGAAGGGCGAAATCTCCTCCTGGCCGCTGTTAACGAAGGGCTGGGCCACATGGTGCTCGGCGCGGCCAAAGGCGTTGCGGATCGCCGGGCGGAAGAGCTTGGCCACATCCCCCATCACCGCGCTCGCCGTCGGGCCGGAGCCGGCGCCGGGCCCGGTCAGCACCACCGCGCCGAGGGGATCCCCTTCCACGCGGACAGAGTTCAGCGAGCCATCAATCCGCGCCAGCGCGTGCCCCGCCGTCAGCGCCATCGGCTCAACCCGGCACACAACACCCGCCGGCGTCAGCACGCCCTCGGCGATCAGTTTGATACGGAAACCCAGCCGGTCGGCCAGGCGCAGGTCCAGAAGACCGATCTGCTCGATGCCGCGCACGGAAACCTTGGAGAAATCCAGATCGGCGGAAAAAGCGATGGCCGAAAGGATCGCCGCCTTGTGGGCCGCGTCCATGCCCGAAACGTCCAGCGTCGGGTCAGCTTCGGCGTAGCCGCGCTTCTGGGCTTCCTCCAGCACATCCTCATAGGAGCGTCCGGTGTCCAGCATGGTGGAGGTGATGAAATTGCAGGTGCCGTTGAGAATGCCCGAAACGCGCGTCACTTCGGTGCCCGCCAGGCTGTCGCGCAGCACGCGCACCACGGGGATGCCGCCCGCCACAGCGGCCTCGAACAGCAGGTCCACCTGCTTTTCGGCGGCCAGCGCGGCCAGCATGTTGCCATGCTTGGCGATCAGCGCCTTGTTGGCGGTGACCACGTGTTTTCCCGCGCGCAGGGCCGATTCCACGGCAAACTTGGCCGGGCCATCCGAGCCGCCGACGAGTTCGACGAACACGTCCACATTCGGGTCTTCGGCCAGCGTCGCGGCATCGTCAAACCAAGTATAGCCATCGGTGTTCACCGGCCGGTTGCGGCTCTGGGAGCGCGCGCTGACGCCCGCAATCTCCACCCTGCCCGGCAGACGAAGGCGATCCTGACGCTGCACCAGCTCGATCAGCCCGCAGCCCACATGGCCGAGGCCGGCAATTCCAATTCTCAAAGGCCCCACAAGGCGCCCCTTTTCATCTCTTACGCTTCGGGCTGCTGCCTACCCTTTTTGGGCGCGCGGGGGAAGGCCCCGAGACGTTGATCCCACGTCCCATTTCGCAACTCGTTCCACGACTTCGCTCATGATGAACTACGAGAACGTAGGATGGCGCCCCAAAGCCTTTGAGCAGCAAGCCCGCAAGCGCCCCCTATAACGGCGAAGAAGGCAATCCCCATCGGCGCCACCTCAACACCTATGGTGTAAGATGACGTGACCCATCCTATAAAGGCAGCCAGAAGCGCAAAAACCATCAGGACACCACCCAGCATCCAGCCAGTTCCGACTAGTAGCTTCCGGCTTTTGTGCGCCATGCCTACTCCGCCGCCACCACCGGCTTGATCTCCTTCACGCCGCGCGACGCAAGAAACTTCCGGATGTTCCGGCCAGCCTGGCGGATGCGCTGCTCATTCTCGACCAGCGCGATGCGGACGTAATCATCGCCATGCTCGCCAAAGCCGGCGCCCGGCGCGACGGCCACATGTGCCTCGTTGATCAGCTGAAGCGCAAACTCCAGGCTGCCCAGATGGCGTAGCTGTTCGGGGATCTGCGCCCAGGCAAACATCGAGGCCTTCGGGCTCGGCACTGGCCAACCGGCACGGGTGAAGCTGTCGACCAGCACGTCGCGGCGCGCCTTGTAGATGGCGCGCGTCTCGTCCACGCATTGCTGCGGGCCGTCGAGCGCCGCCACCGCGGCCACCTGGATCGGCGTGTAGGCGCCGTAGTCGAGGTAAGATTTCACGCGGGCGAGCGCGCCGACGAGCTTTTCATTGCCCGCCACAAAGCCCATCCGCCAGCCAGCCATGGAATAGGTCTTGGACATGGTGGTGAATTCCACCGCGATGTCCTTCGCGCCGTCCACCTGAAGGATCGAGGGCGTGGGCTCCTCGAAATAGATCTCGTTATAGGCAAGGTCCGACAGCACCCAGAGGTCGTGCTTCTTCGCGAACTTCACGGCCTCTTTATAGAAGTCGAGATCGCAGACTGCCGCCGTCGGGTTCGACGGGAAGCAGAGCACCATCGCGGTCGGCGGGGGCACGGAGTATTTCACGGCCCGGCCAAGGTTTGAAAGATACTGCTCCGGCGTATGCGCCGGCACGCCGCGGATCGAGGCGCCGGCAATGATGAAGCCGAAATGGTGGAGCGGATAGGACGGGTCCGGCGCCAGGATCACATCGCCCGGCGCAGAGATGGCCTGGGCAAGGTTGGCAAACCCCTCCTTGGAGCCGAGCGTGACGATCACCTCCCGGTCCTTGTCCAGACTGACGCCGAAGCGGCGCTTGTAATAGTCGGTCAGCGCGCGGCGCAGGCCGGGAATGCCGCGTGAGGCGGAGTAGCCGTTCACATCCGGCTTGCGAGCGGTTTCGACCAGTTTGTCGACGATATGTTTCGGCGTCGGCAGGTCCGGATTGCCCATGCCCAGGTCGATGATGTCAGCGCCCTTGGCGCGCAGCGCCGCTTTTGTGCGGTTCACCTGTTCAAACACGTAAGGCGGAAGGCGCCGGATCTTGTGAAAGTCGGTGTTCATTTTCAGAGGTCTCAAAATTCGTCTTGTGTGACGCGGGGAACGTTGAACTGGCTGCGGATGGCAGCGATTTCGGCTTCGGTAAGGAAATCGGATTCCGGCGGGATATCGCCAAAACCCCCAATCATGCTCGCGGCGATGGCGCGGATTTCCTCAGCTCCGCCCACCGCCACTTCCGCTCGGGCGCCTGCAAACTCTTTCGCCAGCTCGTTGCCGCGGTTTAACTGGGCTTCCAGCGTCTTTCCGGGCACATTCTGCGGATCAACCTTTGGCAGGGTAGAAAGGTCAGGATACCCTTCCCCGCGTATCTCCGCGCGGCGCTCGCCATACCATTCCGGCGCGTTATTCACCGTCTCCCGCACCTTCGCAAAGGAAGATGAACATCCCGCAATAAGCAGGACCGGCACAATCAGGAGGGGAATCGCCGTGTTTTTCATGGTTAAGCTCATTAAATGACAAACATTCTAAAGGATAGATAAGCCCAAAGAAGCGGGCGAAACTACGACATATGGGCGGAAACAAAACACCAGCGGCCGACACACCTTCCATCGCATCCCTGCTGATGGCGCAGGACCCGGCACGTCTGCAAGTGCTGATGACCACTCTGGCGCTAGCAAATACAGAATCTCAGGCCCTTCTCAGCGAAGTTCTGACCGGGTCGGGCCCGCTGGGCACCGTTACGCAAGGTGATCCCATGGGCGCGGGCGACGCGTTCGGCCAGGTCGGCATGAGCCTTGCGCGCAATCCGATGGCGCTGATGCAGGCGAACATGGACCTGATGCAGGGCTGGATGGGTCTCTGGCAGGAGATGGTGACCGAGAGCCTGACCGCCGAGCCCAAGCCGGAAAAGGACAAGCGCTTTTCCGATCCCGAATGGCAGGCAAACCCTACCTTCAAATTCATCCGCAAGGCCTATGATCTCAACGCCCGCTGGATGATGAGCTTGGCAGACCGCGCCCCTGACATCGAAGAGCCGATCCATCTGCGGGCCAAATTCTTCATGCAGCTGCTCACCGACAGCCTCTCGCCCACAAATTTCCTCGGCACCAATCCCCAGGCGCTGAAAACCTTCATCGAGAGCGGCGGGGAAAGCGTGCTGGCGGGCATCCGCATGGCGCGCGAAGATGTGCGCAAGGGCGGGGGCAAACTGCACATCACCCAGACCGATGAAACGCCCTTCAAGCTCGGCGAGAACATCGCCACGGCGCCGGGCCAGGTCGTCTTCCGCAACGACCTGATCGAACTTCTCCAGTTCGCCCCAACGCAGGAGACGGTTTATTCCAAACCCCTGATCATCTTCCCGCCCTGGATCAACAAGTTCTACATCCTGGACCTGCAGGAAAAGAACTCGATGATCCGCTGGCTGGTAGACCGTGGACTGACGGTGTTTGTCGTCTCCTGGCGCTCGGCCGATGGCGTGACCAAAGACTACACCTGGGACGATTACGTCAAGAAAGGCATCTACGCCGGCGTCGAGGCCGCGCTGCAAGCTGCCGGCGCCAAGAGCCTGAATGCCGTGGGCTATTGTATTGGCGGCACCCTACTCACCTCCGCCCTCGGCCATATGGCGGCCACCGGCTATGACAAGATCGACTCGGCCACCTTCTTCGCTTCACAGTCAGACTTTGAACTCGCCGGAGATCTGAAGGTCTTCACCGATGGTCCGGGCAGGAACTATGTCTACGGCATCATCGACAACCATGGCGGCATCATGCCCGGCAAGGACATGTACGAGACGTTCAACTGGCTGCGCCCGATTGATCTGGTCTGGCGCTATGTGATCGACCAGTACATGCTGGGCAAGGACCCGCGCCCGTTTGACCTGCTCTACTGGAATGCCGATCAGACCAACATTCCCGGCCCTGTGCACAAGCGCTACCTCTCTGAATGTTATGCGGAAAATCGCCTCGCCCGCGGCGAATATACCGTGCTCGGAGAGAAAGTGGACATGGGGAAGATCCAGATCCCCGTGATGCTGCAGGCCTCGAAGGACGACCATATCGTACCCTTCGAAAGCGTCTTCCGCTCGGCCAAACGTTTTGGCGGGGATCCCACCTTCATTCTGTCCGGGTCGGGACATATTGCCGGCGTGGTGAACCATCCGGATGCAAAGAAATACCAGCACTGGACCAATACCAGCCTTGAGGCTGGCTCGGCCAATGAATGGCTGCAGACCGCCACCGAAACACCGGGCAGCTGGTGGCCCACCTGGTGGGCTTGGCTGAAGCCGAAATCCGGCCGCAACAAGGTCAAGGCGGTGGAGCCCAAGGACATGGGCCTCGGCGCCGCGCCGGGCAGCTATGTGAAAGTACGCCTGGAAGACATCCGGCTGCCGCCATTGTAGGCCCCCGCGCAATGTGCGCGGGAGGTAAGGGCTTAAGCCACCAGCCCCGCGCCCTCGTCCAGCCCCAGCGCGATGTTGAGGTTCTGCACCGCCGCGCCTGAAGCGCCCTTCCCGAGATTGTCGAGCCGCGCCACGAGGCGGGCCTGCTCATCGGTGCCGAAGACATAGATCTCCAACCGGTTGGTATCGTTGCAGCCTTCTGCGTCGAGCGACTTGATCGCATCTCCCTCCGCCAGCGGAATAACCTTCACAAAGGCCTCGCCCGCATAGGCCATACTCAGCGCCTTGTGGATATCCTTGCGTTTGGGCTTGCCCGGCAGCGCCCATAGCGGCAGCGGCACTTCCACAATCATGCCCTGCGCGTAGCGGCCCACGGCCGGCGTGAACATCGGCAGATGGGAAAGGCCGGTGAACTTCTTCATTTCCGGCGGGTGCTTGTGCTGCTGTCCAAGGGCGTAGATGCGGAAATTGTCCTGCGTCTGGCGCTCCTCGAACTCGGCAATCATCGGCTTGCCGCCGCCCGAATAGCCCGAAACGGCGTTCACCGTCACCGGCCAGTCATGCGGAATGATCCCCGCCGTCACCAAGGGGCGCACCAGCGCGATAAACCCGGTGGGATAGCAGCCCGGATTGGAAATGCGCTTGGCCGCGGCAATGGCCGCGCGCTGGCCCTTGTCCAGTTCCGCAAAGCCATACACCCAGCCCGGCGAAACCCGGTGGGCGGTGGAGGCGTCGATGATCACCGTGTTGGGGTTGCTCACCAGGCTGACCGCCAGGCGCGCCGCCTCATCGGGCAGGCAGAGGATCACCACGTCCGCCTTGTTGATCAGGCGCGCGCGCTCATCGACATCCTTGCGCTTGTCAGCGTGAATCGAGATCAGCTCCAGATCCTTGCGGTCTTTCAGCCGCTCGGCAATCTGAAGGCCGGTCGTGCCGGCTTCGCCATCAATGAAAACCTTGGGCAACATGGCGCCCCTCCGCGAAAATGAGGGCAAAAACAAACGGGCGCTCCGTTTCCGAAGCGCCCGCCAGACATTGGATATGTGCTGCTGCGATTAGCGCTTGGAGAACTGGAAGCTGCGGCGAGCTTTCGCTTTGCCGTACTTCTTACGCTCAACAACGCGCGGGTCGCGGGTCATGAAGCCGAACGGCTTCAGAACAGCGCGCAGGCCCGGCTCGTAAGCCACGAGCGCGCGGGAAATGCCGTGACGCACAGCGCCGGCCTGACCCATGAGGCCCGAGCCTTTGACAGTCGCGATCACATCGAACTCGCTTTCGCGGCCAGCTTCGATCAGCGGCTGGGCAATCACCATGCGCAGAACCGGACGAGCAAAATACTGCTCCTGGTCACGGCCATTGATGATGATCTTGCCAGTGCCACGCTTGATCCAGACGCGGGCGACAGCTTCCTTGCGGCGGCCGGTGCCGTAGGAACGGCCCTGGGCATCGATCTTCGGCTCAGCGGCTTTCACCGGCTGGGCGGAAGGTGCGCCGGTCATGGCGCCAAGGTCTTGCAGCGAGTTGGAGGTGTCGGTCATGTTTATCAGGCCGTTTTCGAGTTTTTGCGGTTCATCGCCTTGAAGTCGACGACTTCGGGCGCCTGTGCAGTGTGCGGGTGCTCAGCGCCAGCGTAGATACGCAGCTTGCCGAACTGTTTGCGCGACAGCGCGCTCTCGCGCGGCATCATGCGCTTCACGGCGAGCTCGATGGCACGCTCCGGGAAGCGGCCGGAAAGGATCTTGCCAGCCGTGGTTTCCTTGATACCGCCCGGATAACCGGTGTGGCGGTAATAGACCTTGTCGGTCAGCTTGTTGCCGGTGAACACGGCCTTCTCAGCATTGATAACGACGATGTGATCGCCGGTATCCACATGCGGAGTAAAGTCAGGGCGGTGCTTGCCGCGAAGGCGTTTGGCGACGTAAGAAGCAAGGCGTCCGACAACGACGTCCGTCGCGTCGATCACGACCCACTTGTTCTCTACCCCGACGGGTGCGTTATACGTTTTCATCGCTCTGCTCAGAGCCTCTACTTTCGGAGTTCCAGGAATGCAAATTAAGGGCTGGCGTTTAAGCGCCGCGTTTCCCTTTGTCAACGCAGCCGCCGGGCTGAGCCTGCTTTTTGCGGCAACAGCCTGTGGACGGCAAGAGACCCCGACTGAGACCCCAAGTCAAGACCCTGTAATATCAGGAGAAATAGAGCTCCCAGCCGTCTGGTCGACCCGCCCCTTGCAGGGAAAAGTTCGCGATGTGGCCCTCTCTACGGGCTCTGGAGCCATTCTGGCGGTCGCTTATGACGCTGGCGGGCTCGAATTTTTCGACATGGAAGGCGACCGTCTGGGCGAACCGACGCGATTCCATCTGAAAGACATCGCCGATGGCCGCGCATCCAGCATCCAGGGCACCCAGCTCACCATCTTCCCGGGCGTGACCATAGAAGGCGGGCTGAAGGCCTATGTCTTCGGCGAAGGTCTGGTCGCCCCGGCGCAGATTGACCTGCCCATTCCAGAACAGCGGGCTGTGGAAGGCCTCTGCAGCGGAGAGGCCGGCTCGCAGGGCCTGATGCGCATCGCCTACTGGACGATCTCCAACAATCGCCTGCTGCGCACCGGCGTCATCGGCCAGTCAGGCGATGAGCTGACCTGGGAAGAAGAAGACGCAACCGAGGCCGGTTTCCCGATCACCTCCTGCGTCTTCGCATATGACACACTGGTCGCCTCGCCCCGCTCGGCGGCCTCCGCCTCGCTGACCCGCGGGGACAACGCCGCCCTCCTCTCCATTGAGGAAGGTGGCCCGCTGCAGATATCCACAGATCTCGGGATGACCACGAGCTCCATCACCGTCCGCGATGGAATCACCGTGACAGCACCGGACGTCCCCACCGCTGTCACCGCGAATGGCTCTCTGCCCGCCGGTGGCTATCCGGGCGGCGTGGTCGTCATCGCCGGCGAAACCAGCGAGGGCACTCATCAGGTTGTGTTCGTTGATCCCAGCGCAATTACGCTGAAGGACTAAGCCGCGTTTCCGGGCCGCCTGCACGCCACACCGTGTAGACGGCCCACAGCGTGGTCACCACGCCCAGCCCCTGGTGGACAAGGGCCAGCCCCATCGGGGCCGCATTCAGCAGCGTCAGGATACCCCACGCCGCCTGCGCCGATACCAGCACTGCCAGGAACGCAAACTCCCGCCGCACAGCTGTCTTCCGGAAGGCCCACGCCGCCGCCAGGCTGCCCGCCCACAGGATGTAGGCCAGTAGGCGGTGATTGAACTGGGTCGCCTCGCGCCCCTCGAAGAAGCTGCGGATGCCCAGCTCGGCGTGCAGATAGTGAGACGGGAACACCTCCCCCGCCATCAGCGGCCAGTCGGTATAGGTGCGTCCCGCATCGAGTCCCGCCACCAGCGCGCCCGCCGCCATCTGCACGAAGATCAACAGCATCAGCGCCAGCGCCGCACCTCGGGGCCCCTTCGGCGCGCCCCCCCGCTTCTGCGGTCCAAGATCGAGCCACAGCCAGGTGATCACTGCGAGGATGATGAGCGCCAGCGTGAAATGCGTCATCAGCCGGTAAGGCGCGACGGCCACGCGGTCCGTGTCACCAATGCCGCTGGACACCATCCACCAGCCGATCGCGCCCTGCAGGCCGCCCAGCGCAATCAGACCCACCAGCTTCAGCCCGAGCCCCCGCCCCAGCCAGCGGCGCCAGGCAAAGACGGCAAAGCCCGCCACCGCCACCAACCCGATCAACCGGCCAATCTGCCGGTGGCCCCATTCCCACCAGAATATGAACTGGAACTCCGACAGCGACATGCCGGCATTGGTCAGCTGGTATTGCGTGGTCGCGCGGTACTTCTCGAACTCGATCAGCCAGTCGGCCTCGCTCATCGGCGGCAGGGCGCCGCTGACAGGGTTCCATTCGGTGATGGACAGGCCGGAATCGGTGAGACGGGTCGCCCCGCCCACCAGAATGATGGCATATACCATAAGGCCCAGAAGGATCAGCCAACGGCGGATCCAGCCTGCGGCAACGGGGGAAATTGCGCTTGTGGTCATGACGCCTAGATCACTTGACGCGCGCCACGATCAAGGGTCGCTGAAGTCGCAGCCACCCGTCACGGAAGGTCCAAAGCCCATGCGGAACCCGCGAAAGCCCCTCGCCATGCTGATGATGCTGACCTGGCTGGTGATCTATATCGTGGCCATCGGCTCGCTCAGCGGCCCGGTCGGCACGTTGCCCAGCTGGGTTCAGATGCCGTTCTATATCCTGGCGGGCGTGCTCTGGATTCTGCCTCTGAAGCCGCTTTTCGCCTGGATGAACGCGGTAGAGCCGCCCGAGGAAGACTAGTCCCTCACGCCACTTCGCGCGCCACCAGCGCGCGGATCGCGGCCACGTCCCGGCCCGGCGGCGCGCCAAACTGGCGCCGGTAATCCCGGTTGAAGTGCGAGGCGCTTTCATACCCGATGGCATACCCCACGGCGGAAACCTCATGGTTCTCCAGCAGCATCCGCCGCGCCTCCTGCAGCCGCACCAGCTTCTGGAACTGCACAGGCGAAAGCGTCGTCACCGCCTTGAAATGGCGGTGGAAGGACGCAAGGCTCATCCCCGCCATCTCTGCCAGATCGGGCACACGCAGCGGCTCGCGGAAATGATCGCGTATCCATGCCGTCGCCCGGCCGATCCGCGCCGCCTGACTGTCCCGCAAGCCCATATGGCGCAGCATCGGGCCGAGCGATCCGTTGAGCAGCCGCCAGGTGATCTCCCGCTTGATCAGCGGCGCCATCACCGGAATATCCCGCGGCTGGTCCAGAAGGCTCAGCAGACGGCCCAGCGGATCCATGATCGCGGCGTCCAGCCTGTCTGTATGCAGAGCAGTGAAGGCAGGCTCGGCTACCGCGTCTTCAGCCAGTGCGGGCAGCATCTCGGCCACCATTGCCGGATCAATCTCCACACCGAAAGCAAGGTAGGGCCGCTCTGGCGACGCCTCGACGATCCGCGCCGTCACCGGCACATCCACTGACGCCAGCAGCCCTTGCCCGGCGCCATAGCGGAACGCCCGCTCGCCCAGCATCGAAACCTTTCCCCCCTGTAGCACGGCGCAGAAAGATGGCCGGTAAACCGAGCGGATCTCCATCGGCGTTTCGGTCCGGGTAAGGTTCAGACCATCCACCGGCGTCTCCCGGCCATAACGGCGGGCGTGCCGGTCCAGCAGGTCCGCAAGGGTCTTGAGATCATCGATCATGAAATGACTGAACCACATTCTTCCGCGCGGGGCGATGCCCCTCACACGCATTTGAGAGAAATGGGCAAGACTTTGAGAGGATCGTCACCGGACAGCACTGCCTGCAGGGCTTAAATCAGGGGCATTCCAATCCCTCAGAACGGAGCCTCCCCCATGCGTATGCGACAACTCGGCAATTCCGGCCTTTTCGTTTCCGAACTGTGCCTTGGCACCATGACCTTCGGCGGCAGCGAAGGCATGTGGGGCATGATCGGCCAGCTCCAGCAGGAAGAGGCCGACGGCCTCGTCAAAGCCTCGCTGGACGCTGGCATCAATTTCATCGACACGGCCAATATCTACGCCCTCGGCAGGAGTGAGGAAATTCTCGGCCAGTCGCTGCGCAATCTCGGTGTGCCCCGGCACGAAGTCGTGATCGCCACAAAAGTCCTCGGCCCCATGGCAGAAGGCCAGAACAATCGCGGCGCCTCACGCGGCCACATCCTCTACCAGGCCGAAGCCAGCCTCAAACGCCTCGGTCTCGATCATATAGACCTCTACCAGATCCACGGCTTCGATCCCGCCGTGCCATTGGAAGAAACCCTCGAAGCGCTGAACTCCCTCGTGCAAAAGGGCGCCGTTCGGTATCTGGGGCTCTCCAATTGGGCGGCCTGGCAGGTGATGAAAGCCATCGGCCTCACCCAGCTGCGCCAGCTTGCCCCCATCATCTCGCTGCAGGCTTACTACACCCTCGCCGGGCGCGATCTTGAGCGCGAAGTCATCCCAATGCTGACGGCCGAGAAGGTTGGCCTGATGGTCTGGAGCCCGCTCGCCGGCGGCTATCTCTCCGGCAAGTATGACCGAGAAGGCCGTGGCAATGATGGCCGCCGGGCCACCTTCAATTTCCCTCCCGTCAACATGGATCGCGGTTACGCCGCCATTGAGGCGATGCGGGAAATCGCCGCCGCCAAGGGCGCCAGCGTCGCCCAGATCGCGCTTGCCTGGCTGCTGCATCAGAAAGCCGTCACCAGCGTCATCATCGGCGCCAAACGGCCAGACCAGCTTGCGGACAATATCGGCGCCACAAAGGTCAGCCTCAGCCCGGAAGACCTTGCCCGCCTGAACGACGTTTCCCGCCTGCCGGAAGAATATCCCGGCTGGATGCTAGACCGTCAAAATACATACAGAAGCGCCTGAGCGGTGCCCGGAGCGGCAGGCGGGCCATCCGCCTGTCTGCCGCCTCAGGCTTTCAGAAATTCCAGCCGCGCATCCACGCGCCCCGGTCTCACTTCACTGATCTCGGCACTGACAATGCCTTCCGCCACGAACGGGTCTGCCGCCACGCGCGCTTCCAGCGATTCGCGGGTGGTGTTGTACGCCAGCACGGCGCCGCCCAGGCCGGGCGCCAGGCTGCCCGTCATCAGGAACACACCATCGGCAAACCCCTCGCCGATCCAGGCATTGTGCGCCGCCATGAATTGGGGCGCCGCTGCCTTGTTGGCCGCAAATTTAAGCTGAACGAAATACATCTGCCTCTCCCTCCTGAAACAATCAGCGCCGCGCCCTGGCAAGGCGCCTTGCCTGCGCCGCCAGCCAGGCGCACATGCCGTCCACCTCACGCCTGACAAACACCTCATCCTTGAATGCATTGGCCAGCGCCGCCGTGCCCTGAGACCAACCCAGCACATGCAGCGCCAGCGCGCCGGCCTCATCGCCTGCGCCCAGCGCTTCAAACTCTGCCGTCAGCCAGTCCCGGAACAGCGCGAACACATCCGCCGCCCGCGCCCTGGCCGCATGGTCCAGCTTTGCCAACTCCTGGCACAACGTCCCCACAGGGCAGCCATAGGCCATGATCCTGATCTGGTTCATGATCAGGATACGGACAAAGCACTCTATGCGCGCCACAGGCGAGGCGCCTTCCGCCGCCCAACCCGCCAGCATCGCGCGCGTCGCCTCAAGGCGCCGGTCGATCACCGCGTCGAGGATCTCATCCTTGGTGCGGAAATGGTAATAGAAATTGCCGCGCGAGAGCTTCACCGCCCCGGCAATGTCGGCAAAGGACGTGTGGTCAAAGCCCTGCCGGTAAAACAGCTCGTCGGCCGCCGCCACGATCTCTTCGCGTGTCTCCCGCGCGCCCAAATACGCCCCAAAGGCCAGAAGTTTTCGCCAGGCCCTGCGGCCCAGCCTCCGACCTTGATTAGGACAATCGCCCTAATCGCGCAATAGGACAATTGACCTAATTTAAAAGGCGCGGGAAATTGCGGGCCTAACTCTTGTCCTTCACGCCCATCTGCTGGGCATAGCCCTGCGCCACCATCTGGGCCATCAGGTCGAACAGCTTGTCCGGGTCAGCCCGGCGCAGGCGGGCGATTTCCGCCTCCATGCCCTCGGCCAGCACCAGTTCGCGCACGCCGCCTTTCAGCGCCTCCAGAATCCGCCGTGCCGCTTCCTCCGCAGGCATACCATTGTCGATGGCCGTATCGCTGAAGCCGCGCGCATTGGCAGACCCATCCAGCGCATTCTTCGACACATTCGTCTTCACAGAGCCCGGCGCCACCACCAGAACCTTCATCCCCTGATGCGCCGTCTCCGCCCGCAGGCTGTCATTGTATCCGATGAGGCCGGCCTTGGCCGCGCTGTAAGCGCTGCGCAGCGGCGGCCCGGCAATACCCGCCACGCTGGAGATCGCCACGATCTGCCCGCCGCCCGCGCCCACCATCTTCGGCAGCAGCGCCTGCGTTAGCGCAATCGGCGCCAGCAGGTCGATGGCGATGATCTTCTGATACACATCAAACACCGTATCCACCGCCATTGAGCGCTGCGAGATGCCGGCATTGTTGACCAGGCCATCCACGCGCCCGGCCCAAGTCCAGGCCGTCTCCACCGCGCCCGGCAGGGCAGCATAATCGGTCGCCTCGAACGGCAGCACCAGCGCATCGGTCTTCAGCTGCGCCTTCACCTCCTCCAGCGCGCCCACATTGCGGCCAGACAGGATCAGCTTCGCCCCCGCGCCGGACAACGCCTGTGCCAGCGCCGCGCCGATGCCAGAGGAGGCCCCCGTGATCCACCACACCTTGCCTTCAAACATGCCGCTTTCCTCCAATGCTGATATCCGGCCGAGTGTTTCAGGCGTGGCTGCAGATGTAAACGCCCCGCCGCGTCAGGCCGCGGCTGTAAAGTGCAGCGTTGCTGTCAGCCCCGCGCCGGCATTGCGGCGCAGCTCCAGCCGCCCGCCATGCGCCCGCATTATCTGCTCCACGATGGACAGGCCCAGCCCCGCGCCCTGGCTGCGCCCGTCGCTGCCGCGCGCAAAGCGTTTGGTTACCTCCGCCAGCTTGCCTTCCGGAATGCCCGCGCCCTGATCGATCACCGAAATGCGCAGCGGCCCCTGCTGCAGCGCCACTGTGATCGGGGCGCCCTCCGCCGAATGCTGGATGGCGTTTTCGATCAAATTGATCACCGCAATCGACAGCGCGTCCGGATCGGCCACCGCCCTGACCGGCGTGTCACAGCCCTCACAGCCCAGATCAACCCCGGCCTGCCGCGCCAGCGGTTCCATCCGCACCACAATATCCATGATCAGATCACTGACATCTATGGACTGTCCCGGCAGCACGCTCAGCCGGTCGGCATTGGCATGCGCCAGCAGCTGCATGCTCAGCCGGATCAGCGCATCGGTATCCTGGCGCAGCTTGGCAAGGTCGGCATGGCCGCCATCCTGCTGCAACCGCGCTTTCAGGGCCGCCAGCGGCGTGCGCAGCGTGTGGGATGCGTCCAGAATGAACGCCCGCTCCCGCTCCATGGCGGCGGCCAGCCGGTCCAGGCTGCCATTCAGCGCCCGCACCAGATCCACCACCTCATCCGGCGGGTTCTCCACGATCAGGGGGCGGATATCCTGGAACTCCGAAACGCCCCGCGCCTGCTCGGCAATCTCGCGCAGCGGCCGGAGCGTCTGGCGTACAAATCCCGTCACCACCCAGAAGCTGAGAACGGCAAAGGGCAGCAGCGGGATCAGCACATGCACCGTCACCTCAGTGAGGATCATCCGGTAAAACCGGAAGGCCGGGTCGCTCGCCACAATCGTCTCGACACGGCAGGCCACCGGCCCGCCACAGTCAAATTCCTTCCCCGCCAGCCAGATGTCATCGCCCGCCTGCAGGGTCCACTCATCAATCCCGGCGACAGACCGGCGTTCGATGCCCGACCAGTCGAATGCCGACTGTGCCAACGCTTGCCCATCCGGTCCGGACAAGGCCCATCCATAAGCCTCCGGATACTTCTCGTAGATACTGTCCTTATGCGCCGCACCCGGATCAAATGGCACACCCGGCTGAATCGCGCCCTGAAATTCCCCCGCCAGCTTCTCGGCCATCTCCAGCACCTGCCGCTGGCGCAGGTCGGTCACGTCGCTGCCATAGTGAAAGGCCACGATTGCCGCCGTCAGCGTGCCGACGCCGAGGATCACCCCCAGCAGCCGCCGCCGAAGCCGCGCCTCCAGCGACCATTTGGAACTAGGCGTCAACATCGCCCTCGCTCAGCACATATCCCACGCCCCGGATGGTGCGCAGCGATACTTCCGACCCCTGCTCCTTCAGCACCGAGCGCAGGCGCGACACCGCCGCTTCCAGCGCGTTGGGCCCGGCCTGCGTGTTCTGATCGTAAAGCGCATTCTCCAGATAGGGCCGCGAGCTTACCCGCCCCGCCTTGCGCATCAGCGCCACCAGCAGCTGATGCTCCCGGCGCGGCAGCGTCACCGGCCGCCCGCGCACCAGCACGCCGCCAGAGCCAAGATCCAGCTTCACATCCGCCAGCTCGATCACATCGTTTTCCATATGTCCCGGCCGCCGCAGCAGCGCCCGGCAGCGCGACAGCATCTCGGACAGGTCAAACGGCTTCACCAGATAATCGTCGGCCCCGCCGTCCAGCCCGTCCACCCGGTCGTTCAGCCCGCCCCGCGCCGTCAACACCAGAATGGGAATGGCCACCGCGCTGCGCCGGCATTTCTTCAGAAAATCCACCCCGTCGCCATCAGGCAGGCCCAGGTCCAGCAGCATCAGATCATAGCGGGTAGCCGCAAGCGCCGTCTCCGCCCCGGCAATCGAGCGCACCCAATCGACGACATACCGGCTACTCTCCAGCGCCGCCTGCAGGCTTTCCCCCAGGCTGGCATGATCCTCAACCAGAAGCACTCTCATCCGTTCACTCGCCCTGTATGTTCTCCGCCAGATCCCCTCTGGTCCCGACATTCAAACATTCCTCGCCCCTCGACAACAAGGTGTTGCCTCTGCGCTGCATTGACATTCCCTGCGCCCCGCTCAAAGGTAGTGATAGCTATCTTTTCGACGGAGAGGTTTCATGCGCGCACTTGTCTTTCGCGGCGTCGGCCAGCCACTGCAGCTTGAGACCCTGGACGATCCCACCCCCGGCGAAGGCGAGGTGGTTCTCAAGGTTGGCCGGTGCGGCATCTGCGGCACCGATCTTCACCGCACAGAGCACAATATCTGGACCTGCCGCCCTCCGGTGGTCCTGGGCCATGAATTTGCCGGAGAGATCGTCGCCCTGGGCAAGGGCGTGGAGGGCCTGAAGACGGGCATGCGCATCACCGCGCTGCCCTATATCGGCTGCGGCAAATGCCGGGCCTGCCTGGCAGGTAATCCGCACTACTGTCCTACCCGCCTCAATACCGGCACCGAGGACATCGCCGGTGGCTATGCGGAATATGTGAAGGTCGGCGCGGGCAGCTGCCTGCCGCTGCCCGCCGCGCTCTCCCTTGATGATGGCGCGCTGGTAGAGCCGCTGGCTGTCGGCCTGCACGGCGTCAAGCGCGGCGGCGTTCAACCCGGAGACCGCGTGCTGGTGATCGGCGCTGGCCCCATCGGTCTTGCCGCGGCCTATTGGGCCAGGCTCGCAGGCGCCAGCCGGGTCGTCGTTTCGGCGCCCTCCACCCGCCGCCAACCACTGGCGGAGGCGATGGGGGCCACCGCCTTCATCGCCGCCAGCGATGACGCCGCCCTGGCGGCCGCCTCCGAAGAAGCCCTTGGCGGCGCGGCAGATGTTGTCCTCGAATGCGTGGGCCAGACCGGCATGATCCAGCGCGCTCTCGCCTGCGTGCGCACTGGCGGCCGCGTCGTCGTGCTCGGCGTCTGCCTCCAGCCGGATACCTTCCTGCCGCTCACCGGCCTCGCCAAGGAAGCCGATCTGCGCTTCTCCGTCGTTTATGATGTGGCTGAGTTCCAGGCCTGCATTGATGCGCTGGACGCTGGCCATGTTTCCCCCCGCGCCATGATCACCGATACGGTCTCGCTGGCAGATGCGCCCGCTGCCTTCGAGGCGCTGCGCAGCCGCACGCATCAATGCAAGGTCATGGTTGCGCCATGGGCCTGACCCAGCCTCAACCGATCAGATCGCGCGATCCCAGAACCGATGCCCACACCTTGAGGCTGCGCGTCTGGTAGGCGGTCATGGCCGCGACCAGCCGGCCGCGCTCATTGCCGCCCAGAATTTCCTCCGGCAACAGAGGATCGCGCACGATCTGCGCGATCACCTGGCGGCCCACCAGCAGGCCCTCCCGCGCTGCCGCTTCCGGGCCAAGCCGCGCCAGCCGGCGCTCACTCGCCGTCAGCCGCTTCAATTCGGCCGCATAGCCAGCCTTCAGCGCCGCAGCGTTCCACAGGCCCTGCACAGCTTGTGCCTGCGCCCGGTCCAGCCCGGAAACGGCAAACACGTCCGCCTCGGTCCTCAGGCCAAGTTCGGCAAGCTGCGCGCGCATTGCGGCCACCCCACCTTTCAGATTATCCGGCCTCAGCTGAAGCCCCGGCTTCCACGTCCGGAAACCGCGCAGCGCCAGGGCGCGCTGATGCCGCCGCGCAATCGTCCGCTCGCCGCCGCTCAGCCCGGCATCCTGCACGCCGATCCAGCCGCCCTTCCATGGCGCCATCCAGCCCAGCCGCTCGCGCCAATGGCCCACATCCTCATAAAGTGGCCGGTAGGCGGGGTGAAAGGCGTACACGCCCCGCTCCGTCTTGCGAATCTTCTCCTGCCGCGCCAGCCGGGTCAGCGCCACGCGCACCACCGGCTCGGCCAGCCCCATGATGACGCCCGCCCGGCAGAGATCCTGCGCAGACATCCGCCCGCCCCTCGCGGTCGAAAGAAAGTCCAGCACCAGATCCGTCGCAGCAGGCAGGGGTGTGGTCATGGGGCTCCGGCAGTTCCCGTCAGGGGCAAGATTGCAAGTTTCATTAAATGGCATTATTCGTCAAATATTGAAATATATGAAACAGGGGAACCAATCATGACGGGCGCCAGCGAACCAGCCCATGTGCGCGTCGAGATCGACGGCGCTGTCACCACCCTCATCATGGACCGGCCAGACCGCCGTAATGCGGTCGACAGGCCCATGGCCTTTGCCCTGCGCGATGCCATTCAGGCGTTTGAGTCAGACGATACCCAGCGCGTTGCCGTCCTCTGGGGCGCCCACGGAAACTTCTGCGCCGGGGCAGACCTTACCGCCCTGGAAGATCCCGCCCGCGCCCATGAACTCACCCCAGACGGCAGCGGCTCCGGCCCGATGGGCCCCACGCGCCTCGCCATCTCCAAGCCCCTCATCGCCGCCGTCGCCGGCTATGCCGTCGCGGGCGGCCTTGAACTCGCCCTGCTGGCGGATATGCGTGTGGTGGAGGAAACTGCCACCTTTGGCGTCTTCTGCCGCCGCTGGGGCGTGCCGCTGATTGATGGCGGCACCGTCCGCCTTCCCCGTATCGTCGGCATGGGCCGCGCGATGGACATGATCCTCACCGGCCGCCCGGTCGATGCGCAGGAAGCTCTCGCCATGGGCCTGGCCAACCGTGTCGTCCCCGCCGGTCACGCCCGTCACGCCGCCGAGGCGCTCGCCCGGGAGATTGCCGCCTTCCCTCAGCAATGCATGCTGGCAGACCGTTACTCCGCCTACGCCCAATGGGATATGCCACTTGACGAAGCCCTCCGCCAGGAAGGCCGCCTCAGCGCCCCGATCGTTGCCGCCGAAGGCCGCGCCGGGGCAAAGCGCTTTGTCGGCGGCGCTGGCCGTCACGGCAAGTTCACCCAGCCCGAAGACTGACCCTCGGAGACCCCGCTCATGCCCTCATCCGGCCCCCTCTGCATTGACCTGATCGAACGCGGCGCCGCCGCCAACGCTGCCCGCACCGCCATCGTCTTCGGCGACCAGGCCTGGACCTTCGCGGAAATCAATGCGGAGGCAAACCGCCTCGCCCATGCCCTGCGCAGCCTCGGCGCCGGGCATGGCGCGCGCGTCGGCCTGCTGGTCAACAACGGTCCGTTCTCCGTCCCGCTGGACTTTGCCTGCGTCAAGGCAGGCATCAACCGTGTACCTCTGAACGCACGCCTGTCCGTCGAAGAACACGCCCGCATGCTGGCCGAGGCAGACGCCCGCATCCTCATCTACGGCCCAGACCTTGCCGATCGCGCCGCCGCCCTCGCGCAGGCTGCCCCCGGCCTCGCCATCCACGGCCTCAGCGATGACCTCTCCCGCCTCGCCGCCATCCAGCCAGACACCCCGCCCCCGCTTGCTGCCAAACCTGACGACATCATCCTTACCCTGTATACCTCCGGCACCACCGGCGTGCTGAAGGCGGCCCAGCATACGCAAGCCTCCTACGCGGCCATCTGCCGCAACATCCTGCTCAATCTCTTCCCTGTCAGCCAGGACGACGCAATGCTCCACGCCGCCTCGCTGATCCATGCCAGCGGCACCTTCGTCCTGCCCTTCTGGCTGCGCGGGGCCCGCTCGGTCGTCCTGCCCGCCTTCACGCCCGATGCCTTCCTCTCTGCCATTGCGCAGCACCGGGTCACCGCGATCAACCTCGTGCCCACCATGCTCCACATGCTGCTGGAAAACCCCGGTCTTGATGCGCATGATCTCTCCAGCCTGCGCCACATCATCTATGGCGCCTCGCCCATGCCCCGCGCCGTCATCACCCGCGCCATTGCAAAGTTCGGCCAGGAAAAGTTCTGGCAATATTTCGGCCAGACCGAAGCTCCCCTCTGCCTGGCTGTGCTGCGCCCGGAAGATCATGAAGGCGACCTGCTCGGCGCCTGCGGCCGCCCGGCGCTGGATGTTGAAATCCGCCTGGTGGACGATCAGGGCAACGATGTGCCCAAGGGCGAAGCCGGCGAAATCCTTGTACGGACACCCTCTGCCGCCGCGGGCTATTTCAACGCGCCAGACCTCACTGCCCAGTCTTTCGATCCCGATGGCTGGGTCCACACCCGCGATGTCGGCCTTTTCGATGCGCGCGGCTTCCTCCACCTGCGAGACCGCACGTCTGACATGATCATCTCCGGCGGTTACAACGTCTACCCCCGCGAGGTCGAAGACGCCCTGATGTCCCACACGGCTGTTCTCGAAGCCGCCGTCGTCGGCGCGCCGGATGAGAAATGGGTCGAAGCCGTCACCGCCTTCGTCATCCTCCGCCCCGGTCAGCAGGCAGGCGAAGCCGATCTCATCGCCCATGTCGCCGGCCAGATCGCCTCCTACAAGAAGCCCCACAAGGTCATCTTCACGGATGCGATTCCGAAAACCGCTGTCGGAAAGCTTGATCGCAAATCCCTCCGCGCCCGCCTGAAGGAAACGGCCGGTTAGGCCTGTCCTTGCGGCGGCTCTTCTATTGGGCCGCCTTAAAGGCTAACACGGCAGGGCGCCGCCCGGAGACACGCCTTGCCCTTCCCCAGCCTCGCCGATGCCTTCGAGCAGTTCCGCCACCGTCTTCCGGCGCGCGCCCGCCTCTTCATCGGCGGCGCCAGTGGAGAGCCTCTCGGCCTCGCCCGCCTGTTCAAGGCAGATCCGGAGCTCACCAGCGGCCTCACCTTCCTCGGCGCCTGGATCGCGGGCATCAACGTAACCGACTGGGCCGGCTTCCATCATGAGGCCAGCGCTGAAACCATCTTCCTGCCCCCCGCGCAGCGCCCCTCTTTCGAGGCTGGCCGAACCCGCTTCCTGCCTCTCTCCTATAGCCAGGCATGGCACTGGATGGCCGCCACGCCGCTCGATGGCGCCGTCCTGCTCGTCTCTCCGCCCGATGCTGACGGCAACGTCTCCCTCGGCGTCAGCCCGGATTTCTCGCCCCTGATGCTGGCGCGCAGCGGCGTGCCCCTCCTCGGCATCATCAACCCGCAGATGCCCGCCCCCCCGAATTCACCCAAAGTGCCCCTGTCGAAATTTGCTCAGCTGGCGGAGGATGACGCCCCCATCCTGGAGCTTCCCGGCGGCCCGCTCCCGCCCGCCTTTGAAACCATCGCGGGCCATATCGCCGCCCTCATTGATGAAGGCGACGCGCTTCAGTTCGGCGTCGGCAATGTGCAGCAGGCCATCCTTTCCGCGCTGAAAGGCCGCCGCGGCCTGCGCATCTATTCCGGCATGGTGTCAGACCCCGTTCTGGGAATGCTCGACGCTGACCCCACCCTGCGTGTCGACACCGGCGTCGCCACCGGCACGAAAGCCCTCTACGACCGGATGGCCACAGAGCCCCGCGTCCACTTCCACCCCGTCTCGAAAACCCATTTCGCCAGCGCGCTCGCCGCCGTGCCCCGCCTGCGCGCGATAAACTCCGTGATCGAAGTGGATCTCTTCGGCCAGGCGAATGCCGAGTTCATCAATGGCCGCCAGGTGGCGGGGCAAGGCGGCCTAAACGATTTCCTGCGCGGCGCCGCGCTCTCTGAGGGCGGCCTCGCCATCACCGCCCTGATGGCGACGGCCAAAGGCGGCGAAATCAGCCGCATCGTCCCCCGCCTCCCGCCCGATGCCGTCACCGTCATGCGCACGGACATGGATGTCGTCATCACCGAGATCGGCACCGCGCGCCTGCGCGGCAAAAGCATCGACGCCCGCGCCGAAGCCCTGATCTCGATTGCCGATCCGCAGCACAGGCCCATGCTAGCCGAGGAGTGGGAAGCTATGCGGCGGCGGATCTAAGCGAAAGGGGTTTGCCGAACTCCTAAACCGAATTTCTACTTTGCAACTTCCATCCCTAGAGTACTCAGATAATATTATCTGATCACGGGGGCTTAAATGGACGACGCAACTATATTTTTAGGAAGCGCACTTTTGGGCGGCGCCCTTGGATTTTTTGTAGGTGGTTGGCTCAAACAAATTGATCTGTGGAGAGAGGGTGAGAAACAGCGTAGAGAAGATGCACGCAGATTGAAGCAGACTTATCAAGATATCGAGGAGCGTGAAAAGAAGATCAAATTTGTATTGGCTCATTACGCTCGTGATCGAATTTTAGCGCTTCTAGAGTCACCTCAATATGAAGCAAAAACGCTCGACCAATGCTTGGATTTAGCGGGGAGTTTAGACGTAGACTTCCCTGAACCTAATCTACCTTGGGCACCCCCTGCACGCCAACTTCTAACGTCATGGCCAGCGAATGATAGATGGGGGAAAACAGAAACTCTATCCATCAGCAGGCTGCAAGAAATCTCCGATGCATCAGAGGCATTTGTGGATGCATGCGAGTATGTAACTTATGACGAAGCTAGAGAGTTCGTAGCTTTTATGAGTTTAGGCACTTCAGAGACACTTGAGCAAGTTTCCAAAAGGATAAAGGCTGATGGGCACATCCAAGTATCAGCGATCCTCAAAAGAGAACTAAAGTCGCATCAGTCCAACTACTCAGAAGATGACTTTGAGTGAAAGTTCGCGCTTTTGGCTGCTTATAAGGAAGTCTAGATCACCCCCCGCGCCTTCAGCGCCGCCGCCTCTTCCGCGCTCAGACCGGCCTCGCGCGCAATCGCCTCAGAATGCTCACCATAGGCCGCCAACTTCGGGCTGGGCTCGGGCGGCTCCTTGGCAAAGCGGATCGGCGGGCCCACATGCCGGTTGCCATCCGCGTCGGTGAACACCATACCGCGCTCTGCCGTAAACGGATCATCGAACGCTTCCTTCAGATTGCGCACCGCCGCCCAGCAGCAATCCACCGGCGCCAGGAACGCCTCCCAATGGGCCTGCGTATTGCCGGCGAAAGTCTCGCGGAAGAAGGCCTTCAGGGGTTCCTGTTCATCGCCGGGCGGGATCTTCGCATAGGGGAGCAGGTCCACCCGCCCCAGGGCGGTGAGCAGGTTCTCTGCAAACTTCACTTCCGAGCCACCGATCACGATGAACCCGCCATCCGAGGTCGGATAAATCGAATTCATCGCCGCCCCGCCAAAGCTGCGCATCTTCTTCGGTTCGGGCGCCGCGCCCTTGCCAAAGGTCGGCCCCAGCACGTTGGGCGTCCAGGCAATCGCCGCGTCATACATCGACATGTCGATATAATCGCCCTCGCCCGTCTTCTCGCGCCGGTAAAGCGCCATCAGGATCGCCGACAGCGCCATCAGAGAGGCGGAGGCATCTGCAAACGGCACAGGCGGGGGCGCGGGCTGTCCATCGCTGAGGCCGCGCCCCAAATCCATCAGCCCCGTCATCGCCTGCACCACCAGGTCATGCGCGGGCTTCTGCACATGCTGCCCTTCCTGCCCGAAGGCAGAGATGGAGCAGTAAACGATCTTGGGGTTGCGCGCCGACACCGCTTCGTATCCCACGCCGAGGCGCTTCACCACGCCGGGCCGGAACGCCTCGACAAACACGTCGGCTTCCTCGGCGAGCTTCAAGAGCAGCTCAACGCCCGCCGGATCTTTCAGGTTCAGCTTCAGGCTCCGCTTGCCGCGCGCCACATTGCGAAACCACACAGTCGTCCCGTCCGGCGCCCGCTCGCCAATCTCGCGCACCGGCTCGCCCACGCCATTGGCCGGCTCCACCATGATCACGTCGGCCCCATGATCGGCCATCATCATCGTCATGTGCGGCCCCGGCAGGAAAGCCGAGAGATCGAGAACCTTGAGACCGTCGAGTTTCATGCGCGTTCCTTCTTACAAATTCATCTGAGACTGGGTGGTCAGCGCAACTAGCTTGCCCGCCTCCGTTTCGATCCGCGTCTGCCAGACCTGCAGCCGCCGGCCAACACTTACCGGCGCGGCAGTTGCCGTCAGAACACTGCCCACGGGCGCCGCCGCGATCAGGTTGGTCTTGCTCTCGGTCGTCGTCGTCATCTTGGCCTCGGGCGGCAGGCTCAGGAATGCCCCGATCGCGCCCACGCAATCGGCCAGCGTCATCAGGAACCCGCCATGGGCAATCGCGCCCGCCGTGCAGTGCGCCTCGCCCACGGTCACGCGGCCGATCACCGCCTCCCGGTCGGCCAGAACCAGCTCCAGCCCGATCGTCTTCGCAAACGGCATCGATGCCGCCAATGCCTTGAGATGTGTGTCGGTCATACCTGTCCTCGTCCTGTCAATTATGTGTCCGGATTTGTCCAAACTTGTCCGGGAATTGTCCCGGTTTGCCGGTGTGTGTCCACCCGCTGACACGGGTCGTCCTGCATTGCCGGGGGAACTATAAGGGCGCGCAACTGTTGGATAAGTCCCGCCGGAGATGTGCCCATGCCCCTGAAACTCAAGGATTCCTCCCTCCTCAAAACGGAGGCTTTTCTCGCCGGAGAATGGACCCCCGCCAATTCCGGCCAGACCTTCGATGTCACCAACCCCGCCACCGGCGAAATCCTGGCAACCGTCCCCAAAATGGGCGCTGGCGAAACCCGCCAGGCGGTCGATGCGGCCGCCGATGCCTTCCCCGAATGGTCGGGCCTGCTGGCCGAAAAACGCGCGCGCATCCTGCGCCAGTGGTTTGATCTTCTTATGAAAAATCAGGCAGACCTCGCCGCCATCATGACCGCCGAACAGGGCAAATCCCTCTCCGAAGCCAAAGGCGAAATCGCCTATGCCGCCTCCTTCATCGAATGGTTTTCCGAAGAAGCCCGCCGCACCTATGGCGACATCATCCCCAGCCATAATCCCGCCGCCCGCATCCTCGTTACCCACGAACCTGTCGGCGTCACAGCCGCCATCACCCCCTGGAACTTCCCCGCCGCCATGATCGCCCGCAAGGCTGGCGCCGCCCTTTCCGTCGGCTGCACCATGGTTGTGAAACCCGCCTCCGCCACCCCGCTGACGGCCCTCGCCATGGCCGAACTGGCCAGCCGCGCCGGCATTCCCGCAGGTGTGTTCTCAGTCATCACAGGCTCTGCCGGAGAGATCGGCAGCGAGCTGACCAGCAACCCGAAAATCCGCAAGGTCAGCTTCACCGGCTCCACCGAGACCGGCAAGAAACTGATGCAGCAAAGCGCCACCACCCTCAAACGCCTCAGCCTGGAGCTCGGCGGCAACGCCCCCTTCCTCGTCTTCGAGGATGCCGATCTGGATGCGGCCGTCGAAGGCGCCATCGCCTCGAAGTTCCGCAATTCCGGCCAGACCTGCGTGTGCGCAAACCGCTTCCTGGTGCACGATGGCATCTATGATGCCTTTGCCGAAAAGCTCACTGAAGCAGTCAGAAAACTCAATGTCGGTAACGGGATGGATGAAGGCATCGACCAAGGCCCGCTGATCAATGAAGATGCTGTGGAAACCGTCAAAGCCCATATTGAAGACGCCCTCCTCAAGGGCGCCCGCATCGAACTCGGCGGCAAGCTCCACAAGCTTGGCGGCACCTTCTTCGAGCCCACAGTCCTTACCGATGTGCCTGCCACCGCCCGCATTGCGCGCGAGGAAACCTTCGGCCCTGTCGCCGCCCTCTTCCGCTTCGGGGATGAGGCAGAGGCCATCGCCATGGCCAATGACACAGAGTTCGGCCTCGCCGCCTACGCCTATACCAAAGACCTCGCCCGCGCCTTCCGCGTCTCCGCCGCGCTCGACTATGGCATCGTCGGCATGAATGAGGGGCTGATCTCCACCGCCATCGCCCCTTTTGGCGGGCGCAAGGAAAGCGGTTTTGGCCGCGAAGGCTCAAAGTATGGCGTCAGCGATTATCTCGACATCAAATACACGCTGATGGGCGGCCTCGGCTAAAGCCTGAGCTCTCAGAACGAATACCGGCTTGGCGAGACACCGAACGCCCGCTGAAACATCGCGCAGAAGGCGCTGGCGCTGTCATAGCCCACATCCATCGCCACGCTGGTGACGCTCGATCCGGTGGACAGCAGAGACAGCGCCTCCAGCAACCGCACCTGCTGGCGCCACAGGGCAACCCCCATCCCCGTCTCGCGCTTGAATGCGCGGGTAAAGCTGCGCCGGCTCATGCCCGCAATGTCGGCCCATTGGTCAATGTCGCGCTGGTCGGAGGGGTTCTCGATGATCTCGCGGCATACGCGCACCAGGCGCGGATCGGTCGGCATTGGGGCGGCATAGGGCACCTTGGGCGAGGCCAGCAGCTCGCTGATGAGCAGGCTGACAATCTGTCCCTCCCGGCCCTGCAGGTCGTAGTCATGGTCAAACTGCGTCACTTCCAGGATCAATGCCCGCAACAACTGGCCCACCTCGACGATATGACAGTCCGGATCATCCCGCTCATATCTCGGATCGATGTAGAGCGTCCGCAGCGATACCGGCCCCCGGCAGGAAACCTCATGTTGCACCTGGCTGGGAATCCACACCGCCCGCTGCGGCGGGATCACGAAACTCGTCTTGTCCGTCACCACCGACATGACACCCGAGCAGGCATAGAGCAGCTGGATGCGCTCATGCGAATGCGCAGTATCGACAAAGCCGGAAGGATATTCATCTGCCAGCGCAACCACCGGGCGGCGGCTGAGATCGAGTTGATGGGTGCTTTTCATCCTGTCCTCTCGGGACTGCCGTAACACCCGCAAATGATGCCACCGTCCGCTGATGTGACAAGATGATGACTGGCCGCGTGGCCCAAAAAAGAAAAAATATGACCTAATGAAACTTCTCGGGCCAAAAAGGCGGCATCGCCTGCTTAAAGCATGGTCGGACCGCCCTCGCCCGCCGGCAGCCAGAGCCACCGGCGTGCAGGCGCCCCTTTTAGCGGATAAACGCCAGGCTGATGCCCGCGGCGATCCCGGAATTGCGGAAGGATGTCATCTCTCCATTCCCGAAACGGTGAGCGAAGGACGCCTCATCGGCGGTATCGGCCCGCGAAGAAACCGAACTCCACAAATTCGGAAACCGGCCGCGCCGCCGCCAGTTCAATCCCGGCATAGGAGCGATGGGCCGAATCGTCCCCCGGCTGCACAAATCCTGCCCGGCCGATGGCCGACAGCGTCCAGTCGCCCAGCGCCCATTCCGGCCCGGCGGCAAACTCCAGCCCCCAATCCTTCAGATCCGTATCATAAAAACCGATCAGCGTCGGCGCGAACGGCGCCTCCAACGTGACTGCGCCCACCACTTCGAGGCTCGAATCTGCGTCTTCCCCAGGATAGGTCAGCCAGTTGGCGGAAACATCGGCGCTGTAGCCGTGTCCGCCCCAGGCCACGCCGAGGATAAAATCGGCCTCATCCTCAAACGCCGCCCGCTGATCGCCCACGGGCAGCAGGCGGTAAAAAGCTCCGTAGACGGTTGCTTCCTGAACATCGATCTCGATACCGGCGCCGAATTCGAGCGTTTGGCGGCCGATCTGTTCGCCGCGATCATGCAGCGCCGAAACAGCGCCGATGTCCATGAATATGCGTTTCTCGCTAGCCTCCGCAGCCAATGGCCCTGCGGCCATCAGGGTCGTTGCAGACAATAGTGTGCGTGCAAGGGTCACTTACGTTCCTCCTGTAGACGTTTTTCTCTAGATTTTCCGGGGCGGTGGCGGCCGCCTCAGTGCTTCGCTGTCGCCTCGGCTTCAGCAAGTGTCCCTGGCAGATAGAGCCGCCCGTTTTTCATCACATACCGGATGTCGAGCGTGTTCTTTATGTCCGCCAGCGGATTGGTGTTGAGGATCACAAGATCCGCGAATTTTCCCGGCTCGAGGCTGCCCAGCGCGGCCTCCCGCGCAATCGTCTGGGCGCTGCCCATGGTGGCGGCCCAAAGCGTCTCACCGGGCGTCCATCCGCTCTCGACATAGGCCTGCATTTCCCATTGCGTGCCCAGACCCGGAATATCGCCATGCGCGCCCAGGCCCACTACGCCGCCGGCCCGGTGAACCTTCAGGGCGCTGGCGCCCACCATCCCGTAAGTGTAGTCGCAGAAGGGCGCAGGCGCAGCATTGGCAAAGCGCATTTCACGAAACCATTCCGGCACGAAATCAGCATATTTGGGGTCGTTAAGGGCGTCATTTCGCTGCATGAAAACCCGGTCCGCCGGTAGGCCGTCATGCGTGATCATCAACGTCAGCGTGCTGCTTGTCCCGCTGCGCGCATAAAGCCCCACAAAATCCTTATACTGATCGATGGGCGGGATACCGTGTTCCACACCGGAGAATCCGTCCAGAATGCCCGTCAGACCAAACCGGTAAGACAGTGCGCCCTCGGTTGTTGCCGACAGGCCCAGCTCATTGGCCGCCTCGGCCACCCATTGACGCACACGCCGGTTGCCGGTGCGATACTGCTTCAGGTTCGACAGGCGGTAATAATCCCGGTAGCGGCGAAGCACGGAGAGAACCTCTTCCTTGCTCCGGAAGTCATTGAAATCAAAAATCGCCGGGCCGGTCGTGTAGAGGCGCGGCCCCAACACATTCCCTGTCTCGACCAGATCCTGATAGGTCAGCATGTCGATGGAAAGGGAGGAAGGATCAAACACAGTGGTAATGCCGAAGGCAAGGTTCGTCTTCAGGCCCCACACATCGAAATCCAGAACATCCCGGCGGATGTCGGCCACATGGTAATGCGCATCGATCAGTCCAGGGATGATATATGCGCCCGCCACATCCACGATGGAATCCCCCGCCGCCGCGCGGATATCCCCGGCGGGCGCTATCTGCACAATCCGGCCATCCTCGATCAGGATGTCGGCATTCTCCAGCATGGCCTCCGGCGCGGCGCGGTCTGCCATCGTCACGACATGGCCGCCTTTCAGCAACACACGCCCCCGGGGCTCATCGCGCGCGGCCGTAACGGAAATGTCCAAGCGCCCCGCCGCCGCTTCCGCCCTACCGCGCTCGAAAGTCACATCCGCCAGCGCGATCCGGCGCAGCGTCGCCCCCAGCGCCCAGTAGATCTCCTGTCCGTCTGCGCTCCAGCCAAAATAGTCCGCGCCAATATCCGTCAACTGAACATGTGGCCCGGCTGGCCTTGAAAGATCGAACGTCCCGCCTGCATCATCCAGCTTGTAGAGATGTAACTGCTGGCCAATCTGCGCCAGCGCCCAGGCGCCATCGGGGGACACGCGCAAATCATCCGCCGGCGCCGGGCCTTCGGAGAAATACCAGCCTGGCCCGACGGCCTGCGTCACCCCACGCCGCGCGCCATCTTCCAGCAATATCGCCTCTACGCCCGCACCAGTGTTGATCAACACCTCGCCTGCCCCAGCGGAAAAATGCGGCGTTCCGCCCATCCGTCCCGTCGCCAGCACACGCACGGGCGCCCCATCCAGCGGCATCAGAACCAGTTCGCCGTCCCGCCACTGGCCATATTCCATATAGGTCCGCCGCCGCGCCTCTGCGGGTGAGCGTACTGCGATGAGCGCTGTCCCGTCCGGGGTAAAAACAGGATGCGTATAAAACCCCGCTTCGGAGCTGATCCGGCGCGCGCCGCTGCCATCCGCTGGCGCGATCCACACCGCCCCGCCCGCATCCTTCGTCCAGCTCACAAATGCCAGCGCCGCCCCATCCGCAGACCAGGCGGGATGAAATCCGGTCTCGCCTTCTGCCCGCACAGCCCGCGGCGCGCCGCCGTCCAGCGTCTGCACATAAAGCCGCCCCAGCGCCGTGAATGCCAGCGAACGGCCGTCGGGCGAAAGCGCGGGAGACTGGATCAGCCGCGCACGCACCTCGCCCGTCTCGATCTGCGCCGGATGCCGCCCCAGCGGCCCCAGCGCCTGATCTATATCCGCCGTAAACGGAATTATTTCTGCTTTTCCGCCATCCAGCGGAATGCGATCAATGCGCCCCTGCCGGTTGAGGAAGATGGAGTGTCCGTCTGCCGAGAAATCATAGCGCGCAATCGCGTCATTGGTCAGCGCGGCCAGGATGGCGTCCGGGTCTGTCTCGGCCAGCACCTGCCCAGCGCCGGTCTCCAGATGAATCATCTTGAGCTGCGACACGCCCTCGCGCCGGTCTCCGAAAACGAGATATTTGCCATCCGGAGAGATGGCCGGCCGGAAGCGCGGCAAGGTGCTCTCCCCCGCCTTTCCGGCGGGCAGCACAACGGTTTCCTGCCCCGTGTCCAGATCAAGTTTCACAATGCCCCAGGCCGCGAGCGCGTTGAACGCGGGATGGCCATTAGACAGCGAGGAAAGATAAATCGCCCGGCCATCAGGCGTAAACCGCGCGCCGAGCGAACTGACGGCCCCTTCCGAGCCATCGCCCGCCCGCGTAGACCGCAGCACCTCGCCCATATCGCCCTCAACTGGCCGGAACCGCCAGAGCTCATAGGCATTCCGGTCCGCCCAGAAGCGCGTGACGATCAGGCTCTGCCCGTCCGGCGCCCATTCGGGAGAAACAAAAACCGGATTGTCGTCATACAGACTGATCTGACGCAGATTACCGCCCTGCGCGTCCATCAGCCAGAGATTCTCCGCGCCGGACCAGTCACTGACAAACAGGATCGTCTGCCCATCGGGCGACCAGACCGGCTGCGAGTCCATCGCCATGCCGGAGGTAAGCCGCGTTGCCTTCCCCCCGCCAATGGGCAGCGTGTAGATGTCGCCCAGCATGTCAAACACCAGCGTCTCGCCACGTGGCGAGACATCCAGCGACAATTGCGAGCCTTCATGAGTTTCAAACGAAATCTGCCGCGCGGCACGCATCGGCAGCGTCTGTCCAGGCCGGGCGAGCGGCATATCCTGCTTGCCCGTCACGCCTGCTGTGTAAGACCGCGCCTCCTGGGGCGGGGTCTCTGCCTCCTGCGCCGGTGTTCCCGCGCAGGAGGACAGGCCGAGGATGAGCGCCGCCGTCATTAGGCGTGCACGAAACGAAGCGGCGCTCCGGCATCCCTCTGGCGTGAACTTCTTCATGCGGCGCTCACTCAGTTTACGGATCAGAACTTGCGCGTCACCGTTGCAATCACCTGCCGGCCCGCGCCGTAGGTACAGTTTGCAACACCAGCGCAGCGGGCAACATATTCCTCATCGAAAATGTTGGACCCGTTGATGGCAAAACGCCAGTTCTGGGTGTCGTAGCGGATAACCGCGTCAAACAGCGTCGAGGCTTCGCCGGTATAGACGATGGGCGCAAACGGGCCGGGCAGGCCGCCCTGGCTCTCGCTCGTATAGCGCACGCCCCCACCGATACCGAGGCCAGCCATCGGGCCTTGCACGAACGTCCAGTCGACAAACAGCGAGGCCTTGTCCTTCGGCGTTACGGGCAGTTCGGCGCCCACTTCCTGCGGCGTGGAGCTGGCCAGCACTTCGCTGTCCGTCCGGCTGTAGGAAGCGTTGATCGAGAGCTGGTCGTTGATCCGGCTGACGAGTTCCACCTCGAAACCGTTGACCTCCACTTCGCCCGTCTGCTTGCTGGCAATCGGGGTCGGCGAGCCAACCGCCGAAACGATGTTGTTCTGGTTGATCTGATAGACAGCCGCCGTCAGCAGCAGGTCCACGCCGTCCGGCAGGCCGCGCGCATCATACTTGATGCCTGCTTCCACCTGTTCACCCTCGCTCGGCTTGAAGGTCTCGCCCGTGTCGACATCCGACCCCAGCACCGGCTCAAACGAGGTCGCATAGCTCACATAAGGCGCAAGGCCGCTGTCGAAGATATAGTTCGCACCCACCCGATAGGTGAAGGCGTCTTCGCTGAGGTCAAAGCCCGTGAGATGGTTCTTCACCTTCACATCGTCGTACCGCCCGCTCAGCGTGACGTAGAGATTGCCGTAGCCGATATGATCCTGAACATAGAGGCCGGAATGCTTCAGCGTCTGGTCGTTGTACGGGGTCGGATAGCCCGGCTTGTAGCTCGCCTGCGGCGGGTAGGTCGGGTTGAACGCATCAATCGTGCCGGCAAACACAAATCCGAAGCCAGCTTCATTCTCCGCCTTGCGATAATCATAGCCCGCAATCAGGTCATGAGTCAGCGCGCCGGTAGTGAAGTCGATATCCAGCCGGTTATCGGTGGTAAACCCGTCAACATCTTCCTTGTACGCATAGTTATACTGCTGAATGGTGCGGTAATAGCTGGGATCGCTCGGGTTTGTCGTGTTGATGAACCCGCCGCCGCCATAGAACAGCGTCGAAGACCGCTCGGCATACCGGCTGACGCGGGTATTGGAGATAAACCTCACATTTTCATTGAAGGCATGGACCAGCTCATACCCGATGCCCCACTGATCGCGGTCATACCGGTTGTTCGGGTTGCCGAGATTGGTCGTCGGGCCAATCTTTCCGTTCGGGTTCGGCTCCAGCGTGCCAGCCACCGGCAGATAGCCATTGGTGTCGCCGTTCACCGCGTCAGACTGGAAATAGCCCAGCAGCGTAAGATCCGTGGACGGCGTGATATTCCAGGTCAGCGCCGGCGAGATCAGGCTCCGGTCGGAGCTGACGAGATCACGAAAGGTCTCGCGGTCGCGGTAAAGGCCCGTCAGGCTATAGCTGAAGCTTTCGCCCAGCGGCCCGGCCACAGTACCGGCCACCTGCTTGTAGTCCTGCGTGCCATACTTGATGGCCAGCTCACCGCCAAACTCATCCGATGGGCGGCGCAGCGACAGGTTGTAAAGGCCGCCCGGCGGGGAGTTACCATAAAGCGCCGAGGCCGGCCCCTTGAGTAGCGAGAAGGTCTGGAAGGCATAAAGGTCGAGGCCAACGCTGGAAATCGTCGTCGTCGCCGGAACAGCCAGTCCATCGATATATTCCCGCGGGCGGAAACCACGCGCCGAGATGAAGTCAAAGCGCAGATCCGGGCCGTAATTCTCGCCAAACGCGCCGGCGGTGTAGCGCACAGCCTGCTGGGCATCGATGAAGTTCAGAAGGTCGATCTGGTCGCGCGTGACGATCGACACCGATTGCGGCGTCTGGATCAGTGGAATGTTGGATTTGTTGGCCGTGGCGCCATCCTGAGGCACGTACTCTGGCGCGATCACGATGATGGTTTCCTGAACGCTGGCAGCGTCCTCTCCGCCTTCCTGCGCGATGGCAGACGGCGCCAGCATCACAAGCCCTGCGGCCGCGCCGAGAAGCGTTGCCCTGAAATATTTTCGATGTCCCATCTGTCGATGTCCTTGCATCATGACTTGCACCCCTGCTGCGTCTTTATTCGCCCAATGCGAACTGGTGCCATCGATACCATTGCGCCAAAATCCTGTATTTCGGCTTCGGGTCTGGAGTTGTCCCTAATTGGCCAATCTGTGTGAGGCGGCCTTCCCCTTGGCCCTGCGGACCCGATTGAGGTATTTTTCGACCCGGCGCATTATGGCTGTTTCCAACCACCCCTCCTATCGTCCCGGTTGAAGAAGTGCAGGAGGGCGGGCCGATGGCCGAAGCGGCAACCAAGAATACATGGCTGGTGCTCCACCGCTGGTTTGGCATCATCACAGCCCTGTTCCTGTTCATTGCCGCCCTCACCGGCAGCATCCTCACCGCCCGCTCCACCTTGGACCGGTGGGCGAACGGCGATCTGTTCACCTATGATGGCAGCGCCGCAGACCGTCTGCCGCCCATCGAGGCGGTCGCCCTTTATGAAGCGGCCAACCCGGGTATCCAGGTCACCGGTTTTCCTCTGAGTGCAGATGAAACGGAAAACATCCTCATCACGGTGGCGCCCAAACCTCGTGAAGCCGCGCTTGATTATGACGAGGTCTTCCTCAATCCGGCCACCGGCGAAGCTGCCGGTATGCGCAGCACCGATCCGGGGCTGAACAACCGCCAGCTCATCCCGCTGATCCTGGAGTTGCATTATAATCTTCTGGCAGGCGATGCCGGCCGCATTTTCATGGGTTTCGTCGCGCTCGGATGGCTCATCAGTTCCGGCGTCGGCCTCTACCTCACTTTCCCGAGGAAGGGCCCCTTCTTCAAAAATTGGTGGCCAAGCTGGGTCTACAGCCCGAAACGCTCGTTCGCCCGCCAGATGCTGGACATTCACCGCGCCAGCGCGCTGTGGCTCTTCCCTTTCCTTTTCATCCTGGCGTTCACTTCCGTCACGCTGAACTTCTTCGATGAATTCTGGGACCCGTTCGCCACCACGGTAGCGCCACTGGAAAAGTCCCTCTTCCATCTCGATGCGCCGTATCCAGACGGCACAACGCCAGCAATGAGCTATGCCGACGCGCTCGCCCTGTCGCAGGCGCAGGCCGCCGCCGAAGGCATCGCCTGGAAGCCGGCCACCATGCTCTATTACCAGAACTGGAACCTCTACGGCACCACCTTCAGCGACACCGGTGACCTCAACTACAAATATCTCGGCCCCATCTACTACTATTTCGACGCAGCCACCGGCGACTGGATCCACGAAGTCAATCCCTACACGGACAGCGCAGGCCTGGTGATGATCCGCGCCGTCTATCCGCTTCATTCCGGCGAAATCGGCGGCGGCCTTGCGGTGTTCTTCGTCTTCATCCTGGGACTCGCCACGGCAGAGCAATGCTTCACCGGCATCTGGGTGTGGCTGAAGAAGCGCGGCCCTCGCATCGCCGCCAAACGCAAAGCCCACGCCGCCGCCACCAGCGCCTGATCCGCGCCGCCCGGCCTGTCCGCCCCCACGCCCACCTAGCATAGAAGAGTATCCCCCATGAGCGTTTCGCCCCTGTCCCGCACGGATGATGTTGATCCGGACGTGCGCCGCTTCATACAGCGCACCGGGGCAGATTTTGCCGCGCTCGCCGCCGTGGCCCCGCCCACCACGATCACCCGCCGCCGTGAAATCTGCGAGCAGGTGCGCGCGCCCTGGGCCCGCGGCGGCCCGGATATGGCCGAAACCCGGATGGTCCAGTTCGGGTCAAATGGCGTGCGCGCCCGCATCCACATCCCGCAATCGGGCGCCGGCAAGGGCACGCTGATCTATCTGCATGGCGGCGGCTGGACCGTGTTCAGCATCGACACGCATGACCGGCTGATGCGCGAATATGCAGACCGCACCGGCTGCGCCGTTGTCGGGCTGGACTATGCTCTGTCTCCGGAACACCGTTTCCCGCGCGCGCTGGAAGATGTGGAAGCCTGTCTGTCCTGGCTGCGCGTCGATGGCGCCGCGTACGGGCTATCCACCGGCCGTATCGCACTGGGCGGGGACTCCGCCGGCGGCAACCTCTCCCTCGCCACCGCCCTGCGCCTGCGCGACCGGGGAGAGCCCCTGCCCGACGCCCTGCTCCTCAACTATGCCGCCCTCGATACCGATCCGCGCCCCTCCTACAAACGCTATGATGGTGACCATTACATGCTCACCACAGACGAGATGCGGGACTTCTGGATCAGCTATCTCGGCAAGCCATCTACGGATGATCCCTATGCCCGCCCGCTTCTGGCAGACCTGGCCGGCCTTCCGCCCGTGCATCTCTGCATAGCCGAATGCGACATCCTCACCGACCAGAATACGGAACTTGCCGCCCGCCTCGAGGCGGCGGGTGTCGAGGTCTCCGCCATGGTCTATAAAGGCGCCACACACAGCTTCCTCGAAGCGGTCAGCATCTCCGCCTGCGCTGGCCGCGCCCTTCAGGATGCGTCGGATTGGCTGGCCGGAATCCTCAACGCATGAGCGCGCAATTTTCATCCGTTCCGCAGGCGGACATCCTCCGCTTTGCAGCGGAAAATCCGCTCGCCTGGGTCGTACCCACCGCTGCCCCAGCTGATGCTATCCTGATGCCGCTCCTGATGGAGACAGATGCGGCAGGCACGCCCCTATCCCTCCTGGGCCACCTGCCGCGCTCTGCTCCACTGATTCCCCGGCTATGGGAGAATCCCAAAGCCACCTGCCTCTTTCTCGGCCCCCATGCCTATGTCCCGCCTGGCTGGATTTCCAAGCCCGGCTGGGCGCCCACCTGGAATTTCGTCTCCCTCAAGGTCACCGGCGCCATCACGCTCGACGACGCCTTCACTGAGCCTGCGATCCATGCCCTTGTCACGCATATGGAAACCCACAACGGCTCGGGCTGGACCGCCGCCGAAATCGGCCCCCGCTTCGACAGCCTGCTGCAGGGCATCATCGGATTCCGTATGCAGATTGATTCGCTCCACCCCCGCTTCAAGACCGGCCAGGACGAGTCCGGAACCTCACGCGCCGAAATACACGCCGCCCTGGAAGGCCACCCGCTCCAGGCTTGGATGAAGATGCCTTGACGCCGCAGGCAAATCTGGCCCGATCGCGCAACGAAACGTCCCTACCCGGAGGGCCCTCCGCCTGCCCCGCTGCTAGTTTCGCCAATAAAGTCGAGGCAGCCATCATGACCCTTCCCCAGAACCAGCCCGTCCGCAGCTTCGCCCCCGGCACGCCCGAGCGCGCGAGCCTCATGGCCGAGATTGATCTGCAGCGCGCCAATCCGCGCCGCGTCCTCCCCGTCATCAACGGCCGCAAGGTCGACACCGGCACCGCCACAGAGATGCGCGAGCCGCATGCTCATGCCCGCAGCCTTGGCAGCTATGCTTCGGCGGGTGCGCCCGAGGCAGAGGCCGCCATTAACGCGGCGATGGCCGCGCGGCACGATTGGGCGCGCATGCCCGCCGCCTCGCGCCGGAACGTCTTCCTGCGCGCGGCAGAATTGCTCGCCGGTCCCTTCAATGCCCGCCTCCTTGCCGCCACCATGCTGCAGCAGAGCAAGACCGCCTATCAGGCGGAGATCGATGCCTCCTGCGAGCTGATCGATTTTCTCCGCTTTAACGTGGCCTTCTCCGAAGAGATCGAGGCGATGCAGCCGCTTTCCTCTGCGGCAGAGCTGAACCGGCTGGACCATCGCCCGCTCGATGGCTTCGTTTTTGCTGCCTCCCCGTTCAACTTCACCGCCATCGCCGGTAACCTCTCCCTCGCTCCGGCGCTGATGGGCAACACGGTCGTCTGGAAACCGTCCGAACGCGCCGTATATTCGGCGGCCTTCCTGATGGACCTGTTCGAGGCGGCCGGCCTCCCGTCCGGTGTCATCAACATGCTCCCGGCGGAAAATCCCGCCCCCATTGGCGAGGCCGTACTTGCCAGCCCGCATCTCGCCGGCGTGCATTTCACCGGCTCCACGGCCGCTTTCGACCGTATCTGGCGCGCCACTGGCGCGAACGTCTCCAACTACCGTTCCTATCCCCGCCTTGTAGGGGAAACCGGCGGCAAGGATTTCGTCTTCGCCCATGCCTCTGCCAATGTCGATGCGCTCGTCACCGCCCTGGTGCGCGGCGCGTTCGATTATCAGGGTCAGAAATGCTCCGCCGCCAGCCGCGCCTATATCCCACTCAGCCTCTGGAAACCGGTCACCGAACGCCTCGCCGATACCGTCAGCAGCCTGACCATGGGTGACGTTTCAGACTTCCGGAATTTCATGGGTGCCGTGATCGACCAGCGCGCCTATCAGCAGATCTCCGGCTTCCTCGACTATGCCGCTACCGCGCCCGGCCATCGCAAGCTTGCCGGCGACTCCCCGTCAGACAATCAAGGCTGGTTCATCCCGCCCACGGTCATCGCCTGCGATGATCCCAGGTCCCGCCTGATGACGGATGAAATCTTCGGCCCCGTCCTCGGCCTCTATGCCTATCCGGATGGCAAGCTCGCTGAAACCCTCGCCCTGGTGGACCAGTCCACCCCTTACGCCCTCACCGGCGCCATCTTTGCGCAGGACCAGGCCGTCATCGACCAGCTCTCCCTCGCCCTGCGCGACGCGGCTGGGAATTTCTACATCAATGACAAACCCACCGGCGCCGTTGTTGGCCGCCAACCCTTCGGCGGTGGCCGCCGCAGCGGCACCAACGACAAGGCGGGCAGCCCCTTCAACCTCCTGCGCTGGTCCTCCCCCCGTACCGTCAAGGAAACCTTCGTCGCCCCTGTCTCCCACCTCTACCCGCACATGGCCGGCTGAACCTGTCCGGATTTGTCCTTGGAGCGCCGTTGGAGTTTTTTGGAGGTTTCCGGAAAAAGCTCCAACGCCGCCCACGCGCTGCCGCAAACAAAAACCCCTCCGTCGCCGGAGGGGTTTTCAGGTTTCAGTCGCCTTCGCCGTGTTTTCGGGCCGCTTCCCTCAGACGCGCAAAGATCGCCGCCGGGTCTTCCGGTGCTAATACTTCATCAGGCTCGGGATAATCATCCTCATAGAACTCGCCGAGAACGGCATCAGCCTCATCCTCGGCCGCTTCGGCAGGCGCGCTCACCCCGCCTGCCGCTGCCACCGCTGCGGCTGCCACCATCTCCCGCTGGGCTTGCGGGGCCGGCGTCGCGGCGCCCGAGAAGGCCGCTTCTGCATCTTCATAATCTTCCGACACCGAAGAGCGGAAATGCGCAATCACGGTTTCCCCGCCGGTCAGCGTCTGCCCGGCCCAGACATGCGTGCGGATGTCGGCGGGCAGATACACATCACACCAGCCGCCGAGCCGACGCGTGCCGAAGCTCCGCCCCAAGCGCACCACATCGCCATGGTCCACCGCCAGCTCGATCCGGGGGCCCAGCCCGCCGGTCGTCAGCACGATGCCGGCCTGCTCGCCCTGGCTTTCAAAGGTCACATAGGCCCGCGTCAGCCCTTCCTGGTCGGGCTTGGGAGAGATCGGCTGCCCCGGCTCGCCCTGCTGCAGGGACACGATCTCCACGCCCCCGGCCATCGGCGCATAGAGCTTGTTGGCAGAGACCGGCGATGACGCAATCCGCACCCGCACAAGGCTCTCGCCCTTCAGGCGCAGCGCGGCGGGCGCGTCGCCATAGCCGACCGAAACCACCACCCCGTCGCACGGCGCCACCACCCCATAGGCGAGGTCAGGTGGCGTGCGCTTGGCCCAGCGCCCGGCGGCCAGCGCGATCACCATCGCGGCAAAGCCGATCCAGAACAGCGGCGCCCAGATCCAGCCCAGCAGCAGCGCCGCCAGGAACGCCCCGGCAGCGGCGGCCACGGCCTCCCAGTCAAACACGGTCTTCATCCAGGGCAGCGACTGGCGCTCGAAATCATCGCTCATCGGCTCGCCTCCTCTACAGGTCTGTTTTCGCTGAGAAGTTCAGCGGGTTCGGCGCGGTGCGCCTGACGATGCCACATATCAGCATATTTGCCGCCTTTTGCCAGCAGCCCCTCATGCGTTCCACGCTCCACAATCCGGCCTGCCTCCAGCACGATAATCTCGTCGGCCGAGATAACCGTGGACAGCCGGTGGGCGACCACCAGCGTTGTCCGGCCAGTTGAAGCCTCTTCCAGCGCCTCCTGAACGGCGGCTTCCGTGGCGCTGTCGAGGGCGCTGGTCGCCTCGTCCAGCACCAGGATCGCCGGGTTCGCAAGGATCACGCGGGCAATGCCCACGCGCTGTTTTTCCCCGCCCGACAGCTTCAGCCCCCGCTCGCCCACGCGCGTGTTCCAGCCATCGGGAAGGCTTTCGATGAAAGTCAGAAGCTGCGCGCGGCGGGCCGCCTCGCGCAGCTCCGCTTCGGTCGCTTCCGGGCGCGCATAGGCAATGTTGGCGCGCAGCGTGTCGTTGAACAGCACCACATCCTGCGGCACGAGGCCCAGCGCCGCCCGCAGCGATTCCTGCGTCAGCCCGCGCACATCCTGCCCGTCCACCTTCACCGCGCCCGCATCCACATCATAGAAGCGGAACAAGAGTTTCAGCAGAGTGGATTTGCCCGCGCCGGAGGTGCCGACAAAGGCCACCTTTTTCCCCGGCGCCACGTCAAAGCTCACGCCCGAAACGCCCACCGCCCGGCCTTCATGGCTGAAGGCCACATTCTCGAAGGTCACATGGCCCTTCGGCGCCGACAGCGCCTTAGCATCGGGGGCGTCCTGCACTTCCGGCACCATACCCATCAGGCCGTGCAGCTTCTCCAGATCCACCGCGCCCTGCTTGATCTCCCGCCAGGCCCAGCCAAGAATGTTCAGCGGCGCATAGAGCGACAGCAGCATCAGCATCACCGCCGTCAGGTCGCCAATCTGCATCGTGCCCTGAATGACGTTCCAGGCTGAGAGCACCATCACCGCCAAGAGGCCCAGGTTCATCACCAGCGCCTGCACCGTGTTCAGCACATACATGCTGCGGTTGGTGTCCACATAATGCCTGTTGTAATTGGCCATCGCCTCGTCAAACCGGCGGGTTTCGCGGGTTTCGGCAGCGAAGGATTTCACGGTTTCGAAATTTGTGAGGATGTCGATCGCCGTGGCACGGAAATGCGTATCCGCCTCATTCATCTTCCGGCGCTGGCGCACGCGCCACTCAGTGATGATCACCGTGCTGACAACGTAAAGCGCTATCGTCGCCACCGCGATCAGCGACAGGCGGATGTCATAGGCAATGCCAAGGGCCACCGAAGCCAGCACCAACCTCACCAGCGTCGGCCCAATGTTGAACGCCAGAAAGCGGATCAGATAGTCGATGGCGCTGGCGCCCCGTTCGATGATGCGGTTCAGCGCCCCGGTGCGCCGGGTCTGGTGAAAGCCCAGCGACAGCGCGAGAGAATGGCCGAACGCATCCACACTCGCCACCCTTTGGGCGTCCTGGCTCACTGGGGAGAACAGCCAGTCCCGCACCTGCGGCAGGGCGGCGGCGGCAAAGCGCAGGGCCAGTCCATAGGTCAGCCACAGCGCCGCCGTTGCAAAGTTCGCCGCCACGCCCCCCTCCGGCACGGCCTGGTTGATCGCATGGCCCATTACCAGCGGCGAGACGACCTCGAGCACCGAAGCGGCAAGTGTGATGATTACCGCCAGTGCCATCACCGGCCGCCATTTGGCGAGTTCCGGCCGGCCCAGCAGGGTCAGAATGCGTAAAATGGATTTCCACAGCCCGCCATCAGCGCTGTCGATACGGTCATGGTTTTCGGGCGCCGGAACGGCAGCATTTGGCGGGCTCATGCCTGCCATATGGCGCTGTTTGGGGCGAAGTGAAACCCGGCCTTGCGTGTAACGGCCAAAGGAATGCCCCGGCTGTCGCCAGCCGGGGCACGGATCGCCGGAACAGGACGGCTCAGAAGTGGAAATTCACGCCTGCGCGCAGCACATCAAACTCGGTATCGATGCTGGCCCGGCCAATCGTGCCGTCCGAATAGGACGTATCGAAACTGCCGCTGCCAAGATCTACCCGGGAGTATTCACCGCGCACCGAAATCCGGTCCGTCATGGCAAACTCTGCCCCGGCGCCATAGATCCAGCCGGTTCGATTGGAGCTAGCGCTATCGCGGATTTCACCGCCAGCCACGCGGTAGTTCCGGTCGAACTCGACCTTTCCATAGGCGATACCGCCTGTGCCGTAGACCAGCAGGCGGTCAAACGCATAGCCCGCGCGTGCGCGGGCGGTCGTGAAGTAATCGACGCCAAATTTCAGGTCTGTGAAGCCATCGGGATTGTTGGCCGCTCCGCCCGGCGCGTTCGGAATGGAAATCGTGGAGCTGATGTCTGACGTTTGCAGATCCAGTTCACCCCCCAGCACCAGACCACCATTCTGGACGTTGTAGCCCCATTGGACGCCCCCAACGAAGCCATCACCGCTGAAACTGCGATTGGTTGGGAAAGTACCGCCTGCCAAGGGCGCCGGGAAGAAACTGGTGGCCGGATCGACCTCCAGAACAGCGCTTAGATCAAAATCAGCCTTACGCCCCTCCCCCGCATTGATGCCGCCATACCAGCCGCTCCAGTCATGCGACTGGGCATATGCTGCAGGCACGCCAAAAACGGCGACTGCCGCGCACAAAACGAGTTTCTTCATATTACTGCCTTTCGGATGCGGGACTGCCGCCTTGGCAACAGACCTCGGTTCCCTCCCCAGAAGGCGCTACGTGCTGGGTCTCAGATTGGATCGCCTCACGGGATGCCTCCGCATCCAAGGTGTGGCATTTTGGTCACAGCGTGATACGCCTGCCAATTGGCAGGCACGGCCCCATCGCGTGAGAAAGCGGCTGGCGAAGCGGCTCAAGGCCTCCTATCACTTAGGGGAAAGAATGAGCCGAGAGACTGATAAAATGACAAAAATTCGCTCGATCTGCGTCTATTGCGGCGCCTCAGACGCGGTGGACCCGCGCTATATCCGGCTGGCCGAAGAGCTTGGCCGGGAACTCGCCCGGCGGGGTATCCGCCTCGTCTACGGCGGCGGCGGCGTCGGCCTGATGGGCGCCTGCGCCCGCGCCGCGCATGAGGCTTCCGGCGATGTGCTGGGCATCATGCCCCGCTTCCTCCTGCAGAAAGAACGCATCTACAAGGATGTCGAACACCGCATCGTCGACGACATGCACACCCGCAAGCAGATGATGTTTGACGAGTCCGAGGCCTTCATCGTGCTGCCCGGCGGCATTGGCACGCTGGAAGAGGCGGTGGAAATCCTCTCCTGGGCGCGCCTTGGTCTGCACGCCAAGCCCATGGCCTTTCTGGATGAGGACGGTTTCTGGTCGCCCTTCTTTGAACTCCTTGAACGGATCATCGAAGGCGGGTTCATCCCTGATGAGTTCCGCCAGATGATGGTTCACAGCAAAACATCCAATGACGCAATCGAGGCCCTTTTGGACCGCGTCGTAGTGCTGGATATCTGACCGTCAGCCGTGATGGCGCATGCCGGGATCGAGCCGTTCAAGCTCGGCATGCAGCCATTGATGATGCTGTTCCAGCCGTGAGACCGCCTCAAGATCGGTCTCGTTGCGGCAGACAAGTTCCTCGCGCCAGGCTGAAAGCACTTTCAGCTGCGACCGCAACCAGCATAGCATCTGGCTGTCATCAATGGGCATGCAGATCATGGGGCACTCCTTTTACTGACCAAACTGCCAGGACAAAGCGATCTTGAAGTTCCGGCCAGGCTCTGACACGCCTTCAAAGACGCGGTCGTAGTCATGGTCGAAAATATTATCGATACCGGCATCGATACGCAGGTTGGGCGCAAATTGCGGCCGCCAGGAACCATAAAGGTCCAGGACCACATAGCCCGCCCGTCGCTCGGCCACCATCAGGCTGCTACCGGAAAGCGCGCGGCGCTCGAACTCGTCCGCCACCTGAATGCGCGTGCCAATGCGGGTATTCCAACTGGTCAGTTTGATGCCGGTATCGAGTGTCAGGCGGTCGGGCGTCAGCGTGCCGAGGTCTTCGCCCGTGGCGGTATCGGTGCCCTCAATTGTTGAAAGCGTTGCTCGGGCAAACCAGAGCAGCGCATCATAGGAGGCCTCCGCCTCCCAACCTTCCAGGCTGGCGCCGGCAATGTTGGCGGAGTTGGTGCTGCCCGCCGTACACGGAAAGAAGGAAGGCCCAACAAAGCAGGTGGGATCATAGGAAAAATCGACCGTCAGGTTGATGAGGTCAGAGACATCGCTCTCGAAATAAGAAATCTTTCCCTGGAAGCGGTCTTCCCGGGTGAGCACATTCCGGAAATCGAGACCGAACCCCACTTCCACCGTCTCGCTCGATTCCGGCTTCAGATCCGCATTTGGCACGAAGTTATTGTTCACGAAGACAAACCGCCCGAGCGCGGGATTGAACAGCGTCGGGTGGGGCACCGAAAAGTGGACGCCATCGAGATAAAGTTCGTTGATGGACGGCGCGCGAAAACCCTCCGCATACGACGCATAAAGGCGCAGCCATTCGACCGGCGCATAGCTCGCCCCCAGACGCGGCGACAGTTTGTCATCCGATGCCTTGTCGGGGCTGAGATCGGACGAGCTTTCAAACGAATCGTGCCGGATGCCGGGAATGACGATCAGGCGCCCCGGCAAGCCGAACGGGCGCTCAACTGCGGCTTCGGCCTGAACAAAGATACCTGCAAACTCAGCGCTGCCGTTGGGCACGCCGCCGCGAATGCCGCCGGCGGCCGTCGAATCCGTACCCGTCTGGCTGTCCTCATACCAGTCGCCGCCAACCGTCAGCGTGGTCTCGACCGGCCCCAGCAGGAAGCGGGAGGCATTGCGCAGGCTGACGCCCGTCGTCTCGATTTCCCGCAGGGTCGTGCGCGGAACGGTGGCGTCAAACTCATCCACACCGGTGGTGGACTGGTAGACGGTGAGCTTTGCGTCAATCAGGTCCGATGACGGATTATACCGCACCGCGCCGCGCCACAGCTCACTGCTGATGTCCTTGTCGACATCCCGGTCAAGCGTGGCGTCGCCCGTACCCAGTGTGCCCTGGCCATTATTCGGCTCGATGGCATTGTTGCTGAATTTCTGCCAGGCAATTTCCCCGGACAAAGCATCGGTGAACTGATAGCCAAGCTTGACGATTCCCGTGGTAATTTCGTCATCCGATGGAAGATCAACGCCCGACCCGAGCCCAATATCCCCGGACCGGCGGAAGCCGAGACTGGCAAGCGCGTCCAGATTGCCTGACCTGCCATAGACGGTGGCCGAGCCGAGCCATTCCTCATTGACGCTCTGATAGGCCGTGCGCAGCCGGCCGCCGAAGCTTTCGCCCTCGCGCAGCAGGTCTGCCGCATTGACCGTCTCGAAGGCGAGCACGCCGCCAACCGCGCCCGAACCGTAAAGCGCCGACGCCGGGCCGCGCACCACTTCGGCCGTGCGCACGAGTTCGGGATCGAGGAAGAAGCTGCCATCATGTGCGGAGCTGAAAGACTGGCGGGCGCCGTCGAGCAGGACGAGGACATTCTCGCGCCCAAGGCCGCGAATGCTGGGCGTCTCGCCCGTGCGGCGCGGACCGCCGCTGAACTGAAGGCCGGGCACATCGCGCAACAGATCTGACATGGCGCTCGGCTGGATCAGCTCCAGCGTGTCGCGCGAAATGACGGTGACCTGTCCTGGATAATCAAACACTGGCAAGGGGTTGGACGTGCCATAGACCGTGACGGTCTCTTCCCGCTGTTCGGCCTCTTCGGGTGCCTCCTCGGCCAGCGCCGGGAGGGCGGCGAAGGCGAACACGGCCGCAGACAGCAGCAGGCGCGGGCGGCGGCTGCGGCAGGAACGGGCGGGGAAGACATTGGGGAACATGGAGGCACCTTGGAATGTTGCGAATGATTCTCAATACTTCTTTTCGCAAAGCTTCCGAAGAATTGCAAGTAATTCTCATTCGCATTATGCAGAAGGGAACAGATCCGCCACCCGAACTCCTCAGGAGGAGGCCTCCATGCCATCCAGATCCCGCTCATTCCTGCTTTTCAGTGCCGCCGCGATCGCGCTTTCCCTGACCGCCTGCGCCGCGTCCCCGGCCCAGACCGCGCCTGCAAGTTTCACCGCTGCCGCCACTGGCGAGGTGGTTGATCCGGCGAAATTCGAGCGGGACCGCGCGTCGATTCTCGCCATGGCGGGCGATTACAAGGTGTCATTCGATTTCATCGAGACGGTTTCCTTCAACGAAAACTATGTTGTAACACCGCCCAAGATTTCCGGGGCGGAGGAAGTGGTTCGCGTGATCGAGGACCGGGGCGATTTCATCAGCCTGCAGCATATCCTGGTGGCTACCCACGGGGACGTGACCTTCCCGATCAAGCACTGGCGGCAGGACTGGCAGTATGAACCCGACCGTATCCTGAGCTTCATTGGCGGCAATGCTTGGGAATGGCAGGATATTCCACTCGCACAGCGAAAGGGAAAATGGTCGCAAACGGTGTATCAGGTGGACGATGCGCCGCGTTACAGCGCTGTGGCGGCCTGGACCTATGACCTTGGCGCGCCGACCTGGGCCCCACCGCATGAATGGCGCCCGCTGCCCCGCCGGGACATGACGACCCGCAACGACTATCACACGATCAATGCCATGAACCGGCATGTCATCACGCCGCTTGGCTGGGTGCATGAGCAGGACAATGACAAGGTGGTGCTCTCTTCCGGCGTGCCCGTGCTGCTGGCGCGTGAAGTCGGCGTAAACACGTATGAGCGCGACAGCGATTTCGCGGTTGAGGTAGCTCTGGATTATTGGGCGGGCACGGCCGATTTCTGGACCGAAATCCGCGATGAGTGGGTCAGGATTGGAAATGAAAACAACCGGTTCGGTCTGACAATCCAGGGTGAGAGCGAAGCGCTCTATGTTCCGCTTCTGGAACTGGCGAGCGAAGTGGCTGAGGGGAAAATTCCACTGGCGGAAGCCGGACCAAAGGGCCGGGCGCTCGTGCGGGAATTCGTGACCTTCGATCTGGCGCCGCTGGCTGAGCGCATCGCCGCCACCCCGAAAGCGGGGGAGAAATGATGCGGTTTGCAAAGCCCTTTCTTGCGGGCGCTGCTGCGCTGGCCGCTGCCCTGCCCGCTTCGGCCCATGTGGGGTTCGTGCTGCCCGATTCCTTTGCCTACAAGAGCTGCAGTGGCTTTGGGGCGATTGCGACCTTCAGTGACTACTTTCCGTCCCCGGAGATTGTGCTTTCGGCGGAGTTTCGCCTGGTGGGGCCGCAGGGGCAGGCCATTCCGCTCGATAAGGTAACAGCCGACCATGCGATGACGCGGCTGGAAGCCTCGCTGGATATGCCGGGTACGTACCGTATAACGAGCGGTGAACGCCTTGGCCGCAAAGGAAAAGTTGCCCTTGTGAATGGGGAATATCTTCGCCTTGGTGGGGAAGATATGGACCCGGCACGCCTGCCGGCGGGCGCGCAGATCCTGACATCGCAGACGGCTACGGTTTCAGAGGCTTATCTCAACTGTGGGGGAACGAATACGGCCGCGGATACATCCCCTGCCGGTCAACTGGCAGTCACGCCCGGACAGGTCGCGGACAGCATCGGACAATTCCGGACATTCCGGGTCACCTTCGGCGGCGCGCCGCTCGCCGCCCGCGAGGCGTTCCTGATCCCGGCTTATGCTTTCCTTACCGGCGCTCATGACGGGGCGCCCCTGATCATCTCGCCCGGTGGGGAGATCCGGCTGGAAAACCTGGCGCCGGGGGTCTATGCCCTTCTCGTCCGCCACATCGCCCCCGCTCCGGAAGGCGCCGAGACGGATGTGCGGTCCTATTCGACAGCGGTGACATTTGCGGTGGGTGAGCTTCATCCCTGAACAGGATCAGACGGTCACTTTCAGGCGCCCGGGTTTCCCGTCCTGGTAGATGATGGTAGGGTCTCCCGGTCTGCAGGCATGGGAGACGAAAAGGATGCGCTTTGTACTCCTCACCGCTGCGCTGGCCGTCTGCCCGATTGTTGCAACGGCACAGGAAGGGGGCAGCGCAACATGGGCTCAGCCCCTGAAAGAAGCGGACGGCCAGGTCATGCGCGTCCCCATGGAAGCGCCAGGTCCGGACGAGACCCTGATGGAAGATGATGCTGTGAGAGAGAGCTGTCGCGCTGCTTTCAGGAACATCATCCTAAATCCGGCGCACACTCTTGGCGAAGTGACTGTCAGTACCAGGTCCGGCTACGACTATATCTGTCGCGCGGAAGCTCTCGCGCCCCCGCCTTCAGCAAGCACGTTGCTGCTTCGCTACATGGTCACGGGCGACGAGCCAGTCGTCGTGATGTCGATGAAGCCCAGATAAAAATAACCCCATCTGCCCGGAGGCAGATGGGGCCGGAGTTTTCCCTACGCAGCAGGAAAGGTGTCAGACGTTCTCGAACTGGTTCATGGTGTTGTGCTCGCCGCTGGCTTTCAGGGCGCGTTCACCGGCAACCATTTCCTTGAACGTATCGCCAAGGTCCGAGCCGACTTCGTGCTGGTGTTTCACAGCCGAGACGTTGTTGCGGATTTCCTGGCGCTGGATGGTCTTCACATAGGCGGCCATCTTGTCTTCGCCGAAATAACCGCGCGAAAGCTGGTCGGTGGCGAAGGCCGTCATGTGGAAGGTGGGCAGCGTGATCAGGTTGTGGAACACGCCGGCACGTTCGGAGATGTCATACTGGAAGCGCTTCAGGCGCTCATCGGCTTCCTTGCCCAACGGGGTGTCGTCATACTTGGCCGACATGAGCTCCGCTTCCGGATATTCGCCCTCGGCAATCTTTCCTTCAGCGGCCCATGCCTTGCGGACCTGTTTGCGCAGGTTGAGCGTCCAGTTGAACGACGGTGAATTGTTGTAGGTGAGCTTCGCATCGGGAACAGCGGCTTTCACGCGGTTCACGAGGCCAGCGATCACGTCCACATCCGGCGTATCGGTCTCGATCCAGAGAAGGTCTGCGCCGCCAAGGGTGAGGTTGGCGATACAGTCTTCCACAACGCGGTCTGCGCCGGTGTTTTCACGGAACTTGAAGAGGCCGTTGGGCAGGCGCACCGGCTTCACGAGGCGGCCGCCCTGCTGCAGAGCGAGGTCGCCTTCTTTCAACGGGTTGGCAGGCGTGATCTCTTCAACTTCGAGCCATTTGGTGTATTCCGAAGCAAGGTCGCCGGCATGCTGGGAAACCGGCACCTTCTGCGTCAGCCCAGCGCCGAGGCTGTCGGTGCGGGCCACGATGACGCCATCATCCACGCCGAGTTCCTCGAAGGCGAGGCGGCAGGCGCGCAGCTTCTCGATAAAGTCTTCCCGCGGAACGGTGACCTTGCCATCCTGGTGGCCGCACTGTTTGGCATCCGACACCTGGTTCTCGATCTGGATGCAGCAGGCGCCTGCCTTGATCAGCTCTTTCGCGAGCAGATAGGTGGCGTGCTCGTTGCCGAAACCGGCATCGATGTCGGCGATGATCGGCACGACATGGCTTTCGAAATTGTCGATGCGCTGGATGATCGTCTCGATCACGTCAGCCGGCGCGCCTTTTTCACGAGCCGCTTTCAGCTCACGGAAGAGATCGTTCAGGCCCACTTCATCGGCCTGGCGCAGGGAGACGTAAATTTCCTCGATCAGGTCTGCGACAGAGGTTTTCTCGTGCATCGACTGGTCCGGCAGGTGGCCAAAACGGTTGCGCAGGCCGGCAACCATCCAGCCGGAGAGATAGACATAAGTGCCCTTGGCGGTGCCCTTCATGCGCTTGACGGCCTTGATCATCTGCTGGGCATGGAAGCCCGACCAGCAGCCGAGCGACTGGGTGAATTTGGAATGATCCTTGTCATAGGCGGCCATATCGGCGCGCATCACACCGGCCATCTCGCGGGCAATGTCGAGATGGGTGTTGTAGGTGTTCTGCATTTTCAGCTGGACGATATCGTCAACGGTCACACCGCCGGGCGCCTGTCCGGTGGGGTAACGTTTCTGAACCTGGGCGCGCAGCTCGGCGTAAGTGGGTCGTTTGGACATGAGAGGATCTCCCTGGAGAAAGTTCTGATTAGTGTGTTGACGGATCATGCAAGGGTGCGCAGCGCTTCATAGGCGGGCAGCGTCAGGAAATCGGCGAGGTCTTCGGAAGTCGCCGTATTGGTGAAGATTTCGGCGGCGATGTCATAGCGGCCCGCCTTGAAGCCATTATCGCCGAGGGCAGCACGGACCTTGCCGAGTTCATCGGCGAGGATTTCCGCGAACCATTCCTTCGTGAAGGTGCGGGCTGCGCCATCGGCGGCCTTGACCTGCGCGCCATGATAAATCCACTGCCAGATCTGGCTGCGGGAAATCTCGGCGGTGGCGGCATCTTCCATCAGGTTGTGGATCGGCACGGCGCCGCGGCCGTTCAGCCATGCAGCGGTGTATTCGATGCCGACGGACACATTTGTGCGCACGCCCGCTTCGGTGATTTCGCCGGTGTGCGGCGTCAGCAGCGATTTCTGGCTGATCGGCGGGAAGCAGCGCTGACCGAGCACCTGGTTGCCGAGCGGCATATGTTCGTTGAATACTTCCATGGCGACCGGGACAAGCGCCGGGTGGGCCACCCATGTGCCATCGTGGCCATTCTTCACTTCACGGAGCTTGTCCGCGCGGACCTTGGCGAAGGCAGCGTCATTAGCCGCTTCGTCATTCTTCACCGGGATCTGCGCAGCCATGCCGCCCATGGCATGTGCCCGGCGCCGGTGGCAGGTCTTGATGAGGAGCAGCGAATAGGCATTGAGGAAGGCCCGGTCCATGCCCACCTGCGCACGGTCCGGCAGCACGAAATCCGGGTTCTTCCGCAGGGTCTTGATGTAGGAGAAGATGTAATCCCAGCGGCCACAGTTGAGGCCCGCGATGTGGCGGCGCAGCTCGTAAAGGATCTCGTCCATCTCGAAGGCAGCCGGCAGCGTCTCGATCAGGACGGTGGCCTTGATGGAGCCGGTCGGGATGCCGATTTCGCCTTGTGCGTACTCGAACACTTCGTCCCAAAGGCGGGCTTCCAGATGGCTCTCCATCTTCGGGAGATAGTAGAACGGGCCGATACCGGCATCGAACAGCATCTTGCCGTTATGAAAGAAGTGCAGGCCGAAATCGAACAGGCTGGCCGAGACCGAGCGGCCATCGACGAGGACATGCGCCTCTTCCATATGCCAGCCGCGCGGGCGGACGATCATGACGGCGACTTTATCATTCAGCGCGTAGGATTTGCCCGACGCAGTATCCGTATAGGCCAGCTTGCCGCGGGCGAAGTCCTGCATGTTGACCTGGCCGTCGATCATGTTGGCAAAGGTGGGCGAGGAAGCGTCCTCGAAATCGGCCATGAACATCTTGGCGCCGGAGTTCAGCGCGTTGATCATCATCTTACGATCAACCGGGCCCGTGATCTCGACCGAACGATCGAGCAGAACGGACGGAACCGGATCGACTTCCCAATGACCGTTGCGGATAACCTTTGTCTCGGGCAGGAAATCGGGCAGTTCGCTAGCATCAAACCGGGCCTGGCGTTCCTTCCGCAGGCTGAGAAGCTCACGGCGGCGGGCACCAAAGCGGCGCTCCAGGGCCTCGATGAAGGCCAGCGCCTGCGGGGTCAGCACGCGGTCTACCCCGGCGGCCTTGCCCTTCACTTCGATCTTCGCGCGAGCTGCGGAAGGCTGTTCAAGTGTGGCAGCGATGGACATGGCCGGTTCTCCCTGGGTGTCTTAATTCTTGACACAACCATATTTACAGATCGCCGAAGGATCGAGTACCTTTCTGTTTCCATTGGGTTTTTATGTTTACGTTGTAACAAGAACCCTGTGTCACTTGTAACTTTTGTAAACTTAGCCGGAGTGCCTGATGGCCGAGCGCAAGGAAAAAACCCTTATCGGCCCGCGTATTCGGCGGCTGCGGCGCACGCTGGGCATCACCCAGGCGCAGATGGCCGAAGACCTTGGCGTGTCGGCAAGTTACATCAACCTGATCGAGGGCAACCAGCGCCCGATCAGCGCCAACCTCCTGTTAACTCTGGCGCGGGTTTACGATTTTGACATTTCCGATGTGGGCGGGATGGGCGATGCGCGGCTCGTATCGGAGCTGATGGAGGTCATCCGCGATCCGGTGCTGGAGGCTGGCCAGGTCGGCAAGAATGATGTCGAGGATATCGTCAATGCGAGCCCGGACATCGCGCGCGCCTTTGTACATCTCTATGACAAATACCGCGAACTGGCGCTGCGCACCTATTCGGACAATAATCCACTAACGGACCGGGAGAAGGTGGAGCTTCTGGAAGAGTCTGCACGCAGCGTGGAATCCGTGCGCCAGATGTTACAGGACTACCGGAACTATTTCCCGGAGCTGGACGAGGCAGCGGAAGCCTTTTCGGCGGAGCTATCGACCATACATGAAGATCCGTATGCAGCGATGATCCAGCAGCTGAAGGGTCAGCATGGGCTGCGCGTGCGAGTGGTTCCGTATGACATCATGCCCAACACGCTGCGCTATTATGACCGGCACAAGCGCGGGATTGATCTTTCCGAACTGTTGCCCCAGTCGGGCCGGCGGTTCCAGCTTGCCTTCCAGCTCGGGATGCTGGAATTCGGGGAGCTCATCGATTCCTATGTGATGAAGGCCGGCTTTACAGACCGGGACGCCATCGGTCTGGCCCGCGTCAGCCTGGCCAACTATTTCGCCGCCGCCGTGCTGATGCCCTATCATTCCTTCCTGCGCGAAGCGGAGAAGACGAAATATGATGTGCAACTGCTCAGCCACCGTTTCAATACGAGCTTCGAGCAGACGGCCCACCGCCTGACGACGCTGCAGAAGCCGGATGCCCGCGGCATTCCCTTCTTCTTCGTGCGTATCGACACGGCGGGGAATGTTTCCAAACGCTTCAGCGCGGGGCGGTTCCATTTTTCGAAGTTTGGCGGCGCCTGCCCGCTCTGGAACATTCATGAATGCTTCGAATCGCCAGGCCGTATCCGTACCCAGATCATCCAGATGCCGGATGATACGACTTATTTCTCCATCGCCCGCACGATCACCCGCACCGATGGCTTCTATGACAAGCCGGGGCCGAAGCTGGCCATCGGGCTTGGCTGTGACATCGCCTATGCTAAGCGCCTCGTCTACGCTGCCGACCATAATTTGGAAAAAGCCGAGCCGACCCCCATCGGCGTCAACTGTTACCTCTGCGAGCGGCAGAACTGCGCCTCACGCGCCCATGCCCCGCTAAGCCGCAAGCTGGTCTTCGACGAACGCGCTCGCGGCATCTCACTCTACCGCTTTCAGGACGATTAGGGCGTCACGCAAGCCTTGGCGCGCGCAACCCCCGGCAGGACAGCCGCCACTTCCCGAACACGGTCCGTTGCAACAAGTTGCACGCCCTGCGTGATGCGGCGATAAAGCGTGTCGTCGCCCAGCATCCGGATCCGGCTGTCCCAGGATCCCGTCCACCAGCCAAGCGGCGCAAAAGCGGACTCAACGCCCTCGTCCGCCAGCGCCGCATAGAAATCCGGGTTCGGAACTTCCGTACCGCCCCAGGAGAGGATGTGGAAGAGATCGACACCGGCTTCGCGCAGGGTGGTGAGGTCTTCAAGCTTCTCTATCGGCGTTACGATCATTGCTTCGGGCGCGAGCCGATAGACAAGGGCTGCGTCCTCCAGCGAGTAAGTGGCGAAGACGACGCGGCCAAACGCATTCTGCGTCCTCACCGCATCAACCAGATCCTCATAGGTTGTTTCCGCCTTGCGATCGAGCGCAAGCATGGCACGCCCTTCGCTCCAGCTTAGCGTCTCCGCCAGCGTCGGAATCCGGAACTGCGTGAGGGTTCCGTCATTGTCCACGAGAAAAAGTTCGCGCAGCCGCTCGAATGTCATGCCGCGCACCTCGCCCTCTCCGTCGGTGGTCCGCGCGAGGGTGTCATCATGCATCAGGACGAGGACGCCATCGGCGCTTTTCTGGACGTCTACCTCCAGCAGCGCAGGCACTTCCGAAACGGTGTGGGCAAAGGTTTCCAGCGCATTCTCGGGATAGCCCGGCACCGGACCGCCCCGATGGCCGCTGATAATCACCGCGTCGTTCTCCCGTAGGCAATCGAAGAAGCCGGGCATATCGCCCGCCGCCGATACCAGCGGGAAGGACACTGCTCCGGCCGGCGCCTCAGGCGCATCCGGGGCGCTGACGCAGGCGGCAAGCAGGCTGGCGCTGGCCAGAAGAAGGCTGTTCCTGAACATGATCATTCCCTCAATAGCGGACCGAAAGGCGAAGCTGAGCGGTGCGGCCATAGGTCGAGTCGCCCAGTTTCTCCTCATAGAACTTGTCGGTAATATTGTGGATCTTCGCAGCCAGACTCACCCGGTCGGTCACATCCCAAACGGCAGAAACGCTATAGAGCGAATAGCCGGGCATGACATAGCTGCTCGGATAATCGCTGAAAAATTCGTCGCGCCAGTAGCCATCCACAGTAAGCGCCAGCTTGCTCATGGGACGGACAGTGACAGCAGCACTGGCTTCATGTTTGGGGCGGCCAAAAAGCTGTGTACCCACGGAACGCTGTGAGACATCCAGATAGGTATAGGCGCCGCGCAGATCGATCCAGGACGCAGGCGACACACGCAGATCAAGCTCGACGCCAGACATATCGACAGGGCTCTGAATATTCTGCGGGGAAGACTTTCCCGTCAGCGGGTTGAAGATAGAGAAGATGCCATCATCGGCAACACCGTCGAAATAGGTAACGCTCCAGCCTGCCAGACCGCTCTCCAGGCGCTGATCAATGCCGATGTCCGCCATCCAGCTGGACTCCGGCTGGAGGTCCGGGTTGCCTTCATAGGTCGCTGACGAGCCGAGCAGCTGGCGCAGGCCGGGCGCTTCGGCCCCTTCACCATATGACGCGCGCAGTTTCGTATCGATGCCGGGAAGGTCAAACGCATCCGGCAGATTGTAGGCGGCCGTCAGGCGGTGGGTGAATTCACCCCCGAATTTCTCATTGTCGTCATAGCGCGCCGCGCCGGAAAGGAAGAGGCCCTTGAGAACTTCAAAATTCACCTCGGCAAAGGCTGCCGTGTTGGAGATGCCATCATCGATCAGCGCATAGCCCGCGCCGACGGGTTGTTCGAACACGGCCTGTTCATCGCGGTACTCGGCCCCACCGACGAAGGTCATGCGCTCGGCCGGCCGCCAGGTGGCGTAGTAGATGCCCTCAACGGTGCGGCCTTCGCTTTCCTGCTCCGTACCCGGCGCGGTGTAGACATCCTGCAGATCGACAATGGATACCTGCGCCGTGTGATCCAGCTTACCGTCAAAGGTCTTCCAGACGCCCTTGACCGCGCCGAAGAGTTGTTGGCTTTCATTCTGCCCTTCGCTGTCCTGGAAAAGATATGCCGGCAGCCCCAAAGGATTGTTCGCCGGCAGATAATTGGCGTCGATCTCGTTCATCGCATCGGTATAACGCACCCATGCGCTCAGCTCGGTATTCGTGGTTGGCCGCACTTCTCCGCGCAGTTGCGCTGTGAAGTTCTCATAGCCATCACGCTCGACATTGCCCGGCGGGCGGCTGGAGAGCGAGATACCTGCCGTGTCATAATAGGAAAGGCTGCCGGACACGCCGTATGTGTCGTTGCCCTGCTGGGCGCCAGCGGTCAGCTCATAGGTGCTGTTGTCGCCAACCATCGCAGAGCCACGCACTTCCAGAGGCCCATTCGGACGTTTGGTGATTACGTTGATGACACCGGCCACAGCATCGGCCCCGTAGACGCCCGATTGCGGCCCGCGCAGAACTTCCACGCGCTCGACATTGTCCAGGAAAAGGTGGTCGATACCGAACTGGTTGTCCGCTTCGGAGGGATTGTTGACCTTCACGCCATCAATCAGCACAAGTACATGCTTGGTGGTGAAGCCCCGCATCCGGACCTGCGTGTTTTGCCCCACCCCGCCCGAGCGGGTGATCGCAACGCCGGGAATACGCTCCAGCGCCTCGTCAAGCGTTGCCAGCTGCTGCAACTCGATCTCGGCGGCATCGAGAATGCTGATGGCGTCGCCCATCTGACTGACAGGAACTGCAGAGCGGGAAGATGAAACGATAACCTGTTCCATTTTCAGCGCCTCCTCCTCCTGGGCCCAGGCGAGGCCGTGAGACAGGGTTGAAACAGACAAGGCGCACAGAAGCGATGTTCGGAAGGAAAAGGCAGACATGGTTGACACCCCAGAAGCTGAATTTCTGAGGTGCCGATTACAGGGGCGGCGCGACGGTGATTTTGCATTTGCGTGAACAATCCATAATCGCGGCGCCTCAAATCACCTGACCGTCACAAAAATGATTACGGGAGCGGATAATGTCGTCTGACTGGAACCGCGTGAATATATCTGGCCGGGGTGACCGATGGAGAGGCTTCAGCAGACCGGTTGGGCCGGAATGATCATCAATCTGCGCCGCAGTCAGGGATTATCCCAGCGGGCGCTGGCAAATCTTCTGGAAGTTGACCAGACAAGCGTGTCACGCTGGGAGCGCGGCGCCGGGCTTCCCAGCGCAAAGCTGCGCCGCCGGATGCGTGACATGATGCGTCAAAATCCTGCCAATAAACTTGATACTCTCGCAAAACTCCGGGTGCAGATGTCGGACTGGCCATCCACCTTGTTGCGGCAGGGCGCCATTCTTCTCGAGATGAGCCGCAGGGTCCCTGCCGAAGTTTCGGTGGAAAAGCTGCTGAAGGGCAAAAGCCTCTACGGCCAGTTCGGCGAGGAGGCTGACGAGCAGGTATTCGCCTGGGAGCGTTCAGGAATTTTCTCAGGCGAACTCGCCATGACGGTGTCCCTGAACCGGATCGTCACCCCCTCCGGCCCGGTTTACTTCCGCGGCATGGATACGCCGCACATCTGCTCTGGCGGGGAGATATGGTGCCTGTGCGAAATCCGCCGGCTGAGCGAGGATGAATACGAGACCTCGCTGCGCCAGATGGGCGGCGCGTTGATGTCGATCCCATTTGACGAGCTTGGCTGAACCGCGCCTCACCCTGGAAGGATGTCGCGCAGGACGCGGACGAGGGACGTGTCCATCATCGGTTTACGGACGAGCGCAATAAAGCCAGCCCGGTGGGCGGAGGCTTCCAGCGTGGGAAGCTCCCAGCCGGAAATCATGATGGCGGGTGTATCGATGCCCTTCTCCCGCAAGGCGGAGAGCAGGGCAAACCCATCCATGCCATCAAGCTTCAGGTCGATCACGAAACAGTCAAAATCGCCCGGCTTTACATCCACCAGCAACTCGTCTGCCCCGTTGAACGTGTCCACGGAGAAGCCCCGCGCGCCCAGAAGCAGGCGCAGGGACTGACGCACCGCAGGGCTGTCATCGACAACGGCGATGCGGCGGGGGGGATGAACTGGCAAAGACTTTGCGGTGGCGCTCACATCACTCTCCGGCACTCCGGGAGCTTGGAACCTGCACGGAATTCCCTCAGCAGTCTGTAGGTAGAAGCCCCTAAAAGCTGCTGTTTATTCAATGCCGAAGCCCGCAGCGAAGGCGATTCGCAGAACGGTTGAAAGATTAGACGCGCCCATCTTTTCCATCACATTCGCCCGGTGAATCTCAACCGTACGCGGTGAAATATCCAGCGAGATGGCAATCTCCTTATTGGTCTGGCCATCGACCAGACCCAGCAGGACTTCCTTCTCGCGCGCCGTGAGATGTTCGATCAGGCCCCGGGCCTCGTCGGCCAGCACCTCTTCCTTGCGGCGCGCCTCCAGACGCTCGAAAGCGCGGGTCAGGGCCTCGACCAGCGTCTGCTTGGCATAAGGCTTTTCAACGAAGTCTACAGCGCCGGCCTTCATCGCGCGAACGGCCACGGCGACATCGCCATGCCCGGTCAGGACGATCACCGGCATCGCCACACCGCGCTCATTGAGAACTTCCTGCACCTGCAGCCCGTCCATCTTGGGCATCTGCACGTCCAGCAGGATGCAGCCCTTCTCGGCCTCCTCAACCTGGTCAAGGAAGGTGACGCCATCGACATAGGTTTTCACGCGGAATCCGGCATGACGCAGCATGAAGCTCGCCGAATGGCGGATGGCTTCATCATCATCGACAAGATGGATAAGGCGAGTATCTGTCATGATACTGATTTAGCAGCATCTTTTCTCAGTGTGAACCGAAAACAGGTGCCCCCTTCGGGCGGCGTAATGGCGCGGATGGTCCCGCCATGCGCCTCCACGATGGTCTGACAGATCGACAGGCCGAGCCCCATGCCCTGGGATTTGGTCGTGGCGAAGGGCTTGAAGATGTTCTCGCGCAGTTCCTGGGTGAGCCCGGGGCCGTTGTCGCACACTTCCACCGCCACAAAACCCGGCTCGTCGGCAAGAAAGACACGGACTGTGATGCGGGCGTCCTGGGTGTTGGACAGGGCGTCCATCGCATTGCGTATGAGATTGATAACCACCTGCTGGATCTGGATGGGATCGCCCATCACCAGGTCGGCGTCCTCATCCTGTTCAAGCTTGATCGGTATATCCGCCAGATCCCGCGAGAGCTTGGAAAGCGCAATGGCGTCTGCCAGGAGAGGGCTGAGGCTGAGCGGTCGGGCATCGACCTCGCCGCGCGAGACATAGGACCGCAGCTTGCGAACGATTTCACCGGCCCGGACAGCCTGCCGGGCCGCTTCGGTGAGCGCCTCCCGCAGGATCTCCTGCGTCTCGGGGTCGGGCGAATCAATCAGGTCACGGCTGGCTTCGAGATAATTTGCCACAGCTGTCAGCGGCTGGTTGAGTTCATGTGCCAGTGCAGAGGCCATCGTGCCCACGGCGCTGAGGCGGGAGAAATGGACCAGTTCCGACTGCATTTCCTGCATCCGCAGCTCGGATCTCTGCTGCTCTGTCAGGTCACGGATGAACGCGGTGAAGAGGAAATGATCCCCGATTCGCGCCTCCCCGATTTTCAAGTCGATCGGGAATTGCGTGCCGTCAGCGCGTGACGCAATCACCACCCTGCCCTTGCCGATGATCTGACGTTCGCCGGTGCGCAGGTAATTGCCGATGTAATTGTCGTGGTTCGCCTTGTCGCGGCCAGCCATCAGCATGTTGACCGGCTGGCCGATAACCTCTTCGGCCCTGAAGCCGAAGAGGGCCTCTGCGGCCCGGCTGAAAGCCATGATTTTCCCGGACTCGTCGGTCACCACCATACCGTCCGGAACAGAAGCAAGGATCGAGGCGAGGTGCAGCTGGAGGGTCTCCCCGTCCAGCAGGTTCACAGGCGTCTGCGTCGTTTTCGGCGTGTCGCTCATCCGTCAAGATCCATCCGGCAATGCCCCCCTTCACTGCCCTCTGCCGCTGTGCGGCGCAAGGCGGCGTCTTTTATCCGCGGCGGCGCAGCGCCTTCAGCCGCGGCTGAGCGGCCTGCCAGAGGGCATAGGCCAGCATCGCGACGCCCGCCGCCATGGCATAGCAGCCCCAGCAGTGCATCGCCGCCAAAGCCATGATTTCATTGGTTTCTGCGCCGGGCGCAGGCAGCGGCGCCCCGCCTCCGCAGCGCATGGCCAGATAGTCCTGCAGCGTCGCCTGACGCCCCATCTCGCCGAGATGATTGGTGAATTTGACCGCGCCAGTCGCGGTCAGGGCGGTGCCCAGAGCTGCCGTCTTCCACATGAGCTCTCTCCTTTGCTGTCCTATCCGATTACCTCCGGTGCGACAGGCAGGCCCATCCGTACTTCCCCTTATACAGTTTGGCCCGCCCCTCCGGCAGTTACGCACCAGTATCGATCACTGCGATTCAGCACTGGAGGGGGCTATCCCAATGAATACACGCGCTGACATATCCAGAGGCGCAGGGCCGGGGCTCAGCATAGGCACAGTCAGTACCCTGACCGGTCTTGTTGCACTCGGTGTCCTGATCATCGCCGGCAATGCTGCCGATCCGATGATGGCCGCCCATGCCTGGACCTTCTTCTTCCTTACCGTCCTGGGCCTGCTGATAACCGGGCTCTGGGCGGGCAGCCTGAACGGTCGCAACCCGTTTGACCCGGCGATCTATGAAGACACCATCGTCAAGTTCGGTGTGGCCGCTTCCATGTTCTGGGGCATCGCCGGCTTCCTGGTCGGCGTTATCATCGCTCTGCAGCTGACCTTCCCGAACATCTTCTACTTCCCGGATTTGGGATGGACGAATTTCGGCCGCCTCCGCCCTCTGCACACGTCCGCCGTGATCTTTGCCTTCGGCGGCAACGTGCTGATTGCGACGAGCTTCTATGTCGTCCAGCGCACCTGCCGCACACGCCTTGCCGGCGGCATGTGGCCCTGGTTCGTCTTCTGGGGCTACAACCTCTTCATCGTGGTTGCCGGCACGGGCTACCTGCTCGGCGTTACTCAGTCGAAGGAGTATGCCGAACCCGAATGGTATGCCGACCTTTGGCTCACCATCGTCTGGGTCGCCTATCTGCTCGTCTTCCTGGGCACCCTGTGGAAGCGGAAAGAGCCGCACATCTATGTGGCCAACTGGTTCTACCTGTCTTTCATCGTCACCATCGCGATGCTGCACATCGTCAACAATCTGGCGATCCCCGTCAGCCTGACGGGTTCCAAGAGCTATCAGCTGTTCGCCGGCGTTCAGGACGCGCTGACGCAGTGGTGGTATGGCCACAATGCCGTGGGCTTCTTCCTGACCACCGGCTTCCTCGCAATCATGTATTACTTCATCCCCAAGCAGGTGAACCGCCCGGTCTATTCCTACCGCCTGTCGATCGTTCACTTCTGGTCGCTGATCTTCATCTATATCTGGGCCGGCCCGCACCACCTGCACTACACCGCCCTGCCGCAATGGGCGCAAACCCTCGGCATGGTGTTCTCGGTGATGCTGTGGATGCCCAGCTGGGGCGGCATGATCAACGGCGTGATGACCCTATCGGGCGCCTGGGACAAGCTGCGCACAGATCCCATCGTCCGTATGATGATCGTGGCGCTCGCCTTCTATGGCATGTCGACCTTTGAAGGCCCGCTGATGAGCGTGCGCGCCGTCAACGCCCTTTCCCACTACACCGAATGGGGCATTGCCCACGTCCACTCCGGCTCGATGGGTTGGGTCGGCTTCATCAGCTTCGGCGCGCTCTACTGCGTCACGCCCTGGCTGTGGAAACGCAAGGCGCTCTACTCCAAAGCCCTCGTGGAATGGCACTTCTGGCTCGCGACGCTCGGCATCCTCTTCTACATCGTGGCGATGTATGTGGCCGGCATCACTGAGGGCCTCATGTGGCGCGCCTATAACGAGTTCGGCTTCCTTGAGTATGCCTTCATCGAAACGGTCAAAGCCAAACACATCATGTACATGATCCGCGTGGCGGGCGGCCTGCTCTACCTGACCGGCGCCCTGCTGATGGCCTACAACCTGGTGCGCACTGCCCTGGGTCATGGCGCCGCCGGCGAGGCCGCCGCACCCGATGCGCCCAAGACTGCAACCCCCGCGCTTCAGCCTGCCGAATAAGGAGCACTGAACATGGCTATCATGGACAAACACCAAAAGCTTGAGCGCCACTCGCTGCTTCTCACCGTCGGCATCCTTGTGGTTGTCGCTATCGGCGGCCTCGTGGAGATCGCGCCCCTGTTCTATCTCGAGAACACCATCGAGAAGGTACAGGGGATGCGTCCCTACACGCCGCTGGAGCTGAAAGGCCGCAACATCTACATCCGCGAGGGCTGCTATACCTGCCACTCGCAGATGGTGCGTCCTCTGAGGGATGAAGTAGAGCGCTACGGCCACTACTCGCTGGCGGCCGAAAGCATGTACGACCACCCCTTCCAGTGGGGTTCCAAGCGAACCGGACCCGACCTTGCCCGCGTTGGCGGCAAATATTCGGACGAGTGGCACCTCGACCACCTGAAAGATCCCAAATCGGTCGTTCCGGACTCGATCATGCCGCCCTACGCTTTCCTTGCAAAGAAAAGGCTGAAATATGACGACATCGAAGATCACCTGAAAGCCCTGCGTCTGGCGGGTGTACCCTATACGGACGACATGATCGCCAATGCCAAGGCCGATCTCGTCGCCCAGGCTTCGCCCAACGCAGACTTCGACGCCGAAGATGCCCTGGTTGCCCGTTATACCGAAGCATCAGGACGCGAAGGCACGGTGAAGATCTCCGACTTCGATCATAACCCGCAGGCCGTCACCGAAATGGATGCCCTCATCGCATATCTGCAGATGACAGGCACCCTGGTCGACTTCTCCACCTATGAGGCCAACGACCTCAGCAACCGGCGCTAGGAGCAGGCAAGATGTATGAAACACTTTCAAGCTTCGCGCAGACCTGGGGTCTCGGCTTCTTCGTGCTGATGTTCCTCGTGGCCGTCGTTTATGCCCTCTGGCCAAGCAATGGCGAAAAATTCCGCGCGGCCGCACATCAACCTCTGATCGACAAGGACCCGTCAGATGACTGACCATAAACGGGATATTGATGAAGTCTCCGGCGTTGAGACGACGGGGCACAGCTGGGACGGGATCAAGGAACTCAACAATCCTCTCCCGCGCTGGTGGCTGTACGTCTTTTATGGCACGATCGTGTGGGCCATCGGCTACATGATCGTCATGCCCGCCATTCCCGCGCTTCCGGGCTTGGGCATGAACAACACGCCGGGTATCGCTGGTCACTCGGACCGTGCCGAAGTCGCCCGGAAAGTGGAAGAGCTGCATACGGAGCGTGCCGCCGCTGCCAGCCGTCTCGTCACCGCATCGCTGAGCGAGATCGAAAACGACATGTCGCTGCAACAGTTTGCCCTCGCCATGGGGGAGAGCGCCTTCGGGGACAACTGTGCCACCTGCCACGGCGCCGGCGGCCGCGGCGCCAAGGGCTATCCGATGCTCGCTGATGATATCTGGCTCTGGGATGGCACGCTGGAGGGGATCGAAACAACGCTCCGCCACGGCATCCGCCATACCGAAGATCCCGATACGCGCCGCAACACCATGCCGGCTTTCGGGCGGGACGGGATGCTGACCCCCAGAGAGATCGACGACCTGGTGCAGTATGTGCTGAACTTGTCAGGTCGCGAAGCCAACAGGGCCGCCGTTGACCGCGCCGCGCCGGTTTTCGCCACGCAATGCGTCACCTGCCACGGCGCCGATGGCAAGGGCAATCGCCAGCTGGGCGCGCCTGACCTGACCGATCATGAATGGCTGTTTGGCGGCGAGCCGCGCGACATTCAGCAGACGATCTACAGTGCCCGGAACGCGCACATGCCCGCCTGGCAGGGCCGCCTCGATGATCCGACCATCAAGGCGCTGGCAGTCTATGTTCACTCGCTCGGCGGGGGTGAGAAGTGACTAAAGTCACGCTCATCAAGGCGGGCGGAAGGGATGCTCCGGGGCAAAAGCCGGAGCATCCTCCCTCACTTTATGAAAAGCGCAACCAGATCTATCCCAAGCTCGCGCACGGCAAGTTCCGGTCGTTCAAATGGCTTGTGATGGCGGTCACGCTGGGCATCTATTACCTGATCCCATGGATCCGCTGGCCGCGCGGCGAGGGCATCCCGGATCAGGCCGTTCTGGCTGATTTTGCAGGAGAAAAATTCTATTTTTTCTTCCTCCAAATCTGGCCGCAGGAAATCTATTATCTCGGCGGCCTACTGATCCTGGCGGCGCTGGCCCTGTTCCTGGTCACCTCCCTTTTCGGCCGCGTATGGTGTGGCTATACCTGCCCGCAAACGGTATGGACTGACCTTTACATATGGGTAGAGCGCGCTTTCGAAGGCGACCGCGCCGCCCGTATGCGGCTCGATCACCAGCCAATGAGCTTCAACAAGGCCTGGCGCAAGATCGGCAAACATATCGTCTGGCTGCTGATCGCCTTTCTCACGGGCGGCGCCTTCATCCTCTACTGGCATGACGCGCCCACAATTGCCCGCACCTTCTTCACCGGCGAAGCGCCGCTTACGGCCTACTTCTTTGCCGGCATCCTCACTTTCACCACCTACGCCCTCGCCGGCACGATGCGCGAGCAGGTCTGCACCTATCTCTGCCCCTGGCCGCGCATTCAGGGTGCCCTGACCGATGAACACGCCCTCAACGTCACCTACCGCTATGATCGCGGCGAACCACGCGGCCCCCACCGAAAAGACCAAAGCTGGGAAGGCCGGGGCGACTGTATCGACTGCAAACAGTGTATCCAGGTCTGCCCGATGGGCATCGACATTCGCGACGGCGCGCAACTCGAATGCATCCATTGCGCCCTCTGCATTGATGCCTGCGACGACATTATGAAGAAGGTTGATCGCCCCACGGGACTGATTGCCTATGACACCGATGTCGCTGTGGCCGCCCGCGCCTGCGGGGAAAAACCGCGCTACAAGCTGCTGCGCACGCGCACAGTGCTCTATGCCATCCTGATCGCTGCCATCAGCCTGCTGATGGTGTGGGGCTACACCTCGAAATCCACCTATGAATTCAACGTGCTGAAAGATCGCTCCCCGCCCTTCATCCGCCTGTCGGATGGCCGCATCCGCAACGGATACACGCTGAAACTCGTCAACAAGTCTACAGATGTGCGCGCCGTTGATATCTCTGTAGAGGGCCTGCCCGAAGCAGATTTCGAGATCATCGGCCTCGGCTCGGCGCCCGATGGCGGCAGCCTGCAGGTCACCACGGATGCTCATGGTGTGGCCCGCTACCGCCTTCTGGTGACAGCTTCCCCGGAAAGCTTGCCACGCCGCACAACCCTCACGGTACAGATCAAGGACGTTGCCACCGGCGAAATCGCCGAAGCGGACGCGCCGTTCACAACAGGAGACCAATAATGGCTGCTTCCCTGTCTCTCGAGAATTCCGGCAAAGGCAAGATGAAGGGCTGGCATGCCCTGCTCTGGTTCCTCGGATTTTTCGGCTTCATGTTTGTCGTGAACGGCATCTTCCTCTGGGCTGCGATCACAAGCTTTCCCGGCGAGGATGTTGAAAAGTCCTATCTCACCGGCCTGGACTACAATCAGGAACTGGCCCGGCGGGCACATCAGGAGGCGGCTGGCTGGAACGCCGAAATCGGCATCAGCGGCACCAATTCGGGCTTCCTGCTCACCACCCGCCTGCTGACGCGCGATGGCAACGCCCTGCCCGTCTTCGGCACGCAGGCACAGCTGCGCCATCCCAGCGACCGGGCATTCGACCGGATGATCACCCTGACCCCCGCCGGGGGCGGTGAGTATGTGGCGGAACTCGGCGATCTGCATGCCGGCGCCTGGAGCATCAATATTGCCGCCGATGTCGATCCGGAAACGGATGGATTCGAATTCCGCGCTAGCCGTGAAATCATCGTGCCATGACTGACTTTCCCCTCGACGCCAACGGATGCCCCAGCGGACTGGCCCCGCCGAGCGGTTCGGACACGTCTGACCCCACCGCTTTCGTCCGCAAGGTCGGCAGGCAGAGCCGCCTGTCGCTGACCGTGCGCGGTGCAAAATGTGGCGGCTGCCTCTCGCGCATCGAGGCGGCTGTGACCGCATTGCCGGGGGTTGAGAGCGCAAGGCTGAACCTTTCCAATGGGAAGCTGGACATAGCCTGGTCCGGCAATCTTGAACCCCGGCGGATAAGCGAAGCGGTGAGCAACCTGGGGTATGGCGTAGCCCCGCTTGATACGAGCACGAATGACGATGCCCACAAGAAGGAGGAGCAGTCGCTTCTGCTCGCCATGGGCGTGGCCGGATTTGCCACGGCCAACATCATGCTTCTGTCGGTCTCGGTCTGGGGCGGGCATGGCGAGATGGGCGAGGCCACCCGCCAGGGCCTGCATGCGCTCTCCGGCGTGATTGCGCTGCCGACCCTGATCTATTCGGGCCGCCCTTTCTTCAAATCCGCCTGGAATGTGCTGAAAAAGAAGCGCACCAATATGGATGTGCCGATTTCTCTGGCGCTGATCCTGGCCTTCTCCGTCAGCGTGGCTGAGACGATCCGGGGCGGCGAACATGCGTATTTCGATGCCGCTTGCATGCTGCTGTTCTTCCTGCTGATCGGGCGGTTCCTGGACGCGCGCGTGCGCCGCCGGGCTTGGTCAGCCGCGCGGGATCTGGCCGCGCTGGCGAGCCGGACGGTGACGCGGATTTCCGCAGACGGAACGCCCCAATCGGTGCGCTCCGAAGAGGTGAAGCCGGGTGACCGCATCCTCCTGGCGCCAGGCGAGCGGGCCGTGGTGGATATGGTGATCGAGGGCGGCGAATCCGAGGTGGACGAAAGCCTCGTCACCGGCGAGAGCCTGCCGCGCTGGACCGGGGCGGGCATGAAGCTGATGGCCGGCTCGATCAACCTCTCTCAACCGCTGACCGGGCGGGCAACAGCGGCAGCAGCCGACTCGCTGCTCTCCGAGATCAGCCAGATGCTGACGGCGGGTGAGCAGAAACGCTCCACCTACCGGCAGATAGCGGACAAGGCCGTCTCCCTTTACGTGCCGGTGGTTCATTCCACCGCGCTCTTGACCTTCCTTGGCTGGTGGCTGATCGGGGGCATTGGCCTGCGCGAGGCGATCCTCATTGCCGTCTCTACGCTGATCATCACCTGCCCCTGCGCGCTGGCGCTGGCCGCGCCGGTGGTGCAGGTCGTTGCCGCAGGGCGCCTGTTCAAGGGCGGGGCATACCTTAAATCCGGCGACGCGCTGGAACGGATTGCCGCCTGCGATCACATCATCTTCGACAAAACCGGCACGCTGACCCTTGGCACGCCGCGGCTTGTTTCGACCGGCATTCCGGCAAGCCTTCTGGCGGAAGCTGCGCAGCTGGCGCGGGCGAGCCGGCATCCGCTGTCGCGGGCGCTCACCGCCGCTGCCGGGGCCGGACCGCTGGCGAAGAATGTGAAGGAATATCCCGGCCTTGGCCTTGAAGGCGAGGTGCACGGGGTGACCTGCCGGCTCGGCTCTGCCGAATGGACTGGCGCCAAGGCCACCGGCCATACCGGCGCCACGCTGTTCTTTGCGCGCGGGCAGGAAATGCCGGTGGAGCTGCGCTTTGAGGACGACATTCAGGCGAATGCGGCCGGCACGCTGGCAAAGCTGCGGGCGATGGGGATGACGATGGAAATCGTATCCGGCGACCGGGCCGAAGCGGTGGCGGAAGTTTCCCGCTCTCTGGGCATTGATCAGTGGACGGCAAGTGCCAGTCCGCAGGACAAAGTGGCCCGGCTGGAAGCCCTGCAGGCGGAAGGCCGCAAGGTGCTGATGATCGGCGATGGCCTGAATGATGCCGGCGCGCTGGCGCTGGCCCATGCTTCGGCTGCGCCGGGCGGCGCGCTGGATGTGAGCCAGTCAGCCTCTGATACGGTCTATTCCGGCGGCCTTTCGCCCCTGCCCGGCCTGGTGAAAACCGCGCGGGCAGCCAAAGCGGTAATGCTGCAGAATTTCGGTTTTGCGGCCATTTACAATGTCGTGGCGGTGCCGATTGCCATCATGGGGCATGCGACCCCGCTGGTGGCGGCGATTGCCATGTCGGGCTCTTCCATTATCGTGTGCCTCAACGCATTGCGGCTTACTCTGAACACGGAGAAACAGGCATGAGCGGCCTAGTGTTCCTCATTCCGATTGCCCTGATGATGGGCGCGATGGGCCTTGTCGGCTTTCTCTGGGCGGTCCGCTCGGGCCAGTTTGATGATCCAGACGGCGCCGCCGCGCGCATCCTGATTTCGCCGGACGAACCGCTCCCCGATCGCAAGCGGGCAGAGTAGCGCGCAGCAGCAAGGGCCGGAACGCGCGGGGGCGCGGCCGGTTTTGGGGAAGGTCGGAGAGAAGGTCCCAGATTTTTACCTGGGAAATGCCGAGGGTCCCCCCCCTCTCCCAGAGGGCGTGGAAGGTGAGGTCTGCGGCGTTGGAGTTTTTTCCGGAAACCTCCAAAAAAACTCCAACAGGAACCGGACAAATCCGGACACAAACGGACACGGCGCGGGACAGCTGGTGCCATCCCGCGCCGTGCTGGGCCACTGGTGGAGCCAGAGCTAGTCAGCCCAGCCGCCACCCATGGCCATAAAGACGTTGATCTCCGCGCTAGCCTTTGCCGCTTCCGATTGGACCAGCGAAGTGCGGGTTTCGATGAAGGTGCGCTCTGCATCGAGGACGCTGAGGAAGTTGGCCGAGCCGGCGCGGTAACGGGTGCGGGCAAGCTGGGCGGCTTCTTCGGACGCTGCGGCAGAAGCTTCCAGGGCGGTATAGCGCTCTTTCTCGGCAGCATAGTTGGTGAGGGCGACTTCGGCCTCTTCCAGCGCCGTGAGGAAGGTTTCGTCGAAATTGGCGAGGGCGATGTCCACGCCGGCCTCTGCCGATTTCAGGCGCGCGCGGGAAGCGGCCACGTTCGGGAAGTTCCAGCTGATCAGCGGGCCGATGCCGAAGCTGAGGCCGTCTTCCTTGAAGAGGTCACCTGTCCCGCCCAGCGACGCGGTGCTGACCGAGCCGCCGATGCTGACCGAGGGATAGAGATTTGCCGTGGCGATGCCCACACGGGCCGCCGCGCCGGCAAGCTGAAGTTCCGCCTGGCGCACATCCGGACGGCGCGCAAGGAGGGCTGCGCTTTCCCCGGTGGGGAGGAGCGAGACGAGCTGCGGCATGCTCTCGCACGCGGGGACCGCTTGACTCATCTCGCGCGGGGTCTGGCCAGTCAGGCGGGCCAGGCGGAACAAGGCGGCGTCACGTGCAGCGCGCACGGACGGAATATCGGCTTCGGCGCGGCGCAGCGCGGCCTCGGCCTGCACGACATCCAGGCGGATGCCGCGGCCGGCATCGAACAGCGTGCGCGTGAGACCCAGGGTCTCTTCCTGCAGGCCATAGTTCGACTCGGCTGTTTCAAGCTGGATATTGCCGGCGCAATAATCGATCCATGCGCGGGCGGTTTCACCGGCCACCATCAGCGAGGCCGCTTGATAGGCCGCCTCCGCAGCGGCGGCATCCTGGCGGGCCGCATCAATGCTGGCGCTTACCCGGCCGAAGATGTCGACCTCATAATTGGTCTGGAAGCCGAGGGAATAAACATCGGTCTCCACATCGCCCGGGGCAAAACTCGGATCGCGCGCATACTGACCACTGGCGGTGGCGGTGGTGGACGGAAGGAGGGCGGAGCGCGCCTCGGTGAGACCTGCGCGCACCTGCTCCAGATTTGCCGCCGCGCCGGCCAGGGTGCGGTTGTTGGCAAGCGCCGTCTGGACGAGGCTGTCCAGTTCCGGGCTGTTGTAGAGGCGCCACCAGTCTTTCGGCACAGCCGCATCGGTGACCCCGGCATTCTCCGCCGAGATCAACGCGCCTTCGACGCGGGGGGTGACAGTGCTGTCAGGGGCGGCCGGGGCCGTAGCGCAGGCCGCCAGGGCGAGCGCGGCAACACTGGTCAGGGTGGTGAGTTTGAAATGTGTCATGCCTGGCCTCCTTCGACCGGCGTGGGTGTGTGATCGTCATGGCTGCGGTTTGAGCCGGGGAGAATTTTCGAGATCATCCGTCCAATGACATAGAAGGCCGGGGTGAAGATCAGACCGAACACTGTCACCCCGATCATGCCGGAGAACACGGTGATACCGATCGACTGGCGCATCTCGGCCCCTGCCCCGGTGGCGAACGCCAGGGGCATAACGCCGAAGATGAAGGCGAAGGACGTCATCAGGATGGGGCGCAGACGCATCCGGGCACCGGAGACGGCGGCTTCCCGCGGTGTGAGGCCGTGGTTTTCTTCCTGCTGCTTGGCAAACTCGACCAGAAGGATCGCGTTCTTGGCCGCAAGCGCGACAAGGACGATGAGACCGACCTGGGCGAGAATGTCGTTGGCCATGCCGGCGATGTTGATGCCGATGGTGGCGGCAAGGATACACATCGGGACGATGAAGATAACCGCGAAGGGAAGCGTGAAGGCTTCATACTGGGCGGCCAGGACGAGGAAGACGAAGATAACGGCCATCACGAAGATCATCGTGCTGGAATTGCCGACCGCCTTCTCCTGATAGGCCATCTCGGTCCACTCATAGCTGACGCCTTCGGGAAGAACGTGAGCGGCGATCTCTTCCATCGCTTTCAGGGATTCACCGGTGGAGACGCCAGCCGGAGTCTGGCCGTTGAGTTCGATGGCCGGGAAGATGTTGTGGCGCACCATGCGGACCGGGCCGGAGCCATCGATGATCTGAGCCACAGCAGAGATCGGCACCATTTCACCGGTGGACGAGCGCACCTGGAACTGGCCGATGCTGGCGGCCGTTTCGCGGAACGGGGCATCTGCCTGCGCGGTGACGCGGAATGTGCGCCCGACGAAGTTGAAGTCGTTCACATAGGTGGAGCCGAGATTGGTGCCGAGGGTTGAATAGACGTCCCCCGGTTCCACGCCCAGGAGTTGGGCGCGGTCGCGGTCCACCTCCACCCGAACGGTGGGGGAGTTGGTGTCGAAGGTTGTGTAGACGCTGGTAACCCGCGGATCCTGCGCAGCGGCGCCCATCATGGCATAGGTTGCCTGCTGGAGCGCTGCGGTGCCGACACCGGCGCGGTCCTGGATCATCATCTTGAAGCCGCCGCCCTGCCCCATGCCCTGCACAGCTGGCGGGGCAATGATGAAGGCGTTGCCTTCGGGAAGCGCCGCCATGAAATGGCCGGTGAGGCGCTGGGAGATGGCAACGGCGGAGAGATCGTCGCGGCCTTTGCGCTCTTCAAAGTCTGCCAGGCGGATGAACATCGTGCCTGCATTGGACGCCGCCGAGAAGCTGGAGCCGTCCATGCCGACCATGGCGGCAACGCCCTGGACGCCTTCGGTTGCGCGCAGTTCTTCAACGACACGCCGCATCACGGTGTCGGTGCGCTCCAGCGACGCGCCGGCGGGCAGCTGGACAACGCCGATCAGGAAGCCCTGATCCTGCTCCGGAATGAAGCCCGTGGGCGTTGCCGTGAGACGCCAGCCGGTAGTTGCCAGAAGTGCGGCATACACGATCATCACGATCACCAGCATACGGACGAGTTTGGCGACGAACGACCCATATGCGTTCGACAGCCAGTCAAAACCGTTGTTAAAAGCGTTGCCGGCAAAGCGCAGAGGGGCGAGGATGGGGTTGCCCTTCTTGTGGCCGTGTTCTTCGTGCGGCTTCAGAAGCAGCGCGCAGAGGGCCGGCGACAGGGTGAGCGACACCAGCAGCGAGATGACCGCCGCCGAAGCGATGGCGACTGCGAATTGCTCGTAGAAGATGCCCGGAATGCCGCCCATGAACAGGGTGGGCACGAACACCGAAACTAGCACGAGGTTCATGGCAATCAGCGCGCCGCCCACCTCGTTCATCGAGGAAATGGCCGCCTGCATGGGGCTTTTGCCTTCGCGGATCGAGCGCTCGACATTCTCCACCACGACGATGGCGTCATCCACTACGATACCCACGGCAAGCACCAGCGCGAACAGGGACAGCGAGTTGATCGAATAGCCGAGCGCCAGCTGCACGGCGAACACGCCGATGATGGAGACCGGGATCGCGAGGATCGGGATCAGCGCCGCACGCCAGGTTTGCAGGAAGACGAGGATGACGATCATCACCAGGAACACCGCTTCGATCAGCGCATGTTCCACCGCCGACACAGAGGCCTCAACGAACTCTGTCGGGTTATAGGGGATCATGTATTCCAGGCCTTCGGGGAATTCCTGGCTCGCCAGTTCCATTTCCGCCAGCACATGCTCTGCGGTATCCAGCGCGTTGGAACCGGGAAGCTGGCTGACAGCCAGGCCAAGGCCGGGTTTCCCGTCGAAATAAGAACGCATCAGATAGGTTTCAGCGCCGATATCGACACGGGCCACATCGCGCAGGCGCACGACAGAACCATCCGCATCCCGCCGAATGACAACATCCCCGAACTCATCCGGCTCGATCAGGCGGCCGCGTATCTGAACCGGGATCTGGAACTCGGGCGCGCCCGTTTCGGCAAAGGGCGCCTGGCCGAGCGTACCGCCAGCAGCCTGGATGTTCTGGGCACGGAGGGCGGCGACAATGTCGCTGGAGGTGAGGTTCAGCGCGGCGGCGCGTTCCGGATTGATCCAGACGCGCATGGAATAGTTACCGCCGCCGAACACTTCGATGCCGCCAACCCCGTTGATCCGCAGCAAGCGGTCCTTGATGGTGGAGGCGGCATAATTGGCCACGTAATCCTGATCGAGCTGGCCGCCCGGCGAGACGAGCGCAACGAGCAGAAGGAAACCGGATGCCTGCTGGTTGACGGAAACGCCTGTCTGACGCACCTGTTCGGGCAAGCGCGGCTCCGCGCGGGAGACGCGGTTCTGGACCTGAACCTGAGCGGTATCGAGATCGGTTCCCGGCTCGAAGGTAATGGTCAGCATGACCATACCGTCGGCTGTGGACGAGGAGGTCATATAAATCATGCCCTCCACGCCGTTGATTTCCTGCTCCAGCGGCGCGGCAACCTGGTTAGCCACGTCTTCGGCCGATGCGCCGGGATAGGACGCGCTGACAACCACGGTGGGCGGGGCAATTTCAGGATACTGAGCAAGCGGAAGACGCGGGAACGCGAATGCGCCGAGCAGGGTGATCACAATCGAGATAACGGCCGCAAAAATGGGCCGCTTGATGAAAAAATGGGACAGGCGCATGGGTTCGTCTCTCTGGGAGGAAGAGAATGGAATAGGCTGACGGCCAGCAGGCCGCCGCGTGTCAGTTTGCGATGCGGCGGGCCGTCATGGCCGGACGGCTCTGGACGGTGACCGGGCCTTCGGGCGCGGTCTCATAGTCAAGCTGAACCGAAACGGGGTTGACTGTCGCGCCCGGACGGGCACGCAGCAGGCCGTTGACGATCACGCGATCATTCGCCTGGATACCCCCAGTGATGACCTGCATGTTGCCGCTGAGCGGACCCAGCTGGACCGGAACAGCCTCAACCTCGTTGCGCTCATTGACCAGGAACAGTGTTCGGCGTGTGCCATCGGTCTGGACGGCCGCTTGCGGCACCATCAGCGCGGCGTAAGGGGCCGAGCCGTTGATACGCACTTCGCCGGTCATGCCGGGGCGGATGAGCCCGTCTTCATTCTCGACCAGCGCGCGCACACGGATCGAGCCGGTGGTGTCGCCCATGCGGTTGTCCGCAAAGATGACTTCGCCCGGGCGCGTGAAGGTGGCCTCATCCTGCAGGCGGGCCTCTGCCTTCACGGCGCCTTCGGACTGTTCGGCGCGCATGTAGCGGAGATAGTCGGCCTCGGAGACGTTGAAAGTGAAGTAGAGTTCTTCGTCGCGCACGATGGTGGTGAGAATGTCGCCGGCCGAGTTGCCACCAGCGACGAGGTTGCCGGGGTCAACATTGCGGGCCGAGACGCGGCCATCGATGGGGGCTGTGACGCGCGTGAAGCTGAGATCGAGGCGGGCGGCCTCTACCCCGGCTTCCGCGGCGGCAACGCTGGCCTGCGCGCTGGCCAGGCTGGTGCGGTTGCGTTCGAGTTCCTCGACCGACACGGCGCCGGATTCAGCCAGCTTTTCGGAGCGTTCCAGATCCGACTGGGCCTGGCCGAGCTGCGCCTTGGCTTGAGCGAGCTGCGCTTCGGCCTGGGCGAGCGTCGCGCGGAACGGACGGTCATCGAGGGTGAACAGCAGGTCCCCTGCCTTGACGCGGGCACCATCTTCAAACGCCACCGATTTCACATAGCCGCTGACGCGGGCACGTACATCTACGCGTTCAACGGACTCGAAACGGCCGGTATAACCGTTCCAGTCAGCAACCTGGGAAGAAAGGGGGACGGCAACATCAACCTGCGGCGGGGGAGGACCGCCCTGTTCTTGTGCCTGGGGCGCGCTGCATGCCCCCACGACAAGTGCCGTTACCAGAACGGAAACGGTTGCAAAATGGCGCGAACGCATTCATTTTTCCTTCATAAACAAGGCGAAACGGTGGAGAAACGCCTGTAAGTCATCAGCTGTTGACCGCATATGACGTCGCGGGAAGCGTAAGTCAACAGGTGATGACAAATTAATTTTTGTGGGGTAGGAAAACGTATGAAATGTAGTCAGCCAATCCGGCGCCGGGACGCCGCCAGCACCAAAAACGCCATCCTCTGCGCGGCGCGAACCCTGTTTGCACGCGACAGCTACGAGAATGTCGGCATCCGTGAGATCGCCTCTCTGGCGGGGGCGGATGCGGCGCTGGTGTCGCGCTATTTCGGATCGAAGGAAGAGCTTTTCGCCGCCGTGATGAATTCGGGCGAGCGCGGCGTGGACGTGATCGGCAGCGAGTTGGAAGGCCTGCCAGAGCGAGTGGGCGAGCTGATGTTCGACCCGGAAGATGACGGCAAGCCTCTGGAGGATATCCTCGTCATGCTGCATTCGGGCAACTCCCCGATTGCCGGCCCGATTGTGCGCGCCTCAATCCACGAACGGTTTCATGGGCCCTTTGCCGAGGTGATCGGCGGGGAGCATGCCAAGGAGCGCTCACAGCTGTTTGGCGCAGTATTGCTTGGCACGTCGATCAGCCAGCATATTTCCGGCGACATGACGGATGATCCAGAGGTGCGCGAAAAGTTGAAGAAGCGGCTGACGGAGATCATCCGGCTGGCAATTTCGCCGTTCTGAACTCCCCCGTTTCAGGGGCTGGCGGCGCAAGCGATCCTGACTAACGGTGGAGCAGCCCCCTTCTGCCCTTCCGGAGCTGACAGACCGCCATGCTGACCGCCCTGCCCTGGATTGTCTTTGCCATCGGTCTTTTCTACACGCTTGGCGGGGTGGTGCTCATCCGGCGCATGGCGATGGACCGGCTGCTGGACCAGGCGATTGCCGCCATCACCCTGAAACGCGACCGCGTTGAGGAGACGGCAACCCGCCTGCTGACGATTGGCGGCTGGCTGACCTTGGCATCGGGATTGTCGCTGATGGCGCAGAGCCGGGCGGCGCTGGTGATCTTCCCCCTGAACATCGCGGCACAGGCCGGATACCTCCTCTGGGCCGCGCGCCACCGTCCCGTCACCGATGAGGCGGAGCGGCGCGGCCGGGTAGCGACGCGCAACGCGCTGTTGATCTATGTGGGCGTATTTGCCCTGGTACTGATGATGGAGCAGCAGAACCTATGGCGAATCTGGCTGGGCACGGGGATTGCCGGCCTGCTGGCTGATCTTGCCGCGATGGGCGCGCTGACGGCAGCATTCGTCTTTCTGCTGACAAATACCAGCAGCGGCCCCTCCAGCAGGAAGGGCAAAAACTATCCGGACTTTCTTGATCCGGAAGAGGATGAAGGGCCAGACTATGACCCCACCAAACCGCCGAGCTGCCTGCGTCTGGCGCCAGAATACCAGTGCTGGCCGCTATGGGATGACGAGACCTATACCAATATTGATCCGGAAAGCCTTGGCTTCAGCGCCGAGCTGATCGAGCGCATCCGGCGCTGGGACGAATTGTTCCAGAATGGCTACAAACCCGACGACCCGTTCAATTCAGGCTTTGCCAGCCTCGAAGAGGAACGTCTCTGGACGGATCAGGCACAGGAAATCTGGGGGGCCCTGCTGGAGGAATGGCAGGGGCCGGCTGTGAACAAGATTTCCCTGCTGCCTTATCTTTCCGCCGCAGCCCATGAGGGGCTTTCCCCTTATGACATGCCGGACGCCGAGCGCCTGCAGAAAATGGCGGACAATTGCCGCCTTCTGGAGGTGCGCGAGATGCTGGCGCGGCTGGACACGCTGGCGACGGAGCGGCAAGCCACCGAGGCGTGGGATGGCGATACGCAGGACGACATTGCCCGCGCACAGAAGTTTTACGCCATGGTGCTGGCCCGCGTGGCGCCGCACTACCGCGTAGACGTGGCGCAGGGGCTTGAGAGCCCGGAAGCGGAAACGCGCGCCTGGGTGCAGCTGGCGCTGGATGGGCAGGCGGGATAATCGTCCCCCGTTCGGGCAAATAAAAAGGGCGGCTCTCACGAACCGCCCTTCCTGTTTTTCAGTTCGCTGGCCGATCAGTGCAGATCGAACCGGTCTGCATTCATCACCTTGGTCCAGGCTGCCACGAAGTCCTTCACGAACTTCTCTTTCGCGTCGTCCTGGGCATAGACTTCGGCATAGGCGCGCAGGATGGAGTTCGAACCGAACACCAGGTCTGCGCGGGTTGCGGTGAACTTCACGGCGCCGGTCTTCCGGTCCACGATGTCATACGCATTCTTGCCTTTCGGCACCCAGCGATAGCCCATGTCGGTAAGGTGGACGAAGAAGTCATTCGTCAGCGCGCCAACCTTATCGGTGAACACGCCATGCGCCGTACCGCCATGGTTGGCGCCGAGGACACGCAGGCCGCCGAGGAGAACCGTCATCTCCGGGCCCGTGAGGCCGAGGAGCTGAGCCCGGTCGAGCAGCAGTTCTTCCGGCTTCACGGCATATTCCTTCGCCACCCAGTTGCGGAAGCCATCAGCGATGGGCTCCAGAACGGAGAAGGACGCTGCGTCGGTTTGTTCTGCCGTGGCATCGCCCCGGCCCGGCGCGAAAGGAACGGCGATAGTGAGACCGGCCGCCTTGATGGCCTTCTCGATACCAACATTCCCGGCAAGGACGATCACGTCTGCCACGCTGGCGCCTGTTTCCCGGGCAATCGGCTCGAGCACCGAAAGCACCTTCTGCAGGCGGGCGGGCTCGTTGCCTTCCCAATCCTTCTGCGGCGCGAGGCGGATGCGGGCACCGTTGGCGCCGCCGCGAAGGTCAGAGCCGCGGAAGGTGCGGGCGCTGTCCCAGGCGGTGGAGACCATTTCGGAGATCGACAGGCCAGAGGCTTCGATCTTCGCTTTGACGGCAGCCACATCGTAGGATGTGTTGCCGGCGGGAACCGGGTCTTGCCAGATCAGATCTTCCTTCGGCGCGTCGGGGCCGATGTAGCGGACGCGGGGGCCGAGGTCGCGGTGGGTCAGCTTGAACCAGGCGCGAGCGAAGCAGTCGTCGAAATAGGCCGGATCCGCCATGAACTTCTGACAGATGGCGTTGTAGGTCGGGTCCACCTTCATCGCCATATCGGCATCGGTCATCATCGGCATGACGCGCTTGGAAGAATCTGTCGGATCGACCGGCATGTCTTCTTCCTTGATGTTGATGGGGCGCCACTGGCTGGCACCGGCCGGCGACTTCGTCAGTTCCCAGTCATAACCGAACAGCAGCTTGAAGTAGCCCATGTCCCATTTGGTGGGATGGGTGGTCCAGGCGCCTTCGATGCCCGACGTGATGGCGTTCGTGGCCTTGCCGTCCATATGCGGGTTCAGCCAGCCGAAGCCCTGGGCTTCGAGGTCCGTGCCTTCCGGCGGCGGGCTGAGCTTGCTGGCGTCGCCATTGCCATGGGCCTTGCCGACGGTGTGACCACCGCAGGTGAGCGCGGCGGTTTCTTCGTCATTCATCGCCATGCGGGCAAAGGTTTCGCGAACCTGGGCCGCCGTCTTCAGCGGATCGGACTTGCCGTTGACACCTTCCGGGTTGACGTAGATGAGGCCCATCTGCACGGCAGCAAGCGGGTTTTCCATCGTCTCGGGCTGGTCGACATTTTCATAGCGCGAGTCAGACGGCGCGAGCCATTCCTTCTCTGCGCCCCAGTAAACGTCTTTCTCCGGCGCCCAGATATCTTCGCGGCCAAAGGAGAAGCCATAGGTTTTGAGGCCCATGCTTTCATACGCGATAGTGCCCGACAGCAGGATCAGGTCGGCCCAGGAGATCTTGTTGCCGTATTTCTTCTTGATCGGCCAAAGCAGGCGGCGAGCCTTGTCGAGGTTGCCGTTATCCGGCCAGGAGTTGAGCGGCGCAAAACGGATGTTGCCCGAGCCGCCACCGCCGCGGCCATCGGCCAGACGGTAGGACCCGGCGGAGTGCCAGGCGAGACGGATCATGAGACCGCCATAATGGCCATAGTCAGCCGGCCACCACTCCTGACTGTTGGTCATCAGGTCGTGCATGTCTTTCTTGAGGGCTTCAAAATCGAGCGTCTTGACCGCATCGCGATAGTTGAAGTCCTTACCAAGCGGGCTGACCTTCGTGTCGTGCTGGTGAAGAATGTCGAGGTTCAGCGTTTCCGGCCACCAGGCCGTGTTGGAATTGCCCGCAACCGTGATGGCGCCGTGCATGACGGGGCATTTGTCTTGGGGGGGCAGGTCGTTGCCGTCCATTGTTTCTCTCCTCGCGTGTGAATCTATCCGGAGAGAGTGCGTCAGGCGAAACTATTGATCCAATCAATTTTAAGCGGGCGACCTATAGAGTGAGCCTGTGGGAAGGTATCCAGATGTCCGGTAACTTCCTGGGGAGCTCGTTATTTCTGTCACTTTGACCCCGACAGCGCCGGTTAAGCGCCTTCGGGCCTCCTTGCTGCGCCCTCAGCACACCCAAACGAGAATGTGAAGCATTTGCAAGATTCATCTTGCAAACCATTCTCAATAGGCCTACCCGCTGTTCCGGGGTGATTTGGAGCCACTGAGTCCGCTGCGTGAAGCAGGGATCAGCCTTCTTTGCGCCCCCCAAGAGGAAAGAAACAGGAGAGGTTTTCCATCCGGCCCGATGGCCGTTCTCGGGAGGTTCTGCCCATTTCCGCCTGCGGCCCAACGAGCCGCATGGGACACCGGACCTCCCTGGCACGTTCATGGCCTGCCCTATCCCCGCGCTTTGCGGGCATTTTGACAGCCAACCTCGTCCGCGCCTGGCGCAAGCACCTGCGCCGCCCGGACGCCCCCACATTCTGGAGACGATAATGATACGCAGTCGCAAACATGGACTGACCACGAGCCTTGCCCTGATTGCCGCCCTGAGCGGCCCGCTCGCCGCCCATGCGGAAGCCGACGACGCCCGCAACACCGACCCGGAGAAACGCGAAGAGACGGTGGTTGTGGAGGGTGAAACCCTTTACATCGTGCCGCGCGTTTCCTCCCCGAAGCTGACCCAGGAACTGGTCAACACGCCCCAGACGATCAGCGTGATCTCTGGCCAGCTCATTGCCGACCAGGGCGCCGTCAGCCTCATGGAAGCGCTGCGCAACACGCCGGGCATCACGATGCAGCTGGGCGAGAACGGCAACACCTCCTCTGGCGATACCTTCACCATGCGGGGCTTCTCCTCGCAAAGCTCGATCTTCCAGGACGGGATCCGCGACCTGGGCGCCGTGACGCGCGACAGTTTCAACCTCGAACAAATTGAAGTGGCCAAGGGGCCAGCCGGCTCCGATATCGGCCGGGGCGCCTCTTCGGGCTATATCAACCAGGTTTCCAAAACGCCGCGTGCGGATGATTTCACGGCCCTCAATGCCGGGGCCACCACTGAGGGCGGCGTCCGCCTGACCGGCGACGCCAACAAGATGCTCGGCGAGACGACCGGCGTGCGCCTCAATGTGATGGTGCAGGACATGCCGGTGCCGGGCCGGGACGAAGTGACGAGCACCGGATACGGCATCGCGCCCTCCATCGCCTTCGGCATCGGCGCGGGTACGGAGTTCCAGCTGTTCGGCCAGCACATCGTTCAGGACAATGTGCCCGATGGCGGCATTCCCTCCATTGGCCTTGAAGGTTTCTATAACGCGAACGCGGACCTGCGCGCAGGCGCAGCAGTTGATCCTTCCAACTTCTATGGCAGCAGCGCCGACTATGAAGATGTGGAAGCCAACATGATCACTGCCAAGGTGATCCATGACCTTGGCGGCGGGTTGACGCTGACCAATACGTCCCGCTATGGTAAGACACAGATGGACCGTGTGCTGACGGGCATCAACGCCCTGTCTGCCCCTTCCTCTGATCCCGCCACCTGGACCGTCTCCCGCTCACGCCAGCGCGTGGACCAGACGAACGAAATCCTCGGCAACCAGACCATCCTCACCGGCAGCTTCACGACCGGCCGCCTGGTGCATGATTTCTCCACCGGCCTCGAGGCCCTGTATGAAAGCCAGAAGTCACTTTCCTTCTCGACCACCGGCCTGACCATTCCGGCCGCGCCGCTCTACAATCCCTCTGCCAATGTCAGCCTGGCCGTTCCCTACGCAACCGGCGCAGAAACCGATGGCAGCACCACGACATTGGCTGCCTTCCTGTTCGATACGGTGAAGCTGGACGAGAAATGGTTCTTCACCGCCGGACTGCGCGCGGAAAATTACGACATCGATTATGATGCCGTGTCGGTTTCCACCGCCACCTCGCACCCAGCTCTGCCGGTGGGCACGCTGGTGCCAACCTCAATCACCGCAGATGGCAGCCTCGTCAGCTGGAAGCTGGCCGCGCTCTACAAACCGCGCGAAAATGGCAGCGTCTATATCAGCTATGGCAACGCGCTGACCCCTCCGGGCGGAGCGAACTTCTCGCTGTCGTCTTCGGAATCCAGCATCAACAATCCGGCCTTCGATCCTCAGGAAACGGAGAGCCTGGAAGTTGGCACAAAATGGGATCTCTTCGGCGAACATCTCGCCGTATCGGCCGCCTATTATTCGACCACGAACAAGGATGAACTGGCGGTGCTCGATCCGGGATCGAACACCTATGAGCAGTTGGGCGAACGCAAGGTGGAAGGCATCGAGCTTTCCGCTGTCGGCAAGCTGACGCAGAACTGGCAGATCTCCGCCGGCCTGACGACGATGGATACCGAAGTGACCGAAGGCACGACCGGCAACAACACCCAGGGCGCAGCCGCGCGCTGGTCGCCGGATCTCTCTGCCACCGTCTGGAGCACCTACAAGCTGACCCCCGCCTTCACCTTCGGCGGCGGCGCCCGCTATACCGGTGAACAGAAGCGCGTGGTGAACCCGGCCACCGACATCTCGACCCAAAACGTTCCGGTGATCCCGGAAGCCTGGGTGGTGGACGCGATGGCCCGGTATGAGTTCAGCGAGCAGCTGGCCCTTCAGCTCAACGTGTATAACCTCTTCGATGAGGATTATATCTCGACACTGAATAATTCCGGCGCGCGTCTCACCCCCGGTCAGCCGCTCACGGCTTACCTGTCGCTGAACGTCCGATTCTGACGCAAGGAAGACGGCCATGCTCCTGCATATTCCAGATGTTCTGAACGGACAGGAGCTGGCCTTACTCCGCAACGCGCTCTCGGCGGCGGACTGGCGCGATGGCGCCGCCACCGCCGGGGCGCAAGCAGCGCGCGTGAAGCAAAACCTGCAACTGCCCGCTGATGCGCCCGAGGCAAAGCCGATGGGGGAGATCGTAAAGGCGGCGTTGTTGCGCCATCCGCTGTTCCAGTCTGCCGCCCTGCCGCACACCGTGCTGACGCCGCGTTTCAACCGCTATGAAGGCGGCGGGCATTATGGCAATCATGTCGACAGCGCCCTCCATACCGACCCTTATACCGGCATCAGTGTACGCACGGATGCTTCCACCACGGTTTTTCTCAATTCCCCCGATGAGTATGATGGCGGCGAACTGATCGTTGAAGATACTTACGGCGTTCATGAGGTGAAGCTGCCCGCCGGCGACGCCATCCTTTACCCCTCCACCAGCCTGCACCGCGTGGAGCCTGTCACGCGCGGCGCGCGGCTGGCTTCTTTCCTCTGGACGCAGAGCCGCGTGCGCGATGATGCGCGCCGGGGCATGCTGTTCCAGCTGGACATGACCATTCTTTCCCTTCGGAGCAAGATTTCCGATGCACCTGAAGTGGTGGCACTGACCGGCCATTATCATAACCTCCTGCGCCAATGGGCGGAGGCATGACCCGCGCCGCTGCCCCTCTCCCGGCCATCCCGCCGGATATCGTCAGCGCTGGTGATTATGAGCGGTATGCGGAGAAAATGCTCGACCCGCGCATCTTGGCCTATCTGGCCGGCGGAGCGGGCGACGAGATTACGTTGCGCGCCAATACCCAGGCGCTGGAAGCGCTGACACTGATCCCGCGCGTTCTGGCCGATGTGGCTGGCGGGCATACGCGCCTGACGCTGGCAGGCGAGGCCCTTTCCCATCCCTTCATCCTGGCGCCTGTCGGTTGGCAGAAGCTGTTTCATCCGCAGGGGGAGCTTGCCAGCGCCCAGGCCAGCGCCGTGATGCAGACGCCATTTGCCGTTTCCTGCATGGCAACGGAGACGATAGAGGCTGTCGCCGGACAAGGCGGACCGGTCTGGTTTCAGATTTACATGCAACCGGCCCGCGCGGACACCGAAGCGCTGGTGCGCCGGGCCGAAGCCGCCGGCTGCCGCGCGCTACTGGTAACGGTCGATGCGCCGATCGGCGGCATCCGCAACCGGGCACAGCGCGCCGGCTTTGCCCTGCCGCCCGGAATGGTGGCCGCCAATCTACCACCGGAAACGGCCCCGCCCGCGCTGAAATCCGGCGAGAGCGCCGTGTTCGACGCCATGATGCGTGCGGCGCCGGGCTGGGCAGACATCGCGTGGCTGACAGGGGTGACCCGGCTACCGGTGTTCGTAAAAGGTATTCTGCACCCGGATGATGCTACCCGCGCGGTGGATGCCGGGGCAGCAGGCGTGGTGGTGTCCAATCATGGCGGGCGCGTGCTGGACGGCGCGCCTGCCGCGATTGCCGCCCTGCCCGCAATTGCCGCGCGCCTGAACGGGACCACGCCCATCCTCTTTGACAGCGGCGTTCGGCGCGGCAGCGACGCCTTCAAGGCCATCGCGCTGGGCGCGGACGCCGTGATGATCGGCCGGCCCTATATCTGGGCGCTTAGCGTCGCGGGCGCGTTGGGCGTGGCGCACCTCATTCGCACGCTGCGCGAGGAGCTGGAAATCACCATGGCGCTGATGGGCTGCCGGACGCTGGCGGACATCCGCCAGTCCGATGTGCGCCGTCCTTAGGGAATCAGGACAGCCTTGACGCACTCGCCATGATGCTGTGCGGCGATGGCCTCGTTGATCTCGCTGAGACGATAGGTCTTCACCAGCTTGTCGAACGGCAAACGGCCTGCCTTGAAGTGTCCGATCAGTTCCGGGATGAATTCATCGGGATCCGAATCGCCCTCGATGATGCCTTTTACGGCCTGACCAAACGTCATCACCGTATTCACATCGCCGGGCATCGGCGTGCCCGGCGCGCTGACGCCGACCAGGCCGAGGGTGGCCTTCGAGCCAAGGCAGGCAAGCGCAGCGGCCTGAACTGCAGGGATGCCGGTTGTGTCCAGCGCGTTGTCCACGCCCATCGGCGCAATCGCGCGCACAGCGGCAGGAACATCCGCTGTGGCGGTGGGATCGATGCAATGCGTGGCGCCCAACTCCTTCGCCAGCTGGCGGCGCGACTCCATCGGCTCCACCAGAATAATGGTGGCGCAGCCCTGGATCTTCGCCCCCATCACGGCGCTGAGGCCCACCGATCCGCCCCCGGTGACAAGGAAGGCAGAGCCCTGCTTCGCGGCGAGCGAGCGCATCACGGCGCCGGCCCCCGTCTGGATGCCGCAGCCGAGCGGACCCATGATCTCTACCGGGAGGGAGGGGTCGACCTTCACGACATTGCGTTCATAGGTGATGGCATGGCCGGCAAAGGTGGACTGGCCAAAGAAGTTTGACGAGACAGGACCGGCTTCGTTGCTGATCGCCGAAGTGCCATCTGTGCGCCGGCCGGTATAGTTGAGCAGCGGCATGGTGCGGCAGTAGGCGGCGTCGCCCGTCTCGCACCGGTCACACGCGCCGCAGGAGCGGAAGGTGATGAGCACGCTGTCGCCCGGCTTCACCTTGGTGACGTCCGCGCCCACCGCTTCCACCACACCGGAGCCTTCATGGCCGAACACTGCCGGAAAGGGATAAGGCGCCGCGCCGGAGCTGAACACCAGATCGGTATGGCAAAGGCCCACACCGAGCACGCGAACCAGAATCTCATCGGGGCGTGGCGCCTCGATTTCCACGGTTTCATACTTGAAACCGGGCTGTCCGGTATAGGCGACGGCTGCCTGGGTTTTCATCTTTCTCTCCGGTGACTGGCTGGCCCTGACGCTATAAGCGCGCCGGATGACCGTCAACCGGCGCACCAGCCTTCCCTACCGTGAACGGACGACCTATCTGCCCGACACTGCTGCGGTAGATTTCCGCGAGGCATCGCCTTGCTGCCCGGCGGCATAGGCCGCGCGAATAACCTGATGCAGTTCCTTGCGGGCCTTTTTCAGATTGAAGCTCGGCTCGATCAGATATTGCGAAGAAATGCCGATCAGCTGAGTGCCGATGAGGCGCGCGGCCATTTCGACATTTACATCCTTGCGAATGGATCCATCCTCCCGGCCGAGGCGAATGATCCGCATGAGCTCGGTGGCCGAGCGCAGGTGAGAGCCGACAAATTGTTCACGCATGTCGGACATGGCCGCAATCGCCTCGCTCATCAGGATGAAATAGGCTTTCATTTCCGATGTTTTGTCGAGCGCGGCGATATGCACGTCGCAATAGAGCAGCAGCGCGTCCAGACCCGGCAGAGAATCGAGATCCTGACGGCGGCGGCGTTCCGACATCACTTCATGCAGATGGTTGATGACGGCTTCCAGGAGGCCACCCTTGGACCCGAACTTCTGGAACGCCAGATTACGGCTGTATCCGGCCCGCAGACCGATATTATCAAATGTGAGTGCCGAGACGCCTTGCTCAGAGGCAAGCTCCAGACAGGCATTGATGAGTTTATCCGACGACTGCTGCCGACGCTCGTGTTGTTTCATTATCTCCCCCGAGATTCAGGGTCAGCTTTTTGGTGCTGCCCGATTATTTTTTGTACGCATCGGGAACATTGATGCGTGTTTGCAACAGCCTGTCAAATGGATGACAGGACCGCTGAAAAATGCGGCGCTGCACAACGCGTGCAGCGCGCCAGTTTCGGGGAGGAAACAAGGCGCCTCATTGTGCGCCTGCGTAATAAAGCTGGCCGCGGCGGGCAGGATTTCTCCCGCCGCGGCAGATAAAGTTGGATCAGAAGGTCTTGCGGACAGACACACCGAAGGTGCGCGGCGCCGCTACATAGCCGTTCCGGTCGGTATCCTGGATCGGCGTATTGAAGTGCTGCATCACATAGCGCTCATCGAACGCATTGCGGATGAAAGCAGAGACCGAAAGCCCTGAGTCAAATGTGAGCCCGATATTGCCGTTCACCAGCGTGACCGCATCTTCCTTCAGGTTCGACGCAGTGTTGGTGAACCGGTCGCCCATATACTGGACCTGAACGAGACCCGTCAGCGCCTTACCACCGGAGAGCTCATAATTGAGGTTCAGCGAAGTGTTGGCGGAGAGTTCCGGGGCGTTGGGGAAGCGGCGGCCGGAGAGGACGCCAATGCCGGCATCTTCGCCATAGCTCGCTTCCGGCAGCCAGGTGGCCGAAGCGTTCCAGGTCAGATAATCGGTGAGCGCCTGGGTGTGCTCGAACTCCGCACCGTAGGATTCCGCTTCCGGCGAGTTCAGGATGGTGAAGATCAGCCCCAGGAACTGGGCGACCTGAAGATCCTGAATGTCGTTATAGAAAACGGCGACGTTTGTGCGGGCCGCGCCGTTCATCCAGTCCACTTTGGCGCCGATTTCATAGGCGTCGATGGTTTCGGGCGCGAACACTGGATTCGCTGACGAGCCGGTATCCAGCGGGTTGAGCGAGCTGCCCGGAACGCCGGCGCCGCTGGCGTCGACGTTGACGCCGCCAGCCTTGTAGCCGCGGTTATAGCTTGCGTAATACATAACGTCCGAGTTCAGACGGTATTGCAGGCTGAGCGTACCGGAGACTGCCTCGTCGGAGAAGTTGCGGGCGTATTCCGGGCCAGGGCCCGAACCAGCAATGGCGAAGGGATCAAACACCGGATCGCGGAAGAGATCGTAGTAGAACGACCCTGTCTTGTCGTCTTCCGAATAGCGCAGGCCCGCGATCAGGTTGACCCGGTCCGTGAGCGCAAAATCCCAATGCGTGAAGAGAGCAAGGGACTCCGCCGTGCCGATGAGCACTTCGCGCGCCCACTCGCCAGGGGCCGCATTGATGATGGCCGAGGGCACACCCTGCGCGCCGAGCAGCGTGTTCCAGAAGACCTGCGCCTGCGTGCCGTGCGAGAGGTTGCGGCCCATGTCCAGCTCTTCATCGGAGTAGAAGACGCCGAACAGATAGTTCGCATTCACCGCGCCGGAAACCTCGCCGCCATAGGTGAATTCCTGCGAAAAGAATTGCGAGTTGAACAGCTCGTTGATGTTCAGGATGTCTGCGCCGGTGAAGTCTGCGTCTGCATTCTGAACAGTATCATACTCGCGCAGCGCGGTGACCGATTTCAGCGTGCCGGGGCCAACATCCCAGTCAACCAGAAGCGCGATGCCCTTGTCTTCGACTTTGTTCGAGGTCGGCGTATTGATGCTGGCCTGATAGTCGTTGATGTTGTTGGAGGGAACGGCCAGGCCGTTTGCCAGGGTGAGCGCGTTGATCAGCGGCGTCAGAGGGCCATCCACAACGTTGACGGTGGCATACCCCACTTCGTCATCCTGCTTGGAATAGTCGGCGATCAGCTTGACCGAGAGCGCATCGGTTGGCTCCCACAGGGCGCTGAGCTTGAACGAATCCATATTCTGGTCGCCCTCGCTTTTGCCAGCCGGGCTTTCGAGGAAACCGTCCTGCTCCGAATGGCTGGCGGCAAGGCGCAGCGCAAACGTGTCCGTAACCGGAATATTCACCGCGCCCGAAACGTCGAACGCATTGTAGTTGCCATAGCTGGCCGAAACGAAGCCGGAAACTTCATCAAGATTGGGCGCAGCCGAGTTCAGCAGCAGCGCGCCGGCCGAGGTGTTCTTGCCAAACAGCGTGCCCTGCGGACCACGCAGAACCTGCAGGCCGTCCATGTCGAGGAAGCTCGACAGAGCCTGGCCGGAGCGCGTTCTGTAAACGCCGTCAATGAACACGCCCACGGCGCCTTCAAACACGCGTGACTGGCCGGTCGTGCCGATGCCGCGGATCTGGATGTTCGACGAGGCGGCCGGGGAGTTGGTCTTGCTGAACGTGATACTGGGCGAAATGAGGCTGATATTCTCGATGTTCTCCACGCGCAGGGCGGCCATCTGCTCACCCGTGACGGCGGTCACGGCCAGCGGCACGTCCTGAACGCTCTCTTCGCGGCGCTGCGCGGTGACGGTGACGGTGGAGAGGCGCCGGTCGTTTTCCTGCGCGGCGGGCTCGGCCGCTTCAGGTTCTGCGGGGGTGGTGGCTTCCTGTGCCCAGGCGCCTTCCAGCGCCGCACACCAGACAAGGGCCGTACCGGCCAGAAGCCGCACGTTACGTTTGAATGACAATGTATCCTCCCAGGATGTCTTATTATCGCCTCTTGGGGCCATATGATGTTTGTTGGACATCCATCTATTATTTCTGTCAAGAGCCTACCCGTTCCGGTCGCGTTACAGCCAGGAACACACTCACGTGACCGAAACAGGAGCGCGCGCCGCATTCCCCAAGGACAGCCCGGCCGCCCGCTGGGAGGGGTTGCCGGGGCAGCGGAGGACGGCCGCCCCCCATGCCTGAAGAGAGCGGCCGGGTCAGTTTGGCAGCCGACTTTATCCCACCCACCCGATTCGGAAGACGCGCGCCGGCCACCCCCACAAAGATCTAGGCGCATCGTCTCATGGTGGCACACCCCTCGGCTCAGGCGGCGTGCTTCAGCCGCCCTTCATGACAATGTGGATATATACATGTTCCGTGTCATGACTTTCTTGTAACGCAATTATTGCTTAATTTGTGATAACCACGTATACTGACATTCAAATATCAGCGAACAGAAGCGGACTATCCACAGACCCAGCGAACAAGCTGGGGATAGGCGCTGGAAAACGCCGCCACGCGATAGTTCCACGGGGATCATTTTCCTAAGCCTTGGGCCACCAAGGAGGTGTGGATTGTGACGTGGTTTATCTCTCTTGTAATGTTCTGGGTTGGGACGAGTTTCGGCTTCGTGCTGGGTGCGTGGTGGGTTGCCGCGCATGCTCGCGAGCGGGAAATGGACAGTCGATGTTATAGCGCCGATGGTTCGCCAACGGACGGGCCTCTGCCCTAGAAGCAAAACTCCGGCAGCCATTCTGCAAGGTATCCGGCTTTTGCCCGGAGATCCTGATATGCATCGTCTACGGATCTCGTCAGGAAACTGACACGGTCCCCCGGCGCGATCTGGCCAAGCAGATGCCTGTCTGCCCGGATTACCTGCAGGATGTGCGGATAGCCTCCGGTTGTCTGCGCGTCCGGCAGGAGAACAAAGGCGTTTCCCGAAGGCGTCAGCTGTACGGCGCCGGTAAACAGGGCCGCGCTCGGGCGGTGCGCACCAGCTTCCGGCTTCGGCCAGTTGCCGGTGAGTTCGAGCCCCGTGCGGTCCATCCGGTTGGTTGTCTGGAAGGCTTCCCGCCAGACCGCAGGCGTCAGCGCGGCAAATTCCGGACCGGGAACCGCTCTCAGACTGTGGGCGCGCGCCATGTGCGGCCGCAGGGGGGTAGGCGTGGCGAGAGGCGGGGGCTTGTTCGCCGCGCCTGCCCCTTCCATCTGATCTCCGGCCCGGAGCACGCGGCCCAAGAACCCGCCAAATCCGGCAGGAAGGAAGGTGGACGCGCTCCCGAACATCGCCTCCGCGCGGAGCCCACCCGAAATGGCGAGATATGTCCGCACGCCCGCAGCGGGATGGGCAAATGCCAGCACATCGCCGTTCTTTGCCTCAAGGGTTTCATGCGCGGGCACGGGCGCGCCGGACAGCGTAGCCGAAAGTGCCGCGCCCGCGAACGCAAATACCGTATCCTGACGGAATTCGAAAGCGGCGCCCCCGAAGGTGATTTCAACAGCGGTGACATCCGGCAGATTGCCGCAAAGCCGGTTGGCGAGCGCCATGGAGAGCGGATCGGCCGGGCCGCTGGCGGGAATGCCCTGATGGCGCAGGCCGCGGCGAGCGCTGCCCTGAAGGGTGGCCAGGGGCCCGGGCGTGAGAACTGTCACCACCATGCCTAACGCTCGATCACCAGCTGGATGGAGACACCCGCCTCCAGAGTAAAGGGCGCCTCCCGCCGGGCGTCAAACAACGGCTCGGCGATACGCCCGATGATCGGCCAGCCTGCCGGGCCGGCAAGCGCATAAAGACCCAGCTGTCCGGAGATCATGCCGACCGAGCCTGCCGGAACCCTCTGCCGGGGCGTATCGAGACGCGGCGCGATGAGCGCAGGATCCAGCCCGGAAACATAGGCAAATCCGGCGGTGAAGCCCATCATGTCAACGATCAGGGGCGAGGCAGATATGCGCGCAAGGAACGCCTCGGCCGTCAGGCCATTTTCGGCTGCGATACGGGCAAGGTCCGGCCCCGCTGTGTCATCGGCCTGCATGTGGAGGGTAATGGCCTGCACCGACACATCCTCCGTTTCCGGAATATCTACCGCCTGCTGGCGCAACAAGGCCTCTGCCTGTCGGGGCGGAACAACCAGCGGATCGAACTGAACCGTAACCTCCCCCTTCCCCGGCACTACGTCCACCCATTGCCCCGATGCGCGCAAGGCCGCTGCAAGCGCGTGACGCGCTGCGCGCTCAGCCAGCTTCACGGCGAGCGCATCATCCCCCACGAAGAAAATTTCCGGCGCGCTCATGGGCGTATCGTAACGCCGCGGGCTTCCAGCACGGTGCGCAGCCGCGCGGCATTCTCCGCGGCGCCCGGCGTGTCGCCATGCAGGCAAAGGGTTTGCACATGGAGAGGAACGGTCTCCCCCGTGCGGGTAATCACTTCGTGGCGCAGCGCAATGGAAAGCGCCTGGGCGTTCTGGCTTTCCGCGTCACGAAAGACAGCCCCCGGAAGATTGCGCGGGGTAAGACTGAGATCGGCCTCATAGGCGCGGTCAGCAAAGCCCTCCGCAACATAGGTAAGGCCGCTCACCCTGGCGGCGCGCTCCATCTCGGAGGCAGGCGGGCCGATCAGAACCGGAATGCCGGTTTCCGCGCACAATGCGGCGACCATGCCAGCAAGCCCGGCATCCTTAGCTGCATCATTATACAGCGCGCCATGGGGTTTGATGTGGCGCAACTGCGTACCGGTCGCCGCCGCAATGCGCAGCAGGTCTGACACCTGATCCTTAAGCGAAGTGGCAAGCTCTGCCGCAGAGACATTGTTCCGGGAACGTCCGAATCCCTCCCGGTCCGGATAGGAAGGATGCGCGCCCGCCAGCACGCCAAACTCCTGCGCCATCTGGAGGGTCTGCGTCATCGACTCAGTGTCGCCCGCATGGCCACCACAAGCGATGCTGCAGCGGGAAACTTGGCGGAGGATCGCCCGGTCCAGCGCCCGGCCCGCCTCGCCCGGAAGCTCGCCAATATCGGCGTTAAGACAGATGCTGCGCGTCATGGCCAGATGCCCACCGCGCGCAGGATGAGCCGCAACCCGAGGAACGCCGCCACCAGCACGACAAGACCGCCCAGGGCATTGCGCACCGGCCCGTTGACATGATCCCCCAGCACGGATTTCCGGTTCATGGTGATCAGCAGGAACACAGCCACAATCGGCAACAGCAGGCCATTGGCCACCTGCGCCACAAGGATCAGTTGCACCGGACGGATGCCCAGCAGCGCAACGCTGAGCCCAATGGCCACGATCGTCAGCGCGATACCTTTGAACAGCCAGCCGGACTTTGGCCGGCCCGTCACTTCGCACACGGCATAGGCGGTGGCGAGCGGCGCAGTGATGGCGGAAGAAAGCCCCGCCGCGCAGAGGCCTGCGCCGACAAGAATTCGCGCCGCCGGACCATAGGCCGGCTCCAGCGCCGAGGCCATATCCGCGCCGCTGCTGATCACCAGCCCCGCGCCAAAGAGGCTCGCCGCTGCCGTGCTCAGCACAAGGATGGAAATGAGCCCGCCAAGGCCAACGGAAACGCGCGTATCGGCAATCGCGGCGGCAAGGCCGCCTTCGGCATTCTCCTTCCAGCGCTCGCGCACGGCGGCGGCATGCAGGAACAGATTATACGGCACAATCGTCGTGCCGATCAGCGCCATGGCGGTCAGCAGGCTGCCATCGGGCAACTGCGGCCTCAGGCCCGCCAGCATCGCGCCGATATCCGGCCGCACCAGCACAAGGCTGGCGGCAAAGGCGAGGCTCATGAGAATGACGAGGCCGATCAGAAACCGCTCCAGCGTCTTGTACCGCCCAAGCAGGAGTACGAGCGCGGCGATCAGGCCGGTGGCGAGCGCAGCAGCTCTCTGCACGCCGTCTCCCTCGCCGAGGATGGCGCGCATCCCCAGCGCGCCGCCCGTGATGTTGCCCGCCTCATAGGCCGCATTGCCCAGTGCCAGCGCGGCCAGCACAAGGATGATTGCGCCCCATTTCAGCGCCACTGGCGTCCCCGGCGCGACCAGCGCTTCGCCAAGCCCCGCCCCGCCCAGAATGCCGAGACGCACGGTCATCTCCTGCAGGATGATCGTGGCGAACGTGGCAAAGACCAGCGCCCAGACGAGCGCAAAGCCGAAATTGGCGCCCGCCAGCGTGCAGGCCGTTACCGTACCCGGACCAATGAAAGCGGCCGCAACCAGCGCGCCAGGGCCGAAGGAGAGCCGGGCTTTCATTCGGCGGGAATGCCTCTGCGGGTTTCCAGATAGGTGGCGAAGCTCGCCAGCCAGTGGCTGCCGGCATAATGCTCCTCGCTGACGGCAGCGACGCCGCTTTCCTTGTGAACCGCCGCTGAGGCGAGCAGCGCGGCGCGGCGCGGGTCGGCCTCCGGCAGGGCCGACGCAATCCCCTCCATCGCCCAGGCGCGAGAGAGGTTCAGCCCATCAAGATGCACCAGCTTGCCATCGGACGGGTCAAGCACCACGCCGGGCGCCAGCCAGTCCCCGTGCCCATCCTGCGGGATCAGCGGCAGGAAGGCCGTGAGCCAGGCAGCAAAGTTCTCCCGGCTCATCACGCGGCGCATCAGGTCTGCCTCCATCAGGCAGGGCGAGAGAAAATCCTCCCCTGAAGGCTCATAGGCCAGCGGGCAGGAAACATCTCCGCTGTAGAATTCCAGCGACTTGGCAGCGATCTGTTCACGGAAGGCTGCGTTGCCGGTGGCGTCCGCCCAGTCGATCATCAGGCCAAAAGCAAAGGCGGTCTGGTTATGCGTGCCTGCGCGGATGGGATAAACGAGCTTCGGCAGCCAGGCGCTGGTATAGTCCGCGATCAGCGTTTCCAGCGGGGCGAGTGTCTCTGCCCAGCCGGCCGCCTCGGCGAACTCCGCCTGGCGCAGCTCCGTCATCAGCTGTAGGAACCAGGCCGTGCCGTAAGGGCGCTCGAAGGAGGCCCGGTCCGGCTGCTGGAAATAGGCGACCTCCCCGGCGATATTCTCCGCCGTGAAGCTCTGCGCCAGCGCCGCCTTTATGGCGCCGGCATAAGGCGTCTGCGGGTCCGTATTCAGAATGCGCGTCAGCAGCCAGTGGCCATGCACCGAGGAGTGCCAGTCGAAGCAACCATAGAAGGCCGGATAAAGCTGGCGCGGCGGGGCCGCGTCAGCGGCGGAGTTCAGCACATGGCTGATCTTGTTGGGATATTCCTTGTGAACGCAGGAAAGTGCCAGGCGCGCGAAGCGGTCTGTCGCTACGCCCTCCCTCGGCGGGGGCAGGCTGGCGAGCGGATCAGTCTGCACCTCGGCCTCCGGCGCGGGCCCCTGTTCCGGCGCCCGTGGCCCACACCCGGCCAACACCAGCAGGCCAAGGCCAGCGCCCAGTATCCCATATTTCATACCCGGCACTCCTCATTATCTCGCCGCCCTCTGGTCTTCCCGAGGGGTAACAGCAGGCAGGCTGCAGGCGCAAGCATCCCCGGCCCGCCGCCCGGCCAGCACCGAACGCAACGGAAACTCAAGATAACCCTATGCAAATAGATTAATCGATCTTATCCTGCCGAAAATCATCTAGGCCACGGCTGACTCAAAAACAGGATGATTGGGAGGAATACGACAATGAAGAGACCATCTTTGTGGGCAGCCGCAAGCGCGCTGGCCATTGTTGCCACGGGCCAGGCCATCGCCCAGGAAGACACCGACTCCAGCGAAGTGAAGCGTCTGGAACAGGTCACCGTCACCGCCGTAAAGCGTGAGCAGAGCCTCAATGATGTGCCTGTCTCCGTGACCGCCTTTACGGAAGAGACGCGCCAGGAACTCGCCCTAGACAGCCTGGCAGACTTTGCCCGCTTCACGCCCAGCCTTGCCTTCTCATCAGGCGACGACCGCGTGTTCATCCGCGGCGTGGGCCGCCAGACCAACACCAACGGCTCCGATCCCGGCGTGGCGACCTACGCCGATGGCATCTATGATTCCTCCACCAGCGCCGTCGGCAAGAGTGACTTCTTCGTCGAGCGAGTCGAGATCCTGCGCGGCCCGCAGGGCACGCTCTATGGCCGTAACTCCATCGGCGGGGCCATCAACGTCATCTCCAAACGGCCGACAGAGACTTTCACCGCCGAGGCTCGCGCCGGTATCGCCAACTACCAGACCTATGAAATCGAAGCGGCCATTTCCGGCCCGCTGACCGACAAGGTCCGCGCCAAGCTTGGCGGCTCGTTCCGCGATCAGAAAGACGGCTATTACAAGAACGTTGCCGGCGGCCCCAGCGAGGGCGGCGCGAATGAAACAACGTATGCGGAGTTCCAGCTGGACATGGACCCGGCAGAAGGTTTCTCCTTGTGGCTCAAGGCGGATTATCTCGACGCCTCGCTGCGCAATCGCAGCACCAACCTCGCCTCGCCCTATGATCCCTTCCCCTTCCCGCCGGGCTATCTGACGCCGGGCAACGCCTTCGGCTATTACATGCCGGGCTTCACCCAGGCCGGGTCCACCACCACCAATCCGGGCGTGGACGATATCCGCAAATTCAATGCGAACACGCCTACGCAGTCCAATGTTGACGGCAATTACGGCTTTGCCGCCATCGCCACCTGGAGCCTGCCGACCGTCGATATCAAGTATCAGGGCGGCTACCGCATTTTCGACTACAACTCGATCCGTGATGACGACAACACGGACATGATCTCCTACACCTACCCGCTGGACCCGGCGAACATTGCTGCCGGCGAACTCTTCACCGGCGGGCCAAACTGCGCCTGGCTGATCGAGAATATCGGCCCGATCTGCGCCCCGGCAACGATCTACCCCTCCCGCACCTTCGGCTATATCGAAGACCGCGCCTATTCCAGCCACGAGCTGACTGTTCAGTCCACGACCGATTCGGACCTGTGGTGGATTTTGGGCGCCTATGCCTATTATGAAGATGCTCATCAGGAATCGCACTTCGGCAACGCCGCCCAGCCCCAGATGCTCGCCCCGTTTGGCGCCGCGCCCAATCCCAGCGGCGATTATGTCACCGCGATCTCCGACCTGAATACCAAGTCCTACGCGGTGTTCGGGCAGGCGGACTATGCGGTTACCGACACGATCACACTCACCGGCGGTTTGCGCTATTCTCAGGACGAGAAGTATGGCTCCGAACAGCTGCGCGTGCTGGGCTATGGCATCATTCCGGGTATCTCGCTCGGCGGTTCTGGCGCCCTGGCGCCGGTGATCGATCTGACGGCGGCAACGGTGTCCTATGCCGACGCCCCTGGGGTTGCCAGCGCGGTAGAGATTGATCCGGCCACGGGCCTTGCCCGCCGCCGCCTCGCGGCTGACTGGAACGCGCTGTCGGGCGTGGCTGGCATCCAATGGCAACCGGATGCGAGCACGAACTATTACGCCCGCTACAGCCGTGGTTACAAATCCGGCGGCTTCAATGCCGGCGGCATCAGCCAGTTTCCGCTGACCGATAAGGAAACCCTTGACGCCTACGAAGTGGGCATGAAGAAATCCATCGGTGACCAGCTGCAGCTGAACGCCAGCTACTTCTACTATGCCTATGACGGCCTTCAGGCGCCGCTGGATGTGGTGGAAAATGGTGTGCGGCTCACGCGCTTCTTCAATATTGAAGATTCGCGCGCCCAGGGCGTCGAACTCGAAGCCATGTGGACGCCTACGGACCAACTGCGGATCCTTGCGAGCTATGCCTATAACGACTCCGAAGTGCGCAGCGCCTGCTGTTTCATTGATGTCGTGGACCCACTTGGCCTGCAATCCGACGCGCAGCCTGTCGGCCCGATCGATGCCAATGGCAACCAGCCCCAGGATCTCAAAGGCCAGATGCTGCCGCGCACCATCCCCAACAAGCTGGGCCTCAATGTCAGCTATGACATCCCGCTTGGCGCAAATGGCGATCTGACGGTATCGGGCAACTATTCCTGGCAGGACGCCACCTATCACGGCGTCTTCAACCGTCCGTATTCGGAGACTGAAGCCTTCGATCAGGTGGACCTCATCGGCGTCTGGAAAAGCCCGGCAGACCGTTACCGCGTCGTTGGCTACGTCAAGAATGTGTTCGACGAACAGGGCTATGACGGGGCAACCGGCACGCTGACGGCGATCCCCGCTGGCGGCTCGGCCACCACGCTTTACCTCACCCCGCCGCGCACCTATGGCGTCCAGCTGCAAGTGCGCTTCTGATCCGGCGGCCGGGGGAGTAGTCGATGGCTGAAAAGGCTGGAAAACTGCCCTGGTCGACGAAACTCGTCTACGGCGTTGGAACCATTGCGTTCGGTATCAAGGACCATGGTTTCAACGCCCTCCTGATGATCTACTATAACCAGGTGATGGGCCTCCCGGCCGCCTGGGTTGGCGCCGCGATCATGATGGCCATGGTCGCGGACGCCATTCTCGATCCCGTGGTCGGGCAATGGTCTGACAGCCTGCGGAGCAAATGGGGCCGGCGGCATCCCTTCATGTATGCGTCCGTGCTGCCCGTGGGGGTCTTCTACCTACTCCTCTGGTTTCCTCCCGCAGAAGCCTCCCACACCGTTCTCTTCGCCTATCTGCTGATCATGACCACCGTCACGCGGACCTTCATCGGCATCTATGAAATTCCGTCCACGGCGCTACTGGCAGAGTTCACCCAGAACTATCATGAGCGCACGGAACTCGTTTCCTACAGGTATTTCTTCGGCGTCGCCGGGGGCATCCTGATGGGCATCTTCGTGTTCACGTCCATCTTCTCCCCCGAAGCCGCTTCGGCCGGCGGCCTGCTCGACAGCTCCGGCTATCACACCTATGCCTGGATCGCCGCGCCCCTGATGGCCACCGCCATCTTCGCGTCGAGCCTTGGCACGCACAGCCGGATATCCAGCCTCATCAGCCCGCCACCCCCTGTGCGCCAGCCTTTCCTGCAAACCATAAGGGAAATGGTTGCGACGCTGTTCCACCGCGTCAACGCCCCCATCTTCATCGGCAGCATCTTCGGCTCCATGGCCGGCGGCCTGAACGCGGCGCTCACCATCTACATGCAGACCTATTTCTGGGAACTGACGAGCGACCAGATTGCCGTGCTCACCTCGGCTGGCCTGCTCGGCGTCATTCTCGCCCTGGTGATTGCGCTTCCTCTGTCCAGATCGTTCGGCAAGAAATGGACCACGCTGGCGCTGTTCGCCGTCACGCTGACGGGCATCGTGGTTCCCGTTCTGCTAAGGCTGGGCGGTCTGTTCCCGGAGAATGGAAACCCCGCCCTACTGCCGTCACTGTTTGTATTCCAGGCGGTGGTGGCCATGTCGGTGGTGGCCGCCGCCATCCTGACGGCCTCAATGATCGCCGACGCAACCGACCAGATTCAACTGACAACCGGCCGGCAATCCGAAGGCCTTCTCTTCTCGGCCGCCACCTTCATCGGAAAGACCGTGTCGGGAATGGGCGTCCTTGTCTCCGGCCTGCTGCTGACGCTTGTAGGCTTCCCGAATGACGCTAAACCGGGCGCCGTAGACCTCTCTACGGTGAACGATCTGGCACTGGCACTGACAGTGGCAACCTTCCTCTTCACCTCGGCGGCGCTCGTCATCATGAGCTTTTATCCTGTTTCAAAGCAAGATCATGAAAGAGCTGTTGAAACACTGGCGCGCAAAAGGGCCGAACAACTTTGACGCCCCGGCGTTCCATCCTAGAATACCCCATAGACCACCCTGATCCTGGACAAGAGACTTTCAATGGCCAAAACTCCAAAAACCGAAAAGCCGGAGCCCGTCCAGGGGGACGGGTCGGCCACGGCGGCGGAGATCAAGTATCCACGGCGCACAGAACGGCGCCGGCGCACCCGCGAGAAAATTCTCAACGTCGCGTTCGAACAGTTCAGCAAGACCGGCTTTGCCGCCACCACGATGCAGACCATCGCAGACGCGGCCGACATTCACGTCACCACGCTGTTCATGCATTTCAATTCCAAGAATGACCTCGCCAGCAGCCTCGCTGCGCAAGGTGTCGACACGCTGCGAGAGCGGGCCTGGGCCGCGCGGGCGAGCAAGGGCTTTTTCGAATTCTACCGTGAGGAAGCCCTCGCCTATGCCGCCATCCGCCGCAGCGCCGTCCAATCAGACGCCGCTCTCTGGAACAATCTGCGCCATGACCGGGAACTGGCCTTCGCCTGGACACAGTACGAACACGGACAAAAAGATGTCTATGCGGAATATATCGCCGCAGACTTCAAGCTTGATCGCGCCTCCGGCTATCTGGCCGATCTCGCCGCCGCCCTGCTGGTAGAGTGCCTCATCCTGCCGCATGAAAGATGGGCCACCGCGCCGGGCAAATTCAAACTTGCCGAGGAAATCGAGCGCGCTGTGGATCTCGCCGAGAAGGCTGCCCGCCAGATGCTCGCCGGCGGGGAAAAGCGCGCCTGAAGCTTTTCCTGGAAAGGGCCCCCTTCGCGAAATTTGCCCCTGTTACGGATGGATATTTTTACAGTTCTGGTTCATATATAAAACAGCCCGAGCAATCTGAGGACACTGGCGATCAATGACGGAAGCGCCCTATAAAGCCCCCGCGCTGGAAAAAGGCCTCGATATTCTCGAATGCCTGGCCAGCCTGCGCACACCGCAATCCATCTCGGATATCGCCCGCAATCTCGGCCGCTCGCGCAGCGAGATTTACCGCATGGTGGTCGTGCTCGAGATGCGCGGCTATGTGGAGCGCACGGACGACCCGGAAAAGCTGCAGCTCTCCAACCGGCTGTTCGAAGTCGGCATGCGTTCCCCGCCCAAGATGGACCTGCACGAGGCCGCTCTGCCGGAAATGTCGGCCCTTGCTTCGCGCATGATGCAGTCGATCCAGCTCGCCGTAGTCAGCTCCGATCAGATCGTCGTCATTGCACGGACGGAAAGTCCCGATGATGTCGGCTTCAGCGTTCGCCTCGGCCATCGCCGCTCGATCATGAAATCAGCCTCCGGCCTCGTTCTCTTCGCCTTCGCCTCGCCCGCCCATGAAACCAAGATGGCGGAAGACCTGAAAGCCGCCGGCGCCAGCGCGGACGAGCTTGAAACGCTCTATGAACAGATCAAGGACGTGCGCGCGAAGGGCTTTGTCTGCATGCCTTCCCGCATGGTCGATGGCGTGACGGATATTGGCGCGCCGATTTTCGATGCCACCAGCCGCGGCGCCGTCGCCAGCCTCACCGTGCCTTTCGTGGTCACCCGCCGCGCCCGCGTCTCGCTGGAAGAAGCGCCCCATCTGGTGGCCGAGGCCGCCGCGCGCATTTCCGCCGCGCTGGGCCACGCGCCCCGCTAAGGTCTGCCCTCAATCGTGATGGAACACTTCCTCCATCGGCGCCCACCATTCGCCCGGCGCCGCTGAGGCAAGCGGGCTCTGGCAGGGGTCGGTCAGCGCCCACCAGCGCTGGGTCTCCGGATCATCCGCCATCGCCTTCATGTCGGCCTCGTAGTCGCTGCCATGGTATTCAAACATGCCCACCAGCAGATTCTCCGGTTCGCGCAGGAAGATGCTGTAATTGCGGATATTGCAGGCCGTGATCTGCCGCAGGATCGCGGGCCAGGCATTGGCGTGCAGCTCCTTGTATTCCGACATCTTTTCCGGCTTCAGCTGGATCATCATCGCCTTACGCTGCATCGTTTCCTCCCGCGCTACTGACATCAGGGTGCCACTTCGCGCCCCCTGACGCGAGGTCATTTCAAGTTCATATACAAACATCCCGCTTGCATATGAAACACTCTTTACCTAACAATCGCCGCAGAGGCCACCCGCCAAGAGGCGGCCGCTAAGAAAGATCCAGGGAGGAAAACATGACGCCCCGCTCCGGCCTTGCGGCCCCATTCCCCTCCCACCGGCTGACCATGCCGCTTACCCCCTGACACATTGGAACCTTCGGCATGATTGAAAGCATTGAGGCCCGCGACATTCGCTTCCCCACGTCACGGGAAAGCCATGGCTCTGACGCCATGAATCCGGACCCGGACTATTCCTGCGCCTATGCCACGCTGAAAATGCGCGGCGGCGATCCGGATGGAAATGGCCTGACCTTCACCATCGGCCGGGGCACGGATCTCTGCGTCGCCGCCATCCATGGCCTCGGTAAACATCTCATTGGCCGCAGCCTGGACGAGTTCGAGGCAGACCTTGGCCTGGCCTCCCGCCTCCTGCTCAATGATAGCCAGTATCGCTGGCTCGGCCCGGAAAAGGGCGTGGTCCATCTCGCCGCCGCCGCCCTCAACAATGCCGTGTGGGATGCCCTGGCAAAGCGCGCGGGCAAGCCGCTTTGGCGCTATGTGGCCGATCTTTCGCCGGAGCAGCTCGTCTCCGCCATCGACTTCCGCCACATTGCAGACTTCCTCAGCAAGGAAGAAGCCCTCGCCCGTCTGACGGCGCAGGCCCCCGGCAAGGCCGCCCGCATCGAGCGCCTGCTCAGCGAAGGCTACCCCGCCTACACCACCTCCGCCGGTTGGATTGGCTATACGGATGATCAGATCGTCAGCCTCCTGAAAAATGCGTATGCCGAAGGCTGGCGCCATTTCAAGATCAAGGTGGGCGGCGATCTCGCCACCGATATGCGCCGCTGCGCCCTCTTCCGCGAAACCCTCGGCAAGGATGTGAAGCTCAGCGTCGACGCCAACCAGGTCTGGAACATCGATCAGGCCGTCGCCGCCATCAAGGCTATCGCCCCTTACGACATCTACTGGGTGGAGGAACCCACCAGCCCGGATGATGTGCTCGGCCACAAAGAAATCGCCCGCCAGGTCGCCCCCATCCAGCTCGCCACCGGCGAACACGCCCATAACAAGGTGATGTTCAAACAATTCCTGCAGGCGGAGGCCATCGGCTTCTGCCAGATTGATTCCTGCCGCCTGGCCGGCGTCAATGAGGTGATCGCCGTGATGCTGATGGCCGACAAAGCCGGCATCCCCGTCTGCCCCCATGCGGGCGGCGTTGGCCTCTGCGAATATGTGCAGCACCTGTCGATGATCGATTATATCTGCATTTCCGGCACCATGGAGGGCCGCGTCATCGAACACGCCGCCCACCTGCACCAGCATTTCCGCAACCCCATCGAAATCCGCGACGGGCGCTATCTTGCGCCGCTCGCGCCGGGCTATTCGGTGGATCTCTGGCCCCAGAGCATGGCCGATCATGAATTCCCGAATGGCAAGGTCTGGGCGGAGGAGCCCGTCGCTGGATGACCCCTGCGCCTGCCCCCTTCTCCCTGCCGGATTTCGGCCTCGGCGCAGCGGGGCTCGGAAATCTGTACACGGCTGTTTCGGATGCTGACGCCAGCCGCACCCTGGCAGCCGCGCAGGCGGCAGGCCTCACCTATATCGACACCGCCCCCTTCTATGGCCACGGCCTCAGCGAGCAGCGCGTCGGCGCCCATCGCTGGGCCGAAGACGCCCGGCCATCCCTCTCCACCAAGGTCGGCCGCCGGCTGGAGCCCGCCAACGGGCGCCCCATTCCGGACAATGGCTTTGCCACTCCGGCGCCCTTTGTTCCCGTCTTCGATTATTCCGCTCACGGCATCCGCGCGGCCTTTGAAGGCAGTCAGGCCCGCCTCGGCGTGGCTTCGGTTGATGCCTTGCTCCTGCATGATATTGGCGAGATGACCCACGGCGCGGCCCATCCGCAAATTCTGGCTCAGGCGCTGGAAGAAGCCCTGCCGGAAATGACCGCGATGAAATGGGAAGGGCTCACCCGCGCCATCGGCCTCGGCGTCAATGAAATCAATGTCTGCCGCGATGTTCTGGACCATTTCGATCTGGACGTGCTGCTGCTCGCCGGGCGTTACACGCTTCTGGAGCACACCGCCTCCCTCGGCTTCCTCGATGAATGCCACCGCGCGGGCATAAAAGTCATCATCGGCGGCGCTTTCAATTCCGGCCTTCTCGCCGCCGCGCCGGGTGACGCGCTCCACTATAATTACGCCGCCGCGCCCGGCTGGGCTGTCGAGCGAGCCAACACGTTGCGAAACGTATGCGAGGCATTCGGCGCGTCCCTTCCGGCGGCCGCGCTGCACTTCTGCAAGGCGCATCCGGCAGTCATCTCCGTCATCCCCGGCGCGCAATCCGCCCGGCAGGTAAACGAAATCGCCGGCTGGATCGCGGAAGAGATCAATCCCGATCTCTGGACCGCGCTGAAAGACAGAGGCCTCATCGCTGCAGAGGCGCCAGTGCCATGATCGAACGGATCGACAGCCATATGCATGTCTGGCGTCTCGCGCGCGGTGACTATGACTGGATGACGCCTGACCTCGGCGCGATCTATCGCGACTTCGAAATTGACGATGCCTGGCCCGCAGCCCGCGCCGCCGGCGTCTCCTCCGTCATCCTCGTCCAGGCCGCCGCCACCGCCGCGGAAACAGACTATCTTCTCTCCCTCGCTGAAGCCGACGCGAGAGTGGCCGGTGTGGTCGGCTGGGTGGATTTCGAAGCGGCAGGCGCCGCCGCCGAAATCGCCCGCCGCGCAGCCGATCCCCGCATGCTGGGCCTGCGCCCCATGATCGCAGACCTTCCGGACCCGGAATGGATTCTCCGCCCCGCCTTCTCACCCCTTCTGGAAGCGATGGCCGGCCACGGCCTCGTCTTCGATGGCCATGCCCGCGCCGATCTCATCCCCGTGATGTCACGTCTCGCAGACCGCCACCCTGCCCTGCAGATCGTCCTCAACCATGGCGGAAAACCCCAGATCGCCACCGGCAATCTCGCCACCTGGCGCGCAGATCTCGCCGCCCTCGCCCAGCGCCCCAACGTCGCCTGCAAACTCTCCGGCCTGCTCACCGAAGCGGGCGTCCGCACAAGTGATGACGCTCTCGGAGAGATCGCCGCCCACATCCGAGACTGTTTCGGGCCGTCCCGCGTAATGTGGGGCAGCGACTGGCCAGTCCTCAATCTCGCCGGCGACTATGCCGGCTGGGCCACCCAGAGCGCGCGGCTGATAAATCGTTTCTTCCCGGAACATCAACGCGCCGTCTGGGCGGGCAATGCCCGGCGCATCTATCTCAATCGATCAGGAGCATAATATGGGCCGTCTGGCAGGCAAAAAAGCGCTGATTACCGCTGCGGGCGCTGGCATTGGCCGCGCCTGCGCAGAGGCATTCGCGCGCGAAGGCGCTCACGTCATCGCGACCGACATTAATGCCGATGCCCTCTCTGAGCTGAAGGATTCTGCCAACATCGACACGCAGATCCTCGATGTAACCGACCCCGCCGCCATCGCCCGCCTCCTTGCGGCGCATCGCGATCTGGGAATTCTCTTCAACGTTGCCGGCTGGGTCCATCACGGTACCATCGAGCAGTGCGAGCGGGCCGACTGGGACCGATCCCTCCAGATCAACCTCACCTCCATGTATGAAACCTGCCGCGCCGCCCTGCCGAACATGCTGGCCCGTGGCGGCGGCGTCATCCTGAACATGTCCTCTGTCGCCTCCAGCGTTACAGGGGCCCCCAATCGCTTCGCCTATGGCGCCACCAAAGCCGGCGTGATCGGCCTCACCAAGGCCATCGCCGCTGACTATGCCGGGCGCAACATCCGCTGCAACGCTATCTGTCCGGGCACGGTCGATACGCCCTCCCTGCAGGGCCGCATGTCGGCGCAGGGCGATTATGACACAGCCCGCCAGATGTTCATCGCCCGCCAGCCCATGGGCCGCCTCGGCACAGCGGAAGAAATCGCCCATCTGGCCGTCTATCTCGCCTCCGATGAGGCTTCCTTCACCACAGGCGCCATCCATGTCGTGGATGGCGGCTGGACCAATTAGGAGCTGATGAGATGAAACTCTTGAGAGTCGGCCCCGCAGGGCGCGAAAAACCGGCAATCCTGGATGCCGATGGCCACATCCGCGATGTCAGTTCCCTGATAGATGACTGGGATGGCCCCGCTCTGGCCGATGCGGTTCTGGATCAGCTGAGGAAAATTGATCTTGCCTCCCTGCCCATTCTCCCGGCCGCCAGCCGCGTGGGCCCCTGCGTGGCTGGCGTCGGAAAATTCATCTGTATCGGGCTGAATTATGCCGATCACGCCGCCGAAACCGGCGCGGCCGTCCCGGCAGAGCCCGTCGTCTTCTTCAAGGCCACCAGCGCCATCTGCGGCCCGAATGACAATCTGGAAATCCCCCGCCGCTCCGAAAAGACGGACTGGGAAGTCGAACTCGGCATCGTCATCGGTAAACAGACGAAATATGTCCGCGAGGAAGATGCGCTCGATCATATCGCCGGCTATTGCATCATCCATGATGTCTCCGAACGCGCCTTTCAGCTGGAAGGGACTGGCCAATGGGTCAAAGGCAAAAGCGCCGACACGTTCGGCCCCATCGGCCCCTGGCTCGTCACGCGCGATGAGGTGGCCGATCCCCACGCCCTCTCCATGTGGCTCGACGTAAACGGGGAAGCCATGCAGCGCGGCTCCACCTCCACGATGATTTTCAGCGTGCCTCATATCGTCAGCTATCTCTCGCAATTCATGAGCCTGCAGCCTGGCGACGTGATCTCCACGGGCACACCGCCCGGCGTCGGCCTCTCGCGTACCCCGCCGCGCTATCTCCGCTCCGGAGACGTGGTTACCCTTGGAATACAAGGCCTTGGCGACCAGAAACAGCTCTGCATTGATGCCTGAAAGACACACACTCTAGCCCCTCCTTCAGCGGGGGCGGGAACCGATACCCACAGCCGGGCGTTCATCAGCGAAGTCAAAATCCCTCCGGATGCGACAAACCGATGGAGCCCCACATGCAAGTCCTGAAGTCTCTCCCAGCTCTCAAGACGCGCCACGCCCTCACCGGCCTTGCGCTTTCCCTTGCCCTCCTGGCCCAGCCCGCCGCTGCCTCCGGCGCCACCCCCGAATCTGTCGTGGAAACCGCTGTGGACCGCACCCTGTCGGCGCTGCAGGATTCGCATATCTCCGATCAGGAGGCGGATGAAATTCTCAAAGTGATCGATGTCGAACGCGTTGCGCAGTTCACCATGGGCCGCCACTGGCGCGGAATGGATGAGGCCACGCAGGCAGACTTCATGACTGCCTTCCGCTCCTTCGCCCGGGTTCAGTTGCGGGAACACCTCGCGGATTTCTCCGAAGCCGAAGTTGAAATCCTGCGGACCGTCGAGCGCAAGCCCGGTGACGCCATCGTCACCACAAAGGTCAGCGGCGTCGACAACAAGGAACATATGGTCAGCTGGCGCGTGAACGATAACAACGGCTGGAAAGTCACCGATATCGAAGCCATGGGCCTCTGGTTCGCCATCGAACAGCGCGCCCAGTTCCAGGCCATGCTGGATAACAATGGCGGCGATGTGAGTCAGCTGATCGAAGAGATCGGCTCAGCCACCTAACCCGCCGCTGACCGCCACTTCCGCGAACGCCCAGTAAAGCGACATCTCGCGGAACTCCGCCTCGCGCCCGCCGCTGGATTGATGCCCCGCCTCGGCATCCAGAACCAGTATGGCGGGCGCGTTGCCGGTGGAGGTATGACGCACCTCCGCCACCAGCTTCGCCGCCTCCCAATAGCCCACCCGGTCATCCTTGAGCCCGGATGTACACAGCAGGGGCGGATAAGCCGTGGCCTGAACATTTTCGTAAGGCGAGATCGAGAACATGTAATCATACGCCGCCGGATCGGCCAGCGGATCGCCCCAGTCCGGCCGGAACAGCGGCACCAGCGGATGGTCAGCGTCGCTCATCGTGTTCAGCATGTCCACAAACGGCACCTGTGCGATCACGCCCGCCCACATATCCGGCGCCTCATTCATGGCCCCAGCCACCAGAAGTCCGCCCGCTGACAGGCCATAGGCCACCACCGCGCCCCTGCGCGTCACGCCCAGATCGCAGAGATGCTCCGCGCACGCCACAAAATCGGTAAAGCTGTTGCGCTTGCTGAGGCGGCGCCCGTCGAGAAACCATTGCCGCCCCCGCTCCGATCCGCCGCGCACATGCACGATGGCATAGGTCCACCCCCGGTCAACCAGCGTGAGCGCGGGCACGGAAAATTCCGGCTCGCTGGAAATGCCATAAGCGCCATACCCGTAAAGCAGGCAGGGCCGGGCGCCATCGCGCGGCGTGCCCCTGCGGCTCAGCAGTGTCACCGGCACCTGCGCCCCGTCCGGCGCGGCGGCAAAGATCCGCTCAACGACATAATCGCCGGGATCATACCCCGCCCGCCCGGCCTTCTGCACAAGGCTGAGCGCGCCCGTTTCAAGGTCCACGTCCATCCATCGCACCGGCAGGCGCGGCGACTGAAACGTGATCCGGCAGCGGGCCGCCGCATAATCCTGCCCGGCGGGCACAGACACCGCATACGCCGCCTCGTCAAAGCCGATAACGCGCTCGCTTCCATCCGCCCTCAGAAGGATCAGCTGATGCAGGCCATCCTGCCGCTCAAGGCGCAGCAATCCGTTCTCGAAAGGAAACACCTCCAGGATCTGGCTGCCCGCCCGGTGCGCCACCAGCGTTTCTGGCGCCACGCCCGGCGCCAGCACCAGCAGCTTGTTGTCCAGCGCCTCCTCATCCGTCAGGATGACCAGCCGCCCGGCCCACTCGTCCACCTCATAGCGCACCTTGTCGCGGCGCGGGAATACTAGCTGCGGCGCCCCGGTCTCATCCTCCGCCGAAACCAGCCACACCTCGGACGTATCCGGCCCGGACATCGTGATCGCCACATATCCGCCTGCCGCGGTGCGTTTGATCTGCATAAAGATGGCTGGGTCGGCCTCCTCATACACCAGCTCCGCCGCGCCCCCGCCCACCGGCGTGCGGTAAACCCGCGTCGGACGGTTGCGGCCATCGCGCCATATCCAGAACAGGAAGCGCGAAGATGGGCTGAATACGAGGCCGCCATAGCCATACGCATCTTCCCCCACCAGCACGCTTGTCGCCCCGGTCTGCGTATCCTTCACGCAGATCCGGTGCCGGTCATTCCCGATTACATCTTCCGCCCACGCATAATATCTGTGGTCAGGGCTCGGCTGGTGCCCGGTCGTGCGGTAATAGGCGGCGCCCGCTGCCCGCCCCGCCTCATCCAGCAACACCTCGGCGGCGCCGGGGTCTGCCAGCAGCGCGCGCGTATAAACGGCATGGGCGCTACCCTCGGGATAATGGCTGGCATAGGCCCAGGGGCCGGACGGGATCACCGGCGGCGCATCATTCCCGGGCACGCGCGCCAGCATCTGCGCCGTGATTTCCGGCTGCAGCCTGCGCGCCGGCGCCAGCACAGCCTCGGCATAGGCCGCCTCCGCCTCCAGATGCGCGCGGATCATCTCGGGCAGCGTGGCCATCTCCCGGGTGCCCGTCTCGGGAATATATTTCATCCAGCGGTAATAATCATTCCGTGTGCGGCCCAGCTGCTCGATAGGAAACGGGATACGCGGCGCCACAGGCGGAACAATGCCGCTACTGGTCAGGCTCAATCCGCTGCCCGCGCCAGCGCCGCCCGCGCATCCGGCCAGCGCGCTCAGCGCAATCGTCTGCAAAAGTGTACGGCGTGAAAACCCTGCCCTGCTGGCCATGAACACTGCCTCCTCCGCTGCCTGCAAAGCGCCAGCCTACCCAGCGCCCCCGTCCCTGCAAATCCTGAAACCGGCCCAATCTCCCCTCAATCGGGCCAAGTGGGCGGCGGTCGGCGCGCGCCCGCCTCCCCCCTTCTCCTTCCCCACGACGCAGCGGAGGATACCACCGCCCAACTCACCCCCCTTGCCCCATTCCCCCCGCCCCCCTAAACCTTGCCGTCAACAGGGACGGGCGAGGAACCAGCACACATGCCGGAATGGGCAATCTACGCAGTCGCGGCGATGGCGGGGTATCTGGCCGGGTCGATCCCGTTTGGCCTTGTCCTGGTGAAGGCTGCCGGCCTCGGAGACATCCGGGAGATCGGCTCCAAAAGCATCGGCGCCACCAATGTGCTACGCACCGGCCGCAAGGATCTGGCCCTCGCCACCGTCCTGCTCGACAGCCTGAAGGCCGGCCTCGTTGCCCTTGCCTTCACGCTGATTGCGGGCCGGGAGGCAGGCATGGTGGCGGGCGCGGCCGCCTTCCTGGGCCATTGCTATCCCATCTGGCTGAAGTTCAAGGGCGGCAAGGGCGTGGCGACCTATGCCGGCCTCCTCCTCTTCATCACGCCGCTGCACGGGCTCGTCGTCGGCGCGCCGGTCTGGCTCGGTATGTTCGCGCTGACGCGCATTTCCTCGCTTTCCGCCCTCACCGCCGCGGTCGCGGTTCCTCCGGGGGCGTACCTTCTGGGCGAGCGCAGCCCGGTCATCCTCGGCGGCCTCGCCGCCCTCTCCGTCCTCGTCTTCTGGACGCACCGGGCCAATATCGGTCGCCTGCTGAATGGCACAGAGCCCCGCTTCGGCGCCAAGAAGAAAGACGCTGCCGAGGGATGACGCTGCCGCGTTCCCTCACGGATGCAGAGCGGCTTGACTGGCTGCGCCTCGCGCGAACCCAGAATGTCGGCCCGGTCACCTTCGCCCAGCTGATCGGGCGGTACGGCGATGCCGGGCGCGCCCTCGCCGCCCTGCCGGAAATCGCCGCCCGCGCCGTGCGCGGCAAATCCGTCGCCATTCCGCCTGCGGACCTTATCCGCCGCGAGATCGACGCCGCCACAAAATACGGCGCCCGCATTGTGGCCAGTTGCGAGCCGGACTTTCCCGCGCTCCTGCGCGCGCTTGATCCCCCGCCCCCCGCGCTCACCCTCCTGGGCAATGCCGCCCTCGCCGCCCAGCCCACCTGCGCCATCGTCGGCGCGCGCAATGCCTCTGCCGCTGGCCGCAAGATCGCGCGGGATATGGCCGCCATGCTCGGCAAGGCAGGCTACACCATTGTCTCCGGCCTCGCCCTCGGCATTGACGGGGAGGCCCACGCCGCCAGCCTCTCCACCGGCACCATCGCCGTCCTCGGCGGCGGCATCGATCACGTCTACCCGCCCCAGCATGACCGGCTCTATGCCGAAATCGCGCAGCAGGGCCTCATCCTCTCCGAAATGCCCTTCGGCCACCGCGCCAAGGCGCAGGATTTTCCCCGCCGCAACCGCATCATCACGGGCCTTGCGCGCGGCACGGTGGTGGTGGAAGCGGCCGAACGCTCCGGCTCGCTCATCTCCGCCCGCGTGGCGAATGAACAGGGCCGGGAGGTGATGGCCGTGCCCGGCTCCCCGCTGGATCCGCGTGCGGCGGGCACGAACAACCTTATCCGCAATGGCGCCGCCCTCGTGCGTCATGCCGGTGATGTGCTCGAAGTGCTGAGCAGCCTCCCCCTGCTGCAGGTCTCCGCGCCCCCGGCCGATTTCTATGATCCCGTCCATGGCGGCGGCGATCCGATCCCCCCCTCGGAAACCGCCCGCGTGCGTGAAGCGCTCAGCCCCCACGCCATGCCGCTGGACGAGATCGCCCGCGCCACGGGCATCCACGCGGCCCGCGTCGGTGCCATCCTGATGGAGCTGGAACTCGCCGGTGAGGCGATCACCTTTCCGGGCGGCTTGGCGGCGCGGGCTGTGTAATTCCTATCCGGAAATGTCCGGAAGCGGCCGGATAAGCCCGGAAATATGCCCGTTGCGGCCGCCTTTGCCCCTGCTAGGCATTGATTTGTCAGGAAATCGTCAGGGTTGGCTGTGGCCTGACAACACTGTAATGGCCCGAATGCACATCCCGGCAATTGGATGGCTGGACGCCCCCGCGGTTCCTCTCTAAGCCTCGGTTTCGGGATAAACGCGGTGCCAGATACCGGGTGGGGCGTTGTGTACGGGTTGTTCAGGATGCCGTCTGTCGTGAAATGGTCTCACTATGCCCTGCTCGCCGGTTTTTCGGCGGTCCTGCCGGTGGCGGCCCATGCACAGGGTACCGCGGACGCCGGCGCAACGGCTGAGGCCACCGATGAACGCGTGGTTCTGGAAGCCGATACGGTCTACGAAAACTCCGCCGACAACACCATCATCGCCGAAGGCAATGTCGAAGCCCTCTATCAGGGCCGCATCCTGCGCGCCGACCGGCTGATCTATGACCGCACCACCGAGCGCGCCCGCGCTTCGGGCAATGTCATCATCATCGAAGCCGATGGCAGCCAGCAGTTCGCCGATGAGGTCGATGTCGGCCCCAACCTCTCGGATGGCTATGCCATCGGCTATTCCGCCCGCCTGGAAGGCAATGCCTCGGTCGCGGCGAAATCGGCCATCCGCCGCTCCGATGGCATCAACGCCATGGAGCATATCGTCTACACTGCCTGTCCCGTCTGCGAGGGGAAAAATCCCACATGGCAGATCCGCGCGCGGCGCGCGGTGCTGGATGAAGAAACGCAGATGATTTCCTATCGCGACGCGGTTCTGGAAGTCGGGGGCGTACCGGTCTTCTACCTGCCCTACCTGTCGCATCCCGACCCCAATTCAGAGCGCCGCTCGGGCTTCCTGATGCCGAATGCAGGCATCTCCACGATGCTCGGCACCTTCTACAAGCAGCCCTATTACTGGGCCGTGTCGGACTATTCAGATCTCACGATCTCGCCCACCGTCTATGAGAATGTGAACCCGCTGATCGGCGTTGAGGGGCGCAAGCGCTTCTATTCCGGCGCCGTGAGTTTCGATGCCAGCTTCACCCACGAAGCCGATTTCGACAGCAACGGCACCACGTTCGGCGAAGAGACCTTTCGGGGCCACCTCTACGGCAACGGCCTGTTCACGATCACGCCGGGCTGGAAGTGGGGCTTCGGCGTGGAAACCCAGACGGACGACCTCTACGACCTGCGCTACCGGATCAGCAACCAGAACGCCAAGCGCGGCCTCTACTCCAACCAGCCCCGCCGCCTGCTCTCCCAGCTCTTCGTTACCGGTCAGGGCGACAGCTATTATACAGACGCTGCCGTCCTGAACTTCCAGGGCCTGCGCGGCGAGGATGATGCTTCCCGCCTGCCCCAGGTGGCGCCGCTCGCCTATGCCGAGAAATACTGGGATATGGGCGATCTGGGCTTCGCCTCCGTCAATGCCTCTTCGGCAATCCTCACGCGCGATGTCGGCGCCGATAGCCACCGTGTCAGCCTCGGGGGCGACTGGAGCACGATGAAAATCCTGCCCGGCGGCTTCACCTTCAAGCCCTTCGCAGAGCTGCGCGGCGATTATTACCTTCTGGACGAAGCGGTCAGCGGCAAGGATTCGGTGTCACGCGCTGTTGGCAACACGGGCGCCACGATCGCCTATCCGCTGATCCGGCGCGGCAAGAACGTTGATCTGATGATCGAACCCACGGTCATGGCCGCCTGGGGCTTCGCAAATGCGAACGACCCGGCCATCCCGGTCGAAGACAGCCTGCTCTACGAATTCGACGAATCCAGCCTGTTTGAACCCAATGGCGTGGGAAATTTCGACCTTTATGAGGGCGACGGAAAGCTGAGCGCCGGTATCACGGCACGCGCGATCTGGAAGAACGGCACAGAAGTCGCCACCACGGTCGGCCGCCGCTGGCGTTCCCGCGCTGACCCGAACTTTGATGTCGCCAGCAACCTTAATGGCACCTCGTCGGATTGGGTGGCCTCCACCAGCCTCAAGATGGGCAGCGCCCTGCAGCTCAACTCGCGCGTTCGTCTGAACGAGGACGACCTCTCGCTCAGCCGGCTCGATATGCGCGCGTCAACCTCGTTCAACCGCTTCCGCGCGGTCGGCCAGTATTACAAGATCGACCCGCGCATCAGCCCGGCCGGAACCTCCGATGAGGGCATCTATCTGCGCGGCGAAATCGATATAGCCGGCGGTTATTCGGTCATTTTCAGCCAGCTGCGCGATATCAGCCGCAATGTGGATACACGGCAGGAGCTGGGCATCGCCTACACGGACGACTGCGCGCGATTCGAGATCATCTATGACCGGTCCGAAGTCCGCGACCGGACGCTTGGCCCGCAGGAAAGCTTCCAGATCCGGTTCTCCCTGCTGTCCCTGGGCAATTTCGGCTCCAACGGCTTCTGAGCGGCGTCCACACAAAAAATGAACTGCAGCAAACTTCGCTGATGACTGTAGCGGCGCGTTGCGCGATGAGACGAGACTTGTAAGGTCTGCCAGCGAAAACAGGCCTATTTTCCCAATTCTGGGGCCATGGAGACGTCGTATGGTACGTGTTGTGTTCTTGGCAGCAGCTTTTGCGGCGATCAGCGCGCTCAGCGCCCCCGTTTCGCCCGCCAGCGCGCAGGAAACAGACCGGCAGACCCTCGAAGGCATTGCCGCCATCGTGAATGACAAGCCCATTTCCTATTCCGATGTGCGCCAACGCGCCCGCCTGCTGCTGCTGACGATTGGCGCCGCCAACCCGACCCAGGAACAGGTGCAGCAGATCACCAGCCAGGCGCTGGAACAGCTGGTTGACGAAAAACTGCAGCTGGACCGCGTGGCCGAATACAAGGTCGAGGTGGATGCCCGCGAAATCGACGCGGCGGTTCGCGATATGGCCGCTGATGCCGGCCTGTCCGGCGAAGTCCTCCGCCAGCAGCTGACAGCTTCCGGCGTCAACCCGGTCAGCTTGGAAGAACAGATGCGCGCCGAGATCGCCTGGAGCCGCCTGATGAGCGGCCTCTATGGCAACCGTATCCGCATCTCCGAGAATCAGGTCGACGATCAGCTCGACCGCCTGCGTGCCGCCTCCAAAAAAACCCAGTACCGGCTTGGCGAGATTTTCCTCTACGCGCCCGACGACGCCACCAAGGCGGAGGCCATGCCGGCCGCGCAATCCATCATTGCCCAGCTCAATCAGGGCGCTGACTTCCGCGTCGCCGCCCAGCGCATCTCCTCGGCCCCCACCTCCGCCGCCGGCGGCGATATGGGCTGGGTGACGACGGACGACCTCGATCCCGCCATTGCCGCCGCCGTGCGCGCGTCTTCCGGAAACGGCCTGCTCGACCCGATCCAGACCGAAAACGGCATCTACATCATCCTGGTTGGCGGCAAGCGTGAGCCGGCCGAGCCGGTGACCCGCGTGGACCTGAAGCGCCTCGTCGCTTCAGACGGCGCCGAAGCAACGCTCACCGAAGCCATCGGCCGTATCAACAGCTGCGACGACGTCCAGTCCGTTGCCAACTCCCGCTCCACCCTCCGCGCCCAGGACATCACCGACATCAATGTCGAGGAGCTTGGCCCGGAAGGCCGCAGTCTCGTTCTGGCCGCCGATGTCGGCAGCCCGACCGAGATCTTCGCCGTCAGCTCCGGCCTCGCCGTGATGTATGTCTGCCGCCGCGAAGATGGCGCCGAGGCCCTGCCTTCGCGTGAAGACCTCAAAGGGTCGCTGAAATCCCGCGAGCTCAACATGATTTCCGAGCGCGAACTGCGCAACGCGCGGCGCCTGGCCACCATCATCTACCGCTAGGACAGGCGAAACCGCTTGATCCGCCGCGCAATTGGCGCGACACCCCGGCGCGTGACCACGCCCTCTGCACTCCCTCTGGCCCTGTCGATGGGTGATCCTGCCGGTTGCGGGCCGCAGATCACCATGGCTGCCTGGAAGGCCCTGCACGCTGACGTGGCCAGCGCCTTCTATGTCATCGGCTGGCCGGCGCTTTACCCCGGCGTGCCTGTGGAAATCATCGCATCGCCCGCTGAAGCCGCCGCCGTCTTTCCGCGCGCCCTGCCGGTTCTGCCGCTGGAGAATGCCCGCGCCGTCACCCCCGGAAAGCCTGATCCGGAAACCGCCGCCGGCATCATCGCCGCTATCACGCTGGCGACAGACCATGCCCTGCGCGGCCTGGCGGGCGCTGTGGTCACCAACCCGATCAACAAGGCGCTGCTCTACGGCCAGGGCTTCCGCTTTCCCGGCCACACCGAGTTCATCGCTGACCTCTGCGCGCCAGAAGGCGAGGCCGCGCCCGAGCCTGTGATGATGCTCACCGGCGGCGGCCTGCGCGTGGCGCTTGCCACCATCCACATGCCCTACGCCGCCGTCCCCGGCGCGCTGGCCGATGGCCGCCTGCCGCGTATCGTCCGCATCACGCACGCCGCCCTCCGGCAGAATTTCGGCCTCCCTGCCCCCCGCCTCGCCTTCACCGGCCTCAACCCCCATGCGGGCGAAGACGGCACGATTGGCCGCGAGGAGATCGAGATCATCAATCCCGCCGCCGCGCAGCTGCGCGCCGAAGGCATCGACATCTCCGATGCCCGCCCCGGCGACACAGTGTTTGCCGAAGCGCTCGCCGGGCGGTTTGATGCTGTCATCGCCATGACCCATGATCAGGGCCTCATCCCGGTCAAGACGCTGGACATGTGGGGCGGCGTCAACACCACGCTGGGCCTGCCCGTCATCCGCACCAGCCCGGACCATGGCACCGCCTATGACGCGGCCGCCGCCGGAACGGTCAAACCAGACAGCCTGATCGCAGCCCTCCACGCCGCGCGGGAGCAGGCCGCCCACCGCGCAAGGAACGCCGCATGAGCAACGACATCGACAATTACGATGAGGAAAGCGGCGAAACGCCCGCCCTCACCGATGCCCCCGCGCGCAAGGCGCTGGGTCAGCACTTCCTGTTTGATCCCAGCATTCTGAAGCGTGCCGCCAATGCCGCTGGCTCCGTCAAAGGGCAAACCGTCATCGAGGTCGGCCCCGGCCCCGGCGGTCTCACCCGCGCGATCCTCAACGAAGACCCCGCCCTGCTGATCGCCGTTGAGACAGACCCGCGCTTTTCCGAAGCGCTGCTTGGCTGGCCCGAAGCGAAATCCGGCAAGCTGCAGGTGATCGCGAAGGATGCCCGCAAGGTTCACTGGGAAAAGGTGCTGACCGAAGCTGGCGCCACCACGCCGGTGATGATCATCGCCAACCTTCCCTACAATGTCGGCACCCCGCTGCTGATCGACTGGCTGAAAGCCGGCGCCTGGCGCGGGCGAATGGCGCTGATGTTCCAGAAGGAAGTGGCAGACCGCATCTGCGCCAGGCCCGATACGGATGCCTATGGCCGCCTCGCCGTCATCTCGCAGGCCGTCACCCGCCCGCGCATCGCCTTCACCCTGCCGCCGGGCGCCTTCCGCCCGCCGCCGAAGGTGGACAGCGCCGTGGTGGAGTTCGAGCCGCTGCCGCCGGGCGAGCGCTTCGAACATCTCGCCCTGCTGGAACAGATCGCCGGGGCCGCCTTCGGCCAGCGCCGCAAGATGCTGCGCGCTGCCCTCAAACCCTTCGCCAAGAAGCGCGGCATGAAGGCCGAGGCCTGGCTGGAAGACTGCGGCATAGACCCGACCGCCCGCGCCGAAACCCTCACTCAGCAGGAATTCCGGACGCTCGCTAGATCGCTCGTCCAAGACTAACAAGGCGATAGATTGGCTCCACCTGGAAGCGCGTTCAAAATGCCACTGGTGATGCGCGCCCTGTTCGCTGCGATATCAATCATAAGGACCGACAGCCCCAACAGGAGCAGGCTATAGCCCCACCCCCAATAGTCGCTGTAAATCACCGCCATCACCCAATCTTGGCCAAAGGCATACCAGGTTATCGCCAATATGGTGGTCAGCGTCAGTGTGATGGATATCGGCAAAAGGTGCTGGGCAGCAGGCCCTCTGAACACCGAAAGGAAAAGGGCCAAGGCGAACGCCGCCGCTGTGCTTCCGGAGAATATCTTCAGATCAGCGCGAAGTTCCGACATGATCTCCTGATATTCGCCGACCACAATGTCCTCGAGCCGGTCCAGCGCAAATCCGTACCGTTCGATGGAGGATTCATAGAAGCGCCTCACGGCCCTCCGCGCTTCATCGCGGCGCTCGCAATCAAGCTCGCACGCCGCTGCTAGAATATCAGCGATGAAGACGTCGATCCCTGCATCGAGACTTCCGCGCCAGCTGTCGATCTGATCCCGAAGCCGTTTGGAAAATTGTCCCGCCACGGCGCTGATATCTTCCGCCGTGTCCGATGACGCTACCGAAGAAAACCGGTCGTCCAGTTCAGCCTTGACCATTTCAACGGCAAAGTTGCGTGTGCGGCGGTCGAAATCTTTAGGTGCAAGCGTGACGTAAAGAAACAACCCCGCGAAAGTCATCATTCCGATCACTGAAAGGAATAGATTGGCTTTCCGGGCGAACTCCAAAGCTTCACCCTTCACCCAGCAACTTGCGGACATGGTCTTCCAGGTCCAGCTGGCGCAGGCGCTTCAAACGCTCCGTAAGCAGAATACGCTTCAGCCGCTGGTAAGCCACTTCCAGCTTGTCATTGACGATCACATAGTCATAGCGCCGCCAGTGCATGATCTCGCGCTTGGCGTCGTCCATTCGGCGGGCCACCATCTCCGGCGTTGAGCCTTCCCGGCCCATCAGCCGCGCCTGCAGCGCCTCGATGCTCGGCGGCAGGATGAACACTGACACCACATCATTCGGCATCTGGTCGTGCAGCGCGTCGGCGCCCTGCCAGTCCACATCGAACAGCACGTCCTCGCCCGCCTCAAGCCGGGCCACCGTATCCGCCTTCGGCGTGCCGTAATGCTTGTCGAACACCTGCGCCCATTCAAGGAACTCGCGGCGCTCGATCATCTTTTGAAACGCTTCGGGCGTCTTGAAGTAATAATCCTTCCCGTCCACCTCGTTGGGCCGCGGCGGGCGCGTGGTGGCCGAAACCGACAGCTTCACATCGCTGAACTCGTCCAGCAGCATCTTTGACAGCGTGGTCTTGCCCGCGCCCGACGGGCTCGACAGCACCAGCATCAGCCCGCGCCGGTGGCCGCTGTCCTTGGGATGTCCGCTATTCGACATTGGCCGATTGCTCCTTGAACTGGTCAATCACCCCTTTGAGGCCAAGGCCGGCATTCGTCAAATCGAGGCTGAGGGATTTCGAGCAGAGCGTATTGGCTTCCCGGTTCAGCTCCTGCGCCAGGAAATCCAGCTTCCGTCCGGCGGGCGAGCCTGCCTTCAGCAGCTCCCGGCCGGTCTTGATGTGCGCCGCCAGCCGGTCCAGCTCCTCGCGCACATCCGCCTTCGCTGCCGACAAAGCCACTTCCGCGGCATAGCGTTCAGCGTCCACCCGGCCTTCCCGGTCAAGGTCTTCCAGCTGCTTGGTCAGCTTCGCGCGGATCAGGTCCGGTTGCGTGCCCGCAAATGTCTCCGCCACGCCAGTCAGCCGCTCCATCTCGTTCAGAAGATCGCCGAGCAGCACCGCCAGCGACGCGCCCTCGGCCCGGCGCCCCTCGGCCAGCCCGTCCAGCGCCTCGCCCGCCGCCGCCGTCAGCAGCGCAATCGCTGCCTCGTCCATCACATCCCGCGTGGAGGTCGCGCCTGCATCCACCACGCCCTTCACGGCCATCAGCGTCGCAATCGCTTCGGACGAAAGCTCGCGGCCCGAAACCTTGCGCGCCGCCTGCGCCAGGTCGGCCAGCAGCGCCTCATTGATCACGGCCGTTGCGCCAGACGCTGCCAGCTCTATCCGCAGGCCCACCTGAAGCGAACCGCGATTGAACCGCGCCGCCGCCATGGCCTTCACTTCCCGCTCCAGCGCCTCGGCGCCCGGAGGCACATTCACCCGCACATCCAGAGAGCGGCCATTGACGCTTTTGGCTTCCCAGGCCCAGCCGCCCCAGGCCGCTTCGCCCGTCACGCGGGCAAACCCCGTCATCCCCGACAATGTGCCCATCAGTTCGACCGCTCCCGTTCGATTTCCTTGCGCTCATAGGCGCGGTAAGCCGCAACATTGCGGTTATGCTCGGCCAGCGTTTTGGCAAAGAGATGCCCGCCTTTGCCATCCGCCACAAAAAACAGATATTCCGTATCCGGAGGATTCAGAACCGCCGCAATCGCCTCCCGCCCCGGATTGCAGATCGGCGTCTTCGGCAGGCCGTCAATCTGATAGGTGTTCCATTCGGTATGCCGGTCGATCTCTGAACGGAACAATGTGCGGCGCTGCCCCTTGGCGTTGTAAAGCGGCTCGCCCTGCGAAATGCCATAGATGATCGTCGGGTCGCTCTGCAGGCGCATCCCCTTTTTGAGGCGCGTGGTGAAGAGGGCGGCAATCTCGTCGCGCTCCTCCGCAATACCGGTTTCCTTCTCCACGATGGAAGCCAGGATCACCGCCTCATAGGGCGTCTCCAGCAGCAGGCCCTCGGCGCGCTGGGGCCAGAGTTCGGCCAGCACATCGGCCTGCGCCTTCTGCACCTTCTCGATCAGCTGCTGGCGCGTCATGCCGCGGTGGAAAAGATAGGTATCCGGAAGAAGCGTGCCCTCCTCCGGCAACACTTCGGGCATCTCGCCCACCAGCGTTTCATCCGCCTCGATAATGCGCAGAAGCTGCGCCGTGGTACGCCCTTCGGGCAGCGTGATCCGGTGGAGAATGGAGCGGCCCTCGGTGAGCACCGTCAGAACGCCGGCCATGCTGATGCCGGGATCGAGGATATACTCGCCCGCCTTCACATGCGTGGCCGTGCCCTGCATTTCGTGGTCGATCCGATTCTTGAGCAGAAGGACGCGGTCATCCTTGATGACGCCTTCTGCCTCCAGCCGGGCGGCCACCGCCGTCAGCGTGTCGCCCTCTGTCACCATGAAGACGATCTCGTCCTGCAGGGGCCCGGGCCGGGTCATTTCATTGTTGATCCACACCCAACCGGCCACGAGGGCTGCCGCCGCAATGAATGCGAGCACAAACACCCAGGCAAAGAGCGTTCTAAGGAATCCCATGCAGGCCTCTTGTTAGCGTGTCCCAGCGCGGAGTTCTAACCCGGCCAGATGGCTGGCGAAAAGCATACTCCGCAGCCGGATCAGGCAATAACCGATATGTCATGAACCTTGCCATGAGTCGCCGCGCTGTCAGGGAAAATGAAAAACCGCCGGCTTCACAGCCAGCGGTTCATTAGAATGCGTCAGACACTCGCGTGAGGCGTCAGTCGACCTTGCGCAGCACCAGCGAGGCGTTTGTACCGCCAAAACCGAAGCTGTTGGACATCGCGGCGCGCACCTGGCCCTTCTTGGCCTTGTGCGGGATGAGGTCGATCACCGTCTCGAAGCTCGGATTGTCGAGGTTCAGCGTCGGCGGCATCACCTGATCGCGAATCGCCAGCGCGCAGAACGCCGCCTCAATCGCGCCGGCCGCGCCGAGCAGGTGGCCAACGGCCGATTTGGTGGAAGACATCGAGATGTTCTTGGCGTGATCACCGAAGGCCCGCTCCACCGCGCCCGCTTCGCCCTCATCGCCTTTCGGGGTGGAGGTGCCGTGGGCGTTCACATAGTCGATCTCCGAAGGGTCGATCTTTGCGTTCTTCAGCGCCATCTTCATGGCGCGGTAGCCGCCCTCGGCGCCTTCGGCAGGGGCCGTGATGTGGTAGGCATCGCCCGTCAGGCCATAGCCGATCACTTCGGCATAGATCTTCGCGCCGCGTTTCTTGGCGTGCTCATACTCTTCGAGCACCAGAACGGCAGCGCCTTCGCCCATCACAAAGCCATCGCGGTCCTTGTCATAGGGGCGCGAGGCCTTTTCGGGCGTGTCATTGAAATTGGTGGACATCGCCTTGGCCGCGCAGAAGCCGGCAATGCCGATGCGGCCGATCACGGCTTCAGCACCGCCCGCCAGCATGACATCGGCATCGCCATACTGAATCAGACGGGCAGAATCGCCGATGGCGTGGGCCCCGGTTGCACAGGCCGTCACCACCGAATGGTTAGGGCCTTTCAGGCCGTGGCGGATGGACACCTGCCCGGAGGCCAGGTTGATCAGCGACGACGGAATGAAGAACGGGCTGACCTTGCGCGGGCCATGCTCGTGCAGCGTGATCGCCGTATCGTAGATCGATTCCAGGCCACCGATGCCCGAGCCGATCATGACGCCGGAACGTTCCTTTTCCTCTTCGGTCTCCGGCTTCCAGCCGGAATCCTCAAGGGCTTCGTCCGCCGCGGCGATCCCGTAAAGAATGAATTCGTCGATCCGGCGCTGCTCCTTGGCGGAGAGCACCTTGTCTGGATCGAAAGCGTGCGGATCGCCAGCCCCGCCCCCGCGGCCAGAAGCCCACGGAACCTGGAAAGCGATCTTGCACGGCATGTCGGACGCATCGAAGGCGTCAATCTTGCCTGCTCCGGATTTACCGGCAATCAGCCGCTCCCAGGTGGCCTCACGACCATTGGCTAGCGGTGAAACGATACCGATACCGGTAATGACGACTCGACGCTCCGACATACTTGGCCCCGCGTCTTAGACGTGAGCCTTGATGTGCGAGACGGCGTCACCGACCGAACGGATCGACTCTTGCACGTCATCGGGGATCTCGATGTTGAACTCTTCTTCAAAAGCCATCACGAGTTCGACGAGGTCCAGCGAGTCTGCACCCAGGTCATCGATGAAGCTTGCGCTTTCCACGACCTTGTCAGCATCCACGTCGAGGTTCTCGACTACGATTTTCTTCACACGTTCAAAAACGTCAGACATGAATACCTCTCTCGATATGTCTGATGACTGGTCCTCATGCGAACCATTGGTGTTGCGCCTAGCACACACTACGGATGAGCGCCAAGCCCTAGTCTGATGCCCTACTGCTGGGCTTAAATCATTGCCATGCCGCCATTTACGTGCAGCGTCTGGCCGGTGACATAAGCCGCTTCATTCGAAGCAAGATACACTGCTGCTGCAGCAATGTCGCCGCCTGCCCCGAGCCTTCCGGCCGGAATCTGCCCCAAAAGCGCCGTTTTCTGGGCTTCCGGCAGCACATCCGTCATGGGCGATTCGATGAATCCGGGGGCAATCGTGTTCGCCGTAATGCCGCGCGAGGCGACCTCCTGGGCGATCGATTTGGTAAAGCCGATCATGCCCGCCTTGGAGGCACAATAATTTGTCTGTCCGGGATTCCCCGTAACCCCGACAACCGAGGTGATTCCGATGATGCGGCCGTGGCGGCGCTTCATCATTCCCCTCACAGCTGATTTGGTCAGCCGGAAATAGCTTCCCAGGTTAACATTGATCACGTCGCTCCAGTCCTCATCCTTCATCTGGATGAGCAGCTTGTCGCGGGTGATGCCGGCATTCGCCACCAGAATGTCCAGCGGGCCGATGGCGGCCTCTGCCTGGCCCACCAGCGCGTCCACGGCGGCCGGATCAGACAGGTTGCAGGGCACAATCGCCGTCTCGCCCTTCAGGGTAGATGCCACTTCCTGCAGCACCGCTTCGCGCGTGCCGGAAAGGGCCACCTTGGCGCCTGCCTCGGACAGGGCCTGCGCAATCGCCCGGCCAATACCACCCGAAGCGCCTGTAACGAGGGCCGTGCGGCCCGTAAGGTCAAACATGATCTAGTTTTCCTTGTCCTGCTGCCAGTATTCCTCGGGAGAAATTCTGGGCGCCTTGTTCTTTCTGTGCCGCCGATAAAGCTCCAGCGCTACCAGAAGGACGACAAACAGGAAAACATAGGTCCTGAAATCGCCAAACAGCAGCCGCGCAAGCTCCATACGTCTCAGCCCCCTTTGATCGCTTTCGCGAAGGCTTCCAGATCCTCGGGCGTGCCGAGGGTGAGGCCGTTCAGTGACTTCTCGATCCGGCGCTGCATGACCGTCAGCACCTTGCCAGCCCCGGCTTCCCCTGTCGTGGTGACGCCCTGGCTGACCATATACTGCACGCTCTCGGTCCAGCGAACCCGGCCGGTCACCTGTTTTACGAGATTCTGGCGGATCGTCTCGGGGTCAGTGACAGCGCTCGCCATGACGTTTGCCACCAGCGGCACCACCGGCGCCTTGATCTCTGCGTCCGCCATCGCCGCCGCCATGGCGTCCGCCGCCGGCTGCATCAGCCCGCAATGGAAGGGGGCAGACACGTTCAGCGCCATCGCCTTCTTCACGCCATTGCCCTGCGCCCAGGCCACGGCCGCATCAATCGCCGCCTTGCTGCCGGAAATCACCAGCTGGCCGGGGGCGTTGTCATTGGCAATGTCGCACACCCCACCCGTCTCGCGGCCCGCCTTGCAGGCGGCTTCCGCCTGGTCGTAGTCGGCGCCCAGCAGCGCCGCCATGGCGCCCTGGCCCGGCTGCACGGCCGATTGCATGGCATTGCCGCGGATGCGCAAGAGGCGCGCGGTATCCGCCACGCTGATCGCCCCGGCTGCCGCCAGCGCCGAATACTCGCCCAGCGAATGCCCGGCCACAAAGGCGGCATCCTTCGCCGAAATCCCGAAACCGGCCTCCAGCGCCCGCATCGCGGCCACAGAATGGGCCATCAGGGCGGGCTGGGTGTTGGCGGTGAGCGTCAGCTCGGCAATATCGCCTTCCCACATCAGGGTGGACAGCTTCTGGCCCAGCGCCTCGTCAACTTCGTCAAACACGGCTTTTGCCGCGGGGAAGGCCTCGGCCAGCGCCTTGCCCATGCCAATTTCCTGGCTGCCCTGTCCGGGAAAAATGAATGCGAGGGTCATGTTCGCCCTGTCTCCCTAGTTTTCCGGCGTGCCTAAAGCGCGTCCCCGGCGCATGCAAGCGCTTGAATTTTCCACAAGGATAGGCTTAAGAGCGCCTCTTCACAGCAAGGTGCGGTCCTCAAGTCACCGGAATGAGCCGGTAAAAGAGGGGCCATCACTGGAAGAGTTTCCCGCTCCCCGGTGCCGCATCTTCGTAATTTTGGGAATGAAAACATGGCACTGTACGAGCATGTCGTGATCACACGGCCTGATATCTCGCCCGCCCAGGTTGAATCCTTCATCGAAGAGATTTCCACCTTCCTCAAGGAAAAAGGCGCAACTGTCGGCAAGACCGAGTATTGGGGCCTTCGCAGCCTCGCTTACCCGATCAAGAAACAGCGCAAGGGTCACTACTCCCTGCTCAACATCGACGGCCCTGCCGATGCGATTCATGAGCTGGAGCGCCGCCAGCGCATCTCCGAAGACGTGATGCGCTACATGACCGTCCGCGTTGAAACGCTGAGCGACGAGCCTTCGCCGGTTCTCTCTCGCAAAGAACGCCGCCGCGACTAACCCGGCAGGAGGACAGATCACATGGCACAGAAAATCAACATCACGAACATTCCTGCCCGCCGCCCGTTCGGACGCCGCCGCAAGGTGGACCCGTTTACCGGCCAGAACGCTCAGGAAATCGATTACAAAGACGTGAAACTGCTTCAGCGCTACATCTCTGAAAAAGGGAAAATCGTGCCGAGCCGCATCACGGCTGTAAACCTCAAGAACCAGCGCAAGCTTGCCCAGGCGATCAAACGCGCCCGCATGCTGGCCCTGATTCCGTTTGAAGTGAAGTAAGGAGAGACCCCCATGCAAGTCATTCTCCTTGAGCGCATCGACCGCCTCGGCAAGATCGGTGACGAAGTCCGCGTCAAGAACGGCTTCGCGCGCAACTTCCTCATCCCGCAAGGCAAGGCGCTGATCGCCAACGACAAGAACCGCAAGCGGTTCGAAGCCGAGCGTGAAGCCATCGAAGCCCGCAACGCCGCTGCCCGCGACGCTGCCCAGACCGAAGCGGAAAAACTCGAAGGCGCAACCTTCGTGCTGATCCGTCAGGCTGGCGAAACCGGCCAGCTCTACGGGTCTGTTTCGGCCCGCGACGTCGCAGAAGCTGCTGAAGCTGCCGGCTACAAGGTCGACCGCGCTGCGGTCCGCCTCGACAAGCCGATCAAGGCTATCGGCATCTCCGAAGTGTCCGTCCGCCTGCACGCTGAAGTCAGCGTGAAAGTCCAGGTGAACGTGGCCCGTTCGACCGAAGAAGCCGAGCGTCAGGAAAAAGGTGAGGACATCGTCGCTGCCCTGGCCGCTGCCAACCAGGCTCAGGCCGATGAGCAGGCCGGCGAACTCGCCGCTGCCGCTGCCGAGCGCGCCGAACTGGGTGGCGACGAAGAGTAATCTTCGCCAGCCTTCAGGCAAGCATTTGGAAACGGCGGCTCTTTCGGGCCGCCGTTTTTCTTTGGCCAGAAGGCTGGGGATGAGACCCGGGAATTTGCGCCCAGTCTGCTTCGGCGAGTCGCAAAACGAACCCGGTTCGTTATAGTAAACGTTTGCGCCACGGGGGTGCCCATGTCTGAGCAAAAGCCGGGAAGCGGCGCGATCACGCCGCCCAACAACCTTGCCGCCGAAGCCGCCGTGCTCGGCGCGATCCTGTTCGACAATAACGTCTACCAGTTCATCGCCGACATCCTCACCCCGAACGATTTCTACGCCCCCGCCCACCGCGAGGTGTATGCCGTCGCCGCCAACATGATCCAGACCGGCCGCGTGGCCGATGGCGTCACCCTGCGCGAATATTTCGAGCACCGGGAAAAGCTCGCCGAAATCGGCGGCGCGAAATACCTCGTCGACCTGCTGGACGCCGCCGCCTTCGGGCCGGAGGTGAAGGACTATGCCCGCATCATCCGCGACCTCGCCATCCGGCGCGAGCTGATCAATGTCGGCGGCACGATCCAGTCCCAGGCCATCACGCCGGAGCCCGACGACACCGGTTCGGTCCTCATCAACAAGGCCGAACGCGCCCTCTTCGATCTCGCCGAGCGCGGCAGCGCCGAGCGCGGCTTCTCCAGCTTCGCCGAAGCCCTCGCCGAATCGCTGATCACTGCCGAAGCCGCCTTCAAGCGCGGCGGCAAGATCGCCGGCATCCCCACCGGCCTGCGCGATCTCGACAGCCAGCTTGGCGGCTTCCACCGGTCTGACCTGCTGATCCTCGCCGGCCGCCCCTCGATGGGCAAAACCTCGCTCGCCACCAACATCGCCTATAACGCGGCCGCTGCCTACAAATACGAAACCCAGGAAGACGGCTCGAAGAAAACGATGGACGGCGCGGTCGTGGCCTTCTTCTCGCTCGAGATGTCGAACGAACAGCTCGCCACCCGTATCCTCGCCGAGCGCACCGGCATCAACGCCCACCGCATCCGCCAGGGCGACCTCACCAAGGCAGACTTCGAACAACTCGTCGAAGCCACCGCCGAGTTGCAGAACCTGCCGCTCTATATTGACGACACCGGCGGCATTTCCATCAGTGAGCTGACGGCCCGCGCCCGCCGCCTGCAGCGCTCGGTCGGCCTCGACATGATCGTGATCGACTATCTGCAGCTGATCACCGTGTCGAATTCCGGCGGCCAGGCCAACCGCGTGCAGGAAGTCACTCAGATCACCACGGCGCTGAAAGCCCTCGCCAAGGATCTCAACGTCCCCATCGTGGCTCTGTCCCAGCTTTCCCGCGCGGTGGAACAGCGCGACGACAAGCGCCCGCAACTGTCAGACCTGCGCGAATCCGGCTCGATCGAGCAGGACGCCGATATCGTGATGTTCGTGTTCCGGGAGGAATACTACCTCGCGCGGACAGAGCCGCCCGCCGATCCGAACGATCCGACCTCGAACGAAAAATGGAATGCCTGGCGCGCGCGCATGGATCAGGTCTACGGCACCGCCGAAGTCATCGTCTCCAAACAGCGTCACGGCCCCATCGGCACAGTCAAGCTCGCCTTCGACTCCAACGTCACCCGCTTCGGAGACCTCGACAAATCCCGCATGGGCGAAGACGTCTACGAATAACGGCAAGGCCCTCCTCCGCTCCTCCCCGCGAAGGCGGGGATCTCGCAAGGCCCCGCAAAGCTCATCCTGAGCGAAGTCGAAGGATGAGCGGGCACGCCCCCTTATCCCCCAATATCCTGCAAAAAATCCCGGTTCTTTCAACCCCTTGAAAGAAATTCCGGCAAACTTGTCCACCCCCTCTGCGCCCATGCTAATCTTCCCGGCATGGAAGACATGCCCCCTCAGCCCCCGGATGATCCTGACATCCTGAACGACCTTCTGGGAAGAACGCGGTATTTCATCCTTGATCTGATTGGGTTTCTTGACACTGCGCTGGAGCGGCTGGGAAACACCCCGCTCAGCGCGCGGGTTGTCCGCTATCTCACGCGCCGCGCGCTCCTGCCTGCGGAGGCTGCCCTGCGCCGGGCTATCATCCTCATGGCCTTCCAGCTGGAACCGGCACCCGCTCCCCCCGCCCGCGCGCCTGCCAAAGCCAGCGCCCGCCCGCCATCGCCCGGCCCTCAGGCTGCTGCCTCTCCCCGCGCGCCCCTGTTCCGCATGAGCGAGCCCCAGCCCCGCCCGATAAAATATCCGAAGGCGGATTATATTCCCGAAGATCTCATGCCCCGCATCACACTGCTCACCGAGGCTGCCCTTGAGGCCCGCCCGGCTGCGGCCCCGCCGCCCGCGCCCCGCGATCCTGCCGCCGCCTTCCGCCGCCGCTTCGAAGCGCTGCGCGCCGCCTATGAGGCCCCCGCTCCGGTCGCCCGCCGCTGGCGCCGCCGCTGCGCCGCCTCAGCCGCCACCGCCGCCAGAACACTGTCGTCCGGCAAGATCCCCGGCGCGGCCAGATCTCTCGGCCAGAATGCCCTCAGCCTGCTGCAGGAACTCACCCAGGCCGCCCGCAGCACGCCCCTCCTCAACACATCCTGAAATCCCCGCCCAATCAGCCGCCCGCCTCCCTCGCCCAGCGAGGGAGGATAAGGGCGTTTGTGCGCAAGTCAGATTCCCCCCTCCATCGTCACCCTCGATGGCCGAAGGCCATCTGAGGGCCTATCTCCTGAACGCTCCGCAGTCGCACATCTCATGATGCGTCTTCCCGGTTTCGCCGAAGGCGAAGACCAGGATCCAGACTTTCCTTCTTGCGCTGAATCCCGGGCTTTGCTTTCGCAAATCCCGGGAAGACGAAAGCGAAAGAAGATTGAATTTGACTGAATAGCAGCGCGCCGCCGCCAGCCTCAGCCGAGCCCGCCCCGCAACAGGTCCAGCGCCTCGGCCGCAAAGAGGCGCATATTCGCCTCCCGGTCTGAAATCCCGGTCTCAAGCGTGCGGGAAACCAGCACGCCCCCCGGCCCGGCCAGCGCCACGCAGGTATGCCCCGCATCGTCGCCATACATGTTGCCCGTTGGCCCGGAGGCGCCCGTCTCGCAGAGGCCCCAATCAGCCTCCAGCAGCTCGCGGATGCGCCCGGCCAGCATCCTGGCATAGGGCTCGGAGGAGGAGCGCTTGTCGCCCAGGTCTTCCCGCGTCAGGCCCAGAAGGCCGCGGAACGCCTGCGGGGTATAGATCACGCCGCCGCCCCGGTAGTAGCGCGAAGCGCCCGGCGCGGCCAGCAGCGCGGCGGAAATCAGTCCGCCAGCGGAAGATTCCGAAATCGCGACGGTCTCCCGCCGCGCCTTCAGGATGTCGCCAATCTCGGCGGCAAGGGGCAATAATGTCTGCATGGCCTTATCGCCCCTCGCCGTCCGGGTTTACTTGTTGCCGATCCATTCGAACTCTGGCTCGTCCCACCAGGGGAAGAAGCCCGGCATTCCGTCGGAAACTTTCACCGGATAGGTCGGCGTGCGCTTCTCCAGGAAGCTCATCACGCCCTCTTTCGCGTCCGGCGTCTTGCCGCGGGTATAGATGGCGGCCGAGTCCACGATATGCGCTTCCATCGGATGGCTCGCGCCCAGCATCCGCCACATCATCTGCCGCGTCAGCGCGTTGGAAACCGGCGCGGTGTTATCGGCAATTTCCTTGGCCAGTTCCCGCGCCACCGTCATCAGGTCCGCATGAGGAACAACACGGCTCACGAGCCCGCCCTTCAGCGCCTCATCCGCCGGGAACACGCGGCCGGTATAGCACCATTCCAGCGCCTGCTGGATGCCCACAAGGCGCGGCAGGAACCAGCTCGACGCCGCCTCCGGGTTGATGCCCCGGCGGTTGAACACAAAGCCAAAGCGCGCCTTGTCCGAAGCAATGCGGATATCCATCGGCAGCTGCATGGTCACGCCAATGCCCACAGCCGCGCCATTGATCGCGCCGATCACCGGCTTCAGGCTCTCGAAAATGCGCAGGGTCACGCGGCCGCCGCCATCGCGCTGGATGTCCACCGATTCGGTCCGGCCCTTCTCGCCATCCCCGGCGCGGGCGTCATAGTCGAACGTCTTGGCGCCTGCCGATAGGTCGGCCCCGGCGCAGAAGGCCCGGTCGCCATGCCCGGTGACGATCACCACCTTCACGTCATCATTGGCGTCGGTGATGTCGAAGGCCTCGATCATCTCGTACATCATGGTGCCGGTGAAGGCGTTCATATTGTCCGGCCGGTGCAGCGTCAGGGTGGCGATACCGTCCTCGATGTCGAGAATGATTTCCTTGAATTCCTTGGGCCTAGCCATCGTCGGGTTCCTCCAGTGATTTGTCTCCCGCCCGAGAAGGCCCGCCTTCCCTAACGTCCGTCAAGCGCGCCGGGGCGCTTGACGCAAGCGCATCCGCCACCGCACAACAGACACGACGCATGACGAAATTTTCAGGAATCGCCCGGCCATGATCCTTCGCGCTCTCGCTGCCGCCGCCGCAGCGCTCACGCTTGCCGCCAGCCCCGCTGCCGGCGAAACGGTCTACCTCACGGCGGGCCATTTCATTGACCCCGTTTCCGGGCAAACCGTGCGCGATGCCGCCTTCGTGATTGAGGAGGGCGTGGTCGCCCAGCGCGGCACCAAGGCCAGCCTCAAGGCCCCAAGGGGCGCCAAAACGGTCGATCTCGGCCAGGCCTGGCTGATGCCCGGCTTCATCGACATGCACGTCCACCTCACCAGCGACGCCGAAGACGGCCCCTACTATTCCTTGAGCCTTTCGGACGAGCGGATGGCCATCAAGGGCGTCAAGAATGCCCGCAAGACCCTGCTCGCCGGCTTCACCACCGCGCGCAATCTCGGCGCCAAAAGCTATGCCGATGTTGCCCTGCGCGACGCCATCGAGGCCGGCGAAGTGCCCGGCCCCCGCCTGATCGTTTCCGGCCCGCCGGTCGGCATCACGGGTGGCCACTGCTCGGACATGAACCTCCTGCCCTCCGAATATGGCCTGAAAGGCGCCGGCGTTGCCAACGGCCCCTGGGAAATGCGCGCCAAGGTTCGGGAGAACATCAAATACGGCGTGGACCTGATCAAGACCTGCTCCACCGGCGGCGTCCTCTCCAAAGGCACTGCGCTGGGCGCAGCGCAAGGCACGATCGAAGAGATTGAGGCCATCGTCGAAGAGGCCCATGCCCGCGGCCTCAAGGTCGCCAGCCACGCCCACGGCACCGTCGGCATCCGCAACGCCATCCTCGCCGGTGTCGATACGGTCGAGCATGGCTCCATCATGGACGAGGCCACCATCCAGCTCGCCGTCGAGCATGGCACCTATCTCTCGATGGACATCTACAACACCGAATACATCCTCTCCGAAGGCGCGAAGAACGGCCTCCTGGAAGAATCCCTCGCCAAGGAACGCTCCATCTCCGCCCGCCAGCGCGCCAGCTTCAGCGCCGCCGTCAAGGCCGGCGCCAAGGTCGTCTTCGGATCCGATGCCGGGGTCTATCCCCACGGCCTCAACGGCAACCAGTTCTCCCGCATGGTCACCTTCGGCATGACGCCGATGCAGGCCCTGCGCGCGGGCACCTCCTTCGCTGCCGAAGCCCTCGGAAAATCCGGCGAAGTCGGCTGCGGAGACGTCGGCTGCAAGGCAGATTTTGTCGCCGTCACCGCTGATCCGCTGGCAGACATGCAGCGCCTGGCCGATGTGGACTTCGTGATGAAAGGCGGCGTCGTCTACAAGCAGAGCGGCGTCCCGCAGGCTTCGTCCTTCTAAGGATCATCGCCCATGGATTTCACGCCTTTTCCGGATGTGACCGCCCTGGCCGCCCCGGTCTTCGTGGCCTCGGTGGCGTGGGAATGGTGGGCGGTGAAAACCGGCCGCGCCAAGGGCCGCTACGAAACGAAGGACGCCCTCGCCTCCATGGCCATGGGTCTGGGCAATGTCGTGGTCAACACCGCTACAGCCACCATCGCCCTCTGGATGATGATGCTGGCCTGGCCCTTCCGTATCATGACCATCCCAATGACCTGGTGGAGCTTTGCCCTCTGCTTTGTGGCGTATGATTTCATCTATTACTGGAAACACCGCTTCGCCCACCGCATGCGCTGGTTCTGGATGGAGCATGTCACCCACCATTCCTCCCGGCACTACAACCTCACCACCGCTCTGCGCCAGCCCTGGTTCGGCCCGTTCACGGGGCTCATCCTGGTCGGCCTGCCGCTCGTCTGGCTGGGCTTCCACCCCTATGTCCTCGCCCTCGCAGGCGGCCTTAACCTGATCTACCAGTTCTGGATTCACACCGAGGCGGTGGACAAGATGCCCCGCTGGTTCGAGTCGGTGATGAACACCCCCTCCCACCACCGCGTCCACCACGCCACCAACCCGCGTTATCTGGATACGAACTATGCCGGCGTCTTCATCATCTGGGACAAGATGTTCGGAACCTTCGTGCCCGAGCTGGAGGAGGACAAGCCGAGCTATGGCATCGTCAAACAGCTCACCACGCACAATCCCATCACCATCGCCTTCCACGAATTCGGCGGCTTCCTGACCGATTGCGCCCGCGATGGCCTGCGCCCGTGGCGCTGGCTGGGCCGGGCGGTCAATGCGCCGGGCTGGAGCCCGGATGGCCACCATAATCGCTCCGCCGAACTCAAACAGGCCTATGTCGCCGCCCATCCGGGCCAGGCCGGCCAGCCCGGCTTGCCGCCCGCGCGGGACTAACCCCGCCAGCCCGGCGGCTCGGCCAGCGCCAGGAAACGCGCCACATCCATATGCGCCTCCAGCCCATCGGCCAGCGCGTCCAGCGCCGCCTCCACCGATGCCCCATAGGCCGCCTCGGATGACGCCCCCGCCCGCACCCCTTCCAGCCAGGCCGACCGGAAGCGATCCTCGGCAAAGAGGCCATGCACATAAGTGCCCTCAATGCGCCCGTCCGGGCTGACCGCGCCTTCAGGACCATCCGGCAACTGAAGGAAAGGCCGCGCCCCATCCGGCCCGCGCGTCAGCCCCGCATGGATCTCATAGCCGCTGACGGCAAGCCCCGTGCGTGCGCAAATGCCCGTCACGGGACGGACGGTCTTTGCCCCCTGCATGGTCGTGTCGGTCTGCAGCAAGCCCAGCCCCGGCATCTCTCCGGCCGGGCCATCAGCGCCTTCCGGATCGCACAGCCACTGGCCCAGCATCTGATATCCCCCGCAAATACCCAGCACCCGCCCGCCCGTGCGCGCATGGGCCAGGATGTCATGATCCCATCCCTGCGCCCGCAGGAAAGCCATGTCCGCCAGCGTGGATTTGGTGCCAAAGAGGATGATCACATCTGTGTCCCGCGGGATCGCCTGCCCCGGCGGCACAAACAGGAAGTCCACATTCGGCTCATTCCGCAGCGGGTCGGCATCATCAAAGTTTGCTATCCGCGACAGCATCGGCGCCGCAATGCGGATCTTGCCGTCCCCCCTTGATTTCATCTGCCCCAGGACGACTGCGTCCTCCGCCGGCAGGCGCGCCGCCGCGCTGAGCCAGGGCACAATGCCCAGGCCCGCCCATCCGGTCATGCGCTCGATATCCGCCATGGCCGGCGTAAACAGGGAAGGATCGCCGCGAAACTTGTTGATGAGGAACGCCCGGATCATGGCGGCGTCCTCTGCCTCGATCACCGTCTTCGTTCCCACAATCGCCGCGATCACCCCGCCCCGGTCAATGTCGCCGGCCAGCACCACGGGCACCCCGGCGGCGCGGGCAAAGCCCATATTGGCAATGTCGCCGCCGCGCAGATTGATCTCCGCCGGGCTGCCCGCCCCTTCCACGATCACAAGATCAAAGCGCGACGTCAGCCGCCCGAAACTCTCCAGCACCGCGCTGCGCAGGCCCTCGCGCCGGGCCATATAGTCGGCCGCCGCCAGCGTGGCCGAAGGGCGCCCATGCACGATTACCTGCGATGTGCGGTCAGACTGGGGCTTGAGCAGAACAGGGTTAAAGTCCGTCTCCGGATCAAGTCCGCAGGCCCGCGCCTGCAGCGCCTGCGCGCGGCCAATCTCCCCGCCATCGGCGGTTGCGGCCGCATTGTTGGACATGTTCTGCGGCTTGAACGGCGCTACGGTGAGGCCCTGGCGCCGCGCAATGCGGCACAGCCCTGCCACCAGCAGCGACTTGCCAACATCAGAGCCAGTGCCCTGGATCATGATTGCGCGCGGGCCCATCACTCCCTGCCTCCAGGCTGACGCCCGCAGGGGCGCCCTCTCCGCGACGTGTAGGAACGCGCAGGCCACCTGTCCAGAAATTTCCCGGCTGACCTCCCGGCCTCTGCCTCAAGCGTCCAGCGCCGCCAGTTCCTCGGGCGTGAAAACGCGCGAGCGCGTCAAAAACCGGCGCTCGCGGCCATTGTCCAGCGAGAACATCCCGCCCCGGCCCGGCACGGCGTCAATGATCAGCTGGGTATGTTTCCACAGCTCGAACTGGCTGCCGGAAATATACACCGGCATATCCCCGATCTCGCCCAGCTTCACATCATTCTCGCCCAGCTTGAAGTCGTCCTGCGGATAACACATCGGCGAAGACCCATCACAGCACCCTCCGGACTGGTGGAACAGCACAGGCCCATGATCGCCCACGATCTCCGCCAGCAGGTCCAGCGCGGCGGGCGTGGCGGTGACGCGAAAAATATCGCTGGGCATGGGGCTGTCTCCTTCTGGGCGGCGGAAAGGCAGAAGGCCTCAATCGACAGACATGACGATCCGGCCTTCGATCTGTCCCTTGTGCATCCGCTGGAAAATATCGTTGATGTTTTCCATGGGCTCCAAGGCCACCGTCGCCTTCACCTTGCCCTCTGCGGCAAAGTCGATCGCCTCCTGCAAGTCCAGCCGTGTACCCACAATCGAGCCGCGCACGGTGGTGCCGTTCAGCACCATGTCGAAAATCGGCAGCGGGAAATCGCCGGGCGGAAGACCGTTGAGCGCCACCGTCCCGCCGCGTGCCGTCATGCCGAGGGCCTGCTCGAAGGCCTTGGGCGAAACCGCCGTCACCAGCACGCCCTGCGCCCCGCCATCCGTGCCTTTCTTGATGTCGGTAGCCGGATCACGAGAGGTCTTGGCGTTGACGGTCAGGCTCGCCCCCAGGCGGCGCGCCAGCGCCAGCTTGGCATCGTCCACGTCGACAGCGGCCACATTCAGCCCCATCGCCCTGGCATATTGAACCGCCAGATGGCCGAGGCCGCCCACGCCCGAAATCACCACCCAGTCGCCAGGCCGCGTGTCGGTCATCTTCAGCCCTTTATACACGGTCACGCCGGCGCAGAGGATCGGAGCCATCTCGTCAAAGGCAATGTTATCCGGCAGATGTCCCACATAATTGGGGTCTGCCACGACATATTGTGCAAACCCGCCGTTCACGGAATATCCTGTGTTCTGCTGGTCATGGCAAAGCGTCTCCCAGCCGCCAAGGCAGTGCCGGCAATGGCCGCAGGCGGTGTAGAGCCACGGCACGCCCACGCGGTCGCCCTCCTTCACATGCTTGACGCCTGCGCCCACCGCAGAGACGAAGCCAACGCCCTCATGCCCCGGAATGAAGGGCGGATTGGGCTTTACCGGCCAGTCCCCCTCGGCGGCGTGCAGGTCTGTATGGCAAACGCCGGAGGCGGCAATCTTCACCTGGATCATGCCAGGGCCGGGCTCGGGAACGGGCACCTCTTCAATAACCAGCGGCTTGCCAAACTCGCGGACAACCGCAGCTTTCATTGTCTTGGCCATTGGGTATTCCTTTCACGGATATTGCGGCGGGGATGGGAAGGCTCGATCATCCGGGCCTTCCCATGCGCCTTCAATACGCAGTTCTACGAGGCTCAGAAGAAGCCGAGCTTTTTCGGCGAATAGCTGACCAGCATGTTCTTGGTCTGCTGATAGTGGTCGAGCATCTTGGAATGGTTTTCCCGCCCGATGCCGGACTGTTTGTATCCGCCAAAGGCCGCATGCGCCGGATAGGCATGATAGCAATTGGTCCAGACGCGGCCCGCCTGAATGCCCCGCCCGAAACGGTAGCAGGTGTTGGCCTCCCGGCTCCACACGCCCGCGCCGAGGCCATAGAGCGTGTCATTGGCAATCGCAAGGGCCTCTTCATCGGTCTTGAAAGTGGTCACCGAAACCACCGGCCCGAAGATTTCCTCCTGGAACACCCGCATCCGGTTATGGCCCTTCAGCACCGTAGGCTGAATATAATGCCCGCCTGTCAGATCGCCGCCCAGATCGGCGGCCTGGCCACCGATCAGCACTTCTGCGCCTTCCTGGCGGCCAATGTCGAAATAGGAGAGGATTTTCTCCTTCTGCTCGGAACTGGCCTGCGCGCCGATCATCGTTTCGGGGTTGCGCGGGTCTCCCTGCGTGATGGCGGCCACGCGCTTCAGGGCACGCTCCATGAAACGGTCATAAATCGACTCATGGATCAGCGCGCGCGACGGGCAGGTGCACACTTCACCCTGGTTCAGGGCGAACATGGTGAAGCCTTCCAGCGCCTTGTCGAGATAGTCGTCATCCTCCCGCATCACATCAGCGAAGAAGATATTGGGAGACTTTCCGCCCAGCTCCAGCGTTACCGGGATCAGGTTTTCGGACGCATACTGCATGATCAGGCGGCCCGTCGTCGTCTCGCCGGTGAAGGCGATCTTGGCGATGCGGTTGCTGGAGGCGAGGGGTTTCCCCGCCTCCAGGCCAAAGCCGTTCACGATGTTGAGCACACCGGGTGGGAGGAGATCCGCGATGAGTTCGGCAAACACCATGATTGAGGCCGGCGTCTGCTCGGCCGGCTTCAGCACGACACAGTTGCCCGCCGCCAGTGCCGGCGCGAGCTTCCATACCGCCATGAGCAGGGGGAAGTTCCAGGGAATGATCTGGCCGACAACGCCCAGCGGCTCATGAAAATGGTAGGCCACCGTGTCATGGTCGATTTCGGAAATCCCGCCTTCCTGCGCACGGATACACCCGGCGAAATAGCGGAAGTGATCGACCGCCAACGGAAGGTCTGCCGCCATCGTTTCGCGGATGGGCTTGCCATTGTCCCATGTCTCACACAGGGCCAGGAGTTCGAGATGGGCCTCCATCTTGTCAGCGATCCGGTTGAGGATCAGCGCGCGCTCGGTAGTCGAGGTCTGGCCCCAGCGCTGCTTCGCATCATGCGCGGCATCCAGCGCCAGATTGATGTCGTCGGCTGTGGAGCGGGCAATCTCGCAGATAACCTGTCCGGTAACCGGTGAGGTGTTCTGAAAATACCTGCCTCCCACCGGCGGCACGAAGCGGCCATTGATGAAATTGTCGTAACGGGCCTTGAAGGGAGAGACGGTGAATTGAGCGGGCGCGTGAGCAGTGTCAGCCATGGGTTCCTCCGTGAGCTTGTGACATGTCAACTGGTGACTGGCCCTCGTCGCTGGGTGCGAGAGCATGGAGGCAGGATCAGGCCGCAGCCTGTCCGTGTCATGCCCCGCTCTGTCCGGAAATGTCCGCAATTGTCTCGAAACTGAGACAGTCTGACCGGGAAAAGTGCGGAAAAATACCCCGGAAGGCTCAGCTTTCCGGCAGGAGGCCCAGCTTTTCCATCCGCCGGTAAAGCGTCGCCCGGCTGATGCCGAGCAGGCGCGCAGCGGCGCTGACATTGCCATTTGCCCGCGCGAGAGCCCGGCGCAATTCCCGCCGCTCGGCGCTTTCCAGCCCCATGCCCCGCCGCTCCTGGTCGCCCAGAATATCCATCGCCGGACGGGGAGAGATCAGCGCCGCATCGTCCAGCCCATAATGCAGCCGGGCGCTCCGGGTTGCGCCGATGACCAGATCATCGCCGTTAACCGCAAGCAATACAGGGCCTTGCTGGCCTTCTGCCGTGCCCTGAACAATCCGGGCCTGGCTGAAGGAGCGGCAGAAATTCTCCGCCTCGATCCGCATGGCCGCCTGTTCCACCGTCTGGGCAATCAGCGCCACAAAGGCCGCATCGAGATCCCCCCGGCAGGAGGAGACATCCAGCACCGCTGCCAGCTTGCCCGTCTCCCCGAAGACCGGCGCGCCCAGACAGATCATCGAGGTATTGCGGGTATGGTAGTGCTGATCCCGCAGCACATGCACTGGCCGGCCTTCGGCAATGGCCGTGCCGATTCCGTTGGTGCCCTGACGCTTCTCCGACCAGTCCGCCCCCCTTGCCAGGCCGGCCGTCTCGAAATCCTGCTGGTCTCCCGCGCGCAGCCGCTGATCCAGCACGATGCCATCGGCGTCACACAGGATCACGCTGCACCCGGCCAGCCCCAGGCTGGCATGCAGCTGATCCATCACAGCCTGAGACACATGAAACAGCCGGCCAATCGCCTCGCGATGAAGGCCGACCTCCGACTGGCTGAGACGGCCCGTCCGGCCGGGCGCATCCGGCTCCAGCCCGTATTTGTGAAAGGAGCGGACCCAGGACGCCGCCACCGGTGAGCGCGCAGCGGCGGAGCGTGAGGCTACGATCTCTGCAACCTTCTCCGCATGATTGGCCGAATGCGATGAACGACGGTCATCCATGCTGGCAATAGATACACCGGAAATGCCGGTCAGGGCTATCGGAATATCCGGCATGATGCCGGCTTCCCATTTGCGGATTTTATGGCATTTAGTGTGCCATAATATTTGAGCGACGATATTTCAGCGAAAATCGGCACGAGGACCAGATGAGCACCCAAGCCTATAGCCTCCACGGCCTGAAGCTCTCCTACTTCACGGGAAAGCTGGAAACGTATCTGCGGGCCAAGGGTATTGCGTTCGAGTATGTGGAAATGGACAGCGCGGATTTTCGCGCCTGCGCAGCCCGGACCGGCGTTGCCCAGATGCCCCAGCTTGGCTGCCCGGATGGAGCCTGGCTGACGGATACAACCCCGATTATCGCCCATTTTGAAGCAGGCACCGCCGGGCCATCCTTCCGTCCACGGACACCGCTGGCGCGCTTTGCCAGCCTGCTTCTGGAAGATGCGTTTGATGAATGGCTGTGGCGCCCCGCCCTCTATTACCGGTGGGCCTTCGCGGAAGATGCCAGGCTCATGAGCTCCCAGATTGCGCGGACATTGCTGCGGGATGTACCCGGACCGCATGGGCTGCGCACATGGTTCATCCTCAATCGTCAGCGCCGCACCTATCTGAAGCAGGATGGCGTGACGCGGGAAACTGCGCCTCTGATCGAGGAACAGTTTCACTGGCTGCTCGGCGTGCTGGAAACGATCTTCTCGAAACGGAGCTATCTGATGGGTGAGCGGCCGGTTGAAGCGGATTTCGGATTGATGGGGCCGTTTTTCCGGCACTTTTCCTATGATCCCACACCCGCCGCCCTTCTCCGCGAGAAAGCGCCTCACACGCTTGCCTGGGTCAGCCGCATGTGGGCGACCGGTCCGGAGGCCCATGCAGCCGCGCCCCTGCCCGGCGATGTTCCCAACGACCTGGGGCCGCTACTGCAGCGCATTGGCGCCGACTATCTTCCTTATCTGGCCCTCAACGCGGCCGCTGTTGAAAACCGGCAGCGATTTGTGAGCTATGAAGAAAGGGGCGCTCACTGGAAGCTGCCTGCTTCCCCCTACAGACGGGCCTGCCTCGGAGAATTGCAGGGGGCGTTTGCCGGCTTGACGGCAGAAGAGCGCGCCGCAGCGCTTGCCTGGCTGGGAGAGGGGGGCGCCTGCCTGGCCGGGACACCTGCCGGCAGCGTGACCGCCATTCCCCCAGGCCCCGGCAAACCGCTGGACCGGTTGTGGCAGAGCGTTCTTCGCTAGCCGCTGAAAAGAGGCTGCGCCGGAGGGCATGCCCGGTTGCGGGCGGGATGATCGGTGCCTAGAGAAACAAGTGCATACAAAACAGATTATTGGGCGATGGAAATGAAGAGTACGCTGGTTCTGGGCGGGGCCCGCTCAGGGAAAAGCCGGCGGGCACAGGCGCTGGTTGAGGCCGCAGCGGCGCAGCGGATTTATCTGGCGACCGCGCAGGCGTTTGATGAGGAAATGCGCGAGCGGATCGCGCGCCATCAGGGCGAGCGCGATGGCAGCTGGCAGACGGTGGATACGCCGCTGGAACTGGTCAGTACCCTGCAGGATCTGAAGGACAGCCAGCGCGCGGTGCTGGTGGATTGCCTGACGCTTTGGCTGTCCAATCTGATGCTGGGCGGGCGGGATGTGGCGGCCGAAACAGCCGGGCTGTGCGCCGCCATCGGGGAGATGAAGACGCCCGTATGCCTTGTTTCCAATGAAGTTGGCATGGGGCTTGTGCCCGAAACGCCGCTGGGGCGCGCCTTCCGGGATGAGCAGGGCCGGCTGAACCAGAGGGTGGCGGAAGTGGTGGACAGGGTGGAGTTTGTTGCAGCGGGTTTGCCCCTGGTGCTCAAAGGCTAACGGCGAGGGCAGCGGAGAGGCGCTGCCTCCCCACATCGTCTGCAGACAGACCAAGGCGCAGATGGTGCCGGCTCCAGGAGAAGCGGCGCGTATAGATGCCCTGCTCTGCCAGCGCCTGCCACAGGGCATGGGCATCGGGCACCTGCACATAGCGGAACAGCGATGTGCCGCCGAGGATGGGTACCCCGGCGCCGCTCAAAGCCTCATCAAGGGCCAGTCTGGACGTTTCGAGGCGGTGCCGGGCCTCGGCAATCCAGTCTGTGTCTGCCACTGCCTGTGTTCCCACATGCAGCGCCGGACCGGAGACCGGCCAGACGCCAAAGCGTTTCTGCGCCTCCCGCAGCAGCGCCTCCGGAGCGATCAGGCCGCCGAGGCGAAGGCCGGCCAGGCCGAAGAACTTGCCGAAAGAGCGCAGGACAATCAGCCCCGCCGCCCCGCCCCGTGCGGCGAGGGAGAGGCTGGGGGCAATATCCGCATACGCCTCATCCACGATCAGCCAGCCCTGGCGGGCAGCCTGGCGCGCGCGGCAGTCTTCAAGGATTTCCGGCGGCCAGATCCGGCCATCGGGATTGTTGGGATTACATAGGACGATGGCATCCACCTTGCCGGCGAGCTCTGCCGGGTCTGCCATCTCCACCACGTTAGCCCCCGCAGTCTGCCAGCAGGAAAGGTGATCGCCATAGGTCGGCCGGGCGAGTGCAACTGTCTGAACTTCAAGGAGTGACGGCAGAAGCCGGATGAGGATTTCCGTGCCCGGAACCAGCATCAAACTGGCCACCGGCGCCCCGTAATACTGCGCCATCGCCTGACGGCAGGCCTCGTTTTCGCTGGTGGTGGGCAGGTGGGCGAAGCTGTGCGGCAGGAGGGGCGGCGCGGGGTATGGATGGGGGTTGATGCCGGTCGAGAGGTCCAGCCAGGGCTGAGGCGCCAGAGGATAAAGGGCTTTCACGCGGTCGAGCGCGCCGCCATGGACGAGGTCAGGCCCGTTCATGCGAGGCACCAGAGGATACCGATCCCCGCCAGAAGGAGGCCCGCAAGGGACACCGCATGGACAAATCCGGACAAGGCCGCACCGATCTGATCAGGCCGGGGATCAGGCGCGGGCGCATTCAGCCAGGGCTCGTCACTCACCTGCGTTCCATAGACGCGCGGGCCGGAAAGACGCACGCCGAGCGCGCCGGCCAGCGCCGCTTCGGGCCAGCCGGCATTGGGCGAGCGGTGGCGGGGCGCGTCGCGCAGCATGACCGAGAGAGCGCCGCGCCGCCATGCCGGCGCCGCGATGAGCAGGCCTGTGAGGCGGGCGGGGATGAAATTGGCGGCGTCATCCAGCCGGGCGGCAAAGCCGCCGAAGGCTGCGTAACGGCCGGTGCGGTGGCCGATCATGGAGTCCAGCGTGTTGACGGCCTTGTAGACCGCGATGCCCGGCAGGCCGAAGATCGCCCCCCAGAACAGCGGCGCGATGACGCCATCGGACGCATTCTCCGCAAGGCTTTCGAGGGCAGCGCGCGTGATGGCGGGGGCGTCGAGCCGGGCAGGATCGCGCCCGACGATCAGCGACACCTTCTCTCGCGCGAGGGCCAGGTTTCCCGCCTCCAGCGGCGCGGCGATGGCAGCGACATGGGCATACAGGCTGCGCGAGGCGAGGAGGCTGGAGGCGATCAGCATTTCGAGAGCCGCGCCCCAAAACGTTTCGGGGATGAGCCGGGTGAGCGCGACGGCGGCGCTGCCAGTGGCGGCGAGGGTGAGGAGGCTGGTGAGGGCGCCGAGGGCGTAGCGGGCACGGTGGCTGAAGGCGGAGCGGTTGAGGCGGCGCTCCAGCGCGGCTATGAGCGCGCCGATCCACACGACAGGATGGCGGATGCGCCGATAAAGCCAGTCCGGCCAGCCGAACGCCGCCTCCAGGGCGAGGGCGCCGGCCATCAGCAGCGCGGTCATTCCTCCCTCGCCTCCAGCCCGTCGAGCCATGTGGCGGAGGCATAAGCGATGCTGGCCTGCCAGGCGCCCGCCTGCCCTGCTGCGGCCAGCGCGGCGCGCACCACGCCGGCATGGGTGATGATGAGGATGTTTCCGGGCCAGCGGCGGACGCAGGTGAGGGCGCGGCCGACACGGTCTGCGAGGTCTGCCACGTTCTCTCCGCCATGAGGGCGGCCTTCGAAGAAATGCTCTGCCCACGCATTTATTTCGCCTTCGGGAATTTCCGACCAGAGGCGGCCTTCCCAGCGGCCAAAATCCATTTCCTGGAAGCGATGATCGACAAGCGGCACAAGACCCCGCCGCGCGCCCAGCCAGTCGGCGAGCCGGCGGCAGCGGGTGGCCGGGCTGGTGATGAGGTGGTCAAAGGGCGGCAAACCGGCAGCGAGCGCGCGCGCCTCTTCCTCGAAACTCGCGGCGAGCGGCACATCGAGGCGGCCATAGCAGAGTCCGTCTGTGCCTTCCGGGCGGGTGTGGCGGACGAGGATCAGAGCCATGCGAGAAGCCCCAGATAGAAGCCGATTTCGCTGGCCTGCTGAACCGCGCCGAGAGCGTCTCCGGTATAGCCGCCGAGCTTTGGCTCGAAGAAGAGGCGCAGGGCCACATGGCCGAGGGCGAGACCGGCGAGGGCGGAGAGGATGGCGCCGGGGGGGCAGTGGGCGGCGCCTATGAGGGCAGCGAGGATGGCGGCGGCGCTGAGCAGCGTGACGGCGAGGCCGCCCCAGCCGAGGCCGGTAGCGACCGGCTTTGCCTTGCCCTCAAAACGGACATAGCGGCTGGTGGCGATGACGAGCACGGCGGAGGCGCGCGATAGTCCGTGAGCGGCGATAAGCGCCGCGAGGACAAAGGCAAGCGGAAGGGCGGCGAGCGCGGCGGCCTTGAGGCCAAGCGCCAGGACAAGGGCGGCGGCGCCATAGGTGCCAAGGCGGCTGTCTTTCATGATCTCCAGGGCACGCGGCCGCGTGACGCCGCCGCCGACGCCATCAAATGTGTCGGCAAGGCCATCCTCATGGAAGGCACCGGTGAAGAGCAGTGTGGCGGCGGTGGAGAGCAGCGCGGCGAGGAGCGCCGGGAACACCTGCGCAGCGGCCCAATAGGCGAGCGCGGCAACACAGCCGATGAGAAGGCCGATGAGGGGATAGTAGCGCGGCGTGGCGGCAAGCCGGGCCTGCGTGAACAGGCGCGCGGCCGGCACCGGCAGGCGCGTGAGGAATTGCAGCGCCAGCAGGAGGATCGCCGCCTCATTCATCAGCCAACGTATCATACCGGGCCGCTGACCCCTGCGTCTTCAAAGCTCGCCATATCGCGGAGCATGGCGGCCGCAGCGCGCACCAGCGGCCAGGCGAGCAGCGCGCCGGTGCCTTCGCCCAGGCGCATGCCGAGAGAGAGCAGCGGCGCAGCATCCAGCGCGGCGAGGAGATGCCTGTGGCCAGGCTCCGGCGAGGTGTGGGCGAAGATCATGGCGCGGCGGGCGGCGGGGTCAAGCCGGGCGGCGGCGAGCGCGGCGGCGGTGGCGATGAAGCCATCCACCAGGATCATCCGCCCTGCCCTGGCTGCGCCGAGCATGGCGCCCGCCATCATGGCGATTTCGAAGCCGCCATACTGGATAAGGGTTTCTTCCGCCGACAGAACATCTGGTGTGCGCGCGGCGGCGCGAGCGAGGATTTCTGTTTTGCGGGCGAGGGCCGCGTCATCCAGGCCCGTGCCCCGGCCTGTGAGGGCGGAGATGGAAACGCCAGTGAGCTTGTGGCCGATCAGGGTAGCGGCGGAGGTGTTGGCGATGCCCATTTCGCCGAAAGCGAGGGCGTCGTCATTGCCCTCTTCGGCGAGGGCTTTACCTGCGGCCAGGGCGGCGGCAAGCTGGGCCGGCGTCATTGCCGGGCCGTGTAGGCTGCTGGCCGTGCCAGGGGCAATGCGGCGGGAAATGAGGCGGGAGTGGATGATAGGATCGCCCGCGACGCCGGCATCGACAACGCGCAGGCTGACCCCGGATGTGGCGGCGAAGACATTGGCCGCCGCGCCGCCTGCGAGAAAGTTCAGCACCATCTGGCGCGTGACGGCCTGCGGGAATTTCGAGACGCCTTTCCCCGCGATGCCGTGATCCGCGGCAAAGATGATGAGGCCGCAACGCTCCATCCGGGGCCGGAGCGTGTTCTGGAAACGGGCGATATCCGCGGCGAGGCTTTCGATACGGCCAAGGGCGCCGAGCGGCTTGGTCTTGGCATTGATGGCGGCCTGGATGGCGGCGTCTGTCAACAGGGCCATGACTTCAGCCCACCACTTTGCCGGAGGGCGGGGAGCGGGTGATGAAGTGGCCTTTGACGCCCTCCGGCCAGTTCCTGTACGGAACAACGCCGTGCTCGCTGGCGAGGTAATGTTCGAAATAGTCGAGGATGGCGGTTGCCGCCTCCGCTGTCGGCTCGAAACCGCCAAGGACATAAGAGATCTTGCCGTCTGCGCGCAGATGGACCGTGCACCAGCGCGAGCAGGCGAAGAGGCAGGGCATGTCTTCGATGGCAATGGGGCCATCGCGCTTTGCCGCCTCGGCGCGGAGGGCCTCGGCAAGCAGGGCGCCGCCGCGTTTGCCCTCCTCATTCTCCCGCTCGGTCTCGGTGAGGCGGCAGGTGGAGCAGACCACGATGGCAGCATCAGAGGCAGGTTTCAGCATGGGCGAGGCTCCGGCTTTGAGGCGTCCGCATCCAGGCGGCGCCAGGGAAGAATGAAGGGTTCGGCCTCGTGCTGACCCTGAAGGGAGCGGATAGAATAGGCCGCGCGCAGATGCGTGTCCGTCAGCACATCCTGCGGCGCGCCCTGCGCCAGGACGCGGCCTTCCGACATCAGCACGGCGGCGTTGCAGAAGCGGGCCGCAAGGGCGAGATCGTGCAGCACACAGACGACAAGCTTGCCTTCATCAGCCAGGCTGCGGAGGAGCTCCATGACATGGAGCTGATGGTAGGGATCCAGCGCGGCGACAGGCTCATCCACCAGGAGGATATCTGTCTCAACCGCCAAGGCGCGGGCCATCATGACGCGGGCACGCTCGCCCCCGGACAGGGTTTCGGCGACACGGAAGCGGAAGGCGGAAACCTCCGTACGCGCCATGGCGCGGTCTATGGCGGCCTGATCCTGCGGACCGATATCGGAGAAAGGCCCGAGATGCGGCAGGCGGCCGAGCGCCACCAGACGCTCGACCTCCAGCGGCCAGTGCATCGTGTGCCCCTGGGGAAGATAGCTGAGCTTGCGGGCGAGCTCTTTGCGATGGAAGCTGGTGATGGGCGCGCCGCTCAGGCGTACCTCCCCTGCGGCGGGCTTCAGGAGATTGCAGAGCGCGCGCACAAGCGTGGACTTGCCCGCGCCGTTCGGACCGACAAGACCGGTCAGGTAGCCGGACCGGAAGCTGGCAGAGACGCCCGTGAGAATCCGTGTGCGGCCGATATCGACAGAAATGTTCCTGGCTTCCAGAAGGCTCATTCGACGCGCTGCCTTGTTCTGAGGATCAGATAGAAAAAGAAAGGCGCGCCGATCAGCGAGGTGAGCACGCCAAGATGGATCTCGACGCCGACCCGGATGAGGCGGGCGGCGATGTCCGCCGCAAGGACGAGCGCGGCGCCCGCAAGCAGGCTGGGGAGAAGCAGCAGGCTGGCGACATGGCCGACCAGGGGCCGCAGCAGATGGGGCACGACCAGGCCGACAAAGCCGATACCCCCGGAGACGGCGACCGTGCCGCCGATGGCCAGGCTGGTGCCGATGATGGCGAGGGCACGGACGCGCTTCAGATCAACGCCCAGGCTCCGCGCGGCATCTTCGCCGAGCGTCAGCGCATCGAGCGCCCGGCTGGTCAGCAGGAGGAGGATTACCCCGGCCAGCACAAAAGGCGCGGCGAGCGCGACATCATGCATCGACCTGTCCTTCACCGAACCGAGCATCCAGAAGATCATCTCGTTGATGGCCCAGGGATTGGGCGAAAGGTTCATCGCCAGAGAAGTGAGCGAGATGGCGAGGCCGCCGATGGCGACGCCAGCGAGAATGATCGTCAGGGTGCTGGCATTCCGGGCGGAGAGAAAATAGAGCACGGTTGTAGCGGTGGCCGCGCCCGCCATTGCCGCCATTGGCAGCGCATAGACAAAGGTTGCCGAGAGGCCGAAATAGATGGTGATGACGGCGCCGAAGCTGGCGCTGGAAGAGATGCCGAGAATGCCAGGCTCTGCCAGCGGGTTTCGCAGAAGCCCCTGCAGCACGGCGCCGGACACGCCAAGCCCGCCCCCGATGGCCAGCGCCAGCAGGAGACGTGGCAGGCGCAACTCCCGCACAATGGTGATGACTTTATCATCCCCAAGGCCGAAAAGGGCCGCCACAACATCCGTAACCGGATAAGTGACATAGCCGATAGTGAGCGAGACGCAGGCAAGGACCCCGATCAGCGCCAGAAGGGCGAGATTGAGGCTGAGCCAGCTGATGCGATGGCTGACGGTATGGGCGGCGCGGCGCGGCGCGGCTGTGGCTGCTTCAGTCATGACCACCTCCGAAATGTTCCCGGCGCTGGGCCGCAAGAGATTCCACAGCATCGATCAGCATGGGACCGGCGCAGGTCCAGTAACGGCCCGGCACCGGCATGACGGGCTTTTCCGCCGACAGCCGCGTGAACAGGGAATGGCTGGAAAAGCGCGCATTGACGCCTTTATGGGCCGTGTCGAAGAAACTGGTGACGAGACCGTCCGGCGGGGTGAGCACGAGCTGTTCCAGCGGGACGCGGCCCCAGCCGGTGTTGCCAAGGTCTGCCTGCAAATTGCGGAAGCCGGCATGGCGCAGGGCCGTGTCAACAAAGGTGCCCGCCCCTGCGCCGCCGCCTTCCGGACGGAAATAGGTGACGGAGGGACCTGCGTCTTCCTCCACCACCTGAGGGTCTATGCGGGCAAGGCGCGCCTGCATGTCGGCGATGAGGGCTTCGCCGCGCGCTGTCTGATCCAGCTTTGCGGCGACATCTCGTACGGATTGGGCAATCTCGTCGAAGGTGATGGTGGTGGTGGCAATGACGACCATCTCGACATCGAACTGGCCCATGATGCGGCGCAGCTCCATCGAGCCATGGCTGTTCAGGATCAGGATTTCAACATTCGCATCAAGAAACTCCTCCGCGCCGCCGCGATTGGAGGGATAGGCGGCGGCTTCTTCCGCGAAGGTGGAGAGTGGGCCCGTCGCCTGCCAGCTGAGCGAGGCGATCTGCTCGGGATCGGCGAGGGCGAGCAGATACTGGTCGGCGCAGATGCTGGCCGAGGCGGCGCGGGGTTTTGGCGTTTCGGCATGGGCGGACGCGGACGGTCCGGCAAGGAACGCCAGCACTGCCAGGCAGAAGGCCGCACGCCTAGCCATGCCGGAAGCCCTTCCCTTGCCGGTCCAGCGGGTCTGGCCCGTACCCGGCATAGTGCTGCATCAGATACTCCCAAAGCGCGAGGCGGGAGAAATCATTCTCCTCAGCCAGCTGATCATCGTCGGTGAGGAAGGGATTGGGCAGGAAGACCGCGATTTGCGGCTCGCCCGCCCCATTGAAGAGACGCAGACCCCAACTGACCGGGTGGCCATGCTTGTCGAGGCTGCGATAGAACTCAGCGCGGGCTGTGCGGCGGCGGACCATCAGTTCCGGGCCGCCGCCTTCACCTTTCAGGGCACCATAATTGCTGCCGATGCAGAGATGAAAATGCCCCCGGCCACCCCAATGGACGGTAAGATAACCGTCATTGAGCGTGATGCGTTCCGGCTTGCCGGGGGCTTTCAGTTCATAGGCGGCGCCCTGGATCAGGGGCCCGAAGGTGAGCTTCTCAGGATGATTCTCGAAGAGATCCCGCAGGAGTGTCTCGAGAAAGGACTGATTGGCAGGCAAGGCCCAGATATGTTCTGTGCGGCCGTTTGTCTGTATGTCCGCTCTCGGAATTCTGCGGCTGGTTCCGGTGGTCATGTTGCTGGCTCCCCTTGGGGTCTGACAGGGCGTTGCCGCACGCTCAAAAGCGCGCGCGAACGCCGAGATAGAGGCTGCGGTTGAGTTCGTTGCGCCCGTAGGAAAGCTGGTAGTCCTGATCCAGAGCGTTCACGAGGCGGCCATAAAGCGCGACCCGGCTGGTCAGATCATAGTTTCCGAGGAGATCAAGCGTGACAAAGCCAGGCGTGACGCCGCCATAGCTGGAGGCGTTATCCGACCGGTAGCGCAGACGTGTTGTGAGATCGAACCTGTCCGTCAACTGAGCTGTGGCGCTGGTTGTACCCGAATAGCGCGGACGGCCAAGCCAGAGGCCGGTTTCCTCATTCTGGGCATCCAGCACCATGAAGGATTGGGACAGGCTGAGCCAATCGGTTACCGAATAGCGCAGGCCGAGTTCGGCGCCCTGTTTCTTCGTGCGGCCGAACTGAATATAGCCGCCCGATGGCTTTCCCGGGGGATAGCCAAAGGCGATTTCGTCTTCCACATCGCTGTGGAATACGGAGAATTCCAGCGCAGCCCTGGCCCAGCTGATATCCACGCCGGCATCATAGCCTTCGGAGGTTTCCACTTTCAGGCCGGCATTGCCATATGTGGGGTCAAACAGCTGGTAGAGACCCGGTGCTTTGGCGCCTGTGCCATAGCTGGCGCGCAGCTTCACATCGCCGCCTGCGAGCGTGGCGGGCAGATAATAAGCACCGGTGACGCGATAGGTGTCGAACTGGCCGAAGCGTTCATTGTCGTCGAGACGGCCGGCGACGGTGATCGAAAGGGCTTCGGTGGGCCGGAAGGCAAGTTCGGTGAAGACGGAAGTGGTGGAGATACCTTCGCTGAAATTGCCGGAATAGAGCGTTACCTGATCCGTAGACTCATCTTCCCAGTTGAGACCGGCAGAAATCTGCACCTTGTCGAAGCCCGTATAGCGAGTGATGAACAAGGCTGTGTCCTTGGTGCCGTCATAAAGATCGCCCCCGGAAGAATAGAACGGGCCGAAATAGAGGCGTTCTGCATTATAGCGCGAGAGGGTCAGCTCGTTCTTCCAGGCACTGTCTGGTGTTTCATGCGTCAACTGAACAGCGTAGGCGGTGTCTTTCTTGTCGACCGTGTTGACGCTGTCGCTGGTGGTATTGTCGAGATCGGTGGAGGAGTCGTTATAGAAACCGACAACCTGGCCCGACAGGGTTTCGGAGAGCTGGTAGCCGGCGCGGCCGCTGATGGCCCAGACGGAATAGTCGTCGTCTTCGGTGACAGATAGGCCCGTGCGCGGATCTGCGATGGAGGGGCCTTCCGTCTTTGTGCCCGTCAGCGACAGGCGATAATCGAGCTTGCCCTGCTTGCCGAGCAGCGAGACGCCGCCGCGTTGCAGGAGATGGCCGCCATGTTCGGAGGCCACGCCGAGATAACCGCCTGCTTCGGCTTCCACATTGAAGCGGACGCCTTCTTCGGTAGCGCGCTGGGTGATGATGTTGATGACACCGCCGATGGCATCGGAGCCATAGAGGGAACTCTGATTGCCGCGCAGGACTTCGATACGTTCGACATCCAGCGATGTCATGTTGTCGGAGGAAAACTGCGTGCTGGTTGAACTGGGATCGCCGAGCTTGATGCCGTCGAACAGGAAGAGCACCTGATCATTATCCGACCCGCGGATGCTGACATTTGTGCTGCCGCCGGGGCGGCCGGCGCTGATCTGGACGCCTGGAATATCCTGCAGGGTTTCCTTCAGGGCGATGATCTGGCCGGTTTCCAGGGCCGCGCGATCAACGACGGCAATGGCGCTGCCGATCTCGCGCGGGGCGAGGTTCAGGCGGCTGGCCGTTATGGTGATGGTTTCCTGACGGCTTTCGTCTTCCGTTGACTGAGCATAGGCGAAGAAAAGTGAATTCAGGCTGGCGGCGCCGAGCAAAGCGCCAGTAATTGCTCTCACTGCATGTGAGGACATTGCTATTCTCCATCCGGGGGACAGGTCCCCCGATTGCATCCATACGGATGACCGAACGCGATCACTTTCCGGAGGGCGCCTGCGCGACAGCCGGAAGCGAGGGTGCGTTCAGCACCCGCCTCTCAGATGTCGCCACGACGGAGTTCCGCTCTGCCGACTAGACCCGGTCGGAAGAGGGGCGACAATTTGACGGCAGGTCTCCTGGCTCCCGGTTCATCGCTTCCTCCGCGCCTTCCCAGAACACCCTATCAGGCGCCCCAGTGGCATATCGCGGCAAAGCTCGCCGGTTACAGTTGCGGGTACAGCTGCAGATTCAAAGCTAACGCTCCTCACTGCATTCCCGTTTTAATCCCCCAATAAAGGGGAACCGTCATGAACGCCGATACATTTGGTGGCGGGACTTGTCCAGCCCTATGCTTCGCGCCGGCGCGTGCGATAGAGGATGATGACGAGAAAAGGCGCACCGATAAGCGCGGTGACGACGCCGAGACGCAGTTCATTCGTGGTCGGGATAAGGCGCACGAGGATGTCTGCCGCGGTGAGCAACAGCGCGCCCATGAGCGCCGAAGGCGCAATGAGACGCGAGGGAAGGCTGCCGGCAACACTGCGGGCGAGATGGGGCGCGACGAGACCGACGAAGCCGATCGCGCCGGTGACGGACACGGCGGCGCCGACGCCCAGCGCCACGCTGACAATCAGCCGCATGCGGACCAGTGTGAGATTGTAGCCAAGCGCGCGGGCGGCGTCTTCGCCGAGCGTGAGCGCGTCGAGGGCGCGTCTGTCACTAAAGAGAACCGCGAGGCAGAGCCCGATCAGCGGCACCGACAACCCCACATGCCGCCAGCTGCGATCCTCCGCCGAGCCGAGCAGCCAGAAGGTGATCTCCATCGCCGCGAAGGGGTTTGACGACAGATTGAGGGCAAGCGAAATGCCCGCCCCGGCCAGCGAACCGATGGCGATGCCAGCCAGAATGAGGCTAAGGCCGGAGGCAGAAAACATCGTAAAAACAAAGAGGAGAAGCGTCGCCGCAAGCGCGAACACCGCCGCCATGAGCGGCAGGAAAATGCCCGCGACGCTGGCGAAGCCGAAGTAGAGCGCGACAACGGCGCCAAGCGCGGCGGCGCTCGCGACACCAAGAATGGAGGGCTCTGCCAGCGGGTTGCGCAGGTAGCCCTGGAGCGCCGCCCCTGCCCCGCCGAGCATGGCGCCGACGCCAAGGGTGAGCATGAGGCGCGGCAGGCGCAGCTCCCGGATGATGGTGTTCGTCACCTCGTCTGCATTGCCAAACAGGGCCCGGAAAACCTCTCCGGCACCGATGTCGACAGGGCCGGTCATCAGCGACAGCGCCGCCATGACGAGCAGCGCGCCCGCGCCGATCAGCCATTTGGCAGTATCAGTGACAGCCTGCTCCGGGCGGAGGGGTGCGGCGGAAATCTGCATGGGTGGAACTCGTCAAGATCGATCCGAAGGCATTCCGTCAACTGAGTGTCCCGGAACCCGAGATCGTCCCTTAGACCAGAATGCGCCCCGGCGCCAAGCATGGCTTGCGATTTTTTCCGGTTGTGACATGGCTGCGCCTTCTCATGCGCCGGGAGCAGGTTTTATGAAGCGGAAAGCCCTGATTGCCTCTCTCCTGCTGATGCTCTCCGGCGCTGCCGATGGCGAGGCGCGGCCACACCGGATCGTTTCGCTGAACCTCTGCGCGGATCAGTATCTGATGGAGCTGGCGGACCGGGACCAGGTGGCAGCCCTTTCCCACAATGCGCGCAATCCGGCGCTTTCCTTCAGCGCGGAAAAAGCGAAAGACTGGCCGGTGTCGGACGGCAATGCGGAAGAGCTTACCGTGCTGAAGCCCGACCTCGTGATCGCGAGCCGTATCCGGCGGCCCGAGATTCGCATCTTCCTGGAGACACAGAATATTCCGGTATTGGAGATTGAACCAGCGCATACGCTGGAGGATATCCGCGCACAGACGCGGGCCATCGCCGGGGCCATCGGCGCGCAGGCGCGCGGCGAGGAATTGATCACAGATATCGAGAGGCGGCTCGAGGCCGCACGGGAAGCCGCGCCGGAGGTACGCCCCGCGGCCGCCCATTATCAGCGCCGGGGGTTCATTTCGGGGCAGGCCACCCTGATGTCTGAAATCATGCGCTGGGCCGGCCTTGAGAACATCGCCGGCCGGATGGGCGCACGCCGCACACAGAGGGTCTCTATGGAAGTGCTGCTGGCGGCCCAGCCGGACATCCTTGTGACCGGCGTGCCTACCAGTAACGAGCGGGACATCGGCAAGGAAGTGCTGGACCATCCAGCGCTGAAAACCCTCTATGCCCGGGCCCGCTGGATCGAGATTCCCGAGGCGATGACCGTTTGCGGCGGGCCGTCCTTTCCGGCAGCGGTGGAGGAAATGCAGCGCCAATTCAAGGCATTAGAAGAAGTTCCGCACTAAAACTCGATCCCCGCCTGCGCCTTCACGCCGGAGCGGAAAGGATGTTTCAGGAGGGTCATCTCAGTGACCAGATCGGCCGCTTCGATCAATTCTTCGGCCGCGTTGCGTCCCGTCAGTACGACATGGCTATTTTCCGGCCTGGCGGCGAGCGTTTCCAGAACATCCGCCAACGGAATATAATCATAGCGTAGCGCCACGTTGATCTCGTCACACACGACGAGGCGGATTTCGGGATCGAGGATCATGGCTTTTGCCGCCTCCCAGGCCTTCATGGCAGCCGCGATGTCGCGGGCCTTATCCTGTGTTTCCCAGGTGAAGCCTTCACCCATAGCCTGCATGGTGACGAGATGCGGGAAGGCATCGAAGACCTGTTTCTCACCGGTTGCCCAGGCGCCCTTGATGAACTGGATGATGCCCACCTTCATGTTGTGGCCGATCGCCCGGCAGACCATGCCCATCGCGGCCGTGCTTTTACCTTTACCCTTGCCAGTGTGGACGATGATGAGGCCCTTCTCCACCGTCTTGCCGGAAATGATCTTGTCACGGACGGCCTTTTTCTTTTTCATCTTTTCATTGTGACGGTCATCGTCCTGAGCGGTCATGGGGGGCTCCTCCGGTTTGAGCAATCAGGGTTTCAAGAGTGGGGCGGACGCTGTTGAGGCGGGGCTTCCAGAGGCCCCGCTCCAGCGCCTCCAGAAAACGCGCCGCCATTTCGCGAAGGGCGGCGGGATTATTATCGCGGATGAAGGCGGCAACCCTGCCGTCTGACAGATAGGCGCCGTATAGCATATCGAACTGATGATCCTTGACCGCATCGGTGGTCGCGGCAAAAGCGAAGAGATAATCCAGCGTGGCGGCCATCTCGAAGGCGCCCTTATAGCCGTGGCGTATAGCGCCTTCGATCCATTTGGGATTGGCCGCGCGGGCCCGCACGACGCGGGCAATCTCTTCCGCCAGGGTGCGCACCTTTGGGGTTTCCGGGCGGGAATGATCGGTGTGATAGATCACCGGCATCTTGCCCTTCAAGCCTGCAGCGGCTGCCGCGAGGCCGCCCTCGAACTGGTAGTAATCATCCGAGTCGAGAAGATCATGCTCGCGGTTATCCTGATTGTGGACGATGGCATCGGCGCTGCGGATGCGCCGCTCCAGCGAGGCGCGATCATCCCTGCCCGCCTGACCGCCGCCATAGGCATAGCCGCCCCATTCGAGATAGGCTTCTCCCAACGACCCCCGGTCCTGCCAGATGCCTTCATCGATGAGCGCCTGGAGGCCTGCGCCATATGCGCCGGGCTTAGAGCCGAATACCCGCGCGCCGGCCTGCATGTCGGCTGCGTATTCAGCGTGGCCCTCTGCCATCAGCGCGCTGCGCTCTTCCTGATACCGGGTGGCGAGTGGATTGTCCGCCTCTGGTTCTTCCAGTTTCATGATGGCGCGGGCGGCCGAATCGATCAGGTCCATCTGGTCCTGAAAGGCGTCGCGGAAAAAGCCCGAGACGCGGAAGGTTACATCAACCCTGGGGCGCGCCAGAAGAGCGAGCGGGAGAATTTCAAATCCCGTGACGCGGCGCGACGCATCATCCCATTTCGGGCGGACCCCCATCAGGGCGAGGGCCTGGGCGACATCATCTCCGCCTGTACGCATGTTTGATGTTCCCCACGCGGAAATGGCCATGGCACGCGGCCACATGCCTTCGCGCTGGCGGTAGTCCTCGACCAGAAGCTGGGTCGATTTCCAGCCGAGCGCCCAGGCGGTTCGCGTGGGAACGGAGCGTGTGTCTACGGAGTAAAAATTCTTTCCCGTAGGCAGCACATCCGGGCGCCCCCGCGTGGGCGCGCCGGAGGGGCCGGGCAGAACGAAGCGGCCATCGAGCGCGGCAAGGAGACCGTGAATCTCCTGTTTCCCGCACGCCGTAAGCGATGGCAGCAAGACGCTGCGAACATAGCTCATCACGGCATTCGTTCGCGGCCAGTCCGCCGCTATCGGCGCGCCCTCTACGAGCGCCGCGGCGAGCCCCTCGAGCCGCTCCACGGTATCGCCATGGGTTCGCCAGGCATCCGGAGACAGGGCGGCGAGATGTTGCGGCCGGGGCCCTTCCCAGGCATCTCCGAGACGGCAGTTCAGCGGATCGAAGCCAAGGGCCATATCGGCCGCCAGGGCCCGCAGGAGCGAGGCGTTTGCGCCCTTTCCATCATGACGCGGGGCGCGAGCGATGGCGACGGCGAGATCCGCCAGCAGACGCCCTTCCGGCGCGCGGCCGAAGACATGCAGCCCGTCGCGGATCTGCATTTCCTTCAGCTCACAGAGGTAATTGTCCAGAGCGGCGATGGCCTCGTCTTCGTCTCCGGGCGTGTAGATGCCATCCCGATCAAGGCCGGCACACGCTGCGGCCTCAAGGATTTCGCGGCGCAGAGGCTTCAGCCGCCGTGCATCCAGGCTGGCGGCTTCGTAATATTCGTCCACCAGCGCTTCGAGATCTTTAAGCGGGCCGTAGCTTTCCGCGCGGGTCATTGCCGGTGTGAGATGGTCGATGATGACGGCGCTTGCGCGTCGCTTGGCCTGTGTGCCCTCGCCGGGATCATTGACGATGAAGGGGTATATGTGCGGCAATGGGCCGAGGACCGCCTCCGGATAGCAGGCCTCGGACAGGGCGAGCGCCTTGCCGGGAAGCCATTCTAGATTGCCGTGCTTGCCCATATGGACGATGGCATGGGCCCCGAACGCCCGGCGCAGCCAGGCATAGAAGGCCAGATAGCCGTGAGGCGGGGGCAGGTCCGGACTGTGATAGGTTTCCACCGGATTGATGTTGTAACCGCGCGCGGGCTGGACACCGAGCACAACATTCCCGAAGCGGTGTATCCCGAGCCGGAAACCATCCGCCGACGGCTCAAAGAAGGGATCCTGCTGCGGGGCGCCCCAGCGCGCTGTTATCTGATCGCGGACAGTTTTCGGAAGGGATTCCCAGAAGGCGGTATACTCTGCCAGCGGTAGGATTACGCCGGCCAGTGAAGGGTCTTTGCGGCGGTCATTTGTTGGGCCGCTGAGAAGAAGGTCCATCAGGGCGGCGCCGGAGTCCGGGGCTTGTGGCACTGTGTATCCGGCCGCGCTCAGGGCTTTCATCACTTCAATCGTTCCGGCGGGCGTATCGAGGCCGACGCCGTTGGCGAGGCGGCCGTCACGGTTGGGATAATTGGCAAGGATGATGGCGATCCGGCGGTCTGAAGCGGGCATGCGGCGCAGACGCGCCCAGGCGGCGGCCTGGGCCGCAACGAATGCTGTCCGGTCCGGCAAGGGCACATGCCGGACGCCGGCATGCTGTGTCAGAGCGCTGGAGGCGGCGCGCTCCTTGAAGGCAATGGCGCGGGTCAGGATACGGCCATCGACCTCCGGCAGGGCGACACTCATGGCCACATCGCGCGCGGAGAGGCCGCGCGTGCCGGTGGCCCATTCCTCGCTTGCGCCGCTGCTGAGCACCGCCTGAAGAATGGGGCAGCCGGCACATTCCAGAACCGAGGGTTGGCGGGTTTCGCCGGGAGTGGATACGGCGAAGCCTGTGAGATTCAGGATGATGTCTGGTGATGCCTCGGCAATCAATCTGCTTACGAACGCTTCGCAGAACGTGTCCTTCAGGCTGTGCAGGAAGACCGGTAGGGGATTTAGGCCAGCTTCATGAATGGCGGTGATGAGCGCGTCCAGCGCCTGCGTTTGCCCGGCGAGATAATAGGCGCGATAGAAGATGATCGGGGCGATGGGCGCCTGCCGGCCCCAGAGTTGGGCCATGTCGCTCATAGCGTCCGGCGCGGCGCCGGGCCAGTAGAGACCGGCGCGCGGGATTTCTGCAGGTTCCGGGCCAGGCAAATCCCGCCGGTCAATCATCCAGGCCGTATACTGAAGGAATGCGGAGAGGTTATCCGGCCCGCCTTCCTGAAGATAGACCCAGAGGCGTTCCCGGTCTTCAGGGGAGATGGTTGAAAGTCCTTCAAGGTCCGGATCGGGGCGGCCATCGCCGGGTATCAGGGCGAGCTGGACGTTATTTTCCCGAGCGGCCCTGACAATCTCCGCAACGCCATAGGGCCAGTATGTGCGCCCACCGAGCACCCGCACGCAGACGATTTTGGCGTGAGCAATCACCTTCTGGACATAAAGATCGACAGAGAAATTATGCTGCAGGGTCATCAGATTGGCGAGGCGGAGCGTGGGCGCGCCCTCGCCTGCCCGGCGCTGCGCCACTTCCAGCGCCGACAGATCTGTATCTGCCGCCGAGAGGACAACGATCTCGCCAGGCGACTGGCCGAGATCAACCGGCTCTGAGCCATCGCTGACCTGACCATCCCGAATGTTCAGGAGATGCATCGGCTCAGCCGCCCTTCAGGATCCGCTCGGCATTGGCGCGGTCGAAACCCGAAGCGCCGATGACAACCAGCCGCCCCGCGCGCGGCTCGGCTTCCTTCCAGGCCCTGTCGAAATGCCAGTTCACCCGGGGGCCGACCGCCTGTACCAGAAGGCGCATGTCACGCCCTTCCACCGGCACGAATCCTTTCACCCGGTAGACTTCCTCAGCCTTGGCGAGCGAGGCGATCCGCTGGGCAAGAACTTCCGCTGACGGAACAGAATCCAAGTTCACGACGAAGCTGTCAAAGTCATCATGATCGTGGTCTTCGCCTTCCGCGTCGTGATGCGAATGACGGTGCTCGATCTCGTTTTCGGCGGCAATTCCCAGCCCGAGCAGCGTATCGGCCGGGAGGTTTCCTCTCTCGGCCTGAACGAAATGCACGCCGGGGCGTGTATGTGCGGTCAAATTCCGGCGGACATCTTCAAGCGCATCCGCGGAAACCAGGTCTGCCTTGGTCAGCACGACCATATCGGCGCAATGGAGTTGGTCCTCGAAAAGTTCTTCCAGCGGGCTGTCATGATCCAGCATTTCGTCGGCCGCGCGCTGGGCGCTGAGGGCGTCCTCGTCATGGGCAAATCGCCCCTGCGCCACAGCGTCGGCATCCACAAGCGTCACCACGCCATCGACGGTCACGCGGGTGCGGACTTCCGGCCAGTTGAAGGCTTGGACGAGGGGCTTTGGCAGGGCAAGGCCGGAGGTCTCGATGACGATATGGTCCGGAGGGATGTCCCGCTCGATCAGCGCCTGCATGGTGGGCAGGAAATCATCGGCGACGGTGCAGCAGATGCAGCCATTGGCCAGTTCGATGATGTCATCCTCGCTGCAGCTTTCCACACCGCAGCCCTTCAGGATTTCGCCGTCTACGCCGACGTCCCCAAACTCGTTGATGATGAGGGCAATGCGGCGGCCACCGGCATTTTCGATCAGATGGCGGATGAGTGTCGTTTTTCCTGAACCGAGGAAGCCTGTGATTACGGTGGCCGGAATTTTGCCCGTGTGGGCGGAAGTGTCAGTCATGGCAATGCCTTCGCAGCGATCAGATGGGGGGATCGATCAGCTGAGAGCACGCGCAGACGGCGCAGCAGCGCCGCCTGATTATGGCGGAGAACCAGATTCGCGAAGCGAACCATCCTGTCCACTCTCCCCTCCGGCAGCATTGCGGCAGCCGGGCTCAGGACGCATGGCAGACGGAAGCCACCCCTTGCCGCAGGACAGCAACAGGCAACTTACCGACGCTCACACGTCAGCCAATCACTACTGTCGCCACGACGGAGTTCCGCTCTGCCGACTAGACCCGGTCGGAAGAGGGGCGACAATTTGACGGCAGGTCTCCTGGCTCCCGGTTCATCGCTTCCTCCGCGCCTTCCCAGAACACCCTATCAGGCGCCCCAGTGGCATATCGCGGCAAAGCTCGCCGGTTACAGTTGCGGGTACAGCTGCAGATTCAAAGCTAACGCTCCTCACTGCATTCCCGTTTTAATCCCCCAATAAAGGGGAACCGTCAGAACCTTCGTGTAGGCGCGGCGCGCGCGCCTGTCCAGAGATTTCCGGAAGGCCGCGAAAGACCTCTTCAGTTCTTTCGCGCGGTGAAGGGAGTATAGCTGCGGCAGTTCATGGGCATTCCCATTGATGCCATCATGGCAGCCTGCTCTGGCGGCATGTCGATGTTGAAGGTGAACAGCGAATATCCCCGAATAAGGCGCGGAGTGACCAGCGTATATCCCTGCACAACGCTTGCGCCGCCCCCAGCGCGCTGGTCATCGACCATGGTTCCGCGCCAGCTGTTTTCGCCCACTTTGCTCCAGCGCTGAGATGCATTGCCGGCATCTGCAAGCTTGGATGGGTGGAAACTTCCGCCCCACTGAATATTGCGGGTCGCACTTGTAATCCCGCCGGTATTCATGGGTTTCCCCTTGAGCATCGGGCAGGCGCTGAGATCGCTTGCCGCCATCTGGATGGTCCAGTTGCCATCCTCGGGGGCCATCGCGTCGAACAGTTGCACATCACACTGCCCCATGCCGCCATAGGCAACATTGATCTCTGTACGGTCGGCCCGCGTCCGGTAAGGATCGCGCCCCGGCACCGTCACCATTGTCATGTCCTTGGCGCCTGCCGGCATCTTCTCGCCGGTGATCATCTCCATATCGGCGATGGTGAGATCCGCCAGCCTGCACTGGCACCCGCCCGCCATGGAGCATTTGGCGATGACAAATTCCGCACGCGCCGGAAGCGCCAGGAAGAAAAGGACAACAAGTCCGAATATGATACGCATGGGTCTAGTTCTCCCTGGAAGGATCAAGCAAGGCTTCGAGTTCGGCGCGGGAAAGCGCGCCGCGCTTCATCGGCGTGCCGGAGAGGCGCTTCATGGCGTCATCCGGGCTGGCCGCCGGTTGGCCGCCCCCGCCCTGTGAGGCAGGTTGGGCCACAGGCGTTGCGGGCCCGCTGCCCGTAGCGGCCAGCGTCAGCGTGAAATCATTTGCCTGGCCGGGAAGTATTTCCACCACCGCGCGGTATTCGGTGCCCTTGCCGCTGACTGCGGATACCTCATACCGGCCGGGCTCAAACTCGCCGGTTGCAGCCACCTGTTTCCGCGGCGGAGCCCAGACATCCGTTGCCGGAACATCCAGCGGAATGGCAGACCAGGAAACCGCCTCGCCGGACGCGCCTTTGGGTAGGCGGAAGCTGGCTTTGACAAGGGGTATATCATCCTGCGTGGCTGCGCCTTGCGTAGCCGCAGCCGCGCGGGCGGAGAGTTCCGCGCTGGTCGGCTGCGCGGCATCCTGGAAAGGCACACCGACGCCAAATTTGCGCGAGAATAGGATCTCGTAGCTGCTGGACAAATACCGCAGCTCATAAACACCTGGCTCGGCAGGCGCCGTCAGGCCCATCTTTCCGTTCTTGTGGAGCGCGTAGCCCCAGCTGTTCGTATAGACCTTTCCGGGATCTTCCGGCTTGGCGATTACAATCCGCTGGCTGCCCTGATCGGGGCCTCTCCAGGTGAAATTGAATCGCTTGCCTGGCGCGACCGTTCCGATCGCATCAAAACCACTGGATGGGGCAACAACCTCAATCGGCTGACGCTCCACAACCCCTCTGGAAGGCAACACTAGAATAAGGTCATATTCCCCCGGCTCAGAAGGCGCTGTCACGTGGAAGGGGTTATTGCCCTTGTCGGAAGCGCCCCCTATGACGCTGTAGGATACGCTGGTCGGCGGCGCCGGCGCGCCCCGCCGGGTAAAGCCGGCATAGTCGCTACCCTTGGCAGTACCCTTGTAGGAAACCTTGTACGTATACCCCGCTTCTGCCTTCGGTCCGATATCGAAGAAGGCCTGCGTAGGCGGCGGGGGCTCGGCCTCCGCAATCTGGCCGAGCGCGTCGGACAGCTCCTGCCCCGTCTGCGGGCGGAGCAACAGGCCGCCCGTTGCCTCCGGAATGCAGGCCAGCGCGGATGCTTCCTGCTCGGTCAGGCCAAAGCCCACCACATGCGCGCGGATCTCGATGCCTTCTGCAGCGAGTTCCGCGGCCAAGGCGCAGGGGTCCGCCTTGCAGGTTTCCAGGCCATCGGTGACGAGGATGATATCTGCCCGCTCGGCAGTTTTCGGAATCTGTGTCCGCGCCATGCGGATGGCGTCTGTCAGCGGCGTCATGCCGTTGGGCCGGATCTGGTTGACGCGGGAGGAAAGCGTTGCGGCGTCCTGTACGCCGGTGGGCGCAATCACTTCGATATCCGCGCAATCGCCCCGGCGCCGATGGCCATAGGCGATGACACCGAGGGGTTCGGCCGCGTTGCGTGTACGGAAATATTCTCCCATCACATCGCGCGCCACTTCGATCTTCGTCGTGCCGCCCTTGAGCTGGCCCCACATGGAGCCCGAAGCATCAAGGATCAGGACGGAGGCACTCTCGGCCTCCTGCGCCTGGACGGTCAGAGCCGGGCTGACAGCCAGGATCGCAGCCGCAGAAAGGCCTGCGCGTAACGCATGGCGCCGGCTGGGGAGCCATTGGGGCATACGGATTTTCATTCTGATCCCTCCTCTGCCCCGACGCGCGAGAAGCGCAGAACGGGCGAGATTATGTTTTCGGCAGCTGGAATAGTGAGCGTGGCGGTCCACCCCTCCGGGCCGCCGGAAGGATTGGCCAGTTCCACATCAATCGAACCTGACAGCCGGCCGGCCTCGTTGAGGACCAGCCGGGCGCTTCCCGAGGAGGCCGTGCTGATCGCCAGACGGCGCGGACTGCCTGCCTCATCCCGATCCCAGATCTGGTAGGCCGCGATGAAACTCCCATCGGCGGCCGCGTCCATGTCCGCTTCCGGTACGATGGGAACTTCGCTTCCATCGGCAACCCCGTTTCCGAGGGCAACGGCCACCAGGCAGAGATAGGACACGTCATCTTCCGCCGCGGCGACAATTGCCCCCTGCACACCAGCATTCAAGCCGCCTTCCGCATCAGCGCCAAACACGCTGCCGCCGAAGAATTCCCCCTCAAGGCCGCCGCTGAACTGCCCCCGCGCCACGGGCGCATCGGGGTTGGCAGCCGTGATCTCCCTCAGCCGGGGACCGGTCATTTCCGCGGGCATCAGCTCACAAGATTGCGGGCCCAGCTGCTCGAAAATGAATTCGGCGATGGAGGGTTTGTCCTCCGCCTGCGCGCATCCGGTAAGCACCAGAAACGCGCAGGCGGAGAACGTCAGGGTACGTCCCACAGCCTGAACCATTACCACCCCCAGCTCACGCCGGCGCGGCCACCTACCTGGCCGGAGCGCAGGCCCGCGCCAACGCCAACATTGACGAAGACGTTTTCACGGACTTTGCCGATGGCGCCGAAGCCTGCCGCGCTGGAATTGTCGAAATAGCCAAGATTGGCCGAAACGGCGAATTCCTGATCAGGTTGCAGCACCTGCGCGCCGCCGAGCGCCATTGCCATGGCGACCCCATCGGCCTGCTTACGGAACCGCTCACCCGTCTGACGGACGGAGGTTTCCAGCCCGTCCACCCGCGCAAACCAGGGCTCCATGTCCATAGTGGCAAGGTTGCCCGCACCATCTGCAGTGACCGCATAAACCGGGCCGGACTGCGCGGCGCGGCTCTCTGCCGAGTTGATCCCTGCAAGTGTGTAAGTGTTGCTGGCCGAACCAATGGCCACCTGATTGGCGCGGGTGGTTTCTACGCCCTGCCCGATGGCCACGGAATTGTCGAAGCCAGCAATCGCCCCCTGACCAATGGCCGTAGACTGAGCACCCGTTGCCTGCGCGCCGGCGCCGAGGGCCGTGCTGCCCGCCTGGCTGGCATTGGAGGCCGCGCCAAGGGCCAGCGCGTCAGAGGCGCCGGTCGTCCCAACAGTCGCGCCCGATTGCAGATTAGCCAACTGCGTGGCGGCGTCCTGAAGTGCTGTCTGCAGCGTCGTGAGCTGGGCCTGAAGCGCGGCAATTTCCGCCGCATTCGGCCCGCCACCACCGCCGCCGGCATTGATAGCGGCGATATCGGTGGTGTTGGTGCCCAGCTGCGAACTGATGGCGCTGATCGCGCCGGTGACGCTGCCATAATTCGTTCCGAGAACGGAGAAGGTAGGCGAGGTAAACGTCGCCGAAACTGGGTCCCAGGCCGCCCCGCCGCCTAACGCCAAAGCAATTGGCGTCAGGTCTGCACTGGCCCCGCCGCCAGCCACAGTCGCCATCGCCGCAGAAAGCTGACGCAGGTTTACAGCATCGGTCGCAGCAATGGCATCGGCCACATGGATCAGGTTACGTTCATTGCCGTCCGAGCCGATAGAGACCGAATACTCCCGGTCGGCAAGGGCTTCATAGCCTATGGCCGTCGCGCCCAACGCCGTTGCGGTTGACCGTACCCCGAAGGCAGAGCTGTATTCGGCGCCAGCAATGTTCAGAAATCCGAACGCGACACTGCGATCTCCGTTGGCGGAGTTAAAATAACCATAGGCACTGCTGCTGTCGCCATTGGCCGAATTGATGAAACCAAACGCATTACTGGCATTGCCGATAGCGGCCGAACCATTGCCGAAAGCAGAGCTATACTCTCCATACGCCGAGTTCAGACGGCCAAAGGCGTTGCCACCAATGGCATCCACAGTGTTCCTGCTACCAAACGCGCCCCCTTCCAGCGCATTTGAATAGTTGAACCAGCCAAAAGCGAGAGCTTCTTCACCGTTCGCAACGTTTTCTCCGCCAACTGCGACGGAATTGAAACTACTGGCGCCATTGAACGCCCCTAGCGCCACGGACTGAAAACCGGTTGCTGTATTCACATATCCGAACGCAGAGCTGTTGGCGCCGATAGTAGAGTTGGAAGACCCAAAGGCCGAGCTCCGTATACCGGTCGCAATGTTGCCTGCGCCAAATGCTATTGAATCTAGACCTGTGGCGTCATTGCTCCTGCCGATCGCCGCACCATAGTCGCCTGATACAAAGTTGTTGGAGCCGATGGCTGTACCATACTCGGAAGCGGCACGGTTATTCCGTCCTACCGCCACCCCATTGGTTTCGTCAGCCGCATTATCAGCGCCCAAAGCTACGCTGTATCTGCCCGCCGCCGTATTGAAGTAGCCAAACGCGCTACTATAGTCCCCTAAGCTTTCACTGCCCGCACCGAAAGCGCTACTCACCATCCCCAGGGCCGTATTGCCATTCCCATAAGCGGAACTCCAAACACCGTCGGCGAGGTTGTCATAACCATAAGCGCTTGAGGTTTCTTCGCACGCGGCATTGCCCTCTCCATCCTGCGATCCCTCGGGCGGAAAACCGTCCAGACAGACGCGCCCCTGTGCCTGAGCGCCCTGCGCGGCGCCAAGCGCAACGGCCAGAAGAGAGGCGCCCACCGCCCAGCGGGCGTTGCGTCCGGATACAGATTTTCGGCTGATGGCTGTCATTGAGATAACTCCTGTTCCCCTAAGGCTCGTGACGGATGGGCCGCGATTTTTCGGGCGCATTCAAAAGCCAGAACGGGATGCCAGCCTCAGACCGGACATGGCCTGCGCGGAGCTTTCACAATCCGGGATGATTTTTTTCTGGCCTTTAGCGATTCCGCTGGTACGTATAATCGTGAGTGTGGGTCGGGGGACGGCGCTGCGGAGGGTGCCTTTTCTGATGTACAATCAAGGTTCTGGACGGCCGCCAGAGATTCTGGCCGCTGCAGACAGGCTCGTTCCGGCATTGTGGGAAGATCTGCGCCGGGTCGCCCGGCGCGAGCGCCGCCGTGTTGGCGCAGGACACACACTGCAAACCACGGCGCTGGTCAGCGAGACCTGGCTGAAACTGCGCCGCAAGGAAAACTTTCTCGACGATCAGCACTTCCTGCGCGCTGCTGCAATCGCCATGCGTTCAGTTCTTATCGATCATGCGCGGGCACGGCTTGCAACAAAAAGGGGATCTGGAAAAATAGATCCGCTTACAGATGACATTGAGCCTTTCTGGGAAAGCGACGAACGCCTGGTCGAACTGGATGAGGCGCTGACACGGCTGGGCAAGCTCAGCCCTCGCCTGGCTGAGGTGGTCGAACTTCGGTTTTTTGGCGGATATACCGAAATTCAGGCGGCAGACATTCTTGGCGTGACAGACCGCACCATAAGGCGTGACTGGATCAAGGCCCGCGCCTGGCTTTACCGTGAATTGTCAGGCACGCCGATTGAGCCGCCTGAGCTTACGGAACTAGGCCAAAACGGTCCCGCAGGGTCCGAATAACCTCCATCTGGCTGGCCGCGCCTGCGCCCAGCGGCGCCAATGCCAGCTCTGCCTGCGCCAACAGACCGGCCGCCTGCTGCGTGTCGCCCTTCTCTGCAAAGGCCCGCGCCATCATGATCGCGATAATGCCGGCGGCCGGATGGGCCTCTCCGACAGCTTCGGTCACGCGCGTATAGCCATCCTCCGCGACACGGAATGACAGGAGCTGTTCCCCCGCATCGCTGAGTGCCTCACTGACCCCTGCAATGGCAGAGGCATAGTGGATGCTGCCCGGCCCGGCATGTTCGAGGGCCATGTCTGCCCCTTCGCGAAGATAGGGCAGCGCATCTTCCGGCCGGCCAAGCCGCAGCAGCGTCTTGCCGTAATTGTTGAGCAAGGCAGACGTCGCCGCTGAGGCCCCATACAACGCCCTACGCAGATAGACGGCCTCCCGGAACAGAGGCTCGGCCGCTTCGGGCCTTCCGGACAGCGTTTCAATCGCGGCGAGATTGTTCAGGGTGTTGAGGGCGTCCGGGCTATTGTCGAGCGCGGCCACCCGCCACACTTCCAGCGCCTGGCGAAACGCTGCTGCGGCCTCGTCCCGCCGGCCTGCAGCCGTCAGCATGACACCAAGGTCGTTATGGAATACGCCGGTATGCCGATGATGTGCGCCGCTTAACCGGACGCGCTCAGGCAGGTGCGCCTGAAGCAGGGATATGGCACCCTCTATATCCCCCCTGTCGCGCAGAATCCGTGCCTCCACCAGCCGGCTATCCACCAACCGCCGCCGCCAGAGTGCAGCATCCCTGTTCCAGAATTCCTGGGCCAGTGTCAGCTGTTCCTCGGCCGCCTCAAGGTCTGCTGTACGCAGATGATATTGCGCCAGGTCGTATTGCGCCGCCGCGCGCACGCCCGGCTCTGTTTCAGACGCCTCAACGATGCGCTTCAGGAGCGGCGCTGCCGCCTCATAGTCGCCGAGATAGAGGTAAAGCTCCGCCAGCGTGTGCATGACGGGACCTCCCTTGGCCGCATCATTGGCGAACATCTCTGTCACCTGGCCCGCCGCCGTTTCGAGAATCTCCCGCGCGCTGGTTTCTGTGCCGCCAGCGGTATCTGCCGCGTCGCGCAGCATGAAATAGAGATATTGCTGGACGGCCTCGAGGCGCGACTGTTCCCGCAGAGCTGTGTCACGCTCGATACGGGCTTCCTGTGCCTGCCAGAGCGAAGCGCTGAGGCCGAGACCAAGACTGGCCACAAGGGCCGCTGCCGCCGCCACCTGCCACCGCCGGCGCAACAGGAACCTGCCGGTCGCATAACCCCGTTCCTTCAGACGCGCTGACACCGCGTCTCCGGCAAGCGCTCTGGTTAAATCCTCCCGGAACGCGTCCACTGACGGATACCGGTCCGCCGGCTTCTTGGACAGCGCCTTGGCCAGCACCGCATCAAGATCGCGGATCAGAGCGCTGCCCGGCTTCGATGTGCGCGTTGAGAGCGCCACAGGCATTTCTTCTGCTGCGCGGCGGGCGGCAGTCTGGACGGGTGCCCCGGACAGGGCGAGCGGCGGCTGACCTGCCAGCAATGCATAGAGGGTCGCGGCCAAGCCATAGACATCGCTGGCTGCGGTGGCCGGTTCACCGGCGAGCAACTCGGGGGCCGCATAGTCCAACGAGAGCGGCGCTGTGCCCAGCTCATCGCCGCCAGCCAACCGGGCGACGCCGAAATCGATCACCCGCGCCCGGCCGGCCTCATCGATCAGAATGTTCGATGGCTTGATGTCGCGATGAACGATCAGCTTGCCATGCGCATGCACCATCGCTTCGCAGGCCTGCACGACCATGGCGACAATCTCTCGCGGCGCGGCATCCTGCTGACGTGCCCATACATCAATGGGGGCCCCGTTGGCATATTCCATCACCATCCATGGCCGCCCGTCCGGTCCGCCGCCCCCATCCAGAAGGCGCGCTATGCCGGGATGCTCCAGCCGCGCCAGGAACTGGCGTTCGCTCTCGAACAGGGCCCAATGCTCTGGCGCCAGCGGCTGCATCAGCTTGAGCGCTGCTTCCTGCTCATAGAGGCCATCTGCGCGATGCACGCGGTAAACAGTGCCCATCCCGCCGCGCCCGATGACAGAATCGATACGCCAGGCGCCCAGCCGCGCGCCCACCGGCATCAAGGCACTCTCCTCTCCCATCAGGGGGGGCTCAAGGAACTGCTCGCTGTCGCCGGCGAAATCGAGGAGAGAGAGCACCTCCGCGATCAGCGCGGCATCTTCCGTCTGTGCACGCACGAAAACAGCGCGTTCCTCAGGGGGCAATTCCAGAGCCGCATCCAGAAGCGCCTCCACCTGCGGCCAGTTCGGCATATTATGATTCATTCGCTCTTTCCCGCGGCGCGCAGGAATGGTTCACCATTTTGCCGGTGGATTCAAACATTTCCGTTCGTCGGGCCTGAAAAATCCAGGCTGGCGGGGAATCTTTTTCCCGAATGTCCGGAATGGCTCCGGCCCTGCGTTCTTTCTCTCAAGCAGGCACATCTGCACTGAACAAAGGAGAGACAGAATGGCAAAGGCAACCGCATTTGGAGCGCCGGCGCTCCTCATCGCTGCCCTGATGTTGACAGCGTGCGGAGATAGCACCACCGGCGCTTCCGCCTCCAGCGGCAGGAAGGTGGAAGGCCCCTCCGAGCCCGCCAGCAGTCCGTCCCGGATCGTGGAACCCGGCACTGAAGGCGCCATCGCGGTGACCATCAACGCCACCACCGAGTTCGACGCGGGCTGTATGCTCAACCCCAGCCTGGAGAACCCCAGCGGCGAGCAATTCACCCTCTACGCCGATATTGGCGGCCGCCGCGGCGAGGCGGGCGCTGTCAGCGCGCTGCTTTCCGGAGAAGACGCCCTCACCATGGAAATTACCGGCTACACTGATTTCGGCGGACAGATCGGCCCGACAGGACTCAGCGGCCGCTGTGAAGTGCTCGATCTGGTCATCGGCAATGTGCGTTGCCGCGAAGGCGTCGGCATGGAAGGAAAGATCGGCCCCTGCCCGGCGCCGGTCAGCTTCAGCATTGCGCCGATTGTCCGCTCCCTGCGGACTAAATAGCAATTTCCGGGATTATCCTGACCCGCGAGTTATCCGGGACACCGCTGCTCTGAACACACGGTGTCCCGGAAGGCTGCGCAATCTGGCGAAGGCAGGGCTGTCTTCGCCGTTCACTGCTGCTGAACGGCAAATGCCTTTCCGGCCCACTCGGCAGGATCGACACCGGATACGGTCTGGGTCACACGGCCCTCGGCTGTCAGGAAGGTAACCTCGACCGTGACGGGCGAGAGGTCCTTCAGGCCGAAGTGCACCGGGATGGCGCTCTGGGCGTTGTAGCCCCCGCCTGTATGCACCAGCCGCGTGGCGAGGATGTTGCCAGCCCCATCATAAAGACGGACCTCCGCCCCCGGAACAACACCGGTTCCGGCCTTGTTCAGCACCATGACATTGAGCGCGCGGCCCGCCGCCATACCGAAAAGTTCGTTGCGGAAGACGAAGTGCCCTCCCTCCGGGCCATAGCCATCGGTCAGCGACAGATCGAGCCCGCCATCCTGATCATAGTCCACCCAGATGGCGCCATGATCGCCCGCGTTCATGGGGTGATCGAGGGGCAGGATATTGGTGAACCCGCCCTGGCCATCATTCAGATAGAGATAGTTGACCGGAACCTGCTCTCCAAAGGGTCCTTCATAGCCGACCACGAAAAGATCGAGATGACCATCATTGTTGAAGTCTCCCCAGTCGCCGCCCACGGCATGATCGGGCTCTGCCACGCCAAAGGCTTCGGTGACATCTTCGAACGTGCCGTCACCCTTGTTGCGATAGAGCTTGTTGGGACCGTAATTGATGAAATAGACGTCGAGCAGGCCGTCATTGTCGAAATCGCCGACAGCGCAGCCGACGCCGCCTTCCTGCTGCGTGCGGCCTGAAGTTTCGATGCCGATCTCAGCGGCAACATCGGTGAAACCCACGCCATCATTGCGCCAGACGGCATCTTCGGCGCCGGACTGGTTGGTCAGGAAGAGGTCAATCCTGCCATCTTGATTATAGTCAAACCAGCAAGCGCCGACCGTGGGGCGGGGATCGCTCGGGCCTTCGCCGGTGAAGACTTCGGTGAACAGGCCGTCTGTATTCTGATAAAGCTTGTTCCCCCCGGCGCGGTTTGCCGAATAGACATCCAGATCGCCGTCATTGTCATAGTCGACCCAGTTGGTCTGACGGGCCGAGCGGCCGGGGATCGTCAGGCCAATCTCGGCGGCAACATCGGTGAACCCCTGCCCGGACTCGTTGCGGAAAACGCGGCTGAGTTCTTCCGGCGAAGTGGCTCCGGCCATAAGATCCGGATAGCCATCCCCGTTGAAGTCACCCCAACTCAGGCCACGGAATTCCGGGCCCGACACTGGCAGGCCGAGGGCTTCGCCGACGCTGGTGAAGACGCCGCTATCCTGTTTGTAGAGACGGATCGCGCCGCCTTTCACGGAGACGGCGAGATCAAGCTGCCCATCGCCGTCGAAATCGGCCCAGGCATTGGAGAGGGAGCCGGCCTCGCCGAAGAGCTCCGGCTGGACCGGGACGAAGGGCAACAGCGGCCCGGTCTCTTCGGCTGCCGGAGCAGCAGGCACGGTTTCGGCAAGCTGGGGCGCTTCAGGCGTTGCCGCGCAGGCCGCCGCCAGCAGCGGAAGCACGGCCGGCAGGTATTTCAGACGATATCGCATGATTTCTGTTCCGTTATCGGATTAACGATTGAGCGGCGTGCGTTCGGAAAGATTGGCTTCGACCTGATCGCGCAGCAGCCAGAGCTCACGATATTTTCCTTCCGAGAGCATCTCCAGCTGGTCGCTGTAATGGGCGGTGCCGGGCTGGCGGGAGTTGCCATAGCTCATCAGGCCGTAGGCCTTCACGGGCGTTGAAAACTCGATCATCGCCACCCAGGTTTCCCCATGCGTGGGCGTGCGCACGCCTTCGCCGTTCGGGTCCGACCAGGTGATGACGTGGAAGGCGCCCAGGTTTCCAAAACCGCCATGGCCAGGCACATCCACATCCTCAAGGATGAAGCGCGACACCTCGCCATAGACGGGATCGATCCGCCCATATTTCTCCTTGGTCGACGCAATTGCCTTTCGCAGCTGCTCGACGGCAGCAGCCGGGTCCTTGAGGCCTGAAGGCGTGTTGATCGGATTATCCGCCGACCAGGGCACGGCAAAGCCTGCCTGCCCGGTCATGCGCGGGCCGGAAAAGAGTTTTGCCCATTCCTCGAAAAGAACGCCGGCGCGATTATCGCTGGAGAATGTGCGGTCCCAGTCGGACAGGATCTGGACGGCAACCTGCATCTCCGGGTCCGGATCATTGGCGGCAGCGGCCAGCAGATCAGGCAGTACGCGGTCCGCCATCAGCGCATCAGCGGAGAGCTTCAGCTCGACGAAATCGTCCAGGGTGAGGCTCTCTGCCTCCGCCATCATCCGGATGGATTCCTGGGCCCGCATGGAGAGCGGCGTGCGCGGGGCGAGATAGGGCGGGAAGTCTTCCGGCTTGTAGGCGACAGGATAGGTCGCCTCCCATGGCGGATCGTTGGAGTTTTGAACAAATCCGGTCGCGGGATCTGTCACGCGCGGAAGATCTTCGAAGGGGTGAACCTCCGTCCAGAGATATTCGGACGTATCGCCCGGCACGAGGCCCTGCCAGAAGGCAAGATCACCCGAAGCGCGCTTAGGCGCGATGCCGTTGAAGGTGTATTCGATATGCCCGTCGCGATCTGCGTAGGAGATATTGAAGGTCGGCACCTGCAGGCGGCTCATCGCGGCGTCGAAATCCGCGTAGCTGTCGGCGGTGACCATGTCGAAATACTGTTCCAGCATGCCGCCCCGGTCGAGGCCGGCAACGCGCAGGGCAACCGCCGTGCCGTCGGGCTTGTCGAAGACCGGGCCATGAAGGGTGGAGCGCACTGAGACGGGCACATCCAGCAGGCTGCCATCTTCCTGGCGGAGCTTGTATCCGGTTTCGCGAACCTCGAAGGGCAGCACTTCTCCGTCAAAAAGATAGCCATTGTCTTGCAGCGTCAGCTGATAGGTGGTGGCGCCCAGCATTCCGTTGACGGTATTTGAGATACCCATCTGCTGGTTGAAGGCAAAGCGGATGACCGGCAGGCCGATCTGTGTGGCACCATAGATTTCGAAGTCGGGGCCTGTGAGGTGGGCTTCGTAATAGATGAAATATCCCGTTCCCCAGGGAAGGTGCGGATTCTGCAGCAGCAGCGTATTGCCAGATGCCGTCTTCGAGCCCGAGACAGCCCAGGTGTTGGAGCCCTGCTCGGAAAGCTCGGGCGGATCGCCCTCCCCTGCCACCCGGCCGGGCGAGGCAACGTAGATGAAGTTCATCAGGCGGTGGGCATGGGCGACAACATCCACGCCGCTGACCGGAAGGACGATGGCGAGTTCAGGGTCAATCGCTTCGGGATGAGCAGCCGCATAGGAGTTCATGCCTTCGGCGAAAGCATCGATCTTTGCACGGAACTCCGGCGAATAGGCATCATACCATTGCTGCGCGCGTGCGGGCACGTCGTTCATGACGAGCCATTTGGTGGTCTCTTCATACTCAGCGCCCCAATATTCGGCGCCCTTGCCACGCGCTTCGCCATAGAGGCGCAGCACCGTGTTGGCGTGGCTGGCGACCTGTGCCCAGCCATAGCCGTAGAATACGGTCTCGGCATCCGGACCATAGATGTGCGGCACGCCATAGGTATCCCAGAGAATCTCGGCCTGAAGCGGCGCGGGCGCGCTCTCCTCGGCGAGGGTTGATGCGGCGTCTCCGCCGCTTGCGCATCCTGCGAGCCCGAGCTGGGCCATCACCAGCAAGCCGGCCGCAGCTAACCTCAATTGTTTCATCCCTCAAATCCTCTCAATTTTATCTGCCTGCAGAATGGATATGGCCCGGCAGCGATGTGCCGGGCCATATACCTCACCTTACCACTTATAGACACCACGAACGAACCAGGAGCCGCCCGTGAAGCCGAAAGGCGCGAACGTGTTGTACATGTTCGATCCCGTCGTTGATCCGGGCGCTGCAATCTCCTGAGGATATTCGTTGAACACGTTATTGGCCCCGGCAAACACGCTCAACGCTTCGCTGATGGCATAACCGATCTCCAGATCAGTGATCCATGCGGGATCAACGTCATAGTCTGCAGCCGGATTGGTTGCGTTCTGGACGGTATAAGAACCAAACCGAGTGGTGCGCGCATTTGCCGAGAAGCCGCCGAAAGTCCAGTCCAGCCCGAGCGTGATCTTGGAATCCGGAATGGCGGTGGTCAGGGCGTTCTGCTTGCTCCGGTCGAAAATCACAACATTCCCCAGGGCGGCAAGTTCCGGAGGATTTTCGATGATGCCGGTGATCTCGGTTTCATTCTTGTTGTAACCGGCCTTCAAGGCGAAATCACCAAAACTGTCCGTCGGCAGCGTGTAGGTACCCACCACATCGATACCTTCCGTTCGCGTATCGATGGCATTGGTGTAGTACTGCCCGCTGATCTCTGCCGGCAGGCCATTCGCCGTAAGAATATCCCGGATCCGGGCGTCGAGCGACGAGAAGGTCGTCGTCACGGCAATCCGGTCATCCACATCAATCCGGTAGGCATCGATGGTGATCGCCAGATTGTTCAGCGGCGTCAGTGTGAAGCCAAAGCTGATATTTTCCGAGGTCTCTGGCACGAGGGGGCTGGCCCCCAGGGCGATAGCGGCCGCAGAATTGACCGGCAGGTTCTTCAGAAGCAGCAGCTCATTCTCGCCGTCCCCGTCCAGATCGCGGAACTGGCTCGTCGTGGAGGAATAGGCCTGCTGGGCCAGGGTCGGCGCCCGGAAGCCTGTGTTGTAGGAGGCCCGCGCCGCTAGCCAGTCGGTAAGTTCATACCGGCCGTTGAGCTTGTAGATCAGCTCTTCGCCGGCGTCGTCATCGAAGCTCTCGAATCGCAGCGCGCCGGAGACAAAGAGCTTGTCGGTCGCGCTCCAGCCAAGTTCACCGTAGACGGACAGGTTGTTGCGATCAATCGAGCCGGCATCATCCGGACGGAAGCCGGGTGTGGCCTGAGAGCCGGGAGTCTGCAATTGCCCGGCGAACTGCTGACCCACCGGACGCACATAGGTGCCCGCGGCCCAGCTGGGTTCGTCGCCTTCCTCGATCTCGTATTTCTCAAGACGATGCTGGAGGCCGAAAGACACCTGCAGTTCGCCGGAGCTGCCAAGATCATAGGGGCGGGTCGCATCGAACGCGTTGACCCATTCGGAGGAGATCAGCCGGCCGACTTCGAAATGCGTCGGGCTCGTCGGGCCAAGGCTGGCATTCAGGCCGTTGTCATTCTCCCAGTCGGTGATGTCTGTGCCGTAGTTGGAAGAGAGATCCCAATCCCATCCATTGTAATTTCCACGAACGCCTCCGGCGATCTCGAAATCGTCTTCATAGATCGTGAGACGCGGCCGGAAGCCGTTGGGATAAACCTCCGGCAGGGAGGCGATGTTGTTGGGCGCCCGATAGGACCAGTCGAGTACGGACGTCCGCGCGCCATAAGTACCAAAGGCGTAGAGTTCGACGCCATTTGTTTCATAGCCAAGGTTGAGGCCGAAGGTGTGGGATGTTTGCGGGAAGGCGCCGTAATTCGTCGTCACGAGCCGGTCAATCGTCGCTTCGCGGGGATCGCGCACATTGCCGGGCAGCAGCGGATAAAGATTTACCGAATCGGCGATCGGCACGGCGCGGTTGGAAGCGTTGCGATCCATATAGCTGTAAGAGAAATGCGCAAAGCCGGACTCGCCGATGGCATAGCCCTGGTTGAGAGAGCCGGTCAGGAACTCACCGTCCGAACGGTCGAAATTCTCGCCGAAGCTGACTGAAGCCTCGCCGCCTTCGGGGCTGTCCTTCAGGATGATATTGATAACACCGGCAATAGCGTCGGATCCATACTGGGCCGCCGCGCCATCGCGCAGCACTTCGATACGCGCAATCGCCGAGGACGGGATCATGTTGAGGTCAACGCCCGCAGCGCCGTTATAAAGCGACGAGACCGAGTTGATCAGCGCCGTCTTGTGGCGGCGCTTGCCGTTGACGAGGACCAGGGTGTGGTCGGGGTTCAGGCCGCGCAGGCCGCCGGTAGCGATCACTGTGGCCGTGCCACCGCCTGCGCGGGTCGGCAGGTTAAAGGACGGCACCAGATACCGCAGGGATTCAAAAACGCCCGTGGGGCTGCCCTGCTGGATATCATCGGCCGAAAACACATCGATCGGTGTCGGGCTGTCGATGATCGAGCGCGGCGCGCCGCGCACGCCGGTTACAATGACTGTTTCCTGGACGCTGACACTGTCCTCTGCAGGACTATTTGCCGGTGCCGGTGTGGGTGGCGGCGTCGTGGTCGTCGCCGCCTGGGCCATCACTAAAGGGCGGGCCGGGCTGCGGCCCTCCTCGACCGAGGCGAGCTGGAGCGTAAGGGCGCCGCTTTTGTGTGTCTGAACGGTCAGGCCCGTACCCGTCAGCAGGTTACTCAGGGCCTGCTCGGGCGGAAACACGCCCTGAACAGCGGCAGATGTCTTGCCACTCACGAGTTCCACAGGCGCCACAATTACCATGTGCGACTGTTCGGAATACTTCACCAGCGCCTTGGCCAGCGACTGGGATTCGATCTCAAATGCCGCCGGTGAGCTGGTGGCTATCTGGGCGGAAGCCGCCGCGAATTGCAAAGCAGTCACCGAGACTGCGCTCGCCAGGCTGACCCGGAGAAGTGGAGGAAGCGTCTTGCGCATGTATGTGTAACCCCGATACGGGCGCCCCCTGCAGGCGGCCCTCATGAATGAGGACGAGCGTGCAGCGGCAATTATCCAAAATAAATGAGGTTCTGCGTTGAATGTTTCTTACATGCGCCCGGATATGCGCATGTTTTAAGCAGGGCTCACCCAACTTTTAAGCGCGCCTGGGAATTTTGCGGGGGTTACGAACCGCTCAGAACAATCCTGCCGGGGTCCGAATAATCCGCCACCAGACCATAGGTCACCTCAAGACCCGCAGCGAACTGGTCGATCTTTTCCACGCTGAAGGCTGCTGTCATCCTCAGATCGCCGATACCTTCTTCGTCCAGGATGATCTGACGGCGGCTGTAGCGATTGGCATCCGACACGATCTCGGCGAGGCTGGCGTTTTCATAGGTCAGCCATCCGCGCCGCCAGGGCGCCGCCTCTGCCGGCTCTATGGCGCCGAGCATGGCCTCCAAAGATCCGATGCGCGCCACAACTTCATCGCCGGCCCGCAGCACGTTCTTCTCTATGACCTCGCGGGACGCCTCGGCCTGTTGCGGCGTCTCGGCCTGAAGCACTTCGACAACCCCCTCCACTACCGCGACCCTTACCGTCTCGGGCCCCTGGCGCACATCGAAGCGCGTTCCCACCACGCGGATCAGGCGGTCCCCCACCTCGACGTAAAAGGGACGCGCCGGATCCGACGCCACATCGAAGAAGGCCTCCCCTTCCTGAAGCTTCACGATGCGCATCGTTTCGGTAAACGCCGGTTCGATACGGGAGCGGGCGCCGAGCGTCACGACGCTGCCATCAGCCAGATGGATATCGCGGATTTCCGCAATCATCGTTTCATAGGCCGGATCAGCCACAGACGAACCGGGCAAGGAGACACCCAAGCCAATCACCGCGCCGCCCACAACCATTACCATCAAGGCAATTGCCGCCATCAGCTGTTGAGGCCGGTGAACGAGTGGGCGCCACGCAGGCGCCGGAACTGGCCCGGGGGCGATTTCGACATCGCCCAGCTCCGGGATCAGCGCCAGATCGCTCATCAATTTTTCATAGCGCCGGAAGGCAAGTGAATGGACATGGTCTGCGGCGAGCCAGGCATTGAACTCTGCGATCTTCTCTGGCCGCGCATCGCCGGAATGCAGATAGACCGCCCAACCACGGGCGGCCGCCTCTATCCGGTTTTCCTTGCAGTTGTCCTGATTCACGTCAGATCGCCTATCCCCCGGCCGGTTAGTATTCTGATCAGTTTTTCAACGCTGCGGAGAGCGAAGCAAGCGCCGATTCCATCTGACGGTAGACATCCCCATATGACCAACCCGTTTCCTTGACAATCTGCTGGTAGGTATATCCCCGGTGCCTGTGGAGGCTGAGCACCACTTTCTGCTTGTGCGGCAACTGATCAATGGCGCGCCTGACAATCTCGAGCCGCTCCATATCCAGCAGGGCGCGCTCGGGCGAAATATCATCCTGACCTGCGTTGAGGAGTTCAGCCTGCATCGACCGGGCATAGGCGGCATGGCGCCCATTCCGGCGCTTGTGATCCAGGACGATGTTGCGTGCCGTCACCAGCAGCAAGGCCCGTGGATTGCGGACCTGCACAGCCTCACCAAGCTCGGCAAACCGCGCAAAGGCAGCCTGCGCGACATCTTCGGGTTCGGGCGGCCCAGAGCCAAATGCCCTCCGGAGCTGCTGGCAGAGATCCTTCCAGTAGGTCCGGTACAATTCCTCGACGGCAACCGCTTGTGACCGGCTACCGCCCGATGGCGCTGGCCGGCCGCTCTGGTCTATTGGCAGAGACCCCACAGGTGAATTGCTCACGTCCACGCCCGCATCTGTTCCACATTTGACATGCGTGGCCCTGTTGCTGCTGCGCATCAAGGCTTCGCACCGGATATACTTTTGGAAGCTGCCCTCTGCGCATAATCCAGTCAATGAGTATCCCAAATTGCCGGATTTTCCATGCCTCGAGGTCTTCGTGACCAACCCATGAAACATCACCGGCCATTATATTCCGGATAGGGATCACTCTATTTCCTGGCGGCGGCCCTGCCCCGGCGTTCTGGCGGTGCTTTCGCTTCGGGCGCATGAAAGCGCGCCCGGACTGGATCGATCACCGCGACCAGTGGCCAACCTGTCATCCCCCAGGAAACCGGGCTTCCGTATTGCCTGTGAAACCTACCCAACGGGCAGTGTTGCCTCAACACCGCACCTGACGCCCAGACACCCCGCACAAAGCTTAGGTGGACATCTTAGCCTGCATCGCTCACAACTTCCACATCAGCTTTCAATTGTAAATGTGTCCCACAATAATCGCTCCCGCATCCACCCGGAACGCAAACAAGTTGAGCAGGATCGCCTATGAATTTGGCACGCAGCGGGTTCCGCGCCATCGCGTACCTGTTTTACAATCCCATATATCCGCTTACGGAATTTTTTGGCGCCCGGCCCGCAAAGGATGTCCCAAGACCTCCAGTTTTTTTGCCGCCCCCGTTCAGGGCGAAGCCCAGGGATTGGCCCACCACAGTTAGCATCTGACCCCCGTGAAAGAGCAAAGACCCAATTTGCAAACCATTGTGAATGTGTCTCAACACGGGGAAGACCATGCTCATCAAGACCTTGAAAGTACCACTCCTCGCCAGTTGCTCTGTTCTGGCAATCGGCCTGTTTCCATGCCTTGCCATTGCCCAGGAAGCGGAGAAGCCGGAATCTGCGCTGGTCAACGAAACCATTCTGGTGACGGCCTCCAAGCGGGAACAGTCGCTCAGAGAAGTTCCAGGATCCATTTCCGCGCTCTCAGAATCGGCGCTTCAGGATCTGAACGCGCAAAGCCTTTCCGATTATATCACGCGCATTCCAGGTGTCGTATTCAACGACTATCAACCCGGGGTGTCGGAAGTAGTGATCCGCGGCGTTGCCTCGACGACGTATCATGAGGCCAACCAGACCGCGACGGGTTACTATCTCAACGAAATCCCGCTGATCGAGCCCGGCTTCCCTCTGGTCATTCCGGACGTTGACTCTTTCGACCTGAAGCGCGTCGAGGTTCTGCGCGGCCCGCAGGGCACACTGTTTGGCTCGTCCTCCCTCGGCGGCGCCATCAATTATGTTGCCAAGGAAGCCGACCCGAGCGGAATGGAGGCGGGCCTGGAAGGCATGATCGCGTCAACCAAGGGCGTGGACGAACTGTCCTATGCCGCAAAGGGCATGATCAACCTGCCCGTGATCAAGGACAAACTCGCCATCCGCCTGGTGGGGCTGCAACGCTTCGACTCCGGCTACCTTGACAATACGCTCCTGGGGGAAGACGGCAGCAACGATCTGGGTGTAGATGGCCTGCGCGCCTCTGTCGTTTTCACACCGACCGAGACGACCCGCATTTCCGCATTGAGCATGTATCAGAAATACACCCTTGATGATCAGACATATGTGCTGTTTGGCGCGGATCCGGAAACCTTTGAACGCGCCACCAATGTTGCAGAATATCAGAATACGGACTTCACGCTTCACAGTCTGCGTCTGGATCAGGAGTTTGATTTTGCAACCCTGACCGTCGTGGGATCCTATGTTGAAAAGTCCGCCGACCTGGCATTCGACTATTCGATTTTCGGCGGCAACGACCCGCGCACAAACACCCCTCTTCTCTCGTCCGGCTCGGGCGAGTCGACAACCGACTATCTGGAAGTCCGCCTCACATCCCCGGATGAAGGCCCGCTGACATGGATTGTCGGGGCCAACTATACGAAACTCAAGTCCGAGAATACTGACGCGCTCTATCTGGAAGGCATCGCCGCCTATATCGACGCCAATCCGGCCGAGTTCAACAATCAACCCGGCAGTCTCCTGGCTCCCGGCGACCTGTCAGAGCGGACGGTCAGCTCCAATTCGGTGACCGAACAGGCATTGTTCGGTGAAATCAAATATGCGTTCTCTGATCAGCTTTCGCTTACGCTGGGAGGACGTCTGTTCGAATACGAATCCAGCCCGCGTCTGACTTATCTGCCAAACGCAAACCTTATCGACCCGTTCGATTACCAGCCTCCGGCTGGAAAGGAATCGAGCTTTGTGCCGAAGGTTTCGCTGACCTACACCCCCAACGATGACATAATGGTATATGCTCTCTATTCTGAGGGTTTCCGGATTGGTGGGGTTAACGTCTATTCGGTGGCCTCCCCCGATCTTCCGCTGGCCTTTGGCAGCGATGCCACCAAGAACTATGAGATCGGCGCACGGATTGACCTGATGAATGACAGGATTTTCCTGGATGCCACCGTCTATCACATCGACTGGGAAGACGTTCAGGCCCGCCTGTTCACCAGCGATTACAGGGCCTACACCGTGAATGGCGGCGGCGCCGAAATTGACGGCGTAGAGCTGGTTGCCACGATTGCGGCCACCGAGCAGCTCAATCTGTCAACGAGCATTTCCTACAATGATGCCCGCCTTTCCAGCCTGCTGCCCGGTGAGAATGCGCCCGCTGGAACCCGTCTTCCGGGCGCGTCGGAATGGACCATCGCAAACACTGCTTCCTACCGGTTCGACACGCTTCCCTGGCAGCCCTTCGTGTCCCTGAACCACCGCTACCTTTCCGAAGCCCCGGTGGATTTTGCCGGCAGCCTGGAAAAGGGCGACTACCATATCTTCGACCTCAATGCTTCCTTCGACGTGTCGAGCAATGTCCAGCTCAGCCTGTTCGCAAAGAACCTTCTTGATGAATATGGAATCCTGAATGCGCCCTTTGCCTTTGCGGGTTCGGTAACCCGGCCACGCAGCATCGGGATGTCTCTTCGGTACAATTTCAACTGACCGGATCATCACCCAAGACAGAGCGGCGGACGTTTCCTCCCACGTCCGCCGCTTCTTTTTTGTCCGGCGTTTCTAGTCAAATGTCCTGATGAAAGCAGCGACATTGTCTCCCAGCGCCGCCACATTATAACCGCCCTCCATGACAATAGCGGTCGGCAGGCACAGGCCGGCAATGGCCTGGCTGAGGGTGGCGAAATCCTTGTGCAGTATCCTGAAGTTCGAGATCGGATCATCTTCAAAAGTGTCGGCGCCAAAAGACAGCACCAGGAAATCTGCGCCCCAGTTGGAAATCGCCTCCAGCGCAATGCCCAGCGTTTTCAGATAAGCGTCTATCTCTGTTCCATGCGGTAATGGCAGATTCAGATTGCTGCCTCCAGCGCCCCATTCATCTGCATCCCCCCAATAAAATGGATAGTCTGTTTGCGGGTTGGCGTGGATCGACACAAACAGCACGTCGGGATCTTCATAGAAGATGTCCTGCGTTCCGTTTCCGTGATGATAGTCGATATCGAGGATCGCGACCCGCTTGCGGCCAAGCTGTTGAGCGTGGCGGGCCGCGATCGCAGCATTGTTCAGATAGCAGTACCCGCCCATATAATCACGGCCGGCATGGTGACCTGGCGGCCGGCAGAGCGCAAAGGCACTCCTGGCGCCAGTTTCCTGGACATGGGCCACGGCCGCCACGGCAGACTGCGCAGACCAGTAGGCGGCGCTCCAGGTATCCGCCGTAATCGGGGTCGACGCATCGAAACTGAACTGGCCCATTTTGGCATCGATGCGGACGAGATCCGCGATCCGCCGGCGGACGACCGGAAAGGTATAGCCGATCGCATCCCCTGTCCTTCCGGCGGCGAGCCATTGGCTGTGCGCGGTCTGCAGAAACTCCAGGTACCCCGCATCGTGCACGGCGAGCAATGGCTCCATACCATGATCGGCCGGTGCCTCAAGCGCCGGGAACTGGCCGGCAATGTGTTTCACACGATCAGGCTTTTCATTGTAGGGAACCCATTCTCCATTGTGGAGTTCGCGCAGGGGTGCATGAAGGGTCTGGCGGGGGTCGAAATAGACGATCAAGGCGCACTCCTGCATCGTGATGGGGACAAGCAGAAGAGGTTAGCCGAGACCAAGGCTGGCCGCCATGACGAGACAGGCCAAAACTTCACTGGAAAGGGCACGCCCCGGGCCAGACTCCATCCGCCTTGCCCTTAGGCGTCAACCGGGCTGGGCGAGATTTCTGCCACGGTCAGGAAGTGAATGCTGAAACGGTGGTTTTTATCGGTCCAGACCGCCTGCGGACTGAACCCTGCGGCTTCGGCAAGCGCCTGGAACCCTTCAACATCGTATTTGTGCGATGATTCTACATGTATCCTTTCACCGCAGTCAAAATCGAATGCCTGCCCGCATACCGTCACCGTCTGCCGGCACCGGCTGACCAAATGGATATCGATGGCGAAGGTGGACGGATTATAGTGTGCCTCGTGCCGGAAGGCTGATAGCTGGAAATCACCATCCAGTTCGCGGTTGATGCGCCGCAGAAGGTTCAGGGTGAATGCGGCGGTCACGCCCGCCCGGTCATCATAGGCGGCCTCAAGCTCTGCCACGGGCTTGATGAGGTCGACGCCAACGATCATGGCGCCCCCTGCGCCCAGACAGTCGCGCCAGCCGGCCAGAAAGTGGCGTGCCTGTGGCCGGGTGAAGTTTCCGATGCTCGATCCGGGGAAAAAGCCGGCGATCCTTCCCTGGTCTGGCAGGGGCAGTCTGAATCCGGTTCTGAAATCCGCCCAGACAGCATGTACCGGCAGGCCGGGATAGTCCAACGCAGCCTGCCGCGCCGCCGCGCCCAGCGCCGCCTTAGAGATATCGACGGGTATGTAGGCGGCCGGATCCTCCAGCGCCTCCAGAAGAAGGCGCCCCTTACGGCTTTCTCCCGAACCAAATTCAACCAGACGAACGCTGGGACCGGCAATATCTGCGATCTCCGCTGCCTTGTCTTCCAGAAGGCACAACTCCGTACGCGTAATATAATACTCAGGCTGCCGGCAGATTTGTTCGAACAGGTCTGATCCGGTCTTGTCGTAGAGAAACCGGAACGGCACTGCCTTGTCCGTCCGGCCCAAGCCCTCGAGAACCGCATGGGAAAACAATTCCGGTCCCGGATCACGGTCGTGCCAATGGAAATTGGCAGGGCTTTTCAGATCAGACATCGGAAGCAAGGCGCACCCCCGAAAAAGCCCATCTGGCAGCAGGCGGATAGAAGTTGCGATAAGTGAGCCGCGCATGGCCGGGCGGAGTTACGCAGGCACTCCCCCGAAGCACCATCTGCCCCGACATGAATTTGCCGTTATACTCCCCTGCGGCGCCTTCCAGGGGCCTGAAACCGGGGTATGGGCCATAAGCGCTTGCCGTCCACTGCCAAACGGCGCCGAAAACCTGCTGTGGGCCCGGCCCTGCCGCCGCAGGTTCCGGCATGGGGTGGAGCGAGGTTCCCTTCTCCGGCCACACCTCTCCAGCCGCGCGTTCCCATTCCTGTTCGGTGGGAAGGCGCGCGCCCGCCCAGCGGGCAAAGGCATCTGCCTCATAATAGCTGACATGGCAGACCGGTTCGCGAGGGCGAACTTCCCGCTCGCCGGTGAGCGTAAACTGGGTCCACCGGCCCGGCGCCTGCATGGACCAGTATAGCGGCGCGCGCCAGCCCTCTGCCTGAGCGATGGCCCATCCTTCCGACAGCCAGAATTCGGGGCGCTCATAGCCACCCGCTTCCATGAAGGCGAGCCAGTCGCCGCACGTCACCAGATGCCTTCCTATGCGAAAGGCGTGGGTTCATGCCTTGTGGCGCGGCCGCTCATTGTCAAAAGCGAAACCCTCCTGCGAAGCACCGATATTGACCAGCGCTTCCTTGAATTCGAGCCAGGGCGCCTGCCTGCGCGCCGCCAGCATACAGGCGCCAGATGGATATTCCGGCAGATAGGAGGGACGGCCGGGATTGGAAAAGAGCAGATGCTTGATATCCATCAGGATAAGCTCCTGATGCTGCTGTTCATGCTGAATTCCCAGCTTCAGCAGCGGCGCGGCGGCATTCCATTCAGGGTCACTTGCGACATCAAGGAAGCCGCAAATCGCGGCATCGACCTCGCGGCGATAGGCCCTGACCTCATCCAGCGACGGCCGTGTTATGAGCCCGCGCCGGGCCCGGGGATGTTGTGCTCCGATCGTGTCGTAATAGGAATTGAATATATGGTTCAGTTGAGGGCCGGCAACGGGCGAAGAAAACCGCGAAAGGAGAAAGATATCGAAGAACCAGCTCGTATGTCCCAGATGCCACTTGGCGGGACTGGCATCTGGCATCGACTGAACTTGCTGATCTTCGGCGCTCAAGGGCGCAGTAATCTTCAGCGTAGCCGCACGCGTCTCAAGAAAGGCTGACCGCAATTCTTCCCTGCCCGTACCGGGCCGGGCCACCGACAGTTCGCCATGGGCCATCTGCATGTATTCCTCACTTTGCCTGGCGTTTACTCTGCCCAACGCCGCGCTTACTGAATTGTTCCGTAGCGACAGTCGTGGAATTTTCCTCTGTCTACTGACATATTGAAGAAAGACGGCCCTCCGCTCAAACTTGCGCTGACCCGTAAAATTTCGCACCCCGCCGGAACCGATACAGGTTTCGTGCGCTGGTGTCAGAGCATGTAGAAAGACCGCCCACCGGACCTGCGGTTCGCTACCGAGGTGCGGACGTGGATTTTCGGCCATGCTGCCGCGAGCGACGGCGGCATTCATGGGAGACTGAGCGATGGCAGCAGGGGCCGCTACCGAACGCCGTGCCTGGCACCAGGCCTATCTCTTCTTTTCGACACTTGCGGGGATGCTGGGCCTCGCCATGGCAGGGCTCGGTCTCTGGCTCGCCGTGCTTGGGGGCACGCTCTATTATCTTCTGGCGGGTCTGGTCCTGCTCGCCGCGACAGTCTTCAGCTGGCGTGGAGAGCATCGCATATCCCTTCTCCTTTACGCGGCCGGGTTTGCTGGAACCGTGGTCTGGTCTTTGATGGAAATCGCCGGAAAGGGCTGGTTACCAGCCTGGGGCATCGATCTGGCGGGACGCATCGGCCTTCTGGGTGGTCTGATCGCTGCTGTCGCCCTCAGCTACCTCATGTGGCGCGTACCTCCCGGCGAGCCGCTTCGCCAGTTTGGCCTCTTTTCCCTGCTTGGCGCAGCCGTGGCGGTGGCCGCACTTATGTTGATTTATTGGGAACGGGTGGAAGCGGCCGGCCCCGCGCGCCAGTTGGCCGTCGCGGACGGATCCTCCGGAAATTCACAGGCGGAGGCCGGGGCAGACTGGCGTGCTTATGGCGGCACAGCCGGCGGCCGGCGCTACTCGTCCCTGAACCAGATCTCCGTGACGAATGTGGCCGGGCTTGAAGAGGCATGGACCTTCCAGACAGGCGACCTCAATCCGAATGAAGGCCGTGTGTTCTATTCCTCTCAGAATACGCCGATCAAGGCCGAGGATTTTCTTTATATCTGTACACCAACAAACAAGGTCTTTGCTCTTGATCCGGGATCGGGCGAAGTGCGCTGGAGTTATGATCCCGGGGTTCCGCACACGTCCATGGAATCCCTTTTTTCAGCGGCCTGCCGCGCCGTTGCGTATCATGATGATGGCGAGCCGGCAGGCCGGCCCGAGGCAATCGACCACATGCCGGCGGTGGAAGGCGCCATCGGCGCCGTGCCCCGCGGCGGAAGCCAATGCCACCGGCGCATTTACGTCTCCACCGCCGACGGCCGCCTCATCGCGCTCGACGCTGTCGGAGGGTTCCTCTGCGAGGATTTTGGCGAGGGCGGAACAGTAGATATGACAGCGGGGATGGGCCTGCGCGCGCCTGGCTTTGCGTCCAATACATCGGGGGCAACGGTCGCTGGCGGGCTTCTGATCCTTGGCCAGCAGGTCAGCGATAATCAGCGGCGCGACGCCCCCTCGGGCGTGGTGCGCGCCTATGATGCCCGCACCGGAGAGCTTCGCTGGGCGTGGGACGCCCTGCGCCCCGATCCGCAGGCGCTGCTCGCCCCCGGCGAAATTTATCCGCGCGGCACACCGAACGTCTGGAACGTCATTTCAGCAGACGAATCCCTAGGGCTCGCCTTTCTAGCCACCGGTAACGCAGCGGCTGACCAGTGGGGCGGCAACCGCCTGGCAGAAGAAGACCGTGTCACGGATGCCGTCATCGCCGTCGATCTGGAAACAGGTGCCGAACGGTGGGTCTACTCAACGATTACACACGATCTGTGGGACTATGATCTGGGCGCCCAGCCGGTTCTCGTGGACGTGACCATTGAAGGGGTAGCGCGCCGGGCGATCCTGCAGGCGAGCAAAACAGGCAACCTGTTCCTGCTTGATGCTCTCACGGGGGAGCCATTGCGGCCTGTCGAGTCCCGGCCAACGCCCCAGGGCCCGCCCCCTGGCGACTGGGTCGCGCCAACCCAGCCCCAATCTGTCTTTTTCCCCAATATCGGAGGCGTTCCCGGGCGCGATCCCGAGCAGATTGATGCGCGGCACGCTTTCGGCCTCACACCGGTCGACGCCGCGCTGTGCCGGATCAGCTTTCACCGCCACCGCTATGAAGGGATGTTCACGCCGCCCACGCCCGAGGGCGAAGGCATGCTGCTCTTTCCCGGCACGGTGGGCGGACTCAACTGGGGCGGTGTGGGCTACGACCCTGACCGCCGGCTGATCATCGCCAATAATTCCCGCCTGCCAAATCGCGTTGTGCTCCATCCCCGCGATGAGGTCAGCGATCTGCCCGTGGGATCGGGGGGCGCCCGTCCCGACCAAGCCATTGCTCCCCATGCCGGCACGCCATTCGGTGTTACCCGGCCTATATGGTGGTCGCCACTGAAGGTCCCCTGCATCTCGCCGCCCTGGGGCTACATAACTGCAATCAGCCTTGATACAGGTGAAATTGTCTGGACACGGCCTTTGGGAACGGGCTTTGATACCGGACCGCTGGGCATACCCACCTTCCTCAAGATCCCCACAGGCACGCCAAATCTTGGCGGGCCGCTTGTCACCGCTGGCGGGCTGACCTTCATCGGAGCTGCGCAGGATAACTTCTTGCGGGCATTTGAAACGGAAACCGGCAAGCTCGTCTGGGAAGCGCGCCTGCCCGCAGGACCGCAGGCGGGCCCCATGACCTATGAGCATGAGGGCCGCCAGTACGTCGCGGTTTCGGCCACCGGCCATGCGCGGTTTGAGACGACGCCTGGCGACTATCTCAAGGTATACGCGCTTCCGGACGCCCGGTAGCTGACACCTTCAAGGGAGAGCGCTTAGCAGAAATTCAGAGCTTGTCTTCGCTAGGCGGCAGGATTGAAGAGCGCACGTCTCGCAAGATCGTCCGGATTTCTGCCGTGTAGCCAGCGGCGGCGGCAAAGGCATCCACCGGAACAGCGCCAGGATCCTCCTGCGCATCCTGAGGCGGAAACGGCTCCCACAGCTCGGCAACCAGCCGCGCGACCTTGTCCGCCGGCAGTTCCTTTACCAGCCACATCAGCAGCCGGCGCTGGGCAGTGAGCCGCGCTTCCAATTCTTCCAAACCAATCGGTTTCATCGTCCGCGCTCCATTTCTTTGCGGCGCTATTGATCAGGCAGCCCATCGGCGAAAGTCGCCTGACGCGCTCCGCCTGCTGCATGAGGCAAGCCGGCAAAATCTGGCAACACCTCATAATCTATGGGCTTATAGCGGAAATTGTTGGATTGCCCGGCGGAGCAACTGGTCAGCCCGACAATCATATCCATCCGGGCCCGGAAGACAATGGAGTTGCCCGGCCGGCTCAGCGGCGGCAGCACCTTGATCTCTCCACTGTCTCCGTCTACGGCAACATTCATGAAGCAGTTGAAGGCAATGGGAATCCGGTCCGGCGAAATGCCCCAGGGCTTCAGAACACGCTCCAGATTTTCCTGGCATCCGCCGGACGGAGACTCCTCACCATAGATAATGCGGAAGGTGTCTTTTGAGCATGGGGTCAGCGTGAAATCGTGCCGGCCGACCTCATCGGCGACGATATCAAACATCTCGCGGCTTCTGTTTGAATAGAGGCGGTCGCCGGTAGTGAGATAAAGCCGGCTGGCATAATCCAGCGATCTGCCGGAAGATAAAAACTCCCCGGTATCGGCGGCGGCAAATGCCACCATGTCGCTGACCTGTTCCCCTTCCGGGTCGGTCACTTTCAGATATTGCCCCGCCTTGATCAAAAAGGCGGCGCCGGATTTTGGGGGAATGCGCTGCATGGTCTATACCTTTGGTTTGAAGGGGCAGGTCCAGTCATCTCCAACAAGACGCCCGGAATATTGGCGAGCCTCGGAAAGCTCCCCGAAGTCAGTCAGCATCGGATTCACAGACCCTGCACTGGCTTTCTCGCGCTCCCGGATAATGGTTTTCATCTGATCAAAGCGTCCATCCGCCCTCAGACGATCAAACTGGTCGTGGGAATTAAACACCAGGGCGGGATGGCTGAACCGGCGGGCCGGCCGGGAGGCGCCGGGATGAAGACCGATCACGAAAAACGCCTCGCCACACACACTAACGGAGAAATGGGGCGAAGAGGGATCCGGTGAGGTTCCCGCCGCCCAAGGCGCTCCGGTGACAGCGTCCAGATTGTGCAGACACTGCAACCGGTTCCAGAGCGCTCTTTCGAAGGCGGCCTCGGACAATTTGTCCGGCCCTCTGAAGATTGCAGTGAAGGACTGTACAACCGGGCCGGTTTTGTCGAGCTTGCGAATGAAGCCGAGCAGATCTTCCCGCAACTCCACATCATCCGCCGGAGTAGTGATGTCTTCATAAAGGCCCACAACAAGCTCGTTCCGGGCCAGCGCGGATTTGGCGCCGACACAGGGAAAGCTGTCGGACCGGATGAATTCTGTAAGTTCGTCTTTATACTCATTTGTGTCCGAAAGGGTTATCATGGCAAACCTGATCTGACTTTTACACCGGGTGCACAAAAACGCTGCAGTCCCAAAGAGGTTCCTGATGCTTATCAGACCAGACGATCCTTATCCTGATGAAATTAGACTAACATTGAGGGTGGGATGGAACCATTCCCCCAAGAGTTCGTTCATTCTAAATGTTCAGCGCGCCCTTCAGTACGAAGGCGTCGCAAAATCAACTCAATCGGGATCCTGCTCGGGATCGGATCGGCGCTTCGGCCCTGAACTTTCTTCGCCCTGATCGGTAAGCGTGGGAAATTCTCCCTGGTTTTCGAGCGCCTCAATGGGCTCAGCTTCGGGCTCACTCAGGGATTGAGACAACGGAATGGTCCCGGCATGGGGAGCTTGCTCAATTGCCACGAGCTGAGCGGCCTCTTCTTCAAAAGCCTCTGCGCCAGCGGCAGGCCGGCCAGCCTCTTCCCAAAGGTGCCAGGCCCTCTCGCGTATCTTTGCGCTTCGCTGTTGGGAACTTTGGGGCTTGGACATTGAGTCTCTCCTTCATGAGCCCCCTTGCACCCAAACTCCTGGTTCACCGGCGGGTTCCAGGGCTACGGATATATGTGCTTATTCGCTCTGGCTTTTGCGGGCGCGGATCGACTTGCTCGGCTCGATATCGCGGCTAGGATAGAGGATCACACGGTCACCCTCGGAAAGACCGGACGCCACAACGGCGTAACGCGTATCCTGAGGCCCGATAGCGACCGGGGTGAGCACAGCTTTGCCATTCTCCTCGCGGAAGACGGCCCAGCCGCTGCCCTGCCGCACAAGCGCGGCGACCGGCACGCGCTGCTCATCCCTGCCCGACCAGACAAGGGCGAACACCTCCATCCGGTAGCCATGGCCCAGACGCTGAACCTGCGGATCGGCGTCAGTGTTGGAAAAATCGATGATCACGTTGACGCGCTGCTCTTCAATGCCGAGGGCCGATACCTTGCGGAAGCCAAACGGCTCCACCATCCGTACACGCCCCTCCAGAGGCGCCTCTCCGCCCCAGGCTTCGATACGCACAGGCGCGCCGGGAGCAATGCGCACGGCGTCGTCGGACAAATATTCGGCGACAATCTCAAGGCTGGCCGGGTCACCGATCTCCAGGATAGGCGCGCCTGCGGCGATGACCGCTTCACTTTCCTGCATGACCCGCAGCACCCTTCCCGTGACCGGCGCGCGGATGTCGATGACGTCGGCTGCTCGCTGCCCGTTGCGGGGCGGGGTGAGCCGCAACGCGGCGCCACTTCTCTCCGCCGCCGCACGGGTAACGCCGGCCGCCGCCGCATTGCGCCTGGTCTGCGACGCCTCCAGTTCGGCGCGCGCCCGGTCGAGCGCCGCCTGGGAAGAAATACCCCGGGCGAAAAGTGTTTCTGCGCGTTCTGCTTCCCGCCGGGCAAGATCGAGCGCAGCTTCGGCTTCTGCCAAACCGGCTTCGGCCGCGCTGTAGGCCGCAGTCGATGCCCTGAGGGCGGCTTCTGCTTCGCTCCGGCTGCGCGGGTCGAGCAATGCAGCCTCTCCTGGCAGGAGGACAGCAACAACTGCCCCGGCCTGCACGGTTTCGCCCACAGGATTTCCGATCCGGAGGAGGCGTCCGGCCTGGGGCGCGGAGACAAGATAGATATCGCGAACCCGCGTGCGCCCTTCCTCCCGAACCTCGACATTGATCTCACCGCGCGAGATGTCGCTGAGCTGAACCTCCAGCGCGCGGGGCATGAAGGCAGAGACGAGCAGCAAGGCCAGAATGATCGCGGCACCGGCCCACAGATAATGCCGGAACACAAGTTGCGGGAGGCGGAAGGGCATTGGTGTCTCCATCACTGAAGGCCCTTGAGGGCTTCGACGAGGTCCAGCCGGTCGATCTGATGACGCACGAGCAGGCTCGACAGGGCCGCCGCGCCCAGGATGATGAGCGTGGCAAAAGCGTAGGTCGCGGGGTTGATGACGAAAGGCAGGCGGAACAGGTCCGAGGCCATGGCGTGTGAGAAATACACCGACAATCCTGCCCCGGCGATCAGGCCCAAGGGAATGGCCGCAAGGGTCAGCAGCGCCACTTCGCCCAGCAGGATGTAGGAGACGGCGCCGCGCGAGAAACCCAGCACGCGCAAGGACGCCAGTTCCCGCTGACGCTCAATGAAGCTGATCCGCACAGTATTGTAGACGACGCCCAGCGCAATGACGGCAGCGAAGATAACAAACACGCCGAGTGACACGCCGAGATTTTCGTCCATCAAGTCTGACAAACGGTCCCGCGCCTTATTCTGAAGGGTTACGCCGGTGACGAGCGGCGCGTCGCGAAGCTTGTTGTGGACTGCGGTTTCCTGTTCCGGATCCAGGCGAAGATAGAGCCCGGAGGCTAGCTGGCTTTCGCCCACAAGCCGGGCCAGATCGCCAGCTTCCATCTGGGCGCCTGACCCGAAATAGGTCTCCGCGATCGCAGAAACCGGCAGGGTCCGAACCGGGCGGCGCCCTTCCAGGACACTGATCCGAACCTCTTCGCCTGCCGATATGGAGAGGCGCGCGGCCAGATCAGACGAGAGGACAAGGCCGCCCGGCGGCGGTGTGACGGGGCGCCCCTGGCCGTCCAGAAGACGGGAGAGTTCAGCGCCCTCCACCACGCCCATAATCACAACCCGTTCGCTGCGCTGGGCGGCTTCCAGCTTGACCGGCACGGCCCTGAACGCCTCTGCCAGGGTCACCCCGGGGATACGGGCCACCTCCCGTTCCGCGCGGGCGTCCCGGGCTTCATTGAAGGTAACGGCGGCGTCGTAACGGTTGGCCTCGGCGAAATGGGCCGAGATCATATAGTGCATGGCATCGGTCATGGTCATGACCGAAATCAGCAGCGCCAGCGAAGCGGTAACGCCGCTGACCGTCAGCGCGGCCCGGCCCGGCCAGCGCACGATCTGGCGCAGAATCATCCGGGTTTGCTGATCGATGAAGTCAGACTTTGTGATCAAGGTCCCGGCGCCGCGCGAAAAATCCGGTGGCGGGGGCGGGTTCATGGCCTCAGCGGGATTCAGCCGGGCGACACGGCGGACAGCGACGAGCCCGCCACCAATCACGGCGACCGCGGACACCGCGCAGACAATCACATAATCTGTCAGGCTGGCCCGGAAGATGAGATACGGAAAATCATAATAGCGGATATACATCGCGGTCAGCCGGTGACCAAACCAGGCGCCGAGCAGAATTCCCATCAGCGCCCCGATGCCGCCTATAATCATCAGCAGGCGGAAATAGTGCATCGTGACCTCAAGGTCACTGTAACCATATGCCTTCAGAAGCCCGATTGCGGGCCGCTGTATCTGAACCAGGCGAGAGACGACCACATAGACAAGGAAGGCGGCAACGGCGAGAAATACGGGCGGCACAACCCGCCCCAGTGTTCGCAGCTGGTCGATCTCGCTGGAGACGAATGCATCAGAAACCTGATCCTTGCGCCCATAGGCGCCCAGACCTCCATAGGGCGCAAGCAGCCGGTCCATCTCGGCAATCGCCGGAGCTTCCTGCGCAAGATCGCGCAGACGGAAAACGGCCTCAGTAAAGCTGCCACGGCGGTCCGTAAGCTGGGCCAGAGGAAGATGGCTCATCCAGAGCACGCCGAACTCGGCTTCATCCGGCACAAGCTGGCCCGGCGCGATGCTGTAGACATGTTCTGCCGACAGAACAAAGCCGGTGATCGTCAGACGAAACTTCGATCCTTGCACGATCACATCCAGACTGTCGCCTGGCGACAAACCGTTCGCGAGCGCAAACCCCTTCAGCACCGCCGCCTCGTCGCGGCGATGGGGATCCGGCAGCCGGCCGAGCTCCAGATACAACCTGTTGACCGACGCTTCCCGGCCTTCCGGCAGAGAGATCAACTCTCCGGCAGCGAAACCGCTCTTGCCTGGCACCTCAATTCGCGCCGGCATGCGGATGCGGGCTTCAACCGCCTGGACCCCATCAATGGCGGCAAGGGCCGGGGCAATACGATCCGGGGCACGCACAACCGGCGCCCAGATATCCGCCATCAGCGATTGCTCGTAATAGACGCGCCGGGTTTCCTGCAGAGAGGTCATCAGGCCCGCTGACAGGAGCTGAATCGACACACCGCCGGCAATTACAAACGCAATCGCAAGCACCTGCATGCGGATGTTCCACAGGTCGCGCAGCAGCTTGCGATCAAGAATGCCAAGCCAGGCGGGCAGATGAACGAAGCTCACCAGGAAATCTCACCAGGCTCGATCCGCGTCCGGTTCTCTCTCACCTCCCGGACCAATCCGTCAGAGAACTCGATCACCCTATGCGCCATTGCCGCGATACCGGCATTGTGTGTGATCAGCAGCGTCGTGGCATTTAGATTTTCGTTCACCGTCTTGAGCGCTTCGAGCACGCGCACACCCGTCCGGGAGTCGAGCGCGCCCGTCGGTTCATCGCACAGCAGCACATTCGGCTGTTTGGCCACCGCCCGCGCGATGGCAACTCGCTGCTGTTCACCGCCCGAAAGCTGGGCTGGAAAATGGTTCGCCCTCTCTTCCAGCCCCACGAGCGCGAGCGCTTCGTGGGGCGGCATAGGATTCTCCGCGATTTCCGTTACCAGCGCCACATTTTCCCAGGCCGTCAGGCTCGGCATCAGATTGTAGAACTGGAACACGAAACCGACATGACGGCGCCTGTAATCCGTCAGCGCACGATCCGTCGCTTTTGAAATATCCTGCCCCCGGTAGAGGACCGTCCCCCCTGTCGGGCGGTCGAGGCCACCGATAATATTGAGAAACGTGGACTTCCCGCTGCCCGAAGCACCGAGAACAACGACCAGTTCGCCCTTCGGAAGGTCGAGATCGATTCCGCGGAGAGCATGGACCGCCGCTGCGCCAGCCCCATAGATACGCCGAAGTCCGCGGACCTCGAAACAATTGCCCGCATCAGAAAGGGCGGGGGCGATTGTGTGCGGCATGAAACCCTCGCTCCGGTTTCGGTGGGCGGCCTTTCATCCTGTTCATACTAGGACACAGGCCAGAGCGGCCCTAGGTAATACTCCCTAGGCGGGAAATCCCCCAAGAAAGAAGATAAGCTGTTTTGGCCCCGCGAACCTATGGCCCGGCAGCCTGCTGATGTCCGCCCGCCCGCAATTGGCCCGCGCGCAGCCGGATCTGTTTCTCCGTTTCGATAATTGCAAAGAAGGCTGCGCCCACAGCGATTATCACAGCGCCGTCGAAGAGGGAAACCGGCGCGGTGCCGAAAATCTCCTGCATCGCTGGAATGTAGGTAACGGCAAACTGCGCCGCAGTGACCGTCAGCACCGCGAACCAGACAAACCGAGTGCCCTTTACGGCAGCCCAGGTCAGTGACGTGCCGTATATGTTCCGTATAAAGAACAGATGGAATATCTCGAGCACAACGAGGGTGTTCAGCGCGATGGTACGCGCCACTTCGTTAGAATATCCCCGGTCTACCGCATAGATATACATGCCATAGACTGCCGCCAGGAACAGCATGGACACCAAAACGATATGCCAGACGAGCCCGCCGGTCAGCAGCGGTTCGTTGCGGGGGCGTGGCGGCCGGCTCATGGTGGATTTCTCGGTCGGTTCAAATGCGAGGGCAAGCCCAAGCGTCGTGGCCGTGATCAGGTTTATCCAGAGTATCTGGATCGGCGTCATCGGAAGAGCAAAGCCAAACACCAGCGCGACAAGGATCGTCGCAGCCTCGCCGGCATTGGTCGGCAGGGTCCAGCTGATCACCTTCTTGATATTGTCATAGACGGTGCGGCCTTCCTGAATGCCCGCAACGATGGAGGCGAAATTGTCGTCTGCCAGCACAAGATCGGCTGCCTCTTTGGCCGCTTCCGATCCCTTTCGTCCCATGGCGATGCCTGCATCTGCCCGTTTCAGTGCGGGCGCATCGTTCACGCCGTCGCCGGTCATGGCGACGCTGAGGCCGCGCGCTTGCAAGGCCGTTACGAGACGCAGCTTATGCTCCGGGCTGGTCCGGGCGAAAATGTTGGTGCGCTCGATCAACTCCTGCAGCTGAGCATCGCTGATCATGTCGAGATCAGCGCCGGTCAGCACCGTGTCCGGATTCAGCAAGCCGATCTGGCGTCCGATCGCGGCAGCTGTGCCAGCATGGTCGCCGGTGATCATCTTCACCGCGATGCCCGCCTTGTGACAGGAAGCAACCGCTTCAATCGCTTCGGCCCGCGGAGGATCAATCAGGCCCACCAGTCCGAGAAGAACGAGGCTTTCTCCCAGAACTGCGGGGGCAAAAACATCCGGCGCCGTATCGAGCCGCCGTTCTGCCAGCGCCAGCACCCGCATCCCCTGACCGGCTATGTCGCTGCCCACCTGTTGCCAGAACCTGGCATCGACCGGCTCAGCTGTTCCATCGGCAGCACGCTGATGGGTGGCCATCTCGACAATTCGTTCGGGCGCGCCCTTGACGCAGATCAGGGCGCCGCCGCCGTCTGCCCGGTGAAGCGTTGCCATGTAACGTGTGGCAGAATCGAAAGGTATCTCGGCAATACGCGGCAAGATGGCCTCGGCAGCAGCCCGGTCAACCCCAAGCTTTCCGGCAAGCGCGATCAACGCGCCCTCCATCGGATCCCCCTCCACCTGCCAGTCGCCCTCCACCTCGACAAGGCTGGCGTCGTTACAGAGGGCAGCAACCCTGGAGAGAGCCTCCAGTGTGGACGGATCACCCCCCTCGACCTCGCCGCGCGGCGCGTAGCCTTCTCCGCCGATTTTCCAGGCGCCTGCAGAAGTGACGACAGCGCTGACCACCATTTCGTTCCGGGTCAGAGTGCCCGTCTTGTCCGTGCAGATGACCGAGACCGAGCCGACCGTCTCGATCGCGGGCAGCCGCCGGACAATCGCATTTCGCCGCGCCATTGCCTGCACGCCAACCGCCAGCGTGATCGTCAGCACTGCCGGCAAGCCTTCAGGAATGGCGGCCACTGCAAGGCTGACCACCGCCATGAACACGTCGATAAACGCGAAGTGATCGACGAAGTATCCAAAGATGAGCAGTACCAGCGATATCAGCAGGATCATGACCGTCAGCCAGCGCGCGAAACCGGCAATCTGAATCATCAGCGGGGTGCTCAGCGTCTGCACATCGCCCAGCAACCCGCTTATCCGTCCGATCTCGGTATTCTTTCCGGTTGCCGTGACGACGCCGCGCGCTGTGCCGGAGGCAACAAGCGTTCCACTGAACAGCATGGACTTCCGGTCGCCCAGCGGCACATCGGCAGCCACCGGCTCGATCTGCTTGCTCACCGGCAGAGATTCCCCGGTGAGAATCGCTTCCTGAACCTGAAGGTTGTTCGCTTGAATCACGCGCAGGTCAGCGGGCACCTTGTCGCCCGCTTCCAGCAATACAATGTCGCCCGGCACCAGCGCTTCGCCTTCCACCGTCAGCCTGTGCCCGCCGCGCAATACCGAAGCATGAGGCGAGAGCATGTTGCGGATCGCCGCCATCGCCTGTTCGGCGCGCCCTTCCTGAATGTAGCCGATCAGGGCGTTGACGATCACTACGGCAAGGATAACCGCCGTATCGATCCAATGCTGGAGCAGCGCCGTCACCAGTCCGGCGCCGATGAGGACATAGATCAGCACATTGTGGAAATGAGAAAGAAACCGGAGCACGGGATGGCGCCCTTTTGGAGCGGGCAACCGGTTCGGGCCGTACTTCTCCAGGCGGAGGGCGGCTTCACCACCCGTTAGTCCCAGGACGGCATCGCCTTTTAAAGCTGCAAGGCTCTCTGAGGCAGGGGCGGCGTGATGCGCGGCTGCGCCAACGGTCTGTTCCAAGGACTGGCCGGTCATGGGGGCCTCCAAATTGCCTGCTATGCGTAAGCACGGGCCGCAATCTGTTCCCTTAGAACCGTAGCGAAATTGGCCCTTCGCGTCTTACGCTCTGCATGTGTCGCCATTATTCATGCCGCCCTAGGGAGACCCCCGCAAGTTCGGCTTTTACGTATTCGTTCCAGCCGGAAGCTGGCCGGCAATCACAGAACGGTTTTCGATGCAGACGCGGCCCAACTTCCGCAGACGCACAAATCCAGGTCTCGCCTCTCTGCCGAGCCGCGCATGGCTTGAAGGCAGTTAGGTAGTTCTCCTGATGGGAAAACTGCGAAGCTGCTTCCAATAATTAACCATAAGGCGGAGACACAGGCGGACCAGAAGATGGGCGTGGGGGAAAATCAATCGAGCAATCCCAAGGGATGGGCAGTTGCCATGCTTCTTGCGTTTTCCGCTGTCGGCTGTGCATCAATGCCCGCTCCTTCAGAAACTGGCTTTGACCATTGGTCGGGCCTACAAGACTGTTTTCGCCGAGATGTGCAGCCGCAGCCTGGCACTGCAGAGCGCATGGCGCTGACCTGTTCCGGAAATCAGGCAGCAGCGGACCCCCGCAAAAGCGGCATTGATCGCGCGAGCGCCTATTTTAATGCGGCCTTGGCTTTCAATTTCCTTGCCGATCAGCAAGCCGATACCCTGGCCTGCGAGACAAGCAGCTGCACCCGTTTTGCCCTCGACCATATCGAGCGGTCTTTCATTCATCAGGAGGCACTCCCGCTTCCGGCTGCCAGCATGGCCGTTGCCGGGGCAGATCGGCGTTTTGATATCCGGCGCCGCCTGGTGCGCGCCGCGGCGCTGAAGGGGGCGTCGAAAATGGAGGCCCCGGCCTGTGGCACGCCGGAAGCGTGCCTCCTGGCCGCGAATGAAGCGCTCGGATCATACAACTGGGAGGGGATGGCCGCCTCAGAGGATGGTGTTGTTTCCGCGCTCGCCTGCCGCGCGCTCAGTCTCCGGTCGCAGGTGAATTTCCTCCGCGGTCCCGCGCAGGAATCCCTGGAGGTGACCGACCTGCGGCACATTGTTCAGCGCTGCCCGGATTTCTCCGCCGCAGCGGTGGAAAGGCTCGCACAGATCGCATTTGGAAGGGCAGAGCAGCTGCGCGCGTCCATGTTGCATTCGGGCGGAACACAACCGGGCAAAGCCGAGGCCATTTCCCTCGGAACGTCCGCCGTGGCGAGCTATACGGATGCTCTGCAATCAGATGAACTAAAACTGCCTGCATATCGTAACATGGGTCTGGTCCATCTTAAGCTGGCCGAACTTGACCGGACCAGCGCCTGCTTTCATTTCGAGGCGGCCATAGACGCCTTTAACACAGCTCAGGCGCTGAGCCAGGCCGGGGGAGGCACAGACCACGCAGCCGATCTTGAGCGTCTGGGCGCGAGCTATCTGAGCCTTGCTGATGCCAGAGAGAAGATCACGCCGCTCGAAGAAGAAACGCTGATCAGCAGCGCCATTCGCGCTCTGGAAACGGCAATCCTGCAGGCGCCGGCATATCAGAGCTGGATCACGCTCGGCGGCGCCTATACGCGCGCCGGCCGTGAAAAAGATGCAGAGGCGGCTTATCGCGCCGCGCTGGCCCTTGCGAGCACGGATAATGGCGAACAAGCGTCTCTGTCACTCGCTCGCCTTCTGGAGAAAGCGGGGAAACCCACCGAGGCACTTGCCGTACTGGAACCTCTGTATACATCCCGAAAGGCTGGACCCGATCTGGAATATACGGTCGGGCGGCTGCGTTTTACCCGGGCAGACCATGCCGGCGTCCTTGATGCGCTTACCCGGGTTATCCCCCGGCTGCAAAGCCCTCTGGACGCCGAAGCGCACTATATGGCCGGTATCTCCGAGTCCATCCTCCGCCGTCCGGGCTGGCAATCCCGTATGCTCACCCACGGGGACGCTGCTGCCCAGTCCAACAGCTTTGCGGTCAAGTATATCCGGCTCGATTGCCTCGCGCACATCCTCGCCGGAGGCAAGGATGTGAGAACAGCCGCGTCACTGCAGCGCTGCCCGTCTGGAACTACTCCCGAAAGATACCTGCTCCGGGGCATGTATTTCCTGAAACAGGCCCAGCTTATGGATGTTTCCGCCTATAATGCGGCATCGCAGGATTATTGGAGAAGCGTTCTTCGTCTTGCCGAGGAATCCTTCCGGGCCGGCCAGCAGGCGGCGAAAGCACAGCCCGGCGCCAGCACCAAGGTCTGGTTCGACGATCTGCAGCGCGAGGTCAATGTCGAAGACATGCTCGCAAGCGGCCTGACCGTTATCAGCCGGTGCCGCCGGGAAGTCACGATCCCAACGGAGTCCGGCACATGGTCCGGACTGGACTCCTTCTTCGGTCACTATGGAGTCCTCAAATGCTCCGCATCTTGATTATCCGGCCCGGCATTTCCTCCTCCCGCCAGAAGCAGTCCATTCGCCCTCTCGCTCTCTTACTGGAAATCTGAACCATGCAGCCGACAAACGACCCTGACCGCACCGAAGGACTCGTCTTCCAGCCTGTGCCGACCCAAGAAGACATGCGCGCCCTTTCCGAAGAAGCCAGCAAGGCCAGAAGCGGCCGGGCGCGCCTGTTTGTTGCCGTCGTCTTCCTTACCGGCGTTGTTGTGGCGGCCGGCTTCGGGATGGCGATGGTCAAGCAGAATGCCGCCGCCGCGGCCGAACAGGCAGAAGTTCAGATCAAAAAGCTGACTGAGCAGATCAAGGCGAAGGACACGCAACTCAATTCGCAAGCCGAAACCATCCGGCAGCAGAAGAAAGAAATCGACAGCTATGCGCCCTTTCAAAGCATCGTGACGCTGCAGCAGCAATCTGACCGGCTCGAAGAAGAGATTGCAGCGCTTCTTGCCCAGCCCAGCCGGGCCGGCGCGCCCAAGCATCTCACCGAACTGCCGGCCCAAGTCGAGTGGCTGGACCAGACGGTCAACGCCCTGCGCGCCCGCCGCGACCGCCTGCAGCAGATAAAGACCCAGATTGAAGCCTGGCCGCCCGCTCCGGTTGCTCCGCGTCCGGACTGATTGCCCACCTCCCTACAGGAAGCCCAAACCATGACAGACCTGATCCAAACCCCTGGCGAACTGTTCATCCCTGTTACAGTCGAGGTGAAGCCCGCTTTCAGCTTGAAGGAACTGGTATCGGAGTTTCCGGACCGTCAGACAGACTGGACCATTCCCGAAGCCTTTCTCTGCCTTGTCCTGTCGGCGGCGCTGGCAGACGGCCGTATGGCGCAGCAGGAATCAGAAGAACTGATGGCCCTTGCGCATCGCTCGCGCGTCCTGCGCAATCTTGATCCCAACGAACTCGCCGCTATCAACCGGACGGCTCTCAAGCGCCGGGCCGACCGTCCGGAATGGCAAGCGGAAGCCTGCCGGGCGCTTCCGCACGACATGCACCTATCGGTCTTTCTGCATTGCCTGGATCTCTGCCTGGCAGACGGTGTCATGGTCCCGGCAGAAGCCGAATATCTTGAAACGCTCCTGGCAAATCTCAGCATCACCCCGGAAGATGCGCGCCAGGCCGCTCACATCCTGTCGGTCAAAAACCGCTACTAGAAGAGATGCGTCGGCGCTGTCCATGGACGGCGCACACTCTGACCGGCTCCCTGCTTTCGGCCTTGGCTGAAGGGAACTTTCTGCGCTCCGGTTGCGCTCTGCGTGCTGCTGCGGGAAGGTGGTCGCATTCAACCGGTACTGGCGGTCACCGCTCAAGGCAGTGAGCCATAGGCGTCAAACCGGCCCGGCCCTGGATGCCGAAGCAGTAGGAAGGGAACACAATGCTGAAAGAAGTTTCTGAATACAAGGGTGACCCCGAAAACGCTTTCTCGGACCTTATTGCCAAAGTGGGACGCCCGGGAATCCGGACCGCGATCGTTCATCCCGTCGATCTCCTGTCCCTTTCGGGCGCCATGGCCGGACGCGAGGCGGGCCTGATCGAACCCGTCCTGATCGGGCCCGCCGTTCGCATCACGCAGGCTGCAAAAGCAGCAGGCATTGACCTTTCGGGGATCGAAACCATCAATACGCCGCACAGCCACGCCGCCGCCGCAGAGGCTGTGAGCCTCGCGGCAGCCGGAAATGTTTCGGCACTGATGAAGGGGGCACTCTCCACCAGTGAACTCATGGGGGCCTGCGTTGCGGCCGGCGCCGGCCTGCGCACCGAGCGGCGGATGAGCCATATCTTTGTCATGGAAACGCCCGCCTGGCCGACATGGCTTCTGATTTCCGATGGCGGCCTCAACATTGCGCCAGACCTCATGACAAAACGCTGGATCGTGCAGAACGCCATCGACCTTGCTCGTGCCATTGGCATCGATCCACCGCGTACGGCCATTCTGTCCGCCACCGAAGTCGTCGATCCGCACATGCCTTCGACGATAGACGCTGCCGCCTTGTGCAAAATGGCAGACCGGGGGCAGATAAGAGGTGGCCCCGTCGATGGACCGCTCGCCTTCGATCTGGCGATCTCGAAAGCATCTGCAGAGGCAAAAGGTCTTGTCTCCCCAGTCGCGGGTGCCGCCGATATCCTGATCGTCCCGACCATCGAGGCGGGCAATATGCTGGCCAAACAACTCGACTATCTCGCAGGCGCGGCGGCAGCCGGACTAGTCCTGGGCGCAAAGGTTCCCATCATCCTCACCAGCCGCTCCGACAGCGCGCAAGAGCGCGCGGCTTCCTGCGCGCTGGCAGCCGCATACCTGCATTGGTCTGAGGCGGCAAAATGAGCGGCGTTCTTATTGCTACGCTGAACTCCGGCTCTTCCAGCATCAAGATTTCCGCTTACAGCTTCAAGGGGAATAACCGGGCCGGCGTGGAGTTGTTGCGCGCCAACCTCTCCGGACTGCCCGCCGCGCCGCAGTTGTCGGCAAAATCGTCAAATCCGGAAACCGCCGAACGATTTCTCGCTGCTGCCGATATCTCGAACCTCGACCAGAAAATTTTGGCGCCGCGCCTGCTGGTGGCAACAGAAGCCGCTCTGGGCGCGCCCGTGCATGCGCTTGGTCACCGGGTCGTTCAGGGCGGGGCCGGCATTGTGGACTCGCGCCGCGCCACGCCGGACATGCTGGATCATCTCGAAACATTGTGCCCGCTTGCGCCGGATCACCAGCCCCACAATCTCAGCGCCGTGCGCGCCGTCGCTGCGAAGCGGCCTGACCTGTTCCAGACGCTATCCTTCGACACAGCCTTCCACAGGATGCAGCCGCGGCTTGCGCAACTCTATGCAATCCCGCGTGCCCTGAGCGAAACGGGCATCATTCGCTACGGCTATCATGGCCTGTCTTACGCCAACATCGCGCGGCGGCTGCCGGACCTTTTTCCCCATCGTCCCCATCGCCGGACACTCGCCCTGCACCTGGGCAGCGGTGCCAGCCTTTGCGCGATATTGGACGGCCGCAGTATAGCCACCTCCATGGGGTTCTCCGCGATCTCCGGCGTGCCCATGAGCACGCGCGCGGGCGACATTGATGCGGGCGCCATCCTTTATCTCCTGAGCGAAAGGCAGATGAGCCCGGAGGACGTCTCGATCATGCTGCGCAAGCAGTCAGGATTACTCGGCGTCTCCGGCGTGTCAGGCGATTTGCGAACGGTCGAAGCGAGCGGGACGCCGGAAGCCGAAGAAGCAATCAGCCTCTTTATCTATCGGATCGTGCGGGAATGCGGCTCCCTGATCGCAGCGCTCGGCGGGCTGGACGCCATCGTTTTCACAGCCGGCATTGGAGAAAATTCACACCGGGTGCGGGCAGGCATTGCCGACGGCCTGTCATGGGCCGGCGTCGTTATCGATCCGGCAGCGAATAGGGCCGGCGCGCCCCTCCTGTCACCTCCAGACGCACCGGTCAGTGTCGCTGTCGTGCCCGCAGATGAGGAATCGGAAATCGCTCTCGGCTGTCTGTCCGTATACGAATCTTCCTGCCCGGGATCGTCAATCTGAAGGCGTCATTGCGGCAACTACGTATAGGTTGACTGGGCCTTTGCACGCATATTGAAAAAGGGGGGCAAACTGGAATCCTGACCTGGAAGAAGGAGTGCATCATCATGGCGCGTGCATCCGCCCAAGCCGAAAACGTCAAGGCCACATCGAAAGCATTTTCCGCTGTCGATCCATTTATGTCAGCATGGCCGATGGCCAGTTCGGGCGCCAGCCCGCCAGCAACCCTGGAAAGTTTCCGCCGGATGAGCGAGATTCAGATGGAAATGACACGGTTCTGGGTCGAACGCGCCCGCAAGAATGCGAGTGCGCTTTCAGCTTTCGTAACCTGCCGCTCGCCGAAGGATTTCCTGGAGATCTGGCGCAATGCCGCCATTGAAGCGGTGACCGATTATGCCGACGAGGCGGCGCGTCTCCTTGACCGCACCCGAAAATAAGCGGCCCCGCGCGCCCTATCGCCTTCTGGCGCAGTCGCATCTCGCAGCCGAGGCACAGTAGCGCGCGGCCACCTCGTGCCTGCGCGGTGTCGCCGATCACCATGCCCGCGTGTGCCGTTTATGGGATCTTCCTTCCTGAATGCGCAGCCCCTACAGGTCAGCCGCAGCGCTTTCGTTCGCGCCGTGCTTCCCTTCGAAGGCTGGTAATCCCCGGACGGCATCCAGGCTATAATCCTCCTCGCGGAAAAGGCGCGGATAATAGAAGGCTCGCAGCTCTGCATGGAAGTTTCGGACAGATTGCTCATACGCCAGCGTTGCGGCGACATCCGTGCCAGCAAGGGATTGCAGTGTCCTCTCCATAAGCGCAGGCGGCGCAAGCCACGAGATCAGCGAGGCAGCGCGGTCGCGCTGGTAGCGACCTTCATCATAATCTCTGGATAGGTCCTCCGCTGTCTGATCACCCACCTGCTGGAAAGCATAATACCACTTCCATTCAAAACCTTGCTCGATCTGGCTGTAGGCAGACCATTCCGGATGCCGCTCCAGAAACGCCTTCATCGTCGCTTCTCGCGGGCGATCCCAGCCATCGTTTACCGACTCGCGCTGAACCATCATGATGTCGGCGCCGGCGGGCACGGGGATCGCGCGCTCGACAAGAACCCGGCCTGACGCCGGAACGAGCACGGCCAGCAGCAGCCAGGTGCCCGCCATCGCGGTAAGAATAGTTGCTGACGGCATCGCCAGCCGGCCAACGAAAGAGGTGAGCAGGCCCCAGAAAGCCAGGTGCAGAAGCACGGCGAGCCCGGCGCCGACTATGGCCATGCCGCTGGCTTGCTCCAGAACTGCGCCGATAAGGAATGGAATGAGCAAGCACGCCGCCAAGCAAGCGATCCTGACACCGGCCCGCATCCGCCAAGGCGCTGCGTCCCGGCGTGCCGTCGCTGACAGCAGTTCGTACCGGCCGGCAGTGCGCTCGGCAGCCCTCAGATCATATAGCATCAGAATGACAAACAGAGGCGCGAGGAAGGCCGCCACGAACGCAAAGTCCACCCGGCCGATCAGGGCAGCGTCCGGATGCTGCGGATCGGCCTCATGGATCTGGCCTTCAAGCGCCAACATGCGGACGCGGTGCTTCCAGGATGCAACGTCGCGCTGACCGAGCGCCGCGAAAGCCAGCTCCGATGGCGGATCATAGGTGAGGTGAAAGGCGTAATATGCCGCCCCGCCCCAGTCCGACTGATCAGCCAGGGAGGCTTCACGGTCGGCCCGGTCAGCCTCCAGCAATCGCTCAATCGTCTGGCGCTGGGCCCGCACTTCAGCAATACCCGTCACGACCGAGAAAGCAGAAATAAGCAAGGCAAGGCTGAGCCAGATCATCGCTGCCCTGTCTTTTGACAGGAACCAGGCTTCGCGAAGAAAAGATGTTTTGAAATTCACGGTCTCAGCCTCCCGGCGGCATAGGCGAGCGCCGCTACCAATCCCGCAAACCAGAGTGCCAGCATGACCAGAAACGGGGTAGCCTGAAGCAGCCGCTCTCCGGCTGGCGCCGGGTGAAAGCGGAACCTATCCAGCACCTGCCAGTTGCCGGCACTTATTCTTGCCCGGTCAAAAACCTCTACATCGCGATTACGGTTGATATCGTCCGTATAGGACAGATCATGGGCGTGGGCGCGGTTCAGGCCTTGCACAAATTCGTAGCGGATAGTCTCCGCCTCCCTGAGGAAACGGTGATGCGTGCCGAGATCTGTGCCCGACAGTATCCGGGACGCGGAACTGGCGGCGATGAGAGGTGAGGCCCAACCAAACGATCCGATGACCTGCGCCTGAGCCTGCTCCCGCGCCATTTGCGCTTCGGCATATTCATTCAGCAGTCGCGTCAACCGCTCTTCCGAATAGAGCGCCACCATCCCGCGGAAATTCACCGGAAGGTCTTCGATCCGCTCGGCATTATGTTCCGAGAGAAGGTTTGCTCTCAACGTATCGTAAGCCGACGCGCCGGCATTATGCCCATCCCCCACGTCGCGCATGTCGATGGCGAGCGCGAGGTCTGTCTCGATCTTTCCCGGCACCGGTTCCACCATGCCGGCAATATTGACGGCGGCGCGCGGCATTATGATCGCTGCCAACAGCCAGACGGCAAACAGGATGCCGAGGGCCATACCACGTTGATTTACCAGCGCGGACACAAGCAACGCCGCCGCGCCCCAGAGACCGAGATAGAGCGCATAGGTGCCCGTGACGACAAGGCCTGAAAGCAAAGCCTCACCCTGCGCGGCAGCGAAGGCTGACAATCCGCAGATGGGCAACAGCATCACGAGTATGACGCTGCCAAGCGCCGCCGCCTTCCCGGCAATCAGCACGCCGGGGCTGAGCCCTTGCGCGAGGAGCGGCGCGAGCGTTGCGCTTTCGCGCTCGCGCACAATCAGCGAATGGCCGAGCACGATCAGCAGTAGCGGCGCAAAAAGCTGGTAGACCAACGCCGGTGTCAGATCCGCCAGCCGGCCAAGGGACGCGCCCCCGCGCGCCTCGGCGAACATGGCCGAGTTCTGCCGGTGGCCTTCCAGAAAAATAGACTGGCCGGTCACCCGGTCCACACCGGGGTCGAGAATGGCGAGCGGTCCCGGAATACGGTGAACATAATGGCCGTAATGCACCATCCGGTGCGGATGGCGGTCAGGCTGGACGAGGAAACGCTCTTCGGCGGCCTGCTGATGCTCCAGCCGCACGTCGCGCTCATGGCTGACCCGGGCTGCCGTGACGAAGCTCGTCACAACAAGCAGCACGGCCATCACGAGCAGCCCGGCAAGGGCGAGCCGGGAGCGAATCCAGAACCGCCATTCGTCGGCGGCAATTGCCAGAATATGCCTCATGCGGCTTGCCGCCCCACGAAGGCGGCATGGACTACCTCGGTATCAATGCGGCCGTTTTCCGGCGCCGTGAAACGGCCAACCAGCTCGCCCTTCCGCAGGAGCGCAATCCGGTGTGCAACCTGACACGCTCCGTATACGTCATGTGTCACCATCAGGACGGATTTGCCCGCCCCGGCCAGACGGCGCACAAGCGCGTGAAATTCATCAATCGCGACAGGATCAAGACCGGAAGTCGGTTCATCCAGGAGCAGGATCGGTGCCTCCCGAAGCAGAGCCAGCGCAATGGCCACTTTCTGGCGCATACCCTTTGAATATTCGCTCAGCCGGTTTGCCCGCGCGGCGGTTTCAAGCGACACGCCGTCCAGCGCGGTCTCTATCGCTTCCGCGCTGGACGGCGCGCCGGCGAGCGACAGGAAGTAGCGCAGGTTCTCGCGCGCGCTCAAATGTCCGTAAAGGGCGGCGGCTTCCGGGAGATAGGCGATTGCCGCGCGCGCAGCCGCCACATCATCCTGCACCGCGCGGCCGTTCACACGAACAGCGCCGGCGGCTGGCGCGAGGAAGCCGAGCAATGTGAGAAGCGTGGTCGACTTGCCTGCCCCGTTGCCACCGAGCAAGGCAAAGGCCTCACCGGCGCGGACATCAAACGAGATATCCTGCAGCACGCGCTTTCCGGATCGCTCCACACACAGCTTTTCAGCTTCAAGCACCAACGTCATGACGTTCTCCTTAGAAACGGTAAGCGGCAGAAACCCGGAAGCTGCGCGGCGTACCGGGCTGCACCCAGAGCTGCGAATACGAGTTCGCATACCAGGTCTCGTCCGTCAGATTGTCGACCTCTGCCCGCAAGGTCAGGCTGGGGGTCAGGTCGTATGCCGCGAAAGCGCGCAGCAGCGTATAATCCGGCAGCTCGAAATTTGTGCCAATTTCGCCAAGGCGCTCGCCTACATAAACCAGCCCGCCCCCAAAATTCAGCGGCCGCCCGGCAAGCTCAGCCTCTTGGGTAACCTGAAGACTGAAGGCATGTTCAGGCACGTTTAGAAGCCGCGAACCCGCCTCCACCGGCAAGGCAAAATCCGGATCGAGCACATCATTCTGCAGGGAAGCATCAACATAGGCATATGACATCCAGACCGACAGCGTCTGTGTCAGGCGCCCCTGGAGATCGATCTCCAGCCCCTTGCTCTCGGCCTCGCCGCCCGCAATCGAGAAGCCTGCATTGGCCGGATCGGAAACGAGGATGTTATCCTGTTCGATCTGGAAAACGCTCACCGTCCCGACAAGATCGTCCCCCGCCAGAAGGAACTTGATGCCTCCCTCGATTGATTTGGACTTGTTGGGGTCAAAAGGATTTCCGGCAAAATCAGAACCAGAGAGCGGCCGGAAGTTTTCTCCGTACACCGCATAGAGCGAGATTGCGTCGCTCGCACTGTAGACAATACCGAATTGTGGGCTGGTCCGGCTGAAAGATTGTGTGCTGACGCTATTGGAAAGGCGGTTTTCAAGCGTCTGCGAATAATCATCATAGCGCAGGCCCACCCGCACCTCGAGCCGGTCTGTCAGGGCGATCTGGTCCTGGATGAAAACACCCGTGGCCTCCTGCGTCTCGACCCGGTCGGTCAGCGGTCCCGGCACCGGCAGCGGGTACTGACCATAAACCGGATTGAAGATGTTGATGGCCTGGAGCTGCGCGAGCGTCGGATTGGAACTCAAAACCGGAGCACGCGCCCTGCCGAACACCTGATCATTCTCGAACCGGTCGGTATCAACCCCCATCAGCAAGCGGTGGCTGACCGGGCCGGTTGTCACCCGTCCGCTGACTTCGCCCCGGACGACATAATAGTTCGCGTCATAGCTGCGATAGCGCCGCTGGCGGGTCAGGGTTTCGCCATCAACCATCAGGCGCTGGCGCGCAGCAGTCAGTTCCGGCTCGGTGGAGAAGCCCTCAAGCGCCGTATCCCGCCAGTTCGCCCCCAGCATCACGCTCCAATCATCGCTCAGATCATGCTGCAGCTCCAACTGGTGACCGAGCACATCTGCCTCCAGCGGGCCGTCACCCGGCTCGCCCAGAAAGCGGCTTTCGGGAATGCGCCCCAATTCACCCTCGACGGCGACAACGCCGCGATCAAAAGGGATTTCTTGGCGGCTGTACTCAAGCTCATAGGTCAGCAGGGTGCGATCCGTCAGCCGCAGCGCCACAGACGGGGTCGCGCCGTATTTGAGTGTCTCCACCGTGTCGCGGAAACTGCCGGCGTCCTCATAGAAACCGACGAGCCGGATGGCCGCCATATCAGACAGCGGCGCCGTCCAGTCGCCATCCACACGCCATGTGTCGAAGCTGGCCGCCGAAGCGCGCGCTTGCCCGGCAGTTTCAAAGGTGGGGCGCTTGGTAACCAGGTTCACGGTGCCGCCGGGTTCGCCCCGGCCGAACAGGGCAGCACGCGGCCCCTTGAGCACTTCGACGCTTTCGACGCCCGACAGGTCGCGCGGGCCGCCAAAGCCGCGCCCGGCATTGAACCCATTGACGAGGTAATTGCTGGGCAGGTTCTGATCGCCGATAAAACCGCGCACGGCAAAACTATTCCACAGGCCGCCAAAATTATTCTGCCGCGCGACAGAGGCAGACAGATCCAGCGCCTGAGTGAGGTCAATCGCCCCGGCATTGCGCAGCACGTCTTCGCCGATCAGCTGGTCGGCTTGCGGGATCTCCAGTGTGTCGAAATCCCCACGATAGGCCTGGCGGGCCCCCAGAACGACCACCGTCTCCTGGCGCATCGCCTCCTCTTCTGTTTCGGTCTCCGCGAGCGCCGGGGATGCGGCTAGGGCAAAGGAAGAAACCGCCGTCAGAAGCGAGCAGACGGAAAACCTGAACATAGTGAAGAACCCTCAATTCGAGACAAAACCTGGACGGTTGGATGCGAGTATTATGTTATCATATAACGCTCTTACTTCGGTGCCTTGCGCTGTCAATCCAGGCTATGCGCCGCAGGGGCAGATACGCGTCCGGCAGGCACCCCGCCCGCATCTGGCCGTTATCCCTCACCCTTTCGGAGCGCTGACGGGCTGAAGGAAATGGGCCAAGGCAGGAACAATGGGGACGCCGAGGCGTTCTGAGGAGCATCGTTCCTGAACAGGATCGGCTTGATCAACCTATTACTCAGTCAAAGCACGCAGGAGAGGCCCGGCGATGCCAGGAACGGGAAATCTCAAGGCCTTCACATTGCGCCTCCTCCTTTTCTTCATGGTGCTTGGTTTGGCCATGGCCCTGTGGGTGATCCGCGACGCGATCCTTCTCATCTTCCTCGCGGTCCTGATCGCCACTGCGATTCACGGCATCGCCGATGCCCTCATGCGCCTTTTCCCACTGCCAAGGCCCGGTGCGGTGGCAGGCGCAGCGCTGATCCTGGTGAGTGGCCTTGGAGGAGTGTTCTGGATTTTCGGATCACAGATCGCCGGCGAGGTGTCCGATGTCTTCAGCCGCCTTCCGGAGGCTTGGACACGCATCAAGGAAATGATGCAGGGTAATACCGTCGGCACCGCCCTGGTTGCGGAGGTCGAAGCGGTTGGTTCAGGCGCGTCGCCAGGCGCCCTTTCAGGTGTTGTCAGCAATGCCGGCGGTTATGCTCTTCCCCTGGCTTCCGGGCTTACTTCGGCCCTTCTGGTGCTCTTTATCGCAGGCTTCCTGACGCGCTCTGCAGCCTCCGTTCGCCGCGGGGTGCTTCTGCTCCTGCCGGCCGGAACGGATGAAAAAGTCGGCGAGGCGCTCGACGCCTCTGCCCGGGCCCTGAAGAAATGGCTGCTGGGCATCACGATCGATATGGTTGTCATCGCCGTGCTGATGGGAATTATTCTATGGGCATTCGGCGTGCCCGCCTTTATCGGCCTGGCCCTGATCGCCGGCCTCTCGCAATTTGTTCCAACTGTCGGCCCACTGATTTCTTCTGTTCCCGGCATCCTCCTCGCCTTCACGGTCAGCCCGATGACAGCGCTGTGGGTGGCGCTGGCCTATGTCGTCGTCTCCCAGCTTGAATCAGCCCTTATTTATCCGCTGATTCAGGAGAAGGCCGCTGCCGTTTCCCCGGCGCTCATCCTGATTTCCATTCTCTGTTTCGGAATGCTGTTCGGTATGCTCGGCGTTCTGCTCGCGACTCCCCTGCTGGTGGTGCTCTCGGTATTCATCGTAAAGCTCTATGTGCAGGACACGCTTGGCAAGCAAGCGTCCTATCCGGGACAGTAACCTCTCATCCGGAGACAGGAAGTTCTCGCCATTCACGAAGCACCTGCGGAACGCAGCAGCGACCGCGGGCGTTATGCTCCTGCGGTGACCGCTCGGTTCAGCTTCTGCGCAGCAGGATCATCTTCTCCTCGGTCATGTCACGCATAGTGTAGGGAATACCTCCGGTGCCGTACCCGGACGTTTTTCGCCCCGCGAAAGGCATCCAGTCAGTCCGGAAGGCAGTGGGATCATTGATCATCACAGCAGAGGCGTCGAGGCGGTTCGCCGCGCGCATCGCGACATCTATATCCTGGGCGAAAATGCTCGCCTGAAAGGCAGTCGGCAGGGAATTTGACCGCATGATCGCTTCATCGAGATCGCCATAGCGATACACCGCGACCACAGGACCGAACACCTCCTGCGTGGAGACTGTCGCGTCGGCGGAGGGGTCAACCAGCACCGCAGGTTCAAGCATAGTCTCTGACAGGCGCCTGCCGCCGGTCGCCAGCATGGCTCCGCCCCTGACGGCCTCGTCAATCCACTGTCCCACACGGTCAGCTTCGCGCGGCAGGATCAATGGTCCGACCTCGGTGTTATCCAGGGAGGGATCGGCGGTGCGCAGTTTTTCGACACGGGCAACCAGCCTTCGCGTAAATTCGCTGGCGATATCGCTGTGCACGAATATGCGCTGCGTCGAAACGCAAACCTGCCCGGCATGGTAGTAGCCCCCCTTCACAATAGGCTCGATGACCTTGCCCAGATCGGCGCTGCGGTCGACGATGGCAGGCGCTGCGCCGCCATGCTCAAGGGCAGAACGCGTGCCAGGAGCCAGCTTGCTGTGCAAATACCAGCCGACCTTTGCCGAGCCGATAAAACTGAGGAAGGCGACGCGCTGGTCCGTGGCAAGTCTTTCGGCCAGTTCATTGTCATCCGTGATGAAGGTCTGGCACCAGGGCTCCGGCAAACCCGCCTCGTGAACCAGGGCCACAAAGTCGACACAGGACAAGGGCGTTGTAGCAGCCGGCTTGATGATGACGGGGCAGCCGACCGCGATGGCGGGGGCGACCTGATGGACGATCAGGTTCAGCGGATGATTGAAGGCGGAGATCGCCGCGACGACGCCGATCGGTTCCTTCGTGGTGAAGGCCCATCGGTTTTCCGCCGCCGCCGACAGCCCCATCGGGATTTCACGGCCGGTAAAATTGCGCAATTCGTCGGCCGCGTTATGAACACCATCGATGGCGCGGCTGGTTTCGATAATGGCATCGGGCAGAGGCTTGCCGCCTTCCCGCGCAATCTGCATGGCGAAGGCGTCGCGCTTACCTTCCATCAACGTCGCCAGCTTGCGGAGCACCGCAATGCGCTGATGAGGCTGGAGCCAGCCGCCGCGATCCTTAAAAACGCGCTCGGCAGCTTGCAGCTTGCGCTCCAGTGCGGCCGCATCGTCGGTCTCGACCTCCGCAATCTGTGCGCGGTCGAAGGCTTGATGGACCTTCAGCATTCTTGGTTTCCTTGCATCTTCTGGCTCGTGACGCGACATGCCCTCACCTGCAATCCACGCTAGGGATGCGATTGCGCAACTCGTCAACGAGGACCCGGGTGTTCTCGGAATAGTCGATCGGGACATCGACCAGATGGACCCCGCCGCCGGCGAAAGCGGCTTCGAGCGTTGGCACGAGGTCTTCCACTGCGGTCACCCGCGAACCCTTTGCGCCATAGGCCTGCGCGTAGGTGACGAAATCGGGATTGCCGAAGCTCATGCCGAAATCCGGAAACCCATCGACCGCCTGCTTCCACCGGATCATCCCGTAGGCGCTGTCGTTGAGAATGAGCACGACGAGGTTGAGCCCAAGACGCACCGCGGTCTCCATCTCCTGCGAGTTCATCATGAAACCGCCATCCCCGCAGATCGCCATGACGCGGCGATCAGGATGAAGCATGGCCGCCATCATGGCCGAAGGCAGACCCGCGCCCATCGAAGCGAGCGCGTTGTCCAGAAGCAGCGTGTTGGCAACATGGGTGCGGTAGTTGCGCGCAAACCAGATCTTGTACATGCCGTTGTCGAGGCAGACGATCCCGTCTTCCGGCATCACCTTGCGGACATCATGAACGATGCGCTGGGGCGTGACCGGAAAGCGATCCTCCTCGGCGCGGTCGTTGAGGCGCTCCAGTATTTTCAGGCGCAGTTCCAGCATGGCCTCATTGGAGGCGGTCCGCCCTTCGAGCAGTTCACCGAGCGCTTTGGCAGAAGCGCCAATATCGCCGACCACCTCGAAATCGGGATGATAGACCTGTTCAATGACCGCTGGCTGGTAACTGATATGGATGACCTTCGGTCCTCCTGCGCTTTTCATCAGGAAGGGCGGTTTCTCCACCGTGTCGTGACCGATTGCGACGATCAGGTCGGCGCGCTCGACAGCTTCATGCACATAATCGCCCTCCGAGAGCGCCGCTGTACCCATGTAAAGGTTGGAGCCGCCGGTGACGGCCCCTTTGCCCATTTGCGTGTTGAAGAAGGGCAGCCGGGCTCGCCGGACAAAATCCGATAGTGGCTGCACAAGTGAAGGCCGGTTGCCCGCTGCGCCGATCATCACAATCGGGGACCTTGCGGCGATGATCATTTCCGCAGCTTTTTCAAGCGCCGCCAGGGGGGCAATGGCTCGCTCCGCCGTATGGACGGGAATGACCGAAGCATCTTCAGTCTCCTGGGACGCAACATCCTCAGGCAGCTCAAGGTGCACGGGGCCGGGCCGGTCCTCCATCGCAACGCGGAAAGCTTCCCGGACGGTTGCAGGAATACTCGCTGCGCTGACGATCTGGCGGGTCATCTTCGTCAGCGGTTTCATCGAGGCAACAATGTCAACGATCTGGAAACGGGCCTGCTTGGCACTCATCACCGGTTTTTGGCCCGTGATGAGGATCATCGGCATGGCGCCGAGATGAGCATAAGCAGCGCCGGTCGACAGATTAAGTGCGCCGGGACCCAACGTTGCGAGGCAGACCCCGGGCCTTCCCGTCAGCCGCCCATGCGTGGCGGCCATGAAGGCTGCGGCCTGCTCATGCCGGGTCAGCACGAGTTTGATACTGGAGGTTCGTAGCGATTCCAGAAAGTCGAGGTTCTCCTCGCCCGGCACGCCGAAGATACGCTCCACGCCTTCATTCTCGAGCGCGGCGACAAACAGGTCCGATCCCTTGGGCATTGCTTGAATTCTCCTGCTGTTTGTTTTGAGGGTCCACGAACCCTAATACACGAAAGCGGCAATCGATCCGTTGTGGCCGGTTTTATGATGGGGTATTTGCGAAGGCGTGCATAGGGGCGGCCCGTGAAAGCACCGCAATGCTCCCCGACCGGACGTCGCCGGCTGCTGTCCTCAAAGGCGGCAATGCATGGGCCGATCTTCGGGGAAATCGGCCGCATTCAAGCGGGATCTATGTCACCCAGCTTTTCAGAAACGATCATCTTTACACGGCTCACTACACGCAAGCGGCTTCAGAATGATGCCGTGGGCCGTAATCTCGATATCCACATCCATCGTTTCGGCAACAACCTTCGCGAACCCGACCGGATCGTTGGCGGAGTACCACCCCACCACTTCGCGCTGGGCCACCTCGGGGGTCACTTCTATCGCAATGTTATTATACCGATTAAAGGCCGCCGCCGCGGCCTCCAGCGTCTCACCCGTCAGGGCAATCTTTCCTTCGCGCCAGGCAAGTTCCTGGGTCAACTGCTCGCCGTCGAGGGTCGTTATACGCGGTGCCAAATCCCTGAGGTTGACTTCAGCCATGGCTCCCGCCTCGAGCCTCAGCGGATCGCCATTCTTCCGGCCGATTTCGACGATCCCCTCCTGCACCACCACCAGCAGGGAGTGCTCCGTCGGCTTACGCACTACAAACGCCGTGCCGATCGCTTTGACCGTGTAATCATCCGCAGAGACAACAAAGGGCCGCGCTGCATCATGCGCAACTTCAAAAAATCCCTCGCCGGAAATCAGGTGGATACTGCGCTGTCCGTTCCGGAAATCCACATCCGCCTTGCTCGCCGTATTCAGCGTCATGACCGACCCGTCTTCCAGAGGCACACGCCGCACCTCTCCCCGGGCGGTTTGGAATGCCGCGTCATCGGCTGAGGGCGATTGAAGAAGCATGAAGGCGAATACAAACGCCGCCGCCAATCCGGCGAGACCTGTCAGCCAAGGAGACTTCGCTCGCGGCGAGCGCGTGGACACCACGTCTGGCGAAATATACCTGTCAACGCTCTCGCAAGGCACCAACAGGGCTTGGGCGCGGACGAGCGCCCCTTGATGACGACTGTTCCCGCTGAGCCAGCGATCAAGCGCCCTCTCTTCGGTCTGGTTTAACGGCCCACGATCAATTCGGGCCGCCCAACGAGCGGCCTCCTCATCGATGTCCCCGTACTTCCCGTCGTTTTCCATTTCTTATTTCGCCAGAATTCAATCTATCAGATGCAGCAGGTGGTTCTATTCCGCTACTCTGATAAAAGTCCATTAGCTTCTTTACACCTCGGGCGAGGTGAGTTTCTACCGTGTTTTCGGATATTCCAAGCTGCTCAGCGATCTCGCGCTGGGAATATCCATGCACTTTCCTCAGCACAAAAACGATGCGGCATTTCTTTGGCATCGAATTAATCGCCTTGGACAGAATACGCATCTCCTGCGTCATTTCCAGAACCCGGTCCGGTGACGGCTCCTGAGAGACAAGATCAAGTTCCTCCAGGGATTCTATGGATTCAATAGACACCACGCGGTTTTGCCGGATCTCCTGAAGGAGAATTGAGTAAGCAGTTCTGAAAACATAGGCCCTCGGGTCGCGTATGTGCTCGATTGAGGCCAGCCGAGTAAGCCTTGCATATGTTTCCTGAATAATATCATCCGCAGTCAAACCGATTCTATCAAGCCGTGCGCGCTTCTGAAGCCAGCTCCGCAATGCCGGTTCATGCGGAATGATACTCCGCGCCAACCAAGCAACAAACTCTCCTGATGGTGTGTGCATGGCCGCCAGCAGTATCCAGAAGACCGCGCCGCGACAAACGATTGGTCAATCCGAAAGACCAAAAAGAGCACCGGTGCAAAAAATATAACAAATTCGCCAAACTTGTGGCGGAAATACAGTCAGAGTGCATCTGTCCCCATGAAAGCTGGAGAAAAGCTCCTCCCTGAAGAGGTGCGCAGGCTTTCCGTATGAGGGGTGAAACGATCAGAACGCGTTGCAGCCAACGGGGACACCGGGGGCGCAGCGGGGATACTGGATGAACGCACAGGACACTGCAGTCCTGTGAGGCCAACTCCTCTGTGCTTGCCTGCCTCACAAGAGAGATGACGAGCATCAATTGGAGACCGCAATGAAAAAACGAGGCCTGCGCTATACAACCGTATTGGGGATGGGCGTATATCTGTCCACCCTTCTGGTTGCGCATGCGGAAGTCCGGGAGTTCAATCTTCCGGAGGGGGATGCCACCAAAACAATTCCCAGTTTCGCTCGCCAGAGCGGCGTCCAGATTGTTGTTCCCGCTGATCGGCTTCGCGGCAAAAAGACGCGCGAAATCAAAGGGAAGATGGACACCAAGATTGCGCTCGAAAAGCTGCTTGAAGGAACGGACCTGAAAGTCGTTCTAACCGAGGACGGAAAGACATTCAGCCTACGGCAGGATCTTTCCGAATTCCGCTCCCCCGCACAAACCATCCATGTCAGCAGCTTTCAGCTGGCGGATAATGCGCCGCAAGCAGCCCCTTCGGCACCCGCAGCGGAACAAACTCCGGAGATCGTCCCGCAAGCGCCGGTGGAAGACGCGGTGAACACGCTCGACAAGGTCGTGATCGTTGGTTCCCAGATTGCTGGCGCGCGGCCTACCGGAGTTGTGCCCGTCACGGTGATGGGAGAAGACGAGATCGCCTCGCTCGGCATTTCTTCGGGAGAAGACCTTTTCCGCTCGCTTCCCATTGCAGGTGATGTATCTTTCAACACCCAGACGCTGAGCGGCGGCAGCCAGGGCGCAGCGCGCGGCGATGTCTCCTCGATCAATTTGCGGGGCCTGGGCTCAAGCTACACGCTCCTCCTGCTCAATGGCCGCCGGACCGTTCCCTACGGATTGACGCAGGGGCGTCAGGAATCCAGCTACAATGCCAACGCAATACCAGTGTTCGGGCTTCAGCGTCTCGAAATCCTGCGGGACGGCGCAGCTGCGCTTTACGGATCAGATGCCATCGCAGGCGTCGTCAACAATGTTCTGCTCTCGAATTATAATGGGCTGAAAGCCCAGGTGCAGTATGGCGGCGCCGAAGGCACAAACCTCCGCCAATTTCAGGCAAACCTTCTCTGGGGGAGCGACTTCGCTGACGGGCGAGGCAACTTCACTACGTATCTGAACTATGGCGGCGACACAAAGCTCTATACATCAGATCAGGAGTTCACTGCATCGCTGGATCTTCGCCCGCTGATCGCAAATACCAGCTTCGCCGGCAACACGGCGTTCGACACCCGGGGAACCTCCTCGCCTTGGGGCGGTTTTCAGGTGTTGGGGGCAAACTCAGCCATCAGAGCGAACGGCGTTGCAATCACCGACTCCGTGGGCAGGTTCCACATACAGCCTGTCACCAACGCAGGGTGCCTGTATCAACTCGGAAATGGTCTGTGCATTGACGATGGCGTGGTGACCGGCGCCGCGGACCGTAACCTGCGGTTCGATTCTGCCGCCGCCATCCCCGGCATGACGGTCACGCCGTCGATTGACCGGATCAATATCTTCAATACCCTCACCTACGAACTCCCCAACAATATGGAAATCTTCGCCGAGGCCGGCATCTACTATGCCAAATCCGAGTCGATGACGACGGCTGTCGGCCCGCTGGCCCACACACCGATCACCATTCCTGCTGACAGCTACTATAACCCCTTCGGACCGGTCGGATCGCCCAACCGTATCGACGGGCTGGATATTCCCGCTGAAGGCGTGGATATCACGGTACTGAGTTATCTTCTGGCAGATGTCGGCGGGCGTCTTGCTCAGGTGGAGAGCAAACAGCACCGGCTGCTACTGGGGCTGAAAGGTGAGACGGCCGGCTGGAACTGGGAAACTGCGGGTCTCTATTCAGACTCGTCGGCAGAAGACATCGCCACCAATGTTCAAAACTCGCTGTGGCATGCGTCCCTTACCGGAACAACGCCAGCCGCCTACAATCCCTTCAATGGCGGCAATGTCGCCAACCCAAATCTTGCTGACACAACGCTGAGCACAGATCTCAGTTCCTTCCTGATTGATGCCCGCCGGTATGGCCGCGCTTCTTTGGGTCTTGTGGACTTCAAACTTTCCCGCGGGGATATCCTCAATTTGCCCGCCGGCGGTCTTGGCGTTGCGGCCGGCGTCGAAGTTCGTTGGGAAACCTCCGAAGATGACCGCGACTCCACCGGCGATTTCACGACCAATTACTACGACACAGTAACCGGTATTACCTATCCCAGCGATACGCTCGGCGCTTCCGCGGCCTGGGATGTCAGGGGCAACCGCACGGTTTATTCGGCATTCGCCGAACTGGCTGTGCCGATCATCTCGCCGGAAATGAACATCCCCCTGGCTCGCGCGATCGACCTGCAGTTTGCCGGACGGTATGAAGACTATAGCGATGTGGGCAGCGTTGCTAAGCCGAAGGTCGCCGGATCCTGGGATGTGTTTGACGGGCTTCGTCTGAGATCATCCTGGCAGCAAGGCTTTGTTGCGCCAACCCTTCAGCAGCTTGTTCCTGTTGACCGTCCGACCTCGCAGACCCGTCTCGACGATGTGCTCTGCGAAGCGGACCTGCGCGCCGGCCGCATCGCGGCCTGGGGTCTGTGCTCCCAACGTCCGCAGGTGCAGGTGCAGACAACCGGTAACGCGAACCTGAAACCGGAGGAGTCCGAAAGCCTCTCCTACGGATTGGTGATCGACTCGAATTTCATTCCTGAAAAATTCGGCCATTTCACATTCACCTACGACAACTGGAAGATCGATCAGGAAAACAAGGTGGGGGCCCTGAGCGCAGAAAACGCGCTTACACTCGACTACCTTCTGCGCGTCCGCGGATCTTCCAATCCGAACGTCGTGCGCGCGGCGCCCACCCCCGCCGACATTGCCTTTGTTCAGGGCACGGGCCTCGCGCCGATTGGCGAGATTCTCTATGTTGTCACCAGCTATGACAACCTCGATTCCCGGACGATCGAAGGCTACGATATTGGATTGACCTACGAAGCGCCCGAAAGCTTCCTCGGAAGGATCAACGCTTACGCGAATATAAGTGTGCTTACTGATTACTTCCAGAATCCATCTGCCGTTCAGCAGGAAATGCTGGATGCTCAGGACGCGAACGAAATCAACGCCGGTGCAAACGTGGGGGGCGCGGCCAGCCTGCTGCAATCCAGCGGCAGCCCCGAACTCAAATGGAATGCCGGTCTCAACTGGCGACGTGAGGGCCTCGCGGCAGGTCTCACAGCCAGCTACACGGGTGAAGTCTACCAGTATAACGTGGTCAATGCAGCAAGCGAACCGTGGGAGGTTTCTGACCAGCTCACCTTCGGCCTTTGGGGCGAATATGGTTTCGAAGACCCGTTTGGCGGCGAAAGCTCCGTTCGCCTTGGGGTGCGAAACCTGACCGACGAAGCGCCTCCGCTCTCCACGAACGGATACCTCGGCAATCTGTACCAGCCCTATGGCCGCTACTGGTATGCCCGCCTCCAAAAAACCTTCTGAACCGACCCCTCCAGCCAGCCTCTCAGCGAGAGGCTGGCACCCCATATCAACTAGGATTTCCCAAGATGAGCAAAATTACCCGCAAGGACTTTCTCAACCTTTCAACAGCGCTGGTGGCAACCGCAGGGCTCAGTGCCTGCGCCACTTCCCAGACCGCCGCTGCAGCAGCGCCAACCACCACGGCCGCCCCATCTTCCTCCGGCAAACTTCTGATCAGGAACGCTGATATTCTCACCATGAATGCTCAGCGCGAAGAGTTTACAGCGACCGACGTTCTCGTCGAGGGTGGCAAGATCACCGCCATCGGCAAGGGCCTGGTTGCCGCAGATGCTGAAGTCATTGATGCGGGCGGCATGATCCTTATGCCCGGCATGGTGGACGGTCACCGTCACGTCTGGGAATGCATGGAAGCTGGAAGGCTCACCAAGTTTCACCCCGGTGAATACTCCAAATACCAACAATGGAAAATGCGCACCATCGTCAGCATGAATGCAGACGAGATGTATATCTCGGGCCTCATCGGTGGCCTTCTGGCGATTGATTCCGGCGTCACCACGATGCTCGACTATGCCCATGGCCAGATCAACCAGGAGATGGCGATTGCGGCCGCCAAAGGCCTGCAGGATTCGGGCATTGGCGGGTTCTTTGCTTTCCAGCTGGGCGTTTCTTCCTCCTACAAGCCCGGCGACACGGTAGACCTTGCGCGCGCCGATTCCGAACGGATTGCGACAACCACCGAAGCACATTGGGCAATTGCGGACACTCTGCACAAGGAAGTATTCAACGACCCGGACGCCCTGCTCCAGTTCGGCCTTTGCCCGGCTTCAGGGATGGGCAACGAGATTGCTCTGATCAAGGAGGAATGGGAGCGCGCCCGCAGCTACGACCTACAGATTCTGGCTGCACATATTCACAAACCGGCGACCCCACACCCCGCCGGTTACATGGGCTATCGTGACTCCGGCATGCTGGATCTTGCAGATGCTGGCTTGCTGGGCCCGGACTACCACATCTCTCACGCCAACCGTCTGACGGATGACGAATTCCGGGTTCTTCGGGAGACCGGGGGTATGGTCTGCGCCACTGCCATGGGCGAATTTCCCTATATGACAGCAGCTTTCCGCGGGCCCTCCTGCCACGGCCGCGCCCGTGCCGCCGGGGTAGCCGCCGGCATCGGGATCGACGTATCACTCGCTCTGACGCATGATTACTTCGAACATGTCCGCGCCGGTTTCTGGAACCTCTATCTGGAGCCTGCGGGCGTAAAAATCGCCAATTCCTACAAATCCTATGACGCGCTGGATTTTGCCACCAATACCGGCGCAAAAGCCGTTCGGCTCGATAAGGTCGTCGGCAGCATCGAAACAGGAAAGCGCGCGGATTTTGTTCTTCTGAAGACAGATCGTCCGGGCTTTGGCCGTCTCGGTACGTTGGCGGACCGCGTGGTCACCTTCGCTGCACGCGAAGACATTGACAGCGTGTGGATCGCCGGCAAGGCACGCAAGCGCAATGGCGAAATGGTCGGGGTCGACCTGAAAGAGATCATGCAGAAAGTCTATGCAGCTCAGGATCGCTACGGTCCGCTGGCCGCCAGCATCAATTTCGTCTGATTCCTCCTTTCCCGGTCCGGTTTGCTGTGTCCGCAAGCGCGATTGCGGCAAACCGGATTGGCCACCTGAAGGCTGACGGCATATGAAACTTACCCGAAAAGACTTCCTCAAGCTCGCCGCGTCAACATCTGCGGTTTCCGTGGCTGGCTGCGCTACCGTCGGCGCAACTTCTGCCAATCGGACCCTTATCAGGGGCGCCGATATACTCTCGATGTCTGATCCTGATGCTGAGTATATGAATACCGATGTCCTGATCGAAAACGGCAACATCAAGGAAATCGGAAAAGGCCTCCCGGCTGATGGAGCAACAGTCATCAGTGCCAGAGGTATGATCCTCATGCCGGGCATGATTGATGGGCACCGTCATGTCTGGCAAACCCTGCTGAACGGAGCCCTCCCGAAAATTTCAAGGCGGTACGCCGAGTACGACCGTACCACAAACATGATCTACGCTCTGGCTTATGAGCCGGAGGATATGTTTATCGCGCAATTAATGGGCGGCCTGGCCTGCCTGGATTCTGGTGTCACCTCAGTGATCGACCAGATGCATGCCGCCAATGGTGATGCAATGGAACAGGCGGCCGCACGTGGCCTGATGGCCTCGGGCGTGGCCGGCGTCTTTTGCTACCAGATGCGCAACGGCCCCTACTACACCGTAGGCGATACCTATACCCGCGAGAAAGCCCTGGCGGACCGCAACCAGCCACCTGATGAACGGCACTGGGCGACCGCCGAAAAAATCCGGGATCTTTACTTCGGCGGAAAGGACAAGGTTCTGCATTTCGGTATCGGGTTGTCTGGGTCCGTTGGTACACAGACCGTCGAGCAGGCAGCTCTTGAGTTCCAGCGCGCGCGATCCCTGTCCGCACGCACCTTGACCCAGCATATGAACCAGCGTCCGGGCGTGGAGCCCCCCATCCTGCGCGGAGTGGGCGACCTGCACGAAGCTGGTCTCCTCGGGCCGGATTACCTGATTTCCCATGGCGTTGATGTCACGGACGAAGAACTCGTCTTTCTGCGTGATGCGGGTTCGGGTGTTTGCTCAACCGTGATGGGCGAATTTCCCTATGCGAAGCCGTCCATTCATGGCCGCGCACACGAAGCGGGCGTCAACGTATCCATCGGTATCGACGTCTCCATCGCGCTGACCCATGATTATTTCGAGCATGTCCGGAGCGCCTACTGGAACCTGTTCCGGTCTGATCGCGGAGCAAACCTGGCCAAGACCCTGGACACGTTCGATGTGTTGGATTTTGCCACGCGTTCAGGCGCCCGCGCGATCGGCTTCGGGGATGAACTCGGCACCGTCGAGAAGGGAAAGCGCGCAGATCTTGTTCTGCTTAAAACGGACCGCCTGGGTTTCAGCAAACTCGGATCGCTCGCCGACAGGGTCGTGACCAGTGCGACTCAAGCCGATGTCGACACTGTGCTCGTCGCCGGCAAGACCCTGAAGTCTGGCGGAAAGCTCCTGAAGTTCAGCCAGACCTCGCTCGCAGCCGACGCGGCGGCCTCCAGGACGAATGTGCTCGAACGCGCGAGCAGAATTAATCTCCTGTGAGGCGCGGTCGGGCGGATGCGAACTTAGTCCCCGCTGTTCGCGCCCGCCCGCACGCCAGACACCGAGAAGGCCACTCCATCAGATGATGGCTTCCTTCTATACCGGTCCTAACCGGCGGCGGCCGCGCGGCGCGCCTCAAGCTGTGCAACAAGCTCTCGGTGGCGGGCATGGTCGAGCGTGTATCCGCGCAGAATAAGCAGGATGCCGACGGCGCCGGCCGCAGGGATGAGCGCCATGATGGCCTTCATGCCAAGCAGTGTTTCAGGAGACAGCGCCGCATTTGCCTGAAATCCGGCAACACCGAGCAGAGCGCCAAGCAGTACGGCATTGATGCCGGTGGCGGCTTTCTGGGCAAAGGTGGCGAAACCGAAGGTTTTGGCCTCGGCGCGCACCCCTGTTTTGACCTCTCCGTACTCGACCGTATCCGGAAGCATGGCCCAGAACATGACGGCGAGAGACGATGAACCGGCCCCGATGACGAGGATCGAGCTGAAAGTGAGCCATAGCCAGTTCTGAAAGTTGACGAAGAATAGCAGATATCCGGCAAGCGACACGAATGTGCCAAGCGCCAGCGAGAAGCGCTTGGAACTGAGTTTTGATATCCAGACCCAGAACGGCACAGTCAGCACCAGAAGGATTGCCGGCAAAACGAGCGCGATGACCGTCAACTCCGGGCGCTGGAGATCGTATTTGAAATGATAGAGCATATTCTTGCCGAACATGCCGAGGCAAACCGACCCCAGAACGATGATGCTGAAAACCCGGATGAGCGGCGGGTTTGCCAGGAACATCGGGAAGATGGATTTGAGGTCGCCGAGCAGGCTTTCCGACCGGGTGGGTACCGCTTCGGGCTCGCGCATCGAGAAGAAGCAGTAGAGCAATGCCAGCGTGGCCAATCCGCCGCTGATACAGGCAGAGACAAAATATGCCTGCGCTTCGCGCCCCTCGCCAAAGACCTGTACGATGACCGGGGTAAGAAATACCACTGCTAGGCCGCCCGTTGCCGCGCCCACCATACGGAAGCCTGCAAGGACTGAACGTTCTCCGCCATCGCTTGTGAGGCGCGCCTGCAAAGAGTTGAAGGGCATGGAAACGACCGTATAGGCCGTACGCAGAAGAATGTGCGTAACGAGCGCCCACATCACCGGATCTATGGGCAGACTGCCGGGGCCGGAGAAGGCAAGCGGATAGGCAATACCGAAGGGCACAGCGCCAAAAAGCAGCCAGGGCCGGTACATCCCAAATCGTGACCGGGTGCGGTCCGCCAAGGCCGCGAAGACTGGATCGGTCACCGCGTCCCAGATCATGGCGATCATATAGATCATACCGGCAATGGCTGGGGAAATGCCCAGCACATCGGTATAGAAATACATCAGGAACATGGCCGTTCCCTGCCAAACGAGCAGGAAGCCAAAATCCCCTACACCGAAGCCAATGCGAGCCTTCAGGGGAACCTGCCTGGCTTTTTGCGCCGCGCTGGCCTCAGTCATGACACGATCTCAAAACCAGCATGAGCGCGCAGATCACGCGAAGAAAATCCGGCATGGGCAATGTAGCTGCCCGGAGTGATCGTCCAGGCGCCGCCATGCATGTCGAACCAGGCAAAATCCTCACGGCCAAGCGAGAAGGCAATGCGGGCTGTTTCGCCCGGCTTCAGCGCGACCTTGCGGAAGGCGCGCAGCTGGCGCAGAGGCATCGCTTCCTGGGTGGCCCGGTCTTCCAGATATATCTGGACAGTTTCTGCCGCCTCCGCCGAACCTGTATTGGTCAGGTCCAGCGTGAGCTCGACTGCGGGACCGGAGGTCGCCGCCTTTGCCTGAAGATTGGCGATCTCGAACTGGGAATAGGTCAGTCCGTGCCCGAACGGAAACAAGACGTCCCGGCCGGCCTTGTCGTAATAACGATAACCGACGAAAATTCCCTCGCCATACTCGGCGGACTTGTGGCCCGGATAGAAAGGATAAGTGGGATTATCTTCATACCGATGGGGGAACGTGACAGGGAGTTTTCCCGAAGGAGACACCTTACCCGAGAGCAGATCTTCAAGGGCTGAGCCGCCCTCGCCTCCTGGCAACCACATCTGCAGGATAGCCGGAACCTCACCCGCCCAGGGCATTTCCACCGGCGCGCCGGTATTGACGATGACGGCTGTCTTTGGATTGGCGGCGAGCACATCACGGACAAGATCATCCTGCCCGGCAGACAGCTTCATGCTGCGCCGGTCCTTCCCCTCGGTTTCGTCCGTTGTTCCGGAACCGACGAAAAGGAGGACCATGTCCGCCTCTTTTGCGGCGCGAAGGGCTGTCTCCCGGCTGGGCGCAGGCGCGCGCATGGAGACATTGAAGATGTTGAAGGCGCGGATGGCCCTTTCGGTCGGCTGAGAATACCGCAGGCGAATGGGATAGGTTCGGCCTGCCTGGAGGCGCATGCGCGCTTCGCGGCGGTTGAGCGGCAGGATCATGAACAGAAGTTCGCGCTCGGAAGGCGTGCCCTCGCCGACCAAGACCTCGTTGCCGATGCTGAGCTCCACATCATCATTGGAATGGGAAATGACGAAATCATAGTCGCCATCCTGTTCCGGCCGGAAATAGCCTGACCATTCGACAGAGAAGGAAAGATCGTCCTCTGTCTGCACTTTGCCACCGAAGCCGAGCTTGGAGAAATGCCAGTCGATTTCCTCATGCGCCACCTGCCCCGCGAAATCAGGCTTTGCATAATAGCGCGCCACAAGACCATGACGGGTAAACGTTTCGTCCGGCGACAGAAGACGCCAATCTATCTGCGGCGGCGCCGGTTCGTGATCGAGACCTCGTTCGAAGACGATCTCCACCCTGTCGCCAAGTGCGGCCTTGAGACCTTCCAGCGGGCTGACGATCCTGTCCGGGCTGACCTGCGAGCTGCCACCGCCCTGAATGGCGGGCATGTAGGCAGGCTGGCCGATAATGGCCAGACGCTTCACATCCGGCGAAACGGGCAGCAAGCCGCCCTCATTCTTCAGGAGCACCATTGACTGACGCGCCGCATCGCGTGCGCACGCGCGGTGACGGTCGCTGGCCAGCTCGCCTCTGGTGGATTTCGGATTCCCATCGAGAAGGCCGCAGCGAATGATAAGACGCAGCAGCCGGCCGGCATGATCGTCGATGACCGCTTCGCTGACTTCCCCATTGCGCACAGCGTCCACGAGCTTGGCGCCGAAATGACGCGCGGGGCCGGGCATTTCCAGATCGAGTCCGCTGTTGGCAGCGTCAGCCGTGGTTTTCGTGGCGCCCCAGTCGGAAACCACCACGCCATCATAACCCCACTCCCCCTTGAGCACGTCTTCAAGCAGGAAAGAATTTTCGCAGGCAAAAACACCGTTCACCTTGTTGTAAGCGCCCATGACCGTCCACGGATTGGCGCGGCGGATGACAGGCTCATAAACAGCAAGATAAATTTCCCGCAGCGTGCGTTCCGACATATCGGAGCTTCCGCTCATGCGTTCGTGTTCCTGGTTGTTGGCAGCATAATGCTTCAGCGATGTGCCGACCCCTTCGGACTGAACGCCGGCGACATAGGCGGTGGCGATTTCTGCGGCCAGGCGCGGATCTTCCGAATAGGTTTCGAAGTTACGCCCCCCCAGCGGCGTGCGCTGGATGTTCACGGCAGGCGCAAGCAGGACGTCCACATCATGCGCAATTGCCTCGCGCCCGATGGCGGCCCCAACTTCTCCGATCAGCGTTTCGTTCCAGGTGGCCGCGAGCGCGACCCCCACGGGAAATACCGTTGCCGCCTCTGAGTTGACCGAACGCAGGCCCGTGGGGCCGTCGGATACACGCAGGCTGGGAATACCCAAACGCTCAATGGCCGGCAGGGTCCAGAAGTCGCGGCCCGCCATCAGCGAAACCTTCTCTTCCACCGTCATCTCGCCCAACAGTGCCTTGATCCGTGCGTCAAGTTCCGGTGCTTGTGATGCCATTGTCGCCTCCCAGGCAGGTTTTTTCCATATGACAACGTTGCTTTCCATATGGAAAGTTTTTTCGCAATAGCCGAGCGGAAAGAAATCTCCGATAAGATGGCTTGAGTATTGTTGTATAAGGAATTCCCGATGTCTGCTGGAGCAAAAAAGCCTGTCGAGCCGGCCAAGAAATCTTTGCGGACTCCCCAGCAAGCCCGCTCCGAGGAAAGCCGTGCGAATATTCTGGACGCCGCGCGGAAGGCCTTTGCGGAAAAGGGGTTTGAAGCGGCCAATATCCGCGACATCGCCGCCGATGCCGGGGTAACGCATACGCTCATCCGCTACCATTTCGGCAGCAAGGAAGAGCTGTGGAAAGAGGTCGTCACCAACATGTTCCAGCGCCTGTCGCAGGAATTGCGGGAGGGCATGAAGTCTACCAAGGGCGCCTCTCCTCAGGATAATATGCGCAACTTCATGCGCCATTACATCCGCTACTGCGCGAACAATCCCGAACATGTTCGTATCATGATCATGGAGTCGGTTCAGGGCGGAAACCGCATCGACTGGATGATCGGCTACATTCGGGAAAGCCACAAGAATCAGGCCCCTTTTATGCGCCACCTCATGAAAGAAGGTGACGTTCCGGAAGTCTGGCTGGTGTCATTGTTCTATTCGATCTCTGCAATTTGCCAGATGCCGTTCGTGCTCGCCGAGTCGATCAAGGGCGTTTATGGCGTGAACATTCTTTCGGAAGAAGCCATTGAGGCCCATACCGATACGGTGCTCGCCCTGCTTCTGCGCGACAAACCCAAAAGCCGGAAACACTGGCCCGCCCTGCCCGACTGGGCGAAAGGCAAAGCTTGAATTCGATTTTCTAAACGGAGTTATTAACCGCCCCCATTGACAAACTTTCCATTTGTCGAAATTTTCCGGCCGGAAAGCCACCAGGCTTCCGGGAGGATAAATTCATGCAACCTAAGCACCGCATACTTTTCACAGCGTCCGCGCTCACCATTGCCATGGCCAGCTTCGCGCCAATCGTTCAGGCACAGGAAGACGCCGTCGAGGATGACAATCGCCGCCTCGGCACAATTACGGTTACGGCTCAACGTGTTGAGCAGAACATCCAGCAGGTTCCGATCTCCGTGACGGCCATCGGCGGGGACGCCCTTGCGGCGCGCCAGATCGACGGCTTTGACCAGCTGCAGTATGTGGCGCCGGGCGTTACCTTCAACTCCGGCGTCAATGCGCGCCAGTCTGCGACCACGATTCGCGGCATCGGCACCGGTCTTTTCAATATCGGCATTGAAGGCAGCGTTGCCATTGCCGTTGATGGCGTCATCATGGGCCGCGAAGGCGCCGGTATCTTCGACTTCGCAGATGTCGAGCGCGTGGAAGTCCTGCGCGGGCCGCAAGGCACGCTGTTCGGCAAGAACGCCTCGGCCGGCGTGATTTCGATCGTCACCAAGAAACCAACCGAAACCCTTACCGCAGAAATGAACCTCGGCTACGGCTCTTACGACGAGATCAATGCCTATGGCGCAATTTCAGGGCCGATCGCCGACGGTATAACGGCACGTATCTCAGCCTACTCCAATACCCGCGACGGCTACATCAAGAACGTGAACCCGAACTCCCCGCAGAAGCGCGTGAACGAGCGCAACGAGCAGGGCGTGCGCGCAAAGGTGAACTTCGCGCTTTCTGACGAGTCCGATCTGCTTCTGAGTGCAGACTATGTGACGCGCGATCAGGCGGCCGGCGCCCTGACATACCGGCAGGCATCCGCTGGCGGGCCGGGAACGGGTCTTCTTGGATATGGTGTTCCCGCCATCCGGAACCAGTCAGCAGCCCTGGGTATTGTTCCGAGCCCAGACAACCTGAACATCGGATCGGAAGTGCCCTTCTCTTCCAAGATGGACGCATGGGGCCTTGCCGCCGAATACAGCCGCAGCCTGGGCGAGTTCGAGTTCGTCTCGCTGACATCATACCGCGAATGGGACAGCGTTGATAACAACGACTCCGATCTCACCCCGCTTCCCATTCTGGAAATCAATTCCGGAGACCTTGGCCAGAGCCAGTTCAGCCAGGAATTCCGCATCGTTTCCCCCCGCGACCGTGCCTTCACCTACACGCTGGGTGCCTATTACTTCACGCAGGACATCGACCAGAACAACATTCAGGCAGGCACCGCTGGTCTCAACCTGCTGGGGGCGCTGCCGACCGGTGCGCGCGTTGGAACGCGGCTCGAATCGGAATTCAGCGAAACCAACTATGCCCTGTTCGGACAGGGCGAGTATGCTGTGACGGAAAAACTGTCGCTGATTGGCGGCCTGCGGATCCTCAATTCGGAAGTGGAAGGCAGTCAGGAAAAGTTCATCGCAAATGGCGCCGTGGCGCCTTTCGCTGGCCAGGCTGTTTCCAATGGCGTGCAGAGCGCCGGGGATGATGATACTGCCGTCGTCTGGCGCTTTGGCGCGCAATACTTCGTGGATGACAATACCAACCTCTTCACAACAGTGACGCGCGGCTACAAATCCGCCGGCGTGGTCCAGGGGCTTACGATCAATCCGGTCAGCGGCAACACATTGCCGACGGTTGAAGCAGAAATCCCGACACAGTTTGAAGCGGGGATCCGCCGGTCCTCACCGGGTGGCCGCCTCATCACCAATCTCACGGGATTCTATGGCCAGATCGAAGACTTCCAGGCCCAGACGCTGGTGCCAGGCCCCTCTGGTACTTCGGTCTTCGCCGTGTCGAACGCCGGCAAGGCCGAAACCTATGGCTTCGAGAGCGAGATCACCGCGCTGCCAACCGATAACCTCACCCTGTCGGCGGCCATCGCGTACACAAAAGCGACCTTCGACGAATTCACCGGCGCGCCCTGCTATCAGCTGCAGACAGCCGCGCAGGGATGTACCGGAACTCCGGCTTCGCAGGATCTCTCGGGCAAGCGTTTGCCGAACTCCCCGGAATGGGTGATCAACGCGCTGGCCCGTTATGACTTCGACCTGACCGCGCAGAACAAGGCATTCGTGCAACTCGGCGCCCAGTATCGCAGCGACACGATGTCTGGCCTTACCAATGATCCGAACACGATCATTGACGCCTATACGTTGCTGGATATGCAGATTGGCGTGAACTTCTGGGACGATCGGGCCACCGTCACCGTGTTCGGGCGCAACCTGACAGATGAGAACTTTGCCGAAGCCATCGTTGGCATGCCGTTCGATACCGGAGGCTACGCACAGTTCGTGACACTGGAAGCCCAGCGCACCTGGGGCGCAAAGCTCGCCTTGCGCTACTGACACCTCCCTCGACTGTAAGGCTGGGCGGCTATCAGTTGCCCAGCCTCCCCCATTCAGCAACGGGAAGGACCCCGTCATGCCTTTCAGATTTGTCCGCTGGACTGCGGTATTCCTGCTCGCCGCCGCCTGCGCAGCATCGCCCACCACCAGTATCGCGGCTTCGGAAACCTCGCACGCGAACGCTCAGCCTCCCAACATCATCATTATCCTGACGGATGATCTCGGATGGGGTGATATCAGCCTCAATGGTTCCCCGCTGATCAAGACCCCTAATATCGACAGGATCGGTCAGGAAGGCATTCAGCTTACGGACTTCTATGCCGGATCAAACGTCTGCTCTCCCTCCCGGGCAGCGCTGCTGACGGGCCGGTATCCCATCCGCTCGGGGATGCAGCATGTGATCTTTCCCCATTCTCAGGACGGGCTTCCCACCGACGAGATCACGATTTCCGAAATACTGCGCGATGCGGGCTACAGGACCGGCATGATCGGCAAATGGCACCTCGGCCATACCGATGAATTCTGGCCCACCAATCACGGATTCGATTGGTTTTATGGGGTGGCGTATTCAAACGACATGGCTCCCTTTGACCTTTATGAAGGCAAGCAGATCATCCAGAGCCCGGCCGATCAGAGCCAGCTTAGCTTGAGCTATGCGAAGGCAGCGAAAGCCTTCATCAATGAAGCAGATGGCCAACCTTTCTTCCTTTATTTCGCCGAAACTTTCCCCCACATCCCGCTCTTTGTTTCAGACGACCGGAGCGGGAAATCAGAAGCCGGCCTTTATGGCGACGTGGTGGAAACACTGGATGCCGGAATCGGAATTCTTCTTGATGCGCTGGACGAAGCGGGCGTGGCGGACAACACGCTGATCGTGTTCACAAGCGACAACGGCCCCTGGTTTGAGGGCAGCGCCGGAGATTTCAGGGGCCGCAAGGGAGAAACGCATGAAGGCGGTTTCCGCGTGCCCTTCCTGGCGCGTTGGCCCGGCCGCATTCCGGCCGGCACTGTCAGCCATGAAATGGCGATGAACATTGACCTTCTCCCCACGGCAGCAGCCATTTCCGGCGCTCATCTGCCCGATGACCGCGTGATCGACGGCAAGAACCTGACAGGTCTGCTGACCTCCGGCGCCCCCACACCGCACGATCTTCTCTTCTTTTTTGATGGCAATGATATTGTTGCTGCACGCGACAAGCGGTTCCGGCTGGTGCTCAATACATTCTACCGTACAATGAGCGTTCCGTTTGAATATTTCGGCTCTGCCCTCCTGTTTGATCTGGAGAAAGACCCGCAGGAATCCTTCAGTTTCATGCGGGAGTATCCAGAAGATGCCGACCGGCTGAAAGCGGCGGTGCAAACCCTGCGCAAGGAAGTCGCCGGAAACGTGAAAGAGGCAACCAGCCACCTTCCACCAACTGACGGCACGCCCATCGGTCCCCAACTGAACGACTAAAAAATACCCCGGCCCGGAGACGGGCCGGGGCGACGTGAACTTGACGCGGCTTGCGGGGGGGCGACACCCAATCGGCGTTGCCGTCACCCCTCCTGTACGAGCAGCTCTGGCGCCGCTGCGGCCATATCGTCCGGGAGTCCCCGATTTCCAATTTTCCCATCAGGCGGGGCCGGCCAGCGCTATTCAGGTCCAGGAAACTGGACCCTGGGAATTCACGAAGCGGCTGCGCTCGTCCCCCCACCTGCAAATTCCATCCGAACCGCGCTAGGGAGCTCAGAGGACAGCAAGTCTGTTGCCCCCCAATTTTGGATAATCAGGCAAGTTTTTGAGAGAATTGTGCATGGCACAGATTGCCTGAACTCTTCACATTGGCTTGGGAATAAACGCGGGCGGAGCGCAAACTGTGAAGATAGCCAATCCATCGGACCCGCTGAACATCCCGATGATCGCTTCACGTCCTACTCGTTATCCGGATCCGGGCGCTCTCTCTTCCCATGAACCTGCACAGCAGAGCGCTTTCCCGGAGAGGAATGCGGAGTTGGATTCTGGACTCATTTCTGGCGCGTGGGCCGAATTGGCCGTGCATCCCAAAGTTAATTAAATTACTGTGACGCAATTGGCCATCAGTCATGGCTGAAGACGGAGACCCAAAATGGCGCAACTCAAAGTGAATGGTAAGGCGATTACGGTCGAGGCCGACGAGGCGACGCCTCTGCTCTGGGTTCTCAGAGAACAGCTCGGGCTGACGGGGACAAAATATGGGTGCGGGATTGCGCAATGCGGTGCCTGCACAATTCACATTGATGGCGCGCCGGTACGCGCCTGCGTTTATCCGATCGGCGCACTTTCCGGAGAAGAAGAGATAACAACCATCGAGGGCCTCTCTCCGGATGGCAGCCACCCCGTGCAGCAGGCCTGGGTCGAGCTGGATGTTCCGCAATGCGGCTACTGCCAGCCCGGCATGATCATGGCTGTGGCCGGCCTGCTGAACAGCAATCCCAATCCGACCGATGAAGACATCGACCTGGAGATCACGAATATTTGCCGGTGCGGAACTTTCTCCCGCGTGCGCAAGGGCGTGCATCTGGCCAAGACCAAGAAAGCCTGAGGGGAGCGACGACCATGACTGAAGGTATCAACCTCTCCCGCCGCGGCTTCATCATTGCAACCGGTGCAACCGGCCTCACGCTTGGCGTTCTTGCCGCCTGCGCGCCTTCTGTCCGGCAGAGCGCCCAGGAAGGCCCGCCTCCGCCGGAGGTCAATGCCTGGGTCCACATCGGCACCGACGATATCGTGACCATCCGGATCGCCCGTTCCGAGATGGGCCAGGGCACGCTGACCGGCCTCGCTCAGCTCGTTGCCGAGGAGCTTGAATGCGACTGGACGAAAGTCAGAACCGAATACCCAACACCAGGTCAGAACCTTGCGCGGGACCGTGTGTGGGGCGACTTCCTGACAGGTGGCAGCCGGGGTATCCGGGCAAGCCATGACTATGTCCGCGAAGGCGGCGCTGCGGCCCGTATCATGCTGGTCCAGGCGGCTGCCAGCCGCTGGGGCGTCCCCCCGGAAGAATGTACCGTGGCCAACAGCGTGATTACGCATACGCCGTCAGGCAAGACACTGCGCTATGGCGAGGTGGCCGCAGACGCCGCCGCGCTCACCCCTCCGGAATCGGTCACCCTCAAAGATCCCTCCGAGTGGAAAATCATCGGCAAGGCCGTCCAGCGCCTGGACACGGTCGGCAAGGTCACCGGCGAGCAGCTTTACGCGACAGACCTGAAGTTCGATGGCATGCTGAACGCAGCGATCAAGGCGGCGCCAAAGCGTGGCGGGACCGTAGCTTCCTTCGATGCTTCGGCAGTGTCCGGCATGCCGGGCGTGAAGAAGGTCGTGCAGGTCGATGAGACCGCTGTGGCCGTGGTGGCTGACAGCTGGTGGCAGGCGAAGACCGCTCTGGATGCCCTGCAGATTGAATGGGCCCCTGGTGAGGGATCTGACTATTCCAGCGCCGCCTTTGAGGCTGAGCTGGATGCCGGCCTGACGGCGCCCGATGCGTTTGTCGGCAATCAGACCGGCGATGTGGACGCCGCCTTCCGGCGGGCCGCAAAGGTCGTGGAAGCGCGCTACAACGCGCCTCACCAGAACCATGCCTGCATGGAACCGATGAACGCCACGGCGGTGTGGACCCCGGAGAAATGCGAAGTCTGGTGCCCGACTCAAAACGGTGAAGCAGCGCTTGCGGCAGCATCTGAAGCCGCCGAACTCCCCATCGAACAGTGCGAAGTCTACAAGCAGCTTCTGGGCGGCGGGTTCGGTCGCAAGGGCGCGACGGATTATGTGTCTCAGGCCGTGAAAATCGCCAAACAGATGCCGGGCACACACATCAAGCTGCTCTGGTCGCGCGAAGAAGATATGGAACAGGGTTTCTACCACCCGATTTCCAAAGGCCGGTGCCAGGGGGCGCTGGACGCTGATGGCAACCTGATCGGGCTGAAGATCCGGATCTCGGGTCAGTCGATCCTCGCTGGCATCATGCCCCAGGCCCTGGTCAACGGAATGGATTTCGCGACCTTCCAGGGCCTCCTGCCCTCAGGCTCCGATCCGCGTGTCGAAGACCAGACGCTGAAATACACCTTCCCTGCCCTGCGCGTCGACCACGCCATGCGCAATCCTCCCGTGCGCCCCGGCTTCTGGCGCGGTGTGAATGCTAACCAGAATGCGATTTACCTGGAATGCTTCATGGATGAGTTGGCCTATGCGGCTGGGCGCGATCCGCTGGAATTCCGTCTGGCCCACCTCCAGAACAGCCCGCAGATGGCAGCTGTGTTGCAGGCGGTCGCGGATAAGTCCGGCTGGGGCTCCAATGACGGGATGCATCGCGGCCTCTGCTGTTACTATTCTTTCGGCAGCTATACTGCCGCCTGCGCGGAAGTTACCGTTTCAGATGCCGGAGAGCTCAAGATACATCGCATCGTCGCCGCGACAGATCCGGGTTATGGTGTCAACCCGCAGCAGATCGACGCTCAGGTGGCAGGATCCTTCGTGTACGGCCTGTCTGCAATGATTCACCAGGAAGTGACCTTCGTGGACGGTGAAGCGCAACAGAAGAACTTCGACACTTACGATTCAATGCGGATTGCCGAGATGCCGGAAGTCGAGACGCTCCTTATGCCGTCGGGCGGGTTCTGGGGCGGGGTCGGCGAGCCGACGATTGCCGTGGCGCCGCCTGCCGTGCTCAACGCCATCTTCGCTGCGACGGGCAAACGGATTCGCAAGCTTCCACTCAAGGATCAGGCCCTGCGTTGATCATGGGCCGGGCGCGACCTGCCGCCTTGGTGATCGGCTTGCTGCTGCACGGGATAACAGCGTGCGGCAGCGCCCCCGCGCCGCCGGCAGACATACCTGAAAGCGCGCGCGCAGAGTTTCCTTTGGGGGCCGCGCTCGCAATGAGCTGCTCGGGATGCCACAACCCGGCCGGCGGGGCGATATCCAGCCTTGAAGGAAGGCCGGCAGAAAATATCCGCAATGCTCTTCTGTATTATTATCAGGATACGGAAGGTACAACCGTCATGCACCGGATGATCCGGGGATACAGCGAAGCCGATATCGACGCCATCAGCGCCTATCTTGGCGAGGAGGCAGAGCCATGACCCGCTCCGGCCCCGCCCGCCGCGCGGTGCTGGCCGGCCTCGGCGCGGCAACGCTCGCAGCCGCGCTCCCGGGCGCAGCAAGCGCTCGGACCCGCGCACGGATTGTTATCCTGGGCGGCGGGTTTGGCGGCGCAACGGCAGCCCGCTTCATCAAGACCTTCCTGCCCGAAGCTTCGGTCACGCTGATCGAAGCCAATTCCGCTTACATCGCCTGCCCGTTCAGCAATCTGGTGGTCGGAGGTGAGCGGGACATTGCGGAGCAGACGTTCGGTTATGATCAGACCGCTGCGGCAGGAATAACGGTCGTTCACGACACCGCCATTGCTGTTGACGCTGCGCGCCATACGGTAACCGGCCAGTCCGGTGCCGTGTGGAGCTATGACAGGCTGATCATGTCGCCGGGCATCGATTTCATATGGGACGTTATTGAGGGCTATGGGGAGGAGGCCGCCACAGTCTTTCCCCATGCCTGGAAAGCGGGACAGCAAACCCTGCTTTTGCGCCGGCAACTCGAAGCCATGCAGGACGGCGGAACGGTTGTCATGTCTGTGCCGCCAGCACCGTTCCGATGCCCACCGGGCCCCTATGAGCGCGCGAGCCTGATTGCGCAGTATCTGAAGACCCATAAACCAAGATCGAAGCTGCTGATCCTCGATGCACAGGACCAATTTTCGAAACAGCCGCTGTTCGAAGAAGCCTGGGCCGAACTTTATCCCGGCATAGTCGAACGCCGGGGAGCGCAGGATTTTGGCCGGGTGATCTCTGTTGATCCCGCCGCGCGGAGCCTTGCCACAGAATTTGAGACTGTGACAGCCGATGTTGCCAATGTCATTCCACCCCAGAAAGCCGGAAGCATTGCACACAATGCGGGCGTAGCAGACGCGACCGGCTGGTGCCCGGTAGATCCGGTAACCTTTGCCTCCCTCCTGCAGCCGGACATTCATGTCATCGGCGACGCCATCATCGCAGCGCCGATGCCCAAATCTGCCTTTGCGGCCAATCTTCAGGCAAAGCTCTGTGCCCTGCAGGTTTCGCGCCTTCTGGCGGGCCTTCCCCCGCAACCTGTCCCGCTGACAAACACCTGCTACTCCTTCACGTCCAGCAATACGGCCATCTCGATTACTGGGGTCTACAGCGCAGGCGAGAGCGGCTTCCGCTCAATTGAAGGCTCAGGGGGCCTCAGCCCCATGAACGCCGACAGCTATGTGCGTGAGAATGAGGCAATGCAGGCAAAGACCTGGTTTGACACCATTACACGGCAGGCATTCGGATGAGACGGCAGAGCGCGCTGGCTGCAGCGGTCACGATATTCTGCAGCGGCTGCGGGCAAGCCGATGGCGCTGCCCTCGCCGCCCGGGTGGAGATCCGGGGCGACGCCATTCCCGCCTCTTTGACCGGCGAGGCGGGCCGCGTGGCAGACGGCCAAGCAGAATTTGTTTCCCGCGAGGGCGGCCATTGCGTTCTTTGCCACCGCATAGAGGGGCTGCAAGCTGAGTTTCAGGGGAATGTCGGGCCGGATCTGACCGGCGTTGGCGCCCGGCTCACCGAGGACCAGATCCGTCTCCGGATAGTTGACGCCCAGCGGATTTGGCCAGACACTGTCATGCCGTCCTACTACCGCACCGGTGGTTTGCGGCAGGTGGGGCGGGAATATGAAGGCCAACCAGCCCTCACCGCCAGGCAGATTGAAGACCTGGTCGCCTATTTGAGCTCACAGGGAAACTGACTACGCCATGTCTCGTTCTCATGCCCCCGCACTGCTATGGCACCGCCGCACATTCCTTGCCGCTGCTGGCGCAGCTGTATCGCTGTCATTGTTGCCCCTGCGCGCTATGGCCGAGCCGGAAGACGCCGAAGATGCCGTTCGCAAACTCTTTGGCAACCGGCCCATTCGGGAAGGCAAGGTTACCCTCAAGCTGCCTCCGATTGCCGAAAACGGTAACTCCGTGCAGCTGACTGTTTCCGTCGAAAGTCCGATGACGGAAAAAGATCACGTGCGCCGGATCGCCATCATATCGCCCCGTAACCCGATACCTGAGATAGCGATCTTCAGCCTGAGCCCCGCTTCCGGCCGAGCGGAAATCTCCACCCGCGTGCGCCTCGCCGGAACCCAGTCGCTGAGGGTAGTCGCAGAAATGAGTGATGGGTCACTCTGGTCTGGCAAGGCCAGCACATATGTCACGCTCGCCGCGTGCATCATCGGATAGGGAGAGGCAGGCATGGCTGTAATCCGCATCTCTATTCCTGAAACCGCGAGGCGGGGCGAGATTATCGAAGTCAAGGCGATGATCCAGCATCCCATGGAAACAGGCTATCGCCGCAACGAACAGGGCAAGATCATACCACGGGATATTATCACGCGGTTCCGCTGCACCTATAACACTGCGCTGGTGTGCGAAGCGGAATTCTCTCCCGGCACAGCCGCCAACCCCTTCGTGTCATTTCATGCGCGCGCCGCAGAAACCGGCACGTTGGAATTCACCTGGACCGATCAGGACGGAAAAACCTGGTCCGAGCGCCGCACACTGACGGTTACATGATCAGGAGCGTCCTCTTCACCCTGATTTTTCTTCCTGGCTGCAGTCAGCCGCTGCCGCCCGCAATGGCGTCAGACAGCGCCCTTGCGCCGTCTGAAATCCGCTCCGGCCTGACCTTTCTTCAGCCCGAAACCCAGGCGCTGCAGGCAGATGACTTTTCAAACCCTTCCTATCTCTGGGTCGATCATGGCGCGGAGCTGTTCTCCCGAACGCCCCCGTCCGGCGGTGAGGCCTGCGCCACATGCCACACCGCCACAAATCACCCGCTGGAAGGCGCCGCCGCGCATTATCCGGTCTATGACGAAGCCTCAAAATCGCTCGTCAATCTTGAAGGACGGATAAATCTTTGCCGCGAACGGCATCAATCCCTGTTGCCGCTTGCCTATGAGAGCGAAGACCTGCTCGCGCTCACGGGTTATGTCGCCAGCCTCTCCCGGGGAGTGCCGGTTTCTGTCTCGATTGAGGGTCAGGCAGCCCCCTATTACGAGATGGGCCGCGCCTATTTTTTCCAGCGCAAGGGACAGCTCAATCTCGCCTGCAGCCAATGCCACAATGAACATTGGGGCCGGCAGTTGCGGGGGGATACAATCAGCCAGGGTCATGGTAACGCCTTCCCTGCCTACCGGCTGGAGTGGCAGGCCTTTGGCTCTCTGCAACGGCGCCTGCGTGATTGCGATGCCGGGATCAGGGCAGAGCCTCTGGACTATGGTTCGGAACTCTACACCGCCGTGGAACTTTATCTCGCCAGCCGCGCATCCGGCCTGCCAATGGAATCCCCGGGGGTCCGCCGATGAGCCCTTTCGACCGCCTGCCGGAGGATAGCCAATGACGCAGGCAATCCACTCCTTCACCCACCGTCAGTATCAGGAACACCCGGAAGACGTTCTGTCGACCTGGATCAGCTGGCGCGCCGCCATGCCGGTAGCCCTTGTTATTATTGTCCGGACGACCGGCGGCGCGGTGCGCCGGCCAGGCGCGCTGATGGCCGTCGCGGCAGACGGACGCGCCGCAGGCTATATTTCCGGCGGATGCATTGATGCAGACGTGATCCTTCAGGCCCAGCGCTGCCTCGCCGAAGGGAAGCCTGCCCGGTTAACATATGGAGCCGGCTCTCCCTTTCTCGATCTTCCACTGCCCTGCGGCGGCGCCATTGAAGTCTGCATTCTTCCGGAGCCTGACGAATCTCTGTTCGCAAACTGCCATGCCCGCCTCCTGGCCCGGAAACCGGCGATGCTCTCTCTGACGGAAACAGGTCGGGACTTCATCTACCACCCCAAGCTCCGCCTGCGCATTGCCGGCCGGGGCGCCGATCCTCTTGCCCTGGCGAGACTGGCACGTGCCAGCGGGATTGAAACCACCCTTTATCTGCCGGGCGGTCCCGATATGCGCATTGCTGAAAACGACGGGCATGAAAACCTGATCGCCTTGGGCTCGGCCAGCGAACTGCCGCCGGTCCGGGACGATGCCTGGTCAGCGTTCGTCATGATGTTTCACGATGCCGACCGGGAAGACGGTTTGCTGGAAGACGCTCTGGCAGGCGATGCCTTCTTCGTCGGCGCCGTCGGCAGCGCACGCACCCATGCCGCCCGCTGCGACCGGTTGCGCCAGCGCGGCATCTCGGAGGCAAGCATTCAGAGGATTCACGGCCCTGTCGGCCTTGTCCCATCCATGCGCGACGCCTCGATGCTGGCCGTCTCCGTTCTCAGTCAGGTCGTGGCCGAATACCATAAGAGACACTCCTCCCTCTTTACCCGGACGGCGTTGGTCCTCCTGGCGGCGGGCAAGTCCAGCCGGTTTGCCCGGGGCGACAAGCTGCTGAGTGACTTTCAGGGACGTAAACTCATTGATCACGCAGCCACCAGCTTGCCGGATGATACGGCCGCTGCCCGCATCGCCATTGTGCCGGCTCCGTCAGGCGATCGCGGAGCCAGACTTGCCGAGGCCGGCTGGACGGTCACCCCCAATCCCGACGCCGCAACCGGCCTCGCCAGTTCCCTCCGGTGCGGGGTCCGCGCCATTACCGCTTCTCCCGACATAGACCATGTCATGATCCTCCTGGCCGATATGCCCGCCATTCCTACCGCGCACCTCCGCAGGCTCCAGATGGCAGTGCTTTCCGGTCATCCTGCGGCGATGACGTTGTCCGGCGGGCGCCTCAGCCCGCCCGCCATTTTCAGCCGCTCCGCCTTTGAAAGCCTCACTGCCCTTCAGGGCGACTCCGGGGGCCGGGAACTCTTCCAATCCTTACAGGACGGCGCGAGCATTTCCCTCGATCCGGCCTATGCTTTCGATATTGATACAGTGACAGATCTTCAGCTTGCGGAGGAGTCCGCCCATGTTTGACAGCCAGGAACATAGCGTCGCCGCGCCGTTGACGGACACTTTTGGCCGCCGGGTCAGCTATCTCCGCCTTTCGGTGACAGACCGGTGTGATCTGCGATGCACCTATTGCATGGCAGAGCAGATGACCTTCCTCCCGAAGAAGGAGCTGCTCTCCCTGGAGGAACTGGAACAGATCGCAGATGCGTTCATCCGCCGGGGCGTCACCAAAATCCGTATCACTGGCGGTGAGCCTCTTGTGCGCCGTGACATTGGCGACCTGTTTGATCGCCTGGGCCGCCGCCTCGGGAACGGACTGGAAGAACTCACCCTCACGACGAACGCGACCCTGTTGACCCTGCATGCTGCACGCCTTTACGCCGCCGGGGTCCGGCGCGTGAACATCTCGCTGGACACGCTGACCCCTGAGACCTTCAAGGCCGTTACACGGCGCGGGGATCTCGCGCAGACCCTGGCAGGTATTGCCGCAGCAAAAACTGCCGGCCTGAAGGTAAAGATAAATACGGTCGCGCTGAAGAACCAGAACGTTCACGAAATCCCGGAAATGATCAGCTGGGCCCATGACCAGGGTTTTGACATCACGCTTATCGAAGTCATGCCCCTCGGGCTGACCGGCGAAGACCGCTATGATCAATATATACCCTTGTTCGAAATCCGGGACCGGCTGGAGCAGCAATGGACGCTGACTGAGGAGAGCGCCCGTTTTGCCGATGCCGGCCCTTCCCGCTATGTCCGGGTGGCGCAGACCGGCGGCCGGTTAGGTTTCATTACTCCGCTTACCAACAATTTCTGCGCCGGTTGCAACCGGGTCCGGGTCACCTGCACAGGCCGCATCTATATGTGCCTCGGTCAGGATGATCATGTCGATCTGCGGGCGGCGTTGCGCGAAGCGTCAAATCCCGAAATGGCCCTTGACGCGGCGCTGAGCCGCGCGCTCCTCGGAAAACCCGAAAAGCACGCCTTCGGTATCCGCGCCCGCGCCGAAAGTCCTGCCCTGCCCCGCCACATGTCAGTTACGGGAGGCTAATCCATGGCGCAGCTCCTTTTCTTTGGCCGTCTGGCCGACATCGTGGATCGCCCCAACCAGGTGCTCGACCTGCCCGCCGGCATCAGTGACACGACGGCCCTGCGCGCCTGGCTTGATGCGCGTCAATCTGCCGGCGGGGCCCTTATGGAAAAAACCGTCCGTATCGCAATCAATAGCGAGATTGTTGTTGATCCGGCACCGGTTTCAAATTCCGATGAAATCGCTTTCATGCCACCGGTAGGGGGCGGCTGATTTGATGATACGATTGCTGGGCACCCCCTTCGACCCGGGAGAAGAACTCACGCGTTTCTCTGCCGCCACGGCAGGCAGTGGCGGGATCGTCAGCTTTACCGGTCTTGTGCGGGCGCAAGCCAAAGGCAGCGCCGTTCGGTCGCTATTCCTTCAGGCCTATTCCCCGATGACCGAACGAGGCATCGAACAGGCAGCCCAGGAAGCCCGCAGGCGTTGGGCCCTGACAGGTCTTTCCATCATTCACCGAACCGGAAGCATGGCGCCTGGAGAACCAATCGTCTTCGTCGCCACCGCAGCCCCCCACCGGCGCGCAGCCTTTGAAGCGGCTGACTTCCTGATGGACTATCTCAAAACCGAAGCCGTATTCTGGAAGAAAGAAGTGACCGAGGCGGGCGATCAATGGATCGAGCCTCGCCCGGAAGATTATCGAGACGCTGCCCGCTGGGCAGGTCCGCAGGAAAGTTGAAGACACATGCATGGCATCAATGAAAGCCTCCCCTTCAAACCGGTCCGGATTGCCATCCTGATCGTCAGCGATACACGCACCCATGAGACAGATACGTCCGGCCACACGCTGGCTGAACGTATCCGTGCGGCGGGCCATGAGGTTGCTCACCATTTGATCGTGCCGGATGACAAGGCCGCCATCCGCAATACGGTATCAGGCTGGATTGCCGCGACCGATGTCGATGTGGTGATCACCAGCGGCGGCACCGGCCTGACGGGCCGCGATGTAACGCCAGAGGCCGTCACGCCCCTGTTTGAGAAAACCATCGAAGGCTTTTCAGTCATCTTCCACATGGTCAGCTATCAGAGCGTTGGCCTCTCCACGCTCCAATCGCGCGCCGTCGCGGGCCTTGCCAACAGCACCTTCATCTTCTGTCTCCCCGGCTCTACAGGCGCCGTCAAGGATGGCTGGGACAAGGTCATTTCCTTCCAACTCGACAGCCGGCACAAGCCCTGCAACCTGGTTGAGCTGATGCCGCGTCTGACGGAGCATTGAGAGGATGACGGACCTGACGCATATCGGCCCGGATGGCCGCGCCCGCATGGTAGACATTTCCGGCAAGACCGATTCCGAACGGCGGGCCCTGGCAACAGGCCGTATACGGATGTCGCCGGAAACGCTCGCCCGCGCCCTGTCCCGCGATACCAAGAAGGGCGACCCGCTCGCCATCGCCGAACTCGCGGGCATAATGGGCGCAAAGCGGACTGCCGACCTCATTCCCCTCTGCCACCCTCTGCCCTTGACCGGCCTGCAAGTGGAAATCACTGAAGCCGCTGAAGGCAGCGCCCTTCAGGTCAGCGCCACAGCCCGCACCACCGGCAAGACCGGCGTTGAAATGGAGGCTCTCACGGCAGTCACAGTGGCCTGCCTCACCCTCTATGACATGCTGAAAGCCATCGACAAATCCATGGTGATCGAAGGGATCGAGCTTGTGGAAAAGTCGGGCGGCGCCTCAGGCGACTACCGGAAAGCAAAGCCATGAACCGCCCCATTCCGGTGGAACAGGCCCTTGGCCTGCTTCAGGAAAATGCATTGACGCTGCCCTCCCGGCAGGTGCCCCTTTCCGAAGCGGCCGGCTGCCGGCTCGCAGAGCCCGTCATATCCCGGGTGACGCAGCCTCCAGCGGCTGTCTCGGCAATGGATGGCTTTGCCGTCCGGCTGACCGATGTGCGCGCGCCGGGCGCAACGTTGGCAGTGATCGGAAACGCCCCAGCGGGCACGCCCTTCACCGGCCTGTTAAAGCCCGGCCAAGCTGTCCGGATATTCACCGGCGGGCATCTTCCGCCCGGCGCAGACCATATCGTGATCCAGGAAGATGCGGAGATTTCTGGCGATCAGGTCCGCTGCCTGCGAGGGTATGCAGCCGCTGAGTTCGTGCGGGCGGCGGGCATCGACTTTTCAGAAGAGGAACGCCTTCTGGATACCGGCGCGATCCTCACTCCCGCCGCACTTTCATTGGTGGCGGCCGCCAATCACGGCCATCTGCAGGTTACCCGCCGTCCGCGCGTGGGCATCCTCGCGAATGGAGACGAGCTGCGTCCTCCCGGATCAGAGCTTCGGCCCGGTCAGGTCATCAATGCCAATGCCGCTGGCCTCTCCGCGCTCATCGCCTCCTGGGGCGGAGACCCGGTCGACCTTGGAATTGCGTCAGACAGTATGGCATCCATTCTTGATCATGTTCAGTCAGCTGATGTTGATCTTTTTGTCCCCGTTGGGGGCGCTTCCGTGGGCGATCATGACCATATGCGCGCCGCTTTCCGGGAATCGGGGTTTGAGCCCATATTCGAAAAGATTGCGGTGAAGCCGGGAAAACCCACCTGGTTTTCACGGCGGGGCGCTCAGCGCGTCCTCGGCCTGCCAGGCAATCCGGCATCCGCCTTTGTCTGCGCCCACCTGTTTGTCAGGCCGCTGCTGACCGGCCACTTCGCCCTGCCTTCCCTGACTGCTACGCTGGCTGCGCCTCTGCCCGCCAATGGCGCCCGTGAAGAATTTCTGCGCGCACGCGTTCACGTTTCCCCCCAGGGTTTGCTTCTGGCTGACGCGGCGCCCAATCAGGACAGTTCGCTTCTGAAACCTTTCCTCACAGCCAATGGGCTGATCCGCCGCCCCGCGCATGCCCCAGCCGGGATGACCGGCGCCGCCGTGCCGGTCCTGCTGATTGGCCAACTCTGAAGACCGTCACAAAAGATGACGATCGCTCTGGGCTTCTTTTTCTTTCTGACAGCGGCGCTCTACGCGGCCGTCGGTTTCGGTGGCGGATCCACCTATAACGCACTGCTTATCCTTCACGGTACGGATTACCGCATTCTTCCCGCCATTGCCCTTGTCTGCAATATCCTTGTGGTCGCTGGCGGCGTTGTCCGCTTTCATCTGGCTGGGCAGCTTGCCTTCCGGCGGCTGGTTCCGTTTCTGGTCACGTCCATCCCGGCGGCGTGGCTGGGCGGCCGCCTGCCGGTCTCGGAAACCCTGTTTGTAAACCTGCTCGGCGCCGCCCTTCTGATCTCCTGCCTCTATCTGGCGTTCGAACGGCCGCAGGAAGCTCTGCCCGAGACTAGCGCCCCCCGATCCGCAGGCCTCACTCCCTTCATGGTCGGCGGGGGCATTGGTCTCCTTTCAGGACTGGTGGGTGTTGGCGGCGGTATCTTCCTCGCGCCGGTGCTCTACTTCATGAAATGGGGCACTCCCCAGCAGATTGCTGCCGCAAGCAGTCTGTTCATTCTTGTGAACTCGGTTTCCGGGCTCACCGGCCAAATGATGAAACTGCAGGATACGGATATCCTGCATCTGGCCGCGCCCTACTGGATACTCTTTCCCCTGGTTATCGCCGGCGGCCAGATCGGCAGCTGGATGGCCAGCCGCAAGCTCCAACCGCAGATCGTCAAGCGCCTCACAGCCATTCTGCTGCTCTATGTAGCGGCGCGGCTGCTTTATGACGGCCTATCCAGGCTGCTCACCTGACTAGAGGCGCTCCAGCCGCGATCAGGCTCTGGCCTCTTCGATCTGGAGCTTACCCTTATTCGCCCGATCCCCCCGCCCGCCAAACGTAGCTCCCAGAAAAATGGCCTGTTCCCAAATAAAATATCTTCCGTTTACGGATTTAATGCAATTATAGCTGGAAAAATTGCTACCGCGCCGGTATGCAGAAAAATGTGAGCGAGCCCTGCTCTCCCGCTAGGCATCTTCCCGTCCACGGCGCGAGGAACACCCGCAGGCACCTCGATAGCAATAACACTCCTTCTGGAGGTTTAGGCAAATTGGCGCCAATATCTGCCTTTCCCGAAATCGCCGATACGGCCGATCGCGAGCCTCTCTAGGCGGCCGGCCAAAACCTTTACCGGAATACGGTCCCGGTCAGCCGCTCGGACGCCTCCCAGAGGCGCGCTGACATGGCCGCATCAAGGCCCTGGGGCGGAATTTTTGCCGGAGCGGGATACCCCCGCGTTTCACTCAACCGGTGTGGACCATAATAGGCGCCCGACTTTGCCTCAGGCCATGTCGCCGCAAAAAGCGTCGGAAGCGCGCCCTGATCAGCCGGCTGGAACAGAAACCAGAGCAGGCTGCGGGCGTTGCTCCGCAGACTGCCTCGGCCGGGCGCATTGTGCAGGAGATTGGTGCGGGATATCCCCGGATGCGCGCCAATGCTGGAGACCCCCCATCCGCCCGCCTTGCTCCGGCGATGCAGTTCGAGCGCGAACATCAGACAGGCCAGTTTTGACTGCGCATAAGCCACTCTTGGATTATAGTCGCGCATCGACTGCAGGTCTTCCAGACGAATAACGCCGTTGCGCGCCGCAACGCTGGACAGGGTGACGACCCGCGGGCGGCTGCTCTTTCGAAGCAATGGCAGGAGCTGACCCGTCAGCGCGAAATGCCCGAGATAATTCGTGCCAAACTGAAGCTCGAACCCGTCTTCGGTTTCCAGCCGCACCGGCGGATCCATCACGGCCGCATTGTTGACCAGCAAATCCACACTCTCTGTCTGCCGGCTGAGCCGCGCTGCAAAGTCTGTCACCGAAGCGAGGCTGGCCAGGTCAAGCCTTTCAAACCGGACATCGGCCGAAGGTACTCCCTGACGGATCTGCGTAACAGCGTCCGCCCCCTTGTCAGCATTGCGGCCAGCAAGAACAACGCTGGCCCCGGCCCGGGCCAGCGCAAGACCCGTTTCCAGTCCCAGCCCTCCTGTTCCGGTGATGACGGCTGATCTGCCGCGTTGATCGGGTATGTAGGCAGCTGTCCAGTTTTCGGGGGTGGTATAATCCATCATCGTCGGGATTGCTCTTTCGGGAACTAGGCTGGCGCAGGGTCCGCCCGGCCGCATGGCGACCGGGAAGGCCAGCAGGATTGCCCGGCGCCCTCCGGGTTTCCATGCCGGAATTCGCATATTTTTTGCCCATTCCTGCAGCGCGCCCGCGACCGCAGAGTTCAGAGTTCAGAGTTCTGAGGGGTGCGTCCTCGCAGCTCAGGTCGAGAGTATTTCCCGAAGCGAGCCCTTCTCCGCAGACTATTCTGCGGCGACGCGGTAGCTCAGCGAATCCCGTTTCGGCGCGACACCGAACATCCTGGAATACTCCCGGCTGAACTGGGAGGCGCTTTCATATCCCACATGATAGGCCGCTTCCGTCACACTCACCGCCTCGGAAAGCATGAGGCGCCGCGCCTCCAGCAGGCGAAGACGCTTCTGATATTGAAGCGGCGTCATAGACGTCATGGACTTGAAATGCTGATGGAAGGAAGATGCGCTCATCCGTGCCTCCTCCGCCAACTGATCAATCCGGAGCGTCTGCGCAAAATTGTTCCGGATCGTATAGAGCGCCCTGGCAATCCGCTCGGCATGCGTTTCGGGCGATGCCAGCTTCCGGATCTCGCTGCCATACGGCCCATCGAGCAGCCAGTAGCAGATTTCACGCATGATGGCCGGATAGAGAAGCGGCACTGCCTTCGGCGTACCTGCCAGCCTGACGAGGCGCATCACACAGTCTGCCAGCATGTCATCCACCTTGCCGACAAAAACACACGGCTTGGTGCCGTCATCGGGAAGCGGCGCGGTCTCAACCTGTTCGAGCACTTCCCGGATCATGGTCACATCAATATCGATCATCAGGCCGATGAAGGGCTCCGTCGGGCCAGCCTGGGAGATCCATCCGCTCGCGGGCACTTCCACGCCGACGAGAAGATACTCCATGGCGCCATAGTCGAGCGTATCCTGGCCAAAATACATCTGCTTGGCCCCCTGCAAGACAACACAGAGCGACGGCCGGTAGAGCCTGTGGTCCGGCATGACTTCCTGGAAGCTGCGGACGATATGGACCCCGCTCATCGGCGTCCCGAACCGGCCCTGGCCTCCGCCATTGGCATCGATGTAAGCGGTGACAGCCGAAATGAGCGCTGAGGACATTGAGGTCTCCTGATGTTCTGGCGCGAAAGAAGCGTCAGCGGCCTCACGCTTGAAATTCGAGTTTGCAGGAATAGGCAAATTTGTTGCGACTTCAGGCATTCTGTTCATGGGGTGGCTCCTCTAGCTTTTCAGTGCCAACCAAAGCTGAGGATCAACAAGAAAATGACAGAAACTGCTGAACCGTCAACCCGGGACAGGTCCCCGCTGCCACAGATACTCGCCGGAGATGGGGATGAATATGTAAGCGGGCTGCGCATTGCAGCAGTTCTGATTGCTCTCTTTCTGATCAATGCCTTCGCCCAGATCGACCGCATACTTCCTTTTATTCTAGCCGAGGCCATCAAGACTGATCTTGGCCTGAGCGATACACAGATCGGGCTCCTGACCGGGCTTGCCTTTGCCGTGTGTTACACCCTGCTCTCCCTTCCGCTTGCCAGGCTATCGGACCGCGGGTCTCCGCGATTTGTCCTCATCGCCTGCACCCTTGTCTGGAGCGCCATGACCGCGCTGGGTGGATTGGCGGCAAGCTTTCTGTTTCTAGCTCTCACACGGTTTGGAGTCGCCATCGGCGAGGCGGGCGCGATACCCTCCGCACACGCGGTTATTGCCCGGAAGATCAAGCCCGGCCTGCGCGGGCTTGCCATCGGTATATTTTCGATGGGAATTCCCCTCGGCACAATGGCAGGGTTCGCAGTTGGCGGCGCCATGGCCGACACGCACGGCTGGCAAGCCGCTCTGATTGGCGCAGGCGTGTTGGGCGGTATCATCGCGCTTCTGGCGCTGTTCGTCCTGGGGCCAACTCCGCCTCTGAAATCCGCCGCAATTCACGCCGAACCCTTTCTTCAGGCAAGCCTGAAGCTTCTCGCTTCGCCGGGTTTCCGCTGGTTGTTCATCGGTGCCATTTTCGCGGGCTTTGCCTCTGCCCCTTTTTATGCCTTTGCCGCGCCGTTTCTGATCCGGACCCACGCGCTGACTGCCGGTGAAGCGGGAATGGCCTTCGGCTTTCTGCAGGGGCTGATGGGGATCATCGGCACGCTCGTGGGCGGGCGCTGGTTTGACCATGCAGTTCGTTCCAGGTCTCGGCGCCTACTTGGGCCGCCAGCCGCCATGTTCATGATCGCCAGCCTTACCACGACGGCCGCGCTGTTCTCGCCCGCTGCGTGGGCCTCTGTCCTGCTCCTGGTTCCCGCAATGCTGTCGTTCGCTTTCATGCTGCCCTGGTGTTTCGGCGCGGCTCATCTCGTCGCCGGCCGGGGCAAGGAAGCCATGGCGTCCAGCCTCGCCATGATTGGATCAGGCCTCCTCGGGCCCGCCCTCGGACCGCTGCTCGTCGGCATGATCAGCGACACGGCGACCGCCGCCAGCATTCCAAACGGTCTTGGGGTCGGACTGCTCCTTGTTCCCGTCGCCAGCACACTGACCGCTCTGGCAATGCTGGTGGCGAGCCAACGGATCGCAGCCACTCTGGGAAAAGGCTGACGGCCGCAGAAACGAATACGCTGGAAAAGCCAGCGCCTAGAGGCTCCCGGGCCGGAAGCGTTCCTCCCCCCACCCGCATGCTTCCGCGGCCCCGGAGACGGGACATCACCGGTTCTCCCCCCCCTGTACTGACCGGTCTCAGTCCCGGGGTTCCTGAAGATGGCTGGCTCTCCGGCCTCTTCAGGAACCTTCCCATTTTTCCAGATACATAAAAGTACGTGTGCTGTTCACTGTTCTTGCAGGCGCAAAGGTACGCACCTCAAGTCTGCGTCCCCCTGCAATGTGGAATGTCCGTGGCAAAGAGAGACCTGTCCTATGCGCCAGATCAGCCCCGCAGTGCCCCGGCATGCCTTGCCGGAGGCAGCCCGAACATCCGCGCATAGTCACGGCTGAATTGGGACGGGCTCCCATAGCCCACGTTGAACCCCGCACTGGCAGCATCCAGCCCATCGCCCACCATCAGCCGCTGCGCTTCCTGGAGCCGCAAACGGGTGCGAAATTCAAGTGGGCTCATAGACGTCACCTCCTTGAAGTGCGCGTGAAAACTGGAGCGGCTCATCCCGGCAATTTCGGCGGCCTGCTCGATCGGGCAGGCATCCCGAAAATTTTCCCTGATCCAAAGGATCGCGCGGGAGATCTGACTGAGGCGGCTCCCCGCCTGCGCCATCTGGCGCAGTGCCGGCCCACTCGGCCCTATCAGGAGCCGGTAGAGGATTTCGCGAACCGTCAGAGGCGCAAGCGCTTCAATATCGTCCGGCGTATCCAGAAGCCGCACCAGCCGCACCGCACTGTCCAGAAGATCCGGGGACATATCATGCAGCATCAATCCGGGCGCAGTGCGCTCCTGCGCCCCGCCCGCCTGGGGAAAGCGAAGCGCAAGCTCCCCCAGGATCGCCATGTCCAGATCTATCTGCAGACAGAGATAGGGATGATCAGCGCTTGCTTCGATGACAGAGCCCATTATCGGCAGGTCCACGGACGCCAGCAGATACCGCGCGGGATCATACACATAGGCCGTACGGCCCAGCATGGCCCGCTTGCGGCCTTGGGCAATCAGGCAAAGGGTAGGCTCGTAAACAACTGGCATCGGAAGCGTTGTCGTCGAAGAACGGATCAGTTTCACGCCGGGCAGAGGGCTCGTAAACGTGCCATCTTCCGGGGCGTGACGGCGCAATACGTCTGTCAGGATCATGATCGGGCTCATGGGCTCTTGTCGCACGCAGACCTCCTTCGGAAAAGCTCGGAACATTCGCGTTCAGACAATCGTGCAAGAACTCCGGACAATTCTTCTACCCGCATCCGTCACCGCCGGGAGATACAGGAAAACATCAAGACAGCCCTTGAGTTCCCCTGAGCAGGAGATACGCCGCCATGACAGGACCAACCACACTCGATACCTACAGACTTCTGGGCCGCTCAGGCCTGCGCGTCTCGCCCCTGTCTCTGGGCACGATGACATTCGGGTCCGACTGGGGCTGGGGCACAGATGAAGCGGGCGCCAAACAGATTTTTGACGCTTATGTCGACCAGGGCGGAAACTTCATCGACACCGCCGTCAATTATACCAATGGCACCTCAGAGCGCATCCTCGGCGGCCTGATCGCAGACAAGCGCGACCGCATCGTTCTGGCCACCAAATACACAATGGCGCGCACGCCGGGTAATCCCAATTCCGGCGGCAACCACCGCCTCAATCTGGTGCGATCTGTCGACACCAGCCTCCGCCAGCTCGCCACGGACCGGATCGACCTCCTGTATGTCCACGCCTGGGATTTTACGACCTCTCCTGAGGAAGTCATGCGCGGCCTCGACGATCTCGTCCGCTCCGGGAAGATCCTCTATGCTGGCATCTGCAACACACCGGCCTGGCGCGTCGCCCAGATGCAGACGCTCGCCGACCTGCATGGCTGGTCCCCTTTTGTTGCCCTGCAGATCGAATACAGTCTGGTCGAACGCAGCGTCGAGCATGAACTGATCCCCATGGCAGAAGCTATGGGTCTGGGGGTCTTGCCCTGGTCGCCTCTGGGCGGCGGCATCCTGACGAGCAAATACAACCGCTCCGACCTTACCGACGAGAATTCAGCCAGCATTTCGGCGGAGCGAAAAGGCGTCATCGCCTCCATCGGCCACCTCACCGAAAGCGCCCTGAAGATTGCAGATGTGGTTGCCGATATTGCCAAGGAGAGCGGCGCCACACCCTCCCAGGTCGCCCTTGCCTGGACCCGCCAGAATCCTGCCGTGATCTCTCCCATCATGGGCGCGCGCACTCTGGCGCAGGCAGAAGATAACATCCGCTCTCTGAGCTTATCCTTCACAGCCGAACAATTGGACCGGCTCAACAATGCAAGCGACCCGGCGCCGATCTTTCCGGCCCGCTTCATTTCCCGCCCCATGGCCCAGCAACTCATATCTGGCGGATCAATGATCGCGCGCCGCTGAAGTCTGCCCCGAAAGGAACCCCACCATGAAAATCCGTCCCCTGAGAATTACCCGTCTGCTTCCCGCCGCCATGCTCGCGGCAACTGCCGTCCACCTCCCCGCAATACCCCAGACGCCGGGAGATCCGGTCCGCCATAGCCTGGAGCAGGCCCCTCCCGGGCAGGAGGAAGCCAACAGACAGTTTGTCACCAGCGCGATTGAGCGCTGGGCTGCAGGCGGCTCGGAATTTTTCAATGAAGTCCTGTCTGAAGATGTCGTGTGGACAATTGAAGGGTCGAGCCAGAGTTCCGGCATCTATCGGGGCCGCTCAGACTTTGTGGTGCGCGCGGTTGCGCCCTTTGCCATTCGCCTGTCCCAGCCCATCCGCCCGGTCGAGTGGCAGATCTGGGCAGACGGGGACCATGTAATCATAAACTGGAAAGGCAAAGGCGTTGCCCGCGACGGGGCGCCTTATGGAAACACCTATGTGTGGATACTCCGTATGGAAAACGGCAAGGCCGCAGAAGTCAGCGCTTTCCTCGACCTTGCGCCCTATGAGGATGTCATCCAGCGCATCCCGGCACCAGCCTCAGAAAGGAATTAAAATGAAGCTTCTCAGACCGGTTCCGATAGGGCTGCTGGCGCTTTTGCCGGCCGCCTGCCTGGCGGCTTCCCAGGAGCATCCGTCCAATGACGGAGCTGCTCCGGCACATGCCGCCGCGCCCGCGGCAAACCAGACGGACAACGACATGCAACACCAATCCAGTATCAGCCATCCCTATACCGGCATGTGGGTCACCGCTGATGGCCACATCCGGCACGAGCTTCTGCCCAGCGGGCGCTACGATGAAGCGCGCGGCAATCGTCAGAGCGCTTACCAGGGCCGCTACGAGATAACCGGCAATCATATCGACTATTGGGACGATACAGGCTTCACGGCGGACGGCACATTCGTGGACGACAACACCCTCCACCACGCAGGCATGGTTTTCTACCGCCAGGAATGAAGGAAGAAGCGGTTCACTGACAGGACCTCGTATCCGGTCCACGCCACCGGGATGAACCACACACGGCCCGCGGCGACCGCTCATCGCGCACATCCGAATGTCGAGCGTTGCAACATCCAGTCGTGAGAAGCGCTACATTACGTTCCACCGGCCGATGCCAACACTCTGCTTAATATTGAATATTTTGAAAACTGGCGGTGCTGTCAGACGAATGCGAACCCGTCTCTGATAGTCGCGCGCGAGCGGGCCTCAGGCTGCGAGAAGTTCCCGCCATTCGCGAAGGGCGGCGTCACGCAGCGATTTGAACCTGGCCCTCCCCTCGATGTTTCTTTGATGGTTGAAATGATTGTGCACAGACGAATGGACTGAAGCGAACTTTTGCAGACTTCGCATGCGCCTGAAACGAGACATCGCCCGCTCGCGTCTTCGAAAAGGTAGGTGCGAGTTCTCGGCCCGATTGTTGAGATGCCGGCCAGTTTCCTGGCGGTTCTCATTCCCAATGGCCTTCATCGCGGCCCGGTAGGATGGACACTTGTCCGTCACCACGACTTTAGGATTTCCATATCGTTTCATTGCTTTCTTGAGGAATTTCAATGCTGCAGCCTTGTCCCGCTTCTTCGTGACATAGGATTCCAGCACTTCCCCTTCATGATCCACAGCGCGCCAAAGATAATACCGTTCTCCCCGGATTTTGACGAAGACTTCATCCAGGTGCCACTGCCATTGGGGGCTACGTCGCATCGATTCCGATCGGCGTTTCCGGATTTTGTGAGCGAAGTATGTGCCGAAGCGGTCGACCCAGAGACGGACACTTTCGTGACAGACATCAATGCCACGCTCGTGGAGCAGGTCCTCGACATTACGAAGTGAGAGCGGAAATCGGACATACATCAGCACGGCGAGCTGAATGATTTCGTGTGATGTCTTGAAGTAGCGAAACGGATTTTGGGCCATTTCCCAAGGCTAACCGCCCTGCCCGCCTGGCTCAAGACCCGGTTCCGCTGACATCACCCCCCCTACAAATAACATTAAAATCAGAATGTTATGAGGATATCGTGGCGGTGTTGTCAGACTAACTCGAACCGGCCTCCGGATATCGCGGACGAGCGGGCGTCAGGCGACAAGCAGTTCCCGCCATTCGCGAAGGGCGGCGTCACGGCGGGCTTTGTAGTTTGACCGGGAGTAGAGACGCCTTTCGAGATTGAAGTGATTGTGTACGGAGGAATGGGTGGAGGCGAACTTCTGCAGACTTCGCATTCGCCGGAAGCGCGACATCGCCCGCTCTCGTCGTCGAATCGGAAGGTGTGAATTCTCAGACCGATTGTTCTGGTGCCGGCCTGTTTCCTGACGATCGGCATTACCGATCTCCTTCATGGCAGCACCATAGGATCGCAGCTTGTCTGTGACGATGACTTCAGGGTTTCCATACCGCTTCATCGCTTTCCTGAGGAATTTTAATGCTGCGGGCTTGTCCCGCTTCTTCGTCATATAGGCTTCCAGAACCTCGCCTTCGTGGTCGACTGCCCGCCACAATTAGTGCGTCTCGCCGCGGATCTTCACGGAGACCTCATCCAGATGCCAGCGCCATTGCTTCACCTGGCGCATCGCTTCTGACCTCCGCTTGCGGATCGTCCGGGCAAAGTAGATGCCAAACCGATCGACCCAGAAGCGCACACCTTCATGGCAAACGTCGATCCCGCGTTCATGCAGAAGGTCTTCGAAGTTCCGCAATGACAGCGGGAAGCGGACATAAATCAGGACAGCGAGTTGGGTGATTTCGGGCGACGTCTTGAATTACCGAAAGGGGTTCTTGCTCATTTTTCAAGGCTAACTGCCCTGCCCGGACGCCTCAAGACCCGGTTCCGCTAACATCATCATTTCGGGTGATGTCTTGAAGTAGCGGAAAGGTGATTTCGTCATATCATGAGGTTATTCGGCAGATTTGGCCACCTCAACCCCGGTTCCTTTGACACTACCGTCGCAACCTGAATATCCGGACTATTACTTCGATTGTCAAACCGGCGACAAATGAATCGCCGTCCTGAAACGATTGGATGACCGGCCGTAGCGAAACACGGCGATGAGCCCATACACCACCGTGAGCGCCAGAAGGTTCGCAAGCTCCGGCCATATGTCCCCGATAGATGCCCCCATCTGGTTGAGACCGATCATGGCATTAATGCCGGGTGTCGTCGGCAGCATCTTGCCTAGCCAAACGAGCGGTGCGGGCGTCGCTTCGATGGGCCATGACAACCCTGACAGGAAATAAATCGGCAGCGAGGTCAGTATCCATATCTGCAACGGTCGTTCCCGACTCCGGAAAAAACTCGAAAGCGCCAGCGCGCCTGCGACCGTCGCGGATACGAACAGCGCCCCGGCAACCGACAGGGCAAAGATATCCGCTCCCGCTCTCGGATAGTCCTGAAACCAGAAAACGAAGCCGGTAAAATACGCCACCTGAGCCGCGCCGAGGACAAAGAAGGCAAGCGCTATGCCGAGAAGGCCCGGCGGGCTCACATGGACCCAGCCTTCTTTCTCACGCAGGGTTGCCGCGAGCATGGCGAGCCCCATGAGCAGCGTCTGGTGTACGATCACGAACACGACGCCCGGAACCACCGAACTGCCATATCCCTCTCGCGTATTGAACAGGGGCCGGGAAATCACCGTCAGCGGCTGCGCCGCAGGGGCGCCGAGCATGCGCGCCTGATCGGTTGCGGCTTCCACGCCGACCGCGCCGAGCGCGGCGGCGACACCGCCGAGGGCCGTGCTGCTGCGCAGAAGGTAGGCGCCGTTTCCATAAAGGGCGACGCTGCCCTGCCCGCCGCGATGTACCTCATCCGCAAAGCCGGCAGGGATCAGCACGATCGCATCAATGCTTCCATCCTGCATCAGCGCCCTCGCTTCAGGCATGGAGCGGAGATGGGCGACGACCTCCGCCTGCTGAACGGCGCCGGCCTTGAGGGCGAGTGACCGGCTGGCGGCGGAATTGTCGAGATCGACAACCGCGACAGGCATGCGCGTCGCAACTTCGCCCGAGTAGGCAGACGGATAGAAGAAGGAATAGAGCAGAGTCGACACGACGAGGAGCAGCAGGGCCGGCCGGTCGGACCGGATCGCCCTGAAGGTCGCAATGAAGTAGCGGAGGATCATCGGCGTCCCCACACGGAGGGCTCGGCGGCCGCGCCGACATAGCGGGGCAGTCCGATTGCGACGCCCGGAATGAGGAAAAGCGCCATGCATCCGAGATGCGCCAGCGAAACCGCAAACGGGCTGTCCATGCTCCATTGTTCGGCAACCACCCTTGCGAACCATGTGTACGGAAGGATCGCGCTCCAGAAGCGGGCGAAGTCCGATGCCGCCTCGATCGGGAAAATGGCGCCCGCGAAGGCAAACGAGGCGCCTGCATAGAGCCCGGTGACCGAGAGCGATTGCATCATCGAGCGGGAGATGCCCACGATCAGCAGTGCCATGCCGGCATAGGCGAGGTACATGAGGAAATAGGCCGCCAGGATCGTCAGCACACTGCCATATACCGGCCAGCCGCGCAGGCCGGAAAGATAGGCGGTCGCCGCAAGGCCCCACACCATGAAGACCAGCACATAAGGCGCGACCTTCCCCGCAATCGCCAGCGCCACCGCACCGGAGCCGGAGAGCCACACCCCGATCGTGCCGTCACGCAACTCCCGCCCCAGCGCACTCGTCACCGCAACCATAAAGGCAAGATGCAGGAGCGCGGGATGCAGCAGGGAAATGAGCTGCAGTTCATAACTGCCCTGCGGGTTGAAGAGGATCGTGCTCTGCACGGAAACCGGGGCCGGACGCACGCTCCCCGCGGCCGCAAGCGCGGCCGTATGCTCTGCCGCAAGCCGAGCGGAGTGGTTCTGAATGACAGTATTGATGTCCCGCACTGCCGCACCGGACGCCGTCGAATAACTCGCATTGTAGAGCACTGTCACAGGCGCCGTGCCGCCCCTCTGGACGGCCCTGCCCGTCCCGTCAGGTATCAGGACGATGGCATAAGCCTTCTTTGAGCGGATGAATTGTTCTGCTGCTGCGATGTCCGGATTGCGGGCCGCAATCGTCAGCCCCGGCGCCGCTTCCAGGCCGGCAGTCAGTTCGCGCGAAACCTGCGTCCGGTCCTGATCGACGACGACAATCGGCAGGTCCCGCATGACGCCCGATGAAAGCTGCAGCGCGAGCACGCCCATCAGCGCGAGCGGGATCCATGTGACCATCGCCCGATCCCAGAAGCTGGACGCCAGGAAGGCGACTTCCCTTGTGAAGGCGCTGAAGAAGGCGCTCATCGTCCCGCCTCACTGCGGCCAGTCGAACAGGACCGTCATACCCGGCCTGAGGCCCTCGACGGCCTCCACTGGCGAAAGGCGCACCTCGAAGCTCTTGATGTCGAACCCGCTCGACTGCCGGGTTGCGCGCCATGTGGCGAAATCGCCCGCCGGCGCGATGAAGGTCACGCGAAACGAAGCCGCACGATTGCCGAGCGCGGGAACCCTGCCTCTGAACACGGCGCCCTGTTTCAGCCCGTGGAACTGGTCCTCGCGCACATAGACCGTCACCCATGGATCAGCGATCTCTGTGATCATGAAGACGGGAAAGCCCTGCGGAACGATTTCCCCGATCTGGGCGAGGCGCCGCCCCACTTCGCCATCGACCGGCGCGACCACGCGGGTTTCGGCCGCCGCCGCCTCGACTTCCGCGACGGCGCCGAGCGCCTGCTCCACCTGCCCGCTTGCGGCCAGACGGTCCTCTTCCCGCGCGCCGGCAAGCGCCTGGTCGTACTGCGCCCGCGCGGCCCGCTCGGCTTCCTTAGTGGCGACGGCATTGGCCTCGGCCTCGTCCCGATTCTGCCCGGCAATGACGCCTTCTTCATGAAGCCGCTGCATCCGCTCATAGGTCACCTGGGCAAGATCCGCCGCCGCTTTCGCCCGGCGCCACTGGGCCTCGGCGGCGCGGATATCCTCCGGCCGCGCCCCTTCCCTCGCCTTGCTCTCGACAGCCTGCGCGGCGGCGAGCGCGCCGCCCGCCTGCTGCGACCGCGCGGCCACCTCCGGACTGTCCACTGTATAGAGAATCTGGCCGACGGTGACATAGGCGCCCTCCTCCACATGGAAGGCCTCGATCCGGCCGGTCACCTTGCTCGCCGCGCGCACTTCGCGGGCATCGACCATGCCCTGCAACTGGTCCGGCACGGGCTTGTAGCTGAGCCAGAGGCCGGCGATCAGCAGTGCGGCAATGCCAGCCGCAATGCCGATGGGGACAAGCCGTTTCTTCAGCGTATGCTCACCGGGGGATGCCGGTGGCGAGGCCGGCACATCGCTCTCAGATTCATCCGTAACCGGACTATTTTCAGTTTCGCTGGCGTCACTCATGGCACGATCCTGTCAGCACGGTTCACATAATCCGCCATACGGTCCATCTGGCCGCTCACGGAAAGAAGGTCTGCAAGCGCGGTCACATAGTCATATGCCGCCTGCGCCTGCTGGATGCGTGCCCGGCCGATACCAAGCTGTGCATCGACCACATCGAGCGAAGTCGCCTGCTGCTCCCGATAGGCAATGCTCTGAAGACGGAGGTTTTCCTGCGCGGAGACAATAGCGCTTTCGAGCAGGAGGAAACTCCTGCGCGCGGCGTCCACCTCGAACCAGGCTTTCGTCACGCCGATGCCGATCTGCGTTTCGGTCTCGCGGGCGCCGGCAAGCGCCTGAGCGGCGGTCTGGCGCGCTGCGTCGATCGATGCGCCGCGATCGACACCCGAAAGGAATTTGTAGCGAAATCCCACGCCGAGCGTCCAGTCCGGGTCCGTCAGCAATGCGTCGCGCGGGGCGAAATTGTACTGGGCGAAGCCATAGACCTGCGGCTTGCGCTTCGCCTCCTCTATCCGGATGCCCGCTGCGGCCTCATCCCTGACGGCGCCCAGCCGCCGCAATTGCGGGTGCTGTCTGAGAGACACTGCCGTGAATTCCTCAAGAGGTTCCAGCGGCTTGGAGATGATAAACAGCGGGCTGACGGGGCGTACGCCGGAAGGAGACCGCAACAGGCCGGCCAGAGACGCATTCGCGGTCGCCAGCGCCGCGATGGCGTTCTGGTATTCCCGGGCCGCCTCGTCGCGCGCCACTTCCGCCTGCAGAAGCTGGGCACGGCTGGCGAAGCCTTCCTGTTCCAGCCGCGCGACATCTGACACATGGCGTTCCAGCCCGGCCAGCACATCGCGCCGGACTCCAAGCGCGCGTTCGGCGAGCTGCTGGCCATAGTATGCCTGAACCAGTTGAGAAAGGCCGGTGTCCGTAGCCAGATCCCGCTCCGCCTTCGCCGCGTTCAGCTGGGCGCGCGCGCCGGCACGCGTCGCGTCGATCTGCCCGCCCGTATAGAGGGGAAGTGTCGCCGTCGCGATCGGCCGCGTGACCGTCATCTCCTGCTTGAATCTGAGCGGGTCCGCAATGCCGAATTGCCCGGCGACCGGCGCGAGCGAACCGAGCGGAAGATAAAGCGTTTTCTGGTATTCCAGAAGCTGTACCTCAAGATCGACATCCGGCCGGCGCAGATGCCGCACCGATTGTTCCTGAGCCTCCCTGCTGCGGACATTTGCGCCCGCCGCCTCGATCGCATCCGAACGGTCGAGGAAGCGCTGCTGTGCTGCGAAATAGTCAAGCGATACCGGTTCCGCCTCCTGCGCCGCGGCCAGGCCCCAGGTGCCAAGAGAGGCGGCAAGAGAGAGGGCAGCGGCGAAACCGGCACGGCGCAGACCGGCCATCCTGCGGCCGCCTTCATTCCGGACATATCTGAAATCTCTCATACGTCACCCATTTTCATCGCGATATCAGTGATACGCCGGGCCATGGTCTGTGGGCGGACGGCCCCCTGCTCTGTTCTCAGCCAGCGCACGACGAGCCACATGATGCCGCCCGCCAGCACCCGTTTCCGGTCGCGCTCCGAAGCGGTCTGCCGCACACTGTGGTGAAATGCCGGCAGCATCATGCGATCGGCGACGATCTCCATGAGGGCGTCGAAGAAATCGGCACTGCCGGCGCCGTCGATCACCCGGCGGTAGAATGTCCGGTCCCGCCAGAGATGTTCGAGCACGGAGGCAGCCCGCGCCTCAAGCGCCTCGCGAGTATCCGTGGCCGTGGCCGTGGCGGGAAGTGCCACACGCGGATAGGCATCCGCCAGGCGGCTGAGCGCGGCGGCCCGTGTGGCTGCGGGGACATTCTCGAAATGCTGATAGAAAGTCGGCCGCGTGACACCCGCCGAATTGGCAATCTGCGTGATCGACACGTCCTCAACGGGCTTTTCCCGCACGAGGTCCGCCACGGCCCCGATCAGGGCTGCACGGCTCCTGCTGAATCTGGGATCGGCGGATCTTGCGGACATGGTCGCGGTTCCTGATAGCGGCTTGCTGCCCATATATGCATCTATTTTACATTTGTCAAATTGTTGACTGTCCGCATCGATCAGTTAAGATGAGCAAGACAATCCGCCGCCTGTTGTCAGAGGAGGGTCACTACCTTCTCAGCCGTTGGTGGGTGGTGTCAGACTAACTCGAACCAGTCTCCGAAATTCGCACGCGAGCGGGTGTCAAGCAACAAGGAGATCCCGCCATTCGCGCAGCGCGGCATCACGGCGGGCCTTGAAGTTTGTCCGGGAGTAGAGATGCCTTTCGAGATTGAAGTGGTTGTGTACGGAGGAATGGGTGCTGTCAGACGAATGCGAACCCGTCTCCGAAATTCGCGCACGAGCAGGTGTCAGGCAACAAGAAGTTCACGCCATTCGCGAAGGGCGGCATCTCGTAACGATTTGAACCTGGCTCTCCCTTCGATATTTCTCTGATGATTGAAATGGTTGTGCACAGACGAATGCGCTGAAGCGAACTTCTGCAAACTTCGTATACGCCGAAAGCGCGACATCACCCGCTCTCGTCGGCGGAAAGGCTGATGAGAATTCTCAGCGCGATTATTGAGATGACGACCCGTCTCGCGGCGATGTACGTTCCCGATCTCCTTCATTGCCGCGCCATAGGAGCGAAGTTTGTCAGTGACGATAACCTCAGGTTTGCCATACCGCTTCATCGCTTTTTTGAGGAATTTCAAGGCTGCAGCCTTGTCCCGCTTCTTCGTGACATAGGCCTCGAGCACTTCGCCCTCATGATCGACTGCGCGCCAGAGGTAGTGCGTCTCGCCTCGAATTTTCACGAACACCTCATCCAGATGCCAGCGCCATTGCGGGACCTGACGCATCGCTTCAGATCTCCGTTTGCGGATCTTGTTGGCGAAGTATGGTCCAAATCGATCGACCCAGAGGCGGACACTTTCGTGGCAGACATCGATGCCACGTTCATGGAGGAGGTCTTCGACATTACGCAGTGACAGCGGAAACCGGATATACAGCAGCACACCAAGCTGGATGATCTCGGGGGACGTTTTGAAGTACCGGAAGGGGTTCTGGGTCATTTTCAAAGGCTAACCGCCCTGCTCGGCCGCCTCAAGGGCCAGTTGCGCTGACATCACCCGCCTAAGGTTTGCTAAAGAAAACGCGTCAGCCACGATACTTCCCAAACAGATCGACCAGCTCAGAAAACTTCTGCCTCTGGCTCTCGACATCTCCATCCCGGATGGCCTCTTCCACGCAGTGCGCGGCGTGGTTCTTCAGGAGTTCGTCTTCAACCTTTCCGAGCGCCGCCTTGATCGCCTGGAGCTGCGTCAGGATGTCGATACAGTAGCGGCCGTCTTCGACCATGCCGGAGACACCGCGCACCTGCCCCTCGATTCTCTTCAGCCGGGTTACAACGGATTTAGACGGGGAATGATGCATTTGACATATACCTCTATGGGGTATAGATAGCCTCTTAGTTTCAATTGGTCAACGCTCCATGATGGGTTCGCTTCGCAACGCAATCATTGTCCTTACGCTGCTCGTGCTGGGCGGCGGGCATGCGGTGTGTGCTTGTGCAGCGGTGGCAGGCGCGCTGGCGGGACCAGACATTGCCGTTTCCGCACCTTCAGCCCACAACCACCACACTGCTGCAAATGATCTGTCGAAGGACCAGCACTGCAATAAGGGGTCTGAAGTTCCGGTCCGCGATTGCACCCATTGTGTGACCGTTGCGCTGCCCGGCGACGCGTCGCTGAAGGCGGTTAGTGGATTTCCCGCAGACGTCGCGTTTCTTCCGCCGATTCCGGAACTGAAATCAGACAGCCTGTTCAGGCTCGCCGATCTTAAGATAGAACCAGATATAGGGCCGCCCCGACCTCGATCGTCTCCCGTCACACTGAAAGTCCGCCTGCAGAATTGATCCTGCGATGACACTGTGCGTGCCTCGCGGCCGCCCAGCCTGTTTCATCCGTTCAGCGTGAGCGCCCCGCGCCCGCTCAACAATCATTCAATTCAAGGACTCTTCCAAATGAAGCTCTCCCACTCAATTCTCGCCGCTGCCGCTGTGCTTGCAGCTTCGCAAGCCTTTGCGCTTGAAGGCGACACTTCAGGTGCCGCGATGCAGCACTCAGACCATTGCGGCTTGCCGATGGGCGAAGGCACGGTGACTGCCCTCGACGTCAAAGCTTCCAAAGCCACGATCGATCACACGCCTATCGCCGCCCTCGACTGGGATGCCATGACGATGGACTTCAAGGCCGCCAAAGGTGTTGACTTGTCTGCTTTCGCAGCTGGCGAGCGCGTCCATTTCCTTCTGACTGAGGACACAAAATCAAAGTCTTACAGGATTGAAGCGATGTGCTCGCTCGACGCGCCGAAAGGCCTGCATGACGCCTGCATGGGTAAGATGCATGAGACGGCCATGGCGCTCGCGGCAGCCAGCGGCAAATCCTGCGACATGGGCGGCATGAATCATGGCGCAATGCCGGGAATGGATCACACCGGCATGAAAGGCATGGACCACGGCAAGATGGACCACAGTCAGCACTAACCGGGTAGCCTGCCGCGCGTGGCACCTCCATTTCCCGCGGCAGGCGATTCTGACATTAGGAATCGCATCATGTTCACACGACGCAATCTACTCCGCACGGCCGCAGCCGGCGGCATCTTTACCGCTTCAAGCGCGGTGTTTCCGGCCTGGGCGCGCAGCGGCAATGCCGGCAACAGGGGAATATTCGAAGTCTCCGGTAATGCCTTTGACCTCAACATCGGCCACGGCGCTGTCGAGATCGGTGGCCGCTCCGGCCATGCCATCACGATCAACGGAACACTGCCCGGACCACTCATCCGGTTCCGCGAAGGCGAAAAGGTGACTCTCAAGGTCAACAATACGCTCGATGAGGATACATCGATCCACTGGCACGGACTGTTGGTGCCTTTTCACATGGACGGGGTTCCCGGGGTCTCCTTCCCCGGCATCAAGCCGAAGTCGACGTTCACCTATGAGTTCGCGGTCCCGCAGAGCGGTACCTACTGGTACCATTCGCACTCGGGTTTGCAGGAGCAAATGGGCCATTATGGTCCTCTGATCATTGACCCCGCAGGCAAGGATCCCGTCAGTTATGACCGGGAGTATGTGCTCGTCCTGTCAGACTGGACGTTCGAACATCCGCACAAGGTATTTGCGCGCCTCAAGAAGGATGCGGCGGTCTACAACTTCCAGCAGCGAACCGTTGGCGATTTCCTCAAGGACGCCAGGGAGAATGGCTTCGGAAAGACATTTGCTGACCGGGCCTCCTGGGGCGCCATGCGCATGTCTCCGACCGATATCTCGGATGTAACCGCATCCGTCTACACTTACCTCATCAATGGTCATGCGACCTCAGACAACTGGACCGCGATATTCAATTCCGGCGAGCGTGTGCGGCTACGGATCATCAACGCGTCAGCCATGACAATCTTCAACTTCCGGATTCCGGGACTACCGATGACAGTAGTTGCCGCTGACGGGCTCAATGTCCAACCGGTGGAGACCGACGAGTTCCAGATCGGTGTCGCAGAAACCTACGATGTGATTGTCGCGCCGACCCGCGCCCGCGCCTTCGCGCTGGTGGCAGAGTCCATTGACCGGTCCGGCCAGGTCGTTGCTACCCTGGCGCCGGAAGCAGGGCTGGTTGCTACAGCGCCGCTTCTGCGCGAGCGCCCAACCCTGACGCACCGGGACATGGGAATGGACCATTCCGCGATGGGCGGAATGGATCACTCGGGCATGCCCGGGATGGACCATTCCTCAATGGGTCACGAGCCCATGCCGGGCATGGATCACACTGCCATGAGCGGAATGGCCAGCATGGCATCGGGCTCGCCGGCAAAGGTTCTGAAAACCGGGGTCGGAATCGACAACGTCGCCATGGCGCCGGTCTTTCGGCTCAATGAACCGGGCCTCGGTCTCGAGAACGTTCCGCACCGCGCGCTGACCTACACGCAGCTTCGAAGTCTTGAGCCAAATCCAGACCCCAGGTCACCTGAACGGGAGCTGGAAATACGCCTGACAGGTAATATGGAACGGTACATGTGGTCATTCGACGGCGTAAAGCTCAGTGCTGTCGAAGGCCCGATCATCTTCCACGAAGGTGAGCGGCTGCGTGTCACGCTCGTCAATGACACCATGATGACCCACCCAATCCACCTGCACGGGATGTTCTTCGATCTCGTAGTTGATGAAAGTGCGTTCAAGCCGCGCAAGCATACGGTGATCGTCAAACCTGCCGAGAAGCTCTCGTTCGACGTCACGGCAGACCATGTGGGCGACTGGGCCTTCCACTGTCACCTCCTGTTCCACATGCATGCCGGCATGATGCAGGTGGTCTCGGTCGTTCCGCGAAGTGAAGCCGCGATGGCTGATGACGCACACAAAGGACACAAGCCTTCCATTGCTCCGTCAGCGGAAGACAAGGCAAAGACCGAAACCGGAATGCCCGGTATGCAGCACGAAGGACATCGCTGATGAACAGCAGACATTTTTACTCAGCCTTCGTATTGCTGTCCTTGGTAACCGCAGTTCCCGCCATCGCGCAGGACGCGCCCGTACCCGGATCGCAGGCTGCAGCCTATTGGGACAAGGATGAGCTCAAGGCGTCGCGGGACGCGCTGAAAAAAGAACATGGTGGAGGGACACATTACATGATCCTCGCCAACCGGTTCGAATACCAGTCGGGCGAAGATTCATCGGCCGCTTTCCTTGAGGGCCAGGGCTGGTGGGGCACGGACGAGAACCGGCTCTGGATAAAGTCTGAGATAGACTACGATCTCGATGCAGGCAGCTTCGAAGAAGCCGAAGTCCAGGCGCTCTGGTCACGCCCCGTCGCGAGGTACTTCGACCTTCAGGCAGGACTTCGTCATGACTTCGAACCGGGCCCATCCCGCAGCTACGCAGTGGCTGGCATTCAGGGCCTTGCCCCCTACTGGTTCGAAGTCGGCGGCGCTATATTCCTCAGCGAGGACGGCGATCTCTCCGCCCGTGTAGAAGCGGAGTATGAGTTCCTGCTGACACAGCGCCTCGTCCTGCAACCCCGCACAGAGCTGAACTTCGCGATGCAGGACGTGCCGGAACTTGAAACAGGCGCCGGACTTTCGACGGCAGAGCTTGGCCTGCGCCTGCGGTATGAGTTTGACCGTCAGTTTGCTCCGTATGTCGGTGTCAACTGGAAAGCCTCGACAGGCGACACCGCAGACTTCGCCCGCGCCCGCGGCGAGGACGCCGAAACCCTCTCCTTCGTCACCGGGATCAGGCTCTGGTTCTGAACCGTATCCAACTTCAGCTCACCGTCCGCGAAAGGACACAAAATGCCCCGTTCAAAAGTGATTACAGCCACACTTCTGGCCCTCGTCCTCTCCGCCGCGCCTGCGCTCGCGCATGTCAGTGTCAGGACGACCAACATTGCAGACGCCGCCGTCATAGACGCGTTACCGGACGACTTCACGTTCAGCTTCAGCCAGCCAGTCGGTCTGATCGCGTTCTCGGTGAAAACCGGAGCAGGAGAGGCCGTCGAGATTGGCTTCACACCTCCAAAGGCACCGGCTGCCACATTCACAGTTCCGCTACCTGACCTGGCGCCGGGTCTCTACACTGTGGAGTGGCGCACGATGTCAAAAGATGGTCATCCGATGACCGGCAAATCGACCTTCGAACTGAAGTAGGGGGCCGCCGCCATGCCCCTGCTGGACGCCGCCAATATCGTAACCAAGGTATTGCTCTACGCCGTCAGCCTCGGAGCGATTGGGGCGGCGCTCCACGGGGCGCTCTGCCTGATGACGAACCGCCGTGCATATTTCCGGCTCGCAGGTCTGGTGGCCGTTGCAGCAATTCTGCGGCTCATCATTCTGAACGCTCAGATGGGCGGAAGTCTTGGCGCGGCTTTCTCGACTGAACAGTTTGATTGGACCTGGGCCGCTGGCGGGCGCCCTGCCCTCGCGCTGCTCGTCGGCGCGGGCTTTCTCATTGCTGTGGGCCTTATACGTCACCGGGTCCTTCTGGTGCCCGCCGCCATCAGCATCAGCGCAAGCTTTGCCCTTACAGGACATTCAGCGGGGCTGGCGGCGCCGGGCTTCGCGCCATGGGTCGTGGCGGGCCATCTTCTGATCGCAGGCTTCTGGTTTGCCGCGCCAGCGACTCTTTGGCCCCGGTCCGGGATGAAGGACGCGGATGTTCTGGCCCGTACCGAGGCCTTCAGCCGGGTCGCTCGCGTTATCGTGCCCTTGGCGTTCCTCTCCGGCGTCTATCTGTTCTGGCGTATCAATGGCGGGTTCTCTGGTATGCTCAGCTCCGGATACGGACAATTGCTCGCCTCCAAGCTTCTGGCGGCAACGCTGCTTCTCGGGCTCGGGGCGGTCAATCTGATGTTCGTCACGCGCCAGCTGGCAGCACAACCTGTCCGCGGGCGAGCCGCTTTGCGCGCGACACTGCGATCCGAGGCTGTTCTGTTCGCCGCGATCGTCATCATTATTGCCGCAGCCACAACCGTTTCTGGTCCAACTACCTGAGGAGCCTAAAATGAAACCTGTCCTGATCAGCCTCGCATTGGCCGCCCTGGTCGCATTTTCAAGGCCAGCGCTCGCCGATGAAGCGCCTAGCCCGTCAGCAGCGAAGTCACCCATCGAGACTGTTGTTGCCTTCGGCGCAGCCCTGGAAGCAGGTGACGAAGCGGCGCTTGTTGGCCTGCTGGCCGCTGATGTGCAGATTGCTGAGAGCGGCGGCATCGAACGGTCGCTTGAAGAATACCGCTCACACCACATGGCTGCTGACATCACGTTTTCCAAAGCTGTCGAGACAACCGTCCTCGACCGGCAGGTCTTTGAGGGCGGCGGCCTCGTGACCATTCTGACTGAGTACGTGTCGAAAGGAACGTTTCGGGATAAGCCGGTCAACAGCCGCCTGATGGAGACGATGGTCCTGCAGGACACCGGCGACGTGTGGAAGATTGTTCACATTCACTGGTCCTCGGCCAGCCTTGCCACGGATCATGACCATTGAAATGCAGGGGCAGAACCAAAGGCCGTTTTGGGCGGACTTTGGTCGCTTTTCTGTAATCGGACAGGTACGGGCATATAGCTGGAAATATACCCCTATGGGGCAATTGACGAATACCCCATAGGGGTATAAATGATTTGCTAGCCTACGCCCCCAGGAGCTCCAGCATGTCCTTGATCGTAAAACCGATCACACCTGATCAAAAAGCCAAACGGGACCCCGTTTGCGGAATGATGCCGAAAGCAGACAGTCCGCACCGATTGGTGCACGAAGGCGCAGAGGTCCTGTTCTGCAGCGCAGGTTGCAAAATTAAGTTTGAGGCCGATCCCTCCGCCTACCCCGTCGCAGAAGAAACACGCGCCGTCCCGGAATCCCACGCGCATGGCCATTCAGGTCATGGCGCTGGCTGTCATCATCACGCGGCAACACCCGCGCCCAAGACAGCGGCGCCCGGAAGCCAGTGGACCTGCCCCATGCACCCGGAAATCCTTAGAGATGGCCCTGGAGACTGCCCGATCTGCGGCATGGCGCTGGAGCCGTTGACCCCAAGCGCAAGCGACGGGCCCAATCCTGAGCTGCGCGACATGAAGCGGCGGTTTGTGTTCGGGCTCGTTCTGTCCCTACCGTTGCTGGCTATTGAAATGGGCGGGCACTTCTTCGGCGTCGACCGCTTCATTCCGCCAACCATCAATCCCTGGATCCAGATGGCGCTGGCGACGCCTGTCGTGCTCTGGGCGGGCTGGCCTTTCTTTGCGCGGGGCGTCGCCTCGGTCAGGAACCGCAGCCTCAACATGTTCTCACTGATCGCGCTCGGCACGGGCGCAGCCTGGATCTATAGCATGGTGGCGGCGATTGCGCCGGATCTGTTCCCGGCCGAACTGCGCTCGGCGCATGGCACCGTGCCGGTCTACTTTGAAGCCGCTGCAGTCATCATCACATTGGTCTTGCTCGGCCAGGTGCTGGAACTTCAGGCCCGTGAGGCAACGGGCGGCGCCATCCGTGCGCTCCTTGACCTTGCCCCGAAAACCGCGCGCCGCATCCAGGCGGATGGCAGCGAAGAAGATGTGCCGCTGGAGACGGTCGCCGCCGGTGACAGGCTGCGTGTGCGCCCCGGAGAAAAGATTCCGGCAGACGGTGTCGTCCTTGAAGGACGCTCCTCCATCGACGAGTCGATGGTCACAGGCGAATCCATGCCGGTCACCAAATCGGTCAATGACCGCGTTATCGGGGCAACGGTCAACCAGACAGGCAGCCTCATCGTCGAGGCGCAACGCGTCGGCAGCGAGACCATGCTCTCGCAGATCGTCCATCTCGTGGCCGAGGCGCAGCGCAGCCGCGCGCCCATCCAGCGCCTTGCTGATCAGGTGTCGGGTTGGTTCGTTCCAGCGGTGATCGTCATTGCCATCGCGGCCTTCTTCGGATGGCTGACGTTCGGCCCGGAGCCTGCCTTCTCCTACGGTCTCATAGCGGCCGTCTCAGTGCTGATCATTGCCTGTCCTTGCGCGCTTGGTCTTGCCACGCCGATGTCCATCATGACCGGTGTCGGAGCCGGGGCGCGCGCCGGCGTCCTGATCCGGAACGCCGAAGCGCTCGAGCGTATGGAAAAAGTCGATACGTTGCTGATCGACAAGACCGGAACCCTTACCGAAGGAAAGCCGGCGCTTGTAGGAATCGACATGACGGCTGGCACCGATGAAGACACTGCCCTGCGAATTGCCGCCAGTCTTGAGAGCCACAGCGAGCATCCTCTTGCCGCCGCGATTGTCGCCGCAGCCCGCACAAAAGGTCTGGCGCTCGTTGAGCCCTCAGACTTCGATTCGCCGACGGGCAAAGGTGTTGTGGGGATCGTCGAGGGACAGAAGGTCGCTCTTGGCGCCGAGCGGTTCATGAATGAACTCGGCATCGACACTGTCTCGCTCCAAGCACTTGCAGAACGCCGCCGGATGGACGGCGCAACGGCCATCTATCTGGCTGTCGACGGCGTTGTGCTGGCTGTGATTTCGATTGCCGATCCCGTGAAGCCATCAACCCCGGCTGCCTTGAACGCGCTGCGTGCGGCGGGCCTAAGCATCGTCATGGCGACGGGAGATAACCGCACGACGGCTGACGCAATCGCGCGCTCACTTGGCATCAATGCCGTTGAATCTGAAGTCCTGCCTGCCCAAAAGGCCGAGATCGTGAAACGCCTGATCGCCGAGGGCCGGGTCGTCGCCATGGCCGGAGACGGCGTGAATGACGCTCCCGCCCTGGCGGCGGCTGATGTCGGCATCGCGATGGGAACCGGCACGGACGTTGCCATTGAAAGCGCTGGGATAACCCTGCTCAAGGGCGATCTTGGCGGCATTGTGCGGGCAAGGAATATCTCACACGCGACCATGAGAAACATCCGCCAGAACCTGTTCTTCGCGTTTGCCTATAATGCTGCTGGCATCCCCATTGCGGCGGGTGTGCTCTACCCGCTGACAGGCGCTCTACTCTCTCCGATGATTGCAGCCGCCGCCATGGCCCTGTCTTCTGTTTCGGTAATTGCCAACTCCCTGCGGCTCACAGCGCTTGAGCAGAAATGAGGGTGCTGTCAGACTAATGCGAACCGGTCTCCGTTATCCGCACGCGAGCAGGTGCTACGCAATGAGAAGTTCCCGCCATTCGCGAAGGGCGGCGTCACGTAGTGATTTGAATCTGGCCCTCCCTTCGATATTGGTCTGCCTCCCGGAAAGTGGTCCAGTATTTGAGTTAGTGCCGGCTCCGATTATGGAGTTGAGACATGGGCAAGAGAGCCAAGCCTGAAGAGATCATTGCGAAGCTGCGGGAGGTGGAGGTTCGCCTTGCCCGCGGTGAGACAGCTGCAGCTGCTGCGCGTGCCGTTGGTGTGACCGAGCAAAGTTACTATCGCTGGCGCAAGGAGTATGGCGGCCTTCAGGTCGACCAGGCGAAGCGCATGAAGGACCTTGAGAAGGAGAACCAGCGCCTGCGCCGGGCCGTCTCCGATCTCACCCTGGATAACCAGATCCTCAAGGAAGTCGCTCAGGGAAAGTTCTGAGCCCTTCCCGCAAGCGCGCTGCGGTCGATCATGTGGTGGAAGAGCTTGGCGTGACTGAGCGCCGGGCGTGCCGCGTGATCGGCCAGCATCGTTCGACCCAGCGCAAGCCACACACCCGGCGAGACGATGAAGACGCCGTGACAATCGCGATCACTCGCCTTGCCGAGCGGTTTGGCCGGTACGGTTACCGGCGGATCACGGCTCTGCTCAGGGACGACGGCTGGCATGTGAACGAGAAGCGGGTTTACCGAATCTGGAGGCGAGAGGGGCTGAAAGTACCGATGAAACAACCAAAACGCAGCCGTCTCTGGCTGAATGACGGCTCTTGCGTGCGGCTGAGGCCGGCGCACAAAGGCCATGTCTGGTCCTATGACTTCGTACAGGACCGCACCCACGATGGAAGAGTGTTCCGTATGCTGTGCGTGATCGACGAGCACACACGCGAGTGCCTCGCCATCCGGGTCGAGCGCAAGCTCTCCTCAAGGGATGTCCTTGACACGCTGGGCGAGCTGTTCGTTCGTCACGGGGCACCCGAGCACATACGATCCGACAACGGACCAGAGTTCATTGCTACAGCTCTGCGCGAATGGCTCGAACGCATCGGCGTGAAGACGCTTTACATCGAGCCTGGCAGCCCATGGGAAAACGGCTACTGCGAAAGCTTCAACAGCAAGCTGCGCGACGAGTTGCTGGCGAGGGAAATCTTCTTCGATCTGCGCGAGGCAAAGATCCTGATCGAAGCGTGGCGGCAGCACTACAACACCGCCCGGCCGCACTCGTCCCTCGGCTACAAGCCACCCGCCCCCAAAGCCATCTTGCCCGCAGCGTTCATGCCGCCTTACTATGGGGAGGTGGCAGCATGAACGCTGCTACCTTGAAACCGCCGGGCTAACAAATCTGGTGGACCACTGCTGAGGGGCAGGCCACGGCCATAGCCGGGACATAACCGACCTCAGCCTCCACACGGCGCCGCCGCCAACGCCGCCTCGTAATCCTCCAGTATCCATGGTTGCATCCCGCCCACCTTCATCGCGTCCACCGCCGGCGCCAGCATCGCTCGCCCTGCCGCGCAGTTACCCAGCCGGATCAACGCGATGCCTCTCAGCCCCGCCACCCGCGTATCCCAGCCATCCCCCGGGCTGCCCGCTGCCAGCTTGCCTGCGTCCAGCCCCTCTGCCAGCGCCATCGCCTTGCTTGCCTGCCCCAGCTCAAGCTGCGCCATGGCCAGATAATACGCCATCACATGCACCGCCGGAGAGTCCGGCCCCAGCTGCGCCCGGAACGTGTCCACCACCGGCCCAAGATTTGCTACCGCCCCTTCCGCGTCGCCCAGGAACCACTGGAACACCGCTTCATTGCCCCGTGTCATAAGACAGGTGAGATGGTCTTCGCCATGCAGCGCGCACATTTTGGCGCGCACATCGGTCACCAGCGGCAACGCCGGCTCCCAATTGCCGGACGTGGCATAGAGATTGGCCAGCGCGCTCTGTGCCTCCACCACCTGCGCCGCGTCCGCCCCGAACACATCCGTCAGACGGCGGATCGCATCCTGAAGCACAGGCTCGGCGTCGTCATACCGCCCCGCGTAGAACAGCGACGCGCCAAGGAACATCGTCGCCCGCGCCCGCGTTGCCTCACTCACGCCGGCCGCCGCATGAGAGGGATCTTGCAACCCCGCCAGCAGATCCACCGCGTCCTCATGCCGCCCCACCCGGCTGTAGATCTGCGAAAGATCCATCTTCAGGCGATAGGCCGTCTCCGGATCATCCGGCATTGCTTCTGGCAGCAGGCGAACGGCCTCCTCCAGCAACGGGGCAGACCGCTCCATATCCGCCTGCACCAGATAATACCGCCCCCGCGTCTGCGCCGCCGCAAAGGCCAGCTGCGCGTCGCCCTCGCGGCGCAGCATCAGCGTCTTGTCCGCCATGTCCAGCACGGCGCCCGCTTCTGAAATCCTGGACGCATTCGCCAGCGCTTCGGCCTGCCGGTAGCGTGCCAGCAGCGTGCGCCGATCGCCCTCCCCGTAAAATTCCGCCAGCAGGTCTGCCGCCCGCCCCTTGCGCTCGGCAGCGGCGTCATACACCGCCAGGCTCGAATAGATCTCCCCCGCCGTTTGCTGAATCGAAGCCTCCGTAAGCGGATCATCTGCAAAGCGGGGCCCAATCCCGCCCACCGCCTTGTCCAGCGCCGCGCGCACGGTCACGTCCCCCGCTCCACCCGGCCGGTAAGGATCGGCATTCACCAGCAGATCACGGAGGAACCCGCCGGTCGCTTCGGCCCGCGCCGCTTCCATCTCCGCCACCGCCCTGGCATCGGCTGCCTGCAGGTAGAGCCACACGCTCGCCGCAAAGCCTGCCACCAGCGCCGCAAAGGTCGCCGTCACCCAGGGCCGCCGCGTCTTCACCCGCTCCAACTCGGCTCGCGCCGCGTCCGCCTCCGCCGCCAGCGCCGCTTCCCGCGCGCGCGCCGCCCGCCGTGCCTCCAGCGCCCGCAGCCGCGCCGCCAGTTCCCCCGCCGACGCTATCCGGCGCAGCGGATCGCCATGCGTCGCCTCGGCAATATCCTCCCGTAGCAGCGGGTCGCCGATGTCCTGCTCCCAGCCCGTCGCCAGCGGCTTCCTCATGTTCCCGGTGAGGATCTGATACAGCATCACCCCCAGCGCATAGACATCACACCGCGCCGACGGCGCCTGCCCATCAAGTATCTCCGGCGCGATGTATAGCGGCGTCCCCATGCTCGAACTGCCCGATCCGCCCTCACCGATTGTCATGCCCATCGGCGTGATGCCCAGGTCTTCCAGCCGCCCCTGCTCAACCAGCCCACCCGCGCCGAAATCGGTCACGCGCACCTGCCAGCCCCCGCCCTTGCGGGGCGCCACCAGGAAGTTGGCCGGCTTCAGATCCTTGTGCAGTACGCCGGCCTCATGCGCGGCGGCCACCACATCAATCGTCTGCAGCGCCAGCCCCAGCCGCTCCTCCGCCGGCATCGCCGCGAGCCGCCCCTCCTGCTCGGCCCAGGCCAGCAGGTTCTCCCCGCCATATTCGCATTCCAGGAAGAAGGGCGGGGTCTCGAAGTTCCAGTCGATCACGCGGGCAATGTCGTCCCGCTCGCCCAGGCTCTCGCGCAGCACGCGGGCCAGCGTCGCCTCCCGCTTCAGCGAGGCCAGCCGCGCCCCGTCCGGGCTGAACTTGTAGACGCGCAGCTCCCCGGTCTTGTCATGCCGCGCCAGCCACACTTCGCTGCCCCGCGTGCCCGATAGCTGTTCGCGCAGCATGAAATGACTACGCCCCGGCACCGGCTGCCCGGCTCTCAGGTCCAGCCGGTTGACCAGCCGCCGCCCGGCCGCCACCCGCTCCACCTGACCGGTAAACCGGTAGCCGATGCGCGCCTGTGTCCGGATTTGTCCGGAAAGTGTCTCGCCCAGCCCCTTGCGCAACTTGGTGATGGCATTGGCCAGCACATTCTCGACCGTGATCCGCCCCTGCCAGACCGTGTCGAGCAGTTCCTCCTTGGTGACGACCTCGCCCGCATGGCGCAGCAGCAGGCTCAGCACTTCCAGCGGGCGCCGCTCCAGCTCCACCACCAACCCGCCCACGCGCAACTCGAAACTCGCCTCGTCAAATTCCGCCGCGCCAAACCGGTAGCGGTAGAGCGGGACTTCTTCACGCTTCAGATCGTCCATCATCCGCCCCGCGTACCCACGCCGCACGCCACCAGAAAAACCAGTGAAATCAAAGATCCTATCACGGCGTTAGAAATCCGTGATGCCTCAGTGAAGATTATTGCCCGCGCGCGCCTCAGATTTCAAACGAATCTCAAGGTTCCCGCACCGGCCGCTTCCGGGCGGTCGATTGAAAGGCATCACAGTCATGAAATTCGGAAAGCTCGGCCTCGCCCTGGCAATCTCCTCAGCCCTCCTCCTTGCCGCATGCGGGGGTGGCAGCGAAGCCTCAGGCGGCTTTGACGAGAACGGGTATGATGGCGGCGGCGACCTGAGCGCCCCGGCCGCCGCTTCAGCCGATGGCGGCAAGGCCAAAAAGCCCAAATGCCCTGTCAAGCTCAGCAAGGACCTCCCCGGCCCGGACATCGCCGGCTTCAGGCTCGGCATGACCTTCGCCGAGGCCGAAAATGCTATCGCCTGTCAGATGCCCGATGGCCTCGTCACCTATGACAACGAATTCTTCAGCCCCTACAGCCTCAAAACCGGCACGATGCGTCTCGAAAAGCAGAGGATTACCGCCCAGACCGGCGAGAACAAGGAATGCAGCTATGGCTCGTATGACGCCATGCAGAAATGCGGCGCGGGCAATCGCCAGTGGGATTTCATCGCCGAGAAGATCACCCTGGCCACCCCCGGCGTGCCCGGCAAACAGAAAGTCCACGGCGTCTGGCGCACCCAGAACTGGAAGGAAGGCGAAATGCCCGCCAAGGCCGCCGTCCTGGCTGCCCTCACCGAAAAATACGGCCCTTACCAGCAATATGAAGGCCGCGACGCGAACTATTTCGGCTACGTCAACGAGTACAACTGGGTCACCGATTCTGCCGGCAACGTCCTCAGCGAAGCCCACCCCATGCTGAACCAGTGCGCCAATGGCGTGAATGGCCGGGGCGATGAACACCAGTCCTGGAGCAGTGGCTGCGGCATGTCCGTCACTGCCATGATCCGCACCTTCCGCTCAAACCCGGACGTGGTGGAAGAACTCAGCGTCGGCATGTTCGACCAGACCGCCCTCTACGAGTTTGGCGACCAGTTCCAGAACGAGCTCAACGAGATCGAGAACAAGCGCCGCACCGACGAGCTTGAGAAAGCCCAGAACACCAAGGTGGATCTCTGATCATGCGCTGGATCAACACTCGATCATTCTGTCTTCCGGCATTGGCCGCTCTGGCTGCTGCCGTCCTGATCGCAGGCTGTGGGGGCCCGGCCGGAGGTTCCGGCGAAGAAGGCGCGGAGGCTGGCGCGGCCAGCGCCCCCGCTGCCGTCTCTGAGACCGGCGTCACGCCCGCCAAGCCCGCTTGGGCGCCCAAGGAAGATGCCAAGGCAAAGGGCGATACCCCGAAAGCCGCTGCCGCGCCGGGCCCCAGCCCCTTTGGCACGGCCACGCTCGCCTATCCCGATGACTTCCAGATGACACTGCTGGCCTATCGCCTCACAGACCGGGAGCCCCCGCTCGCGGCCTGGGCCAGTGAAGTCTACGAAGTGAAGTATGCGGACGAATTCAGCAAGGCGGCAAAACTCGAAGCGGAAACCGCGCGCCTGGCCGACATCTACGCCTCCACCGAAGGCGTCGGCGTCCTTCATATCCGCCTCAATTCCCAGCTCAGCCAGTATGACGCCGGCCGGGGCGGCTACTACCTAACCGCCTTCTCGCCTGGCAACCAGGTGAATTTCGGTGGCAGGGAACAGGTCAGCCTGCAGCTCGACAATATGGCCAGCGCCTTCTTCTGGCCGGTCGAGGCAAGCCGCGCCCAGGAAATCCTCCAGCACACAAGCCGCCAGGTGGACCTCGACACAAAGATCGAGCTCACCGGCATCCAGCGGCGCAGCAACGGTCTCGTTATCCAGGGCCGCATCACCGAATACGGCATCTACAGCAAACGCTATAACGACGAACGCCAGTTCGAGTTCATTCAGCTCGACTAAACCCTCAGGCGCTGACTGGACTTGGACTTCCCCCGGTTTGATGGACAATTTTTTCTTCATCGAACAGGATGTTTCTCATACCGAGAACAAGGAGCCCGTACCCGACGGAATTTCGGGAACATATCATTGCGCTGGCCCGGTCTGGGCGCAGTGTCGAGAGCCTCGCGCGGGAGTTTGAGCCGTGTGCAGCGACCATCCACCTTTGGTTTAAGGAAGCCCAGCAGGACAGCGGTGAACGCGATGATGGCGTGACGAGCGCCGAACGCGAGGAGCTGAAGTGGTCTGCCTCAAGAAAACTGGTCCAATATTTGATTTAGAGTTGGCTTCGATACGGAGCTGAGAATGAGCAAGAGAGCCAAGCCAGAAGAGATTATAGCGAAGCTGCGGGAGGTCGAGGTTCGTCTTTCCCGTGGCGAGACGGCCGGGCAAGCAGCGCGCGCGATCGGTGTGACGGAGCAGACCTACTACCGCTGGCGCAAGGAGTATGGCGGTCTTCAGGTGGATCAGGCGAAGCGGATGAAGGACATTGAGACGGAGAACCGTCGGCTTCGCAAGGCGGTCTCTGATCTGACTCTGGACAACCAGATCCTGAAGGAAGTCCTTTCGGGAAAGTACTGAGCCCTTCCCGCAAGCGAGACGCGGTCGATCATGTGGTGGAAACGCTTGGCGTATCAGAGCGCCGGGCCTGCCATGTGATCGGCCAGCACCGCGCCACCCAGCGCAGGGTACCGACACCTCGCCACGATGAAGCCGACCTTACGCGGGCCATCGTCGCTCTTGCCGAGCGCTTTGGCCGGTACGGCTACCGGCGTATGACCGCGCTGCTGAGAGCAGGCGGATGGCGGGTGAGTGCGGGCCGGGTGTATCGCATCTGGCGTCGGGAAGGGCTGAAAGTGCCGATGAAACAGCCTAAACGCGGTCGTTTATGGCTGAATGACGGCTCTTGCGTTCGGTTGCGGCCCGCGCACAAGGGGCATGTCTGGTCTTACGACTTTGTGCAGGACCGAACCCATGACGGGAAGGTATTCCGTATGCTATGCGTGATCGATGAGTATACGCGGGAATGCCTTGCCATCCGGGTTGAGCGCAAGCTTCGTTCAAGCGATGTGCTTGATGTCCTTGGGGAGTTGTTCGTCCGGCATGGGCCACCCGAGCACATACGCTCTGACAACGTCCTATGAAAGGAACGAAATCCGGTATTGGGCCAACAGGTCAGTGATGCGCGACAGCCAATCAGCTTCGCGCTCTTTTATGAAAGTCACCCAGGCGTCTTCTGTCGTCAAGGAATCAGTTCTTCCATAGCAAACACAGGGTACGCTGGATTGCGGCCCTCACCGTCCTCAAGACGAGATCCGAATACCCAGGCAGAAGACCCGAACATTATCTACGAGGTCATGACGATGCATGCCTCAACGGCACTTGCAGAGCGGGGTCCTTCCGCCTGGGACCGCGTCCTTCGAAGAAGGGGCGGTAATCGGTCTCGGTCTTGATAACCGAATGTGCGGTGCGTGCGATCTTTGCGGCAACGGCGGTGAGTGCCTTGCGCTTTAGGTGCGGATCGCTGTGATCTCTGGCAATGTATCTCTCATACTTGTCGCGGAAGCTGTTCTCGCGCTGCCGAATGGCGACCTGTCCCGCCATCCAGAATGTCCGTCTCAGCCTGGCGTTGCCAAACTTGGAGAGCTTGGTCTGTCCTCGGAACACGCCGGACTGTTGGGTCGAGAGATTGAACCCGCAATACTTGAGAAACTGCCGATGATGTCCGAAGCGGCGCAGGTCCCCGGCTTCGGCCAGGATGGTGAGAGCATTGATTGGCCCGATTCCTGGGATGGTCCTCAGGCGCACGAAGTCCGGATGTGTTCCGAGCAGGTCGCTGGCCTGCTGTTCGATCTGATCACGTTGGGCAATCAGATGCCTTCCCTGGCCGAGAACCAGACGAAACATGCGGATCGCTGGCGTCTCTTGATCGACTGGCAGACCAATGGAATCAGCGGCGGTGGCGTATATATCAGCGAGCAACCGGGCTTTTGATACCTTCTTGCCGACAACATCCCAGGCCGCTTCGATGAAGGCATCTTCAGACATACATGTGATCGATCCCGGTGTGGGGAACTGTTCGAGGAAGGCAAGGAACCAATCGCTGCGCGAGTTGCCCATGAAGCGCTCAACCTCGGGAAAGTAGAGCGGCAGATAGTGTGTTCTCAAGCGATGCCAGAACTCGGTTTTTGTTTGTGAGATGACGGCATGGGTCTTCGACAGCTCTTGAATGTCGTTCACGCCGTGCACGAGCGGATCATGCCAGATCTGGGTTAGTCCGGTCTGCATCATATGCAGCATCACCTGCGCATCCTTAGGGTCGTTCTTGTCCCATGAGTTGTGCATCGCCTCGCGCGTCCGGGCGAGCGACAGCGAAGAAATAAGACGCAGGTCGAATCCCGCCTGATGAAGCAGCCATGCCAGCGGCCGATGGTAGTCACCGGTCGGCTCGAATCCGACCTGCACTGGCACCTCAAAGGCGGCGAGTGTCTCGACAAGTCGGTCGACGTCTTCCCTGGCATTGCGAACCGTGAGGCGCCTGCGGCGTTGTCGTCCGGGCACCGCGATCAGAACTTCGTTGCGATGTTTTGCGATATCAATCGCTACCAGAACAGGCTGCTCTGTCTTATGAGATATCTTGGTCATGGCCGGTCTCCTCTTCAGTTGTGGTCGGCAAAACCACTGTAAGAGACCTGAGAGCCCGGTCATGACCGCCCGCCTGCATGTATGGAACAAGCAGGCAATCATGACCTCCGGAACGTCGGTTCCCAATGTGCTATGGACCGGAGTTTATCGCCACCGCCCTACGAGATTGGCTGGGACGGATTGGTGTGAAGACACTCTATATCGAACCGGGCAGCCCATGGGAAAATGGCTACTGCGAGAGCTTCAACTCGAAACTCCGAGATGAGCTGCTGGCTCGGGAGATCTTCTACGATCTGCGCGAGGCTCAGATCCTGATCGAAGCCTGGCGCCGCCACTTTAACACTCGCAGACCGCACTCCTCGCTGGGCTACCACCCGCCTGCGCCGAAAGCCATCTTGCCCGCGGCGTTCATGCCGCCTTACTATGTGGAAGCGGCAGCATGAACGCCGCTTCAATACCAACCGCCAACTCTAACTTTACGGTTGGACTAGCCGTATTGGGCAGGCCAGCCGGTTTATCAATCGTATTATCAGCCAAATTGACCAACATCAGACATTCCGTCGCGACACCCCAGATGAAGTGGTGATGGCTGTAACCAAGCGCAAGGGGTAGTGCTTGTACTTTTTTTGTTCTACGATTGGACGCCTGGAGAATTTGGAATTCTAACGTCTGGCCATAATCGTTACTTACAGCAGGTTCTGCAACAAAGTGAGTATGTGCTCACCGTACTCGTTCAGACACGGAATCGATGAACTCGGTACTTCAAAAGAGCAAACTTGCCTGCCATGGGAGAAGCCGGAAGACGAACTGCTCAAGCCTTGCTGCCGAAGAAGGCGCGGGCTTCTCCTCCTCTAATCGAATGTACCGGGTTCCATACGTCTCCTCCTGCGCCCTCAACAGACGCAATAGATACCTCAGGTGCCCCTCCCATTTGGCAGCATTCAGACTAGTGGTTCGCACCTCTGGAATTCAGCTTGAACAAATATCGAAGCACTCGGCCAGCAACGTGGACTTCTGCTTCGACCTAAGCCCAAGTGCTCCGTATGGACAATCTCGATAGAATTCGCGGGAACTTGATCAAGACCCTAGAGGCACTTGAGGACGCCTGCGAGCAAGCAACTGAAGCGCAACTGCCAGATTTGCCAAACGAAACGCGACTCCAGGAAATACGAGCCCTCAACCGCCTCATCGACACTGCAAAATCGCAATGCGCCGAAGCGGAAGCATTTATGCTCGAATATATCCGCCTACAGAGCGATTAGGCTGGACTACGGCCCTATTCCAAGCATTGCTATCTCTGTCGCGGCAGCCTCCGCGACAGCCCGCCAGATAGTCGGGCCTTTGGGTCGTGGAAGCGCTGATCGCTTCCTCAACCCGAAAGGAACTGCATGACCAAACGCAAATCGACACGAGCCGACAAGAAACCACAACCTAAGTCCTCGAAAACAGATCAACTCAAAAGTCTCCTCAGAAAACCCGAGGGCATGACAGTCGAGGCGCTCTCCGCAAAACTCGGCTGGCAGACCCACACAACGCGGGCCGCCCTCACCCGCCTGAAACAAGCCGGTATCAGTTTGGAGAAACTCGATCCAGCTGACGGCGCTCGCCAGTCCCATTACCGTATCGCCGGAGCGAAGAAGTGACGTCCACGGCAGAACTTGAAATGATGCCTCGCTCCTACCTTATCGATCAGTATGAGCACCTGATCAGCGCGCCGCCGCCCAAAGGTATAAGCACGCCCCTGCTCTGCCGCCTCGTTGCATATGAAGTTCAGGCCGCCAGGTATGGTGGCCTACCTCTCAGGACCCGGAACAAGCTGCAGGCGATTGCCAGTGACCAGGCCGTCGTGCCAGCAGGGTCTTCCCTTCGATCCGGCTCAAGGCTTGTCCGTGATTGGAATGGGGTCACCCATGTCGTTGATGTTGCGAAAGGAGGATACCGATATCAGGGGCGCGTCTACCGATCCCTTTCTGCCATCGCGAGAGAAATCACGGGCGCCCGCTGGTCGGGCCCCCGCTTTTTCGGCTTGAAAGGCACATCGTAATGTCAGCAGCCGGATCAGGCCGACGGATTGTCCGCTGCGCCATCTACACGCGCAAGTCCAGCGAGGAAGGTCTCGACCAGGCCTTCAACTCGCTCGACGCGCAGAGGGAGGCCTGCGAAGCGTATATCGCCAGCCAACGACATGAAGGCTGGAAGCTGGTCCCTGCGCATTATGATGATGGTGGGCTTTCCGGCGGAACGCTCGAGCGTCCGGCCCTAACCCGTCTCCTGGACGACATAAACGCGGGGAAGATTGACCTTGTGGTCGTCTACAAGATCGACCGTCTGACGCGGTCTCTCGCAGACTTCGCCAAGCTGGTGGAAAGGTTCGATGCAGCCGGCTGCTCTTTCGTTTCGGTCACCCAAGCGTTCAACACCTCCACCAGCATGGGCCGGCTGACCCTCAACGTGCTGCTCTCCTTTGCCCAATTCGAACGGGAAGTGACCGCTGAGCGTATTCGGGACAAGATTTCAGCATCCAAGAAAAAGGGCTACTGGATGGGGGGACTCCCGCCGCTCGGCTACGAACCCCATCCTGATCCTCAGACCCGCAGCCTGGTGATAAATTCTCCCGAAGCGGATGTCGTCCGGGAACTGTTCCAGCTTTATGATGCGCTTGGCTGCGTCCGGCTGGTCGAGGCGGAAGCTGCGCGCCGAGGCTACCGAACCAAATTCCGCTCGTTCAGCAATGGCCGGAAAGTAGGCGGGGAACTGCTCAGGCGCGGTCACATCCACTTTCTGCTGCGCAATCCAATTTACATTGGTCGCATTCGCCACAAGCGCGAAGTCCACGACGGTTTGCATGAGCCGCTCATCGATGAGGCGCTGTGGGACCGGGTTCAGGCAAAGCTCGGCGCGCAGGATAAGCCTGGCCGGCGAAGCACATCTGTCAATCGCCCGTTTCTGACCGGGAAGCTGGTCGATGAAACCGGCGATCGGCTTACGCCCTCTCATGCGAGCAAAGGCCCTCGGCGCTATCGCTACTACGTGTCGTCTCGCCTTCTCGAAGGCAGAGGCAAGCGCGCCGATGGCTGGCGCCTGCCTGCGAAACAGCTCGAAGCTCAACTTGCTCAGGCTGTCAGCGATCATCTCATCACAACCGGCGCTCAGATCTTCCAAAGCCCCACCGCGACACTCATTGAACGAGGTATGCCCCAGTTGATGTCGATCTCGGGCGCTGAGCGCCTGGAGCTCATCAAACGATGCCAAATATCCCAAGGGCAACTCGAGCTGGAAATCTCGGCGAAGTCTCTCGCAGATCGGCTGAGTGTGCAGGAATCCGATCTGGCTGCATCCTCCCTCAGCTTCACCTCGCCCTTTCAGATCAAGCGCCGAGGCGTCGAAGCCCGTCTCATCATCGGCGGCGTTACACCCCGGACGGATGAAACATTGATCCGCGCAATTGCGCTGGCGCATGCCTGGGCAACAGAGCTTCGCGCCGGCACTTCTATGACCACCCTCGCCGAGCGCCGCAGCTGCACGCTCGCCTTCATCCGTCAGCGTTTGCCGCTGGCGTTTCTCTCGCCCAAGGTCATCGAGGCTATCCTCGCAGGTCGCCAGCCTCACGACCTGACGCTCACCAAGCTGATCACCCATCCTATTCCGCTCGACTGGGATGATCAGTGGGCAGAACTCGGCTTTTCAGCCAGCGCCTGATAACGTCAAATCATTCCCTGCTTTTGCAATGGCCGTCCCTGTTTGGGCCGGGAAAATTCCCTGTTTCGCGTTTAGGGAATTTGCGCGCATCGCCCTGAAATGACGGGCGATTTATCGGGCCTATCAGAGGCATTCCCTGATCTTTTGAGGAAATTCCCTGTAAATCGGCCTGGAGCAGGGAAAATGGCGATAAGGGAACTGCTGCAAAAGCCGAATAGAGACGGGGCGCCAAAAAGCGCCAAAAAATTCGCTGATACGGAAAACGGAGACCGCAGCCTCGCGCCAAACCCCGCCTGTTTGCGGGGTTTTGGAGCCGCCTAACGGAACTGTCTCAAAATCTGAAAATGGCTGGCGGAGAGGGAGGGATTCGAACCCTCGATACCCTTGCGAGTATATCGGTTTTCGAGACCGACGCGATCGACCACTCCGCCACCTCTCCGCGCCGGGGTCTTTGAAGGGCGGTGAACTATCGCGGCGCGGCGCAAAGCGCAAGCGCCCGATTGGTAAATCCTCGCCTGTCTCCCGCTTTTTTAACAGCGCCCGCTCCGCGCACCCGGCCCCGGCAGGCGTCCCGCTGGCTTTGCGGAGGTTTGCCCTGCGCCCGCCCCAAGGCCCCCGGCCGGGCCTTTTTCGCCCGCGCCCCCGTCAAAATGCAGTAATCGATGAAATTTGCCAGACCGGCGAAAGCGGGTCTTATCCCAACTGCGTCAAAGGAAGAGCCTGGACAACAAGGATTGCTTGCCCACCTCCATGAGCGCCGAATTCTTCATAATGCTGCTGAATCCCGGCATCGGCGCGCTGCTGTCGGGCGCGTTCTGCCTGCTCTGGCTCAGCCAGCGGGGGAAAACCTACATCCTCTATGCCTCTGCCGGCTATGGCATAAATGCCGCCGGTTTCTTCATTCAGGACATCGTCTTCCAGTATCTGGTCACGCCCCTGCCTCAAAGCGGCGAACGTATCCTGACAAACCTGATGTTCCTGTTCTCCGGCTGGCTGCTCGCCGCGGCCGTTCTCGGGCGCTATGGCCGCCGGCCGCATTATCCGATTCTCGCGATCACGACCGTCGCCGCCACCCTTGCCCTTGGCTGGTTCTTCCTGGTCCAGCCCAGCGTGCCCGGCCGCATCCTGGCAATGAACACGGCCCTCGGCGTGGTCACGCTGATGATTGCGGTAATGCTCTATCCGGTCCGCAAGAAGCACATGATCGACCGGCTGATCTTCGCCGTCGCGATCGTGTCGGTTGCCAATTATGTGCTGCGCCCGCTGGTGATCCTGATGGTGGCCGGCGGCTTTGGCAGCGACACCAGTTTCCAGCATTCGCTCTACTGGACTACGGTCCAGTTCACCCAGCCGCTGATCTCCATTGCGCTCGCCCTCACGCTGATGGTCGCCATCGCCATCGATCTGATCGAGCAGCTGCGCCAGGAGGCGCGCACCGACAAGCTCTCCGGCCTGCTCAATCGCGGCGGCTTTGAAGCGGCGGCCACGGCGGCCCTGAAGCGCTGCCAGGCCGGCAACAGCCTGCCCGCCTGCATAATCATAGCCGATCTGGACCATTTCAAGCAGATCAATGACACGTTCGGCCATTCGGTGGGCGATGCCGTGATCGGCCTGTTCGGGCGCCATGTCGCGGCGATGTGCAGCGACGAGATGGTGGCCGGGCGGATCGGCGGGGAAGAGTTTGCCGTGCTGCTGCCGGGGCATGAGATTCAGGCCGCGCGCCTGTTTGCCGAATCCCTGCGGGCCTGCCCATGGGACTATTGGAGCGGCATGCTGCCGCCCAAGGTCGCTCCCAGCGTCAGCATCGGCGTCTGCGCGGCCGGGCCGGGGGCGGATCTGCACGGCCTGATGAATCAGGCCGACGAAGCCCTCTATGACGCCAAGAAGGCCGGCCGCGACCAGGTCCGCCTCTTCGGCACGCGCCCGGCGGTCAACGTCGTCCGGATCAAGATCCCGCAGTGATTGGCCTGCCGTGCGGTCAGCCGCCGGAGCATGCCGCCGCCGGCATAGGGGCCGCAGCCGCAGGCCAGCTCAGCGCATAAGTCACCAGATACCCGTCATGATCGGAGAGTTTTCCTCCGGTCTCCGGCCCGTCGAACACCGCCTCAACCCGCAGCGGGCGGATGGTCACAAGCTGGCCATCATCGAACACCTGCAGGTCCTGCGTATCCAGCCAGGGCGCGTCGCCATCCCATGACATGCGCACATCACAGTCATTGGCAGGCTCGGAACACCAGCGGCGCACGATGTTATAGGGCTTGTGCTGATCGAAATGTTCGAGACGGTCCGGTGACCGGCGCATGTTGAAATCCCCGCCCAGAATCAGCGGATTGGCCGGGTCGCGGGTCTCCAGCAGGAAGCGCTCGCTTTCCAGGGTCTGATACCGGTGCGCCGCCAGCGTGCGCGCCTCGCGGACGCGCGCGGCGCCCTGCGCGTTCATGTGGACGGTCATTATGTCCACCGGCGAGGGCATGCCGGGAATGATAATCCTCACCAGCAGCGCGCCCTTGGCGGAAAGGCAGTCGAGCCCGGCGCAGGCATGGCGCGAAAAACCGCGCCGGTGCACCGCGATGACCGGATAGTCGCTGAACGCATAGAGGCCCGAGCCCAGCAGCTTGCCAGACCGCTCGCCCTTCCGGAAACGGCGGCCGGCGATATGATCCTGATCAACCAGCCCGGGGTCCGCCATGTCCGACGGCCTCGGTCCGCGCACGCGGTTGGCATATCCGGCGGTCTGGCCGATCCGGGCGCCGCGCGCCGTAAACGCCTCCTGCACCAGCAGCACGTCGGGCGCAGTCCCTTCCCGCCGCATCCGCGCCAGCTCTTCGCCGATCTGGTCGAGCAGAGGCCCCCGATTGCGCCGGGCCGGCCAGGGCAGCCCTTCCACATTGTAGATCAGAACCGAAAGCTCGGTGGATCTCAGCGCCCCATCGGCCGAAACCGTGCCCCCGCCAGGCCCGGTGGCAGGGCTGCAGCGAAGCGTCTGCTCCTTGGGCCATTGAGCGCATCCGGTTGCCAGCATCGCCAGGGCCGGCCCCGCCAGCAAGGCCCGCAGACGCTTGTTCTTCAAAAGGGCGCTTGGTTTCGGCATGGGGTGCAGGGAAGCCCCCTTTCTGGCTGGATTTGCGGCGGCCGCAGGGAATACTTGCCCCGGCCCGGCCGATCAATGTGCCTGCTGCCTGGCGGTCTGGCGCCGCCGGCCTGCCTCAGGCATAACTCTCTGCAGATCCCCCCACTTTTCCCGCAATCAGCGTGAAGTTGGGGTTTGACAGGCGCATCGCTTTGGTGTTTACCCCCGACCTTCGGGCGCGGCGCCTTCTGGTGCGGCGCCCTCACACATTTTCACTATTCCATGCCGGAAGGATTGGCCCCATGTTCGCGGTCATTAAAACAGGTGGCAAGCAGTACAAGGTTGCCGAAGGCGATACCATCGTCATCGAGCGTCTGGCAGCTGCTGCCGGCGAGACGGTCACGTTTGACTCCGTTCTCATGGTTGGCGCAGGCGCCGGTGTCACCGTGGGCGCGCCCACGGTTGCAGGTGCCACGGTCACCGGCGAAGTCGCCGCTGAAGTGCGCGGCCCGAAGCTGATCACCCGCAAGAAGCGTCAGCGCCAGACCTACCGCCGCACCATCGGCCACCGTCAGGACCTGATGGAAGTCACGATCACCTCCATCAACACCGATGGCAAGGCGCCGGCCAAGAAAGCCGCTGCCAAGAAGGAAGACGCCCCGAAGGCTGAAGCCGCTCCCGCTGCTGACGCCCCGGCTGGTGACAACCTGAAGAAACTCACCGGCGTTGGCCCGGCCCTTGAGAAAAAGCTGAACGGCGCAGGCATCACCACCTTCGCTCAGATCGCTGCCCTCACCGAGGCCGACATCGCCAAGCTCGAAGAAGAGCTGAGCCTCTCGGGCCGTTTCGCCAAGGACGGCTGGGTCGAGCAGGCCAAAGAACTCGCTAAGGACGCATAAGGCCACCCCCGGCCTTCCGCTAAAGGACAGTAGGAGCAGACTATGGCTCATAAGAAATCAGGTGGTTCGTCCCGCAACGGTCGCGATTCGAACCCTAAATATCTCGGCGTGAAGAAGTTCGGCGGCGAAGTCGTCGTTCCGGGCAACATCATCGTGCGTCAGCGCGGCACCCAGAAGTGGCCGGGCAAAGGCGTCGGCATGGGCAAAGACCACACCCTTTTCGCGCTTAAAGGCGGCAAGGTTGAGTTCGCGCACAAGTCCGGTGGCCGCATTTATGTGAACATCGTACCGATGGCGGACGCAGCCGAATAAGCGGCCTGGGAAGCATCCGGCCGCACGCAGAGGGGTGGCCGGGTCGCGTTTCAGACGACCAGTTTCCGGGGGGAGGCAGGCCACTGTCTCCCCCTTTTAATTTGCCCTCCCCCGCCAGGCCCCGCACATAGGAGGCGGCCATGACGGAAGCGATCGAAATAGAAACACAGCGGCTCGGCCTGCGCCGGCTTTCCCCGAGAGATGCGGGGCCGGTGACCGAGGCCGTAAACGACCCGCGAATCTATCTCATGCTTGCCAGCGTCGCCCCCGCCCAGTCCAAGGTCGAAACCCTCGCCTGGTTCGCGACGCATGATACCGCGCGCCAGAACGATACCGGCCACATTTTCGCGGTCGTCTCGAAGGAGACCGGCGCCCTCGCCGGGCTAATCTCGGCCAATCGCCAGCGCACCGATGATCCCTTCAATATCGGCTACTGGATGACGCCGCCCTTCTGGGGCAAGGGCTATTGCACCGAGGCGGGCACAGGGCTCGTCGGCTGGCTGGAAAACACCCGCGCGGCCGCCGCCCTCGTCTCGGGCTATTTCTCGGACAACCCGGCCTCTGGCAAGGTGCTCCGCAAGCTTGGCTTTCTGCCCTGTGGCCGTGGCCCCATGTTCTCCAGGGGGCGCGGCGCCCCGGCTGACCACATCATGATGGCGCGTATCGCCTGAAACGGATAAAGACCACCCCATGAAGTTCCTCGATCAGGCCAAGGTATATATCCGCTCGGGCGGCGGCGGCGCAGGCTGCGTCTCGTTCCGGCGCGAGAAGTTCATCGAATATGGCGGCCCTGATGGCGGCGATGGCGGGCGCGGCGGCGACGTGTGGATCGAAGCCGTCGAGGGACTCAACACCCTGATCGACTTCCGCTACCAGCAGCATTTCAAGGCCAAGCGCGGCGGCCATGGCATGGGCAAGCAGCGCACCGGCGCGCGCGGCGAAGATGTCGTGCTGAAGGTGCCCGTCGGCACGCAGGTCTATGAAGAAGACCAGGAAACCCTGATCGCGGACCTCACTGAGGTCGGCCAGCGCGTGCTGCTCGCCGCCGGCGGCAATGGCGGCTGGGGCAATCTGCGCTTCAAATCCTCCACCAACCAGGCCCCCCGCCGCTCCAATCCGGGCGAAGAGGGGGAGGAGCGCTGGCTCTGGCTGCGCCTGAAACTGATTGCAGACGCCGGCCTCGTCGGCCTGCCGAATGCCGGCAAGTCCACCTTCCTGGCCGCCGCCACCGCCGCCACGCCGAAGATTGCCGATTATCCGTTCACCACGCTTCATCCCGGCCTCGGCGTCGTGGATCTGGGCACCTCCACGCGCTTCGTGCTGGCCGATATTCCCGGCCTCATCGAAGGCGCCGCCGATGGCGCAGGCCTCGGCCACCGCTTCCTCGGCCATGTCGAGCGCTGCAAGGTGCTGCTCCACCTGATCGACGTGACGCAGGACAACCCCGCCGATGCCTACCGCACCATCCGTGCAGAGCTGGAAGCCTACGATCCCGAACTTGCCCAACGCCCGGAAATCGTCGCCCTCAACAAGATCGACGCGCTCACGCCCGAACTTGTCAAAGAGCAGATGAAACAGCTGAAGAAGGCCTATAAAGGCAAGCCCCTGCTCCTCTCCGGCGTCACCGGCGAAGGCGTCAAGGAAGCCCTCTACGCCATCGCCCACCATCTCGGCTTCAAGGACGAAGACGCCCCCAGGGCAGCCCCCGCCGAAGACGATGATCAGGACACAGACACCTCCTGGAGCCCTCTTTAGCGCGAAGTGGGCCCACCTCTCATGGCTCCGCAATGGGAGGTGAGGGCAGCAGCGCCCGTCATCCTTCGACTTCGCTCAGGATGAGCTACCCTGGTGTCGCGCTTTAGAAGCTCATCCTGAGCGAAGTCGAAGGATGGGTGGGCTCCCCGAAACGCCCGCCCTATCCCACACCTCCAGCCCCAAAAACCCCAATCCCTTCAACCCCTTCCCCCAAAACCACCCCCGCCTTATCCACCCCCTCCGGCGCCGTGTTATTCTCCTCGCATGGAAGACGCCGCCCTTCAGCCAACGGATGATCCCGTCTACGTCCTGCTCGAACAGGCACGCCAGCTCATCCTGCGCTTCGTCCATTATATCGACAGCATCTTCGAACGCCTCGGCACCGCCCGGCCCAGCAACGCGATCCTCCGTAAACTGACGAGCTACGCCCTCGTCCCGGCTGAAACCGCTCTGCGCCGTGTCGTGCTGATCCTCGCCGCCCACCAGCCCATCCCTGAGCGCCCCAAGCCCCGCGCCCTGCCGGACGCGGCAAAGCCGCCCTCCGGGACCGTCTCACCGCAGAAAGCCGCCCAGCCCCGCGCGCCCGTCTTCAACATGCGAGAGCCCCAGCCCCGCGTGAAGTCAGACCATCTCCCCGCCTCGGAACTGCCGCGCATCCGTGTGCTGACAGATGCTGTTCTCAGCGCGCCGCCCGTGCCCGCTGCGCCGCCGCACGATCTTTCCGCAGGCTTCGCCCGCCGCCTCGCCGCGCTGCATGGCGCCCTGAACAATCCCCACGCCGTCGCTACCCGCTGGCTGCGCCGCCAGTTCGCCGGCACCGCGCCGAAGCCCTGCCCCCTCTCGCCCCACCGCATCCCTGGCCTGCGCAGCGCCCTCCCCGGCCCCGAAAAAGAAACCCTCCGCAGCCTGACAGACATGGCCTTCAGCTTCTTCGCCGCCGACACTTCCTGACGCGCCGCGTCCGCCGGCAAACGCCCGGAAGAATGCCCAAAACGCCTAAGCTGCCGCACTTGGCCGCGCGCTCACGCGCGCGTGCCATGCTTTCACATGGGCCGCGCCCTCCGGCACCGGCAGGCCGATCCAGGCCGCAAAGTCCACCGTCGAAAGCGCGCAGATATCGGCCACCGTAAACCGGTCCCCCGCCACATAATCGCGCCCCGCCAGCTCCCCGTCGAGCCACATCAGCGCCCGCTCATAATGCCCCCGGTTCGACGCGCCAAACTCCTGATACTGAGGAACCACTACCTTCGCCGTGAACGGATGGGCATGGCGCCAGAACATCCCTGCCGGGCTCATCATCTGAAACTCCACCCGGCGCACCCACATATCGATCATGGCCTGCTCCAGCGCCCCATCCCCAAACAGGTTCGGCTCCGGATAGAGGCTCTCCAGATAGCGGCAGATAGACACCGTCTCGCTGATACAGGTGCCATCGTCCAGTTCCAGCACCGGCGTCTGGCCCAGCGAGTTGCGGGCGATATGGTCGGCGGCCTTGTGCTCGCCCCTAGCCAGCGCCACATCCACCAGCGGGATAGACACCCCCTTCTCGGCCAGGAACATGCGCACGCGGCGCGGATTGGGCGCCGGCATCGGCGTGTTGTAGAGCTTCAAGACATTTCCCCGTTTCTGACTGTTTCTGTTTGCCGCCAGCTTGCGGGCAGCAGGCACAGCGGTCAACACGCGCGCGCCATTCCCCTTACGGAGCATTCCCTGGATGGAACTATCCGTTCCACTGGGCGTTCTATTGGTGGGACCAGGCGTCCCCCGCATGTCTACTGGCCTGCGCTGATGCGCCTCCCCGAAGCAGAAGGAGCACACGTATGCAGTATGAAACCCGCAACACAGAGTCGCATGAGGAAGTTACTCCCGTCGAGGCCCGCCAAGGCCGCCGTGTCGGTGTCTGGAAGATCCTCGCCGCGTCGCTGGTGCTCGTGGTGGTCGGCTTCCTGATCATGGGCGGCCTCTTCGATTCCGGCCAGGCGCCCCCGCCGCCATAACCCTGCCTGAACGGCAAATCTCACCCGCCAGGCAGCTTTCAGTCCGCCGGAGGGGGAGTTTTCGCCGCTATTGGGGCCGGATCGCGGCGCTTCCTCTCGCCTTTGACGTGCCGGGCGTGTATCGCACCTGCGATCCCCTTCATCATGCCGGTGCCGTTGATGTTCAGCTCCCTTGCCGCCCGTCCGCGCCGTCTCGGCCTCGCCTGCGGCGCGGTGGCAACCGGTCTCGGCATTGTGTATCTTATCGCGGCCGGCGCGCCGCTTCTTTACCCTTCCGTCAACGCCGCCACCTTCGGGCTTGGGGCCGCCTTTGTCCTGATCGCTGGCAGGGCCCGTCTTCCCACGGGCCCCGTCCTGTTTGCTCTGGCCGCAGCCCTCATGGCCACCAGCCTGTTTGGTGTAACGGCCGATGGCGCCACCCGCTGGATCGCGCTCGGCCCGTTGACCCTCCAGCCCAGCCTCATCCTGCTGCCGGTGATGGGAACGGCCTTCGCCCGCCAGCCAACGCGCCTGGCTGCAGCGGCCATCGCCATCGCGGCTGTGGCAATGGCGCTGCAACCTGATCGCGCCATGGCCGGCGCCCTGGCCGCAGGTCTGGCGGCCGTTGCCGCCCTCCGCCCCCGGCGCGAGACGGTCCTTGTGCTGATTATCTCGCTGATGGCCTTCGCCGCTGCCTTTCTTCAGCCCGATCAGCTCCCGGCCATGCCCTTTGTCGAGCGTGTGTTCTACACGTCCTTCGCGGTCCATCCGCTCGCCGGCCTCGCCGTGCTGGCCAGCGCCGGCGTGCTGCTCCTGCCTGCGCTCCTTGCCCGTTCGGCCACCGGCGCCGCCTTCGGGGCAGTCTGGCTGGCCATCCTTTTTGCCGCCGCCCTTGGCAATTACCCCACGCCCTTCGCGGGCTATGGCGCCAGCGCCATCCTCGGCTACCTTATAAGTCTCACCGCCCTTTCCGCCGGCCCGCCCTCATCCCCGGCCTGATCCCTCTTAAGGGTCTCCGGCGGGCAGTCACCAGCCCCACTCGCCTTTACGCAAAACGGCGTGTATCTCCCTCAGCCATGACTTCAGACACCCTCGCCCGCGCCCGCCGCATCGTCGTGAAAACCGGCTCCGCCCTCATCGCCGAGGCAGGCATGCCGCGTCATGCCTGGCTTGCCGCGCTGGCCGCTGACATCGCCAGCCTGCGCCAGCGGGGCAAGGAGGTCATCCTCGTTTCCTCCGGCGCGGTCGCCCTTGGCCGCTCGGCCCTCGGCGCGCCCTATCAGGGCCGGCTGGAGCAGAAACAGGCCGCCGCCGCCATCGGCCAGCCCCGCCTGATGGCCGCCCTGGGAGACGCCCTCGCCCCCCATGGGATCGCCGCCGGCCAGGCCCTGCTCACCCCCGGCGACACCGAAAACCGCCGGCGTTGGCTGAATGCCCGCGCCACGCTGGAAACCCTGCTGGAAGCCGGCGTCATCCCCGTCATCAACGAGAACGACACCGTCGCCACCGAAGAAATCCGCTATGGCGACAATGACCGCCTCGCCGCCCGCGTCGCCCAGATGATGGGGGCGGACGTGCTGATCCTCCTCTCCGATATCGACGGCCTCTACACCGCCGATCCGCGCTCAAACCCCGCCGCCACCCACATCCCCTTCCTCGAAGCGCTCACCCCGGAGCATGACGCGATGGCCACCGGCGCCAACGCCGCTGCCGGTGTCGGCTCGGGCGGCATGGCCACCAAGCTTGCCGCCGCCCGCATCGCCCATGCCGCCGGCTGCTCCACCCTGATTACCCTTGGCAACCGCGAGCATCCCCTCGGCGCCATCGAGGCGGGCGAGCGCGCCACCCTCATCGCTTCCCGCATCAGCCCGGCCAAGGCCCGCGCCGCCTGGCTGGAAGGCCACCTCAAACCCGAAGGCGAGATCACCGTCGATGACGGCGCCGCCGCCGCGCTGGAGAAGGGCGCGAGCCTCCTCGCCGTCGGCGTGCGCGGGGTCACCGGCCAGTTCGAGCGCGGCGCCGCCGTGGCCGTGCGCGCCCCCGATGGGCGCCTGCTGGCCAAGGGCGTCACCGCCTACGGCGCCGAAGACATCCGCCGCATCGCCGGCCGCCGCACAGAAGAGGCCGAAGCCCTCCTCGGCTACAAAGGCCGCCCCGCCATCATCCACCGCGACGACATGGTGCGCCTTTGATCATTCGCCCTGCCACCACCGCCGACATGGACGCGCTGGTGGCCCTGGAAGCGAGCTTCCCCGAAGAAGACCGGTTTGACCGGCGCACCTGGCGGCGCCTCCTCTCCGGCCATGCCCGCGTCCTCGTCTGCGAGACGGCCCCCGGCGGCCTCCTCGCCGCCGCCGTGATGCTCTACCGCAAGGGCGCCCGCATCGGCCGGCTCTACTCCATCACCGTCGCCCCGTCGGCCCGCGGCCAGGGTCTCGCCCGGGCGCTGATGGCGGCCTGTGAAGCCGATGCTACAGATCGCGGCGCCCGCGCCATCCGGCTGGAAGTGCGCGTCACAAATAGTTCAGCCATCCGCCTTTACGAGGCGGGCGGTTATCGCGTAATTGCGACCCTTGAGTCCTACTATCCGGACGGAGAAGCGGCGCTGCGGATGGAGAAGTCTCTAGAAGCGCCCTCTAATGGAGCCCCATGACCGATTGGGTCGTGCTTGTTGAATCGGCAAGCGACATATCTCAGGCAGAGACACCGCACAAAGTCCTGCGTATCTCCGACTATATCTCAAAGCCTGCGCTGTTCACCGGCCGGCGGCCCTACATCCTCAATCTCGCCCGCTCCTACGCCTACCAGTCGGAAGGCTATTACGCCTCCCTGCTGGCCGAGGCACGCGGCCACCGCGTCAGCCCCAGCGTCCAGACCATGGTCGAGCTGTCGAAAAAGACACTCTACAACCATGCCCTGCCAGACCTGGGCGAAACCCTGCAAGAAGCCCTCGCCAAGGGCGCCCCGAAGGTCGACACCCTGTTCGTCGCCTTCTCGCGCACCGAGATCCCGGCCTATGAGCGCCTTGCCCGCGAAGCGATGGACTGGTTCCGCACGCCCGCCCTCGAAATCGAGTTCGACGAGGAAGCCCCCCACGGCATCGGCCGCATCCGCGCCGTCCCACCCCACAAGCTGAAAGACCAGCGCCGGAAATTCTTCCTCGATGCGATGGAGGCCTACACCAAGGGCCGCGTGAAGAACGAGAAGACCCGCGCGCCCGCCAAATGGGCCCTCGCCGTGTTGGTCGACCCGCAGGAAAAGACCGCCCCGTCCAAACCCGCCTCCTTGAAGCGCCTCGCCGATGTGGCCGAGAAGATGGGCGTCGAGGTGGAGCTGATCGACCCGACTGACCTGCCATCGCTGGCCGAATTCGACGCCCTCTTCATCCGCGCCACCACCTCGATCGACAATTTCACCTACCGCTTCGCCCGCCGGGCTGAGCAGGAAGGCATGCCCGTCATCGATGATACCCATTCGATGATCCGCTGCACCAACAAGGTCTATCTCAAGGAAATCCTCGAGAAGGCCGGCCTGCCCATTCCGCGCACGGAGATTGTTGACGAGAAGACCGATCTCGCCGGCGTGTTCGAGCGCCTGGGCAGCCCGGTTATCCTGAAAACGCCCGATGGCAGTTTCGGCATCAACATGGTCAAGGCCCAGTCCCTGGACGAGCTGAAAACCGGCGCCAAGAAAATGTTCGAAGATACCGCTCTCATCATCGCCCAGGAATTCCGCCCAACGAAATTCGACTGGCGCATCGGCGTCCTGAATGGCGAGCCGCTCTATGCCTGCCAATACCGCATGGCGCGGGGCCACTGGCAGACGGTGAAGTATGGCGACAATGGCAAGTCCACCGAAGGCGGCTTCACCACCATGCCCGTGGAAGACGCGCCCCCCGAAGTCGTCAACGTCGCCGTCCGCGCCGCCAGCCTGATCGGCGATGGCCTCTATGGCGTAGACCTGAAAGAAACCGAACAGGGCGTCATCATCATCGAAATCAACGACAACCCGTCAATCGATCATGATGTCGAAGGCGCCGTCCTGAAAGATGAAATCTGGAGACGGATCATCTCCTGGTTCTCCACCCGCCTCGAACGCCGCATGGGCCGCGCGGGCTGATCCAAGCGCAACGCCAAACCCCTCTCCCCTTGGGAGAGGGGCGAGTTGCATCCAGTCTGGCTCTCCGTGAGATGGCGCGGTGAAACCCCTATCCCGCGAAGTGGGAGAGGAGGGGCCCATTGCGCGGCAATGGGAGGTGAGGGTCTTCCTCTCCTCCCGCACAAAACCCCTAAAACTTGAACCCACCCGCCAGCAGCTTCGCATACCGCTCCGCCGTCACCGGCGCGTAGCCGCCTTCGGCCGGGTCATACATCCACAGCGCGTCGCCTTCGACCTTTGCCGGGTCAAACCCTTCAGCCACCAGCTCCACCTTACGATATTTGAACGTCCCGGTCGTTTCCGCTTCCGGCTGTACCCGGATGAAAACCGGCACGGCATAGGAGGGCAGCATCCCGGTGAGCCGTTTGTGCAGCCCGGCGAAATCCACCTCGCCGTCCAGCGTCACGGCGGCCATACCGGCCTTTCCGTCCGTCCCCGGAACAGGCACGCCATAAACGTTGGCCGTGGCCACTCCGTCGATCTTCGACAGCGCCTCGCCCACTTCATTGGTCGAGACATTCTCACCCTTCCAGCGGAAGGTGTCGCCGATCCGGTCAATGAAGTAGATATAGCCGGCCTTGTCCTTCTTCAGCAGGTCGCCGGTGCGGAACCAGAGATCGCCCTTTTCGAACACATCACGCAGCAGCTTCTTCTCGGTCGCCTTCTGATCGTTATAGCCTTCAAAGCGCTGGCGGACATCGTCGCCGATCTTGCCGATGGCCTCGCCCGGCTCGCCGATCGCGGCGGGAATGCAGAAGCCGTCCGGCCCGCGCACGGGCTCCTCGGTCTCGATGTCGAACTTGACGAAGCCGACATGCGCAAACTGGCTTTTCAGCCAGCCGGGAATGCGCCCGATGGCGCCCGGTTTGCCGTCAAAATTGATGAAGCTGACATTGCCCTCGGTCGAGCCATAGAACTCGGCCAGATGCGGAATATTGAACCGCTCCAGGAACTCTTCCCAGACTTCCGGGCGCAAACCATTGCCAAATCCGGTGCGGATCTTGTGCGCCTTCTCCTTGGGATGGGGCGGCGAGTTCACCAGATACCGGCACAGCTCGCCGATATAGACGATGGCGGTGGCGCCCTCATCGGTCGCGTCGTCCCAGAAGGCGCTGGCGGAAAACTTCCGTCTCAGGATGATTGCCGCGCCGGTCATCAGGCCCTGCCCGATGCCGCAAAGCCCGCCCGTGCCATGATAGAGCGGCAGGGTGATGTAGATCCGGTCCTTCGGCGTGATGCGGCAGGGCGCGATGAAACTCTTCATCATCCCCTGCGTGCGGGCATGGGTCAGGCGCGCGGCCTTGGGCAGGCCCGTGGTGCCGGAGGTATACACATAGAGGCAGAGATCCTTGCCCAGAAGGCCAGCGCGGTGGGCCCGGTCTGGCCGTTGTGGCGAGGCAGCGGCCAGCGCCGCGCCGAGGTCTTCCCCCACCTGCCCGCCCAGCGTCCACACCGTCGGGGCATCCTTGAACAGGGCTGCCGCGCCGATGATCGCGCCGTCCTGCTCGGCCCCGGTCACGATCAGCTTCGCGCCCGAAATATTGACGCAATGGGCCAGCGCGTCGCCTTCCAGATTGTGGTTGATCAGTGCCGTGACGACCCCGATCTTGGCAAAGCCTGCCCAGGCGGCGACGTAATCAGGCCGGTTTTCCATGAAGAGGGCGATGCAGTCGCCTGCCTTCAGCCCCTGGCCCAGCGCCCAGTTGGCAAACCGGCTCGCCTGAGCGTCAAACTCGGCATAGGTCGTCGATTGGCCCTCGAATCGGAAAGCGATGTTGCCGGCAAACTGGTCAGCCGCGCGTTCGTAATCGTCGGCCACCAGGTTCTCGGAATCGGGAGAAATGTCCCCGGTCCATTTCTTGACGAGCAGAATATCCTGGAACAGCCGGTATTCGCGGCCAATCTTGGCAAAAAGGTTCATTTGCGGCGCCTCCCAACGCAGAGGGTCGGATTGGATGTTTTGGGTTTTTATTGAATTTAACAGATGGGATTATTGCAGGGATTGTCAAAGAATTCGCTAACCATAACAGGGAATTTGCGGCAGGTTTGCGTTCCGTGTCAGGTCTGGTAGATGCTGCGGCGCACAAGAAACTCATAAGGAACATGGACCATGGCGAAGGACCCGGTTGGCGACCTGCTCACCCTGCTCGACATCGAGCGGCTCGAACATGACCTCTTCCGTGGCCAGAGCCCGGATGAGGAAGAAAGCCAGCGCGTCTTCGGCGGCCAGGTCATCGCCCAGTCCCTCGTCGCCGCCTACCGCACCGTGCCGGACGATCGGCCCTGCCACTCCCTGCACGCCTATTTCATCCGTCCCGGCGACCCGTCCGTGCCGATCATCTATCAGGTCGACCATTCCCGCGATGGTGGGTCCTTCACCACCCGCCGCGTCGTCGCCATCCAGCATGGCAAGCAGATTTTCAACCTCGCTGCCTCCTTCCAGGTGCAGGAAGAAAGCTGGCATCACCAGCATGACATGCCGCAAGTCCAGCCGCCCGAGAGTCTCAGCGACCGGATCGAATGGCGCCGCAAGTTTGCCGAAAACGTGCCCGAGCGTCATCGCGGCCATTTCCTGCGCGAACGCCCCATCGAGATGCGCGAGATCGACCCGCTGGACCCGCTGAACCCGGCCAAGGCGTCGGATGTCCACGCCCTCTGGTTCCGCGTGGCCCGCCCCATCGACGAGGCGCCCTGGATCCACCACTGCCTGATGGCCTATGCCTCCGACATGGCCCTCCTCGGCACCGGCTCGCGCCCCCATGGCGTCTCCTGGATGAACCGGGAGCTGATGTCCGCCAGCCTTGACCATGCCATGTGGTTCCACGCCCCCACCAAGTTCGATGAATGGCACCTCTATTCGATGGACAGCCCCTATGCCGGCGGCGCGCGCAGCTTCAACCGCGGGTCCATCTATGACGCCTCCGGCCGGCTGGTCGCTTCGGTGGCCCAGGAAGGCCTGATGCGCCGGGTCACGCCGAAACCGCGCCAGGGCTGACCGTCAACGGGCCTGAGATGGGCCCGAATTGTCCGGATTTGTCCGGATTTGTCCGGATTTGTCCGAAACCTGTCCGGAAATGCCGCCCTCTGGCGCAATCCTCACAGCTGCGGCGCCCCGGCACAGCGAAAAGCGCTTGCACCCCGGCCCCATCTGATTACACCGGGACTCCGGAGCGTAGCGCAGTCTGGTAGCGCATCTGGTTTGGGACCAGAGGGTCGTAGGTTCGAATCCTATCGCTCCGACCAATCATTTTTAGGTGCCTCGGGAGGCTCTGGGATGGAAGCGCGAATCTACAAACCGGCGAAAAGCGCCATGCAATCAGGCCGTGGCAACACGAAAGCCTGGGTGCTCGAATTCGTGAACCCCAGCGCCCACCGCAGACCTGACCCGCTGATGGGCTGGACCAGCATTGACGACACGTCGAGCCAAGTCCGCCTGCACTTCGACACGCGCGAACAGGCCATCGCCTATGCCGAGCGCGAAGGCCTGAATTTCACCGTGACCGAGCCGCGCGAGCGTATCCGCCTGGTCAAATCCTATGCCGACAACTTCTCGGCAGACCGCAAACAGCCGTGGACTCACTGAGACCGGCTGCGTAAACCCCGCGCATCCCTTCCCAAGGGTTTGGCCCCGTAGCTCAGCTGGATAGAGCACTCGCCTTCTAAGCGAATGGTCGCAGGTTCAAGTCCTGCCGGGGTCACCATGCTTTCCGTTGTCCGGCCCGGACACATAGGTAACAGACTGTTCCGGAGAGATAGGTTACACTTTCGCCCCGAACGGGTTGTCTACAGTCTGTAGTGTCCTTGCCTCGAGATCAACATATCCGAGGTCATATTGC
>NZ_CP016437.1:2790402-2975402 GCF_003325995.1 Hyphomonas sp. CACIAM 19H1
TTCGATCTGGCCCGGAAGCTGGTTGGCATACAGCACCGGCCGGCGCGAGCGGTCGCATAGCGAAATCACCCCTTCCTCCTTGTACCGGTTGAAGATCTTGTGGCCCGTCTTCCGGGATATCCCGAACTCCCGGCACAAATCGCTCATCGACTCACCTTCCAGGCGGCGAGCCACAAATCGCAGGCGTTCATCCATCTTTGTTCCGTCCTTCCATGGCATCCCAACCTCCCGCCAAAGCGAAAAGTGTTACCCATGTGTCCGGTACAATCTGTCACCTATGTCTCAGGTCGCTCACGCCTACTCCCCCAGAGCATAAGACCCTCACCGCCAACGCCCTATCCAACGGGGTTCGCCCTGCCCTTATCCTGAGTTCACGTCACCGAGCCATATTCCGCGCCGGTGTCCTGGAACCAGCGTTGCCAGAAGGCTTTCACTTCGCCCAGCGGCAGGGCGTATTCCTGGCGGGGCACCACGCGGGCGACCACCGCCACGCCCTCCAGGCCAGGCCGCAGGTCCATCAGGGGCGAGTCTTCAAACGCCTCCCATTCGGTACCGGTCTTGTACATCGAGAAGTCTTTCGAATGCTGCATCAGGTCTGACACCAGGATCAGCCGCCGCGCCGGAACCCCGGCCTGGAAATCCGGACGGTCGCCCAGCGTGAACATCGCCTCCATCAGCGGCGAACTCGGCGCAACCGTGTCCACCAGCACCTCATCGGCGCGCCCCATCAGCGGTTTGTGGAACTTCGCCTGCCAGGCCTGCTCGATCATGCGCGGGTTCTGGAAAATCGGATTGGCCCCTTCCGCGCTGCCCGGCGAACAGCCCGACCAGACCGTGAGCGGATCATAGGGAGAGGCCGCATTGGGCACGCTCAGCGTCAGGCGGCCATATTTCGGCAGCGCCCGCGCCTCGTCCTCCAGCAGGGCGCGCACCCAGGCAAGATCGGTCGCGTTGAAGGGATCAGACTGGTCGACCAGAACGATGGTGTGAGAGGGGTCCTGCCGGTCCATCCGGCAATTGGTTTCGCTGTCGGTCGCCGGGGGCTGGTTCATCGCCGCTGCCGCGAACAGTCCGAACACGGAGGTCAGCATCAGCGCAATCGCGCCGCGCCAGAACCAGGGGCCTCTTTCCTTGCGTCTTGGCATGGCGCTCTCCTCAGCCGGCTTTCTTGGCGTCGCCGCCCTTGGCGTCGCGCACCCTGGCAATCTCCTCAACCACCTTCTTCTCAACTGAAGACAACCCCTGCTGCACATGCTGGATATGCGTCTCCAGCCATTCGCGCGTCAGGTTCAGCGCCATGATGTTCTGCTCGATCGTCTTGATGGCGGCGTTGGCCTGCGCGCGCTCCTTGCTGAAATCGAAGGGCGGCAGTTGCGGCGTCAGGATTTCGTCGAAATAGGCCGGGCACGCGGCCTGCTCGCCCAGCTTGTCACGCAGCTGGTTGCGCTGGCGCCGGTGGGCCTGCCGGTAGGCAACCTTCAGGCCGCGTTCCTGATCGGCCGCCTTTGCGGCGACGGCTACGGCAATATCCCGCCGCGCCTCGATCACGTTCATCGCCTTCTCGATCTCGCGCTTTGCCTGGGCATGGCGGGAAAGCTGGGTTTCAAACCACAATCGGCTGGCGGAAAAATAATCGGAAAGGTCACTTCGCAAATCCTCCCGCAGCTGCTGGCGGCGCTCATAGGCCTTGCGTTCCTTGCGCCAGACGCGGCCATAGCCGGGATATTTGTCGGAGATCCGGTCATACCCCTCATAAACGGCAATGGAGAAGACCGTCAGTCCAAGGATCAGCAGCGCCAGCGCCACGAAACTGTCGAGACTGAAGATGTTCGGGAACATCTCCCGCATGACGGCGCCGGGCGGGATTTCAAACATGGAGAATTCCGCCAGCCGGCCAGCGGCCTCCGCTGCGGCCAGGGCATGCTCCACCGCGTCCCGGTAATGCGCCACAAAGAAGTTGAGGAAGATGCCGATCAGGATACAGATGCCGGCAATTGTGCCCCCGGAAATCTTTGCCGGCAGGGCCGGATGATTGAGATAGCGCAGCCCGAAGAAGCCCGCCACGACGCCGAAAAGCACGTTCACGGCCGATACGCCAAACGCGATCATCAGCCCGCCGAGAAGCCCGGAAGACTGGGCATCCTTGAACAGCAGCGCATTGAACGCGCCTTCCACCAGCATCACGAACATCAGGATGGCGATGGCCTGTTCCACATTCTTCTTGATATCCGGCGTGCGCTGGCCGATCTGCTCTCCATGGCGCTCGCGGAAGCTTTGCAGCTCAATGATCGCGGCAGAATGGCTGGATTTTGCGTCTTCCGTATCGTCCACCTCATAGTGGCGGAATTCATGCTCCTCAGCCTTGATTGCTTCGCGCAGCTGATCGGGATGAATGTCCGAAGGCGTCTGATCCTGAATATAGTTGCGGACACTGGCGGCGGTGGAGGACATCCATGTGGTCAAGCCCCGGCGCACCTCTTCGGCGCGCTCGGCAATCAGCTGCTCGCGCTCGCTCCATTGATCCTGCGTGATCGCCTCGGAAACGGGAATGGCGTCGGCCGCGTCACGGCGCGCTTCCTTGCGGGTGATGCCGCGGCTCAAGCCAAGATCGCCCTTCGACCGCTTTCCTCTCAATCCGTGAGCGGAAAGTTCGTTATGATCCTCGAAGGTTTTCACCTTTTTCTCGAAGCCCGTATCCGTGCCCCAGCGCACAGTTTTCCTGTTCATCGCGAACCTCTCGCCTGCGAAAGTTTCAGTTATTCAGCCCGCGATGAGGGTCTGGCCGGAGGCTTAACAAGGTTCTAATCCTGCGCCCACCTCGCCAAAACGTAATGTTTGTTAACGGACAAATTCTGCGGGCCTCACTTGCCATGTTCTCAAGGCCTTAGAGGCGCAAGCTCAAACAGCTGTGTCCGGCGCGCCACAGGGCGGCGCTAATATCCTGCTAACACTTGTGGCCAAACTGCCTTCAGGCGGCAACCTTCGCCTTGAGAAGCGTCAGAAGCTCCGTGCCCGACTGATACGGCACCAGGATGTCTCCGCTGGTCAGATACGAGACCGGAACGCCGAGGCGCGCTGCCTCGCTTTCAAAGCCCCGCTTCCAGCTGTCGGTCGTTTCCATGCCGGAGATGGCCAGTGCCGGCACGGCGGAAAACAGGCCATCCCGCAGGAAGGGATCACCGCTCAAGGAGGGCTGCAGTTCCTGTTGCCAGGTTTCCGGGGTGATGGCGCTGGCGATTTCCCAGGCTTCGGCCATCTCACGCGGATAGGTTTTCACATAGGCGACATCGCCGGGGCTTTTCTGGAAGCAGGTCTGATAAAACCACTGGCTGCCGAACTGTTTGCCCGCCTGCCGGATGGCGCCCAACGAGATGCGCGCGCCTGCCCGGCTTTCAGTTGTCTGCGACAGGAGGCGGCCAAACCAGGCCGGCCGGAATTCGCCCATGACATCCCGGTTGAAGACGCAATTGGCGAACACGCTGAACGTTACCCGGCGGGATTTCAGTGCCAGGCGCGCGCCCACGGGGTTGGCCGAGCCGACCGACACGAGAACGATGTTCTCAAGGCCGGCTTCTTCAAAGAAGGCCTCAATAATGGCCGCCTGCTGATCGATGCTGGCGACGGGGTCTGACGCGCCGAAGCCCGGACGGCGGATACTGAAGACCCCGAACCCGGAATTGGCCGCGTCAATACAGAAGCCCCAGGGCGGGCTGGTCGGGTATTCGATCGAGGTGAGGAAGACCAGCGGACGCAGATGATCGCCCCCGAACTGCATGTATTCCAGGCGATCTTCCGAATTGCCAATCGTTGCCGTCTGCCAGAAACGCAGAACGCGCTTTTTGTCCCCGATCTGGTCGAGGAGGTTGCCCCGCGAAGGCTGTTTCTGATTCCGACCCAAATTCATCGGCGGTTACATACCGGAAGCATGTATGGGATGAAATGCTAGAGTTACCTCTTCGACGCAATATTTTGGCGAACAATTGTCCGTCCCGGCATAATTTGTAATCAGGCGCCACTATTCCGGGTACAAACATGCACCAGCACCCGTTATGGATGGAGATCGGCGATCCTGTAGTACCTACTACACAGTGACGGGAGATTCCCATCCGTCATACTGGCCGCCGCCCTCCCGCGCGCGCCGGGCGATGGTCAAAGAATGACCAGATATGTCGTTGAGCTGCAAAGTGCCGCGATGGGTCATCCGGACGAGCCAGAGCGGGCCGGCTTCCGGCGCGGGCGCAATCGAATCAACACGGTAACCGGTGTCGCGGGCCCATTGCGCGAATCCCTGCGCGGCCGTCTCTTCCTGGAAATAGACCCAGTGGCCGATTTCGCGCGGCTTGGCCGGATCATCGCCCTGCTGCTGCAGCGCGCCCTGCACCTCCATGTCCACCATCACCTGGCGGTCATCCTCGGTGGGGTAAAGATCCTGCCAGTAGACGGACTTCTCCGGGTCCGCCTCGACATGGATTTCCGGCGCGTAACCTGCCGCGGCGGCGGCCGCGTTCAGCGCCGCTTCCAGCTCACGCGGGCCTGCCGGGATCAGCGCCAGAACCCAGCGTGAGCCATTATTGGTCACCCGTCCAAGATATTCCCCGCCATGTTCGGTGATGATCTTGTCGAAGGTTTCATCAAGCTGGTTGACGGGCCCGGATTCCTCGCGGGTCGTCATGCCGTCCCCGCGCGGCGATTTCAGCGGGATGCGGATTTTCATCGCATGGGTCAGCGGCAGATCGCCGAGGCGTTTGGCAATGCCGTCATTGAACACGATGGAGGCAGGCAGGCCGCCCATCTCCGCAAAATACATCCGCCATGCATCTTCGGCCATCGCCGCGCCTCCTCCCGCTTGCGGCCCATCTTCAGGGTCCGCGATTTTCCATGATTGCCGCCAGCCTAATCGCGCGATGCGGGCGCCGTCACTGCAGGAATTTCAGTGAAGGGCCGGATGCCGAAATAGGGATAGATCTCGCTGGGGAAATAGACCGTGTCGCCTTTCGAAACGAGGCGGATGGTCTTGATTGCCTTCAGGTCTTCCACCGGATTGCCGGGCACGAGGAAGAAGTCTGCCTGCTTGCCCGGCTCGATGGAGCCAAGCTGTGCGCCGAGGCCCATATAGTCAGCTGCTTCCAGCGTGGCGCGGGCAAGGATTTCCGCCGGGGTGAAGCCGACATTCTGGTAGAGTTCCAGCTCCCGGTGCAGCGTCAGGGCGCCGCCGAGGTCCGTGCCGAAGACGATGAATACGCCGCGATCCTTCATCCGCTGGATGGTGCCGGTGATCTGGTCGAACGCGCCGCGATAGGCCGCGTCTTCCTCCGGGCTGCCGATGGCGGACCAGGCCGCCCTTGCCGCGCGCTGCACGGCGATGGGCATATGGTCCACATAGTCGGCCATGCCGGCCTGCACCTCGCCATTGCGGGAGAGCAGCAGCGCCTCATGGATGGCATAGGTCGGATCAATCGCGACGCCGTTCTCGGCCATCAGGTCCAGCGTGCGGGAGGCGGCCGGGCCGTCGAGGTCCACCTTCGGCAGGCGCTGCAGCGCGGTGAGGCGCAGCAGGGTCCGGGTGTCTTCCTCCGGCGCGAGCACCCAACCCAGCATCAGCTGGTTGATATGGGTCATCTCGTCATAGCCTGCTTCCAGCATGGCATCGGCATTGGTGAAGGCGGGCACATGGCCGCTTACGCGCAGGCCGCGTTCCTTGGCACGCGCCACAACGGCGGGCACCCAGGCAGGGTTCATCGAATTGTAGATCTTGATCTGCCAGAAATCGCCTGCATCGGCATACCAGTCGACGGCGGCGAGGGCTTCTTCCTCGCTGGTGACGAGGATACCATTGTTCGAGTTGAAGGGGCTCTTGCCCTCGATGAAACCGGAGCGGACGACGCGCGGCCCGGCGAGCGTGCCCGCCTCGATCTTGGCAATCAGCTCACTGAGCACCGGGTTGTCATTGCCCATGTCGCGCACCAGCGTGACGCCGGCGGCGATATTCTTCAGCGCGCCGTCCTGGCCCATATGGCCGTGCATTTCAGCGAGGCCCGGGATGAGCGAGCCGCCCTGTCCATCCACCACAAACGCGCCGGACGTATCAGCAGCCCCCACTGTGACCGATGCGATGACGCCATCTTCGACAAATACCGTGGACGGCGCAGACATCGCCTTGGCCACAGGATCAAAGACGCGGACATTGGTAATCGCCAGCGGCGCATCGAATTTGTGCGCCGTTTCGGCCTGGATGGTCTCCAGCCGCCGGGTCGAAAGGCGCGTGGCAAGCTCCTTAAGCTGATCATCAGCCTCTTCATAACCCTGCCGCACGACCACAAATCGCGGCGAGATCAGCGCGAACAGCCCGCCCTTTTCATCCGTGAGGAAATAGGTGGGGTCCACATCATCGCCGACGAGGGCATAGGCGGTGGCTGGCACCGGGCCGCCTTCGCCCTCGATCTGCAGCGTGCCCTGCGGGCTCATCGACAGGGTGCCCGCCGGCCAGGCCGGCAATGTCCTGTCGTCATCGGCCAGCAGCGCCTTGGCATAGATGGCGAGGGTGTAGGGCGAAGCGTTCTGCGGAATGTAGATGGCCGGTTCTGTCTGCGCGGCGGTGGCAGACCCGGTCGTGTCGGTCCAGCTGGCAACGCCATCTGTCAGCGCGAAGGTTTCGTGGATTTCGTTGCCGAAGGTGGTTGCCCCGTCGATGGTCCAGCCGATGGGGAGGCCGTCTTCGCTGAGCGTGATCGTCTCGGCCAGCGTGGGGCCCCGGCCATTGTTGCGGAATTCGTAGTCGACCTTGATGGTGTTGCCTTCGGTGATGGCGACGAGTTGGCCGAGGGTCTGGCCAAACAGGCGGACGGAGAAGGTCTCCGTCACCGGGACGGGCGCCGCCTCTGCGATGGCCGGGGCCGGGGCCTTTGCCTCATGCGCGCACGCGCCCACCACAAACAGCGCCGCCAGCGCCGTGCCCGCAAACCGGTTCATCATCTGAAACTTCCTCTCTGCCGCCGCTGCACCAGACGGGCGCGGCCTGTTTGGAGGCATTGGTGGCATATCGGGGCGGGGGTGGGAAGGTGTGGGCAACCCGTAAGGTGGGTAGAGCGAAGCGAAACCCACCATAAAGCCGTCGCCTACGCATCGGGCGTCGGATGGTGGGTTCCGCCCATTACCGAGTGTCTACGGCGAATTACCCAGGAACTCGTATTGGGTCTTGCAGTCCTGGTTGCCGACAATGGAGCATCTGAGCAGAAGCGATTTGCCATACTCGAAGGAGGATTCCCCACCGAGCAGTCCGTTGACGTGCAAAAATCCCAGCGATTGCATCGCTTGGGTATCATGCTTGGCCACTGCAGCCTCAAGCCATTTGGCCGCTGACGGAATATCGCGCTTCACGCCCTGATAACAATACATCTGGGCGGCTCCAAGTTCGTTCAGCCCCAAAGCGCTTCCCTTGTCTGCACTCTTGACCAGCAAGTATAGCAGGTTGCGGTTATAGCCCTCTTCTGTAGCGCTATGCTCTTCAGCGCATTTGATAGCGAGACGCGCGATTTGGTCCCCATTCAAATCAGCAATTTGGCCAGACCAAACTGCTTCCTCTTCTTCTGAAAACCGAGCGGCTTCTTCAAGAGGCAGCAATCCTGCTCGCCCACACGATGGGCCATAGAACTGGATGACCGCCTCAGCAATCAATGGCTTGAACGTGTCAGCTTCCTGGGAAATCTCGGCTTCTGTCCGCGCGCAGCAGGTCAGCCCATGACCGCTATTGCGAGACAAAGGAGCTGCCTGCGCAACACCGATCAGACTCCCGCCCTATAGCGGAATGTTATCGTGCTTCTTCCACGGATTGGTCAGTGACTTGTTCTTCAGCGTGCGGAGGGAGTTGGCCACGCGCTTGCGGGTGTTGTGGGGCATGATGATGTCGTCGATATAGCCCCGCTTCGCGGCCACATAGGGGTTGGCGAAGTTGGTTTCGTATTCCTTGGTGCGGGCGGCGAGCTTTTCCGGGTCGCCGGCTTCCTTGCGGAAGATGATCTCGACGGCGCCCTTGGCGCCCATCACGGCGATTTCGGCCGTCGGCCAGGCATAGTTCACGTCGCCGCGCAGGTGTTTGGAGCTCATCACGTCATAGGCGCCGCCATAGGCTTTCCGTGTAATGACGGTGACCTTCGGCACGGTGGCTTCGGCATAGGCAAACAAGAGCTTCGCGCCGTGCTTGATGAGGCCGCCATATTCCTGCTTGGTGCCCGGCATGAAGCCCGGTACGTCCACGAACGTCACCAGCGGAATGTTAAAACAGTCGCAGAAGCGCACAAAGCGGGCGGCCTTGCGGGAAGCGTCAATGTCCAGAACGCCGGCAAGCGTCATCGGCTGGTTGGCCACCACGCCGACGGTCGAGCCTTCGATGCGGCCAAAGCCGCAGATGATGTTGCCGCCAAACTGGGGGCTGATCTCGAAGAAGTCGCCCTCGTCGACCACCTTGGTGATCAGCTCTTTCATGTCATAGGGCGTGTTCGGATTGGGCGGCACGAGCGTGTCGAGGCTCATTTCCTGCCGGTCGAAGCTGTCATGCACCGGGCGGACTGGCGGCTTGTCGCGGTTTGAGGCAGGCAGATAATCGATCAGGCGGCGGATCTGGACCAGCGCCTCGATGTCGTTCTCGAACGCGCCATCGACCACGCCGGATTTCTTGGCATGAACGGAGGCGCCACCAAGGGTCTCGTGGGTGACTTCCTCATTGGTGACTGTCTTCACAACGTCCGGACCCGTCACATACATGTAGGAGGTGTCCTTCACCATGAAGATGAAGTCAGTCAGCGCGGGCGAATAAACGTCGCCCCCGGCGCACGGGCCCATGATGACGGAAATCTGCGGAATGACGCCGGAGGAGAGGACGTTCTCCATGAAGATGTCGGCATAGCCGGCCAGCGAATCAACGCCTTCCTGAATACGCGCGCCGCCCGCATCGAAGATGCCGATCACCGGCGCGCCATTCTTGACGCCCATCTGCTGCACCTTGACGATCTTTTCGGCATGGGCGCGGGAGAGCGAGCCGCCGAAGACGGTGAAGTCCTTGGAGAAGACATAGACGAGGCGGCCATTGATCGTGCCATGGCCGGTGACGACGCCATCGCCGGGAATCTTCTGCTCTTCCATGCCGAAATCGGCGCAGCGATGCTCAACGAACATGTCGTATTCTTCAAAGCTGCCCTCATCGAGGAGGACATGGATGCGCTCGCGCGCGGTCAGCTTGCCTTTGGCATGCTGGCTGTCGATGCGGGCCTGGCCGCCGCCGATGCGGGCGTCTGCCCGTTTCTGCTCGAGAGCCTCGATGAGATCCTGCATGCCGCGCTGCTCCTTCAATCCGTCCGATTTTTGATGCTTCCGCGTGACTGAATAGCCACTCCGTGAGGCTTGGCAAGCTCGCGCAGGGTCAACAAAGCTATGCGCCCCAGGGCTCCAGGCCTGGGGCGCTTTGCGGCGATTAAGGGTTACGTTGCGTTACCAGCGGCGCCCGGGAGGCGGTCCCTTGCGGTAATCGCGGTTGTGGGGGATGCCCGAAACCGTGGTCACACGGCCGTTGCGCACCTCACAATCGACCCGCGCCTCGATATCGCGCCGGCCGGTTTCAAACTCGACCTCCTGGAAAGTGACGAAGAAATTGCGGGGGCCGAGCTGGCGGGCCCACTGATCCTTGTCGAAGTCGACCTCGCGGAAACCGGCGCGGCGGCCTTCCGTGCGGATCGCCGAGCGGCAGGCCTGAATGGCATCTCGGCGGAGGTCAGCCACCTGCCGGTCCGTCTGGCCCCATTCGTTGCGGCCATTATAGCGCGGGCCGCGGAAATCATCGCGGTGGCCAACGCCTGCGCTGAGGGTCACCTGCGCGCCGAGCAGCGGCGTCTCGACCTTTGCAATTGTCCCGCGCGGGCCGTCTGCGGCTGCCGGGAGGGCGAAGAGCGCCGGCGCAGCAAGCGCAACGACGGCGGCTCCAAGAGTTCTGATGGGCTTCATCATGGGAACAGAAAACCACACCCCCGCCAAACCGGCCCTGAAGCGCGCGTTCATTCCCGGTTTCACCCCGGTTCATCTGGCTGTCAGGAAGCGAAGGGCTACCGATGACGACCCTGCTCTCTATTCTGGTGTTTCCCGCTCACCTCTTAGGCTTTCCAGCAGCTTGGCAAGCACCCCGCGATCAGTTTCGTGCCGCATCGCGGTCGAAATTTGCGGCGGGCCACCGAACAATCCGGCCCACGGGCCCTGATTGGTGCGTGTTGGCGTGGCGCCGGGAGAAACCGCCGAGGAAAGCATCTTGATCATCTCGACTTCCGTGGCATCGATCTTTCCGTCTTTGAGGACTGCCGCCCAGATTTCGTCGAGGCGTTTTTCGGCGTTGGCACGGCTGGTGGCACGGTCGGTAAACTGCTGGGCATATCCAGCCACTACCCCCTTGCAGGCCGTTTCAACGTCCTCGCCCGACAGGTTGCCTTCCCGGAGATATTCCAGGCACATCTGTGTGCCATAATCCTGCTCGATCATCGCGAGTGCTATCTCGGTCACCGCGTCAGCAACCGATCGGGGAGCAGCAGCAGGCGGCAAGGGGGAGACAACAAAACCACCGCCTCTGGCATCCGACGCCGGGACAGCGGCGGCGGCCATGGCGGTGCTGGACTCCTTCATCGCCTGAGCATGGACTTTACGGCGTTTGAGGTTTTCTACTGTGGCTTCGATTTCCGCAATTTCCAATCCTCGCGCCACCCCATCAGCCACGCTGCAACCAGCAGATTGTTTGGCGGCGTCAGCCTGGCACTTGGTGTTGGCTTCCTTCAGCAATTGAACTTTCTTTTCTTCCGCGGCGATGTCCAATTCAAGTTGTCCCACTTCGGCCGATGCCAGCGCCGCCCTCTGGGAATAGACCTCCTTCATATTAAGAGCGCTGCCCGCCGCTGCGGAGACAACGGCGTCTGATCCCTTAACCGCCCCAGTAAGCTGCTCAATGGCCAAGAGCGCGATCATCTGCGTCTGGAAGCGACGCAGCATCATGGCGTACTGCACATCCGGAAGGCCATTCATCTGGGCTTCGCAAAGCCGGTAATATCCATCCCGCAGAATCTGTATCGTCTGTGTACGCAGTCCGATGCTTGCCGCCGTTTCCGAGATGCCGCCTTGAGCGGAAAGAGCAGTGGATACTTCGGAGACACTGGCACCCGCCTGGGCGGCAATTGCGGACAGCGCATCCGGCGAGGGCTCTGCGCAAGTGATTTGTCGGGGGTCTTCAACCTTGACCCATTGATACGTGCCGGAGGGGTCGAGCCGCCATTCGTATCTGGCCGGGCGCTGGACCGATAGAACAGCCCGCTGCTCTGCATCTATGAAAACGCCCTGCGCCTTGCCGGCCTTCGGGGCCATTTCCGTTCGTTTATGTATTGCCGTGAGATTGCCCGCCGAACAGGCTGATAGGAAAAGTACAACAAAAACTGTCAGTAGGCGAAACATATTGACCCCCCCACACAATCCTACTTAGGATTGCGCACTAGTTCTCGCAAAAGTCAATATTGTTTTCATTTCGAAACAATCAGTCCCGCAGGCTCTCCAGCCAGCGGCCGAGGGCGTCGGATTCGATTTCCTTGGCATTGGCGGCGGTGCGGGCTTCTTCGTCCTCGCCCCAGCGCTGCATCTGCCATTCTTCATCGATGCGGGAGAGATGGAAGGCGGACTCGGCGGTCAGCGCGCCCTCTGTCAGCGCCATCGCCAGCAGCGCCGAGCCATAGAGACCGCAGCCATAGACGAGCGCCGTCAGCCGGAAATCATCGAGGCTGAGGGCATAGTCCCGCGCTGCCTGCAGCGAGGCGCCGGGCTGGGGCGCGGCGATGATGCCCTCGGTGGTCATCAGGATGACGCCGAGATTTTCCGCTGCCCAGTCGCGCACCGGCGACCAGCGGGCTTCCTGCAGGGCGGCGAGTTCGAAGGGCTCCTCAGCCATGTGGCAAAGCAGATCGGTCTCGCAATAGCGTACAACTTCTTCGGCCATTTCCTCGCGCAGCTCCGGCACGCGGTCGATGGCGACATTGGCCAGCCGGGTGAGGTGCATGTGCAAGAGGTCGATATAGGTCTTCTGCTCGGCCCATTCCTCCGCGAGTTCCTCGGCCAGCGCTTCGGTGGGCAGGCGCAGCAGGGCGCGGCCGGGCGTCTTGATGCTGCGGCCATCCAGCAGGATCTGCCAGCCGCCGCCCTCTGCGGGCTCGACGGTGACGTCCTTGTAAAAGCGTTTGGGGCGATCAGAGGAAGAAGGTGTGCCGGTCATGCCCTGCCCTTACGACGATCAGCGGCCGGTTCCAAGCCCGGCGCTAGGGAGCGGTGGGATAGACCGCGGCGGGGCGGGCCTTTTCGAAGGTGGGCGCAGAGAGGGACATCACATCCTGCACATGCCGGGTGGCGGGGTCGACCAGCGCCAGCGACCGGCCAAAGCGGATGGTGCGCAGGCTTTCCGCTTTCAGCTCGGTGACCACGATCACGCGGAATTCAGCCCCCACCATCGGCACTTCCGGCGGCAGGGCCATGCCCGGCGCCAAGATATCCTCGACCGGGGAGCGCCCGAAACAGAGCCGGTCGCGCCTCAGGCCCACTTTGCATGTGGCCCCGTCCAGCTCGAAGTTGCGGTCGAACGCGGCGAAATCGGACTTGGTAAACTGTGTCAGCGTGGAGGCCTGGACGGCTTCGGCTGTCTGGGGCCGGGTTGCCACAAACGCGCCGAGGGCGAACAGCGCCGCCCCGGCAATTCCCAGCTCTATCATAAGGGTTTTCATGGTTCTATCGATTGCGCTTGGCCCAGCACGGCACACTCTTGGGAGAACATTTCCCGCTTAACGCGCCGATTGCGCCAAATGTTCCTAACAATCTGTAAAAATCATGCCGGGCGGGCGCGGATGAAATGGGAGTTCCAAGGCCGGATCTGTCGTTCCCGCAGCACGGCGGGCGACCGCCTGCGCTTGGACTGGAAGCGGCGTCACCGGGGGGGGGCACACCCTGCCGCTTCCGCCAGCCTCGACTGATTCTCGCCGTCTCAGGCGAAAGCGAAGGTTCTGAGGCTTTCGGTCAGGGTCATGAATTCATGATGGACCTCGTCGGCCCCGGCGGCGGCGAGTTCCTCTGCCTTGCCGAAGCCCCAGCTGACCCCCAGGGCACGCACGCCGGCCGCCTTGCCCATGGCCATGTCGTGGATGGCGTCGCCGATCATCAGGCTTTCCTGCGGGGCGCAGCCGAGCGCGCCCATGGCCTGCTCCACCATGAAGGGATGCGGCTTGCCGGGGCCATCATCGGCGCACCAGACAGTATCGAAGAAATGGCGCAGCTTGTGTTTCTCGAACAGCGCCTCCACCCCGCGATGGGATTTGCCGGTGGCCACTGCCATCAGCCAGCCTTCGGATTTCAACTGGTCCAGAAGCTCCAGCGCGCCGGCATAGAGCGGCTCGTGATGGCCGGGCGTGGTGCGATGGATGACGAAGGACTGTTTGTAAGCCTCCACCAGCGCCGCCAGCCGGTCTAACCCGATATCGGGCGGGGCGAGCGTTGAGAGGGCTTCGGTAAGGCTGAGGCCGACAATGCGGCGGGTGGCGTCATAGTCCGGCGGCGGAAGGCCCGCGCCTCGGAAGGCGGTTTCCATACAGGCCTGGATCACATCGCGGCTGTCCACCAGCGTTCCGTCCACGTCCCATATGGCAAGACGAAGTTCTGTCAGCTTCACGTCTTCTTCTCCCGGCTTTTTCGCCCTGCCACCCGCATGCCCACGATCGCACCGATGCAGAGCGCAATGGGAAGGAAAAACAGCGCCGATTCCCAATTCAGCAGAAAGGCCTGCCAGCGGCTTTCCAGCGTGCAGGCCGGGGCAAACTCCAGCGCCGCCCGGCACATGCCGCGCGAGAAGAACATGTAGATCACGAACACCGAACCGCTGAGCCCGGCGCCGATGGCCAAATTAATCCAGAAACGCAGTGTCAGGAGCATATCAGATAAAGGGGGCGAGCGGATCCTTGCCGGCTTCCTGTTCCAGGAAACCGAGCGTTTCGAAGGTCTCTTTCATGTGCGGGGGCAGCGGCGCGATGATCTTGATCGGCTTGCCATGCTCGCGCGGGATGATCAGCGCGCGGGCGTGCAGGTGCAGGCCTTCGGCGAGGCCGTGAGGCACTTCGCGGCGAGACTTGTATTTATGATCGCCCAGAATGGACGTGTTCATTTCCAGCATATGGAAGCGCAGCTGGTGCATCCGGCCTGTTTCCGGGCGCAGCGCCACCCAGGCGGCCTTGGGGCCTGCCGTGGAAACGACAGCATAATCGGTAATCGAATGCTTGGCGCCCTCAACGCCCTGCGCGGAGCGGATCATCCGTTCACGGTCACCATCGCGGCGGCGCGTGGCGTAGGGGTCAACCGGGCGATAGCCTGACGGCTCGTTGATGTCGGGCACGCCTTTGACCATCCAGCAGCGGATCTGGCCGGCCTGGGGGCTGGGCACGCCCACGGTCACGGCCCAATAGACCTTGTCCATCTCCCGCCCACGGAAGAGTTCGGTGAGCCGGGCGGCCGCCGCGGGGTGCTTGGCCAGCAGCAGGACGCCGGAGGTATCCTTGTCGAGCCGGTGGACCAGCACGGGCCGGTGGCCGTCTTCTTCCATGCCCGCGAGCAGGCCGTCGACATGGCGCCCCTGGCCTGAACCACCCTGAACGGCAAGCCCGGCCGGCTTGTTGATCGCCAGCATGTCATCATCCTCATAGATGATGATGGAGCGGAGGAATTCGCGGTCTTCTTCGGAAATCCTGCGCGCAGTTGCCGCCTTGCGGGCGCCGGCATCTTCGGAGGCAAAGATCGGGAAGCGGACTTCGTCAGCCGTCTCAAGGCGGGTGTTTGCCTTTGCCCGGCCGCCATTGACGCGGATCTGCCCGGTACGGAGCAATTTCTCCACCTGGCCCTGCGTCACGTTCATGCGGCGCTTCAGCCAGCGATCGAGGCGCGCGCCGGTTTCCTTTTCCGACACGGTTTCGGTAATAATCTGTCCGCTCATGCGAATATCCTGCGGGCCATCCAGAGGCCGATAAAGAGGGCCGACACGCCGAGCAAAACGGAAAGCATGGCGTAAAGCCCGGCTTTCAGCGCATCGCCTGAGCGCAGCATGTTGGCGATCTCGAGTGAAAATGCGGAGAATGTCGTGAAGCCACCGAGCACGCCGGTGGCGAGGAAGAGACGGGTTTCCTGCCCGATGCCTTCTGCCTTCAGGGCGAGCCATCCGGCCAGCAGGCCCATCGCCAGGCTGCCGAGGATGTTCACAAATGCCGTGCCCCACGGCCAGCCGAGCGGCAGATGGCGCACAGCCACCATTCCCACGCCATGGCGCAGGCTCGCGCCGATGGCGCCGCCGAGGGCAACAAGAAGAAATCCGTTCATGGCGCGCCTTTTACGCTGAGGCAGCAGATTAAGCCAGCCTGCACCCCAGAGCGGATGCCCATGGCCTGCCCCAGCCCCAGGCAAAGAGCCCAGAAAACAGAAAATTTCTTTTATAACAGTACAATACGACCATCTCGAGCGCTCACCCGGCGATGGACTGGCGCACCTGGCCTGTCTTGTCCGAAGCGATGGCGTCGGCAATCGTGGTGCTGTCGAGCACCTTCCGGGTTGCCTCGGCCACGTCCGCGAACACGCGCCGGATACGGCAGGCCTTCTCATCGGTACAGTCATCGCAGCGCCGGTAGGCCATCTTGGAAAGACACGGCAACGGCGCCAGGGGCCCTTCCACAATGCGCAACACTTCGCCGAACGTGATCGCTTCGGGCCGGCGCAGCAGCAGATAGCCGCCCGTCTTGCCGCGGCGGCTGACCACGATGCCGCTATGCTTCAATTCAAGCAGGATCTGCTCCAGGAACTTACGCGGAATTGCCTGGCTTTCGGCAATGTCAGCGATGAAAACCGGGGCGCCTTCTTCGGCTTCCGCCAATGCGAGCAGCGCCCGGAGCGCGTATTTGGCCTTTTGAGAAATCATCATCCGCCGTCCTGTCCGGGCCTCTTTAGGCGCGCGGGCCACAAGAGGCAACGTTTAGGCCACCTGTATAGTCTATTAATTTGGTAGGGTTGATAGGGTTATGATTGTTCGCCCAAATGGCCGGTGACGCCAACGCCCTTTTCCGCACGATTGGAGACCGAACATGGCCCTGAAACCCCGCCTCATCCTCGCCGTTGCTGTGGCAGCGCTTGCCCCCACCGCCGTCGCGCAGGAAATTGCCCCTGCCGAAGCCGGGCCGGCTGACCCCGAACTTCGCCGCGAAACCATCACCGTTACGGCCCGGCGCGTCAGCGAAGACCTTCAGGATGTGCCGATCCCCGTCTCGGTGCTGACGGAAGATTTCATCGCCGAGAGCGGTGCATTCAATGTGGGACGCCTGCGGGAAATTGTGCCGACGCTGCAATTCTATTCGACCAATCCGCGCAACACCTCGATCAATATCCGCGGCGTCGGGGCGCCCTATGGCCTGACAAATGACGGGCTTGATGCCGGTGTGGGCATGTATGTGGACGGTGTTTTCTACGCCCGGCCCGCCTCCACGACGCTGGACTTCATCGACGTGTCCCAGATTGAAGTGTTGCGCGGCCCGCAGGGCACCCTTTTCGGGAAGAACACCACCGCCGGCGCCATCAACATCACCACGAAAAAGCCCTCCTCCACACCGGAAACGGAAGTGGAGCTGACTTACGGAAATCTTGGTTATACACAGGCCAAGGGCGCGATATCCGGTCCGATCACGGACAAGATCGCCGGGCGGATTTCCTTCTCGGGAACGCAGCGTGACGGCACGCTCTATAACGTGCGCGATAACGACTATATCAACGATCTGAATAATCTGGGCGTGCGCGGCCAGCTGCTGTTCAATGTTACCGACAGCCTAGAAATCATCCTGGCGGGCGACCATACCCGCCAGCGCCCGAATGGCTATGCGCTGGTTCCGGTGGGCGTTGCGCCGACGCTGCGCCCGGCCAATCGTCAGTATCAGGCGCTGGCGGACTATTTCGGCTACGCCCCGCCCAGCTTCAACGCGTTTGACCGGCTGACGGACGCCGACACCTACCATCAGTCCAACCAGGATATCGGGGGCATATCGCTCACCGCGAACTGGGATATTGGCCCTGGCACGCTCACCTCCATCACCGCCTGGCGTCTCTGGAACTGGGGGCCTTCGAATGACCGGGACTTCCTCGGCCTGCCGATCACCACCGTTTCGGCCAATCCCTCCGAGCAAACCCAATGGACACAGGAGTTGCGCTATGCCGGCGACCTCAGCGAGCGTCTCGGCTTCGTTGCCGGCGCTTTCTATTTTGCCCAGGAGATCGACTCCACAGGAAACCAGGAGCAGGGCAGCGCGGCGGCGCGCTGGCTGCTCAACCCATCATCAGCGGGGTGGGATACGCCCGGCCTGCTCGACGGATATGGTCAGAGATCGGACATTCAGTCTAAGAATACCAGCGCCGCCCTCTTCGGCCAGCTAGAATGGCGGGTGACCGACAGGCTTCGCCTGCTGCCTGGCCTTCGCCTCAACTATGACAAAAAGAGTGTCGACTATGACGCGCAGGTCTATGGTGGCCTCCAGACGACCAATCCGGCGCTGATTGCCCTGCAGCGCTCCGTGCTGGCGCCGCTGACCTATTCGGCGGATGCTGATGATACCAATGTCTCGGGCCAGATCACGGCCGCATATAAAGTCGGCCCGGCGCTCAACCTTTATGCGACCTATGCGACTGCGTTCAAACCTGTTGGCCTCAACCTCAGCGGCATTCCCAATGATGCGGCCGGCAATCCGGCCATTGAGCTGGCGACGGTTAAACCCGAAGATGTGCGCCATATTGAAGTGGGCCTGAAATCCGAACCCCGGGATGGCTTTACCGCAAACCTCACCGCCTATGAAACCGAGATCCGGGATTATCAGGTCGGCGTCGTCAACGCCCAGATCGGGGTTCTGCGGGGATATCTCGCCAATGCCGAAAAGGTTCGGGTGCGGGGCGTTGAATTCGATGGCCGCGCACAGTGGGCGGACAATTTCGTTACCTATGCCGCGCTCGCCTGGACGGAGGGAAAATATGTAGCCTTCCCAGATGCGCCTCCTGCGCTGGAGGATACCGGCGGCCCGCAGGTCGTCGATATTTCAGGCACGCGGCTGCCGGGTATCTCTGAATGGTCGGGTTCGGTCGGCGGGGAATACACCTCCGGGGAGAGCGCCTTGCTGGGCCGCGAGGGCAATTACTTCGCCGCGCTCGATGCCTTCTTCCGCTCGGACTTCTCCTCCAGCCCGACGGAGTCCCGCTATCTCACCGTCGATGGCTATACCACGCTCGCCGGGCGTCTCGGCTTCCGCGCCGCCAATGGCTGGGATGTTTATCTCTGGGGCCGCAACCTGCTGGACGAGGATTATTTCGAACTGCTGGCGGCTCAGCCTGGCAATTCCGGCCTCTATGTCGGCCAGCCGGCTGACCCGCGCACCTATGGCATCACGCTGCGGGCGAGGTTCTGAGGCGGGAAAGGCCAGATTTGTGGAGGGGACTGGAGCGGGTGAAGGGAATCGAACCCTCGTCGTCAGCTTGGGAAGCTGCTGCTCTACCATTGAGCTACACCCGCGCGCGAGGCGTATTTGAGCCGGAACCGGTTTCAGATCAAGCCCTCGCTTCAGCGGTCCGGTTTCCCTTCCAGGCAGATCAGGGTCTGCTGGCCCACTGCCACCAGCGTGCGGCCCGCGCCCTTGCAGGCGAAGACTTCCAGTGTGCACACGGTCAGCGTCCGCCCGGATTTGATGACGGTGCCCACCGCCTCCAGCCGGTCGCCCTCCGCCGGGGCGATGAGGTTGATCTTGAACTCCACGGTCAACACTGAGCTGCCCTCCGGGAAGAGGGTGAAGCCGGCATAGCCGCCCGCAGAATCGGCGATCGCCGAAGTGCCCCCGGCATGGAAAAAGCCGTGCTGCTGGGTCAGCTCCTCGCGGAAGGGCAGCACGATCACCACCCTCCCGCGCGACACCTGTGTCATCTCTGCGCCCAGATGCGCCATCAGCCCCTGCCGGGCAAAGCTCTCGCGCACGCGCTGCTGGGCGGCGGCAGGAAGCGGAAGGGTATCGTCGGTCATTGGTCTTGCGCCTTCTGGCTGGAAACGGGTGGCCTCTGCCTCTCCCGGCTGCCTGCCCGTGAAAACTGAAAAATCCTGCATCGCGCGTGAGCTGAGCTTTCCTGCCCCTTGCCCTCAACAAGGCTTGAGATTTCTTCACTCGCCAGCATCTGCGGCGGCGGGCGAAGGTCTGCGCACCAACAGACAGGAAATGCGTTTCCATGACGACACTCTCCCGCGCCGATCTCATCGCCCATGCCGAAGCCTGGATCAGGGACTGGAACGCGCATGATATGGACGCCGTGATTGCGCCGTGGGCGGAGGATGGTGTGTTCATCAGCCCCGTCGCTGCCGCAGTCACCGGCAATCCGGTCATCCAGGGCAAAGCGGCGCTGAAGGCCTATTGGCAGGGCGCGCTCAAACGGGCCGGGGGCCTGCACTTCACGCCGCTGTCCCTGCAGGTTGATCCGGAAACGCAAAGCCTGCTCGTTCACTACCACTCCCGCGCCAGCGCCCGGCAGGTGCGCGCGGCTGAACTCATGGTATTTGAGGAGGGGAAACAGGTGCGCGGCGAAGCCTTTTATGGCGCAGAGATGCCGTAGGGCCAGAGTAAGGAGCCACGCCATGCCCGTCTATGTGATCGCCCAGTTGAAGATTGAGGATCGCCCCCGTTATCAGCGCTATGTGGAGAGGTTTATGCCGGTACTGGCCGCCCATGGTGGCCGCCTCCTCGCCGCTGACGAAGCCCCCGCACGCGAAGAAGGTGACTGGCCTTATGACAAGGTGATCCTTCTTTCCTTTCCGGATGAAGCGCGCTTCCGCGCCTGGGCAGCCTCGCCGGAATATAAGCGGATTGCGCGGGACAGGACCGCGGCAACCACCGGCCCCGTCATCCTGGCGCATGGAATAGGATAGTCCTCAGATGACGGATCGATGCAGAAACGCGCTCAGGCTGGAAATGCCCCGCGGCCCTGCGCGCACCCTCAGCCCGGCAACTGGTGCACGTAGACCTCGTTATGGGCGATCTTGCCGTCTTTCAGGAGGACGAGATCAAAGCCGCGCAGCCTGCCGCCAGCCCCACCCGGCCCGACCGTGCAGATCCAGCGCCCGCAAAACCCGCCTTCAATCGCCCACACCGCCTCGGGCACATACACCATCTCCGGCGTGGCCCCGAACAGGCCTTGCAGATAGGTCCGCAGCGCGTCCTGCCCCTTCAGGCCACCGGCCGTCTGCGGGTCCATATAGACCGTATCTTCGGAATAAAACGACACCAGCCGCTCGGTGTCCTTGTCAGACCACGCTTTCAGCCAGTCCGCATTGAACGCTTCGATGTCCGCAATGCTCATCGGCTCAGGCTCCTTCCAGCACGCGTTGGCGATGTGCTTCTGTGAAAAACTCCGGCGGCACCATGTCCGGCCCGGCCAGCACGGCAACGCCGTGCATCCCGATCGTCGGATCGGTCAGACGGCGCATGTGATAGGCGTGGCGCCGCGCGCGGGCCGTCTCTCCGAATTCCATGTCGAGGGCGGCCTGCAACTGCCCGGCAAAGCGCAGCCGCCGCATCCGCTCGGCTCGTTCTTCTGCATACGGCGTAAAGTCTGGCTTGCCGCCTGGCCCGGCGCCCTTGAGAATATCCGACACAATACGCACATCGCGGTAGGTGATCGAGAGGCCGAGGCCGTTGATCGGATCGTTCCACCCTGCCGCGTCACCGATCAGGACGGCGCCCTCTGCAAAAGGTTCGTCGGTCCAGCTGTCATTGTTGAAATAGGCGAACAGTGGCCCCACGGGCGTGCCCGCCGCAATCGCTTCATTCGCGGGCACGGAGTCAAACCGGAACGCCTCCAGGAAACGCTGGGCCCGGTTCTCGCCATTGAAACGCGCCTTGTCTTCCAGCGCATAGCCGCCATAGACGCGCACTTTCGTGCCCCCCTGCGGAAACGCCAGGAAGCCGAAATCCCGCTCCGTCCCGATGGACTGGCGGGTATCGTCGATGCCCTTCACATTATCCACCAGCAGCCCGGCGAACCAGTGATGCGGCTTGTCCTGATGCAGGGTGATGCCGGCCTTGCTGCGGACTTCCGACTGGCGCCCCTCCGCGCCCACGATCAGCGGCGCCGTGGCCGTGTGGGGTGCGCCGTCATGCGTGTAGGTCACGCTTGGGCTTGCTCCCAGCGTCACGCTGTCGATCACCACAGGCCGCAGCGCCGTCGCCCCGGCGCGCTGCGCTTCGCCAAACAAAGTTTCGCAATGATGCGGGTGCCCGATGCACAGCGGCCCGGCAATATCCGGCAGCAGGCCCAGCGGTATCGCCGCCTGCTCACACAGCTCCGGCGGCAGGCTTTCATCATAGGTCACATGCGAGGTGATGTGGTGCCCGCCCGCGCTTTTCAGCAGATCATAGAGGCCCACACGCTTGGTCTCGGCCACGCCCCAGGGCGCAATCCATTCCCCGCGCACCCGGTCCTCATACTGCGCCTGTTTCTCCAGCAGCAGCACGCTCCACCCGGCCTTCGCCATCACCGCCGCCAGGGCCGATCCGCCTATGCCGCCGCCCACAATGATCAGATCGTATTTCATGGCGCTCCCCGGATTTGCTCTGTTTTGCCACCAATGATCATTGGCGCCGGCACGCTGTCAAACTTTACCACGGGGCATTCAACGCCCCGATTGCGCTTTTCTCCCTTTCCCCGCAGTCAATTCTTCTGAAACCGCGTCCTCAGGAACCACCCCCATGAAAGCTGCTGTCCCCATCGAGTTCTGGTTCGATTTTTCTTCCGGCTACGCCTATTTCGCCGCGCTGGAGATTGACGCGCTCGGCGCCCGCGTGGGCCGAGCCGTTCTCTGGCGGCCTTACATGCTGGGCACGGCCTTCAAGGTGACTGGTATGCGCGGGCTTTCTTCCACGCCGGTGAAAGGCGATTATGCCCGGCATGACTGGGCCCGCGCTGCCCGCCGCCTGGGCGTGCCTTTCGCTCCGCCGCCGGATCATCCGAAAATCGCATTGCCCGCCACCCGCGCCTTCTACTGGATCGAGGCAAACCATCCCGGACACGAGGCCCCCTTCGCCCGCGACGTGTTTCGCCGCTACTATTCCGGCGCGCTCGACACCAGCGATCCAGACGCCGTCGCGGGCCTTGCGCCGACCCTCGGCCTTGACCGTGCCGCCCTGCGCGCAGGCCTGGAAGCCTCAGCCATCAAGGAGCGTGCCCGCGCCCTGGGAGACGCCGCTGTCGCCCGCGGCATTTTCGGCTCACCCTTCTTCATGATCGATAGCGAGCCTTTCTGGGGATGGGACCGACTGCCCATGCTGGAAGACTGGGCGCGCAGCGGCGGCTGGTAATTCAGCGCGCACCCGCCTAAAGCCAGCCATCCTCTCCGGGCCCCCGCATGGATCCGATCACCGCTATTCTTTCCTTCTCAGTCGCCGCGCTGCTGGTGACGCTGACGCCGGGCCTTGATACCGCGCTTGTGCTGCGCACCGCGATGGTGGAAGGCCCGCGCCGGGGCATGATCGCGGGCGCAGGCATCACGCTCGGCGTCTTCATCTGGGGCATTGCCGCCGCCGCTGGCGCCGGGTCGCTTGCCGCCATCTCACCGCTGGCCTATCAGGCGCTGCGGATCGCTGGCGCGCTCTATGTTCTGTGGCTGGGCGGGCAGATGCTTTGGTCTGCGGCGCAGATCTGGCGGCAGCAATCGGCCCCGCCAAAGGTCAGCGCTGAGGCCGTCCGCCAGCCCAACTGGTTTCTCAGGGGGCTGACAACCAATCTGCTGAACCCCAAGGCGGGCCTCTTCTATGCCGGCCTGATGCCGCAATTCCTGCCGCGCGATCATTTCGGCCCTGCGGGGCTGATCGCTTTCGGCGCGGGCCTTGCGCTGATCCACTGCGTCTTTGGCCTGATCTTCTTTGGCCTGATCGCCACCGCCGCCGGCCGGGCCAGCGCGTTCCTGGCCCGGCCCGGCGTGCGCGCCAGCATTGAAGGGGCAACCGGTCTTGTCCTCTGTCTCGCTGCCGCTGCGCTGCTACTGACGCATTAGCGCTCCGGCGCGTCCAGCTGCCCCAGCAGCCAGCTGCGCAGATTGCGTACGCGCCGGTCGGTCGCCAGCGCTTCGGGATAGACCAGCCAGTAAGCCCCGCCCGCCTCGATCCGGTGATCGAATACCGGGGCGAGCCGCCCAGCCTTCACATCTGCCTCGGCAATTTCCCAGCCCGCCAGCGTCAGGCCCGCCCCATCGGCGGCGGCACGCAGGGCAAGGCTGGTGGAGTCCACCATCGTCACCGCGCCGGGAGAGACAGGCCCGCCCGGCAGGCTGGCATTCCAGTCTGCCCAATTGCGCGGCCGGTATTGTGACAGGAAGAGGTTTGACGCCGCCACCACCTCGCGCGGGTCTCGCCCGCGCAGCTGCGACGGCGCGGCCAGCAGCGTTACTGTTTCCGGGAACAGACGATCCGCCCTCAGACCATGCCATTTGCCCGCGCCATGGCGCACCGCCACATCGGCGGCGCCTGCAGACAGGTCCACCACCTCCTGACTGGTGGAGATCAGGAGCTCAAACCCCGCTTTCTCGAACGGATACTGCGCCAGCCGGGGCGAGAGCCAATGCACGGCAAAGGTCGGCAGCATGGTGAGCCGCAGCGGCCCCCTGCGCCGCTCCTCGGTCACATCCGCTACCGCCGCGCCAATCCGGGCAAAGCCTTCGGTCAGTGGCGGGGCGAGCCGCGCGCCGGCAGGCGTCAGCTCCAGCCGCGATCCCACCCGGCGCATCAGATCCACGCCGAGCGCCTCTTCCAGCGCTTTGAGCTGGTGGGAGACCGCAGACGGTGTCACGTTCAGCTCGCTCGCCGCGTCCTTGATCGACAACAGCCGCGCCGCGGCCTCAAACGCGCGGAGGGCATTCAGCGGCACATTCAGGCGAGGCAGGGAGGCAAAACTTTGATCAAGCATGGCGAAATCCTAGCGCCCGGCGGCGCGGAGCGGAAGCCGCCTTCAGGCGCTGCAGGTCAGAGCAGCTCTGCCTTAAAGGGACGCCCCTGCCAGCGCAGCGCCGCCACTTCGGCCGCCAGTGGCATTTCTGCCGGCGCTCCGGGGACCATGGCCGATAGGACCGCAAACACGGTTCCCACCGCCTGCTCTGCGGCCTCTACCAAGGTCATCCCCCCATCCAGCGCCGCTGTCAGCGCGCCGGTGAAGAGGTCGCCGGTGCCATTGGGGCGCACGTCCACCTTCGGTGTGCGGATGCGCCAGACGGCGCCGCCTTCACCAATCAGCGTGTCGATGAAGCCGGGCGCTGCCTCCGGGATCGCCCCGGTCACGGCCAGCCGCCGCGGCAGGCCCGGTGGCAGGCCCTGTTTCAGCGCAGCCGCCACCGCTTCCGTGCCATGGTCTGCCAGCCCGGCCAGCAGGCCAAATTCGAAGGCGTTCGGCGTCAGGATGTCGGCCAGTGGCGCGAGCTCCGCCCGGAAAAACTCCGGTAACCCGGCAGCCACGAACACGCCAAGGTCACTGTCGCCGATCACCGGGTCACAGATGTAGGTCAACTGAGGATTGGCCGCTTTCGCGCGCTGTACAAAATCGCGCACCGCCTCGCCATTGCCTACAGAGCCGAGATAGCCCGTCACCATGAGGCGCGACGTGGCCACCAGCCCGCGCTCCTCAACGCCGGTCAGCAGGTCCGCCACAAAGTCTGGCGGCAATATCTTCCCGCGCAGCGTCGGATAGTGCGGCGTGTTGGAGAGCAGCGTGGTGGGCACGGCATAGACGTCCACGCCGTTCGCCATCATCGGATGGATCGCCGCGCTGTTGCCTACATGGCCGAACACCACCTGGCTCTGGATCGAAATGACGCTCACGGCGTCTCCTTTTCACGTTTGCTGCCCAGGCCGGGCCAGTAATGCTCATCCGGTAAGGGGCGCGGCCCGAAGATCGCCTGGCCGACGCGCACCAGCGTCGCGCCTTCTTCAATGGCCCATTCGAAATCGCCCGACATGCCCATCGACAACTCGTCCACCTGCGCGCCCGGCGTGGCCTCGCGAATCTCTGCCTGCACTGCGCACAGCCGCCGGAAACAGGCGCGCACGGCAGCCTCCTCCGCCGAGAAGATCGCCAGCGTCATCAGCCCACGGACCTTCAGCCGTTCGAACGGTGCCAGCGCCTGCGCAAAGGCTGGCGCCGCAGATGGCTCCAGTCCGAATTTGCTTTCCTCGCCCGATGTGTTCACTTGAATGAACACGTCCAGCGTCCGCCCCTCGACCTCCAGCCGCCGCTCCAGCGCCTCTGCCAGTTTCAGGCTGTCGAGCGCCTGGAAGGCATCGGCAAAGCGCGCCACATATTTCGCCTTGTTAGTTTGCAGATGGCCGATGACAGACCAGCTGAGGTCAAGGTCTGCCAGCGCCTCGGCTTTCTCCCTGGCTTCCTGCACCTTGTTCTCGCCGCACTGGCGCAGGCCCCCCGCTGCATAGGCCGCGCGCAGCCGTTCTGCCGGTACGGTTTTCGTTACCGGCAGCAGCGTCACGCTCTCCGGCGCGCGGCCAACGCGCGCGCAGGCCGCCGCCATCCGCTGCTTCACGGTTTCAATATTGGCGGCAATCAGCGCGCCGTCCGCAGAAAGGTCGCTCATGGTCAAACCCCGCGCGGGCCTGCCAGAGGCCGCCCGGCTGGCCTATGAACAGGCCCGCCCAGCGTCAAATGAAAATTCCTCGCTGCGGCTGAGACATCTTCGCAGGGTCTTTCGAATTGCTATTGCGAAGCGTAAAAAGTAATGGCACGAGTCATGCCAATACATATCTTGGCTGCCTGGGAGGGAACAGAATGAAAGTCTTGCGCACACCGGATGCCCGGTTTGAGAACCTCGCCGGCTACGCCTTCGCGCCGCATTATCTGGAGGTGAAAGCCGCTGACGGCACACCTCTGCGCATGCATTACCTTGATGAAGGCCCAAGGGAGGGCGAGATCATCCTCTGCCTGCATGGCCAGCCTTCCTGGAGCTATCTCTACCGCAAGATGATCCCCCTGCTGACGGCTGCGGGATACCGCGTGCTGGCGCCCGACCTGATAGGCTTTGGCAAGTCCGACAAACCTGGCGCGATCGAAGACTATTCCTATTCCGGCCATGTCGGCTGGCTCGAGCAGTGGATGCTCGCGCTGGACCTCAAAGACATGACACTCGTCTGCCAGGATTGGGGCGGCCTGCTCGGCCTCCGCCTCGCCGGGATGCACCCAGACCGGTTCGCCCGCCTTGTCGTCGCCAATACGGGCATGCCGGACTCAAAGCAGGTCGCCCCGCAATTCTCCGAGATGCTGGGGATGCTCTATCCGCAGGTGCCGGTGCCCAGCGCAAAGGATGTGGGTGACGCCTTCCGCTCCGGCGCGCCCGGCGCTTTCCTCTTCTGGGTCAAATATGCCGCCGAGGCACCCGACTTCTCCATCCGCGATGTCTTCGGCCTCCTGTCGGACATTTCCGACGACGAGATCCTTGACGGCTATGAAGCTCCGTTCCCGGATGACACTTACATCGCCGGAGCCCGCCGTTTTCCCTCATTAGTGCCGCTCCTCCCCGGCGCCGCCGAGGAGCGCGCAAAGAATGACGCCGCCTGGGCTGTGCTCGAGAAGTTCGAGAAACCCGTGCTGACTGCCTTTGCTGATGACGACCCCGTCACCAAGGGCGGCGAGGCCGCTTTCCAGACGCGCATTCCCGGCGCGAAGGGCCAAAGCCACGTCACCATCAGTGGCGGCGGCCATTTCCTTCAGGAACACCGTCCCGAAGCCTTCAGCGAGGCCATCATCACCTTCATGCGCGCCAACCCCTGACGGGTTCACCGCATTTTCGCCCTTCCCCTGCGTCGGGGCTCCCAAGACCGCTTACCGCGCGTTAAACGGGCTGCCAGACCTGTTTGAATTTGAGGAGCGCGGGCTATGGCAAAAGGTGATTTTCCGGTCCTGATCGGCGTAGGCCAGTCGATGAGCCAGTGGGACGGCAAGAAGGGCGCAGAGGGCGCCCCTTCGCCACTCTCGCTGATGGCCGACGCCTCCAATGCTGCCATCGTCGATACCGGCGTCTCCGGCATGGCCGCTGCCATTGATGCCCTCGCCGTGGTGCGTATCTTCGAGGATTCCGTCCCCGGCGACCGCCACCCCCACGGCCACAATACAAACCTCCCTGGCACGCTGGCCCGCGAAACCGGCACCAATCCCGGTTACCTCGTCTATGAAACCGTTGGCGGCCAGAGCCCGCAGGCGCTCGTCAACGAGTTTGCCCGCCGCATCCATGAGGGCGAGTTTGAAGCTGTCCTCATCTCCGGCTCCGAGGCCAACCGCGCCTCCAAGGGGGCCCGCAAGCATGGCGTCGAGATCAACTGGGCCGACCGCGACGCCCGCGACTATGAAGACCGGGGCCTTGGCCCGATGATGCTCTCGCGCGGCGAAATCAAGCACGGCCTCGTCACGCCCGCTTACTTCTACGGCATGTTCGAAAACGCCATCGCCGCCCGCGAAGGCCGGGGCCGCTCTGGCCAGCGCAAGGCCATGGCGGAACTCTTCCAGCCCTTCTCCGCCGTCGCCGCGAAAAACCCCTGGTCGCAATTCCCGCAGGAACATTCGGTTGAGTTTCTCTCCACCCCCTCGCGCGAAAACTATGAGTATGCCGATCCTTTCCTGAAATGGTTCATCGCGCAGGACGCGGTGAACCAGGGCGCCGCCGCCATCATCGTCTCCTCGTCGAAGGCGGACGAACTCGGCGTGCCGGAAAACAAGCGCGTATACCTCCACGGCGGCGGCGAGGCCGGTGATGACCACATCTCCGTCCGCCCGGTCCTCGACCGGTCCTGGGCAATGGACACCGCCGTCTCCCGCGCGCTCGCGCAGGCCGGAAAGACGGCCGCGGACGTCCATCATCTCGACCTCTATTCCTGCTTCCCCTGCGCCGTCTTCTCCGGCGCCGCTGCTCTGGGGATCGACTGGAAGACGGACAAGCGCCCCCTGACGCTGACGGGCGGCCTGCCCTTCTTCGGCGGCCCGGGAAACAACTACTCCCTGCACGGAATAGCCGAGATGGTGAACCTGCTGCGTGAAAACCCCGACAATACCGGCCTCGTCCTCGCCAATGGCGGCTGGATGACCAAGGAAGCCGCCGGTGTCTACTCCACCACCAAACCGGCCAAGTTCACGCCCGCCGAGAAAGCCGCCAAGCCTTCGGGCCAGGTCGAGATCGCCACTGAAAACTGCGAAGCGACGCTGGAAACCTTCACCGTCACCCATGGCAAGGAAGGCCCCGAACGCGGCATCATCTTCGCCCGCCTCGCCGACGGACGCCGCGCCATCGCCAACAATGCCGACGCCGCCACGCTGGCCGTCCTGCGGGAAGATGCAAGCCCGGTGGGCCGTAAGGTGGCCATCACGGTTGACGGCGAACAGGGCACCTTCGTTTTCGTCTGACCTCAAAGCCCCCTCCCGCCTGCGGGAGGGGGTTGGGGGTGAGGGCCGCGCGCAGCGCGCAAACAGCCCTCCCCGCTTGCCCCCCGCCGCGGCTTCGGCCAAAACCGGCCCATGACGAAACATTTCAAGATATTCGGCGTTATCGGCGCGGGCGCCTGGGGCACGGCCATTGCGCAGATGCTGGCCCGCGAGGGCCAGACGGTCCACCTCTGGGCGCTGGAGCCTGAAGTTGCGGACGCCATCAACACCGCTCGCGAGAACACGCTCTTCCTCAAGGGCGTGCCGCTGAAGCCGGAAATCCGCGCCACCAACCGGCTTGAAGATCTTGGCACAGCCGACGCGATCTTCGCCGTCGCCCCGGCCCAGCATACGCGCGTCACGCTGCGCGCCCTGCGCGCCAGCCTGCGCCCCGGCACGCCGGTCGTCCTCTGCTCGAAGGGTATCGAGCTCGCCACCGGCGAATTCATGACGCAGGTGCTGAAGGACGAACTGCCCGAAGCCGTCCCCGCCGTCATGTCCGGCCCCAGCTTCGCGATTGATGTCGCCCGCGGCCTGCCCACCGCTGTCACCCTTGCCATGGAAGACGCGGCGCTGGGCACAGAGCTGATCCAGGCCATCTCCACACCCACCTTCCGGCCTTATCTGGGGACAGATCTTCTCGGAGCGGAGATTGGCGGCGCGGTGAAAAACGTCCTCGCCATCGCTTGCGGCATTGCTCTTGGCAAAGGCCTCGGGCGCTCGGCCCATGCCGCCCTCATCGCGCGCGGCTATGCGGAGATGACACGCCTTGCCCTCGCCCTGGGCGCAGAGGCTGAAACTCTTACCGGCCTCTCCGGGCTCGGCGATCTCGTGCTCACCTGCTCGTCGGAAACCAGCCGCAACATGTCGCTTGGCCTGGCGCTCGGCAAAGGCGAAGCGCTGGGGGATATCCTGGCGGCCCGCAACGCCGTCACCGAAGGCGTCGCCACCGCCCCGGTCCTGCGCCGCCTTGCCCGCGCGCGCGGCATCGAGATGCCGATCAGCGAAGCCGTCGCCGCCGTCATCGAAGGCGAAATCAGCGTGGATGAGGCCATCACCGCCCTTCTCATGCGCCCGGTGAAGGCAGAAGCGGTGAAATCCTAGAGCGCAGCCTCAGCGGACCGCTTTGATCAGTCTACGCTGGCAAAACTGCGCAGGTTTCCAGCGCACTTTCACGCCAGAACGCCTCAATCTCAGCATTTCCCGGCGAGCGCGCGCAACACGTCCACCATCAGCTTCAGCGACTCCTCTGTGTGCGCACGGTCAATCAGAAAAGCAGCCTCTTTCCGCAAGGCATCTATCCTGCCGGGGTGATGGTTTGCGCGCCCCTCGAACTTGTTCTCCGGCTTCTGGAACAGCACCGTCACCGGTACGCCAAATATATCTGACAAGCGCGCAATGACGCCAGCGCTCAGGCGATTGGAGCCGGTTTCGTATTTCTGGAGCTGCTGATGACTGATGCCAAGCTCAACGGATAGCCCGGAGAGGGATTGCCCCCTCTGCGTTCGCAGGCGTCGGACATTGTCTCCGACAAGGCGGTCAACATCTGTTGGTAAACGTGAGCCTGAGCCGTGGGGTTTCGGCATCTTCATATGGCTCTCTCCTGAGTTCGGCGCCCGCCTGCAAAGGAAATGATCCCTGTAGACTGAGCCCTGGTAATTTTTCTTCCCCACCACAATTTTGCGCACACCGCCTCAAGCCGTTAAGCAGCAGTGCTCGATACGTCCATTTACCCGAATGGATAGTGCGCCCTGCCTTCGGAGATAGAATGTTCTGCCCAAGGAGCAGTTTGATTTTTCACAGAATTACTTGTGATGTGACCGGACCACCCTCTCCCCCTCCCATAATAAACACGTCATAAGGGTTACCCTTTTGGACGGGTTGAGCGTGGGCCTGCGATCTGACTATGGATAGCTGCAGAGATCGGTGTGCCCCTTTCACATTCGTCTCTTACTGTTCGGGCCTCAGCTTGAGTGGTAGGCGACCGCTTCCAAGTCCCCCACCCTCCGAAGTGGTCGCCGGCCGGGCAATTACGCTTACATTTTGTTCAGTTAAACATGAAGATGCAGATCTTTCTCCTTATTCACGGGAGAAGGCTTTCAATCTGCCGTATGCGGTCAGATCATCTGAAAATTTTCGCGCGTCTGAAAAAGCCGCCCTGGACGCGTCTGTGTCGTTCAAAAAAGTCGAAACCGCGTCCCTAATTCGAACTAATTGTCACATCGGAGGATAGTATAATCGCTCTCCCCCATTTGGGTTACCGATTTAACACACCCTTTCTATCTAGTCTTCTCCGGTAACCTACACCTATACTCGCGGGGGTTGCGAAATAGCGCCCAGAAAAACTTGGCAATATTTACGAAATCTGCACCAGAAGTTGGAGATTTCGCGGATCCATAGTGAGAGGCCGTTCCAGGAACGTGCTGTGAAAAATGAATATTCTTGTCGCCGACGACCACAACCTGTTTGCAGATGCTCTTTCGTGTCTTTTGGAGGCACATCCTGAAATTTCTGTCATCCACAAGTCATCTGACTATGCCAGTACGATACGTATGCTTTCGGCTACGGAGGACGTAGACCTGCTCCTGCTGGATCTGCGCATGCCCGGCATGGAAATCCCCAACGGCATTAGTCGGATCAAGGAATGGTTTCCGGCGCTCTGCGTCATCGCCCTGTCTGGCTCTGCTTCGCGCCAGGAAATCGAATCCTGCATCGCCAGCGGTGCTCGTGGGTTCATTTCAAAGACAGTTCTCGGGCATGAAATCGTCAGGACCGTCAAGGCAATCTACAACAGCCCGTCATCGTCTATTGAAGACGTAACCTTTGGCATAAAAGAACATAGTGACCGGACGAAGCTGCGCCTGACCGAGAGAGAACACAATGTTCTCAGCCTGCTGCACCGGGGAATGACGAACAAGGAAATGGCCAAGGAGATTGGCATCTCTCCTGAAACGGTGAAGATTTATGTCAAATCCATTGGCGACAAGCTGAGCGCGCGCAACCGGACAGACCTGATTGTGCGCGCTTTGGAGACGGGCCTGATTCAGAACCTCGACAGCTGAGCCAGCTGTCAGGCGATGCCTTGCTGATCCGCGCTGGGCTCACCGTGCGCCTGCGGCCGCTTCCGCCGCAGCCAGCGTTCAGGGGACCGCTCAAAGAGGCTCATATCCCGAGGCCGCCAGAAATGCTGGCCGGACCTCGGGTGCCGGGCCCCATCGATGGCCGGCATGCCGGACTCCCGATTGAACTGTATGGACGAGAATCCAAGCGGCAATTCCAGATCCGGCGAAAGATACATCCGCGCCCCGCCGCCTTCGTCGAGATGGCGCGCGGAAGGGAGTATTCCAAAATCCATGACTGGCGTGAAATTGCAGCCATCTGGCTGGTCGCTGCCCATCGGCTCATAGAACCGCGCGTCGATGTCAGGGTCGATGCCGATCTGGCGAATGAGCGAGATACGGTTCCGGAAAAGGCTCTGCGTCTCAGGCGAGGCATCTGCCCACCAGTCCATCAGCAGCCGCCCGCCCACGGGCGCGGCCGAGTGATCGAAATGACAGGCGCGCCGCCCCTCCCTGACCCTGTTGAGGAAGGAAACACGCAGATGCAGATCAGGCCTTGAGAAGGCAACCGTCCGCCGGAAACGCGCCCATGCCCGGCACCAGGACAGATGCGCGGGGGCGCGATGCCCACCGCCCCAGGAATAGTGCGATCGGGCAAGAAAGATCAGCACGCCTTCGGCCGCAGGGTTTATGCGGCTTACATAGATAAGCGCCTGTTCAAGCCGGCGGTTGAACACGGCTTCGACCACCTGATCGGACGCGTCATGTCCCAATGCGGCATCTGCCATAAGAAGAAGGTAAGGGCGCCGCTCTCCAGGGCTTGCGCCCGGAAGAACCGTCCAGTTCTGCAATCCGTACGCTCCAGGCGATTGCGGCAACCCGGCTTCGCCTACTTGCACAACAGTGTTCAGGACATCCTCGGCATCGTTTGCTTCACCATGCCATTGCCGGATGATCCCCCGGCTCATTGCCTGATCCATTTTCTGCCCCCTGCGGAATGTTGTTTTCTTGCCCCAGCCACGCAAACAGCATGGACAGTATACGGATATATTATATTCATGTTCCGGACAGCGCCTGATGCGCTACCGGATGACATGCATGTCCTGTCAGGCGCGCCAGTCAGCGGCTGACCGGATCCTCGCCACCATCATCATTGTCGCGTGTGGCGACATATAACCCCAGCGCGCCCGCACCAGCAGCAGCAGCCACAGGCGTGGAAACCGCCCCGCCGCTGAGTATCCCCGGCGAGCCGACCTGCGTGATAGGCGCAGCACACAAATTCGCCGTCAGGACCATCGTGCTCATCGGCTCAACAACACGCTGGCAGCCCGTCGCATCCAGAACAACGCGGCCAACCCCCGTCGTGGAAATCCTGTCTCCCAGGAAAACCGGGTCTCCCGATCCGAGGGAGTAGGTCGCCCCCTCGCGCTGGACGATCACGGAACCGGTTTCACCTTCCACAAGCGATGCCTGTCCCACGCGGGTGGCAGCGCCGGGCTGGCTGCCTGGCGTCTGCTCGGCCACTGCTGGAAGCGATCCTGACAAGATAACTGCGAGCATTGCAGTCATGGTGTTTCGATATTTCAGCATAATTCACTTTCCTGTTCTTGTGAGCTGCTCATGCAGCGCCTCTGTACCAGGTACCAAACCTGGACCTGCCTGAACGGCCATCGGAAGACGCAGCCGCATCCCGGCCGGGCCCCGCCGCCCCGACTCCCACTGCCTGAATGGTTTCCCTGCTCGTGCCGTCTATCATCAATGCGCTCAACACCCCGCTGCGATAAGCGCCGGTATCCACGCAGATCCTGTTCCTGCGGATGACGGGCTCAGCGCATACAGAGTGTCCATGCACCACGACATGACCGAAACGCTGCGGGCTGGTCAGAAACGGCTCCCGAATCCAGCGCAGGTCGCGCGGCGTCTGTTCACTTAGAGATCGCCCCGGCCTGACGCCCGCATGCACGAACAGGTAATCTCCGAAAACCACATAGTCATGAAACGATGCAAGGAATCCGAGATCTTCGGAGGGGATGTGTTCCTGCAGTATCCGAAGTATCTGGGCATCAGACTTTCCAGCGAGATCCTTCGGGCGAACACCATAGCTGAGGGCACATTCTTCGCCGCCGTGCAGAAGCCAGGCCCGGAGCTGCGATGCATCTTCCCGCATTCCTCTCAGAAGGCTCTCTTCATGATTTCCCATCACGAAGTAGGGCCGGGCAAAGGAGGGAAGTTCATGCCTGAGAAAATCAATGACACCGCGGGAATCCGGGCCGCGATCGATGATGTCTCCCAGAAAGACGAGAACCACTTCCTTCTCGGGCTGGGTATGATTGTGCACTGAAATCCGCTCAATCAGCTGCTCGAGCAGATCCAGGCAGCCGTGAACGTCGCCGATGACATAAGCCCGTTTGCCCGGGGGGCCAGAAGGTTGGTCCCGCTCCCCGCGCAGCCGGCGGAAGAGCCTCTCAGCCATCATGTTCCGCACATCCGCAAGATGAACCAAAGACACTGATCCAATCCGATCTCACACCGCATGTCAGACACACCTTTATCCCATGATGCCCTTTGATCGGCGCCGGGTAACCCTCCCCATTTGGGGGGCCCGTGAAGATGCCAATCAGGGGAGTGTCCGCCACCTCTAGTTCCTGCGATCCTGAGCATCATCAAGATGAGGGGCCGGCCCCTGTCACGGGCCGCTTGCGTCGCAAGCGGAGCCTTGGCGGTGCCAGCTTGGAATAAGGGGGCACAATGAACCATGTAAATCCGTCGTCGGATCTTGCCGATCCTGTGGTCGACCGAGGCTATTGGTATGTTGTTCAAACACTTACGGCGCAGGAATGCGTGGCGATCACCAATCTGAACCGCCAGAAATACCGTACGTACTGCCCCATGATTTCACGCACGGTTCGCCATGCCCGGAAGACTTCCATCCGGCAGAAACCCCTTTTTCCCGGATATGTCTTCGTTAATCTGGACCCTTCAAAAGACAATTGGCACTCCGTAAACGGAACTTATGGTGTATCTCGGCTGATCGCCTTTGATGGGCGCCCAAGCCCCGTACCGCCTGCCGTCATGAATGCGCTGCTGGCATTTTCGGACGCATCCCTCCCGGCCGATGAAATCCCCTGTGGGGCAAGGGTGCGGATCGACTCCGGCGCCTTTGATACCTGGGTCGGTGAAATCTGCCAGCTTCCAGATCGGGATCGCGCTGTGGTTCTGCTCGAGCTTTTGTCCCGCAAGGTTCCCGTCACCGTCCTCCGTCACCAGATTTCAAGAGTAGCATGACCCAGCCCCATCCCAACCTGCCTCACTCCCTGGGATTTTCCCACACCGATACCCGAAGCCTCGACCAGATGCAGGGAAGCGGTCTCCTCCAGACTGCCGCTGCAGTTCTGGAGCGCATGCGTGCCCAGTTGTCAGGTGGCCTGATAGTCGCCATTGCTTTGCCTGCGGTCATCCTTCGCCTCCTGTTTCCCGAGGGCGTATATGCCATTGACGTGCTGATCTCTTTCGGCGCCGCCCTTGCCAGCCTGATAGCGGGCTTCACGATATTCCGTAAGCTGTCGGCCTACGGAACCTCATGTCACGGTCTGATCAGCATCGCCAGCTTCACCGCGAGCTTTGCAAGCGTGGCAGCGGCATTGTGGCTACTCAATCTCCTGCCCTCCCCGGTTTTTCTTAGCATCAGCTGGGCGCTGACGGTCGTATGGTTCTGGTTCGTTTCAGCCGCCACGGCTTACCGGCGGCCGGGTATTTATATCGTGCCGCCTGGAACGGATCTCAGAAAGCTTGCTGCCGTTCCCAACGCCACCTGGATCAACGTCAAGGAAGTTTCCGAAGCAGCCGGATTTGGGAACATTCCCGTCGTAACGGACACGGGCGCAATCACTGCGGATACGGACTGGCCCAGCTTCCTGTGTGAGGCAGCCATCAATGGCAGGACCGTCCTCACTCCAGATCAGCTTATGGAAACAAGCGCCGGCCGTCTGAGAATATCAGGCGGATACGCCCAGGACATCGCCCGGTCACCCGGTCAGGACGCCATCTACCCGAGAGCGAAGCGCTATGTCGATGTTTTGACATCGCTCTTTGCCCTCGTGTTGCTGTGCCCCGTCATGCTGCTTCTTGCGGTGATCATCCGGATGGAAAGTCCGGGCCCTGCGATCTTCCGGCAAAAGCGGATGGGGTATCGGGGGCGAGAATTTACAGTCTACAAGTTCCGCTCCATGCGAGCTGCCAGGGAAACGGGTGACGCGCTGTCACGCGATATGACGCAGACAGATGATGATCGCATAACACCCATCGGCCGGATTATCCGGAAGGTCCGGATTGATGAACTGCCGCAGATAATCAACATCCTGAAAGGCGAGATGAGCTGGATCGGCCCAAGACCCGAAACCGTGAATCTTTCGCGCCACTACGAACGCAACATACCCCATTACCGCTACCGGCATATGGTTCGCCCCGGCATTACCGGCTGGGCGCAGGTTCGCCAAGGGCACGTGGTCAGCGTCGAGGATGTATCAACCAAACTGGAATACGACTTCTTTTATGTGAAACACCTGTCCCTCTGGCTTGATATTCTGATTGCTGTGCTGACGGTGCGCGTGGTCCTGACAGGGCACGGCGCAAAATAGACTGCGATCCATCTCTGAATTCACGATAAATTAATCCGTATACACATCAAATAGACTGTCTGAGCAAGCCAAGATTCTTGCATGATTTCATGCACTTTGGATTCAAATTTGTGCAGCAGGCTGATTTTTTCAGTTTTCATCCAGCAAATGTTGACCCGCTGGAATCTGGAATATAACACTGCCGATGCTCCGGAATACTGCCCCGCGCACCTGGGAGTGCGGTAGCTTTGGAGCCCCCTCTCTTTCACCGGCCCTTCTTCAAATTTGCCTGCGGCACACGCAAAGCAACAGCGAACGAGCGCTGGCCAGGTTTTTGGTTTTCCATGCGTGTTGCGATTATTGGTACGGGCTATGTTGGGCTTGTGTCTGGGGCCTGTTTTGCTGATTTCGGGCATACGGTGACCTGTGTGGACAAGGATGCCGTCAAGATCGAGAAGCTGAAGGACGGCGTCATGCCGATCTATGAGCCCGGCCTCGACGCCCTGGTGGCGAGCAATGTCAAGGAAGAGCGCCTGTTCTTCACCACCGATGCCAGGGAAGCGATCAAGGACGCCGATGCGGTGTTCATCGCGGTGGGCACGCCCTCGCGCCGCGGCGATGGCCATGCCGACCTCTCCTATGTCTATGGCGCGGCCGAAGAGATTGCCGGGCTGATGGACGGGTTCACCGTCGTCGTCACCAAGTCGACCGTTCCGGTGGGCACCGGGGACGAGGTGGAGGAGATCATCCGCAAGGCGCGCCCCGAGGCGGAGTTTGCCGTCGTCTCCAACCCCGAATTCCTGCGCGAAGGCGCCGCCATCAAGGACTTCAAGATCCCCGACCGCGTAGTCGTCGGCACCGAGGATGCGCGTGCCCGCGAGGTGATGAAGGAGCTTTACCGGCCGCTCTTCCTCAACGAGACGCCGATCCTCTTCACCTCACGGCGCACCTCCGAGCTGATCAAATATGCGGCCAACGCCTTCCTGGCGGTGAAGATCACCTTCATCAACGAGATGGCAGACCTTTGCGAGAAGGTCGGCGCGAATGTGCAGGAAGTCTCCCGCGGGATTGGCCTGGATGGCCGGATCGGGGCGAAGTTCCTGAATGCCGGGCCCGGCTATGGCGGCTCCTGCTTCCCGAAAGACACCCTCGCTCTCACCAAGACGGCGAATGATTATGGCAGCCCGGTGCGCATCGTCGACACCGTGATCGATGTGAACGCCGCCCGCAAGAAGGCGATGGCCGACAAGGTGATCGCCGCGATGGGCGGGGACGTGACCGGCAAGACCATCGGCGTGCTGGGCCTCGCCTTCAAGCAGAACACGGACGATATGCGCGACGCGCCCTCGCTCGACATCCTGCCCGCCCTGCAGGCGGCCGGCGCGCGGGTTGTGGCGTATGACCCCGAAGCGATGAAGGAGGCCGCCCATCTCCTCAAGAACATCGAGTTTGCGGGCAGCGCCTATGCGGCCGTCGACGGCGCCGACGCAATGGTCATCATCACCGAATGGGACCAGTTCCGCGCCCTCGACATGGGCCGCATCAAGACCGCCATGAAAGGCAATGTCGTCGTCGACCTGCGCAACATCTACAGCCCCGAAGACATGGCCAAACGCGGCTTCGCCTATACCTCCATCGGACGGCCTGAAGAATTTTCCCGGCAACCGGGAAATATGGAACTCACCTGATCACCCGAGCCCTGGCTCAGCGACAATAACCCGATAGCGAAAGCTCCCGCATCCCGCGGGAGAAACACGGATCATGGCACAGAAGACAGCACTCATCACAGGAATAACCGGGCAGGACGGCGCCTACTTGGCCGAACTTCTTCTGTCCAAGGGCTATATCGTTCACGGCGTCAAACGCCGGTCTTCCTCCTTCAATACGGGTCGCATTGATCATCTTTATCGTGATCCGCATGAAGATCATGTCCGGCTGAAACTGCACTATGGGGACATGACCGACGCGACCAACCTCATCCGGCTCATCCAGGAAACCCGGCCCGACGAAATCTATAACCTTGCGGCCCAGAGCCATGTTCAGGTCAGCTTCGAAACGCCCGAATACACCGGGAACGCCGACGCCCTTGGAACACTGAGGATGCTTGAGGCAATCCGCATTCTCGGGCTCGAAAAGTCAGTCCGTTTTTATCAAGCCTCCACGTCGGAGCTTTATGGCAAGGTGCAGGAAGTTCCGCAGTCGGAGACAACCCCCTTCTATCCGCGCAGCCCCTACGCCGCCGCGAAGCTCTACGGTTACTGGATCACGGTGAACTACCGCGAAGCGTATGGCATGCATGCCTCGAACGGCATTCTCTTCAATCATGAAGGCCCCACCCGCGGAGAAACCTTCGTCACCCGGAAGATCACCCGCGCTATCGCGGCCATCCATCTCGGACTGCAGAGCAAGCTTTTCCTCGGAAACCTGGACGCCAAGAGAGATTGGGGTCATGCTCGCGACTTCGTCGAAGGCATGTGGCGGATCCTCCAGCAACCGGCGCCCGATGATTATGTCCTCGCAACCGGAACCACGCGCACCGTACGCTCCTTTGTAGAGCTCGCATTTTCGCAGATAGGGATCTCCCTTGCCTGGAAAGGTGAGGGCGTTGATGAGGTGGGGTTTGACGCAGAAACCGGGCGTCCGCTGGTCGAAATCGATCCGAGATACTTCCGCCCCACAGAGGTCGACCTGCTGCTCGGCGATCCGTCAAAAGCGCGCCGCGTGCTGGGATGGAGCGCCAGCACGCCGTTTGAGGAGCTGGTTGCGGAGATGGTTGAAAGCGACCTGCGCGCGGTCTCCCTGGAATCCAATCTTCGCCGCCCAGATGAAGAGCGAACGCTCAGCGCTGCAGAGTAAAACGTTCATGAAGATCTCCGTACTCACCACAACTTTCAATTCCGCGCGGACGTTGCGCAGAACGCTGGATAGCTTCTGCTCGCAGGACTGGCCTGATCGCGAGATGCTTGTCCTGGATGGCGCGTCAAGCGATGAAACCCAGGAGATCGCAAGGGCCTACAGGTCGGAAAACATATTCCTTTTCAGTGAGCGCGATGCGGGCATGTATGACGCTCTCAATAAGGGATTCCGGCTGTTCACAGGCGATGCGGCCGGCGTTCTGAACTCCGATGATGCGTATGCAGACACCGCAGTGCTTTCAAAGATCGCAGAAGCCCTGGAAGAGGCAGATCTCACACATGGGCATCTGGACTTTCTGGACGATAGCGGACGGACGGTTCGCAAATGGCGGGCGGAGGAGCGGCCCCACAAGGGTTTCCGTACAGGCTGGATGCCGGCGCATCCCACCTTCTATGTCCGGCGGAAAGTGATCGAAACCATCGGCCCCTTTGACACAAGCCTTCAGACGGCGGCCGATTATGACTGGATGTTGCGGGCCATCGAAACGCAGGATTTCAAGTTGAAGCGGATCGATTCAGTACTGATCAACATGGCCGTGGGTGGGCGAAGCACGCGCAGCATCGCTGCCCATATCCATCACAACCTGGAATCGCTTTCCGCCCGCCGGCGCTGGCTTGGAACCGGTCCCGTCGATCTCGCCCTTCTCATGAAACCCGCCCGGAAGATCAGGCAGTTTGCTGCGCGTACTCCGGCAAAGTCAGCGTGACCAGACAATGAGCAACTTCAGGCTAGCTGGTAAGAAAGTGTTTGTGGCCGGACATGCCGGCATGGTCGGATCGGCGGTTGTCCGCCGGCTCCGGCGGGAAGATTGCGAGATACTCACCGCCGCACGTACAGTGCTTGACCTCAGGGATCAGCAGGGCGTGGACCGCTGGATGGGCAGCAACCGGCCCGATGTGGTGATCCTTGCGGCGGCCCGCGTCGGCGGGATACTCGCCAACGACACGCGGCCCGCCGAATTCCTTCATGATAATCTGATGATCGAATCCAATTTGATCGGCGCGTCCTTCAAGGCCGGGGTGGAAAAGCTCCTGTTCCTCGGCTCTTCCTGCATCTACCCGAAATATGCCCCTCAGCCAATTCCGGAGAGCGCACTGCTCAGCGGACCGCTGGAGCCGACGAATGAATGGTATGCGATTGCCAAGATTGCCGGCATCAAGCTTTGCCAGGCCTACCGGCGCCAGTACGGCGCCGACTATATCAGCGCGATGCCGACAAACCTCTACGGGCCGGGCGACAATTACGACCTTGAGACGTCGCATGTGATCCCGGCGCTTATCCGCAAGGCGCATGAGGCGCGTCTGTCGGGGGCCGATTCCTTGACGATCTGGGGAAGCGGCATGCCTATGCGGGAATTTCTTCACGCAGATGACTGCGCGGATGCGCTTGTGCATCTTCTCAAAAACTACTCCGGAGACGAACATATAAATGTGGGATCTGGCACCGATATATCCATTCGCGATCTCGCCAAACTGATCATGGAGACGGTCGGCTTTGAGGGAACCATCCGTTACGACACCAACAAGCCCGATGGAACTCCGCGAAAACTGATGAGCCCGGCGCGCCTGCGACTGCTCGGCTGGGAACCGAAGATCAGCCTGCGCGAAGGCCTGGCAGACGCATATCGCGCTTTCCTTGGCGCCCCGCCGAGGATGGTACGCGATGTCCCGGCCGATCCCGCAGTGTCAGACATCTGATCGGGGATCATATGACCAGAGTTCCTGACTTCCTGATCATCGGAGCGATGAAATCCGGTACGACGACCCTGTACGATGACCTTGCGCGTCATCCAGGCCTCTTTCTGCCAGACGACAAGGAACCGGATATCCTCCACCATGCGGCCGGGGACGCAAGCCGGGCGCGATCGCTTTATCAGAACCATTTTCGCGGCGCCGCGGACACTCAACTGTGCGGCGAAGCGTCGACAATGTACACAATGACGCCCTGGTTCGGCGATGTCTCCACCCTTGCCAGGGAGGTGGCGGGCCCGCACCTGAAGCTCATATATATTGTCCGTGATCCAATCGACCGGATCAGCAGTCACCTGATGCATGACTATATGGCAGGGCGGATTTCGGACACGGATTTCGACAAAGTCGTGCGGTCACACGAACGCTTCATCTCGATCAGTGATTATGCCAGACAGATCGAGCCGTGGATCCACGCCTTTGGCCGCGACGCGATTCTGGTCCTGACGCTTGATGAGCTTTCCCGCGATCGCGCCGGGGTCATCGAAAGGGTGGTCCGCTTTATCGGTGCAGAGCCCGGCCTGGTGGAAGTGGGGGCTGGAGCGAGCAATCCGAGAGCCGCCATCCGGGCAACAAGTTCGCCCATAGTGCGATCCGTTATCACTAGCCCCTTCTACCGCCGCCAACTGCGACGGTTAATTCCGCGAAAACTCCTGGCGGGCCTGCGGCTTCGTCTGACAACGAGCAAAGATATTCCGCCCGCAGCGCTATCTTCTGAGATGATATCGGAACTCGCCGAAGAACTCGGTCCTTCGATGGAACGGTTCCGGACGCTGACCGGAGCAGATCTGGCCTCTCCCGTGCTACAGGACAGCACGCCTTGAACAGGATATTTCAGACGCTCCGCCGGCGCGGAGGGCTGTTCCTTATAAGGTTCGGCGTCATTGGGGCGCAGCTCCTTGTCCTGCTGGTTCTGGCCAGCCTCATGCAACGGTCCGAGTTCGGAGCTTTTGCGTATGGCTGGGCTTCCATCCAGCTGGTCAGCGCACTCATATCCTTGGGCGGGCCGGGCTATCTGCTGAGAGAAATGTCGGCCCGTCAAGCAGGGCCAGAGCATGGCCCCGCCCTGCTTCAGGTTCTGCTGATCGCGTCGGCCGGCCCGGCTGTTCTGGCATTTGGTGCTTGGTTCATCATCCGGGGTCTGATCAGTCACGACCTGCTTCCGCTTGCCTCACCGGACTTCGCTCTCGTTATCGTACTTGGCGGCTGGTTGAACAATCTTGTGGCCAATATTGCCGTGCCCATCCGGGTCTCCGGGGCAGCCAATACCGCCATGTTCTACCGGGACGGGCTCGGACATCTCATCGTTCTGGCTTCCGGCTTTGCCGTGGCCGCGGCATACCCCACCGTCAGCGCGCTGCGCGTACTGGAAGGGTATTGCGCGCTTGCTGTCCTTGTGGTGGGGGCGGGTCTTCTGATCGCAGCCTTGCGCGCACGCAGCGCTGCCTATTTCGGCAACGGCAAACAACCCTTCAATCTTGCTTTCTGGGGATCAGGCCTGACAGCCATGCTTGCGGCCCAGATTGATATTTTGATCGGTGGTCTTTTCCTCACGCCCGCCCATCTTGGCAGCTACCAGATCCTGCGGAAAGCCGCGAACCTGCTGTCTTTACCCCAAATCATTGCCAACTGGAGTATCGCTGTGGAAGCGTCCAGGGCGTTTGCCTCGGGCGACCGCATCGCGCTGAAAGAGTCAGCGAGAGAGGGCCTGACGATCGCGCTCGTCCCGGCCTTCGCGCTTGGCGTCACCCTTCTTCTCGCCTCACCGGCACTGTTCTCCTGGTATCATATTCCCGTTGATGCCCAGTCTCTCATGACCTTCCTTGTTCTGACGATGGGTGGTCTGGCGAATGTCGGGTTTGGGGCGAACTTCCTGATTGCCGCCCAATGCCGCCTTGAACACCTCGCCCTCCGGGCGCGCCTGATTGCCCTGGTCGCCGGATCCGCGCTTCTCGCGTCCCTCTCTCCCGCCCTTGGCATCACGGGCGTAGCCGTGGCCATGGCGACATCCACGATCCTCATGAATGTCCTCATCTGGCTGGATGTCCAGCGCAGGCTTGGCGTTGACACCTCCATCTTTTCCCTCTTCAGCCACCGGACACAGACATGATCAAACCTGACCTGAACCTGCCGGCCCGCCCGGCGATGCGTGGGCGGATTGCGTGGGCCATGCGCGCCACGTCGGCGAAGGTAAACTATGAATGGGCGCTCCGGCGGCCAGGAAAGCCCCCCTTTATCGTGCTTACAGAATACCCCCGCTCCGGCGGGAACTGGGTGCGTGACATGGTGGCGGATGCGCTCCAGGTTCCGGCGCCGCGTTTCTCCATGTTCCCGATCACCTTCCGCGCGATCATTCACAGCCACGATCACCGCCTCATCCGGGGTCACAAGGCCATCTACGTCCTGCGCGATGGGAGGGATTGTTTCATATCCCACTATTTCAAGAACCGGAACGCGGCGCGCAGCGCAGATGCGGGAATAAGAGCATCCATACTCAGGCACCACCCGTCCCTGAACGGAAAGCTGTCGGACGAAGCGGAGATGAATGCCTTCTTTGAAGAATGGACCCGGCGCGCATCCGGCTCCCGGGCGAACTGGGCGACCCATGTCACCTCCTGGCTGACCAATACACCGCCAAACGTGACCCTGTTCCGCTATGAAGACCTACGGTCAACACCCGAGGCAGCCCTTGCCGCAGGCATTACGCAGCTCAAGGGGAGCCCGGCGCCGGACGAAGTCATCCGCTTCGCCGTCTGGCGAAATACTTTTGAAGTCCAGACCGGACGCAAGCCGGGACAAACCGACGAGACCAGCACGAAACGCCAGGGCCTGGCGGGCGCCTGGAAGCAAGAAATGCCTGCCGGTCTGCAAGACAAGTTCGCGGGCAGGTTCGGCAGGGCGCTCGAACTCGCTGGCTACCGGATCTGAGGCACACAGCATGAGCGGCATCCTCTTCATCTTATTGGCCCTGCCCATCTGGCTGATCCCGCTGCGCGTGGCCAGCCGGTACGGCATGATCAAGTGGTTCTCGCCCCTGCACCTTCTTGCATTCTACGCCTTCATGGGAACATTTCTGAAATCCATCGGTATGCTGATCCTTCCTGGGGAAGCGTTCATGTACCGCTTCATCTATTCAGACAGCTCCCTCTATCTGGGCTATATCTACACACTGGGGTTCACCGTCTGTATCTGCCTCGGATACGTGCTGGCCATCCGCGAGCGCGCTCCGCAGGATGGCCCCTCGCTTGCCCGATTGTCCATGGCCCGGATTGGCCGCCCAAAACTGCTTCTCCTGCTTGGCGGGCTCGCAGCGCTCGTCACGGTCTCGACACTTGTCACCGGCAGGTTCGAGGACCCGTCCGAAGCAACGCTCTCCCTTGATACCCTGCACACCATGAACCAGACGAAGATACAGAGGATCGAAGGGGTGGAAGGGTATGGTGCAAGCAATGCGGCCATCAAGGTGTTCGGGAAGCTGGCATGGGTCGCGCTGGCAGTATTTTTCGCTCTTCTTTTCATCCGCCAGCGGAAAACATATCTCTATGGATTTGTGATCATTGCGGCGATTGTCCTGATCAGCACCCTGGTCAAGGGCAAACGGCTCGAACTACTCAGCATCGCCATGTGCCTGACCAGTATCTATTTCATACTGGGTGGCCGCATCCGCTGGAAATTTGTCCTCTATGGGCTTTGCGGCGCCGGCGCCATCCTCGCCATTTTCGCCCTGCTGACAGTCCTTCGCAGCACCAAGGGAGATCTCTCCGAAGCCGCCTTCGATCCCATGGTGATGGTGGGGCAAATTCTGCTGTCCACCTATTTCTTCGATTTCGGCATGTCCGCCATCATCATCGACAGGTTTGACACAGACCTGATCCTCCGTGGACAGTCTTACGTGAACTGGATCATAGGGTTTGTTCCCAGGGATATATGGCCAGACAAGCCGGCAATTTCCCTTGGACCTTTCGTCAAACAGGAGGTTCTCGGAATGGCGGGAACCATCGGCGGTATCAATCCGACCGGGCCCGGCGAAGCCTTCCTGAACTTTGGCTGGGGCGGAATCTTCGTCGGTTTGGGTCTCGGCATCATTTTCCGGCGGTTCGAAGCGTTCTTTCTGAGCGGCAAGGGTCTGCTGAAGCGCTACGGCCTCGTCATCTATCCCGTGATCGGCATGCCCTTCATCACCGGCTGCCTGCAAAGCACCTTCGGGGGCGTCGTGGTGTCCACGCTGACGGTGCTGGTGCTTTCCATGGGCGTCCTGCACCTGACCAAACGCCGCTCCTCCCCGCGATCCCTGCGCTCTTCCCCGCACGCAAAACACCTGAGTCCCACGGCCTGATTCCGCCAGAAAGATCCACGCCCATGTCCCTCCTCTACCTTCTCACTTATGGCGCCAGGGCGCTCGGCCGGCGCGTTGCTGACAGGGTTTCAACCCTCACCCACGCCTCTGCTCTGAAGCGTTGCGGGAAGGGCAGCATCATTGCGCGCGGTGTCTACATTCGCGATCCGCGCAACGTCGCTCTGGGCAAGCGCTGCTTTCTCCAGAAGGGCGTGACGATCGCCGGGGAATTGCGGGATAGCCGCTGTGAACTGGGAAACAATGTGCAGGTCAACAGCCGGGTCAATCTGGATAGCTCCGGCGGCCTCATCATAGGCGACAACACGCTGATATCGTCCGACTCCATCGTATACACGCATGACCATGGATATGATCCGCGGTCTGTTCCGATGGCCATCCCCAAGGTCATCGGCCGGGATGTCTGGATCGGCACACGGGCGATCATCCTGCCTTCCTGCCGCGTTATCGGCGATGGTGCCATCGTGGCTGCCGGCGCCGTGGTCGCCCGCGACGTGCCCCCCGCAGCCATCATGGCGGGCTGTCCGGCCCGCCAGGTCGGGACCGTCCCGCAAGAAACGAACCCTGCCGCACAAGCTGCCAGCCAAACGGCCTGAGCCCACGCCAACCGCCACCAATTCAGACACCAGAAAAACAAGCGAGCGCCAAGGGGATGGACACGCAGTACCGATCCGTACGTCACGTGGTGACGTCGATAACGGATGAAGCCAACGGGCTGGCCTATTCCGTCCCGTCCATGGCCGCCGCGACCGCCCGGCAGGGCTGGCAAGTGGATATCGTTACCCTGGGTGCCCGCCGGATGCCGGAAGGAAAGGTGATCTGCCGCGAGTTCCGGAGAGATTACGCCACTCTTCCCGTCCTGAAATCGCTCGGCGCATCATCACCCATGCGGACCTATCTTCTGAGTGATCCCAGACCGGTTTTGCACGGACACGGATTATGGATGATGCCGAATGTCTATGTCGGAGACGCAGCCCGGCGTAACCGCAACCCTCTGATCATGGCGCCGCGCGGAATGCTCGGCGCATCCGCTCTGAACTTCTCTCAGCGCAAGAAGAAAGCTTTCTGGTCGCTCTGGCAAAGGGCCGCGGCCGACGCTGTCACCTGCTGGCACGCAACCAGTGTCAAGGAAGCAGAAGATATTCGCGCCTTCGGAATGAAGCAGCCAATCGCGATCATTCCCAATGGTATCGACATGCCGACAATGACCAAGCGGCCGCCGGCAGAGCGGGAGCGGACCCTTCTCTTTCTCGGCCGCATTCATCCCAAGAAGGGGGTCGACACCCTGCTCAAGGCGTGGGCCATGCTTGAACCTCTGTATCCGGACTGGCACCTCAGGATCGCCGGCCCAGACGACGGAGACTATGCCAGGCAGTGCCGCGAATACATTACGCGCCACGGCCTCTCCCGCGCCCGTCTGAGCGGCCCGGTCTTTGGCGACGAAAAGCAGAAATGCTACAGCGAGGCAGACATTTTCGTCCTCCCTACACTCGACGAAAACTTCGGGATGACAGTCGCTGAAGCGCTCGCGGCAGGCACCCCCGTAGTCTGTTCGAAAGGTGCCCCGTGGAGCGGTCTCGTCGACCACGGATGCGGGTGGTGGCATCCAATCGGTGAAAGGCCGCTCTTTGACTCGCTCTCGGCCGCCATGAGCGTGTCGGACGAGGATCGGCTGCAACTCGGGATGCGCGGCCGGGCCTGGATGGAAAATGAATTCGCCTGGCCCAAACTCGCAGAAATGATGATCGATGTTTACCGCTGGGTGAGCGGCGACGGCATCAGGCCGGACCATGTCCACTTAAGCTGAACCCGCCTGCTCTCAATCGCCCCTTTTCAACAAATACTTCCGGAGCCGATCCATGAAGATTGGTATACTGACTTATCATTTTGCCGACAGCTATGGCGCGCTGATGCAGGCGTACGCGCTGCGCGCATGGCTACGCGGCCAGGGCCATGACGCCCAATTCGTAAACTATCACCCGGCCTATGTTGAAGGCGGCGGCCCCTTTGATGCCCCCTGGGACCTGCGAAAATGGAAGAAGAATGCGACGATCCTCTATATGCGCCTGACCGCGCTGCAGAGAGGGCTCTTCGGCAATCGCCCCTATATTGAAAGCTTCGAGCAATTCCGGAAAGATCATCTCGGCGTATCCGGCCCTGCCCTCGAAACCCTGGAAGACGTGGCAGGCGGAGACCTGCCCGATGTATTGGTCTGCGGAAGTGATCAGATCTGGAACCCTTCCGCCCAGAGAGGGCTGGATCCGGTGTATTTTCTTCAGATTCCAGGCGCGGAACGCTGCTACAGGTTCTCCTATGCCGCCAGCTTCGGGCGGGCCACACTCGATCCCGCCTTTCATGCGGAAGCGGGAGAATTATTGTCCAGCCTCGACGGTATATCCGTCCGTGAGCAGAGCGGCATCGACATAGTCGGTTCCATTTCCGGCAGGATTGCCGTCTGTGTTCCCGATCCGACACTTTTGCTGGGGGACTTTTCCGGCCTGCTCGCGCATGCCGCCCCTGGCCCAAGCGGGCACATATTCAGCTACGCCCTGCGCGCAGGCGAGCCGGTTGCCGCCATTTGCCGCCAGGCTGCCTCCCGCCTCGAAGCTGAAGTCGTTTCGCCCTTCAACCCGGCCCGTCGGTGGCCGAAGATCGGAAAGACCATCTACCCCTCGCCCATAGACTGGCTGGCGGGAATTGACCGGTCTGCGCTCGTGGTTTCAAATTCGTTTCACGGCATAGCCCTGTCGATTATCCTGCAACGGCCCTTCATTGCCGCGTCCCTGCCTGGCGCCAAGCAAGGTTTGTCTGAGCGAATCCGGAACCTCCTGATCCTTGCCGGTCTGGAAGATCGTCTGGTTACAGAATATGACGAACACCGCATAGACGAGCTTATCCAGACGCCCATTAACTGGCTGCAGACAGATCAGCGTCTCCGGGCGCAGAGGAAGGATGGCGAGCAGTTCCTGCAGTTGCAGCTTGCCGCCGCCCTCCGCACCCGGCCTCCGGAACAGGAGCCGGCATCGTGAGCGACGCCCACACCAATCTGAAAAAAGTCCGTGATGGCGGATATTGCGTCGGATGCGGCGCCTGCGCCCTCCCGGGTGGGCCGGGCGGGAAAATGCGCATGACCCCCTATGGCGAGTACGAGCCCGACCTTGCGGCCACCGTTTCCCCCTCACAGCTTGAAAAGGCCTGCCCTTTCCTTGCCCCCGAGCTTGATGAAGACCGTCTTGCAGAGGCGTTTCTAGACGGGCGCGAGCAGTCGAGCCGCGAACTGGGATATTACAATTCCATCTCGGCTGCGCATGTTGAGGAAGCAGAATGGCGCGCCAATGGCAGCTCCGGAGGCATGGTCTCATGGCTCGCTGCGGAACTGCTTCGCACCGGCCAGATAGACGGCGTCATTCACGCGCGGCCGGTTTCTCCTGCGCCTCCTGGCGGCCCCTTTTATACCTACGGCATCAGCCGGACCGTGGACGACGTCGCCACAGCCGCGCACTCTCACTATCATGTGGTGGAAATGTCCGGGGTGTTGGAAGAAGTCCTGGAAACCCCCGGACGTTACCTGTTCATCGGCGTCCCCTGCTTCGTCAAGGCGATCCGGCGCCTGCAGACACTTGACCCCCGCCTGAACGAGCGGATCGCCTTCACGATCGGACTGGTCTGCGGCCACCTCAAGAGCGTCAACTGGTCTCTTTCTCTGGGCTGGGGCGCGGGGATCCCACCTGAAGAGCTCGCCGCCATCCGCTTCAGGGAAAAGGGCGAAGATATTCCCGCCAAGTCCTACCATTTCGCCGTCAGAGCACGCGGCTCGGATGATTTTCTTGTCCACGACGCGGCCAGCATCGCAGGCGGACGGTTCAATACCGGCGCCATGATGCTGCGTGCCTGCGACTTCTGTGATGATGTCGTCGGTGAGACCGCCGACCTCACCGTAGGCGATGCATGGCTCCCCGAATACCAGTTCGACTGGCGGGGGAAGAACATGGTCGTCATCCGGAGCGCCCATCTCGAGGCCCTGATTCAAGCAGCCTTCAATGCGGGCCGGCTGAGCCTCACTCCGTTGAGCGCGCGGCAGGCAGCAGACGCTCAATCCGGTGGCTTCCGGCATAGACGTGAAGGGCTCGCCTATCGCCTTGAAGGCAAAAAGGCGCGGGGCGAGTGGCATCCGGTCAAGCGGTCCTTCAAGGTCCGCCCTCCCTCCCCCCTCCGCCGCCTCATCTATACGCTGCGCCAGGAGGTCTCCCTGATCTCACGGGAGGCCTTCGTCCGGGCCCGAAGCGCCGGAAACTTCGAAGTTTATGCTGGCTCCGTGCGCCGGGCGATGCAGCGGCTGAGATTTGCGGAACTGGTGTCCGCAGCCCCCCGCATCCTTTCGGTTCGTATCCGGCATGTTCTTTCAAAGGGCCGGAGATCATGACCGTTACATCGACCGAAAGACTGTACAAGGACCGGTTGTCGATCGGCAACAAGGTCTCGCGCCGCCTGTGGGGGCTGGCCCGTATCCTGCTTTTCAGCTGGACGCCAGATTACGGGTTCAATGGCTGGCGGATTATGGTCCTGAAGCTATTCGGAGCTCGCATTGGCCATGGATGCAAGATTGCTCCGGATTGCAGTATTTGGGCGCCCTGGAATTTGAGGATGGGGAATTATGTCTGCCTCGCAGCAGGCGTCGATTGCTACAATGTCGCCCTCATCAGGCTGGATGATCACGTCACCATTAGCCAGCGCTCATACCTTTGTTCAGCGTCCCATGACATCCGCCTGCTCGCCCGCCCTCTGACGTACGCGCCCATCCATATTCGGCAACATGCCTGGGTCTGCGCCGAAGCGATGATCGGTCCGGGCGTCGAGATCGGCGATGGCAGCGTTGCGGCAGCCCGCGCCGTGGTCATGAAAAGCGTGCCCCCCTGGACCGTTGTTGGCGGTAATCCCGCCGTCACCATCAAGGCGCGCGTTCTGGCTCAATCCGAGCTGCTGCAATGAACGACATCCACGCCATAATCCTTACGCTGAATGAGGAAATGCACATTGAGCGGTGTATCCGCAGCCTGTCGGATCAATGCGCGTCGGTAACAGTGGTTGACAGCGGATCTTCAGATCGAACCTGCGAGATTGCCCGCAATCTCGGCGCCCGCGTCATCGTCAATCCCTTTATCAATCATGCCCAGCAGATGAATTTCGCCATCGATCAGGTGTCCGGTTCCGGAGGCTGGCTGTTCCGTATAGATGCTGACGAAGTGCTTTCCCAGGACAGCCGTGAAAGCCTGCGAGACGCCGTTCTTCGCGCGGCGCCAGACGTGCAGGCTTTTGTGGTCATGCGCCGGATTCATTTTCTCGGCCAGCGCATCCGTCATGGCGCCGTTGAGCCAAGCTGGCAGTTGCGCCTTTGGCGAGCCGATGCGGGGCGCTGTGAACAGCGATGGATGGACGAGCATATTCTTGTGCGGGGCCGGGTAGACCGCTCCGGCATCGTGATTGCAGACATAAATCTCAATTCTCTTGGCTGGTGGACCGCAAAGCACAACGGCTATGCCAGCCGGGAAGCCATCGAACAGCTCAATGAAGTCCATGGCTTTCTCCCGGTAAGCACGCTGCAAGGGGCAGGCGCCAGTGCCCAGGCCCGCCGAAAGCGCTTCCTGAAACATCATCTTTACAGGCGCATTCCCCCTAGCCTGCGTGCCGCAATATACTTCGTTTGGCGGTATGTGTTCAGGTTCGGCTTTCTGGATGGGCGGCCAGGATGGTATTTCCATCTGCTTCAGGGATTCTGGTATCGAACGCTGGTCGATGCGAAGGTCATGGAAATTCAGCGCTATGCGGACGAACACCACATCAGCATCACTGCGGCAATTGAAACGCTGACCGGCATCGCCCCTCTCCCCCCGACCAACACTAAGGCCGAGCCCAAGGCCAACGCGTAGTTAAATCACTCCATCCCCAAAACCAGCTGGCCCCGCCAGTGCCAACGATTTGTCTCTCCCAGAAGAAGGCGTCCCCATGACCTCCGCCCACCCTCCGCCTACCAGCAGACCCTTCAGCCATCTTGATCGCCTCGAAGCAGAGAGCATCCACATCATGCGGGAAGTGGTTGCCCAGGCGGAAAACCCGGTAATGCTCTATTCAATCGGCAAGGATTCTGCGGTGATGCTCCACCTTGCCGCAAAGGCTTTCTATCCTTCCCGCCCGCCCTTTCCGCTGATGCATGTCGATACGACCTGGAAGTTCCGGGAGATGATCGAATTCCGGGACCGGAAGGCCGCCGAGATAGGCATGGACCTGATTGTACACATCAATCAGGAAGGAATTGACGAAGGCGTTGGTCCGTTTACGCATGGTTCAGCCCACCATACGGACGTGATGAAGACCCAGGCGCTGCGTCAGGCGCTCGATCGCTACCGGTTTGATGCAGCCTTCGGCGGCGCCCGCCGGGATGAAGAAAAGTCCAGAGCCAAGGAGCGGATCTTTTCCTTCCGCTCTGCCGGCCACAGATGGGATCCCAAACGCCAGCGTCCGGAGCTATGGGACCTCTACAATGCCCGCACGCGGCCGGGGGAGAGCATGCGTGTCTTCCCGCTCTCCAATTGGACCGAGCTGGATATCTGGCAATACATAAGACGGGAACGGATCGATATCGTTCCTCTGTATTTCTCTGCCGAGCGCCCTGTTGTCGAATGGAATGGCGCCCTGATCATGGTGGATGATGACCGCATGCCCGCCGAACTGCTCGCCAAGGCGACCCCGAAATCCGTCCGGTTCCGGACGCTCGGTTGCTATCCCCTGACAGGCGCTGTCGAAAGCGAAGCTACCACGCTCGACGCCATCATACAGGAAATGCTGCTCGCCAGATCATCCGAGCGCCAAGGCCGCGTGATCGACACCGACCAGTCGGCATCCATGGAAAAGAAAAAGCAGGAAGGTTACTTCTGATGCGCCTGACAGACGAACTGATTACGACAGACATCGCCGCCTACCTCACCCGGCAGGAAGAAAAGTCCTTGCTGCGTTTCATTACCTGCGGCTCGGTTGACGATGGAAAATCCACGCTGATTGGCCGGCTGCTCTACGACTCCAAGATGATCTTCGAGGATCAGCTTGCGGCCCTTGAGGCCGATTCCCGCAAGATGGGGACGCAAGGCGAGAACATCGACTTTGCCCTGCTCGTCGATGGTCTTGCGGCTGAGCGTGAGCAGGGTATCACGATTGATGTCGCCTATCGCTTCTTCAGCACCGATAAGCGGAAATTCATCGTCGCCGACACGCCCGGACATGAACAGTATACGCGCAATATGGCAACGGGCGCGTCCACAGCAGACCTGGCCATCCTTCTCGTTGATGCCCGTAAGGGGATTATCACCCAGACCCGCCGGCATGCCTTCATCGTCACCCTGCTCGGCATCAGGAAACTGGTTCTGGCGGTCAACAAGATGGATCTTGTGGACTGGGATCCGGAAGTCTTCGATGCCATCGATGCGGAGTTCTACAATTTCTCGCACCAGCTGGCGGGGGATCTTGAAATCCAGGCTATCCCACTCTCTGCCCTGAACGGGGACAATATGCTGCTCCCCTCCGAGCAGATGAAATGGTATAATGGTCCGACACTCCTTCAGCATCTTGAGAGCGTCAGCCTTGACCCAAAGCATCGTACCGAACCTTTCCGGTTGCCGGTGCAATGGGTCAACCGGCCCGATTCCGAGTTCCGGGGTTTTTCCGGCACCATCACGTCCGGGGCCGTGAAGGTCGGGGACCGTATCCGGTCAATGCCCTCCGCGCGCGAAAGCGAAGTGACACGGATTGTCACCTATGACGGCGACCTCCCGGAAGCCTCCGCGGGACAGGCCGTCACGCTGACGCTCGCGGATGAAATTGATACCTCACGCGGCGACATCCTTGCCTGCGCCACGGCGTCGCCTGAAGTGTCGGATCAGTTCCAGGCCCATATTCTCTGGATGAGCGAGGCCGACATGCTGCCCGGCCGGCGTTATCTGATGCGGATCGGCACCCAGACGGTAACGGCAACCATAAACGCCCCCAAATACCGCATCGACGTCAACGACATGCAGCACCGCCCGGCCAGAACGCTCGGCCTGAACGATATCGGCGTCTGCACCCTGTCGCTGGAACAACCTATCGCCTATGATCCGTTTACGGCTGCCCGGAAAACGGGGAGCTTCATCCTTCTTGACCGCAACACAAACGACACCATCGGCATGGGCCTGATCGATTTCGGCCTGAGGCGGGCGGACAATATTCACTGGCAGACGCTGGATATCAGCCGCGACGACCTGGCTGATCTGAAATCCCAGCGTCCGGCTGTGCTCTGGTTCACCGGCATCTCCGGCTCCGGCAAATCCACCATCGCCAATGCCCTTCAACGCCGCCTGCATTCGGTGGGGAAACACACCTTCCTGATGGATGGGGACAATGTCCGCCACGGGCTCAATCGCGATCTCGGCTTCACCGATGCAGACCGGGTTGAAAACATCCGCCGTGTGTCGGAAGTCGCGAAGCTCATGAGCGATGCCGGCCTGATCACGATTGTCTCCTTCATCTCTCCCTTCGAAGCCGAACGGCAGATGGCGCGCCGGCTCATGCAGGCTGGTGAATTTGTCGAGATATTCATCGATACCCCCCTCGCGGTTGCGGAAGGCCGCGATGTGAAAGGACTGTACAGAAAGGCCCGCGCCGGCGAGATCTTGAACTTTACCGGGATCAACAGCCCCTACGAGCCCCCTGCATTCCCGGAAATTAGAATTGATACCACCCGGACGGACATTGACGCGGCAGCCGGCCAGATACTCGACTGGCTGAGCGAAAAAGGCTTCCTCGACCGCTAGATCCCCTCTCAGACTACCCAAATGGGGAATGCTCCGAAGCTCAGCAACTGCCATTGTTGAGAGGGGCATCCATTTGTCTATCGCAGGGTCCTGGGGGACGTTGACGGCAGTTTTCAATGCGAGATGATATTATGGCCAGAGTGTTCTGGATTTCCATTCTGTTCCTGCTTGCCATCACAGCCTGCTCTTCAAGCAATGGTCTGAATGCAACGCAGACAAACCTCCCGCCTCCAGACACAACCTATACCGCAAGGACGGCCGAGTTCCGGGCAGGACCGTTCGATGAAGTCCAGATTCGTGTCAGAGACATGAGCGACCTGAACGGTACCTACTATCTCAATCTGGACGGACGCACCAAGCTGCCCATGCTGGGCGATATGGACTTTGCCGGGAAGACATCTTTTGAAATCGCAACACTGATCGAGGAAAGGCTGTCTGCCACCTACTTGCAGTCTCCGGACGTTGTTGTCTCCCTTAAACCTGCCTTTATCGAACAGGTCACGGTAGAAGGCGCCATCAGGAAGCCAGGCACATATGACGCCAAGCCCGGCCTGACCCTGCTGGAAACAATTGCCCTGAGCGGCGGCGCGTCCGAGACCGCAAATCAGAGACGAGCCATCATTGTACGCACAATTGATGGCCAGAGACAGATGGCCGCATTCGACCTCATCGCCATCCGGGAAGGTTCAGCCGCCGACCCGCTGATCTATGGTAATGATCTCATCATCGTCGATGGGTCACGTGTCCGAAGCGTGTTCCTCGATATCGTGCGGACCAGTCCCATTATCGCGGTCTTCCGTCCCCTCTTCTAGCTTAAATCAAGTAGAGTCATGGCCCCTGGCACACCCCATCCCGAACTCCCGGCACGCCCACCGGGAAGCGCCAACCTTGCCGGAAACCGGCCTGTGGATATCTCGCTCGATACCCTCGCGCGAGAAGCCGATTGGCAGGACGAGAGTGATGTCAATATCAGGCAGCTGTTCAACACGATCTTCAAGCGCAAATGGATGATCCTTGGCATCGTCTTTCTGGGCCTGGCGATCGGGTACATCAACACGCTGAGAACCCAGCCGCTTTACCGGGCAAATGCCACCATCGAAATCGCCAAGGAAGCTGCGCGCATTCTCGATCAGGGCATGGCGGAGCCGCAGGTCATTGCCGATGCCGAGTTCATGGCAACTCAATCGACATTGCTCAGGAGCCGGGAGCTGGCCGCAAGGACTGCCGAAAGCTTGAGCCTTACTGACCGCCCTGAATATGCGGATGCCTCCCTGCCTGACGCTCACCGCCTGGAGGCCGCTACCAACAGGATCCTCTCCCGGCTCAGGATCGTACCCGAAGGCAGATCGCGGATACTGCGGATCGAATACATTTCCACCGACCCGCTCGATGCTGCCCGTGTCGCCAATGCTTTGGTGGAAAACTTCATAGAATCCAGCCTTGAGCGACGCTACAATACCACCGCCTATGCCCGCCATTTCGTTGAAGACCGCTTGATCGCCGCACGGAAGGCACTGGAAGAGGCTGAATCCAGCCTCACCGAATATGCCGCGCGCGAAGGCTTCATCGAGCTTGGAAACGACACTTCCATTTATGCTCTGGACGGATCAACCGTCATCAGCCTCAATCAGCAACTTGCCGATGCCCAGGGCCAGCGGATTGCCGCTTACGAAAAGTTCGCTCAGGCGAGCGCCAATCCCAGCAGCATCGAAATCGAAAGCAGCCAGGAATTGAGGAGGCTCCGGGAAAATCGGTTCAACTTGCAGACAGAATATGAAAACAAGCTGCTGATATACCGTCCGGAGTATCCAGATGTAGTGAAGCTCCGTCAGCAGATTGAACTGGTGGATGCCGAGATCCTTGCCGAGCGCGACCGAATTATCTCCGGGCTCGAATCCAACTACCTGGCCGCGCGCGAGAAGGAAGCCTCGCTTAGCCAAAGGATCGATGAACTCAAGGCTCAGCTCATTGATCTGCGGGGCCGGAATGTTCAGTATGATATTCTTCAGCGTCAGGTCGACACCAACCGCTCTCAGTACGAAGCTTTGCTGACACGCCTCAAGGAATTGACGGCCGCAGAAGGGATTGGCGCCAGCCAGATCTCGATCGTCGATCGCGCGACACCTCCGGGCAACCCCTACGAACCGCGCCTGTATCGCTCCCTGCTTCTGGCGGGAACAATTGCGCTTCTTCTTGGATCTGGCCTTGCCTTCCTGCTCAATTATTTGGACGACACCATCCGCGTCCCGGAAGAGCTCGCAGACAAGCTTGGCTTGTCCATCCTGGGCATCGTGCCGTCGGCGAAGGGGAAGGCAGACATGATCACCGAGCTGCTGAGGGATGCGCGAAATCCTTTGGCCGAAGGGTTCTTCTCCATCCGCGCCAACCTCCTGTTCAGCACCAGCGCCGGTGTCCCGCGAAGCATTGCCCTGACGAGCAACAGTCCCGGCGAGGGAAAGTCCACCTGCTGCGTGGGCATCGCCTTGGCCTTTGCGCGCTCAGACTACCGTGTCCTGATCATTGATGCAGACATGCGCAGGCCCTCCTTCGCCACTGACAACGGAACATCGGTCGGGCTGTCGGGTCTTCTGGCCTCCAATGCCACGCTGTCCTCCCAGATTGTTTCGGGTGAGGAGGAAAACCTGTTCCTTCTTCCCGCCGGTCGCGTTCCGCCAAATCCTGCAGAACTTCTTTCCAGTCAGAAACTTTTCGACATCCTGAACGAAAGCCGCCAATCCTTTGACCTTGTCATTGTCGACTGCCCGCCCGTGCTTGGATTTGCTGACAGTCCGATCCTTGCAAATGCCTGTGATGCCACAGTGTTTGTGGTGCAGGCGAGCCGCGCTCGCCGGACCGCCATTCTGCGCTCACTAGACCGTTTGAAATCCACCAGCGCCCGGATCACGGGCGCCATCCTTACCAAGTTCGATGCACGCAAGGTGGGGTATGACTATGATTATTACTATACCACCTACGGCCCTGGCGCCTTCGACTATGCCCCATCCGCTCGCGGCTCGCGCCGGCGCGTGCGTGAGATAGGCTGGTTCAAGACACGCGGCGGCGACACCAGGGACCCGCCAGCCGATGCTGGCTAGCCGGCTCGTTTTGGCTGTCTCAGCGTTTCTTCTGGCGCTGCTATCGGTCCATTTTGCCCTGTTTTCTGCCCCCCGGATGGCCGAACTGAGACAAGGCACACGCGAGCTTTCCCCATCAGGGCCCGCCAATGCGCAGGACACGGATCGTCTCGCCACCCTCGCAGCTGCCGAGCCGCTGGACACCGGTCCCTATATCGCCCTGGCCATATCTGCTGCAGGGACAGAGCAGGCCGGCCGGCTGGCAGATGCGATCCAGTTGCGCAATCCGCGTAGCCGGTCCGCCTGGCTTATCCGGCTGGATATTGCCCAGAGCCGGCAGGATATGCCTGGCCTGCTGACCGCGCTCACACGCCTCTACATCCTCGATCCGGCCCGGCGCAGCATCTATCTAGACTTGATCACCCAGATCGCAGCCGAGCCGGGCCATGCCGGCGCATTTCTCCCTGCCCTCTCTCAGCAGCCGCCCTGGGGACGGGAAGTGGCAGACCGGCTTTTGGAGACGCAGGCAGATACCCGTCACCTCGCCGCCATTCTCACGCATTTTCCCAGCCGGCAAAGCCGTCTCCTCAACCGGCTGATCGCCGGGGGCGCCTGGGATGAAGCCTACATCACCTTCCTGTCCTTCGTGCCGCCGGAAATGCGGACTGGGCTGACCACACCTGTCGATGGAGAGTTCCGCGGGCTGGGCTTGCCCACGCCTTTCACCTGGACGGCCAATCGCTCCCAAACACGGCTTGAGCCAGAGGGCGGCCTGGCCGTCCGGTTCTCCGGCCGCAGCAACACCTGGCTTGCCTGGCAGATTCTGGCCCTATCCCCTGGCTCCTATACACTCGCCACAGAACTCTCCGGAAGCAGCACCCTTGATGGCGGATACCTCAGATGGGAAATACGTTGCGCCAAGGGCCCAGGCCTGCAGCGCCTCGACATCCAGGACCTGTCTTCGGCAACCCGGCGCCATTCAATCGAGGTAACCATTCCGCAGGCTGATTGTCCCTATCAGCGCCTCAGCCTGAGCGGGATAGGAGGCACTTTCCCTGCGCCCCTGCAAGCCGTCATTTCCCGCGTGACCCTTACGCGGGATCCTTCCGCCGCCCGGTTGCCGTGAAGCCTGCCCTCTCTCTTCTCGCTTTTGTGCCTGCTGCGGCGTATCTGGCGCTCTGCCTCATCTTCGGCGGCGCGAGCCGGCCAACTCCCTGGCCTCCGGCCTGGTTCGGCTATACCGGTCTTGTCCTGGTCCTGATCCTGGCATTTCCGTGCTTTGCCCTGCGCAGGTCATCAGAGGCCATCTCTGGCCCTTTCCTCGTCCTGCTTCACTTTGCGGCTCTGGCAGTCCTGCAACTGATCCCTCTGCCGGCCGAGCTCTGGTCTGCGCTCCCCGTCAGAGACCGGCTTTTGCAGGGCTTTGACCTTCTCGGCGCCCCGCCGCCAGATCGCTTGCCCCCTACCCTCTCGCCGGAAGCCACCTTCGAGGGCCTCCTCCGGATGTTTCCGGCGATGGCAATGCTGCTCCTTCTCGTTCCGGTAACCCGCCGATCCGGCATCCTGAGGCTGGTCTGGTTCATCGTCATCGCGGGCACCGCCGCCAGCGTGGCCGGTCTTCTGCAGCTTGCCGCGCCTGAACTGGCCCTTCCGGATATTCACCAGCTCGGCCCGCCCCACACCGCCTCCGGCCTGTTTGCCAACCAGAACCATCAGGCCACCTTCCTGCTGGTCTGTATGCCGATGGCTGCCGCGCTGGCGAGCTTCCATTCAAACGCCAGGCAGGAAGGCGACGCCAATGCCGGGCGCCGCCTCGTGCTGCTCGCCGCCATTCTTCTCCTGGCAGCCGGCGTATGGGCTACCGGTTCTCGGGCCGGGCTGGCGCTGCTTCTCCCTGTCATGATCCTGTGCTTTCCTGTCTGGCGCGGCAGAAGAGGCCCGCATGCCGGTCGGGCCGGCCTGCTGATCGTATTGTCCACCGTGGTGATTGGCGCCGCGGCGCTGTTGAACAGTTCCCGGCTCCCCGTTCCCGCCCTCGCGGATATGACCCTCTCGCAGGATGGGCGGGAAAGGATATGGCAACAGAGCGTGGACATCCTCAGGGACAACTGGATAACCGGGACAGGATCTGGCACATTTTCATCCGCCTACGCCCTGTATGAAGATCCCTCCTTCGTAACCGGCGTTTATGTGAACCATGCACACAACGAATACCTCCAGATCGCTGTCGAGATGGGCCTTACCGGCTGCCTGCTGATGGCCGTTACCTTGCTTGTGTGGAGCATCGCCTCCATTCGCATCTGGACACAGCCCGACGATGGGTGCCGCAGCCTGCGGCGGGCTGCCTCGGTGTCGGTTCTCGTCATACTGCTCCACAGTCTTGTGGATTATCCCGCCCGCACACCCGCGCTGCTGGTGCTCGGCGCGGCCCTGGTCTTCATCCAGTTTTTCCGGCCAGAAAAGGCCCCTGCAGCGAACCTACCGCCCGAGACGAGAAAGAAAGCCAGGGGCGTCGTTCTCTGACGTGTCGGGCATTCCTTCGCTCGGTGACAGCGCCACTGTGCGCCCCTCGCGCCCTCTGATCCAGCAAGGCAGGACCGCTGCGACGATACCCGCCATATCTGCCAGAACATCTTCCAGAGAGCCCTGACGGCCCACCCAGGGCTGCACAAGCTCAATCGCCGCGCCCAGCAGCAATACCGTTCCCGCAAGAAGCCAGCATGGCCGTCGCGGAAACGCGCCCAGAACCGTCAGCGTAAGAACATAAAATCCGATGGCATGCTGGATCTTGTCTGTCGGGAAAGACAGGTTTCGGGGATTTTGCGCCACCCCGTCCCCGAACGCAAAGAACAGCACGATGCCGGCAGACAGGCACAGCGCGAGCCGCCAGAACCACCGCGCGGCAAGCCAGCTCTCCCCCGGCTGAGCGGCCTTTCCGGCTAGCGCCTGTTCCTGGGTGATCGGGTCAGAACGGCGCGCCTCCTCCGGCGGGCTCAGAGCCGGTCTCTGTAGCAGCTGTCGCCAATGGCGGTCACGAGAGACCGGACATCCTGATCCCGCCCCTTGGGCAGGACAAGAACCACATCCTTGTCGGCAACAATGACGAGATCGGTCAGTCCGATTCCGGTAATCAGCGGGCCGTCACTGATCCCCACGCAGCCCTCGGACTCCATAAGCATCACCCTGTCCGTACCCGTACTGACCGGATAGTGCTCGCAAAAGCTCGACCATGACCCGATATCGCTCCATCCGGCTGAAACCGATGGGACAACCGCCATGTTCGAAACCTTCTCGATGACGGCCACATCCAGAGACTGCGAGGGAACACCTTCATAGGCCTCCCTCTCCAGAATCATGACCGGCCCCTCGCCGCCGGCGCTATCAAGGGCTCTCCGGGCGCCTTCCAGCACCTGGGGCGCATGCTGCTTGAACGCTTCAATCAGCACATCCGACCTGAACAGGAATATGCCGGAGTTCCAGAAATATTCGCCCGAGAGAACAAATGCTTCGGCCGACTGGCGATCGGGTTTTTCCCGAAATTGCGCAACGTCATGAACACCGTTCGATATCCGCGTGCCGCGCCGGATATAGCCATACCCCGTATGGGGCCCCGCCGGATCAATCCCAAAGACGATCATCCGCCCGTCCTGCGCGGCGCTGACCCCGGCACAGACGGCATCCCAGAACCCTTCCGGACGGCTCATATGGTGATCGGCCGGCATCAGCAACACCAGGCTTCCCGGTGCAGCCCGCTCCACGGAAAGAGCCGCCAGCGCCGCTACCATGGCGGTATTGCGGCTTTCCGGCTCGACAATCACCCGCTCCGGGATCATTCCCGAAACGGACAGATGGCTGAGAACGAAACTTGATTGCCCGGCGCCGCAGATGACTGAAAGTGGCGCAAGCGCCAACCGCTCGCTGCCGAGCTTCAATCGCCTGGCGGTCTGCTCGAGCAGGGATGGCTGTCCCGCCACACGGACGAACTGTTTGGGCAGCGCCTTGCGGGACAGTGGCCACAGCCGGCTGCCAGCGCCTCCACTCATGATCACCGGGAATAATCTGTCCCCTGCCAGTTCCCCGCGCTGTTCCATATGGTCTGCGTGCCCTTTCCTTCATCCATACGGCCCGCCGGCACAGAGATACCCCCAGCCGCCTCTGGCGCCGGTGAGCCCCTGGCCAGTGAGCCGCCCCAAGCCGGCAACAGGTCCGGCATCACGGGTGTGATCAACTAGGCGGCGCCTGCCCCCCATCGATAGCCCATAAAAGGTACCCCATACGGATGATGGTTATGAACATGCGCGCGATGGTAGGATTGGGTCGATGTCAGGTTGTCAGGCGGAGGAAACCAGCATGTCGTTAGTCGTATCTATCGGACTGATATGGGTGAGCGGAACAATCGGCTTTCTGGCGGGCGCCTGGTGGGCCAGCGCAACCCGTAAAGGCAGGCTCGCGGACGAAGCTTTCCCGCAGACTTCGGGCAACATGAAAGTTGCAGGCCAGGATAGGGCCTGAAGGCTGCAGCGGCCCTCTATCGGGCGCCCACGGGTGGCGGCTTCATGACATTGGGTCGCCCCCGCTCTCGTTCTGAAATTCCATCAGTGGCCAGAATATCCTGACGCGGGTTCCCGCCCCCAACGCAGAATCAATCTGGATCGCACCTTCATGTCCCCGTACAATGCGGGAGACGATCGCCATGCCCAGGCCGGTGCCATCAACCCCTTTGGTCGTGAAATAGGGGTGGAACATCTTGTCCGCCACCGAGGCTTCCATGCCGCAGCCATTGTCGCATACTTCCAGGCATACATAGCGGCGCCGGGAGTCTATCGATCCAATGGCCATCTTCCCACGGATCAGACTGGTTGACGCGGCAAATCCTGATACCCGGATCCATCGATCCACCTGCCCCGCCGGGAAGGCATCCCGTGAATTGACGACGAGGTTCAGGATAACCTGAAAGAATTCCGTCGGTTCGACCCTGAGGTAGTCATTGCCAGCGTGGCAAATCACTTCCAGAACAACATCGTCCGGCAGCGTGGGTTTTACGATGGCAGAGGCCTCTTTGACACTTTCGCAGAACCGGATCGGCACGGACTGATTGGACTGCACATCTTTTTCCAGGATCTTCCTTACCAGTCCGGAAGCCTGATCCGCCGCCTGAAGGATCCGCTGCGCATGAGAGACAACGTCTTCTTCCGGCCGCATCTCAATCAGCGCCGCAGAACCTGCAATCGAGGCGATCACATTGTTGAAATCATGAGCGAGCTCGCGGGCGAGTTGATCGTGCAATCCCGCGCCGCCGGCCGGTTGCCCCGCCGATGTTGCCTGCCAGCTCATCGCACCGGCGCCCAGCACATCACCTTCTGGCCAACCAGGCGCTTCCAGGAATTTGGCGCGCTTCCATAGCGGTAACATGAATGCCGCCATGCCGTCGGTTCTTTCCCCGGCTTCCGCTGCCCTACGCTTGTCCTGATTGACCCACAGCCCTCGATTCAGGGGCATTCCTGGCGCCCTTCCCGAATGACCTCCCGGCCCAGGAGCAGGAGACTGCCTGCCGGGCCCCGGCCTCTTCTCGTGGTGAAATGTCCGGCCGGCCATCATCGGCTGCCCGCCCGAAAGCTTCATCTCATCTCCCTTTGGCAGAAACGGATGCGCCGGTTCGGCCACGCCGGGCGAATGCCGGAGATGGGATGTTCCCGCCTGCCCGGCATCACCGGATTCATGAAGACCATCGAGCACATGGGCAATTGTCTTCAGCGAGATGGCTTCACGCAGCAGAAGCTGCCTTCGCTTTCTGGAAACCTTTATAAGAACGAGGCTTCGAACCTCACCTTTCCGCAGAACAGGAACGGCAATCAGCGATCTGGTGGGATCGTCTCTGACGAGAGACCTCAACGGGTGGGCAGGCGGCATGTCTTCGGAGATGCCAAGAGGGACGGCTTCCCCTGCAAGCAGCCGGTCCCAGTCCGGCCCGAACACGTCCGTGTGAATCCAGCGGCGAGGCACAAGGCGGCGCTGGAAGTTTGTTTCGCTCCATTCTTCCTCGGAGCAGAAAAAGCCATCCTGGCAGGTTATCCACAGACTGAACTTCTGAATGGACAGCAGACGGGCAAGCTTCCGCAGCGTTGCCTGAAGTACAACCGCCCTGCTCCCGATATCTGCCGTCATCAGCGGCCCAATGGCCTGCAGAACAATTGCTTCCGTTTTACTTGCCTGCAGCTCCCGCCGGAGCCCACTGGCCAACGAAGATCCCCCAGCAGCCGGAATGTCCAACTTCTGAGCCGCTCCCCCCTCCTGCGCCAAGCGCTTCAGGGTTCCCCAACTCCACGCCAGTATGTTCGCCGCACAGGATCGCAATCTGTGCCACTTGTCGCGAAATGGAACGCGCCGTCTTGGCAGGTGAAAGCGCAACCTGGCGATAATGCACCCTCCCCGTCACGTACGTCCGCCGCACAGCTGGCGAGCCGGGGCATGGGGACCAATGGATAACCGTGCATTAATGCGTGAACGCTCCGGGGACGTGCAAATCCCTGCCGCTGGAATTTCGGGCAAACCGCCCCTTCCAGAACATTCAGTTGGCGCTCCTTCAGCCATGCAGTTTCCCCACAGGCTTCGAAGGCCCCGCCAGAAAAGGCCCCTCGCAGGACAACGGATTTCGGATTTCATCCGCAAGCTGTTGTTCTGAAAACGCTGAAGGAACAGACAGTTCCACTGACAAATTCGACGAAAACTGCCAGCTCTTGCAGATTGAAAAAGACAGGTTCTCGGTCATTCGCATCTCCCTGATACAGAGAACCAGTTATCCGCCTATGAATCTGCAGCTGTAGCAGCAGCAGCAATTCACGCAATCGGGATGGCCGACCTAATTTCCAAGTGCAACCCTAGCATGGAAACAATCCTTCCGGGCCCATCCTTCCGGATAGCCCATATGGGGAGGATATTGAAATTCCCTCCGTCTACGTATTTCATAAACCTTTCCTGAGACTGTTTCAGGCCTGTGGAATTCTGGACTCCCGCAAGCGGGTTACCCATCCGGTCAGCTTGTTTGGAGAAGCGCTGAAGATCAGGGTGTGCATTGGCGCAAAGCGCCTCGAGGAACCCGTATTCTCAGGACTGCCATGCCAAGTAGGATTCTAACGCACAGTGCGCGCGATATGTTCCCGGCCGCCGCCGGGAATCGCCGCCTTTGGCCTCGCCGCCGCACGCTCAAAAGCGGACGTATCCTGTTCAATTTTTCGCGATCATCCATGGATGTACAAATTATAAACGTCTCGAAGGGCGGCGCTTGTCTGAGACTCGGCATTCCCTGGCCGTGCCCGAAGCTGTTTGAACTTGAAATTCCGACACCGAATTCGTCCACGCCGCGCATCATTCCATGCGAGGTCGCCTGGCAGAGAGGCGTGATGATCGGGGCCCGCCTGCGCAAGGCATGACCGGCAGAGACCCCCGGTCTCTTCCTTCCGCCTCCCCAACCGGTTCCGCCATCCAGGACAAGACATTCACCTTGCTTGCGCCCCATACCCTCAAAACCGTCCGGGCATGGACATATGAGCGCGCGCTTCCGTTCTGGATCGCGCACGGCATCGATCCCCTACATGGTGGCCCGGTCGAACTGCTGGAATATGATGGCGCCGCCTTGAAGCACGTTCCCGCCACGCGTCGGACACGGGTGTGCGGGCGCCAGCTCTACGTCTTCAGCCAGGCGCATCTGCTGGGCCTCCGCGGCGCGCTGGACGCCGCAGATCAGGTCTTCAGCTACATGACCACAAAGTTGTGGATGGGCGCAGACAGAGGCTGGTGCCGCACCGCGAGCGCTGAAGGGATACCTCTCGACCTCACCCCTGATCTCTACGATTTTGCGTTCTGCCTCTATGGCCTTGCCTGGTATCTGGAAGCCTCGGGCCGGCAGATCGCCCTGGAGTATGCCAACCAGACGCTGGACCTTGTGGAAAATCTTTTCCGGCACGGATCAGAAGCGGGATTCCACAACACATTTCCGCCCACCCTTCCCCGGCAGCAGAACCCGCATATGCATCTGCTCGAAGCGGTCCTGAAGCTTCAAACCGTGATACCCGCCCGCCATCACATCCGTATTGCGCGTGAACTGACAGATCTGTTCGTGCAACGCCTCTACCAGCCCCAGTCGAAAGCCCTCCCCGAATTCTTCACCGACGGCCTCCAGCCAATCGCTGAAGCTTGCGGCGCCATACGGATCGAGCCTGGGCATCATTTCGAATGGGCCTGGATTTTAGCGCAGCATCAGCTTCTGACAGGGGAGGATCATTCAGGCCTCATCCATGATCTGGTGCTGACCGCCGAAACGCTGGGCGTCTGCCAGACCTCCGGCCTCACCCTGAACGCCGTCGACCATACGGGAAAACAGCTCGACACCCAGTCGCGAACCTGGCCAAACACGGAGCGGATCAAGGGCTGGCTCGGACTTTACGAGGTCACCGGAACCTCCCCCTGGCCCCAGGTCGAAAGTGCCTGCAGCGCGCTCTTCCGGTTCCATCTGGGCCCATGCGTTCCAGAAGGCCTGTGGGTGGACGCCTTCACTCAGGACGGAAGGCTTCAGACAGCCACAACCCCTGCCTCAACCTTCTACCATATCCTGCTGGCCTTCTGCGAAATCCTCCGGCTGGCTCCGGAATAGCCCCGCCCATTCCCCCCGCGTCACCCCTCGCCGCGCCGCGCCTGCCTGCTACACTTCTCCCCAAACGGAGGAGACACCCATGCTGAAAGACAAATACGAAGCCTTCAAGGTGACCATTGAGGACAAGGTCGCCCACATCCAGATGTCGCGTCCCGAGGCGATGAACACGATGAACAAGGCCTTCTGGAACGAGCTGCCCGAGATCGTCCGCACCATCGATAATAACGCCCTCGCCCGCGTCATCGTGATCTCGTCGACCGGGAAACACTTCTCCGCCGGCATGGACACGTCCGTCTTCACCAGCCCCCGCCCGGCTGCCGAGCATGACCGCTATGTGATGGCCGAGGCCTTCCGGCTGAACGTCAAGGCCATCCAATCCTCCTTCAACTGCCTTGAAGACGCCCGCGTGCCCGTTCTCTTCGCCTGCCATGGCGCGGTCATCGGCGGCGCCATCGACATGATCACCGCCGGAGACATCCGCTGGTGCACGAAAGACGCCTATTTCTGCATCATGGAGATCAACATCGCCATGACCGCAGACGTTGGCACCTTCCCGCGCCTCCAGCGCTACATTCCCGAAGGCTGGGTCAAGGAACTTGCCTATACCGGCCGCAAGATAGAGGCGGCGAAGGCCAAGGAAATCGGCCTGGTGAACGACATCTACGACACGCATGAAGAGCTTCTCGCCGGCGTCCTCGCCACCGCGCGCGAAATCGCCTCGAAAAACCCCCTCGCCGTCACCGGCTCGAAAGTCCTCATCAATTACGGGCGCGACCACACCACCGCCGAAACGCTGGACTATATCGGCCTCTGGAACACCGCGATGTTCCCCCCGCCGCACATGGCCGAAGCCTTCGCCGCCCGCGCCGAAAAGCGCGAGCCGGTCTACCCGGACCTCGCGCCCATCCGCACCGAGCCGATGTAACCAAGAAGGCCCTTACCTCCCATTGCTTTGCAATGGGCTCCTCCTCTCCCACTTCGCGGGAGAGGGGCTTAGCGTTGCGCTCGCGGCGAAGTCCAAACCCCTCTCCCTCTGGGAGAGGAGGGGCCCGCGCACAAAGCGCGGGGGAGGTGAGCGCCTACCCCTCCACCACCTCGAAATCCGTCCAGTCCGGATGCCGGGTTTCCTTCTTGTAGTCGGTGGTCTTGCCATACCAGTTATTGGTCACCTTGCCGGCCTCGTTCTTGTACCAGCTATGGCAGTCCGACGCCCAGACCGTCTTGGCAATCTCGCTCTGTACACGAACATTATACGCCGTCATCGCAGAAGGCGTCACATCGATGGCCGCCACGCCCTTCTCGGCAATCTTGTCGATGCACTGGATCATGTAGTGGATCTGATGCTCCACCATCAGGATGATGGAGTTGTGGCCAAGGTTGGTATTGGGCCCGTACAGCATGAAGAAGTTCGGGAAGCCGGAAACCGCCAGCCCCTTGAAGGCTTCGGCGCCATCCTTCCAGGCCTGGTTGAGGCTGAGACCATTGCGCCCATAAACCTCCATCGGCGTGAGAAACTCGGTCGACTGGAAGCCCGTCGCCCAGATGATCACATCGCATTTGTATTCGTGGCCATCCTCGCCGATCACGCCGTCCGGCGTCACCGCCTTGATACCCTGGCGCAGCAGCTCAACATTCGGCTGGCAGAGGGCAGGATAATAATCGTCCGAAATCAGAATACGCTTGCAGCCCGGCTCGAAATCCGGCGTCAGCTTTTCCCGCAGAACGGGGTCTTTCACCTGGTCCTCAAGATGCTTCTGGCACATCTTCTTCATGGAGTTCGCCAGCCCCATCGGAGACTTCTGCAGGAAGGCGCCAAAGCCGAAATCGGCAAACGCCCGAATGCGCCAGCGATACCAGTTGATCCGCCAGTCTGCGCCCGCGAAGTATTTCTTCGCTTTCGCGTCATACGCGCGCTGCCCGCGCGGGCGGCACCAGGCCGGCGAGCGCTGGAAGCTCAGCATCTTGCCGACCACTTTCTGGATCTCCGGCACAAACTGCACCGCGCTCGGACCATTGCCGATCACGGCCACGGTCTTGCCTTTCAGATCCACCGAATGATCCCACCGAGCCGAATGGAAGGCCGCGCCCTTGAACGCATCAAGTCCGGGGAAATTGGGCGTATGCGGAATGTTCAGCTGGCCAAGGCCGGAGATCAGCACATCGGCCGTATACGTCTTCCCCGCCCGGTCGGTCAGCGTCCAGGTATTGGCCGCATCGTTCCAGCGGCAATCGGTGATCTCGGTATTGAAGCGGCAATGCCGGCGCACATCATATTTGTCGGCAAAGTCCTCGAAATATTTGAGGATCTGCGGCTGGAGAGACCATTTGTAATCCCAGTCGGGATTGAGCTCAAAGGAATAGGAATAGAGGTGGCTGGGCACATCGCAGCCGCAGCCCGGATAGGTGTTGTCCCGCCAGGTGCCGCCTACCCCGCCTGACTTCTCGAAAATGTCGATAACGCTATAGCCCGCCTCCTTCAGCTTGGCCGCTGCGCCAAGGCCGCTCATGCCCGCGCCGAGTATCGCAATCCGTGTCGTGCTCTTGCTGACGGTCGTATCCATCGCCTGCAATTCCTCCCAGTGGCTGCGTGATTTCACGCATAATTACCGGCAGGATTGCTGAGCGCTGGCCGGGCCGTCAACAGGTGCCCGCGGGTCAGGCGTCATTGCCGCCGGAGATAGAGCTGCCGGAACTCATGGTCGCGCAGTTCCATCTCTCCGCCCGCATCAAAGCTGATCATCGATACCTTGCCCAGCGCGTCCAGAAATGCCGCCTCTTGCGCCATCACATCCGGCGGGCAGGCCATCTCGGTATAGGTTGCATCGCCCATCACCAGCCCTTCACCGGAGACAGTGTATTCGGCGCCATAGCTGTTGCACCCGGCCTTGCCGCCCACCTGGCCCGTCGCCGGCACGAATTGCCCCGGATTCTCCGGATTTGGCGGCGTATTGGCTTCGAAGATCGCCGTGATGACCACATCCGGCATCACCGGCGCCCCATTCACCTCGATCACGTCCCATGCGCCTGCCAGCAGGTCATTCACGTCGCCACCGCAGCCTTGCACCCGCGCGTCTTCCATCTGCACGGTCACCGTCTGGGGATAGGGCATCCCGCTCATGTCATCGGCGCACACCTTGTCCAGCACCGTCACGCTCAGCACACCATCGGCGGTCGCATAGCGCTTGCCGCCCTCGATGGCTTCGGCCTCCGGCTGGGGCGCGTCATACTGGCCTTCGCCATAGGCATAGGTGTAGGTCAGCGTCGTCCCGTCCAGCGCCACCGTCCAGCCCGGCTCATTTCCCCGCGCCGTCCAGACCTGCGCGCGGCCGATCCCGAGATCCCCGGTATCGATTACCTCTGCCGGATCGCCATAGCCGCCCGCCTGTGTGCAGCCGGGATATTCCACGCCCTCCAGCATCAGCAGGCCCTCTTCGCCCTTGTTCCAGAACGAGGTTTCCGGCGTACCCTCGGCGGCATATTTGGCGCCGGAAGCGGCCTCAACCGGGGTCAGCCGGTATTCTTTCCCTTTGGCGCGCAGCACTGCCTCCTCGTCCAGAATACCGAGAGAGACGGTGAACCCGTTGCAGTCATAATCAGTTCCGAAGGCGAGCGAAGCATCCGCATCGCCCGGCCCCTCCGGAGATGGACCGCCACAACCGGCAATCATCAGCGGCGCCGCCGCCGCCATCAGAAGGTGGGAAAGTTTCATGGCGTATTCCTCCAGTCTGCGCGCAACATAGCCTGACTGAGACTGCGCCAGCGTCAACCCTGGGACACAACCAAGGCAAAAACAGGCCCGCACCGGAAGGAAAATGGTGGGCGATGACGGGCTCGAACCGCCGACATCCTGCGTGTAAAGCAGGCGCTCTACCAACTGAGCTAATCGCCCCACCGAGACGCCCTCTTAGCCGGGAGCATGCCCGGAAGGCAAGTGCGGTTTGCGGCTCTGGTCTGCCCCCTCCCCAGAAAGACTGCTGGCTGAAATTTCGCCGGAAAATCCCGTTTCTGATGGGGGAGAGTCTAACCGCTGCAGAAGACTGGCGGATAAGGACGGCTGCGCGGCGGCGGGATGGCCGGCGGGGCCGAGGTTTCAGGCTGCTGAGGGGCGTGGATAACGGCGCGTCTCTCCCCCTGACGGGGGCGGACAGGCGCGGACACCTCCTGGACAAATCCGGACAGTTTCGGACAATTCCGGACAAATCCGGACAGGCTGGGGACAGTTTCTGCCATTGACGGCGCCCCTCTCCCGCACGCGGAAGGGGGGCGCACGTTCTGCTTCAGGCAGGCCTTATTCTGCCGTCAGGCCCTGAGGCTCGCCCACGACGAAGAAGCTGTAGCGGCCGGGCGCCAGATAGGTGGCGGCGGCGCGGTTTACGTCTTCGAGGGTGACGGCCTCGATCAGGGCATTGCGGCGGTCGAAATAGTCGACGCCCAGATCATCCTGGCGGACGGACATGATGTTGCTGGCGATCTTGGCATTGGAGTCAAAGCCGAGCGGATAGGACCCGATCAGATAGGCCTTGGCATCGGAGAGCTCCGCCTCGGTTACGCCGCCATCGATGAACTTCTGCATCTCGTCGCGAATGCCGGTGATGAAATCGCCGGCGCTCTCATTCTTGGTCTGCCCCCCGCCCGACCAGACGGTGAAGGAGGGGTTTGGGTCGATGCTGGAGCTGACGCCATAGGTGAGGCCCTTGTCGACGCGGAGGGTCTTCACCAGCCGGCTTTCAAAGCCGCCGCCGCCGAAGGTGTAGTTCAGCACATAGGCGGGGAAATAGTCGGGGTTTGCCCGGTCCATGGCCGGGCCGATGAAGCGCACAAGGCTCTGCGGCTGGGGCAGCGGCACGATGACGGGATCGGCAGCGGCCGTATCCGGCAGGGTGACCGGGGCAACCGCCGGGATCTCGCTTGTCTCCGGCAGGGCGGCGACGGCGGTGTCGATCAGCGGGGCAAGGTCTTCCGGGGTGATGTTACCGACGGCGGTGACAAGAAGGCCGTCCTTTCGCATCAGCGCGCGCATATGGCTGCGGGCCAGCTCCGGGGTGAGCGCAGCGAGGCTTTCGGGCGTCACTTCCCGCGCGAAGGGATGATCTGGATAAAGCGCCTGGGACTGGGCACGCCAGACGAGATAGCCCGCCGAGGTTTCGCGTGTCTTCAGGCCGACTTCCTGCTCCCGCAGGAAGCGCTGGAACGGGCCCTCATCATAGCGCGGCGCCGTCAACGCGCTGGCGACCAGCGCCATCGAGGCGGGCGCGTTTTCTGACAGCATCGTGGCCGAGCAGCTGGTCCATTCGGTGCCGTTGGAGCAGCCAAAGCTCATGTTCAGTTCTTCCATGGCCGTCTGGAAGGCGAGCGAATCGAGATCGCCGGCGCCTTCATTCATGCCGTAGACAACCGCCTGGCCGAGGCCTTCCAGGCCATCCGGATCCGCCACCGAGCCGCCGCGCCAGGCCATCTGTACCGAGACGATCGGGATTGACGGTTCCATCACCAGCCAGACCGATACGCCGCCGGGGGTGGTGAACTGCTGGATATCGACAAAATCGCCATCATAGACATCAACGGCGAGCGCGGGCGTCGCCGGGGCCGCGTCGAGGGAAGCCTGCGGCGCAGGCGTGCCGGCGCAGGCGGTGATCAGAAGCGCGGCAGCCGCGCCGGAGAAAAGCCGGAGTTTCAACATCAGAGGTCTCCTTCGGCCGGCAGAAGATGGGAAGTGATGTAATTCTTGTCGGCGCCGAAGACGGCGCGCACAGCGGCCAGCGCCTGCTCGGGCGTGACCTGCCGTACCTCGTCGGGATAGGCGGCGATCTCTTCCAGCGTGAAGCCGAGGGCGAGATTGGCGCCGTAATGGTTGGCCATCGAGGACTGGCTGTCCTGCTGGTAGATGGCGGTAGCGGCCAGCTTGTTTCGCGCGCGGACGACTTCGGCTTCGGTGAAGCCATCGGCGAGGATCTTCTCGATCTCGGCCATCACGGCAGCGTCCAGATCTTCCAGGCTGACGCCGCTGACCGGCGTGCCATAGATCACGGCCGGGCCTTCATCATGCAGCGTGGTCCAGGCGAAGGTGGCTATATTGATGGCCAGTTTCTGCTGTTCGACCAGCGACTGGTAGAGCCGGCTGGTCATGCCGCCGCCGAGCACTTCAAGGCCAACCTCCAGCGCAAGGGCGGTTTCCGGATCGCGCTTGAAGGACGTGCCCAGATAATAGCGGCTCCAGACGGGCTGGCGCACCTTGGGATCGGAATGGGTGATCAGCTTCGTCTCGGCGAGCGGGGCAACGGGCTGCCATTTGCGGGCGCTGTGGGCCTGGCCGGTTGGCTCGATAGGGCCGTAATGCTCCTCGGCCAGGACGCGGACGTCCTCTTCGGTCACATCCCCGGCGACTACCAGGATGGCGTTCTCCGGGCTGTAATATTCCTTGTAGAAATCGAGCCCGTCCTGCGGGCTGAGCGCGGCGACTTCATCCATCAGGCCGATAACCGTGATCTCGTAGGGGTGGCCCTTCCAGAACTCGTTGAGCACCATTTCCTGAAGCAGCGCGCCGGGACTGTTCTCGATCCGCTGGCGGCGCTCTTCCTTCACCACATCGCGCTCGGCGATGAACGGGCCTTTGGGGTCGTCATTGATGATGAGGTTCACCATCCGCTCGGCTTCCAGCTCCATCATCTTGCCGAGCTGGTCTTTATGCACCCGCTCGAAATAGGCGGTGTAGTCCCAGGAGGTGAAGGCGTTGAGCTGGCCGCCGGAACGCTGGACGATGGAGGTGAATTCCTCCGGGCCGATATTCTTGGTCTGCTTGAACATCACATGCTCGAACAGGTGGGCGATGCCGGACTTGCCGGGCGCCTCATCGGCGGCGCCGACCTTGTACCACACCATGTGCGTGACGACGGGGGCGCGGTGATCGGGCACAACGACCACCTGCATGCCATTGTCGAGCGTGAAGCTGGACGGCGTGTTGGGCGCGGTGGCCGGCTCGGCTGAAGCGCCAGCAACTGCAAAGGCGAGGAGCCCTGCAGCGACGAGTATCCGTTTCATGGGGTAGCTCCGATCTGGAGGGGCAGAAAAATGGGGGCACGAAGGCCCCCATCCGAATTCATCAGGTTCCGGGCAGTTTGATGCGGCGGCCGCCGCCAGCCTGCTCGATCGTCACCGTCTGATCGCCGGTAGCGTTGTCGACCGCCGCAGAGGCGGCGTCTTCCGGGTTGGATTTGCGCCAGAAGAGAATGCGATCGGCAATCGTGGGCGATTTGCGGATGGCCTTGGTCTCTTCCCAGTCGACTTGGGCGCGGATGGACGGATTGACCGCATTGGCGCCGGCCGCTGCCACGAGGGCCCGTTCCGAAGCGCTGGCCTGCTGGCCCAGGCCCGAACCGAACGCCGACGTGCCGCCGCTGGTGGCCACTTCGACTTCCGCCGGGATCGTGGTGCCGGGCGCAGGCGGGCGCAGGCTGTAATTCGGGGGGATGGAAAGCGGCGGCTTGGTGACCACGCGAAACTCGTCGGGAGTGGCCGTGCCGGCATTGCCGGTGGACGAGCAGGCCGCCGTGACACCCAGAGCGAGGCCGGCGGCGAGGAGCGGGAGGGTCTTTTTCATGTGACTTTACGAGATCCGCTTGAACTGGAGTGGGTTAACCTTGCTTCAGGCTGTTAGCCTGTTTCGGGCGCGAAAGTAAGAACTGGTCTACAAACAGGAGAATCGCGCCGATGGTGATGGCAGCGTCGGCCACATTGAAGACCCAGGGGAAGTAACCGAGCGTCAGCTCGTTTACGTCAACGAAATCAACCACCGCGCCAAAGCGCACCCGGTCGATGAGATTGCCGATGGCGCCGCCGACCACGAGGGCCAGGGAGGCTTTCAGCCAGCACCCTTCGGCGCGCAGCAGCCAGAAGAAGAAACCGATAGCAATGGCCGCCATCAGGCCCGCCATGACCCAGCGCATGATGCCTTCCGACTGGAACAGGCCAAAAGACATGCCCCGGTTCCAGACCATCGAGAGATCAACCGGGCCAGGAACCGCGATTTTGCCGCAGAGGGTCTTGTCATGCAGGCAGATGAGCCCGTTCAGGCGCGGCTCCGCCAGGATCAGCCATTTCGTCACCTGATCGAACAGGACAACGAGCGGAATCACCGCGAAGGGCCAGATTGTCTGCGGCGATAGCTTCATGCTGCTGAGATTGCAGAGGCTGGCAGGCGGATCAAGCGCTTCTGTGCAGGGGGAATGGGCGGAAGGCCCTCACCTCCCACGGCCTTTGGTGGCCGCGGGCCCCTCCTCTCCCACTTCGCGGGAGAGGGGCTTAGCGTTGCGCTCGCGGCGAAGTCCAAACCCCTCTCCCTCTGGGAGAGGAGGGGCCCATTGCGCAGCAATGGGAGGTGAGAGGCTTCCCTGCCCCTACCCGGCCACCTTGTCCCAGGCTTTCACCGCCAGCGCGTCGCGGGGGGTGATGTCCGGGAAGGCCGGGTCTGCCGTGGCGGGGTCGAAATATTTCCAGCTGCGGCGGCATTTGATGCCGGTGGCCTTTTCCGGAACGACCCAGATGCCGGGGGCATCGGGCAGCGTGAAGGCGCCGGAGGGGCCTTCGGCGGCCAAAACCAGCTCTGCGCCGGAGGTGATGAAGATGTCAGCCGCGCTCTCCCCCTCGAAGGCGTCGATCAGCGCCTTGTCGGCGATGATGACTTTCGGGGCCGCTTCCAGCGAGGCGCCAATACGCTTCTCGCGGCGCTCAACTTCCAGCGCGCCGGTGACGACGCGGCGGACGGCGAAGATCTTCTCCCAGCGGGCAGCCAGCTGCGGCGCGAGCCAGCCCTCGGGCGTGGCGGGGAATTGCAGCAGGTGGACCGAGGGGGCCGCGCCCTTGAGGTGGCTTTCGCCGAAGGCCTCGTCCGTGGTGAAGGGCATCACCGGGGCGAGCCAGGCGAGCATCCGTTCCAGCGTGGCGGCCATCACCGTGCGCGCGGCGCGGCGGCGGTTGCCCCACTGCGCGGTGGCCGCGTCCCAGCCGCTGGCGGTGGCAAAGGACGGGTCGCAATAGAGCGAATCCTTGCGGACATCGAAATAGACCGCGGAAAGCTCGACGTTCACGAAGTTGATGAGCAGGGTCATCACGCGCTTGAAGTCGAAGCTGGCATAGGCGGCGCGGATCTGGGCGTCGAGGTCTGCGAGGCGGTGGAGCATAAAGCGCTCCAGGCCGGGCATTGAGGCGGCGTCCACGGCCTCTTGCGCCGTATACCCGTCCAGCGCGCCGAGCAGGTAGCGCAGCGTGTTGCGCAGCTTGCGGTAGGTTTCGACGGTGCCCTTGATGATCTCGTCGGAGATGCGCAGGTCTTCCATATAGTCGGCCGAAGCCGTCCAGATACGGAGGATTTCGATGCCGTAATCCTTCTGCACCTGCTGGGGCTCGATCGTGTTGCCGATGGATTTCGACATCTTCTTGCCGTCAGCATCCACGATGAAGCCGTGGGTGACGACCTTCTTGTAGGGCGCCATGCCGCGCGTGGCGCAGCTTTCCAGGAGGGAAGACTGGAACCAGCCGCGATGCTGGTCAGAGCCTTCCATGTAAACGTCCGCCTGCCCCGTGGCGTTGTCGATGATGCCGCGTTTGCGCAGGGCGAAGGCGTGCGTCGTTCCGGAATCGAACCACACGTCCAGAACGTCCGTCACCTTCTCCCAGCCTTCGGGCGAGACACCGGTGCCTTCAAAGAAGTCAGCGTCCGGTGTGGCGAACCATCCGTCTACGCCGGTTTTTTCGATAGCGGCCTTTATGTTGGCGTTGAGCTTGTCGGCCTGTTCCTTGCTGAGGGCAGCCGTGTGGGGCTCGCCCTTGGCGTTGACGAACAGGGTGATCGGCACGCCCCAGTTGCGCTGACGCGAGATCAGCCAGTCAGGCCGCCCTTCCACCATCGCCTGCAGGCGGTTACGGCCCGTGGGCGGGAAGAATTCGGTGTCGGCGATGCCTTTGAGGGCCAGCTCACGCAGCGTCTTGCCGCCATGCGCCGGCTTGTCCATCGCGATGAACCATTGCGGCGTCGCGCGGCGGATGACCGGGGCTTTGGAGCGCCAGGAATGGGCGTCGCGGATGGTGGTGACGCCGCGCGCGAGGAGGTTTCCGGACTCGGCGAGGAGACGGATGACTTCGTTATTCGCCTTCCCCGCCTCGCCGCGCTTCTTGCCGGAGGTGACGATGATGTCGAGACCGCGCAGGGGTTCGGGCACTTCATCCGTGTACCTCCCATCCGGATCGACGATCTGGCGGATCTGCTGCGTGGTATGGCCTGAGGCGACCCAGACCTCAAAATCATCCTCACCATGCGCGGGCGCGGTGTGCACGAAGCCTGTGCCAGCGTCGTCCGTGACATGCTCGCCGGCGAGCATGGGGATGGGATGCTGGAAGAATGGATCAAGTTCCGCCAACGGGTGGTCCAGCGTCAACCAAGTCGGATCAACGGCGCCGACCTTCCTGAAGGTCTTCACTTTAGCGCTATCCATAACCGTTTGCGCGAGGGCGTCTGCCACAATCAGTGTTTCACCCGACTTCACATACGGCGCGAACCCGAGCTCTTCCTCGCTGATTACAGATTCGACTTCATAAAGGCCGTACTTGATCTCGGGATTGAAACTGACTGCCTGGTTGGCAGGAATAGTCCAAGGCGTTGTCGTCCAGATAACAACCGACGGATCAGATTCCATGAAATCGACAGGATCGGGAAAATCTTCCATGGGTGCTGCAGACGTTACGAAGAACTTCACCCACACCACCGGCACCTTGCGGTCGTGATATTCCACTTCCGCCTCGGCCAGCGCGGTGCGTTCCACGGGGCTCCACATGATGGGCTTGGCGCCGCGGACGAGGCCGCCTTTCATCGCCATGTCGAGGAATTCCGACACGATCATCGCTTCGCTCTCGAAGGCCATCGTCAGGTAGGGATTGTCCCATTCGCCTTCGATGCCGAGGGCGCGGAATTCGGCCTTCTGCACGCCCACCCAATGCTCGGCATAGGCGCGGCAGGCGGCGCGGAATTCGGCCGGGGGCACAGAGTCCTTCGGGCGGTTCTTGGAGCGGAACTCCTCCTCCACCTTCCATTCGATGGGCAGGCCGTGACAGTCCCAGCCCGGCAGATAGGAGGCGTCAAAGCCCTGCATCTGGTGGGAGCGGACGATGATGTCCTTGATGATCTTGTTCAGCGCCGTGCCGAGGTGGATGTGGCCGTTGGCGTAGGGCGGGCCGTCATGCAGGATGAAGGGATCGCGGCCCTTTGCGTCGGCGCGCAGCTTTTCATAGAGGCCGAGGGCGTCCCAGCGCTTGATCCATTCAGGCTCTGCCTTGGGCAGGCCGGCGCGCATGGGGAACTCGGTTTTCGGCAGGAACAGGGTGTCGCGGTAATCGCGTTCAGGGGCGGTCGATTCGGTCATGATGTCTGGTCGATCAGATGGGGGCAGCGGAGGCACCGGTTGAAATCATTGGGGCAAACGAACTTTACCCGGCCACCGCTGAAACAAGGGTTCAGACGGCGGCCGGGCCGCTAATTCGTATGATTTTGCGGGCCCGTGCCTTTTCCATGGTCCGGGCGGTTAGCATGAACGGGCGGGGGCTGTCACCCCTGCCCGGCGGCGCCTACCAGTCGTCTCCGTCTTCATAGTCTGGGGAGTATTCGCCCACTTCCCAGACATACCAAGATACATCCATCAAAGCAGAGCAGACTGCGCGGATTTGGCGGCGCTGTGCCGGCCCGCTAGTTTCCGGTGCCTGGCGAAGGTTTCTTTACGTTTGGAACGCCCATGCACCCGCCCATATCAGGATCAAAGTAAACCCGGCTGAGCGAAATCCCGACCTCTTGCGATGCCCATTTTTCAGTCTTGCAGGCAAAGAGAACCGTTTTGGGAGTGCGCAGCTGGCCTACGGTGTCGTTTTCAACCTCGTCGTGGCGCTCTTCTCTGGTTTCCCCAGAATTGATCGTTCCGGTGAAAAGCGCATTGTCATAGTTCATCGCCTGTCGCTCCGACTGAGACGCCGCGCGCAGTTTCTCAATATAACCCGCTGGTCCCAAACCGTAGAAAACCGGCGTGGAGCAGGTGCTTGATACTTCAAAATAATGCGATCCGAGAGAATGACGGACATACTTTGCGGAGATACAGCCAGTATTGCTCGGCACAGGCACCAGGGCGTCTGAAGTCGCATACGGGACATAATTACTGTCGTAATCTGTTCCTCCCGAGTTAGTCGCAGCCGGCGCACGATCGCCCGCCCGAGGCGCTTCAATTGGCTTCGGAGTGGCCCCACTCGGATCAGCTTTTGGGCTTCCACTGACTTGTCCGGGAGGAGGCGGACATTTTGTAGTGAATGTTATCTCTTCATAAGGCTCGTTCCTGTGTTTGTATCTGTACTTCGCTGCACACCCAGCGGAATAGGTATAGAAATCTGGATGGCATCGACTGCCTCCACCGTCACCGCACCGCCACGCCCCCAGCCACGGCCCACCATCCTCAGATTCGAGACTTTCCTTGCGAACTTCTCCTTCCCAGACGCCACCGGCCATTGTCCCGGTATGCCGTCCCTCGTAGACTGTCGTGCCATAGTTTTCGTATTCGCTCCGCCACGTCAGAACTCCGCTGCCGGAAATGGGCTGTCCACGACTACAGTTCCCACTCCAACTAATGGTCCACCAGCCCGTCTCTGGCGGGCCATACTCATAGTTGTAGAATATGCAGCCCTGCGTCGTCTGATAGGCATTAAACCTCCCTTCCGGGTCAGCGCTGGCGACCCCCGACGGCACACCAATCAAACTTGCCAATGCAGCGGCACAAGCAAGAAAGGCATTTCGGGTTTTGATGCTTTCACTGCCAACTAAAAACGATCGCATATTCATCACTCCATGCTAAATGCAGATTATCACAATCGGCACCTCAGGTTCACTCCGTGAACGGCCAAGGTCGATAGTGTAGAATTTCAGAACCTCTCAAAGATCCGGCCCGGCTTTGGCCCTTGTCTCCGGTCTGAACGTCGCCAGGACCGGCAGGCTGGCACAGGCCAGCGCCGACAATATCCCCCGCAGGCTCTGCCACAGCGTTTTGCGTTCCCTCATGCGGTCCCCCCGTTCCAGTCTTCTGCGCATCCGAAGATATACTTGCGAAAACTGCGTAATCCCGCATCATCAATATTGATGATGCGATCGGGCCGTTCCTCTGCCGAAGGCCGCCTTGAAGCGGCGCGCAGCCTGCTGCTGGAAACAGTGGTGGAGCCTGGCCGGTGGGATGATGCCCTGACGGCCTTTGCAGAGGCATGTGGCGGGCGCAGTGGGCAGATCATCGGGCTGAGCAGTAGCGGGAACATCGTGCTGCACCGGCTGACCGAGACACCGCCGGAATTCCTGCAGGATGTGGAGGCTTTCGGCCTGACCAATATGCGGGCCAATCCGCGCCTGCGAATCGGGCAGTCTGCGCCGGTGATGCAGCTGCGCGCCGATCAGGATTTCGTCAGCGCAGGCGAGCGCGCCGCCTCGCCCATCTATACCGAGATGTTCGATCCCCACGGGTTCTCGCATAACTGCCAGATCGTGCTGCTGCGCACGCCGGAACTGCTGGTGCGCGCCTCGGTCAGCCGCACGAAGCGCCAGGGCATCTTCGATGCAGACGCGCTGCGCACCTTCATGGCGCTGGCCCCTTACCTGCAGGCCGCCGTGCAGACACGCGCCGCCCTTGGTCTCGCCGCCGTGCACGCCACGCTGGCCACCCTTGAAGCGGTGAAGGCAGCGGCGTTCATTCTGAATGCAGATGGAAGGGTGATCGGCCTTTCTCGCCGCGGCGCGGACATTGCTGAACGCGGAGAGGGCCTGCGCCTTTCAGGCGGACGCCTGAAGCTGGAGGACGGGGCCGCGCGTGACGCGCTGGAAGCCTGGCTCTCCAGGCTGGGCAAGGGGAAGGCCCCGCCACTGTCTCTGTTTATCGGCAGCGCTATGCTGGACCTTCAACCCCTCCCGGCAGAGCGCGAGGGCCTGGGCACCGGCCCCGCTGCGCTCGCCATCCTGCGGGAAGCGACTACGCTGGAAGAACGCCGAAGCGTAATCCGTGCCCGGTACAACCTCACCCCCGCCGAAGCTGACATCGCCCTTGCCCTGGCCCGCGGCGTCAGCGTAACCGACATAGCCACCGGCCGGGGGGTCTCCCTGCCCACGGTACGGTCCCAGCTTCAGGCCCTCTATGCAAAGCTGGGTGTGCGCCGCCAGGCTGAGTTGGTGGCCAAGCTGGAACATCTGCAGGAAGGAAGCTAGACCCGCCCTCGCCTTTCAGCGGCGGGCGGCGAGGATTTCCTTGGCCAGTTCGGCGTCCTTGTGCATCTGCTCGATCATCGCATCCAGCGAGGGGAATTTCAGTTCCGGACGCTGATAGGCGATGAGCTGAACCTCGACGCGCTGGCCGTAAATCTCGCGGTTGAAGTCGAAGATGAAGGTTTCCAGCAGCGGGTCGCGCAGGCCGGTGGTCGGTGTACGGCCGAAATTGGCCACGCCGTCGCGCCACTCGCTTTCCCCCTCGATCCGCAGGCGGACGGCATAGACGCCCATCTTCGGGTGGATGAGATCGCCCAGCGCCATGTTGGCGGTGGGGAAGCCGAAGGTGCGCCCGTTCTTCTCGCCTGGCTCGATGATGCCATCGGCAATCCAGGGGCTGCCCAGCAAGTCTGCGGCCACTTCCGGCTCGCCGGCCATCAGGGCCTGACGGATTGCCGTGGAAGAGGCCTTGCCGCCGTGGCCGGACACTTCCTCAACAATGGTCACGCCAAACCCCAGCGCGCGGCCGAGGCTGGCGAGGCGCTGGGCATGGCCCATCCGCCCGCGGCCGAAGCGATAGTCAAAGCCGACGGAGACATGCGACACGCCAAGGCCCTCAACCAGCACCTGGCGGACAAAGCCTTCATCGGTCATCGCCGCCATCTCGCCATTGAAGGGCAGCTCGAACACATGGGTGGCGCCGGCGGCGAGGATCAGGTCGTTGCGCCGCTCTGGCCGCAGGATGCGGAAAGGCGGGTCGCCGGGGCGGAAATAGGCGCGCGGGGGCGGCTCGAAGGTCGCCACCGAAAAGCTGCCATGGCCGGCAATACGCGCCGCGTCCATCACGGCGCGGTGGCCGGCATGCAGGCCGTCAAAATTGCCAAGCGCGATGGACGCGCCCCGCGCCGTTTCCGGCAGCCCGCGATATTCGGCAAAGACTGCCATCACTTCTCCCGGCTGGGAGCCACCACATCGGCTTCCCCGGTGATGACGCGCTTGCCTTCGACAATGCATTCGACCTTCAGGGTGACGCGGTTACCGCGGTCCTGCTTCTCAGCCACTTCGGCGCGCACGGTGACGGTGTCGCCGATATGGACCGGCCGCTTGAAGCGCATGGAGAGGCCGACAAAGATTGCGCCGGGGCCGGGCAGATTGTTGCCCAGGATGCCCGAGATGTAGCTGGCTGTCAGCGCGCCATGGGCGATGCGCTTGCCGAAGATCGTCTTGGCGGCGAACTCGTCGGACATGTGCAGCGGGTTATAGTCGCCCGAAACCTCGGCGAAACGCTGGATGTCGTTCTCCGTGATCGTGTGCACTGTTTCGTGCGCCTGGCCGATCTCGAGGTCTTCATATTTGTAACCGGTGAACTGGGTCATGCGGCCGGATTACTCCCTGATTCTGTGTCCTGAAGTGCGTTACACGGGGCAGAAGCCGCCGTCACCCCTGCTCGCCTGCGAGGCGCTGCGGTGCCCAGGGTTTGCTTACCATCTGAGCCCCGTCATCGCATAAGTGGCCATTTCCCCGTAATCGGCCAGCAGATCGGTCACTTCTGCTTCAAAATCAGCGCCATGCTGCTTCAGGCCGGTGCCGACATAGAGGCTGTCGAAGCCCTGTCCGCTGGCGCCGCGCACATCGGTGGCCGGGCTGTCGCCGATGCACAGGATATTGCGCGCCGGGGCGCCCATGGCGGCCACCCGTTCGAGCGCCAGCTTGTAGATCGGCGCATAAGGCTTGCCGGGATAGATCACCTCCCCGCCCAGATCCTCGTAAACATCGGCCAGCGCGCCGGCGCACCAGTAGAGCTTGCCGCCCACGCGCACCTGCTTGTCTGGATTGGCGCAAAGCATCGGCAGGCCGTTCTCCACGCCTTCGCGCAGCTCTGCGCGGTAGTCCTCCGGCTGGTCGTTCGCCATGTCCCGCAGGCCGATGCACAGCAAGAGATCGGCGCCCGCATCGTCCTGAAACTTCAGGTCCAGGCCTTCGTAAAGGTGGCGGTCATGCTCCCAGCCTTCATCCCCGCCAAGGCGCCAGACGGTCTGGCCGGGCCGTTGGGAGAGTTCATAGCGGGTTGCGTCGCCCGAGGAGACGCAGGCATCAAAGGCTTCGCGTGGCACGCCAAGCGGCTCGAAATAGCGCACAACCTGCGCTTCGGGCACCGGGGCATTGGTGATCAGGCACACCCGGCCGCCGCCTTCGCGGAACTTCACCAGCGCGTCGCACGCCTCTGTGAAGGCGGCGCGGCCATTATGGATCACGCCCCACACATCGCAGAGGATGGTGTCATAGCGGCTGGCGAGACCGGCAAGGCCGGGCGGGAAAAGCGGAGCTGTCATGGGCTAGCGAGCTAGGCCGGGCACGCGGCCGGGTCAATTCCCGATGCCACAGGCACTCGCCGGCAGCGGGCTCAGCGCCCAGAGCGTGGCTGTGGGGATGGATACCGCCTGCGGCAGGAAACAGCCCCTCAGGCGCCAGCTTGCACCCGGGGAGTCGTCGCTCATCAGGGCGGGATCATACTCGCAGCTCAGAAGGCTTGCCGGATTGGCCGACGGCGTGCCGAGCTCGGCATTGATCAGCATGTGATAGGAACCCGTCGGCAACGAGACCGCGCCCGCCTCCACCACCCCGAAATCGCAGCTCTCGGCGAGGATGTAGGTGCCGTCAGGCTGACGGATCGAGGGGGTCAGCGGCGGCAGAAGCGTCAAGTCCAGCAGCAGCGGGGCGCCCTCCTGAATGGGGTCGAGCACCGAGGGGGGCAGGCCCTCGCTGGGTGCGTGGGGCAGCGTCGCCGTCAGCGCCACAAAATGCGCCGGGGGTGCCGGCGCGGGCGCCGCAAGCGTCACGGGCTGCGGTGGCGGCGCCCCTTCCGGGGCATACACACAGGCCACCGCCAGAGCGGGCAGGATGGCAGAGATAACAGCAAAAACCCGGCGCATGGCGTCCCTCCACATGGCGTCCACCCTCAGGGAGCCTCCAAATCCCGGCGAAATCAAGACGGGCCGGAAGGAGGGCGCGCCGAAGACCCTTGCCCAGCGGGTTCGCTTATGTTAGTGAGCGCTCACTATTTTGGAGCAAACCCATGTCCATCATCCGCCTCGATCTCTCCGCGCTGCAGGCCACCGCTCAGATCACGCCGGAGGAAGCCGCCCGGCTCACCGCGCTGGCCCTGCCAGACCGGCGGGGCGGCCTGGCGGTCAACCTGCTCCTGATCTTCGGGGCCATCGCCGTTTCGGTGGCGGCCATCGCGCTGGTGCCCAATGCGGCCACCGGGCTGCTCTTGGCCCTCGGCGCGCTCGCGGGGGCAGAGGCGCTGCGCCGCCTGATGACCGGCGAGAGCTTCACGCTGCTGGCAACCGCGCTCGCCCTCATGGGCACGCTGGGCCTGGCTGGCTGGGTCGGCTGGGAGTTCCGCGAGGCTCACCCAACCCAGCCCGCCCTGCTGATCACCTTCCTGCTGACGGCAGGCGCGATCTGGTATCGCTCGGCCTTCCTGGCTGCGCTCGCCGTGGTCGCCCTGGGTGCCGTTTTTGGCTCTGGCACCGGCTACTGGCACGCCAGCTACGCCCTCTTCGTCGAGGAACCCACGTTGACGATTGCCGTCTTCGGCCTGCTCACTGCCGGGCTCTACCGGCTGCGCGGGCATGTTCCGGAAAGCTGGTCCAATCTGATCACGGTCGCGGCCCGCACCAGCCTGATTCTGGTTCACTTTGCCTTCTGGGTGGGCTCGTTCTGGGGCGATGTTCTGGGCGGCGCGCGCTGGCCCTATGAAGACGCGGCACAGCCCGCCTTCGGCCTTGCGCCCTGGATCTTCGCCATAGGTTGGGCCGCCCTGTCGCTCACCCTCGCCTTCACGGCCCGGCGCGGCGGCTTCCTTTCGGTCAGCGCCGTCGTTTTCCTGGCGATCCATGGATACACGCAATACTTCGAGACTTTCGGCGCCGAGCCCCTCAGCCTGCTCATTGCCGGCCTTGTCCTTGTTGGCCTCGCCATCGCGGCTGCCAAGCTCCTCCGGGGCCGGCGGGGGGCTTAGCCCTGCCGGATGAATTTGGAGAAGGTGTGGATCAGGTCGCGCGGGGCGTCGGCCGCCATCAGACTGTCCACGGGGTCGTCGCGGCGGACCATCATTGTCCCGTTATGTCCGCTTTTATCTACGCGGAAGTAATTCATCGACCAGCGCGGGAAGGCCCGCGACTCCGCCTTTTCGGCAAGAATGCGCACGATGCCGGAATGGCGCTTGTCCTTCAGGATACGGTCGTAAATATCCTCAACCTCTACGCGCGGACCTTCGATCAGCTGCATGAAGCTTCCCCCGTTATGCACGAGGTACCCGGTGATGTAGCGCTCCTCATTATTGGACTGGGAAGCGTTGAGAACATTCAACATATCCTCTTCCGACAATCCGGGACGAGCGGTACTCACATAGATAAGGCGAAACAGATCATTGCTCATGCAGATAGAACGAATAGGTCTACGGTCTGGTTCCCAGAAAGAAGCGGCAACAGCCGGTTGCAAACAATCCCCCGTGCTGCTCTCGCCACGCGTGCGCCGGCGGCCCCTTGACTTCCCCAAGGGCCGCGCGATCAGCAAACCCTCAGGAAAAACAAGGGATAATGGAGACGACAGATGACCCCGCGCGATCTTGAAGGCCGCACTGCCCTGGTAACCGGCTCAGCCACCGGCCTGGGCCGTTCCATAGCCCTGAAACTCGCTGAGCGCGGCGCCAGCGTCATTATCAACTGTACCAAATCCATCGCCGACGGAGAGGTCACCGTGGCCGATTGCCAGGCCGCCGGCGCCCAGGCGCGCCTCGTCCAGGCCGACGTCTCCACCGACGAAGGCTGCCAGAAGCTGGCCGAGGCCGCCGCCCAGGCAGGCCGGCTCGATATTCTGGTGAATAATGCCGGCATCACCAAACATGCCCGCGACCATAGCGACCTCGACGCGCTCAGCCGCGAGGATTTCCTGCATCTCTATTCGGTCAATGTCGCCGGCCCCTTCATTTTGCTTCAGAAAACCAAGGACTTGCTGGTTGAGGCGCACCGCCAGACCGGCCGCGCCTCGGCTGTGCTGAATGTCTCCTCCATCGCCGGGGTGGCGGGGGTGGGCTCCTCGGTGGCCTATGCTGCGTCCAAGGGCGCGTTCAATACGATGACGATCAGCCTCGCCCGGGCGCTCGCCCCAGCCATTCGTGTCAACGCCGTCTGCCCGGGTTTTATCGGCACCCGCTGGTTCAAGGACACGATGAGCGAGGCGCAATACAGCAAGATGGAAGCCGGGGTCGCCGCTTCCGTGCCCCTGAACGTGGCTTCCGGCCCTGATGACATCGCCGATTCTGCGCTGTTCCTCATTACCGATGCTTCCCGTCACATAACTGGCGAAACCCTGCTGGTGGATGCGGGGATGCACCTTGGATATGCCCCGCTGAAGGCACGCTGACTCGGGTACTGCCTGATTTCTGGACGCTGCGCCGCACAATTGTAAGGCATGGGTGGCGCCGCCTGCCCAAATTCGGTGCGATTAAATGCCTCTCACGCGTGTTCGCGTGGCGGCAGCATCGGCAAGGCGGGGAAAGACCGGCAACTTCGTTCGTGGCGCTCAAGCGGGAGCGTGATCACAAGACGGGGTTAACACGCATGCGTATGAAGTTTTATCAGGCAGGTGTCGCACTTGCTGCCATGTTGGCAGCGGCCGGCACTGCATCCGCCCAGGGGGAATTCTCGGGCAACGTCGCTCTGTCGTCGGACTATGTCTGGCGCGGCGTTTCGCAGTCGAACGGCGACCTCGCCATCTCCGGCGGCTTCGACTACACCAACGGCATGTTCTATGCTGGCACCTGGGCTTCCAGCATCGATTTCGACAGCGATTCCGATGCCAACGTCGAACTGGACTTCTATGGCGGTCTGGCTGGCGAACTCGCCAACGGCATCAGCTGGGATCTGGGCGTTATCTATTACACCTATCCGGACACGGAAGATGACGATCTCGACTTCCTCGAAATCAAGGGTGCCCTCGGCTATTCCTTCGAAAGCGGTCTCTCGGTTGGCGGCGAAGCTTACTACGACATCGACAACAAGAATCTCTACCTGAACGCCACCACGGGCTATTCCTTCACGGACGCCTTCTCGGTGGACGCCAGCCTCGGTAACTACCAGTTCGACGACGGCGACGACTACACCAACTGGTCGATCGGCGGCACCTACTCCGCCCTCGGCTTCGGCTTCGACCTGCGCTACTGGGATACCGACATCGACGGCTCAAACCTGGCTGACGAACGCGTCGTGTTCACCATCTCGCGCTCCATGTAATCTGCCTGAAGGCTCAGAATACCGGGCCTGAAATCTCAAACCGCGTGTGGGCCTACCCGGATTCCACACGCGGTTTTCTTTTTGCCTGACTTTTGCGCAGGGGTAGAACCGCCTCAAAAGGCGGTTTATAGGCATGATCTTTCCCTAAGGAGAGGCACATGCGAATTGGTGTTCCAACAGAAATCAAAAAGCAGGAATCCCGTGTCGGTCTGACACCTGAAAGCGTTGGCGAACTCGTTCGCGCTGGCCATCAGGTGAACATCCAGGCCGGCGCGGGAGTGGCATCCGGCTTTGCCGACGAAGCCTACACCGCCATCGGCGCGTCCATCCTGCCCGATGCGGACGCCGTTTTCGGCGAGAGCGAACTGATCGTGAAGGTGAAAGAACCGCAGCCGGAAGAAACCGCGCGCCTCACCAAGGATCACACCCTCTTCACCTATCTTCACCTGGCGCCCGATCCAGTGCAGGCCAAGGGCCTTATGAACTCGGGCTGCCTGGCGATAGCGTATGAAACCGTAACGGATGCGCGCGGCGGCCTGCCGCTGCTGCGTCCGATGAGCCAGGTGGCCGGGCGCATGTCGATGCAGGTGGCCGCCGGCGCGCTGATGCGCACGAAGGGCCGGGGCCGCGGCATATTGCTGGGCGGCGTGCCCGGCGTGGCCCCTGCCAAGGTCGTCATCATCGGGGGCGGCGTCTCGGGCACCCATGCGGCGGAGATTGCCGTGGGCATGCGCGCCGATGTCTGGATCTTCGACCGCAACAATGACCGCCTCGGCGAACTCGACGAACAGTTCCGGGGCACGGTCAACACGATGTACTCCACCGCGCACTCCCTGGCCGAAGCCATCAAGGATGCAGACCTTGTGATCGGCGCGGTGCTGATCCCCGGCGCCTCGGCGCCCAAGCTGATCAGCCGCGAGCAGCTTTCCACAATGCAGCCCGGCTCGGTGCTGGTTGACATCGCGATTGACCAGGGCGGCTGTTTCGAGACAAGCCGTCCGACCACGCATGATGATCCGATCTATGAGGTGGACGGCATCCTGCACTATTGCGTGGCCAACATGCCCGGCGCGGTGCCGCGCACCTCCACCTATGCGCTGAATAATGCCACGCTGCCTTTCGTGATGCAGATTGCCAATCGTGGCGCGCGCGCGGCGATCAATGCCAACAAGCATCTGGCAAATGGCCTGACGGTGGATCAGGGCACCATCGCGCATAAGCTCGTCGCGCGGGATCTGGGCGAGAAATATGTGCGGCCTGACTGGCTTACCGTCGTCTGATCATCAGCCGCCTGCAAAAACAAAAAGACCCCGGACGCTTCTGTCCGGGGTCTTTCTTTTGCGCTGGCAGGAGCCTTTGCCAGCGGCAGAAGCTTATTGCTTGACCACCTGGCCGCGGGCCATCACGAAGTTCACGGATTTGAGAACCTTGATGTCCGCCAGCGGATCACCTTTGACGGCGATGATGTCGGCGCTCTTGCCCGGCTCCAGGGTGCCGGCAATATCGGACACGCCAAGCAGGTCTGCCGCGTTGACGGTGGCGGCCTCGATGGCTTCCATCGGCGTCAGGCCAAAGCGGACCAGCAGTTCGAACTCATCGGCATTGCGGCCATGCTTGGATACGCCGGCGTCGGTTCCAAAAGCAATCGGAACGCCTTTCGGGTGGAGCACTTCAAGGCTCTTGCCGGTAATGCCGATGCGCCAATCGATCTTGGCGCGCACATCGGGCTCATAGGCGTCGGGGTTGGCTTCAATCCGCTCGATATATCCGTTCACGGTCGAAAGCGTCGGCACGTAATAGGCGCCGGATGCGACGAAGACCTCAATGGTTTCCGGATCAAGGATGGTGCCATGCTCGATGGAGTCGACGCCAGCTTCCAGCGCGATGCGGATGCCGTCTGCGCCGTGAGCATGGGCGGCCACTTTCTTGCCGAACAGTTTGGCCGTGGCGACGATGGCATCCGCCTCGTCCTCGAACATCTGCTTGCCAAGGCCCGCGCCGATGCGGCTGTTGACCCCGCCGGTCGTCGCCAGCTTGATCACGTCCGCCCCGCGCGCCACCTGCAGGCGCACCGCGCGGCGGCAGTCTTCCGCGCCGTCGCAGGTGTTGCCTTCCGCCTTGAAGAAGGGGCGCAGATCGTCCCGGAAGCCCAGCGACCCATCCATATGGCCGGAGGAAACGGAGATGGAGGCGGCCGAATCGAGGATGCGCGGCCCCATGACCTGGCCGTCCTTGACGGCATCACGCAGGGCCATCACGGCCCCGTCGCCATCGCCCAGATTACGCACGGTGGTGAAGCCGGCGTTCAGCGTCTTCATGCCATTGGTCCAGGCATCGAAAGCCTGGGCGGCCGGGGAAAGGGTCACGCCTTCCAGCTGGCCGGCAATGCCGCCGGTGTCGGAGGTCAGGTGAACGTGGCTGTCGATCAGGCCGGGCAGTACGAAGCTGTCCTTCAGGTCGATCACGCGCACCGAACGGTTGGGCGCAGCCTTGTGGCCATTCTCCAGGGAGACGATCTTGCCATCGGTGACCGTGATCGTGGTCGCCCCGCGCACCGGATTGCCCGGCACATCCAGCACCTTGCCGGCATGGATGATGACGGTTTCAGCTGCTGCCGGAAATGTAGCCACGACGGCAAATGCCGCGATGGCGGCCGTGCGCAGGAAGCGCCTTGATAGGGTCATTGGATAAGTCCTCCCAGGATCAACAGATTTGACATAACTCATATAAGACGCACGCGGCGAGAAAAACCTCATCATCGCGCCCATGTGGGCTACACTGATGCCAGACAAGGGAGGCCTATCATGATCGAACTCATCATCGACAAGCGCACGCGAGACCTCGGCGGCGGCTTTGAAGTGGGCCGCGTGCTGCCCTTCGCCAAACGCCGGATGGTCGGCCCGTTTATCTTCTTCGACCAGATGGGCCCTGTGGATTTCGCCCCCGGCATCCCGCGCGAGCTGGATGTGCGGCCCCACCCGCATATTGGCCTCTCGACAGTCACCTATCTTTATTCCGGCGCGATGACCCATCGCGACAGCCTTGGCTTCAAACAGGAAATCCAGCCGGGCGCCGTCAACTGGATGACTTCCGGCAAGGGCATCACCCATTCTGAACGTCTCGAATATGCCCGGATGAACGGCGCCCATATGCACGGCATCCAGGCCTGGGTCGCCCTGCCGACGGAGGACGAGGAAATCGATCCCGGCTTCTGGCATCACCCCGCTGACACCCTGCCGGTCTGGAACGAGACCGGCCTCAAGGGGCGCCTGATCGCCGGCAAAGCGGAGGGCCTCGACGCGCGGGTAAATACCCGGTCCCCGATGTTCTATATGCATTGGGAAATGGAGACAGGCGCCCGCCGCAAAGTGCCGGATGAGTATCCTGAGCGCGCAGTCTATGTCGCCAGCGGCAGCGCGGACGTGGCCGGCCAGAAGATCGGCGCGGGCCAGATGGCCGTGCTCGGCAAGGGCGACGTCGTGGTGACCGCAGATGAAGCGTCAACCGTGATGGTGCTCGGCGGCGAACCTGTCGGCGAACGCTTCATCTTCTGGAACTTCGTGTCTTCGTCCAAGGAACGCCTGGAACAGGCCAAGGAAGACTGGAAGCAGGGCCGCATGAAACTGCCCGATGGCGATGATCAGGAATTCACGCCCCTGCCCGAGGGCTGACCTCAGGCAGCGCGGCCGGAATGCGGGCGGGCCAGCGCTTCGGCGTCGCCCTGCTTGGTCGAGGTGGCGTTGGTGTTGAACTTCAGGATGTACACGATCGATCCGTTACGTGCCTCGCGCATTTCGATCTGTCCACCGATGGTTTGCATCAGCGCGCGCCAGACGAGCCGGTTCTCAGAGCTTTCCGACAGATAATCCTCGGTCAGTTCCGATTGCAGCGTGCCATTGGCCAGTTTTGCCGCCTCGACGGACACCCAGCCCTGCTCACCGCGCACCCCGCAGCGCACGCGCAGCGATCCGCCGCCCCGGCACACCTGGCCCAGTTCGAGCAGAACCGCCGAGAATACCCGCGACAGCACACGGGCCGCCTTGGCGCTGTCGATCATCGCGTCCTGACCGCTGGGCTCGTCAATCTCCACGCCCAGCGTGGTGATCGCCGAATGCTTCTGCGTGATCACCTGCGCGAGCGTCGTCTTCAGCGACACGTCCGCGCCGTCAACCACACTGTCGCCGCCCTGCGTGATGGAGAGCACCTCATCCACGAGGCTCAGCGCCTGGTCCGCGAAGCTCACCATCTTGCCGCCCGCAAGGCGGATCTCTTTGTCGTCAAAAGGAATATTGCTGCGGGTTTCAAAGCGCGAGGCAATCGTGCGCAGGGTGCGCAGCGGCAGGCGCAGTTCGCGCGTCACCGAGCCCACAAAGCGCTCCACAGCCAGGCGGGCTTCTTCGGCATCGCGGCGGGCTTCGTCCGCCTCCTGACGAAGATCGTCCATCTTGGAAACATCGGTGTGGATGATCACACGGCCACCCGAACTGGTCGGCACACAGGACCGCATCACGCCGCCAACATCGGCCAGCTTGCGCATGTCCGTTCCCGGACGGAAATCCGTCTTGTCCAGCCCCTTGGGGAACCAGCGCTGGTGAACAGCGTTCTGGATGATCACATTGCCGGCCGCATCATAGATGGCGAACGCTTCCGGGATCGCGGTCACAGCATCGAGCAGCTGTTCGTGGTTCTGTGCGGCGAGGCGCTTGGCCTCCATCTCCATCAGCAGGTTACGATAGGCGTTGAGGCTGGCGAAAGCCGAGGCCAGCGTCAGAACAAGGCCGAGCACCACGATTGTGGCCGGCAGGCCCACGGGCGCCAGGAAAAATCCGACAGTTGCCGTGGTCGCCGCGCCGAGCAGGAAGCGGGCCGCCACGTTCGCCACCGGCGAAACAACGGCCACCACGCCGGCACACATGCCAAACACGATGGCAAACATCGACACTTTGAGGCCGACATCGCCCGCCGGCGCCAGAATGACACAAAGGCCCCACCAGGCACCGACCACACCGGTGGCCACTTCAGCGCGGCGCAGGAAGCGTCCGCGAACAGGGCGCGCCGGCGAACGGTCCCAGCGGCTGCGGCTCCAGGCGATCTGCGAAATCGCGAACACCCACACCGGAATCATCCAGCCAAACAAAAGCGCAGTATTTGTTTCGCCATACAGCGTGAACACGACCGCGGCAGAGTTCACGATGTTGATAAAGCCCATCACCGTCAGTAGTGACACCAGACGATGGTGCATATAGGCAGGGACATCAGGCGTCTCACGGCGCTTGAATCTCCCGACCCCAATGAGCGGGAAAAGTATAACGTCTGACAGGCCTATCGACATCTTCATGCGAGCGTTACTAACAGGACATGATGAAGATCGGTTTTTCCCGAAGCGTGCGACCTTCACGGTCGTGTTAACCGAAGAATAACTATCTATGAGCCTGCCGGATCGAACTTCCCTGGCGATTGTCGGCGCAGGCCCCGGCGGGCTGACGCTTGCACAATATCTGCGGCTCACAGGTTATTCACAGGTCACCCTGATCGAACAGGCAGACCGCCTCGGCGGAAAGTCCGACAGCATGGACCTTGGCGACCTGATTGCCGAGATGGGCACCTGCTATGCCACAGGCGCCTATAAGGACGTGCTGAAATGGATGCGCCGCCAGCGCAAGCCTTTCCGCCTGCTCCGGCGCACAACGGTCGATGGCGCCGGCATGCGCGATTATGTGAACGAAGCCCCCGGCGCCTCCCTGCCTCAGCAGGTGATGATCTATCTGGCACGCCGCCAGAACCTGCTCGGCCGGCTGAAGAAAAACCCCGATGATCCCCGCGCGCTGGCCGAGGCGGCCATGTCTGCCGAAGACTGGCTGACCGAGCAGAAACTGCCCAAGATCATGCGCATGATGTACCGCGCCGTAACGGCGCTGGGCTATGGCTATCTGAATGAAGTGTCGATCTACCAGGCGATGATGTGGGTAGACCATCACGCCATCATCAGCGGCGCCACCGGCAAGCTGATCATGCCCTCACAGGGCTGGTCGAATTTCTGGGAAGTGCTGGCGGAAGATTTCGATGTGCGCCTCTCCCATCAGATCACCAAGATCGAACGAAGCCCCAAGGAAGCGCTGCTGCATTTTGCTGACGGGCAACAACTCGCCGCCAGCGCCCTTGCCTGCACCATTCCGCTGGATGACTGGGCGCGCCTCGTCACTGATCCGACAGCGGATGAACGCGCCGTGGCCGATGCGGTGACATGGAAAGGCTATGCCACCTCGCTGATCGTCGTGGAAAACTGGTTCACCGAGGAAGACATCCGCTCCTTCTCGAAGGCTTTCCTGCCGGGCTCCTATCCCGGCCAGCTTATCTCGGCGCGTTATGAAGGGCACAGCCCGGACTTCGGCGGCCATCTCTATGTCACCGGCCAGATTCCGGGCGATTACACGGTGCCGGAACTGCGCGTCTTCCTGGAGCGGGATCTGGCCGATCTCGGCGCGCGCCTGGTCAACGTGGTAAACGTCAAGAACTGGCGCTATTTCCCCCACCTCAATCTCAAGGCCATCGAAGGCGGCCTTCTTGGCCGGATGCAGGCGATGCAGGGGCAGGCCCGGTCCTGGTATTCGGGCGCGAGCTTCTCGCACGAGTCGGTCGCCAATATCTCCCGCTTCAACAAGGCGCTGACCCCCAAACTGCTGTCGAGCCTCAAGCAGAGCGCCTGATCCTTCAGCGCATGAGCGGCCGCAGGGACCGGTTTTTCATCACGTCCCTGCATAAATGTTATCGTGAGCCCGCGGGATCAAAGCCGCCCGTCCGCCCCCATTTCCAGCGGTGTTGAAACGACACGCCAAATGGAGGCATCCGATGTCCAATCTTCTCGTCATCAATTCCAGCGCTAATACCGGCGCGTCTGTGTCCCGCATCCTGATCGAGGAAACGGTCAGCCGCGCGCTTGAGGCGGCCCCGAACACGGCCGTCGTGCGCCGCGACCTTGGCAGCAATCCTGTGCCCCACCTGACCACGGCAAACCTTGCCGGGGTACGCGGCACGCCTGCCACCGAAGAGGAATTTGCAGCCCGCGCCCTTTCCGACGAACTGATTGCAGAGCTGCGTGCCGCCGGCACCATCGTCATCGCCGCCCCGATGTATAACTTCTCGGTGCCAACCTCCCTGCGCGCCTGGTTCGACTTCGTGCTGCGCGCCGGTGAAACCTTCCGCTATTCCGAGGCAGGCCCGGAAGGCCTGCTGAAAGGCAAGAAGGTCATCGTGCTCACCTCGCGCGGCGGGCTCTATTCGGAAGGCCCCGGCGCTGCAGCAGATTTCCAGGAACCCTACCTGCGCCACCTGCTCGGCTTCATCGGCATCACGGACGTCACCTTCATCCATGCTGAAAAGATCGGCTATGGCCCCGAAGCACGCGATGCCGCGATTGCCGGCGCGAAAACCGAGATTGCCAGGGTCGCCCGCACCTTCTCCACCGTCGCTGCCTGATCTCCCCCACCGCCGGCCACCCCTGCCGGCGCGCAGCGACGTGCGCCCGCGCTCCCGCCCCGGAGCGCGGGCGCCTTGCGTTTGGGGGCGCAAGACATCCCTTGCTTGCCAAGCCGGAAGGCGCGCCTTAACGCTCCCTCCCAAGGTGCCGGCGTGGTGAAACGGTAGACACAGGGGACTTAAAATCCCTAGGCCCAACGGCCGTGCCGGTTCGAGTCCGGCCGCCGGCACCATTTGCCCTCCGGCAAAAAACCGGTAGCGTCGGGAAGCGAAACAAGCGGGGACTGTATTAATGACAACAGGAGACCGGCAGGCCGCCGCGCTGAAGCCCGGCTTTGCCGCCCGCCTGGGACTGTTTGCCGGGCCCGCCCTTGCCATCCTGATTGCCGTGCTGCCGCCGCCCGAAGGACTGGAACGGGGCGGTATGCTTGTCGCTGGTGTCCTGGTGCTGATGGCCATCTGGTGGGCCACCGAGGCGATCCCGATTGCTGCCACCTCGCTGATCCCGCTGGCGCTTCTGCCGCTGACAGGCGTGGCAAGCCTCCGCGAGATTGCCGCGCCTTATGCCGATACCGTGGTGCTGCTGCTGCTCGGCGGGTTCATCATGGCCATCGGCATCGAGAAATGGCACCTGCACCGCCGCATTGCGCTGAATGTGCTGATGCTGTCAGGCGGGCGGCTGAAACTGCTGGCCGGGGCGTTCATGCTGGCCACCGCCCTGCTCTCGATGTGGATTTCCAACACGGCCACCACCCTGATGATGGCGCCGATTGCCCTCTCGGTCGCCGTGGCAGCGGGCGGCGGCGCCCGGCTTGGCAGCGCCCTGCTGCTCGGGATTGCCTACTCCGCCTCCATCGGCGGCCTCGCCACCCCCGTTGGCACGCCCACCAATCTCATCGCCATGGGCTGGCTGAATGACAATGCCGGGATTGATATCAGCTTCCGCGAATGGATGAGCTTCGGCCTTCCGGTGGTCCTGATCATGCTGCCAATGGCGTGGCTGATCCTCACCTGGGGCATCAAGTCAGACGCCGCCTCGGCCAGGGCTGCCGGCGCCACAGTGCGCACCCAGCGCGACGCGCTTGGCAAGATGACGACGCCCGAAACGCGCGTCGCCATCGTGTTTGGCTTCATTGCGCTTGCCTGGATCACGCGGGAACAGCTTGTCATGATTCCCCTGTTCGCCGGGCTGACGGATATGGGCATCGCCATCATGGGGGCCATCCTGATGTTCCTCGTGCCCCATGGCAGCCGCGCGCCAGAGCACCAGCCCGGCGGCTGGGCCCTGCTGAACTGGGAAGATGCCAAGGCTGTGCCCTGGGATGTTGTGCTGCTGTTTGGGGGCGGACTGTCGCTGGCCGCGGCGGTTCAGGCGTCGGGCCTTGCCGGCTGGCTCGGCAACTCACTGGCAGGCCTGGCGGCCCTGCCGCCCATCGTGCTGATCCTGATCGTCGTCAGCATCCTTATCTTCCTCACCGAGGTGATGTCGAACGTAGCGGCGATGACCACTTTCCTGCCCGTGCTTGGCGCGCTGGCAGAGGCAACCGGCATAGACGTGCGCAGCCTGATCCTGCCGTGCGCGATGGCGGCCTCCTGTGCGTTCATGTTGCCCATCGCCACCGGGCCGAACGCCGTGGTGTTCGGGATGCGGCAATTCTCCATCGGCCACATGATGCGATCCGGCTTCTGGCTCAACGTCGCCTGCGTGGTGATCGTTACGCTGTATTTCGGGCTCTGACCCCGCCGGCACACCCCTGAAGTGAAAATGTCACAAAACTGCGATTGACGCGTATGTTCCGCGCGCCTAGTTGCGCGCCTGCTTGTCAGTATTGTGTCAGATTTGTTGGGGTAGACGCCACCGCATGCGACGTACTTGTATTGCCCTGACCGCTCTGGTCCTTGCTGCGGCCTGCCCTGCCCTGGCGGAAAACCAGATATGGACCGCCGCCAGCACCAAGGCCAAACCCTTCGACAACAGGGCTATCAGCCTCTCCCTTGACGCGGATCTGCGCTACCAGCCCGATGGTGATCTCGACACGATCGAGCTGCGCCCCGGCATCGGCTATCGCCTGAATGACACATTCAAGATCAGCGGCGGCTATCTGTGGGGCAGCGTTCGCCAGGAGGGGCCGGACCGGAAGGAACACCGTCTCTGGCAACAGCTGAGCTATGATTTCGGCGAAGCTTATGGCTTCGAATTTGATGGCCGCTCGCGTCTGGAAGAACGCCGCCGTGAAGGCTGGGACGATACCGGCTGGCGGCTGCGCCAGGAGTTCGGCGTCAAGCGTCCTCTCGAAGGCACCCCCTTCGAAATCTCGCTGAGTACGGATCTGTTCTTTGAACTGAACGATACTGACTGGGGCCAGTCTGACGGCTTCACCGAAGCCCGCAGCCAGCTGCTGCTCGTCTGGGACATGAACGACAAGGTAAGCTGGGAATTCGGCTATATGAACCAGTTCGAGAGCGAACGCGGCGCCCCGGACGAGACCAACCATCACCTCGTCCTCACTGTTTCACGCGATTTCTGAGCCCCAAATGAAAAGCGCGCCCCGATGAGGAGGCGCGCTTCGCAATTACGTCAGGCAAACGGCGAGGCGTCTGCCTTGAAGAACTGTTAGACCAGCTCGATGGAGCTGACAGCAGGCTTGCCCGAACGTTTGTCGATGGCGGTTTCGTAGGAAACCTTCTGGCCTTCGTTGAGTTGGGCGATACCCGAGCGCTCAAGCGTCGAGATGTGCACGAAAACGTCATTGCCGCCGGTGGTGGGCGAAATGAAGCCGAAGCCCTTCTGGGTGTTGAAGAACTTCACGATACCTTGGGTCATTTAGATAAGTCTCATAGTCATATGTGGACTGACAGTGTGCCAGCCCTTGCGTATCGAATTTTGGAGAGTTTCTGAAACCGCAACTCACCCTGGTGAGCGCACGCGCCTGATCGTCCGGCCAATGTCGATGCCAGCCATATGCGCCATCCACAGGCAGAATGCAAGTTTAAATTACTGTCAGGCTCCGGACGCTCCGGAGCCTGACCGAATTTTCAGTTAACGCGCTCGAACACCGCCGCGAGCCCCTGCCCACCCCCAATGCACATGGTTTCAAGGCCGTAGCGCGCCCCGCGGCGATCCATTTCGCGCAGCATCGTCGCCAGGATGCGCCCGCCGGTTGCGCCCACAGGGTGGCCCAGCGAGATGCCCGAGCCATGCACGTTCAGGCGCGCATAGTCTTCCTTCGAGAAGCCCATCGCCTTGGTGCAGGCAAGCACCTGCGCGGCAAAGGCTTCGTTCAGTTCGATCAGGTCAATGTCTTTCAGCGAAAGCCCTGCGCGCTTCAGTGCTTTTTCCGTAGACGGAACAGGCCCGATCCCCATCACCGCCGGGCCAACGCCCGCCACGGCCCAGGAGACAAGCCGCGCCAGGGGTTTGAGGCCATTGGCTTCTGCCATCTCGCGCGTCATCACGAGGCAGGCCGAGCCGCCATCATTCTGGCCGCTGGCATTGCCGGCGGTGACGGTGGCTTCGGCGTCCTGCTTCAGGCGGATGGCCTTCAGCTTCGACAGCACCTCCACCGTGGAGTCTGCGCGCGGGTGTTCATCACGGTCCACCACGGTATCGCCCTTGCGGCCTTTGACCGTGAACGGAATGATCTCTTCACCGAACACGCCGGATGTCTGCGCGGCCACAGCCTTGGCATGAGAGGCAGCGGCAAACTCGTCCTGCGCCTCACGGGTGATCTGATAATCGCGGCGCAGGTTTTCTGCCGTTTCCAGCATCCCGCCCGGCACGGGGTAATGTTTGCCGCCGGCGGTGAGGCGCCCGGTGATCAGGCCGTCATTGATGGTCATGTTGCCCTGGCCAAGCCCCCAGCGCAGGCCGGTGGAGTAGAAAGGCGCGTTGCTCATCGACTCCGCGCCGCCCGCGATCACGCAGTCCATCGCGCCGGTCGCCACCTGCATCGTCGCATTGATGATCGCCTGCAGGCCCGAGCCGCAGCGCCGGTCGATCTGCATACCCGTCACTTCCACCGGCAAGCCGGCGTCGAGCGCCACCACGCGGCCCAGCGCGGGCGCGTCCATGGAAGGGTAACACTGCGCGAAGATCACATCATCGACCTTGTCTTTCGCCAGGCCCGTGCGCGCCATCAGCCCTTCGACGACGGCCGCGCCGAGTTCATGCGCCTGCACGCCCTTGAACGAGCCGCCAAACCCGCCCACCGCCGTCCGCACCGGCTCGACAATCACCACATCGCGCATTCATTCCTCCCGGGAGTATCCAAAGTCCGCCCCTGTTAAGCCCGGCCTGCGCCCCAGCGCAACCCGGCATCTTTCATGCGAGGCCCGCATAACAGTCAGGCCGGAGCAGGCCTGTTCCCGCCAGCAAACCTCTCTTACCTAAGGGGAAGCAAGATTGAAGGAGGCTTCCTCTGATGACCCCGCCGATTTTCGTATCGCATGGCTCGCCCACGCTGATCTTCGATGATGTGCCCGCGCGCGACTTCCTGATGCAGCTGGGCAACGCATTACCACGCCCGAAGGCGATCCTGGCCGTCTCCGCGCATTGGGAAACGCTTGCCCCAAGCATCACCGCCGCGCCTGCCCCGCCGACGATCCATGATTTTGGCGGCTTTCCAGAGGTGATGTACCAGCAGCAATACCCCGCGCCGGGCGACCCTGCCCTGGCGGCGCGCATCAAGGCGCTGCTGGACGGGGCGGGCCTGCCCGCAACGCTCGATCCGGCGCGCGGCCTCGATCATGGCGCCTGGGTGCCGCTGAAGCTCGCCTTTCCGGCGGCGGATATTCCGGTGCTGCAGCTTTCCCTGCAAACCCATCTTGGCCCGGCGCATCATCTGCGGCTTGGCGAGGCGCTGCGCCCTCTGGCCGAAGAGGGCGTGCTGATCCTCGGCAGCGGCAGCCTCACGCACGACCTGCGCAGTGTCAGCTGGCGCGGCCCGAATGCGGAGCCCGATTGGGTAAAATCCTTCGGTGACTGGGTGAACCAGGCGCTGGCCGAAGGCCGCGTCGACGATCTCGTGAACTATCGCAGCCTCGCCCCCAACGCCGCGCGCAACCATCCGACGGAGGAGCATTTCCTGCCGCTGTTCGTGGCCCTCGGCGCGGCTGGCAAGGGTGCGCACATGGCTCAGTTGCACACGTCCGTAACGTTCAGCGTGCTGAGGATGGACGCTTTTGAATTTGCAGCCTGACACAAAGAACCCCCTTCTCCCTTGGGAGAAGGGGTTGGGATGAGGGCCCGCGCACAGCGCGTGGGAGGCGAGGGCCGGCGAAGCCGGAAACCTTACCCCTGCTGATCCCGCCCGCGCGCGGTCACCTGCTTGCGTGCCTCTTCCACCGCCGAGGCGGAAACCGACTTCGAATGGTCGATCGAGCGGGTCACTTCTTCCTTCATGGCGGCGGCGAAATTCATGCCGAAGCCGTCATCGATCAGCGCCTTGTATTTACGCAGCAGGTCCGGATTGGTCGAGGTCATTTCCGTCGCCATCTGCAGTGCGGCCGGTACAAGATCCGCCGCCGGATAAACGCGGTTCACAAGACCCCACTTCTCCGAGGTCTGCGCATCGATGAAGTTGCCGGTGAAGGAAAGCTCCTTCGCGCGGCTGATGCCGATGAGGCGCGAAAGCTTCTGCGAGAGCCCCCAGCCCGGCACAATGCCGACGCGGGCATGGGTGTCGGCAAAACGGGTATGTTCGGAGGCGAGCAGCACATCGCACATCAGGGCGAGTTCAAAGCCGCCGGTAATGGCAAAGCCGTTGATCGCGCCGATGATCGGCCAGGGATAGGCTTCCAGCGCGGCCAGCATGTTGATGGACTTGCTGTCCTCGTCGGCGCCCAGGGCAAAGCCCGTCTGGCCGGCTTCTTTCAGGTCGATGCCTGCGGTGAACGCGCGGCCCGCCCCGGTCAGCACCACAGCGCGGATTTCCGGATCGTCTTTCAGCTCAGTGAACACGCGCACGATTTCGGCGCGCAGGGCGCGGTTGAGCGCGTTGAGCGCGTCGGGTCGGTTCAGCGTGACAAGGCAGACAGCGCCGTGGCGTTCGGTCAGGACGATGGGTTCGGACATGGAAGCTCCTCCGGAAATGGTCAGTAAAGGTGTTACGGCGCGCAGATGGGCCCGCCAAGCCTGACGCGGCGTCGGCTCTCAGCCCTTGCGGCCGGTCACCAGGCGGAAGACGCCAATCAGCGCCGCAATAATCGCAATCGCCGCAGCCAGCCAGAACAGGCCAAACTTGAGGGGCGTGATCCAGGCCTTGGTATCGAGCGCGTCGGCCACCCCGGCCAGGGCGAGGGCCTGAACCGTGTTCTCGGTCAGGTCAAAGATCAGCACGGCAAAACCGGGCAGCGCCGCCAGCTTTCCCCAGCGCCCAAAGAAGCGCAGCGCCATGCCCGCAAAGAGAAGACCAAAGCTCAAAGGGAACACGGTGTCGTTCAGCACCGTCACCCAGAAATGGGCAGTCTTCTGCTCCGGCGTCAGCGCCGCAAACAGGGCCCGCACCTCGGCCGGGTCTGAGACCATGTCGAGATACGCCCCGCCCACCGCCAGCCCGAAAACCTGGAACGCGGCGCCGGACAGGATCATCATCACGAAAAGCGCCCACAGGACGGGCGCGCGTGTCAGGACTTGCATTTACTCTCCTCCCCCTTGGAGTTCTGTTGGAATTTTCTGCGGCGTGGTTGGAGGAATCGTTGGCGTTTTTTTGCCTCCTTATCCACGCTTTATGTGTCGTCAGAGCGGGTCGGGGATGGGCTCCACACCCAGGCCCCGCATCAGCGCCTCAAGCTCGCCCCGCACCGTTTCCAGCCTGACCGTATCAGTCGACCGGGCCACCAGCGCCACGCCATTATCCCCCGTCCCCAGATACCAGGGGTAAGAGCCGATGGAGACGTCCGGATACGCCTTGGCGATAGCGCCGAGGGGCTCGGCAAGGTCGCCCTCGCGCAGGCCAGGGCCGCGCAACTGCACCTTGTGAACCCGCGCGCCGCCTTCCAGGCGGGGGCCGATATCCTCCAGCATCGCGCGGGCAATCTGGGGCACACCGGCCATAGTGAAGACGTTTTCCATCTGGAACCCCGGCGCGCCAGAGACGGGATTCTTCACGATTTTTGCCCCGTGCGGGATGCGCGCCATCCGGCGGCGGGCGGGGGTGAAATCGGTGTTCATGGCCTTATAGCGCTCGGCCATTTCCGCCAGCACCTCGGGGTGTTCGGAGATGCCCGTGCCAAAGGCCGCCGCAATCGCATCCGCTGTGATGTCATCATGCGTCGGGCCGATGCCGCCGGTGGTGAAGACGTAAGTGTACTTCGCCCGCAGGGCGTTCACTGCCGCCACGATCTCCTCCTCAATATCCGGCACCGTCCGGCACTCCCGCACAGGAATACCGATCGGCTCCAGATATTGCGCAATCTGCTGCAGGTTGATGTCTCGGGTGCGCCCGGAGAGCAGCTCATCCCCAATCAGCAGAACGGCGGCAGTGGGCTGGGTCATTTGGTCTCCTGAAGCGCATCATAAACGAGTTCGGCCGATTCCGTCCGCATACTGCGGTCCAGGGATCCGCCGAATACCTGGATCATACCGACGAAACTGATCTTGTTGACAGGGTCGACCCAGAACCAGGTGCCCGCCGCGCCACCCCACATGAAGGCGCCTTTCGGATAGGCCTCGCCATCATTGAGGATCACGGCAAAGTCGAGCCCGAAACCGCCGCCGGCATTGGGATCGGTCGTGGTGCCATTGTGGCCGATGAAAACGCCTTCGGGGAGGAAATTGGTCGCCATCAGCTGCACCGTTTCCGGCTTCAGCACCTGAACCCCGTCCAGCGTGCCGCCCTTGGCCAGCATATCGGTGAAGCGCGCATAGTCGCCGAGCGTACCCACAAGGCCATGCCCGCCGCCTTCAAAGGCGATGGTGTCCTTGCGATACTGAAAGCCCGGCATTGGCAGCGGGACGAGCTCCCCCGTTTCCGGGTTCGGACCCCAGACGTCGGAGAACCGGTCGTACTTTTCGTCCGGCACGAAGAACGCAGTATCGGTCATGCCGAGCGGCGCAAAAACGCGCGCCTGCAGAAACTCGCCCAACGTCTGGCCGGACAGGCGCTCGATCAGCGCGCCCTGAATGTCTACCGAAATGGAGTAATCCCAGGTCACGCCCGGCTCATGCTTCAGCGGGATGGTGGCCACGCGGCGGATCATTTCATCAGCGTCAGGCGACTGGAAAACCTCCAGCTCGCGGAAGCGATCGTCGACATAGTTGCCAGGGGCAAGGCCATAGCCAAACCCTGCCGTATGGCTCATCAGCTCCTGCACCGTAGGTGGGCGGCTGACCGGGGCAAGGATCGGCTTGCCCTCGGCATCCATGCCCTTGAACACCTGCAGCCCTTCAAATTCGGGGAAGTACTTGGTGATCGGGTCGTCCAGCTGGAACTTGCCCTCTTCCCAGAGGATCATCAGCCCGACGCCGGTGACCGGCTTGGACATCGAATAGATCCGCCAGATGGTATCTTCTTCCACCGGGGCGCCGTCCGCCTGGCGGCGGATGCCATGACGGAAATCGGAAATGATTTCGCCATCCTGGATCAGGCGTGTGGCAATGCCTTTTACAGTTCCGCCATCAACATACGAGGCCATTCTGGCTTCCAGGGCGGCAATTCCCTCCGCGCTGAAGGCAGGCCGGGCTTCGGCGGCGGGCGCCGTCAGCGCGGCTGGTTCGAGACCCGCAGGCGCGCTGGCGCAGGCGGCCAAAACCGCCCCGGCAAGGGCCAGTATGCCCCCCATGAATTGTCCCTTGAACCGCTTCATGCCCGCTCTCTCCCATGCCATGTCGCGGTGATAACTGGCAGCGGTCTGCGTGTTCGGCAAGAAGGGAGTGGAATCTCGGGGCCCGGACTGCCATATTGCGGGCATGAACGATACAAATCTTCTCCTGCCCATGCGCACGGGCGACATCCGCATTCACGACGCCGAAGGCTTCGAGGGGATGCGCCGCGCGGGCCGCCTCGTCGCCGAATGTCTGGACATGCTGGTTCCCGAAGTGAAACCCGGTGTAACGACCGAGCGTCTGGATACGCTTGTGCGCGAGTTCGTGCAGGATCACGGCGCCGTTTCGGCAACCATCGGGTATCGGGGTTACCGCCACGCCTCCTGCATTTCGGTGAACCATGTGATCTGCCATGGTATTCCCGGCCCGAAGGCGCTGAAGGAAGGTGACATCGCCAATATCGACGTGACGTTGATCCTGGACGGCTGGCACGGTGACCATAGCCGGATGTACGGCGTGGGCGAGGTGAAGCGCAAAGCTGAACGCCTGATGGAAGTGACCTATGAAGCCATGATGGCGGGCATTGCCGCCGTCAAACCCGGCGCCCGGTTTGGCGACATCGGCGGCGCGATCAGCGAGATTGCCCGGCTCAACCGCTATTCAGTGGTGGATGATTTCTGCGGCCATGGATTGGGGCGCCTTTTCCATGACGAGCCCAACGTGGTCCACTCCGCCAAAGCGGGCACCGGCCCTGAGCTGAAACCCGGCATGTTCTTCACCATCGAGCCGATGCTGAACCTTGGCCGGCGCGACGCGGCGATCCTGCCTGATGGCTGGACCGCTGTGACGCGCGACCGTCAGCTTTCGGCGCAGTTTGAACATTCCGTCGGCGTGACCGAAACGGGCGTGGAGATTTTCTCCGCCTCGCCCAAAGGCTGGCATGAGCCTTTCAAGGTGAAGCTGGGATAGGCCCATACCCTTGGGTTGTCCTTGGGAAAGCCCCCGCTGAACCTTTTGCAACTACTTGACGAACTCAAATGTTCGTGAAATGTTCCAGCACGTTTCGCGTGCTGGATCATCGCTTTGTCCATGGGCAGCACATTCCATACCTGCCGGGAGAAGGGCGCGTGCTGACACTATGAGTTCAGAAGTTTCATCCGCAGACGGATTGAATGAGGCCGGCGGCCTTTTCATTGCACCAGCCCTAGCCGACAAGCCTCACTGGCAGGGCCACCGGGACAGGCTGCGGACGAAACTGCTGAACCGCGGCGCCGGCGCCCTGGATGATTACGAGATCCTCGAAGTGCTGTTGATGGCTTTCATTCCGCGCCGGGATGTGAAGCCGATTGCCAAGACACTCGAAAGGAAGTTCGGCTGCCTCTCGGCCATTCTCGCGGCGCCTGCCGAAGACCTTCTGAAAGTGCCCGGCGTGGGGGAAACGGTGGCGGCCTACATCAAGGCCATTGCCGAGCTTCATTCCCGCGCGGCGCGCGAAGAGATCAAGGCGAGGGAAATCATCTCATCCTGGTCCGCCCTGGTGGCGTATGTCCGGCGGGAACTTCAGCATGAAAAGCGCGAACAGTTCCGCGTCATCTTCCTTGACCGGAAGAACCAGCTGATCGTCGACGAGATCATGGGCCATGGCACGGTGGATCACGCGCCCGTCTACCCGCGGGAGATCGCCCGGCGCGCGCTGGAGCTTCAGGCCTCCAGCCTGATCCTCGTTCACAACCACCCCTCGGGTGATCCCAAGCCGTCACGCGCAGACATTTCGATTACGCGCGAAATTATCGATGTGCTCGGCCCTTTCGATATTTCCGTGCATGATCATCTCGTGGTCGGCACATCGGGCGTTGTCAGCTTCCGCACTTCCGGCCTCATCTGAGACTGATCTTCCGGGTCACGCCCACGCGCTCCAGGAAGGTCTCATCATGGCTGACCGTCAGCAGCGCGCCGTCATAGGCGTTCAGCCCGGCTTCGACGGTTTCCAGGGACGCAATGTCGAGATGGTTGGTCGGCTCGTCCAGGATCAGAAGCTGTGGCGGGGCGCCCCCGCCGAGGACGCAGGCAAGGCCGGCACGCAGGCGTTCTCCACCGCTCAGCGTGGCCACCGGCTGAAGCGCCGCGTCCGCCCTGAAGCGGAAGCGCGCCAGCGCAGCCCTGCAGGCATTTTCATCCGCCTCCGGATTTATACGCCGAAAGTTGTCAAGGATAGTGCCGGCGCCCTCCAGCAGGCTCACCTCCTGATCCAGCAGAGCCCAGGGTACGTGGACCAGCGCCTCGCCAGAAAGCGCCGGCAGGGCGCCGGTTGTGACCTTGAGCAGGGTGGACTTGCCCGCTCCATTCGGCCCGGAGATCGCCGCCCGCTCAGGCCCTCGCAGATCAAATGACAGATCACGGATTACGGGGCGGTCCGCATCATATCCCGCCACAAGTCGGGCAACGCGCACCACCTCTTTATTCGGCGGAAGACCCGTGGGGGCGAGTTTCACAATGAAGGGCTGAAGCACTTCGACCCGGCCGCGCGCCTCGGTTGCGGCCTCCTCCGCCTCGGCCTTTTGTCTCTCGGCCAGACGTCCCAGCGCTCCGGAAGAATCTTCCGCCCTGTTCTTCAGTGTGCCGAGCAAAATGCGGGGCGCACCGCCCTTGGCGGCCTTGCGGCTGCCTGCGCCATCGCGTCTTGCCTTGCGCTCGGCGGCGGTCTGCGCCTTTTCTCCGGCCTCCTCGACGCGCCGTTCTGCATGCGCCAGATCCTGCTGGGCGGCTGCGAGCTCGCGCGCCTTCTGCGCTTCATAGCTGCTCCATCCCCCGCCATAGCGCGCCGCGCCGAGTGATGTCAGCTCGATGATGGCATCCATGTTTTCAAGCAGTTCCCGGTCATGGCTGACCACCACGGCGCCGCCGCGCCAACCGGCCAGCAGCTCTGCCACAGCGGCGCGTCCCTCACGGTCAAGATTGTTGGTCGGCTCATCCAGCAGCAGGAAGTCGGGCTCTGCAAAAATGAGCGCAGCAAGGCTTGCCCGCGTTCGCTGACCTCCCGACAGGGTGGCGAGTGGCGTCTCCAATCCCACGCCCTGCAAGCCCGCGCGGCCCAGCGTTTCAGCCAGCCGCGATTCCAGCGTCCAGTCGGCCTCAGCAAAATCGGTCTCGGTACCGGCGCCCGCCTCGATACGCCGGAGACAGGCAAGTGCAGTCTCTACCGCAAAAAGGCCCGCGAGGGTCTCCTCCGGAGAGGGCTCAAAAGACTGGCGCAGCACACCGGTCGTGCCGGCGACCGTGACCGATCCTGACGCAGGGCTCAGCGCGCCGGAAATCAGCTTGAGCAGAGTGGATTTGCCAGCGCCGTTGCGGCCAACAATCCCTGTGCGTTCCTGATTGAGACTAAAACTAAGGTCTGAAAAAAGAACCCGGCCGTCAGGCAGGGCAAAGTTTAGCGAGGCGAAGGTTATGGAGGCGGGCATGGTGTGAACTCTTCCGGTAAACTGATCCGAGGGCGGTCGTTTTCCGGTGGTCGTTCATGACGCAGGGCCTCACGCTTGGCTGTGGAATTCTTTGCAAGGTTGCTCAGATAGGCATCGCTCACGAAAAGTTCAACTCGCGTCTGGCGGAAATGAAGAGGCTCCCTCTGCGCCTTCCCTCACGATAACACTTGCAGGGCGCGACGGGGCCGTTACCGTTCGGTCATCAAACGGCGCGCCGGCAGAAGCGCGTTTCCCTGGGAGGCGAGCGACACATGACGGCATCCGCAGACGCGGCTGAAACTGGCAACGGCCACATTACCGGTTTCGGCAGCAAGCCATACCGCTCCTATGTGCTCATTGCCCTCACGCTGATCTACACGCTGAACTTCATCGATCGAACGGTGATTACCGTCGTCGCCCAGCCGATCATCAACACCTTTTCGCTGACCGATACGCAGTGGGGTCTGCTGACCGGGCCGCCTTTCGCGCTGTTCTATGCGCTGATGGGCATACCGATCGCCATGTGGGCCGACCGGGGCAACCGCGTCTTCATCATCTCGCTGTGCGTGGTCATCTGGTCTGTGATGACCGTCTTTTGCGGCCTGGCGGCGAGTTTCATCTGGCTGCTTCTCTTCCGCGTGGGCGTCGCGATCGGCGAGGCCGGCTGTACGCCGCCCGCCAACTCGATCATCACAGACTATTATCCCCCAAAGAGCCGCGCCAATGCGATCGGCATCTATTCGATGGGCGTGACCATCGGCGGGGTGATGGCTCAGCTTTTCGGCGGCGCGCTCGCGGGTCTGCAGGGGCCCGATTTCGGCAACTTCCTGGCCTCGATTGGCCTTGGCGGTCTCTTCTCGGGCATCAACTGGGAAGAGGTGGAAGGTTGGCGCCTGGTCTTCGTGATTGTCGGGGCGCCGGGCATTCTTGTTGCCCTGATCCTGTGGCTGACCACGCGCGAGCCTCCGCGCGGCTATTCAGACCCCAAGGGCAAAGCGCCGGTCGAGAAGGCCGGGTTCTTTGAAGCCTTCCGGGAATTCAGCGCAAAGCCAACCTTCTGGACGCTGTCGCTGGGCGCCGCTTTCGTTGCCTTCGTCGGCTATGGCCTGATCAGCTTCCAGGCGCCGTTCCTGATGCGCGTGCATGGCGTCAGCGTTTCGGAAGCGGCCATCCGCTATGGCGCGCCGCTCGCAGCCGTCGCCGCGTTCGGCACATTCCTCGGTGGCTTCCTGTCAGAAAAACTGTCTCCGCGCTTTCCGGCGGTGGTCGCCTGGCTTCCTGGTGTTGGCCTGCTGGTAGCTATTCCCGCCTATATCGCCGCCTTCATGACGCCGTCGCTGACGATGGCATTCTGGATGTGGATGATCGCGGCCATTGCACACTACGCGTATCTCGGCGCGCAATACACCGTGTCGACGGCCATCGTCAGCCCGCGCTCGCGCGCCACAACGGTCTCAGTCCTCCTGCTGATCGTCAGCCTTATCGGCAACGGTCTCGGCCCGATGTTTACCGGCATGATGAGCAGCGCCTTCATGGGCGGAATTATCCGCAGGAACGGGTTGGAAGAAGCCTTTACCACCTTCAATCCCGGCTTCTGCGCCAGCCGTATGGCAGAGCTCGGAGAGCTCGGCCCGGCGCTCTGCTCGGCCTACGCCGAAGGCCTGCGTCAGTCGATGGTGGCCACGGTGCTGTTCTTCGTGGTTGCCGCCGCATTCTACTTCCTCGCCTCCCGCACCTTCCTTAAGGACCGCTGGAGCCCTGCGATCTGAAAATCCGCAAAATTTGCCTGACTATTCGTGGAGACCCGAATGACCGACGCCGCCACCCCTAGCCAGACAAGCGCTACGACCCAGCCGGGCTATCTCACCGGTTTTGGGACACCGCTTTACCGCGGATATGTGCTGTCTTCACTTCTCATTGTTTACATCTTCAACTTCATCGACCGGTCGATCTTCGGGATCCTGACCGAACCGATGAAGCTCTCCCTGCAGCTTGAAGACTGGCATATGGGCGTTCTCGGGGGGCTCGCCTTCGCGATCTTCTACACCACGCTCGGCATTCCGATTGCGCGTGTCGCCGAGCGGCGCAGCCGGATGATGATCATTGTCATCTCGCTCACCCTGTGGAGCCTGATGACGGTGATGTGCGGCTTTGCGACGAGCTTCCTCACGCTGTTCATCTTCCGTCTGCTGGTAGGCGTGGGCGAAGCCGGCTGCACGCCGCCGGCCCAGTCGGTGATCGCGGATTATTTCAAGCCGACCAGCCGCGCGACGGCCGCCTCGATCTATGCGCTGGGCGTGCCCCTTGGCGGCATGCTAGCGGGCCTCTCGGCCGGTCCGATCAACGACTATGTGACGGGCGAAAACGTCTACAACCTTCTGGGCTCATGGGGCTGGACCTGGGCGCAAGGCCTGGTTGACTGGAACAGCCTTGAGGGCTGGCGGATCGCGTTCATTGCCGTGGGCCTGCCCGGCGTTCTGTTTGCCCTCATTCTTTTCTTCACCGTGAAAGAACCACCGCGCGGCTATTCGGACCCTCCGGGCGCGCCCCGCAAAGCTGTACCCGATGGGTTCGGCACCGTGCTCAAGGATCTGATGCAGAAGCCGACCTATGTTCATGTCGTTGCCGGCGCTGCGATTGCTTCCTTTGCCGGATATGGCGTCGCCGCTTTCTCCACATCCTTCCTGCTGCGCACACATGGCCTGACACTGACGCAGGCCGCGCTGATCTTCTCCCTGGTGCTCGGCCTCATGGCAGCCCTGGGCGTGTTCCTGTCCGGCTTCCTCGCTGACAAGCTGTCGGTGCGTTACCCGACGGCGCTTTCCTGGATGCCCGCCCTCGGCATGGGCCTGTCGGTGCCGCTTTACTGGCTCGGCTATCTCAGCCCCACCGTGCCGCTGATGATCCCGCCGCTGATGCTGGCCGCCACACTGCACTATTTCTATCTCGGGCCGATGTATGCCGTCTCTGCCGGCGTTGTGGACAGCCGCACGCGGGCCACGGCGGTGGCGATCACCCTGTTCGCGGTCAATCTGATCGGCATCGGCCTTGGCCCAACGCTGATCGGTTTCCTGTCCACCGGCCTCAAGACCATGATGCTCAGCGGGAATGATCTCGGGCTCACACTGTCGATGTGCAAGGATGTAACCGGGCTGGCAGCAGATCAGGTTGCGGCCTGCCGCGACGCCGATGCGCGCGGCCTGCAGTGGTCGATCATCATCTTTGCCACGCTCTATGGCTGGGCAGCGATCCATTACCTGCTGGCCGGCAAAACACTGCATCGTGACATGCTGCCGAAAACTGCGTAAGGGCGCCGCCTATGGCGGTATACACACAGGTTTCAGACGAAGCGCTCTCATCCTTCCTCGCCGAGTATGACCTCGGCGAGGCGCTGGCGTTCAAGGGCATTGCCGAGGGCGTCGAGAATTCAAACTATTATCTGGAGACCCGCAAAGGGCGCTACATTCTCACCCTCTTTGAAAAGCGGGTGAACGCGGCTGACCTGCCTTACTTCATTGGCCTCAAGCAGCATCTTTCCGCGCAGGGCTTTCCCTGCCCGCAGCCCGTGATGGGCCGGGATGGAGAGGCGCTGCGCACGCTGGAAGGCCGGCCGGCCGTGATTGTCACTTTCCTTGAGGGGCTTTCGCCCAAGCGGCCGAATGCGAGGCAATGCCGCTCGCTGGGCGAAGGGCTCGCGCGGATGCATCTGGCGCTGGGAGGCTTTGACGGGCGCCGCGAAAACGCGCTCGGGCCCGCCTCCTGGCGTCGCATGTGGGAGGGCTGCGCGGGCAATGCCGACGCGCTGCAGCCGGGCCTCTCAAATGAGGTCGATGCCTGCTTCGTCAGGATCAATGCCGCCCGCGCCTTCTCAGATCACCTGCCACGCGGCACGATCCACGCCGACCTCTTCCCGGACAATGCCTTCTTCCTGGGCGACACCTTCACGGGCGCCATCGACTTCTATTTCGCCTGCACCGACGCGCTCGCCTATGATCTCGCCGTCTGCCTCAATTCCTGGGCCTTCGAAGAAGGCAACGCGACGGACGCCTCGCGGCTGGAATACAATTTCTCCAAAGGTTCGGCGCTGATCGCGGGCTATCAGTCCGTGCGTCCGCTGGAGGCCGCAGAGCTTGAAGCGCTGCCCGCGCTCTGCCTCGGCTCAGCGATGCGTTTTTTCCTGACGCGGCTTGCCGATTGGACGTCTACACCGGCGGGCGCCCTCGTGCGGCCCAAAAACCCCCTTGAATACGCCGCTCGGCTGGCTTTCCATCGCAAGATGGAAACCGCCGAGGGCTATGGGGCATGACGGAAAACACAGCTTCCGACCCGCAAGGCAAGACGCCCGCGCCCGCTGAGGCGGCGCCCACCTATACCCTGGATATGCAGCCCAGGCGCTTCAAACGGGTCAAGCTGGCAGTTTTCCTGTGCGCCCTCGTTGCCTGCCTGTCCGTCGCGATTATCGGCTTTCTGGTGCTGGCGCTGAGCGCCATCTTTACGGGCCTCGGCGGCATGGGCGCAGGACCGCCAACAGGCGCCGGGGAGTTCGGCGGCGGCTTCCTGCTGGCAGCCCAGCTTTCAGCGCTGAATTTCATTCTGTTTTTCATCACCATCCCTGCCGCCGCAATTGTGATGGGACTTTCCGTTGCCCGCTTTCCCTATCGGCGTATCGCCGGGGTGAAATCCTATCTTCGCTGGGGGGCCATCTGGGGCGCCTTTCTTGTTGGCGGGACAACCTGCCTGTTCGGGCTGACCGACAGCTTCGCCTCCGGCCTCGGCGCGCTGGTTGGGGGGGCTTCCATCGGAGGCGTCGCCGGCACCTTCTGCGGCTTTCTTTTCCACACGATCGTGCAGCCGGCCCGGCAACTCACGCAATTGGATGTAAGCGTCTTCTAAAGCCCGCCTTGACGCAGGCGCCGAAGCCCCGCACCTCGCGATGATGACTGATGATGTAATCGAAATCTGGACCGATGGCGCCTGCAGCGGGAATCCCGGGCCCGGTGGCTGGGGCGCGCTGATCCGCTGGAACGGCCATGAGAAGGAACTCTATGGCGGCGATCCGGCGACGACCAACAACCGGATGGAAATGACCGCTGTGGTCGAAGCGCTGAACGCCCTCAAGCGTCCGTCCAAGGTCACGCTCAATGTTGACTCCACTTATGTGAAGGACGGCCTGACCAAATGGATCAAGGGCTGGAAACGCAATGGCTGGAAAACCGCCGACAAGAAGCCGGTGAAAAACCAGGAGCTCTGGATGGCGATGGACGAAGCCTGCAAACGCCATGATATCACCTGGAAATGGGTGAAGGGCCACAATGGCGACGAAGGCAATGAGCGCGCCGACGCCCTCGCGCGCAAAGGCACCGATGAGGCGCGCGGGCGGAAATAGCCGCCGCTTTCTCTGCCTGCCGATACTCTGTCAACAGACATGAAAACGCCCGGAAAGTCTGGCTTTCCGGGCGCTCAATTTCAAATCTCAACGGAAGCTCAGGCGGCTTCCTCGATCTCGCCAGCCTTCTGGCCGGGACGCGGATCACGGAGCACATAGCCACGGCCCCAGACGGTTTCGATATAGTGGTTGCCACCGGTGGCCTGCTGCAGCTTTTTGCGCAGCTTACAGATGAAGACGTCGATGATCTTCAGCTCTGGTTCGTCGAGGCCGCCATAAAGGTGGTTGAGGAACATTTCCTTGGTGAGCGTCGTTCCCTTGCGCAGGGAAAGCAGCTCGAACATGGCGTATTCCTTGCCGGTGAGGTGGACGCGCTCGCCTTCCACTTCGACCGTCTTGGCGTCGAGGTTCACCAGGATCTCGCCCGTGCGGATCACGCTCTCGGCATGGCCTTTGGAGCGGCGCACAATGGCGGTGATGCGGGCGATCAGCTCGTCCTTGTTGAACGGCTTGGTGAGGTAGTCGTCCGCGCCGTAGCCGAGGGTTTTCACCTTGGCTTCAATGTCCGGATTGCCCGAGAGGATCATGACGGGCGTGTTCACACGGCTCATGCGGAGCTGCTTGAGAACTTCAAAGCCTGTGATGTCAGGCAGCGACAGATCCAGGAGGATCATGTCGAACTCGTAGACCTTGCCGATATCAACGCCGTCTTCCCCCAGATCAGTGAGATAGACGTTGAAGCCAGCGGCTTTGAGCATCAGCTCGATCGAACGGGCCAGCGCCCGATCATCTTCAATTAGCAGGACGCGCATCGCTCGTCTCCCGAATCATCTTAAAGTCAGTCGTAGCTGTTTTGGTTAACATTGTGAATCCTAACGTACCTTTATTAACAGGTATTAAAAAAGCGTTGGACCACAGACGAAATGATTCACTTTCCCTGAACGGATCAGTTGCCAAGCTCTGCGGAGGCCTGGCCCATCATGACCTGGGCCACCGCGATCACATCCTGAACAGGCTGGGCCTGGGGATCGATTGACATCAGCGTCTTCTGACACCGGATTGCATCGCGAACCTTCGGGTCGCGCATGACCGTACCTGCAAGGCGAGGCCGGAAACCGAGGAAGGTCTGGCAGGCGCGCGCAATGGCTTCATAGGTACGTTGACCCGCCGCGCGCGTATCGGCCTGGTTGATGCAGATCAGCGGCTCAACCGACGGGGCATAGCCGCGCAGCACCTTGATGAAGGCGTAGGCATCGGTCATCGAGGCGGGATCATCGGTAATGACGATCAGCGCCTTGTCGCCCGAGCGAGCGAGCCGCATGCAGTTGGCTTCGATGCCGGCGCCAAGATCAATCACCACATGGTCATATTGCAGCGCCAGCGCCGAGAGACCGGCCGCAAGGCGCGCAACTTCTTCCGTGGGCAGCTCAGCCAGCGCACCGGAGCCCGAACGGCCCGGCAGCACATCGAACCCGCCATGGCCTGCGCCGCCATCAATCGGGGTAACTGCGTCTTCAAGCTCAACCCAGCCAGCCACCACAGCCGCCAGATCCGTCTCCGGCGCGATGCCCAGCTGAACGTCGACATTGGCAAGGCCAAGATCGCCATCCACCAGCAAAACACGGCGGCCGGCCTGCGCCAGGGACGAGGCCAGAGAGATGGATACAAAGGTCTTGCCGACCCCGCCCTTGCCACTGGCAACGGTGATGACGGAAGCCGGCGTCACGCGCGGGGGCGGACGAACGGGCGGGCGGTCTTGCGATCTGCGAAGGGCAAAGCTCATGGGATCATGCAGCTCCTCTGAGGGCAATCACATCGCCGCGGGCGTCTTCCATAAGAAGCGCAGCAAGACGTGACGGGGCGGCCGGGACGAGCCCGCCACCAATGAACGGCGTGATTGCCAGATGCGAGAATGCGATACCTGATGAGGTAAGAGCCGCGATGGCCCCGCCCCGGCGGCGTACAACATCAAGCTTGGTCAGGATAGCGCGGCGAACACCTGCGCGGTGGAAAGCGCGGGCGGACTCGGCCAGATCGTCCGGGTGCCCCTCAGCAGAAAGGACCAGCACCGGCTCGGCGCGGATGGCAGCCACGAGATCGCCAAGGCTCGCCAGATCATCGCCCTCGAAGGGGTTGATGGCCGGCAGGTCGATCACGCAGCGGCGGCTTTCATTGCGCAGGGATCTCAGCTCACTGAACAGCGCATCGGGCGTTTCAGCCACCCGGATCTGCCCGCGCTCGCGCTCGAGATAGGCAGCCAATTGCTCACCGGCTGCAGACCCGTCGAGGTCAGCCGCCAGCGGCGTGATCTCGGCCCGCGCCACCGAAGCGCGGCGGGTCAGCTTCGCTGCTGTCGAGGTGCGGCCATGGCCGGGCGGACCAACGAGAAGAATGTCGCGGTCCAGGCGGGCCGGAATAGGATCGCAGGTCACAAGGCGCGACAGGCCCTCGGCCATCGCCTCCTCAGGCGTCGAGAACTCGCCCGGGCGGCGGCCAGCGCCTTCATTGGCCACACGCTCGGCAAAGCGTTGCGGGGCGCCATGCCACAGCAGCGCGTCCCGCACGCGGGCAAAGATCGGATTGTCCACGCCGCGGCCATGGCCGAGATTGCGGGCGTCGCGCAGGAAGAGCGGCTCGTTCCCGGCAGCTGATGCGCCTTTCCGGTCGGTGGCCGCGCGCACTTCCACGCCGCCATCTACTTCGCGCTCGGACAGGATCACCGCATCCGCGCCCATTTCCGCAAAGATCATCGCCTTGGCAGCTTCCATCGATTCTGCGGCGAACATCTTCATGCGCATGGGCGTCGTGTCCTCAGGTTACGCTGCGGCGGGAGTGGGGAGTGATTCTCTGGGGCGCCGCTGAACTCGATTTGATCAAGCCGCCCAAAGGTTAATTTTTTCCGAAATTGCGTTAGGGTTTACAGGAAATTCAGGAAAGCAGGGTGTTTGTAACGTTTCGCGGACCCGACTGGCCTTGCTGGCTGGACGGCCTATCCTGACATCAGGAAAACGCAGGGAAACGTCATGCCGCTGACAGAAATTCTAGCGATTACAGGGCTTGGGCTCGGGGCAGCGATGGGGCTGGGCGCCCTCCTTGTGCCCGAATGGGCTTCGGGTGTCGTCCGCCTCAAAGCCGATCCGGCAAAGGGCGGGGGCTATTCGGAGTTCCGCGCCACATATGGCGGCCTTCTCTTCCTGGTTCACGCTGTAGCGCTGGGCATTGTGCTGCTCACCCCGCCGGCCGGGTCTGCCCTGGCGGTGATGCCGATTGCAGCGGGATGGTTTGGCGCAGCGTTTGGCCGGGTGGTTTCGCTGCTGTTTGACCGTTCGAAACTCGGCGATACGCGCATCATCCCGATCTGGATGGCCACTGAGGTGGCGCTCGGCCTTGCTATTGGCGCGCCAGTCCTGCAATTCCTCGGCTGAAGCCACATAGAAAGACACTGCCATGACGGAGCGTCGCGAGACGGCCCGCCCGAACCGGAAACCTTCCGGCGCGAAACGGCCCGCCCCTGCCCACAAATCTGCTGCCGCCCCGGCCGACTGGTCGGAAGGCGAGCGTATCGCCAAATATCTGGCGCGGGCGGGCATTGCCTCCCGCCGCGAGGTCGAACGCCTGATCGAGGCGGGCGAAGTGACCGTTAACGGCCAGAAGCTGACATCCCCAGCCTTCAAGGTGACCGGCAAGGAGCTGATCAAGGTTGGCCGCAAGACGGTTCGGGCGCCTGATGCCAGCCGCCTCTGGCGTTACCACAAGCCTGCTGGCCTGATCACCACCACCAACGATCCGGCCGGCCGGCGCACGATTTTCGACGAGCTGCCCAAATCCCTGCCCCGGACCGTTACCGTTGGCCGGCTCGACCTGACCACCGAGGGCCTGCTCCTCCTCACCAATGATGGGGAACTCGCCCGCTTCCTGGAACTGCCGAAATCGGCGCTCGAGCGCACCTACCGCGTCCGCGCCAAGGGAACGGTGACGCAGCTGAAGATCGACGAACTGGCGAGCGGCATTACGGTCGAGGGCGTAAAGTACCAGCCGATCAAGGCGGTGTTCGACCGGGAGATGGGCGCGAACTCCTGGCTGACCGTGACCCTCACCGAAGGCAAGAACCGGGAGGTGCGCAAGGCGCTGGAATCGGTCGGCCTTACGGTGAACCGCCTGATCCGGGTGAGTTATGGCCCGTTTGTGCTGGCAGATCTGAAACCAGGCCAGGTGGATGAGGTACCCTCCGACCTCCTCGAAGCGGCGCTGGCAGAGCTGGGCCACAAGGTCGATTCTGCGCCCGCCAAGCCCGCTCCTGCCCCTAAGTCACGCCTTGGCAGGCGGGGGCCTTCGACTAGAGTAAAGGGAAAGCGGGCCTAGATCCGCACCCCACGCTCTGGAGGCTTTTCACATGTCCGATACAGCTGTGCTGGCGGTTCCGCCGGACACAAAGAAAGACCCTGCGCGCCGCATGAGCGAAGCAGCAGCGGCCACCTGCGATCAGATCGTCACCCCGGCCGTCTATGCCGACCAGGCGGCGCTGGACGCGGCCTTCAAGCGGCTGCGCGCCGAAGATCCGCTGGCCTGGTGCGAGCCTGAAGGCTTCCGTCCCTTCTGGGCGGCCACCAAGCATGCCGACATCATGGATATTTCTCGCCAGAACCAGCTGTTCACAAACGGCCAGCGCGAGATGCTCTCCTATCACGAGGCGGAGAAGGGCGTTTACGCCAAGTTCGGCCAGCCCCACCTTCTGAAAACCCTCGTCCAGCTGGACGACCCGCTGCACTACAAGCTGCGCCACCTGACCCAGGAATGGTTCATGCCGCAGAATGTGAAGAAGCGCGAAGACGCCATCAAATCCATCGCCAAACAGTATGTCGACCGGATGGAAGACATGGGCGGGGAGTGCGATTTCCAGCGCGATGTGGCGCTCTATTATCCCTTGCGCGTGATCATGCAGATCCTCGGTGTTCCGGAATCGGATGAACCGATGATGCTGAAGCTGACGCAGGAGATTTTCGGCGCGCAGGATGAAGACCTGATGCGCGACAAATCCCTCGCCGAGGAGCGCGATGTGGAAAAGGGCCTCGCCTCGATCCAGGCGACGCTGGCCGAATTCTTCATGTACTTCACCAACATCACGGCCGACCGGCGCGCCACCCCGAAGGATGATGTCTCCACCGTCATCGCCAATGGCATGGTGGACGGCGAGCCGATCGGCCAGCTGGAAGCGATGAGCTATTACATCATCGTGGCCGCTGCGGGCCATGACACAACCAGCGCATCGACCGGCGGCGGCGTGCTCGGCATGCTGCAGAACCCGTCCGAGCTGAAAAAGATGATGGCCGATCCAAAGGCCGTCTCGCGCATGGCCGTGGACGAAGCCATCCGCTGGACGACGCCGGTGAAGCATTTCATGCGCACCGCGCAGGATGACTATGAACTCCGGGGCAAGAAGATCCTGAAGGGGGAGAGCGTTCTGCTCTGCTATCCGTCGGGCAACCGGGATGAGGAAGTCTTCGACGATCCCTTCACCTTCCGCGCCGACCGCTCGCCCAACAAGCTGATCTCCTTCGGCTATGGCGGCCATATGTGCCTCGGGATGCACCTTGCCCGCCTCGAAATGCAGGCGATCTATGAGGAGCTGTTCAGCCGCGTGAAATCGATCGAGCTGGCCGGAGAGCCGAGCTTCATCAAGGCCAACTTCGTCGGCGGCCCGAAATCCATCCCGGTACGGTACAAATTCTAGTTAATCGCCTCCCTGAGGGGAGGCGCCATCACAGTGAGCAGGATCAATGACGCTTCTGAATGTCACCGAAACCTATCAGGTTGAAAGCCCGCCGAAGGAACCGAAATTCGGCAAGGCTCACGCCCTCACGCCGCCGGTGGACCTGACCCAGCCGACCGTCTTCTCGGACAATGGTGGCTACACTCATGACGCGTTCGCGACAATGCGCGAGAAAGCCCCCGTCATGTGGCATCCGGAAGTCCTCGGCGCAGGATTCTGGGCCGTTACGTCCTACGATCTGGTGAAGAAAGTCGAGCTGGCGCCCGAAACTTTCTCATCCCAGAAAGGCGGCATCCTGATGAATTACGGTATGGAGGGCGTTCCGCGCCATCCGCTGCTGCATTCCTCTTCGCTGAACTCGCTGATCAATCTGGACCGGCCCTTCCACACGCCGCTCCGTATGGAGCATATGGCCTATTTCCGCGCCGACTTTGTTGCCGAACTTCGCAAGCGCGTGGATGTGGAGGTCAACCGTCTGCTCGACGCGATGGAGAAGCAAGGGCCCGTGGTCGACATGGTGGAGATGTTCTCTGCCGAACTGCCGCTTTTCACGCTCTGCGAAATCCTCGGCGTGCCGCCGGCCGACCGGCCGAAGCTCGTCCACTGGATGCACTTCCTTGAGACCTCGCAATACCAGGCCCAGCAGGAAGGCCTCGGCAATGTGACGCCTGAGCAGATCATGACCTTCATGACCGAAATCCAGGCCATGTTCGAATATGGGCGCTACCTGCTGGATGAGCGGCGCAAAAATCCGCAGCCGGACCTTCTCTCCGCCATCGCCAATGTGCAGATCGACGGCAAGCCGCTCTCGCCGGAATTCCTGGATGGTTCCTGGCTGCTGATCGTCTTTGCGGGGAACGATACCACGCGCAACTCCCTCTCGGGAACCATGCGCCTGCTGACGGAAAATCCGCATCTGCGCGAGCAGCTGAAGGAGAAGCCCGAGCGCTTCCCCAATTTCGTGCATGAAGCCATCCGCATGGTCACACCTGTCACCTATATGCGCCGCACCGCCACGCAGGACACCGAACTGGGTGACCAGAAGATCGCTGCGGGCGAAAAGGTCGTGATGTATTATCCGGCCGCCAACCGTGACCCGGCAAAGTTTGCAGATCCCAACACCTTCGACATCGACCGCGCCAACGCCAAGGAACATCTTTCCTTCGGCCACGGGCCGCATGTCTGCCTTGGCCAGCGTGTGGCGAACATGCAACTGGAATCGGCCTATCGGAACATTCTCAGCCGCTTCCCGAACGTGCGATGGACCGGTGAGCAGACGATTGCGCCGAACAACTTTGTGCATGCGATCTCGTCGCTGATGGTGGATCTCGGCAAATGAGCGTCGTTCTCCGCGAAGACCGCGATGGCCTGGCCATCCTGACGCTGAACCGCCCGGACAAGCTCAACTCGCTCACCGTGGGTATGTTCGAGGAGCTGCGCAAACATGTGCTCGCGCTCTACAAGGACGACTCCATCGGCTGCGTGGTATTGCGCGGCGCCGGGCGGTGTTTCTCCGCCGGGCACGATCTTGCCGATATCGCCGAAGGCGAAGCTGTGCCCTCGCGCGGCTGGCATTCGGAAACCCTCCGCCTGATGGAGCGCCTGCCCAAACCGGTGATCGCTGCCGTGCACGGGCATTGTTACACCGGCGCCCTGGAAGTGGCGCTGGCGGCCGATTTCATCATCGCCGCCGAAAGCGCAAAGTTTGGCGACACTCACGCCAAATGGGCGCTCACCCCGATCTGGGGCATGAGCCAGCGCCTGCCCCGGCGCGTCGGCATTGCCACCGCCAAGCGCCTGATGTTCACCGCCGAAATGTTCGGCGCCGCCGAGGCGCTCAGGATTGGCCTTGCAGAACTCGTTGTTCCGGATGCGGAATTTGACGCCGCCATCGACGGAATCGCCCGTCAGATCCTGGCCAATTCGCCGTTCAGTCATGCTGCCAACAAACGCCTTCTGGAGGCAACGGACGCGCGGGATATGGACAGCGGCCTGCAATGGGAAATACTTAACAATGAGGGTGTAGGCCCGGACATGCAGGCTCGCATCGGCGCATTCATGGGGAAAGGCCGCAGCTGAGCCCTGAAAAGGGGACAAGACATGGCTGACTTTCTGATCCGTCGCGGCAATCTGCGCGACACAAGCTGGACCGAAACGCCTGCGGCTCCGCTCGCTGACGGCCAGGCCCGCCTGAAGGTCGATGCCTTCGCGCTCACCGCAAACAACGTCACCTATGCCACGTTTGGCGAGGCGATGGGCTATTGGAGTTTCTTCCCTGCCGCCGATCCGGCCTTTGGCCGCGTGCCGGTCTGGGGCTTTGCGACCGTGACCGAGTCGAAAGCTGAGGGCGTCGCGCCCGGCGCGCGGGTCTATGGCTACCTGCCGGTCTCCGAACAGTTCGACGTTTCACCTATCCGCGTCAGCGCGGCGAGCTTCATGGACGGCGCCGCCCACCGTCAGGGCCTCGCGCCGATCTACAACACCTACATCTTCAACGCCGCGGACCCCTCCTACGATCCCGCCTTCGAAGCCCAGCAGATGCTGTTCCGTCCGCTGTTCACCACCGGCTGGATGATCGATGACTGCCTGATGGAAACGGGCGCGGACATTCCCGAAACCGTCGTCATCTCCTCTGCCTCGTCGAAAACGGCCCTGGCGCTTGCCCATTGCCTGAAACAGCGGGGCGCCGTGGAAGCCATCGGCCTCACCTCACCGGCCAACAAGGCCTTTGTCGAAGCCTCCGGCCTCTATGCGCGCACCACCACTTATGATGAAGTCGACAGCCTGCATGCCCGCGGCCTCACCGCCTATGTGGATTTCCTTGGCCGCCCGGCGCTGACAGCCGATGTCCATCACGCCCTGAAAGACCGGCTGGTGCGCAGCCTGGTGATTGGCGTGACAGATTGGGAAGGCAATCGCGCGCCGGTGGAGGCGCCCGGCCCCCAGCCGGAATTCTTCTTTGTGCCAACATATGCCGCCGAGCGTGCCAAGGCGCTGGGGGCGGATGAACTCAACGCGCGGACGGGCAAATCTCTGGCGGGTTTCTATGCTGCCTCGTCAAAATACCTGACGCCGGAACATCAGAAGGGCCGCGCCGCCATCGAGACAGCCTGGCGCCAGACACTGGACGCCAAGGTCTCCCCGTCGACCGGCCTGATCCTCAACTTCTGAGGCTTCAGCGCGGCTTTACCGTGAATTCGGTCCGGCGATTGCGGGCATGCGCCTCAGCCGTCGAACCTGTGTCGATCGGGCGGCTTTCGCCATAGCCCACCGCTTTCAGCGTCTCTTCGGGCAGCCCCTTGCCGATCAGATAGGCGCGCAGGGCATCGGCCCGCTCTTGCGAGACGCGCAAATTATAGTCGTCCGCGCCGCGTGTATCCGTATGCGTACCAATCTCGATCTCGAAGGCCCGGCAGAGCATGGCAACCCCGCCCAGCGCATCAACCAGCGGCAGGCTGACCGGGGAGATATTGGCATTGCCGGTGCCAAACTGAATGACCCGGTCCCTGGAGGTCGCATTGAACGCCGCCTGACAGCTTTCCGCCGTGGTCAATTGACCCGCCAGCGCCGCCAGCGGCACGCCGAGGCCCTCTTCGCCGCCCTCAACTGAAATGCCATCCACGACCAGCATCCCGGCAGCCCCCGCGCGCGGATGCCCCTCAATGGCGGCCAATCCGGCAGCAAGGCCCTGCGCCTTGGCGCCGGCGTCCGGCGCTGAGCCGGTCACCACGGCCACCTGATCGCGCATGGTGATGCCAAGCCAGTCAATTCCTGCGGCCTGCAGCCCTGTCTGAATTTCCTGCGCCCAGAGCGCCGGATTATTGGCGGCAAGTTCCGGCGGCGTTGTGCTCACCAGCAGGCGGCCATCCCGCATCTCATACATCCCGTCCGCAATCGGCACACATTCGTCTCCGCCCGCCGTTGAGGCGGCTGGGGCCGCCGCACGGGTAGAAGCAGGGGCCGTGTCGCTACAGGCGCCCAGCGTCAGAAACGCGGCCGAAACAAGCAGGCAGGAGCGGATAGCCATGACTTTCCTCACAGGGGTAACGCCGGCGCAGGCAGGATTTACCATCATAAATGCATAAGCGGTGCAGCCCCCGCCGTCAAAGCGGGAGGCCGCGTCCCTGTCGCCCTGCAAATTACTTGCCGGACTTGTAGACCTCTCCGCCCTTCATCACGAACTCGACCGCCTCAAGCACGCGGATGTCTTTCAGCGGGTCTTTGGTCACCGCAATCAGGTCGGCATATTTGCCCGGCTCCAGCGTGCCGATGTCCTTGGCCATTTCCAGGTGCTCGGACGCCACGACCGTCGCTGACCGGATGGCTTCTTCGGGCGTGAACCCTGCTTCCACCATCAGCGCAAATTCCCGGGCATTGTCCCCATGGCGCGAGACGCCGGTATCGGTGCCAAAGGCCACCGCCACACCGCCCTCATGCGCCCGGCGCAGCATCTCCAGCATCAACGGCCCAACCTGCGCCGCCTTGGCCCGTGACGGCGCCGGCAGCCAGGGTTCATTCGTCCAGCCGGTCACCGTCGCGCCCGCCAGCACGGTGGGCACCAGAATGGCGCCGCTTTGCTTGAACAGCGCAATAGACTCGGCATCCAGGTACGTGCCGTGCTCGATGGAATCGATGCCGGCGCGCAGCGCCGCATCTACCCCGCTCTTGCCATGGGCATGCGCGGTCACCTTGCGGCCCATCTTGTGAGCGGCGTCCACGATGGCGGCCAGCTCCTCATCGGTGAATTGCTGTTCCAGCCCCGCAGCGGTGTTGGACAACACTCCGCCGGTCGCGGTGATCTTGATGAGATCGGCGCCTTCCTTGATCTGCTGGCGCACGGCCCGGCGGCAATCATCAGCGCCGTTGCAGATGCTGCTGCCCGTGAAGGCTGCCATCACGCGCGAGGAATAGCCGTTGATGTCCCCATGCCCGCCGGTGATCGCGACGCTGCTTCCGGAGGCACGCATACGCGGGCCCGGCACAGCGCCGCGCGCAATGGCGTCGCGCAGGCCGAAAATGGAATCGTTGGGCGCGCCCACATCCTGAACCGTGGTGAACCCCGCCTTCAGCGTTACCAGTGCAAAGGCAGCGCCGTCAAAAGCGGTGTCGACCTCGGAATCCTCGAAATCCTTGATGCGCCCGCCCGGCCCGTTCTCGCTGGTGATGTGCACATGGCTGTCGATCAGCCCCGGCAGCACATAGGCGTCTCGCAGATTGATCACCGTATAGTTCTTCGGCGTCGAATAGCCGGCCGTGATCGACACGATGCGGCCATCTTCAACCAGGATTGTCTGGCGGGTCAGATAGCCTTCGCCCGGCTTGGCGAGCACATGGCCGGCATGGATGACGGCATCCTCGGCGATAGCCGGGGCTGACAGGGTGAGCGCGCCGAGCGCGGCGGCAATCAGTTTCTTCACGGGTAATCCCTCCCAGAGATATCGCGCGCAGGGTAGCGCCCCTTACCGTCGATGCAATCGCCCCCGATACGTCAGGCGAGGCGTTCCTTGGGATATTCGGGATAGCTCGCCTTCATCACGCCGTGATTGAGCAGCATCTCGGCCACCTGCTTCTGGCCGGAGGCATCAAAGATGCGCGTGCGGATCCAGTAATTCTCCACCCGCCGCGATTCTGAAAGCGCCACGACCTCCCGCCGCAGCACATATTCCTCGCCCACGAAAAGCGGTCCCTCGATCATCCGGATTTCCAGATCGGCAAACAGGCCAATGCTCGGATGTTTCACCGGGAAGCGGGCGCCATGGCTGGAATAGTTGGCCAGCACGCTGACCATTTCGAGCGGCACCACCGGACGCCCCCAGGGCGAGGCGCCGGCATCCGAATACATCGGGTCATTCTCGGTGATCACGGCCAGCTTCTCTGCCAGCGAGAAGGGATAGAGATCGCCCATATTCTGATCCGGCCCCATCCGCACACGTTCTTCGGCGGCGCCCTGCAGGCCAACCTTCATGTCCGCCAGGATGACGAGATCGCTCGCGGGGCGCAGCGCCTTCATCCGCGCCTCCAGCAGTGTCTCGCCATGGTCCGGGCCCAGCGTGGCACTGGCTTCCAGCACGGGCGTGCCATCTTCCTTGAAGGCCCGCGCCGCCGTGCGCGTGGCGCCCGGCGCAGGCTTGTCAATCTCGGCACGGACTTTCTCGCCATCGAACACCATGTTGAGGAAATGGCAGGAGAAGCAACCGCGTTCAAACCAGTCCTTGCCCCAGACGTCCGCCAGCAACGGCACGAATTGCTGGAAATGTGTCGGCCCTTCGATAGGCCCCGCCTTGATGCCAAGGCGCGCGGCTTCTGCGTCATCATGCAGGGATTTGTGGCCACCATATTTCTGCTCGGTCAGCATATTGACGGGGCTGCGCAGCGGGCCTTTGAGAATTTCGGTCATAACATCTCCCTTTTGATCGATCCTGCCATGTTCAGGCGGCGGGGTCACGTCTTGCCGCGCCCCATGAAACGCATACTCAGAAAGGACAGCGTCACCAGCAAGGCTGAGAGGATCAGTGCCAGCCGCGTTGTCCCATCCCAACCCGCCTGCTCATACACAAAGGTTGCGCCCCAGCTGGCAAGTCCGCCGCCGATGAACATCAGCACGATATAGGCCGTCATCAGCCGGGTCCGCACGCCGGGCGGCTGGCTCAGGAACGTCATCCGCCCCGTCACATCAATCAGCGGGCCGACAACGTTCATCAGCGTCAGCGGGATGATCAGCAGCCAGAGGCTGTGCCCGAAAACTCCGAGGAGGCAGACACCGGCAAACTGCACCAGAGAAATGAGGAAGCGCGCCTTCCGCGCGCCCACCCGGTCTGCCCAGGCGCCCAGCGGCGCGGTCGTCATCAGGTTCAGCAGCGCCAGCGCCGCCAGATAGCCGACCGTATCGGTGCCATAGCCCATCTCGGGGCTGGTGAGATGAAGCCCCAGCGTCAGCCACACGGACAGGAAAATACCAAAGCCGAGCCCCTGGATCACGCCGGAGAGCACCACTTCGGGATGGCGCCGCACAATCGGGATGACCGAGAGGACAAGGCCGAAATAATTCTCTGCCGGCCCTTCTGCAGCGGACTTCTCCCGCCCCTCCATGATCCGTGGAAGGAGCAGGGTTATCGCCAGCATGACACAGGCGGCGATATAGTAGACCGTTCTCCAGCCCAGATGCTCGCCCACCCAGCCAGCGCCCACACGGGCGATCAGGATGCCGGCAATCACTCCGGTTGTCAGCGTCGCTGTCACCTGGCCGAGACGCTGAGGCTCCACCCGCTTGGAGGCATAAGCGGGCAGCAGATAGGGAGTAATCGTCGAGAAGCCGAGGAAAGTCGATCCGGCCACGAACAGCCAGAAGCTGCCCGCAAAGGCCATCATCATCAGCCCAAGGAACTGCCCGGCGGCAAACACGGTTGCCAGCTGACGGTTGCTGAACCGGTCGCCCAGCGGCAGCAGCACGAAAATCCCGACTGCAAGTGCAATCTGGTTCAGCGCGGGCACCAGACCGATGCCCGAAGGCGAAACGCCGAAATCCTTCGCCACAAGGGCGATGATCGGGTGGATGTAATAGGCGTTTGCCGTAACAACGGCGCTTGCCAGCGCCAGCAACAGCAAATCCCGGCGCGTCAGCAGCCGCCGGCCCCCCTCAGGGGCCGGCGGGCTGGAAGGCTTGTCCCTCACCCCGGCATGCCGGCGCGGCGGGCATACTCATAAGCAAACCGTGCCAGCGGAACGACACGCGCAGCGTTGGATTCTGCGTTGGCGCTGTTGGCGGTGCCATCGCGCACGCGGCCGATGATCCCCTGAAGGATGCCGGCCAGGCGGAAGGCGTTGTAGGAGAAGTAATAGTCGAGTTCTGGCAGGCCCTTGCGGCCGGTATGCTCGCAGTAAAGGCCCACATATTCTTCCATCGTCGGAATGCCCCAGGCCTTCAGGTCCGGGATCGCCATGATAGAGCCACGCGCCGAATCCCCCGGCGGCATCACCCAGTTCATCAGATGGTAGGAAAAGTCCGCAATCGGATCACCCAGCGTCGACAGCTCCCAGTCGAGCACCGCGATCACCTTCGGCTCGGTCGGATGCAGGATCATGTTGTCGAGGCGGTAGTCCCCATGAACAATCGTCGTCGTGTCGCCCGGCGGGATGTTTCCCGGCAGCCATTCGATCAGCTTTTCCATCTCCGGGATGTGGATCGTTTCGGAGGCCTTGTACTGCTTCGTCCAGCGGTGAATCTGGCGGGCGACATAATCGCCCTCCTTGCCGAAGCCTTCGAGGCCCGCTTTCCGCCAGTCCACATTGTGCAGGTCGGCGAAGGTCTTCACCTTGGCTTCATAGATCGCGCGGCGCTCGGCCGGTTGATACTCCGGCAACGTACCATCCCACAGGATGCGGCCTTCCACACAATCCATCACATAGAATATCGTGCCGGTAACGCTCTCATCCAGGCACAAGCCGTAGGGGCGGGCCACCGGATAGCCGAGCGGGTAGAGGGCATTGATGATCGTGAACTCGCGGTCCACCGCATGCGCGCTCGGCAACAACTTGCCCGGCGGCTTGCGGCGCATCACGTATTTCTTCTTCGGCGTGATCAGCTGATAGGTCGGGTTGGACTGCCCCCCCTTGAACTGGCGCACCACCAGCGGGCCTTCATACCCCTCGACATTCGCTTCCATCCAGGCAGCCAGCTTGGTTTCGTCAAAACGGTGCGACTCGGCGACTTCCTTTGTGCCGGAATACAGGTCTTGTGCGGTATCGCCCTCTGCCATTTTGGTCTCTCTCAATTCTGCCGGATTCTGTATGGATACCATACAAGTCCGCGCCGTCCCGCCAAGACCTGCCGCCGCGTCGTGTCACCTTTTCAGGATACCAGGATGAGAACCGCATTCCGTTTTTGCGCCTTGATCTTTCTGATCTTTTCCAGCGCCGGGTTGAGCGCGCAGGCAAAAATGCTCGATCCGGACGGGCTCATACGCCCGGAACTCCTGGAACGTGCCCTCGCTGCGATGGAAGCGCACGCCCGTAATGGCGGCAGCACCGGAAAGCTGGTGATCGTCGATTATGGCCAGCATTCCAGCAAGAAGCGGCTGCATGTCATCGATCTGGCAACCGGCGCCGTCTCGGCCTATCGCGCCGCCCATGGCATGGGCACCGACAAGGATCATGACGGCTATCTCGACGGTTTCTCCAGCCTGCCGGGTTCACAGGCGAGCAGCGAAGGCACCTTCCGTTTCGCCGAGGAATATACCGGCAAACATGGCCTGTCCTTCCGCCTCGATGGGCTGGACAAAACCAACAGCACCTCGCGTGAGCGGGCGATCGTCGTCCATGCCGCCGACTATGCAGAGCCCGCCTTCCTGACCCGCCATGGCAAGCTCGGCCGGTCGAATGGATGCATCGTGTTCTCGAAGGACGACCTGGCCGCGTTCGCAAACGAAGTGCCCGCAGGCACGCTGATCTTCGTCGGCAAATAACGCCGCCTATTTTGCTTGATCCGCCCCGCCCGAGGCGGCTAAACCCCGGCCATGACCGATACACCTCCCGACCGTCTCTCGATCTATCCCAACAGCCCGTACTACGACTATGACGTGCTGGTGCGCGGCATTGGCGTGCGCTTTCGCGGTGAAGAGAAATCCACCGTCGAGGAGTATTGCATCTCCGAGGGCTGGATAAAGGTGTCCGCCGGCAAGGCTGTGGACCGCAAGGGCCGGCCGATGCAGCTGACCCTGAAGGGGCCGGTCGAGGTCTGGTTCAAGGACGAGGAAGCCCAGGGCTAAGCCGGTTCCGGCCCCAGCATATCCTCGCAATGCGCCTTATGCTGCGCGCGGATCTGTTCCAGGGCCTTGTGGATCATCGCCCGGTTCTTGTCATACATCAGTTCCAGCGTGATGCCGCGCAGCGTCAGGATCAGCACGCGGGCATGCACCATGGCCGCCTCAACATCCTTCACCCCGGCAGCAATCGCCGTGGCGCATGTATCCTGGTCAATCTCCGCTTCGACCCGCATACCGATGGGCCGCAATGCCTCTCCCAGCGCGGCGTCCCACCGCGAGGCCAGCAGCGCCTCGGTAATGGCGGCGCCCTCGGGAATGTTCTGGGACTCCCAGAACAGGTCGCACATCGCCCGGTACCGGGCCACCGGATTGGGTAAGGCGCGCATCAGCTCTCGCGTATGCTCCATCATCTGGTCCATCGCCGCCTCAACCGCGCCGGTAATCAGCGCGATCCGCGTCGGGAACTGGTGCAGCACTGACCCCCGGCTGACGCCCGCCCGCTCCATCACCGTTTCGATGGAGGTGGCGGCATAGCCCCGCTCACACAAGCATTCGATGGCCGCAGTGATCAGCTGCCGGCGCGTTTCTTCGCCCCGCCGCGTTCGCCGGGGGCGTGCCGCCAGCGTATGCGGCAGCGGATCGCTCCTGTCGTTCATACCCATCAAGACTGTGCTCCCCACTCGTCATCCTGGCTATCCGGCTCAGAAATAGTCAACATTGACTACCTTTCTAACCATGATACTAATTTTCCAGCTTGCCGCGTTGCCGGGCGCGGCGCCAGAGGCTTTTCGAAGCCATAACAAGAAATCATCCGGCACGGGAGGAACACATGACCACAACTGCCGCGACGGAACCGTCTGCCAATACGGCCGGTATGGAAATTTTCCGCTTTGCCTCTGCGCCCACGCTGGACGAGACAGGCCATATGGAAGTGGCCGATCTCAATGAAGACATGCAGGCTGGCATCGGCGGCGCGCTGGAAGCAGGCTTTGCTGAAGGCAATGTGGTGAAAACTCTCTTCTCCCGCCCCGGCTTCAGCCTCACCTATGCCTGGTTCAAGAGCGGCTTCCCGCTTCCTCTGCACACGCACAATGCTGATTGCCTTTACTACATCGTCGCCGGCACGCTGCAGCTCGGAACGGAAAAGCTCGGCAAGGGTGACGGCTTCTTCATCGGCAAGGACAAAGCCTATCGCTACACACCCGGCCCGGAAGGCGTCGAGGTGCTGGAATTCCGCAGCGAAGAGAATTTCGACATCAAGTTCCTGGCCAAGACGCTGCCCGCCTGGGCGAAGATCACCGATGTGATCAAGGAGCGCCGCCCGGCCTGGGCCACCGAAGCCCCGCCCAGCAGCGCGCAATAGGCGAGCCTCACATGACCCGGAAAAGATTTGAGAACAAAGTCGCCGTCATCACCGGCGCCGCCTCCGGTATTGGCGCGGCCACCGCCCGTCTGCTGGCCCGCGAAGGCGCCCATGTGGTGCTGGCGGACCTGAACGATAATGGCGGCGCCTCCATCGCGGCTGACCTTGGCGCTACGGCCATGGCCATCAAATGCGACGTCTCCAGCGCCGGCGATATCGAAGCGCTCATCAAGGCCGCAGTGGATCGCCATGGCCGCATCGACATCCTCTTCAACAATGCCGGCATTGGCAGTTTCGGCACCAGCGTGGAAATTCAGCCTGCGGAGTGGGAACGTGTCATCGCGGTAGACCTGCACAGCGTCTATTATGCCTGCCACTTCGCCATCCCCCACATGCCGCGCGGCGGCGCGATCGTGAATACGGCCTCCATCTCTGGCATGGGCGGAGACTACCGCTTCGCCGCCTATAACGCCGCCAAGGGCGCCGTCATCAACTACACCCGCGCGCTCGCGGTAGACCATGCCCGCGACGGCATCCGCGTCAACGCGCTCTGCCCCGGCCTCGTCGATACACCGATTACCGCGGGTGCCCAGCAATTGCCGGGCCTGAAGGAAGAATGGGAAAGCCGCATCCCGCTCGGGCGCGCGGCCCAGCCCGAAGAGATGGCCAGCGTCGTGGCCTTCCTGGCTTCGGAAGACGCCTCCTATGTCACCGGCACGATCATGGTGGCCGATGGCGGCACCACCGCGCACACCGGCCAGCCGGAAGTCGCCCGCTTCGCCCTTCCGCCCCAGAGCTGACCCGCAGCAAGCATCAGGACACGTATCATGCGCGCCGCCGTTCTTCAGGGCAAATCCATCAGCATACGCCAGATGCCGGACCCCTCGCCTGCGCCTGGCCAACTCCTCGTCCGGCCGATCTTCACCGGCATCTGCGGCAGTGATCTCAGCGCCCGCAAACAGATGGCGGCCATGGCCGATACCCTGCCGCCGGAAGCCCTGTCCCAGATGCCGGCGATCATTCCGGGGCATGAGTTTTCCGCTGAAGTGATCGGCATCGCGCCGGGCACGGAGACGCAGATTAGGCCCGGCGACATCATCACCGGCCTGCCCTTCACGCACACGCATGAAGGCCCGCAGACCATCGGCCTCTCGCCCGCCCATGGCGGCGGGCTGGCCGAGCTTTCCTGCATTGATGCCTGCCGCAGCTTCCGCATCCCTGAGGGTGTACCGCATGATCTTGCCGCGCTGAGCGAGCCGCTGGCCGTTGGTCTGCATGCGGCCAATCTGGCCAGCCGCAACCGCGCGCCAAATGTCGTCATCGGTTGCGGCCCGGTCGGCCTCGCCGTCATCCTCTCGCTCAGCCTGCAGGGCAGAGGGCCCATCCTCGCGGCAGACTTCTCCGCAGAGCGCCGCCGCGCCGCCAGCGCGTTGGGCGCCGACATTGTCATAGATCCGTCGGCCGGGTCTGCCTTCGATCACTGGGGCGATCTGAAGCTGACGCCTTATCCGATGTCACCCCTGCTTGAGCGGGATTTCCGCGGCCTGCCGCCCGGCGCCAACATCTTCGAATGCACCGGCGCCCAAGGGATGCTGGATCAGGTGATCAAGGGCGCCCCGCCGCACAGCCATATCATCGTGGCCGGCGTCTGCCCGCATGAGGAGAAGCTCACCCCGCTTGACGGCATCCTCCGTGAACTGACGCTTGAGTTCAGCTTCGCCTACCGCCCGGAAGAGTTCGCCGCTGCCCTCGCCATGATAGAGGCGCACCCGGACAAGGCCGCCCGCCTCATCACCAGCCGCCAGCCACTCGCCAATACCGAAGCGGCTTTCGAGAGCCTCGCGAAAAACCCCAGCGAGATCAAGGTCCTGATCGATCCCAATTCCTGAGGCGCCGCTGCCCCCCGAACGGCTCATCCTGAGCGAAGTCGAAGGACGAGCCGGGGCTGGCGATCGCACCGCTTGCCATCCTTCGACTTCGCTCAGGATGAGCGTTGCATTCAGCTATGACTAGCTAGAGCGCGCGCCAGCCAATATCCCGGCGGCAGAAACCTTCCGGCCAGTTGATCGCGTCAACGCCTGCATAGGCCCGGTCCACCGCTTCCCGCAGGGTGGCGCCGCTGGCCGTCACGTTCAGCACGCGGCCGCCCTTGGCGATCAGCTTTCCGCCATCGGCAACATCCGTGCCCGCATGGAATACCGTGACACCTTCCAGCGCCCCGGCCTGTTTCACGCCTTCAATCACGGTGCCTTTTTCATAGCTGCCGGGATAGCCCTTGGCTGCCAGAACGACGGTTGCCGCCGGTTGGAAGTCCTCCAGTTCCAGCAGCGCCTCGAACGCTTCTTCATTGCCTTTCAGGCCACCAGTCGCCGCCACAAGAATGGCGGGCACAATATCACCCTTCAGGCCTTTCATCAGCACCTGGCATTCCGGGTCACCGAAGCGCGCATTGAACTCGACCACTTTTGGGCCTTCAGTGGTCACCATGATGCCGATATACAGCACGCCCTGATAGGGCATCCCGTCTTTCGCCATGCCCTTCAGCATCGGGGCGGCAATCTCGCACTTGACGCGAGACATGATCTCTTCACTGACGACCGGGGCGGGCGCGTAGGCGCCCATGCCGCCGGTGTTCGGGCCGGTGTCGCCATCGCCCACGCGCTTGTGATCCTGGGCGGCAGGCAGGAAGATCGCGCCTTCACCATCCGTGATGACGAACACGCTGGCCTCTTCGCCGTGCATGAATTCCTCGATCACCAGCGTGGCGGAGGCGTCGCCAAACTTGCCTGACAGCATCTCGTCGATTTCGCTGTCGGCCTCTTCCAGTGTCCCGGCAATTACAACGCCCTTGCCGGCTGCCAGGCCATCGGCCTTCAGCACATAGGGCGCGCGCATCTTGCGCAGGAACGCCTTGGCAGGCGCAGCCTCGGTGAACTCGCCATAGGCCGCCGTAGGCACGCCGTATTTCGTCATCCGGCCCTTGGAGAAGGCCTTGGAGGCTTCCAGTTGAGCCGCCTCTTTGGAGGGGCCGAACACGTCAAATCCCCGTGCCCGCAGAATGTCAGACAGGCCAAGGGCGAGGGGCGCCTCCGGGCCGATCACCACCAGGTCGGGCTCTATCTGCAGGGCAAGCTTCACCAGCCCGTCAATGTCATCGGCCCCCACATCAAAACAGGGGCCCACCGCGTCCATACCGGGATTGCCGGGCGCGCAATGCACCACGTCCACGAGGGGAGACTGGGCCATCTTCCAGGCCAGGGCGTGTTCACGGCCGCCCGATCCGATCAGGAGTATGTTCATGGGGCGGCTTGATGCGCTGAGCAGGGCATGGGATCAAGCCCAAATGCCTGACTCGCCGACCACAAATCAGCCTGAACTGACCGTCTCGGAACTCGCCGCGAGCCTGAAGCGGACAATCGAGACCAATTATGACCAGGTGATCGTGCGCGGCGAGCTTGGCCGGGTGACGATTGCCAAGTCCGGCCACATGTATGCTGACCTCAAAGACGACAAGGCCGTCCTCAACACCATCATGTGGCGGGGCCAGGTAGACCGGCTGACCTTCCGGCCCGAGGAAGGGCTGGAAGTGGTCGCCACCGGGCGCCTCTCCACCTATGAAGGCCGCTCGGCCTATCAGATGATCGCCAGCACGATGCGGCCCGCCGGCGCCGGCGCGCTGATGCAGCTGCTGGAGGAGCGCAAGAAAAAGCTCGCTGCCGAGGGCCTCTTCGACGCCAGACACAAGAAGCCGATCCCCTACATGCCCCGCACCATCGGGGTGATCACCTCGCCGACCGGGGCGGTGATCCGGGATATCCTCCACCGGATCCGTGACCGGTTTCCGGTGCGCGTCATTGTCTGGCCCGCGCTGGTGCAGGGGGAACAGGCCGCTGCCCAGGTGACCACCGGCATCCGCGGGTTCAACGCGATGACAGGGGCAAACCGGCCCGATGTGCTGATCGTGGCGCGGGGGGGCGGCTCGATTGAAGACCTCTGGCCGTTCAATGAGGAAACGGTCGTCCGCGCCGCTTTCGAGAGTGAAATTCCTTTGATTTCAGCGGTTGGGCACGAGACCGACACCACGCTGATCGACTATGTGTCCGACCGCCGGGCACCCACGCCCACAGGCGCCGCCGAGATCGCCGTGCCGGTGCGCACAGAGCTGATCCTCAGCGTGGAAGAGTCTGGCCAGCGGCTGAAACGCGCGCTCACCCGCGCCCTTGCCCGCGCCAGCGACAAACTCGTCGCGGCCCGCCTGCCCCGCCCGGAAAGCCTTTTGCAATCAAAGCGTCAGCGGCTGGACTATGCCGCCGCCAGCCTGCCCCGCGCCGCCCTGGCGCTGACCCAGAAGGCGCGCCTGAAGCTCTCCCGGCTGCAGCTTTCGCCCTCTACCCTGCGGGCGGAAATCCGGGGACAGCGCCAGCGCCTGCGTGAGGCGGCCGTGCGCGCGCGCCCTGCGCTGATGCGTCTGATCGAGCAGCGCAAGGCGGCGCTGAACGCGGAGGGCAAGCTGCTCGAAACGCTGTCCTATCAGGCGACGCTGAAGCGCGGATATGTGATCATTCGGGACAATTCCGGACAATTGGTGCGCACATCCGGACAGGCGCGGACACTTCCGGTCATGCGCGTGACCTTTGCGGACGGCGACGTCACCGCCGCGCCCATCGAGGGCGACACGCCCCCACCTGCCGCCAAACCCAAGCCCGCCCCCCGCAAGAAGGGGGATCAGGGCAACCTGTTCTGAGCCGATGCACCCTTCGCCCCGCTTCCGTGAGACCGACCCGGCCACCCTGCTGGCGCGGATTGCCGCCCATCCTCTGGGCATCGTGATGGTGAATGGCGAACGCGCGCCGCTGGCTGTGCATACGCCGGTGATCGTGCGGCTGGAGGGAGAGAGCCCTGTCCTGCGCTTCCACCTTTCGGCGGCCAATCCGGTTACGGCGCGGCTGCTGGCGGGGGCGGCGGCCACCCTCGTGTTCACCGGGCCGGACGCCTACATCTCGCCGGACTGGTATGGCGATGTGCCCGATCAGGTGCCGACCTGGAACTATCTGTCGGTCGAAGCCGAGGGAGAAGTAACCGAAACGGGCCGGGAGGGCGCAGCAGCGTTTCTGGATGACCTCTCCGCCGTGTTCGAGGCTGGCCTCTCGCCCAAGCCGCCCTGGACGCGGGCGAAGATGAAGCCGGCCGTCTTTGAAGCGCTGCTGAATGGCATTCGCGCCTTCGAGATGCGGCCCAGCCGGCTGGAGGGGATCAGCAAGCTCGGCCAGAACAAGACGCCTGAGATGCGCGCAGGCGTCATCACGGCGTTGGAAGACCTGCCCGGCGGCGCGGGAATCGCGGCGGCGATGCGGGCGCTGGACTAAAGGTGGGCGATGGACGCTTGGCCCATCGCCCACCGCAATCAGGCCGCAGCGCCAATCGCCACGAGTTCAATATCGAATGTCAGGTCCTTGCCGGCCAGCGGGTGATTGGCGTCCAGCGTGATGGCGGCGTCGTCGGCAGCAACGATCACCACGGGGATCACCTGGCCATTCTGTGTCTGCATCTGCAGACGGGTGCCAACTTCTGAAGGCACGTCCTGCGGAAACTCTGTACGCGGTACATCCTGACGCATGGACGGATTGACCGGCCCATAGGCATCTTCGCAGGGCACATTCACGGTTTTCTTGTCGCCCACCGCCATGCCGGGAATGGCCGAATCCAGGCCCGGAATGATCTGCCCGCTGCCCACCTCGAAGGAGAGCGGCTCGCGCCCTTGCGAGCTATCAAAAGTCGACCCGTCGCTCAGCGTGCCGGTATAGTGGATGTGTACGGTGTCGCCGTTCTTGACAGTCATAAGATATCCAATCGTTCTGGAGGATGGTTGGAGAAGGCCGCAGCTGCGCACCACGCCTTCCTGAAGCGTAGATGAACAAGGTAGGCGCTTGATCCGGGATGTAAACCCATAAGCAGGGATTCTGCGTTCCTTCGTTTCGCCGAACGCGCGGCTGTTGTACTCAGGAGGAGACATCGACAAGCTCCGGAGACGAACCATGTTACGTTCTGTTATTGCTGCTGCAGTGCTCGCCAGTTCCGCCCTGCCGGCGTTCGCGGACTTCGACCCTGATCGTCTGGCAACCTGTATGAAAAGTAATACGACACCGGAACTCAAGACGAATGTAAAACAGGTCATGATCCACGCTTTGCAGGATCAGAAGCCGGAGGCAAATGCGGCCCTGCTCAACTTCAGCTTCAGCGCGCTGGCCATTGCGACCTCGCAATGCGGCATGAGCTTCGCGGATGTTCAGAACCCCAAATTCGAAAGCGCCGTGGAAACCTATGCGCAGCTTCTGGGCGAGGAAATCCTGAACGACGCGCTGGCAATGATGGACATGCCGGCCTTCTGAGCGCACCTCCGCACGCTCACTCGTCCCAGGACTGATAATTCCGGCGCATATGGGCGACACCATCGCGCACGATTTCGGCGAGCACGTCCATGTCTATATCGGCCAGCTTATTGATATAGAGACAGCTCTTGCCGGTCTTGTGCTTGCCGAGGCGGGCAAGCTCGGCTGAGTAATCCCGCGTGCCCGGCATGGCGTAAAAGACAAGGTTTGCCTTGCGCGGGCTGAAGCCGGTCAGCATCGCCTCGCCGGAATGGCCGCTGTCATAAGTATAGGCATAGCGGCCATAACCGATCATCGACGGGCCCCACATTTTCGGTTTCAGGCCCGTTATCTTCGTCATCCAGGCGAGCGCGGTAGCGGCGTCCGTCTTGCGCGGGCCATCTTCCATGGCAGCGATGTAATCTGCCGGGCTGATCGCCGTGGGTTTTGTTTTCGCTTCCTTGCCTGCCATCGTCTTCCCCCCTGGCGTCTCAGGCGCCGAGTTCGACGGCGCTCCCAAGATCCAGCAGCAGTATGAGCGCGATGGCAATCAAAAGGAAGAGGCCTGACAGGATCGCGTTCAGCCAGACGGCGCGATTGGCATGTTGCTGCTCTATCCATGTCCGGGGACGGATCTTGCGCAGGCGGAAGACAATCAGCGCCGACAGGATCAGCGCCGCCACATTCAGGCTGAGCAGCAGCGCCGCGCGCAGGGCGAGTTGCCATTCGCCATAGCCAAGGAAGAGGCCGAACGCTGCGCCCGGTGGCAGCAGCGCGGCGGCCACCATCACGCCCACCAGCGCCGAGGAAGCGCCCCGCGTCACCGAGAGCGCCGCTGCGCCACCTGCCGCCATGGCAAGCGCCAAACCGTCCAGCCGCACTTCCGCGCGGGACATGAGTTCCCGGCTTTCCCAGTTGGGCGGCAGCACCAAAGCCAGCGCCAGCGAAACGCCGAGCGCGATGGCGATGCCCGCAAACAATGTGAGGATGCCCCGGCGCAGCAGCGCGAGCTCGCCCAGCGCAGCGCCCATCGCCAGGCCAATGATCGGGCCGAGCAGCGGCGCGATCACCATGGCGCCGATCACGGCGGCAACCCCATCCGAGACAAGCCCGATCGCCGCCACGATGGTGGAGAGCACCACCATGACGATGAAGTCCCGGTTGAGTTTCGCATTGCTGGAAACCTGAACGTAGAGTTCCTCGCGGGTGTGCTGCTGGCGGGCGATTTTCTTCTCGTCTTTCGGCTCGGGCAGCTTGGGAATGGTCACATCCAGATCGGCAACGGTGACGCGCCAGCCGGAGCGGTGTTCGAGCAGGGACTGAAGATTGTCGAGCATGGCCTGAACCGGGCCGTCCCGCATGATCACCTGGATCAGGCGGCGGTCTTTCTGTTCCGGCTGAAGCACCAGATAGTCGATCGGGTCTGATGCCTTGATGATCCGTATCGCCGTGTCATAGGCTTCGCCATCAGACGGGATGTGAATATCGACGCGGCAGATCCCCATCAGTCAGGCTTCCGGTCCAGCCGGGCGATCAGGCTGGAGGTATCCCAGCGGTTGCCGCCCATCGCCTGCACATCGGCATAGTACTGATCCACTTGCGCCGTGAGCGGAAGACTTGCGCCATTCTCACGGGCAGCGTCCAGCGTGATGCGGAGGTCCTTGCGCATCCAGTCGACCGCAAAACCGAAATCGAACTTGCCGTCCGTCATCGTCTTCCAGCGGTTTTCCATCTGCCAGCTCTGGGCCGCGCCGCCGGAGATCGCCGCGATCACCTTCTCTGCGTCCAGCCCCGCCTTGCCGGCAAAGTGGAGTGCCTCGGCGAGGCCCTGGACGATGCCGGCGATGCAGATCTGGTTGACGGATTTGGCAAGCTGGCCCGCGCCGCTCTCGCCGATCAGCGTGGTGGCCCGGGCAAAGGCGGCCATCACCGGCTCTGCCTTGGCGAAGGCATCTTCCTCGCCGCCGCACATGATGGTGAGCTTGCCATTGATGGCGCCCGCCTCGCCGCCCGAAACCGGCGCGTCAATGAAATGGGCGCCCTTGGCACGGCAGCGCTCGGCCAGTTCGCGGGCGAGGGAGGCGGAGGCCGTGGTGTGGTCGATGACAGTCATGCCCGCGCCCAGGCTTGGCTCAAAGCCGTCAAACACCGCGCGTACATCGGGATCATCGCCCAGGCACATCAGCACATATTCGGCGCCGAACACGGCAGAGGCGGGGTCTGCCGCGCTCTTGCCCTTGTGGGCAGCGGTCCAGGCAGCGGCCTTGGCGGGCGTGCGGTTCCAGACGGTGACCTGATGGCCTGCCCGCGCCAGATGGCCAGCCATGTGGAAACCCATGACCCCGAGGCCCAGAAATGCGGTGCGCGCCATTGCTCTCTCCTGCTGAATTACGGGCTAATTAGAGCGAATTTCATAGAAATCCCACCCCTCGGCGAAGCGTGGCTTTCACCACGACCTGATACACCAGCGTCATCCATCAGAAGGATTGGACGCAAAAGAGCAATGGCATATGCCACGACCTCACGGCGGCAGACGGGCAGAAGGCCCGTTATGCCTACCCGTAAAACGGGCACCTGGAAGCTGGCCTATGCCGACTTCCTGACGGCCCTGGTCGCGTTCTTTCTGCTCATGTGGCTGATCAGCGGGGTCTCGAAAGAAGACCGCGCGGTGATCGCTTCGGAATTTACCGGTAAACCGGCTACCGTCTCGGTGACGGCCAGCGAGGCGCTGTCAGACGCGGCCCGCCTGCTGGCGATGCTGGAACTCTCTGAAAGCCTGAAGGCGGCCGGTGACAGTGTGCAGCTGTCTGCCGATGCGCAAGGCGTGCGGATAGAGCTTGTGGATACCGCCGACCGGCCCCTGTTCGAAACCGGCAGCGGCGCGCTGACGGAAACCGGCGCCGCCCTGATCCGCGCGGCGGGCGCAAGTCTTGCGGCCCTGCCCTATACCGTTTCCATCGAAGGCCATACCGACGCCTTCTCGATGGCGGGCACGGCCAGCTCCAACTGGGAACTTTCCTCGGCCCGGGCCAATGAGGCCCGCCGGCTGCTTGAAGCGTCCGGTTTCGGGACAGAGCGGGTCGTGGGCGTCACCGGCTATGCCGACACCCGCCCCCTCAGCGCCGGCCAGCCCCACCTGGCCGCCAACCGCCGCATCAGCCTGCAGGTCCATCTGGCCGACTAGACTGTCACCAGCAGGGCACAACCCTGCGCCATTTTTGCTGCGCCCGGCCCTCTGCCCCGAAAACGCCACTTGGCGTATCGGCGCGCCGGTGTATCGTCAGCGGCAATGAAGTTTTCGGATCCACATCTTCTGCTGGCGGGCCTTGAGCGGTCGCTGAGGTTCTACGTCACGAACCCCAGCCCCTGCCCCTATCTGCCTGACAGGAAGGAACGCAAAGCCTTCACCAACCTCGCCATTCCGGAAGCAGACGCTGTGCATAACGTGCTCAGCCAGTCCGGTTTCCGCCGCAGCCAGTCGATTGCCTACCGGCCAGCCTGCGCGCGCTGCAATGCGTGCAAGAGCGTGCGGGTGGCGACGCGGGATTTCGAGCTCAGCCGCAATGACCGGCGGGTGATCGCGCGCAACGAGACGCTGGTGCGCCGCCCGGTTGCCGCGCAGGCAACCCGCGAGCAGTTCCGCCTGCTGAAAACCTATGTCACGACGCGCCATGACAATGGCGGCATGTCGGACATGACCTACCGGGATTATGTCGCCATGGTCGGCGGCAGCCCGGTGCAAAGCCTGATTTTCGAATATCGCGAAGGGCCGGAACCGGACGCGCCGCTGGTGGCCGCCGCCATCACCGATGTGCTGCGCGATGGGCTGTCGATGGTCTACACCTTCTTTGACCCGTCGAAGGCCAGCCGCAGCCTTGGCCACTATCTGATCCTCGACCACATCCTGCACGCGCACGACCTCGGCCTGCCGCACCTCTATCTGGGCTACTGGGTGAAGGGCAGCCCGAAGATGGACTACAAACGGCGCTACAAACCGCTGGAAGTGCTTGACGGCGACCGCTGGCGGCCCTTGAGAGACGACGACTAGTTTTTCGCCGGCAAAACGGACCGATGGCGCAAACGCGCCAAAGAGACCCATGCCGCGTGGGGAGGGCATTGATGATCAACCGCCGTAACCTGATCGGCGCAGGCGCACTGGGTGTGGCCGGCGCGGCCGCCACCTTCTCGACGCCAACAGCCGGCGCCGTGCTGGCAACACCGGCCATCAGCCGCAACCGGCGCCGTTTCAACATGGTCACCACCTGGCCCAAGGGCCTGCCCGGCCTGGGCACCGCCGCCGAGCGCGTGGCCCAGCGTATCAGCGACATGACCGATGGGCTGATCGAGGTGAAGGTGTTTGCCGCGGGCGAACTCGTGCCGCCGTTTGAATCCTTCGATGCCGTCGCCAATGGTTCGGCGGATATGTATCACGGCGCCGAATATTACTGGACGGCGAAGTCCACCGGCTTTCCCTTCTTCACGGCTGTGCCCTTCGGGATGACGGCCCAGGAGATCATGGGCTGGATCGACTTTGGCGGGGGGCAGGAACTCTGGGACGAGCTTTCCGGCCAGTTCGGCATCAAATGCATCCAGGGCGCCAATACCGGCCACCAGATGGGCGGCTGGTTCCGCAAGGAAATCCGCTCCCTGAGGGATATGGCGGGTCTGCGCATGCGCATTCCGGGGCAAGGCGGCGAAGTGCTGCGCGCGCTTGGCGGGGCCTCCATCGCGCTGGCGGGCGGCGAGATCTATCAGGCCCTCCAGACCGGCGCGATTGATGCGGCCGAATGGGTGGGCCCGTGGAACGATTACTCCCTCGGCTTTCACCGCGAGGCACCCTTCTATTACGGCCCAGGTTTCCATGAACCAGGCGCCAGCCTTGCCGTTGGCATCAATCGCGGCGTCTGGGACAGCCTCACGGCCAGCGAGCAGGCGATCTTCAAGGCCGCCTGCGAAGCGGTGAACCATGAGACGCTGGGCGAATTCACCTATCAGAACTCCGTCCATCTCGACCTGCTGGTGAACCAGCATAACGTCCAGATGCGATCCTTCCCCGAAGATGTCGTCAAGCGGATGTCGGAAGCAGCCTATGATGTGCGCGCCTCTGCCGGGCGCAGCGGCGTCGAGAAGCGCATCTATGAGAGCTTCGAGAAATCCCTGAAGCTGATGCGCGGCTGGGCCGGGGTTTCGGACGGGGTGTATTACACCGCCCGGGCGCTCGGCAAGTAAGGGCGCCGGGGCGGGCATGGACACAGGCATCTTCCTGCATATCGGCACGGGACTGAAATGGCTGGGCCTGATCAGCCTGCCGCTGTTCCTGGTGCCGCTGATTGCGCTGAGCGCGCCGCGCCTGGTTGACGGGTTTGCGCTGAAGCTCAGCCGTCTGATCGACAAGATCACCGGCGCAGCTCTTGGCGCGACGATTGCCGCCAGCCTGCTGCTCGTCTTCTCGATGCTCGCAGTGGTGATCCTGCGCTACACCTTCGCCCTCTCCTTCAGCTGGTTGAACGAGATCACAACCTACAGCTTTGCCGCCATGTTCATGCTAGGCGCTGCCGCAGCCCTGCGTGACGGGGCGCATGTGCGTGTGGACATCCTGCGCCCGCGCTTTGGCGAGACGGGACGCAACTGGATCGAGCTAGCCGGCATCTACCTGTTCCTCTTCCCCATCTGCGTCCGCATCCTGATGACGAGCGAGGCAGGTCTTGCCCGCGCCTGGCTGCTGCTGGAAGGCTCGCGCGAGTCTGACGGTCTGCCGATCTTCTTCCTGTTCAAGACGCTGGTGCCGGTCTTTGCAGTGCTACTGATGGCGCAGGGGCTTTCCGAAGCGATCAAGGCCGCCCTGCGCAATACCGGCGCCCTCCCGCCGGAAACGCCGGAGCAGCTGGCAGCAGAAGGAGGCGGCCATGGAGCTTGAGGCGATCCTTGCCATCTCGATGTTCGTGGTGGCCATCGGCGCGCTGCTGGCGGGCTATCCCGTAGCGCTGACCCTGGGCGGGGTGGCGCTGATCTTTGCGCTGATCGGCATTGCCACCGGCGTGTTCCCCGACACCTTCCTCAAAGCCTTCCCGAGCCGCATCGAAGGCAGCTCGATCATGCAGAGCCAGACGCTGGTGGCCGTGCCGCTCTTCGTCATCATGGGCGTGATCCTCGAGCGCTCGCGTGTGGCCGAAGATCTCCTGGGCATCGCCAGCCGCCTGCTCGGCAAGATGCGCGGCGGCCTCGGCATTGCCGTGGTGCTGGTGGGCACGCTGCTGGCGGCCTCGACCGGTATCGTCGGCGCCACCGTGATCACCATGACGCTGATCGCCCTGCCCTCGATGCTGCGGCAGGGCTATGACCCGCGCCTCGCCACCGGCACGATTGCCGCCTCCGGCACACTCGGCCAGATCATTCCGCCCTCCATCGTGCTGATCCTTCTGGCGGACGCCATCTCGAATGCAGCCAGCCAGGCCGCGCTTCGCTCCGGGGGCGGATCAGCGGTTGTCTCAGTGGGCGATCTTTTCGCCGGAGCCTTGATCCCCGGCCTGATCCTGGTGGCGCTTTACCTGTTGTGGATTGCCATCATGGCGGTCTTCCGGCCCGCCTCCTGCCCGCCGGCCGAGGTGATTGAAGGCACCGCGCCGCTTACCTTCCGCGATGTGGCCCTTGGCCTGGGCGCGCCGCTGGCACTGATCGTCGCCGTGCTCGGCTCGATCCTGGGCGGCGTTGCCCCGCCCACCGAAGCGGCCGCCATCGGCGCGGGCGGCGCCATCCTGCTCGCGGGCATGCGCCTGGCACGGGAGGCGCAGAGCCGCCTGATGCCGGTGATGCTGGCAGGCCTTGCCGGCATCCTCCTGATCATCGTGCTGCGGAACACGCTCGACCTGCGCACCGCTTCGGGTGGCCATAGCGGGGCGGATTTCATCGGCATGGCGATCACCGTGCTGGCGGCCTTTGCCATTCTCGCATCGCTGGTGGCCGGGCTGCTGGTGCTGCGCCGAGTGAAACAGCTCGGGCCCGCACTGAAAAGCTCCGCCCACATCACCTCCATGGTGTTCCTGATCCTGATCGGCGCGTCTCTCTTCAGCCTCGTCTTCCGCGGCTTCGATGGGGACGATCTGGTGCATGACATCCTGCACAATGTACCCGGCGGGAAATGGGGCGCGCTGGCCGCCGCCATGCTGGTGATGTTCATCCTCGGCTTCTTCTTGGACTTCATCGAGATCGTGTTCGTGGTGGTGCCGCTGGTGGCGCCGCCGCTGATCCTGCTGGGCTGTGATCCGGTGTGGCTGGGCATCCTGATGGCGGTGAACCTGCAGACGAGCTTCCTGACGCCGCCCTTCGGCTTTGCCCTCTTCTATCTGCGCGGGGCCGCGCCGCCGGAAGTCTCCACGATGCAGATCTGGCAAGGGGCGCTGCCCTTCATTGGACTGCAGGTCATTCTGCTGGCAATGGTGGCGTCGATGCCGGCGCTGGCCACATGGCTGCCGGCGCTGGCGGCGAAGTAATCACGAACACAGAGGTTCCCGATGGGACAGAATATTGCGCCATTTCAGGCAATCGCGATCAGCCGCCGCGCACACGAACTGAAAGCCGCCGGGCAGCGCATTCTGCATATGGAATTTGGCCAGCCCTCCACCGGTGCGCCCAAGGGCGCGATTGCGGCGGCTCACCATGTGCTCGACAGCGAAGCGATGGGCTATTGGGAAAGCCTTCCCCTGAAAGAGCGCATCTGCCGGCATTACCGTGAGGGCTTTGGCGTGGAGCTCAGCCCCCGCCGGATGGTGATCACCTGCGGCGCCTCGCCCGCGCTGGTTCTGGCGCTTTCAACAGCCTTCAACCCGGGCGACCGCATCGCGATGGCGCGGCCGGGCTATGTGGCCTATCGCAACACGGTGCGCGCGCTGAACCTCGAGCCGGTGGAGATCGCCTGCGGGCCGGAGGTGCGCTTCCAGCTGTCAGCCGCCGCGCTCGATGCGCTGGAGCCTGCGCCCCAGGGCGTGATCATTGCGAGCCCGGCCAACCCCACCGGCACCATCATTCCGAAAGAGGAACTCGCCGCGATTGCTGAAGTCTGCCAGCGCCGGGGCATACGGATCATTTCCGACGAGATCTATCATGGCCTTTCCTATGGTCCGAAGATCCATTCGATGCTGGAATTTGCGCCCGGCGCCTATGTCGTCAACAGCTTCTCAAAATACTTCTCGATGGCGGGCTGGCGGCTGGGCTGGCTCGTGTCGCCCGAAGAAGGTGTGGCGCGGACGAATGCCTATATCGGTAACCTGTTCCTCACCGCGCCATCGCTGGCCCAGCATGCCGGGCTGATTACCATGGACAGCCGGGACGAGCTTGAAGGGCATCTGGCCGTTTACCGGAAGAACCGCGCGCTGCTGCTGGAAGCGCTGCCGCGTCTGGGCCTCGACAATATCGCCCCGCCCGATGGCGCGTTTTATATCTATGCGGACGTTTCGCGCTTCACCGATGACAGCCTGGGCTTCTGCCTGAAACTGCTGGAGGAGACCGGCGTGGCGACCGCGCCGGGGGTAGATTTCGATCCTGTCGATGGCGGGCGTTTCATGCGCTTCTCCTTCGCGCTCTCAACGCCGGAGATCGAGGAAGCGCTGGCGCGGCTGGAGCCGTGGTTTGCGGCGCAGCCGGCGCGTCAGACCGCTTAAGAATCGCAGGCGCCCCAGAAGCTTTCCAGGCCGGGCAACTCGCCCTTGCCGACTTCCTGTTCCGGCACGAACAGCTCAAAGTCTGCCTCCGGTGTGACGCGGATGTAGAGCGTGCGGCGCAGGCTTTCCGGGGTCTGGCTTGTCTCGTTCCAGCAGCCGGGCGCGACCGCGCCGAAGCTCAGCTCATTCTCCCCAGGCGCTTCGCGCTTCAGGCGGGCAAGCTCGGCGCTGATCGCCTGCAACAGAGGCCCATCTTCCGGCCGCGTTCCATAGGTCCATATCCTGTAACCCTCCCGCGCCTCTGACGCCAAAAAAGGGCTGGTCACCTCGCTCGTTTGAACAAGGGGAAACTCCTCGGCCACATTTACGCCGAGGCGTTCATTGGTGACATTGATCTGCAGCCGGGCGCCTTCTTCGCGCGCCTGGAAGGCGGTGGGAATGCGCATGGCAAGGGCCATGCGGGAGAAGTCCAGCGCCGTGGGGTCCAGCAGCGGCGCGGCGGCGTCTGCGTCTTCGGCGGCTTCAACGGGAGATGTCAGTTCTGCCTGAAGGGTTTCGCCCTCCTCTGCCTTCTGTCCTGGCGCAGACGGAGAACAGGCCACCAGCAAAGCGGAAGCTGCAACAATCATATAGCGCATCACGCGGCACCACCCCTGAATAAAGATATTCCGCATTCTGAGCTTGGCGCCCCGGCGCTGTCCATGCCTGCCAACATTTAAGTTTGGCAATCATAGGCCGCTTCGGCGCTGCCATCGGGCGCCACCTCCAGCGAGGCTAGGCGGCAGCCTTCGGGCGCGGCCTGCTCGGCGGCGGCGCGCAGTTCCTCCGGCAGCGTGCTTTCGCCTTCTTCCTGAATGCGGAACATTCCGTCTGTGGTCAGCGTCAGCTTCAGCTTGAAACCCTGCCCGTCCAGCGGGGCGGCGAAGAAGCTGTAATTCTCCGTACCGATGGTCTGCGCGGCCAGGCCGTTCCAGGCCGCCGCGCTCCAGCGGACGGTGGGCGTGTCGGTGGTGGATGCGCAAGCGGCGAGCATGAAGCCCGCCGCAACCGGAAGATAACGAATGATGGACATGGGGCCTCCCCTCCCTGGCTACCGGATCAGGATAGCGCGGGCAGTCCCGTCCGGCGAGGCCCTCAGAAGGCGACCTTTGGCGGCTCGTCCATCGATGCGCGGCCTTCAACACCAACATCGAAGAATTCGCGCGGTTCAAAATTGAAGCTGCCGGCGATGATCGAGCCGGGGAACTGTTCGCGGGCGGTGTTATAGTCCTGGACGGCCGAGTTGTAGAACCGGCGGGCGGCGGCCAGCTTGTCCTCGATCGAGGAGAGCTGCTGCTGCAGCTGCAGGAAGTTGGTGTTGGCCTTGAGGTCCGGATAGGCTTCGGCGAGGGCAAAGAGCTTGCCGAGCGCCTGGCTGAGCACGCCTTCGGCCTTGGCCATTTCGCCCGCTGTATTGGCCGCCTGGGCGGCGTTGCGCGCGGCGATCACCTGCTGGAAGGTCGCCTGCTCATGGGCGGCATAGCCCTTCACCGTTTCCACGAGGTTTGGGATCAGGTTCTGGCGCTGCTTGAGCTGCACATCCACATCCGCGAAGGCCTGGTTGACCCGCTGCCGTTTCATGACGAGGCCGTTATAGATCAGGATGATGGCGCCAATGACAGCCACCACGATCGCGAGCACGATTAGAAAGACGTTCATTCGGGTGTCCCCTTATTGCTATTGCCAGCCTGCAAAGGCGTAACGGTGTGTGGCCACGTGCGCAAGTGCGGGTTAACCTGACCTTACCTGCCCGTTTTTGCACCGTTTTTTCCGGTTGCTACAGCCCCTGTTCCGGTGGAGCGCCCAATGCCCGACCCTTATTTGCCCAAGGAGCACCATTACAGCCAGCGCACCGGCTGGTTGCGCGCCTCCGTGCTGGGCGCCAATGACGGGATCGTCTCCACCGCCAGCCTGATGATTGGGGTGGCGTCGGCTGCCGCCTCGCCTTCCGATATTCTGGTGGCGGGGATTGCGGGTCTGGTGGCCGGGGCAATGTCGATGGCAGCAGGAGAGTTTGTCTCGGTCAGCTCGCAGGCCGATACGGAAAAGGCCGATCTGGAGATAGAACGGCTGGCCCTGCACAAATTCCCCGAGGAAGAACTCGATGAACTGACGCAGATCTATATCGACCGGGGCGTGGAGCCGGTGACCGCCCGGGCCGTGGCCGAGCAGCTGACCCGATATGACGCGCTGAGCGCCCATGCGCGCGACGAGATCGGGCTGACGGAAGTGGCGAGCGCCAACCCCATTCAAGCGGCCTGGAGTTCGGCAGCGAGCTTTTCGGCCGGTGCCATCCTGCCGCTGATCGCAGCGGCGCTGGCGCCCTCGGGGACGGTCACCCCAGTGGTGGCGGCCGTTTCGCTGCTGGCGCTGGCCATTCTGGGCTGGCTGTCGGCGAAGGCAGGCGGGGCGAAGAAGCGCCGGGCGGTTGTCCGCGTCGTGTTCTGGGGGGCTGCGGCAATGCTTGTGACCGGCCTGATCGGCGGGGCTGTCGGCACGGTGGTCTAGCCGCGTTCCAGCCCTGCTTTCAGCCGGGCGAGCTTGTCGGCCGCGCCGGCAGCGTGCGGGCCAATCCAGCGGTCATGGATGGTCTTGATCGGCAGCGCGTTGAGATGGTTCCAGCGCACCCGGCCTACCTTGTGCGCAATCACCAGATCAGCGCCTTCCAACACTTTGAGATGCTGCATCACGGTGCAGCGGTCGATCTCCGGAAAGCGGGCGCAGAGCTCTGTTGTGGTCTGCGGATTATCCTTCAGCGCATCAAGGATGGCCCGGCGCACGGGCGCGGCGAGCGCCTTGAAGACGAGATCTTCCTGCGTTTCGCGGCGAGGGGCGGTCTTGCTGCTTGACATGTTATGTTTTTATAACATGATGGTGCAAAGATCAAGACCGGAGGCCCTGCCATGGATCTGAAATTCGAGGTGAGCGGACGGATTGCGCGGCCAGTCGACGAGGTGTTCGAGGCGGTGGTGAACCCGGAAAAACTATCCGGCTATTTCACAACCGGCGGCGCCAAAGGGCGGCTGGAAACGGGGGCGACGGTGACTTGGGACTTTGCCGATTTTCCCGGCGCGTTTCCGGTATATGTGGCCGAAGTTGAAAAGAACAAGCGTATCATCCTGCATTGGGATGCAGGCGATACGGCCGCAGAGCCCGGCGGCGAAGAAGGCCCCTATCGCACGCAGGTAACGATGCGGTTTGAAGCGCTGGAGGATGGCCGCACGCTGGTGACGATTGCCGAGGAAGGCTGGCGGCAAACGCCTGAGGGGCTGAAATCCGCCCTCGGCAACAAGGGCGGATGGATGCACATGCTGTGCTGCCTGAAGGCGTGGGTGGAGCATGGCATCAATCTGCGCGAAGGCATGTTCCGCTAGAAGGCCGCGCAAATCCCGTATAGTTTCGGGGGCATGACCGAAACTGACGCCAAAAATCTCGCCCATATGATCCAGGTTGCCGAGCGCGTGGTGGTGTTCACCGGCGCGGGCATTTCGACCGAAAGCGGCATTCCCGACTTCCGCTCGCCTGGCGGGGTGTGGAGCAAGATGAAGCCGATCATGTTTCAGGATTTCGTCGCCTCGCGCGATGCGCGGCGGGAAGCCTGGACACGCGTGTTCAACAAGACTGCCGGCTGGACCGGGGCGGAACCGAACGCCGGGCATTATGCTGTGGCCAAGCTGGTGGAGGCGGGCAAGGTTACCAGCGTCATCACGCAGAATGTGGACAACCTGCACCAGGCCTCCGGCGTGCCGGCGGACAAGGTGATCGAGGTGCACGGCAATGCGAGCTATGCCAAATGCCTGCAATGCGGGAAGCGCTACGAGTTTGAGGCGCTGCGCCACCGCTGGGAAGCGGATGAAGACATCACCTGCATGTTCTGCACCGGCCTTGTGAAATCCGCGACCATCTCCTTCGGCCAGGCGATGCCGGAAGCGGAAATGGAACGGGCGACCGAAGAAGCGCTGCTGGCAGACCTGTTCCTCGTGCTCGGTTCCTCGCTGGTAGTCTATCCGGCGGCGGGCTTGCCGGTTGTGGCGAAGAAGGCCGGCTCACGGCTTGCCATCGTCAACCGCGAGGAAACAGACCTCGATCCGTATGCCGATCTTGTGCTGAACACGGATATCGGGCCGTTGATGAGCGCGGTGATGGAACGGCTTTAGGCATCTTTGCCGGCTGCGGACAGCGACATAGAGTTTCACACAGCACGAAGGGCCGGACGCAGCGGGCGCTGGCCGGGGATTTTGAGCTGGGTTCGGCGGTTACGGAAAGCTAGGACGTGTCGGGGCGTGCGGCGCGGGCGCAGGCCCCCTTCATTCCTTCTCGGGGCGTTTGCAGTGCAAACGCTTTTCCCTCGAAGCCCCCGCAAATGCGGGGAAAGAAAAGGGTGTGCGACTCATCAGCGTTGAAGATCGCCGGAACGGCGCTGGACCAGCAGGGATCGCTCCACGGCTTTCGTGTGGGCTCAACTGGTCTGTAGGCGGAGGGGTTGGGCGCGGCGTCGCCGAGATATTCGATGTGCACGCCGCCCCACCACATCACGCGCAGCATGGCGCGGCTGCGCCCGGCGGCGCGCACTTCTTCCACTGCGCGCGCGAGCTGCCAGATCAGCACCGGCCAGAAGAAGGGATGCACGAACGCGAAATATCGCGCGAGCGCAGGTTCTTTTCTGAGGCGGGCAAGACTGAACATCCACCAAGGATACGCCCGGCACGCGAGGGGGTGGACAAGGATTGCGGATATTTCTTGTAATGGATTGAAATATATGAAAATTTTAGGTCCGTCGCCAGCGGGATGGGTTGGATAGGGCGGGAAGGCCCTCACCTCCCACGCCGTCCGGGCGCGGGCCCCTCCTCTCCCGGAGGGAGAGGGGCGAGTTGCATCCAGCCTGGCTGTTCCGTGAGAGGGCGCAATGGGAAGTGAGGGGCTTCGTCAACCGATCATCGCGCCGCCGGTCTGCGGGGCGGGGACGCCGGTGGTGCCGGGCCAGCTGAGGGGGAGGCCGCGCGCTGTGCGGGCGGCGAGCAGAGCGAAGGCTTCGGCCTCTATTGAGTCGCCGCGCCAGCCGGCCTGCTCTGCGGTGAGCACGGTGCAGGGGCATTGGCGGGCGAGCGCGGCCATGAAGGACGGATTGTGCCGCCCACCGCCGCAGGCGATGAGGCGGGCGGGAACCTCCGGGAGCTGACGAATACCGGCGGCGACAGCGGCGGCGGAAAATTCGGTCAGTGTGGCTGCGCCATCCTCCAGAGAAAGCCCGCGCGCCATGGAGGCGTTGAAATCATACCGGTCGAGCGATTTGGGCGGGGGCTCCTCAAACCAGTCATGGGCGAGAAGCTGGGTCAGCAGGCCCTCATGCACGCGGCCCGCAGCGGCGAGCCTGCCGCCAACATCATGCGTGCCCTTGCCGTGGCCTTCGACCCATTCATCGATGGGGCCATTGGCGGGGCCGGTGTCAAAGGCGATCAGCGCGCCATCCGCCGTGCGCGCCGTGATGTTGGCGACGCCGCCGAGATTGAGGACCACGGCCGGCTCCCCGCCGAGGCGGCGCATCAGGGCGGCGTGATAGGCCGGGGCAAGCGGCGCGCCCTGCCCGCCAGCGGCGACATCGGCGGAGCGGAAATCATAGGCGAGCGGCACGCCGAGCGCGGCCTGCAGCGAAGGCGCCTCAATCAGCTGGAGCGTGGCGCCGGGCTGGCCGGGGCGCGCGCGGCGATGCAGCACCGTTTGGCCGTGGACACCGGCGAGGACGGGCCGGGGCGCGCCTGCCTGCCCGGTCATCATCGCCCAGGCATCGGCATGGGTTTTCGTGATTGTCTCGCAGGCGGCGGCGAAAAGTGCTTCGGGGCGCGGGCCCTGCCAGTTCCAGGCGCGGGCAGCATCCGTGGCGGCCTGCAGGACGGCGCGCTCTTCGGCTGTGTATTTGCGCTCCGCAACGGGGCCAAATTCCAGCACATCCTCGCCATCTGTCAGGATCATGGCGGCATCGACCGCATCCAGCGAGGTGCCGGACATGAAGCCTGCGACCCAGACGGGACCTGAATTTGCAAGACCGGTGTTCAAGGCTGGCCCTTTCTATGCTAGGCGCGCGCATCTCATCGGAGACACGAGAATATGAGCGATTTCAAGTCGGAATTCCTGCGCGAGCTGAGCTGGCGCGGCTTCATCAAGGACACGACTCACAAGGCTGAGCTCGATGCCTATTGTGCCCAGGGAACTCCGGTCGCTTATGTGGGCTATGACGCCACCGCAGACAGCCTGCATGTGGGCCATCTGATGACGATCATGATGCTGCGCATCTTCCAGCGCCATGGCGGCAAGCCGATCACCCTGATGGGCGGGGGCACCACCAAGGTGGGCGATCCGACGGACAAGGAGAAATCCCGCCCGCTGCTGACCGATGAGCAGATCGAGGCCAACATTGCGGGCATCAAGACCGCGTTCGAGCCGTTCCTGCGCTTTGGCGACGGGGCCAATGACGCCATCATGGTCAACAACAATGACTGGCTGGGGCAGCTTGGCTATCTTGAGATGCTGCGCGCCATCGGTGTCTACTTCACCATAAACACGATGGTGAAGCAGGACACTGTGCGCCGCCGGCTGGAGGCCGAGCAGCCCTACACCTTCCTCGAATTCAACTACCTCCTGATGCAGTCTTATGACTTCCTTGAGCTTTACCGGCGCTATGGCTGCCGGATGCAACTTGGCGGGTCGGACCAGTGGGGCAATATCGTGGGCGGCGTGGACCTTGTTCACAAGGCGGAAGGCGGGGAAGCCTTTGGCGTGACCGCGCACCTCGTCACCACCTCTTCCGGCGTGAAGATGGGCAAGACCGTGGGCGGAGCCGTATGGCTGAACGCTGACCGCAGGAGCCCGTATGAATACTGGCAGTTCTGGCGCAACACGGAAGATGCGGACGTGGGCAAGTTCCTGCGCCTCTTCACCGACCTTGGGCGGGAAGAGATCGAGCGGCTGGAAGCGCTGCAGGGCGCGGAGATCAACGACGCGAAGATTGCGCTCGCCAATGCAGCGACGGCCCTGCTGCATGGGGAAGCGGCGGCGAAGGAATCTGAGGCGGCGGCGAAGGCTGTTTTTGCGGGTGGAGCATCTGCCGATGCGCTGCCGACAGCGCTTGTTCCGCAGGCGGAGCTTGAGGCGGGGATGCTGGTGGCCGCCGCCTGCACGGCAGCGGGGCTTTCAAAGTCCAACGGCGAGGCGCGGCGTCTGATCGAACAGGGCGCGATCCGCGTCAATGACGAACTGGTGTCTGATCCCAATGCCAAGGTCTCGTTGGCTGACCTGCAGGACGGGGCGATCAAGCTCTCAGCCGGCAAGAAGCGGCACGCGCTGGTGAAGGCGGGGTAAGCCCCGCCTAGAACTCTTCTTCCTTCAGCGGGGGAAGTTCCGGCGGCAGGGCCTGGTCCGGGGCGCGAGGGATCGCTTCGGGGATCTTCGTGTCGGACGGGTTTTCGAAGACACGGCGGATGACGCCGGGGGCGAGCGCAGAGAGCGGGTTTACCGAGACGTTGGCTTTTTCCAGCGTGCCGCGCACGGAATAGGTCAGCGAGAAGATGCCCTCGCCATCGCGGCCGACGACGAGATCGCCGATGATGGGAATTCCTCCGAGGGCGGAGTTGACGCCAAAGCTGGGTACCAGAACACCGTCGATCTCGATGGCCTGGCTGGTCATGTCGATATAACCGTTCGCGGTGAGGCCGAGGGCGGGCCCCTGCGCCTTGGCGCCGGTGACGACATAGCGCCCGCCCTGCACTTTCATCGGAATGTCGATACGGGAGAACATCACGCCCTCCCCGCTCAGCGTGTCGGCAAGGCCGCGCAGGGAGGCGAGCGAGAGGATCTGCGTCAGGAAAGGCGCATTGCTCATCCGCGCATTGGAAATCTGCAGCAGCAGGTCTGCCGGCGCGGCGGCTGTCTCCAGCGTGCCGGAGAGGGCCATTTCCCCGCCCGTGATGAAGTCTGCGCCCAGGAAGGCGCTGGCGATGAAGCCCGCGTCGCCGGAGGAAACATCAATCCGGATCGGCGCTGATCCGCCGGCGGAGAGTTTGGCGCTGAGCGGGGCGCCGCCGAGGGCCAGGCCGCTCGCCTCCAGCGATTGCAGGCCGCGCGTGCCGGTGACGGCGCGAAGTTTCGCCTGGCGCAGATCGAGCCCCTCGCGCAGGGTGAGACGGTCAACTTCTGCAATGATGGTCAGCGGGGTGCCTTCGGCAGGCTCTGCGCCGGCCGCGCCCGCCATGCCGCCCAGCCCCGGAATGATGCCGGAGGCATCAAGATATTTGCCGCGCAGCGTGACGGTCAGCCGGTCGCCCGGTTCGCGCTGCACCGCGCCGGACACTTCGGCGACATTGCGGAAGAAGGCTTCCCGCAGGTTTGCCGAAATCAGTTTGGAATCGGCGCCAAGGGTAAAATCCCCATCCAGCCGCGCGGTCGGGCTGATGAAGGTCACCCGCGAGGCGGAAAGCTCTCCCTTCTGGGAAATGCTGACATCGGCGCGGGCCGCGGTGCCGGCCGGTTTGACCCATCCGATCTCGGACATATCGAGGCGCGCCGACGAAAGGTCGACGCTGATATTCGAGGTAACAAGTGTTTCCCCGTCCAGCTTTGCGGTGACATCTATGGGGGCTTCGCCGGTCATGTAGGCCCGGCCGAGAATGCCGAAGCGGTTGAGGAAATCTGCCGAGACGGTGCCGGTGGCGGTGAGGTCTGCCGGGGCGCCCTCATCAGTGAAGCCTTCATACCAGCGGAAGGTGACGGGCGACGGGCCCAGGCGGGCCGCGCCGGTAAGCTCGGCGCCCGCCTGATCGACCTTTACATCCATTGTCCCACTGGCGAGATCAAAGCCGAGCGCGGCGTTTTTCAGACCCGCATTGCGCACAGTGCCGATGGCGGTGAACCGAACATCCTCATACGGCACATCGTTGAGAGCGGGGCGGAACATCTCGAAGGTGAGATCCCCGTCGCCCGACATGCGCGCCGGATCGAAATCTATTTCCAGGCGCGAGTCGACAAGCGCCTTCATCATGTTCAGGGCGGGCCCGCGCCCCTTGGCGAAGACGCGAAAATCCTCGCCGCGCGGCGTGAAGGCCGGAAAATCCACCAGGCCCTCGGCAAGGGTCCATCCGGCGAAGCGCCCCTGGCTGAGCTGCACGCGGAAGCTGTTGCCAGTCAGGCGCCCCTGGCCATAGGCATTTTCCACCGCAGGCAGATCATCCAGAAAGCGCACCCTGGCGTCTTCCACGCGGAAGGTGACCTCCAGATGATCGTCCTTCAGATAACCGCCCGGCAGGCTGTCGCGGGCCAGCGTGATGCGGCCGGCAGCATCGAAGACTGTGCCCGTCTCGATGCGCTCTGCCGTAAAGTTGCGCGCACCTTCGCCGAGCTTGGCGGGCCAGAAATTCAGAACGGTCGGTACCTGCATCGGCCCGGGAACAGACAGCGTTACCTCGCCGAGCACCGGAGCCTCTCCGGGCTGGCGATCCGGCGTGCGGGCAAGATCGCCGGCAGCGTCAAATCTGGCGCCGCCGGAAACGAATTCCATTTTCGCCGCGCGCAGGGCGAGGGCATCAATATCCGCCTCACCCGACGCGCGCACGCTGGCCAGATCAATCGGCGCGGTGAAGACGGGCGTAAGGTCGAGCGTCAGGGCCGGGCTTTGCAGCACGAAGGGGCGGAAGCCCTCTCCGGTGAGGGCCTTTTCAAGCGCGATATCTGCCGTGCCCTTGAACGGGCCGGCGCCGCGCGAGGCGACCTTGAGATTGAGCCGGTCCTCGGAGCGATCATAGAGCAGCGAGAGATCCAGATCCCGCACCGGCCAGACCTGGTCGTCAAAGGAGAACCGGCCCTCGCCGCTTTTCGCGACCAGGGTGACTTCATCAATGCCGGTCTCTTCGGAAAGGTTCGCAGCTAGGCTTATGTCCGAGGGCAGACCTTCGGTGAGTTCGCGGTCAAGCCCGAGGCGGGCGCCGAAATCACCGAGGGGCCAGCCCGTCAGGGCAAGCTCTGCGCGCAGGCTGCGCGTGTCATTGGGGTTGGCAATCGACAGGGTGATCGCCGCAGGCAGCCCCTCGCCGAGGCCCTTGCCCCTGAAATTGAGATTCATTCCCGTAGCGCCCAGCGCCAGGCGCCCGCTGGCATCTTCAACGGTGCCGATCAACGCACCTGCCTGATCGCGCACGCGCAATTCGATATTCTCGAAGCCGGCGGCCTCAAGGCGCATGCTCGCGCGCGCCTCGCGCCAGGCGCGCAGCCATTCAGGAAGAACCCCGCCGACATAATCGATCCAGCCCTGCGGCGTATCGGGAAGCCGGGTTTCCCGAAACTCCGGCAGCGGATCACCTGCCAGCGCCCATTGACGCGCCGACATCTGGTCAATCGCGATCCAGCCATCGCTGAGATCCATGGCCAGCACTTCAATGCCGCCAAAAACCAGGGCCGAGCCGGAAAGCTGGATCACCGCATTTTCCGCCTCGGCGGCGGGACGCCCGGCGCCGTCCAGCAGGCGCACATCCTGCGCCATGATCTGCACGCGCCTGTCCTGCGGCGACCATTCCAGCTGCAGCGCGCCGAGGGAAACGCCGCGCCCACCCCGCGCATCGGCCAGCGCCTCCTCCACATCATCCCGGAAAACAGCCAGATCAATCGGCCCGCTGGCGAGGCGCAGCATCAGCACCGCCGCCAGCACGAAGGCCAGCAGAATCAATCCGCCGAGAATCTCGAAAACCACAATGGAAGCGGTCTGGCGGACCAATAGCGGGCTCCTCAGGAAAGTCTCTTCTGCCGCAGGTCCAGAGGCATCATAAGACTATAAACTTCGTGAACTTCAGGCACCATAGGAGCATTGCATGACCACAGGACCGCAGGAAGGGCGCAAAGCCCCCGCTTTCTCGATGGAAACGACCGCCGGCAAGCGCCGCCTCGCCGATTATGCAGGCAAGTATCTGGTGCTGTATTTCTATCCCAAGGACGACACGCCCGGATGCACGCAGGAAGCGATCGATTTTTCCACGCACGCAAAGGCCTTCGAGAAGGCCGGCGCGGTGGTGCTGGGGGTTTCCCGCGATCCGCTCAGCCGTCATGAAAAGTTCGCAGCCAAGCATGCCCTCACGATTCAACTGGGCAGCGACGAGGACGGGAAGGTCTCCGAGGCCTATGGGACATGGGAGGAAAAATCCATGTACGGAAGGACGTATATGGGCATGGCGCGGCGCACTTTCCTGATCGGGCCGGATGGCAAGATCATCCGTGTGTGGCCTAAAGTGCGCGTCAAGGGACATGCCGAAGATGTTCTGGAAAACATTAACTCCCTGACAGGTTAGGCGGCGCTGGCGCTGTAGTTCCTGCAACAGATGCCCAGGTTAACAGCAGATTTACCCAATCATGCTAAGATTGCCTAAAAATATGCTCCCAAGGGGTTTCGCGAAGAGGCGAATTGGGTATGTATAAACGCGGGGTATGGGAGCGCTGCGGAAGATTTTTCTGCGGTCATCATAAAAAGTTTCCAGCTGACAGGTAGCTTGCATGGCGAAGTGGAGTGCAAACCTTAAAGCGACGTTCGACCGCGCTTTTCCGGAACGCCAGATCTATCACCGCAGCGGAGGCACTGTCCGCTACATTTCCATCTCTCCCTGGCAGCAGGCCATGATGGCCGCCGGGGTCACCGCCCTCGCCAGCTGGACCATGTTTGCCACGGCCAATTTTGTGCTGGGCGGCGGGCCGGGTACTCCGCAGACGGGCGAAGGCAAGGAACTCGCCAAGTATGAACGCTGGGTCCAGGATCTGCGCGCCCGCGAATCGCTGCAGCGCACCCTGCTTGAAGAACGCAGCAAGGAAACCGCCGAACTCGAGCAGAAACAGCGCGCGCTGGAAGAACTGCTGAACGAGATGCGCGACGAGGACGGCATGAAGATGTCGGCGCTCGAAGGCGATGGCGCGCCCCTGCTGATCGAAGCCACCATCGAGGAAGCCGATCGCCGCCAGTCGCGCGATGCTTATCTCACCCTGGCCTCCATCGGTGTTCCGGCTGCACGCGGCACGCCGAAGGCCATCGAGTCTGACATGAACATGCTGTTCAATCAGATGGAAGATCTCGCCGCCGAGCGCGCCGAACGGGCCCGCGGCGTGCTGAACCTGACCCAGGTGGCCACCGGCGACCGGATTGCCGCGCCGCAATCGGGCATTGGCGGCCCTCTGGTTTCCATCGGCGCGCTGACCTCTTCGGCCGCTGAACCGGCCATTGGCGGTGATCAGCCCTTCATGGTGCGCCTGTCACAGGCCCGCGCCCGCATCGCCGAGATGAAACATTACGAGCGGATCGTGAACGACCTGCCGCTGGGCATCCCGGTCGCCGTTCCGTTCCGCTATACAAGCCCTTACGGCATTCGCGTCGACCCCTTCACGAAGCGGCCTGCCGCACACTGGGGAACGGATTTTGCCGCCTACCGGGATGCGCCGATCGTGGCATCTGGTCCGGGCACGGTTGTTTTTGCCGGATCGCGCGGCGGTTATGGTCTGCTGGTCGAGATCGACCACGGCCACGGCTTCAAATCGCGTTACGGCCACCTTCGCTCGTATACGGTGAAGAAGGGCGATGTTATAAAAGTTGGGGACCTGGTGGGGCGCATGGGTTCTACGGGGCGCAGCACCGGGGATCACCTTCATTACGAAGTGTGGTACAATGACAAGCCTTATGACCCTATGAAGTTCCTGAAAGCAGGCAAACATGTTCACAAAGAATAACAAAACGCCGGCGGCTCCACCGCCCGAACCGATGCAGAAGCCGGTGCCAGCCCAGGATGCCATTCGTGGCGCCGCCTCCAAACCTGCCGCCCGCGCGGCTTCCATCATCTGCGCCGACATGAAGATCAACGGCTCGGTGACCTCGGAAGGTGCGCTGCAGATTGACGGGATCGTGGACGGCGATGTCAGCGCGACCGACATCACCATCGGCGCCAGTGGCCAGATCACCGGCGAAGTGAAAGCCGAAGTCGTCAAGGTCAAGGGCCGGATCAAGGGTTCGATCCGCGCGCGCAAGGTGGAACTGGAAACCGGCGCGCATGTGAAGGGGGACATTGTCCACTCCTCGCTGCAGATCCAGTCGAACGCCGTGTTTGAAGGCCAGGTGAAGCATGCGGATGATCCGCTGCGGGAAACCGGCCCGGTCGCGGCTTCGCCGGCCAATGAGAGCAAGCCTGCGCTCTCCTCCGCTACGCCTGGCCCTTACAGCATCTCCAGCTCTTCGCCGCCGAGCTGATCTGCGCGGAAGCTGTTTCGAGACAGTCAGAGATTTTCAGAACGCCGGCAGATTTTCTGCCGGCGTTTTTGTTTGGCCGGAGGCGGAAGATAGGTCTCCTGATTTTATTGGACTTTTCCGGAAAATGACAGGATTCCAGGCGCCCTGGGCAGGACAGGCCCGGACAGGCGGGGGACATTTCTGGACAAATCCGGACAGGTTCGGACACTTCCGGACGGGCGGAGACAAGCCGGGTGCCAGATGCAGAAAGCCCCGGACCAGACGGCCGGGGCTTTCCATTAGACTTGCTCAAGGGGCCAGGGCCCGCCTGCCGGATCAGACCGGCTGGGCGGCGCGCTTGCACTCAGGCGTTTCGTTGAACTTCGCCTCAGCTGCCTTCAGGCGGTTTTCAACGGTTCTACAGCCTTCCGGCATGTTGTCGCCAAGGGCCTGGAGCTTCTTGCAGATCTTTTCTTCGTTCTGAACGTTGAGCATCGCGGCCTGAACCTCGAAGCAAACAAGCGCGTCGCGCGTGTATTCTTCGGAGTCCATGAAGGCGAGCCAGCCGCGGCCACCGGCATTATTGGCCTGACGGAAGGCTTCGCGGGCACCGGCACGATCCCGACGCTCATAGCGCGACTGGCCGATCCGGACCCAGGCATTGCCCCGGTCTTTTACGCCGCCGAGCTGAAGTGCGCGCTGGAGCGCCTCTTCGGTTTCCGGCCATTTCTGCAGCTCGCTGTAGGAAGCGCCGAGACGCTCATACATCGCGCCGCCACCGCCCATTTCAGCGGCCTGACGGATCACCGGGATGGCTTTCTCATGCTCACGGGCCACCTGGTAGAAGTCTGCCAGGAGGGACATGCGCTCAACCGACTTCTTGATCCGACCGGCATTCATTTCCTTCTCGAGCACGCGGGCAGCGTGATAGGGCGCGTTGAAGCGGTTGTAGAAGTTCACAATGCGCATGATTTCGTCTTCGGTGGTCAAGAGACCGCCGAGATACATAGCCTTCTGGACTTCGAACGCCTTGCGCTCCTCGTTACCAGCAAAGTAGTTGCCGGCAATTGCATCCCAGTATTTGCGCTCTTTCGGGTTCCGCTCGACGAGGGCTTCAAGCACCTCGGCCAGCTTCGCCTTATTGCCGGTGTCGTTGTACAGGAAGACGAGCAGGTCATAGAGCTGCTGGTCGAACTTGGCGCCATCGTCACGGCGGACTTCCTCGGCCCATCTGATGGCCTCGGCATTCTTGTTGGCGCGCTGGTTGAGCACGGCCAGCTGCCATTTCTGCGTCCGGTCCGGCTTGCCGCCAGCCTGCATCCAGCGCGTCATATAGTCGAGCGCCTGAGCCAGGTTTTCATCCTGCAGATAGATCTGGGCAATGTTGTAGTAGGTCTGGGCGCGCTGATCAGCCGGGATATAGCCCTTGTTGATTGCATCCAGAAGATCGCGGACGGCGCCTGCGCGGTCGCCCTGTTCGATCTTGATGTAGGCAGAAAGGCGGATAACCGCGCCTTCTTCATAACAGTTGAGCTCGCCGGCGCGCAGCTGGTTCAGCTTCGCGATTGCCGTCGCCCAGTCTTTGTTCGCCATCGCTGCGGTTTCAGCTTCAAGATAGGTCTGGCCCGTCTTGGCGCTGAAGGTGGTCTCCGTACAGGCCTGCGCGAGCGCAGATCCTGCACCCATGACTGCCATCGCCCCCGCTACGATCGCCCCTTTAAGGATTGCCTTGAGTTGCATCGTTTTTTCTCCTCACCGCCAAAGCGGCATACTGGACCTGATGGATCGCCGGCCCGGCCCCTGAGCCCTACCGGCAATTCCGTCGAAGGGGCTGATGGCTGCCGCTGAAACAGCAGCCATCACCCGATGGGGGCCCTACTGGATCTTGAATTCCAGCGGGTAGACAACGTTCCGGCGCTCAACCGCCTGGCCGCGAACGATCTTCGGCGCAAACTCCACGCGCGACACGGCGCGTTCGGCTTCCGACTTGAAGACGCTGTCGGTGCAGGTTGCCACGATGTTGTACGGCTTGCCGCGGGTATCCACGTCAAAGCGCACATCGCAGCTGCCCGAGAGGCCACGTTCAGCCGCACGCTGCGGGAACGAAGGCGTCGGCGGGCGGATCGGCTGCGCGTCACGGTCGGACACGGCAACCGGGTCGATCGCCAGCGAGTTCATCCGGCCAAGATCAAGGTTCTGCGGCACGCCGCCCTCGATCTTCGGAGTCGGCAGGTTGATGCTCGACTTCGTGGCAGACTGTTTCGGCGGCGGCGGCGGCTTCTGCGCAGCATCGATCTTCTTGGGCGGCGTCCGTGTACGGGTACGCACCTCGGTGTCCTGTTTCTGCGGCGTGATCGCCGCCAGGGTCCGGGTTTCACCTTCGGTAAGCTCGATCTCGTCGACCGAAATCAGCGAGTTCATAAGCAGGAAGATCACCACCACGATCGGGATCGCGAGAACCACCCCGACCAGCAGACGCATGAAAGGATTATTGAACATGCCCGATCCTCCCTAACCCGACGTTTTCGCGGAGATATTGATGACGGTGTCACCATCAATCTTGTTGATGGCTTCCATTACGTCAACCATTACCTGCGCCTCAGCGTCCACATCGGTCTGGATCACCACCTCGCCCCGCGGATTGTCGAGGCGCATTTCCTTGAGCACGAAGCCGAGCTCATTCGGGTTGATGCGTTGCTTGTCGATGTAGATTTCACTGTTCTTGTCGATCGCGATGAGGATGGCGAGCGGCTTGGCCGCTGCCTTGTTATCCACATCCGGACGGACAATCGGCACACCCGGTTCCTTGATGAACTGGGCCGTCACGATGAAGAAGATGAGCAGGATGAACACGACGTCCAGCATGGGCGTCAGGTTCACGTCATCCTCGGCGCTGCCCCCACCCGTTGCCAAGCGTTTTTTTCTGGCCATTGGGGTCTCCTAGGTCTGCGAAATGACGATGTTCACACGATCGCGGAAGCCCGCATTGTACGCCTCGTCACGGATCTTCACCACAATACCGCTACGGGTTTTGGGGTGAGCCTGAATGATAAGCGCACTTTGCGGATTTTCTGCGACCACGCGTTCGATATTTGCACGCACCGAGCCGATATCCGTCGGGCGACCGTTCACCGTGATGAGATTGGACTCATCAATGAAGATCAGGATCGCCTGTTGGGTCTGCTGCTGCTCCTGGTCAGGAGACGGCGGCGGCGGCGGCTCAAGGCCGATCGCCTCCTCACGTGCAAAGGTCGACGTCACGATGAAGAAAATGAGGAGGATGAAGACGACGTCCAGCATGGGCGTCAGGTCAACATTGGCCTCCTCGGGAGGTCTTGCGGAACGTCCACGCATCAGCCGATCTCCATCTCATCTTCGACCGCCTGGACAGCGCGGTTCACCCGCCGGTCCATGCCCGATGTGAACAGGATGCCGGACAGGGAGGCCACCATGCCTGCCATGGTCGGGATCGTGGCGCGCGACACACCGGCCGACATGGCCTTCGCATCTGCACCGGAAGTGATGGCCATGATATCAAACACGGCCACCATGCCCGTCACTGTGCCCAGCAGGCCCAGCAATGGCGCAAGGGCCACCATTGCTTTCGTCAGCTGGACATTCGCCTCCGCCTTGGCGCGCACTTCGGAAACGAGCTTGTCGCGGATCCAGTGGGCGGGGACGGACTTGCGGTCCGACCGCGCGCGCCACTCGGCGATCGCTTCAGCTGCCACCTGCTTGTGAGCAAAGCGGAAGTAAAACAGCCTTTCCAGGATCAGGGCCCACATGATGAATGTGGCAGCCATGATGACGATCAGAACGGGACCGCCACGATCAAGGAAGGCTTGTAGGTCTTGGAAACCCATATCGGGTTACTCCTCGAGCGCTCTGAGGGGCGGGCTTATGCCCGGCCCCCGTGGACGGATTCCATCTTCTCGGCGACGAGGCCAGCGGCCTGCTCGTCGAGGAGCTGCTGGTTGCCGCGGGCCATAGCCGAGACAACAGCGTGGATCAGAAGCAGCGGGATAGCTGCGACGAGACCGAACACCGTGGTCATGAGAGCGACCGAGATACCGCCAGCCATCAGCTTCGGATCGCCGGCACCGTAGATGGTGATGGCGGTGAAGGTGATGATCATACCGACGACCGTACCCAGAAGACCGAGCAGCGGGGCGACGGCAGCAAGCACTTTGATGATGTCGTTGAAGCGCTCGATGCGGGGGCTTTCGCGCAGGATCTGCTCGTCCAGCTTCAGCTCGAGGGTTTCAACATCGGCATTGCGGTTGTTCTCGTAGACTTCGAACACGCGGGCCAGCGGGTTGCCGGTGCCGGCCTGGCGGGTTTTCGCCGTGCCGCGCATTGCGCCGCCCATGGTGAAGAGGGTGAAGATCTTGAACAGGCCGAGCAGGATACCGGCGACGGCCAGAGTGGCGATCACGGCACCGACTTCACCGCCCTGTTTCAGACGATCACCGAAGGTCGGCAGGTCGCCGAGGATACCGAAGAGGTTGCCTTTCGACGGATCGACCGGAGCGCGGACGACTTCGCCTTCACCCGCGCGGATCAGCGAAGCGATACCGGAGGAGTAAGCGCCGCCCGGCTGTTTCGCGAAGACCTGCAGGAAGGTGTCGGAACCCTGGCCACCACGGACTTCGACGAAGTCGCGGCCAGAGGTGGTGGCGGCGGTGAACACGCCGACGCGGATCAGTTCAGCTTCGCCATTCGAGCCGTCAGCGCCGATGCCGTTGACCGTCGCGGTGAAGGTCTTGACTTCGGACTGGGCGATCATTTCCTGCAGCATTGCCTTGGGCAGACGCTCCAGCTGGGCGCGGGTCGGCAGGACGCGGGCTTCAGCGATCTCGGCGATGGCTTCCACGCGGTCTTTATAGTCGAAGTTGGCGACCGAGTTGGCGATTTCCGGCATCGTGGCGCCGGCTGCCGAGCGGAACTGGCCAAGCAGTTCCTGGAAGTCACCGGCCTGAGCCGAAACTTCTGCTTCCAGAGCGCCGAGCTGGGCTTCGTTGGCATCGAACTCGCGGCTGAGAGCTGCGGCGCGGCCTTCAGCAGCGGCGAGCGCGTTGCGAGCTTCGGCCATACGGGCGGACTGGCTGGCGGTGTCCTGCTGGAATTCGCGCAGGCGAGCCTGGTCAGCGGCGGACATCTGCTCGGAGTCGCGGCGAACCGCAGCGAGCACTTCAGAAAGGGTCTGAGCGACGGCCGGGGGCGCCATCGTGGCAGCAGTTGCCGCAACGAGGACAGAAACACCCAGAGCCTTCAGAGAGGATTTGAACTTGAACATGTTTTGAAAACCTTTGTGTCTGACGGTTCGGGCCGTTTACTGGACCGAGAACTTCTGGACCGGGGCGAACAGAACGACCTGCTGGGCCTTGCCCTGAGCGACGCGGATGGCGCGCTGGACTTCCGGCACGTAGCTGCCAGGCAGGTTGACCCACTCACCGGTGGCGCGGTCAAAGCGGGCAGCTCTGCCGTTCGGCGTCAGGTAGACGTAAGAAACACGGCCATAGAGGAACATGTCCACGGTGGTCGGGTTGCCGTCGATGGAGATCTCTTCCTGCCAGGTGTCGATCGTGCGGCCGTATTCCATCTCAGCCTGGTAGGCTTCCATGATCAGGCGGTACTGTTCGGAGGCAGAAACGTTCGGGCTGCGCATCACGCCGTCCAGCGCTTCAAGGCGGGCGTTACGCTCTTCCATCTTGAAAGGCAGGTCGGCGGCAACAAAGAGCTTCAGGTCTTCGATCATGCCGAGCAGCATCGGGACAGTCTGCGCGGTGATGTCGTCGATCGAGCCGAGCTGTTCGGTGAGCGAGGCAATCTCTTCCCGCTGGCTCTGCACGACGAGTTCCTGCTGCTTTGCAAAGAGCTCAGCAGCGTCGCGACGCTGCAGGAGCGTGCGGTATTCGCGAACCATATCCGAACGTTGATCATCCAGCTGGTTGATCTGATCCTGGATCTGTTCGGCTCTCCGGGTCGCTTGCTCGCCCGTGTTCAGCGCCTCGCGGAATTGAGCCTGAGCTGGAATGGCCAGCCCGGCGATCAGCGCGGCAGCGATCACGCTGCGAGCGGGTGAAAGAAGTTTCTTCATGAGGTTAGCCTCTCAACTCTCCAAACAAACGGTGACGCACCCTCTCCGGGGCGCGTAAATCCTGGTTGCGGGCGAGCCTGCTCACGAGGCCGTCCCGATCTTATGCCGGCTCACACACACAGAGCCGCAAAGTGAACCCGGAAGTGGATGGGAGAATCAAAACCCAATCACCTCCCCTGCATGGTAACGGGACGCTGTCCGTCCTCTATTCTTGTCTGATAGACCCAGCGGCATTCTGCTGCGGAGCGCCGAAAGGCCTTAGCTGTGAACCCTGACGGTAACAATCCTCTAATTTCGGATCAATCAGGCTTTACCATTCCTTAGAAAATATCCTGACCACATTGTAACGCAACCAGCCCCGCGCAGTTCGTTTCCGGCGCCACTCAAAGCACCGGCTGGGCCCCTCTAGCGACCGAACATGACAAGTTTACATGCGCTGGCATGTCAGATGCAGCTTAATGGGGCAGCGATGCCGCATAAGGGGGCATTAGTCGGGCTGAATATATCTTTTTTAAGGCAAGCCACTCACCTTATCGCGGCGATTCAATTCCCCCAGAGGTCAATGGTGGCGAGCGCGTCAGCCGTCACCTGATCAATCGCCTGACGGACTTCTTCCGCCGTGAGCCCCTCATTGGCGATCGCGCGCCCGATGCGCAGCCCGTTGAATTCCCACATCATTGTGGGCTGCAAATCCTTCACTCTCTGCAGGGCGCGCGAGGCGACTTCCGGAGACACCGGACGATCGGTGAGGCGCACGGACACCCAGAGATATTCCATGTTGCCGGAAAGCTCGACAACAACAGGAAGGCGGTTCCCGTCGCGGACCACCATCACCTCATAGGCAGGCAATCCACCTGAGCTGATATTCGTCGCATTGCCGTAGGTCGCCTCAGCGGCCTGGCGCAGAAAATCATGGGTCACCCTTGTCCCGCTGGCGCCGGTGGGCACCGAAGGCCCGGTTTTCAAGGCGTCCAGCAGCTGGCGCGCGACAGAGATCAGCGGCGAGTTCGGATACCGCCGGGCCAGTTGCACCTCGGCCTCCCGCGCCAGATCTATCTGGCCGGTCTCGATCAGCTCCGCCAGCATGGCGAATACGCGGTCTTCAGGGGCCCCGGACAGTGCCGCCTTTATTGCGGCGGTATCGGTGCCCAGGCGCGAGGAGGATGACGCCGCTGTCGGAGCCGCCGGCGCTGGCGCAGATGCCGGCGTGAGGGTTGCAGGCACGCAATAGACAAAGTGCGCTGCGTCTCCGCACCCCATGTCGAAAGACTGCCAGTAATAGCTCGCCAGCATCTTGCCGTTGTGGATCTCTTCGATGCGCCCGTTCATATATCCGCCGATCAAGGCGCCGCGATAGCCCGTCGAATAACTTCCCCCACCACTATCAATGCGCTGTGTGGTCAGGTCTCCTGAGCCGGAGGCAACGCCGTTTGCGCAGCCGCCCGTCCAGGTCCAGCCCGCTTCCTTGTACCAGGAGCCGGCCGGGTCATCATAATCGTAGAGAAAGAAGGTGCAGCCGCTGGTGGTCTTCATCGGGATCCACGGGGCGGGCGCTTCCTCCCCCTGCGCCATGACCGGCGCGCCGAAAACACTGAGCATCAGCCCGGCAATGACGGCAAACGCCAGGCGCTGTTTCGCGAGATTCTTCATATTGCCCCCCTCGCCGGTTATCGGCGAACCTGCGCGCCCCCACCGGCCTTGTGCCCGAGCCTGAAAACAAGCGGCGCGCGCAACCAGAGAAACCCCGGCTTCAATCAAACGCAATAGAAGAAACAAGTCCGCCCCTTCGGCCCAGACAACGGGACAAAGCACCAAGAAAGAGACAGATGCGGGAGAGAGTGGCTGGGGTGCTAGGATTCGAACCTAGGGTGGCGGTACCAAAAACCGCTGCCTTACCACTTGGCGACACCCCAACAGTGGAAGCGCCAGATAGCCAACCTTTATTGCGCTGGCAACACCCGCTTCCAGCGTTTTGCACACGGATTTCATCTGAAAGGCTGCGGCAAGCGCCCGCAGCATAGCAGGTCTTTACATTTTATCGATTATCAACAATATCATTCCAGAACCCGTTTGCGCACTCCGCGCGCCCTCAAGGAAGGCCTCCCGGAAATGAAAACTTTTCTGCTGTCCATGGCAGGCGCCTTCACGGCGATGATCCTGTTCATCGTCCTAGGCTTCTTTTTTCTTTTCACGCTTATCGGCATGGCCGTCAGCGCCAAGCCGCCCCACCCCGCCAATATTGTCCTGACGCTGGACCTGAACGCCAACTATCCCGATCAGGCGCCCTCTGGCGGATTCGCCGCCCTTTCCGGCACGCCCGGCTTCATCGACCTGCTGCTGAAGCTGAAAGAGGCCGAAGCCGACAAGTCGGTGAAAGGCATCTATATCCGCGGCGCCGATATGGGCTTTGGCACGAGCCGCGCCGAAGAACTGCGCCAGGCGCTGAAAAGCTTCCAGGGGTCGGGCAAATTCGTCATTGCCCATTCCCAGGGCATGTTCGGGGCCAGCGGCCCTTCGGCGTTTCACTCGATCGCCGCAGCCGATGAAATCTGGATGCAGCCGGGCACCGATCTGATGGTCACCGGCGTCGTGTTCGAGACTGAGTTCTACAAGGGCCTGTTCGACAAGATCGCCCTGGAGCCGCAGGTCTATCCTCTCTACGAATACAAGAACGCGCCCAACTCTTATAATGAGACGAGCTATACCGGCCCCCACCGCGAAGCGATGGAAGCGCTGGCCAATTCGATCTGGGCCACCGCGCTGAGCGACATCGCGGCAGATCGCGGCCTGGAGCCGGGACAGCTGCGCACGATTCTGGAAAGCGGCCCGAAAACGGCTGAAAACGCCGTCGAGCTGAAACTGATCGACAAGCTCGGCTGGCCGGAAGACGCGCAGGAAGCCGCCAAGGAACGTGCCGGCAGCGACGATGCCGAGCTGATCGACCTGGCCGCCTATACCTCGCCTGCGAAGTATAACAGCAAGGCCCCGCTGATTGCGGTGATCGGCGGCGAAGGCGCCATCGTCACCGGCGGCGCGACCAGCAGCTCGCCCTTCTCCGACCCGCCGGCTTTTGCCTCGGACGTGATCGCCCGCGCGATTCTCGACGCGGCTGAAGATGAGGATGTGAAAGCCATCGTCTTCCGGGTCGACAGCCCCGGAGGCTCTCCGACGGCATCTGACCAGATCTGGCGCGCTGTGGAGCGGGCCAAGGAAGCGGGCAAACCGGTGGTCGTCTCGATGGGCAGCCTGGCAGCATCGGGCGGCTATTATGTGTCGACCGGCGCGGACGCCATTCTCGCCAACCGCGCCACTCTGACCGGCTCGATCGGCATCTTCGGCGGCAAGCTGGCCATTGATGGCACCTTCAACAAGATCGGCGTCACCTTCGACACCGTGACCGTTGGCGGCGACTTTGCCTCCGCCTGGGGCACCGCGCCCTTCACCGAAAGCCAGGAAGCCGAAGTGAAGGCCAGCCTGAAGCGCGGCTATGACCGGTTCCTTGCCCATGTCGGCGAAGGCCGCGGCATGACCTATGACCAGGTGCATGAAGTGGCCCGCGGCCGCGTCTGGACCGGGGAAGCGGCCAAGCAGCAAGGCCTCGTCGACGAGATCGGCACCTTCATGGACGCCATCGAGAAGGCCAAATCCCTGGCCGGTATCGAAGCTGACGTGAAACCGCGCCTTGCCTTCTACCCCTACCGCAAGACCGGCTTTGAAGCCCTGGAAGACCTGTTCGGCGTCTCCGCAGAAACTGCCCGCGCCGCCGCCGTCATCAGCGCCTTCGCAGGCGACGAGCGCACCCAGGTGCTGCTGGAAGAACTCGCCACCGCAGAAGCGATGAACTCCGGACAGGCCATGGCCATCGGGCCGCGCATCCGCGAACGCTGATTGCTGGCTGCAATTGACCTGCCGCGCACCCTCGCCCAACTGGCGGGGGTGTTGCACATTCGGGGCAAGTGATGGCTAGTGCGCCGGGCGCGATTTGAGATGAGACTGACATGAAAATCCTCGTAACCGGCGCGGCCGGCTTCATCGGGAGCGAGATGGCGCTGCGGCTTCTCAAAGAAGGCCACAGCGTGACCGGCGTGGACTGTTTCACCCCTTATTACGACCCACAGCTGAAGGAAGACCGCGCCGCCCGCCTGACCGCGTTCGAGGGGTTTCAGCTGGAGCGTATCCGCATCGAGGACAGCGAGGCGCTCGAAGCGGTGTTCCGGCGCGATACGCCCGACATGGTGGTGCATTTTGCGGCGCAGGCGGGCGTGCGCTACAGCCTCGACCATCCGCGCGATTATATCGACGCCAATATCGTCGGCTCGTTCAATGTCATCGAATTTTCCCGCCGCTATAACACGCAGCATCTGGTGCTGGCGTCGACCAGCTCGGCCTATGGGGCGAACCAGAAGTTCCCGTTCGAAGAGCGCGACTCGGCGCCCTACCCGCTGACCATCTATGCGGCGACGAAGCTGGCGAGCGAACTGATCGCGCACAGCCATGCCCATCTTTATGGCGTGCCCACAACGGTGCTGCGCTTTTTCAGCGTGTATGGGCCCTGGGGCCGGCCGGACATGGCGTTCTTTCTGTTCACGGACAAGATTTTCAAGGGTCAGCCGATCGACGTGTTCAATCATGGCGACCTCTTGCGCGACTTTACCTATATCGATGATCTGGTAGAGGCGATCCGCCGGCTGATGGATGTTCCGCCACAGATCGGCAATCACCTTATCCGGGGGGATTCCCTTTCGCCCGTGGCGCCCTACCGGCTCGTAAACATTGGCAATGCCAATCCTGTGCGCCTGATGGACTATATCGACGCGATTGAGGAAGCCATTGGCCGCAAGGCGGAAAAGAACATGCTGGACATGCAGCCGGGCGATGTGAAGCAGACCTTTGCCGATGTGCGCCTGCTTCAGGCCCTCACGGGATATACGCCGGACACGGACTATCGCACGGGCATTGCCCGCTTCGTCGACTGGTACCGGGACTATTACAAGCCAGCCTGAACGCCTGCGCGGGCGGCGGCCTGACGAAAATCATCCGGCACCGGCGCCTCGAGCGCCAGCGTTCCGCCCTCGGGATGGGGCACTTCCAGGCGGGCGGCATGCAGCATCACGCGGGCGCCGGTTGCCTGCCCTTCACCATAGAGGCCGTCGCCCAGGATGGGGCAGCCGAGCGACATCAGATGCACGCGGATCTGGTGCATGCGTCCGGTTTCCGGGGAGAGCTGCATGAGGGCCTGATTGCCATTGCGGGCGAGGGTTTTCCACCCCGTCCGCGCGCTCTGGGCACCCTTGCGGCCGGGCTTTGCCAGGATCATCCGCGGGCGCCCGCCTTCCTCGACCTTGACGAGGGCCGCGTCGATCACCCCATGCTCCGCCTGCGGAATTTTTCCTTTCACCAGCGCCAGATAGGTTTTCTGTGTATCCCGGCCGGCAAAAGCGGCAGAGAGGAATGCGGCGGCCGGCTGGGTGCGCGCGGCGATGATGACGCCGGAGGTGCCCAGGTCCAGCCGGTGGACAAGGCGCGGGCGTTTGCCATTGGACTTGGCAAAGGCCCAGAGCAGATCATCCAGCGACTGGCCCACCCCGCCCCCACCCTGAGACGCCATGCCGGAGGGCTTGTTGAACGCCAGGACAGCCGCATCCTCATGGATCAGCAGGCTACGCGCGAGGGCGGCAGCTTCGGCGCTGAGCGAGGGAATGTCGCGGTTGCGGGTCATGCGAAATCTTCCATGAGGCGCTCTATCATCTTTTCCGACATGTCACAGGGAAGGCCATTCTCATAGGCGTATGGCAGAAAGATCACCGCCATTGATAAGGCCCATCCGGCGCCGCGCAGCCATTCTGCTTCGCTTGCGCCAAGCGCGGCGCGGAAAATTTCCCGCGCGGGCGCGTCAAACATCGCCCAGGCACTGAGAAGGTCGCAGGCCGCATCGCCCACCCCGCAAAGCCCCCAGTCGATAACGCCGGATAACTGGCCGTTTTCGACAAGTATGTTTCCAGGATGGATATCGCCGTGCAACCAGGCGGGCGAGAATGGCGCCTCTGCGCGGAGCGCCTGCGACCAGAGCCGGTTTGCCCAGGCAGCATCGACGTCCGGCAACCGGGCAAGAGCGGCCTGAAATGACCCGGTGCGAACCGAAAGCGGCGCGCCCCGCCAATTGTTGCCGGGGCAAAAACGGAAGGCATCATCGGGTGGCACGCTTCGCAGGAACGCGCGAAATCCGGCAAGCTGTCCCGCAGCGGCGGCAGGATCAGCAAGGGCGCCGTCTGTAAGCGGAATTCCAGGCAGCCAGCTCAGCACAGACCAGGAATGAGGGTAGGTTTCACTCGGCTGACCGGCACCATAAACCGCGGGAACGGCAATCGGAGCGCGACCCATGCGGGGCAGAACACCTGTTTCCCGCTGCGCGGTGCCGGTGGCCCACGCAACTTTGGGGAAGCGGGCGCAAAGATCCTTGCCGATGCGAACAATGGTATTGTCCGTTCCCAGCGAGGGCTGCAAACGGATTTCAAGCCTCGTCAGTTCCGGAAACTGCCGGTTGATAAGATCCGCCGCAGTCTGCACATCCAGGGGCTGGAGGGGGGTGGCTTCCGACATCTGCAGGAATGGTGCTTTCGGGCCAGGCCTCATCCTTCCCCGCGCCTGCGCCGCATCTCTGCAAACCGCGCAAGCTGATCTGCAATCGGCTTCTCGCGCCCTGCGCCTTTGGGGGTGTAGAATTCCTGGCGGCCCATGGCTTCGGGGAAATAGTCCTGGCCGGAGAAGCCTTCCTCCGTATCGTGATCATAGACATAGCCGGAGCCATAGCCCTGATCCTTCATCATGGAGGTCGGCGCGTTGAGGATGTGTTTCGGCGGCATCAGGCTGCCGGTCTCAGCGGCGGCGCGGCGGGCGGCCTTGTAGGCGACGTAAGCGGCGTTGGATTTGGGCGCGGTGGCCAGGTGGATAACGGCGTGGGCGAGCATCAGTTCGCCTTCCGGCGAGCCGAGGCGTTCATAGGACCGGGCAGCCTCCCCGCAGATCATCAGGGCGGTTGGGTCAGCAAGGCCGATATCCTCGCTTGCCATGCGGATGAGACGGCGGGCGATGAAGAGCGGGTCTTCGCCCCCTTCCAGCATGCGGGCGAACCAGTAGAGCGCCGCATCGGGATCTGATCCGCGCACGGATTTGTGCAGGGCGGAGATGAGGTTATAGTGCTCTTCCCTGTCCTTGTCATAGGCGGCAGCGCGTTTCTGCAGGCCGGTGGCGATTTCCTCAAGGCTGAGCAGGCCCGGCTCGCCGCGCATGGCGTAGGCCTGTTCGACCAGGTTGAGCAGGTAGCGCCCGTCGCCATCGGCCATGCGGATAAGGGCTTCGCGCGCCTCGGGCACGGCCGGCAGGCGGCGGCCCACTGCCTTTTCGGCGCGCGTCATCAGTTCTCGCAGGTCGGTGTCTTCAAGGCGTTTGAGCACCATGACCTGGCAGCGGGAGAGCAGCGCGCCGTTGAGCTCGAAGCTGGGGTTCTCGGTGGTGGCGCCCACCAGCGTGACCGTGCCGCTTTCCACGAAAGGCAGGAAGCCATCCTGCTGGGAGCGGTTGAAGCGGTGGATCTCGTCCACGAAGAGGAGCGTGCCCTTGCCGATGCGGCGGCGGGCCTCGGCCTTGTCGAAGGCGGCGCGCAGATCCTTGACGCCGGAGAAGATGGCCGAGAGGGCCTCAAACTCCAGATCGGTTTCCTGGGCGAGGAGGCGGGCGATCGTCGTCTTGCCGACGCCGGGCGGGCCCCAGAGGATCATGGAAACGAGGCGCCCATTGCGCAGCATGGCCCCGATGGGCCCATCCGGCCCGATCAGATGCCCCTGCCCGACCACTTCGGACAGCTTCTTCGGACGCAGCCGGTCTGCCAGCGGGCGGGGCGCGCCTTCTTCGAGGCCGGCGGCGGAAAAAAGATCGCTCATGGGAGTATTCTAGGACTTCGGGCGGGGCGTGGTAAGGTGGGGACTGGGAGGAAATATAAAATGACCCTGACTGTTATCCCATCCGATATGGCCTGCGGCGCCCAGGTGCGCGGCGTGGATCTTTCACAGCCCATCTCCGCTGATCTTGCCGCGGATATCCGTGGCGCCTGGCTCGGGCATCAGGTGATCTGCTTTCCGGATCAGCAGCTGAGCGAGGATGATCTGGAACGCTTCACGCTAGCCTTCGGTCCGTTTGGCGACGATCCGTTCATCGCGCCGATACCGGGGCGCCAGCATATCATCGCGGTGAAACGGGCGGCGGATGAAACCTCGCCGATCTTTGCCGAAAGCTGGCATTCGGACTGGAGCTTTCAGGAGAGGCCGCCGCAGGGCACCTGCCTTTATGGCATCACCATACCGCCCGAGGGCGGCGATACGCTGTTCGTGAACCAGTATAAGGCGCTGGCCGAAATGCCCACAGACCTGCGCCGCCGCATCGAGGGGAAGAAGGCGATCCACTCAGCGCGCAATGCCTATTCGTCAAAGGGCATGTATGGCGCCGGCGACAAGGGCCGCAGCATGGATATCCGCCCGTCCGACGAGGCCGAGGCAACCTACGCCCACCCTTTCATCCGTACACACCCGGAAACGGGGCGCGAGAGCCTGTTTGGCTGCGCGGGCTATATTGTGGGCGTGGAAGGTATGGACCAGCAGGAAGGCTGGGATCTGGTGACCGAGATTTACCGCTGGCAGACACGGCCGGAGTTTCAATACCGGCACCGCTGGGAAAAAGGTATGCTGCTGATGTGGGACAATCGCTGCACACTGCACATGGCCACCGGCGGCTATGCCGGCCATGACCGGCTGCTGCACCGCACGACGATCGGGGCGGCGTAACAGTCAGGGCTCCCCGAGAACGGCCGCCGCATCGACCACTTCGATGTCGCTTATCATGGCGAGATAGGCGTCGAGCCAGGGCTTGTGCGCCGAGCCGATGATCACGAGCACGCGCCCTCCAGGCGCATGGGCCATCGCCTCGCGGATATGAGCCACCTGCCGAAGATTGCGCGCCTCCCATTCGGCCATGCGCACCCGGCCCGCATGATCCGGCGAGGGCCGGTCGATCAGCAGCGCCCATTGCAGCGCGACGTCGAGCTGGCCCGCCTCCGGCGAATTGAGGTAGCGATATGTGTCCAGCGCTTCCTCCGGCGTCCGAAGCCGGTCTGTGGCCTGGATCAGCCGCTGATATTCAGGCATCTCAAAAACGGCGCCGATGTTCTGAGCTTCAAAGAACTCGCTCAACTGTGGAATGATGGGATAGATCAGGTCATCACTGTGATGATCGTCTACCGGATAGACCCGTTCCAGACCGAGACGCTCGGCGAGCCGCGCCCCGATCAGATGGCTTTCATTCCGGCGGGTATCATATTCGCCCAAGAACGCGGCAAGTTCCGGAGAAATTCCGTCCGCAGCCACCCGCTCCGCTTCCGGCAGGCGCCACCACTGGACCAGGGCGGAATGCGTATCGCCCGATGCGGCAAAGAGCGCGGCCAGTTGGCGCCGCTGCGCAGGTGATGGCGCATCTGGAAACTCTGCGAGTGTCCGGCGCACCTCTGCATCTGCGGCCGGCAGGTCGAGACCAATCTGCCCAGCGGCGAGCGCGGCACCCTTGAGCAGGCGGCCACTGTAGACATCAGCCGTCTCCTGATAGATCGCCTCATAGTCCTTGAGCGCGCGGATACTCTCACCAGAGAGGTTTTCGATCGCGATCACATCCGGCGCGAAAGCGGCAAGGCGCTGCAGCAGCGGCTCCAGCACGGCGGGGTCGAAATCCTCCGGCGCGCCGGAAAGGTGGGGGGTGCCCAACACCAGAAGCTGTGCCGGCGCGCCATGCAGGCGTTGTTGCAGGCTGCGCGGATCGAACGCTTCCGACGGCGAGCCGGCAAAAGCCGGAGCAATCAGCAACAGGGACGCTGCTGCAAGGGCCTGGATGAATTTCATGGCGATCTCCCGCATTATCACAGAGAGCAGATGCGGCCGGGACGCCTTTTGGATGCACACGGGCTGAAATAAAAATGTGGAGGAGACGGCGGGCCGCGATCACAGCAGGAGCCCTGTCCTCAGACGGACTGGCGCCCGCCGCGCGTGTCGAAGGTTACGCCCCTTTGCGGGCGGATCAGGTGCGGACCGTGCCCCTGACGACGCGGCCGTTGCGTTCGATTTCGATGTCCCATTCGCGGGTGTTCTGTTTCAGGACTTCCTGAATTTCCTTCACTGTCTTGGTCTGCTTTCCGTTCACGGAGCGAATGATGTCGCCGGGGCGGAAATAGTTGCGCGAGATGGTGCCGCGCGTGACGGAGTGAACGTAGATGCCCGAGCCACGCGTGAAGGGATCCAGGCCATTTTCCTCGGCCAGGCGCGGCGAGAGTTCGATCACGCGGGCGCCGTTGAAGACCGACCCGTTGGTGAGGAGGACCACATCGGCCTCGGTGGCGCCCGGCGGGGGCTCGACCCTCACATTGATGGTCTGGTTCTTGCCGCCGCGCAGGATCGAAAGCTTTGCCTGCTCGCCCGGATTGCGGATGGCGGCGAGGAATTTCAGGCCTTTTTCGTCGAACACTTCCCGGTCATCAATCGCGGTGACGAGATCGCCGCGGCGCAGGCCGGCGCGCTCGGCCGGGCCATCGGGGTACACTTCGGTGACCATCACGCCGACAGGGCGGGATAGGCCCTGCGCCTTGGCAATGTCAAAGCTGACCGATTGGGCGGCCAGCCCGAGCCAGGGGCGCACGAAGGTGCCGCCATTGACGGCCGCGTCGACCACGCGCTTGACCATTTCGGAGGGGATCGCAAAGCCAATACCGACCGAGCCGCCGGTGCGCGAGAAGATCGCCGTGTTGACGCCGACGAGTTCGCCGCGCGTATTGACGAGAGCGCCGCCTGAGTTGCCGGGGTTCACGGCCGCGTCGGTCTGGATGAAGAAGGAGTAGTCGTTGATGCCAACGTCCGTCCGCGCGGTGGCGGAGATGATGCCGTTGGTGACCGTCTGGCCGACGCCGAAGGGGTTGCCGATGGCGAGGACGAGATCGCCGACCTGCGCGTCGCGCGTATCCGCGAAAGGCAGCACCGGCAGGCGCTGGCCTTCGGTGTTGATGCGCAGCACGGCAAGGTCGGTGCGCTCATCGCCCAGCAGCAGTTCGGCAGCGTATTCGCGCCGGTCGCTGAGGACCACGCGGAAGGTATCGGCGCCCTGAATGACATGGTTGTTGGTGACGATGATGCCGTCTGCGCCGACGATGACACCCGAGCCGAGCGAGTTTTGCACGCGGCTTTGCGGAGCCACGCCGAACATCATCTGTTCCAGCGTCATGCCGCGCTGGGCGACGTTCTTCTCGGTGTAGACGTTGACGACGGCGGGCGAGGCCTGGCGCACGAGGGGCGCGAAGGTGAGGCTGATTTCGGCCGTCGAGGCGGGCACGCGCTCATCCGGCGCGCCCTGCGCGAAGACGGGCATGATTACCATGGTCAGGGCCATGATCACGGCGAGGAAGGCGGCCGCGAGGAGCTTGGAAGCGTGTCGAGTCATGATCTTGAGATGGGTCATGATCATGGCTCTATTGCGGAGCGAATTATGGCGCAATCGCGCCCGCATGACATTTCAGACAGGTCATACCGCCGCAGGGACGCAAGGACGTTCCCGGCGGCGGCATGGGCGGGTTACTGCGCATCCTGTTCTGCCTGCCGCAGTCTCAGCTTTTCGAGATTGTCGGCATGGCTTTCGCGGCTGATGCGGTAGAAGCTGATGCAGATGAGCATCAGGGTCCAGGCGGTGAGCAGCGAGATGCCATAGCCCCAGCCGAGCATGCGAATCGATTCCGGTGTGGCTGCGTCAACGCCCCCACCCTGGGAAAGACCGGCAACCGCCAGCACCATGGAGGCGGTGATTACCCCTGCCCCCTGCGACAGCTTCCGAATGAAGCTGATGCCGGCAAAGAAGATGCCTTCCGACCGCCGGCCGGTCTGCAGCTCGGAATCCTCAACGATGTCTGCGACCATCGAGCCGAGCAGCATCTGCGTGGCAATGATCAGCGAGAGATCAAAGATCGTGATCGAGATGATGATGAGGAAGAGTTCGTCCGACCCGTTCGGCGGAAGGAGGCCGAAGAGGCGCAGGAAGACCGGCAGCGGCGCAATGGTGAATGCGAGCGCGCCAATAGTCATGGCGCCGCGCTTCTTGCCGAAGGTCTTGCCCACGATCGGCGCGATGATCAGGGCAAGGATGGCTGAGACATAGACCCCCATGGTGAGGTTGGCGATCTGGGTATTGTCGAACTCCCAGAAGATTGTGTTGATATACTGGTTGAGCGTCGCCGAGATACCGGTGGCGATCAGGCCGCAAAGCGTGGCGATGAACAGCGCCCGGAAAGACGGGTTGGAGATCGTCTCGAAGATTTCGCCAAAGATCTTGCCCAGCGTCAGGTTTCGCGCAGGCGGGGCCGCCTTCAGGCGGGGGATGTGGCTGTGCGTGCCGAGGGCGCAGATGGCAACGGCCGTCAGGATACAGATGGCCGACACGAGCCCATAGGTGTTCCAGCCCTCGACGTTGAACACCCCGACCGGGATTTCCTCGGTGGGCACAAGCAGGAAGCGGAACAGCAGAATCTGGATCGTCAGCCCGCCAAACCAGCCGAAGAAGTAACGCAGCGACATGAGCGAGGTGCGCTCGTCATAGTCGGAGGTGAGTTCCGCAGACAGGGCGGAACTGGGCACATCATAGAAGGTGAAGCTGATCCGCACGAGGATGGTGGTGGCCACCAGCCAGGGGAAGAGATCATTGCCGGTCAGGCCTTCCGGCGGGTTCCAGGTGAGGAAATAGGTGATCGCCGTCGGGATCAGCGCGGCATACATGAAGGGATGGCGGCGGCCGAAGCGGGTGCGCATATTATCCGACCAGTAGCCGACCACGGGGTCTGACACCGCATCGATGATCAGCGCAATCAGCAGGGCGACGCCTACCAGGCCGGCATCCACGCCCATGATATTGCTGTAGAAGAACAACAGCGCGTAATCGAAGCCATTGTTCTTGATGCCATCCGCCGCGCCGCCGATTCCAAACGACAAGCGCGTGAACAGGCCCGGCTTACCAGCCTGGGTAACCGCCATTCAATTCCTCCCGATGTAGAGTGTGTTGCTTGGGCCGTTACAGGCCCAGCACCATCTTCGCTATGATATTGCGCTGGATCTCGTTGGACCCGGCGTAGATAGAGGTCTTCCTGTAATTGAAGTAGCTCGGCGCCGCCGTGAGGAGATGCTCCGGCGTCGGAGATTCGGCATTGGTGCCGGGCTCGGCCAGCGCAATCGTATCCTGCACGAAGGGATTGCCGTAGATGCCGGCAGCCTCCAGCGCGAGTTCTGTGATTTCCTGCTGAACCTCGGAGCCCTGATATTTCAGCATCGAGCTTTCCGGGCCGACATTCTGACCCGCAGACAGGGCCGAGAGCACACGCTGCTCGGTGGCGTCGATTGCTTCAACACGGATCTCGGTGCGCGCCAGCTTGCGGGCAAAATCAGGGTCGCGCAGGACCGGCACATCCCCGGCCACTTCCTTGGACGCGATCTTGCGCACCTTGCGCAGCATGTTGCGCAGGCCGGACGCGTAGGCATTGCCCCGCTCGAACTCGAGCAGATATTTGGCATAGGTCCAGCCCTTGTTCTCTTCGCCGATCAGCGCGTCCTTGATCTTGACGCGGACATTCTCGAAGAAAACCTGATTGATCTCGTGCTGGCCTTCGGCAGGCCCATCCAGCGTGGGCAGCGGGCGGATGGTGATCCCCGGCAGCGTCATCGGGAAAACGATGAAGCTGATGCCTTCCTGCGGCTTGCCGGTTTTGTCGGTGCGCACCAGGCAGAAGATCATGTCGGCCCACTGGGCCAGCGTCGTCCAGATCTTCGAGCCGTTGAGCACATATTCGTCGCCATCGCGCACCGCAGACATCTGCAGGCCGGCAAGGTCGGACCCCGCGCCGGGCTCCGAATAGCCCTGACACCACCAGACATCGGAAGACAGGATTTTCGGAAGGTGTTCCTTCTTCTGCGCCTCATTGCCGAAGGCCATGATGACCGGGGCCACCATCGACACCCCGAAAGGCGCGACATTGGGCGTGCCCGCGCCGGAAAGCTCGGCATGGAGGATATGACGCTGGGTGGCGCTGAGGCCGGGCCCGCCATATTCCTTCGGCCAGTTGGGAGCGATCCAGCCTTTCGACGCCAGCTTCTTCTGCCAGGCCACCTGGCTCGCCTTGTCGACATAGCCATTCTTGGTGAGCGCCATTTTCGCACGCAGTTCGGCATCGAAGTTTTCCGCGATCCAGTCGCGCACTTCCTGCTGAAACTTCTGATCGGCTGGCGAAAGCGAGAGGTCCATGCGCGGGGCTCCGGTTGGGCTGTTATTCTACGATGTCGTAATACTGGACGTCGGGCGCGCCGGCGAGGACAGCGCCCAGCTTGGGACCAGCTGCCTTGAAATACTCGGTCTGGCCGTGGGATTTCAGCGCGTCGGCCGAAGCATACTGTTCCATGAAGATATATTCGGTGGACGAGCCTTTGGTCTTGTAGAGCTGGTAGGTCAGGCAGCCCGGCTCATTCGCCTTTACCTTGGCCATCAGGTCCTTGGCGACCTGCTCAAACTCAGCCTGTTTACCATCCTGGATTTTCAGCTTTGCGACTACGCCAATCATGAGGTTCCTCCGCGAATTATCGTTCTTCGCTACAGTATGGAGTCCGCGCCCGGCGGCAAGCCTATCCCGGCGTCAGCCCTCAAGGATTTGATCGGCCTGGCGGAGCCTTGCGGGAGTTACAGATATCTAGAGAATTTGTTATCCTGCTTATGTTGGGTGGAACGGAATTTGCTCTAGTTTTTTTGAACGCAACGATCAACCGGCAACACACCAATGCTGACTTCCATAAACACGGCAACTTTCAGACCTCTACCGCAAGGCGTCGACCCCAGCTCGATCCTCGCGGTGATCCCTGCCCTTAACGAAGCGCGCCATATTGAGACATGCATTCGCTCTCTCATGAATGGCAGCCCCCTGCTCCGGCTTATCCCGCTGACGGTCGCCGATGGGGGCAGCACGGATGAGACGGTCGCCATCGTGAAGCGGCTGATGGCAGAGTTCCCGAATCTGCGGCTGTTGGTAAACGAGAAGCGGCTTCAATCTGCGGCGATCAACCTTGCCGCCACCGCGCACGCCACACCCGGCACGCGCTGGCTGATACGGTGTGATGCCCATTCGACTTATCCGCCAAACTTCATCCTGCATGTCGCCGAAGCGCTGAAGCGGACCTGCGCCGCCTCCGTCGTGATCCCGATGGATGCTGTCGGCGAGACCTGTTTCGAGAAGGCGAACGCCTGGATCGTCGACACACTTCTCGGCTCGGGGGGCTCGGCCCATCGCGGCGGGCGCAAGTCTCAATATGTCGATCATGGCCACCATGCCGGCTTTGACATTGTCTGGTTCCGCAGCGTGGGCGGCTATGACGGAGCCTTCTCTCACAATGAAGACGCCGAATACGATTACCGCGTCTGCAAGGGGGGCGGCAGGGTGTGGCTCGATGCCGATATCCGCATCGCCTACACGCCGCGCGGATCGGTCAAAGCCCTGGCGCGGCAGTATTTCAACTATGGTAAAGGCCGGGCGAAAAACCTGCGTAAACACAAGGCCAGATTGAAACTGCGCCAAGCGGCGCCCATCTTGATACTGGCACTCTGTCTGACCGGCCTCGTGGCGGGCCTCTTTCAGTGGCAGGCATTCATCTTGCCTGCGGGCTATCTAAGCGTGCTGGCTGGCGCCTCTGCGGCAATTGCCTGGAAGCACAAATCGCTCTGCGGCCTGCTCTCAGGCGTGGCTGCGGGCACAATGCATCTGGCCTGGGCGGCCGGATTTACTTGGGAAAGTGTTGCCGGGAAGCGGTAAAACTCACATCCGATTTCTTGGTTTCACAAGGTTAATCGGATAAGTTGCCCGCTACCGGGGATAACTATGATGGTTTTGACCAGAGGAAAGCTTGCGGATGCCTTGAGGGCCCGATTTGGCCAGTTCAGCCGCTCGGCAGACGCGGCGCGTCGCAATATCCTTTCCCAATTTCGCACATCCCCGCGCGAAGAAGACGTTGCCGCTTTCAGCGAAACACCCAGCGCTCCGCCCGTCCTGCAGCGGATAACCCAGGCCCCCGAAGGGCTGTGCCTGTACGCAGTGGGCGATATCCATGGCCGGATGGACCTGCTGCTGCGCCTGGTGGAGCAGATCGATGCTGATGCCGCGCAGCTCCCGGAAGGGGTTAAGCCGCAGATCATTTTTCTGGGCGACTACATCGACCGCGGCCTGCAATCGCGCGACGTGATCGAGTATTTCACCAGCGGCGCCCTGGACCGGTATGACCCCGTTTTCCTGCTCGGGAACCATGAAGAAGCGCTGCTCCGCTTCCTTCAGGAGGTTAATTTCGGCACCCAGTGGACGCGCTTTGGCGGCGGCGAGACACTCTATTCTTATGGCTTCGCCCCGCCCAACAGCCGGGCCAGCCTGAATTCCCATGAAGAGATGGCCAAGGTCCGCGACGCCTGGACCAAACTCTGGGAAGCTTTCCGCGAACGTCTGCCAGAAAGCCACCTCAGCTTTTTCCAGTCGCTGAAACCCTATCATGTCGCCGGCGATTACCTGTTCGTCCATGCAGGCCTGCGGCCCGGACTGAGCCTCGAAAAGCAGAGCCAGCGGGACATGCTGTGGATCCGCGAGGAGTTCCTCGACGACGCACTGCCCTTCGATCACCTGATTGTTCACGGGCACACGCCGGAAGACGCAATCCATAGAGATGACCGCAGGATTGGCCTTGATACAGGGGCGTTCCTCACCGGAAAGCTCTCGGCCGCGCGCCTTTTCGGCACAGATGTTGCTTTTCTTAATACCTGAAATTTAGTGATTATGGCTTCCGGGACCCCGTCATCCCGTGAACGAATTCAGGAGACCCTGCAGCATGCTGACGCTTCGCTCCTTTCTGGCCATCATGGCCCTCGCCCTCGGACTGATGGTTTCTGCCTGTGGCACCACCAGCCCCACTGCCGGCGCCCGCGACGCTGGCGTAACCACCCAGTCCCAGATCGCCACAGCCTACACGCTGGGTTCCAGCGACCGGCTGCGCGTGACCGTCTTCGGCCACCCCACCCTGTCGGGTGAATTCGAAGTGGACGGCGCGGGCGCCATCTCGCTGCCTCTGATCGGCCAGGTGGCCGCTGTTGGCCTCTCGACCGTCGATCTGGAAAATGCCGTCGCAACCAAACTCGCCGATGGCTATGTGCTGGACCCGCGCGTGAGCGTAGAAGTGATCAACTACCGCCCCTATTACATCCTTGGTGAAGTCGGCCGGCCCGGTGAGTATCCGTATACGAGCGGTCTGACAGTTCAGAACGCTGTTGCAGCAGCGGGCGGGTTCTCCTATCGGGCGAACAAGCGCGTCGTGTATATCAAGAGCATGGATGGCAATCAGGAGGTCGCCTACGATCTTACCCCGTCCACGGTGGTGAAGCCCGGCGACACGATTCGAATCGGTGAGCGGATTTTCTAAGTACCGATTCCCTCAACAGTCTGGACAGAAAGCGCCGCTCATTGCGGCGCTTTTTTTGTGTCTTGAGCGAATATGGGACAGCTCGTTGCGATCCATTCATGTTTAACAAACGATAAACCATTGCAACTGCCCCGCCGGGCGGCAGACTGTGCCAATATTTGACGAATACTTCGCCTGAGAGGAGAAAGTTTAAGAAAGCCCTTATTTCGCAAACGCGAAAGTGGTATACGAATTGCAAACGCCAATACATGAGCTCCGCGCGGCCCGGTCATATGGGGACTAAGGCTGAAAAGCAGTCGCGCGGATTAACAAGTGTAACGCGGCGTAGAGTACAAAGGGGACTACCAATGGAATTCCGGATCACCGACACGACTGGCGGTGTCGAGGAGGACGGCTTTGTCATCAGCGAGCCGCGCCGGCCGAACCCGCGCAACTCGTTCACGGCGAAGCGCGCGCTCGACATCATGGCCGCTTCGCTGGGCCTGATCTTTGTCGCTCCGTTGCTTTTGATCGTTGCCCTGATGGTCCGCCTTCAGGACGGTCAGGCAGCCATTTTCTCGCACACCCGCTACGGCCAGCATGGCCGCACGTTCAAATGCTACAAACTGCGCTCCATGGTGCCGGATGCGGCGGAACGGCTGCAGGCGCTGCTGGACTCCAACCCGGAAGCCAAGCGCGAATGGGAACTGACACAGAAGCTGACGCACGACCCGCGCATCACCCCCCTTGGCCGCTTCATCCGCGCCACCTCAATCGACGAACTGCCCCAGCTCATCAATGTGCTGAAAGGAGACATGTCGCTCGTCGGTCCGCGTCCGATCTCGCTCTCCGAGCGCGGCAAATATGGCGAAAACTTTGCCGACTATTGCAGCGTTCGCCCCGGCATCACCGGCCTCTGGCAGATCAGCGGCCGTAGCAAGATCAGCTATCCGGAGCGCGTCCGCATGGACACCTCCTATGCTCAGACCCGCTCTTTCTGGGGCGATGTGATGATCATCCTCAAGACTATCCCGGCAGTGCTCAAATCCGAGGGCGCCTGGTAACAGAACTGGGACTAAAAAAGCGGCTTGCTGGGAGCCGCTTTTTCAACTTCCTTTTGAAGTAGGATCTAGAGGGAACAGGCTCTTGGCGGGGCCTGTTTTTGAGTGGCTGATGTTCGTGGGTAGCTGGGTGAAATTGAGCGACGATACCGCCGCCCGGCTTGGCGCTGTGTTTGGGATAATCCTGATCGGGCTCCTGGCGGGCTCGGTGCTGACCGCGCCCGTCGGGTCTGCGCCGGTGGTGGTTGCTCCGCTTAACCCGCATGAAGAGGCGCACCTGCCCGCCGAACAGATCCCCGTTCCGGAGGGCTATCCGCCCATGGCGTCCGACGCTGCAGAGGGCGCCTCCTTCATTCACAATTTCGGCGACGGCCACGATCCCACCCGCTGGTACAAGGCCAACATGACCTACCCCTCGCCGCATCCGGCCTGGCTGGCGCGGCATATTCATTTCTTCGACGACCGGGTGGAGCTGGAGCTGCGCCGGATGCGCGTGGGCGCCAAGAAGCTCGCCGGCGCTGAATACCAGCGGCGCGGCCTCTATTCCTTCGGGCGGGTCGAAGTCGTGATGACGCCGGCCCCCGGCTCTGGCACGGTCAGCGCCCTTTTCACCCACACCTCCGAACAGTTCGGCGCCCAGCATGACGAGATCGACATCGAATTCCTCGGCAAGGATCTCAACATGGTTACCGCCAACTATTTCACCGATGGCGAGCCCTATCGCTATCTCGAGATTCCCCTGCCCTTCGATGCCAGCAAGGAAGTTCACCTTTATGCCTTTGACTGGGAGCCCGACCGGATCCGCTGGTATGTCGACGGCGAGCTGATGCATACGGCGACGCATGACGATCACCCCATCCCGCAGCACCCCAGCCGGATCATCATCCAGCTCTGGAGCGGGCAGGAAGAACAGTTTCAATGGCACGGCCTGCCCACTTTCGAGGATGGCACCCGCGCCGCGTATTATTGCATCAGCTATCTGAAAGCGGGCGATACCGGGCCGCAATGTTCCGACACGTTCGATCCGGTTGCCGCCAATGCCGGCCGCGCCGCCAACTGAGAGATTGCCGGAATGGCAGCGGCCGGATTGGCGGGTTATGACAGGCCATGACCTGGCTTGAACCTTTCCTTCTGCCGGCTGGCGTGATCACCGGCTTCCTGACAGGCGCCGGCCTCGATGCATGGGCCGTGAAATATGCTGGGAAGGCTGCAGCGCCCGGAGAGACAGTGGCCAGGCCGCGCCCGTTCCTGGCCGGCCTTGGCGGCGCCGGGGTGGCGGCCGCTAGCATACTCCTATTACCGGAAAGCCCTATATTTCTTTGTTTTACAATAACTTTTGGCTGGTTGCTTCTGGCGCTCGCGCTGATAGACCTGCGCAGCTATCTGCTGCCCGACGGGCTGAACCTCGCGGTCTTCCTTCTGGGCGGGCTTATGGTCGCCCTCTTCCGGCAGGAGAACTGGGTCTGGCATCTTGCCGGCGCAGTGGCGGGTTTTGGCCTGCTCTGGCTGGTCGAGATCAGCTATCTGCGGCTGAGGGGCATACACGGGCTGGGCCGCGGCGACGCCAAACTGCTGGGCGCCATCGGCATGTGGACCGGGCTGACAGGCATTCCCCCTGTCCTGCTGATCGCGTCGCTCGCCGCAATCCTGAGCGTTGTTCTCCGGGCGGCCCTCAAGCGCCAGGCTGTCTCCGGGCACTCCATGATCGCTTTCGGGCCATGGATCGCGCTGGGCGGGTATATCGTCTGGCTGTTTCTTCAGCTCCTCCCGGTATGACTGGCCAGCGGGGCTCTTTCCGCGGCCGGAGAAACACCCCTGGCGGCCAAAGCCTTCTGCAAACATCATAAGAGATAGAAGAGCACGCGCCTTGAGCCGCGCGTTCCAGCACGCCGTCTTGCCACCCCTGCCCACCCGTGAGGGCAGCTCCGGAGCGCGATGCGGGCGAGTAGCCCTCCCCAACTGGCGAGACGCTATGCCCAAAAAGGAAAAGCCCCCGATCTCCGCGAGGAAATCAGGGGCCTTTTTGGGTGCGGGAACAGGATTTGAACCTGTGACCTTCAGGTTATGAGCCTGACGAGCTACCGGACTGCTCCATCCCGCGTCAATTCTGTCTTGTTCCCGAAGCATCTCTGCGTCTGAAACAAAAAACCGGCCCGCCGGTATGGCTGGGGCCGGCCCGGGCCACCTTGATCGTCAAGATCGCGATGGCTGACCGCCCGAAGGCGGCCATAGTGTAAGAGAAAGACATGTCTGCAAGAATTACAATCGGTATCTGGGCTCTGCAGACCCGGCAGCGACCTACTCTCCCACGCCTTAAGACGTAGTACCATTGGCGCAAGGGGGCTTAACGACGGAGTTCGGGATGGGATCCGGTGGGGACCCCCTGCCATTACCACCAGGTCGGCGGAAACCAGCTAGCGATTGTAAGAAACCAAAATGTCTTTGACTGAACTCGTCAGTGAAAGTCTGAGCTTTCAACTACACATGAGTTTCAGGGATCAAGCCTATCGAGCAATTAGTATCAGTTAGCTTCATGCCTCGCGGCACTTCCACACCTGACCTATCGACGTCCTGGTCTTGGACGGCTCTCAGGGATACCTGGTTTTGAGGTTAGTTTCCCGCTTAGATGCTTTCAGCGGTTATCTAGTCCACACATAGCTACCCTGCAATGCGGCTGGCGCCACAACAGGTCCACCAGAGGTGTGTTCATCCCGGTCCTCTCGTACTAGGGACAAATCCTCTCAAGTATCCAACACCCACGGCAGATAGGGACCAAACTGTCTCGCGACGTTCTGAACCCAGCTCACGTACCACTTTAATCGGCGAACAGCCGAACCCTTGGGACCTTCTCCAGCCCCAGGATGTGATGAGCCGACATCGAGGTGCCAAACGATGCCGTCGATATGGACTCTTGGGCATCATCAGCCTGTTATCCCCGGAGTACCTTTTATCCGTTGAGCGATGGCCCTTCCACGCGGGACCACCGGATCACTATGACCGACTTTCGTCTCTGCTCGCTCCGTCGAGCTCGCAGTCAGGCAGGCTTATGCCATTGCACTCAACGAGCGATGTCCGACCGCTCTGAGCCTACCATCGCGCGCCTCCGTTACACTTTGGGAGGCGACCGCCCCAGTCAAACTACCCGCCACACAGGGTCCCGGCCCCATCCAGGGGCGCGGTTAGACATCAAAGAAGACAAGGGTGGTATTTCAAGGTTGGCTCCACTCCAGCTGGCGCCAGAGCTTCAAAGCCTCCCACCTATCCTACACATATATTCTTTAATGCCACTGTGAAGCTGTAGTAAAGGTTCACGGGGTCTTTCCGTCTGACCGCGGGTACCCCGCATCTTCACGGGGAATTCAATTTCGCTGAGTCTATGTTGGAGACAGTGGGGAAGTCGTTACGCCATTCGTGCAGGTCGGAACTTACCCGACAAGGAATTTCGCTACCTTAGGACCGTTATAGTTACGGCCGCCGTTCACCGGGGCTTCAATTCAATGCTTGCACATCTCCTTTTAACCTTCCGGCACCGGGCAGGCGTCAGACCCTATACGTCATCTTGCGATTTCGCAGAGCCCTGTGTTTTTGATAAACAGTCGCAACCCCCAGTTTTGTGCCCCTCAGTACTGGTTGCCCAA
>NZ_CP016437.1:2980402-3322132 GCF_003325995.1 Hyphomonas sp. CACIAM 19H1
CGGCTGCCCCGATCCGCCGTTCATCCAGCAGGCGCGCCGCTGCGCGCAGGGTATCATCGGCCCGCAACGTGATGACTTCACGGCCCTTGTCGTTGAGAATCTGTTCAATGATCATTCCGGTCCTCCATCGCGGCGGCGGCCTTCAGGCCGTCTCACCTGAACGAAGGATACCATAAGCGGGAACGCGATGCGACTCCCATGAAATCGGCGTTAAATGCCCTGTTTCCGTCTATATATCGAGTTTGCGCAGAGCGTTCCAAATCAGCACACGGGCAAAAAGCGCCCCAGCAACATAGCCGCCCGCATGCACCTCCCAGGCAATCGATGCGCCCAGAAGGGCCGGCCCAACCAGGGCAAACAGAAAGTTTGCGATGATGAATATACTGGTCACCGTCAGGAAGTTGCGAGACAGAAGCCGCGATGACGCGCCTTCCCGCATCAGGAAAAAGGCTCCCATCAGACCACTGATTCCGCCCGAAGCGCCCACCGCAATCGGGCCGGATGGATTGTTGAGCAACAGATAAACCAGCCCGCCTCCCGCCTGGGAAAAGAAGATCAGCACAAAGAGCATTATGATCGCACCGGGACCATATCCACCGCGCAGAGCCGAGAGCATTTCCAGCACCGGCTTGCCGATGGCGATCATGAAAACGGCGTTCAGAATAACGTGAAACCAGTCCCCGTGCAGCAGGGTGCTAAGCATAAAAGGCGCCATCGCGCCCATCCATCCGGCGTAGGGCGGCGCCACGCCGGGCAGCAGAACGGGACCGCCGATCCACCCCCAGAAGCGTTCCGGAAACAGCGCCCCATGATACAGCGCCGCGATTTCCAGCTCCTGCGGAGCGAAGACGCGAGCGCCGTGAAGCGCGATCAGCAGCAGCGCAAACACTGTCAAAGGCAGCGGCGCGTTGATGATCGGGGGGCGCTTTTCAGCAGGTTGCATCCGGAAATCCTCATTTCGCGCGGCCAGAATCGGCCTACGGCGCGTCCTTTCATGTAGGCGCGAACGTTAAATTTGCCTCGCCGACGCCTGAAGCTAGTTCTTCTCTTATGTACGTGAAGCTGTTTCTCGGGCTCGTCGCGGCCCTTTTCGCCCTCTTCGGCGCCGCCTCCCTAGCAAACCCTGTCGGCATGGCCGGCAGCCTCGGCGTCGTTGTGAGCGGCCCAAATGGGGCTTACGAGCTGCGCGGCATCTATGGCGGGGTCAGCCTGGCTGCCGCCCTGCTCTGCGCCGGCGGCGCGATTCGCCCCTCCCTGACGCTGCCCGCGCTCTGGTTTCTCATTGTATATATGGGCGGCTATGTGTTCGCGCGCGGCTTTGCCCTGCTGCTCGGCCCCGCCCCCACCAGCGCGTATATCGGCTTCGTGGCCTTTGAGGTGATCGTTCTGGCCGGGGCGATTCTCGCGCTCAGAGCCACCCGGCAGCCCTGATCCCAAAAGAAAAGCCCCGCCAGCGAGGCGGGGCTTCCATAAGAAACACTGGCCGGAGCCGTCTCAGAACGTCTTGCGCAGCGTCACACCATAGGAACGCGGCGCTACCGGATAGCCCATATAGGAGCCAGCCTGCGCCACGGCCGGGAAGGCGGTCGTGATGTATTCGTCGTTGAACACGTTACGCACCCATAGCGTCACGCCCAGACCCGACTCATTGGTGAAGCCGGTCGAGGCATTGAAGGTGCTGACCTTCTTCTGTTCGCCGAAGGCGGCCTGTTCGGCGTCGCTGTCGAAATGGTCGACGGCGCTTTCATACTGCCAGTCCCCGCGGACATAAGCGTCCCAACCCGCGACATCGAAGAAATACGTCGCCGCCGTGGAGGTGGCCACTTCCGGGATACCGTAGACCTTTTCTCCGGACAGGTCGCCGCTCGCCGAGTTCGGGAAGCTGTCATAGACCGGATCCTGAAGCGTCCCGGCCACCATCAGCTGCAGATTGCTGATCGGGTTCCAGGTCACGTCGAATTCAAGACCCTTGTTGGACTGCTTGCCGGCATTCGCCAGCGCGAAGCCCGTGCCCGTGAACACGTTCGACTGGAAGCCTTCAATCGTCTGGTCGAAATAGGCGAGATTGAACGCGACGTTGGAATAGACGCCTTTCAGGCCCACTTCGAACACAGTCGAATCTTCCGGCCCGGCATAGCGTGAACCGGTCGTAAGGTTCGGTAGGGCAAGGCCTGCGTCACGGATGGGAGAGGAAGGCGGGCTCGTCACCGGCGAACCGGGGATGAAGTCCGACGCAAAAGGACGCGAGTCGCGCGACAGGTTCCAGGACGTCGCCTTGAAGCCCGTGGCATACGACACATAGGTGTTGAGGTTGTCGTTCACATCGTACGCGAGGCGCAGCGTGTAGGTCGTGGCGGAATCTTTCGAGCGGCCATCTTCCACGGCGTTCGGGAAGCCCAGGAAGGGCGGCAGGAACTGCAGCGGCTGGAGGGCCAGCAGCGGGTTTTGTGCCGGGTTCTGAACAGCGGCCTGAATGGCGGCGAAGGCCGCCGGGTTGGCCTGCGCGAAAGCAGCCACCTGCGCCGGGTTCTGCGCGTTCACGCCGAAACCCGCCATCGTCTGGGCAAAGCCGATCGCAACGAAGTCCAGCGAGGAGAGCACGTCCGTCGCCTGGATGCTGTTGCGCGCGTCTTTCTTGTCTTCAGTATAGTTGAGGCCAATCGTTGCCGTCAGGCGGTCCGTCAGGCGGTAGTCAACCGTTCCGAAAAGCGACCAGGCGGTGTTGTCCTGGCCGGCATCGTCGCGGAAGCCCTGGCCTGCCTGGGCGAGCGTCGTGCCCACCGGAAGCCCCAGCGCGCTTTCAAGGCCCGCCAGAATGTCGGTGATCACGCCCGTATTGGGGTTAAGGCCGCCCGCCAGCGCGTTGGCATAGGCGCGGTAGTCCGTCCCGTAGAGCAGCGCATTCTGGATATCAACCTTTTCGTCGAAATAGAAACCGCCGACCATCCAGTCGAGGCGCTCGCCATCGGTCGATGTCAGGCGGAATTCCTGGGTGAAGGTATCGATATCGGTCTTGTTGGAGTTCTCGCCCAGCAGGTCAGCGCCGGTGAAGTCGGAATCCTGGTTAGTCTCCAGGCGCGACATGCGGTACGCGGTAATCGAGGTCAGGCGCACTTTTTCGAAGTCGAAGTCTGCCTGCAGCGACAGGCCGCCATTGTCGACCTTGTTCGTGGACGGAAGGTTGTAGGCCACGCGATAGCTGTAGGGATCTTCCGGAACGATCTGCCCGCCAATGGCCTGCACGATAGCGCCGGTCGGTCCGTTGACGACGTTGGCCGCTGCGCAGCACAGCTCGTCGATCTGGTCATAGTCCGCCATCAGACGGAAAGAGGTGTTCACATCCGGTTCGAACAGCAGGTCGCCGCGGATACCCCAGCGGTTGCGTTCGTTCGTCTCGGTGCCCGTGCCGATATCTTCGACATAGCCATCACGCTTGTTGTAGGTGACGCCCACGGCGCCGGCGAGGTTCTCCGCCAGCGGACCCGTGACATAGCCGTTTGCGCGGTAGCCATTCTCATTGCTGATCGTGCCATCAACCACGCCGCCAAACTCGTATTGCGGTTTCTTGGTGACGACCGAGATCACGCCTGCCGAGGCGTTCTTGCCGAACAGGGTCGATTGCGGCCCGCGCAGCACTTCCACGCGCTCGATGTTCGGAAGGTCGGAAATCTGCGAGGCAGACCGCGAGCGGTAGACGCCATCAATAAAGACACCGACCGACGGCTCGATACCGGCATTGTTCGCCCCGTTGCCGAAGCCGCGGATCACGAAGTTGGTGTTGGCCGAAGACTGCAGCTGGCCAACGCGCAGCGACGGAATGATCGACTGCAGGTCGTTGAGGTCGACAATGGCCGCCCGCTCAATGGTGGTATCGTCCACCACCGACACGGCAATTGGTACATCCTGCAGCGTCTGTTCGCGCTTGGTGGCCGTGATCGTCACGGTCTGCATGGTGCGGGTTTCTTCGGCGGCTTCCTGTTCCTGGGCCAGCGCCGGGGCGGCGGCCGAAAGGGCAGTCAGGCCGACGCCAAGGCAAAGCACGGCGCTCAGGGCCTTGCGGCCTGCTGGCGTCACTTCAGATTTTGACACGTGGAGTTTCCTTCCTGGGAGTTCTGCTGATCGTGTGTGCCATCGCCCTGTCCGGTGGGAACGCGGGCGCCAGCAAAGTTTCTTATTATTATGAATAGATTGTAATCGGCAGATTCGCGGCAAGGCAAGACCTGCCCACAGACAACCGGCAGGCGCACCGGGCGTAACCCTGGCGCATGTGTTCCGGCGTGAAACGCTTGGTGGCCGCGCGCGAGGCACAAGCGTTCGCCCCCGCCCGCCCCGCCCCACCAATTCTTCCCTCTAAAGCGTATTAAACCGCCCTCGCACGCACGTTTATTCCCCCACTGCGTGAATTACACCGCGGCCCGCGAACTGGAACAATTATTGCGATTGAGGAGCCGGAAAGGGCCTCCCCTTGGCCCGATGGAACACCAGGAGCAATCCAGAACATGGTCGAGCATTCGATCCACCCGAACACCCGTGTCCTGCTGGACGCCTGGCGCCGCATGCAGACCGAGCCGGATGTGCACGCCGCCGCCGGCCCCAACGTGGCCGAACATGAAGACCTGATCGAGCGCATCTTCGTGCTCGAGCTGATGGACGATCGCACCTGGCTTGTGCGCACCGCCGGCGAAGCCGTCACCTCACTGGTCGGGCGCCGCCTGTCGAATCATAATTTCCTGGATCTCTGGACTGGTCCGGACCGCGTTATGGTCGATGCCTGCCTTGAGGCGATCCGCCTGGATGGCGGCCCGGGTGTCATCCGCGGGCGCGGTGAAACCCTATCGGGCGCCCGCGCTGAGCTGGAAGTCACCCTCATGCCGCTATCGGCTGGTATGACCGGCGCAACGCGCAGCCGTATGCTCGGCCTTTATCAGACGCTCGGCAGCGAAGGCGCGCTCAATGGCCAGCCAGTCTTCCGTCACCGCGTCTCGATGATCGTGCCCCCCGATACCCGCCGCGTCGGCCCGAAGCTGCGCTTGGTGGCATCGAACTGAAAAGAACAGGCTCTGCCCACAAGGGCAGCCTGCGTGAAGCCTGGCCTTGCCGGTGGTCAGGGGGCTGAGCGCGCCAGAATGGCGCGCATCACCGGGCGGAACGCGAGATCCCCATAATCTCCGCGTCCCGCGCCAGGTTTCACGCTATCGGTTTCAAAGACAGCTCAGGCCCTCGCCAGCGCGGGTTCCTCGCGGGCCAACGCGGCGCGGCCGAGGATCATGTCGGCAGCTTTCTCCGCCACCATGATGGTCGGCGCATTGGTGTTGCCGCCCACCAGTGTCGGCATCACCGAGGCATCCACCACGCGCAAACCTTCCACACCGCGCACGCGCAGCTCTCCGTCGACCGGGCTTGCTTCGGTTGCGCCCATCGAAACCGTGCCGACCGGGTGATAGATCGTCTCGCCCTTCTGGCGGATGAAGGCGTCGATCTCGGCATCGGTCTTCACCGATGCACCGGGGAGGATTTCCCCGCCGGTATAGGCTTTCAGCGCATTCTGGCGGCAAACCTCGCGCACCATCTTCACCGACTCGCGCATCACGCGGCGGTCTTCTTCCGTAGCGAGATAGTTCGGGTCGATCGCCGGATGGGCAAACGGATCGTTCGAGGCCAGCATAACCGTGCCCCGGCTTTCCGGACGCAGCTGGCAGGCGTGGACCGTATAGCCATCCTTCTCCGGCCCGGCATTGCCATGGTCCATCATGATGGCATTGACGAGGTGCAGCTGAATGTCCGGCATCGCAAGGCCCGGCCGTGAGGAGAGGAACGCGCCCGCCTGCAGGAAGTTATCCGCCCCCGGACCAGTCTGGTTATAGAGATATTGCAGACCCACGCCCAGCTTCTTGATGCCCTTCTGCAGCGAATAGGCCGACAGCGGCACCGGCATGTCATGGATCACCGTCACGTCGAGATGGTCCTGAAGGTTGCGGCCCACACCGGTGGATTTCACCGTCGTCTCGATGCCATGGCGCTTCAGTACCTCCGGATCGCCCACGCCGGACAGCTGCAGGATCTGCGGCGACTGCACTGCGCCTGCCGAGAGGATCACTTCACGGTCAGCGCGGATCTGCCGGGCAATGCGCCCCTTGCCTTCCACGACTTCCACACCCACGGCCTTGCCCTTTTCGATCACCACGCGCGTCACCACACCGGTGGAAATGATCTTGAGGTTGGGCCGCTGAGTTTCGATCGGGCGCAGATAGGCGAAAGATGCGCTCCAGCGCCCGCCTTTGAAAATCGTGCGCTGATAGCGGCCAAAGCCTTCCTGGCTGGCGCCGTTGAAGTCTTCCGTAACCGGATAACCGGCTTCGCGTCCGGCATCGATAAAAGCCTGGTAGACCGGGCCGGACATCGGGCTCTCGGTCACGTTCAGCGGGCCGCTGCCGCCATGGAAATCATTGGCCCCGCCCTCATAGCTTTCCGACTTGCGGAAATAGGGCAGCACATCGGCAAAGCTCCAGCCCTTCAGGCCCATCTGGCCCCAGAGATCATAGTCGCCCGCATGGCCGCGGATATAGACCATGCCATTGATGGAGGACGATCCGCCCCAACCCTTGCCGCGGGGCCAGTAGAGGCGGCGGTTTTCCATATACTGCTGAGGCTCGGTGAAGAAACCCCAGTTATGGTCGTTCGCCTGCTTGATCAGGCCGCCGACGCCCGCAGGCATCTTTACCATCAGGGAGGTGTCTTTTTTCCCCGCCTCGATCAGGCAGACCTTCACTGTGGGATCTGCAGAGAGGCGGTTTGCCAGCACGCATCCCGCGCTGCCGGCACCGACGATAATATAGTCGAAGCTGTCCATCTTGTTTTCCTCCCGGCGGCCGGCCGTTCTTCATTGTTAGCCGTAAACTATCTTGTTCACGGGTGTGCGCAAGAAATTGTCAACGATCATGAACTATCTGTCAGACGTGACATATTGCCTTTATTGCGTTGGGGTGAGCGCAATCGGCCAAGCAGGAAGTAGCGATAATGACGCGACCGCTCGCCCATCCCCAGGACGCTGAGTCCGGACGGCTTTCCCGCCGTGACCGCCGTGGCTTCAAGCGGGTCGAGTTGAAACTGACCGGCCGTTTCCTGATCGGCGACAGTGAAGACCATGTGCTCAGCACGGCCGACATTTCCTGCGATGGCGCCTTCATCGTCTCTTCGGAACGCCCCGGACTTGATCAGCAGGTCGTCTGCTATTTCGACGAGGTTGGCCGGGTTGTGGCCAATGTCGTGCGCGTTTCGCCCGAAGGCTTCGCCGTGCGCTTCCACACCTCGCCGCACAAGCGCGACAAGCTCGCCGACCGTCTCACCTGGCTGATCAATCGCGACAAGCTCGGTCTTGAGGAAGAGCGGGGCGAAACCCGCTACCGCGCCAGCGGTGAAGCCATCGTAAATCTGGCCGATGGCAGTCAGCTCAAGTGCAGCGTGACGGACATCTCCCTCACCGGCGCTGCCTTTGAAACCACCGGCAAGCCACCCTTCGTGGGCGAACGCGTGACCGTCGGCAATCTTGTCGGCGAAGTTGTCCGCGTCACCGGCGACAAGTTCGCCGTCCGCTATGTCCATGGGCAGAAACCCGCCGCTTCCAACTGATGGCAGATGATCTTGGCCGCCGGGTGAAACAGGTTACCGGCCAGGCGCCCGGCGCGCCGGCCAGCGCTGCCGCCGCCCCGATCGACCTCTCCCGCATAGACCCCGCCATCTGGCGGGTGCTTGCCGGCGGCGAGGTTCACGGTCCTTACACGCTCGGCCAGATACAGCAATTTGCCATCGAAGGCCGGCTTCACGCCGCCTCACGCATCTCCGGCGGCGATGATCAGCCCTTCCTGCCGATCCGCGACATGCCCCGGCTTGCCGAAGCGCTGGCCCCGGCTTTTGCTGAACGCGCCCGCCGCCGGGCTGAAGCGGCCAACTATCTGATCACCGCCCGCGCCCCTGCCCCGGCCGAAGCTGCGCTCTGGCGCGACCTGCCTGCCTGCCTCGACACGCTCGGCAAGCATATGCAACCCATTCCCGGCACGTTCCTCCTGCGCTCGGCCCGTTCTCTTTCGGAAGTACGCGCCACCCTTGCCGAGGCCCTGCCGAAGACAGCGCAGGTCTTCGTGTTGCAGACCCGTGAGGCCCGGCTCGGTTGGGTCGGTTTTGAGGAAGACATGGCGGAGGCGGTGCGCCCCGTCTGGAACGCGCCCCTCTCCTGACCTCTAAATCTGTCCGAAAGTGTCCGGATTTGTCCTGCAGGTGTCCGCCAAACGGCTCAGCCGATACGCTTGATGCCCTTTGAATGGCGCTGCCAGTTCTCGACATAGTGGATCGCGGACATCCTGATCACCTGAAGCTGGACCTCTGATACATCTTTGACCACTTTTCCCGGCGCGCCCATCACAAGCGAGTTGTCGGGGATCTCTTTTCCTTCCGGAATCAGGGCATTAGCCCCGATGATGCAATTTCGGCCAATCTTGACCCGATTGAGGATCGTCGATCCCATGCCGATCAGCGTGTCATCGCCAATTTCGCATCCGTGCAGGATCACCCGGTGGCCAATGGTGACATTCTTCCCGATCGTCACCGGCGCGCCGATGTCGGTATGGATCACTGAAAGATCCTGAATGTTGGAATTTTCTCCAATGATTATAGGGTCATTATCCCCGCGGAGGACACAGCCATACCAGACCGAGGCGTTCTCCTTCAGGATCACATTGCCCATCACTTCGGCGCTTTCGGCAATCCAGAACTTGCCCTCGCCCGGCAATTGCGGCGCCACCCCATCCAGTTCGAAAATGGCCATATCAATCTCCTCCTGCCCGCAAATCGTTACGCTCGCGGAATGTCACTTAACCGTCGGCTAATACTGGTAGTGTATAGTCATCTCAGATTCGGAGAGGCAATGGCTCGCTTGGTGCCCATTTTCACCTCACCACCGGAAGCGCCCCTTCCGGATACGGGCTCGCCGCCTGCAAGGCTGGGGCCTCTCTCTTCCTTCTCTTCACCGGGCCGCTGCGCATTCCTGCCAGCGGCTTTTTTCATGCCTGCAAGCAAGGAGGCCTCCCATGGGTAAACGCAATCCTGCCAAACGCCTGAAAGCCGCTTCGGAAGTGCGCTCGTCAGCCTGGTTCGACGAGCCGGCACGCAGCAAGGGCGCCCATCTCCACGCCATAGAAGGCGGGCGCGGCTGGCACCCTGACGATGCCCATCCGGTGACCAATCTTTCGCCCCAGCAGGACCGCACCCAGCGGTATCAGAAAACCGTCAAGCCCCGCTCGGAAAACCAGGCCCAGCTTATGGCGGCTATGGACAGCCATGCCCTGGTCTGCGCCCTGGGGCCCGCCGGCACCGGCAAAACCTACCTGGCCATCTGCAAAGCCGTTGAAGCCCTGCAGAAGGGGCGCGTTTCCAAGATCGTGCTCTCCCGCCCGGCGGTTGAGGCGGGCGAACAGATCGGCTTCCTGCCCGGCGGCATGGAAGACAAGCTCGCCCCCTATCTGCGCCCGCTTTACGATGCCCTGTCAGACCGGCTCTCCCCGGCGCAGCTCAAGCACATGCTGTCGGAAGGCGTGATCGAGATTGCGCCCATCGGCTTTATGCGCGGACGCACGCTCAACAATGCCTTCATCGTCATCGACGAGGCGCAGAACTGCACCTACACCCAGCTCAAGATGCTGCTGACACGCCTTGGCTGGCACTCCACCATGGTCATCACCGGCGATCCGAACCAGTCGGACCTGCTGCCCGAATTCTCCGGCCTGGCCAAAGCCGCAGACAAGCTGGAAGCCCTGTCTGGCGCCTCGGTCATCCGGCTGGAGGCGGCAGATGTGGTCCGCCACCCCCTCGTTGCGGAGATGCTGGACGTTCTCTGAACCCGGCGCGCCCTTGCCGCTGATTAACCTTAAAGCCGGGTCTCTCGCGGGGCCCGGCTTCTTAATTGGCCTGTTTCTTGCCTGCCGACGGGAAGATACCTGTCCCCAGGAGGGAAACATGCTGAAATCAGGCTCCAAACTTGCTGTCGCGCTGTCGGTTCTGGCCGTTGCAGCCTGCGCGCAGACCGGATTTGATACAAAATCGGCGCCCGCCGCCGCGCCAACGCCCGCTGAGATCGCTGCCGCTGCGGAGGCGCCTGCAGGCTGGCGCCCCTTCTCGGCAGACAGCCCCTGGAACACCAAAATCCCCGCGGATGCGACGATCGACCCGCTCTCCGAAGTCCTGATCGAAGATTTCGCCAGCCACAGCTCGCTGGCCATCAACATGCCGCTCTATTCGGTAGCGACCTACTATATCGACTCCGCCAAGACGCCGAAGAAGAAGGTTTTCCCTTACTTTGAAGGCTATTACGGACGCGGCTTCGAGCCGGGCACGCGCATTCCTGCGCCGGCGTTCGCTGTGCCTCCCGGCCCCGAAGGCAGCACCGCCTATCTCGCCATGATCGACCCTGCCGCCGGCCGTGCCTGGGAAATGAAGCAGGGCGCTCAAGACCCGGAAACAGGTTACTGGGGCACCTCCTTCGGCGCCGAAGTGGACCTGACAGGTACAGGCGTTGCCGCCCCCTGGATGACGGCGTCGGACGCCAACCTGTCGGCCTCCCCGCGCCCCTCGGGCGTTCCGCTGATTGCAGGCCTGATCCGGATTGACGAGATCAAGGCGGGCCGCATCGATCATGCCCTTGCCATTGCCTACCCCGCGCCGCGTACCGGCAGCTTCGTCTCGCCCGCCAGCATGGCGCTGGAAGCCCCCGAAGGCGCCGAGCCTAATCTTGTCGGCCTGCCGATGGGGGCCCGCATCCAGCTAGACCCGGCCTATGATATAGAGAACACGAACCTCACGCCCGCTGCCAAAGTCATCGCCCGCGCGCTGCAGGAATATGGCGCCATCGTTGTGGACCAGACCGGCTCAACCGTTCTCTTCGCCGAATCCGCGCCGGCACAGCTCGAAGCCTGGCAGGGCCTGCTGGCCCCCGCCGACCTCAGCCTGCTGTTCACCGAAGACATGATGGGCCGCAATTTCAGGGTTCTGAAACTTGGCGAACAGATGCCCGGCCGCCCGGAAGCCTGGCGTTAGCCCCGGCAGCACATCCCCGCCTCAGCTGGGGCGGGAGGTGTCATACGGGCTGTCGAGCGAGAAGGCCGGGATCCGCGCCACCATCTCTTCGCCCTCATCGTCCACAAGGTCGTAAGTGCCGGTCATCATGCCCGATGGCGTGGCCAGCGGCGCGCCGGATGTATAGCTGAAGCGCTGACCCGGCCCGACCGTGGGAGTCTGGCCGATCACGCCCTCGCCATCGACCGCCTGCAGCCGCCCCGCCGAGTCCACAATGCGCCAGTGACGGCGGATGATGGTCCAGGTCCGGTCGCTCTCATTCTCCACTTCCACCGTATACTGCCACATGAATTTCGCCCGCGCGGGCTCGGATTCGTCGTGCAGGAATTTCGGCCGCACACGGATGCGGACGCCATCAGTGATGGCCTCATATTGCGGAGGAGCGGGGCGTCTTGCCATGGACCAAGCCTTCCCCGGCATAGGTTCACAAGCTGTTAAGGGCGGCAAGGAGATCGGCTTCCAGATCGTCGCCATCTTCCAGCCCGACAGACAATCTGATCCAGCTGCGGTCCAGCCCCATCGCCGCCTGCTCGGCATCGCTCAGCGCCCGGTGGGTCGTGGTCGACGGGTGGCAGGCCAGCGATTTGGTGTCGCCCAGATTGTTGCAGATATCGACCAGGCTCAGCCCGTTCAGGAAACGGAACGCCGCGTCCTGCCCGCCCTTCAGCGACAGGGCCAGCAGCGTGCCCCCCATCTTCATCTGCTTCTTGTGCACCTCATAATGAGGATGGTCCTGGCGGTGGGGATAGCGCACGGCATTGACCGCCGGATGCGCTGCCAGCGCGTCGGCCAGGCGCGCCGCCGTCCGGCTCTGCGCCTCGACGCGCAGCTGCATCGTCTCAAGACCTTTCAGCACTACCCAGGCATTAAACGGCGACGCCGCAGGCCCCATATGGCGCAGCCACGGATCGTAGACGTCGCTCACCCGCTTGGCGTCTGTCAGGATCGCGCCCAGCAGAACCCTGCCCTGCCCGTCCATATGCTTGGTGGCCGAATAGGCGACCACATCGGCGCCCAGCTCCAGCGGGCGCTGCAGCACCGGCGTTGCGAACACATTGTCCACTACCAGCAGCGCGCCAGCGGCCTTGGCAAGCTTCGCCACCGCCTCAATGTCTACCCCGTCGAGCAGCGGGTTCGCCGGGCTCTCGATCAGCACCAGCTGACAGCCCTTGTCGATTTCGCGCTTCCAGGCATCAAGATCCGCCCCGTCCACGAACACCGTCTCGATGCCGAACTTCGGCATCTGATTGGCGATGATCCAGCGGCAGGAACCGAACAGCGCTGTGGCTGCCACCACCCGGTCGCCGGCCTTGAGCGGCGCCAGAATGGCGGAGGAAATGGCGCCCATGCCCGATCCGGTCACCCGGCAGGCCTCGGCGCCTTCGATCAGGCAGAGGCGCTGCTGCAGCATCTCGTTGGTCGGGCTGCCATAGCGGGAATAGACGAAGCCTTCCTCGTCCCCGGCCATGCGGCGCATCGCCTGTTCGGCCGAGTCGTAGGCGTAACCGGAGGTCAGGTAGAGCGCTTCGGAAATCTCGCCATGCTGGGAACGCATCAGGCCGCCGCGCACCGCCTGGGTGGCGGGCTTCCAGCCCTTCTTGTCGTTGCCCGATGCATCGGCCATGGCTCTGATCCTTGTGTTTCCAGCAGCGGGTCTTATGCCTGAGCCCAACAGGGTGCAAGTGATGGCTGATATTAGCGGGGTTATTCCCGACTTCGAGATTGAAGACCTGCTGAAAAGCGGGGCGATCCGGTGCGATGAAGCGCCGGAATCGGGGCAGATTCAGCCCGCCAGCCTCGATCTGCGCCTGGCGGTGGACGCCTATCGCCTGCGGGCCAGCTTCCTGCCCGGCAAGGATCGCACCGTTGCCGAGATGCTGCAGGAGCCCGGCATCCACCTTCACCGGATCGACCTCACCCAGGAAGGCGCGGTGCTGGAAACCGGCTGTGTCTATCTGGTCCCGCTGCAGGAGTCCCTGCGCCTGCCCGCTGGCCTCTCGGCGCGGGCCAATCCCAAAAGCTCCACCGGCCGGATTGACGTGTTCACCCGCCTTGTCACCAACAAAGGCAAGGCGTTCGATGAAGTGCCGATGGGCTATTCCGGCCCGCTCTATCTGGAGGTCAGCCCGCGCACCTTCCCGATCAAGGTGCGCCCCGGAGACCGCCTCGCCCAGCTGCGCTTCAAGAAGAAGAAGCCTGAAACGCTGCGCGAGAAGGTCGTGTCGATTGACCTTGAGCCCCCGGCGGGAGAGCCGGCCGGCTACCGCGCCAAGGCCCATTCCGGCGTGGTCGATCTGCGCGGACTTGGCGCCCATGAGGTCAGCCAGTTCTGGGAACCGGTCTATCCGCAGAATGGCCGCATCGTGCTCAATCCCGAAGAGTTCTACATTCTCGTTAGCCGCGAGACCGTGAAGGTGCCCGCAAATGAGGCCGCCGAAATGGCGCCCATCGCGCCGGAGCTGGGCGAGTTCCGCGCGCATTATGCGGGCTTCTTCGATCCGGGCTTCGGCACCAACAAAGGCGGCAGCCGCGCCGTGCTGGAAGTGCGCTCCCGCGACGTGCCGTTCATCCTTGAGCATGGCCAGCCGGTCGCCAAGCTGATCTATGAGCCCATGACGGAAAAGCCCCGGCACCTTTATGGGGGCCAAGGCTCGAACTATCAGGGCCAGGGCCTGAAGCTCTCCAAACATTTCGCGGTTTGACCGGGAAACCGCCGGCATGTGACTGCCTGAGCCAGATCGATAAAAATCCGAAAATAACCAGACAGTAGGGAACAACTCCCCGGCCCCTGCGTTGATCGGCTGACCCGGATTGTTTCGGGCTCGCAACCGCCGGTGCCCCTTACCTCCCGCACCGGAGGTGGCCGGGTAGCCCGGGTGTTGCTCAATTAAAATAGAAGAGGATTGCCCATGAAACTCCGCGTTCCGACCGCTATTGCCGTGAGCCTGGCTCTGTCGCTCGCTGCTCCTGCAGCTGCGTTTGCGCAGGAAGCTCCGTCGCCTTTCCGCAGCGTTGAAGCCCAGACTTTCAGCGCCAATGACCTGCAGCGCTACGGCCTGTCCGACGATCAGATCGCGACCGTCCAGTCCTACCAACAGCAGGGCTATGAAGTTCAGGTGATGTCGCCGGAAGAAGCAGCCGAATATACGGGCGGCATGTCGACCAACAACTTCCTCGCCATTGTCGGCCTCGTGGCGATCGTCATCGTTGTGGCCTCCGTTCTGTAAATGAAAGCGCAGGCGCTGTTTGCGGCCATGTCGCTGACGCTCAGCGCCTGCGCCACGCAACCCAATCCAGATCCGGCCAGCTTTGCCAGCCGGACATCGAACAACAGTTTCGAGATGTTCGGCGGCGCTGTTTCACCGCCCGAAACGTTGCTGCTGCCGGTCCAGCATGACCAGCAGATAGATGGCGCGGCCTGCGGGGCGCATGCCCTTGCAAGCGTCGTGAATTACTGGCGTGGTCCTGCCACGGTTGCTGGCAATGACATTTTTCTCGCCCATCCCCCGGCTGATACCAAGGCGGGCTATTCGATGGCCGAATTACAGGCCCTCGCCCAATCCCAGAATCTTGTCAGCAGCGCCGTGCGCCTGCCCGCTGGCGGGCTGAAGGCAGAACTGGAAGCGGGCCGGCCCGTTCTGGTTCCGGTGCAGGTGCCATCCATCTATGTCCAGACTTGGCAATTGCCCGGCGCAAATGTGCCGGTCCTTGGTTTTCCGGCAAATTTCATCACATCGCGGGCCGCCTGGCTGTCGGAGAAGACCGGCAGAAATCTCCTCAATCACTATGTCCTGGTCTCGGGGTATGACGGAGACACGTTCATCGTGATGGAACCGATCATGGGTCTACGGACGATCAGCGCCGAAAGGCTGGCGCGCTACCGCGAAGCCTTCGGTAATGCCGCCATCGTTTTCAGCGCGCCGGACTAACCCCCAAACGCATAGACGATGGAAAAGCGCGTCGCCGTGTCGGTCGCTTCAAAGCGCGGCTGCGGGTTTGTGTCGTGGCGCACTTCAAACGAGAACCGGGCCGAGAGGCTCTTGGTCAAGAGCGCGGTCAGCGTAGTCTTGTTGCCGATCTGGGTGGAAGTATCGGCGTAGAGCAGGTTCGTGTTGTTCCCGAATTTCACAGCGTCATTGAAGGTGTATCCGAATTTCGACGCGGCGATGAACGAGAAAGACTCTTCCCAGTTCGCTGGCACCGTTTCTGGCGGAATGCCTGTGGTGGATGCTTTCAACCGGTCAAATTTCACACCGGGGCCACCCTCAAGCGACCAGGTGGCCGCGCCGCCCTCGAGCACCTGCCAGCCCAGACCGCCTCCGAGAAATGAGCGGCTATCGAAGGCGGAAAACTCGTCAATCTCGTGCGACAGGCGGGCAAAGCCAAAAAGGCGATCATTCAGTGTGCGGTCCGATTGGCCTGCGAAAAACAGCCGGTTCTTGGTCTGACTGCCATTCTTCGTGCCATAATCGGCGATGAATTCCACGCCATTGCGCCAGGCTTGCGTCTCGTGGCTGATTTTGAGGCCAATACCGAGATCACTTGTCTCCGTGTTGCCCGTGTTCAGACCGGCGCTGAAAGAGCCTTCGCCTTTCCACGTGCCTTCTTCGGCAATCGCCGGCAAGGCGAGACAGCTCACGGTGGTGATGGCGGCGAGAATGACCTTCATGCAAGGGCTCCCTGTTCTCATATCTGACTGGGCCGGCCGCTGGATATGCGACCGCGCCTCCTGTCAAAACTTGAATGGGGGCAAGGAGTCGAACGCTTTTTTCAGTGCCTCGCCCCATCCGCTGGATATCTGCGCGAAATAGGGATCATCTGCCTCGATCCGTTTGGAGGCGCCAAGCTGTAGCGTGTCGTTCTCGACGATCTGCAGATCCAGCGGCAGGCCCACCGAGAGATTCGCCTTGATCGTGGAATCGAACGACACCATCAGCAGCTTCACGGCTTCTTCCACCTCCATCGCCGGGTCATAGGCGCGTACCAGAATGGGCCGGCCATATTTGGTCTCACCAATCTGGAAGAAGGGCGTGTCGTCGCTCGCCTCGATGAAATTGCCTTCCGGATAGATGAGGAACAGCCGCGGCTCGACGCCCTTGATCTGGCCGCCGAGGATCATGGTCGAGTTAAAGGTGGAATCAGCCTTCTGCCCGGTGGCCGCGTTGGATTGGATCACCTCCCGCAATGTTTCCCCGACCAGCCGCGCGATCTGGAACATTGTCGGCAGTTCGAGAATCGAGGGGCGCCGCTCCGAAGGCGCCTTGGTGCGCTCCTCCAGAATGCTGACTACTGACTGGGTGGTGGCAAGGTTGCCTGCCGTCATCAACACCAGCGCACGCTCGCCGGGCTTGGACCAGGTAAACAGCTTGCGGAACTTGGAAACATTGTCGACGCCCGCATTGGTGCGGGTGTCCGACATGAAGACCAGTCCGCGATCGAGCTTCATTCCGACACAATACGTCATGGGTGAGCCGCTTTCAGCGCCTTCTTATTGTTGTTGTACCTGGATCAGGACATTCATCGATTCGGTGGCCTCACCGAAGCGCATACCTGAAACAGGAGCGGTCTCGGCATAGTCAAGACCTGTCGCCACGCGAACATAGCGGTCATCCGGCGAGATGGCGTTGGAGACATCAAACCCGACCCAGCCAAGCCCCTCCACATGCACCTCTGCCCAGGCATGGCCCGCCTCCTGCTCCACGCGGTCATTCATCATCAGATAGCCGCCCGCATAGCGCGCCGGATAGCCCAGCAGGCGCGCCGCCGAAATGAAGATGTGCGCATGATCCTGACATACGCCATGGCCAGCCTCGACCGCCTCCTCGGCCTTCGTGTCCGGGTCCGTGCGGCCGGTTTCATAGCGCACCGCGCCGCGCACAATCTCGGCCAGCGCATGCAGGCGGGGAACATCGCCGCCGCTGGCATCGGGAACAGCCTTGGCGAGCCTGCGGATGTGCGGCCCGGGCCGGGTCAGCGGCGTCGCGCGACGGAACAGCCAGAGCGGGGCAAAACCGGTATGCGGCCCGACCACCCCGGCCGTATCACGCACTTCGACCTCGCCTTCACAGGTGATCGTCAGTTCCGAATGCCCCGCCTCCATGCTGACGAGATGCACACGGTTTGCATGCTGATCATCAAACTCCGCCTCGACCTTTCCGCCTTCGATGACGGTCTTCCAGTTTAACACCTGCTGGTTCGGGCGCGGCTTGGGTGTCATGCGAAGCTGCAGCAGGCCGTAGCCGACCGGATTATCATACACTGAGCGCGTCTTGTGCAGGATCCTGAGAAGCATGTTCCTGTCCTCAGTTGTAGAAGCGGAAGTCCTGCTCGACCTGATGGGCGAGCGCGTTGTTGTTCTGAATGAAGGCCAGCAGAAATTCATGCAGGCCGCTATCCATGATGCGTTCGATACTGCGATCCTCAAGATCATCCCGCATCGACAGCGCCATGTCGAGGCTCGGCGCGCGGGTGTTGTAGTCCGAACACAGATGTCCCAGGTTTCCGGCAATCTTGCGCAGGCAATACAGCAGCGAGCGCGGCATCCGCCGGTCAAGGATCAGGAAGTCGGCAATCGTGCTGGCGCGCGCCTCTCCGCCATACAGCCAGCGGAATGCCCGCTCAGCCGAGGCCGAGCGCAGGATCGTCTCCCACTGCACATTGTCCAGCGTGGACCCCACCAGCGTCACCGATGGCAGCAGCACATAATATTTCACGTCCAGAATACGCGCGATGTTGTCCGCCCGCTCCACAAATGTGCCAACCCGCGCGAAGTTGTAGATGTCATTGCGCAGCATGGTGCCGACCGTCGCGCCGCGCACAAGTGAACTCTGCTTGCGGATGATCCCCAGAACCTCGGGCAGCTCCGTTTCCTTGATGGGCCGCGCCAGGACATCCTTGAGCACGATCCAGGATTCGTTGACCGCCTCCCACACTTCCCGCGTCAGCGCCGTGCGCACCAGGCGGGCATTGTTCCGCGCCGCCTCGGTTACAGAGATGACCGAAGACGGATTGCCCGGATCCCGCAGCAGGAAATTGACGACGCTCTGGCCATCGAATTTTCCGCCGGCAGCCAGGAAATCATGGCGGGCGGAGGCGGTATCAATGATCGAGGCCCATTCGTCCTCGGCATGATCAGAACGGGTGAGCGCCATGCGGAAGCCGGCGTCGACGAGACGCGCGGTATTCTCGCTCCGCTCCAGATAACGGAACATCCAGAAGAGGCCGCCTGCGGTTTTCCCAAGCATCGCCTATTCCTCCAGAACCCAGGTGTCTTTCGTGCCGCCGCCCTGGCTGGAGTTCACGACCAGGGAGCCCTTCTTCAGCGCCACGCGCGTCAGGCCCCCGGGGGTGATCTCGATGCCATCGGGCGAGACGAGCACGAAAGGCCGCAAGTCCACATGGCGCGGCGCAAGGCCCGCTCGCGTGAGGATCGGCACGGTGGAAAGCGCCAGTGTGGGCTGGGCAATATAGGCGGATGGACGCGCCTGCAGCTTGGCGCGGAAGGCTTCGATTTCCTTCTTCGACGCGGCCGGCCCCACCAGCATTCCGTACCCGCCCGATCCATGCACCTCCTTCACGACGAGTTCGTGCAGATGCTCAAGCACATAGGCCAGGGATGAGGGCTCAGAGCAGCGCCAGGTCGGCACATTCTTCAGGATCGGCTTCTCGCCGGTATAGAACTGAACAATGTCAGGCATGTAGGAATAGATCGCCTTGTCGTCGGCAATTCCGGTGCCCGGCGCATTGGCGATGGTGATACCGCCGGCGCGGTAGACATCGAGAATCCCCGGCACGCCCAGCATTGAGTCGGGCCGGAAGTTCAGGGGATCGAGATAATCATCATCCACCCGGCGATAGAGCACATCGATAGGCGTGTAGCCGAGCGTGGTGCGCATCGCGATCCGCCCATCGACCACGCGCAGGTCATGCCCCTCCACCAGTTCGGCGCCCATCTGGTCAGCCAGGAAGGCGTGTTCGTAGTAGGCCGAGTTGTGGATGCCGGGCGTCAGCACCGCCACCACGGGACGGCCCGTGCAGGCCGCCGGCGCGCAGGCCGCCAGGGAGCGGCGCAGGGATTTAGGATAGTCGCTGACGGGGCGCACACGGATTTTGGTGAACAGCTCCGGAAACATGTGGAGCATCGTTTCCCGGTTCTCCAGCATGTAGGAAACGCCCGACGGTGTGCGGGCATTATCCTCCAGAACGAAAAACTCGTTCTCGCTGGTGCGCACCAGGTCAACGCCGACAATATGAGTATAAACCTTGGCCGGGGGCACCACGCCGATCATCTTCGGCAGGAAGGCGTCATTGTTCTGGATCAGATCCACCGGAATACGCCCGGCGCGCAGAATTTCCTGGCGGTGATAGATGTCGTGCAGGAAGGCGTTGATAGCCCGCACCCGCTGCTCGATGCCTTTGGTCAGCCGCGCCCATTCCTTGCCGGAAATGATCCGGGGCACGACGTCGAACGGGATCAGCCGCTCGTCCGCATCGGCGGCACCATAGACGTTGAAGGTAATGCCGGTCCGGCGGAAGAACGTCTCCGCCTCGCGTGCCTTCCGGCGGAGACGCTCGGGAGGTTCGTCGGCAAACCAATCGCAATAACGTGCATAGGGAGCGCGGGGTTTTTCACCGCTGCCGTCCATCTCGTTGAAAAACCGTGGAGTTTCAGCCATCGACGTATCCTTACGCCGTATTTTGCAGCACTCAACGCCCTTCTCTTAGGCGCTCACTTGCGGCCAAACCCGCCCGAAAATCATGCAAACAGGCGCTTTTGCTGCACAAAAGGAGAGCATCACCCCTGTGGTGTGACCGGCACGAGCGGCCAGAAAATCGGGATCACGATCGCGGCAACCGCCACAAAGATCAGATTCAGAGGCAAGCCGAACCTGACAAAATCCATGAACGCATACCCCCCCGCCCGGTAAACCAGCGTATTCGTCTGGTATCCGATGGGGGTGGCAAAACTGGCGCTTGCGGCAAACATGACCGCCACGATGAAAGGGCGCGGGTCGACGCCCAGGCCGTGGGCAAGCCCAATCGCCAGCGGTGTGATCAGGATCGCCGCCGCATTGTTGCTCATGATCTCCGTGACCATGGAGGTGAAGGCGTAGACGATGATCAAGAGAATAAGGGGCCCTGCCCCTCCCGCGACCTGCGAGAGCAGACCGACCACCACAGCCGCTGCCCCGGTCTTGTCCATCGCCGTGCCGAGCGCCAGCATGCCGAAGATCAGCATCAGGATATCCCACTGGATCGACCGGTAGGCTTCCTGATGATCAAGACAGCCGAAAGCCACCACAGCCGTGGCGGCAATCAGGGCAAGGCCGGCAATCGGCATCAACTCGATGGCAGCCAGGCCCATCACCATCAGCACGGCGGCAATCGCCACCGGCGCCTTGTCGCGCCGGATGGCCCGGTCGGAGCTTTCGGTGAGGTTGTTCAGCAGGCCCTCGTCAAACATCTCGCGCATGCCGCGCGGCGGGCCCTCCAGCAGAACGGTGTCGCCCACTTCAAAGCGCAGCTCGTTGATTTGGGAAGCCATGTTCTCACCGCGCCGGTGAATAGCGAGCACATAAACGCCATAGAGGCGGGCGAGGCCAAGGCCGGCCAGGCGCCGCCCGATGAGGCGCGAATGGGGGCCGATCACGCCTTCCATGATCACCGTCTCGGTGGTCTGCACCGGCTCGAAGGAAGCCTGTTTCCCGCCCTGCGTTCCAATCGCGATACTGCCCGCCTCCTTGAGGGTGAGCATTTCCGAAACCGGCGAGCGCAGCACGATCCGGTCGCCCGCCTGCAGCACGATTTTCTTCAGATCCGCCCGCAGCGACACGCCCTCCCGGAACACGTCGATCACGGTGAACCCCTTTTCCGCCGTGAACCCGGTCTCGGCGATCGTCTTGCCGATCAGGTCAGAATTCAGCGGGATCAGGATCTGCGCGATGAAGCGGCGTTCCTTCTGATCGGGCAGCATCGCCGCCAGCGTCTCGCGCTTGGGCAGCAGGAAGGGACCGAGCACAGAAGTATAAGTGACCCCCACGGCCGCAAAGATCATCCCGGCCAGCGTAATCTCGAACATCCCGAAGGGCGCCATACCCTGGTTCTGGGAAACGCCATCGACCAGAATATTGGTCGAGGTGCCGATCAGTGTCGTGGTGCCGCCGAAGATGGCCGCGAACGACAGCGGCATCAGCAGCTTGGAGGGGGTAATATTGATCGCCTTGGCGAGGCGAATGGCGACAGGGATCAGGATGATCACAACCGGCGTGTTGTTGATGAAGGCCGAGAGAAAGATGACAGCCGCCATCATCACCACGACGGCGATGGCAGGTGACCCGCCGTTCGCCAGCCTGACGACGGCGCGCCCCACATAGTCGATGACCCCGGTTCGCTCGAGCGCCGCCGACAGGATGAACATCGCCGCGACTGTAATCGGCGCCGAATTGGAGAAGACCGCAATCGTCTCGTTGACGGACAGGATACCCGTCAGCATCAGCGCGCCCATCGCGATCAGGGCGACCACATCGGCCGGTATCTTCTCCCGGATGAAACCGAAAAATACAAAGACAACAAGGACCAGAACGAAACTGATCTGGAAGACCGAACTCTCGAGGAGCGGAGCGAGCATGCGGTGTCCTGAAACTGTTGCGCTTATTCCCTAGAAAGCCGGAACAGACCGAAAGCGCAATGTAAAACCCGTCCGGTAAACCGAACGGGGGAGGAAATGCTGGGCATTGATTCAATTCGCCTTCCGGGGGTCGCCCAACGGCAACAAGCGCCCGGCAAATCCCCCGCGCCCTAAAGCGCACACCTGCATTTGCATAGGGCGAAACGCGCCGAAGAGCGCCCGTTCATCCGGCGGCCTCGCCCAAGGGCGCGATTTGTCAGGCGATCAGGGGAAACGGGCTGGAGCGGGTAGACGGAATCGAACCGACATACACAGCTTGGAAGGCTGGTGCATTACCATTATGCTATACCCGCCCGCTTCCGAGCGCTTGGTAATATGAGCGATTGAGCCGCCAAACAAGCTCAGCCTGCACATTTTTCACCGCTTCTTTCGCTCCCCGCGAGTGGCACGTGTCTTGCTCTACAATCAGGCAAGCCGGCCATCTGGGAATTTTCTTTGTTTACCAAACTGCCTCCACCGGCGCTGACAGGCCATTTGGCGAAATCCCGCCTCCCCACTCGGGGCCCAAGGTTTATCATGCTTGATGCCCTGCGCGGCATCGGCGCCCTGCTGGTGATTTACGGCCATTACCATTTTGAGCTTTGGCCCGACCGGGGCGGCCTGATCACGAGTTCGCGCGGCTATCTGGTCGTGGACGTGTTCTTCCTGCTCTCCGGTTTCGTGCTGGCATATGCTTTTTACGACAGGCCTAGCTTCGATATCTGGGAGTTCACCAAGAAGCGCGCCTTCCGGCTCTGGCCGCTGCATCTGGCTTCCCTCTTCTGCTTTGTTTTGGTGATGTATCTCAGCGGAGATGCCATCAACGAGCTCGGTCTGCTGCTCAACGTCCTGCTGCTTCACAATGCCGGTTTCGGCGACTGGCACACGAACGCCTTCAATTATCCCTCCTGGTCATTGTCAGTGGAGCTGATCGTCAATCTGGCGCTCGCCGTCGTGATCCTGGCGATACCGAACCGCCGCTGGAACACCCTGTTGCTTGCCGCCCTCGGCCTGATCAGCGCGGCTATCCTTTTCTTCACGGTCGACAGTCTGAACAAGCAGGTTTCCAACGTATTCGGCTTTCTCAATATCGGCTTGCTGCGCGGCTTCATCACCATGCCGATGGGCATCCTCGCTTATCGGATATTCGCCGCGCACAGGGACTGGTTCGAACACGAATCGCGGCTGCGGACACTCGGTGTCGGCGTTCTCCTGCTCCTGTTCGTGGCAACGCTCTCCTTGCCGAGCCCCTACAAGACGGATTTCCTTTATCTGCCGCTCTACGGGGCCGTCATCCTACTGCTCGCCAGCCCGGGCACTTTCTGGACGGGCATTGCCCGGCAATTTCGCTTCCTCGGGGAAATCTCTTTCGCGATGTATATCGGGCACATGATCGTGCTGAAGATCATGAAAGAGACAGGCTTCTGGCCGCAGGACTACGTGCCGGGCCTGTTGTTTGCCTGGGGCTTGTCGATCCTGCTGGCGATCGTCGCTCACCACGCAATCGAAAAGCCTGCCTATGACTGGTTGACCCGCAGGTGGTGCAAATCCCCGGCGCCAACGGCCAATGCCGCGTATCAGCCTGCGGAGACGCGGTCTGCCCCGGCCCTGGCAAAGGAAAAGTCTCTGTAGGAAAAAACCCCATTCCGGCAAGCGGCCGGCGGCGCGGGGGTGGTGGAGGGAGCTGGATTCGAACCAGCGTACGCTAGGCGGTCAGATTTACAGTCTGATGGATTTAACCACTCTCCCATCCCTCCACGGGCCCCCGCGACATACGCCATTTGACGCCGCCGCGCAGTCGCTTCACAAGGGCGGTTTCCCGCCCCGGCTCTACGCTGGAAGCGGCCTTATAAGGACGAACATCATGCGGCGCAACCACCCAAAACGGCGTCAGAACACAGATGTGGCAACTCGCCCCGACCGCCCGGAAACTCAACGGTTTTCCCGCCGCGAGGAAGAAGGCGGCCCCGTCTGGCTGTGGGGCACCCATGCCGTGATGGCGGCCCTGGCCAACCCCGCCCGGCGTTTCCACACGCTGCTGGCCACCGAAAACGCCGCCCAGAAACTCCCGGCAGGACGGCTTTCCCCGCAGATCGTCACCGCCAAGGAAATCGATCAGCGCCTGCCCCCCGGCGCAGTGCACCAGGGCATCGCCCTGCGGGCCGACCCGCTGGAAGAGGCCGTGCTGGAGGACGTGATTGCTGCGGGCGCCACGCGCATTGCCGTGCTCGACCAGGTTTCAGACCCGCATAATCTCGGCGCAATCTTCCGCTCGGCCGCCGCGTTCGGCTTCACCGGCCTGGTCCTGCAAACCCGCAACGCCCCGCCGATCACAGGGGTCGTCGCCAAAAGCGCTGCCGGGGCGATTGAAAGCGTCACCGAAATCCGCGCTGTGAACATTGCCCGCGCCCTGGAAGAACTCGGCGAGGCCGGTTTCCACACGGTTGGGCTTGCCGGCGAAAGCGCCCGCCCGCTCGATCAGGCGGTCAAAGGGGCGGCAAAGGTTGCCATCGTCCTGGGCGCCGAAGGGCCCGGCCTGCGCCCCGCCGTAGCCAAAGCCTGCGCCGAGCTTGCCCGCATCCCGATTGCGGCGGAAATGGAAAGCCTCAACGTGTCCAATGCTGCCGCAATTGCCTTCTATGAGGCTAGCCGGGGCAGTTTCCCTGCCACCTGACTCTGTTACACTGCTCCGCAACGCGATCGGGGAGACGCCGGCATGATGCGCTTGATTTCCATCCTTCTGGTTATTGCCGGGCTGGCGGCGGCTGGTCTCGGGGGCGCCGCCCTGATGGAGCGTTACTTCCCGAAGGACGCTGCCCCGGCGATCACAGCGGCCCCGCAGGATATCCCCCTCGCTGAGGCGCCTGCACCAGCGCCGCCGCCGCCCGTCCAGGACGAAACGCCCCCGGCAGCTTCTCCGGCAGAACCGGAAGCCAGCATCGAATCGGCGCCGGTTACCGATGACGTCTTCAATTTCCAGCCGATGGTCGAGGAAGGCCCGGCAGATAGCGCCCCCATGGCGCGCGCGATGCGGGCCGAGCCCTCGGCGGGCGAAGAGGCCGCCGCTCCCGCGCCACCCGAAGCGGTGGACATCGACGATCCCAACGTCACCGCCGCCGTCTCCGAATCCTTCATCGATACGCTGAAGACCGTGCCCGTCGCGCATGAGACGCCCGCCTCAGCCGAATACAAGCGCGCCTTCGACGTTACCTTCGCCATCGACGCGACCGGCGGCGACAGCGCCGTGGACGCCCTGCCCGGCCGCGGCGTGATCGAGGAAGGCACCGCCCGCGTGTCAGACCGTGTGGAAGTCCGCCTCTCCGGCGCCGCCTTCACCATCGTACCGACTTCGCCGCCCGTTCAGTCGCTTTCTCCGCTGACGGAGAATACCTGGCGCTGGTCGGTCACCGCGCTCAGCGCTGGCGACCATGACCTCACCTTCGAGATCTTCGCGGTGGACGCAAATGAAGTCGTGCCCCTGCGCACCTATCGCGACACGGTGACAGTGAAGGTCTCCGGCCTCAACCGCGCCATCGCCTTCGCAGATCAGGCCAACCCGCTCTTCGTCCTGCTCGGCGGCCTCGGCTCCATCCTCGCCGGGGTCATCGGCGTGGCGCGGTTTGTGCTGAAGAAGTAAGCGGCCCTACTTCAGCTCGATCCAGAGCTGTTCAGTCTGCGCCAGCAGTTCGCCTTCCGCGGTGAACAGCGCGCTCGCCGCGCCATGCTTGCGGCCATCGTCATAGAGATGCCAGGCCGCCACGATCAGCGGCGCGCCTGCCTCGGGCCGGCGCAGCACCTCGCCCCTGATCCGCCCCAGCACCATTGGCCGCTCCTGAAAGCCAATGGCAAACGCTCCGGGGCAATCCAGCGCCGCCCACAACACTTCCTCGCGCACCAGGCCCTCGGCATCGGCATAATCTGCCTCAGGCGTCCACACATCGGTCACCCCGTCATAGCCATGCGGGCGTCCGGTGAAGATGCAGAGCCCATCCTCGCTCCGTGCTGGTCCGCACACGAAGCAATGGGGGAAAGCATGATCAGCTGCCGGCGGAAAATTGTCCCGTCCCTGCGCAGCCACATCGAGCGATGGCGCGGCCGGCGCACGGCCTAGCGTCTCCACGCGCCGCGCGGCCCCCACAACCGTCTCTCCATGGCGGCACTCACAGGCCCCGTCTGCAATCACGAGGTCCATCGCCGCCTCAACCGGCGGCGGCGCGCGCAGCGACACTTCGATCGCCCCGCCCATGCCGGCCTTGCGCATCTCGCTCGCAATCAGCCCAGCCACATAGCCACCATTGGCTGTATCCGGCGGGCCATTGAAACGCTTTGGAACGAATATCTGCGGCATGGGAGGAGCGCCTTGTCTGAAACCTGTGCCTGTCGCTTACCCGGCCCGCAAAGGGCGGGTCAATCGCCAGAGCGTTTTGCGCAGAGCTCGCCCGTGCTAGTGTCTTGAAACAAGCGCCGTTCAGAGCGCTATGGGGGACAAAATGACACTCTCTGTAATCAGCGCAGGCTTTGGCCGCACAGGCACGCTCTCTCTCAAACTGGCATTGGAAGAAATCGGCTTCGGCCCCTGCCACCACATGAAAGAGGTACTGGAGAATGGCGCGTCCCAGGTGCCGCTCTGGAATGCGGCAGTAGCCGGAAAGCCTGACTTTGAGGCGATCTACAAAGGCTACAAGGCAGCGGTGGACTGGCCAACGGCAGCCTTCTGGCGCGAACTCGCTGCAGCCTATCCGCAGGCCAAAATCATCCTCTCAACGCGCTCCGCCGAAAGCTGGTATGACAGCATTTCCCAGACGATCCTCTCCACGCTGACCGCGCCCGACAACTGGCCGCCGCCAGCGGTCGAATGGTTCAACATGGTGCTGAAAGTCCTTCACCGCAGTCTCGGGCCAACCTTCGACAAGGAAAGCGTCATCGCCGCCTTCCATGCGCATGAAGCCGCCGTAAAGGCCGAAATTCCGGCAAACCGCCTGCTGATTCACTCCGCCAAGGATGGCTGGGAGCCACTCTGCGCCTTCCTCGGCGCACCGGTTCCCGCCACGCCCTATCCGCGCACCAACAGCAAGGAAGAATTCTTCCAGCTGATGAAGGGTGCAGATGGCCTTTAGTCCGCCTACAGATCAGTAGCTCTTCGGCAGGCCCAGCACGCGCTCGGAGATGAAATTCAGGATCATCTCGCGGCTGACCGGCGCAATCCGCGCCAGCATCGCCTCACGCATCATCCGCTCGACATGGTATTCCTTGGCATAGCCCATGCCGCCATGGGTCAGCACGGCGGTTTCACAGGCGGTGAAGCCAGCCTCCGTACCCAGATATTTCGCCGCGTTGGCTTCCGCGCCACAATCAGCGCCCGCATCATAAAGCGCCGCCGCCTTGTAGGCGAGCAGCTCTGCGGCTGAAAGCTCCGCCCACGACTTGGCGAGGGGATGAGCAATGCCCTGGTTTTGGCCGATTGGCCGGCCGAACACGACGCGCTCATTGGCATAGCGCGTCGCCCGCTCCAGCGCCGCAAAGCCGAGGCCAACGGACTCCACCGCAAACAGCACGCGCTCCGGGTTGAGGCCCTGCAGCAGGTATTTGAAGCCGTCGCCTTCCTCACCGATCAGGTGTTCCTTGGGGACTTCCAGCCCGTCGATGAACAGCGCGTTGCACTCCACCGCCTTGCGGCCCATTTTCGGGATCGGCTTGGCGTCGATCTTGCCGCGATCCAGATCGGTATAGAACAGGGAGAGGCCCATATAGGGCTTGGCGCACTGGTCTTTCGGCGTGGTGCGCGCGATGATCAGGATTTTGTCCGCACGCTGAGCACCCGTCGTCCAGATCTTCCGGCCATTGATCACATAGCCCTTGTTGGTCCGCTCGGCCTTGGTCTCCAGGCTGGACGTGTCGAGGCCCGAGTTCGGCTCGGTCACGGCAAAGCACATCTTTTCTTCGCCGGAGATGATCTTCGGGAGGTTCTCGCGCTTGAGCTCCGGGTTACCAAACTTCTCCAGCGGCTTGGGCCCGAAGATGTTGAGGTGGATCGCCGAGGCGCCCGAAAAGCCTGCACCTGTGCGGGTCACCGTCTGCATCATCAGCGCCGCTTCGGTGAGCCCCAGGCCGGCCCCGCCATATTCTTCGGGAAACGCAATGCCGAGCCAACCGCCCTTGGCCATCGCATCGCAGAAAGCTTCCGGCCATTCGCCCGTTTCGTCGGTCTTGGCCCAATAGGCGTCGTCAAACGGCTCCAGCGTCTTGGCCACCGCGTCGCGGATGGCGGCCTGATCTTCGGTCATCGGCTGGATCACATGCATGGCGTAAGCTCCCTTTGGCGCCGAGACTTAAGGCGCGCGGGCAGGCACGTCCAGCGTCAGGCCGTCGCGGAACAGGCCCGGCGCGGGGTGAACGTAGCGGCAAGCGCGCCCGCGTCCTGCCCGAGAATCTGATCGGCAATGATCTGCGCCGTCACCGGTGCCAGCAGGATGCCATTCCGGTAATGCCCTGCCGCCACATAGACGCCCGGCGCCGCAGTCTCCCCGATGAAGGGCGCGTGATCGGGCGTTCCGGGGCGCACACCGGCCCACCGCTCGGTCACCAGCGCACCCGCGAGCGCCGGGCAGAGTTTCACGCCCTCGGCCCGCAGCGCCTCGATCACCTCGTCTTCCGGCGTATCGATCACCCGGCCGGTTTCCATCGTCGCCCCGATCACCACCTGCCCGCCACGCGGCACCAGATACACATGCCCCGCACGCACCACGCGCTGCGGCGCGCCCTCTCCGGCTGCCACCGACAGCATCTGCCCGCCATGGCAATCTATATCGTCCAGCGCCGTGTCCCAATTCACCAGGCTGTAGAGCGCGCCCTGCTCCTCCACCTTGATGACAGACGTTTCCCACCCCGCCGCCGCGATCACGGGGTCATGCCCCTCCAGCACAATGCGTCCGCCGCTGGATCTGAGCGGCGCAGGCCCGTCCACAAAGCTCACACGCGGATTGGCCATGAGGGCCGCCAGCAGCGCGGTCACCGTCCGGCGATTGTCCACGCGGGTATCGGTCTCAAGCTCCAGCCCGCCCAGAACCTCACCGGAAAGGGCGGGTTCAAGCCTGCGAACGTCTTCGCCACTGAGCGCCCTGTGCGCCACCCCGCGCGCGGCGAGTACCCGCCCGATTGCCGCCAGATGCGCCGCCTCGCCTGCCTCCATCGCCACGGCCAGCGCCGGGGCAGGCTCAAAACCGGACGGCAGGCCAGAGGCGCGCTCAATCTCGGCGGCGAAGTCCGGCCACAAGTTTGCGCTCTCAAGGCAAAGATCGAACAGCCGGGGGTGAACGCCCGCCTCAGCCGCCGCCTCGAAGGCCGGGGCAATCATGCCGGCCGCAGCCCAGCTTGCGCCGCGCCCGCATGCCCGCGTGTCAAAAAGGGTAACCTGTGTGCCACGGCGAAACGCCAGCTCGAACGCAAGGCTGAGGCCAATAATGCCCGCGCCAATGATGGCGACCCGTGGCTGAGAGGAAGAATTACGCGAACCGGCCCTGATCATGGGGGCCTTTTAGGCGCGCAGTGTCAGTACGGAAAGTGGGCGACCTGAAGCCCGGTCTCGGTCATCCAGAAATTGCAGAAGGCTTCGGCCGCTTCACGGCTCTGGAAAATCAGCTGTTTCAGGCGCTCGCCCGCCGGGCCAAAACCCGTGCGCACCATCAGTTCCAACGATGCGGCATCCCACTGCCCCATCGCATCCTGCTTTTCCACGAACGCGTCGATCAGAGCAGCAAGGCGCAGATCTTCGTCCGAAGACGCTATATCGAAGTCGACGATGACATCCGTCATTCCACCACCCGTCTATTCGTTACCAGTCTATTAACAGACTGTACCAGAAGCCTGAAGTGTTTTCGCAACTGCAAAAACTCTGCCATTGCCCCGTTGGTTCCCTGTAACTTCCGGAAACAGCAGGGATCATGGGCGGTCTGTGCAATATTTGGGCAAAACGTCGCGACATCACAGAGTTGCGATTCATTCTCAAACATGGTTTGGTCCCGCCAGCTCTTAAGGAACCTGATATGAAACGTATTCTCGCCGTTGCCGGTCTGGCGCTCGCCCTTGCGGCTTGCGGCAATCCGGATGCGCCAAGCGCGCCGGAAACGCCCGCCGCCGTCGAAGAAACCGCCGCACCGGCGGCCGGCCTCAACGGCACGATCAATGTCTATTCCGCGCGTCACTATGATTCCGACAAAGCGATGTACGCCGCCTTCGAGGCTGAGACCGGCATACGCGTGAATGTCCGCGAATCCGGCGCGCCCGAACTTCTGGAAACGATGAGGGCCGAGGGCTCGCGCTCTCCTGCGGATGTTATCATCGCGTCGGATGCCGGCGCGCTTTACCGCTTCCAGGAAGCTGGCTTCACGCAGGGCGTCACTTCCGAAAAACTCTCCGCCGCCATTCCCGCCCAGCTGCGTGAAAAAGACGGCCATTGGTTCGGCCTCACCAAACGCTACCGCATCATCGTTTATGATCCCCAGGTCGTTTCGGCCGATGAAGTTGCCACCTATGCCGATCTCGCCGATCCGCGCCTGAAAGGCGAAGTCTGCGTGCGATCGTCCACCAATATCTACAACCTCTCCCTGATGGGCGAGCTTATCGGCCGCAACGGTCCTGAAGCCGCAGAAGAATGGGCAAAAGGCGTCGTCGCAAACTTCGCCCGCAAGCCGCAGGGCGGCGACACCGCCCAGATTGAAGCAGTCGCTGCCGGCGAATGCGCGGTTGCCCTCGTCAACCACTACTACTGGGTGCGCCTTGCCACCGGCACGCCGGAAGAGCGGCTGAAGACGGCCAAGACCCAGCTCTCCTTCCCTGATCAGAACGGCAATGGCACCCATGTGAACGTCGTCGCTGCTGCGGTTGCCGCCAACGCGCCATCCCCGGATCTTGCCATCCAGTTCATCGAATACCTCGCCACCCCCAAGGGCCAGGAGCTGCTGACCACCGAGAACAAGGACTTCCCCATTGTTGCCGGTGCTACAGTTCCGGCCGGCCTCGAACAGGTGACCGGCTTCGAGGAAAGCGACTTCCCCCTCACGGAGCTGGGCACGCATCAGGCAGAGGCGCAGGCGATCTTTGATCGCGCGGGCTGGAACTGACACAGGCCACCGCCATTCCGATCTCAAGACAGGTGCCGGCGCTCGTCGCCGGCATCGTCATTGCGGTGCCTGTGATCATGGTGCTGCTGGCCGGCCTGTTTGACGGCGGCGGCCCCACCTGGACGCATATCCGCGAGACGCTGCTGCTGCGCTATCTGGGCGGCACAATCAGCGTGCTTGCGCTCACCGGCGCGCTCTGCCTGCTGTTTGCCGTGCCGGCCGCCTGGCTGGTCACCATGTTCCGCTTTCCGGGCCGGGCCGTGTTCGAATGGCTGCTGATCCTGCCGCTGGCCGCGCCGGGCTATGTGCTCGCCTATGCCTGGGCAGACCTTGCCGGGGTGGGCGGCCCGCTCCAGTCCGCCCTGCGCGACGTAACCGGCTGGTCGGCGCGCGACTACTGGTTTCCGGACATCAGCTCCCTGCCGGGCCTCGCTTTCGTCCTGGCCTGCACTCTCTATCCCTACGTGTATCTCACCGCGCGCTCGGCGTTCGTGTCCCAGTCGGTCTGCGCCCTTGAGGCGGCCCGCAGCCTCGGCGCCAGCCCCGGGCGCAGCTTCTGGGCGGTTGCCCTGCCCGCCGCCCGCCCGGCCATCGCCGCCGGGCTTGCCCTTGCCCTGATGGAGGCGGCAGCCGATTATGGCGCCGCCGAGTTCCTGGGCGTTCCCACCCTTACCTTCGGCATCGTCCGCGCCTGGAAAAGCTTTGGCGAGCCCGCCGCCGCTGCCCGGCTGGCCTTCGTGCTGATCGGCGTGATCGCCGTCCTCATCCTCACCGAGCGCTGGGGGCGGGGCCGCGCGGGCAGCCAGCATTCCTCCATCCGCTGGCGGCACGTCTCGCGCACGCAATTGACCGGCCTGCCCGCTCTTGGGGCCAGCCTGTCCTGTTTTGTCCTGTTTCTGATCGCGTTTGGCCTGCCGGTGGGCCGCCTTGTCTGGAGAAGTATCGAGACGGGCACCCGCGCAGCGCCCATCTGGGACGCCCTGGTAAACTCGGTGATGCTGGCTGGCGCTGGCGCGATCTTCGCCTTTGTCCTCGCCCTGATGATCGTACTGGCCGCCCGCGCCAAAGGCCCGGCAGCTCTTTTTGCCCGCGCCAGCGCTGTCTCCGGCTACTCCATCCCCGGCGCTGTTCTTGCGCTCGGGGCCCTTGCAATCATTGCGCTTTTCCCGGTTACCCTCTCTGGCGGCGTGGCCCTTCTTGCCCTCACCTGGGTCTATGCCTCCCGCTTCACCGCTGCCGGAACCGAACCGATGGCCGCCGCCCTTGCCCGCGCGCCCGCCTCTCTCTCCAATGCCGCCCGCAGCCTCGGCGCCAGCCCCACCCGCCAGGCCTTCGAGGTTGACCTTCCCATCGCCCTTTCCGGGGCAGCGGTCGCCGCCCTCATCCTTTTCGTTGAGGCCTTGAAAGAACTGCCGGCCACCCTGATGTTGCGGCCCTTCAACTGGGATACCCTGTCCGTGCGCGCCTATGCCTATGCCAGCGACGAACGCCTTGCCGCTGCCGCGCTGCCGGCTTTGCTGATTACGGCAGCGGGTCTTGTGCCGGTGATCCTCCTCTCCTGGCAGCTTTCCCGCTCCCGCCCCGGTGAGGATCAATGAGCGCGCCTCTTTCTGCTCATGGGGTAACCCGCCGCTATGGCGACCGTGCGGTTGTCGATGGCGTCAGCCTCAGCCTGCCCCCAGGCCAGATCACCGCGCTGCTCGGCGGCTCCGGCGCTGGCAAGTCTACTCTGCTGCGCCTGCTGTCAGGTCTTGAAGGCGTAGATGAAGGCGAAATCCGCCTCGGCGAGGAAATTCTCTCTGCGCCCGGCCGCACGGTGCCCGCCGAAAAACGCCGCATTGGCCTGATTTTCCAGGATTTTGCCCTCTTTCCCCACCTCACCGCGGCGCGCAATGTCGCCTTCGGCCTGAAGCATCTGCCCAAGGCTGAGGCTGCGGCCCGCGCGCAGGCCTGGCTCGCCCGCCTCGGCCTTGAGCCGCGCGCCAATGCCTATCCGCATGAGCTTTCCGGCGGCGAGCAGCAGCGCGTTGCCATCGCCCGCGCTCTGGCGCCGGAGCCTGCCGCCATCCTGATGGATGAGCCGTTCTCGGGCCTCGACCCCAGCCTGCGCGACAGCGTGCGCGACGCCGCCCTCGACGCCATTCGCGCCGCCGGTATCCCCGCCCTGCTGGTCACGCATGATCCCGCCGAAGCCCTGGAACATGCAGACCGCATTGCGATCTTGAGCCAGGGTAAGCTGTTGCAGGAAGGCGCGGCCAGCGAGATCTACACCCGCCCCGTCAGCGCCGCCGTGGCAGGCGCCCTTGGCCCCCTGAACCGTTTTCCAGCCGGCACCGCGCCGGCCGGCCTTCTCAATGGACAGGATCCCGGCGCGCTGATCCTGGTGCGGCCGGAAGGCGTCTGCATCGACCCGGCTTCGCCGATCCGCGCCACTATCCTCTCTGCCCGCATGACCGGGCCGCTGACGCGCCTGACGCTGGACCTCAAGGGCCTGAAACTGACCGCGCTTGTCCCGCCGATGTCCGGAATTGTCCAGGGAACGGAAACCGGGGTCCGCCTCGATCCGGCCCTCACGTTCACTTTCGCGTCAGGCAAAGTCTGACAAATCAGTTAGACCGCAAGGGGCACCTCGCCATACGCGCGGCAAAGTCCTAATCTAACATGGTCATTGCAATGACCACAGGAGCCGCTTCGTGGCACACAAAGTCATCCGGATCGCAACCGCGGTCGCCGCAACGGCGATCATGGCCTTCAGCGCGTCAGCCCAGAGCCTGATCCGCGATGCCGAGATCGAGGAAACCATCCGCGAATGGACCGACCCGATTTTGGAAGTCTCCGGCCTCGTTCCCGAGGATGTCGGCATCTACATCATCAACGACCCCTCGCTGAACGCCTTTGTCGCCAACGGCCAGCGCATCCACATCCATACCGGCCTGATGATCGCGGCCGAAACACCCGGCCAGATCAAGGGCGTCATCGCCCACGAAACCTGCCACATCGCCTGCGGCCATACTGTCTCGCGCTCGCGTGCGGCGGGCGTTGCCATGCGCCCGGCCCTCCTGTCGATCGGCCTTGGCCTGCTCGCCATTGCGGCGGGCGAAGGCGGCGCAGGCGCGGCCCTGATCGGCAGCTCGCAGCAGTTCGCTGCCATCAACTTCTTCACGCACACCCGCCCCGAAGAAGCGTCTGCGGATGCCCACGCCGTCAAATACCTTGCCACGCTGGGGCAATCCCCCGCCGGTATCGTCGAATTCTTCGAGAACTTCCGCTATCAGGAAGTGATGTCGGAAGCGCGCCGCTATCCGTATTTCCGCGCCCACCCGCTGGCGTCCGACCGTATCCGCACAACCCGCGCCCTGGCTGAAGCCACCGGCCTGATGGACGTTCCGCCTACGGACCGGGAATTGCAGCAATACCAGATGCTCCGGGCCAAGCTGGTCGGCTTCCTCGACTCCCCGGTGAAAGTGCGGCGTGATTATCCGGCAACCGACACCAGCAAGCCTGCCCGTTATGCCAGAGCGATCTCTGCTTACCGCGCTGCCGATATCCAGTCCGCCATGCGCGATATCGACTCGCTCCTCGCCGAGGAGCCCGAAAACCCTTACTTCCACGAACTCAAGGGCCAGATCCTGTTCGAGAGCGGACGGGTTGCTGACTCGGTCGAGCCGCACAAACGCTCCCTGGAGCTGAAGCCCGGCCAACCCCTGCTGCTGATCAACTATGCCCGCTCCCTCAACGCGCGGGATGATGAGGGCGATGTGCAGCTGGCTGAAGTGGCGCTGCGCGATGCGCTCATCGCGGAGCCGGACAACGCCTTTGCCTGGGCGCAGCTGGCAATCACGATGGAGAAGCAGGGCCGCCGCCCCGAAGCGCAGCTGGCCACTGCCGAGTCCGCCTATTGGGTGGGCGATATCGTGCGGGCCAACAGCTTTGCCCACCGCGCCGTAGACCAGCTGGAGCGTGGCACGCCCAACTATCGCCGGGCTGACGACATTCTCCTGATCACCGATCCGAACAATCCGGAGAACCGGGAATTCTACCAGCGCCAGAACCGTGGCCAGCGCCTGTCCATCGAAACCAGCAACCGCGACATGCCATTTGGCGATTTCTCGCGTCAGCGCCCCTGAGGGCGCGGCTGATAAACCCTCTGTGAGGACGGGTGGACGCGCCCGGCGGCGTGCCTATAGTCCGGCCAGCTAAATCAGGGATTCCCGAAATGAACCGTACGCTTCGTCTTTCTCCTTTTCTCGCCCTCGGCTTTGCGGGCCTCGCGCTGCTGCCAGCCTGCGCGCAGGGCGGCGGCACGACCGACAGGGCGGAAGTGGAAAAGATCGTGGAAGAGTACATTCTCGCCAATCCCGAGATCATCGAGAAAGCGCTGATCGCCCTGACCGAGAAGGACCGTCAGGCCCAGGCCAGCGCGGCCAAGGCAGCCATTTCGGACAATGCCAGCGCCCTCTACAATGACAGCGCGGACTATTTCGTCGGCGACGCGGACGCGCCCGTCACCGTGGTTGAGTTCTTCGACTACCGGTGCGGTTACTGCAAACGCTCGGCGGAATGGACGGCCAATCTGCCGAAGACCTATGACGGCAATGTCCGCGTCGTGTTCAAGGAATACCCGATCTTCGGCGGCATCAGTGAAACCGCCGCCCTCGCCGCGCTCGCCTCCGGCCGACAGGGAAAATACATCGACATGCACCTTGCCCTGATGGCGCTCAAATCCAATGACGATCTGACGGAAAAGAAGATCGATGAACTGGCCATGCAGCTGGGCATCGATGTGCAGCGGATGCGCGCCGACATGAAATCCGACGGCGTGAAGAAACAGCTCGCCGACATGCAGGCTCTCGGCCGCAAGCTCAATGTGAATGGCACGCCGGGCTATTTCATCGGCGATCAGGCTATCGAAGGGGCAAACCTTCCCCGGATCGATGAAGTCATCCGCGCTGAAATCGCGGGCTGATCAGACCTTCATATTCCGGTCTGCCAGCAGCGCATCGAAATAGGCGATGGTCTTTGACAGGCCATCGCGCAACTCGACGGATGGCTCCCATTTCAGAAGATCGCGGGCCTTGGTGATGTCGGGCTGGCGCTGCCGGGGATCGTCCTGCGGCAGCGGGCGGAAAACGAGTTTCGATTTCGAGCCCGTCAGGTCGATCACATTCTCCGCCAGCTGACGGATGGTGAATTCGCTGGGATTACCGATGTTGATCGGCCCGGTCACGCTGTCGGGCGTCTCCATCAGGCTGATAAGACCGCGCACAAGATCGTCCACATAACAGAAGCTGCGCGTCTGCGAGCCATCGCCATAGAGGGTGATCTCTTCCCCCTTCAGCGCCTGGACAATGAAGTTGGAGACAACCCGCCCGTCATTGGGATGCATCCGCGGACCATAGGTGTTGAAGATGCGGGCCACCTTGATCCGCAACGCGTGCTGCCGGTAATAATCGAAGAACAACGTCTCGGCGCAGCGCTTGCCTTCATCATAGCAGGAGCGCGGCCCGATCGGGTTCACATTGCCCCAGTATTCTTCCGGCTGCGGATGAATGACAGGATCGCCATACACTTCCGATGTGGAGGCCTGCAGGATCTTGGCCTTCACCCGCTTGGCCAGCCCCAGCATGTTGATGGCGCCGTGAACGCTGGTCTTGGTGGTCTGCACCGGGTCAAACTGATAATGCACCGGGCTTGCCGGGCAGGCCATGTTGTAGATCTCGTCGACCTCGACATAGAGCGGGAAGCACACGTCATGCCGCATCAGCTCGAAGCGCGGATGGCCGATCAGATGGGACACGTTCATCCGGGTGCCGGTGAAGAAATTATCGACGCAGAGCACGGTGGCGCCCGCCTCCAGAAGCCGCTCGCAGAGGAACGAGCCGATAAAGCCGGCCCCGCCCGTAATCAGAACGCGCTTCTCAAGATGCATGGTCTTCAAATCCCGAACTCGAACAAAAATGCTGCTCAGCAGGGTCTACCGGATATCGCCCCTCGCAGGAAAGGCCCCTATTCCTCACCCGGCACATTACCGCGCAGGGATTTGACCTCGCTGCGGCGCTTCTTGGCGGCGATGCGCCGACGCACGCTGCCGGCGGTCGGCTTGGTGGCCACCCGGCGCTTGGGCGGGATGGAGGCTTTCAGGATCATCTCGGCAAGACGCTGGCGTGCAGCCGTGCGGTTCTGCACCTGGCTGCGATGCTCGCTCGCTTCCAGGATCAGGCGGCCATCGGCGGTGATACGGTTGGCATAGAGCTTTTCAAACCGCGCCTTCAGGCCCGCCGGCAGCGAGGAGGCCTGCACCTGCCAGGTCAGCTGCACCGCGCTCGATACCTTGTTCACATGCTGCCCGCCCGGGCCTGAGGCGCGCACGAAAGATTCGCTGAGTTCCCAAGCCGGGACGGTAATGGCCTCAGACACCCGCAGATCGCCGAATTCCGCCATGACATGATTCCTGAAGCAAGTGTTCAGCGGGAGTTCAGGCAATCGCCCGCACAAATCAACCTGCAATGCTGGATGTCCCAGCCTCCCGGATTGCCCGGCCCCTGAGCCGGCGGCCCGAAACCGTAAGATGGAGCAGCGCCATGCGCCTCAGCAAATCCTTTACGCGCCTCATTGCGGCAACCACTGCAGCCAGCCTTCTGGTTGCGCCCATGGCCTATGCCGACCGCGACCGTGGCGGCAAAGGCAAGCGCGGATACGAACGCGGCTATGACCGGGGACATGATCGCGGTTACGACCGCAGCCGCGGCCACAAGCATGATCACAAGTATCACTACCGCCACAGCTCCAAGCCGCATTATCATTACAGCCCACCGGTTCGCTATGTGCCGCCGCCGCGGTCTTCGGTAACGGTCACCTATGGCTACACCTACGGGCCTCACTATTATCGGGGATATGCGCCCCGCTACAATGTGGGCAGCTATTACGGTTATGCCCCGCGCACCGTCTACATCACCGAGTATGACCGGTATGGCCTCTATGCCCCGCCGAGCGGCTATCACTGGGTGCGCGACAATGACAGGGGCGATGCCATTCTCGCCTCTGTGGCAACCGGCGCCATCATTGGCCTCGTCGTGGGCGCGCTTGCCACCAACTGATCTCTTCGCCTCGTACCCCTGAAATGAGGCTCAGACACCCGGACCGGGACAAACCCCGGCTCCGGGTGTCTTTTTTGTTGCCGGAACCGCCCTAATCCGTGACAGAGCGCGGACATTTTCGGACAGATCAGGACACAGGCAAATGACAAAACCCGTCGAGGCCGGTTGCGGCGCCGCCATAGTGGATGCCGAGGGCAGGCTGCTGCTTATCCAGCGCCTTCGCCAGCCCGAGGCGGGCGCCTGGGGATTGCCCGGCGGCAAGATCGACTTTGGTGAACGCGCTGAGGACACCGCCCGGCGGGAGATCCAGGAGGAACTGGGGATCGTGATCGAGATCACCGGCCTGGCCTGTATCGCCGAAACGATTGATGCCGGCGATGGCCGCCATTGGGTGGCGCCGGTTTACGCTGCCCGGATTGTCTCGGGAGCGCCCGAAGTGATGGAGCCGGAGAAGCATGGCGGCTGGGGATGGTTTGCGCTCGATGCCCTGCCCGGCCCACTGACAAGCCCGGTCAGGGACTGGCTGAAGGCCCAAGGGCTCGCCGGCGTGTAATACCTAACGCGACAGCCAGAAATTGACGCGCTGGGCGCGCAACTTACAAAACCATCCAATTTTGAACGGCTATTTCCGGCGCAGCATTCAATTCTCCAGAAATGCCTTTTTATCCCTGTTTTTATGTTGTTTTTTCCATTACTGCGCCGCAAAATCCCGCCGTTTGGTAAAACAAAACGCTAAAATCGCGAAAAAACTGACGACGTTTAGGAAATCACATTCTCTCCAAGATAGCATTGTTGGCACCCGAGGCATTGCCAATTTTTTAGCCTCCGGTTGGGCCAGCGTGTCGATTCACGGAGGAGTGATCAATGCCCAAACTACCCATGACAGCAATCGCGCTGGTTGCCATCGCCGCTCTGGCTGCCTGCGAATCCAATGGCCATACCCGCTATGCCAGCATCGGCACCGTCGGCCCCGGTGGCTCGAACGGCGGCGACGGATCAGATGGCGGCAACGGCTCGGACGGCTCGGATGGACAAAACGGTGGTCCAGGTGTTCAGGGCCCACCCGGTCCCGCAGGCCCTGCCGGTCCTCAAGGCCCGGCTGGCCCCACCGGCCCGCAAGGTGAACCCGGCGGCAACTTCGCCCTGGGCGACACCGGTCTGATCGCCACCGGCGGCCTGGTTGGCCCGAGTGGTATCGGCGGCACCGGCCTGCTGGCCAACCTCGGCGACACCTCCACCAGTATCCCGGTCGTCTCCGATGTCAGCACGTCCGCCGGATCGATCATATCAGCGACCGGCACCAACCTCGACGCAGCCCTTGGCGAAACAAACCTTCCCACTGAGCTTGCTAGTGTAACCGGCGCTGTAACCCAGACGGTGACCAATCTGGGCGGCGCGCTGGAAAGCTTCGGCACTGACGGCGCTCCGCTTGTCGATGGGGTCACCTCTGCGGTCTCCCCGGTCCTGACGGCCAGCCTTGGCGGCGGCACCCTTGCCGGCGACGAGAGCGCCGGCTCGCTGATCGGCGTCAGCCTCCTGTCCCCAGACCAGCAGTCCGGCACGCTTGCCGAAATCGGGGTTGCGTCGGACGGCACTCTGCTGAGTGCGGATCTGTCGACCAGCACGGATACAGCTCTGGTGCTCGGCTCTGTGGCCAGCGTGGACCTTGGCCCGCTGACGGGCGGGGTGAACGACCTGCTGGGTGAGACGAGCCTTACCGAAGTCACCAGCCTGCTGGAGGGCGGCACTGTCGATAGCGGCCTTCTCTCCGGCCTGACTGCGCCGGTGCAGGATCTGCTGACCAGCGGCGGAGACGTCCCTGAAACACCCCTCACCCCTATCCTTTCCGGCACGACGGGACTTCTCGGCGGGCTGCTGGGCGGTGGTGCAAATTAGCCTACGGACACAACGAAAGAAGAAGACCATATGAGAAAGCGCCACGTTCGATTTTCACACACCCTGCTATTGAGCGTGGCGCTTTCCTCCCTTTACTCACCGGCAGCCCTGGCCGCCCCTCAGGCTACGCCGGACGAACGCCTCAATCCGGGCTCCCGCCCCGAAACGCCCGTTATTGATCCGGATACGGCAGAAGCGCCTGAGCGCGGCGTGGTGGATGTTGCCGCATCTGTGGCAACGGCCTCCGCCGTGCCAATTCGCGGCGTCCAGTTCAAGGGCACCGATGTGCCCGCCATTGTGGCAGAGGCCACCCAGCCCTTCCTGGGGCGGCCAGCCGATACGCAAACACTGAAAGAAATGGCAGCGGCCATGAGCGCCGCCTACAAGAAATCCAATGTAGCCCTCTTCACCCTGGCCATTCCAGCGCAGGATCTGTCGGACGGCGTGGTCGACGTGCTGATCGCCGAAGGCCATGTTTCTGAAATCATTACACGGACGGATGACGAAATCAGCGAGCGCCGTCAGTTGCGGGGGTATCTGCGCCCGCTCCTTACGGAAAAGCCCGCCACCCGCGAAAGTTTCGAGCGGGGCATGACCCTGGCGCGGCGCGAGGAAGGCGTGAAGGTAACCCCAGGTCTTCGCACCGCGCGCGAACCTGGCGCGGTGATCCTTGTGCTGGATGTGGAAGACAAGAAGGACGGCTTTGCGGTGGGCTATGACAGCCGCGAATCGCGGCTGGTCGATTCCGGTCGTTTCAGCGCATCCGGTTTCCTCTACAGCAAGCTGCGTGCGGGAGATGCCCTGCGCGGCCGCCTTTCTTTCACGCCGGACGGGCGCCAGTCCCGCTCTGCCAGCCTGCAATATACCACGCCGATCGGCACCGATGGCCTGACCCTGTCTGCCGCCGGCGCGTATCAGGAGACCCGGCCCACCTCCATACCCATTGAGGGCGACGCCACTTTCCTGACGGCGGGACTTGCCTATCCTGTGCTGCTGAACTTCACCCGGGACCTGACGGTCAACGCCTCCATCGACCATATTGAGAGCAGCAATTCGGCGCTGGGATCGGTGATTGCCGACGAAAACATCACCGCAGCGCGCTTTGGGGCACGCGGAACATGGGTAGCGCCCAAACGGTCTGCCAGCCTCAATCTCATTGTGGCGCAGGGGCTGGACGTTGGTGATGCCCGTTCGTCCGTGGCCGGATCGGATACGGCCTTCACCAAGGCAAACGCAACCGGCAGCTTCGTTCAGGCGATCGGGGAAGACCTCTTCCTCCGCCTGAAAGCCTCGGGACAATGGACCGACGACATTCTGCCCGCCAATGAGCGGCTGATGATCGGCGGCATCGAATACGGCCGGGGCTTCAGCAACGGGCTTATCAGCTTCGACAAGGGCTATGTGGTCTCGCTGGAGCCAGCCTGGCGGCCGCTGGATGAGGGTTCCTTTGCCCGCAGCGAAGTCTATCTGTTTGCCGATTATGCCGATGGCAGTCTGCTGGGCGCTGGCGGACAGACATTCGATCTCAGTTCTGCCGGTATCGGCACGCGCATTTCCTACAAGAAGTACGCCACCCTGGGGCTGGAATGGGCCGAGCCGCTCAGCCTGCCCGTGCGCGGGATCAATGAGGACGGCGTGTTCACCGTGACCTGGGCCCTGCGCTATCAGCCTGACTGAGGCAGCCTTTCGGCGAGCCGCGCGATCGCCGCATCGAGCACTTCATCCTTCTTGCAGAAGCAGAAGCGGATCATGTTCTGCGGCGGATTATCCCCGGCATAGAAGGCGCTGCACGGGACGGCAGCCACGCCCACTTCCACCGTCAGCCAGCGTGCGTAGTCCACATCGGTGGCAAAGGACGGTCCGGCGCCATCCGTCAGTACCGTGAGGAAGTAAGTGCCCTGCGCCGGCAGCACGGTGAACCCCACGCTGGCCAGCCCGGCTGCCAGCCGGTCGCGCTTTGCCTGCAGAGACGCAGCGAGGCTGGCATAATAGGCATCCTCCTTGCCCAGCGCATAGGCCACCGCCGCCTGCAGACCCGGCGGGGTTGTGAAGGTAAGGAACTGGTGAACTTTCGCGACGGTGGCGATCAGCTCCCGCGGGCCGCTGACATAGCCGACCTTCCAGCCGGTCAGGGAGAAGGTCTTGCCCGCCGAGCCGATGCGGAGGGTGCGCGCGCGCATCTCTGGCAGCGCGGCGATGGGGTGATGGGCGGCGCCGTCAAACACAAGATGTTCGTACACCTCATCGCAGAGAACATAAGCATCGTGCGCAAGGGCGAGGCGCGCGATGGCGGAAAGCTCCTCTCCGGCGAACAGCTTGCCGGTGGGGTTCATCGGCGTGTTCAGCAGCACCAGCTTTGTCGCCGGGCTGAAAGCGGCGGCGAGCGCGCCTTGCGGGACGTTCCAGCCGGGCGCCTCCAGCCGCACGATGCGCGGGACCGCGCCGCACTGGCGGATGATCGGCAGATAGCTGTCATACAGAGGCTCGAACACGACCACCTCATCGCCCGGCGCGAGCATTGCCATCAGGCATGCGGCAAGCGCCTCGGTGGCGCCGGAGGTTACCAAGGTCTCATCGCGCGCGTCATAGGCAAGGCCATAGAAGCGCCGGTCATGATCGGCCACCGCCTGGCGCAGGGCCGGAAGGCCGGTCATCGGCGGATACTGGTTCGGCCCCTCGATCACTGCCCGCGCAGCCGCCTCCCTTATATCCGCCGGGCCGTCCTCGTCGGGGAAGCCCTGCCCCAGATTGATGGCGCCATGCTCCGCCGCGAGGGCAGACATGGTGGTGAAGATCGTGGTGCCGAGGCCGGCGAAGTCTGGATTGAGCGGTTTCATGCCGCCCCGGTTTACAGAAGGCGCCGCCCGCGGGCAATCGAGGGGGCGCCCGCCCGCCACTACCGCCCGCCTTCGTCTGCCTACGGAGTTAACACCCATACAGGTTATCTTTTAAGGGAAGGCGGCCTCTCCTTCCCCCACGCCCATCCTGCCCGCTTGCCCGGAAATCGAAGGGATTAATGTGCCATTCTGGTCAGCCCTAGCTGCCTGAATTGGAGGCGCGAATTGAGAGCCCCCCAAAAATGACACCGGTGCCAAAATTTGACAACGGAAGACATCGGAGACTCAGCGTCATTAACCGCCAGAAATGCTGCGCTGCAGCCAAATTCGCATGGGCACGGATGTTGCAAAAGCTTCTCACGAAGCGCTAATGGGCCCCATGGTGCAAGGGCCGGGGCGCCCTAAGAGTTCGCTAAAATTCGAGGACAGCGTAATGAGCGATACCGTAGCAATCCTGGCCGAGCTGGGTGTGCAGACAAAATCCGTAAGGAAGAACTGGAACGAGGCACGCCTGTATGAAACGGCTGTGGCCGCTGGCGAGGCCCGCGTGGCCAAAGGCGGCGCCCTGGTCGTGGAAACCGGGCAGCACACCGGCCGGTCTGCCAAGGACAAGTTCACGGTCCGCGATGCGACGACCGAGAAAACCGTCTGGTGGGACAACAACGCCTCAATGACGCCGGAGCAGTTCGAAGCTCTGTGGACGGACTTCAAGGCCCACCTTGCCAAGCAGGACATGTATTCGCAGGACCTCTTCGGCGGCGCTGACCTGGACTATCGCCTGCCTGTCACCGTGGTGACTGAATTTGCCTGGCACTCCCTCTTCATCCGCCACCTGCTCCGTCTTCCGACGGCAGACGAACTGGCCGGTTTCAAGACGGAATTCACCATCATCAACTGCCCGAGCTTCCGCGCTGACCCGGCCAAGCATGGCTGCCGCAGCGAGACGGTGATCGCCGTCAACTTCGCCAAGCGCCTCGTGCTGATCGGTGGCACGTCCTATGCCGGCGAGACGAAGAAGTCGGTGTTCACCATCCTCAACTATCTGCTGCCCAATCAGGGCGTGATGCCGATGCACTGCTCGGTCAACACATCTGACAAGGACGACGCCGCGATTTTCTTCGGCCTGTCGGGCACCGGCAAGACCACCCTTTCGGCAGACGCCTCGCGCACGCTGATCGGCGACGATGAGCATGGCTGGTCGGAGAACGGCCTCTTCAACTTTGAGGGCGGCTGCTACGCCAAGATGATCAAGCTCTCGCCCGAGGCCGAGCCTGAAATCTACGCCACCACGAAACAATGGGGCACCGTGCTCGAGAACGTCGTGATGGACCCCACCACGCGCGAACTCGACCTCGACTCCGCAGCGCTGGCTGAAAACTCCCGCGGCGCCTACCCGATCGAAGCGATCCCGAACGCTTCGCTGACAGGCCGCTGTGGCCAGCCGAAAAACCTGATCATGCTGACGGCAGACGCCTATGGCATCATGCCGCCGATCGCCAAGCTGACCCCGGCCCAGGCGATGTATCACTTCCTCTCCGGCTACACCGCGCGTGTGGCTGGCACGGAGAAAGGCGTGACCGAGCCTTCGGCCACCTTCTCCACCTGCTTCGGCGGCCCGTTCATGCCGCGCCACCCGTCCGAATACGGCAACCTGCTGCGCGAACTGATTGCCCGCTACAACGTCGATTGCTGGCTCGTCTCCACCGGCTGGACCGGCGGCCCGTATGGCCAGGGCAGCCGGATGCCGATCAAGGCAACCCGCGCCCTGCTCAACGCTGCCCTCGATGGCTCGCTCAACACGGTCGAATTCCGCAAGGATGAGACCTTCGGCTTCCTCGTGCCGGTCTCCGTGCCCGGCGTCGACGCCAAGATCCTCGACCCGCGCAGCACCTGGGTCGATCCGGCCGCTTACGACAAGCAGGCGGCAAAACTGGCTGAAGAGTTCGTGGCCAACTTCAAGAAATTCGAAGCCTATGTGGACGAGGCCGTGAAAGCCTCCGCCCCCAAGCCGAAGGTCACCGCGTAAGCGCTTCTGACCGCTCCGAACAATCAAGCCCGCCAGCCCAGCGCTGGCGGGCTTTTTGCTGCGACCAATGAACGTTGACGTAAAGGGAAGGCTTCCGTTCGGGCAATTCCCTCACTAGGGTGCGCCGCACAAAGACGTGAGCATCGAACAAGGAGGAAGCCATGCGTGAAGCCGTAATCGTTTCAACAGCCCGTACTGCCCTGACCAAAGCTGGTCGCGGCGCCCTGAATGACACCCACGGCATCACCATGGCCGGCCATGTGATCAAGGGCGCGCTGGAGCGTGCTGGCGTCGAAGCGGCCGCCGTGGAAGACGTATTCCTTGGCTGCGCCGCCCCCGAAGGTGCCACCGGCCACAATGTGGCCCGCAACGCCGCGCTTGCCGCTGGCTGCCCGTCCACCACATCGGGCGCCACCATCAACCGCTTCTGCTCCTCGGGCCTGCAGGCCATCGCCAACGCCGCTCACACCGTGATCAACGAAGGCGCAGCCGTCACCGTGGGCGGCGGCGTGGAGAGCATCAGCCTCGTCCAGGGCTCGGGCCAGTCCAACCGCTACAAATACTTCGAACCGGAACTGGCCAAGACCTGGCCGGCCATCTGGATGACGATGATCGAAACCGCCGAGATCGTCGCCGAGCGCTATGGCGTCAGCCGCGAATACCAGGACCAGTATTCGGTCGAGAGCCAGCGCCGCACGGCCGAGTTCCAGCAGAAGGGTTACATGGCCGAGGAAATCGTGCCGCTGAAAACCCGCATGAAGCTGGTCAACAAGGAAACCAAGGAAGAAACCTTCGAGGACGTGATCGCCGACCGCGACGACTGTAACCGTCCGGGCACGACCTATGAGATGGTCGCTGGCCTGAAGCCGGTCTTCTCCGGCGGCATGGTCGTCAAGGAAGGCAAGTTTGTCACCGCCGGCAACGCTTCGCAGCTGTCCGATGGCGCCGCTGCCGTGGTCGTCATGGAAGCCAAGGAAGCCGCCCGCCGTGGCCTGAAGCCGCTCGGCCGCTTTGCCGGCTTCAACGTGGCGGGTTGCGACCCGGACGAAATGGGCATCGGCCCGGTCTTCGCCGTTCCGCGCCTGCTGGAGCGCCATGGCCTGAAGGTGGACGACATCGACCTGTGGGAACTGAACGAAGCCTTCGCCTCGCAGTGCCTCTACAGCCGCGACCGTCTCGGCATCGACCCCGCGAAATACAACGTCAATGGCGGCGCCATCTCGATCGGCCACCCCTTCGGCATGACCGGCGCACGCTGCACCGGCTCCATCCTGCTGGAAGGCCAGCGCCGCAAGGCCAAGTGGGGCGTTGTCACCATGTGCATCGGCGGTGGCATGGGCGCTGCCGGCCTGTTCGAAATCTACAGCTAAGCCTGAGGCTTCAGTGACGAATTGCGAAGGGCGGCCCAAAAGGCCGCCCTTTTGCTTATGGGTCGGTTGAGGATAGCTGCCTTCATCCGGTCACCGGTTGATGGCACGCTTCAGGGGTTAACCGGAGTCATGCCGATGAAAGCTTTCCTGATTGCGCTCGCCGCCGCCGCGATGCTCAGCGCCTGCGGGCCCGCCCCACAGCCTGATCTGGCCAGCGCGCCCGAAGCGGCGACCGGCGAGAGCGCCGGCCCAAAGGCACAAGGCTTCATCACGCAGAACGCCGCTCCCCCGGAAGGCGCCGCCGACCCCAAGGGCGACGGCGTGTTCCGCGACGATTACGGCCGGCCCTTCCAGTATGCCCTGCTCGGCCAGAAGCTGCCGGAGTTTACCGCGCCCACGTCTGATGGCGGAACCTTCAGCTCGGCTGACATTTCGCGCTGGACCGTAATCGATGTGTGGGGCGCCTGGTGCGCAGACTGTGTGGCCGATGGCCCCTATGTCGATGCGCTCGCCCGCGCCATCGCGCAGGATCCCGACCTCGACTTCCTGTCGATCCATGTGCCGGCCAACGCCAACCGCGCCACGCCGGAGGAGCTTTACGGCAAGTATGGCTCGCTGGAGGCGTATTTCGCATCGGCGGGCTATTCGGTGCCGTCGGTGGTGCTGGATAATGATGCGAGCCTGCGCCAGCTGCTGCAGATCAGCTGGACGCCGAGCTATCTGCTAGTGTCCCCGGACGGCGTGGTGCGCGGCTTCCGCACCGATTTGCGCGTGATCGAGGATCAGCCGGTGAAGACCTTCATCCAGGATATTGCCGAAGTGAGAAAAGAGGTGCGGGACCTTCTCGCCTCTACCCCTTCTGACATAGAATGAGGGGATGACCCACCCGGCCCTGCCCGCCCTCTCTCTGTGTCTGGCGCTGATCCTGGCTGCCTGCGGGACGCCTGTCGGCCAGTCCGGCGGTGAAGCGGCCTACTTCATCGGGCCCGAGGGCGCCGCCAATCTGACGGCTGAGACGCCCTTCACCGTGCCGGCCCTTGAGCGCGCCTTTCTTGGGTTGGACGTGGTGACGATCCCTGATGCGGACATGCCGGCCTTTCATGTTCGCGAGGCGGGCAGCACCGCGCCGCTCTATGTTGTGACGCCAGACTGGACACGCGGCTATGCCGGGGCGGTGGCCACCACCTCACCCGATGTGGCCGGTCCCGGCGGGGTTCGCGTAGGGGCAAGCCGTCTTGCCGATGTGCCCGAAGCGCTGAAGACCCGCTGCGCGCCGCCCCCTACGGTCAGCGACATAGGACTGGTCTGCGAGAGCCCGCATTTCCGCCTTGAGTTCAGGGGCACCGGCGCCGATCCGCTGCTGGCTCGCCAGACTTACCTGCCTCCGGTGCCCTGAAATCACTCGCCTGTGACGCGAAAGATGGTTGACCAAACCGTAATGCAGCCACGCGGCGCCTCTGCGTGGATGCAAGGTTTGAATCTTCCGCGCTGACCGGCTAGTCCTATGCGCGGTGATGAACAAAACGGATGAGAAGGCGGGAAAAGAATGCTGCATCCTTCGACCAAGAAGCTGATCGACAAGCTGGGCGAGATGACGCGCAAGCAGCGCGTCTCCTGGATCGAGGGAGAGAACGGCACCATCGTTCATGACACCGAAGGTTACCGCGTCGTGCTGACGCCGGAGCCTCATGGCGTGATCCTGACTGATGCCGTAGGCCGCGAGATAGAGACCTGCAGCCCCGAGGAAATCGCCGACGAGAAAGACGCGGCCGGGCGCCCTTATGCCCTGTTCATCGGGGAGCTGTTCCGCGAGGCCCACCGCCATGCGCGCGGCGCCGAAAAGGCGATCCGCACGCTGCTGGCGGGGCTGGAAGCGGCCGATGAAAAACCTGAAACTGTCGCGGCCGCGCCTGAACCGGAGCCGGAGCCGGAAACAGTGACCGACGAGACGACCTCTCTGGACGGGGAAACGGCCATCACGGCTGCCGTGGCGACGCTGGCTGACCAGATCAACAACACCGCGCCGATGGCCGGGCCGGAAGTCGCCGTGGCGCCTCAGCCGGAAGCTGAGCCCCAGCCTGAGCCGGAGCCCCCGCCGGAGCCCGACTTTGTAGCTGCCACGCCAGAACCGGCACCGGAACCTGAAGCCGAGCCAGCCCCTCTGCTGCATGCGCTGCCGGCGGCCTATGCCGAAACCGAGGACGCCGCCGAAGAGGCCCCGGAAGAAACGATGGAGGAGGCCGCTGCGCTGGCCGCGCCAGAGACTGAACCAGAGGCTGAGCCAGAGCCTGAACCTGTTGCCGTTGCAGCAGCACCCGAGCCGGAGCCCGTCCCTGCGCCGGCGCCGATGCAGCAGCGTTTCTCGCTGTCGGGCATTCCCTATGGCGTCGGGTTTGCGGGCACGCAGGCCGTGCCAGCCCCCGAAGAAAAGCCTGCAGAAACAAAGCCTTCAGAGCCGCGCACACTGATCATCGACGGCACCGAAGACCTGCCCGACGTGATGCCGCAGCTGGACGATGCGCCGCTGGCGCCCCGCCGGGCCGAGAGCGAGGACACGGACGCCCCGCCAGCCATTCCGCGCCGGTTTAATCCCTGGAATTAAAAGAGTTTTCTGCGCGCGGGCCGACATGGGCCTGGCCGCGTTTCTTCGCCAGCTCGATCTGCTTCTGCCGCTCGGCAAAGCGGGCGCGCTGAGAATCTGTCATCTTTTCAATGCAGTGCGGGCAGGACACGCCTTCGACATAGGCGGGGTCTTTTCGCTGCATTTCCGAGACAGGATGGCCGCAGGCATGGCACAGGACGTGACTGCCCGGGGACAAATCCGGACAAACAGAGACACGTTCGTCAAAGACAAAACACTCCCCGCGCCAAAGGCTGCCCTCGGCGGGCACCTCTTCGAGATATTTCAGGATGCCGCCTTCCAGATGGAACACGTCGTCGATGCCCTCGGCCTTCACAAAGCTCGTCGCCTTTTCGCAGCGGATGCCGCCGGTGCAGAACATGGCGATCTTCGGCTTGCGGCCTTCCGCTTCCAGCTTCTCCCGGAACTGGCGGAACCAGGCGGGGAATTCGCGGAAGGTTTCGGTCTGCGGATCAATGGCGCCCTCGAAGGTGCCGATGGCGACTTCATAATCGTTGCGCGTGTCGATCAGAACGGTGCCCGGATCTGAAATCAGCGCGTCCCAGTCCTGCGGCTTCACATAGGTGCCAACGAGGCTGTTGGGATCGGTGCCCGGCACGCCCATGGTGACGATCTCGCGCTTCAGGCGCACCTTGAGGCGCAGGAAGGGCATCTCATCTGCCTCTGAAAACTTCGCCTCCAGCGTCTCGGCGCCGGGCAGCGCGCGCAGGGTGGCGAGGGCTTCGGCGATGGCCTCAGGCGTGCCCGCGAGGGTGCCGTTGATGCCTTCTTCGGCCAGCAGCAGCGAGCCCTTGATGCCAAGGCCGCACAGCTTCGCCGCGAGGGCCTGGCGGCGCTCGGCATAGTCCGGAAAGCGGAAGAATTTGTAGAGGGCGGCAATCTGGATCGTCATGGCCCGCCTTATGACAGAAGGCAGCGCCCGCGAAAACGGGGGAATCCCTTATGCGCCAGCGTTGGGAATGCCCGCTCTATCCTTCGACTTCGCTCAGGATGAGCTCAGAGCCGTCCGCCAGAGAAGCTCATCCTGAGCGAAGTCGAAGGATGAGCGGGCGCACATTCCTCACGCCAGCACCAAAGGCCGGACAGGGCCGCCCCTTCCGGTTTTGCGCAGATGTAGCAGGCGGAGGCAGATAGCGCCGCATGCGATGATGGACAGTGCGAGAAGGAAGGATCGCGACGCCTTCCGCCTCCGGTGCCGGGGCTGGTCAGGCCCCCGCCCCCGGCCGGGAGATGAAACCGGCCGGAAGCGACGGGAGAAGCCTCGCATGGCGCAGATAGGCGGCGGACAGGCGGGCCGGGATGGCCGGCGGGCGCAGGGATTGGGGGGCGGAGAGGCGGGGGCTTATCCCTCAAAAAGCCCCTTCTCCCTTGAGGGAGAAGGGGTTGGGGATGAGGGGGGAGGCAGGCAGACCACCCCTAGCGTTGCGCCCCCTCACCCCCAGCCCCTCTCCCCAGGGGGAAAAGGGAGCCAAGTGACACGGCGCGCGGCGCCCCCTATCCTGCCCCCATGAAACAGCTTCTGATCATCTGGCATTCGCGCACGGGGGCGGCCGAGGCGATGGCGCGGGCGGCGTTTCAGGGCGCGCGCGGGGACGAGGCGTGCGGGGCGCGGCTCGTGCGGGCGCGGGCGGCGCAGGCGGAAGATGTGCTCGCCGCCGATGGCTATCTCTTCGCCGCGCCGGAAAACCTGGCCAGCCTTTCGGGCGAGATGAAGGAGTTCTTTGACCGCTGCTATTATCCCGTGCTCGGACGGATCGAAGGGCGCCCCTACGCCCTGATGATCGCCGCCGGCAGCGACGGGGAAGGCGCGGCGCGGCAGGCGGCGCGCATCTGCACCGGCTGGCGGTTGAGGGAGGTGCAGCCGCCGATGATCGTGGGCACCCGCGCTCAGACGGCGGAGGAAATCCTGGCGCCGAAGGTGCTGGGGGCGGCGGATTTGGAGAAGTGCCGCGAGCTGGGCGCGGGGATGGCAGCGGGGATTGGGGCGGGGATTTGGTGAGGGGGCAGACGGTAACCCGTAGGGTGCATTAAGCGCAGCGCAATGCACCTTGAGGCCGGGAACAACGCTGTTACGAGCCTACATTTAGCTCAAACTACTTGAACTTTAGCCGTCAAGCCTCCCCAAAAGTTGCGCGCAGGCAATTACTGGTTGCAGTATATCCAGAATCATTTTCACGATTTGGAATGAATGACCTCGATGCCCCCAAGCTAACCTCGTTCTTTTCCGCGCTTGCCCCAGGATTCCTTATTCTATTCGTTCGAAGACAGTTTACGATATCTATTCCGAAGAGTTTTGAAGATAGAGCTATTTCATACGCTGCAATTTCGGCAGTTTATTTCGCTTTCAGCGTTCCTTTTTTTGCATTTCTGAAACAGAATTGGAATGTCGCGCCAGAGGCATATAGGGCTTTAGAATATTTCGCACTGCCTATCTTCCTTGGGCTGACTTTCACTTGGCTCACAAAAAAACGTCCACTTGATCGTTGGTGGTATAAATTTGGTCTAAATCCGTTGCATCACATTCCTTCAGCGTGGGATTTTGTTTTCAGTGAGCTTGATGACCAGAAATGGATAATTGTTACCCTAAATGATGGATCACAAGTTGCCGGAAAATACGGAGTCGGATCTTTCGCCTCATCTGACTCAAATGAAAGAGATGTGTATATTTCGGAAGTATGGGACATTGACGAAGGGACTTGGCAAAAACCCGACCGACACAAAGGGGTACTCCTTTGTGGTAGAGATATCAAAGCCGTTGAACTAATTTCCGAACCACTTGAAGAAACAGAGGAACCCTCAGATGTCGGACAAGAAAAAGCCTGATCGTCCTACGCATGCCAACGGATATAAACTGACGGAAAAAGGACATTCTCCGCGCCCGAAAGTCGAAGGAGGATACCAAGGACCCACAGGAAGCGGAAAGCCAAGCACTCCCCCATCAGGAGGCTCGAGCGTTAAACCACCAAGTAAGAAATAGCACCATTTCGAACGTTGAATGGTGCATTGCGGCCTTTGGCCTTAATGCACCCTACGTTTTTTACGCTTTGTGGTCTCTGTGCCAACTTGAATACGGCCAGTCTGGGATTTCGGCGACAAGGCCGTGTTTTACGGGATTTCCGTATACGTAGTTTATACATGTCTCCAAATCTCGTTCGTCGCGAACGAGTTGTTCCCAATAGCGGCGTTGCCAGATGCCGCGTTCGCCGGGGCGGCGGCCTTGGGCGGGATCATCAGATTTCGCTACGGATTTCGAGAAGTTCAGCTTTATGAGGCGCCAGCGTGTGGAAAAATTGGCATCGCCTTCGGGCAGGCTCCAGATGCAATGGAGATGGTCTGGCAGGATGCAGATGGCGATGGTCTCGAAAGGCCATGTTTTGCTTACCGCCCGGTAGGCTATTCTCAGTTTTTCGATTTCGTCGGTGAGCAGAGTGGACTGTCGGTTGGCGAGATTGACGGTGAAGAAGTAAGTTCCTCCCGGCACGTAGAGACGGCGATAATCCGGCATGACTGCTCCCCCGCGCTCTATTGTAGGGTGCATTAAGCGGAGCGCAATGCACCATCTTGCGATGGGTTGTTTGGTGCATTGCGCTTCGCTTAATGCACCCTACGGGGTTATCCTGCCAAAACCCGCGGCAGTTTGAACGTCACGGTTTCGTCTGCCGTCTTGACCGTATCCACCGTCACGTCGAAGCGTTCGCGGCAGGCGTCGATGACGCCTTGCACCAGGTCTTCCGGGGCGCTGGCGCCGGCGGTGAGGCCGAGGGTGGTGACGCCTTCAAACCAGGACCAGTCTATGTTTTCGGCGGAGGCGATCAGTTCTGCCCTTGCGGCGCCGGCGCGGAGGGCGACTTCGACGAGGCGGACCGAGTTTGAACTCGTCCGGGCACCGATCACCAGGACGAGGCCCGCGCCCGGCGCGAGGACTTTGACCGCCTCCTGACGGTTTGTGGTGGCGTAGCAGATGTCTTCCTTGTGGGGCACGGCGATGCCGGGGAAGCGGGCCTGCAGGGCGCCGACGATTTCGGCAGTGTCGTCCACGCTGAGCGTCGTCTGCGTGAGGAAGGCGAGGTTGGCCGGGTCTTTGGGCTGGTACGCTCTCGCGTCTTCCACCGTCTCGATCAGGGTGACGGCGCCGTCCGGAAGCTGGCCCATGGTGCCGATGACCTCGGGGTGGCCGGCATGGCCGATGAGAAGGATCTCGCGGGCCTGGTCATGATGGCGGGCGGCCTCGACATGCACCTTGGAGACCAGCGGGCATGTGGCGTCCACATAGATCATGTTGCGCTGTCGCGCCTCGGCGGGGACGGATTTGGGCACGCCATGGGCGGAGAAGATGACAGGCCGGTCATCCGGGCATTCTTCCAGCTCCTCCACAAAGACGGCGCCGAGGGCCTCTAGCCGCTCCACCACATGCCGGTTGTGGACGATTTCATGGCGCACATAGACCGGCGCGCCCCACTTTTTCAGGGCTTCCTCGACGATCTGGATGGCGCGGTCGACGCCCGCACAAAAGCCGCGCGGGGCGGCCAGGCGCAGGGTGAGGGGCGGTTTGGTCGTCATCTGGGCACGTCTCCTGCGCCGAATGCGTTGCGTGGGCGCCGCAAGGCCTTTAACACGGGGCGGGTTATCACATGGACAGGCCTTTGCATAAGGCCAAGATGGACACGCCGACGCATGCGCAGAACTGCCCTGATCCTCGCCGCTACGTTCCTGGCCGCCACGGCGGTGACCGGCTGCCGCAGCAGCCGCCTGGCGCAGAGCCTCGACAATACGCCGAACGCCGGCCCCTGCCCGGTGGTCGGCTCTGTCTATGACGCGGCCCGGTATGTGAAATTCGCCGATGGGTCGGGCGAGCTTTACTCCGATATCGCCTATACCGGCGAGATCACCGATGTGCGCATCTATTGCCGCTATACCGACGACATTCCGCTGGCCGCCGAGATCGAGATCGACTTTGCCTATGGCAAGGGCCCGAAGGCAGGCGCCGACAGCCATATCTACCCGTATTTCGTGGCCGTGACGCGCCGCAATGGCAAGGTTCTGGCCAAGGAAACCTTCGCCAGTGAGGCCGAGTTCCGCGGCAAGACGCTGACGGGCAAGTCTGAACTGGTGAACCGCATCTCCATCCCGCGCGCCGATGGCTCGATCTCGGGGGTGAACTTCGAGGTGGTGGTGGGCTTTGACCTGACGCCCGAGCAGCTGGAATTCAACCGCGCCGGCAAGCGTTTCCGCCTCGATGCGGGCGCGAAGCTGGCGGAGTAAGCCATGGCCAGCCTCGCAAAGGAATTATCGGCAGCCGCTGGCGCCGCCTTCGACGCCATGGGGCTGGAGGCGCGTTTCGGCGAGGTGCGCCGCAGCGACAAGCCGGAGCTGGCAGACTTCCAGTGCAACGGCGCCATGGCGGCGGCCAAGGCGGCTGGCAAAAACCCGCGCGAGATTGCCGGGGAGATTGCCGCGAAGCTGAAAGAACACCCCAGCGTGCTGTCTGCCGAAGTGGCCGGGCCGGGCTTTATCAATCTGCGGGTATCGGACGCGGCGCTGTCTTCCCGGGCGGAAGGCGTGCGCGGGGACGCGATGGCGGGGGCGGAGAAAGCCGCTGACGCCCAAGTGACCGTGATCGACTTTGGCGGGGCGAATGTGGCCAAGCCGATGCATGTGGGCCATCTGCGCTCTGCCGTAATCGGCGATACGCTGCAGCGCCTCTTGCGCTTCCTGGGCGACGAGGTGACCTCTGACGTGCACCTTGGCGATTGGGGCCTGCAGATGGGCCACCTTGTAACCGAGCTGCAGGACGAACAGCCCGATCTCATCTATTTCGATGCGAGCTATACCGGCCCCTACCCGGCTGAGCCGCCGGTGACGATTGACGATCTGGGCCGGCTTTATCCGCAGGCGAGCAACAAGGCGAAGGCGGATGAGGCGCGCAATGAGCGCTCACAGCGCGCCGTCGCCGAGATGCAGGCAGGCCGGGCGGGATACCGCGCGCTGCTGCGCCATTTCATCGATGTGTCGGTGGAAGCGCTGAAGAAAGACTATGGCTTCCTCAATGTCTCGTTCGACCTCTGGAAGGGCGAGAGCGATGTGGACGGCCTCATCCCCGGCCTGGTCGAGCGCTTCAAGGAAGCCGGCCTTGCCGAGCTGAGCGACGGGGCATGGATCGTGCCGGTGGCGCGCGAGAGCGACAAGAAAGAGATGCCGCCCGTCATGCTGGTCAACAGCCGGGGCGGCACGGGCTATCACACGACCGACCTTGCCACGATCCTTGACCGGATGGACAATCTGAGGCCGCTTCCGGAGCGGATGCTCTATGTGGTGGACCAGCGCCAGGCGCTGCACTTCGAGCAGGTGTTCCGCGCGGCAGACAAGCTGGGCCTCATCGCCGAGGACAGGCTGGAGCATATCGGCTTCGGCACGGTGAACGGCACGGACGGCAAGCCCTTCAAGACGCGCGAAGGCGGCGTGCTGCGCCTGGCTGACCTGCAGGCGATGGCGATGGAGGAAGCGGAGAAGAAACTCTCTGCCGCCAACCTGCCCGCCGATATGGGCGCCGAAGAACGCTTCGACGTGGCGAAGAAGGTGGCCGTCGCCGCCCTGCGCTTCTCGGACCTGATGAACACGCGGACGACGAATTATGTGTTCGACCTTGACCGCTTCACGAGCTTCGAGGGCAAGACCGGGCCTTACCTGATGTATGCCGCCGTGCGCGTGAAATCCGTGCTGCGCAAGGCCGCCGAGAACGGCCATTCGGCAGGCAAGGTGGTGGTGTCCGAAGACACCGAACGCGCCCTCGTGCTCCAGCTCGACGGCTTCGGCGCGGCGCTTCTGGGCGCGCGCGAAAAGCGCATGCCGCATATTCTCTGCGAACACCTCTACGGCCTCGCCCAGGCCTTCAGCAGCTTCTATGCGGCGCTGCCGATTGCGGCGGAATCCGATGGCGAGAAACGCGCCAGCCGGCTGGCGCTGGCGGACGCTGTAAGGCACCAGCTGGAGACGGGGCTGGGGTTGCTAGGCATTGATGTGCCGGCGCGGATGTAGGGCGTCGGATTTCGCTTCGCTCTATCCGACCTACGGGTGGTGTTGCGTTGCGCCTCGTAGGTCGGATAGAGCGAAGCGAAATCCGACAAACACGGGCGCCGCATTTAGAAGTCCGGCGCATGATACCGCCTCCATGTCGAATACGGCCAATCCGGAATTTCCGCGACATGGCCGTGTTTGACCGGGTTGAAGTGAACATAGTTGATATGGTTCTCCAGGTCGCGGTCGTCTCGGATGGCGCGTTCCCAGAAGCGGTTTTGCCAGATTTTTTCATGCCCCTCGATGACGCCGGACGCGCGCAGGCGGCGGGTGAAACCCGATTTCAAAAGTCTTAGGCGCGTTGAAAAATCCGCGTCGCCGGGCGGCAGCGTCCAGATTACATGCAGATGGTCGGGAAGCACGACGGCCGCCAGCGTCGAAAAGGCATGGTCCTGCTCCACCTCGCGCCAGGATTGCCGCAGCGCCGTGACGTGATCGGTGAGCAGCCGGCGCGAGCGGTCTGCGAGATTGACCGTGAAGAAGTAGGTTCCCCCGGGAATGTAAAGGCGGCGATAGGCGGGCATGGGCCGCAATCTTAACGGGGATTGAGGGCACTGCAATTGGAATGCGGGAGAGGGCGGAGTGTCGGATTTCGGCCTTTGGCCTCTATCCGACCTACGGGTTGCGGGCCTTAATGGAGCCTCATTCTGGAGGACACTGCTCATGGCCAACGCGCCCGTTCCGGTTCCGGTTCCTGCCGAGAAGCCGCCGCAGCAATGGGAGCTTGCCGCGCAATGGGCGCAGGGGTGGCGGGTTTTGAAGGTGGCTGCGTCCGTGGCCGTGGTGATCGCGTTTCTGATGGTGATTGGGCAGGCGTACCTCTTCTACAGACTGTTTGATGATCTCCATCCGGTGGCGGGGTTTGTTTACATTGTGGCGCTGACCGCGGCGCTGGCCTGGCTGGTGGCGCGGCCCGTTGCGGCGTTTCTTTCCATGCCGGTGGCGGCCCGGCCGCCGGACATTTTGATTGATCCCAAGGCGCCGGACCCGAAGGCGATTGCGGCGCGCCTCGGCTATGACGTCCGCTATCTGAAAATGCTGGCGGCCAATCCCGAAGTGCAGGCCGAGCGCGCCGCCATCGAAGACGCCATCGCCAAGGGGAAAGCCCTCGCCGCGCGCGCTGGCCGCGCCAAGCCGGAAGAGGCTCTCGCCCTGTCTCTGGAACTCCAGACATTTGAGCGGGCGCATATCGAGGCGCTGCTCGTCCCGCTCGACCGCCGCGTGAACCAGATCATCCATGCCGAAGCGGTTGGCGTTGGCGTGGCCACCGCCATTTCCATGAATGGCACGGTCGATGCCTTCATCGTGCTGTGGCGCAATGCCAATCTGGTGGCGCGCGTTTCGCGCATCTATTTCGGCCGGCCGCACCTGATGGGCAGCCTGCGCATCCTGCGCGATGTGGCCGCCATCGTGGTGGCCGCCCGCGCGCTGGAGGATGTGACCGACCTTACCGGCGAGGTTGTCGGCAGCCTGCTCGGCCGGATGGGCGGGCTGATCGCCGGGCCGGTGATGGATGGCGGCATCAATGCGATGATGACGCTGAAGCTCGGCTATCTCGCCAAGCGCCGCTGCCGCAGTTTCAAGGGCTGGACGGCGGTGCAGGCGGCGGCGATTTCCGAAGGGGCGCTGCAGGAGGTGAAGGCCGAATCGGGCTCGGTGATTACCGATCTTCTGAAACGGGTTGGCGGCCTCACCACCCACGCTTCCCGCGCCACAGAGCGCGTGATGGCCGGCTCGCGCAGCACCTGGGAACTGATCCGCAGCTGGTTTGGCGGCGGCAGAATGGCCGGCGGCGCATAAAGTGAACGCTGCGTCAGCTGCGCGGCTGGACACAGGCGCCCTGCCCCGTTCTAGATAGGCGCGGGTGGATGATGGCTGACCGGGTGGGCACATGTGGCTGCGCAGGATACTCGTCTACGTCTCCCTGCTGGTGATGCTGGCGGCGCTCTATGCGGGCGCAGCGATCTTCGTGACGCTGACCGATGAGGGCATTCCGGAGCGGCGCGAGGCAGCGCCCTCTGCCCTGCCCGCCGCGCAGGCGCCACTGAAGCTGATGATCTGGAACATCGGCTATTCGGGGCTTGGCGAAGAATCCGATTTCCAGATGGATGGCGGAGAGATGCTGCGCCCGCCGGGCCGCAAGGCGGTGGAGAAAAACCTGGCCGGCATTCAGACCGTGCTGCAGGAAGAGGCGCCGGACATCCTCCTGATGCAGGAACTCGCCGCGCCGGGCTTTCTTAATCACACTGTCGATGTGCTGGGGGGCGTGAAGGCGGCCCTGCCCGGCTATGGCATGGTGTTTTCCTCAGACATCCGTACACGGCTTTTCCCCGGCCCGCTTTCGATGCGCCATGGCCTTGGCACATTCCTGAAGGTGGCGGCGGAGGAGACAGAGCTGGTGCGCCTTTCCGAGGAGCCTGAACCGATCATGGGCTTCATCCAGCGGCGCTATCATCTGCAGGTCACCGAACTGGAGGTCAGCGGGCAGCCCTGGGTGATCATCAATGTGCATCTGTCCGCCTTTGATGAGGGCGCCAATACACGGATGCGGCAGCTGCGCGAGGTGCTGGATCTGGCGCAATCCTATTACCAGCGGGGCGCGGCGGTGGTGATTGGCGGGGACTGGAACATGCGCCTGGCGCAGACAGACTTTGCCTATCAGAGCGCGGAGGAAGCCCTCTTCTGGGTGCATGATTTTCCGCAGGAAACCCTGCGCCGGGGCTGGCAGATCCTGATCGACCCGGCCGTGCCCACCACGCGCACCAATGAGCAGCCTTACACGGCAGGCGTGAACTATACGACGATCATCGACGGCTTTGTCGCCTCTCCCAATGTGGGGGTGGATGAGGTGCGCGGCATCGACCTTGGTTTCCGGTTTACTGATCACCAGCCCGTGGTGGCCCTGCTGCGGCGAACCGATGGGCCCGTGCCTGAAGACAGCAGCCCTCCGGTGGATTGAACCTTTCGGCTGCCCCGCGCGACTATCCCCATGAAAGACAAGGGCGCGGCATGGCACTGAGCGACACAGACCGGATCTATGACGAATTGCTCGTTACGCTGGTTCGCGCGGGCGATGTGCGGGCGGGCGAACGCTTGGCGGCGCGCTGGCATCCCCGGCTGCTGCGCGCGGCTAGGCGGATGCTGGGCGACAGGGAAGAAGCGCGCGAGGCGGCGCAGGAAGCGTGGGGCGGTATCTGCCGGGGCTGGCTGCGCCTGTCTGATCCGGCAATGTTTCCGGGCTGGGCATACAGCATTCTCACCCGCAAATGCGCGGACCGTATCCGGCGGCGAAGCGGCGAGCGGCAGTATTTCGCCCCGGCCCTGGAGGCGGAGGCTGCCGAGCCTGCCATCGCTGCGGCCGCGCCGCTGCGCCATGCGATCCTGGAGGCGCTGGGCCAGCTCAGCCCCGAGCATCGCATCGCCGCCATTCTCTATTTCAGCGAGGGTCTCACCCTTGCCGAAACAGCCGCCGCCACCGGCGTTCCGGTCGGCACGGCCAAATCGCGCATCTTTCATGCGCGCCAACACCTGAAAGTGCTTCTTGAAGGAGACCTGACATGACGAGCTTTGAAACACGCCTGAAAGAAAGCCTCAGCGCCGAGGACGAGGCGTTCCTGAAAAACCTGGAGGAAGGCGAAAGCCTGTTCGGCCAGTTGGGCGCAACCTTTACCGGCCCGATGAAATTCTGGACCGGCTTTGCCTTCATGCTGGGCTTTGTATTCTTCCTGGGCATGATCTGGTGCGCGGTGGAAATCAGCCGGGCAGCCAGCGTTCAGCAGGTTGGCCTGTGGCTGGCGGGCTTTGTCTTCGCCATGGTGGCGACCGGCATGATCAAGACCTGGTTCTGGCTGCGGATGAACCACCTCGCCACATTGCGTGAACTCAAACGCCTCGAGCTGCGCCTGATGCACCGCGCGGCCTGAGCAAATCTCAATTGCCGGGTCGCCGCCTTCTGCTGACACTCAAACCCGCAAGAAACGGGTCGCTGCGGAACGCAGGCGCTGGCAAGCCGTTGCTTTGCCACGCGCCATAGAAGGAGCCGCCCCATGCCCACACAGACTGAAAAGCTTGCTCTGTTCCGCCAGCTGCATAGCGGGGACGCGCCGCTGGTGCTGGTGAACATCTGGGATGCCGGTTCTGCCCGCACGGTGGCCGCCGCCGGCGCCGCCGCGCTGGCTACGGGCAGTGCCTCGGTGGGCGGGGCGCTCGGCTTTGGCGATGGGGAGACGGTGCCGCTGGACGCCGTGCTGGAGAACGCCGCGCGGATTACCGGCGCGGTGGACCTGCCCGTCTCGCTGGACTTTGAAGCTGGCTATGCGGCGGGCGAGGCAGGGCTCAGCGAGAATATTGGCCGCGTCATCGATGCCGGCGCGGTGGGCATCAATCTGGAGGATGGCTACCCGGCCGGGGATGGCGAAGGCGTGCGCCCGCTGGAGGAGGCCGCCGCCCGCCTCCGCGCCGCGCGCCAGGCGGCAGAGGCAAAGCTGCCCGGCTTCTGGATCAATGCGCGCACCGATATCTGCCTCAACGCCAAACCCGAAGCGCATGACGCGTTGATCGCCAGCGTGATCGCGCGTGGGAAGGCCTATGCGGAGGCGGGCGCCAGCAGCTTCTTCGTGCCGGGCCTGCGGGACATGTCGCTCATCCGCCAGGTGTGCGCGGGCTCTCCCCTGCCGGTGAATGTGATGGCCGGGCCGGAGGCAGTTTCCTTCCGGGCGCTGGCCGAGGCGGGCGTGCGCCGCATCAGCTATGGCCCGTTCCCGTGGCGGGCGGCGATGGCAACGCTCACTTCCTATGCAAAGCGCGCAGGCGAGGCCGGCTGACACGCCCAGCCCTTGCCGCGCCCGAGAATCCGGGCTAGCTGACCCTCACATCATCCTCTTCCGGGAGAGAGCGGCATTCGGTAGCCGCCGCCGAAGGCGCAACCGCCCCGGAAACGCTCAGGCAAAAGGGCCGGAAGAGGGTCAACACGCTGGAAAGAGGCTGCAACACGCCTCGCCGAAGGAGCAAGCTGGCCTTCGACTTCGCTCAGGAAGAGCAGGTCAGGAACGCGGAATCTCTCAGGCGCCCGGACAGCGGGGGCGACGGACCCAAGCAGCGCTGCCGCGCTGTGTCCGTCACTCTATGGAAGGGCGCCATGGCCGAGGCCTCAACAGAAAACCTGAAGCGCACGCCGCTTTACGCTTCCCACGTCAAGATGGGCGGCAAGCTGGTGCCGTTTGCCGGCTATGAAATGCCCGTCCAGTTTGAAGGGGTGATGGCCGAACACCTGTGGACCCGCAGTCAGGCGGGCCTGTTCGATGTGTCCCATATGGGCCCCTGCTTCCTGACGCTGGAAGCGGGCATTGGCGGGGGCGACGCGGCCCATGCCGAGATTGCCGCGCTGATCGAAACACTGGTGCCGTCCGACATAGCGAGCCTCAAACCCGGCCAGGCACGCCTGACGGTTCTGCTGAATGAAGACGGCGGCATCCTGGACGACCTGATCATCACCCGCCCGATCGGCGACGAGGCCCAAGGCACGCTTTACATCGTCGTCAATGGCGCGATGAAGGAGCAGGACTGGGGCATCTTCGAGAAGGCGCTGGCCGGCAAGGCCGTGCTGACGCGCGCTGACGACCGCATCCTCTTCGCGCTGCAGGGCCCGAAGGCGGTGGATGTGATGGCCGATTTCTTCCCCGGCTGCGAAGAGCTGAAATTCATGCACCACATGCCGTTTGAAATGAACGGCCAGCGCTGCATCGTCTCGCGCTGCGGCTATACCGGTGAGGACGGCTTTGAAGTTCTGATCCCGGCAGAGGCCGGCCTGCCGCTGATTGAAGAGATGTATACGGACGAGCGGGTAAAACCTATCGGCCTGGGCGCGCGCGACTCACTGCGCCTGGAATCCGGGCTCTGCCTCTATGGCCACGACCTATCCCCGGACATTTCCCCCATCGAGGCAGACCTTGCCTGGGTGATCCAGAAGCGCCGCCGCGAGGCGGGGGATTTCCCCGGCGCCGCGCGCATTCTCCGTGAGCTGAAGGAAGGCCCCGCCCGCAAGCGCGTCGGCATCCGCCCGCTGGAACGCGCGCCCGCGCGGGAAGGCACCGAAATCCAGGTGGGTGGCGAGGCCGTTGGCACCATCACCTCCGGCGGCTTCGGCCCCAGCGTCGATGGCCCCGTCGCCATGGGCTATATCGCCGCCGCGCATGCCGCGCCCGGCACAAAGATCGATCTCATCGTTCGCGGAAAGGCACGCCCCGCTGAAGTGGCCGCCCTTCCATTCGTTCCGCAAAATTACAAACGCTAGACCAGAAGGGGCACGCACATGACCACCTATTACACCAAGGACCATGAATGGATCCGCGTCGAGGGCGACACCGGCACCGTGGGCATCACCGCCTATGCCGCCGGCCAGCTGGGCGATGTTGTCTATGTCGAGCTTCCCGAGAGCGGCGCCAAGATTGCCAAGGGCGACGGCTTTGCCGTGGTCGAGAGCGTCAAGGCCGCGTCTGACGTTTACGCCCCGATTTCCGGCTCGGTGGTCGAGGCCAATACCGGGCTTGCCGACGCGCCGGAAAAGGTCAACGAAGCCGCCGAGGGCGACGCCTGGTTCGTCCGCATCAAGATTGCCGACGCCGGCGAGCTTGACGGCCTGATGGATGAAGCTGCCTACACCGCCTATTGCGAAGGTCTCTGATACATGCGCTACCTGCCGCTCACGCCCGAGGATCGCGCCAGCATGCTGGCCACCATCGGCGCAAAGTCCGTCGATGATTTTTACACGGATGTTCCCGAAGCCGCCCGCCTGAAGGGCAAGGTTGCCGGCCTGCCTGACCATCAGGGCGAACTCGCGGTCGAGCGGCACCTGACCAAGCTCGCCGCGAAGAACCGGTCGGCGTCCTCCGGCCCATTCTTTGTCGGCGCGGGCGCCTACAAGCATCATGTGCCCGCCAGCGTGGACATGATCATCCAGCGCTCGGAATTCCTGACGACCTACACGCCCTATCAGCCGGAAATCGCGCAGGGTACGCTGCAGACCCTGTTTGAATTCCAGACGCAGGTAGCCGCGCTGACCGCCATGGATGTGGCCAACGCCTCGATGTATGATGGCTCGACCGCCTGCGCCGAGGCCGCCGTGATGGCCGCGCGCGTCACCCGCCGCAAGAAGGTGATCCTGTCGGGCGGCCTGCACCCGCATTATGCCGCCGCCACGCGCCTGCTCTGCGAAGCGCAGGGGCTGGACGTGGTGCAGCTGCCTGTCGCCATTGATGGCGAAGGCGAGCTGGCAAAGGCCGTGGACGGAGAAACCGCCTGCGTCATCGGCCAGAGCCCGAACGTGTTCGGCACGGTGACGGATCTGTCTGCCGTGGCGGACGCCGCCCATGGCAAGGGCGCCCTGCTCGTCTCGGTGTTCACCGAAGCGGTCAGTCTTGGCCTTGTCACGCCGCCCGGCGAAATGGGGGCCGACATTGCGGCTGGCGAAGGCCAGTCGATCGGCAATGGCCTGAACTTTGGCGGGCCCTATGTCGGCCTCTTCTCGGTGCGCGACAAGCTGGTGCGCCAGATGCCGGGCCGCCTCTGCGGCGAAACGGTGGATGCGGACGGAAATCGCGGCTTCGTGCTGACCCTCTCCACCCGCGAGCAGCATATCCGCCGCGACAAGGCGACTTCTAACATCTGCACCAATTCCGGCCTCTGCGCGCTTGCCTTCACGTCGCACATGACGCTGCTGGGCGGCAAGGGCCTGAAGCAACTGGCAGAGCTAAACCATGAAGCCGCCATTGAGCTGGCCGATGCACTGACTTCTGTGAAAGGCGTGGAAGTCCTCACCCCGCGCTTCTTCAACGAGTTTGCCATCCGTACACCGATGGACGCTGAAGCCGTGCTCGCCATGCTGGACGAAGCCGGCATCGTGGGCGGCGTGCGCGCCTCCCGCCTCTTCCCCGGCGACCATCTGGGTGACGTTATCCTCGTCGCCGCCACTGAATGCACGACAGCGGACGATATCGCCGCCTATGCCGACGCTCTGAAGGAGATCATCTGATGTCTATGAACTCCACGGGCCGCCCCACGGCGCCCACTTCTGTCTCCGCCACCGCCATCGAGACCGTTTCGGGTTCGCGCGGGCTTCTTCAGCGTGAGGATCTTCTCTTCGAGATCGGCACGCCCGAAACCACCGGCGTGGACCTGCCCAAGCCCAAGGGCCTGAAATCCCGTCTCGGCGGGGTTGCCCGCAAGGTGGATACCGGCCTGCCGGGCCTTTCCGAGCCCCAGGCCGTGCGCCACTACATGCGCCTCTCCCAGAAGAATTATGCCATCGATCTTGGCCTCTTCCCGCTGGGCAGCTGCACGATGAAGCACAATCCGCGCCTTAACGAGAAGATGGCCCGCCTGCCCGGCTTTGGCGACATTCACCCGCTGCAGCCACAGGCGACCGTTCAGGGCGCGCTGGAACTGATCGACGAGCTTTCCACCTGGCTGAAGACGCTGACCAACATGCCCGCCGTGGCCATGAGCCCGAAAGCCGGCGCGCATGGCGAGCTGTGCGGCCTGCTGGCCATCCGCCAGGCGCTGATCGCGCGCGGCGAAGGCGAGGTGCGCAAGCGCATGCTGGTACCTGAGTCCGCCCACGGAACAAACCCGGCGACGGCGGCCCAATGCGGTTTCATCGTGGACGAGATCAAGGCCAACAAGCGTGGCCGGGTCGATATGGCAGACCTCAAGTCGAAGCTGGAAAAGTCCGATGATGTCGCCGGCATCATGCTGACCAACCCGAACACTTGCGGCCTGTTTGAAACCGACATTCGCGAGATTGCCGATCTGATCCACAAGGCCGGCGGCTATTTCTATTGCGACGGGGCAAACTTCAACGCCATCGTTGGGCGTGTGCGCCCCGGCGACCTTGGCGTCGATGCGATGCACATCAACCTGCACAAGACCTTCTCCACGCCCCATGGCGGCGGCGGGCCGGGCTCTGGCCCGACTGTGCTGTCCGAGGCGCTGGCCCCCTACGCGCCCGTGCCCTTCGTGACGAAGGATGAGGACGGCATCTACCGCCTCGTCGAGCAGACCGAGGGCGAAGCCTCCGAAAGCTTTGGGCGCATGGTGGCTTTCCATGGCCAGATGGGCATGTTCGTGCGGGCGCTCGCCTATATGCTGAGCCATGGCGCAGATGGGCTGAAACAGGCGGCGGAAGATGCTGTGCTCAACGCCAACTACATCCAGGCGCGCCTGAAACATGTGATGAGCCCGGCCTTCGACGGCTATTGCATGCACGAGGCGCTCTTCTCGGATGCCTTCACGGCAGACGGGATCGAGACCATCGACATCGCCAAGGCGCTGATTGATGAGGGGTATCATCCGATGACGATGTATTTCCCGCTGGTCGTCCACGGCGCCATGCTGATCGAGCCGACGGAGACAGAGTCCAAGGCTGAGCTCGACCGGTTCTGCGACGCGCTGGAATCCATCGCCCGCCGCGCCGCGCAGGGTGACGACACGCTGAAAGGCGCGCCTTACCTTGCCCCCGCCAAACGCCTCGACGAGACGCGTGCGGCCCGCAAGCCGGTGCTGAAATGGGCTGCGCCGGACGCCAGCAAGGTGGCGGCCGAATAAGCCGCGCCTGACTTAGGGCAATTGATCTTCACGGGCACGGCGGCTGTAGGGAAACAGCCGCCGTCTCACCATCCGGAACAGGGAGAGCGCCGGGCGCTCCACCAGCATGTAGCCGAACCAGCCGGCCAACAGCGCGCCGGCAAAGGCGCCCGCGATATAGATGAGATCATCCAGCACGCCCGGCGCGCCCAGCACGAAGGGCGCAGCCCAATCGCCCGCCGTCGCCAGCCAGCGCTGGAGGAAGACCAGGCCGCCAATGGCAAAGATGTGCCCCAGATAGATGGAATAGGACCAGTCGCCGATATGTCGGCCGGCGGCATAGAGCATCTCCAGCGGGCGGCCGAGGGCGTAGAGCAGCCCCGGCGTATACCGCCCGCCCAGCCAGCCAAGGCCGAGCACCAGTCCCGCTGCCACCGCCCCGGCAGGTACGGCGACCAGGGTGGCACTCTGGCGCAGGGCAAGGTCTGCAGCCGGGGAAACGCCCTGCATCTGGTAAACCGCTGCACACACGATCACCGCGCCGGCCACCGGCACCAGCCACACCAGCCGCCCATGCTGTTCCAGCGCGGCAAAACCATAAACCAGCAGCGCGCCGGGAATGCCGAAGGCCAGCACCCGGCCCCATTGGTGGGTATAGGGCGTAAACTCTCCCTGCAGGCAGAGGCTCGCGGTGAACCAAAGGGCCGCCCCAAGCGTTAGGATACCTGAGCGGGCAACAAAGCCCGAGCTCACCATCAGCCCGATCATTGCGCCGAAGATGAATTCCATCGTCAGCGGGTGAATGGCGAGGGTGAGGAAATTGATCGCCACCGGCTCTGACAGCCCCAGCAGGGAAGCGGCCACCACCAAACCGCCCCAGCCAAGAAGTGCGAGCGGGATAACCGCGCGCGGAACCAACAGCAGGCAGGCAAAGACCGCGTAGAAGTACATCTCGTGCATCAGCGTCCAGCCAAGGCTGAGCACCGGCAGGTCCGGCTGGGGGATCAGAAGAAAAGACTTCATCAGGAAGCCTACCCCCTCGCCATTCTGAACAGCGGTGCGCCAGGCAGGGTCGTCCGCTTCCGGAACATGAAGGAAAATATAGTATGTCGCCGCCAGCGCCGCCGCGGCCCACCAGAGCGGATAGATCCGCGTGATGCGCGCGAAAAGGAACTCCCCCACCCCTGGCAGACCCGGCTCACCTCGACGCGTCACCCACACCATGATGAAGCCGGAGATCACGAAGAACAGGTCCACGCCCGCAAAGCCGCTGGCGAAAACGCCGCCCAGCATGGCATTGTCCGCTTTTTCCGGGCCGATCGTGAGGAGCTGTAAACCAACCGCGTGGTAGAACACTACAAGCAGGGCCGCGATGCCGCGAAGAAGCTGGATGGAGTAAAGCTTCATGTCTGGCGGTGCCAACTTCCGGTTCGTTATGTGGATTTTTTTGAAAGTGTAGCAATGGGGTCACGCCCTTGCCAGAGTTTCGACACATCTCGCGCGTTACTCTGGTAAGTATCAACAGCAAACCCATATTGATCGCCATGTCGCACGAAAACACCACCCTGATGAACGAACCGGTCTACGCGCCGCCCAAACCTATTCACGTCCTGCGTAACGGCGTGAATGTCGTTGCTCGCCAGACACTGGCGGTGACGGGGCTCGGCATGATCGTGCTGGCCATCCCGGTGGGCATCGCGACCCCCTTCCTCCCGATCGGTCTGCCGATGGCAATCGTCGGCGCCGTGCTGCTCGGCCGCAATGCGGTCTGGGGCCGCCGCTGGATGGAAAGCGTCATGGCCCGTCATCCGCAGGTCGAGCGATTCGCGCCGGGCTGGCTGATGCGCAGCGTTTTCGGCCGCGAAAAACGGATCATCTCCAAATAAATCCCTCCGGGGGTCAAACCTGCCCTCGGCCCCTTGCAAGCTGCAGCAAACTTTGCCCTGATACCGGGCAAGGATTAGCTGACTTACGGGGCAATAATGAAGAAGCTGCTTTTGAGCGCGGGCCTGGGCGTATGCTTGGCCCTTGGCGCCTGCGGAGGCTCGGGCGATGGGAAAAAGAAGGATGACGTTCCGCGCGTCTTCGATCCCTTCCCGTCCACCTACGCCGCCTACCCTTCGGCCCCCACACTGATCACCAATGCCACTGTGCTGGATGGCAAGGGCGGGCTGATCGAGGGCGGCAGCGTTCTGATCGAGGGCGGCAAGATCATGGCCGTCGGCACAGACCTGACCGCGCCCGAAGGCGCCGTTACGGTCAACGCGGCAGGCAAATGGGTCACCCCCGGCATCATCGACAATCACAGCCATCTGGGCGCCTACCCCTCTCCGGGCGTGGACGCGCATGGCGATGGCAATGAGGTTTCCGGCCCGGTCACGGCGGAAGTCTGGGTGGAACATTCGGTCTGGCCGCAGGATCCCGGCTTCACCCGCGCGCTGGCCGGGGGCATCACGTCCCTGCAGATCCTGCCGGGCAGCGCAAACCTCTTCGGCGGGCGCGGCGTGGTGCTGAAAAACGTTCCTGCACGGAGCGTTCAGGAGATGAAGTTCCCCGGCGCCCCGCACACGCTGAAGATGGCCTGCGGCGAAAACCCCAAGCGCGTCTATGGCTATGGCCGCGGCGCGTTCCCTGGCGGCGCACCCTATTCGCGCATGGGCAATGTCGCCGGCTACCGCACTGCCTGGATCGAGGCCACCGACTACAAGAAGAAATGGGACAAGTTCCTGGACGGGGAAGGCGAACAGCCTGCCCGTAATCTGGAACTGGAAACCCTGGCCGGCGCCCTGAATGGCGACATTCTCGTCCACATGCACTGCTACCGCGCCGACGAAATGGCCGTGATCCTCGATCTCTCCAAGGAGTTTGGCTACAAGGTCGCCTCCTTCCACCATGCCGTCGAAGCCTACAAGATCGCCGACAAGCTGGCCGAATACGGCACCTGCTCATCGATGTGGGCAGACTGGTGGGGCTTCAAGATGGAAGCCTATGACGGCATCCGCGAGAACATCCCGATGGTCCACAATGCGGGCGCCTGCGCCATCGTGCATTCCGACAGCGATATCGGCATCCAGCGCCTCAACCAGGAAGCCGCCAAGGCCTGGTCGGATGGCAAACGGGCCGGGATCGACATTCCCATCGAGGTGGCCTGGCAATGGCTCTCGCTCAACCCGGCCAAATCCCTGGGCATCGAAGACAAGACCGGCAGTCTCGAGCCCGGCAAGATGGCCGACGTGGTTGTCTGGTCGGCCAACCCCTTCAGCGTCTACGCCCAGGCCGAGCAGGTCTATATCGACGGCGCCCTGATGTATGACCGTAACGACCCGGCCATTCAGCCGGTGATGGACTTTGAACTTGGCCAGCCCGGCGAAGGAGACAAGAAATGATCCGTTCCCTGATCTCCTCCCTCGCCGTTGGCCTTGCCGCCTTCTCCGCGGCCCCCGCGGCTGCCGCTGAGCCTGTCGCCATCCTCGGCGAAAAGGTGTGGACGGGCACCGCGCAGGGCACGCTCACCAATGGCGTCGTCGTGATCGATAATGGCAGGATCGTCTCGGTCGGCACCGGAGCGGCCCCTGCCGGCATGCCGCAGGTGAAGGCAGAATGGGTCACCCCCGGCCTCATCTCCGCTTTCTCGCGCACCGGCATAGCCGAAGTGCCCGGCGAGAAGTCTGCCAATGACACCGGCGCGGGCGGCTCGCCCTTCTCTGCCGCGCTGAACGCCGCCGATGGGTTCAACCCCGACGCCACCCCGATCGCCGTCACCCGGCTTGAAGGCTTCACGCGCATTGCCGTGGCGCCGGATGCGCGCGCCAAACTCTTCGCCGGTCAGGGCTTCCTGGCTGATACCAGCGGCCTGCCCGGCTCGGTCTTCAAGGACCGCGCCTTTGCCTTCATCGTGCTGGGCGAGCGTGGCGCCTCGCTCTCGGGCGGCTCGCGGCCTGCGGCCTGGGCGGCGCTGCGCGGCGCGTTTGACGATGTGCGCTTCTTCACTGCGCGCTACATGACGCATAATGATGGCAACGTGCTGACACGCATGGACGCGCAGGCTTTCATGCCGGCGGTGAAAGGCGATCAGCTGATCCTGATCGAGGCCCGCCGGACGAGCGACCTGGAAGCCATCATGGACTTCAAGCAGGAAAATCCGATGCTGAAGATCGCCATTGTCGGCGCCGATGAAGGCTGGCGGGTGGCAGACCGGCTGGCCGCAATGAAGATCCCGGTGATCGTGGATGCCTTCTCGAACCTGCCGGCGAGCTTTTCCCAGCTTGCCGCCACCAGTGAGAACGCCGGGCGTCTGGCCAAGGCCGGGGTTCCGGTCGCCATCGTGAACCTGGATGACAGCAGCCATCAGGCGCGCCTTGCTACGCAGATCGCGGGCAACGCCGTGGCCAATGGCCTGCCCTTCGACACCGCGATGAAAGCGCTGACCACGGTGCCGGCGGAAATCTTCGGCATGAGCGGCCTCGGCGTCCTCGCCCCCGGCGCCCGCGCCGATGTGGTGGCCTGGGACGGCGACCCGCTGGAGATCACCTCGGCGCCAACGGCTGTGTTTATCGACGGCGTCAGCGAACCGATGGAATCCCGCCAGACCAAGCTGCGTGACCGGTATCTCAGCCTCGACCACACGGATCGCCCGCTGGCCTACAAACATTAAAACTCGGGCGTTGTTGCCTTCTGTTCAACTCCCGTAAATGTTCGGCGGGCAAGGTTGGCGCTTCCAGACGCTGATCATTGACGCAATCGCGCAGCAGGGTTTTCCTGCCGTGATGTTGCCGCAATCAGCCGGGATGAGTTGGCGCCGAATGCGACGGGTGGACGGATGATCCTGCAGGTAATCCTTGCGTCTCTGACGATGACAACGGGCACAGGCCCGATGCACGCCGCCCTGGCCGCCACCGAAGCGCCGGAAACCTTCCGCGCGGCGTTTACGGTGGAGCTGCGCTCGCAGGCTGCCCGGCATGTCTATACCTTTGACCCCCGACTGCCGAAGGCAGAGCGCTGGCAGCTTGTTTCCCGCCAGGGGCAGGATCAGGAGCTGGATGCTGTCGCCGCCAATTGGGCGAGCGAACCGGCCCCTGATGGCCGTCTCTTTCCGGACGATCTGCGGGCGTGTCTCGGCCAGACGGTGCAGGTGGAAACCACCGGCCATGCCTGGCGCGTCGGCTTCCGCCACCACCCCAACTATAATGACAACGAGTTTGACCGGTGGGCCGCCGAACGGCTGCAGGCCATCGCCCTGCTCGATCCGGTCGGCGAGCGTTTCCTGCAGATCGACTATACGCTGCCCAAGGCCGTCAACGGCCCGTCGGGCGGCAAGCTGACAAGATACAACCAATCCTACATCCTCAGCACCGAGCCGCGCTGGGGTTTCTCCTATGTTTCCGGTTTCAGCATCGACCTGGAAGCGCGCGCCGCCTTCAAGCGCATCACCCGCCGCTATGAAGCCAACGTCACCGACGTGCAGTTCTTCTTCGCCAGCCCGGAAGCCGAGCAGACCTATCTGGCGACCACCGGCGCCGGGCTCTGACAGCACACACCACATTGCGCTCGTCCCGCCGCGCCCTACGATAGGGCACATGACGATTCACATGGTGAAACTCTGTGTCGGTGCCGATGACATCGACGACCTGGCCGATTGGCAGGCAAGGCTGCTGAAGAAGCTGCCCGCCCCGGTTCACCACACCCGCATGTATCCCAAGCGCGCCGAAGAGATGCTGAAGGGCGGATCGATCTATTGGGTGATCAAGCGCGCCATCCGCGTGCGCCAGCGCATCATCGATATTCGCACGATCAAGGATGAGGAAGGCAAGGACATGTGCGAACTTGTCTTCGATCCTGAACTCGTGCGCACATATGCCCAGCCCAAGCGGCCCTTCCAGGGCTGGCGTTATCTGAAACCGGAAGAGGCCCCGCGTGATCTGAAGTCTGGCGCCGAGGCGGTGGACCTGCCCGCCGATCTCGACGCGGCCCTCAAGAATGCAGGTGTCTGGTAGGCTTCTGCCTGTCCCGAAACTGTCCGGATTTGTCCGAAAATGTCCGGCGCTGACCCGTTTTGCTGTTCTTCTGCGCATATTCTGATGTGGAAGAAGGGGACGTTCGCCATGAAATTCTGGACTGCTCTGGCGCTCGCCGCCGCCCTTGCGCCGATGCTGGGGGCCTGCGCGACGCCGCGCACCACCGCGCCGGTTTCGCAGGATATGCTCGCCTATTCCAACGAGATCGCCACCGCCCAGCAGCGCCAGCTGCTGCTCAACATCGTCAAGCTGCGCTACAATGATCCGGTCAGCTTCGTTGAAGTGCAGACGCTGACCACCGAAGATTTCTCCGGCCGGTCCGGCGGGATTGCCACGGCCCTAGGCCTCGATGACGGGCCCTTCAATGAGGTGCTCGCCGGCGACTTCGGGATGCAGCGCTCGCAGACCCCCACAGCGGTCTATAATGTGCTCAGAGGCGGGGCCTATGCGCAGCAGTTGCTGCAGCCGGTATCACCGGAGTCCATCTTCCTGCTCAGCCAGTCAGGCTGGAGCGTGGAGCGGCTGATGCTCTGCTGCGTCGCGCGCATCGGGGACGTGGACAATGCCCGCTCGGCGGCCGGGCCGACGCCGGAAATCCTGCCCGACAACTCCGCATTCCGGGAACTCGCCCGCCTCATGCGGCGGCTTCAGCTGTCCGGCGATCTGCTGGTGCAGGTGATGAATGATGACGAAGACAAGGCTGCCCGTGTCGTCGTCACCTGGCACACAGGCTCTGAAGATGGCGAAGCCCTCGCCCGGCTCTTCAAGGACCACAGCGCCGCCGCGGAATTCACCGTGGAGGACGGCCTCTACTCTGCTGAACTCGCCACCCGCTCCACCCGCAAGGGGGACTCTCCGCTTCGGGGCCGCAGCGTTCTGGGCATGATGGCGACCCTCTCCCATGCGGTGGACATTCCGCCAGAGCACAGCGATCTGGTCATTCCGCTGAACGGGCCTGCGCGCGCGCCCACGCCTTGCACGCCCGTTGGAGTTTGGACGCATGTGATTGGAGATTATTTTGGAGTTTCCTGGAGCCGCGAAATGCCTGCGACCGCGTCCGTCGCCGTGCCCTATCGCGGTGTCTGGTTCTATATTGACGACACCTGCAAATCCGCCAAATCGACCCTCGATCTGATCGGCCATCTCTACGCCCTGCAGGCCGGGCTCAGCGATACCGGCAAGCGCGACACGCTTCTGCTGATTGGCGGCTGAGGATTGAAAAAGCCGCCGGGCTGGTGAAGAGGAAAGGCGGGAAATCCTCTTCCGGCTTCAGAAAGGCCCTGCCATGCCCCAGTTCGACATGATCCTCCTTACCCCGCAACAGGCAGAAGGCGCCGAGATCCTGGAGCATACCGCCGGCAAGCCGGTGCGCGAAGGCGGCGGCGACGAGACCCATCGCTGCGGCGCCTGCAAGACCAAGCTGATGATCAATGTCGCCCATCGCGATGTCCACGGCGTTGTGATCCAGTGCGGCAAGTGCGGCCGCCTCAATACCGAAGCCCACCATCACCACCATCATTGACGCTGCCCGCGCCGCTTCAGCGGCCGGCGAGATAAGCTCAATCGACAGCCGGGGCGGCCCCGGCTAAGGGCTGGAAGATGATGGATTTTCTCAGCACCTACGGGACCATGCTGCTTGCCCTGGCGGCGGCGGGCCTATTTGCCGGCCTCGTCGCGGGCCTCTTCGGCATTGGTGGCGGCGTGGTGATTGTGCCCACGCTGTTCTTCCTCCTCTCCAATATGGGTTATGAGGAGACAGCCATGCATGTGGCCGTTTCCACATCGCTCGCCACCATCATCCTCACCTCGCTGCGCAGCGTGGCCGCCCATAACAAGCGCGGCGCGGTTGACTGGTATATCATCCGCAGCTGGTCTCCCTGGATCGTGCTGGGCGCGGTGATCGGCATGCTGCTGGCAGGGTATTTCTCCAAACAGGTGATGCTGGGCATCTTCGGCACGATCCTGATCCTCTTTGCCGCGCAGTTCTATTTCGGCCGGCCGAGCTGGAAGCTGGCGCCCGAGATGCCAAAGGGCATCGCCCGGGCCGTCATCGGCTCGGTCAACGGTGCGCTCTCATCCATCATGGGCATTGGTGGGGGCACGCTGGGCGTAACCCTGATGACGCTGTGCGCCATGCCGATGCACCGTGCCGTAGCCACCGCTGCCGGCTGGGGTGTCGCCATCGGCCTGCCCGGCGCCATCGCCGCGATCATTGTCGGCTGGGGACGGGACGGGCTGCCGCCGTTTTCGGCAGGCTTCGTCAACCTGCCTGCCTTTGCGCTGATCTCGGTGTTTACCGTGCTGATGGCGCCGGTGGGCGCGGCCCTCGCCCACAAGCTCAATGCAGACCGGCTGCGGCGCCTGTTCGGTATTCTGCTGGCGGTCGTCTCCGCCAGGATGCTGTGGCAGGCCGCCGGCCTCTAGCCGCGCCAGAAGCGGCCGGTCAGCACCACAAACACCGCCACAAATTCCAGCCGGCCGAGCAGCATGGCCGCCGAGCAGACCCATTTGGCGAAATCTGTGACGCCGGCAAAGTTGGACGAGGGCCCGACAATCGGCCCGAGCCCCGGCCCCACATTCGAGACCATCGTGGCAGAGGCCGAAATGGCGCTCAGCGCGTCCAGCCCCGTGAAGGACAGGAGCGCGGCCGCCACCATGAAGGTGGTGAGGTAGAGAAACATGAACACCATCACCGATTGCAGCGTCTCTTCATCCACCGGCTTGCCGGCATAGCGCACCGGCGTGCGCCGGTGGGGCTGCACCATACGCTGCGACCAGGCAACGAGCGCTTTGGCGGTAATCTCCAGCCGGAACATCTTCATGCCGCAGGAAGCAGACCCCGCGCAGCCGCCCATGAACGTGGCCAGCAGGAATACGATCACTGCGGGCTGCCCCCAGGTGTCGTAGGCGGTGGAGGCATAGCCTGTGCCGGTCATCACCGAGACAATGTTGAAGGTGGTTTCAGTGATCCCGTGAAAGATGTGATCGAAGACCGGAGGCTCCACCACCGCCTCGTGCCAGACGACGATGATGGCGCTGAAGGTCAGCAGCAATGCGAAATAGAGCCGGGGCTGGGGATCGCGCAGCATCGGCTTGATCCGGCCCTGCAGGACCAGCATCGTCAGCAGAGAAAAGGGCAATCCGGCGAGCGCCATGAAGAAGATGGCCGGCCCCATCGCCGGGCGCAGGGTCTCGTGGCCGAAGGAGGCGTCATAATTGGCAAAGCCCCCGGCGGAGACCGTCGACATGGCGTGCACAATGGCATCGAACCAGTTCATGCCGGCGAGGCTGTAGGAAAAGGCGCAAGCGCAGGAAATGATCAGATAGGTGAGGCCCATATAGGCCGCGATGTCGGTGATCCTTGGCAGGAACTTGCCGGTAATGTCAGAGCTCTCGATCTGGAAAAGCTGCATGCCGCCGACCCGCAGCTGGGGCAGGATGGCGACGGCGGTGACGACGATGCCGATGCCGCCGATCCATTGCAGGATCCCGCGCCACAGCAGCAGGCCACGCGGCATGTCATCCAGACCCGACAGCGCCGTCGCGCCTGTGGTGGTGAGGCCCGAGACAGCCTCGAAGATGGCGTCGGTGAAAGAAATACCGGACACCACAAACGGCACCGCGGCAACCGCGGGCACCAGCACCCAGACCGCCACCGTCAGCAGGAAGGTTTCCCGCTGGCCGATGCGCGTATCCCCACCCCGCGCCAGCACCCAGAGCAGAGCGCCCACCAGGCCCGACGCAAAGAACGAAAACCAGAAGACATGCGCGTCGTCATTCCGGTCTGCGAGATCGAGCAGCGCGCACGGGACCATCGCCCCGGCAAGGAGGACGGTCATGATGCCGAGAGCGAGGAGGACCGGGCGCAGCTGCATTCGGCGGGCACCTTACGCCTTATTCCCTGAAAAGGTGTCAATATGGGACGGGCCGCCCGCTGCGGGCTGGGCCCGCCAGTTGACCTAGCGGCGCCCTCCCGGCTAGAGCGCTGGCAACCCGTTTCAGTTGCAACCAATCCGGCCCGTCATGTTCGATCATCCCTCATTCGACGCCCATGAGGGCGTTCATGCTTTTCACGATGCCGAGAGCGGGCTGAAATGCATCATTGCCGTTCATTCCACCGCTCTGGGCCCCGCGGCCGGGGGCTGCCGGATGTGGAACTATGCCAGCGGCGACGCGATGCTGACCGACGCGCTGCGCCTCTCCCAGGGCATGAGCTTCAAGAATGCCATGGCGGACCTGCCGCTGGGCGGTGGCAAATCGGTAATCTGGGGCGACCCGCGCCAGGACAAGTCCGAAGCCCTGTTCCGCGCCTTCGGCCGGGCGGTCGAAAGCCTGAACGGATCGTACTATACGGCCGAAGATGTCGGCATCGACACCTCTGACATGGCGCTTGTGCGCAAGGAAACCCGCTATGTGGCCGGGCTGGACGAAGGCGCCGCTGCCAGCGGTGATCCCTCGCCGGTCACTGCCATGGGCGTCTATCTCGGCATCAAGGAGGTCGCCAAACGCCTTTACGGGTCCGATGACCTTTCAGACCGCATCATCGCGGTGCAGGGCGTTGGCTCGGTTGGCGGGCATGTCTGCGAGCATCTCGCCAGGGACGGCGCCAAGCTCGTCATTTCCGACATCGACGAAGAGGCCCTGAAGGCTGTTTCGGCGGTGACCGGGGCCACCATCGTGCCGCCTGACGATATCTATGATGTGGACGCCGACATCTTCTCCCCCTGCGCGCTGGGCGCCGTGATCAATGAGAAAACCCTCGGCCGCCTGCGCGTTAAAGGCGTGGCGGGCGCCGCCAACAATCAGCTGATCGTGCCGGAAATGGGCGAGTTCCTGCGCCGCCAGGGCATTCTTTACGCCCCGGATTACGTCATCAATGGCGGCGGCATCATCAATGTGGCGGCTGAAATCTCCGGCAATTATTCGCGCGAATGGGTCGACGGGAAGCTCAACCGCCTGATCGAAACGCTCGGGCAGGTGCTTGATGAAGCCCTCTCCACCGATCAGCCGGCAAACGCCGTGGCCGACCGGATTGCCCGCACGCGTATCGCCGAGGCGAAAACTGGCGCGCCTAAGTAGAGTTCCTTACTCAGGAACCATGCCTCTGCTGCTACGTTCATGTTATCATCTCTTGCAGGGAGATGCAGGCAGAGCAGGAGAGAACCCATGTCAGTCGTCGCAATGCTTCAGGGCACACCGGAAACGGATGTCGAGACCACCCAATCTGCCTTGGCCATGGCCAAAAAGATCGGCACCGGCCTGACGGGTCTGTGCGCTCTGCCCGACCCGCAGGCCGCCGTAATGCTCGTCACCACCCCGGAATCGACCGGCCTGACGGCGGCCGCGGCGACCAACATCATAGAGCTGCAGAAAGAAATGCTGGAAAAGGCCGAGGCCGCCTTCCGGCAAGGGGTAGGCTCTGCGCCCGGCATTGACTGCGTGTTCCTCCACCAGGTCGCCAATGCCGAAGCGGCGGCGGCGAGTGCGGCGACCCTGGCCGATGCCATTGTCTTTCCCCGCAGCGCCGCGCGCAGTGGCGAGCCGCTTTCCATCGCTTTTGACTATGTGATGATGGATGCGCGCCTGCCGCTGGTTCTGGCCGGCACGACCCCCTACACCCCCGGCCCGGTCATCATCGGCTGGGATGGATCGAACGGCGCAGCCCGCGCCCTGCGGTTCCATACACCCCTGCTCAAAGCCGCCGGCGAGGTGATCATCGCGCAGAACCGCAAGGATGCCGAACGTGACGGCGCCCGGCCGGGCATTGAACCCGGTTCCCTGGAAGACTGGCTGAAACGGAAAGGCATCAAGACCAGCGTTTCTCCAATCGAAGGCGAGGTTTCCGCCGCCCTGCTGGCGCTGGCCAAGGGCAGTGGCGCAACCATGATCGTGGCCGGCGCCTATGGCCATTCGCGCATTGGCGAGCGGCTGTTCGGCGGCACAAGCAAACGCCTGCTATCAGCCGACGAAGCCCCGGCGCTCGCCCTCGCCCGCTGATTTCCGTTTCACATTCAGGAGACTGCCATGTCGCTCAAGCGCATATCGCTGCAACTTGCCCTCAATCCCGGCGCCGAGGCGACGCCCGGCCAAGGCTATACGATCATCGCCCCGCTGACGGCGGAGGGACGCCTTGATGTGGACGCCTGGCGCGAAAACCGCAAAGACGCCCGCGTTTATCGCCTGCATCCCGACCCGGCCGAGCGCGCCGATGGCTGGCTGACCCATCGGGGCAATCGCTGGTTCTTCCGCTATGACGAGGAAGAAGAGGGCGAGGATGAACCGGTTCACCGGCTCGGCGACCATATTTTCCGCGAAGGCGAGTACATTACCGTCGAATTCCACGGCGAAACGCCCCTGACTTACAAGGTCATCGACATCGCGGACATCTAAATTCGTGCCAGCGGAGAGGTTCGCGCCGAATGCGCCCAATCTACCGCTTTTGCCCCTTGAAAAATCCCCGGCCCGGCGTAAACACGCGGGCTTCGGGCAGCCCAAGGGCCGCCCGGCGATGGACGGCGGAGTGTAGCTCAGCCTGGTAGAGCACTAGCTTCGGGAGCTAGGGGCCGGAGGTTCGAATCCTCTCACTCCGACCATCGATCCCTGCTGCGGGTCCCGGCCGCCGCTTCTCCCGCCTTCAGAAGACCAGAGACCTGTGAGCCATGATGCCCGTCAAGGCGCCATCGCCCACGGCAATCGATACCGAATGAGGAATGTGCGCGGCATCTCCGCAGGCAAACACGCCGGGCACGCTTGTTTCGTGCATCTCGTTCCGGCGGATCTGCGTGCCGCTTACCGTTGCCTCCAATTCGCAGCCGAGCTGCTGCGCAATCGGCGTGGCCGGGGCATTGCGCGGCGCGGTAAACAGGCCGGCAAAGCGCAGCCGCCGCCCGTCGGCCAGCCTGACATCGGCGCCTCCCTCGATGCCAAGAATGGGCACCTCTTCGATCCGTACACGGCGCGCCGCGAGTTTCGCGCGGGTTGCCTCGTCCAGCGCCATGGCCCCATTGACGAGCAGCGTCACCTCGTCCCACTCCGTCAGCAGCTCTGCCTGATGGAGCGACATCGGGCCGGTGGCAATCACGCCGATCGCTCCCTGGTCAAGTTCATAGCCATGGCAATAAGGGCAGTGGAACACATGCTGGCCCCAGCGCTCGGCCAGGCCGTTGATTTCCGGCAGGGTATCGCTGACGCCGGTGGCCAGGATCAGACGCGCGCCCTGATGACGTGCGCCATTCCAGCTGCGCACCGTGAAGCTGGCGTCCTCCTCGTTGCGCGCCGCTTCCAGCGCCAGATCATCCAGCCATTGCAGGGTGGGATACGCCTCAAGCTGGCTGCGCGCCTTGCTGGCGATGAGGGCGGGGTCTGCCCCGTCCTGCCCCAGGAAGCCGTGCGACGCTTCTGCCGCGCGGTTCCGCCTCTGGCCCGCATCAATGATCAGAACCTTGCGGCGCGCACGCAGCAGCTGGAGGGCAGCAGCCATACCGGCATAGCTGCCCCCGATGACGATCACGTCATGACCCATGGGTCTATCCCTTTCGGAGTTTGATTTCCTTGAAACGCTGCGTGAATTCCGCCGACAGATCAGCCAGCGTCACGGACGCAAACCGCTCCAGCAGCAGCGCCTCGGCCTGCGCAAAGGCCTCGTCCAGCACCGCATTGACCGACTGCTCGACCAGGCATTCGGGCGTCTCATGCCGGTTGCCGATGGCAAATACGGTGGGCTCGCCCAAGGCCTCATGAAGTTGGCGAAGCGTGACGCTCGCAAGGTCTGCCTCGATCCGCCAGCCGCCGGAATGTCCGCGTTCGGAGCTGACAAGGCCCGCCTCGCGCAGAAGGCCCATCGTGCGGCGCACTACGACCGGATTTGTCCGCATACAGGCAGCAAGCTCGTCCGATGTCATCGGGCGGTCCTGCTCGGCCATATGCAGCAGGGCATGGAGCACGGAAGAAAGGCGGCTATCTCTTTTCATGTAACTTCATTTATTACGTTATTGGCGTCGTTCAAGGGATAGCACATAAAAAAGAGCGGCAGGGAAATTACCCCCTGCCGCTCCTGGTCCTGGATCTGCCTTGCGGCGTGAAGGATCAGCCCTTCAGCGCAGCGCGAACTGCTTCAAGCGCGTCATTGGCCTTGTCGGCATCCGGGCCGCCGGCCTGCGCCATATCCGGACGTCCGCCACCGCCCTGGCCACCGATGGCGCCAGCGGCGGCCTTCACCAGTTCGACGGCAGAGAATCTGTCCGTCAGATCTTTTGTAACGCCGATCGCGACGCCGGCCTTGCCGCCATCGGTGCCGACAAACACCACGACACCCGAGCCGATTTTCGACTTGGCTTCATCCACCAGCGCGCGCAGCTCCTTGCCGCCAACGCCTTCTGCGACGCGGGCGATCAGATTCACGCCATTGATGACTTCCGGCCCGGTCGGCGCGCCGCCGCCCCCGCCCATCGCCAGCTTGCGCTTGGCCTCGCTGAGCTCCCGCTCGAGCGTGCGGCGCTCCTCGGTGAGGGCGGCCACACGGCGCGGAAGATCCTTGAGCGGAACTTTGAGGCTCTCGGCAATGTCCGCAGCAATCTGCGCGCGGCCCTTCAGATAGGCCAGCGCCTCGGCGCCGGTTGTCGCCTCGATCCGCCGGATACCGGCAGACACGCCGCTTTCGGAAATGATCGTGAAGACAGCAATATCGCCGGAGCGGGACACGTGCGTGCCCCCGCACAGCTCAACCGAATAGGGCCGGTTACCCTCACCGGGCTCGCCCATCGACAGCACACGGACTTCATCGCCATACTTCTCACCGAAAAGTGCCAGCGCGCCCGCCTCGATCGCCTTTTCCGGCGTCATCACCTTCATGCCCGTTTCGATATTGGCGCGGATCTGGGCGTTGACCTGATCCTCGATCGCCTCCAGCTGGGCCGGGGTGACGGGCGCGCCATGCGAGAAGTCAAACCGGAAACGGTCTGCCTCCACCAGCGAGCCTTTCTGCGTGACATGCTCGCCCAGCACGCGGCGCAGCGCGGCATGCATCAGGTGGGTGGCCGAATGGTTGGCCATGATGGCCTTGCGGCGCGCAGCATTGACCATCATCTGGGCCTTGGCGCCGGTTTTGACCGAGCCGGACACCAGCTCGCCGATATGCACATGCAGGTCGCCCGCACGTTTCTGAACGTCGCGCACGATGAAACGGGCGCCGCCCTCGAAGACGATTTCGCCATGGTCGCCCGCCTGCCCGCCGGATTCGGCATAGAAGGGCGTCGTGTCGAACACGAGTTCGGCAGGGCCTGCGGCGAGCGTCTCTGTCAGTGCGCCGCCGGTGGCGATGGCCACGAGCTTGCCCTCACCCGACGTGCCGGCATAGCCGGTAAACTTCGTGGCGCCCTTCTCGTCGCGTACGGAGAACCAGATTTCATCCGTTGCCTGATCGCCCGAGGAAAAGCCCCCAGCGCGGCTGGTCTCGCGCTGGGCGTCCAGCGCCGTTTCAAAGCCGGCGACATCGACCTCAAGACCGCGGCCACGCAGGATGTCCTGCGTCAGGTCGAGCGGGAAGCCGTAGGTATCCGACAGGCGGAAGGCCACATCGCCGGGCAATGCCGCGCCGGGCGCGAGTTCGGAAACCGCCTTGTCCAGCAGGCTGAGGCCGTTGCCCAGCGTGCGCTGGAAGCGGGCCTCTTCCTGCTCGATGGCCGCCTCAATGGCTACCTTGGCGCGGCCGAGTTCGGGATAGGCCTTGCCCATTTCGGCAATCAGCGCCGGCACCAGCTTGTGCATCAGCGGCTCGCGCGCGCCCAGCATGTGGCCGTGGCGCATGGCGCGGCGCATGATCCGGCGCAGCACATAGCCGCGGCCCTCATTCGACGGCAGCACGCCATCCGCCACGAGGAAGGCAGAGGTGCGCAGATGGTCGGCAATGACGCGGAAGGAGGCGGTCTTGTCGCCGGCGGCCGTCTGGCCATAGACCTCTTCTTCGGCCGCGATCAGCGCCTTGAAGAGATCGATGTCGTAATTGTTGTGAACGCCCTGCAGCACGGCGGCCACCCGCTCGAGCCCCATGCCGGTATCGATGGAGGGCTTGGGCAGGTTGGTGCGCGCGCCGCCTTCATGCTGCTCGAACTGCATGAAAACGAGGTTCCAGATCTCGATGAACCGGTCGCCATCCTGCTCGGCGCTGCCGGGGGGGCCGCCCCAGACCTTGTCGCCATGATCGAAAAAGATTTCCGAACAGGGACCGCAGGGGCCCGTATCGCCCATCGACCAGAAATTGTCGCTGGTGGCGATGCGGATGATCTTGGAATCGTCAAAGCCTGCCACTTTCTTCCAGATGGCAGCGGCCTCGTCATCTTCGGCATAGACGGTGACCAGCAGACGCTTGGCGTCAAGGCCGTATTCCTTTGTCACCAGCTCCCAGGCCAGCGCGATGGCGTCATCCTTGAAATAGTCGCCAAAGGAGAAGTTCCCCAGCATTTCAAAGAAGGTGTGGTGGCGGGCGGTGTAGCCGACATTGTCGAGGTCGTTATGCTTGCCGCCGGCGCGAACGCATTTCTGCGAGGTGGTCGCGCGGGGCGCGAACGGCTTCTCGGCGCCTGTGAAGATATTCTTGAAGGGCACCATGCCCGCATTCACGAACAGGAGCGTGGGATCATTCTGCGGCACCAGCGGCGCGGAGGGGCGCCGAGCATGCCCGTTTTTCTCGAAAAAGCCGAGGAAAGTTTCCCGGATATCATTGACGCCGTTCATGTGTCGTTTCTGGCCCTTACCGGTTCAACAAGAGGATATGCCGGAATCAGACAGGAAACCGGCACATGAGTACACCGGCGATATAAAGGCCCCTTTGCGGCCCGCCAAGCTCGGCGTACCGCAAAGGGGGGAATCTTCCGGTCAGGAGATCAGATAGAGGACCGGAAGCCTTGTCATGTCAGCCTTCGGCGGCTTCGTCCTCGTCGCCATCCTCAGCTGCCATGCCGGCCGAGAGAAGTTCCTCGGCCAGAAGCCCTGCATTCCGGCGGACGGCATCTTCGATCTCGTTGGCCATCGCCGGATTATCCTTGAGGAATTGCCGCGCCTTTTCACGGCCCTGGCCAATACGCTCCCCATTATAGGAGAACCAGGAGCCGGATTTTTCCACGACATTCGCCTTGACGCCGAGATCGATCAGCTCGCCCGTCTTGGAGATGCCTTCCCCATAAATGATATCAAACTCGACCTGGCGGAAAGGCGGCGCCACCTTGTTCTTGACGACTTTGACGCGCGTCTGGTTGCCGATGACTTCCTCGCGGTCCTTGATCTGGCCGATACGGCGGATGTCGAGGCGCACAGAAGCGTAGAATTTCAAGGCGTTACCGCCTGTCGTCGTTTCCGGGTTGCCGAACATGACGCCAATCTTCATCCGGATCTGGTTGATGAAGATGACCATGCATTTCGATTTGGAGATCGAGCCGGTCAGCTTGCGCAGCGCCTGGCTCATCAGACGGGCCTGCAGACCCGGCAGCTGGTCGCCCATCTCGCCTTCAATCTCGGCGCGCGGGGTCAGGGCCGCCACCGAGTCGATGACCAGAAGGTCCACCGCGCCCGAACGCACCAGCGTATCGGCAATCTCCAGCGCCTGCTCGCCCGTATCGGGCTGCGACACCAGCAGATCGTCCAGATCCACGCCGAGCTTGGAGGCGTAGACCGGATCCAGGGCGTGTTCCGCGTCGATGAAGGCGCAGACGCCGCCATTCTTCTGAGCTTCGGCCACACAATGCAGCGACAGCGTCGTTTTGCCCGAGCTTTCCGGCCCGAAAATCTCGATGATACGGCCTTTGGGCAGGCCGCCGATGCCAAGGGCGATATCCAGCCCGAGCGAGCCGGTCGAAACCGCCTCGATATCGAGAGCTTTCTTATCGCCCAGGCGCATGACCGAGCCCTTGCCAAAGGACCGCTCAATATTGCTGAGCGCAGTTTCAAGGGCCTTCTGCTTATCCACGCCGGATTCCTTGTCCACGAGAGTGAGAGCGGGTTTGGTCACGAGTCGTCTCCTTAGGTCTACCATGAGGGCCCGTTTGGCAAGGCCCCCGATTGCCATCTCAATCGCAGATGTACCATGTTTGTTCTCGTGAACAAAGCAGAAACTTGTGATCAGCCTGACTTTCCATACCCCCCTTTTTCAGGCAAGGTGACCTCATGCTTACACGACCCGGTTCCGATGGCGGCGAAGCCCGCGTGATCTTTGGAGACAACGACTTCGAGCAGCTATCTGCTGGAAGTTACGTCACATGCGCGGTCACTGGCCGCAAAATCCCGCTCGGCGCCCTGCGCTACTGGAGCGTCGATCTTCAGGAAGCATACTGGGACGCTGAAGCCGCTTCCCAGAGGCTGGCGCCCAAGCGTTGATGCGGGCCGCAGCCGGCTGCTTTTCCACACCACTAATTGCCGCGCTGCTGCTTGCAGGATGCTCGGTAGCGGCAACCCCGTCCGAACTGCCCGCCATGGCGCCCCCGGAAACGGAAGCGGCCATCCCGGCGGCAGACGCGGCCACCTGTTTTGGCATTCTGAGGCAGGGCGGCCTGATCATCTGCCCGGCTGAGACAGGTAGTCTCGTCGAGTTCGGCGAGATGCGCCTGAGCGTGGGCGAAACGGGAACCGCGCAATATGGCCTGCCCCGCACCCTGCCGGCGGAAATCGAAGTCCGCCGGGACGGGATCGCCACGCGCCTGCCCATCGCGCCGCGCGAGGATGAACTCCGCGTCGTGCCTGGCTTTGACTGCGACAAGATCGATGCGCGCACGCCGGCCCAGAAGGCGCATGCCGCCGATAGCTGGACCAAGAAACAGGCGGGCTTTGCCAGCCTCAATCCGGGCCGGGGCGCGCTGGACGGGTTCATCCTGCCGGCGGATGCCCCGCCCTCTTCCCCCTTCGGGCCCACGCGGAAATATGTCGGCGTATCAAAGAGCAGCGGCAAACCCTGCGAGTCGCTATCGGTGCATCAGGGGTTTGACCTTGCTGCGCCGGTTGGCACGCCCGTGGTCGCCCCGGCCGCCGGGATTGTGACGCTGGCAGACCCCGACCTTTATTATGAAGGCGGCACAATCTTCCTCGATCACGGCCACGGCCTGCTTTCGGTGTTCATGCACCTGTCGGAAGTCACGGTCGCCGCTGGCGACGAAGTGAGACGTGGCGACCTCATCGCGAAGACGGGAAACACCGGGCGCAGCACAGGCCCGCATCTTCACTGGGCGGTAAAATGGCGTAATCCGGATACGGAGAACCGGGGCGGGGACTATTATATCGACCCCGCGCTGCTGCTTGAACTGCCCGTAATCGACTGACGCCATGCCCGGCGCCGCCACCCACGCCCGCGAGCCGCAGAGCGAAATTGCCCTGCATGTCGCCGTCTGGATCCACCGCGCGATCGATGCGGCCCCCGCCGGACATATCCCGTTGCTGTTTCTCTCCGGCGCGCAAGGCTCGGGCAAGTCAACGGCATTGCGCCAGGCTGTTTCGATGCTGCCCGAGCCGGTAGCCGGGGCGAGCCTTGACGATTTTTACCTGACGAAAGCCGAGCGGGCAGGCCTTGCCCGCCGCGTCAGTCCGCTTTTTGCAACGCGCGGTCCTCCGGGCACGCATGATCTTGCGCTTCTGCGCGAAACCGTTGCCCTTCTGCGCGGCGCCACCGGCACTTCCGGCACATTGATCCCCGCCTTCGACAAGCTCGCCGACGACCGGTCCGCGCGCGAGACCTGGTACAGCTTCTCGGGGCGCCCGGCGGCCATTGTGATCGAAGGCTGGATGATGGGCGCGCTGCCCGAGGCGGGCGCCGCCGATGCCCCGCCCCTCAATGCGGTGGAGGAGGAAGATGCTTCCGGCGTGTGGCGCCGCTATCAGGGAGACGCCCTTGCCGGGGACTATGCTGCGCTATGGGACAGCGCCGATGGCTTCTGCCACATCCTCGCCCCTGGCTTTGACACGGTGCTGGGCTGGCGGCTGGAACAGGAAGAGGCCTTGTGGCGCGCGCGGGGCGAGGCGATGCCGCATGAGCGGCGCGCCTGGGCGGCCCGTTTCATCCAGCATTATGAGCGGATCACCCGCCGAATGCTTTCCGGCGGGCGCCGTCCGGGGGCGGATATTCTGATTGATGCCCAGCGGCGCGTGCGCCCGCCTCAGTCTTCATAGAGTTCTCGGGCAGCAAGGCTGGCTTCCGTTTCATACCGGCTGATCAGCGTTTCGCCCGCTTCCACCTGGCGCAGCCAATTGCGGTTGGCGCTGGGGGAAACGAAATAAAGACCAGAAAACTCGCCCGACAGCATGCCCTGAACAACGCTGAGAAACGGGGTTATGGTGATTGAAATCTCCTCAGCTTCGCCAGATTGCGGTAGGCTTGCCTGCGCCCGCCGGGCCAGCGCTTCGGCATCCTCATAGCGCACGAAAAGCGGTATACGGAATACCCCGCCGGCATCAATATTCACCGCCTCTCCGGAAGCAAACTGCACCAGAAACAGCGCCGGGGCCTCCGGGGTTGTGCCTGCCCGTTCGGCCTGGCGCTGGGATGTCAGCCAAATATGGTCGCCGCCGGAGAGGATCAGATCTGCTGCGCTGACAATCCTTGCTTCGGTCATGTCGGCAAGCCCCGCGCCCAGCATGTCGATATAGGCCGCGTCCATGTCGAGATAGGCGAAGGGGCGGGTAACCGTCACGCCGCCCCCCTCATTCTGGACCAGGCGCGGCTCGCCGGTGGCCGTATCCACGGGCACGATGGCCGAGAAAGACGCCATCGCGGCCTGTATCTCCACAACGATGGGGTTGATCTGCGGCGCTGCTTCTTCAGCCTGCACGGCGCCTGCGCCGAAGGGCAACAGAAGGCTCAGGATCAGCCATGAAAGAACGCGCGGAGGCGCCGCGCTCTCAGAGCGGCCAACCCTGCGGATAAGATCAGCATACATCATTCTCGCAATGCTCCCGTGATGAGGCTCAGCGCAGGCCAGACCTGCATCCGGAGTTGATCCGGCCGCACGCTGGCGTCAACACCCCTGAGCCGGGGGGGCTACCGCGCCTCTGGCGGCGCCACCGGCGCGAGATGGCTGTCGATTTCGGAAGCCACCGGCCCCGGCCAGTCATCGGCCGTGCCCACGCAATCTCGCCGGAAGGCCGCATCCGTCCAGTCCACACTGTCTGGGCGGGCCGGGTCGCTGGTCAGGCTCAATTCCCAGTCCATCTGGCAGGCGCGTGTGGCAAAGCTGTAGGTGCAGACGGCAGCAGGCTCGGGATAGTCCTCATGGCCTTCGCCATAAGTGCATTCATAGCCCGCCGCCTGAATCTGGGCCAGCGTTGCGGCGCGGCCCGCTTCCTGCGCGATGCGGGAAAAGTCATTCGCCAGCGCCGCCTGCAGCCGCGCGCCCTCTCCATGCTGCCAGTCATTGGCCTGATGAATTTCGGCAACTGTCTGAGGCTTGCCCGCCCCATGGGCGCACGCGGCCACCAGCACGGCCAGCCCTGCAATTCCCACCCTCATGAACCTGCGTCCTCCTCCGTTCACACCGCAATCAGTGCGCGCCGATTGCGGCGGAATGGAGGTGATGGGTCAGGGCTGAAGGATCGTCGCGCCGGTTGTCTTGCCGCTTTCGAGCGCCTTGTGCGCCTCGGCGGCATCTTTCAGGGCAAAGCGCTGGCCGATGTCTGCCTTGAACACGCCTGCCTTCAGGGCATCAAAGACGAGCCCCGCCCCGCGCGCCAGCGCGCCGGGCGCCTGGATGAAATTGAACACGCCGGGGCGCGTCATCACAAGGCTGCCCCCCTGGGCAAGGCGGGAGGGCGGGATCGGATCGACCGGGCCCGACGCGTTGCCATAAGTGATGAACCAGCCGCGTGGCTTGAGACTGCCGAGCGAGCCTTCGGCCGAAATCCTGCCGACGCTGTCGAAAGCAATATCGACGCCCTTGCCGCCATTCAGTTCACGCACTTTCGCGGCCACGCCGTCATAGCCGACCGCCACTTCCGCCGCGCCGAGCGCCTTTGCCTTCTCTGCCTTCTCCTGGCTGGAGGTCACGCCGATCACGCGGGCGCCCAGATGCGCTGCCCAGGGCGTGAGGATAGAGCCGACGCCGCCGACCGGTGCCCAGATCAGCGCCGTATCTCCCGGCTGGACCGGGCGGATCTCGAACAGCAGCATCCAGGCCGTCAGCCCCTTCAGCATGATCGCCGCGCCCTCTTCATCGCTGACGAAATCGGGCAGCTTCACCATGCTCGCCGCCGGGCCGGTATAGTGGGTCGCGTAGGTGCCCCCAGCCAGATAGGCCACCCGGTCGCCGGGTTTCACATCGCTCACGCCTTCGCCCACTGCCTCGACCACACCGGCCGCTTCTGAGCCGAGCGTCACCGGAAGCTTCAGCGGATAGAGGCCGGAGCGGTGATAGGTGTCGATGAAGTTGAGCCCCACGGCGGTCTGGCGCACCAGCGCCTCGCCGGCGCCGGGCGCGCGCGGCTCCATGGCCTGAACCTCGAGCACCTCCGGCCCACCTGTTTTCTGTATGCGGATGGCATAGGGGGCGGTCTGCGTCATGGGGTATCTCCTCTTGGGCCCGCTATGAAGCGCATATGCCCGCTAACGTCAATTTTCGATCATGCCGCTCGACAGGCAAATTTGTTCCTGTTATGTTCGATTCGTGGCTGAAGGAGGCAAACATGATCGGCTATGTAACACTCGGAACGACGGACCTGGAGCCGGCCGCCAAATTCTATGACGCGATTGCGGAGGAGCTTGGCACACCTCGCATGTTCGCCACCGACACCTTCATTGCCTGGGGCACGCCTGATGGCCCCGCCGGCATCGGTCTCTGCTATCCCCATGATGGCAACAAGATGAGCGTGGGCAATGGCGTGATGGTTGCCCTTCAGGCAAAGGACAAGGCGCAGGTCGACCGGCTGCACGCCATCGCGCTCAGCCAGGGCGGCACCTGCGAAGGCCCGCCCGGCCCGCGCGGCGACACCTTCTATGCCGGCTATTTCCGCGATCTTGACGGCAACAAGCTCAACGCCTTCGTGATGGGGTGAGGCGCTATTTGCCCGTGAACTTTGCCGGCCGTTTCTCAAGGAAGGAGGCAACCCCTTCCTTGTGATCGGCGGATTTGAAACAGGCGGACAGCGCCGTGACATGCGCCTGCATGTGATCGGCCACGTCGCGCTCAAGGCCCTTCCACACCAGCTCCTTCATCCGCCGGATGGAGAAAGGCGAGGACGCCAGATAGCGGCGGGCTTCGGCGCGGGCGGCGTCCAACAGGGTCTCGGGCTCGGCGATGGCATTGGCATAACCGATGGCGAGGGCTTCTTCCGCTTCGAGGAAGGCGCCGGAATAGAGCAGCCGCAGCGCCCGGCTCGGCCCGATGATGCGGGGCAGCAGCCAGCTGCCAGCACCGGTATCGGGCACAAGGCCGCGATGGGCGAAGTTCCAGGCAAAGCGCGTGCGCGGGGTGATGATGCGTACATCGCACTGGCTGGAAAATTCCGCGCCCATGCCGACCGCATTGCCGTCGATCGCCCCGATCACCGGTTTCGGGCAGGAAACGAGCGGCCACCACACATCGCCCTCATGCGCCTCGCCGCGTACGCCGCGCGTTTCGCCCGGCTTGGTGGAAAGATCGGCAAGGTCCGTTCCGGCGCAGAAACTGCCGCCTGAGCCCGTGACGATCAGGACACGGACGGCGTCATCGGCGGAGACCTCCCGCACCTTTTCGATGAAGGCGTAAAGCATGGCAAAGGTCATCGCGCCGCGCTTTTCCGGCCGGTCTATGGTCAGGATGGCAATGCCATCATCCTCTTTTGCAAGCTTGATATGATGGGCTGTCATATCCATTCCTCCCAAGGTGTTGTTCTTGTTTTGGGAAAAGCTTGCGTCTGGCGAGGCCGGGGCGCAATCCCCGCCCCGGCGTAAACTCTTCCCCGCCCGCGCGGCTTTACGTGGCGGCCCTGCTTGCCAGCGGCCCTGCCCTGTCGCAGCTTTGCGGGGAGAGATTGGGAGGATAAGCCATGCCGGAATTCCGGACGATTGATGCGGGCGAGGCGCAGATCCGCGTGGCGCTGGAGGGTTCAGGCCCGCTGGCCTTGATGGTGCATGGCTTTCCGGAGAGCTGGTATTCATGGCGCCATCAGATCGGGCCGGTGGCCGGGGCGGGGTTCACGGCGGCGGCGATGGATGTGCGCGGCTATGGCGGCTCGTCAAAGCCTGGCGCGGTGCCGGACTACCGGATGGAAGCGCTGATCGGGGATATTCTCGGCGTCGGCAAGGCGCTGTCGCCGGACGCCCCTTTCATTCTGATCGGCCATGACTGGGGCGCGCCGCAGGTGTGGAACACGTCCCTGATCCATCCTGATCGCATCGCGGCGGTGGCTGCAATGTCGGTGCCCTATTTCGGGGTGCCGCAGGTGTCCTTCGATCTCGTCATCAAGCAGGTATGGGACGACAAGAACAAGTTCTTCTACCAGTCCTATTTCCGCGATCCGGGCCGCGCGGAGGCAGCCTTCGAGGCGGAGCCGCGCCGGTTCCTCAAGGGGTTTTACCATGCGATTTCCGGCGAGGCGAAGCGCGGGGATTTCCCAGTGGACCAGCCATCGGACTTCCCGTTGCTCGACGGCCTCCATCCGCCCGAAACCATCGGCGCCTGGATGAGCGAAGCGGATCTTGATTACTATACGCGCGAATTTGAAGGCTCGGGCTTTTTCGGCCCCCTCTCGCGCTATCGCAATCATACGCGCGATTGGGAATTCCTGCAGGCCTACAAGGACCGGAAGATCGAGCAGCCCGCCCTTTTCATCGCAGGGGATAAAGACCCCGCCTATTCCGGTTTCGGCATGATCGACGATCCAATCGGCCGTATGCGGAATTTTGTGCCGGGCCTGGAAGTGGCGGAAGTGTTGCCTGGCTGCGGGCACTGGACGCAGCAGGAGCGCCCGGCGGAGGTCAATGCCGCGCTGGTGCCCTGGCTGGCCTCGCTGAAGGGGCGGGTTGTCTGACAGCGCTTGCATCCGCGCAAAAGATATACCAAAGTCTGCAAAGGTTATACCAAAGCCTGCCCCGGCGCATGCCGGGCCAGCAGGTCCAGCTTATGCAGAAAGGCTCCTCCCCCATGGCATCTGGCCCCAAGCACCGCGAGATTTCCGGCACCATCAGCTATCAGATCGACGGGCATCCGGACTTTCCGGACCGGAACTGGGGTATCGAGCGGTTTCACATGACCCATCATGGCGACGGGCACCGGGTAATGCGCGCCTATTGCGAGCTGCATGACGTTGCCCTGACCCGCGATGTGGTAGCCACCGTGGACGCCGATTTCCACCCGCATGACACCTTCGTGCGCCTGACCAAGGACAACAAATTCTATGGCAGCACCTGGTATCGCTGGACGGATACGCAGGCCGAATATCAGGGCTTCAATATCGAGCGCGGCCGCATCAGCGAGACGGTGGAGATTGACCGCAATATCCGCGGTTTCGGCACACACAATCTGACCGGTGATGCCTGGCTGGCCGCGCGGTTTGACCGCTCGAAAGGTGAAGGCATCCAGACCTTCAAGAACAACCTGCTGAGCTCCATCGACCATCGCGGCGCCACCGGGCCGGACTTTCAGCGCACGACCACCAGCAGCCTGCAATATTCCGGCGTCGAGACTGTGACCGTGCCGGCAGGCACGTTTGAATGCTACAAATTCGCCTTCGTGATGACCAGCAATGATCATCCGCCCTATGAATTCTGGGTGACGACGGATGGCGATTTCCTGTTCGTCAAAGGCGCTGTGGCCGCGCCTTACAACTGGACGTTCGAGCTGGAAGAACTCAACATCATCCGCTGACGCCAGCAGCCCGGTCAACCGCGCTTCAGCGCGTCTGACCGCCGTCTACCGCGACCACGGCGCCGTTGATGAAGCTTGCCCGGTCCGACAGGAGGAAGGCGGCGGTATCACCGATTTCCTGCGGGGTGCCGAAGCGATTGAGCGGCACTTCGCGCTTGATCCATTTGGCCCAGGCCTCGGCGCGCGGGCCGGTGGCGTTCCGCTCCCAGTCCCCGCCGGGGAAGATGATGTTGCCCGGCGCAATCGTATTTACACGCACATTCGTCTTGCCCGAGAAACGCGCGATGGAGGTGGAGAGGTGATTTACCGCCGCCTTGGTGGCGCCATAGATCAGCGGCGAGCCGAGTGAGGCCAGGCCGGCAATGGAAGAGATGAAGAGGAAGCTGCCCCCGCCATTGGCCGAGATGCGCGGGATCCCGGCGCGGGCGAGGCGGAAGGCGGAGTTCAGGTTCTGATCAAGCCCGCCCTGCCATTCCTCATCGCTGACATCGAGCCCCAGCGGCGAAGGCGAAAGGCCGACATTGGCGACCGCGCCGCGAATGGGGCCGAACGCTTTCTCACACGCCTCGACAGCGGCATTGATGCCTTCCGATTGCGTCAGATCGCCGGCAAAGGACCACACCTTGCCCTCGCCATAGGCGGCGGCGAACTCTTTCCGCGTGGCCTCCAGCGCTTCGGCGCCGCGCGCGGTGAGCGCGACTTTTGCCCCCTCTTCCAGCAGGCTTTTGGCGATGCCGTGGCCAATGCCCCGGCTGGCGCCGGCGATGAAGACGACTTTATCGGTGAGGCCGAGATCCATGTGTTCCTCCAGTTTTTCAGCGATCATGCTGGCCAAGGCCGGGAGGGATGGCCAGCCCTTCCCCAACGCGAGGTCCCAACGCGAGCCTTCACCAGGAAGCGGCCTCAGGCGGGCAGCGGTTGAAGGTCTGGCGGGGTCCATTCACGGCGGGCTTCCACAGACAAGAGACGCTCTTTGGACCAATGGGCGAAGATCCAGTCGGACCGGCCGCAGGGGCCGGCCAGCAGAGCCGCCAGAAGCGCGGCGTTGCTGGCCCCCGGATGGGCCGCAACATGCGCCGCAACGACCGCGAGCGAGGCAGCCGTGATCGTCTCGTGATACCCGGCTCTGTCGGTGTTCTCGACGCCCACCGCGACATTATAAGCGCAGATTGCCGCGCGGACGGCCGGGAGAATATCCCCGCCCCGCTCTGCCTGCATCCAGATGGCGAAGGCGAAATGGGCCGTATGGGTCCACGCTTCCCTGGGCAGCGTGCAGGCCAGAACGCCGCGCGCGATATGCTCTATCTCTTCATCCGTGATCTCAGACATTGCTTGTAATTCCTTGTTCCATAATTGAAAAACCCGCCTCGGGAGAACCGGGCGGGCGCGACATTCAGCGGAGGATCGGATGGGCCTTAACCGGCCCTGTGTTTCCCCATGCGGCCGCGCGCCGCCAGCAATTGCAGGCGGGTCTGTTGCTGGAGCAGGCGTTTTGCGCGGCACATGGGCACCGGGGTAAGCCCGTGCCGCGCAGGCGTCAACAGCCGCGATCTTGGCAGGGCACGGCGACTCCTGCTGTGATGGCGGGATGAGCAGTTTCTCCTTGATCATCGGCGTGGACGAAGCAGGCCGAGGCCCCTGGGCGGGGCCGGTGACGGCGGCAGCGGTGGTGCTCGATCCCACCCGGCCGGTGGAGGGGCTGACCGATTCCAAGAAATTGTCGGAGAAGGCCCGCGACCGGCTGGCCCCGCTGATCCGGGAGCGGGCGCTGGCCTGGAGCGTCGCCGAAGCGAGCGTGGAAGAGATCGACACGCTGAACATCCGGCAGGCCACATTCCTGGCCATGCAAAGGGCGGTGGCGGATCTTTTCAGGACCGTTTCGGACAAATCCGGACAAAACAGGACAAGGCCCGGCACCGCCGCGGTCATTCTGATCGATGGCAACGCCCTGCCGGCAAACCTGCCCGCCCCGGCGCGCGCGATCATCAAGGGTGACTTGACCGAGCCCTGCATTTCAGCCGCTTCGATCCTGGCCAAGACGCACCGGGACGCGCAGATGGCCTCACTCTGCATTTCGTATCCAGGATATGGCTTTTCCGGGCACAAAGGCTATGGCACCGCCGCCCATGCCGAGGCGCTAGCCCGGCTTGGTCCGTGCGCGGTGCATCGCCAAAGCTTTGCCCCGGTCCGGGCCCTTTTAAGACACTGTTAACCGGCACCGAAGAGTTTCCCGGCAGGCTCTCATGGGGACGCGCCGCAGATGTTTCTTCTCAACTGGTTTCTTTTCGGCTGGCACACCTGGTATGGCGAAAGCGGCCAGGCTTACCGGTTCAAGATCACGCTGACGCGCAAGGGCATTCCCGAGGGCGGCGGGGTTTACATCTTCGTGGTGCGCCGCTTCGCCTTCTTCCTGTTCCCGCTCTATATCGGCAAGGCGACGAACTTTAAGTCCCGCCTCTACGGGCATGAGCGCTGGTGGGAGGCCTGGTGGAAGCGCGGGGCTACCGAGCGGCATGTACTGGTCATCCGTGGGGGGATGGAGCGGGCACGCATCGAGGAAGACCTGATCCGCCGCTATCAGCCCAAGATGAACGACATCCTCATTCCCCGCGGGGAGCTGGACGCGCCGCGCAATGCCAAGTTGCGCCGTGCCTGGCGCTGGCGCAGGTGGTGGGCGGAGTTCTTTGCCGGGCTGATCGGCTTTGGCAAGCGCAAGGCGGGCTGAGGCCGGCTGGCCTTACGGCAACAGCAGACACGCATCGCCATAGGAATAGAAGCGATACTTTTCCGCGATGGCATGGGCGTAGGCCGCGCGCATGATGTCTGTTCCCATCAGGGCACAGACGAGCATGAAGAGGCTGGAGCCCGGCAGGTGAAAGTTGGTCATCAGCGCGTCTGTGGCGCGAACGGGGTCGCCGGGCTTGAGGAAAATGTCGGTTGGCCCTGACGCGGCGTGGATGTGGCCGTCTTCTCCTGCGCAGCTTTCCAGCGTGCGCATGGCCGTTGTGCCCACCGGAACAAGGCGCGCGCCAGCCGCGCGCGCGGCGTTGAGGCGGTCTGCCACTTCCGGCGTCACGCGGCGCCATTCCTCATGCAGACGGTTTTCGGCGAGGTGTCTTTCTTCCAGCGGCTTGAATGTGCCGAGCCCGACATGCAGGCGGACGGTTTCGCGTTTCAGGCCTGCCGCCTCCACCTCCCCCAAAAGGCGAGGCGTGAAATGCAGACCGGCGGTGGGCGCAGCCACGCTGGCGGCCTCCTCCCCGGCAAAGCGCGTCTGGTAGGTTTCCCGGTCCTTCGCATCCGCCGGGCGGCGGCGGGCGATATAGGGCGGCAGCGGCATGGCGCCGTGCGCGTCCAGCGCGGCGATCATCGCCTCGCCCTCGCAGTTGAAGTTCAGGAGGATTTCCCCGCCTTCGCGGCGCGCGCCGATCGTGGCGGTAAAGCCTTCGGCGAAATGGATCTCGTCGCCCTCCTTCAGGCGGCGGCCGGGCCGGGCGAGCGCCAGCCAGACGCAATCGCCCTGCCGCTCGACGAGGTTTACATCCACCTCGACATCGCGGCTCGCCCCGTCGCGCGCCGGGCGGATGCCCTTCAGAGCGGCGGGCAGAACGCGCGTATCGTTGAAGACGAGCACATCGCCAGCGTTCAGGTATTTCGGCAGATCACGGACGGTTGCGTCTTCCAGCCGGCCATCGCCATGCACAACGAGCAGGCGTGCGCTGTCCTGCGGCTCAGCCGGGCGGAGCGCGATGAGATCTTCGGGAAGATCGAACTGGAAGACGGAGAGGTCCATGATGCCTTTACCGGAGCAGCCGGCGCGCGGCCTCTCTATTCCAGGATGACGGCCGGAACCGGGGAAAGCTCACAGATGTTGACTTCGCCCTTTGCCTCAAGCGCCGCGCGGAAGGTATCCGTATCGGTGCGCAGGACATAGGCCTTCGGACGCTCCGCCTCCGGAAGATCAGCCGCAATCCTGGCCGATTCCAGAATATCCGGATCTCTGACCGAGCCGTTATTCTGCTCCGAGCCTGTCTTGATGGACATCACCACATCCTGGCCATCGATCACCCGGCCCCAGGAGGAATAGAGGCGGTCAAGATGCGGGGAGTAGCCGCGCATCAGGAAGAACTGGCCATTGGCCGAGTCCGGATCGCTGGTGCGCGCGGTGGAGACGATGCTGGCGCAGTGGGGAATGGAGCTTTCGACCAGTCCGTCCACCGACATTTCAGCAAAGAAGGAAGGCTGGGTCTGGATCGGGACACCGTGATAATAGCCATGCTTGGCGCTGTCTTCCGGGCCGATGGTGGCCTCCAGCGGCATCTTCTCCACATCGCGGCGGAAGGTGAACTCGCCCTTCACGCTCGGCTGGCCGGACTCCCTGCCCTTCAGCGCGAAGATATCTCCGCCCTGCGCCATGAAATCATCGATCACGCGGTGGAAGCTCGTGCCGTCATAGTCGCCCGAACGGGTGATGGCCGCGAAATGCGCCACATGGTTGGGCGCCACTTCGGGAAAAGCCTCGATCAGGATGCGGCCTTTATTGGTGTCGAAGATGAACAGCCGCTCCGGATCAACCGGGCGCCAATCGGGGCTGGCAGCGACATCTTCCGGCGTATCGAAGGACCAGGCGCCATCGACCGGTTCGGCGCAGGCCGGCAGGAGAAGTCCCGCCAGAGCCACCGCCGCTGCAAAGCCACGTATCTTCATTGCTTGTACTTCTCCAGCAGAGCCTTTTTCACCGACGGGGTTACGAACGGCGTGATATCGCCGCCGAGGCTCGCGATTTCCTTGACCAGCCGCGAAGCCACCGCCTGATGACGAACATCGGCCATCAGGAAGACGGTTTCAATGTTCGGATTCAGTTGCTCGTTCATTGCCGTCATCTGGAACTCGTATTCGAAGTCCTGAACGGCGCGCAGACCGCGTACGATGATATTGGCGTTGCACTTTTCGGCAAAATGCATCAGCAGGCCGTGCATGGGCTGGACCTTGATCTCTGCCAGACCCGGCCCTTTCAGCTTGTCGCACTCATATTCGACCATGGCGACACGCTCTTCCAGGGTGAAGAGCGGCTTTTTCGCCTCGTTGATGGCCACACCGATGATCAGCGTGTCCACAAGCTTCATGGCACGGCTGAAAATGTCGATGTGGCCGGCTGTCGGCGGATCGAAAGTGCCAGGGTAAAGGCCGATACGATGCACGGGGCGCCTCCTCTCGTTAATTATACCGAGAGCCTTCCGCCGCGCTGCAACATCAACCCTCCGCCTTATCCATACCGCCTTCGCCGTCATCGACAAGCCGCGCCGCAGAGACAACCCGCTCGCCCTCGCCCGTGCGCAGCACCCAGACCCCGGCCGTGGAGCGGCCCGCGATGCGGATCTGATCCACCGGCGTGCGGATCAGCTGGCCGCCATCGGTGACCAGCATGACCTCATCGCCATCGCCCACGGGGAAGGACTGAGCGACCTTCTTGACCGGCCCGCCTTTCTTGTCGCGGCCCCAGATATTCTGGGCAACGAGGCCTTTCCCGCCCCTGCCGGTGACCCGGTAATCATAGGCGGAGGAGCGCTTGCCCATGCCGTCATCGGCAACGGTGAAGATGAACTCTTCGGCGGCGCCCAGCTCGGCAATGCGCTCGGCCGAGAGCGCAGCCTCGGCGACGGCTTCTTCCTCGTCGTCGGAGATTTCCTCTTCCTCGCCGGTGGCTGCGCGTCGCATGGCCGCAGCGTGCTTGAGATAGGCGCGCGCCTCCTCGGAGGTGACATCCATATGGCGCAGGATGCCCATGGAGATGACTTCATCCCCCCCGGCCAGGCGGATGCCGCGCACACCGGTGGAATCCCGGCCCGCAAAGACGCGCACATCCGTCACTTCAAACCGGATGGCCTGGCCGAGCGCTGTGGTCAGCAGGACATCATCCTTCTCCGAACAGAGCTGGACCGAGACGATGCCATCGCCCTCATCAAGCTTCATCGCGATCTTGCCGGCTCGGTTGACGCGCGTGAAATCAGCCAGCCGGTTGCGGCGGACATTGCCCGAGCGCGTGGCGAACATCACATCGAGATGCTCGGCGGCCTCTTCGCTGTCGGGCAGCGGCATCACGCTTTCGATGCGTTCATCCGTGGCCAGCGGGAAGATGTTGACCAGCGCCTTGCCGCGCGAAGTCGGCCCGCCAACAGGCAAGCGCCACACCTTCTCCTTGTAGACCATGCCGGCCGAGGAGAAGAACAGGATTTCCGTATGCGTCGTTGCCGAGAAGACGCGGACAATGAAATCCTCATCCTTCATCGACATGCCGGAGCGGCCCTTCCCGCCTCTGTTCTGTGTACGGTAGGTCGACAGCGGCGTGCGCTTGACATAGCCGCCATGGGTCACCGTGACGACCATATCCTCGACCTCGATGAGGTCTTCGTCATCCATATCGACGCCGCCATCGACAAATTGCGAGCGGCGCGGCACGGCAAACTTTTCCTTCACCTCGGCAAGCTCGGCCTTGATGATGCCGAGGATGCGCGGACGGGAGCGGAGGATGTCGAGATATTCGGCGATCTTGTCGGCCAGCCCTCTGGCCTCATTGCCAATCTCGTCACGGCCCAGACCTGTCAGCCGGTGAAGCGGCAGGTTGAGGATCGAGCGGGCCTGCTCGTCGGAAAGATAGATCGTGCCGTCTTCGGTGCCACGGCGGGTGCGCCGATCGGCGATCAGGTCGATCAGCGGGCCCATATCCTGCTGCGGCCAGGCCTTGTCGAGCAGGCGCTGGCGCGCTGTTGCCGGATCAGGCGACGTGCGGATAAGACGGATCACCTCGTCAATGTTGGCAACGGCCAGCGCAAGGCCGACGAGGACGTGGGCGCGGTCGCGCGCCTTGCCCAGCTCATGTTTCGTACGCCGGACGATCACTTCCTCGCGGAAGGCAATGAAGCATTCGAGAACCTTGCGCAGGTTCATCAGCTCCGGCCGGCCGCCATTCAGCGCCAGCATGTTGACGGCGAAGGAGCTTTGCAGCTGGCTGAACCGGTAAAGCTGGTTGAGCACAACGTCCGCGCTGGCATCGCGCTTGATCTCGATGACGACGCGGATGCCGTTGCGGTCAGACTCGTCGCGGAGATCCGAAATGCCTTCGATCTTCTTCTCACGGACGAGTTCGGCGATCTTGGTGATCATCGCCGCCTTGTTCACCTGATAGGGGATCTCACTGACGATGATCGCTTCGCGGCCATTCTTGGCCTGCTCGATGTCTGTCTTTGAGCGGATGATGACGCTGCCGCGCCCGGTGAGCAGCGCCTTGCGGCTGCCCGAACGGCCCATGATCAGCGCGCCGGTGGGGAAGTCCGGCCCCGGAACGATGTCGCACAGGGCTTCTTCGGAAATCTGCGGATCATCGATCAGCGCGAGCGTGGCGTCGATCACCTCGCCCAGATTGTGGGGCGGGATGTTGGTGGCCATGCCGACCGCGATGCCGCCGCCGCCATTGACCAGCAGGTTCGGGAACTGCGCCGGCAGGACGACAGGCTCTTTTTCCTTTCCGTCATAGTTGTCCTGGAAGTCGACCGTGTCCTTGTCGAGATCGGCAAGAAGATAGGTCGCCTCCTTCGTCATGCGGCTCTCGGTGTAGCGCATGGCTGCGGGCGGATCGTTGTCGATCGAGCCGAAATTGCCCTGGCCATCGACCAGCGGCACGCCCATCGAGAAGGGCTGCGCCATCCGCACGAGCGCGTCATAGACCGCCGAGTCGCCATGGGGGTGATACTTACCGATCACATCGCCGACGATACGGGCCGATTTCGAATAGGGCTTGTCGGGCGTGTTGCCGCCTTCGTTCATCGCAAAGAGGATGCGGCGGTGAACCGGCTTCAGGCCGTCGCGCACATCCGGCAGCGCGCGGCTGACGATCACGCTCATCGCATAATCGAGATAGGAGGATTTCAGCTCTGTCTCGATGGAGATCGCTTCGATGCCGTCCTCGGGCGGGGGCTTGCCCGCGCCATTTTCCGGGGTTCCCGGCTCGTCCGGAGGGGTGGTCGGATCGCTCATGGAAAGGCCTTCTGCATTGGTCCGGCAAAGTTCTGAACGGGACGTTCGAATCGCCATTTTTGCTGGATTCCAGACTAGCAGCCGCGCCCGCCGGGGGCTACCGTCCAGATGCCTTTATTTGCAGTGAAATCCGGGCTTTCGGGCAAGTTTTCGCCCCCGGCCGCAAGGAGCCTAACATGCCAGAATCATTGAAGTTTCGCCTCTCGCGGCGTGAGGCCTGCCTGGGTCTGGGCGCCGCCCTTGCGGCAACCGCCTGCACCGGCCCCGGTGATCCGGCGGCCCGGCCCCTTCAGCCGCTGCCCGAAGGCTGGTCCATGGGCGAGACACTACCCTTCCCGGTGCAGGAGATTTACCCCTGCCGGCACGAGGGCTCGATCCATCTGGCAGGCGGCTTCATCGCGGAAAATGGCCAGATCACCGGCCCCACGGCGGCGCATCACTCCTGGCGGCCAGACGGGCGGGGATGGCGCGCAGAGACGCCCCTGCCGGTGGCCCGGCATCACCCCCACCTCGTCAGTTATGCCGGGGCGCTTTACGCCATCGGCGGGTTCCAGTCTTCCTCGCCCGCCGCCATGTGGGAGATGCAGGGCACCGGTTGGCGCCTGAATGCAGCCACTGGGCGCTGGGAAACGGCGCCTGCCCTGCCCCGGCCCTGCGCCGAAGCGGTGGTTCTGGCTGATACGGCCGGCGCGCTGCACCTGATGGGGGGGCGGTCACCGACCGGACAATCGAACGCCGCCTGGACCGATCAGGCCGACCAGACGCACCATTTCGTTCTGACCAGCCCGGACGCGCGGTGGGAGGAAGCCGCGCCCTGCCTGACGGCACGCAACAGCGCGGCGGGCGCGAAAATTGGCGGAACCCTGCATGTGGTGGGCGGGCGCAGCGTGAAAGGCGGCAATTCTGCCGAGCATGAAATCTATGATCCGCGCGAAGACCGCTGGCGCCGCGCCGCGCCGATGCCCCAGGCGCAAGGCGGGCTGGCTGCGGCCGCAGCTGGCGGTAAGCTTTACGCCTTCGGCGGGGAATTTTTCGACAATGGCGGCGGGGTCTATCCGGAAGCCTGGGCGTATAATCCGGCCCGCGACGCCTGGGAGACCATTGCCCCAATGCCCCATCCCCGTCATGGCTTGGGCGCAGTGACGCTGGACGGGGCGATTTATGTGATCGGCGGAGCGCTGAAAGCGAGTGGCGTGGAGACAAGCGCCCTGGTTGAAATCTATCGTCCCTGACCCCGGACCCGATTGCCTGAAGGAACCCGCAATGTCACTCGCGCTATATGGCCATCCCTTCTCCTCCTACACCCAGAAGGTGCTGATCGCCCTTTATGAGAATGCCACGCCGTTTGAATTCCGGGCGGTGAGCCCGGAAACGCCGGAACACTCGGCAAGCTGGCTGGCGCGCTGGCCGATCGGCAAGTTTCCGCTGCTGGTGGATGGCGGCCGGAACATTGCGGAGACCAGCATCATCATCGAACATCTTCACCTTCACCACCCCGGCCCGGTGCGCCTGTTGCCGGATGATCCGGCAGCGGCGCTGGACGTGCGCTTCCTTGACCGGTTTTTTGACCTGCATGTGATGGACGCGGCCCAGCATGCGGTGAACGGCGCGCTCACCGGGGATCCGGTCAAGCGGGCAGACGGCGCAGCGCTGTCGAAGGAGAAGCTGGAGCGGGCCTATGCCTGGCTGGAGGGCGCGCTGCAGGGGCGCAACTGGGCGGCGGGTGAAGCCTTCACGATGGCAGATTGCGCCGCTTCCCCCTCCCTCTTCTATGCCGATTGGGTGCATGAGATTTCAGGCGATTACCCCGCCCTGCGTGCCTATCGCTCCCGGCTGCTGGCGCGGCCAGCCTTCGCGCGGGCGGTAGATGAAGCGCGGTACTTCCGTTACCGGCGGATTTAGATCAGTGGGCTAAGGCCAAGAATAGCCGCATTTCAGTAAGTTATACCGAAACGCACCGCCGCCTGCCGCCGCTCATTTCCGTTCCGGTGATTGCCCGGTGATTACTTTTCTGGTACATGAGGTTCGTCATGGCTACCGGAAAAATCACCAAGCGAACCCTCGATGCTCTCCAGGCAGGCGCGGTCACCGGCTTCCTTTGGGATGACGAACTAAAGGGGTTCGGGCTCAAGATTACGGCAGGCGGCTCGGCCTCCTATGTAATCCAGTATCGGATGGGTGGCCGCGAGGCGAAGACGCGTCGCTACACCATCGGCGGTCATGGCTCGCCATGGACGCCATTCACCGCCCGCGAGGAGGCAACGAGACTCCTCCGCCTCGTCGCCCAAGGGATCGACCCAGTAGAATCGGACAAGCAGCGACGGCGCGAGGCTGTCGACCTTGCTTTTTCTAACTACGCCGATCGGTTCGCAGCGGACTGCAAAGGGAAAGGTTGGTCGACACTGGTAAAGCGGTCGCTTCATCTGCACGTTAAACCCGTATTGCGGGAAAAGGCACTCCCGACGATCACGCGCATCGATGTGGTGGCTGTGTTCGATCGCATGCCTGCGGAGCAGGCCGCTAATCGCCGCAACGTGTTCGCGGTTCTGCGGCGCCTGTTTCGATGGGCGGTGAGCCGCGGCGATATCGACAGAAGCCCAATGGAAGGCATGGAAACGCCGAAGGCGGTTAAACCGCGCGAGCGCTGGCTGAGCGACAGCGAGCTTGCGAGGGTTTGGATTCAAGCGGCGGAATGTCACCGGTGCTTTGGTGCTATCGTTCGCCTCCTGATCGCTACTGGCCAGCGGCGGGAGGAGATTGGCGGGCTTCACTGGCAGGAACTGGGCCGGTCAGAACGGGAAATGCGGCTGTCCGGCGATCGGACGAAGAATGGTGAGCCGACCATCATACCGCTGAATGATCTTGCAGTCGCCGAACTCGACAGAGTGGCAGGTAGCGAAAAATGGCCGTCCAGAGGTCGGGTGTTTCCAACCGCTACTGGCGCCGCTTTCACCGGCTATCACAAGGGTAAAGCGAAGCTCGATAAACTGCTTTCAGAGGACGGTCGCAATTCCATGCCGCCGTGGCGGCTACATGACCTCAGACGAACACTGGCAACAGGGTTTCAAAGGCTCGGTGTGCGGTTCGAGGTAACCGAAGCAGTCCTCAACCACGTTGGTGGATCACGGTCTGGAGTTGCGGGAATCTATCAGCGACACGACTGGAAGCCTGAGAAGCGTGAGGCGTTAGCAACTTGGAGCAATCACGTTTCAAGCGCGATCGAGGCGGCGCGAAAGTAACTCTACACGGCCTATGTAATCGGTTCGTTTAACATCCTTCGCCGACGCGAAGTCCTAGGCCGCATAGCCAAGTTCGAATCCTGCGGGGCGCGCCGCCCCGCACCGGACAAAGCTAACGAATATGTGTCGCCGTTTACACTACGATCAGGTCGTTGCATCGCGCCAGTCGTCGCGCCGCGTCGGATGTTGTAGGCCAATAGCTTATTAGCATTATCGGTTGAATGCTGGACTAGGAGTCTTGGCCAATCTTCCGATATGTTATGAATTAAATGTAAGAGTCTCAGCGGAGCTGAGGCGTCGTGCGAGCCGCACGCCTGATGCCATGCAATGGCCGCTATCAACTGTGTGGGATAATGATTGTTGCCCCAACGGCGGTCGCTTTGAACGATCACTGTAGACTAATCGATATTTATCGGTTAGACACTCGCCATGGACAGAGCCTCCCTGTTAGCGCGAGCAGCGCGTGTTCAATCGTCGAACCGGATCAACGTGTTCATGGCGTCCGGCGTCGATCTCATCATCGGCAAGCGCGAAGGCTTCAAGATATACGACATCGACGGCACCCCCTATTGGGATTGCCACCTGAACGGCGGCACCTACAGCTTTGGGCATCGGCATCCACTGCTGGTCGATGCGCTGATGACGGCGCTGGCAAAACTCGATATCGGCAATCATCATTTCGTCAGCCCGCACCGCGTCGATCTGGCAGAGGCGCTGGCCGCATCGACACCGGGCGATCTGGTGTCGACTGTTTATGCATCGGGCGGCGGTGAAGCGGTCGACATCGCGATCCGTTCAGCACGCCGGGCAACGGGCAAGCGGAAGATCCTGGCCTTTGATCGTGCCTATCATGGTCGCACCGGACTGTCGGGTGCGGCTGGCGACGACAGCGCCGCCGCCTATTTTTTGAGCGATATGCCAGACGAATTCGTCAAGCTACCGTTCAACGATTTTGCCGCTCTCGAGCGCGTGTTTGTCGACCATGATCTTGCAGGCGCGCTCGTCGAGATCATTCCCGCCACATATGGCTTCCCGACACCTGCGCCCGGCTTCTTGCCGCGCCTGAAGCAATTATGCGTCGATCACAAAATCCCATTCATCTCCGACGAAGTGCAGACAGGACTCGGGCGCACGGGGAAATTATGGGGGTGCGAAGCCTTTGGCGTCGAGCCTGACATGCTGATTACCGGGAAAAGCCTGTCGGGCGGGCTCTATCCGATCTCGGCCTGCGTGCTGGGCGCGCGCTATGCCGCATGGCTGGCGGACAATGGTTGGGGCCATGTTTCGACCTTTGGCGGCGCTGAGCCGGGTTGTGTCGTCGGCCTCGAAGTACTGAAATTGGCGCAATCCCGAGAGGTCAGCGAACGCACGGCGGCATTGTCGCAGATTTTCGCCGAGGGTTTCGCTCATCTTCGGCAACGCCATCCGTTCCTGAAAGACGTGCGCCAGACCGGGCTTGTTATGGGGCTAGAGTTCGACGCCCCGGCGGGCGGCGCGCAGATGATGAAGGCGCTTTATGACGAAGGCATCTGGGCGATTGTTGCCAATTTTGACAGCGCCGTTCTGCAATTCAAGCCCGGGCTGCTGCTGACCGACGATGACGCCGCCGAGATTCTGGGCCGTTTCGAACGCGCGCTCGAACGTCAGTGACAAGGGGAAACGGGGATTATGCGCGTATTTAACGAAGCCTTTTACACATCGGCGGCCAGATCGGCGCTTGCGGCCTTCGGTGTTGATCCGGGCGCGCATGTCACACTGATCAAACATCGTGAGAATGCGGTCTTCAAAGTGGAAAACGCCGGTCTGAAGGCGGTGCTGCGGATGCATCGCCCCGGCTATCGCACGATCGCCCAGCTGCAGTCCGAGGCGGCCTGGACCAGCGATCTGCGCGGAGCATCGGTGCCAACACCCGCCCATATTCCGGGTACGGATGGTGAGGCGATTCAGATCGTTAAGACGGCTGACGGCATCGCGATATATGTCGATCTGCTCGAATGGGTCGATGGCGCGCCCGCTTCCGATGAGCAACTGGTCCCGACATTTGCCGAAGTCGGGCGGCTGACCGCCTTGATCCACGAACATAGCAAGATTTGGCAGCGACCCGCCGGTTTTGATCGGCCTTTGCTCGATCAGAACAGCCTGTTCGGCAAGAACGGGGTGTGGGGCGATTTCGCGCAACTTGCCGGGACTAGTGCGCAACAACAACAGCTATTTGCGCGTTTAGCAGACGCCGTACGCGCTGACCTGTCTGGTTTTGCTAAGACGCGCGAGACATGGGGACTGATCCACGGTGATCTGATGCCGGAAAACATCTTGAAATCGCCCAGCGGCACGATCGTTATCGATTTCGATGATGGTGGCGAAAGCTGGTTTGTCGGCGATCTGGCGACCTCGCTTGGCATGTATCTGGGGACCGACATGTTCGATCCGCTCATGGCCGCCTGGCTGGAGGGCTACGCCAGCGTTGCCGATCCAGAAGTGATTGGCCTTGAACGCCTGCCGACCCTGATCGGGGCGCGGCTGTTGCAAGGACTGGGCTGGATGCACACGCGGCGCGACAGCGAAGTCGCACGACAGATGACTCCGTTTGTGATCGGGGCAACTGTGGACTTTGCCGAGAACTATTTGTCTGGCTGATCGCTGGCAAAACGTGCCTCGATATAGCTGCATGCGGCGAGCAGCGCGTCGTCAGCATAGTCCGGGGTGATCCGCCCATGCTCGGCGATCGACAGCGCCCAGATGGCATCGCCGACGCTTATCGCGTTGACTATGCCGCGCTCCAGCGCGTTCGGCTCCACCCAGGGAAAATGCGGCGCGATCAGCCTTGAAATCGTCTCTGCCATCGCGCGGTTATTGGCCAAGTCATGCTGGCGGATATGCCAGCTGCGATCCGAACCGAGCAGCAGCGATCCGGCATACGGGTGGTTCGCATAGAATTCGACTGTTCGCGCTTGCAGGACAGCAATGACATCACGCCAAGCCATCGCTTCAAGATTATCGATCTCTTCGTTCAAAGCGGCTGCAAAACCGTCGAGAAATGTCTCTGCGACGGCAAGGCAGGCGGCGGTCGGGCTAGGGAAGAAATGATAGACCGATGCCATCGGCACCTTTGCTTCACGCGCGATTTTCTGAATGGTCAGATGCGCCAGACCATTGCGTTCGAGAAGCCTTTCGGCGGCCGCCACCAGCTCGGCATAGCGCCGCCTGCCATTAATCCGTTCCGGTTTTCGTGGAACAGTTGTGTCGGCAGTGCTAGATTCGGCATCGATCATCGCACCATTCATGGCTCGTCGCGCCTGATTAGTCGATAGGTATCGAACCCGCATTTACACGGTGGGCGTCACGTTTACCCAGCCGGTCGAGCAGGTTGCGGGTGATTTGCATGATCTGCGGATCGCGGCTGGCCAAGCCACAAGCCCATTCAGTGGTGCCCGCCGCAAAAACCGTGCCGCCGCGTTCAAAAATTCCCATCGTCGCATGACCATAAGTGAAACGTGCTAGGTTTTCAGCTGTGCAACTGCCGGTCATCTGGTCAGTGACGATCTCAAGGTCCGACATTGCGCCATCGGGATAAAAATCCGGCGCGCTTTCCTTGCTGAGCAGGGCCGCCGAAGCGAGGCCGAGGATTTGAAACGACGACGGCGTGCCATCTTCCCCGGTCGGCTCTGGTCTTCCGTTGGCAAAGCGGAAGCGGCAGCCATCAACTTCATAACCAATCAACACCGATTCACGCCCCAAGAGGTCGCCATAGCGAAGGCCAGTGCCAGTGAAAATCCAATGCTCGGGACGGTAGATGGCATATCCACCCTGTCCGGCCGGCGATGCTCCGGCGATGCGAGCATATCCTCCCGCGACGAATGAAAGGCCGGTCATGTGGTTTTCCGGCCGACCCGTAATCGGATTAGACCATAATCCAGTCACGCGCGCCTCGCGGTCGCTGCCCAACAAGGGATCATCGCGCCAGCGTCCTTTATAGGTCGTCATCCTGAATGCGTCATCGAAACGCACCTGCCAGAAAGCAGTGTTGCCGCTGAAGAAGGCGACGTTGCCGCCCGCAGCAATGAAGTTTTCAACACAGTCGCGCATTTCCCATGACCAATATTCATCATGGCCAACGCTGAGCATAAGTTGATAGCCATCAAGCGCCCCGGGGTCATCATGAAGATCGTGGCTGCATGCAAAATCCAGCTCATAGCCTTCCGCGCGTACCCATTCGACAAATGGGTGCTCCCAATTGCTCCAGCCGGTGCCGCCCGACCAGATACTGATCCCACTTTCAATCGCCCAACCAAGAAAAGGGATGGATTCGTCACCCGGCGTCGTGCTGGCAAGGCGAACAAAATCGGCAGATTTCGTTATATAGCCCGGTGGCAAAGGTCGCCGCCATGATACGACCGGGATGCCCCCAGTATAGGCAAGGCCCCCGGTCGCATAGGCATTTGCACCGCCGTAGTCATTATACGCCTGATAGGTGCTGGTGGTTATGACCATCAGCAGGGCCGCGCGCGGGCGATATGGTCGCAAGACAAAGAAGCCTTCACACTGATCTCCATCAGATGCCGTCAGACGGATCAAGCAGACAGCCGATACCCAGTCGTGCGTGGTCGGGACGGTGAATGACACCGGCCATTCGCACCCGCGCGAGGCCACGTCGTCAGGCGCTGGATGTGCAATGCCGGGTAGCTCCTTGCCGGCCCAAAGCACACGCCCTTCACGTGTCACATCAAGGACTTCGACGTCGAAGCGTGGCGATGAAGTGCTGACATGCACATCGACTGCATCGCCCGAGCGGTAACTGGGTCGGTCGCAATAGCATTCGATCATGAGCACGGCTCCCGTATCTCGGGCCATCGTGACTTTGGCATTGACAAGTCCGAAACACCCGGCTTACTTATTCGATAATTATCGTATAAGGGGGTTGGGCATGAGGATCAACGGGAAATCGGGAGAGCGATTTTTAGCCGCGACATCGCTGATCGCTGTGATGACACTGGCCGCACCAGCGTTTGCGCAGACGGCTGAGGCGGATCCGGAGGTCGCATACGACGGCGACATCGTGGTCACCGCACAAAAGCGCGAGCAGCGGCTCAATGATGTGGGGCTGTCCATTTCGGCGGTTACCGGCGATACGCTGCGTGAACGCAATGTGCTCGATGTTGCTCAGCTCGAACAGCTCGCTCCCAACCTTTCCATTGCTCAGCCCAATGGTCCGGGAAATCAGCCAGCAATTTCCTTGCGCGGCGTCGGGCTCAACGATTTCAACTCGAACAACAATGGCCCGATCGCGGTCTATGCTGACGAAGTCTATCGCAGCAGCATCGTCGGCCAGAACTTTGTCCTGTTTGACGTCAACCGCGTCGAAGTGGTCAAGGGGCCGCAGGGCACGCTGTTCGGCCGCAATGCCACGGGCGGTGCAGTCCGGGTAATCTCAAATCGCCCGGAAAGTGCATTTTCCGCCTTCGGGTCGGCAAGCTATGCCAGTTTCGACACCAGCCGCTTCGATGCCACGATCAATCTGCCGATCAGCGACAATATCGCTTTTCGCGCTGCGGGGGTGACCACGCGATCGGATGGATATATTCGCAATGTTGCCGATGGAACGCGCGCGGCGGGCTATGATTACACCAGCTGGCGCGCGCAATTGTTGCTTGAGCCTTCGAGCAGCTTCGACGTCCTGCTGTCTGCCGAAGGCGCGCATGTCCGCAATGGTGCTGCTGGATTCACTTTTCAGGGGCTTCTTGACGCAACGGGAGCACGCTGCCCGAATGCAGCTATTCTCTCGGGAGCGTGCGGCAACGCGCTGGGTTACACCGGCGAGAATGGCTTTTTTGAAACGAATGCCAATACCATCGGATCGACACGGCGCGATTCCTATCTGTTGTCCGGCGTCGCGACGCTCGATCTCGGTAGTGTCACCATCACGTCGGTCACTGGCTATGAAGATGTGAATTCGGTCAAACTCGAAGATACCGACAGCTCGCCCTTGTCGATTCTCGACGTGCAGTTCGGAGTCAAAAGCCAGACTTTCAGCCAGGAACTGCGTGGTTCTTATACCAGCGATACGACGAATGCGACATTCGGCGCATTTTATCTGACCGAAAACCTCGTTCAGGATCAGACCGCCGATGTGTTCCGTGAATTGCGGCCATTGCTGATCAGCATCGCTCCGGTCGGCTTCCCCGGCGGGTTCAATCCGACCGGAGCGGTAACCGGTGCGCCAACTTTATTTGCGCGTTTCAACAACGATCAGGATACCGAAACCTTCGCGCTGTTCGGCCAGGTTGAGCAGAATCTGACAGAGCGCCTGAGGCTGATCGGCGGCCTGCGCTATACCAACGAACGCCGCGATTTCCTGACGATCGCGACGCTTGAGGAGCCCGGCTTTGCCGTCCCGCTCTACACAACGCCGCTGCGCGTCCGGTCCAGCAACGTCACGTTCAAGGCCGGGCTGGAATTCCGGCCGCAGGACAACCAGTTGCTGTACGCCAGCGTTTCCACAGGATTCAAAAGTGGTGGGTTTAATGGTGGCTTTCTGCTCGATCCGGCTCAGGTCGTCCCTTTCCGGGATGAGCGGCTGACAGCTTATGAAGCAGGCGCGAAGCTGACCCTGTTCGATCGGTTGCTGCAATTCAACGCCGCAGCATTCTATTATGACTATAGCGACATTCAGGTGTTCAGCTTCATCAACAGCGGCAACCTTCCAGTCACGATTTTGTCGAACGCGGGTGATGCGCGAATTTACGGCTTTGAGGCCGAAGCTACGTTGCGTCCGGCCGAGGGGCTGAGCGTCAACGCGTCGCTTGGCCTGATCGACACCAAATTCACCCGCTTCACCGTCGATCCCACATTGGGCGGCGCTGATTTCACCGGCAACCGGCTGGCGTTGGCTCCGGCGATGAGCCTGAGCGGTTCGATCAGCTATGAACGGCCGATCAGCAGCAACCTCAGTATGCGCGGCAGCGTCGATGGGTCTTATCAGTCACGGATCTTCTTTGATCCGTCGAACGACCCGCTTTTGTCGCAGCCGGGCTATGCGCTCGTTAATGCATCATTGTCGGTCGGGGCCCAAGATGACCGTTGGCGTCTGACAGGCTTTGCCAGAAATCTGTTTGATCGCCGTTATATCTCTTACGCGATCGATTTCAGCTCGTTCGGCTTCAACCAGCGCGTAACCGGCGTCCCGCAGCAATTCGGCATCCAGCTTGATGTGCGGTTCTGATGCAGGCCGAACCGACGATTTCCGAATCCTGGCGTCGGCGCCCTGGACCGATGGGGCTGGCGCACGAATCCGAGCGATTCTATGCCGAGGTGAACGGCGTTGGCTATCACGGTTACGACAGCGGCGGGTCGGGGCAGACGATGCTGTTCCTGCACGGCTGGCCCGACGACAGCTCGCTATGGCGCCATCAGTATGCCGCCGCGAGCGGGGCCGGTTACCGGGCGATTGCGCTCGACTGGATCGGGCATGGCGCGAGCGAGCGCGTCACTGACTTTGCCCGCTATGACCGGACATTGTTGTCGAGTGACCTGGCGGCGCTGGGGGACCGGTTCAACTGGGGACGGGTCCACTGCGTCGCCCATGATTATGGCGCGGTGGTCGGCTGGCAATATTGCACAATCCATCCAGACCTGGTCCGCAGCTATTGCGCGCTGTCGGTCGGGCATCCCGTCGCTATCGTCAAATACCCGACGATCGCCAACAGCATCAAAAGCTGGTTCCTCATCTACAATTCGCTTCCGTTCGCGGTGCGCGGTTACAAAGCCCGCAACGCGGCCTTCTTCCGCTGGGCGATGCGTCAGCACCCGGATCAGGCGCAAGTTGTAGCCTTGCTCCAGTCAGATGACGCGCCTGCCTATATCCGGGCATGGGAACTGGGTAATCCGATTGGGCCGCTGCTGCGTGAAAGCCTGACCAAATCTGTATCGCAGTTTTCAAAACTTCGCGCACCGACGCGCGGAATATGGGGCAGCAAGGATTGCTATGCCGATGCCGTGCCGATGCAGAAATCGGCGCAACTGGTCGACAATGCCTTCGATTATGTGCGGCTCGAAGGCCTCGGCCACTGGTTGCAACTCGAAGCGCCCGACATTGTGACGCCATTGATTATCGACTGGGCAACTCAGCATGGAGGTGCGGGAGCATGACCATACAGACCAGCAACTTCGATTATGCCGCGTCGGACAGTGCGCATCATTTTCATCCGGTGTGTAATCCTGCGGAATTGAAAGTGCAGCCCGGGATGCAGATCGTACGCGGCGAAGGATGCTATCTCTTTGACGCAGATGGAAACCGCTATTTCGACGCGATTGCTGGCCTCGCCAGCGTCCCCATCGGCTATTCCAACCCGGAACTTGCCGAAGTGGCGGCCGAGCAGTTGCGCACACTGCCCTATTATCACAGCTTTTTTCACATGGCGAACCAGCCGTCGGCCAAGCTCGCCGCACGGCTTGCGGCGATCACTCCCGCAGGCATCGACAATTTCTTTTTCGGAGCGACCGGGTCCGATGCCGTTGAAACTGCGGTCAAGATCGCGTGGCAATACTGGCAGACCTTGGGCCAGCCCAAAAAGCGCATCGTTCTGGCCCGCGAACACGCTTATCACGGCAACACCATTTTCGCGTCCTCACTCACGGGCATCGGCCACTATCACCATGGTTTCGGCATCGTGCCCGATGCACAGGCGCATGTTCGCGCGCCCTATGCCTTGCACGAACCCGAAGGCCAAAACCCTGCTTTTGGGCACATAGCAGCGCAGTGGCTAGAAGAACGAATTGCTGTAATGGGGTCTGAAAACATTGCTGCCTTCATTGGCGAGCCCGTGCAAGGGACAGGCGGCGGCATTTATCCGCCAGCAGACTATTGGCCAAAAATTCGCGAGATTTGCAACCGGCACGACATCCTGCTGATCGCCGATGAAGTGATGACGGGGTTTGGACGGCTTGGTCATTGGTTCGGGCAGCAGCATTTCGGATTCATTGCCGACTTGATGACAATGTCAAAGGGTTTGACCTCTTCCTATTTGCCGATGTCAGCAACCGGCGTTCACGACCGCGTCATGAGCGTGCTGGTTAAATCAGGCGAATATTTCGTTCATGGCTTTACATGCTCAGCCCATCCCACCTGTGCTGCTCTGGCGCTCGCCAATCTCGACATCTTCGAGCGCGACAATCTGGTCGAGCGGGTGCGGGACGACATCGGCCCTCATTTCCAGCGCGGATTGAGAGCGGCGTTTGGTCTGCATCAGGCCGTCGCCGAAGTGCGTGGCGGCGGGTTGATGCTGGGGGTCGAGCTGAACCGCGCACGCTTTGCCGGAGCGCCGGATGCCGATCCTAACGATTTAGCCGCCCCGATCGTCATTGCGATGCTGCAACGCGGCTTCATCATGCGCAGCACCGGATCGACACTGATGATCTCGCCCCCGCTGATCGTGACCCATGCGGAGGCCGACACCTTCATCGCCGCACTGCGTCTGGCGGTCGATGAATTCGATGCGGCCCATGCGTCAGCCCCGGAGCCCCTTCATGGATGACAGCGCCCCCATCTCTATCGATCGCAAACAGTTTCTTACACTGGCCGGCGGTTCAGCGGTCGCAGCCGCGCTTGGCGGCGCGTCGCAGGCTGAAGCAATCCCAAGGCGGCAGAGGCTATCAGTGGCACCGCTGAGCGAAATTGAGCGCGAGCATCGCCGCCGCCTTGGCAGCCCGCAGGTCGACGTGCTGCAAATGGTCGGGCTGAAGATGGTGTATGGTGAACGGACCGGCGGCCGGGTGCGCGACGCGCATAGCGGGCGCTGGTATTGGGACTGTCACCGGCTCGGCTCGACCTATAATCTTGGCCATCGCCATCCGCGCGTGCTCAGCGCGTTGCGCGATGCCGTTGATCAGCTCGATCTGGGCAATTTCATGCTCCTGTCAGGCGAGCGCACACGCACCGCCGCAAAGCTCGCTGCAACGACCGCCGAGGAACTGCCGCGCACGGTGTTCACCGTCAGCGGGGCCGAGGCCAACGAAGTGGCGATGAAGGCGGCACGATGCTTCACAAAACGGCGTCGGTTCATCTGTTTCGATGGCGGTTATCACGGTGATACGATGATGACACTGGCCGTGGGCGGGGACGATGACAAGATTGCCGCCTATCAGCTGCAATCGCCCGACATCATCCGCATCCCATTCAATGATCTGGCTGCGGCGCGCGCCGCCATCGACGGCACGGTTGCTGCGCTGATCGGCGAGCCGACGGTTGCACAGCTCGGCTTTCCCGAACCGGTGCCGGGATATTGGTCCGCCCTGGCCGATCATTGCCGCAGCGTCGGCGCGCTGACGATCCTCGACGAAGTGCAAACAGGCGGCAGTGCAACGGGCAGCTTCTGGCACTATCAGCAGCTAGGCTTTACCCCCGACATCCTGGTCAGCGGCAAATGGCCGAGCGGCGGTTATTTCCCTAACAGCTTTGCCCTGATGCGCGGCGACATTCACGATGCGCTGACCGCGGGCGTGTTCATGCCGCATCCCAGCACATTCGGCGGATCGGATATCGGCTCGGTTGTCACCTCGACGGTGATCGACCTGCTCGCTGATCCCGCACTTCAAGCCCGCGTCCGGAGCCTCAGCGCGCGCTTTGCAGCCGGGTTTGCCGGCACGCCGTTCACGCTCAATCGCAACGGCCTTTGCATGGCGTTGATCGACACACGGCGCAGCAATTTTGAATCGGTGGCCCTTCTGGCCGGAGAAGGCGTGTTGACAGTCCCCGCCCTCCACCATCCCCATGCGGTCGAGTTCCGGCCCATTCTGACCATCGGCGATGATGAAGCCGATGCCATCATTGCAGCTGTGCTGAAGGCGATGGCGTGATTGAAACGGTAGCGAAGATCGACGGGATGGAGGACATCCTGATCCGGCAGCGCGCCAGCTTTGCCGCAAGCCCCTATCCGGAACGGGCAGCACGTAGGGCGCATCTGCGCGCCATTGAAAGCCTGATCGACGATCACGGCCCGGCGCTGTGCGAGGCTGTGTCCGCCGATTTCGGTCACCGCCCTGAACAGGAAAGTTGGCTGACCGAATTATTCGTTATCAGGAGCGAGGCCCGGCAAGCGCAGGCGATGTTGGGCCGCTGGATGCGCGAACGCACTGTCTCGACGCCGCTGCATTTTCAGCCCTCACGCGGCTTCATCATGCGCCAGCCGCTCGGCGTCGTCGGCATCATAAGTCCGTGGAATTACCCGATCCAGCTCGCACTCACGCCGATGATCTCGGCGCTGGCTGCGGGCAACCGGGTGATGTTGAAACCCAGCGAGATGACGCCGGTGACATCTGGCCTACTGGCCAAGCTGCTCGCCGAACGGTTCGACGCCGCTCAGGTGGCGGTGGTCGAGGGCGGGGCGGATATCGCTGCGCAATTTTCGCAACTGCGCTTTGACCATCTGTTCTTCACTGGATCGACCGCCGTCGGGCGCAAGGTTGCAATGGCCGCGGCGGCCAATCTGGTCCCCGTCACGCTCGAACTTGGCGGCAAATCGCCCGCGCTGATCGACGCCGATGCCAACATCGATATGGCGGCGGCGCGCATTGCCCACGGCAAGCTACTCAATGCCGGGCAGACCTGCGTCGCCCCCGATTATGCGCTTGTTCCGCGTGCGCTGTGCGAACGCTTCATCGATGCCTATCGCATAGCCGCGCAGACATTTTATCCGGCACCGAGTGTTGCAAGCGATTATTGTGCGGTGCTCAATCAGCATTATCGTGACCGGCTCACTGCGCTGGTGGACAATGCCCGCGCAGGCGGCGCACGCATTGAAACCGTGCTCGAACCAGACGCCTTGCGGGTGGGGCAAATTGCCCCCCTTTTGATCGTCGATCCACCGCTGGACGCCGCAATCATGCAGCAGGAGATCTTTGGCCCACTGCTCCCAGTCATTTGCTATGATGACGAAAAGGAAGCGGTCGCTTTCCTTAACGCGCGCCCTCGCCCGCTGGCGCTCTATTATTTTGGCAGTGATAGTGTGAAGCGAGACGCGATCCTACGTCAAACCCATGCTGGCGGTGTCACCGTCAACGGCACGATCTGGCATATGGCGCAGCCTGATCTTCCCTTTGGCGGCATCGGCGACAGTGGCCTTGGGGCTTATCACGGCAAAGCGGGCTTCTTGCGGTTCTCGCATGAAAAGCCGGTGTTCATCGAACACGCGTTGTCGGCCATGGCGCTGATCCGCCCCCCTTTTGGACCAATGTTCGGTCTCACCCGCAGATTTCTGAAGATCATCGGGTGACAGAGATCGAGAGAGGAAAGTTGATGGCAGAGCTTGCAGGCAAGGTCGCACTTGTCACAGGCGCGGGACGCTCCGACGGCATGGGCTGGGCCGCCGCCCACGCGCTCGCCGACGCGGGTGCCGACATTCTCGTAACCGCTTATGCTCGCCAGCCATTGTCGCATACGCTCGATCTGGGTAGCGTCGCTGTACTGGCGCGCGAAGAACGCAGCGGTGACGACGCGCAGGCCGATCTCGGTCGCCTGTGCGCCGAACTGCGTGCCAAAGGGGTGCGGGCTGAGGCAGCCCCGCTCGACATTCGCAGCCCTGCTGAGGCCGAAGCGGCAGTTGCGCTTGCGCGGGCCAGCTTCGGTCGCCTCGACATCCTCTTCAACAATGCCGGTGTTGCGTTTGGGGCCGGGGCGTTCACGGACCTGACCGACGATCAGTGGAGCGGATCGCTCGACGTCAACATCCGCGGCACGGCCAACGTAATCCGGGCCGCCTTGCCGTTGATGGTCGAAAGTGGTGGCGGGTCGATCATCAACAATGCCTCGATCGCGGGCCAGCGCGCGCTGCCGGGCCTTGCTGCGTATAACACCTCAAAATTCGGGGTCATCGGCCTTACTCAATCGGTTGCGATTGAATTCGGGGGTTTCGGTATTCGCTGCAACGCGATCTGTGCCGGAGCGATCCGTACGCGGCTGGGCGATCTGGAGTATGACTTTATCGCGACGATGGAAGGTATGAGCCGAGACGACGCCATCGCGTCGATCATTCAAAAGATTCCTCTTGGCCGTTTGGGCACTCCTCAAGACGTAGCTGGACTTGTGCTGTTCTTGGCCTCGGCTGCCAGCGGATACATCACCGGCGCCGCCATTCCAATCACTGGCGGACAAGAATTGCTTTAATTTTACCGTTCAGCTGATGAGTTAGACAAAGTCACGGTTCAGCTAACGACGACTGGCAGGTAGAAAGGGATCTGCATTTGTCGTTTGACATCCGCCAGCTTCGTTACGTCCTTGCCGCTGCAGATCACGGCAGCTTCTATCGTGCGGCTCGGGCATTGAACATTGAGCAATCGACGCTGAGCCGGGCCATACTTCGACTGGAACGGACATTAGGGGCGGAATTGTTCATCCGGTCTCGCGCCGGGGTCAGCCTAACGGATGCTGGCGTGCAGTTTTTGCGCGGTGCGAAGACAATGCTGGAAAGTGCGGACCGGATGTTGGAAGCAAGTAGGGCAGCGGGCTCGGGACGCGCGGGTGTTCTTACGATCGGTTTCAACAGCTCGGTTTCTGCCGGTAATCTCCGAGCGACCTTGATAGAGGCAAAGCGAGCAAACCCGGACCTTGCTATCGAAGGAATGGAGGCCAACCGGAGCGCTCTATTTGCCGGCTTGGACAGCGACGCCGTCGATATTGCCATTCTCTTGGGGGAAGTGGATCGCTGTGAATATCTTCATGCCACGTTCTGGAGCGAGCGTGTGTTCGCAGCGCTCGCGGCCGGTCATCCGCTAACGGCCCGCGACATCGTCCATTGGACCGATCTTCGCGACCAGCGGTTCATTCTGCCGGCGGCTGATCCGGGACCAGACATTCGCGATATGCTGCTCGGCAGGCTATGGAAGTCGGGTGCTGATACGAGCATCGCTTTGCATGCTGTCAGCCGTGAAGCCGTCCTGAGCATGATCGGTGAAACGGATTTCCTCTCGATCGTTTGCGAAGGATCTACCGGCACCCACTATCCCAATCTCGCTTATCGACCTGTCCATGGCGAGCAAGGTCCAGCACTGATCAGCTATTCCGGCTATTGGCGCGAGGATAACGGCAACCCGGCGTTGAAGCGGTTTCTCGATCTCGTGCGCAGACGATACGCGCTCTCGTTCGGCCAAAGGGGCGAGGAACACGGGTCGGAATAACTTCCGGAGGAATGATGATGTCACGCTCTATGCTTTTTGCGATCATAATCGCCTTGGTGATCGGCTTCGTCGGCGGTTTTGTGTTGCGGCCCATTCTCTTGCCGCCGCAAGCGGTGACCTCGGCTCTGGCTTCCGAAGCGAACCCCCAGGAAGCACGAGGTGTAGCGTATTTCGTCGCGCATGTTGACGAAGCCCGTAGGGTCGTCGCTGGCTGTCGTGACGGGACCGTGCGGGGCGGCGAATGCACGAATGCAGAGACAGCCGTGACAACGGTCGAATCTAGAGAACGCTTCCGTCGCTTTCGCGAAGACCGCTGATATTCACCCGTCGCTGCGGCTCCGCCGCCCGCGCACAAATCCCCGGTCGCTCGCCATGAACCGGGCCAGCATCGGCGCGATCAGCTTTTCCGGCGTCACTGCCTCGCCACCCGTCTCTGCCGCAAGCGCAGCGGCATAAGCAGCGAGATCGCGGTGGACGGCAGCCGGCAACTCCACCGTCAGCTTGACCGGCCGGTCGTCAGCCAATGGCCCCAGCTTGAGTTTCGTCACCGTGGTCCTCCGATCGGCTCGAGTATGAGATCATGCGTGATGATCACGCGAAGCGGATGTCCCGGCCGGATCGTGAGCGTCGGCTGCACGTTGAGCTCGCGCCCTACGATCTGCTGTCCGGCCTGGTTGATGGTGTCCTGCGGGCCGCGCCGCAGTGCGCGAATGAGGTCATCCTCGCTGTCGGCGCCCAGTTCCACGCCGACACCGAGCAGCATCGAGATCGCGGCAGCTTTGAGAAGACTGCCCCAATGCTGATTGACGCGGTCTTGTAGCCCGGCGAACCCCGCGCCGTCCGCGCCGGGCTGGCGTTCGAGAACGATCGAGCGTCCGTCGGGCATGATGAGCCGGTCCCAGGCGAGCAGCACGCGGGTCTGCCCGGCGGCGACCTCGCTGTCATACTCGCCGATCAGACGCGCGCCCTGCGGGATGAGCAGGATGCGCCCCGTAGGACTGTCATAGACGTTGGCCGTCACCTGCGCGGTGATCTGGCCGGGCAGGTCCGAACGGATGCCGGTAATGAGCGCCGCCGGGATGACGCTGCCGACTTGTACGATGTTGGGCGAAGGAGGCGCAACGAGCCGCTCTACGCTGACCGTGCGCTGGTTGGGCGCCTGCGCCAGGAAGGCGCGCTTGGCGGCTTGGTCGCCGCGGGTGGCTGCCGTTTGCTGTGGCGGCTGGGCGGCCGGGTCGGGCAGCGCGGGCGACGTCGCTGCGGCAGCACCGCCAGCACTAGCGGAGCTGCCGCCGAGGAACACGCCGCTCAAGCGGGCGGCGTCGCGTTCCTGGCTGATGCGCTGGCGCGCCGCTTCTGCCGCTTGCGCGCGCGGATCGGGCTGCCCCGGCTGCGCGCCGACCGGCGGCACCGGCACGTTCTCGCCGCGCTGCTGCGCCGAGACGATCGGACCGCCAAGGTCGCCGGGTAGCGGCGGGCCGAGCTTGGGCACCTGCGCATAATCCCGCGGGCCGGAAGTGATGTTTTCTGCGGCCCCGTTGCTCTCGGTGTTGTAGAGTTCCTGTGCGGCTTTTTCGCCCGCTGGTTGAAGCGCGTAGATTAGCGAGCCGCCGATACCGAGGCCGGCGGCGACACCGACGACAGCGAGCGCCTTGCGCGAAAGGCGCATGACGCGCGGCGGGTCCCCCCGGAGCTGGAAGGCTTGGGGATCGGAGCGCGGCGCCGCCGGTTCTCCGACCGGCGTGTCAACGGCCTCGCTCACGGCCGCCCCCGCCGACGCTGGTTCGTTTCTTCGGCGTCGCGCACGATGCGCACGCGCTGCTCACTGCGCCGGTCGCCGAGGCGCAGTTCGGCGGCGGCGAACAGGCGATCGACCACCATGTAGCGGCCCTGCACGCGATAATTGACCAGCTCGGCGTCGCCGCCAGCGCCGATAACGAACAGCGGCGGCATCTCGCCCTGCGCGATCCCAGCGGGAAACTCGATTAGCACCTGCTTCCCGTCATCGAAGGCGCGGACCGGGCGCCACGCCGCACGGTCGCCCTCAATGCGGTAGCGGAACCTTAGCGCCAATATGTCCACGCCCGCCGCGACCGGCGCGGCGGCTGCAGCGGCGGCATTGGCGCTACGCAGCGCAATGAGCTGGTCCTGCGGATAGGTCCACGACACCGATGCCATGTAAGTCGAGGCCGTCGCCCGCAGCTCAACGTGATAGGTGCGGCGGTCGGTGTTGATGACGAGGTTGGTCGAGAGGTCGGGCCGGGTGGGCTTCACCAAGATATGCACACGCGCGGTCGCGCCGCTGCCGCTCACCGTGTCACCGATGATCCAGCGCACGGTATCGCCCGCAGCGACCGGCCCCGGCCCCACGAGCTGCTCGCCTTCCTGCAAGGCGATGTCCGTCACCTGGCCGGGCGCGGCATAGACCTGATAGAGCGCGCCGTCCGACCACGGATATTGCTGGATCGCGTTGATGAAGCCGTCGCGCACCGGCTGCACGCGCGCGGCGGCGTTGGCTGCCCCGACCCGGCGGCGCGGATCGGCGGGCTCGGCCGGTGGCGCAACCTCGACCACCGGCTTCAACTGGCCCGGCAAGGGAAGCGGCTCGGGGATCGTCACGACCTCAACGGGGCTTGGCGGCTCCGGCGTGAGTGTCGCCGCAATCGCGGGCGGTGGATCGTCATACGTAATGGCCGGCGGCTTCGTGGATGTGGTGGCGCAGCCCGCAAGCGCGGACGCGGAGACGAGAAGCGCCGCGATCGCGACGCGGCGGAGGGCATTGCCGGTCATTGTGACAGCTCCTTCGACCAGTTGAGGGCGTTGACGAAGACGCCGAGCGGGTTCTTGCGCAGGGCGTCGGGGGTGCGCGGTGGCTGCACGACGACGGTGAGGATCGCCGACCACCGCTCGGTCGCGGCGAGACTGCCGTCCTGATAGCGTCGCTCGGTCCAGGCGACGCGGAAGCTGTCGGGCGAGGCCCGAATGACGCTCGAAACCTCCACCGCCACCTGCACCCGTCCGACATTGGCGAACGGGTCGTTGGCGCGCGCATAGTCGTTGAGCGCCAGCGCGCCCTTGTCAGTCGTGAAGTCGTAGGCGCGCAGCCAGTTCTGGCGGACGATGACCGGATCGGCGGGGATGCTGCGCACCTGCTCGATGAAGCGCGCCAGATGAAACGCGATCTGCGGATCGGTGGGGCGGTATCCCGCCTCGGCAGGCGCGACTGCCTGCGCCTCACCGAGCCGATCGACCTCGACTACCCAGGGCACGATATGGCCGCGCGCCGACTGCCAGACGAGGCCGCCGGCGAGCCCGCCGGAGAGTGCGAGCGAACCGAAGAAGGCAAGCCGCCAGTTCTTGGCCTGCACGCGGGCCGAGCCGATGCGGTCGTCCCAGGCCTGTGCGGCGCGCTGATAGGGCGTGACCGGTTCGGGTGTTTGGCCGTAGCGGATCGAGGGTCGTCGGAACATGGGCGGTTAGTCCTTCTGGCTGAGATCGACCGACGCACCGCTTCCCCCGCCGTCGCCGGAGCGCAGCGTATGAGCGGCGATGGTCGCGCCGTGGGTCATGGATTGGCGCTGCTTCATCGCGGCTGCCCATGCGGGCCTTCCGTCTGAGGCAGCGGGATCGGACGGCGCACCGCCCGAGATGGTGCCGCCGCTGGCGGTGACGGCGGCGCGCCCGCCCGAACGATAGCTGTCCTTGAGCGAGGCGGCCGCCTTGCGCAGCGGCGACAGGGCCGCGCCTACCGCCGCCTTGCCGACCGCAGCGGCCCCGCCTGCAACCGCCGCACCGCCGCTCTTTCCGGCCGAACCGAGGGCATAGGCGGTGTTCGCAGCGCCGCTCGCGAACGCCGTGCCGCGTGCCGCACCGGCTACTGCTCCCGCCGCCGCACTGGCGCCGAGCGTCGCGGCGGCAGCGCCGCCCGCGACCACGCCGCCCGCCATCAGCGCGGTGCCGGCCACCGACCCTGCACCGAGCGCCGGACCACCCGAGACGATGCCGTTGGCGATACCGGGGCCGAAGATCGCGAGGCCCAAAAGACAGAGCGAGGCCAATGCGATTGCCATCACTTGTTCGAGATTGGGCTCCGCGCCCACGCCGGCGCTGGTGAACTGGCCGAACAGCGTCGTGCCGATCCCGGTGATGACGGCGAGCACGAGGATCTTGATGCCGCTCGAGACGATGTGGCCGAGCACCCGCTCGGCCATGAAGGCGGTCTTGTTGAAGAAGGCGAAGGGCAGCAGCACGAAGCCTGCAAGCGTCACGAGTTTGAACTCGATCAGCGTCACGAACACCTGGATGGCGATGATGAAGAAGGCGAGGACGACGATGATCCACGCCAGCAGCAGCACCAGGATCTGGACGAAGTTGGTGAACAGCCCGACCGGCCCGAGCAGGTCTTCGGTCGCGGCGAGCAGCGGGTCGGCGGCATCGAGGCCGGTCTCGGCGATCTTGCCGGGCCGCATGAAGTCGGCGATCGACAGCGTACCGCCGCTCGCCTGAAGGCCAAGCCCGGCAAAGCTGTCGAACACGATGGTCGCGAGCGTCCCGAAGTTGCCGATGATGAAAGCGAAGGTGCCGATATAGAGCGTCTTCTTGATCAGGCGCTGGAGCACGTCTTCGTCGGCGCCCCAGGCCCAGAACAGCCCGGCGATGGTAAGATCGATGGCGATCAGTGTGGTCGAAAGGAACGCGACCTCGCCGCCGAGCAGCCCGAACCCGCTGTCAATGTAGCTGGTGAAGACGCTCAGGAAGGTATCGATGACGCCAGTATCGTTCATGGTGTATCGTCCCACCCGAAAAAGTGACGACGCTTGGCTTCCCATGCGGCTTCGCACCCGCTGTCAGGCATGGTGATGGTGCGACAGCGCCGAAGGCCGGCCGCCAGGCGCTGATCGTCAGGTGCCCGCGCGGCGGCAGGGGCCGCGACGGGCCGCTCCGGGCGGGAGACGGTGACGGTTGCTACCGTCACCATCATCCCGGCCAGCGCCGCGACGCCCGCGATCTTGGCGGTCCGGCTCATGTCAGTCGCGCGCACGGAAGCGGCGGAACCGTTCGCGGCTCTCGGCTTCGGTCGCCACCGTCCGCGCCGACTCCAGCGCCTGTGCGCGGCCTTGTGCGGCGACGAGCGCGGTGAGGTCGGCGAGCTGCTGCGCCTGAAGCGCGAGCAGCTGGTTGCCCGCCTGTGCCGCCTGCAGGGCGCCCGTAGCCGACTGGCTCGATGATACCAGTCGGTCCATGACGCCGCGCGCGCCGTCGATGTTGCCGACGACACCGGCCTGGACGCGGAGCGCATCCTCGAACGCCGCGACGCTGTCTTCCCAGCGCGCATTGGCATTGGCGACCATTTGGGCGTGGCTGCCGGTCAGCGCACCGCCGCGATAACGACCATCGAAGGCCTGCTGGACGTTCTGGACGTCATAGGCGATCCGCTTGGCCTCGCCCATCAGCTGCTGGGTGCGCTGCACCTGCTGCTGAAATTGCTCGAGCGAGCTGAACGGCAACGAGGCGAGATTGCGGCTCTCGTTGATCAGGCTCTCGGCCTGCTGCTGGATCTGGGTGATCTGATTGTTGACCTGCTGGAGGGCGCGCGCCGCTTGCAACACGTTCTGGGCGTAGTTGGTCGGATCCTTGACGACCAGTTGCGCGAAGGCGGGCGTCGCGACGCCGACACAGACGACGCTCGACGTCGCGAGGACACCGGCCAGGATGGCACGGCGCAGTGGATGGGTTCTCATGGCAATTACTCCTGCTGGGGTGGAAGGTCGGAATTTGGGGGAAGAAGCTTGGCGGCCCAGGCGAGCCCTCGATGACGCAGCCACTCGGCGGCGAAGGCGGATTGGCCGTGGGTCTCGACGATGTTGGCGATGGCGAGCTGGTCGGTCTTCGACGAGGCGGCGGCGAAGGCGAGCGCGACCTCGCCCAGCCCAAGTTCGAACAGCCGGTTGCCGCGCCGCGATTGGCAGTAATAGTCGCGCTTGGGCGTCGCCCGGCTCAATATCTCGATCTGGCGGGCGTTGAGCCCGAACCGCTCGTAGATGGCCGCGATCTGCGGCTCGGCGGCGCGCTCATTGGGAAGGAAGATGCGCGTTGGGCAACTCTCGATGATGGCCGGCGCGATGTCGCTGGTCTCGATGTCGGTGAGGCTCTGCGTGGCGAACACCACGCTCGCGTTCTTCTTCCTGAGTGTCTTCAGCCATTCGCGGAGCTGCGCGGCAAAGGCGGGGCTGTCGAGCACCAGCCAGCCCTCGTCGATGATGATTAGCGTCGGCGAGCCGTCGAGCCGGTCGCCGATGCGGTGGAACAGATAGGACAGCACCGCCGCCGCCGATCCCGCGCCGACCAGGCCCTCGGTCTCGAACGCCTGGACGCGGGCTTCACCGATGCGCTCGGCTTCCGCGTCGAGCAGGCGACCCCATGTCCCGCCGATGCAAAAGGGCGCGAGCGCCTGCTTGAGCTGCTGGCTTTGCAACAGCACGGCAAGGCCGGTCAGCGTCCGTTCCGCGACCGGCGCGGTGGCGAGCGAGGTCAGCGCCGACCAGAGATGCTCCTTGGCTTGCGGATCGACTACTACGCCTTCCGACGCAAGGATTGCCGCCAGCCACTCGGCCGCCCATGCGCGCTCTTCGGACAAGTGGATGCGGGCGAGCGGCTGGAGCTGCACGCCGTCGCCGGCCTCGTCGGCGAGCATCCCGCCGAGATCCTGCCAATCACCGCCCATGGCCGTAGCGGCGGCGCGGATGCTGCCGCCGAAATCGAAGGCGAAGACCTGGGCGTTCTCGTAGCGGCGGAACTGCATCGCCATGAGGGCGAGCAGCACCGACTTGCCCGCGCCGGTCGGGCCGACGATCAGCGTGTGGCCGACATCGCCGACATGAAGGGAAAACCGGAACGGGGTCGAACCTTCGGTCTTGCCATAGAGCAAGGGGGCGCTACCCAAATGCTCGTCCCGTTCCGGCCCCGCCCATACCGCTGACAGGGGGATCAGGTGGGCGAGATTGATGGTGGAAACGGGGGGCTGACGGACGTTGGCGTAGGCGTGGCCGGGCAGGCTCCCCAGCCACGCTTCAATGGCGTTCATCCCCTCGGGTATAACTGTGAAGTCGCGGCCCTGAATGACCTTCTCGACCAGCCGCAGCTTTTCCGCCGCAATGGCCGGATCGCGGTCCCATACCGTCACCGTCGCGGTGACATAGGCCATGCCGGCATAGTCGGCGCCCAGCTCCTGCAGGGCGGTGTCGGCGTCGGCGGCCTTGTTCGAGGCGTCGCTGTCGAGCAGCGTGCTCGCCTCGTTGGTCATCACCTCCTTCAAGATCGCGGCGACAGACTTGCGCTTGGCGAACCATTGCCGCCTGATCTTGGTCAGCAGCTTGGTCGCGTCGGTCTTGTCGAGCATGATCGCGCGGGTTGACCAGCGATACTCGAACGCCAGCCGGTTCAGCTCGTCGAGCAGGCCGGGGAATGTGACGCTCGGGAAGCCGATAATGGTGAGCGTGCGGAGGTGATGCTCGCCCAGGCGCGGTTCGAGGCCACCGGTCAGCGGCTCGTCGGCGAGTAGCGCGTCGAGGTGCATCGGCGTCTCGGGGACGCGCACACGCTGGCGGCGGGTCGAGATCGTGCTGTGCAGGTACGTCAGCGTCTCGGCGTCATCGAGCCAGCGGACCTCGGGCACGAAACCTTCGACCAGGCTGAGCACGCGGTCGGTACGGTCGGTGAAGCCGGCGAGCAGCTCCCAGGGATCGACGCCGGTGGTCGAACGGCCCTCGTAGAGCCAGCCTTCGGCGCGCGCGGCTTCCTCGGCTGGGGGCATCCAGAGCAGCGTCAGGAAATAGCGGCTCTCGAAATGCGCCCCTTCCTCGCGGAACTGCTCGCGCCGTTCCATGTCGACCAGCACGGAAACCGGATCGGGAAACTCTCCGTCGGGATAGTCGAGCGCGGGCGCGCGCTGCGCCTCGACGAAGATCGCCCAGCCCGAGCCGAGTCGGCGCAGCGCATTGTTGAGCCGCGCCGTTACCGCGACCAACTCGGCCGGCGTGGCGCTGTCGAGATCGGGCCCGCGGAACCGGGCGGTGCGCTGGAAGCTGCCGTCCTTGTTGAGCACGACGCCTTCACCGACCAGCGCGGCCCAGGGCAGAAAGTCGGCAAGGGTCGCCGCCTTGCTGCGGTACTCACGCAAGCTCATCATGGCTGCATCCAAACGGGCAAGCGGAGGTGGCGGCGGGCCACGTCCACGAACTGCGGGTCGCGGCGGGCGGCCCAGACCGCGAGCGCATGGCCGATGGCCCAGATGACGAGGCCGGCGATCCAGAGCCGCAGGCCGAGGCCGATCGCGCCCGCCAGCGTCCCGTTGACGATGGCAAGCGAACGAGGGGCGCCGCCGAGCAGGATTTGCTCCGTCAGCGCCCGGTGAACGGGGGCGTAGAAGCCAGGGGTCGGCTCACCGGCTTCCATCAGACCAGCGCCCCGCCGCCGAAGCTGAAGAAGCTGAGGAAGAAGGAACTTGCGGCGAATGCGATCGACAGGCCGAAGACGATCTGGATCATGCGCCGCGCGCCGCCCGAGGTGTCGCCGAACGCGAGCGTCAGGCCGGTGACGATGATGATCATGACCGCGATGATCTTGGCGACCGGACCCTCGATACTTTCGAGGATGCTCTGAAGCGGCGCTTCCCACGGCATCGACGAGCCGCCCGCGTGAGCCGGAACGGCAAAGGTCAGCGCGATGACGCTGGCAGTGGCGGTGAGCATGGCGCGGCGTGCGCCATGCCGAAGAGCATGGATCATCGGTCGTCTCCTTGGGGGGCTGTGAGGTGGGTCAGGCGGTAGTCGCCGGTGGCCGGGTCGAGTCCTTCGACACGGGCCAGCTCGGCGAGGCGGCGGCCGTGCCCGTCGCGGACCAGCACGGCAATCACGTCGATGGTCTCGGCGATCAGCGCGCGCGGGACCGTCACCACAGCCTCCTGCACGAGCTGCTCCATGCGGCGGAGCGCGCCGAGCGCGGTCCCCGCGTGGATGGTGCCGATGCCGCCGGGGTGGCCGGTGCCCCAGGCTTTGAGAAGGTCGAGCGCTTCGGCGCCGCGCACCTCGCCGATGGGGATGCGGTCCGGCCGCAGGCGCAGCGAGGACCGGACGAGTTCGGACAGCGAGACGACGCCATCCTTGGTCCGCATGGCGACGAGGTTCGGCGCGGCGCATTGCAGCTCGCGCGTGTCTTCGATCAGAACGATGCGGTCGGCGGTCTTCGCCACCTCGGCGAGCAGTGCATTGACGAGCGTCGTCTTGCCGCAGCCGGTGCCGCCCGCGACAAGGATGTTGGCGCGAGCGGCGACGCCTTCACGTAGCGCGGTAGCCTCGGCGGCCGACATGATCCCGGCTGCTGCGTAGTCGTCGAGCGTGAACACGGCGACCGCCGGCTTGCGGATCGCGAAGGCGGGCGCGGCCACCACAGGCGGCAACAAACCCTCGAAGCGCTCGCCGCCCTCGGGCAGCTCGGCCGACACGCGCGGCGACTTGGCATGGACTTCGACGCCGACGTGATGGGCGACCAGGCGCACGATGCGCTCGCCGTCGGCGGGGCTCAGCACCTCGCCGGTGTCGCTGATGCCTTCGCCGAGCCGATCGAGCCACAACCGGCCATCCGGGTTCAGCATCACTTCGATCACGGCGGGGTCGTCGAGCCAGGCCGCGATCGACGGCCCGAGCGCCGTGCGTAGCATCCGTGCGCCGCGTGTGCTGGCTTCGGAACGGGTCGGGTGGATGGTCAACGACTGGCCCCTCAAGTGGACCGGGCGAACCGCCGCCCGGCGTCAGGAGCACATCAAGAGACGCAGAAAACGGGGTGCTGCAACAGATAGCTTGGGGCGTAGTAGGGGCGGCGGCAGATACTTACGCGGTGCGGGCCGCCTTGCCGGATGCCCGTTCCGCCTCGGCCTGTTTATTCCGAATCGATCGGCGATTTCGGCCAGACATCTTCGGGAATTTCGTCGAGCAGGCTCTTGCCGCTGGCGTAGCGCCGGCCGAGCGTCTCGATAAAGCCCTCGTAGCGTTTCCGGCCCTTCACTTGCGCGGCAGCCTGATCCTCGTCGGGGAGCGGCGGCGTCACGGACAGCCAGAACCGAACGAACAGCGCCAGCGCCTCGGTCGAGAGCCCCGTGTTGCGCTCCAGTCGCTGCACCTGACGCGACAGCCGATCGAGCCGACGGGCGAACGCGGCCTCCATGCGATCGGCACCGTCGGGTGACAGATAGGACGCCACCGCCGCCTCCACGATTGCGGAGCGCGAGATGCGCCGCCGGATCGCCAGCTCATCGACTTGGCGGGCGAGCGCGGGCGGAAAATAGACGTTGAGCCGGGTTCGCATGACGGCGGCCTACAGCTCGATGCCGTCGCCGGGGTCGAGCGACGCCTGCCGCGCGATCCCCTGCATCCTCCGCCGCACGGCCGCCTGCCGCGTCGCGTCGTCCTGCTCATCATCGACGATGGCGAATTCCTGGGCTGGCGGGGCCGTCGTTTCCGGCGTGATGGCGACATGTTCGGGCAGCTCTGGCTCACGACGAAGGCCGCCGTTGGCGGCGTCCTCCTGCGCGCGCACGATCCGCGCCACGTCGGCCGGATCGGCGGCAGCGGCGCGCCCGGTCCAGTCATCGGGCCGGGCCGTGCCGGTCACTGGCTTCGGCGCGTCCATGATCCGCTCGGCGAAACGGCGGTCGCGGAAGTATCGTGCCTTCTTCGCGCGAATCGGTTGGACGCCCGCGACCATCACGATCTCGTCGTCGGGGGGAAGCTGCATCACCTCGCCCGGCGTGAGGAGCTGGCGGGCGGTCTCCGACCGCGACACCATCAGATGACCGAGCCAGGGCGAGAGCCGATGCCCGGCATAGTTCTTCATCGCACGCATCTCGGTTGCCGTGCCGAGCGCGTCCGACACGCGCTTGGCGGTCCGTTCGTCATTGGTGGCGAAGCTCACTCGCACATGGCAGTTGTCGAGGATCGCGTTGTTCGGGCCGTAGGCCTTCTCGATTTGGTTGAGGCTCTGCGCGATCAGAAACGCCTTGAGGCCATAGCCGGCCATGAACGCAAGGGCGGACTCGAAGAAGTCGAGCCGACCGAGTGCCGGAAACTCGTCGAGCATCAGCAGCACGCGGTGCCGGCTCTGCTTCGGCGTCAGCTCCTCGGTCAGCCGGCGCCCGATCTGGTTGAGGATGAGGCGGATGAGCGGCTTTGTTCGCGAAATGTCGCTGGGCGGCACGACCAGATAGAGCGTCGCCGGGCGCTCGCCCTCGACCAAGTCCGCTATGCGCCACTGGCAGGCGCGCGTGACCTGCGCCACGACGGGATCACGATAGAGGCCGAGGAACGACATGGCGGTGCTGAGCACCCCCGATCGCTCGTTGTCGGATTTGTTCAGCAGCTCGCGCGCGGCGCTTGCGACAACGGGATGCACTCCGGCTTCGCCGAGATGCGGCGTCGCCATCATCGCGGCCAGCGTCTGCTCGATCGTTCGCGACGGGTCGGAGAGAAACCCGGCGACCCCGGCCAGAGTCTTGTCTGGCTCGGCGTAGAGGACGTGGAGGATCGCGCCGACCAGCAGCGCGTGCGAGGTTTTCTCCCAGTGGTTGCGGCGCTCGAGACTGCCTTCGGGATCGACCAGCACGTCGGCGACATTCTGCACGTCGCGCACCTCCCACTGGCCGCGCCGCACTTCGAGCAGCGGATTGTAGGCAGCCGATGCGGCGTTGGTCGGATCGAACAGCAGTACGCGGCCGTGGCGCGTGCGAAAGCCGGCCGTGAGCGTCCAGTTCTCGCCCTTGATGTCATGCACGATCGCCGAGGCCGGCCAGGTCAGCAGCGACGGCACGACCAGGCCGACGCCCTTGCCGCTGCGGGTTGGCGCGAAGCACAGCACATGCTCGGGGCCGTCATGACGGAGATAGTCGGCGGCGAGCTTGCCGAGCACCACGCCGTTGTCGCCGAGAAGTCCTGCGGCACGAACCTCGCGCTCGGTCGCCCACCGCGCCGAGCCGTATGTTTCCGCATTCTTCAGTTCGCGCGCCCGCCAAACCGACATGCCGATGGCGACGGCGATCGAGACGAACCCGCCCGACGCGGCGATGAACGCGCCCGTCTTGAAAATGTCGGGCGCGTAAGCGTCGAAGCTGAACCACCACCAGAAGAAAGCGGGCGGCGGATAGATCGGCCATTCAAACGCCATGAACCAGGGCGGCCCCAGCTCGGGCTGATAGGCGAGCGCAGCGGCCGTCCACTGCGTCGCGCCCCACACCGCGGCGAGCACGATCAGGAACACGGTGAAGACCTGGCCCCAAAGGATCTTGGTCGCGGACATTGTAGTCTCCTCGTGGGTTACAGGCCGAGGCCGCGCTTGCGGCTCAGGGCGAAGTCGATGCCGCCCCCGTCGCGGACCACACCCGCGACCTGACGGCCAAGCTGCTGTTCCAGGGTGCTGGCCCAGGGCACGAGGCGGAAGCCGAGGCCATCGTCGATCATAACGAAGCGCCCGGATGCGAGCGCGAGACGCTGGCGGACGACACCGGCGATCTTCTCGCCGGCCTGCGTCGGCCGATACGCAAGCCCGGTCTCGCCCGCGATCTTCGCGCCAACGGAATCCAGCTCGCGCTTGCGCAGCGCATCGATCAGGCCGCGCTCGAACACCGTGCGTTCGCCATAGCGGCGCGCCAGTCCCTCACGGACAAGATGATCGGTGCGCGCGCCCATCGCCCGGCGTGCCTCTGCGCCGAACCCGCCGTCCGCGATGCCGGCGCCGCGCTCGATCAGCCGGTGGTCGAGCCAGGTCGCGCCGGGAGCCTTCACCTGCGCGGCAAGGTCGAGGTCCGATCGCGTGGCCAGCACAAGTGTCGGCTTTGCTTCGCCCGGTCGTCCGATCGCGCGCAGCTCGACGACGCCACCGAGCGCCGGGCTGTGCTCCAGCGCCTCGATGCCAGTCAGCCGGACATGATGGGTGCGGCCATCGGTGCCGTCGATGACAGCATAGGCCGTGCCGGTCAGCTCGTCGTGCAGCCCCTTGTCGATCAGCCGGCCGACGATCGGCTTCTCGGGCGGGCCGCTGACGACGGCGTAGCTGTCGAGCGGCCGTTCCTGACCGCGATCCTTCAGCGCGGCGCCGATGGTGCGGATGATGTCGCCGCGCGCGCCCAGCTCGCGCAGCTTGGTTTGCGCGCCCTCGGCGATGGCCCACTGGCCGGCTTCGCCCTCGGCCGCCAGACCCATCCTTTCCAGCTGCTGCAAGCGACCGATCATCAGCCGGCGTAGACGCGGATCTTCCGGACCGGGTTGCTCGGGGCGCAGGTCGATCACGCCCAGCTCATCGGCCGCGCGGCCGATCTCCGTGTCGAGCCGCGTCCAACGCTCGGCAGTGACTTCCCGGTCAAGCGCGCGCTGGACTTCATGCTCGGGTTTCGGCCCCAACTCCGAGAACGCCAGCTCCTCGGCGCGCGAGCGTAGGCCATGGCCGATATAGTCGCGGGCAATGACGAGATCACTGCCCTGGTCGTTCACGCCACGCACCAGCAGATGGACGTGGGGATTGTCGGTGTTCCAATGATCGACGGCGACCCAATCGAGCCGCGTGCAAAGGTCTGCCTCCATCTGGCGGACCAGATCGCGGGTGTACTCACGAAGGTCGGTCAACTCGGCGGCGTCTTCAGGTGACACGATGATCCTGAAATGGTGCCGGTCATCCTTGCAGCGATTGGCAAAGGCGGACGTGTCGGCACGATCCGAATTGGCATCGAACATTTCGGCGAGCGAGCCATCGCGGGTGACGCCTTCGCGCTGGAGGTATGAGACATGGGCCGACAGCGGCGCCATGCGCCGGCCGCCGATGCGGTGACGCACCGGCAGAGCCTTCACCAGCACGCGCCGGCCAGAGCCGAACAGGCGGCTGCGCGCGAAGGCAGTGCGGCCCTTGCCGAAGCTCGATTGGCCGCGGCGGCGGGGACTGCCCCACCCACCTCGCTGCTTGCCACCGTGTTTGGCGGCGACGCGCAGCACTTCGGCCACCAGACCGCGCGCATTGCGGCCCTGCGCCTTGCTGCGCTTGGCCTTGCCCGGTCGAACGCGAAACTCGCTGTCCTCGCTCATAGCCTAGCCGATTTCCGCCCATAGAGGCGCATGGTGCCATCTGATGTGTTGAAATTGCTGGCTTTTTCCTTCCGAGCGGCACGCTCGTCGACCGACGCCCCCATGTGAAGCCACGGAAAATCAATGGTTTTCCGGCGAAACGGGGTGCGCCTTGTATCTTGCAATCGTCTTCTTACCCACTCTTCTCCCTGAGCCATCCTCTTTGCCCCCCTCGCGAGCGACCGGAGCACTGCGGCGATCATTGCGGTCGACCCGCGCCAGCGCGGGGAACGAAGAGGCCGTCTGTCGGCGTGGTTGGTGACGGACCAGCTGACGTCGAGTTGCCGACTTCCGGCGTAGCGGCCGGTCGGTCAGCGGTGGCAATCTCGTTCTCAGACTGCGACATGTCGGCGTCCGCTGTGACACCGTTTGTGCGGACGAACAGCGCCGCACGACGCCAAGCAAAGCGATCAGTTGGCGGCGCAATCGCGACTTGCGGAGCGCTTCCGGTGCTTGTGACCGCACCGAGCCGCGCCAGATACGCGACCGTCTCGGCAGGCAGAGGGCGGCCACGCGAAAGGTGGTCGTCGTATCGGCCCGGCCCCGCATTGTAGGCCGCCAGCATCGCGCTTGGGTTGCCGTAGCGGTCGTGCATCTCGCGCAGGTAAGCAGCGCCTGCCATGACGTTGTCGCGCACGTCGAAAGGGTCAGCACCGAGGCCGTAGCGGGCGCGAAGCTGCCCCCAGGTTCCGGGCATGATCTGCATCAGACCCATCGCCCCGGCGCGCGACACTGCGCGGGCATCGCCTCCGCTTTCAACGCGCATCACTGCCCAGATCCACGCTTCGGGAATGCCGAACTGCCGCGCGGCGTCTGCAACATGCGGCGCGTACGGATGACCGACGGCGGACGGCGAAGGCGGCGGGTTCGGGTCCTGCGCCAATGCCGGTGCCTGGCCGATCGGCAATGCGACAAGCAGTCCCGCCACGGTTAGCGCTGCGGCGCGCAAATGAAGCTTCATAGGTCGATCGATCGGGGTTAGACGCATTGCCTCAGTCCTGCTCACGAGCCTTGCGCGGGCGGTTCCAGCGCAGCGACCAGGACGCCGGATCATTGGCATTCTGGAACAGGGCTGCGCGGATCGGCTGCGGGAAACTGGGATCGTCGATGCGCAGCGAGACGTAATCGCCGGCGCGCTCGGCGCTCTCGTTCCAGCCCGCACCGATCTCCGGACCGTCGCCATCATTGCCGCGATGGACGCGCCAGTCAGGCGCCTTGTCAGCACCGCGGGGTTCGACCGGGACGAGCGAGATGCGGATGTCGAGCGTCGCCGTTTCGATGACGCCTTCGAAACCTTTGTCGGTGCGGATGAAGCTGCCGATCTGCATGGAAATGATCCTTTCGGTTGGAGTTTGAGGCAGGAGGTCAGCGCCAAGTAAGCGGCGCGTCCGGCGTGTCGCGGGTGAGGATCGGAATCGCGCGGCCGAGCACGGTTGACGTCGGCAATGGGCCAAAATAGCGACCGTCCATGCTGTCGGGGCGGTCGGGATTGAGCATCAGCAGTTCGCCGCTGCGCAGCGTGCGGCAACCCTGCCAGACGGGCAGAGGACGGCCGAACCTGTCACTTTCGCGGGCGAACACGACGGGTCGTGCATCGACGCTCACGACCGCGCCGATCCGGCACACGTGCTGCCCTGACCGCGCGGCGACATGCTTCAACAGCGGCACGCGCTCGCCGAGATAGCCGCGCTGCGCCAGCCAGCGCGCCAGCGGTGCGGGCGGCGTCACGGCAACCAGCGTACCGTGTGGCAGGTCGGCCATCGGCTCGATCCGGTAGAGTCCGATCGGCGCGCTGGCGCTGGCGTTCCAGATGAGGCGCGGGGTCGGGTCGAACGCTGCAACTGCGGCAAACGATGCGCCGAACAGCGACGCGACGATAGCGGTCGCCCGGACATAGAAACGGCGGGTCATCCCTCGATCTCCCGGCGCTTGAGCCAGGCGCGATGCCGCTCCAGCGTGTAGGGGCGTGGCTGATGTCCGGCGGCGATGCGGTTGCCGACGTGCCGCCAGTGATCGGGCGCGGCGTCGCACGGATCGACGTCGGCCGCGTCGGTCGCATCGATCGCGGCGAGTACCTGGCTGACCTTGGGCCAGCCCTCGATCTGCAGCAGGATCTCGCCGCCGGGACGCACGAACGGCACCGTCGTGAGTGACTCGCCGGGTGCAACGGCGCGCATGATGTCGATCCGCGAGCTTACGGTCCCATAGTCGTTCGCCGCCCAGCGGACGAACGCGAAGATCGCGCCGGGACGGAAGCTGACGACGCGCCGCCGCCGGTCGATGATCCGGTCATGCGCGATGCGGCCAAAGCGTATCCAGTTCTCGATCCGCTTCTCGATCCAGTTCAGCTCGACATGGGTCAGCGCATCGTCATGCGAGGGCAACGGGTTGGCAGCGGGGGCGCTCATCGCCGGCTCCGGGCAAACGCCGAATCTGCGCGCGGCAGGAGGTCGTTCTGACCAGGCTCGCTGGTCGAATGCTTGGTGCCGAGATCGGCCCAGGCCTGAAGATCGTCGACCGAATAGACCACCCGCCCGCCGATCCGGCGATAGAGTGGCCCGGTCCCGAAATAGCGGTGCTTCTCGAGCGTCCGGCCCGAAAGCCCGAGGAAGCGAGCGGCTTCCGGAGTGCGAAGATAGCGCGGCGGCAGATTGTGGGTCGTATCGGGCAAGATCATGCTCCTGCGGTCGGGGGTGGCAGGAGGCGATGATGGCGAAGCGGGCGCGGGCCGGTGGAGTATGAAGAATTGCGATCGCGCCGATGCGACCACCCCGCGCCAGCGCAGGTGGGGCAGAATGTCAGCGGATGCGGAGCAGCTTGCGATAGTCGCCGTTCATCAGGGCGGTGGCGTCGCGGACGAGGCGGATCACGAAGGAGCGGGCCGCCGAAACCTTCCATTCCGTTGCGGGCAGCGCGGCGTCATCCTTGCGGCCCAGTTCTGCGGCGATCTCGCGATAACTCGCGCCGGATTGGCGCAGGTCGAGCGCGCGCAGCATCAGTTCGATGCGCGCCAGGCGGTAGGTGGTGAGCGGCCAGCCGCGCGGCAGCGGCCCCGCTTCCTTGCCGAACAGGCGGCGATGGAAGCGCAGCAGCGTGGCGATGCGCGTCGTGAAATCCTTGTCGAGCGGCACGATTGCCCCGAGCGGCTTGCCGGGCGTCGCATCGCGCAGCCACAACCAGTGCGCGCCCGCGTCATCCGCGACGACGACATGGCGACCCTCGACGCCTGCCTGATCGGCGAGCAGCGCGCCGATCGTGTTCGGATCGACGGCAGTGCCGCCGAACCCGTCTGGCACGGCATCGAGGATGACGGTGACGGCGGAGAGCTCAGGCCGCCAGATCACCGTTTGCGAAAGGTCATCCGGCGCATAGGCGAAAGGACAACCCCCAACGTTTGGCGAACGCGGCTTCGGCGGCGGAGCGTGCGACCGAACCGCTGCGGATGCGCTGCTGCATCTGCGCATGTTCGGCGCGGTAGTTGTGGTTCCGTTTCAGGAACTCGGCGGCCAGTTCGGCGCGGCCGGGAATGCTGGATGCGGTGCTGATACGCTTGCTACGCTTACTGGGCGACCTCGACATTTGCTGTCTCCTGGCCGCGACCGTCGCGGCCTGCGTGCCAAGCCTGTTGTCGATCTTTCGCCGCGACTAGCGCCGAGACTGCGCGCAATGATGCGCGATTTGCCGCGCCTTCCCTCCGGAATGGAGCGAAATTCTAGTGCTTTAGCTCGCCATTGCGCGCCAGCAGATGCGCGTAGCCCACCTCGGTCATCCAGCGCGCGCGGGCCAGGTGGCTGGCGTGCATCCGCTCGGCGCGGTGCTGTTCGGCGTCCGGATCGAGCGCGAAAACGATCGCGACGACCTCTCGCCAATCGGCCCCTTCGGCGTCGGCATCGAGCAGCCGAATATAATCGACGAAGTGCGCTTCATCGTACGGCGTGAGCGCAGGAGAATCGGGCGCAATGTCCTCGAACCGACATGTCATGAAAGCGAATCCCCCCGCGCAGTGCCAACGCCAATAGCGCAATGGCATCCGCGAAATAGTTGCAAGTCATGCATTGCTGAACGCACCTTTTGCAGCGCCGAAGCGCCAGTCGCGGCGATACACCTTATAGGAGATAAACCTCATCAGGTGTATCGTCCAGCGTGCTGCGCATGGACATGCGCCGCCTCGTTGGATTGAACTTCGCGCGACTGCGGCGCGCCAAGGGCCTGACCCAGGAACAATATGCCGAGCTCTCGGGCTTCACCCAGCAATATGTCAGCGATCTCGAGCGCGGGCGTCGCAACCCGACCGTGGTGACGCTGTTCCACCTGGCCTCGCCGCTCGGTGTCGAAGCATCGGATCTCGTGGCGAAGATCGACGATGAAGGTGCTGACTAGGTTCGAGCCGCTCGCCTGAACACGCAAAGAGCCCCGCCCGGCGATGCCGGGCGGGGCGGCTGGCTGGCTCAGCTGTCGCTGCGGCGGCCGTTGGGACGCGACCAGATCAAGCTGAAGCTCTCGCCACCTTCGTCGTCGAAGAGGTTGGCGTAAATCGGTGCGTTGAAGCTGGGATCGTCGAGTTTGACCGCCAGATAGTCGCGGCCTTCGTTCGAAGTCTTGCTCCAGGCGGCACCGATCTCGGCGCGGTTGACCAGAACCCGGTGCGATGGTGCGTTGTCGTTGGTGCGGGTATCTTGCGGGACGATTCGGACGCCCTTGGCCTGAACCGAGAGGGTGACGATTTCGCCGGTGAACTCGCCCGAAGCCGTCTTCTTGAAGGTGCCGATGGTAGCCATGATGAAGTTCCTTTCCTTGGATCGAACCGCCCGATTGCGGTCTCGATGGGTGATCCAAAGGCCGGGACGGACGCCGCCGCACCGCTTGCGGCCGCAGCGCCAGCGGAGGACGGTGGGTGGCGAGTTTCTTGTCTCGCGAGGAATGGCCGAAGGTCAGGGGAAGAAAGTCGCAAGCCCGCCGTTGCGGCTAGGTGGACGAGGCGAAGCCGGTCCCGGCCAGATCCAACCCGCTAAGAGACCGATACCGGGCGAGTCCCCAATGATGGGCGCTCATCGCAGGCTGGACTGGCGCTGTACCGGAACGAGATTAGGCGCTAGCACGAGTGCAACCGAACCCTGATAGTCGATGTCAAGCTTAGGCATTTTGGCACCCTCTCAGCAGGATGCGCCTCAACGTAGTGGTTCAGACTGTTTATGATACTTATCGGCGCCAAGAGGGGTGGCGGGAGAACACCGGGAAGGCTAAGCATCTTTGGCGGCAGATTACAGCCAAGGGTACGGCGTCGAATCAGAACTCCGCGTCCGGCTGCATAGGGGGCACGGGCTTGGACCATATACAACATAGTCCTAGGTGGTCATGACTCTACGAGTTTTGCCAACGGACCCGCACCTTGCGACATCGACGAGCAACTTGCTCAAAGTCTTCTACGTGCCCGCACTCAAGCAGTCAGTCATTTATGATCGTGGCGTGGGTTTCTTCACCTCACATTGGCTTCGGCTAGCCGCATCGGGCCTTGCTGGCCTCGCGGCAAACGGCGGCCGGGCACGGATCATCGCCAGTCCTATGCTTGATCGCGACGACTGCGTGGCGTTGGCGCATGGTGCGGACGCGCGCACCGATCGAAAGCTCAAGGACGCGCTGGACGGTGCTATCTCCGATCTCGAGCAGGATCTGGCCACAGACACGCTCGCCGCGCTCGCTTGGATGATTGCGGACGGATTGCTCGATTTCCGGATCGCCATCCCCACCGCCGATCTCGATGGCGACTTCCATGACAAGTTCGGCATCATGCGCGATAGTGAAGGCAATGCTGTCGCCTTCCACGGTTCGCCCAACGACAGCGCCCAAGCCTTCCGCAACTATGAGTCCATCAGCATTTATTATTCTTGGATTGATCGGCGCGAAGCGAGCCGGGTCACTGCCGAGTCTGCGCGCTTCGACTTGCTATGGGCGAATGGTGACCTCAACCTGCGGGTTTATCCGTTGCCCGATGCGGTGAAGCGCAACCTGATCGCTTTCACGACGCGGATGCCACGCCCATACAAGCCGCCGAAGGATGAACAGCAAAGCGACCGCTGGATTCATCAAAAGCAGGCCGCTGCCGCCTTCCTCAAGGATCGTTGCGGCATCCTCGAAATGGCGACCGGGACGGGTAAAACGCGAACCGCTCTGTCGATCCTCAACGAGCTCGGCGAGCGCGGGCTAGTCGAAACCAGCGTCGTCTCGACGTATGGCACCGACCTCCTAGACCAATGGTACGGGGAGCTAGTCAAACACAGCGGGATTCCGGTCTATCGCGCCTATGAGAAGCATCGCGAGGCGCAGGCCTTTCTGAATTCGCCGCGGGGGGCCGTGCTGCTAACAGCGCGGGCTAATCTCGCCGAGGTGCTGCCCCGGCTCGATCCGGCGGTGTACGCCAAAGCTCTACTGATCTGCGACGAGGTCCACGGCATGGGCTCACCGGCGCTGGTCGCCGCGCTCACCGGAAAATTGCAGCGTTTCGCCTACCGCCTCGGCCTCAGCGCCACCCCCGAGCGAACCTACGATGCCGACGGCAACCGCTTCATCGAAGAGGAGATCGGCCCGGTCATCTTCCGCTTCGGGCTCGAGGAGGCAATCCAGCGGGGCATATTGTGTGAGTTCGACTATGTACCGCTGCCCTATGCCTTATCGGATGAGGACAAGGCCGCGGTGCGCCAGGCCATCAAGCGCTATCACGCCAAGGCACGGGCGGGCGAAGCGGCGCCGATCGAGGCGCTTTACCGCGACATCGCGCGGGTCCGAAAGTTGAGCCAGGAGAAGATCGCGCCGTTTGATGCCTATGTCGAGGCCAACCCATCGGTGCTCGATCGCTGCATCATCTTCGTCGAGACCGCCGAATATGGCGCGCTGATTCAGCCGATCCTCATGCGTATGCGCACCGATTTTCATACCTACTACCAGGACGACGATCGCGACAATCTGCGGCATTTTGCCAAGGGCCAGCTGGACTGCCTCCTGACCTGTCACCGCATCTCCGAAGGGATCGACATTCAGTCGGTCAACAACATCGTGCTGTTTGCATCGGCGCGCGCCCGGCTTGAGACCGTCCAGCGGCTGGGCCGGTGCCTGCGCGTCGATCCGAACAATCCCGACAAGCGGGCGCGTGTGGTTGACTTCATCGAGCACAAACCGGACGACATCGACGATCCAACGGGTGAGCTTGGCGCAGACGAAGAGCGCGAAGCTTGGTTTCTTGCGCTATCATCGCTTCGTCACGAGCCTATGGCGGGCGCGGGGGTCTCGGAAGAAGGGGCGAATACGTGGAGGTAGATCCCGCCATTTCAGAAGCGATGGACACCGTTTTGGCGGGTCATCCGGACCAATCGGAATCGTTCCAGCGGCGTTACCGCAACCTGGTCGAGCTCGTGCTTTCCGGAAACTATCAGGATGCCGATGTTCGCCGCGTGATGGAACTCTTGAGCGTCAGCCTTGAGGTCGACGACTGATGGATGTTCGTCTCACTGGCTGGAAGGCCACGAATCTCCGCGGCGGTCTGCGCGATGTCGAGATCGACCTCGGCGACGATCCCTGTCGCTGGACCCTCATTCAGATGCCCAACGGGACGGGCAAGACCACCACCATGGAATTGCTCCGCGCGACGCTGAATGGCGGCGAGTTGGCGGCGAAGACCGTTCGCGAGCTGCGTGCGGACGATCATGTCGAGAAGGGTTTTTTCGAGGCGCGCCTGCTCGTGGACGACAAATCCTATCGCCTCCAGCTCGAACTCGATTTCCGCGATGGTAGCGCGACCAACTGGACGGTGCAGGAACGCGAGCGTGGCGGCGGGCGCGAAGAAGGGCGCAACCTGCCGCTCGACCTACAGACCCTGTTGAAGCCCACCCTGACCGAACTCTTCGTGTTCAATGGCGAGCTTGCGACCGACATCATCGACCTGTCGAAGAGCGCGGCCGCGCAGGCCATCCGCGCGCTCTACGGCCTAGACACGCTGGACGCGCTTTCACAACGCGTCGACACGCTGGTCGAACTCGAACAGCGTCGCGCTGCGGCGATCACCAGCGCGAAAGAACGCAAGGGCATCACTCAGCTGCAAAATGCGTTCGATGAGGTGCGACGGGCGAGCGAACGGCTCGATCAGCAGCAAAGGGCGGCGTCGGCGCGGCTCATCGAGGTAGAACGCGAGCGCACGCGGCTCCTGGAAGAGATCCAGGCGCGCATGTCCGAAGACGCCGGCATCCGCGCCCAAATCCAGGCGCTGGACGAGCGGCAACAGGAAGTCGATGCCAATACCGGCGACCTCAGCGTGCAAGCGCTCGAGGCCCTTCGCCGGCCGGCGTATGTGCATCCGACCCTGCTCGCGCGGCTCCAAAATCTCGGCGGTAAGCTCTACGAGTTGAAGCTGCCTGAAACGATCTCGCGCGAATTTTTTAACGAGCTTGCCGATCAGGATCGCTGCGTGTGCGGAACGCTGATTGGCGAGGATGAACGCCACCAGATCCTGAGCGGCGCGAAGCGCTATCTGGCGCAGGATCAGATCTCGGTCATCAATCAGATGAAGCTTGCGCTACGGGAAAGCCAGGCCGACCCGGACGAGCTTGCAACCACCGTCACGTCGCTCCAGTCGCAACTTGACGAGCGCCGCCGGATCAAGGCGGAACGCGACCGCCTCGCCTCCGAGAAGATCGCCGAGGGTGACGAGATTCTCAAGAAGCTGAATGAGGACGTTGCCACGCTCACCGCCGAAGTCACCACGCTGTCCAACACGCTGGAACGCCTGACGACTAAGGATCCAAGCCGCCAGCGCGCGTTGCGTCTTACCTGGGAATCCAACCAGCCGCTCTGCGAAGTCGAACTGAAGACGCGCGAGACGCGGCTGCAGACCGCCACGCGGACGCGTACCTTCGCGCTTCAGGGCGAGAAGCTGAAGGCAATAGTCACTGCCACAAGCCGCCGCGCGCTCGACATCCTGCGAGAGCGGGTCAGGACCTCGACCAACGATAAGCTCGCACAGATTTTCTCGACCGAGAAAATCGAAGTCGCCAAGATCGGCGGTGGGCTCGAACTTCGGACCGTCGGGCTGGGTGCCAAAGGCGGGGCGAGTGAAGGGCAGAAGCTGGCGATCGCTTACGCGTTCCTCACCTCGCTCCTCGCCGATGCGCCTTATCGGCTGCCGTTCATCGTCGATAGTCCTGCGGTGTCGCTCGACACGGCGAACCGGCGTCAGGTTGGCGATCTCATTCCCGATTTCTTCAACCAGATGATCATGTTCGTCATCTCAAGCGAGCGCGAAGGTTTTGCCGAGGCCTTTTACGACCGGCCGAGCGATGTTCGTTACCTGACGGTGACGCCAATGGGTGGCGGGACGGTCGACATCGCCGAGGGCCTCGATGCCTTCAAGGCCTTTCATGGACGGGAGAGCTGAGCGTGAGCTTCATTCTTCCCGTCAATGCACGCAGCTTCTTCGGCTTTGAGGGGCAACGCGCATTTGCGCGCTCCCTGACGCCCAAACGCGAGAGCGCGGTGCGCTTTTTGATGTTCGACGCCTTCTACTGCTGCATGCTACTCGGCCTCGATCAGGCCAAGCTCGGTGACGAAAGTCGCCTTGAGCCCGCCAATTTCACCGTCGGCTACCCTGAAGCTTACAAGGGCCAAGCGGAATTGATCGCTGGACTTCTGGTCGATGCCGAAATTCGCCGGCTCGATATCGGCCCCGACGACCGGGAGGACATCGAGCGGCAAATGGTCCATTTGCTCGACCTGTCCTCTCCCTCGCGCCTTAGTGCCGATGGCGACCAACTGCTCAATCGCTACGCGGTCACCGGCTTTGAGCGTCTGCGGACCGCGATGACCGAATGCGACAATCTCGAGGATTTCCTAGTCGGCTATCACCGTATCTGGGTGCAGCCGTAATTCCGGACTGCGCCGGGGAGCCAATCGGCCATGCACATAAACCCTGCCCAAGTCAGTATCGGCGAAATGCTGTCCAATCGCGGCACCTTCGAGGTGCCAAAGTACCAGCGCAATTACGCTTGGGACGAAAGCCAAATTGCTTCCTTCCTCAAGGATCTCGAACTGTGTCGCGGCGCACGCCTGGCTGATTCCGACAAGCCGCGGCATCATTTCTTCGGTGGCATCGTAACCGCCAGCGCGACAGCGACAGGCAGCACGCGTCCCAACAATGAGCTGATCGACGGCCAGCAGCGGCTTGCCACCTTCATGATGCTGATGGTGCAGGTCAAACAGACCATGCTGCGTCTGGCCCACGACGCGCAGACCGGGGGCGATCAGGAACTTCACGACTTTCTCGTTGCCAAGGCCAAACTTATCGCCGATCGCTACGAGACCTTCAGCGACAGTATCAACATGCGGATCGTGCAGGTTCCGCGAGTCCAGCTGTCGGCACCCGACCAGCCCTTTTTCGATGCAATGCTGCGTGGTGCAACACCGCCGCCGCAGCGCCGGTCGCACGAACTGCTCGCTAGCGGATTTGCGGCCATTGGCCAGCATCTCGCGACGATCGTTGGCAGTCTAGGCGATGTTGCGGCGAGAACCGCCGCTCTCGAGACGATCGTGCAGGTGGTCGAGATGGACTGGACGGTGATCCACATGGCCGCCACCCAGCGCAAAGACGCTTATATGCTGTTTCAGGTCCTGAACGACCGGGGTCGAAGCCTGACCGAGGGCGAGCTGTTGCGAGCAAGCACCTTGGAAGCAATCGAACCGGTCGCGCCCGCCCATGTGATGGAAGCCGTCGAGCAAGGCTGGGACGCGATCCTGTCGGGGCGAAACCACGACGTCCGGATGGGCCTGCAATGGGTTCATGCGTCGCAAGTCGGCGAATGGCCGGGACGTTCGACCTTGCTCGCCGATTTGACGCGCAATCTGTTCCCGCCCTTGGCGTCCGAAGAGCCGCTCACCCGCGTCCAAGCGGACGAAGTGGCGGCCTCGGTCGCTTCGGTCCAACGCGACTTCAAGATCCTCGACGAGATTCTCGCCGGCGAATGGCCGGTGACAGCGCACGCCGCCATCCGCGCCTGGGATCGTGATCGGCTGCGACTCCTTGTCGTGCATCTTCGCCAGGTCGATTGTTTGCCGCTGTTGATCGCGGCGAGCCTGCTGCCGCCGCAGCACTTTTCCGAGATCGTCCAGGTGCTCGAGCGCTTCTGCTTCCGCTACAGCATCGCGGTCGACGGACCGCCGCTCGAGGCCATCGCCATCTATGATCGCCATGCCGTCGACATTCGCCGCGATCCAGCCGCCTACCGGCCGGGTGGGCTGGTCCAGGAGCTGCGCGAGTTGATCGAGCGGTTGGCGCCAGACGAGGTGTTCCGCCCGCGGCTGGAGGCACTGCACTACACACGTTCGGAGAGTCGCAAGCCGCTTAAATATTACCTGATGACGCTGGAGCATTTCGCACGCTGGTTCGACGATGGTGCCCAGGGGCGCCCAACCTGCCGCGACAACACGCGCGTCCTCGATTTCGAGAACAGTACGATCGAGCATATTTACCCCGAGAATGCCGCGGAGCCCGATCCCCTCCTTGAGCCCTATCTGGACACGTTGGGGAACCTCACCATCCTCGGCCCGGAAGACAACGATGCCGCCGGCCATAAGAGCTTCGCCGACAAGAGGCGCTATTTCGAGGCGTCGCAGAACACCCTCAATCGTCAGGTTGCGGCAGAGGCAAACTGGACGGCCGACGCGGTGCGTCAGCGCCAGGAACGTCTCGTGCAAATGGGCCTGAGCGTGTTCAGGCTGTAGCGACGATATCTGGCGCTGACGCGGAGAGACGCTGAATTTCGGCGACTAGGAGATCGGTCGCGCGCGCCATCTCCTCCTCGGTGGTGAACCGACCCGGTGAGAGGCGGAAAGCGGTGCGGGCGCGGGGCGTGTCGCCGAACATCGCAAGGAGAACAGGCGAAGTCTCGATTTTCTCGGTGGCGCAGGCCGAAGAAGCCGAGAAGCTGACATCGTCGCGGAGCCGCCGGATCAGCGCGAGAGGTTCAACCCCTGGAATCGACAGCGAGAGGTTGTTGGCGATGCGCTGGTCCAGATCGCCGTTGAACTGGACACCGGCGATAGCCGCCTCGAACTGTGCCCGCGCCAGCGCCAACATGCCGTGGAGACGCGCGGCGTCACCATTGCCCTCACTCTTCGCCAGTGCCAGCGCTTCCCCCATACCGACGATCGAGGGCGTGTTGAGCGTGCCGGGCCGCAGACCGCGCTCCTGACCACCGCCGAAAAGGATCGGGGCCAGACGGGCACGGGGCCGCCGCGAGCGGACATAGAGCGCCCCGATCCCTTTGGGGCCATAGGCTTTGTGTCCCGACAGGCTCGCCAGATGGACATTGTCGCGTTCGACGTCGAGCAGCCCGTAGGCGCCGACCTGGGCGGCGTCGCAATGAAACAGGATGTCGCGTGCGGCGCAGAGCGCTCCTATTTCGGCCACGGGTTGACGCGTGCCTACTTCATTGTTGGCCGCCATGATCGAGACCAGCGCGGTATCTTCGTTGAGCGATGCTTCGAGGGCACCGAGGTCGATCCGGCCCGCTTCGTCGACCCCCAACACGGTGATACGCCAGCCTTCGCGCTCGAGTGCCCGGCACGGCTCCAGCACCGCCGGATGTTCGATCGCGCTGGTGACGATATGGCGTTTGTCCGGATTGGCACGCGCCACGCCCAGAACGGCGATATTGTTCGCTTCGGTGCAGCCGCTGGTGAACAGGATCTCGTTGGGACGGGCGCCGATGGCCGCCGCGACTTGCTCGCGCGCATGGTCGACGGCCTGGCTCGCCGCGTGACCATGGGCATGTTCGACGCTCGAGGCATTGCCGAACACCTCGTCGAGATAGGGCAGCATCGCCGCCCGCACGCGCGGATCGACCGGCGTGGTCGCATTGTGGTCGAGATAGATGCCGTGCGCCACGCGAACCTAGGCCGCTGGAACGAGACGCAGCACATCGGCGGGTGTCTTGGCTCGCACCGACAATGTCCCGACGCCGCGGTGGATATGACCGCGCAGCCGCATGAGAAGCTCGTCATTTTCGAGCGGGTCGGAGGGGGCGGCTCCCTCCTCGACCCAGCGCAGAAGTGCCGCGAACAGCGCGCCATATTCGCCAGTCAGGGTGTAAGCATTGAACTCCGATCCCTCCTCGTCGGGCGGATGCGCGCCGCCGAGCGGACCTTCCTCAAGCGAGGTCATCAATGCGATCCGGCACAGCAGATTGGGGGTCAACCCGGTCCGCTGACGAAGCGAGCGCAGCTTGCTCGTCGCGTCGCTTGAGATCCTAAGCTTGCTGTAGTGCACGGGGGCTCTCCGTAGAGCTATCGCTGCCGAAATAGCCTGGCGTCACGTCGGTCCGGCCGTCGTGCTGGTCGAAATCCAATCGGAAGCTGTGCGAGATGCTGGGTTTGAGCGTGTTCAGCAGTTGCTCGTCGATCTCGGTGTCGGTCGACAGGAGGATCACTTGATGAGACGCGCGCGGGAAATAGCGCTCGACCAGCTTCGCCCGGTGCTCAGAATCCAGTCTGGCGAGCGGCGTATCGATGATCATCGGCAGCGGGCGACCACTTGTGCGGGCCAGCGCCCAGAGCATCGCAATCGCATAGATCTGCTTTTCGCCCGCGGACAGTGACGCCTTGGGCATGGCATTGCCGGCGCGATCGATCAGCGTGGTGGCGAAGCTGACCGGGTCGATCTCGATGCCGACGAGCAGATTTTCCTTGCGCGCGAGATGATTGAAGCACCGCACGAACTCATTCTTGAGCTGGCCGAGCTTATGGGCGAGCAGCCGTTCCTCATAATCGCCCAGCGCTTGTGCGGCGCGCGCGGCGAGCGCCGAGCGCTGCTGGGCCTTATCGGAACCCGCTTGCTCGTTCAGCAGCCGCTTCTGCTCGCGTTCGAGCGTGACGAGCTGCCCCTTTATGAGCTTCCATTCTTCCTGGCGTGCCGCTAACTCCGCCTCGGTTGCCCCTAACTTGCGTTCGCTCAGCTGAAGCTCATCGAGCAGCAGTCCGGCGGACGCATTGTCGGCGCGATCAAGTGCCGTCTCCAGCGTGCGGGCACGGGCGCTCAATCGGTCCATTTCAGACAAAAGATCGGCCGCGCGCGGCCGGACGATCGATTCGACCTCGTCAAGGCGCGCAATAGCGGCCGTGCCGTCGCCGACCTCGCGGATGGCCGGGCAGTCGGCCGCAGCGCCCGGCGCACGGGTCCGCGAATGCAGGAAGGCTTCAAGATCGCCCCAATGCGCGGTGCCCCATTTGGCCGTGCGGGCCGGGTTTCCATCGGCCCGCCATTCCGCGATCGCCTCGAGCAGCGACGCGGTCGCGCTGGCATCATAGCCGACACCCGCTCCGGTCAGCGCCTCGCGGAACGCGGCAGTGAGTTTGGGCGCCATCGCGAAAGGCAGCAGCTTGTTGGCGGTATCGCGCAATTCATGTTCGGCCTGAGCCATGGCGCGGCGGACATCGCCGCGCTCAGCTTCGATCTTGTCACGCTGCACGGCCGCGTCGCCGCCTTCGGCGACGAATTGGCGCCGCACCTGCTCGGCCGCACGTGCTTGGGAATCGCGCTGCGCGACAAGCTCGGCGACTTCGTCGCCCAAGGTCGCAGCCCGTCGTTCAGCGACCTGAATGTCGCGGTTGACCGCCTCGAGCCGCGCGATGGCGGCGCTGTCATCATCCTTTTGATGCCGGGCGATATAGAGACCGAGATCGACCCTGAGCCGGCCGACGAGATCGATGCCTAGCAGGCTGCGAATGGCGCTGCCCAACTGTTCATCGTCCTCGTCGCCCTCGGCAATCTCGCTGATCTTCTCACCATCGAAGAAAAACAGCTGCGAGACGCCTGGCGGGACCAGCTCTTGGAGAAAGCTGTGCCACTCCTCGCGGGGCACCGAGGTGATCGTTTCGCCATCCTTCAGGAGGTCGAGCGTCTCGACAACGCTGCGTCCCCGTGTCGCCCATTCACGGCGGATCTTATAACGATGGATCGTGCCGGCCTCGGCATAGTCGAATTCGAGCGAGACTGCCGCGCCGTCACTACCGGAAACTCGGTTCACCCGGTCGCGCAGATAGGCGTCATAGTCAGCTTGGGCGACCCGCGCGCCGAGCGCCCGGCGACCATAGAGCGCGAGGCGCACGGCTTCGAGAAAGGTGGTCTTGCCGACACCATTCTTGCCACCGATGAGGATGACCGGTGCGCTGCTTCCCTCGCGCCGCCGGGGAATCAGGTCGAGCGTGGTCGTGCCGGCATAGACGCCGAAGTCTTGAAGCGTGACGTTGCGCAGGATCACGCCGGCAGGTCCTTCTCGAAATCGAGCGCCGGTTGCATCGCCAGCGCTTCCAGCTCCTCGTCGCTCTCGACTTCCTCGGCCTGCCGGCCGGCGAGACGCTCTTCCAACACCGCGTCGAGATCACGCCATTCCTGACGGAACAGGTCCTCGATCCGCGTGTGGACCGCGTGGCGTCTCTTGAGGCCATGCGCCGCGCGCTCGACGTCGAGCAGCTTGATCACCAGTTCCGTCGGCACGTCCCGCTCGCGGCAGAGCTCGTCGAGCAGGCGACCATCATCGACAGTGAACGCGATGCTGTCTTCGATCACCCAGTCAAGATCGCGGCCGAGCGTTTCGCGGACGATCAGCGGCACCGAATCCGCCCAGTCGCCGCGTTCGGCGCGCCAGATGCGGCGGATCTCGTGCAGCTCGGCATCATGTACCAACAGCGTGTCGTCGCCCGGAGGCGCTTCGCGCTGCACCTTGATCTGCGTCTCGAGCAGGCGCCTGAGCAGCGTCTTGCAGAAATCGAGCGTATAAGGACCGGGCACCGGCGTGTCGGTGCCCTTGATGAAAGCGACCTGACCGCTGCGCCGCCTGAACTCGCGGTAGAGCTTCTTCTTTTCGGGCAACTGGGTTTCGGCGAGCAAATCGCGGAAATCGAGCAACGGTTCAAGCCAGTCTTCGCCTGAATCGATCATTGCTTCCATCGAGCGATCTCGCTCGACAACCGTGCACACCCAGCAGCCGAACCGCGAATTGCCGCAGCTCGGCGTAGTCGTATCGACGACAAGCGGGCATTCGCCGGCCTGGGCGTTGCGATACATCGCAACGAGATCGCGATTGTCGTTGCCCCATGGCGAGGGATGCTGGAGCAGATAGGTCCAGACGTCATCGGTCGAGAAAGGCTCGATCGGCGCGTAGACGAAGGCGTTGAGCAGCGAGGAGTGCCGCGACAACGCCGATCCCTTGATCTTATGGAATGACATGACCTGGGCGCGGGTCGCGCTTTCAGATGTACGAACCCCAAGCACCATGACAACTTCACCGAACTCGGCGACCCGACCCCGGATGAAGTCGTTGGCGGGTTCGATCTTCAACCGCTCCGTGCACCAGCGAAAGCGCCGCGACGGGGCAGGATAGCCGCGCCCGATCATGTTGACCCAGAAGCTGCGGTCGACATTGGGCGTGACCTTCTCGGTCTTGATCGGCAGGCCCTGCTCGGCGGCCGCCTTGGCAATCCGCTCCAACGTCACATCGATGTAGCGAACGATCACCGGCGTTTCGACCAGCGTATCCGAGCTGATCACATAGATCGGCTTCTGTCGCTGCTCGGCGGGCAACTCGGAAAGCGCGGTCCAGACCATCTGCAGCGCGCATGTAGAATCCTTGCCGCCCGAATAACCGACCACCCACGGGCGGTTGTCCGAAAGGTAGACCTCACGGATTTCGCGATAGCGGTCGGTAAGACCGCCACCATCAAGTGCAGACGCCTTCGCCATCAGCTTGCGGCCCGCAATTTCGGCATTTCGGCCGGGGCATACAGATCCTCGACCTTCTGTGCGTCGGGAGTCAGGGCCATGCCCAGCGTGCGAACGATGACGTTGGTGACCAGCGTCACATTGTTTTTGGAAATGTTGACCTTGCCCGCGACCAGCGCGCGATTGTCCCAAAGGGTTCGGTTGGCCCGCGACCAGTCGATGTCGTTCAACCGAGTCAGCCGCTTCTTCCAGTCCTTGGGGTGCAAGGCAATCAATTGCGCGCCTGCCTTACCGATCGCCTGGACGGCGACGCCATGAGCATGAATGCAGTCGCGGCGAAGCTCATAGGTCGACACCTCGCGCTTCGCGACGCGCTGCCAATCGGGCATGTTCGCTATTACCGCCGTCCAGAACTCGACTGCTAATGCTTTATCGCACTCGTCGACCGTTCCAGACTTCGACTTGCCGATCAGTTCCATGGTGGCTTGATGGATGCTGCTCAGCGTAAAGAATTTGGTAGAGCGGTTCGAAATGCTGGTGCTGTCGTAGCAGGTGAAGTCGCGGAACAGCGGAATGGCCGACGTCACCTCCCGCGACAGCGCGGCAAGCGCATCGCGGTGATTGTAAAGCAGCTTGATCGACTTCGTGGGCTTGACCGCGTGAATATTGAGGTCGGCGAACATCTGTTGAGAGCGCTTGAGGCCGCGATCGGCAAAGACGACCACGGAGATTGTCTCGTTTCCCAGAGAAGGGCGCTCGCGGATCGCCTCCTCAATCGCCGCGCGGCGATGCTGGCCATCATTGATTAGAATTGTTGCGCCTAAGTCAATTCGAAGCTGGCCAACTTTCCGCAATGCGCCCTCAGCGGCCGCAGGGACGAATTCGATCTCGCCATCGATTGACGCGCACAACGAGGATAAGATGTACTCGCTGGCATTGTTCGCGATATAGCTTGCGATGGCTGGCACTCGCGCTTTGTTAAGCACACGCTGAGCGCGCAAATCTGCCGGCATCGCATCGTCATCGAATTTGAAGAGGCGCGGCACGACCTTGAGCGGCACCATTATGACATAATAGGCGACCCCAGCTTGGACACCGCGGATAGCCGTAAACTCGAGACTGTCGCCGTCCATATCGGACCTCCTCGCCAAGCCAGTCATATGGCTGAGCTAACGATGGAAGTCAATTTTCTTCGTTTGGACGTTTATTCAAATAACTTCCTGCTTTTGGTTATCACCCTGGCAGCCCATTGCGGATGCGCGCCGCCGGTGGTGGACGCCTGAGTCGATATCACCCGAGCAGGCGACCCGAACGTTCGGAGGCTCCTCGCTGTCCATTCGCTCCCCTGGCGCGGTATGAACCGCCGCCTCATAGTGCAGTTTGATCCTGACGAGCCCAGCATGTCTGCGCCCACCTTCGCGGAACCTGACCAGGGTCCGCTAGCGGGCGGCCGGAAGGTGAATGCTAGGCATGATCTAACCCTCGGTCTCTGGCGTCGCGACTGCGAAATTTCGCGAGGGTTTCCGAGAAGGTGATTGCGCTTCGCAGATCTCCAGGCGCGTGGGTGCGGACGTAGTCAGCGCCATTGCCGATCGCGTGAAGTTCCGCCGCAAGGCTCGCTGGACCCAGATCCTTTACAGGAAGGCCAACGGTGGCGCCCAAGAAGGATTTCCGCGACACCGAGACCAATAGCGGAAGCCCCAACGCCGACTTCAGCTTTTGAAGGTTCGACAGCACGTGCAGCGATGTTTCCGGTGCGGGGCTCAAGAAAAATCCCATCCCCGGATCGAGGATGAGCCGGTCGGCAGCGACCCCGCTCCGTCGCAAGGCGGAAACCCGCGCCTCGAAGAACCGCACAATCTCGTCGAGCGCGTCTTCGGGTCGAAGGTGACCGGTGCGGGTGGCGATGCCATCCCGCTGCGCTGAGTGCATAACCACCAGCCTGCAGTCCGCCTCAGCAATATCGGGATAGAGCGCAGGGTCAGGAAATCCTTGGATATCGTTCAGGTAGCCCACGCCGCGCTTGAGCGCATAGCGCTGGGTTTCCGGTTGGAAGCTGTCGATTGAAACACGGTGCATCTGATCGGACAGGGCGTCTAAGAGCGGCGCAATACGTCTGATCTCATCGGCCGGCGATACAGGCCTCGCGTCCGGATGGCTGGCGGCCGGTCCGACATCCACGACGTCTGATCCGACTCGCAGCATTTCGATCGCCGCGGTGACAGCGCCGGCGGGGTCTAGCCGCCGGCTCTCATCGAAGAAGGAGTCCTCGGTGAGATTCAGAATGCCGAACACCGTCACCATGGCGTCGGCCTCCGCAGCGACTTCCACGATGGGGATCGGGCGAGCAAAAAGGCAGCAATGACGCCGTGGCACATTGGCGACTTCCACGTGGAAGTTTCACCGAGCTGACTCGGCGGGCCCAGGCGAACGGCCATTTACGCTACGCTCCCTAGTGGTGCTCCACTTAGCATACATTCCCCAAGTGGCATGCCGTCTGACGTGAGTTTCGCCTGAATCCGACCGCAGGACAATCATTTTCCGTCCCGAGCGGCGTCGTCGGGCGCGCAAGGCGCTGAGACAGGGCAGATCGGCCCGCGAAGCCGCCGTGTTGTGCCCTGGTGGCGGTGTTTTTCAGCGCAGCGGACAGACCCATCCTGCCGTTTTCGTTCAGTTTGGGCGTGGATGGCGGTCATGCGCATAGCGGAGGCGCTCGCAATCGGCGGATGGCGGCGAGGATGGCGCGGACCATCGGACCGGTGACGGCCACCTCGGCCAGCTGGAAGGTGATGGCGCGGGCATGGCGGACGACACGTGCCCCGATCTTGATCAGCTTCAGTTGCAGGCTGGTCAACGACCAGTCGGCCATCGTCTCGGGCAACTCGATGCAGCGCAAGAAGATGGCCAGGTTGTAGGCCAGCGCATGCAGTTGCAGTCGCACCTCATTGTCGCGGAACTTCCGGCATGACAGCCGCGTCCAGTGGAAGGCATATTTACCTTCCTTGATGTGCTGCTCGGCGGTGCCGCGCTGGTTATAGAACCGCACCACCCAGTCGGGCTCCATCGGCAGGTTGGTGACGATGAAGCCGACACGCGGGAACAGTTCGCCCGGATGCCATTCGATCTTGGCGATCACCCGGCGTTCCTTGTCCCAGGATGCCGCCTGATACTCGAAGTCTTCGTAGAAGCGCTTGACCTTGGTCAGCGAAGGTCGCCCGACAGGGCGCGTCAGCCGATGCGCGATCTTCTCGCGCAGGACGTTGTTCGCAGGCAGCCGGATGGCGTAGAAGAATCGGGCTTCTTCCAGCCGCTCATAGATCGCGGGGATCGCGTAGGCGGCGTCAGCCCGGAAGAACCGGCCGCAAAGGTCGCGCTCCGCGTAGCGGGCGATGACGGGGTCGAGAACGTCCCGCCAGCCATCGGCGCTGTGGACGTTGCCATGGCGCAAGGCGCAGCGCTCCAGCATGCCGAACTGGTTGAACAAAAAGTTCGGGTGATAGCAGGTGCAGTCGAAATGCCCGTTCCAGGCCGCGCCCTCCTGATCGCCATGGGTGGGGCTGACCGAACTGTCCATGTCCAGAACGATGTACTTCAGCCCGTTACGGTCATGGAACCGGTCGATCCATTGGCCATTCAGGTCGGCCAGCGCGGCACGGTTCTCGGGCTGTGCCAGTGTCTCGGTCTCGAACCGTCCCATCTGCGAGGCCGAGGCCGCTTGCGCATCGACAGCCCTTCCACCCACGACCTGGCGCATCACCGGATCGAGGGCCAGGCGGTCGGCGTCGTTCACATCCTCGTATCCGGCCAGTCGCCCGAACACCGATTGCCGGAACAACCCGTCAAGCCGGTGGACCGTGTTCTTGCCGCGCCGGGTGTCGCGCAATGCTTTTGCCGCCAGATCGGACAGCCCGAGCGCGTCATCCAGCTCGCGCATCACCAGCAGGCCGCCGTCGGAACTGAGCTGCGCACCTCGGAACTCCACATGCACCCGGCGGTCGAACTCGACCCGATCTGCCCGCTTCGAACCCGCACCCTCTGGGTGATCCATCAAACGCGCCCCTCACGGCCATCAACACCATGATTTATATCGGAAATATTGAGATCCTGACAGCAAAATCAGCGATTTACTTGGGGAATGTGGGCTGAGTAGTTGAGCATGCATCTGAAGGCAGAGCGATCTTTGTACCCTCGTGAAGCTAGCGAGGTTGCAGCATACGGGCAGTTATGACCTGAAGCACGAGGAAAATCACGCTCAGAAGGGATCGTAAACCCGCACAATCAGCAATGGGTCGCCATCGTAATCGGCATCGGTCATGACGGCGTAGCCATCGCTGGTCTTAATGAGAACGACGCAGGTCATCAGCGTCTTGGCGAGGCTCCAGGCGAATTTCTGGGCGGTGGGAAGCGACATGATCCTTGCTCCTGTTTTCCGGAGCGAGGACCGTCCCCGCTCGACAGGCGCACGGGCGACCGACGCGCGGCCGCGATCACCGAAAGCGAAGCCGAAGGCCGCAAGCTTTGCTTAGCGGACCCCTTGCGGGTTGATCGTCACAAGGCAGCGCTAAGGTCAGAGGGTAGCCAGAGAGAGCGGGGCGCGCCCGCTTCGGAACGGGAGCTACAGTGTCTCCTCCGTCCAGAAGTTTGCCTGAAGCCGAGAAAGCGCGTCGGCTCTGACCGAGTCCCGGCCAGCACCGGCGTGCTGTCAGTCTCGTCAAGACCGATTCTGGGTCTTGCGGAAGTCGAACACGGGGATACCAAGCTTGCGGGCCTTGTCGGCGAGGTTGTCCTGAATGCCGGTGCCGGGGAACACGACGACCCCGATGGGCAACACATCGAGCATGGCATCGTTACGCTTGAATGGGGCTGCCTTGGCGTGCCGCGACCAGTCAGGCTTGAATGCCACCATCGCCACCTTGCGATTGTCGGCCCAGCAGGCCGCGATGCGTTCGGCACCGGATGGCGCACCGCCATGCAGCAGGACCATGTCGGGATGCTTGGCGCGGACCCGGTCGAGTGCGGCCCAGATCGCGTTGGTGTCGTTGCAGTCCTTCCCACCGGTGAAGGCGACCTTCGGCCCTGCGGGCAGCATGACCGTGGTTTCCGCACGGCGGCGTGCGGCGATGAAATCGCGGCTGTCGACCATCGCTGCGGTCAGCGCCCGGCGATTGACGAGACTGCCGTGGCGCGGATGCCAGGCCGAGCCGGTATGGGTGCGATAGAGATCGCAAGCGGCATCGCGCATCAGCTCATGGGCGTTGCGCCGTTCGATCAGGGTCAGACCCTGCGCCAGCAATCGCTCCAGTTCGACCGATGCGACCTCGGAGCCGTCCTGTTCACTCTGTGACCGGCGCTGCGCCTGCTCGTTGTCGTCGAGTTCGCGTTCGACGCGCTCGGCGGCGCGGTGGAACAGGTTGACCGTCGACCAGAGCAGATCGTCGAGATCGGGTTCGAGCCGGGTGTCGGCAAGAGTCCCGATCAGCGCGTCGAAGATGTCGGCGACGGCACCGGCCACACGGTCGCCCTCGGGAAGCGGGCGCGGGTCGGGGTCGTCCTGGAATGGGCGGAAGCCGTAAAGTTGCAGCTCGTCGAGGATATGGCCGGTTGGGGATTGGTCCTGGGGTTCGTCGAATTCGGTCATCGGGGCTGCTCCGTCGCTGGACCGCGCCTCTCGCGGCCTTCATGGGCGAGCAAAGAGCGGGGGTGGACCGGGGCGGCACCTGTCAGGCCGAAGCGCAGCGAAGGATGGCGGAGCGCGGCTTTCTTGTTTCGCGAGGAGCGCCGTCACGGCGCGGGGAAGAAAGTCGCGCGCAGCCATTGCCGGCCCGGTCCGGCTCCGGTCCTTTCGCCCCTCTCGAAGGCCGAGGCGCGGCGTTATAGGCGAAGGGAACGGCAGAAACGAGAACGGGCGGACACCGCTTCCATCCCGGTCGTCAGGCGATGACCAATTCGGCATCTTCGGGCGCAAGCTGGACTCGGACCTCGGCTTGCATTGCTTCCCAGCCGATCTGACGCAGGTCGTCGTTGAAGTCGCCGAGCATGGCGTCGAGCATGAGCGTTTCGATACCGATCGCTTGCGCGCGACCCGCCAGCGTTGCGGCAGCGTTTATCCCCGCCGGGTCTTTGTCACGGGCGATGTAGAGTCGGCGCAGATTCGAAGGCGTTTGAAGGGCAGCCAGATGGGCTGCCGAGAGTGCTGCGATCATCGGCATCTGGGGCAGGATCTGGCGCAGCGACAGCATGGTCTCGATGCCTTCACCGGCGATAATTACAGGCCCGGGCTGACCAAATCGAACACCGTGCCCGAGCAGATTGCCCATGGCGCGACGCGACGTGGCTATTGCCGCCTTGCCGTTGCCGGTGGGATCGAGCCACGTGCGATGGACGCCGGTCAGGTCGCCGTCGTTGTCGCGTACGGCTGCGATCAGTGCCGGGAACGCTTCCGCTGTACCGGGCGGATCGCCGGCATCAGTGCGATACCAGCAGTTGGGATGGAAGCGGAGACTGCCACATCCGCGCAGGTCGGTGATCCCACGGTGGCGCAGGTAGGCTTCGGCGAGCGTGCCCTTGATCGGCTGCGACATGGCCCAAAGGCGTCGAGCGGCGGCGGGCGATCCGGTCGGAACCGGCGGCAGCGGTTCGAACGACGTGGGTTCCGGTGGCGGCAGCGACAGGAAGTGCCGTGCTTCGTCGAGCGTGTCGGCCAGCGATGCGTGTCGCTGATTGGCGGCGATGAGGTCGAGCAGGTCGCCATGCTCGCCGGTGGCGGCATCGGTCCATTTGCCCGCGGCACCCTTGCCGGAATTGGGTCCGGTCAGCCGCACGAACAGGCTGCGTCCGGGCGTGCCTTCGACATCACCAACGAGCCAGTAACGACCATGACGCCGGCCTTGGGGAAGATAGTGGCGGCATACGCGTTCGGCGTTACGAGCGAGCTGCCGGGCAAGGTCGGATGCATCAGGCATCTGATCCTCCTGAGACAAGAAAAGGGTCCGCCGCGGGGGAACGGCGGACCCTCAGTTGCGAGTGGGTCCGGGGAGCGCGACCTACTCGGCGGCGACGGCGAAGGGGGTGTCGCCCTCGACCATGTCATTGTCGCCGAGCGGCGCTTCGTCCGCCACGGGCCGTGTGCCGTCATCTTCCGCCGACGACACTTCGCCATTGATCGCGTTCTCGACGATCACCTCCTTGATCGGCGACTCGGCCTCGCTCTCGACCGGCTTCGGCAACGCGCGGCCGGGCGTGCGGAGCGGTTCGGGCAACCAGCCGCTGCCTTCCAGCAGCACGGCTGCGCGCGCGGCCATGTCGCCCTTCTTGAGATGAGCAATGCCCTCGGCGGTCCGTTCGCCCTTGGCCTCGGTGACCGCCTGGACGATGCGCGCCTTGGTGACACGGCCGAGGAACGTGTCGACCGTCGGGGTCCAGCCCGCCGCCGCCATGTCGAGATCGACCGCCTGCGCGAGCCGGTCGGCATGGGCGAGTGCGCGCGGACGGCGGTTGTAGGCCTCGAACGTAGCGTTGACCGTGGAGGCGACGCAGTGGGCGAACAACGCCTTCTGCTGCTCGCCGTCCATGTCGCCAAGCGCGTTCCACAAAGCCTCGGGCTGCGCAGGCAGCAGGTCGGCAAGCGCCTGATGCCGCGCGTCGATGGCCTGTGCCGATGCGGTGTCGCCAAGGCCGGGTGCCTGCTGGCCGAACCCGACATGCTTGGCCTCGAGTTCGAGGCAGCTGTCGAGCGCGTAGCGATAGAACAGCCGCAATACGAGCGCGTGCAGACAGGCGTGGAACGCCACCTCGGGCGACCGGGCCACCGCATCCCGCAGTGCGAGCGTGCGATGCGCGGTGAGCTCGGACACGAGCCGGTCTGGGATCGGGCGCAGGCCCTCGTCCTCTTCTGGCTCGGGTGCGGGTTCGACATTGCTGTCGATGCCGGCCTGCCCACCGCCAATGTCTGTGCCGTTGTCGGCATGGTCTTGGTCCGCTTCCACAACAGCACCTTGCTCGGGCTCGACCGGCAACTCGTCCTCCGGCCGGACGAACCCGCGTTCGATTCTCAAGCTGCCATCGGGGGCGATGCTGACGAAGGCACCGGCGCGTGCCACCTCGTCGGCGTCGTAAGCCAGCGGTCGCTGGTCGAGCGCCTCAATGGCGGTTTCGAGCTCACCGAGCCGCTCGTCCACCTCGTCGGGCAGTTCGGGCGCGTCCTCATATTCGGCGATCAGTGCGTCATATTCGGCCTGAAGCGCATCGCGCGTCGCCTGCTCCTCGGCGCTGATTGCGACCGGCATGCCGCGCAGTTGCCTGAGCCCATAGGTGTGGCCATAAGGAAAGTCCGGTGCGGCATCGATCCAGCGCCAGCCTTCGGCCTGCACCTTCATCGCTTCCTCGCGCAGCCTCTCCGAGACCATCAGGTCCACGAGGCCAACGTCCTGCAGCCACCCGCCATCGTCACCCTGGAACAGGTCGCGCATGACGCTGCCGCCGGCCTCGACATAGGCATCAATGTCGATGAACCGTGCACGCTTGTCCGACGCACGCACAGCACCCTCGGTCAACATCCGGCGGATGGCATAGGGCTGGTTGTCATAGGAACCGGCGAGACGTTCGAAGACCTGCTCCTGCCGTTCGTGATCGCCGTTGACGGTGAATGCCATCAGCTGGTCGAGCGTGATCGCATCCTCGGCATAGGCGTCGAGGATCTTCGGGCTGACGCTGGCGAGCTTGAGGCGCTGCTTGACCACCGCGACCGACACGAACTGGTGCGCGGCGATCTCCTCCTCGGACTGGCCCTTCTCGCGCAGCGCAAGAAAGGCGCGGAACTGGTCGAGCGGGTGCAGCGGTGCCCGCTGAATGTTCTCGGCCAGGCTGTCTTCCTCGGCATCGCCAGCGGTGCGGACGATGCACGGGACCGGCGCATTACGGGGGAGCTTCTTGCGCTTCACCAGCAGTTCGAGCGCGCGATAGCGGCGTCCGCCGGATGGCACCTCGAACATGCCGGTCTCGTTGCCATCGGTATCGACCACGGCACGAACAGTGAGCGACTGCAGCAATGTGCGCCGGGCAATGTCCTCGGCGAGGTCTTCGATGCCGACGCCAGCCTTGATGCGGCGGACGTTGGACTGCGACAGCACCAGCTTGTCGAACGGAATGTCGCGCGATGCGCTGAGCGCGAGCTTGGGACTGGACTTGGACATGACACTTCTCCGTGACGGCCCGGCCGGGAGCCTCTCTCCCGACACCTCGAACCGTCACGAAGCGCAGCGCCGCCCTCTTCCTTTCGAAGAGAGCGACGCCGCGTATCGGAACGACCGTGGAGACGAAGACTTACGCCGTGACCCGGTCGAACAGCTTCTTGGCCCGGCTCTCCAGATCGAGCCGGGCATCTTGCTGTGCCTTGTCGCGCGCGAAGGCGGTGATGCCCTGCACGAAGTCGAACACGGACTCGGGCGGGCGGCCTTCTTCGGCGAGTACCGTGTCGATAATCTTCGCAGTCTCGGCCTTCCCGAAGCCGCGCTTGCGCAGGAACTCTATGCGATCTTCGTCCGAGCGTGCGACGATGCGCTCGCGCGCCTGGCGTATGCCGTTGACGAACGGGAGCGGCGAGGAGTCGGCGAACCGGGTCAGCGCCGGAGCCGCTTCGTGCGCGAAGCGGTTGGCGGCGTATTTGCTGTGCCGGATACTGATCTCTTCGAAGTCCTCGACACCCCAGAGATTGCGGTTCTGGCAGACGGCACGCAGGTAGAAGCTGGAGATGCCCAGCGTCTTGGCGCCCACCTCACTGTTCCAGCAGTAGAAGCCGCGGAAGTAGAGGTCGGGCGATCCATCGGGCAGTTTGCCGGCTTCGATCGGGTTGAGGTCGTCGACCAGGAACAGGAAGACATCGCGATCCGACGCATAGAGCGTGGTCGTATCGGCGCTGATATCGACCATCGGGTTGTAGATGCCGGTCGACCAGTCGAGCACGCCGGGAACCTTCCAGCGGGTATCGCCGGTGCCGTTGCCAGCGATCTTCTGTACGGCAGCGACCAACTCATGGTCGTAGATGCGGCCATAATCGGGGCCGGTGACGGCGCGCAGTTCCAGCCGGCCATCGTCTGTCTCCAGCGTTTTGACCTGCTCGGCGCGGTGGTTGGTGAGGCCATATTGCAGGTTGATGCCGGCCAGCGGTGCTGGAAGCTGGCGCAGATACGCCGCTGGCGCGCCGACCAAGGCTGCCAGCTGGCCGAAGCTCCAATGCGTTGGGGAAATCGGCTGGTCGGCACCGGGCAGGATCAGGTCCAGCCGTTCGGCATTGTCGCGGCTGGCTTCGACCCGCACCGCCGCGCTTTCGACCGTGCGCGTGCGACTGCGCTCCGCGCGGCACTTCACCGATGCCATCAGTGCATCGAGCGAGAGATAGCGCTCATCGGCAGGACGGCTGAACCATTCCGACGATACCCGCCCGACCCGCTGACCGCGACCGACATCGACCTTGTAGCCACCGCTCCGGTCGGGGCTCGCGTCGAGAACTTGAACTTGTGTCATGACATGTCTCCGCGACGGCCCGGCCGGGAGCCTCTCTCCCGACACTCGAACCGTCACGGCGACAGCCGCCGCCCTCTTCCTCTCAAAAGGAAGTCACCACATCCCGCGCGTCAGCGTGACACACGTCGTGCGCGCTCCTATGGTTACGGCGAAGACACATGCCGCCATTTGTACGAGAAGCGGTGATTACCCGGTGATTACTCTCGCGAAAGCTGCGAAGGTAAACCGGCTGTTTTGTGTCCGTCAATCAACGTCTTATACGGATTTAGCCGTTAAGGTGTGGTATTTCCGGCCCTATTTCCCGCTCGGCGCGCCGGATCGGGATTAGCGCTCTGCCGGCAGGGCGCCCAGTGATCGCAGCGCGCGCTCGACGGCAGCGCGCCGCCGCGGAGCTTCTTCCATGCCGCCGGGCATGTCCATGTTGAGGGCGAAGACATAGGTGCCGGGCGCGTCTCCGGCGGACTGCTCAAGCCAGCCGACAATCCAGCCAATGTCCATCTGCCCCTCGACGCTTTTCCAGCCGGTCTTGCCGTAAAGCGTCCAGCCCTCGCCGCGCTCCAGCACCATCACCGGCACGGCAAGATCATAAGTGCTGGCCGAAAGCGGCAGCGTGCGGCGCGCGAGACGGGCGAGAAACTCCACCTGCTCGGTCGCCGAAATGGCAAGCGGGCCTTCGAGCCAGTAGCGCGTGCTCTGCTCCGGCCCGCCAATATCGGCATTGCCATAGCCAAAGCCCTTGAGACCCTCTGTCAGGCGCGCGGCGCCGATGCGCGGCACGACGATCTGATAGATCCAGACAGTGGAGCGCTGGAAGGCCTGGCTGAACGTCTGGTCCTCGTTCCAGCTGTCCACAAAGCGCTTCTGGCCATCCCACTCGAAGCGCTCGTCCGGCCCCGTGACCGCGCCGAACTCATAGGCGAGCAGGGTGTGGGGGATCTTGGAGGTGGAGGCAGGCGTAAACCGCTCGCGGATACGCGCGCCGCCGCTGGCCCAGACCTTTTCATCCTCCAGCCGGTAGATCACCAGTGCGGATTTTGCCGGGCTCACGCCTTCCAGCATCAGCGCCTGTTCGAGCGGGTTTTCTTCCGGCGCTGGCAAGTTCCAGCCGGAACTGGCGCAAGCGGCCAGCAAAGCCGCCGCAAGCATCAGCAGGCCAGCCCGAAGGCGCATTCCTGCAGAAGACGCAGCAGCCAGCATCACGCCACCCTCAGAACGGGATCTCGTCGTCGAGATCCTGGCTGAAGCTTTCCTTCGGGCCGCTCATCTGCTGGCGCCCGCCACCGCCGGAATAGCCCATGTCACGGTCGCGGCCACCGCCGCCCGCGCCCATGCCGCCGCCTTCGCCGCGGCCATCAAGCATCACAAGCGTGGCATCAAAGCCCTGCAGCACGATCTCGGTCGAGTAACGGTCATTGCCGTCCTTGTCCTGCCATTTGCGGGTCTGCAGCTTGCCTTCCAGATAAACCTTCGAGCCTTTTTTCAGATAATTCTGGGCCACCTTGATGAGGCCTTCGGAGAAGATGGCAACGGTGTGCCATTCGGTCTTTTCCTTGCGCTCGCCGCTGGCCTTGTCGCGCCAGGTTTCCGAAGTGGCGATGCGCAGGTTGCACACCTGCCCGCCATTCTGGAACTGACGCACCTCCGGGTCTGCCCCGAGATTGCCGACCAGGATCACCTTGTTGACTGAACCCGCCATGATGGGGCCTCCGCGCTGAAATTCTGTTTCGAGTCCGATTCGAGTTGTTCTACTCTGCTATGCGCGCCCTGTCGCCTGACAGCGATGAAATTCCACCGCCCCGCCCGCGTCCAAAAGCAGCTTGCATATGAAGTTCACATTTTGTTCTTGTCGTCAAGCCAGACTCGGACCAACATATACCCATCTGATCCTCCATCCCTCCTGACCTGTTGAGCGACCCTCCCTCATGGCCGAATCCCCCTTCATCCGCGTGCGCGGCGCCAAGGAACACAATCTCAAGAACATCGACGTGGACATCCCGCGCGGCGAGCTTGTGGTGATGACCGGCCTGTCGGGCTCGGGCAAATCCTCCCTCGCCTTCGACACGATCTATGCCGAGGGCCAGCGCCGCTATGTGGAGTCGCTCTCAGCCTATGCGCGCCAGTTCCTGGAGCTGATGCAGAAGCCGGATGTGGAGAGCATTGAGGGCCTCTCACCGGCGATTTCCATCGAGCAGAAGACGACGAGCCGGAACCCGCGCTCAACCGTCGGCACGGTGACCGAAATCTATGACTATATGCGCCTCCTCTGGGCGCGCGCGGGCATTCCCTATTCGCCCGCGACCGGGCTGCCGATCGAGAGCCAGACCGTCAGCCAGATGGTCGACCGGACGATGGAACTGGAAGACGGCACGCGGCTTTACCTGCTCGCCCCGATGGTGCGCGGGCGCAAGGGCGAGTTCCGCAAGGAATTTGCCGAGCTGCTGAAGAACGGCTTCCAGCGCGTCAAGGTGAATGGTGAATTCCATGAGCTGGAAGACCCGCCGAAGCTCGACAAGAAGTTCAAGCATGACATCGATGTTGTGGTCGACCGGGTGGTCGTCCGTGCCGGTATGGAACAGCGTCTGGCCGAGAGTTTCGAGACTGCGCTCGGGCTCGCTCAGGGCATTGCGGTGGCCGAATATGCCGACATCGCGCCGGGAGAAACTGAACCGAAACGCATTACCTTCAGCGCCAATTTCGCCTGCCCGGTTTCCGGCTTTTCCATTCCGGAGATCGAGCCGCGCCTCTTCTCCTTCAACAACCCCTTCGGCGCCTGCCCGACCTGCGATGGTCTCGGCGAGCAGCTGAAGATCGACCCAGCCCTGATTGTTCCGGACAAGGATCTTGATCTCCTGAACGGCGCGATTGCGCCCTGGGCGAAATCCTCCTCCCCCTATCAGACCCAGACCCTGCAGGCCCTCTCGGCGCATTACCGGTTTGACCTCGGCAAGCCCTGGAACAAGCTGCCGGAAAAGGTCCAGGACATCATCCTCTACGGCACCGGCGACGAGGAAATCCAATTCGTCTATGATGACGGCATGCGCAGCTACAAGGTGAAGAAAACCTTCGAAGGCGTGATCCCCAATCTTGACCGTCGCTACCGTGAAACGGACTCCGCCTGGGTGCGCGAAGAAATCAGCCGCTTCCAGTCTGCCGCGCCCTGCCCCGATTGCGGCGGCAAACGCCTGAAGCCGCAGGCCCTGGCGGTGAAGATTGCCGGGCTCGATATCTCCGAGGCCGGAGAATTTTCGATCCGCAAGGCAGGCGAGTGGTTCGGCAAGGTCCACAAATCGTTGACCAAGCAGCAGAACGAGATTGCCAGCCGCATCCTGAAGGAGATCAACGACCGGCTGATCTTCCTCAATGATGTGGGCCTTGATTATCTCACGCTCAATCGCGGCTCGGGCACGCTGTCTGGGGGCGAAAGCCAGCGCATCCGTCTTGCCAGCCAGATCGGCTCGGGCCTCACCGGCGTGCTCTATGTGCTCGACGAGCCTTCCATCGGCCTGCACCAGCGGGACAATGAGCGCCTCTTGGAAACGCTGAAACGCCTGCGCGACCTTGGCAATTCCGTGATCGTGGTGGAGCATGACGAGGACGCGATCCTGCTGGCCGACCATGTGATCGATATGGGGCCGGCAGCCGGTGTGCATGGCGGGCAGATCATTGCCTCAGGCACCCCTGATGAGGTGATGCAGAACCCCAAAAGTCTGACGGCGGATTATCTCAACGGCACGCGCGAGATCGCAATCCCGAAACGCCGCCCGGTGGTCAAGGGCTCGCGCCGCATCACGCTGAAAGGCGCGAGTGGCAACAACCTCAAGAACGTTACCGCCTCAATTCCGCTCGGCACGTTCACGGCCATCACGGGCGTTTCGGGCGGGGGCAAGTCCACGCTGATCATCGAGACGCTCTACAAGGCGCTTGCCCGCAAGCTCAACGGCGCGTCGGATGCCCCGTCTCCCTATGAAAGCCTCGAAGGGCTGCAGCATCTCGACAAGGTGATCGACATCGACCAGTCGCCCATCGGGCGCACGCCGCGGTCCAACCCGGCGACCTATACCGGCGCCTTCGGGCCGATCCGCGACTGGTATGCCGGCCTGCCGGAAGCCAAGGCCCGTGGCTACGCGCCCGGCCGGTTCAGCTTCAACGTCAAGGGCGGGCGCTGCGAGGCGTGCCAGGGCGACGGCGTCATCAAGATCGAGATGCACTTCCTGCCGGATGTCTATGTCACCTGCGAAACCTGCAAGGGCAAACGGTATAATCGCGAAACGCTGGAAGTCCTGTTCAAGGGCAAGTCGATTGCCGATGTGCTGGACATGACGGTGGAAGACGCAGCGAAATTCTTCGCGGCGATGCCCGCGATCTTCTCAAAGCTCGATACGCTCAATCAGGTGGGCCTTGGCTATATCAAGGTGGGCCAGCAGGCCACCACGCTTTCGGGCGGGGAGGCGCAGCGGGTGAAGCTCGCCAAGGAACTCTCCAAGCGGGCAACCGGCCGTACCCTGTATATCCTCGACGAGCCGACGACCGGCCTGCATTTCGAGGATGTGAAAAAGCTGCTCGAAGTGCTGCACGAGCTGGTGGATGCGGGCAATACGGTGGTGGTGATCGAGCATAACCTCGACGTGGTGAAGACTGCTGACTGGGTGCTCGACCTTGGCCCCGAAGGCGGCGATGGCGGGGGCCGGCTGGTCGCCGAAGGCACGCCGGAAGACATCATCGCGGTGGAGGAAAGCTGGACCGGCAGGTTCCTCGCTGAAACCTTCCGCCGCCAGGACGAACGCCGCGCCGCCCGCAACAAGCGGGAGAAAGCGGCCACAAAGTCCAAAGCGGCCGCCCCGGAAGAAAAGCCAAAGGCGAAAAAGCCCGTGAAGAAAACCAAGGCAGGCGCGGGCGCGAAATAAGCGCCCCGCCTGCCCTGCTTCTTCAGCTGAAGATATCGACCCGCTCGGCGTCACCCAGATCATTGCGCGGGTCATGCCGGGCCGCGAGCGCGGCCGGGGCGCCGACGAAATGCTGCATCAGGCCCTGCACAAAGAGAAGGCCAAAATAGAGCAGCGCCATCGGCGCGATAAAGGCCGGCGACAGAAAGATCGCTGCCATTTCCTCTGTGGGCGAACCGCCGTCCACGCGCAGGCTCATCAGGAAGGGCATCATCAGCATCTGCGCGATGGCCGAGATGATCTGCGACAGCACCGAAACGACCACGACGATGATCACATAGGCGCCGAGGATCGGCCAGAAGCGGCCGCGCGACACGTTCCAGGCATCGAAGAACCGTATCTCCTTGTCCTTCACCGTCAGCCCGAAGCAGGGCGCAAGCCGCGTCGCCACAAAGATGTAGAGCAGCGAGAAAAGAAACATCAGACCGAAACCGGCGAAGAAGGTGCCCAGGAAGCGGGCGGCGGCCTGATCGTCCATCGGCCCGTTGAGGTCCATTGCTGCCAGCGTGCCGAAGGCGCCAAACATCACAACCATCGGAATGGCAAAGATCACCAGGCTCATCAGCGCCCAGAGCAGTCCCACGACCATCATCCGCACTTCGTCTCCGCCAAAACCGAGGGAGAATTTCGCGCCGAAGATATAGCGCCGCTGGGACGCAGTCTCGAACATCGCCCAAACCACCCAGCCGGCCACCGAGCCCATAAGGATCAGCGGAACAAGATCGCCCAAGCCGCCAAAGAAGAGGCCAAAGACATCCGCCGGCATGGGGTTGGGATCGTTCTCCAGCTGCTGCAAAGCCAGGAACCATTCGGCCAGCGCCTGCCAGCCCAGAAGCCCGATCAACAGGAAAAGCGCCACATAGACCGCGGCATACGCCAACCCAAACAGCCAGGGGAAACTCTTGAAATGCGGCGCCTTGAACGGGTAGGTCAGCGCGCGATCGAACGAAAATCCGGTGTTCATCTCGGTCTCCCCATCAGCCGGTACACACGCACCTAAACCTGAATGGGCCGCCGCATCAATCGCCCGAAGAGGGGGGCTCCGGCGCCAGCTCTGCCGGTTTCAGCTTCTCCCAGGCGGCCGCCGCCATGCCATGGCCAGCAAGCAGGAAGGGCGCGAAGACGAGGACGCCCGCTGCCCCGCCAATGAAATGGCCAATGCCGGTGTCTGGCAGCGCGCGGTGAAGCGCGCCATTGACCGCCACCCCGAGGGCAAAGGGCAGGATATGTGTCGCAAGGCTCGCCAGGCCGAGCGTCCTGAGATGCCCCTTTGTGCGACCCCAGGTGCGAAACACCTGCGCCTTGCCAAGCGCGCTGGTCGCCGCGCCATAGAGCGTCAGGCGCAGGGCGATCCAGCCGAGGAGCCCCGCCCCTACCGCGCAGCAGGCAATGAACACCGCGCCATAGGGCGTGCCCAGCAGCGCAATGAACGCCTCGCGCACCAGCGCCGGATCGGACTCGTCATTCAGCTGATACTGCCCGGCCTCATTGATCAGGATGCCCGGCAGCATCATCAGGAAGAATACAACAAAGAAGCCGATGAACAGAAACGCCGCATAGGCCGCCAGATTGGCATGGGCCAGAGGCAGGAATTTTGCCGCCGCGCCGGGGATAAGCCGCTGATAGGCACGGCGCGACAGCTCCGTTCCGGCGAGAAATGCCAGCATCGCCGCGCCCAGCGGCAGCCAGAGGCCGCTTTGTGAACGCAGGGCGAAACTGTACAGTCCCGCTGCCAGCGCGAACAGGATCAGCCATGGCGCGGTGGGCACAAGAAGGCGGCCCGCACCGTTCCAGGCAGCGGAAATCAGGGGGAAAATGGCAAGGCGCGTCGTCATCTCGGCTCGTCTCATCTCGGGGCGCACACCTAAAGCCTCCCGCCCTGCCCGGCAAACGCTATCTTGACGCGCCGGAGCGGCGGCCTCATGTCCGCGGCATGACCCTGAAACCCATCCATGTTATCGGCGGCGGCATGGCCGGCTCCGAAGCGGCCTGGCAGATTGCCTCTGCCGGCGTGCCCGTGATCCTGCACGAAATGCGCGGCGTGCGCGGCACGGACGCCCACCAGACCGACAAGCTGGCCGAACTCGTCTGCTCCAACTCCTTCCGCTCGGACGACCACACGACCAACGCCGTCGGCGTGATCCATGAAGAGATGCGCCGCGCAGGCGGCATCATCATCACCACCGCGAAAGACCATCAGGTGCCCGCCGGCAGCGCGCTCGCGGTAGACCGGGAAGGATTCTCGGAGGCCGTGACGGCCAAGCTGGAAGCCCATCCCCTCGTCACCATCGTACGCGAGGAAATCGCCGGCATTCCGCCCGAGGAGTGGGACAGCGTGATCGTGGCCACCGGGCCGCTGACCTCCATTGCCCTCGCCGAAGCCATCCGCGCGCATACCGGCGAGACAGATCTTGCTTTCTTCGACGCCATCGCCCCGATCGTCTATTTCGACTCGATCGACATGGACAAAGCCTGGCGCCAGAGCCGCTATGACAAGGCCGGCCCTGCAGGAGATACAGCCGCCTATATCAACTGTCCGATGACGGAAGACCAGTATAACGCCTTCCTCGATGCCCTGCTCGCCGCGCCGAAGACAGAGTTCCGCGACTGGGAAAAGGACACGCCTTACTTTGAAGGCTGCCTCCCCATCGAAGTGATGGCCGAGCGCGGGCGCGAGACGCTGCGCTTTGGGCCGATGAAACCGGTCGGCCTCACCAATCCGCATAACCCAACCGTCAAGGCCCATGCCATCGTGCAGCTGCGGCAGGACAATGCGCTGGGCACGCTCTGGAACATGGTCGGCTTCCAGACGAAGCTGAAATATGCAGCGCAGACGGACATTTTCCGGATGATCCCCGGCCTGGAGAAGGCCGAGTTCGCCCGCCTTGGCGGCATCCACCGCAACACCTTCCTCAACTCGCCCAAACTGCTCGACCGGCAACTCCGGATGAAGTCCATGCCGCGCCTGCGCTTTGCCGGCCAGGTGACCGGTGTGGAAGGCTATGTGGAGAGCGCCGCAATGGGCTTGCTCGCCGGTCGCCTCGCCGCGGCCGAACGCCTTGGCCTGAAGCTCGAGCCGCCCCCACCCACAACCGCTATCGGCGCCCTCGTCAACCACATCACCGGCGGGCATCTCGCCGAAGGCCAGACCTTCCAGCCGATGAACGTGAATTTCGGCCTCTTCCCGGATATCGAAGAGTATGACCGCAAGGGACCGGACGGCAAACGCCTGCGCGGCAAGGACAAGGGCCGCGCCAAGAAAGCAGCTCAGGCTATCCGTGCTCTGAACGACTTTGACGCCTGGCTGGCAGGCGAAGCGGCCGTAGCGGCGGAGTAGACATCATGGCCGACACCTCCCTCTCCCCCGTCCTGCCGCTGTTCGCGAATACGCCCTCCAGCGTCAGCTTCAAGAAGCTGCGCAAACGGCTGGTGCGCGGGGTGCTGGAGGTGATCGATACCTATGGCCTGGTAGATCGCCGCGCCATCGAAACCGGCGAAAAGCCGCGCCCGAAATGGCTCGTCTGCCTTTCCGGCGGCAAGGATTCCTACGGGCTTCTGGCCGTGCTGCTGGATTTGCAATGGCAGGGCGCGCTTCCGGTAGACCTCATCGCCTGCAATCTCGATCAGGGTCAGCCGGGCTTCCCCAAACACATCCTGCCTGACTGGCTGACGAAAAACGGCGTGCCCCACAAGATCATCACCGAGGACACCTATTCCATCGTGACGGAAAAAGTGCCCGAGGGGCGCACCTATTGTTCCATGTGCTCCCGCCTGCGCCGGGGCATCCTTTACCGCGTCGCGCGCGAAGAACGCTGCGAGGCCATCGTGCTCGGCCACCACCGGGATGACGCGCTCGCCACCTTCATGATGAACCTCATCCATGGCGGGCGTCTTGCGGCCATGCCGGCCAAGCTGCTCAATGATGAGGGTGATGTACAGGTATTCCGTCCCCTGATCACAGCCGCTGAAGACGATCTGGCAAAGTTTGCCGAGGCGATGGAATTCCCGATCATCCCCTGCAATCTCTGCGGCAGCCAGGACGGCCTTCAGCGCGTGGCGATGAACCGCCTGCTGACGGAGTGGGAACAGAAGAAACCGGGCACCCGGCAAGTGATGGCCCGGGCGCTCACGAATGTGCGCCCGAGCCATCTGCATGATCCTCGGGTGTTCGACTTTGCCGGGCTGATGCTGGGGGGCAAAGGCGAAGACGACCCGAACGTCCCCTTTTGATCATGCAATCTCGCGCGCAGGCGGCCAGGCAATGCCAGTCTCCGGCCGGTGTGCGGGATAATCGGGCACTTCCCGGTATTTCTTCAGTTCATTGCGGGCAATCGCGCGCAGGTGAACCTCGTCCGGCCCGTCCGCGAGGCGCAGCGTGCGGATACCGGCATAGAGTTCAGCCAGGCCGAAATCATCGGTAACCCCTGCCCCGCCATGGGCCTGAATGGCGTCGTCGATCACCTTCAGTGCGGCGCGCGGAGCGGCCACCTTGATCATCGCAATCTCGTTGGCCGCGCCCTTGTTGCCCACCGTGTCCATCATGTAAGCCGCCTTCAGCGTCAGCAGGCGCGTCATCTCGATGTCGAGGCGGGCTTCCCCGATCCTCTGCTCCCAGATGGACTGCTGATAAAGCGCCTTGCCGAAGGCAGCCCGCGTCAGCACGCGGCGGGAGAGTTTTTCCAGCGCCACTTCGGCGGCTCCGATGGTGCGCATGCAATGGTGGATACGCCCCGGCCCAAGGCGGCCCTGCGCGATTTCAAATCCCCGCCCTTCGCCAAGGATGAGGTTTGCCACCGGCACGCGGACATTCTCCAGCAGCACCTCGGCATGGCCATGCGGGCTGTCATCATAGCCAAACACAGGCAGCATACGGAGAATCTTCATCCCCGGCGCGTCCATCGGCACCAGGATCTGGCTCTGCTGGCGGTGGCGCTCGGCGGCGGGGTCTGTCTTGCCCATCACGATGGCCACCTTGCAGCGCGGATCCCCCACGCCGGAAGACCACCATTTACGCCCGTTGATCACATATTCATCGCCCTCGCGGACGATGGATGTCTCGATATTGGTTGCATCTGAAGAGGCGACCAGCGGCTCTGTCATCAGGAAGGCCGAGCGGATTTCTCCGCGTAGCAGCGGCCCCAGCCAGCGCTCCTTCTGGAAGGGCGAGCCATAGCGGTGCAGCACTTCCATATTTCCTGTGTCAGGCGCCGAACAGTTGAATACTTCGGAGGCAAAGCCCACGCGCCCCATGATTTCCGAAAGCGGCGCATATTCGGCGTTCGTCAGCCCGGCGCCGCGGAACATGCCCTCATCATGATCCGCGTTCGGCGGCAGGAACAGGTTCCAGAGCCCTTCCGCCTTCGCGCGCTCCTTCAGCCCTTCGAGCACTGGATTGACGCCCCACCGGTCTTTCTCGTGATGAGCCTTGTAAGCAGGCACGGCGGGATAGACATGCGCGTCCATGAACTGGGTGACGCGGGCCATGTATTCCTTCGTCTTCGGGCTGTAGTCGAACTGCATCGTCTTTCTCCGGTCTCACTGATCCGGATCAGCCTGCGCTGGCGGGGGAATGGGGGGAATACGGATGTTTGCGGATGCGCCCGCGTCAGCTCGCCGCTGCGCGCGGCGCCATCTGTCCCATCAGGCGCGGCCAATAGAGCGCCAATGCCCCGGCGCGGTAGACATAGCTCAGCAGAAACGCCGTCCATACGCCCGCATTCGCGAAGGACGGCGCCAGCAGAAGATCGCTCGCCAGATAGGCGAGCATGGCCATCACGCCGGCATTGCGCACCGCCTCCCCCTGCGTGGTGGCCAGGAACAGCCCGTCCAGCTGCCAGGCCGCCACACCGATCAGCGGCACAGCTGCGCACCAGGGCAGATAGGTCAGGGCCGCTTCCCGCGCCGCCGGGTCCAGTATGAAGGCCTCGATCACGGCGCCGCCGCCCAGCCAGAAGATCAGCGAAAACGCCGCGCCGCAGACGACCGCGATCTCGCTCGTCACGCGCATCGCCCGCTTGAGCCTTGCCCTGTCGCGCGCGCCATAGGCGGCGCCCGCTTCCTTCTCCGCCACAAAGGCAAAGGCATCCAGCACGAAAGCGGAGACAGCGATAAACTGCAACAGCACCTGATTGCCCGCCAGCGCCGCTGTGCCCTGCTTTGCGCCGGAATTGACGAACCAGGCGAAAGTGAAGAGCAGCGCCAGCGTACGGATCATGATGTCGCGGTTGGCGTTAAACAGCGCCAGAAGTTTTGCCCGGTCAAAGAGGCGCGCGCCGGAGCCAAGGCCTTTGCGCACGATGACCAATCCGAAACCGAGCGCTGCCCATTCGGCAATCGCCGTGCCCGCGCCGATGCCGGTCGCGCCCCAATCCCAGATCGCCACGAAGGCATAGTCGAGCCCGGCATTGATGCCATTGAGCACGATCTGCATGGCCAGCAGGGCGCGCGTGCGCCCCGTGCCGATCAGCCAGCCGGAAATGGCATAACCCATCAGGATGGCCGGCGCGCCCCAGATCCGTGCCCAGAAATATCCCGATGCTTCGATCTCGACGGCGCTCTCTGCCTGGAACAATGCCAGCGCGATCCGGGAGGTCAGCGGAAAGGAGAGGACGAGGAGGACGCCAAGGCCTGCGCCCAGCATCAGCGCGCGCATCAGGATCGCGCGCACTTCCAGCCCATCCCCTGCCCCATCGGCCTGAGCGGTGAGGCCGGTGGTCGCCATGCGCAGGAAGCCGAAGCCCCAATAGAGGAAGCTGAACACCACCGCGGCCAGCCCCACGGCGGCCAGCTCAACCGCCGTGCCATAGCGCCCCATCACGGCGGTATCGACAATGCCGGTTGTCGCCATCGCCACCTGCGCCAGCATGATCGGCCAGGCAAGCGCCAGCGCGCGGGAACGGGTGAGGATGGCGGCAGTCATGCGCTGGCGGGATTATCCGGTTTGTGCCGCGCAGGAAAGCCGCTCAGCCGCCCGCCTCCAGCATCAGCGTGTAGGGGATGAAGATTTCCAGCTCCAATGGCCCGGAAGGCTGGGTGATGATACGGCTTTCCAGTCCCGTCAGCGTCACTTTCGATCCGTTCGGGCCAAACGCCGTCTGCAAGCCGGACACCTCCCGGGCGATGTCCGCGATCAGATCCGCGCGATGCTTGGCCACGTCGCGCGCCCCGATATATTGCGTATCGCCAAGATAGGCCTCCGCCCGGCCCTGGGCTTCGATAGACGTCACAAACTGCTGAGCCCGCTTCATCAGCGCCTCGAACGACTCCTCCGGTTTGGTGTCAATGCTCAGCGTCAGCGTGAAGCGGCCGGTGCCGGAATAATCACTGCCATAGACATCCGTAAACAGAACGGTATCAATATCTGCCATCGAGCGGCCGAGCGTGCCGCCAGCCAGGCTGAAACCCTCGGTTCTGGAGGCGCGTGCCTTCAGCCGGTCAAACATCGTTTCCAGTTCCTTGCGCCGCTCGGCGGCGTCCCGCGTCGCGCTCTGATAAGTGATGGCGACCATAACGAAATCGGCCGGTATCTGCCGGTAGATGGCCGGCGCACTGATCCGCGCGCTTTCCTCCACCTGATTGGACGTCACCATCATCCGCTCCATACCCTGGGCGCTGACCGGCAAGGCCGCCCCCGAAGCGATGGCGGCAAGCATCAGAAAACCAAACATCCTGCGCATGAAAAAACCCTCCCTGTGCGTACAGGGAGGGTCTGCTTCTTGGGTTTGCCTGTCAATCAGGCTGAAATCCTATTTCCGCCAGATTGCGGCCAGCGCCGGATCTTCCACGCCGCCTTCATACTTGCGCAGCTCGTGGCGGCCAACCACCATGTGGTGAACTTCATCCGGGCCGTCTGCCAGGCGCAGCGTGCGCTGGCTGGCATACATGCGGGCGAGCGGGGTCCACTGCGACACGCCGGTCGCACCATGGATCTGGATTGCATCGTCGATGATCTTGCAGACACGCTCGGGAACCATGGCCTTCACCATCGAAATCCAGATGCGGGCTTCCTTGTTGCCCAGAACATCCATCGCCTTGGCAGCTTTCAGAACCATCATGCGCATCGCTTCAATCTCGATGCGGGCGCGGCTGATGATCTCGGTGTTACCGCCGAGCTTGGCCAGCGGCTTGCCGAAGGCTTCGCGCGACAGGCCGCGGATGCACATCAGGTCAAGCGCGCGTTCGGCCTGACCGATGGAGCGCATGCAGTGGTGGATACGGCCGGGGCCAAGGCGCAGCTGCGAAATCTCGAAGCCGCGGCCTTCGCCGAGCAGCATGTTTTCCTTCGGCACACGGACGTTCTCAAAGCGCAGGTGCATGTGGCCATGCGGCGCGTCGGGCTCACCGAACACGTGCATCGGACCCACGATGGTCACACCCGGATGCGGCAGCGGCACCAGGATCTGCGACTGCTGGCGGTTGACGTCCGGGCCGTTGTTCGAGCGGCACATGACGATCATGATCTTGCAGCGCGGATCGCCGGCGCCGGAAGCGTAGTATTTCTCACCGTTCAGCACATACTCGTCGCCGTCCAGTTCGCACTTCATCGACACGTTCTTGGCATCCGAAGACGCCATGTGCGGCTCGGTCATCACATAGGCGGAGCGGATCTTGCCTTCGAGCAGCGGCTTCAGCCACTTCTCTTTCTGGGCCGGTGTGCCGACGCGCTCGAGCACTTCCATGTTGCCGGTATCAGGCGCCGAGCAGTTCATGGTTTCCGAGGCCATCGGGTTCTTGCCCAGTTCGGCGGCGATATAGGCATAGTCGAGGTTCGACAGGCCCTCGCCGGTTTCGGCGTCGGGTAGGAAGAAGTTCCAGAGGCCCTGCTTCTTGGCTTCGTCCTTGGCCTTCTCGAGGCATTCGAGCTGGCCGGGGGCGTAGCTCCAGATGTCCTTGTTGCCTTCGCCAAGCTTGTGGAACTCGACGCTCATCGGGTTGACGGTTTCCTCGATGAACTTCTTCACATGGTCGTAAAGCGGGCGAACGCTTTCGGACATGCGCAGGTCGTTCAGCTCGGCATAGGCGTCGGGCGTGTGCTGGGTATCAGCCATGGCTGTGTTTCCTCTCTGGATGGGTGTGCTTGTTACTTTTCCCTGAGATCAGGGTAGCTGAGATGAGGGGGCGCGTGCAAATTCTTTCGCCCCCTCGTGAGGCGGAATAAAATGCGCTAAGGCGCGGAGCATGAGCCCGGTCACCGCCCTTGTCCTGCTGATCACCATACTGATCACATCGTTCATCTCGGGCGTTTTCGGCATGGCGGGCGGTCTGATCCTGATGGCCGTGCTGACCGCGATTGTGCCGGTGGCCACCGCGATGGTCGTTCACGGCGCGGTGCAGATGGTGTCCAACGGCTACCGCGCGATCCTCTGGCGCAAGTATATCGACTGGGCGATCTTCCGCCGTTACGCCCTCGGCTCGGTTGCGGCGATCCTGCTTCTGTTCGCCATTTCCTGGCGCCCGGAAGCCACCGCCGTTTACCTGCTGCTGGCAGCCGCCGCCTTCACCGTCTGGATTCCCAAGGCCTGGATCGACATTGACGTCCAGCGCCGGGGCCAGGCGGAAGTGGCCGGTTTCCTGCTGCAGGCCATGAATACGCTCGCCGGCGTCACCGGCCCGCTGCTGGATATCTTCTTCGCCCGCACCGTGATGGACCGGCGCGCGGTGGTCGCCACCAAGGCGATCACGCAGGTGTTTGCCCATCTGGTGAAAGTGGCCTTCTGGGGCTCGGCCCTCTGGGCGGCTGAAACGATGAGCTCCCTGCCCCCACTCTGGTTCTTTGTGGCGGCTGTGCCGCTGTCGATGCTGGGCACGACGCTGGGCGGCAAGCTGCTGGAAAGAATGACGGATATCGATTTCCGCCGCTGGATGCGCCTGCTGGTCACCGCGGTTGGCCTGTTCATGCTGGCGCGCGCTGCAGGCTGGCTCTGAGACAGGCATGGCGCCACCTTCCGGCAGCCTTGCAGAGCAAACAGGCAGGGACATCCACATCACAGTTGCGATAATGCGCCCCGCAAGACTATTCGGCTACTTTATTTTATGAAACAATATCATCACTCACCGTGATAACTCTCCTGTTCCTCCCACAGGTTGGCCATGAACCTTCGCGCGCTTGATCTCAATCTCCTCCCCGTGCTGGAGGCGATCTATGCCGAACGCAGCCTGACCCGGGCGAGCGAGATGCTGCACATCACCCAGCCTGCCGTCAGCAATGCCCTCTCCCGCCTGCGCCTGCATTTTGAAGATCCTCTCTTCGTGCGCGAAGGCCGCGGCGTGAAACCCACCGCGATGACCGAAGCGCTGATGCCGGCGGTCCGCGAAGCGCTCGACAAGCTGCGCAATGGCCTTGAGCCGCGCTCGGTGTTTGAGCCCTCACGCTCCACGCGCGTGTTCAACATCTCCTGCCGCGATGCCAGTGCGCTTATCCTCGCCCCGCCCATCGCCCGCCGGCTGGAAACCCAGGCCCCCGGCATCCGTATCGCCTGGAGCCAGCTTCACCGCTCGGCCATTTCCAGCGAGCTTGCCTCCGGACGGCTGGACCTTGCCATCGACATCCAGGACCTGCGCGGGGCAGACCTTGAGCGCGTGCTGCTCTCGTCGACCGATTACACCTGTGTCCTGGCCGCCGATCATCCTCTTGCCCAGGCGCCGCTGACTGTCGAAGGCTTCTTCAGTATGCGCCATATCGCCGTTTCCAGCCGCCGGGAGGGGCGCAGCCTGATCGAGGAAATGGCGCGTTCCATGGGCCAGCGGATCACCCCGGTCCACCGCCTCCCCCATTACCAGCCGGCTCTGGAGATCGTTCGCTGCACCCAGCTTGCGCTTGCTGCGCCAAAGCCCGTTGCGGCCGGATCGGGTCTCGCCATGCTGGAGCTGCCCTTTGATTTCCACTCCCCCGGCTCGATGCTCTACTGGCACCGGGAGTTTGCCCAGGATCCGGCGCTCACCTGGCTGCGCGGCCTGATCCGGGATATTTCCGTTACGCTCTGAAGCCGGGTCAGGCCCGCCGGTATTCCTCGTCCCTTATCAGGGCGAGCCGGTCGCGCACGGTCTCTGGCTCATAGCCGAATGCCTCCAGCGACATGCCCCCCATCTGCAGGCCGGATTCTACCGCTTCGGGCACCACATGCCCCGCTCCGGCTGCTTCCAGCTTGTCGGCATGTTCCCCGTCATGGGCGCGCGCCAGGATGAGGATGTCCGGATGCAGCCCCCGCGCGCAGCGCACCATCGCCTCGGCCCGCTCCGGATCGTCTACGGTCACAATGAACTGATCGGCTTTGGCAATACCCGTCAGTGTAAGGATTTCCGGGCGAGAGGCATCGCCGACAAAGGCAGCAAGGCCGTCCAGCCGCGCGCGGTGGATCTTCTCCGGGTCACGGTCAAGGGCCAGCAGGGTAACGCCCTCCTGGCGCAGCACATGCGCCACCGCCTGCCCCACACGGCCATAGCCGGCGAGGATTACATGGTTCTGCAGCTCTGCAGCCTCGGTCAGCGCCATCTCGCTCGTCGCCTGGCGCCGGGAGGGCCGCCCGGCCAGCCGCCGCCCGAAATCGCCGAGCAGCGGGGTCAGCAGCATCGAGAGCCCGGCGATCGCCGCCACGAAGGCGGCCAGCTCCGGCGTCACCGCCCCGCCCGCCTGCGCGGCCGTCAGCACAACAAACGCGAACTCCCCTGCCGGCGCCAGCAGCAGCGCCGCCTCCAGTGAAACGGGATGCCCGCCGGCAAACACCCGGCAGGCCAGATAGGCAATCACCACTTTCAGGACGACCAGCCCCGCCAGCGCGGCCAGGATCCAGCCAATCTGACTGGCAATCTGCGGCAGGTTCAGGCCCATGCCCACCGTCATGAAAAAGAGGCCCAGCAGCAGCCCCTTGAAGGGCTCAAGGTCCACTTCGGTCTGATGCTTGAACTCGGTCTCCCCCACCAGCAGGCCGGCCAGAAACGCGCCCAGCGCCACCGAAAGCCCGGCGCTGTAGGTGATCGCGGCAGACCCCACCACGGTCAGCAGGGTCAGTGCCATCAGGAAGTCCCGCCCGCCGCTGGCCGCCGCCAGCCGGAATATCCGGTCCAGCAGGAAGTTCCCGATCACCCAGATGATGGCAATGGCAATCAGTCCACGGATTAGCGCGTCCAGCAGCACCCCGCCGATATTGGCCCCGCCTTTCAGCGCCGCAAAACCGACGAAGATCAGGATCGGCGCCACCATCATGTCCTGGAACAACAGCACGCCCAGAGAGGTGCGCCCAACAGGCTGGGCGGCCCGGCGCTCCTCCACCAGCACCTGCATCACGATGGCCGTCGAGGAGAGCGCCAGCGCAAGGCCGATGATCATCGCTACCGCCAGATCCAGCCCCAGCGCCCAGCCCACCGCGGCAATCGCCGCTGCGCTCAGCCCGGTCTGCACCGAGCCTGCCCCCAGCACCACCCGGCGCAGCGACCAGAGACGCTGGAAGGAAAACTCCACGCCCAGAAGGAACAGCAGGAACAGCACCCCCAGCTCGGCAAAGGGCAAGGCCGCTTCCGGCTCGGTAATCGAGAAATATTCGAGGATGGGATAAGCCTGCGCAAAATGCCCGAGCGCAAACGGCCCCAGCGCGATCCCCGCCAGCATGAAGGCAATGATTGTCGGCATCTTCAGAAGCCGCAGCACCGGCACAAGGATGCCTGCCGCCAGCAGGAAGACCAGAAGATCCTTGATCAGGGTCGGGCTCGGCCCGTGTGCTACGCCATGTTCCATAGGCAACCTGTCCCCTGCTTACCGGGTTCAGTAATGGCGCGCTGCTCGCGCCTTGTCAGCCCCGGCGTTGCCGGAAGAAATCGCGCAGCAGGTCTGCCGCCTCGGCTTCGTGCAGCGGGTCCTGCCGCCATTCGGGCCGCCAGTGGCAGGTCGGCTGCTCGAAGAAACGGGGCCCATGCATCACCGCCCCGCCCTTGATGTCGGCCGCCGCAAAGATCAGCCGCCCGATCCGCGCAAAGCTGATCGCCCCGGCGCACATCGCGCACGGCTCCAGCGTCACATAAAGGTCCAGCCCCGGTAGCCGGTAATTGCCGAGCTTCTGCGCCGCCGCACGGATCGCCATGATCTCGGCATGGGCGCTGGGGTCATGGCTGGCGACGGGACGATTATACCCCTCGCCGACAATCTCCCCCGTCTCCGGATCGACAACCACCGCGCCCACGGGCACCTCGCCCGCTGCCGCCGCCTCACGCGCCAGTTCCACCGCGCGGGCCATCGCCTCAACCTGTATAGTCATAAGGCAGCAGATTGCGTCTCAGCCCCTGAAAGTAAAGGGAAATCCGTCAACGGATTGCAGCCAGGAAGGCCGCCTTACCCCTCCAGCGTTGGCGCTATCAGGTCAATCGCCGGCTGGCGCGCCAGGTTCTTGTTCCGCCCATAGGCATAGGTCGCAATCGGCAGCAGGCGCTCTGCCTCGGCCATTGCCGCGCTCATCACCTCGCCCGGCTCCACCACCTGATCCACCCAGCCCACCGGCACCGCCTCATCCGGCGTATAGAGTTTCGCCTGCGCCAGCGCCTGCGTCAGATACATCGGATTGAGCCGCGCCCGCGGCAGCTCCACCCCGAAGCCCGGCAGCGTCATGCCATTGACCGTCTCGTTCGCGCCGATCTTGTAGGCGCCCCGCGCCGCAATCCGGCTGTCCCCGCCCAGCAGGAGGAACGCCCCCATGGCAATCGCATGGCCCGTACACGCAATGACGATAGGCTTGTCAGAGGTAAACAGCCGGAAGGCCAGCCTGCCGCCGCCCATCACCAGCCTGCGCACCTGTTCCGGCTCGGACGAAGCGAGAAACTTCAGGTCAAACCCCGCCGAAAACCGCTCCGGCCGCCCGGCCAGCACGATCACCTTGGCTGCCTTCTCCGCCTCATCCAGCGCCGTATTCACCGCGTCCAGCATGGTCAGGCTGATGGCATTTGCCTTGCCATCATCCATGGTGATCACGGCAATCTCGTTCTCTATTTTAACGCTGGCGGTCATCGGCGGCACGTCTCCCTGGTTGAATCCAAGATAAAACTCTAGTCAGAGTAGAAATCAAGCCTTCGCGCCGGGTCAAGCCGTGCCGGTTGTCATTCGCGCGGCCCGGCCCTAGAGGCAGGGCGCACTCATCACGGAACTCCAGCCATGCGCATCATAGCCGGACAGCACAAGGGCCGCGCCCTCTCCGCCCCCAAGGGCATGACCACGCGGCCGACCAGCGACCGCACGCGAGAAAGTATTTTCAACATCCTCGCCCATGCGCCTTGGGCCCCGCCTCTCGAAGGCGCCCGCGTGATCGACCTCTTCGCCGGCTCCGGCGCGCTCGGCCTTGAGGCGATGAGCCGGGGCGCCGCTTTCTGCCTGTTTGTCGAGACAGACCATGGCGCGCGCGGCGCCATTCGCGACAATATCGAAGCCCTCGGCCTTTTCGGGAACACCCGGCTTCACCGCCGCTCGGCCACAGACCTCGGCGAGAAGCCCGCCGGCGTCGGCAGCCCGTTCAACATTGCCTTCCTCGACCCGCCCTATCACAAGGGCCTCGTCGCCCCCGCGCTAGACTGCCTGATAAAAGGCGCCTGGCTTAGCGAGGACGCCATCGCCATGGTCGAAACCGGCTCGGACGAAGCCCTGATATTCCCCGGCTGGGGGGCCATCGACACGCGCGACTTCGGCGCCGCCCGCGTGCAGTTTCTGAAGCGTGCCTAACCCACCAGATCACTGGTGATGCACTTCTTCACGCCGCGCTCGATCTTGTTGGCATGGAAGGCTGCCCCACCGCCCACCGGCCGGAACATATAGCCCCTGGGTGCGCGCTGGCCGCGAAAGCAGGAGGTCCCGGTGCCCGGATAGGTGAAACAGGCCTCAGCCTTGTCGGTCACCTCCAGCAGGCCTTCAGACCGGTATCCCTCAAACTCATACAGCGTGCGTCCGCCCGGCTCGATACATTCGCTCCAGCGCTGGCCCGTCTGCACCACGATGCCGGACATCTGTATACCGAACAGCTCCGCCTTCATGGCCTCTGCCGTCAGCGGCTCGTTCCCCACAGGCTTGGAATCGGCAACGGCGCCGCCCGCAACCAGCCCGCCCAAAAGAAAAGACATCAGAAAACGCTGCATGGACGTATCCTTTCCGCGCCAACTCTACCCGAAACCCCAACACGGCCAAGCCGCTTATTCAGGCTCCGGCAAGCGGTGGTCTCCGCCTCACCCCTCCAGAAACTCTTTCCGGATATCAAAGCTCGACGTTTTCGTGCCCACATGCTGCGCGCAGCTGGAGAGCCACCGATCTGCCGCGGCCCGCCCCCTGTCGCGCAGTTCCAGCAGGAACCGCCAGCGCGCCTCATATTTGGTCGCCATCCCATAGCTCAGCAGATCCTGCCCGCCGCGAATGGCATGAACATTCAGCCTACGGTATTTCTTCAGCATCGGCTCTTTCAGCATCCCGTCATCAATCAGCCGCTGCACAAAGGCAATCGCACGCAACTCGCCAATCAGCGAAGCATTGAAGCTGATCTCGTTCAGCCGCTCCTGAATTTCGGCGGCGCGCTTGGGCACGCCCGGCCGCACCAGCGGATTAAGCAGCACAAGGAGCACATCCTGCGGCGCCCCCGAATAGATCAGCGGAAAGAGGCTTGGATTGCCCATGAAGCCGCCATCCCAGAACACTTCCTCGCCTATCTCCACCGCCTGGAAAGTCTGCGGCAGGCAGGCCGAGGCCAGCACCGCGTCTGCAGTAATCTCATCCTTGGAGAAAACGCGCACCTTGCCCGTCTCCACATTCGTCGCCGAAAGGAAAAGCTTCAGGCCGGAGGCATGCACCGCCTCGAAATTCACCTGCCGCTCCACCACCCGGCGCAGCGGATTGAAGTTGAAAGGGTTGAAATCATACGGGCTGGCAAAGTTCTGCCACGCGCTCGCCATCTGGAAGCCTGCCGCGCCGAACACATTCATGCCCGCCCCGGCATCGGATACAGCCCGCCATATCTGCTCCAGCGAGGCGCGCGCGCCCTCCGGCCCGCCCGCCGCGAGCCCTGCCGCATAAGCCACGGCGTTGAGCGCCCCGGCAGAGGTCGCCGAAATCGCTTCGATCGCGAGGGTCTCTTCCCCGCTCAGCCGGTCCAGAATGCCCCAGGTATAGGCCCCGTGCGCGCCCCCGCCCTGCAGGGCCAGGCTGACCGGCCGCGCTTTCCCGTTGCCATTGGCTTTTGCCATGTTGCGGCTCCTTCCGGCTGCGCCCTCTCCCTGCTAACGGAGGAAGCTGACAATCACCACCCCCACCCTTCCAGGAAACCGGATGTCCGCCAGCCCCGCCCGCACGCTGACCATTGATCATGCCGGTGCCCAGGGCGATGGCCGCGCGCGCGAGCAGGAACGTTGGGTGTCTGTACCCTTCACCCTGCCCGGAGAGAGTGTGGAGGTCAGCGGCGAAGGCGACCGGCTGAAGCTCGAGCGTATCCTCACCCCCTCACCGGAGCGCATCGCCCCGGCCTGCCGTCATTTCACCCGCTGCGGCGGCTGCACGCTGCAGCATATGGCGCCCGCGCCCTATGCCGCCTTCAAGCGGGATCTGATCATCCGCTCCCTGAAGGCTCGCGGACTGGAGGCAGAGGTGGCAGACACATGGGTCACCCCGCCCGCCTCTCGCCGCCGCGCCGCCTTCGCCGCACGCAAATCCGGCAAGGCCGTCATTCTCGGTTTCCATGGCCGCAAAAGCCATGATCTGATCGCACTGGAAGAATGCCCCGTCCTGCGCCCGCCCATTGTCGCCGCCGTCCCGAAGCTGAAAGACATTCTCGCCCTCCTCTTCACCGGCAAGGAGGAATTGAGCGTCCTCGTCACCGACACCGCCACGGGCCTTGACCTCCACATCACCGGCCTTTCAAAAGAGGCCAAACCCCTCGCCCGCGCCGAGGCGAGCAGCGCCGCCCTGCGGGCGGGCTTTGCCCGCGTATCGCTGGAGGGCGCAGACGTGCTGACCGAGCGCGCCCCGCGCCTTCCGGTTGGCGCCGCCAGCCTCCTGCCCCCACCCGGCGGCTTCCTTCAGGCCAGCGCCGAGGCTGAGGCTGAAATGGCCCGGCTGGTTCTCGATCATTTGAAAGGCGCAAAGCGCAGCGTAGATCTTTTCTCCGGCTGCGGAACATTTGCCCTGCGCCTGGCTGAGCATATGCCCGTCTATGCCGCCGAAAGCGGGCGCGCGGCCATCGGCGCCCTGCGCGCCGCCGCCAGCGCCGCGCAGGGCTTGCATCCGGTCACCGCCGAAGTGCGCGATCTCTTCCGCAATCCCGTCTCCGCGCCGGAACTTGCCCGGTTTGACGCCCTGGTGCTGGACCCCGCCCGCGCCGGCGCGGCCGCCCAGTCGGCGGAGATTGCGAAATCCTCCGTGCCGCGCGTGGCCTATGTCTCGTGTGACCCCGCCACCCTGGCGCGCGATCTGCGCACGCTGGCCGATGGCGGCTACCGCCTGCTGCGCGTTCATCCCATCGATCAGTTCCTCTGGTCGGCCCATGTCGAAGCCGTCGCGCTTCTGGAGAAGCCATGACCGCCCCACCCTCTGCGCCCGCGCCCGGCCGCCCCACCCCCGCCGTCGGCACCGTCTGCTTCCGGGGAGACGACGTGCTGCTCATCCGGCGCGGCACGCCCCCGCTCGCCGGAGACTGGTCGCTGCCCGGTGGCCGTATCGAGTTTGGCGAGCGAACCGAGGCCGCTGCCCTGCGCGAACTCAAGGAAGAAACCGGGGTGGAGGCCCGCCTCATCGGCTTGGTCGATGTAGTCGATGCCCTCTTCGCCTCCCGCCGCTCGGGCGAGGTTGCACGCCATTATGTATTGTTCGATTTTGCCGCCGTCTGGGTCTCGGGCGATCCTATCGCGGGCGATGATGCCGCCCACGCCGAATGGATCTCGCCCGCCCGCCTCGCCACCCTGCCCCTCTGGGACGAAACCCGCCGGGTGATCGAAAAGGCCCGCGCGATGGCCACCGGCCTCTGAAAAACGCCGCCTCGTTGGGTCACCGTTGGAGTTTTTGCCCCATCGGTTGGAGCAATCGTTGGAGTTTTTTGCGGCCCTTATCCCCCATTTATTTTTCTTGACCCGCCCCTGCGTCAGGTCTGTCTGTACGCTCCAGTCATCCAGAAGATACCAGGGAGGAATCAGGTTCATGGTCTACAAACCCTTCGATTTGAGCGGCAAGGTCTGCGTCGTCACCGGCGGCAACAAGGGCATTGGCCTCGGCATGGTGGAGGCTCTCGCCGCCTCGAACGCCGATGTCGTGATCTGGGGCCGCAAGACGGCTGACAACGACGCTGCCGTGAAAGCTGCCTCCGGTCTCGGCACCGGCAAGGTCAAGGCCTGGGCCGTCGATGTCGGCGAAGAGTCTCAGGTTATCAAGGCAATGAAAGAGGCTGAGGAAGAGTTCGGCCGCATCGATTGCTGCATCGCCAACGCCGGCGTCGGCCGGGGCGCTGCCTCTTTCGAAACCATGACGCTGGAAACCTGGGAATATAACGCCCGCATCAATTCCGTCGGCGCCTTCTTCACCCTGCGCGAAGCGGCCAAGTCGATGGTCGCCCGCGCCAAGAAGGGCGACCTTGGCGGCAGCCTCGTCGGCACCGCCTCCCTCGCCGGCATCGAAGGCGCTGGCCGCAACCAGGCCTACGCCCACACCAAAGGCGGCCTCATCGCCATGATGAACGCCTGCGCCGTGGAATACGGCCGTTACGGAATCCGCGCCAATTCCATCCTCCCCGGCTGGATTGCGACCGACATGACTGAAGGCGCCCAAGGCCAGGAAGTGTTCACGTCCAAAGTCATCTCCCGCGTTCCGATTCGCCGCTGGGGCGAGCCGGCAGACTTCGGCGGCATGGCCGTTTACCTTGCTTCCGACGCCTCGAAATACCATTCGGGCGACACGCTGGTCATCGACGGCGGCTACGCAAAATTCTGATTCTGCGCCGGGGCGCGGGGGCCACGCCCTTTGCGCCCCGAAGCGGTCCGTATAAGAATTAACCTTAAAAGAAAAAGGCCGCCTCCCGAGGGAAGCGGCCTTATCTTTTTAGCCGATCAAGCCGGCCCGCAGGTTACTGCGGAGCAACTTCTTCGACAGCTTCTTCGGTCGCTTCAGCAGCTTCTTCAGCAGCGCCTTCGACAGCGTCAGCAGCTTCGACAGCAGCTTCTTCAGTTGCTTCGTATGCTTCGACGACTGCTTCTTCAGTGGCTTCGCCAGCTTCAGCAGCAGCTTCTTCGACGGTCGCCGGCTCAGCTGCCGGAGCAGCTTCTTCGGTGGCGCCGCAAGCGGCCAGAACGAGCGCAGCAGCGCCGATCAGGAACAGATTTTTCATGTTGGTAGTACCCCTGTTGTGTTCTTGCGAACGGCCGGTGCTTTAGCACCATTGTCCCGTTACTGAAAGTTCATTCTTCAGATCGGGAAGGCCTTTCGCGGGTTGTTTACGGAAAAGCCCCCTCCCGCTACGGGAAGGGGCGATTATCGCAATCTTTGCCTGCTTATTCAGCAGTCTCGTCAGCGGCTTCTTCAGCTTCTTCGGCGGCCTCTTCGGCAACGTCAGCAGCTTCTTCAGCTTCTTCGGCGGCTTCTTCAGCCACCTCTTCCGCAACTTCAGCGGCTTCTGCGGCTGCTTCTGCTTCAACCGGCGGCTCGGCGGCAAAGGCCACACCGGCGACGAAAGCTGCAGCGGCAACACCTGCGAAAAGTTTCTTCATAAGAGCTTCCCCTCTTAAAGTTTATTGTCTGATGACACCCGTTACCCGGATCAACCCGGCCAACGTCCAAAACTCTGGCGGGCGATCACGGCCAGATTGCGGCAAAGTGGCGGCAAAAAAGGCAAGATTGGCACTTCGCTTCTGCTCTTGCGTTGACGCTGCGGCGGCAGTTTAGCCCTCAACCCAAGCATTCGCTCCGGTAAAGGGACAAAGAAGATGGCCATCAAGACACGCCTCACTGATCTGCTAAAAGTTCAGCACCCAATCATGCTCGCTGGCATGGGCGGGGTTTCCTATGCGGAAGTTTGCGCCGCCATGTGTAATGCGGGTGGCTATGGCGTCCTCGGCATGGCCGGCACCTCGCCGGATTTCATTGCCGGGCAGATGAAAAAGGTGCGCCAGCTGACCGACAAGCCGTTCGGCGTCGACCTTCTGGCCGCCAGCCCGGAAAGCCTCGAAGAATCGGTCGATGTGATCATCAATGGCGGCGCTGACAGCTTCGTCGCCGGTCTCGGCGTGCCGATGCCGATCATGGAGCGCCTGAAAAAAGCCGGCCTGAAAGTCATGGTCGTTGGCGGCGCCGTTAAACATGCCATCAAGGCCGAGCAGGCCGGGTGCGACGCCGTGATCCTGCAGGGTGGCGAAGGCGGCGGCCATACCGGCCTCGTCGGCACCCTTCCGCTCGTCGCCCAGGCCGTCGAAGCGGTGAAGATCCCGGTTATTGCTGCCGGCGGTATCTATGATGGCCGCGGCCTGGCCGCCTCCCTCGCCCTTGGCGCCCAAGGCGTCTGGATGGGCACGCGCTTCATCGCCTCGGCCGAAGCGCACGCCGCCAACATGTACAAAGACGCCGTCGTCACGGCAGACGACACCGACACCACCCGCACCCGCTGCTATTCGGGCAAACCGATGCGCTGCCGCACGAACGACTACATCAATGACTGGGAAAGCCGCCCGCAGGACATTAAGCCCTTCCCCTTCCAGGCGATCCACTCCACCCAGACCGGTGTTATCGGCGGCATTGGGGGGATCACGGATGAAGCCAAACTCTCGATGGACAAGTCCTGCTTCGCCATGGGCCAGTCGGCCGGCGGCGTGAAGGAAGTGAAGCCTGTTGCCGAAATCGTTGCCGACATCATGCGCGACGCGGAAGCCACCATCGACCGCATGTCAGCGCTCCGTGTGAAGACGACAGCCTGATCCCTTCAGGGCGCGGCGGGCCTAAAGCCAGCCGCGCCACTTGAAGAACTGGTAAGGCACGATGGCCGAGAGGATCATCAGGCCAATCGCCATCGGATAGCCGTAAGGCCAGGAAAGTTCCGGCATGTATTCGAAGTTCATGCCGTAGATCGACGCGATCAGCGTCGGCGGCAGGAAAACCACCGCCGCCACCGAAAAAATCTTGATGATGCCCGTCTGCTCGATATTGATCATGCCGAGCGTGGCATCGAGCAGGAAGTTGATCTTCTGTGTCAGGAAGGTTGTGTGATCGCTCAGCGACTGCACATCGCGCGACAGGGTGCGGATGCGCCCTTCATATTCCTTGCCCGGCTTACGGCTGGCGGCAATCTCGGCGCCAAAAGCCAGGAGACGCTGAAAAGAAACCAGGCTTTCGCGCACTTTCGACAAGAGATCCCCCTTGCGGCCAATCTGTTCGAGCACGGACTGGTAATTGCGCGGCTTGCGTTTTTCCGGCTTCGCAGGGTTTCTCGCTGGCGCAGCTTCTTTCGTCTGGGGCTGCGGGATAACGAAGATATTGTCGGAGAGATCGTCAAGCTCGTGCCCTGTCCGCTCAAGCACATCCCCGATTCGCTCGATCAACCCCTCCAGCAGGCCGGTCACCACGCCGTCTGCAGTATAGGTCGCGTTTTTCTGGCACCGCGCGATGAACGCGTCGATGGAGCGCGGCTCGGCATAGCGTACGGTCACCAGCTGTTCCCCCTTCAGGATGAAGGTGATGGGGGAGAGCATCACGTTGTCCCCATCGGTGTGCGACAGCATCATGGTGGTCATGAAGGTGGCCCCGTCCTCCGTGTAGAGACGGCTGGACACTTCAATCTCGCTCATTTCCTCGATGGTCGGCACATCAATGCCAAGCGCGCGCTCGACGGCGCTTTCTTCGTCCCTGCTCGGCCGCAGGATATCCACCCATACGGCTCCATCCAGATGCTCGAGCGTATCGCCGGAATGGACGAAGCGGCCATCGGTATTGGTGAATGTGCGGATCATGGGCGGCCCCCGGAACTGGTCCGCCCATGTCTGCTCAAAGTCGCGCCGGATGGCAACCGCCCGGCTAGTTGCTGGCAGGCGTCAGGCGGATCAGACGGCCATTATCGCCATCTTCCAGCACATAGATCGCCCCGTCCGGTCCTTCTTCCACCTCGCGGATACGCTTGTCCCAGCTATACCGCCCGCCTTCCGAAGCGCTCGCGGTCTCCTCATCGATCTCGACGCGGATCAGCGCCTGCGAGGAAAGGCCGCCAATGAACGCATTGCCGCTCCAGTCCGGGAACACGCCGCCATAATAGATGACGAGCCCAGCCGGGCTGATCGCCGGCACCCAATAGACTGCCGGCGCGGCAAATTCAGGCCGTGTGTCATGGTTGGGAATCTTGCGGCCATCATAGTGATCGCCATTGGAGACTTCCGGGTAGCCGTAATTCTCGCCGCGCACGATGAGGTTCAGCTCATCCCCATGCGCCGGGCCCATCTCCTGCGCCCAGAGGCGGCCGGAACTATCAAAGTCGATGCCCAGCGGATTGCGATGGCCCAGTGTCCAGACCTGCGCAGCAACGCCGCCTTGATCGGCAAACGGATTATCCGCCGGCACACTGCCATCCAGATTGAGGCGGACAATCTTGCCCATATTGCTGTTCATGTCCTGCGCGGGCGTGAACAGCTGCCGGTCTCCCGAGGTGATGAAGAGGTGCCGGTCCGGCGAGACAACCATCCGGTGGGCGTAGTGCCCGCTGCCGGTATGCTTGGGCGTCTGCTCCCAGATGACCTTCCGCTCACTGAGCGCGCCGCCCGTTTCTGTCAGGCTCAGCCTGGCAAGCTCCACCACGGCATTCGACTGTTCCATGTCTTCGGGCTCGCGCGCCGAATAGGAAAGATAGATTTCGCCGGTCTCGGCAAAGTCAGGATGAAGGATCACGTCAGCAAGTCCGCCCTGCCCCCAGGGCTGGACTTCCGGCCCGCCGGTGATCTCGCCCGCCTTGGTGCCATCGCTGTTCAGCAGCCAGAAGGTGCCCGCTTTCTCGGTCACCAGCGCGCGCCCATCGGGAAGAAATGTCATCGCCCAGGGCGCATCAAAGGTTTCCAGCGGGGTGGCCGTCAGCTTTACCCGGTCAGAGCCTGTGACGGCAAAACTGCCCTCCCCGCCGGCAGCTGAGTTTTCTGCAGGTGTCGCGCAGGCGGCAAGTGCCATGCCCGCCGCAAGGGCCGCGGCGGAAACAAGTTTCAGATGTCGCATAGGGGTAACTCCTCTGTATCCGGATCAACCGGTCACAAAGGCAGACCGGTCTACGAGATGCTTCAACGTTTCATTGTCCAGATAGTGCCGCAGGTTGGCAAGAAAAGTCTCGTCCCCGCGCGCAATGGTTCCGGGCGTATCGGAGCTGTCATGCGGCGTGATCACGATCTTGTGATGTCGCCAGAGGGCGCTTTCAGCCGGCAGAGGCTCGATCTGCGTCACATCCAGCGCCGCAAAGGCCGGCCGCCCGGCGTCCAGCGCCGCCATCAGTGCCGCCTCATCCACCAGCGCGCCGCGCCCCAGATTGAGGAACAGGGCCTCGGGGTTCATCGCCGCAAAGAAGCCGGCGTTCGCCATGCCCTCGGTCTCCGGCGTATGCGGCGGGCAGAGCAGCACGACATCCGCCCCGGGCAATTCCGCCATCAGCGCATCTGGCGGCGCAATCCGCGCGGCGCCCTCGGCCGGTCCCGGCGTGCGCCGCATGCCCGTCACGACCCCGCCCAGGGCGGTCACCCGCTTGCCCACCGCCTGGCCGATCGAGCCATAGCCGACGATCAGCCAGCGCGAGCCGTTCATCTCCCGCACGCGGATGCGCTCCCATTTGCCCTGCGCCTGGTTTGCCCGGTGTCCCGGACCATTCCGGAGGAAGTCCAGCCCCTGCCAGATCGCCCATTCGGCCATCGCTTCGGCCTGGGTATGGTTGGTGGTGTAGCGCTTGGCCTTCTGGCCGATGGCCACCAGGGCCGGGTTTTCAATGCCGGCGGCGGCCGACTGGAACCAGTCAAAGTCGGGACTCTTGAGGATCGCCGTCATGAATTCCCGCACAGACGGAGAATAGAAGGCATCAATGTTGCCAAACGCCAGATGCACCTCCGGCGGCGTCTCCAGGGCGGTGGAGGTCCAGGCATCATGGAAGCGTTGGGCGTCGTCCACCGTCACGATGTTCAGAGCGGCGTTCAGCCCCTTGAGCCGGGGCGCGATGCGCGCGAAAGTCCGCGCATGAAGAAGAAGCGTTTTCATGCCTGCCTGCTTAGCTTGGCCCTTGCGGCCAGCACAAGCGCGCTGCCTGCCCTGCCGCAGGGAAACCTGCCCGTTCGGGGGCCAGATTATTTCCGCGACGCCGCCGATCTGGCAGGCGTTCTGGGCGGGGCCCATGCCATCCGCGTGCTCTGCAATGGCAATGAAGACCAGTACTGGCGCCGCTATATGGCCGACCTGCTGGCCGTGGAAGCGCCCGAGCCTGGCAATCTGCGCTCCTCGCTCGTTTCTGCCTTCAACCAGACTTACAGCCAGACCAGCGACCAGTTCCGCATCTGCGATGGCCGCGCGGTCGAGGCAGAAGCCCGCTTTGCCCGCACCGGTGAACAGATCGCCGGGCGCCTTGCCAGCCATTATTTCCCGAAAGACGCCCGCCGTGGCGGAGGAGGATTCGAGTGAAACCCGCCCTGTTGCCCGCTCTCATCGGCGGCGCCTGCGCCTTTGCCCTTTCCGCCTGTGCCCAGACGCCGGCGCCCGCCCCGGAAGCGGCCCCCGCCGCGGCTGTCAGCCCGGCGCCAGATGCTGCGCCCCAGCTCGACAACGCCGCCTTCCCGATGACCGGCCAGCGCCCCGAAAGCGGCCACCCCATCGCCACCCGCTCTGCCGTGGTCGCCCCCAATGGGGCCGCCGCCACAGCGCACCCGCTGGCCACGCAAACCGCAATTGACGTGCTGAAAGCCGGCGGCTCGGCCGTTGACGCCGCCATCGCCGCCAATGCGATGCTTGGCCTGGTCGAGCCGACCGGCAACGGCATTGGCGGGGATCTCTTTGCCATCGTCTGGGATCCGCAAACGCAAAAGCTCTATGGCTATAACGGATCGGGCCTCTCCGCGATGGATGCCACACTGGCTGACGCGCAGGCGAAAGCCGATCAGTTCGAGGACGGAAAAAAGCTGCCGAAATATGGCGCGATCACCGTCACCGTGCCCGGCACAGTCGATGGCTGGTTCGCCCTGCATGAAAAGTTCGGCAAGCGTCCGATGGCGGACAATCTCGCCCCCACCGTCCGCTATGCCCGCAGCGGCGCCCCCATCCCGGAAATGATCGCCTGGTACTGGTCGCGCGGCGAGAGCCGTTTCGAGCCGGCTTTTGAGCGCGGCGAGCTGGAAGAATACGCCAACGCGAAGAAAACCTATTTCAGCCCCGCCCCGGTGGCCGGCTCCCTGTTCCAGAATCCGGACCTCGCGAATACGCTGGAAACCCTTGGCGCCAAAGGCCGCAACGAATTCTACAAGGGCGTCATGGCCCGGAACATGGCAAACTATCTCGGCCGCGCCGGCAGCAAGCTCGACTATGATGATTTCTCCGCCCACAAGGGCGAGTGGATTGAGCCGATCTGTATCGAGTATCGCGGCGAAGTGAAGGTCTGCGAGCTTGGCCCCAATACGCAAGGCGTCGCCGCCCTGCAGATGCTGGAAATGCTGGAAACCTTTGATCTGAAATCCATGGGCTTTGGCTCCGCAGATACGGTCACGGCGATGGTCGAGGCCAAGCGCCTTGCTTTCGCAGACAGGGCGCTCGGATATTCAGACCCCGCTTTCTCCGGCGTTGATCCGTCAATCTTCGTGGCCCCCGGCTATAATGCCAGGAAAGCTGAGCTGATCGACCCTTCCCGCGCCATGCCGGAGGTTGCTCCGGGCACGGAAGTCACCGATGCCGTCCTGCGCCAGGGCGACACCACCTACCTCACCGTCACCGATAAGGACGGCATGATGGTCTCCCTGATCCAGTCCAACTATCGCGGCATGGGGTCCGGTCTCGTGGCCGATGGCATGGGCTTTATGTTCCAGGACCGGGGCGAACTCTTCAGTCTTGATCCGGATCATCCCAACGTCTTCGAGGGCGGCAAACGGCCCTTCCACACCATCATCCCGGCCTTCGCCTTCCGGAAAGACCTGCCCGGCTGCCAGGTCCGCGCCACCGCGCCGGAACTCGCCTGCCCTTATGAGCCCTGGCTCAGCTTCGGCCTGATGGGCGGCGCCACCCAGCCGCAGGGCCATGTCCAGATCATCACCAACCTGATCGACTTTGGCATGGGCCTCCAGGAAGCCGGCGACGCGGCCCGCTGGGAACATGATGGCGGCTGTGAGCCCACTAACGCCCTCGGCGATGATTGCAACACCGGCACCGGCAAGGTCATGCTGGAGCGTGGCTTTGCCGGCATTGCCGATGACCTCGAAGCCCGCGGCTATGAAGTCGCCTGCTGCGAAGCCAATTATGGCGGCTACCAGGCCATCATGCGCGACTTCCGCTCCGGCGCCTGGATCGCCGCCACAGAGATGCGTAAGGACGGCAGCGCGGACGGATACTAACCCTTGAAACCCCTTCTCCCCCCGGGGAGAAGGGGTTAAGAGGCGGCCATGAAAAAAATCACCGCCGCCCCTGAAGCCCCTCGCGACTGCCCCCTCTGCCCACGCCTAGTGGCCTACCGCGAAGCGGTGCAGGCCAAGGAACCCACCTGGTTCAACGGGGCCGTGCCCAGCTTCGGCAAGGACAATGCAGAACTGCTCATCGTCGGCCTCGCCCCCGGCGTAACCGGGGCCAACCGCACGGGCCGTCCGTTCACGGGCGATTGGGCGGGGGATCTGCTCTATGCCACGCTCGACAAGTTCGGCTTCAGCGAAGGCACCTTCGCCGCCGATCCCAATGACGGTCTGAAACTCACCGGCGCGATGATCACCAATGCCGTGCGCTGCGTGCCCCCGGAAAACAAGCCCGTCGGCGCCGAGATTAACCAGTGCCGCCCCTTTCTGGAAGCGCGCATTGCTTCCCTGCCTAAGCTCAAAGTGATCCTCTGCCTCGGCAAGATCAGCCACGATTCCACGCTGCGCGCGCTGGGTCTCAAGGTTGCTCAATATCCGTTCGGCCACGGAACAAAGTATGAGGTTGCGGCAAACGGCAAACCCGTCACCCTCCTCTCCTCCTATCACTGCTCCCGCTACAACACGAACACCGGCCGGCTCACCCCGGAAATGTTCGAAGCCGTCTTCGCTGAGGCCCGCAAGGCGGTGGCATGATCCTGCAGCTGTGCCCCTGCTATGAAGGCGAGAGCTATCCTGGCCGGCACACCCCTTTTCATTTCCTTGATGGCAGCATGCCCCCGGAAGCGCTGTCTGCTTTCCTCATCGCCCTCTTCGACTATGGCAAGGAACACGATGAGGAAACCCCCGCCACCCTGCCCGCCATCACGGCCGGCCTGCTTGCCCGCGAGGAACAGATCCTTCCCGGCGGTCTTATCCTCCTGAAGGGCGATTACATGATCGAGCCGTCCTGCTGCTGCGGCCTGGAAAGCTGGCGGGAATGGTATTGGGCGCTGGAAGGCGAAGGCACGCCCTGGCTCGGCCATGATCCCTCTCCCGGTGTCGAGCCCCTGCCCAGCGGTCTCCTTCTGCATACGGACATGGACAATGAGGCAGAGGATGAAACCCTCCCGATCACCTATGATGAACTCGCCGCCGCGCTGGAACGGGCCGAAGAAACCTTCAGCGAATTTGCCCTGCGCCTTGACGCCTGGCTGACGGAGGTTTCCGGCGCCGAGGGTCAGGCGCTCGCGGTGAAGATATGTGACTGGTTCCGCATCGGCCCGGATCACGCCTGAAGCAGATCCTCCCGCCCTCAGGGCGCCCGCACGATCGCCACCATGGTTGCCACCAGATGCTGCAGGATCGCGGGGCGCGACCAGGTGGGATGTGCCCGGCTCGTATCGGCCAGCCGCGCCTCCCGCGCTGCCAGCACAGAGCCGAGATAGGATTCCAGAAACACGATCCGCTCGGTCTGCTTGGCCCGTGGCAGATGCCCCATGAAGCCGCGCAAATGCTCAAGGCATCGCTTGAAGCCGGAGTTCCACTGTCCGCCCAGCGCCTCCATGAACAGTGCCCGGTGCGTCATCGAAAAGAGGACGATGAACCGGTTATAGCATTCCTCCTCCCCCTCCGGGGTGAGGTCCACGGACGGGTAAACGATGATGCCCAGCACATCTTCCAGCGTCAGCGTCTCGCCAGACGCCTCCAGCGCGTCCAGCGCCGCGTTGCGCCGGTCGTTGATCAGCTTTGCCCCGTCCACGATCAGCGCCCGGATAAGATCGGCCTTCGAGCCGAAATGATACCCCACCGCGCCGTGATTCCGCTGCCCGGCCGCGGCGGCGATCTCCCGCACGGTCACCCCGTCCACGCCGCGCTCAGCAAACAGCTTCATCGCGGCGCGTTTCAGCGCCTCGACAGCTTCACTCTCGGTTTTTTCGTGCAGGCGGACCATACGGCATGCTTGCAAAAAGCCGCGCTTTCAGTCAACCATATTATCCAATTGATTTAAAAGAATAACCGCCGGGAGGAAAATCGTGAGCAATCCTGTAGATCTCGCTGCGCTGGCGGCGTGGATGGACAGCCAGGGCCTCGGCAGCGGCCCCATCGAGAATGATGTTCGCCTCGCGGGCGGCACGCAGAACATCCTCCTGAAATTCATGCGCGCCGGGCGCACCTATGTGCTGCGCCGCCCGCCCCCCGTGCTGCGGGTCAATTCCAACGAAACAATGCGCCGCGAAGCCCGCATGCTGGCCGCCCTGAAGGGCACAAATGTCCCCCATCCCGGTCTGATTGCGGCGTGCCCGGACGAAACAGTCCTCGGCGCTGCCTTCTATCTGATGGAACCCATCGACGGCTACAACGCCACCACCGGCCTGCCCGAACCCTTCGCCGCCTCGCCAGAGCTGCGCCACCAGATGGGCCTCTCTCTGGTCGATGGCATCGCTGCCCTTGGCGCGCAGGACTATATCGCCCTCGGCCTCGAAGGGCTCGGCAAGGTCGACAATTATCTCGAACGCCAGGTCGGCCGCTGGAAGGCGCAGCTGGAAAGCTATGCCGAAATCCCCGAATGGGACGGCCGCAAGGACATTCCCGGCATAAACCGGGTGGGCGACTGGCTGGACGCAAACCGTCCCCGGAGCTTCCAGCCCGGCATCATCCATGGCGACTATCACCTCGCCAATGTCATGTTCCGTTTTGATGCCCCGCGCCTTGCTGCCATCGTCGATTGGGAGCTGACCACGATCGGCGATCCCCTGCTCGATCTCGGCTGGCTCCTCGCCACCTGGCCGGATGAAGCCGACAAATCCAGCGCCGGCACAGTCGCTGTCCAGCCCTGGGAAGGTTTTCCGACAGCGGACGAACTCGTCGCCCACTATGCCGGGCAGACCACCCGCGACCTCTCAGGCCTCCACTGGTACAGCGTGCTCGCCTGCTACAAGCTCGGCATCATCCTTGAGGGCACCTATGCGCGCGCCTGCGCCGGCAAGGCCCCGAAGGAGACCGGCGACGATCTCCACCGCCGCACCATCTGGCTGCTCGAACGCGCCCTGCGCTGGATCAGCTGACACCCCTTCCCCACAAGAAACGAAAACGCAGACAGGACCACCCCATGCAGTTTGAACATAGTGCCAAGACCAAAGACCTGATTGCCCGCCTGGAGGCCTTCTTCGACAAGCACGTCTACCCCTCCGAGCAGGAACAGGTAGACTGGAACGATGATCCGGAAAATCTCTGGAAGCGCTGGCCGGGCATTGACAAGCTGAAGGATATCGCGCGCGGCGAAGGCCTGTGGAACCTCTTCCTGCCACATGAATATGGCGAGTTCAGCCCCGGCCTCACCAATCTGGAATATGCTCCGCTGGCGGAAATCATGGGCCGCGTGCCGCATTCCTCGGAATTCTTCAACTGCTCGGCGCCTGACACCGGCAATATGGAAGTCCTCGCCAAGTTCGGCTCGCCTGCCCAGCAGGAGCGCTGGCTGAAACCCCTGCTCGAAGGCACCATCCGCTCGGCCTATGTGATGACCGAGCCGCAGGTCGCCTCCTCTGACGCGACAAACCTTGAGCTCACCATCATTCCGGACGGCGACCATTACGTCCTCAACGGGCGCAAATGGTGGATCTCCGGCGCGATGAACCCCAATTGCAAGATCTGGATCGTCATGGGCAAGACGCTGCTCGATAATCCGCGCCACGCCCAGCATTCACAAATCCTGGTGGAGCCCACCACGCCGGGCATCACTATCGTCCGCCAGCAGACCGTCTTCGGCTCGAAGAACTCCCCCGGCGGCGAATGCGAACTGCGCTTTGAGAATGTGCGCGTGCCGAAGGAAAACCTCATCCTCGGCGAAGGCCGCGGCTTTGAAATCGCGCAAGGCCGCCTCGGGCCGGGCCGCATCCACCACTGCATGCGCTCCATCGGCCAGGCCCAGCGCGCGCTGGAAATCATGGCCCGCCGCGTCGAAAACCGCGTCGCCTTTGGCCGCAAGCTCGCCGACCAATCCTCTATCCGCCAGGACGTTGCCAAAAGCTTCTGCGAAATCGAGATGGCCCGCCTGCTCACGCTGAAAGCGGCCGACGCGATGGACCGCTATGGCAACAAGGTCGCCAAGGATCTCATCGCCGCCATCAAGGTCATCGCCCCGCAGATGGCGCAGACCGTGTGTGACCGCGCCATCCAGGCTCATGGCGGCATGGGCGTCAGCGGTGATACGCCGGTGGCAGACTTCTTCACCCTCAACCGCTTCCTGCGCATCGCGGACGGCCCGGATGAAGTCCACATGTCCCAGCTCGGCAAGATGAAGATCCAGGAATACAACGCCCTTCCGGCGCGCTGATCCATCCGCTCAAGGAGAAGTTTCCCATGAAAGCCCTCGTCTATCGCGGCCCCCGCGACATCGCCTATGAAACGATGCATGATCCCGAGCTGCACGATGACCGCGACGCGATTATCAAGGTCGACAAATGCGCCATCTGCGGCAGTGACCTGCACATCTATCATGGTGAAACCTTCTCCGAGGATACCGGCTATTGCGTCGGCCATGAGGCAGTCGGCGAAGTGGTTGAGGCTGGCCGGGGCGTGCGCCAGCTGAAAGCCGGCGACAAGGTGATGATCTCGGCAGCCGTCGGGTGCGGCCAGTGCCGCGCCTGCCTCGCCGGGGTCGTCAACCGCTGCGAATACAATGCCAGCGGCTGTTACGGCCTCTCGTCAAAGCTGCAGGGCTGCCAGGCCGAATTCGTCCGTGTGCCCGCCGCCGATTTCAACGCCCAGAAAATTCCGGACGGTGTCAGCCTCGATCAAGCCCTGATGATGACCGATGCCCTCGCCACCGCCTGGTTCGGCGCGCGCAATGCCGATATCCAGCGCGGCGCCACAGTGGCCGTCGTCGGGCTTGGTCCAATTGGCCTGCTCGCCGCAGAAGCCGCCTTCATCATGGGCGCTTCGCGCGTCTTCGGCATCGATCTTGTGGAAGAACGCCGCGCCGCCGGCCGCGCCATCGGCCTTGAAACGCCAGACCCGGCAGACGCACGCGCCATCATCCAGGAGGCCACAAAGGGCCGCATGTGCGACAGCGTCATCGAAGCGGTCGGCCACACCGCCACCATCCGCGCCGCCCTCGGCCTCTCGGGCAAACGCAGCACGGTCTCGGTCATCGGCGTCGCCCAGGATCGCACAATGGAATTCCCCATCTCGAAAGCCTTCGGCATGGGCCTCACCTTCCGTATCGGGACATGTTCAGTCCCGCAGGAATGGCCGGAACTCATCCCGCTGGTCCAGTCCGGCCGCCTCAAGCCGGAAAAATACATCACCCACAACCTTCCGCTCTCAGACGGCGCCCGCGCCTATGACATCTTCGACAAACGCACCGAAGGTGCCATGAAAATGGTCTTCGACCTCACGCTCTGAGGCCCAGCCCAACAAATCATTGCCAGCGTGCTCTCTTCATGTTCAGTAGTGATAACTACTGAATTTGGGGAGGCAAGCTGCCATGTCCGACATTTCCTCGCTCACCAGCCTCGAATCGCTCGGCTTCCTGGGTGGCCGCGACAGTTTCCACGCCTTCTGCGCGCGGATTTTTGCCGATGACACGCATCGTCTCCTGCGCACCGAAGCGGGCGAACTCGTCGTCTTCCGCCATGGCGACCTGCGTGCTTTCGGTGCCCTGCCCGAGGTGGGCGCCCTGCCACCCGGCGTGATGTTTCCCGGCCTCCACCAGCTTCCCAATGGCGCGGCCCCGCCGCCCGGCGGGGGCATCGGTGGGGTCATCTCGCATCAGGTGTTCACGGCTAATCCGCCCGTCCACATGCCGGTGCGCATGACGCTGCTGCGCCAGCTCAATCCCAAACAGGCCACCCTGCTGGAGCCGGTTGCGCGCGAGGTTGTCCGCGAGCTTCTCGCCGCCGCTGAAACGCGCCCCGAGATCGACTTCGTGGAAGACATTGCCGAGCCGCTCACCGCCCATTTCTGGGGCCGCCTCATCGGCATGACGGATACGGAAATGGCCGAGACGATCATTGCCGTGCGCGGCATGACCGCCATGTTCCTGATACAGATGACACGGGAAGACCTGCATCTGGCAGACACCTCCACCGCCGCCTATGGCCGCCTCGTGGAAACCGCCGCCCTGCGCAGCCTGTCACAAGGCGCCCATCCTTTCGTCAGTGAACTGGCAGCAGACCTTGCCAGGGTGGACGCGTCCGACGATCCGGAAGAAGCGGGCATCGTGCCCCCCAATGTCGGCAAGCTGCTCGCAGGCAATCTCGTGGAAGGATTCCACACGGCCGCCGTCGGCGCCGTGAACACCCTCTTCGCCCTGCTGCATAATCCCGCCGCCTATGCAGACGTGCTCGCCGCGCCGGAAAAACTGCCCGCTGCCATCATGGAGGCGCTCCGCATCGAACCGCCGGTTGTCTTCCTCAAGCGCTACATCCTGCGGGACACAGGCTATGCCGGTGTCAGCATTCCGAAGGGCACGCCTGTCGTCATGCTCTGGGCAGCGGGTAATCATGATCCGTCCGTATTCACCGATCCGGCTAGTTTCCGGCTGGACCGTGACCATCGCGGCATCACCACCTTTGGCGGCGGCGCGCATATCTGCCCCGGCCGCCATGTCGCGATGATGCTCATCCGCCTGCTGCTGGAAGAAATCGCCGCCCGCAGGCTGGCCTTCTCCTTAACCGACGCCCCGTATGACTGGCTCGGCAACCACGCCATGTCCCAGCTGCCCCACATGCGGCTACAGGTTCAGCGGCAACACGCTGCCTGAGGGCTCAGCCCGCCTTCAGGATCCGTGCCTTCTGGCGTTGCCAGTCGCGCTTGGCTTCGTTCTCGCGCTTGTCATGGGCCTTGCGGCCTGTGGCGACGCCGATCAGCAGTTTCGCCCGGCCCTTGTCGTTGAAATAGAGTTTCAGCGGCACGATCGTGCGCCCGGCCCGCTCCACTTCCTGGGAAAGCTTTGCCAGTTCGCGCCGGGAAACGAGCAGCTTCCGCTTGCGCCGCGGCTCATGGTTGAAGCGGTTGGCCCCGCCATAGGTCTGGATCTCGGCATTGATCAGCCACAGCTCGCCCTGCTCCACCGAGGCATAGGCTTCGGCAATGTTCGCCCGCCCCTCGCGCAGGGATTTCACTTCCGAGCCGACCAGCATGATGCCGGCCTCCAGCGTATCCTCCACGGAATACTCGCGCCGGGAGCGGCGGTTCTCCGCCACCAGCCCGTCGGTGCGCCCTTTGATCTGCTCGTTCTTCTTCGTCGCCATACGCGCTACTTAGGGATTGATCCCCGCCAGCGCCATGGCGGCTTCGATCTGCGCGCGCGCAGCTTCATCCGGCCCGGTCAGCGGCAGGCGAACCTCCGGCGCGCAGAGGCCCAGGCGCGAGAGGGCATATTTCGCCGGCCCCGGCGAAGGCGAGCAGAACATTGCCCGGTGCAGGGCGATCAGCCGCCGCTCGATGGCGCGGGCGCTTTCCAGGTCGCCGTCACGGAACGCCGCATGCATCGCCGCGCACATTTCGGGCGCCACATTCGCGGTCACCGAGATGCACCCCGCCCCACCCATGGCCAGATGGCCCAGAGCGGACGGGTCATCGCCCGAGAGCTGAACGAACTGTTCGAGGTCCCCGATCAGCGCGGAGTGATAGGTCACCCGGTCCATATCGCCGGTGGCATCCTTGATGCCGACAATGTTGGGCAGCTCGGCCAGCCGCGCCACGGTTTCCGGTTTCAGGTCCACCACCGTTCGGGTCGGCACATTGTAAAGCACCACCGGCAGGGCGACCGCGTCGTTGATCGCGCGAAAGTGAGCGTACAGCCCATCCTGATTGGGATTGTTGTAATAGGGGCACACCACGAGGGCCGCGTCCGCCCCGGCAGCCTTGGCATGGGCCACGAGATCGATTGCCTCATCGGTCGAGTTAGAGCCCGCCCCGGCGATCACGGGCACGCGTCCTGCTGCCACCTCTACACAAAGCGAGACCACCCGCTTGTGCTCCTCGGTCGAGAGCGTCGAGGTTTCGCCCGTCGTGCCAACGGGCACAAGGCCGGCCGATCCGCCTGCGATCTGGCGCTCGACCAGCGCCGCAAACGCGGTTTCGTCGATCGCGCCGTTCTTGAAGGGTGTTACAAGGGCTGGGATTGAGCCGTGAAACATTTTAACGTGCCGTTCAGGGATTGGTTGGGATTTGCGTGCTAGGCTCTGTCTTCAGACTTGTCACGCTTTGGCGCAGAAATAAACTTGGGTGAGCCGAACCATGCTCCGCATTTCCGCTGTTTTTGTGGCGATTTCTTTCCTGATTGCGGGCACATCGGCCGCCTCCCGGCCCGAGAGCCCCAGTCTGAAGCCGCGCGCCGATTCTTCGCCCTCCCCGCCGGCTCCGGTTATCGCGCAGGCTGAGGAAGCCACGCCCGCCCCGGTGCTGCGCGCCCTCACCCCTGGTGTTCAGCTGCCCGGCGCCGCTCCGGCCAGCCCGGGCGCCGCCCCGCTCGCCACCCCCACAGGCGCGCCCGCCCCGCTGCCCGCCGCCATGCCCAGCCTGCTGCCGGCCCAGCCGGTCAGCCCGGCCAGTATTGCCCAGCTGCAGGCCGCCTTCACCGCCATCAATCGCGGCGCCTGGAGTGAGGCCTCCCGCCTCCAATATGACGCCGCCGACCCCACCGTGCGCGACCTCATCCTCTGGAAGCGCGCCGCTGACGGTGTGCCCGGCACCACTTTCGACGAGCTGAACTTCGCCCTCACCACCCTCTCCACCTGGCCGCAGACCGACAAGATGCGCCGCCGCGCCGAGGAGATCATCGACGACAGCTCGCTCTCTGCCGAAGCCAAGGTGAAATGGCTCACCGAGTCCGGGCCCATCACCGGCGCCGGCAAGGTCGCCCTGGCCAATGCCCTGCGCCAGACCGGGCAGAGCGCGAAGGCCGAAGAGGTGATCCGCGATGTCTGGCGGAGCAACACGCTGGACTCCTCGCTTCAACGCACCGTGCTTGCCCGCTGGGGCCAGTCCCTCAGCCAGGACGACCACCGCGCCCGCGTCGATTTCCTCCTCTGGACCGGCCAGCGCTCGGACGCTGAAGCCCTTAAGCCTCAGCTCACGACCGACTATCGCCAGCTCACCGATGCGCGCCTCGCCCTGATGAAGCGCGCCAACAATGTCGACGCCGCCATCCGCGCAGTGCCGGCCAATCTCGAAAACCATCCGGGCCTGCTCTATGAGCGCGCCAACTGGCGCCGCGCCAAGAACATGGACGATGCTGTCGCCCCGCTGCTGACCCAGATCAACGGGAAGGACGTGCCTGCCGCCGGGCGCAGCCGTCTCTGGCGCGAGCGCGCCATCGCCGTGCGCAATGATCTCAAAGCCCGCAACTATGCCCGCGCCTACAGCCTCACCGCGCCGCATGGCATGTCCAGCGGCTCTGACTTTGCCGAGGCCGAATGGCTCGCCGGCTGGATCGCCCTGCGCCTGAATGGCGACGCCACCCGCGGCGTGAAACATTTCGAGACGATGACCAACGGCGTCTCCTCGCCCGTCAGTCTCACGCGTGGCCAGTACTGGACCGGCCGCGCGCGCGACGCCCTCGGCCAGTCAGACCAGGCCCTGATCGCCTACAGCGCCGCCGCCGCTCATAAATACACCTATTACGGCCAGCTCTCGGCGGAGCGGATCGGGGACCGCAAGATCCATTTCGGCCCGCCAATCGTTCCGTCGCCGGAAGAAATCGCCGCCTTCGAGGCAAACCCGATGGTCCGCGCGCTGCGCCTCATCGGCGCCACCGGCGAGATGGGCACCTACCGCACCTTCTCCCACCATCTCGATGACGTGCTCTCCACCCCGGCGGAGTTCGAGCTGCTCGCCCAGCTCAATCACCAGATGGACCAGCCCGATACCGCCGTGCGCGCCGGCAAGGCGGGGCTGTTCAAGGGCGTGCTGGCGCCCGAAGCGGCCTATCCGGTGCTGATGCATCCCCTCTCGCGCCAGCCCCAGGTGGAGCGCGCCTTCATGCTCGCCATCACGCGCCAGGAGAGCGAGTTCAACCCCAACGCCCGCAGCCCCGTCGGCGCCCTCGGCCTGATGCAGTTCATGCCGTCCACCGCGCGCAACGAGGCCCGCCTGCGCGGCATGCCCTATCAGCAGTCCTGGCTCACCACCGACCCCGCCTACAACATGACCCTGGGCGGCCTGCACCTCGATACCCTGCTCAGCCAGTTCGGCGGCAGCTACATCATGACGGCGGCCGCCTACAATGCCGGCCCCTCCCGGCCCAACCAGTGGGTGCGCGATTATGGCGACCCCCGCACAGGCCAGATCGACCCGGTTGACTGGGTGGAGTTCGTCCCCTTCTCCGAGACCCGCAATTACATCCAGCGCGTCCTCGAAAACATCCAGGTCTACCGCCACCGCATCTCCGGCCAGGAAGCCGACATCCAGATCACCGAAGACCTGAAACGCGGCCGCCGCTGACCCCCTGCTAGCCCCCTCTCCCTGGGGAGAGGGGGTTGGGGGTGAGGGAGCGCAAGATAACGACAAAACACCCCGCACGTGGTAATCTCCTGCGCATGTCCCGCAGGCCCATTATCCACAGTGCCAGACGTCTGAGACAGTCGGCAAATGCCCCGGAAGACATAGCCTGGCAAGCGCTCCGGGAGCTGAGGAAATATGGATACGCCGTCCGGCGGCAGCATCCTATCGGACCTTACATTGTCGACTTCGCCATTCAGAAGGCCATGCTGGTGATAGAAATAGATGGCGGCATTCATAATCTTGATACCGTGCAGCTCCGCGATGACCTGCGTCAAGCAGATCTCGAGCTACGCGGTTGGCTGACAGGCAGCGCCCCCTCACCCCCGGCCCCTCTCCCAAGGGAGAGGGGAGATAACGCCCCTGATCGGGTCAGATACCTTCTCCCGCGCGCCCTTCCCGGCCATCAGTGCTTGCGCCCTCGCCCCGGCGATGCTCAGAAACAGGCAGGGTAAGCCGGGAGCCAATCCATGTCCTTTCTGAAATCGCTTTCCGCGCAAGTCCTCGCCGCCTTGCTGCTCGGCCTTGTCGGCGGCGCGCTGGTCGCGGGCGCGGGCGATGTGCCCGACTGGCTGCCCGAAGCGGCCCAGGCCGTCGGCTCGGTCTGGCTCGGCTGCCTTCAGATGACCGTCATCCCGCTGGTCTTCTCCCTGCTGGTAGTCGGCGTGGCCGCCGTGTCCGATGCCATGACCGCCGGGCGCCTCGCCATGCGCGCTATCCTCTGGTTCTCGCTGCTGCTTGCCGGGGCCACCGTGCTCACCTTCCTGGGCGTCGAGGCGGCTCTCGCGGCCTTCCCGGTGGATGAGGCAAGCGCCCGCGCCCTGATCGCCGGGGCCACCGGGGGTGAAGTGGCCGCGCCCCAGACAATCAACTTTGCCGCCTGGCTCACCTCGCTCATCCCGTCCAACCCGCTCGCGGCCGCCGCCAGCAATGCCATCCTGCCGCTGGTGATCTTCGCCCTCTTCTTCGCCTTCGCCGTCACCCGCCTGCCGGAGGAACAGCGCGTCCTGCTGGTGAAGTTCTTCGATGCGGTGGCCGATGCGATGATCGTCATCGTCAAATGGGTGCTGCTCGCCGCGCCCCTCGGCGTCTTCGCCCTCGCGCTCACGCTCGGCCTGCGCGGCGGCCTCGGCGCCACCGGCGCGCTCTTCCATTATGTGGTGCTTGTGTCGGCAGGCTGTATCGCCGTGGTGCTGATCTGCTATCCGCTCGCCGCCCTCTTCGGCGGCGTCGGCCCGCTGCGCTTTGCCCGCGCCGTCTCCGAAGCGCAGGTCGTTGCCTTCTCCACCCAGTCCTCCATCGGCACCCTGCCGGTCATGGTGGAAACCGCCCGCCGCAATCTCGGCGTGCCCGAACATGTTGCCGGCCTCGTCCTGCCGCTCTCGGTCGCCGTCTTCCGCCTCACCAGCCCGGTGGCCAATCTGGCCGTGGTTCTCTTCATCTGCCATGTCTCCGGCATCACCCCGTCGCCCGGTCAGATGATTGCTGCGGGCCTCGTCGCCTTCGCGGTCTCCATTTCCTCGGTCGGCCTGCCCGGCCAGGTCAGCTTCTTCGTCTCGATCGCCCCCATCTGCTTCGCCATGGGCGCCCCGATCGAACTCCTCCCTCTCCTCTTGGCCGTAGAGGTCATCCCCGACATCTTCCGCACGGTCGGCAACGTGACCGCAGACCTCGCCGTCACCACCATTCTGAATAAGAACGACAAGGGCGTGCGCACCATCGCCCCCGAAACGGCCTGAACTCTCCGCGCAAAAAAGCGCCGGCAGGTCTCCCCACCGGCGCTTCCGACATAATCAGCTTACGGCTTATTTCTTAATCCGGCCCTTCACCTGCGCGCGGTATTTGTCGCCATAAGGCGGGCGCATCATGGCCAGCAATTCGCTCTTCGTCTGGGTATAGATCGCCTTCTTGTGGCTGAATTCGAGGAAGCCCTCGCGGCCATGATAGGAACCCATGCCCGACGGGCCGATACCACCGAAGGGCAGTTCTTCCTGCGCCACATGGAAGATCACATCATTCACGGTCACACCGCCCGACGTGGTGTTGTTCAGCACAAAGCTTTTCTCGCCCTCGTTCTCACCGAAATAATAGAGGCCCAGCGGGCGGTCATGCGCGTTGATATAGGCCACCGCGTCCTTGGCATCGCCATAGGATTTGATCGGCAGGATCGGCCCGAAAATCTCGTCCTGCATCACCCGCATGTCATCGGTCGGGTCCACAATGATCGTCGGCGGGATCTTGTGGTGGGGCTGCTGGGAGAAGTTCTCGCCCTTGGGGTTGAGTTCGATCACCTGGGCGCCCTTGGCGCGGGCATCTTCGACATAGCCGTTGATCCGGTCAAAATGGCGTTGATTGACGATGGAGGTATAGTCGTCATTGTCCTTCAGGCCGGAAGCATACATCGTCTCCACCGCCTTGGTCGCGGCCATCACGAAGTCCTGGGTCTTCTCCTTCGGCACGAAGGCATAGTCCGGGGCCAGACAGATCTGCCCGGCATTCAGCGTCTTGCCGGCCATGATCCGGTTTGCCGCCTTCTGCAGGTCTGCCGAGCGGCCGAGGATCACCGGGCTCTTGCCGCCCAGCTCCAGCGTCAGCGGCACCAGATTGTCCGCCGCCGCCCGCATCACATGCTTGGCCACCGAGGTCGCCCCCGTGAAGAGGATGTGATCGAAGGCAAGCTTGGTGAACTCCGCCCCCACATCCGGCCCGCCGGTGACGACGGCGCATTCTTCGGGCGCATAATATTTCGCGATCAGCTCTTTCATCAGCTCCGAAGTCGCCTCGGTGAATTCGGACGGCTTGATCATGCAGCGGTTGCCAGCGGCAAACACGCCGGCCAGCGGCGTGAAGGTCAGGTTCACCGGGAAGTTCCACGGGCTGATCACGCCGATCACACCCTTGGGCTGGAACTGCAACTCAGCCTTCGAGCCCAGCAGCCCCAGCGGAAACTCCACCTTGCGCTTCTCCGGCTTCACCCATTTGGCCACATGCGCCTTGGCATGTTTCAACGCGCCGATGGAGCCGGCAATGTCGGTCAGGTTCGACTGGTCTTTCGACCGGTGGCCGAAATCAGCCGCCATCGCATCGTTCAGCGCGGCGCCATGCGTGGCCAGAAGATCAATGGACTTGTCGAGCCATTCGATCCGTTTCTGCACCGACGGGATCCCGTCGCGCAGATGCGCGGCCTTCTGTTTGGCAAGCAGTGCATTCATGCCGGAAGCCGGCGCGGCGTCGAGGGCCATGTGCTGATATCTCCCAATCCCTTGTGTTCGTTGAACACTGTAGCGCCTGTTCAGCGTTTCCCCAAGAGGCATCGAAAACCGCTTACCCGGCGTGAGGCGTTCACGGACGCAAAGCTTGCCTCTAGAACCTTGCCAGCAAGACCGGATTTACAGAGGGAGACGCCAATGGCGACGTACGAAAAGATTTCCTATGAGCGCAATGGCGACACCGCGATCATCGCCTTCAATGATGACAAGACGCTGAATGCCTGCGGCGTCGATACCGCCATCGAGCTGCTGCATGCCTTTGAAGTGGCGGCCAATGAAGCCCGCTGCACCATCTTCACCGGCAAGGGCCGCGGCTTCTGCTCGGGCGCCAATCTCGGCGGCATGGGCTCTGGCCCCGAAATCGCCTACCCCGGTTCCAAACCCGACGCGGGCAAGGCGCTGGACGCTTTCTACAATCCGCTGGTCACCGCCATTCGCGAACACCCCCATCCGGTCATCACGGCGGTCAATGGTGCCGCTGCTGGCGTCGGCTGCGCGCTCGGTCTGATGGGCGACCTCGTGATCGCCGGCAAGAGCGCCTACTTCCTCCAGGCCTTCCGCCGCATCGGCCTTGTGCCAGATGGCGGCTCCACCTGGCTGCTCGCCCGCACCATCGGCCGTGTCCGCGCCATGGAAATGGCCCTCCTCGGCGAGAAAGTCTCCGCCGATCAGGCGCTGAGCTGGGGTCTCGTCAACCGGGTCGTCGATGACGCCGAACTGCTGCCGACGGCGCTGGACTTTGCCGGCAAGCTCGCCGCCGGCCCGACGGTGGCCCTCGCCCTCACCCGCAAGATCATCTGGGACGCCAGCGAGGCAGACTTCGGCGCCGCCCTGCACAATGAGCGTGTTGCCCAGCGCACGGCTGGCCGCACGGACGACTTCAAGGAAGGCGTCAGCGCCTTCCTCCAGAAGCGCCCTGCGGAGTTCAAAGGCAAGTAACCTTTGATTGCTTAAATTAAATCTGTTGCACCTTAAGGATTATGCAACCTTGTCCCCATAGGGTTCGCGAAAAATCGAACCTCTTGGGGACGAGATAAGATGGATTTCAGGCTGTTACACTTCAATTGCGTGCGCCCGCTCGGGTCGTTCACGCTTGAAAACCCTTATGTCGTGACCTTCCTGTCCATTCTGCCGCGCATCTTTGCAGATGCCGATCAGTTTGAAGGCCTGCACTATCACGAACACGGCCTGCGCTGCCCGGATCAGAGCTGGCGGACGTACAAGGACGCCTTCCCCTACCCCGATGACTGGCGCTCGCCTGAAGTCTCGACCATGGCCGTCTGGCGCTCGCTCGAAGACCTGAAAGCCTTTACCTATAATGGCCGCACCCACCCGCCGGGCATGCGCCGCCTTGGTCAGGAGATCGACCGCAGCGACGGCCCCGGCTTCGTCATGTGGTGGGCCCGCAAGGGCGAACGCTTCACCCTGGAAGACGGCTTCCAGCGCCTGCAGCATCTGCGCCGCCACGGATCGTCCGACCACGCATTTTCCTTGGATCAGCCCGCCCTGCGCCCAGCCGTCGCCTGAGCTTACGCCGGTTTCGGCTTGCGCTTCTTCGGCGGGCTCTTGGCCTTTGCTGCCCGCGCCGCGCTCAGCGCCCGGCGCGCCCAGAGGGCGGCCTCATCCGGATCATCCATCGCTGAAGACGGCAGGCTGACATAGCCAAGGTCTATCGGCCTGGCATCGCTTGAACGCAGATAGAGGAAAGGCGCCCCGCCCTCCGCTGACAGATCATCCCGCAGAGCAGGGTCCACCTTCAGGAAAATCTGGTCATCGGCAAGAAGCGCAAACATCACGCCATCCTGATACACGCCCGCCCCGCCGAACATGCGCCGGATGTTGACCGGCCCAACGCCGGAAAACAGTTCCAGCACGAATTCGTGGAATGGGTCGGGCGGCTTCGGCATGTATCCTCACTAACGTCCCACGCGGCTAAACCGGCACCCCTAGGCGGTACACACCCTTGAACGTGTCCGGGTCTTCCACCGGCTTACCCTTGCGGTAAATCGTGATGAGACCCGCCTTGTGCAGGCGAACGGCTTCGGCGCGCACATCCTTCAGCACCCGGACGAAGTGTTCAGAGCTGATAGCTTTCGCGGCCTCCTCCGGGGCGATGGTCTTGCCGGCGCCTTTTGCCGCCGTAAGCGTCAGGATGGCCTCGCGAACCGAAACGGGCTTTGCCTCAGTCATCTTCTGCCGTCATCTTTCTAAGTGTCTGGTCGATCAAGTTAAGTCTTAGTCTGTCTTCAGGAGATAAAGAAACACGATACCTCAACTGCTGCACTTCGCCGCGAAGGACTGCTGCGGGAAGAACCGGCGGGATGATAGTGCCGACACAGCCCGCATAGTCTTTCCATGCCGCACCCCAAAAGCGCTCATCAAGACCGGTCGATGACTCGGCGTATGGATCGTTTGCAAGATAAGATTCGTGATACGCTTGCAGAAGTTCCGTAGACCGCTCCAGATTGATCAGTGCGCTTTCCGAGTAGTGCAGCATTCGCGCAAGCGTAACAAGGTCGGCGCGGATGAGGAATTCGCGGTATCCGTCACCGTGCACATTAGGGCTATTCCCCGAGAAGCCCGAATTGCAGCCAAAAAGACAAGGATCACCCTGCGGCCCAAGCTCCGAAAGGTAGTCATTCTCGAAGGCTGCAAATCCCGGCCGATCAAACTCCGCTATCAACTGATGATAACGAGAGAGTAATCCTGGTTCCCTGAGTGCCTGCCCCTGAGCAGACGATACTGTCGCCAGTATTGCCGTTGCGCAGACTAGAACCCGAAGCCCGTTCATGTCACCAGTCGATCGCCGCATAGACAAGTTGCTGAAGTTGCATCCGCATCGGATAGGTCGATGACGGCATCAGCTGGGTGGCCTGAACCGCGATCAACTCCTCTTCCGGATCGATCCAGAAGAAGGTGGAGGCAAGGCCGCCCCAGCTGAATGTGCCATCGCTACCCGGCTGGCGGGTCTGCACGATATCGGTGACAACCGATCCGCCCAGCCCGAAGCCTACGCCTTCGGCCATCACCTCGGTGAATGTCGAGCGCCCCATGCCGCGCATGGTCTGCCCGCCGGGCAGATGGTTCTGGCGCATGAACTCCCACGTCTTGGGACTGATGATCCGCGCGCCGTCCAGCGTGCCCCCGCGCAGCAGCATCAGGGCAAAGCGGTGATAATCCCGCACCGTGGAAGCAAGCCCGCCGCCACCATTCAGCTGAACCGGGCGCTTGGCATAGAGTTTCGAGGCCGCGCCGCCGGGATCAGCCAGCGTGGTTTCGCCGGTCTTGGCGTCTTTCTGATAGCAGGCCATCAGCCGGCCGATCTTGTCTTCCGGCACCCAGAAATCGGTATCGTTCATCTGCAGCGGACCAAAAATCCGCTCCCGGAAGAACACGTCCAGCTCTTGCCCGGTGATGATCTCCACAATCGCGCCGAGCACATCGATCGAATGGCTGTAGCGCCATTCGGTTCCCGGCGAGAAGGCCAGCGGCAGGCCCGCCATCTGGCGCGCCATTTCCTGCAGCGTCTGCTTGTGATTGCCAACCTTTTCGCGGCGGTAGATCTCGTCGCTTTCATCCTGCATCAGGAAGCCATAGGTGAGGCCCGCCGTGTGCGTGATCAGATCAAGGATCGTCATCTCGCGGTCTGGATCCTTCAGCTTCGGCGCCGCCGCCGTGCCGCCCGCCCAGACCTTCACATCCTTGTATTCAGGAATGTACCGGCTGACGGGATGTTCCAGGCGCAGCCTGCCCTCCTCGAACAGCATCATGATGGCCAGCGTGGTGACCGGTTTGGTCATCGAATAGATGCGGAAGATCGTCTCGGAATTGATCGGCTGGCTGCCGCCCATCTCGGTCGCGCCGATATAGCTTTCATGGGCAATTTCGCCCCCGCGCGAAACCAGTGTGGCCATGCAGGGGATCTTGCCGCTGTCGATATAGTTCTTCTGGAAGAAGTCCGGAATCGCGTCCAGACGCTCCGCATTCAAACCAACTTCACTCGGATCAGTCAGATCATGTTCAAACATCAGAGGCTCCCCGCTTTGGCCGCGCGGGCCAGTTCACGCGCGATGATTATCTGTTGAATCTGGCTGGTGCCTTCATAGAGGCGGAAGATGCGCACATCGCGGTAAAACCGCTCGATGCCGTAATCGGCCACATACCCTGCCCCGCCGAAAATCTGCACGGCGCGGTCGGCCACGCGGCCGCAGGCCTCGGTGGCGAAAAGCTTCGTGCACGAAGCAAGCATGGTGATGTCCTCGCCCGCGTCGCGGCGGCGCGCGGCGTCCAGGATCATGCATTCGGCGGCATAGGTTTCTGCCTGGCTGTCAGCGATCAGGGCCTGCAGCATCTGATGCTCGAAGATCGGCTTGCCGAACTGGCGGCGCTCGAGGGCGTAATTGACCATCTCGCGGATCAGGCGTTTGGAAACGCCGGTCGCCACGGCCGAGATGTGCAGCCGGCCTTTATCCAGCACGCTCATGGCCACCTTGAAGCCCTCGCCCTCCTTGGCGATCATGTTGGCGGCGGGCACGCGGGCGTTCTCGAAGATCACGTCGCAGATATGGGCGCCCTGCTGGCCCATCTTCTTCTCCGGCTTGCCAACCGAGAGGCCGGGCGTGCCGCGCTCCACGATGAAGGCAGAGACGCCCTTCGCGCCGGGCTCGTCCTGATTTGTCCGTGCCATGACGGTGAAGAGATCGGCCTTGTTGGCGTTGGTGATATAGCGCTTGGTGCCATTGAGGATGTAATAGTCCCCATCCCGCACGGCTTTGGTCTTGAGGCCGGCCGCGTCAGAGCCGGCTTCGGGCTCAGTCAGGGCGAAAGAGGCGATCAGGTCGCCCGAGGCGATGCCGGGGAGCCATTTCTGCTTCTGCTCAGGGGTGCCGAAAAGGACGAGAGCCTGGCTGCCGATGCCGATATTGGTGCCGGCAACCGAACGGAAGGCTGGCGAAGTCTGGCCGAGTTCCATGGCGACCAGGCATTCGGTTTCCATGTCGAGATCGAGCCCGCCGAACTCTTCCGGGACGGCCACGCCGAACAGGCCAAGCTCCTTCATGGCGTCAACCACATGCTGAGGCACTGCGTCTTCTTCTGAGACCTGGGCCTCCACGGGCACGCAGGTTTCGGTCACAAAGCGGCGCACCTGCTCGATCAGGGCGGCGCGGGTTTCAGCATCAAAGGCCATGGGTTTCTTCTCCCGTCATTTCTCTTCGGCGCGCACTCTATGCCCCAATGCGGCGCTTGTCGAAGGGGCGCATGACGGTAAGGTGCCGCAGTCAAAAAAGAGATGGAGCCCCATGTCCACAACGATTGTCGAGAGCGGTGAGTTTGCAGGCTGGACTACATGGGCCGAGGAGCCCTTCGAGCATGAAACGGCCGGCCCGTTCTATTTCCGGGTCGATGAGAAAGGCCCGGTCGCCGCGTTTCGGGTGGCGCGCAAGCATATGAATGCCGGGGGCGTGGTGCATGGCGGCTGCCTGATGACCTTTGCCGACTTTGCCCTGTTCGCGATTGGCCATGAGGCCATGGAAGGCTCTTACGGGGTCACGGTGGCGTTTACCGCCGAATTCATCGACGGGGCACTGGAAGGAGAACGGCTGGAGGCGCGTGGGGACACGCTGCGCAAAGGCGGGTCTCTCAGCTTTGTGCGCGGACTGGTGACAGGCCAGGATGGCCGGCCAGTGCTGAACTTCTCGGGCACTATCAAGAAGCGGAGGAAACAGGCATGAGCCGGATTGGCGCTCTGCTGGCAGGACTTGTGCTGCTGATCTCGCCGGCGACCGCTGCGGCCCAGGACCTGTTTGCTGGCATCCCCGATCTTGCCGATCACGGCGTTGTCGATGGATGGCGGGCCGGAAAGATCGACAGCGACGATATCTGGCTGGGACAGGCCTGCGTCCTTTACAAGACACTCACCAAGGACCCCAGCCCTATTTATGTCACCTACAGGTTCGAGCCGGGTGAGGAGGAGACGGCGGTTGTCTTCGCCGTGCCCCGGGCTGAGTCCGTGCCTGATCCTGATGAGATTGACTGGGGTTACCTTGAACCCGCCGATCTCATCTATGCCCTCAACGGCACCGATGCCCGCAGGGCGCCCGGCCATGTGGGCTGGGAGTATATCGACGCCAATTCGGTCTATGTGACCCTGTCGATGGACGCGGATCGGGCGATGGTGGACCAGATCGCCGCCGCTGACTGGGTTGGGATCGCCGTAGACGGCGCCGCCGAAGGGATGCGGTTCGATACCGGCAAAGCCACAGGGGCGGTGGCCTGGGCCCGCCAATGCCTGGCGGGATTCAACTAACCAGCAGGATCAATACGGGGAGGATGGCCGGCCAGTGCGGACCTCCTCCGGAAACATAACGAAACGGAGGAAACAGACATGCGAGAGCAGCCACCCTATCAGGAATTATCCAGAAGTATCAAAGGCAAGACCGCGCTGATCACCGGCGCGGCCAGCGGCATGGGGCGGGCGACCGCCCACCTCTTTGCCCGCGAGGGCGCGAATGTGGCGGTGACGGACCTGCGCCAGGAAAACGTCGACAATGTCGTCAATGAAATCAAGGCAGCCGGCTTCGATCATGTGAAGGGCTGGGCGCTGGATGTGGGCGATGGCGCCGCGATCAAGCGGGTGGTGGACGAGGCGGCCGCGCATTTTGGCGGGATGGATATCCTCGTCAACAATGCAGGGTTCGCCATCCCCGGCCAGGTTGGAGAGGAAAGCTATGAGGACAGCTGGGGCCCCTCGATCAACGTCATGCTGACCTCGCACCAGCGGGCGATCCGGGCGGCCCTGCCCTATATGCGGAAGAATGGCTGGGGGCGGATTGTCAACATCGCGTCCACCGAAGGGCTGGGGGCAACGCCGGGCAATTCCCCTTACGTGGCGGCCAAGCATGGCGTGATCGGCCTGACGCGCGGCCTGGCGGTGGATCTGGGCCGGGAAGGCATCACGGTGAACTGCATCTGCCCGGGCCCGATCATCACCGGGATCACCGCCGGAATCTCCGATGAACACAAGGAGATATACGCCAAACGCCGGGTGCCGTTGCGCCGGTATGGCATCCCCGAAGAGGTGGCGCACATGACGCTTTCCCTCGTGTTGCCGGCGGCGAGCTTCCTCAACGGTGTCCACATTCCGGTGGATGGCGGGCTGACGATCAAGAACGCCTGACCCCGCGCCAAACCGGTGTCATCCCGTGTCAAAACGCGGACACGGGATGACATCCAGCGGACAAATCCGGACATTTCCGGACAGATCAGGGACGCGCCAGGACAGGCAGGATCATCGCGCGGGCATTCTCTCTCTGCGCGGCGCAGAGCGTCAGATATTCCTTCGTTTCGCCCAACGCGCGTTCATGCCCGGCAAGGTCGCGGCTGCCGGCGGCGAACAGCGCTTCCAGATCCGGGATCACGGCGGGGTCGCAGAAGGCCCGTGCCAGGCGCGGCGTGTTGCGGCGCAGCTGGGAAGGCACCCGGGCCGTGAAGCCGGGGAAGTCTCCGGTGAGGCGGGCCCAGGTCCTGTCGCGGTGGGCTGGATTGTTCATCAGGCTCTGGGCGAGGGAGAAGGTGACCTGCTGGCTGATGCCGCCCTCATAGATGAGATCGAGCGCGCGGGCAGCATCCTCCGGCGAAGCGGCGCTGCCGAGGCTGTCGGCAGCGGCCTGGAGAAAGACGGCATCGTCCAGGCGGGTGATGGCGGCGAGCACCTTGTCGAACATCGCCGTGCCCCCCTCCTCCAGCGCGGCGCGCAGGGCGTAGGTGTAGAGGTCGCTGGAGAGCTCGCCCGTGCCTGAGAGGAACGCGTCGGCCTCGGCGACAAGGGCGGCGCGGGCCTCAGGCTCGTGCAGGGAGGCGGCCCGGAAACCGCGCAGGCGCATCCCGGCTTCCAGCTCGGATGGGTCATCCCGCCGGGCGAGCGCGACAGACGCGCGGGCCTTTGCCGGCTCTGCCTCTTCGCCAAGCTGGGCCAGAAGCGCGTCCCAGGCGTTCAGCGCAAAGATCAGCACTGTGCCATGGGGATGGGCGAGGCTGGCTTCGAGAAGGCCGAGATACTCCGCCCCGCCCATCGACCCGGCATTGAAGGCGGCCTGGGCGCTGTCGATGGAGACCAGAGCCTCGCGCGGCTCAAGCGCGGCGAAATCATCCGTCAGGGCGCGCCAATATTCCGCTGGCAGATCAAACCGGTAATAGCCTGCCCCCTTGGCATTGGGCACGACGACTTCCGGGCAGATGGCGCCGCGCACATCCACCGTGCGCTGGGGCGCGCTGAGCAGCGTGCAGACTTCGCCTGTATTGGCGCCATCCTTCCAGGCGGCGCAGACCGGAATGTTCCACAGGCCGCCGGGGGCAATTTCCGAACCGATGGGACGATAACGCGTCTGGCTGAATTCGATCTTGGCAGACGTGCCGCTGCAGATCGGCTGGGCCGAGACGAGCGGCACACCAGGCTGGGTGACGAAGCTTTCGAAGACAGTGCCGATGGCGCGCTGGCCGCTGGCCTTGCCGATGGCGGAATAGAAGCGCGCGCTGTCGGCCTCACCATCTGCATACTGCGCAATATAGCGCCCGAGCGCCGGGCGCAGCACATCCGGGCCGAAATAGGTGTCGATCATCCGGATGACCGACTGGCCCTTGGAATAGGTGATCGCGTCATAGGCATTGCGCACATCTTCATTGCGGCTGATCGGCTCTGCCACGGCGCGCACGCCTTGCAGGCTGTCGAGCGACATGGCGCGGATACCATCGACCACGGCGGCCAGATCATGATTGCCCTGGGGCTCCATGATTTCCAGCACGACGGTTTCACTCCAGGTGGCGAAGGCTTCCTTCAGCCAGAGATCATCCCACCAGGGCGGCGTGACCAGATTGCCAAACCACATATGGGCAATCTCATGCGCATGGATTTCCTTGACGCTGCGCAGGAGGGACGGCCCGGTATTGGGGCCGACAAGAATGCGGCCTTCGCGATAGGTGATGGCGGCGGCCAGCTCTGTTGCGCCCGAGGGCCATTGCGGGGCGGCGATGATATCGAGCTTTTCATAGGGGTAAGGCTGGCCCAGCATTTCCTCGAAGACGCGCATCATTTCGGGCGTCAGATCCAGCGCGAAGGCAAGCTCCTCCCCCTTCCCGGCGCGGGCATAGCCCGTGAGCGGAATTTCCGTGCGCCGCACATCATTTGGCGGGAGCGGGGCGCGATCGACCTTGTCGAAATTGCCGACGGCGGTGGAGAGCAGATAGGTGGAGAGCGGACGGGTGGGCGCGAAGGTGATGGTTTCAAAGCCAGGCTGGGCCGGCGCGCGGGAGACCTCCGGCGTGTTGGCGATGGCGTGCATGCCTTCGGGCACGGTGATTGCCACTTCGAACGGCGCCTTCAGGCCCGGCTCGTCAAAGCCCGGCAGGAAGCGGCGCGCCTGGATGCTTTCGGACTTGGCAAGGGCATACCAGTTGCCCTGGGATTCGACGCGGAAAAGACCGGCCAGGCCCGTATCGAAGGCGGCGGTATAGTCGATGGCCAGCGTGACGCGGTGCGCTTGCAGACGGCGGGGGAAGCCGACCCAGACGACGCCGGTATCGAGGACTTCCGCCCAGCTCGCCTCGACCGTTTCGCCCCCGGCCGTGGCCGTGACGCGGGAGACGTCGAGATCATCGCCGTGCAGCCAGATGCCATTGGTGGCGGCGGCCAGCTCTACATCAATCTCGACATAACCGGAGAAATGGGTTTCGCGCGGATCGAGATCGAGGGCGACGCGGTAGGCCTTGGGCCGGGCCATGGCCGGCAGGCGGCCCGCCGGGGCGACGCGCGCCAGGGCGGCTTCGTCCACAGGCTGGACCGGGACTGTCCAGGCAGAGCGCTGGGCACAGGCCCCCAGAAGGCAGACGCCCGCCGCAATCGCCACCATCAGAAACCGCATGAATACTCCCCGGCTGCCCGTATTCTTCTGAATACCGCATCAGGCGCGGGAGGGAACCCTTGATCGTGAACAGGGGCGCAGTGTTTTGGGGCTCTGGGTCCCGGTCTTCGCCTGCGGCGAAACCGGGATGACGCCTTCCTAGACATCGCTCTCGATTTCGTCTTCCCGGTTTTGCGCGCTCGCGCAAAGACCGGGACCCAGTGAGGCGCAAGGCGCGCCCTTCAGGAAGACATAGCCTCTGCTGACCCAGCGGTGAGATCGTCCCACAGATCGCGCCAGCCAGAATTGGATTCTTCGATCAACCGCTATTTCCAGGCCCCACGCCAGCGTTTGATCTGCTTCTCCTTTCGGATAGCCGCTTCAATATCGTCATGAACTTCGAACCATACGAGCTGCTTGCAGCCATACTTACGCGAGAAACCAGGCAGTACGTCCTCCCTATGCTGCCAAATCCGGGCAACAAGATCGGATGTGACACCTGTGTAGAGCGTGCCATTGCGCCGGGACGCGAGGATATAGACATAGCTGAATTTCATGGCCCGGAACATACGCGGAACATTCGTCCGTGTCATGTGCTTTTCCGGTAGTCTGGAAACATCTTTGGCGGCACCTCTTTGCTCTGCCCTCTTCTGCCTGGGTCCCGGTCTTCGCCTGCGGCGAAGCCGGGATGACGAGGGGAGAGTTTCGGGCCACCAAATGCGCAGCAGGTTTGGCCGGTCGCAGCGGGCGCTGGCCGGTGATTGGGGCTGAATTCGGGGTCAGATCAAAGTCAGGACGTGTCAGTGATTGGCGCGCAGGCCCCCTTCGTCAGGACGCTGCGCGGACTGCCCTTTTCCCCGCTTGCACGGAGGACGAAAAGGGTGTGCGGCGCATCGGCGTTGAAGATCGCCGGGAACGCGCTTGACCAACTGGGATCATCCCACGCCTTGCGTGTGGGTTCTGCTGGTCTGTGGGCGGAGGGATCGGGCCGTGGGTCGCCGAGATATTCGATGCGGACCCTGCCCCACCAGCTGATGCGGATGAGGGCGCCCGTGCGGCCGGCGGCCTGGACGTGTTTTGCGGCGATCCGCATCTGCCAGACGAACACCCACCAGAAGAAAGGATGCACGAGCGCGAAATACTCCGCGAGCGCTGGTTCCTTGCTGAGGCGGGCGATACTCATCATGCCACGGAGCATACGCCCGGCGCGGGAGGGGGTGGACAAGGGTTGCGGGATTTATTTTTAAGGCGTTGAGGGGATTGGGGATTTTGGGCGCGGAGGGGGCGGGATGTGTTGGATGGGGCGGAAGGCCCTCACCTCCCATTGCTGCGCAATGGGCCCCTCCTCTCCCGGAGGGAGAGGGGCTAAACCTTACCCGCGCCCGTCAGGGCGTGGGAGGTGAGGGTCTTGTGGGCGGCCGCCCTGCCCTAGACCAGATACCGCGCGAGGGTTTCGGCGAGGCGGGGGATGTCGCTGGCGTGGAGACCGGCGATGTTGATGCGGCCGGAGGATGGCATGTAGATGCCATCGGCTTCGCGCGCCTTGGCGGTGTCCTCTGCCGAGATCGGCAGCTGCGAGAACATGCCGTTCTGCGTCTTGAGGGCGGCGAGCAGGTTTGAGCCGGTATGGCTGACCAGGGCATCGGAGAGCGCCGTGCGCAGGGAGATCATCCGGGTGCGCATCGCCGTCAGCTCGGCTTCCCATTCAGCGCGCAGATCCGGATCATCCAGCACTGCGGCGACGATGCCGGCGCCATGGGCGGGCGGCATGGACCAGGTGGCGCGGCCCATATCGGCAACATGGGTGGTGGCCGCCGCGATGCCTTCGGCGTCCTTGCCGATGGCGAGGAAGCAGCCGGTACGCTCCCGGTAAAGGCCGAAATTCTTCGAGCAGGAATAGGAGACAAGCGCTTCGCCGGCCTCCTCGATGAAGGCGCGCACGCCGTCCATGTCCTTGTCGAGGCCGGAGGCGAAGCCGTGATAGGCGACATCCAGAAGCGCGATGACGCCCTTCTCGCGGCAGAGCCTGCCCAGCGCGCGCCAATCGTCCGTTGACGGATCGATACCGGTGGGGTTGTGGCAGGGACCCTGCAGGATAATGCCGTCGCCGGGCTCGGCGGTGGAGAGGTCTGCCAGCGCGCCGAGCTTGTAGAAGGCGCCGTCGCGGGCATAGGCATAATCCTTGACCTCAAGGCCGAGGGATTTGACGACGTTGGGATGGTTGGGCCAGGTGGGCTTGGACACCCAGACGCGGCGGGTGCCCATGCGGCGCATCAGGCCGACGCCGAGGAACAGCGCGCCGCAGCCGCCGGGGGCGGTGAAAGACAGGACGCGGTTTTCCTTCAGCGCCGGATGATCGGCGCCGAACACGAACTTCTCGATATGGGCGCAGAAATCGGTGTTGCCGCGCGGGCCCTCATAGACCTTGGTGGTCTGGGCGGCGAGGAGCTTGGCCTCGGCCTTGCGCACGGCGGAAAGGATCGGGGTTTCGCCATGCTCGTCCTTGTAGACGCCGACGCCGAGATCGAACTTCTCCGAGCGCTCATCGGCGCGGTAGGCGGTCATCAGGCCCAGGAGGGCGTCGGGCGGGAGCGTGGAGAGCGGCGAGAAATGCGACATGAGGAGGGCCTTCCCTTTTCTTTCGCGCTGACCCGTATCGGCTTTCCGCCGCATAATAAACCCCGCCCGCTGGCATCTGCGCGCGAGGATTATGCAGAATGCTTCAGGCCGCGCACGATCGCTTCGAAGCCGGCGAAGAGTTCTTCGCGGGTGACATCCCGGTAGCTCGAGGCAAGGGCAAAGCCCGCGCCATTGAGGGCCGACTGGAGCAGGACAGCAGCCGGGCGGATGCGGTCTTCCGGGACGAGGCCCTGGCTGGCGAGATAGGCGGCGCCGCGCGTCATGTTGTTCATGCCGAGCTGGAAATCGAGCTCATGCCAGCGGGCCATGCCGAGGACCGAGGGGCCGTCGATCAGGACGATCGACTGGTAATCGGGCCGCATGGCCCAGTCGAGATAGACCCGGCACCCGGCCAGAAAGGCCGCGTAGGGGTCTGTTTTCGAGCGGGCGGCCGCGGCAGCGTCACGCGCGGCGGCGTCCATTTCCAGCTGCAGCGCGGTCCAGACCTCGAGGAAAATGTCTTCCTTACTGCTAAAATAGTGAAACAGCGCGCCCTTGGTCGTGCCTGCAGCCGCGACGATGGCGGCGATACTGGTCGCCGCAAAGCCTTGATTTGTAAATAATTCCCTGGCCGCGCGCAGCAAGGCTTCACGCGTTTCGGCCGCCTGTTCTTTTGTGCGTTTCGGCATCCCCACACCTCTTGCGTCTCACCATACCAGTGGTATGTAAAAAGGGTAACCTTTTTTGGTTGCGGGTCTTACGGGGCCCACGCTGCTCACTTGATACACTGCAGGCTGGGTGACGCCGGTGGACGGCACGGACTGCATTGCACAGCCGCGAAGCGCTTCGGGAGGAGGAGCCTTCGCGGCTTTTTTTTTGCGCTGAAGAACCAGCGGCCTGAGCGGGCATGACGGGCCCCGGGCGGGCGGGAAAGTATTCTGAACGCGCCGTGCGCAGATTGTTATCAAACGTTCAGACTGGCACTATTACTCATATTTTAAGGGCGGAAGGGCAAAGCTCACAAGGCGGCGCGCTTCCACGATGGGGAATGGCCCTTGGCGGCCCTCGCTTTGCGGCGGGGGCCGTTTTCAGTTCAGCTTTCCGCAGCGGCGCTCATATTCGGCGATGGCTTCGGGCATCCATTTGCGGAAGTTTTCGGCCCGGGTGGCGGAGGCCGGGTGGGTGCTCATCCATTCGGGCGGGCGCTGGCCGCCGCCGATCTCGCCCATCCGCTCCCACAGCTCGGGCGCTTCGCGGGGATCGTAACAGGCGCGCACGAGCAGATCGAGGCCGATCTTGTCAGCCTGGGTCTCGTGTTCGCGCGAGAAGGCAAGGAAGCCGCCCTGGGCAGCGACCCCGAAAGCCTGCAGGACCGCCTGACGCTGGCCCGCCTCCATATCCCCTACCCCAACCGCGAGGGCGACCTGGCCGATCTGCAGCATCTGCTGGGTGCTCATCCGCGCGGCGCCGTGATGGGCCAGGGCATGGCCGATCTCATGCCCCATGACGACGGCGAGCTTGTTGACATCGGCGACATCCTCCAGCGTGACGCGGCCATCATAATTGCCGGTGATGTCGAGAATGCCGGTATAGACCGCCACATAGCCACCCGGCAGGCAGAAGGCGTTGGGGGTGGGCGAGTCCACGACATAATAGGTCCAGTCGAACTGTTCGACGACGCCGGGCATCCGGTAGCCCTGCGTGCGATAGTCGTTTTCCAGTTCCAGCGCGGCGCGCTCCAGCCGGGCGCCGATCTCGCGGACCGTTTCCGTCAGCCGGCGCGCATCGCCCCGGCAGCTGGCTTCCTCAGCGCAGAGCACGGTGTTGCCCTGGCTGTGTTCCTGCTGGAGGATCTGCAGATAGGATTGCTGGCCGAGCTTGATCTCGTCAGCCACCGACAGGGTGTTGAACTGTTTCTTGCCGGGCGCGAAGGGCACCTCTTTCTGGTTTGACTGCCAGTAGATGAAGAGGCCGATGAGGGCGATTAGGATGATCCCGCCGCGCCCTCCGATGTCTCCAAGGCCGTTGGCCCGTATGGGCTGTCTGGACTGCTGCATCGCCGGGCGCTCCTGAAGATATGTCGCTGCAATAGTTAACCCAGCGTCTGGCAGGCGAAAAGACAGGAAGCGCCGCATTGCGAAGTGGGCCCGGATCGCTATGTTTGCCCCCATGACCGAACAAGCCCCTGCCCCGAAACTCGAGATCCGGATCATTCCGGTGACGCCGCTGCAGCAGAACACGTCGATGATCTGGTCGACCGAGACCAAGGAAGGCGTTTTTGTCGACCCCGGCGGCGAGGTGGACAAGCTGATGCAGGCGGCCGACCATTTCGGCGTCAAGATTGTCGGCGTGTGGCTGACCCATGGGCACCTTGATCATGTGGGCGCGGCAATGGACGTGAAAGAACGCACCGGCTGCCCCATCATCGGGCCGCACAAGGACGACCAGTGGCTGCTGGACGAGGTGGAAGCCAGCGGCGCGCGCTATGGCATCCGCGACGGGAAGAATGTGCAGCCTGACCGCTATCTGAACGATGGCGACGAACTCGACCTGGCCGGCAACACATTCGGCGTAGCCCACTGCCCCGGCCATACGCCGGGCCATGTGGTGATCTATCATCAGGACGGGGCGCTGGCATTCGTCGGCGATGTGCTGTTCCGCGGCTCTGTGGGGCGCACGGATTTTCCGCGTGGGAACCATCAGCAGCTGATCGATTCCATCACCGGCAAGCTGTGGCCGCTGGGCGATCAGATGAGGTTTGTGCCCGGCCATGGGCCGATGTCGACCTTTGGCCAGGAACGCCGGGACAACCCCTTCGTGGCCGATGCGGTGACCGGCTATAACGGCGCAGAGCGCGGCGACGCCGATGAAATGCTGCAGCGTCTGTCCAAGCGCTATACCTGAACTCCATGTAATTTAAGGAACCGATGCGGAAAGCCGGCGTTTCCATTCCACTAACAGGAAAGGAACGACCCATGATCGGATACGTGAAACTTGCTGCGATCGGCGCCAGTGCGCTGGCCATGGCCGCGTGCACCTCTTCAGGCACGGCAGAACGCAACGCAGCTGCAGGCGCCGCCCTTGGCGCAGCCGCCGGCGCTGCTATCGGCAACAATGTGGGCGATGGCAATGCCACACGCGGCGCCGCCATTGGCGCAGCAGTCGGCGGCGTTGCCGGCGCAGCCCGCGGCTGCAGCCAGGCCGGGGATTGCGGCACGGGCAACCGCCCCGCCAATTATGATGCGTACAATTACGATAGCGATGGCGACGGCGTGGTCGATGCGCGCGACCGCTATCCCGACGATGCCCGCCGCTGGTAAGCCCCATGCGGCGCACTTCCGGCGAACCTGAGCGCGCCGACAGCCCTGCCCCCTCATCCGGGGGCGGGGCTTCCGGCATGATCGGTCCACAGACAAAAGATGAAGACGCCCCTCACCGGCAGGAGCCGATGAAAGGGCCGAGCCCGTTCCGGCGCTGGATGGAGCAGTCCGGCCAGGCCCGTTGACGGGCTAGGGCGTTTCCCCCTCCAACTCCGCAATCTTGCGGAGATTGGTGTTACGCAGCACGTCATGCAGCCAGCCCGGCATACCGGGCAGGTCGGCTGTTTCCGGCGTGCGGATATCCCCCGACTGGAAAAGGTCCAGTGCCTCATTGATCATCAAGCGTCCGGCGATCCCCTGTCCGGCGGCATCTGCCTCGGCCGACATCTCGCTGACTGCGCGCAGGAAGGCGGACCGGGCAGGCCCGGTTTCCTCGACGGTCGGCGCGCCAATGCCGGCCGCCTTCGGGGTCCAGTTGCGGCTGATTTCCAGGGCAACCGAAATCTTGGCCGACTCGGTGCCGATTACGCCCGGCGCAAACCAGTCTTCCCTCGCAACATGCTTCAGACTGTCCGGGTCATACAGGACGCGGCTGACGCCATGCTCGTCCAGCAATTTGTCGAGCAGCGCCTGATCCCGCGTCTGCCAGAGACCGAAGGGCGCCGATTTGCCTTCCAGATATTGCGAGACATCGCGCAGCGCTCCGCGCAGGTAGATATGGACATCGACCTTCCCGGCTATTTTCTTGTCTTGAACCTGCTGCGTGATCGCCTTGGCGCGCTGGACCAGGGGGCTCCAGTGCGCCCTGTCCTGCGAGCCGCGGCAGGCATCCGCCAGTCGGTCCAGCAGCTTCAGCGAAGCTGGCCGGCCAATCGTCTCATAGGCCGCTGCTGCGGTCGCCATCGCCATTGTGACCTCGTTACACGTGAGCGGCGGGCGCGTCTCCGTCAGGACCGGATGAACGTCATGGCCTGCTTCCGCATAGCTGGTCATGGATTTGACGGCCTCTTTGACGATCCCGTACCAGTCTTCATAGCGCAGATTGAACTGCGCAGTTCTAAGGTATTTCGGTGCATCCTGCTGGGCGGCGAGGATATGGTCCATGGCTTGGGTAACATACGGGACATGCGCCGCCTTGCGGCCCTCGCCGGGAGGCGTATCGGCTTCAAGCCGTTCAACCCATTTCAGCTCGGCGCCCGCAGCGATGATCCGTACCCAGCCTGTCTGCGGGCATTGGCCGGCATCCAGACGTATCTCCGCGAGCTTCTCCGCAAAGACTTCATCGGTGACCGGCGTGCGGCCGGCAAGCGCCGCCTGGACGGGCGACTCGCCGAGCGCGTTATAGGCCGTGGCAGCCTTGACAATCCGATCCGGGCCGCAAGTCGCAGGCGAAGCCAGCGCCGGGGCAGCGCCGAGCATTGCCGCGAAGGCGAGACCGGCGATTCTGAAACAAGGCTGCATCCTACTCCTCCGCTTTCTGGGGCCCATAAACCTTCTTCAGCATGTCAAACAGCCAGGGCGGCGGAAGATCGTAGCCATCCATCGTATGCGCGCGCGTCCGGCTTTCCTGCACATTGGTCAGGGCAAAGAGGATGGCGGCGCGCGTCTCGGCCTCCAGCCCGGCGGCGCGGCCTTCGGCCACGATGCCGGAAACGAAATTCGTATAGGCCGTGCCAGCCTCCGCGAGTGTTTTTGTGCCTGCCGCCATCTCGGCAACAAGACCGGCCCATGTATCGCTGAGGGTCCAGGCGAGGGTGAAGTTCACCTCATCGCCGCTCATGCGCTTACCCGCGAACCACTGATCCCGACGCAGGAGACCTGCCTGCGGATCAACCCCATGCTTGCGCAACTGGCTGTCGAGTTCGCCAGAGGTGATCTTCGACAACAGGATGCCGAACTGGCCGTGATTCATCTCGAAATAGGTGTCGCGCGCCGCACGCGCGGCAAGCAGCAAATCCCTGACCTGCGCCGGATCGGTGATCGCCCCTGTCCGCACAAGATTGGTGTAGGAATAAGCCAGAGCGCCGGCCGGGGTGTCGTTTTTACGGGTCTGATCCGTGCTGCACGACTTTGCTGCGGCCTCCAGGAAAGGCCGGAAAATCAGGTCTGCCTCTGTCTTCATGGCATAGGCGACGGTCTGGGAGTCCGAGGCGATCCAGCCATTGCAGGCCGGGGGCGCTTCGGCCGCGAGATAGGGATGCACCGTGCCCAGCTTTGCAATCTGCATGAGCGCGGTGATGATGGCTTTCCGGTTATCGGCCGCAGCGCTGTAGGTGAGGTTTCCCCTCTGCGCGCCGGCCTGGACCCCGAAACGGTCTTGCCGGTCTTCAGACGGCACGGCGATGTATTTGCTGGACCGGCCATAGGCGCGGATCAGGTAGTCCACCGCTGACTGGTTGACCTGGTTGTTGTTGCCCCGCACCAGAACATCATAGGCGCGCATATCCATCAGCGCGCCCATCATGTTCAGCCAGGGATGGTCCGGGCAGCGGGAGACCTGCCAGTCAATTTCCGTCAATGCCTGCTGAAACTGCTCGGCGGTATTGGTCTGCCTCAGGCTGGCTTCCAGCGCCTTGGGCAGATGCACCGTCTCGCAGGGGTCTGCTTCGGCCTGGGCCGCGCCGCCCATCAGAGGCGCGGCCAGCAGGCACAGAGCCGCGAGGCGGTATGCGACCGCCCCGATCATTCCACTTCCGACACGATGATGAATTGGGGCGCCTCAACAAAGCCCATGAATTCGCCCATCACGGCCTGGACGGTCTCACCGGCCATGTCCTCATGGGTGAAGCCATCAAGGTCCGGGATGGCGAAGGCTTCGATATAGGCGATGCCGGGGGCGCCCTCGCCGACGAGCAGGCGCTCGGCCCGGTAGGTGCGGAAGGACTGCACGCGGGCAAGGCTGCGCATGGCCGGCTGGTCAGTGACGCGCACCCATTCCTCGAACTGCTCGGGGCTGACGCCCTCTTTCAGCGTGTAGAGGATGAAGAGGTTGGTCGTAACCTCGGCCGGGGCTTGCCTGACGGCGTCCACCGTGCTGGCCGGGGCGTCTGCGGCGGGCGCGGGCGCCGGGGCATTGTCACAGGCGGCCAGAAGCAGGGCCAGGGCGGCGGCGGCGAACGTGGTTTTCATGGGTCTTCCCTCCTGAAGCAGTTGGCAGATGTCACCTGATCGGCGACCTGCGTTCCCCTTCCGGGCCCGTGCGGCGATAAGACCGGGCAGAAGCGGAACGAAACGCGCGTGATTCATCTGGATTTCCTCCGCTTCAGCCCGTAGCACCGCGCCAGACGCAGCGCTTCCCCCCGAAGAGGGGTATTGAGCGCACCTTGCGCCTTGCCCCCGCGCCCGACTCCCTGCTATCGGGCAGCCGTTTGACCGCCTGTGAGGAGACCACGACCCATGCCCAAGCGCACAGATATCTCCTCGATCCTCGTTATCGGCGCCGGCCCGATCATTATCGGCCAGGCCTGCGAGTTCGATTATTCCGGCGTTCAGGCCGTCAAAGCCCTGAAGGCGGAGGGGTACCGGGTGATCCTGGTGAACTCCAACCCCGCCACGATCATGACCGATCCGGAGCTGGCGGACGCAACCTATATCGAGCCGATCCTGCCCGAAGTGGTCGAAAAGATCATTGAGGCCGAGCGCCCGGACGCGCTGCTACCGACGATGGGCGGACAAACGGCGCTGAACTGCGCGCTGGACCTGCATTATGCCGGCATCCTCGAGAAATACGGCGTCGAACTGATCGGCGCGAAGGCCGAGGCCATCGAGATGGCCGAAGACCGCAAGCTGTTCCGCGAGGCGATGGACCGGCTGGGCCTGGAAAACCCGCGCGCAGCGATCATCGCCTCGCCAGAGCTGCCCGCCGAACCGGGCAAGCCCAAGCGCTATGACCGCCTGACAGGCCTGAAACAGGCGATGGACGCGCTGGAAACGGTCGGCCTGCCCGCGATCATCCGCCCGGCCTTCACCCTGGGCGGCACCGGCGGGGGCATTGCCTACAATGTGGAAGAGTATGAAGAGATCTGCCGCTCGGGCCTGGCCGCCTCGCCCAACGCCCAGATCCTGATCGACGAGAGCCTGCTCGGCTGGAAAGAGTATGAAATGGAAGTGGTCCGCGATACGGCGGACAACTGCATCATCATCTGCTCGATCGAGAATATCGACCCGATGGGCGTGCACACTGGCGACTCCATTACCGTGGCCCCTGCCCTGACGCTGACGGACAAGGAATATCAGGTGATGCGCAACGCCTCGATCGCGGTGCTGCGCGAGATTGGCGTGGAGACCGGTGGCTCCAACGTGCAGTTTGCGGTGAACCCCAAGGATGGGCGCCTCGTCGTGATCGAGATGAACCCGCGCGTGTCGCGCTCCTCGGCGCTGGCCTCCAAGGCGACGGGCTTCCCAATTGCCAAGGTCGCCGCCAAGCTGGCCGTTGGCTACACGCTGGACGAGCTGGACAATGACATCACGGGCGTGACGCCCGCCTCGTTCGAGCCGACGATTGATTATGTCGTCACCAAGATCCCGCGCTTTGCGTTTGAGAAATACAAGGGCGCCGAGCCTGTGCTGACCACGGCGATGAAATCCGTGGGCGAAGCAATGGCCATCGGCCGCAGCTTCCAGGAGAGCCTGCAGAAGGCGCTCTGCTCGCTGGAGACGGGGCTTTCGGGCCTCAATGAACTGCCCTTCGAAACCGAGAGCGCGCTGCGCCAGGCGCTCGGCATCCAGTCTCCCGACCGGCTGCGCGTGATTGCGCAGGCCTTCCGCATGGGGCTGAGCGTGGAAGACGTGCAGGCCGTCACCTCGTTTGACCCGTGGTTCCTGCGCCAGATCGAAGAGATCGTGAAGACCGAAGCCCTGATCGTGGCCAACGGCCTGCCGGGCACTGTTGCCAGCATGACCGAGATCAAGGCCATGGGCTTCTCCGACAAGCGCCTGGCGGAGCTGACCGGCAATACCGAAGACGGCGTGCGCGCCCATCGCCACGGCCTTGGCGTGCGCCCTGTCTATAAGCGGATTGATACGTGCGCGGCAGAGTTTGCAGCCAAGACGCCTTATCTCTACTCCACCTATGAGCACGCCCCATTCGGCCAGGCAGCCGCAGAATGTGAAGCCGGGCCCTCTTCGCGCAAGAAAGCGATCATCCTGGGCGGCGGGCCCAACCGCATCGGCCAGGGCATCGAGTTCGACTATTGCTGCTGCCATGCGGCCTTCGCCATGGAAGACCTTGGCATCGAGTCCATCATGGTCAACTGCAACCCGGAAACGGTGTCTACGGACTATGATACATCCGACCGCCTCTATTTCGAACCGCTGACCATCGAGCATGTGCTGGAGATCATCCATGTGGAACAGTCCGCCGGTGAACTCGCCGGCGTGATCGTGCAGTTCGGCGGGCAGACGCCGCTGAAACTGGCAGGCCCCCTCTTCCATGAGCAGGTACCGATCCTGGGCACCAGCCCGGAGTCCATCGATCTCGCCGAGGACCGCGAACAGTTTGCGGCCCTGCTCGACAAGCTGAACATCCAGCAGGCACCTTCCCGCACCGCGCGCAGCGTGGAAGAGGCCGAGGTGAAGGCCAACGAGATTGGCTATCCGGTGATGCTGCGGCCTTCCTTCGTGCTGGGCGGCCGGGCGATGGAAATTGCCCGCAATGATGAAGACCTGCGCAAGTTTGCCGCCGAGGCCTTGAAGGTTTCGGGCGACGCTTCCCTCTTCATCGACCGCTATCTGGCCGATGCCATCGAAGTGGATGTGGACGCGATCTGTGACGGCGTGACCGTGCATGTGGCCGGCATCATGGAGCATATTGAGGAAGCGGGCGTGCATTCGGGCGACTCTGCCTGCGCCCTGCCGCCCTTCACGCTTTCGGCTGACCTGCAGAAACGCCTGGCCGAGCAGGCCGCTCAGCTTGCCATGGCGCTCAACGTCCGGGGGCTGATCAACATCCAGTTCGCGGTCAAGGATAACGAGATCTATGTGCTGGAAGCCAACCCGCGCGCCAGCCGCACCGTGCCCTTCGTGGCCAAGGCTGTCGGCGCGCCGATTGCCGGCATTGCGGCGAAGGTGATGGCGGGCGAAGCGCTTTCCAGCTTTGACCTTTCCAACGCCCGCCCGCGCCGGATCGCGATCAAGGAAGCGGTGTTCCCGTTTGCCCGCTTCCCCGGCGTTGACCCGCAGCTTGGCCCGGAAATGCGCTCGACCGGGGAAGTGATGGGCTGGGATGATGATTTCGGCATGGCCTTCCTGAAGAGCCAGCTGGGCGGCGGCGTGCGCCTGCCCGAAGAAGGCACCGTGTTCATCTCCGTGCGCGACAGCGACAAGAAGGGCGCCGAAGAAGCCGCCCGCAGCCTCGCCCAGCTAGGCTTCACCATTCTGGCAACCAGCGGCACGGCCGACCATCTCGAATCGAAGGGCATTCCGGTCAAACGGGTCAACAAGGTGCTGGAAGGCCAGCCCCATATCGTGGACGCGATGATCAACGGAGACGTGCAGCTGGTGTTCAACACCACCGAAGGGGCCGCCTCGCTGTCGGACTCTGCGTCCATTCGCCGGACGGCGGTGGCCAGAAAAATTCCTTATTTTACAACGCTCGCAGCGTCTCTGGCAGCGGTCAAAGCCATTGCCAGCATGAAATCACAGGAAATCTCCGTACGCGCCTTGCAAAGCGCCTGAATGGCTCCCACTTGACGCCCTTGATTTTTGCGACAACGTTTTTTGCCGCTAAGAATGAGGGATACTCTCGATGGAACGCATTCCGATGACCGCTGAAGGCCATGCCGCGCTTCAGGCTGAACTGAAGGTGCTCAAATCCGTTGAGCGCCCGAGCATTATTGCGGCCATTTCCGAAGCCCGCTCGCATGGCGACCTGTCGGAGAACGCTGAATATCATGCCGCCAAGGAGAAGCAGAGCTTCATCGAAGGCCGCATCAGCGAGCTCGACGACAAGCTGGCCCGCGCCGATGTGATCGATGTGAGCAAGCTCAGCGGCGGCAAGGTGCGCTTTGGCGCCACGGTGACGATTGCCGATGTCGATACCGAGGAAGAGCAGACCTACAAGATCGTCGGTGAAGACGAGGCGGATGTGAAACAGGGCAAGATCTCTGTGACCTCCCCCATCGCCCGCGCCCTGATCGGCAAGGAAGAAGGCGACGAGGCCGAAGTGGCCGCGCCCGCTGGCGCCCGCGCCTATGAAGTGATCAAGGTCGTCTACAAGTAAGCCCAACTGCAGACAAAGGACCGGCCAGCATGGCCTCCCTCGGCCCATCGATCTGGGCGGTCTCTGATGGCCGCGCCGGCAATGCCGCGCAGGTGCGCGCGCTGACGGCGGCGCTGGGCGCGACCAGCCGCTGGATGAAGATTGCGCACATCGCCGGAGAGGCCCACCGGCAGGAACCGCTGGTGCTTACCCCCCGCGCGCCCTGGCGCTGGCTGCCGGCGGACCGGTGGCCCTCCCTCCTGCACGCCTTGCCGAAGGATCAGCGCGCGCTGCTGACCCCGCCCTGGCCGACAGTCTGGATTGCCGCCGGGCGGCGCTCGGCGCCGATGACGAAATATGCGCGCGCGGCGTCGGGCGGGAAAACCTTCACGGTACAGATCCTGGATCCTTATGTGGACCCGTCGAACTTCGACCTGCTGGTGGTACCCGAGCATGACGCGGTGAGCGGGCCGAATGTGGTGCGCACGGTGGGCTCGCCGGCTTACTTCTCGCCTGAGGCGCTGGAAGAAGCGGCGCAGGCCTTTGCCGACCTTGCCGATGAAACGCGCCGGTCTGCGATTGTGATCCTGGGCGGGGATTCGCGGGTGCACACCTTCACCAACGCCGCCGCTGACCGGCTGGAAGGCCAGATGCGCGCGCTGGCGGCCGATGGCTGGCGCCTGCGGCTGACGAGTTCGCGGCGCACGCCGGTACCGGTTGCCGCGCGCTTCCGCCAGATGGCGGGCGATATCGGCGCCGCTTTCTGGGCCGGGCCGCAGGACGGGCCCAACCCCTATCTGGCCTGGCTGCTGTTTTCCAATGCGGCCATCGTGACCGAGGACAGCTCCAACATGCTGTCGGAGGCCGCCTGGCATGGCCTGCCGGTGCATATCGCGCGGCTGGAAGGGCGCGCTGACAAGTTCGACCGGCTGCATGACAGCCTGATCCAGCGCGGCGTGGCCCGCTGGTTTGGCGGCCAGCTTGATCAGTGGTCGTACGAACCGCTGCGGGAGGCCGACCGCGTGGCCGATCTCATCGTGGAGAAGCTGCTGGAGCGCTACCCGCCGCCGAGCTTTTCAGGCAGCGTGAAGGCGCCGGACTGGCTCAGCTGAGCCACTGGAACCTAGAGTTCAAACCTTTTTGCAATGACCTCTGCGGCCTGTGCGGGCGTGGCTTCAGTGGTGTCGACCTCAAGATCATATCGCGCATTTACATGCACTCTGGCGTGCTGCCAGCGCGCCTGGCCCAGGTCCCGGTCTCCCCGCGCCCGCTCCCTTGCCTCACAGGCCTCAAGCGAGGCGTACACCCCCACAAAATGAACCGTATGCTCACGGAGGAGCGCTTCGTAGGCCTGCTGCTCACTCCCCTGCAGCCAGACATCGTCCACGACAAGATCCAGCCCCGCATCGGCAAGGGCTTTGACTGACCGGCGCATACCGTCTAGCAATTGCTGGCAGAAAGCCCCTGTTTCAATGGCGATCTCCGGCGGATCAGCGCCCTCGACAGGCCGGAACACAAACGCATCGGGATGATTATTCAACCGGCGCGGCTGCATGCCAAGGAAAGCGTCCATCTGCACATGCAGCAAATTCCTTGTGGCAGCCTGCTGCAAAGCGCGGGCAAGCGACGACTTGCCCGCGCTGCTGGTGCCGTTGAGGACAACGATCGCCGGCATCAGGCCGCCGCCACGCGCGCGTCGGCCGGCAGGGGCCGGGCGATGAAGCCGCCGCCGAGGATGCGCGTGCCGCCATCTGGATCATAAAGCACAGCCGCCTGGCCGCGCGCGACGCCTTCTTCGGGCGCGTCGAAAAACACCGCCGGGGCGCCGTCTTCATAGCCGAGCCAGCCGGGCACGGGCGGACGGGTGGACCGCACACGGATCAGCACGCGCGCGCCTTTGGTGGCGGCTTCCTCGAGGCTGCCCTGCCCCAGCCAGTTGAGTTCTTCCAGCAGCAGGCCGCGCGTCATCAGCGCTTCGCGCGGGCCAACGATGACCCGGCGGTTCGGCGCGTCGATCTTCACCACGAACAGCGGATCGCCGGTGGCAACGCCAAGGCCCCGGCGCTGGCCGATGGTGTAATGGATGACGCCGTCATGATTGCCGAGGATGCGGCCATCCAGATGCACGATCTCGCCGCCGCGGCCCGAACCGGGGCGCAGCTTCTCGACGACTTTCGCGTAGGAACCATCGGGCACGAAGCAGATGTCCTGGCTGTCGGGCTTGGCGGCGACCTGCAGGCCGAATTTCTCGGCCAGCTCGCGAACTTCGCTCTTCGGAAGACCGCCCAGCGGGAAGCGCAGGAAATCGAGCTGTTCGCGCGTGGTGGCGAACAGGAAGTAGGACTGGTCGCGGCTGGCATCATGGGCGCGGTGAAGCTCCGGCCCATCGGGGCCATCCGTGCGGCGGATATAATGGCCGGTGGCGAGGCAATCGGCGCCCAGCTCCTTCGCGGTGGCGAGGAGGTCAGCGAACTTGACCGTCTGATTGCAGCGGATGCAGGGGATGGGCGTGGAGCCCGACAGGTACGTGTCGGCAAAATCCTCCATCACCTGCTCGCGGAAGCGGGATTCGTAATCGAGCACATAATGGGGAATGCCGATGGCATCGGACACGTTGCGCGCGTCGTGAATGTCCTGGCCCGCGCAGCAGGCGCCCTTCTTCTCGATGGCTGCGCCATGATCGTAAAGCTGCAGCGTGATGCCGATCACGTCATAGCCTTCGGCTTTCAGCATCGCGGCCACAACGGAGCTGTCGACGCCGCCGGACATGGCCGCCACAACGCGGGTTTCATGGGGGGGCCTGGTAAAGCCAAGCGAATTGACGCGGCCAGCGGGCCACGCAGCGGTATCGGTCGTCATCTCTCACTCCCACCGGGGTCAAGGCCCGGAGCAGCTGGTTGGTTGGTGGGGGATATAACGGTTCCGGCGCGGAAATGCGAGAGGCTTCAGGCCGCTGCCCGGTTCGCCGTGCCTGCCGCCACCCAGCCCTGGCGGATGTCGCGGGCGGGTTCGAGGCTTTCGGTGAGGCCCTGGAAGGTTTCCCCTTCCCCGAGAATGATGACGGCGCCGGGCGCCATCTGGGCCACCAGGACTTCGGCGACGCGCATCCGCGCGGCCTTGGACATGCCCGAGAGGACATGACGGCAGAAGATCAGGTCGAACTTGCCGAGGCCCGAGGCGGTTTCCATGAGGTTGTGCTGGCGGAAGCTGACACGGGAACGGATCGTCTCGTTTGCCTGCCAGTCTCCACTGTCCATCCGGTTGAAGTGTTTCATCAGCCGGAAGATCGAGAGGCCGCGCTGGGCCTCATAGTGGTTATAGACGCCGAGGCGGGCCTTTTCGGTCGAATATTTGCAGTAATCGGTCGAGAGGATCTCGATCTTGGCGCTGCGCAGGCTGGAACCGGGCTCGTCCTCCAGCAGCATGGCGAGGGAGTAGGCCTCCTGGCCGGAGCTGCCCCCGGCGCACCAGACGCGCAGGCGGCCGGACTGGGTGGCATCCAGACGCTCAGGCAGGATGGTGTTGATCACCGTATCGAAGACGGATCGTTCCCGGAAAAACCAGGTGTCATGCGTCAGCAGGGCCGAGGCGACTTCATTGCGGAACACCGCATTCTGGCGGGATTCCAGGCAATGGACGAGATCGGCCAGCGTGCCGAAGCCTTCGCGGCGGGCCAGCGGGGCCAGGCGCGCTTCCATGAGATAGGCGCGTGACGGCGGGATCGCCTGACCCGTGGCCTTCAAGGCCAGGTCTGCGAGCACGTTGAACACCGTCTCCTGCATATCCTGCTCCGCCACGAGGCGCGGGCGCCCCAAAGGTTACCGTTAGGCCGCTTTTTCTTAAGAAAGGCTTCAGATCAGCCCAACTTCAGCGAATTTGCTCTCCAGGATGTCCGCATCAAATGGCTTCATGATGAATTCATCCGCGCCGGAGCGCAGGGCTTCATTGATGTGTTCGGGATCATTTTCAATCGAACAGAACACAATGCGCGGCACCTTGCCGCCCTCTTCCCGGCGAAGCGCCCGCAGGAAGTCGATGCCATTCATGGTGGGCATGTTCCAGTCCAGCAGGATCGCGTCCGGCATGGATTCCCGGCACATTTTCAGCGCCTCGGCGCCATCCCCAGCCTCGGTGACCGAGAAACCGAGATCCCGGACGATACGGGAGGCCACTTTGCGGACAACGCGGGAATCGTCGACGATGAGGCAGGTGCGCATGGGCGGCGGGGCTCCGGATGGGCGGGAATGCGGCTAACCGGCCACATGCCTGCCTGAAGCGGGTTAACAAATCCTGACCGGGCGGGATCAGCCCTGAGGTTTGAGGCCGGTGGCCATGAACACGACGGTGCCATCGGCCATCTGGCGGGCATGCAGGGTGCCGCCCAGGCTGTCGCAGGTGAGCTTGGCGAACAGGGGCTGGATATTCTCCGGGCGCCAGCCATGGTCTGGCTCATCGCCCTTGAGGGCCTTCACCACATCTTCCTTGAGCTTGAGCCGGTCGCCCTTGCAGGTCAGTGTCAGCGTCTTCTGGCCGTTATCCTCGCGGACATTCACATGGATGATCCCGCCGCGCACGGTGGCGGTGAGGCAGACCATGACGAGGTTCATGATCAGCCGGGCTTCGGCAAAGCTGAGCTCGGGCGCGCCCAGATCCCAGTCGATGCTGGGCTTCTGGAAGCGGAGATAGTCGTCGGTCAGCTTCTTGAACTGATGAACATCTGCGGTGCCGGCCTGAAGGCCCATCGAACCGAAGGCGTAGCGCAGGAACTGCAGCGTTGCGGTCACCCCATGAGCACCCTCGCGGAGCATCCGTTCGGACTGCTCCTTTTCCTCGGCGCTGCCGGGGCTGTCGAGCATTTCCAGCGAGAGCGACATCGTGGCTGCAGGAGAGACGATGTCGTGACAGAGCCGCGCGGAGAGGAACGCGGCAAATCGCGCATGATCGAGGTTCATTGGTTCAGCCCGTGTGTTGTCAGCATGTGCTGCAGGATCAGGTGAGCCGCCGGGACTGTCAACAAATGAGCGATGACACTCCGATAACAGCCCAAAGGCTCAGGTGCTGGGGCCATCAATATCATCGTGACCATGGCGGGCGCTGTGGAATGTCAGCAGGAACAGACCCATCGAGAGCGCCAGGGTGAACACGCCGCCCAGAATGAAGGCAAACCAGCCATGGCCGCTGATGCCGATTCCCATTCCCTGCCAGAAAATGGCCAGGCCCCAGAGCAGGGCGCCCAGGGCGACAAAAGCGGCGGCAATCCAGAAGATCAGGCGGAGCGACATGGGGTCATAACCAGGACAGGTCCGGATAGTTCCGGACAATTTTGGACATTTCCGGACACCGGATGGACAGCCTGGCGCCCGAAAAGGCAAGCCCCGGACGGCTTTCGCCATCCGGGGCCATGCTGTTGCCGAAGCTTACTTCCGTTTCCAGGAACCGGACTCGTCCATGTAGAACTCACCCGGCTGGACGCGCTCGGCGAGCTGCTTCTCGCCGGCGATGCGGGCGACCTGCTGAACGGTTGTGCCGGTTTCAGCCGCCGTCCTCTCATAGAGGGCGCGGCGGCGGTTGTTGATGTCCTGCACCTTGCGGACGATTTCAGCGTCAGCCGAGCCGACCACGCCGAGATAGCCGTCGATACGCTCGCCGATGACGCCGGTTGACCGGGCGGTCTGGATCTGCGGGTCGCCTTGCGCGAAGGCCTGGCTGGCCGTGATGCCACCGAACACCAGAACAAGGCCGAGGATCAGAGTACGAAGAATGGTCATGTGTATCTCCCCAGGGGACCTGGCTATCAGAACAGGTCAGGGTTGTTCGCGATCAGGTCGGACACTTCACGGTCCAGCTTGATGCGCACTTCCTGCGTGATGTTGACGTTAAGGTCGATCTTGATGGGCTTGTCCGACGGCTCGAGCTTCACGACGTGCGTGCAGGCCGACAGGGCGATGGCCCCTGCCGCGGCAAGTATGACTGGCTGGAACCTCATAAGGCGAAAACTCCTCATATTGCAGGCGGACAATGACATGCCCGTTCTTAACGTCAATCGACGCAGCTGTTGCCTGTCATTCAGGTGGCGGCTGGCCGCCCTCTTCCAGGCCGGTGGCAATGTCGATCAGCGTGCTGGCATTGGCTGACTGGAGACCCTGCTCGATCAGCTGGGTGAGCGGCAGGTTGAAGTTCATGGAAAACTCGAAGGCCTGGCCGGGCGGCATGGTGATGGCCCCGCCCACAGGTACAGAGCGGATATTGCGCCCGGCCAGAATGATGCCTGCCTGCATCTGGTCTGCCAGATCTCCCGACAGGCTGACTTCCAGTACATAGAATTCAAGATCCCGCAGCGCATTGAAGGCCATGGCCGCGGTGGGATCGTTCTCGGCGGCGGCATTCACCGCCCCGCCGGTATAGGAGAGGCGCCCGCCCTCATCGGCCCGCAGGCGCGCGTCACGCACAAAGACGGAGGTAGGCGTGAACTCGATCGGGAAGGACCCGCTGACCGTGCCTTCGGCGGCCGTGTCGGGCAGTTTCAGCACTTCGATCAGCTGGGTGAGGTTGATCCGGCTGGCGGTGACCTCGACACGCTGGTCTGCGCCTTCGCTAAGCGACCAGTCAAGCGGGGCAAGCGCCAGCTCTCCCCCGGCGAAGGGGAAGGACACCTCGTCCAGATGCAGGGTCTTGCCCTCTTCCAGATTGAACAGGACCCGGCCATTGGAGAAAGGAATGCCGGGATTGACGCTGCTGATGGTGATTTCCTGCTGCGGCGCCGTGGTGAGCTTCATCACATCGGTGAAGCGGACATTGCCGGCGATGCCGCTGACCCTGCCAAGACGGGTGGTCTGGAAGCCGAAATTGCTGAGCGTGAGATCCGCCGTGCCCTGAATATCTCCGCCATTGATGGTGAAGGCCGCGTCGCCGTGGAACTCGCCTTCAGCGGCGGTGAAGAGACCGACGAGGCGGCGGGAGATCATCGACGGCTGAATGCCGCCGGGGAAGAAGACCAGCCGCTCCGAATTGATGGCAGCGGTGCCTTCCAGATCGAAGATGTTGAGGTCAGCCCGGGCTTCGGCGATCTGCGTGCCGGACATTTCCAGCCGCAGGGGGCCGGAGGCCACCAGGCGCTGGCCTTCGATGCGGCCGGCAAAATCCCCCAGCACAGGCTCATAGATCGGGTCTTCCAGCGTGTCGGCGATCCGGACGCTGCTGGCCGAGACATCGCCCGACAGACCGCCAGGGGCGCTGGTGCCTTCAAAGCCGAAATGCGCCGCCGAGACATTCGCCGGGATCATGCCGCCGCCAAACTGGGTCTGGCCAAGACCTGCCAGGATGCGCACCGGCCCGGAGCCGGTGGCGAGGCGGATTTCCGGCGCGCCGCTGTCTATCGTGAGCGTGTTCTCGCCCAGTGTCAGCGGCATACTGAGCGTATCGGCGCCGACAATCATCTGAAAGCCGTTTGAGAGCGTCCAGTTCACCTTGGCGCTGCGCAGGGCGAGTGTGCCCTCGCCTCCGGAAAACTGCATCGGGACATCGACATTGCCGAGGCTGGCAGCGCCGCTGAGCGGGGTGCCCTGGCGGATGAACCGTCCGTCTACGGGGCAAATATTGAAAGCGGCGCGCGGAATGGTGATGCCGCCGGTGACGATGCCATCAGAGGTGACGGCGAGGCATGGCTTGCCATCGGACTGAACGCGCAGGCCGGCTGCATCCTGCACGGCGCTGAGCCCGCCGGCGAGGCGCGTGCGCTGGAGCGTGACGCCTTCCAGCTCTCCGGTGAGGGTAAATTCCCCCTGCCCGCGCGCCTGGTAGCCGCCCGCTTCTGCGGTATAGTCAAAAGCGCTGAAATCTGCCGCGATGGTGCGGCCGCCCGCCGACCAGGGGGCGAGGTTCAGCGAGGCGCCTTCGAGGCTGAGCGAGGTCTGGCTGAGCCGCGTGGTGCCGAGGTCTGCCGCCATGCGGGGCATACCTCCGCCGGAAAGGCGCAGGCTGCCGCTCATCAGCACGTCCCCGCCCTGCACGCGCAGCCAGCTGCCGCCATCGGGGCCATCCGCCTCCAGACGAAGCCCGGAAGCCGCCGCCAGCGCGGAAGGCCCATCCGCAGCCACGCGCAGATCGCCGTCCCGCAGGGTGGCGCGCAGGCCGAAGGCGGTGTCGAAATCCTTCGAGGCGCGCGTCAATGCGCCGGAGAGGGCCGCGCCATGCGCCTCCAGAACGCCCGGCAGCTTGAGGGCATTGGTGACCGGGGCGAGCGTTTCTGCCGTCAGCGCGGTGCCGTTAAGCTGGACGCCACCGGTGAAATCGACGCGGCGGTCAGCCGAGCGGGCCAGATCGCCGGCGAGGCGCCATTCGGTGGCCGTGCCGGGCGGGCCAGCGAGATTGCTGGCCTCCAGCGAGACCGGGCCCTGGAAGGCGCCGCTGCTGCCTTCAAGCTCGGTATTGAAAGCGCTTTCGCCGACCGACCAGCCGGAGGCTTCTGCCCGGTCGAACTCGACCTGCGCAACGGCAAGGGTGAGCGGGTCGAGGATACTGCCGGCGGACATATCCGGGAGGACGTCAAACTCCGCCCGGCCGCGCGTGCGCAGACCGCTGAGGCTTGCCTCAGGCGAGGCCCCCTGCGCCAGGCGGGCGGACCATTCAAACGAAGTGGCGCCGTCGCCGCTGAGCGGGAAACTCGTTTCTGCCGCAAGGCTGAAACCGGAAGCGGTATAGCCGCCAGCCTGCGCCGAATCTGACGCCAGACGCAGCTCGCCGGTGACCTCGCCGCCGGTGATCCGGGCTTTCAGCAGCGCTTCGCCCAGCACCATCCGCGCGTCACCCAGCGCCAGACGTGCCGGATCAAGCGCCAGGGAGGCGGTGGCATTCTCCGGAAAGCTGCCGGAGACGTTCAGCGTGGCAGCCGCCGCGCCAAAGGGTGTCTGAAGGTAAATGCGGGCGTCGCGGATATCGATGGGGGGCGCGGCGGCGCCGCCCTCACCGGAGGGCGCGGCCAGACGTTCCAGCCCATAAAATTTCAATCCTGTGGCATCCAGAGTGCCCCGCATTTGGAGGCCGGTGATCGAAATTCCATCAATCCGGGGGGTAAACAGCTTCGGCCAGGAAAGGCGCGCAACGATCTCCTCGGCTTCTGCCGGCACGTCCGGACCCGACGCGATGCGCACGCCTGTCAGGGTGGCGCCGCCAAGGCCGATACGGGTAAAACGGGCGTCGCAGATCAGATCCCGCTCGGCGCACCAGACGTCAAGCGCTTGTTCTGCAAGGGGTTTTCGCAGCATCCAGACAAGGCCGGTGGAGGCTACGATGAGGATGGCAGAGCCATAGAGCAGCCGTCTCGGCCAGACATGCTGGCGAGGTGACGCCTCCCCTGAGAGGCGCTTCATTTCTGAAGAGTCGACAGGCTTCACTGGTCCGACCGGCTTGCTTCTTGCTTCCACTACGCCATAAAGTTCCTAAAGTGGCATGTAATTCAGGCGTTCCAACCTCTCGAATCCTTAAGTTGATCAGGAGACGAAAATAGGGCGCTGAAGTTCCATTCCAGCCCGAAGGGCCGGGGGGCGTCAGAAGACAGGATACCGAGCTTGAACCAGGACGACTTTCCCATCGCCCCGGCAAACCCGCCGAAACGCAACCTTTCCCAGGGCATGAAAAGCCTCGTTGTGCTGGGTGTTCTTGGGTCAGCTTCCGCGCTGGCAGGACTGGTGATGGCCGGGCGGCCGGACGCGGCGATAGTGCATACGGCAGACGCGGCAGTGCCCCTGCCCCTGGCCGCGCGGCTGGTGTCAGCGGTGGACGTGGCCGATATGCCGCGCCAGCTGGTGAAGGCTGAAGGCAAGCTGGAGCGGAATGAAACCCTGACGGGCCTGGTCAGCCGGCTGGGCGCGCCGGTGGGCGAGGCCAATGCCGCGCTGCAGGCTGTCTACAGCAAGGATCTGATCGATCACCGCCGCCTGCGCCCCGGCCTGGAAGCGGAAACCTTCGTGGAAGACGGCCGGCTGACGGCGCTGGCGATCAAGGCGGACGCCGATCGCAGCCTGCTGGTGACGCGCACGCTGGAGGGCGGCTGGCAGGCAACACAGCTGAACGCGAAACTGATCCCCAGCTACAAGCGGGTGGCCGCAGAGATTGACGGATCGATCTATAACGCAGCCCTGAAGCTGGGCGCGGGGGATCAGCAGGTCGTCGATTTTGCCAGCGCCTTTGCCTATGACATTGACTTTCAACGGGAAATTCACCCCGGCGACCGGTTCGAGATTTTCTTCGAGACCTTCGTAGATGAGCGCGGCAACCCCGTGCGCCATGGCGAGGTGCTGTATGCGGCGCTCGACGGGAAGGCGCTGAAGCGCGGCTTCTACCGCTTTGCGCCCAGCGATGACGGCGTGCCGGATTATTTCGATGAAAAGGGCGAAAGCGCCACGAAATTCCTGATGAAGACGCCGATCAACGGGGCACGCATCTCCTCCAATTTCGGCACGCGGCGCCACCCCATCTCGGGCTATACCCGCCTGCACAAGGGTACCGATTTTGCCGCCCCCACGGGCACGCCGATCTACGCTGCCGGCTCGGGCACCGTGCAGCGGGCAAGCTGGAATGGCGGCTATGGCAACTTCATCAAGATCAAGCATACGCGCGGTTATGAGACCGCCTATGCCCACCTCTCGCGCTATGCCAAGGGCCTGAAGCCGGGCATGAAAGTGCGCCAGGGGGATGTGATCGGTTATGTCGGCTCCACCGGCGCTTCGACCGGCCCACACCTGCATTATGAAGTGTATGTGGACGGCAAGCCGGTGAATGCGATGTCGCTGAAACTGCCGACGGGGCGGAAGCTTTCCGAAGAACCGGCCATGCTGGCCGAGTTCATGCAGTACAAGCAGAGCATCGACTCCCTGCGCAATGGCGGGACCGGGCCGATGGCTCAACTGATGCCTCAGGAAGTGTCTGTAAGCCCCTGAACAGCCATCAGAATTCTTAACCCACAGCGAGACTGGCTGCGCAAGAATCTCTCCTCTGGGGCGATTCTGGTCCCTTTCTTGCTTCCTGACTGCCAGACCTAGGCCCTTCTCGGCCCCTGGATGGGAGAAACGGCATGAAACGAACGCGAAAGCCGCCTCGGATTCCTGTCGCCGTACGGCGTCTGGACATGACTTCCCGTACCGCCGAACGCATCGGCGGGGGCGCGGTCATTCTCATCATACTGGCGCTTTTCCTGCTGGTGCGGGCCGAACCGGAAACCCTGAAGCCGCTGAGCCTGCTGCAGATCAACGATTTGCGCGCTGAAGCGGGGCAAACTGAAACCGTGACCCGCAATGGCACGGTAACGGCCAGTGTTTCGGCTATGGATGTGCTCGAAGTGCTGGGCGCGAGCCCGGAAGATGCCACGTCCGCCGCCGTTGCGCTGCGTGACGCCTCGCCCACGCGCGGCCAGCGCCTGCGCCCCGGCACGGCGCTGTCGGCCTGGTTCGAGGCGGGCGAAGACGGGCGCGAGCGCCTGGCCGGCGTCAGCGCCAAGCTGAGCCCCAAGGCCACCCTGGTGGCCAGCCGGAGCAGCGATGGCCGCTTCAAGGCCAATCTTCTATCCGCCCGCACGACCACAGCCCTGCACCGCGTCGCGGGCCGCATCGACACGAGCCTCGCCGACGCCATCATCGCCGGAGGCGGTACCCGCCAGCATGCCGACATGTTTGCCGGCCTTTTCCCCGAAGACCCTGCCCTGGCCAAAGGCGGGCGCAAGGGCGAGCGGTTTGATGCCGTGATTGAAGTGGTCACCGATGAGCGCGGCAATTTCCTGGAGGCAGGCGATCTTGTCTTTGCTGCCTTCAATGGCGCCAAAACCTCCGGCAGCTGGTACCGGTTTACGCCGGAAGATACGGGCCTGCCCGAATTCTTCAGCCGCAGCGGCGTTGCAGGCGACGAATTCCTGCTGCGCAATCCGGTGCGCGGGGGCGAGATGAGCTCCGGCTTCGGCAACCGCATGCACCCCATCACCGGCGAAATGCTGCTGCATGCCGGTATCGATTTCCGTGCGCCGGTGGGTACGCCGATCCGCGCGGCCGGCTCGGGCCTCGTGACCGACATGCGGTATGGCGAAGGCTATGGCTGGTTCGTCCGCATACGGCATGAGCGCGGCTATGAAACCGTCTATGCGCACATGTCCGGCTTTGCCGAAAACCTGACGCCCGGGCGCACCGTGATGCGCGGCGAGGTGATCGGCTATGTCGGCTCCACCGGCTCCAGCACCGGCGCGCATCTGCATTATGAAGTGCTGCGCAACGGCTTCTATGTGAACCCGGAAACGCTGGCGCTGCCGACGGGGCGCGACATTTCCGGTAACAAGGCCGTGCTTGCCGCTTTCGAGGCCCAGCGCGACGCGATCGACACTTTCCGGAATGAAGCGGCCGGCAGCCAGCTTTTCGCCGCCACCGCCAGCACCGCCCGGATGACAAACGCCCCGGCGCCCTGAGGGGCGCCCGCGATCAGCTCAGCCGTACAGGTATACTACAGTTGACATCATATGGATACTGGAGTATACAAAATTCGCCGGAGGCCGAATGAAAATCGAACAGACCGATGCCTTTGAACAATGGTTCAGCGGGCTGAAGGACAGAAAAGCCAAAATCCGCATCACGGCGCGACTTGTTGCGATCCAGGAGGGCGGGCATTTCGGCGACCATAAATCTGTCGGCCATAAGGTTTCGGAACTGCGCTTTCATTTCGGACCGGGATACCGGGTCTACTTCACGCTCAGAGGAGAAGAACTTGTTCTTCTTCTTGGCGGCGGGGACAAAGACTCTCAGGACAAGGATATTGCCAGAGCTGTCCGGCTGGTAGAGGAGACCGAAGGTGACAATTAAGACAAAACCTTTCCGCCCCGGCGATCATATTCAGACGGCTGAGGATGTTATTGTCTTCATTGAAGCGGCGATGGAGGAAGTCGGGCCTGAAAACATCAAGCCACTCCTTCGCGCGATCGCTGACAGCGTGGGAATGACGGCTCTCGCCGAGAAGTCTGGCCTTACGCGCGCGGGACTTTACCGAGCCCTGAGCGAAGAGGGCGATCCGAAACTCTCGACATTGACGGCCATTCTCGACAGCCTCGGGCTTCAGCTTCAAGTGGTTCCCAAGGAAGCGGCATAACCACGTGTAAAAGCCCCCGCGCCTTCAGACGCCGGGGCTTTTGTTCGATCCGGGATGATCCCTGTCGCTTAATTCAGCGCCACCTTGCCCTTGGCGAAGGTGTTGGGCACGCCGTTGATGGAGAGGCCATCGCCTTCGACGCCGACATGGATTGTCTCGCCATCGAGGATGCGGCCTTCCAGCAGGAGGCGCGCGAGCGGGTCCTGCAGCTCTTTCTGGATCACGCGCTTCAGGGGCCGCGCGCCATAGACCGGATCATAGCCGCGCGCGGCCAGCCAGTTGCGGGCGTCCAGGCTGAGGTCGAGCTTCATCTTCCGGTCCTTGAGCAGCTTTTCGAGGCGGCTCATCTGGATGTCGACGATATGGTCGATCTCGCCGCGGCCCAGCCGCTTGAAGAAGACGATCTCGTCGATCCGGTTGATGAATTCCGGGCGGAAATGACGGCGGATGGCGGCCATCACATGCTCGCGGGCGCTCTCGGAGACTTCGCCCTCTTCCCCGCTCGCCAGCGCGTCTGCGCCGAGGTTCGAGGTCATGATGATGATCGTGTTCTTGAAATCCACCGTGCGGCCCTGGCCATCGGTGAGGCGGCCATCATCGAGTACCTGAAGCAGCGTATTGAAAAGGTCCGGATGGGCCTTCTCCACCTCATCGAACAGGACGACCTGATAGGGCCGGCGCCGGACAGCCTCGGTCAGCACGCCGCCTTCATCATAACCGACATAGCCCGGAGGCGCGCCGATCAATCTGGCCACGGAGTGTTTCTCCGAGAACTCGGACATGTCGAGCCGCAGGATGGCGGTGTCGTCATCGAACATGAATTCGGCGAGCGCCTTGGTCAGCTCCGTCTTGCCGACGCCCGTGGGGCCGACGAAGAGGAACGAGCCGATGGGACGGTTCGGATCCTGCAGGCCGGCGCGGGCCCGGCGCACGGCATTGGAGACGGCGACGAGCGCGTCTTCCTGGCCGACGACGCGGCCCCGCAGGGAATCTTCCATGCGCAGCAGTTTCTCGCGCTCCCCTTCCATCATCTTGTCGACGGGGATGCCGGTCCATTTGGAGACGACGCCCGCGATATGCTCTGGACGGACGACTTCGGACACGAGGCCGCCTTCGGCGTCCCCCTTGGCCTCGACTTCCGCAATCATCTTTTCCAGCCGCGGGATGGTGGAAAATTTCAGCTCAGAGGCCTTGGCAAGGTCGCCCTGGCGCTGGGCCTCGGCCATGTCGGAGTAAGCCCGGTCGAGCTGTTCCTTGGCAGAGGCGGCGCCTTTCAGCTTGTCCTTCTCCGCGCTCCAGGCGGTGGTGAGTTCGCGCGAGCGGGTTTCGAGGCCCGCGATCTCGCCTTCCAGCGTTTTCAGCCGGTCCTGCGAGGCGGTGTCCTTTTCCTTCTTGAGGGCTTCAGCCTCGATCTTCAGCTGCAGCAGGCGGCGGTCGATCTCGTCGAGTTCCTCAGGTTTTGAATCCACCTGCATGCGCAGGCGCGAGCCGGCTTCGTCCATCAGGTCGATGGCCTTGTCGGGCAGGAAGCGGTCCGTGATGTAGCGGTTCGAAAGCGTGGCGGCGGCAACAATTGCCGCATCCGATATGCGCACACCGTGATGGGCCTCATAGCGGGCCTTCAGACCCCGGAGGATCGAGATTGTGTCTTCCACCGTCGGCTCGTCGACATAGACGGCCATGAAACGGCGGGCGAGCGCCGGGTCGCCTTCGACATATTTGCGGTATTCGTCCAGCGTCGTGGCGCCGATACAGTGAAGTTCGCCGCGCGCGAGCGCCGGTTTCAGAAGGTTGGACGCATCCATGGCGCCTTCCGATTTGCCAGCGCCGACAAGCGTGTGCATTTCGTCAATGAAGAGGATGATGCCGCCTTCCGCCTGCTGAACTTCGTTCAGAACGGCTTTCAGGCGCTCCTCGAACTCGCCGCGGAATTTGGCGCCCGCAATCAGCGCGCCCATGTCGAGCGCGAGGAGTTTCTTGTCCTTCAGGCTCTCGGGCACATCGCCATTGACGATGCGCAGGGCAAGGCCTTCGGCGATGGCCGTCTTGCCGACGCCCGGCTCACCGATCAGGACGGGGTTGTTCTTGGAGCGGCGGGAAAGCACCTGGATCGCGCGGCGGATTTCCTCATCACGCCCGATCACCGGATCCAGCTTGCCTTCGCGGGCGTCCTTGGTCAGGTCGCGGGCGTATTTCTTCAGCGCTTCATAGCCTTCTTCCGCATTCTGACTGTCTGCCGTTCGGCCCTGGCGCAGCTGAGCGATAGCGCCTTCCAGCGTCTTGGGCGTCACGCCGGCATTCTTCAGAACGTCAGCGGCCGGGTCTCCGGCAAGGCCGGCAATGGCGAGCAGCAGGCGCTCGGCGGTGACGAAAGCGTCACCGGCTTTCTTGGCGCCCGCCTCAGCGTCCTGGAAGAGTTTTGCGCCCGATTGTTCAAGGCGCAGGCCACCTGCCCCGGCGCCGGAAACCTTTGGCAGCTTGCCAAGGGCCGTGTCGACGCCCTGCACGGCCAGCTCCGGCCGGCCACCGGCCGCGCGGATGAGGTTCACCGCGAGCTGGTCACGGTCTTCAAGCAGGGTTTTCAGAATGTGCGCCGGTGTCAGCACCTGATGGCCAGCGGCCAGCGCGGAGGTTTGCGTGCCCTGAATAATGGCGCGGGCACGTTCGGTGTATTGGTCAAGGTTCATGGGTTCATCCCCTTCTGGAGGCAGATTGTAATGCCTGTCGGCCCCGCTCAGCGGCAGCCGTCTCGTTGAAGCCGATGTGGGAATGCCGGGCGAAAGCTGCAAGCACTTGCCGCGCAAAACGAAACGCCCCGCTGGAGGGCGGGGCGTCGCAGTAGATTTACGTAGACCGGTGGCGGATCAGTCGGTTGTCTCGGCTGGCGCGGTTTCCTCGGCCGACGGGCGGCGGCGGCCGCGCGAGAGGGTTTTCATCACGCCATCGGTTTCGGAAACAGCCTCGGAGGCGCCGTCTTCTTCCTTCTGGCGGGGAGCGCGCTCCTCGCGGGCCTTGTAGGGCTTGCGGCGGCCTGCGCTGCGGCTGCCACGTTCTGCGCGGTCGCGCTCAGCCGGGGCGGCCTCTTCGGCAGCGGCTTCCTCGGCCTGCTCAGCAGACGAATCGTCTGCCTCGTCATCGGTGTCGATCACGCGGAGCGAATCAGCACGCTCGCCGTCGTCCTCATGACGCGGATGGGTGGAAGTGACAACGACGGCCTCGCCTGCATCCTCTTCGCCGGCATCGGCGCCTTCGGAGGGCTGGTTGCCGCGATAATCCCGGTCGCCGTTCGGGCGATTGTCGCGATCATCGCGCCGGTCGCCCCGGTTCTGGTGCTGCTGTTGCTGCTGGTTACGCGCTTCGAGCTGCTTGGCGACGATGCGCTGATAATGCTCGGCGAACTGGAAATAGGCTTCGGAGAGAATGCGGTCGCCGCTGGTCTGCGCGTCACGGGCGTATTGGAGGTATTTCTCCAGAACCTGCTGGGCGGAACCGCGGATCTTCACGTCCGGACCGACACTCTCATAGTGGCGGTTGGGATTGTTGAAAGCATTCTGCGGATTGCCGCCTGAGCGTCTGTTGCGCCCGCGTGAGCGTTTCATTCGGGATATCCTGTTTCAAAGTGTGCCTAAAATTGCCGGCAAGCAGTTGTCAGAACCGTCAGCTTCTGCGTGCAGGTGGGGCCTGAGTATCGACGCTGCCGTTTCAACCGATCCCTGGCGGGAGCTTGCATCTACACCCGCAGGAAATTGCGGGCGGCCCCTCACCGAACCCTTATGTAACGTGGAATGCGGGGTCCGCCAAGGGAAAATGTAAGCAGAATTAACGGGGTCTGCAGCCCGCCACCCAGCGGTCATTGCTGCCCAGATCCTGACCGGAGGCGAGGCTTTCAAAGCCCGCCAGCGCCATCAGGCCCAGAACGGCCTCTTTCTGGTCATAGCCGATCTCCAGCACCAGCCAGGCGCCGGGCTTCATGCCGGCCGCGCCCAGCGCGATGATCTCCCGGTAGCAGTTGAGCCCGTCCTGGCCGCCATCAAGCGCCATCAGCGGCTCATGTTCGCGCACTTCCGGCTCAAGCCCGGCAATCACATCCGAGACGATATAGGGCGGGTTGGAGATGATGAGGTCCGCCTTGGGCCAGCCTTGCCAGTCTACCCAGCTGCCGATGAAGATGGCCGAGCAGTCCGTCAGGCGGTGCTTTTCCAGATTCGCGCGGGCGAGCTGCGCAGCTTCCGGGCTTGCTTCCACCCCCTCCCCGCTGGCCTCCGGGCGCTGGGTGAGCAGCGCGGCGAGGAGGCAGCCGGTGCCGGTGCCGAGATCTGCCAGCCAGAGCGGGCCATCCTTGGGCAGGCGATCGAGCGCCGCAGTGACGACGCACTCGCTATCGGTGCGCGGAATGAGGGCGCGGGCATCGGTGAGGATGTCGAGGCCGTAGAAATGCGTCTCGCCCATGATGTGCTGGGCCGGCTCGCGCGCGGCCCGGCGCGCAACGACGGCGAGGAAATCTTCTTCCACCGTTTTGGGCACCGGCGAATTTCCGGCCGAAATCAACGCCAGATGCGACCCGCCGAAAGCATGGATCATCAGCATCATCGCTTCTGACCGCGCGCGGTCCAAGCCCGCTTCCCGGAAGCGCTGGGCCGCCAGGCTGATCAGTTCGTCATAGGTGGGCGGCTTCACGCACGCGGCTCCAGCCAGATCCGGTTGCCTTCATAATCGACGACAATGCGGAAATGGCGCAGCACCGAGACGCCGACATTGGCATCTGCCCCCTTCTCATGAGGGGAGACGGCCGCCGTCACATCCTTCAGCGTCAATCCGCCAATCTCAAGCGTCTCTATACGGACGAGCGTGCGTTCGACATCTCCGCCAATGCCGCCGCCCATCTTGGTGCCAAGGATGTTATCCGGCGCCAGCAGGCCGGCGCGCTCAGCAAAAGCCCGGCTGAGCAGAACTTCATTGCCATTGCCAAGATCAAAATCGGCCAGCACCGGAGCCCCGTTGATTGCCGCGCCGAGCTGCTTGATGCCGTGGGCGTCCTGCAGCGGCAGCGGATCGGACGCGGGCAGAGCCTCCGCGCCGGTCTCTTCGATGCGGCCAGCCTCAATGTCCATCGCATAGATGCCGGCGTCAAAAAATTCCCGGCCGAGCACCACGGTCAGCGGCGCGCCGACGACGCGCTGCGAAATATCCGTCAGGTCAAGGATGGCCACCATCCGGTCCTGCAGCGTCTTTCCCGCCGCCTTCAGCGTGACGCCTTCTGCAAACTGAACGCTTTGCGTGCCCGCGCCCGTGCCCCTTGCCTCTTCCTCGCCGAAGGCGGCGAGACCGGCAGTGGCGGCAAAGGCGGTGTCCAGCAGGGTCATCTCCGCGCCGGAATCCAGAAGCGCCTCCGTGGCGATGCCCTGAACGTCAACCGGCAGGAAAACCCTGTTGCCCACCACGCGCAGATTGGCCTGCGCTGCGGCCAGCGAGGGTGTTGCAGCCGGAACGGCCGCAGGCGCGCTGGCGCAAGCGGCGAGACCGGCCATGCAGACACCAAGCCAGGCAAAGCGCGGACGCATCAACTTGACTCCAGCGCGGCCAGACGGCGCGATTGGTCTTCCGTGATCAGAGCTTCGATCACATCGCCGAGCTTGTCGCCGGCAATGATCCGGTCGAGCGAATAGAGCGTCAGGCCGATACGGTGATCGGTGACGCGGTTTTCCGGATAGTTGTAGGTGCGCACTTTCTGGCTGCGGTCACCGGAACCGATCTGGCTGGCGCGGGCCTCTGCGCGGGCGGCGTCCTTCTCGGAGCGTTCCTTTTCGTAGAGACGGATCTTCAGCTGCTGCATTGCCTTGTCGCGGTTCACATGCTGGGATTTCTCAGAGCTCGTGACCACGATGCCGGTGGCAAGGTGGGTGATGCGCACGGCCGAGTCGGTCTTGTTGACGTGCTGGCCGCCTGCGCCGGAGGCCCGCATCGTATCGATACGGATGTCTTCGGGGCGCACCTCGATCTCGATATTTTCCGGGGCCGGCAGAACGGCGACCGTGGCGGCTGACGTATGGATGCGGCCCTGTGTTTCGGTGGCGGGCACGCGCTGGACGCGGTGAACACCGCTTTCCCACTTCATCCGCCCGAACACGCCGTCGCCGGACACATTGGCGATGATTTCCTTATAGCCGCCCGCGTCCCCCGGAGAGACGTCCACGATCTCTACCTTCCAGCCCATGATCTGGGCGAAACGGGTATACATGCGGAAGAGGTCGCCCGCGAACAGCGCGGCTTCATCCCCGCCGGTGCCCGCGCGCACCTCCAGCACGATGTCGGCCTTGTCGTCGACATCCTTGGGCAGAAGCAGGATCTGCATTTCCTGTTCGAGCTCCGGCAGGCGCTCGCGCAGATCCTCAATCTCCATTTCGGCCAGTTCGGCCATTTCCCTGTCGCCGGAGGCGAGCATCGCTTCGGCTTCGGCCAGCCCCTTGCGGGCCGACATCAGGTCGCGCGCCTTCTCGACCACCGGGCGAAGCTCGGCGTGTTCCTTGGAAAGGGTGATGATCTCCGAGGAGTCGGAGGTTGCGCCCATCCGGGCCTCAACCTCCTCGAACCGGTCGATCACCTGCTGAAGGCGCATCTGGGACAGGGCTGACATGCCCGCCCTTTAATCCGCTTTCAGGCGGCATGGAAGCCCGCGCCGCTGTCAGGCGAAGATACGCAGGGCTTCCTTCCCCGCCAGGAAGAACAGGCAGAATGTGCCCAGCGAGAAGACCAGAAAGCGCAGCGGCACCGAGCCGATCACGATCTGCACGAAGGAATGCATCACCCGCAGCGCCACATAGGCCCAGGCAACCAGGGTGGAGAGATTGTCCCCGCCCCCGGTGAGCGCCGCGAAGAACATGAGGGCGTAGAAGATCGTCGGCTGTTCGTGCAGGTGGTTGTAATTGTCCGCTGCCGAGCGGACATGCGGGGGAAGCTTGTCCGAATAGGTGCCCGGATGGCGCGCCTCGTCCGGCTTGATGCCCGCCTTGCCGAAGGCTGGCAGGCGCAGCGCATACATCCAGATCCACAGCACGCAGGTCCAGATTACCAGCGCCAGCACCGGTTTCAGGAATTCGATTTCAGGTATTGCCATTGTTGTTGCCTCCCACAGCAGTGTTGTTGCGGGAGAGATTAGGGCGCTGTCACCTGGCTTGGCAACTGAGCTGTTTTCTGCAGATGCGCCTTCAGGAAGGCCACAAAGGCCTCAATGTCATCGTCGACGATGCTGTGGCCGCCGGGACGCAAGAAGAAGGCAATATCGGCAGCCGGATCGAAATGGGTCATGTCGTCCTTCAGGCCCGTCTCGCCATGGGCGCGCCAGACGGCGCTGGCCGCATAAGCCGCCCGATAGCTGGAATTGGGGTCGGCCCAGACATCCCGGCGCGCATTGCCGAGGAAGAGCGGACGGGGCGCGATCAGCGCCAGCAGGTGATGCTGATCGAAAGGCAGCGTGGCCGGGTCGGCCGCGTAGGGCGCCGCGCTGGGGGCCAGCCAGTGAGGATAGGATTTCACCATCCGGTCCAGCCGCTCGCCAGAGGGCGACCGGGAAAGCGCCGCGCCGCCAAAGCCGGTCTGGTGGGCGATCACCGCATCGACACGCGGATCCCAGGCGGCCGCCAGTAGCGCGGCCTTGCCATGGCGGGAATGGCCGAGGATCGCCATGCGTTGATTGTCTACCCGGTCATCGGCTTCCAGCGCCGTGATCACGGCGGAATAGGCATAGGCCCAGGCCATCAGCGTGCTGCCGGGATTAGGGTTTCCGCCAAGCGCCTCGATCGCAGGGCCGGCTTCGTCCTCGTCATCGGGCACGAAATCGCTCGCATGGAAGCTGGCATAGGCAAGGCCGGCGTCGAAATAGAGGTCGATGGGCGCCTCGGCGATATACTCCCCGAACACGGCGGAAATGACCATGCTGGCAAACTTGCCGAAATCCCGGACGGTGCAGGCATCCCCATCCATGCTGGTGACAGGTTGCTCCGGAAAGGTGGCGCAGTTGGACCCGAAGGTCTGCGCGATGACGACCGGCACCTGCACCGCGCCCGAAGGGAAGGCCGCCACGAGTTGGAAAGTGCGCGCGCCGGGGCCTGCGCCGATGGTGATGTCGAGTTCTTCCAGCGTGCCGCGGCCTTCCAGATAGTCCGGAACGATCACCCGCCAGTCGCCAAAGCTGACCGGCAGGCCTTCGGGCCAGGCGCCATACAGCGTGTCCTGCAGCAGCCCCTTGAGGCGCGCCCGCTCGCCTGGATCGGAAACCAGCGCGGCGACATCGATGGGCGGGGTAGCGGCGGGCTTGTTGGCGGTATCCAGGCTCGCATAGTTCAGGCCGAGCATGGTGCAGCTTGACCCGACAAGGAGCATCACACCCGCCAGAAGGCTGAGGCCGATCCAGCGCAAAACTCTCAACACCATGAACAAACCTGGAAAGATGCCCGCTAAGGCATGTGTTGCTAGCGCATTGCGGGGGCGCCTCCCAGCCCCCTTCTGTTTTCCTCTTGCAGGCGGCTGCAGTCACGATAGCGTGACCGGATGCGGATTGTGGTTCTTCTGATTGGTGGTGTGCTGGGCCTGGCGGCGGGGGCGGTTACGGCTCTCTTTGCGGCTGGCATGTTCGGCGCGGGCGCGGGTTTCAGCGATGAGATCAATGTAAACGGCTGGAAAAGCGACTGGACCATCGGGTCCACGGCGGCCAATCCCTGGACGCGGGCGCGGGTCGCCCGCCACGGCCTCCTGGCCCTGACCAAGGAAGAAGCGGTCTATTTCACCAAGGGCGTCGATGAAGGCGGCCAGCGTCTCTCCGAAGACTGCCGCTATGAAGTGAGCGGCGGCGACATGCCGGGGCTCTGGTGGTCGGTTACGCTTTATGATGCCCAGAGCTACCTGCCGCTCAACAAGGACAACGCCCCCTCCTTCGACAAGACCAAGGCGGCAGCCACCAGCGACGGCAGCGCCTGGTCCTTCACCGTGGCGGCGGATGGGCCGGAGACCGGGAACTGGGTGTCCAGCCAGAATGCCGGCACCTTCGATCTGATGCTGCGCATCTACAAACCCACGCCGGAGCTGATCGCGACCCCTGAGGACGTGCTGCCCGCGCCGGTTATCAAACGCCTTTCCTGCGGAGGGGCTGCCTGATGCGTGCCTTCCTCACCGGGCTTGCCGCCTTTGCCATCACCTTTCTGATTGCGCATTTCGTGGTGCTCAGCGCCCTGCCGGGCAAGATCATGTCCACGGTCCGTGGACAGATGGTCGAGCGGGGCATGCCCGTGCATGCCTGGGCGATGAGCCCGCGTGTTACCCCGGAAAGCCAGCCCGTGGTGCGCCCCTCCCCCGATCTGGCCTATGCCATCTGCCTGATTGACCTCTCCAACGGGCCGGTGGAGCTTTCCGTGCCAGCCTGGCCGGAATATGGCTCGCTCTCGATCTTTGAGGCGGATACGGACAATGTCTATGCCGGCTCTCTGGATGCGCGGGCAGAGGGCACGCCGGGCATTCGCCGGGTGATCGTGGCCCTGGAGGGGCAGGATCTCTACCAGTATGGTGAGGCCGAGCAGGTGATCGTGTCAAAGCCCGAGGCCCTTGCCCTGATCCGCAGGCTGGCGCCTTCACAGGCGGCCTATGAGGCGGCCGCCGCACTGATCCCGGCAAGCCGCTGCGCGCCGCTCTGACCTGACTTTTATTCGGCGGGCACTTCTGCTGTTTCGGCTTCGCGCTGAGCCTGGAGGCGAGCGGCCTTTTCCTCTACCAGCTTGACGATGTGTTCCACCATATCGGTGTTCGAGACGTTATGGTCAGCCCGTCCGTTGACGAACATCTTGCCGCTTTCCTTGCCGCCGCCGGTGAAGCCGAGATCGGTCATCGCCGCTTCGCCGGGGCCGTTGACCACGCAGCCAATGATGGAGAGCGAAATCGGCTCGGAAATATGCGCCAGCCGCTTCTCCAGCGTTTCGACCGTGCGGATTACGTCAAAGCCCTGGCGCGCGCAACTCGGGCACGCCACGATGTTGACCCCGCGTGTGCGCAGGCCGAGGGATTTCAGCATCTCGAACCCGACCTTCACTTCCTCTTCCGGCTCAGCCGAAAGCGAGACGCGGATCGTGTCGCCGATGCCGGCCCAGAGCAGCGCGCCCATGCCGATCGAGGATTTGACCGTACCCGTACGAAGGCCGCCCGCCTCGGTGATGCCAAGGTGCAGCGGCGCATCGGTGGCTTCGGCAAGCGCCTGATAGGCGGCGACGGTGAGGAACATGTCCGACGCCTTCACCGAGATCTTGTAATCATGGAAGCCGAGATCATCCAGGATACGCGCGTGATCAAGCGCGCTTTCCACCATCGCGTCCGGGCAAGGCTCGCCATATTTCTCCAGCAGGTGGCGCTCAAGGCTGCCGCCATTGACGCCGATCCGCATTGAGCAACCATTGGCGCGCGCCGCAGCGACGACTTCCTTCACGCGCGCGGGCGACCCGATATTGCCGGGATTGATCCGCAGGCAGGCCGCGCCCGCATCCGCCGCCTCGATGCCGCGCTTGTAGTGGAAATGGATGTCGGCCACGAGCGGCACGGGGCTCGCCTTGACGATCTCGCGCATGGCCTGCGTCGACTCTTCGGTCGGGCAGGAGACGCGCACGATGTCGGCGCCCGCTTCGGCGCAGCGCAGGATCTGCGCGATGGTGGCGGCCGCGTCCTCGGTCGGGGTGTTGGTCATCGTCTGCACGGCGATGGGCGCGTCCCCGCCCACCAGCACATTCCCCACCCGCACCTGACGGGACTTGCGGCGCTCGATATTGCGCCAGGGACGGATCGGATTGTGGCTCATGAGGCGTCTCGCACGGGCTTGGGCTCATCGGCAGATGAGATCAGGCCAGATGTGGCGCGTGGAACGCGCGCCGTAAAGGCCTCAAGGTGTCGCCTTGGTGCTCTCGGTGGCAGCCACTTCCGGCGGCGCCAGAAGTTCGGCGGCGCGCGGCAGCTGCTCATCAACCGCCAGGGAGAAAACCTGCGCGCCTTCCGGACCTACGGTTCCGACCACGACATCGCCGACGCGCCACTCGAAATCACCGCCATTGCGGGCCGATACGGTCCAGCCGGCATTCAGGCGCGGGAAGAAGGTTTCGCCCTGCGCCAGCGTGCGGCTGAGGAAGATGGTGCCATCGGCGCCGCGCACTTCCAGCCAGCCCTGACGGACGGCCACGACCTCCAGCGGCAGATCGACCACCGGGCGCGTTTCAGTGCGCACATTGTCAAACAGGCTGTCCCGCGCGCCGGAAACGGCCACCGGGGCCTCGCTCAGGGGCTCCTCGGGGGCATTGTTCATCATCACCATGGCGGTGACGCCTGCCGCAATGACAGCAGCCAGCATGGCCGCGCCCGCGACGATCAGCGGCCATTTGGTGCGCTGTTTCTGGATCTGGCCGATCTTGGGCACCGGCGCGGCCGTCTTGACCTCATCCACGCCGCCACATTCGCGGGTGTAGCGCTGCACCACTTCCTGCTCGGGCAGGCCCAGATAGCGCGCATAAGTCAGCAGATAGGCCTTCAGATAGCCCGGGGCGATGGACTGCACCTCCATCCGCTCGATCCCCATGAGGAAATTCTCGCGGATGCGGGTTTCCTTGGCGATGTCGGTCAGCTGGAAGCCGAGGGATTCGCGGACGCGGCGCAGCACCTGCCCCATGCGAAGGGCTTCGCCTTCATATTCGGCGGTGCGGAAAATCTCTTCGGCGCGGACACGGCCCTCGCGCACTTCCAGCTCCCGCGCGGCGCGCGGCGAGATGGGCGTAACGTTAGAACGGTCCGTTCCGTTTTCAGCCACAGTTGCTTCGGACTTCTGTCCGTCCTCTACCGGTTCAGGCGTCATGATGTGTGCCATATTCTACCAGTCTCTTCGACCGCTGCCATATGGGTGTCAAATTTGGCAAAAAACGGTCCAGGCCAAGAAAAATCCGCCATCATCCCGTCATAATCCGGCTTCAGGCGTCCGGTATATCCGCCCCATGCTCCAGTGCTATCCTTAACACTTGGTTACGGAACGCGTCGTTTGGTTCATTCAGGGCCTGATCCAGCCCGCGCCGGAACCCTGCCAGATCGATGGAGCGGAGGGCCTGTTTGACCGGGCCGATCGAGGAGGCCGACATCGACAGGCTGGTATAGCCGAAAGCGGCAAAGCAGAAGGCCGCCAGCGGCGTGGCTGTCGCCTCACCGCAGACCGACAGCCGGATACCGGCGGTCTGGCAGGTCTCCGCCACCATCCGCAGGAAACGCAGCGCCGACGGGCTGATCAGGGCGTACCGGTCTGACACAGACGGCGTCATCCGGTCAGCGGCAAAGAAGAACTGCAACAGGTCGTTGGTGCCGACCGACAGGAAATCGACCTCCCCGGCGAGATCCGGCAAGGCAAAGGCAAGGGCGGGCGTTTCCAGCATCACCCCGATTTCCAGCTTCGAAGGCTTCTGGCCGGTCCGCTTCAGGGTCCAGGCCACTTCTTCCTCGAGCAAGGCGCGCGCTTCGCGGAACTCTTCCGGAGTGGTGACCATCGGGAACATGACGGTCAGCGCCCCCTCCCCCGCCGCGCGGACGAGCGCACGCAGCTGGCGGCGGAAAAGGCCCTTGTGATCGAGCGCAAACCGGATCGACCGCCAGCCCAGCGCCGGATTTTCCTCGCGCAGCTGGTTGAGGATGGGGAGCACCTTGTCCCCGCCGAGATCGAGCGTGCGGAAGATGACGGGCCGGCCCGCTGCCCGGTCCAGCACGCGGCGGTAGAGCGCGATCTGATCTTCCAGGCGCGGCAGGGTTTCGGAGACGAGGAACTGGAACTCGGTGCGAAAGAGGCCAACGCCGTCTGCCCCGGCCTGATCCATCATGTCGAGGTCAAGATCGAGACCGGCATTGAGCATCAGCGAAACGGTCTTGCCGTCTTTCGTCTGCGCCGGGAGGCCACGCAGGCTGGCATAGACGGCCTGACGCTCCGAGCGCAGCGCCACACGGGACTTGTAGGCGTCATACACCGCATCATCGGGGCGGATATGCGCCTGCCCCTGCTCGGCATCGACGATCACATAATCGTCCTGCTCGATCAGCGTGGTCAGCCCCTCAATGCCGCCGATGGCGGGAATGGACAGTGCGCGCGCCACGATCGCGGCATGGGAGGAGGCGGCGGCCTCTTCCATCAGGATGCCCTTGAGGCCCAGCTTGGCATATTCCAGCAGCTCTGCCGGGCCGAGGCGCCGGGCCACGAGCACGCTGCTCTCGCCGGTAATCTGGGGCTTGCTTTCTTCCCCCCCAAGAACGCGCAGCAGGCGGTTGTCGAGATCTTCCAGATCATGCAGCCGCTCGCGCAGGTACGGATCGCGTGCGGCCTGCAGCTTGGCGCGGTGTTCGCGGCGGGCCCGGTCGACCGAGGCTTCTGCAGACAGGCCCGAGCGCACGCCCTCCTGCAGCTTTTCAGCCCAGGACGTGTCATGCGCCAAGAGGCGGTAAGCCTCCATCACATCGCGCGGGTCTTCACCCAGCGCGGCCCCGTCGATCAGCATCATCCGGTCGATGCTGGCGCGCAGATCTTTCAGGCCCTGCTCCAGGCGGAGGGCTTCCTGTTTCTGGTCTGCCGCAAAGAAACGGGCAGCGGGAACCACCGGATCGTGTAGCACGGCGCGGCCATAGCCGAGGCCTTCGCAGAAGATACGCCCGCGCAGATTGCCGCCATTCTGCCCGCGCGCGCGGCGGTCAGGCTGGGCACTGGACTGGTCTTCGCTGATCCGGTGGACGATCTCGGCCAGCACCATGGCGATGGTCTGGAGGGTTTCGACCTCTTCATCGCGGTAGACCCGCTCGGTGCGGTTCTGGACGACGAGGACGCCGATCACCCCGCCGGTGCGCAGGATCGGCACACCCAGGAAAGCATGGAACGGGTCTTCCCCCGTTTCCGGGCGATAGGAGAAGGCCGGATGGCGCGGGGCGTCCTCGATGGCGATGGGCTCGGCCGTTCGGGCGACATAGCCGACAAGGCCCTCACTTGAGCCCATGCGCGTCTTGTTGACGGCTTCAGGCTTCAGACCTTCGGTGGCGATCAGCAGCAGGGTGCCGTCGGCTTCACGGTGGTAGATCGAGCACACATCGGCGACCATGGTGGACGCGATCAGATGCACGACCTGATCAAGGCGCGAACGGGTCTCTCCATCCTCCGCCATAACCTGGCGAAGGCTGTTCATCAGAACTCGGGTGGCCGGCAGGTTATACGGCATGTTCCCCCGGTCTACGGTGACCCGTCAGTCTGCGTCCAGCCCGAATGCAGTGTGAAGTGCCCGGACCGCCAATTCTGTATAAGGCGCCGCGATCAGAACGGAAATCTTGATCTCGGAAGTGGCGATGACATCGATGTTGATGCCTTTCTCGGAGAGGGCAGTGAACATCTTTTCGGCAACGCCGGTATGGCTCTTCATGCCAACGCCGATAATCGAGATTTTCGACACGTCGCGGGCAACCTCGATCCGCTCGTAACCGACTTCGGCCTGGAGCTTCTCCAGCGTCTCGCGCGCAAACGGGCTGTCGCGATCGGTGCAGGTGAAAACGAGGTTTGCCTTGGAGGCTTCGCGCGAGGACGCCTGGACGATCATGTCCACGTTCACGCCAGCGCGGGCCAGCGCGGAGAAGATCTTGGCCGAGGAGCCGGGCTTATCGGGCACGCCATACAGCGTGACCTTGGCCTCATCCCGCGAATAGGCAACGCCGCTGACGACCTGTTTTTCCACGATCTCTTCCTCTGAACAGACGAGGGTGCCGGGGCTCTCCTCGCCGGGTTTCACAAAACTGGACAGCACGCGCACCGGCACGCCATGGTTCATCGCCAGCTCGACCGAGCGCGTCTGAAGCACTTTGGCGCCAAGCGAGGCCATTTCGAGCATTTCCTCATAGGAAATCTTGTCGATGCGCTGGGCCTTGGGAACGATGCGGGGATCGGTGGTGTAGACCCCGTCCACATCGGTATAGATGTCACAGACCTGCGCGCCGAGGGCGGCGGCGACGGCCACGGCGCTGGTATCAGACCCGCCCCGGCCGAGCGTGGTGACGCGGAACTCGTCGGTCACGCCCTGGAAGCCAGCGACCACGGCGATTTCGCCGCTGTCGACCGAATCAGGCAGCGAACTGTCGTCAAAGCCCATGATGCGGGCGCGGCCATGGCTGTTATCGGTCTTCAGGCGGAGCTGCCAGCCAAGCCAGGACCGGGCTTTCAGTCCGCGGCGGCGCAGGGCCAGCGCGAGGAGGCCAGCGGTCACCTGCTCGCCAGAGGCGACGACCACGTCATACTCGTCGTCATAGAGGTGACGGGGCAGATCCTTGCCGGCAGCGCCGTCTGCCAGGGCGACGAGCTTGTTGGTCTCGCCCGACATGGCCGAGACGATGACAGCCATCTTCTCGCCTTTCGCCGCCCGCGCGGCTACGATCTCCGCCACATTCGCAATACGATCGAGATCGCCGACCGAGGTGCCGCCGAATTTGAGTACTGTCCGCGCCATTTCGCCCCAAATACCTTCTGGCCCCTTGAGGCCCGCTCATTTATCGGCCCCTCTAGAAGAAAGTTCGGCCGGGATCAAACAGGATTGCTAAACAATGGCGAGAACAATTGACGCGTCTGATGCCCCGCCGGTGACCCCCAGCATAGCCCCCGCGGAAGTTGCAAAATTTTCGGCCATGGCAGCAGATTGGTGGAACCCCGACGGCAAGTTCAAGCCGCTCCACCGGTTCAACCCCACCCGGTTGCGGTTCATCCGGGAGACGGCCGAGCAGCATTTCAGCCTGCCGCCCCGGCAATTGCGCCCGCTGGAAGGGCTGCGCCTGCTCGATATCGGCTGCGGCGGGGGCCTCGTCTCTGAACCGATGGCGCGGCTGGGCGCGTTGGTGACCGGGGTGGATGCCTCCGAGGCCAACATCAAGACCGCCCTCACCCATGCCGCCGAACAGGGGCTCACAATCGACTACCGCGCCGGCACTGCGGAGGGCCTGCTGGCCGCTGGCGAGGCGGCGTTCGATATCGTGCTGAACATGGAAGTGGTCGAGCATGTGGCCGACCCGGCGCAGTTCCTGATGGATACCGCGCGCCTCGTGCGCCCCGGCGGGCTGATGATTGTCGCGACGCTCAACAAGACCGCCAAGGCGCTCGCCACGGCGGTCATCGGCGCGGAATACATCCTGCGCTGGCTGCCGCCGGGCACGCATGACTGGTCGAAGTTCCTGGCGCCTGAAGAGGTGACCGGGCCGCTGGAACGCGCCGGCCTGGAAACCGAGCCGGCCATCGGGGTGAGTTTTCAGCCGCTGAGCGGCGCGTGGAAACTCTCCGGGGACACCAGCGTCAATTATATGATTGTTGCCCGGAGGCCTGCCGCATGATCGCCCTTCCCTCCCCCGCGACCGTCCACGGCTTCTGGTTTGGCGGATCGGCTTCGTCCCCCGACGTGCTCGAGACCCATGCCCCGCTCTGGTTCAATGGCGGGGAAGCCTTTGACCGGTTGCTGACCGCGCAGTTCCAGCCGCTGCTGGAAACGCTGTCGGCCGGGCCGCTGGCGCATGACTGGGCCGCGCGCGGGGCACGTGAGCGCCTGGCGGCAATCATCGTGCTGGACCAGATGAGCCGCAACATCTTCCGGGGCAGCCCGCGCGCCTTTGCGCAGGACATGCTGGCGCTTCATCTGTGCAAGGAAGGCCTCGCCGCCGGGGAAGACAGCTCACTTTCCGAGACCGAGCGGGTTTTCTTCTATCTGCCGCTGGAACATTCCGAAGCGATGGGCGATCAGGAGCAGTCGGTGGCCCTCTTCACCCGCCTGGCAGACGAGGCACGCGGCCCGTTCCGAGACTTCACGAAGACCACGCGCGACTATGCCCAGCAACATCTCGAGGTGATAGCCGACTTTGGCCGCTTCCCGCACCGCAACAAGGCTGTGGGCCGCGAAAGCACTGACGCGGAGAAGGAATGGCTGGCCGAGGGCGGCGGTTTCTGAGCTTAGCTGCCCGCGGTGCCTTCTGCCGGGCCCGAGGCAATCTCGACACGGCCCTCCAGCTTGCGGGCGGTTTCTTCCTGCACGGCGCGGGTGAGCGGATACCGGCGCGCCAGCTGGCCGGCCAGCAGATAGAGAAGCCCGGGAAGGAAACCGAACACCAAGACGAGGCCAAAGGTTGCCCCGTCCGAATTCTCCTGCCCTGGACGGAAGCCCGCAATCCGGCCAACCAGGAAATACCCCACGCCGAAGGCAAGACTGGAGCCAACTTTGTTGAAGCTGGTCAGCAGGGCGTAGAAATTTCCCGCCCGGTTCTCGCCGGTCTGGGCGGCCTGCCACTCAACCACATCTGCCGTCATGGCGCGCGACAGGAAGATCGGCGCGCTGAACGGAATGCCCGCAATCAGAGACGCAATCAGGAAGGTGGTGAAGTTGCCGAAGGGCGCCAGCGGAATGAAGGCGATGAAGGCAACGCCGGAAAAGGTGGTGGCAATGAAGAAGGCGTTGCGCTTCTCCGTCCTCTTCGCCAGCCAGAGCCAGAAGGGCAAGGCGAGGATCGCCATGACGAAGAACAGCATCAGCGTCATGCTGGTCTGCGCGTCGTTTGCGCCAAAGGCATATTCGGCCACGAAGAGGAAGTTTGCCGCCGTCACCGAGATGGCCGTGGAAACGAGCAACTCCATGGTCACCAGGCGGCTGAACATCGGCCCGCGCAGGGCTTCGATCAGTGGGCGGATTTCAAACTTCTCGACAGACTTTGACTCCCCCCGCAGGCGCGGATCCGGCACGAAGAAGCAGGAGAGCGCGGCGGCAACCGGCAAGGTGAGGATCATCATCCAGCCCATCACGGCCACCTGGCCAAACCGGTCTGCCTCCACGCCGAGGGTGGAGAGGATCAGCGGAACGGCGAGCAGAATGAGCATCGAGAAGACCGAGATGATCTCCGGCCAGAGGAAGAGGCGCGAGCGGTCGTCATAGTCACTCGCGATTGCCGGCACCCAGGAGGAGCGCGACGTCTGCAGCAGCGTGAAGCCGACATAGAAGACCAGCATCCAGCCGATGAAATAGCCCGGACCGGCCCCGACAGGCGGCATGTAGACGAAGAAGGTGGAGATGCCGAGGATCGGAACGCACAGGATGATCCAGTGGCGCACCCGGCCGAGCGGCGTGCGGTAGCGGTCGACCATGTAGCCCATGACCGGATCGGTCACGATGTCCCAGAAGCGCAGGAGCATGAACAGGAGACCCGTCAGCTCCAGGCCGAGGCCAACGCCATGGGGCGCTTCATTGGCGTAGAGCGGGGCGAGATATACGCCCAGAGGCAACCCGACACCGGCGATGGGTATACTGAGGGACGCGAACGCCAGTACGCGCGGAAACGACAAACGCTTTGACTGTGATTGGGACATGCCGCGCACAGTGCCTTGGGCGAAGGTGACGGCCAAGTCAATTTTTAACTGTCCGGTCGCTTGACGTGGCGGCGATGCCACGCAAACTGCAGCGCCAAAAGCAGAGGGAGGATGCGGCGCCATGATCCGCAACATAGTGATCGGCCTCGGAGCCATCATCGGCATCATCGTTGCCGTCGTCCTGTTCCGCACGGCAAGCTATGGCGCCGAGCCGGTTGGCGGGCGGGTTGAGCTTCCGCAAGCACCGGCCATTTCCTCTGAACGCGGCGCACAAAATCTTTCAGCCGCGATCCGCTTCCGCACCATCACAGTGGCCCCCGGCGATCCTCGTCCGGGTCAGGAGGAACCGTGGATCCAGCTTCATCAATGGCTGGATGAGACCTACCCAGCCGCGCATGCTGCAATGCAAAAGGAACTGGTGCCCGGCACGCTGACGCTGCTCTACACCTGGGCCGGATCTGACCCCACGTTGAAGCCAATTCTTCTGATGGCGCACCAGGATGTGGTGCCGGTAAATATCGGCACCGAGGGCGATTGGACGGGCGCGCCTTTCGATGGCGATATCGTGGACGGCTACATCTATGGGCGCGGAACGATTGACGACAAAGGCTCGCTGGTCGCGCTGATGGAAGCGGCCGAGGCGCTGGCCGCATCAGGCTTCGAGCCACGCCGCACCGTGTATTTGATGTTCGGCCATGACGAGGAAGTTTCCGGATCAGGCGCGGAGGCGGGCATTGCCCTGCTCAAATCGCGCGGCGTCGAGCCGGAAATGGCGCTGGATGAAGGCTTCATGATCGTTGACCCCTCCCCGCTGACAGGCAAGCCGATGGGGTTCATCGGGATTGCCGAGAAGGGATATCTGACGCTGGAAATCATCGCCACCGGCGAGGGTGGGCATTCTTCCACGCCGCCGCGTGATTCGGCAGCCGTGCGCCTTGCCCGCGCGGTGGTGGCGCTGGACGACAATCAGATGAAAGCGGATTTCAGCAAACCTCCGGTGTCTGACCTTTTCCGCTCTGCGGCCAATGACATGCCCTTCATGCAGAAGATGGCGTTTGCCAATCTCTGGCTCTTTGAGGGCATGATCGATCAGCAGATGAGTGGGATTGCGGCGGGCAATGCGATGATCCGTACGACCACGGCCCCAACGATGCTGGCGGGATCGGCGAAGGAAAATGTTCTGGCCCAGCGCGCCAGCGCGATGGTGAACTTCCGTATACACCCCAACAATACCGAAGAGGACATTATCGAACATGTCCGCACGGTGACCGCCGGGATCGAGGGCATCGAAATCAAGGTTGGTCAACAGGGCATCCGCGGTGAGGGCGCTTCGCCGGTTTCGCCTACGGACAATCTTGCCTATGCGGTTCTGGCCAGCGTGGCCGAGGCAACGTCTGGCGGCGCGCCCGCGGCGCCGGGCCTGGTGCTGGGGGCGACGGATGCGCGCTATGCCAGCGCCATCACGCCGAATGTCTATCGCTTTGCCCCGGCGATCATGTCTCCCGACGATCTGACCGGATTTCACGGCACGAACGAACGCCTGGCGGTGGAGAATATGGGCCGGCTGGCCACGGGCTATGCCCAGATCATCCTGGCAATGGACGCCGGAGAATAAGCCGGCAGGTTTGGCCGGATTTTTGTTGGATCGGGCAGGTGCATCAAGGCACCAGAACGACCTTGCCGACAACTTGCCGGCTGCGCATCATGTCGAAGGCGCGGCGCCAGTCTGCCAGGGGGACTTCGGCGTGAATGCAGGGCTTTACCTTGCCTTCCTCGGCCCATTTCCAGATGGCTTCGAGATTCTGGCGGCCTTTTTCCGGGAACTGACGGCCATATTCACCGGCGCGGACGCCGACGACGGAGAAGCCCTTGATCAGCGGCATGTTCACACTGACGGTGGGGATGCGGCCCGAGGTGAAGCCGATGACGAGCAGGCGGCCATCAAAAGCGATGCAGCGCACGCTTTCATCGAACACATCGCCGCCGACCGGATCGTAGATCACATCTGCCCCGCGCCCGCCGGTGAGCGCCTTGACCTCTTCGCGGAAGCCGTGCGTGACATTGATGACGTGATCGGCGCCGCGCGCCTTCACGACTTTCAGCTTTTCATCCGAGGCCGAGGTGGCAATGACGGTGGCGCCGAGCAATTTGCCGACCTCAACTGCCGACATGCCGACGCCGCCGCTGGCGCCGTGGACAAGCAGGGTTTCGCCCGGCTGGAGATTGCCGCGTATGGCGAGAGAGACATAGGCAGTTAGATAGGCCGCGCCGTAGGCTGAGGCTTCAGCGAAAGTAAGCGCGGCGGGCTTTTTGCGCAGGCCGGCGGCGGGCATGGCGATGTAGTCTGCGAAGGCGCCGATGCGGCTGCCCCCGGCGACTTCATCGCCGGGCTGAAACTCCGCTACCCCCTCCCCCACAGCGTCGACCACGCCGGCAAGCTCCATGCCGAGGGTGAAGGGAAGCTCCGGCTTCAGCTGGTATTTTCCTTCCGTCATCAGAAGGTCTGGGAAGTTGAGGCTGGCGGCCTTTATGGCCACGCGCACCTCGCCCGATTTGGGCTGAGGCAGAGGCACTTCTTTCAGGCCCGTACCAGCGAAGTCGGGGGCCAGTTCACTGACAACAAGAGATCTCATTATTTTTTGGCCGCATACATATCATGAACCATCCGGGCGATTTCGGCGCAGGCCGCGCGCGAGCCTGGCGAGAGGAAGGTGAAGGCGGTAAAGGCGTGAGCGAGCGTGTCGTAGCGCTTGTGTTTCACTTTCACGCCGGCGGCCTTCAGGCGCTCGGCATATTCATCCCCCTCATCCACCAGCGGATCATGCCCGGCGGTGATGACGACGGCAGGCGGCAGGCCGGTGAGATCCTGCTCCTGACCGGGCGAGACGTTGAGGTCGGTATAGTCAAACCCTTCGGGCAGATATTGTTTCATGAACCAGTCCATCGTGTCCTGGCTGAGGGAGAAGGTGTTTCCGAAGGCGGTCTTGGAGGGATAGTGCTTCGAGATGTCGATGGCCGGATAGATGAGCAGCTGGAGCGCGGGGATCGGGCCGCCCTCCCGTTTCATCCGCTGGCTGATGATAGCGGAGAAGTTACCGCCCATGCTGTCGCCGCCGACGGCCGCCTTGCCCGCGGGGGCGCCGTATTTCTCCGCATTCGCCACGCCCCATTTGTAGGCGGCAAAGCAATCGTTGAGGCCTGCCGGATAGATATGCGGAGGGGCCAGACGATAATCGACCGAGAGGACAGGCGCCTGGGCGCCCTGGGCGAGCATGCCGCAGAAGGCGTGGCAGGTATCCATGTCTCCGATGACGCCGCCGCCCATATGGAAATAGACGATCAGGGGGTGACGCGGATCCTGCGAGGCGGGCGTATAGAGGCGCACGGGGATCTCGTTTGCGTCCGGCCCCGGAATGGTGAACTCCTCAACGCCGACGCCGCCGGGCAGCTTGTCCTGGAAGAGGGCAAGCTGGGCTTTCACCGCCTGCTGGACCAGCTCTGCCGGGAGGGTGGACATGGGCGGGGCGTTGCGGCCGTTCCAGGCGACGAGCTGGAGCTGTGGCTCCAGCGTGCGGCCTTCGACGGTCACGGGCTTGCCGCCGGCCATATTGACGATCATGCCGCCGGGCAGGCTGGCGATCGCCTTGGCGATCACGCGCTGAAGGCTCATGGAACTTCCTCCCTCTTGTCTCTCTGGGGCAAGAAGGTGACGGCATTTTCGCCCGCCGCCAAGGGGTTCCCCGGCGGCGGGAGACTTATCTCTGCGCGTCGAGCGTTTTCATGCCTGAAAGCAGCAGCGTGCAGGCAAAATGCGTGGCGCCTTCGACATCGATGGGCCGGCGCTTCAGCATATAGTCGCCCATCTCGCGGGCGATGCCGATGGCAGCGGCGGTGAGATATTCGGTGTCGACAGTCGGCTTGATGCCCTGTTTTTCAAGGATGTGCTCCAGGTCTGCCCGGATTTCCTGGGCCACGGCCTGCATTTCGGGCGTATCGACACGCACGCCGATCAGGGCGATATGGGGGGCGCCATTGTCGATGGCCTCTTCATTCTCCCGCGCGATGAAGCCGAAATAGGCGCGGTAGGCGTGTTCCATATAGTCTTCGAGGCTTTCGGCGCGGGCGCGGACATCGGCCAGCCGGTCGCGGAAACGCTGGGTGGAATCTTCGGCGATGGCCTGGAAGACCTCCTCTTTCGACTTGAAATAATTGTAGAAAGTGCCCGAGGCGAGCTGGGTTTCGCGGATAATGTCGCGCACCGTGGTGGCCTCAAACCCGATGCGGGCGAAGACCTGGCGGCCGGCCTGCAGGATGGCGCGGCGGTTGGCAGCCTTGGTGCTGGCCCGCTTGCCGGAGAGGGGGGCGGGGAGTGTGGTATCGGCCATGGAGGGTCTTCCCGAGTGATGTGGGCTGACACTGCACCCGGCGTCATCTCGCGTCAACTTTGCGATCTCGTAGAGCAGCCATGCGTCCGGCACTGGTCAATCTCCGCCCTGCCCGCGCCCGACACAGGCCATATCGCGGCCCGAGCGGGACAATCCATGAACCCCTCCCAGCGCAGGATGGGACACATTGCGCCCGAAAGGCGCAAGTCCGGAGAATTACGTATTGCCTATAGGATTTCGTCCGATGGGCGGCCTGGGCGGCTTTTATAGCCGGGGATGGACCAGCCGAACTTCATGGCCCCGCCCCGGATGGCGAAGGCGACAAGCGCGGCGGGGATGGCGGCGACCATGACGGAAAGCCCGGCCAGGTGCAGCCCGGTATAGGTGGCCGCGCCGGCCAGCGCCGCGGTGATGTAGATTTCCGGGCGCAGGAGGATGCAGGGCTCGCCGGCAAGCTGGTCGCGCAGGATGCCGCCGAAGCTGGCGGTGATGACGCCCATCACCACGGCGATGACGGGAGATCCGGTTGCCTCCAGCGCCTTCCATGCGCCGAACACGCAATAAGCGCCAAGGCCAATGGCATCGAGCCAGAGGAGGAGCTTGAAACGGGACTCGAAGAGGTGGGCGGTGAAATAGACCAGCACGGCGGTGACGAGGCAGATCATCAGATAGTCGTGATTGACCACCCAGAAGACGGGGACATCGAGGATGAGATCACGCACCGTGCCGCCCCCTACCCCGGTAAAGGCGGCGAAGAACAGGAAGCCGATGATGTCGAGCTGCTTGCGCGAAGCGGCCAGCGCGCCGGTGGCGGCGAAGACGGCGATGCCAGCATAGTCAAGGATCAGGATGGGGTTCATGGCGCGCTCCCTGTGGCGGAGGGAGAGGGATGGGGGAGCGGGGCGCGGGCGTCAATTGGGGGAATTGGCACGTGAGGCAACCCAACGTGTAGGCACCCCGGCTTACCCCAATTCATTCTGCAGATTTGCCAAAGGTGCAACTGCCTCGCTCGCCGCCTCTCAAACCTAACAGGGGGCTTCGCTTTGGCCGAAGGTGTCATAGTGCTTTTTGATATGCTCTGGCAGAAAGCAGGACGAATGAGGATGCATGTGATGTCCGCCGGAATAGCTATCAAAAACAATAACCTGATCTTCAACAAGCCGCTTCGCAATTGGATTGCTCTCGGCTTCTTTCGACAAAAATTCTTTCATCCGTTCCAATATCAATTGGCCACCGCTGAATCTGGGAAACTCCAGCCCATTAAAACATCCGGGGTCATCGGATGCACATGCATACGCAAATCTAAGCGGAAACGTTGCATCCTCACCCTGCATGGATTTCTCCACAAGGTGTATAATGCCCAGCACGGCTTTGTGCGCGAGCTGATCTTTGCAAAAATTGCAGGTTTCAGCGTCGGCGATATTTCCATGTTCGAAAAATGGAAGAAAATCCTTCCACGGGCTTGCTGACTTTTGTTTCAATGGAGAGCACTGGATAGAGCTGACTGGGTACCACGACCCTCGTTCTTCTTTGAGCAAGACAAAAATTACCCAAAGATACGAAGAGAAATAACTGGACACCGTATCAGCGCGCGCTGCCCGCAAATCACCAACTGGATTCTCCACACCCACAATGGGCGATTGCAACAGATCTGTAGGCTGAGTTTCCGTCAAATGCAAAACAGGCCTTTCATCTTGAAGCCCGGTCCAAGACTGCCGGATAAACTCAGGCAACTGGTTCCCCATGAACTTCGAATCCGAGAGCTTGCTGAGCTGCAACCTTCCTTCAACACGCGCATTGATTGCCATGACCCCCTCAGAGCCCCGAGCTAACTTGTTGAGCTTGCTAGAGAGAAAAGTCCTTTCACCAACAATCTCGAGAGAATTGTTTTCATCTCCATAGCCGTATTGAAGCGAAATATAGGCGCCCTTGGAGAGACCACAGTTGCTTGAACAGATGGGAATACTGGGGCCCCACATGAGCCAACAATTGTAGATGAACATCTGCAACTGACGAAAATCTCTTGCGAACGCATTGGCGTTAGGAAGACCAAGCCTGGCAAAGTCCTCCGTATCGGAATTAAATTTATTCAGAATCTTTTGCCACTTTTCGTTAAATTTCACGAGCAGGCCTGAAAGCAGGTGCTGTGGGCTTACAAAGCCCTGCTTGATCTCAATTGGACAAATGAATTTTAGCTCGTCCAAGCCTTTCTGCTGATTTTCACCATCAACAGTTCTTACAACAATGAAATATCTGGATATGGTCTCCATAAGGCCGGTGACGTCACCCGCATCATCGACTTCTATGATTTGTTTACCTGGCGTATAAATCAACGACATGTTTTTGCGCCATTCAGCAAGGCGCTCATTGTATTCTTTCTTTTCCTCGAGGCGTGCCTGCCGCGTGAATGATTTGATACGCACTGTGTTTCCGTCTTCATCCAGCGGGGGCCAGCTGCGGACCGGTCTCGGATTGAAAATTTCGTGCTCTAAGCGCATTCTCGCGCGCTTAAAGAAAGTGAGACGTTCGTTTTTATCGAGGACCTTCATCTTGACCGCGATGCTGAACAGCGTTTGAAAGACGAGCCAAGTTCTGGATCTTTCCGTGCCAGCGTAGACATTTCGAAATAGCCGAAAGCTTTTCGAAAACTGGCCCAAGAAAACGAAGCCAATCGCTGTCAACACAGCCAAGATAATGCCAATAAGCATTGTGATGGCGCTGTACCGCTGAGACATGGCCTCTAGACCGGACCAGAATAAGTTCATCAGTTCCATAATCCACCCTTCCCCTAGATGCATTTGGCCATCAGCGAGCGCAGCCAAGTCCTTGAAGCCGCCCTTAAAGACCAATCGCGAGCAGGATAAAAAATGATAAAAAGCAAGCGTCAACCATAAATTGACTGCGCGTTGCGATTTAGCAGATGTTTAGTGCAACCGCCAAGCAACCGGCACTTGGTGCCAGCAAATTAAGCGTCACAAGGATTCTACGCCCTCCGCCAGCTGACGATCCCGTTTCATCCGGCGGCGGATGGCGAGGATAACGCCGAAGGCGACGCGGATGAGAATGAGGAGGAGGACGCCCATCAGGGGCTCTTCCGTGCCGAAGGCGAACATGGCGCCCAGGATAATGGCGACGTGCAGGGTGACGATGCGGCCATAGGGGGCGGTCATTTCGGCGTCGAGCCTGGCGCGGGTAATTTCTCCACGGCCGATGAAATCGATCAAGAAGACGGCGAGGTTTGCCGCGAGGATGGCGCCGAGGAACCAGAGCATGTGGGGGCCCGTGCCGAGCGCCCAGACGAGTAGGCCCTGGGGCGAGGGCAGGCCGATATCCTGGTTCGAAAAATTTGCGATGAAGACGCCATGGCCCCAGCAGAAGGCACCATAATGGATGCAGAAGAAGGGCACGAGAAAGAAGACAGCCGCCCCGCTCATTATCCGCTTGCTGAGCTGGGTGAGGCCAGCCCCCAGCATACGGGCGGCGGCGAAGAGGCCAATGACGAGATTTTCCAGCCAGTAAAGCGCCACCAGCGGTGTAGCGCCCCAGCCGAACTGGAAGATGGCCCAGATGGGCAGAAGATCAACGGCGAGATTGAGCCAGGACAGCGGATCGGCATAAGCGCGCGCGATCAGCGATGGCGTGTATTTTCCTGTCATGGCGGCCCCCTGCCCCGATCACCGCCGGGGAGAGTTGCAGATCAGTATCCGGCCTGCAACGCCCCTTCATAGGGGGGGAAGGAGAAGGGATCATGCGAGGTGAGGCCGAAGGAGCCGCTGGGATTGTCGATATTGCCGGTGAGGATTTCGTAATGCAGGTGGGCGGCCTGGGCATTGCCAGTGGCGCCCATCTGGCCAACGGGCTGGCCAAAGCCGATGGAGACGCCGGGCGTGATGCCGGGGGCGAAGTAATCGAGATGGGCGTAGCGCGTGTAGACGCCGTGGCCGTGATCGAGCACGACATTCAGGCCGTAGCCGGAGGAATTCCTCGCCTCGATCACCCGGCCGGGCGCGCCGGAATAGACGATGCCGGGCGGGCGGTTTGTCAGATCAATGCCGGCATGCGGGCGCCCATCCCGCTGGCCATAGCCGGAGGAAAGACAGACATCATTGACCGGCGCCGACGCCAGGATCACGCCATAGACGACGATGATGGGCTTGAACTCGGTCAACCAGCGCTCGCCATCCATCAGCGGCGCATTGGACACACGCATGCCGGGACAGGCGCGCAGATAGGCGTTTGGCTGAAACGGGCCCTGGGGCGGATTGCGCAGGTCTCCGGGCGGGCCGAAATCCACCGGCGGCATCCGCAGAATGGCCCGGGAAGGGCGCTGATCGATGGGCGCGGGCGCGGAGGCGCAGGCGGCGGCAAGCATAAGCGCCGCCAGAGCCAGACCGGACGCCCCTGCCCTCACGCGCCGACCTTTGCCCGTTTTGCCCCGCGCTCGATCTCTTTCAGCAGGTCGCGGACATAGAGATTGAAATCCACCTGCATCCGGTGGCGCGGGCTGTCGTAGAAATGGCCCAGATGGGCCTGTTCATCGGCAATCGTCACGCGGTCCATCTCCTCATGCGAAGGAAAAGCGTAGCGCCCCTGCAGCGCGGCGGCCACCAACTTTGACTGTTGTTCTGCAAAGTTAACCAAAGTGGGCAGCGGCTGGGCGAGGCCGAGGAAGAACAGCGTCTCGCGGCCGGGCTTCACCATGCGCTTGTAGAGGGAGAAGACGTTGTCCTTCGGGGTCAGCTCATCCTGCTTGAAGAAGGGGAAGGTCGTGTTGTAGCCGGTGGCCCAGACGATGGCGTCAATTTCCTCGGTGGTGCCATCAGTGAAGTGGACGGTGTTGCCGTCGAACCGGTCGATACCGGGCTTGGGAAGAATGTCGCCGCAGCCGACGCGGGTGAGGAATTCTCCGGAGACGGAGGGGTGGCCTTCCAGCGGCTCATGGTCGGGCTTGGGCAGGCCGTAGTCTTCCATATTGCCGATGGTTTTCTTGATCTTCTTCTTGGCCAGCGAGCGGCCGAGGCTGGGCGGCATCCAGGGCGGCAGCACGGCCTTATCGGCGGGGCGGCCATCCATGTATTTCGGCATCACCCAGACGCCGCGGCGCATGGAGATGAAGAGTTTCCCGGCAATCGGGCGCTGGGAGAGCTCGGAGGAGATATCCATGGCCGAATTGCCGGCGCCGACGATCATCACGCGCTTGCCGCGGAAATCATAGGGGTCGAACGGGTCGCGGTAGTGGTGGGAGTGGACCTGGTAGCCGGTGAAATTGCCCGGATAGGTGGGCGTGCGGGCATCCCAATGATGGCCATTGGCGACGCAGACGGCATCATAGTCGCGGGTTTCGCCGGTGGAGAGGGTGACGCGGTAACGCCCGCCGGGGAGGTCGGCGACATCGGTGACAGAGGTGTTGAAGGTGATGGTCTCACGCAGGCCGAAATGGTCCACATAGTCATGGAAATACTGCAGCAGCTGGGCATGGTGGGGGAAGTCCGGCCAGTCGGCAGGCACCGGGTAATCCTCAAAGGCAAGGCGCCATTTGGAGGTGTCGATGTGCAGGGACTGGTAGCAGGAGGAAACCCCGTTGGGGTTATTATAATACCAGTTGCCGCCGATATTGTCGGACTTCTCGAAACAGTCATACGGCAGGCCGGCATCTTTCAGGCGCTTGGCCATGGTGAAGCCGGAGCATCCAGCGCCGATGATACATGTTTTGGGCTTTGCCGCTGCGTCAAATGCCATTTGGGGCGTCTCCTCTTCCGCCGGGGCGGGTCACGTTTGCCGTTTCTTTGGAATTGGTGCGATGTTATCCGGCTTGGATAAAGCGTCAAATCCGGACGCGGGGTAAGCCTCTTATGAATGATGACAAAAACGATCCCGACCGTATCGCCGCCGTGATGCGCGAACATGTCGACCTGATGAACTCGGCCGTGCCCTGGGGCAATGAGGTGGGGTTCCAGGTGACGAAGGTGGAGCGTGGGCATGTCTGGGGCCTGCAGCCCTGGGCGGAGAATTTGGTGGGCGACCCGGAGACGGGCGTGATCCATGGCGGGGTGATCACCACCTTCCTCGACAATCTTTCCGGCATGGCCTGCACGGCGGCAATGACGAAGCTGCGCTTTGTGGCGACGATCGATCTGCGGATCGACTATATGCGCCCGGCTGAAAAGGGCCTCGACATCATCGGCGAGGCCGAATGCTACCGGGTGACCAAAAGCGTGTGCTTTACCCGCGCCTGGGCCTATCACGAGACGCGCGACCGGCTGATCGCGACATCGGCGGGCACCTTTGCCATCAACAAGCCGCGCTTTGGCTCTCAGAGCCCGCAAGGAAAGACGCTGCCATGAACCCGAACCTGACAAATCCGCGGGCGGATGAAGTGGACGCCATCCTGAAGCGCGTGCCGTTTGCGCAGACGCTGGGTATGCGCTGCGAGGTGATGGGCGACGAGATGACGGCGATCCTGCCCTTCCAGGAAAAGCTGATCGGGAACGTCACCATCCGCGCGCTGCATGGCGGGGCGATTGCGTCTTTCCTGGAGCTGACGGCAATGCTGCAGGTTTTCCTCGTTTCCGATATGCCGCGCCCGCCGAGGCCGATCAACATCACCATCGACTATCTGCGCCAGGGCCATGCCAAGGATCTCTATGCGCGCGCCTTCGTGATGAAGATGGGGCGGCGAATGGCATCAGTCCGGGCCGAGGCCTGGCAGGAGAACCGGGCAGACCCGGTTTCGGCCATCACGGCGCATTTCATGGTGGCGCAGGACTGACCAGGGCCCCTGCCCGCCCCCGAGAAGCTGCACTCATGGCTTCACACCCGGCGCCGGGGTGGTATCCTTTAAGGGGAACTTGCGGATGATCCGCTCGCACGCAAAGCAGACAGGCCCGGACGGACCGGAGATTGGTGGACATATGAAACGCGCCTTTGTAGCCCTCGCCCTTGGCCTGACGGCCTGTGCCAGCGCCCCTTCAGCGGCCCATGCCGACGATCTCGACTGGATGAGCGGCTGCTGGCGCAATGACGACCGCAGCTACAAGGAAGTGTGGACCAAGCCCGAGCATGGCTATCTGTTCGGCTATGCGCTGAACCTCAATGGGGAGGTGGCGACCTATTTCGAGCAGACGCGGATCGAGCTAGGCGCGCCGGCAACGTTCAATGCCTATCCGGGTGGCTTCGGGCCTTCGGCCTTCACTGAGGCAAGCCGCGGCCGGAACACGATCACCTTCGCCAATCCCTCCCACGATTTTCCGCAGCTGATCACCTATACGCGTGATGGCCGCCGGATGACGGCGACGATCTCGCGCATGAATGGTGACCGGGCCCAGACCTTCCAGTTCCGCCGCTGCTAGGCAGCGCCTGTTACTGAGGGTTTTCGGCCGGCAGGTCGGGCTCGCCGCCGAACCGGCCTTCCCAGGCGGGTGTCAGCTTGCCGGAAAGCTCAGCCGCCGGAACAGTGATCTCATAGGACCCTTCCGCATACGGGCCGGCATCATAGGGCGAGAAGAGCACGGTGATGCCACCGAACTTGCCAGCCTCGGTGGAGGGGGCAAGGGTGAAGTTCTGCCCGAACTTGCTGGCCGCCTCAGCGTCGCTGCCGAGGATTTCCTCGACTTCAGCGGGCACATTCTGCCGATGGGTGTCATCATAGGCGCGCTCTGATTTGGCTTCGATCAGATGCTTCTTCAGGCTGGCGCCATAGCCGGACATATCGGTGACGACCGCCTCCAGCGAAATGGGGTATTCATCGCCGCGCTCATGCACGAGGCCGGTGAGAATGTAGTTGGGGTGGGCCCCGCCGGTGTCGACCATACTGAACTGCTCAATGCCGATCACATCGCCGGCCTGGGCAGACGGGGTGAAGCGGATTTCCATCGAATAGGGGCGGAACCAGTTTTCCTCGCCTGTGGCGGCAGAACGCTCACGCGCAGCTGTGCCATCAGCGATGGCATCGGCCTTGAAGGCCTCGAGCCGGGACTTGGCGGAAGTCATCAGATCTTCCGCGAGCGCCGGCTGGAACGCTGCAATGCGGGAATCGACCACGGCGCGGATGGTGTAATCATCCGCCGTTTCCTCGAAAACCGGGCTGCCGAGGTCTACCGGCAGCGGCGCGCTTTCAGGCGAGACGGTTTCTTCTGCCCCGGCCTCTTCTCCCGAAGCGGCATCCCCGGCGGGCGCCTCATTTGCCGGAGCGCAGGCGGCCAGCACCAGCGCAGCGATCGATGCGGTGAGGAAAAGAGGTTTCATCGGATATTCCTTACAGGCTGAGCAGTTCGGGGTCTCCGCCCTGAGCGGTGATGTTGACACTTACCACGCGCTCTGTGGCGAAACGATGGAGATAATGGGGGCCGCCCGCCTTCGGGCCGGTGCCGGAGAGCCCCTCCCCGCCGAAGGGCTGGACCCCGACAACGGCGCCGATCATCGAGCGGTTCACATAGGTGTTGCCGACGGGGCAAGCCGTTTTGACCGCGTTATGGAAGCTTTCGAGGCGCGAATGGATGCCGAGGGTGAGGCCATAGCCCTTGGCTTTCAGGCCCGCGGCGACGGCGGCGACATTATCCGGATCATAGCGCAGGATATGCAGCACGGGGCCGAAGGTTTCCTCGCTGATCTGGTCGAGCGAGGAAAGCTCCACCAGGGCCGGACCGAAGCCATAGCCTTCTGCGCCGATCCTTCCAGCGTCCAGCTGGTGGAGGATTTTTGCCTCGCGGCGCATGCGCTCCAGATGCGCCCCAAGTGCCTTGCGGGCATCCGCATCAATGACAGGGCCAGTATCGGTTTCCGGCAGCGCCGGATCGCCGAGGGCGAGTTCATTCATCGCGCCGATCAGGCCTTCGATCAGATGGTCTGCGGTCGCGTTCGGCAGGAAGGCGATGCGCAGGGCCGAGCAGCGCTGCCCCGCCGAGCCGAAGGCGGAGATGATCATGTCGTCGATCACCTGTTCGCGCAGGGCGGTGGTGTCGACGAAGAGGCCGTTGAGGCCGCCGGTTTCGGCGATCAGTGGAATGATCGGGGCATCGCGGCCTGCCAGGGTGCGGTTGATGAGACGCGCGGTGGAGGTGCCGCCGGTGAAGCAGACGCCGGAGACGCGCAGGTCTGCCGTGAGGGCGGCGCCGACGGTTTCGCCCCTGCCCGGCAGAAGATGCAGCGCATCGGCCGGCAGGCCTGCCTTGTGGAAGAGGCGGACAGCCTCGAACGCCGTCAGCGCCGTCTGTTCGGCAGGCTTGGCGACAACGGTGTTACCGGCGGCGAGGGCGGCGGCGAGCTGGCCGGTGAAGATGGCCAGTGGGAAGTTCCAGGGGCTGATGCAGCAGAAGACGCCGCGCCCATGCAGGGAGAGATGGTTGGTCTCACCCGTTGGCCCCGGAAGACGCACGGGCCCGGCAAAATCATGCTCTGCCTGCTGAGCATAGTAGCGGCAGAAATCGACCGCCTCACGCACTTCGGCGATGCCATCAGGCAGCGTCTTGCCAGCTTCTCGCGCCATCAGGGCGATGAGCTGGGCGGCATTGGCCTCCATCACATCTGCCATGGCGTGGAGATATTCGGCGCGCTTGGGGCCGCCGAGATGGTCCCATTCAGGCTGGAAGGCGGTGGCCGCGTCCAGCGCGCGATGGATGGCGTCAGTGTCTGCCTCTTTCACCGCGCCCAGCGCCCGGCCGGTTTCTGCGGGCATACGGACGAGGTCTCCGCCGCCGGTTTCAGGTTTTCCGGACACGATGGGGCCTGCTGCATAGGCCGGGCCGTCATCCAGCACTTTCACAGCGGCCGCAAACTGACCACGCACACCTAACTGGCTGAGATCATGACCGGCAGAGTTGCGGCGGCCGGCGCCATAGAGGCGCGGCGGCGTCGGGATGCGCGGATGGCGGCGGGGGCCGATCTCCACCTTTGCAATGGGATCCGCGACGACATGTTCTGCAGGCACATCGGGATCGAGGAAGGAATGAACGAAACTTGTGTTGGCGCCGTTCTCAAGCAGGCGGCGGACAAGATAGGGCAAGAGGTCTTCATGCGCGCCGACCGGCGCATAGACCCGCACACGGTTTCCGGCGTCCGCGGCTTCATAGAGGGGCTCGCCCATCCCGTGGAGGCGCTGGAATTCGAAATTGGTAACGCCGGCCGCCTGGGCGAGCAGATCAACGGCGGCCAGGCTGTGGGCGTTGTGGGTGGCAAAGGCCGGGTAGATCGCGGGAGAGGCTTCCAGCATGGCCTTGGCGCAGGCGAGGTAGTGAACATCCGTACCCTGCTTTGTGGTGAAGACCGGGAAGTTCGAATAGCCCTCGACCTGGGCGTTCTTGATCTCGCTGTCCCAATAAGCACCCTTGACGAGGCGGACCATGAAACGGCGATTGGTTTGCCTTGCCAGGGCAGCGAGACGCTCAATCACGGCGCGGGCGCGTTTCTGGTAGGCCTGCACGGCGAGGCCGAGGCCAGTCCAGTCTTTCAGCGAGGGCTCGCGCGCCAGACGCTCGAAGATCTTTAGGCTGATGACCAGGCGGTGGGCTTCCTCAGCATCCAGGCAGAGACCGATATTTGCCTTGGCAGCGGCCTGACAGAGGGAGAGCACACGCGGATACATCTCCGCCATCACGCGCGCTTCTTTGACGGCGAGATAGCGCGGATGGAGGGCGGAGAGCTTGACCGAGACGCCATTGGCCTTCTCAGGCGGCAGCGCCGGATCTTTATCCGCTGCCACGGCGGCGATGGCGTCGTGATAGGCCTTGTAATAGCGGTTGGCGTCTTCGGTGGTGCGGGCGCCTTCGCCCAGCATGTCGAAGCTGAAATGGGCGGCATCGCCCGATTTCACCATGCGGCGGCCACGTTTGAGCGCTTCGGAGACCGTCCGCCCCAGGACAAACTGTTCCCCCATGATGCGCATGGCCTGCATCATGGCAGCGCGGATGACAGGCTCGCCGCTCTGGCGCACGAGGCCGGAGACGAAATTGCCCGCGCCCTTCTGGGCATTTTCCGGCGCCCCGATGACACGGCCTGTCAGCATCAGGCCCCAGGTGGAAGCGTTGACCAGCCAGCTGTCGGACTGGCCCTTATGGGCACCCCAATCGCCCGAGCGGATCTTTTCGGCGATGAGATCGTCTTTCGTCTCGGCATCCGGCACGCGCAGCAGCGCTTCGGCGAGGCACATCAGGGCAAGGCCTTCGGAGTTTGACAGGCCGAACTCTTCCAGGAAGCTTTCCATCATGCCTTTGCGGCGGCCCTTGGCGCGGGCGATCATGACCAGCTCCCTGCCCCGGCGGACCGCGCCTTCGCGGATCGGCTGCGACAGTACTCCTTCCTTCAGCAGGCCCTCGAGAAGGGCCTCCTCATCAGCGAATTTCAGGGCGTCGAGCGCATCCCAGTCGAGCGCGGTCTGAGGCAGGGTATCGGGCATAGTGTGGGTCCGTCTGGCGAGGTCGGGGCAATATTCTGCCGCTTATACCTGAGCCTTCAGACAAGAATACCCCCATCGGGGGAGTGTCCCAAAACACCCCTGCGCCGCAGTGTCCCCCTTTACGCCCCGCGCCAAGCCCGTCAGATTGCGCCCGCGAAAGGCCCGCGGGGGGCCCACAACCATGGAGCCGGCATGCGCATCATGCTCGTCACCGATGCCTGGGACCCTCAGGTCAATGGCGTCGTACGCACGATGAAGCGCGTTATCGCCGAGACAGAGGCCATGGGCCATGTCTGGGAGATCGTGCATCCGGGGGATGGTTTCATGACCATGCCGCTGCCGACCTATCCGGAAATCAAGCTGGCGCTGTTTGCCCGCCGCAAGATCCGCGAGCGGTTTGACGAGTTTGAACCCGACGCGGTGCATATCGCCACCGAGGGTACGCTTGGCATGGCCGGGCGCGCGGTCTGCTTGACAGAGAAACACCCTTTCTCCACCGCCTATCACACGCGCTTTCCCGAATATGTCTCGGCGCGCCTGCCGGTGCCGGTCAGCTGGGGCTATTCCTTCGTGCGCTGGTTCCACAAATATTCGGGCAAGGTGATGGTGGCGACACCGTCTCTGCTGGACGAGCTGCGCCAGCAGCGCTTCATCAACCTCGTCTCCTGGAGCCGGGGGGTGGATACCGAACTGTTCAATCCGGCCAAACGCATCGAGGAAGGCGCGCCGGGCGACCCGTTTGCGGGCCTGAAGCGGCCCATCTTCCTGAATGTCGGCCGCGTCGCGGTGGAAAAGAACATCGAATCCTTTGCCGAGCTGGACCTGCCCGGCACCAAGGTGATCGTCGGCGATGGGCCGCAGCTGGAAGAGCTGAAGAAGAAATACAAGGATGTCGTGTTCCTGGGCGCCAAGTTCGGCGATGACCTGGCCGCCCATTATGCCAGCGCGGACGTGTTCGTGTTCCCCAGCCTGACCGATACGTTCGGGCTGGTGGTGCTCGAAGCGATGGCCGCGGGGACGCCGGTGGCCGCCTATGATGCCACGGGGCCGCGCGATGTGATCCCTGGTTCGGGCGCGGGCACGATCACGCCGGTGGGCGGCAATCTGCGCCAAGGGGCCATTGATTGCCTGCGCCTCAGCCGCGAGACCTGCCGGGCCTATGCGGAGACCTATAGCTGGCGGGCCTGCGCCGAGGCGTTCATCGAGAACCTGCAGCCCCTGCCCGCGCCCGAGCGTAAACGCTTCTGGCAGAAAATCCGTATCCGGCGCCGCAGGCAGCCGGCAGGGCCGGGCTTCTAGGCGCGTAGCTCAGGCCGATCAGTAGCCGCGGCTTTTGGCAACAAGCCGGGCTGCGATCTGCTGCTGCTCAAGCAGTTCGTCTTCATGCAGCGGCACGAGCCCCTGCTCCAGAAGATAACCGTCCGGCCCGGCGGCGCCGTCATCGACCGAAAATTCCACGAACTCTGCCAGTCCATCGACCAGCGGCAAGTTCTGTTCCTTCACATAGAAGAACATCAGACGGGCAAGTCCGTATTCCCCGGAATTGATGTTCTCGAATGTGGGCGCAATGCCGCTGAAAGCCGTGCCTTTGATGCGGTCTGCATTCTGCTCCAGAAAGGAAAAGCCCAAAACGCCCAGCGCTTCTGGAGACTTCATCAGAGACTGCACAATCGCCGAATCATGCTCGCCGAAATCGATCCACCGGCCATCCGTGCGGATGGTGTGGGACCGCAGCTTGAACGCGTCGGAATCTGAAGCTTTCAGGGCGGCCAGCTCAGGGATGCCGAGGGCGCCCTTCTCCATGCCCAGCTCGTTGAAAGCGTCCCGCGTGCCGGACGTGGGCGGCTGGCCAAACACCAGGATCGGAACGTTAGGCAGTTCGGGCGAGACTTCGCTCCAGCGGGTGTAGGGGTTCGGGATGAAGCCGCCCTTGCCGTCCGGAATGTCCTTGGCGAGCGCAAGGAACATCTGGGTTTTTGTCATGCTGAAATCCGGGCCGCCCTTGGCGTTCGCCAGCACGATACCGTCATAGCCAAAGGCCACTTCGGTAATGTCTGTGACCCCCGCTCTCCGGCAAAGCTCGCGCTCGGAATCGGTCATTGGGCGGGAGGCGTTGGCAATCGAAGGGGTGATCGGGCCTACGCCTTCACAGAAGGCCTTAAAGCCGCCGCCGGTGCCGGTGGATTCCACAATCGGGGTCGAGAACCGCGTGACCACACCAAACCGCTCCGCAACCGGCCGGGAGAAAGGCGCCACCGTGGAAGACCCGACAATCTTGATCTTCTGATCGCGCGCGATCGCCGGGACAGGCTTGGTGCCCGGCTCACCGGTATCGAGCTGCGAGAGGTCGCTCTGGCTGCAGGCGGCCAGGGCAAGCAGGCCGGCGCCCAGCAGGCTGATACGGCGAAAGAACATCGGGAGACCTCCGGGAACAGCGCCAATGCCGCAGAGATCGCGGCTTTCGGAGCGCCATTTTACCATGTTTGCAAGCGCTATCTGGCGCAGCACCGTTACCCTTTTGTGACAAGCTTATGTAACGGGCAAAATTTCTTCTTGCATGCCCGGGCATTGTACACTATTTCGACCCCTGAAATTCGATGTGGCGGACATCTGGGCTAACCCGATAAGGGGGGCCCCCTGTACTAACGCCCAAAGCTGGTTTGAAGCCCTTTGGAGGTTAGGTGTCATGCACACTTACGCGACCCCGTATCATATTGCGCGCGAGCAAAAGCCCGAGCTGCCGACCTATTGCTTCCGTCCGGAGCGCGTGACGGCCGCTGCGAGCTGGTTCGTGGAGAAATTCCCGGCCCAGGCTTTCTATGCCGTGAAGGTGAACCCTGCCCCGCACGTCCTCGACGCGCTGTGGGAAGGCGGCATCCGTAGCTTTGACGCGGCTTCCGAAAAGGAAATCGAGCTGATTCGCGGCCGCTTCCCGGACGCCCGCATCGCTTTCCTGCACCCGGTGAAACCGCGTCAGGCGATCCGCCGCGCCTACTTCAATCATGGCGTGCGCATCTTCGTCACCGACTCGATGGCCGAGCTGCAGAAGATTCTCGACGCGACCGACTTTGCAAAGGATCTGACGATCCTTGTGCGCATTGCCGTGTCGAACGAAGGATCGGCCCTGCCGCTGTCGGGCAAGTTCGGCGCCGGCGCCGCGGAAGCTGCTGATATCCTCAGCGTTGCCCGCCGCTATGCCGATGAGCTGGGCGTGTCGTTCCATGTGGGCAGCCAGGCGATGAAGCCTTCTGCCTGGGCACAGGCGATGGCAGATGCCAGCCGCGTCATCATCGACGCCGGCGTGACCGTGGACATCGTGGATGTCGGCGGCGGCTTCCCGGCCATCTATGCCGACAAGAACCCGCCGGCGATGGACGATTATGTCGCCATGGTGATGCGTTCGTTCGAGAACATGTTCGTTCTGGAAAACGCTGACCTGTGGTGCGAGCCGGGCCGCGCGCTGGTGGCTGAAGCCGAAAGCCTGCTGGTGGGCGTCGATCTGGTTAAGGGCGATGCGCTCTACATCAATGAAGGCTCCTATGGCGCGCTGTATGACGCCGTGCACGAGAACTGGGTGTTCCCGATGCGCGCGATCTCGGGTGACGGGCGCAAGCTGGGCCGGATGGTGGAATACACCGTCTACGGACCGACCTGCGATTCGGCTGACATGCTTCCCTACAAGGTCTGGCTGCCGGCCGGGCTGACCGAGGGCGACTATGTCGAGATCGGCAATATCGGCGCCTATGGCCGCTCGATGGCGACGCGCTTCAACGGCTTTGGCGAGTCCGAGCTGGCGATTGTCCAGGATAGCCCCTGGCCGTCGCTCTATGGCTCGGCCGAAGGCGCCGAAGTCATCTCGATCGGCTCTATGGCCACGAACTGAACCTCGGGAAAACCGTAGCGTCTCAGGACGCGGACGGTGGCTTCTTCCCTTTCAGGCGGACTTGTGAGGCAGGCTGTGCCTCCCTGTCCGCCTGACTCGTTTCTGGCAGGCAGCACACGGATCGTCTGGCGGGCGATGGCCGCGCCGCTGTCGATATAGCTGACGGCGCGGGGCGCTGTCGCGATCAGCTGTCCACGCACCAGCGGAAAATGCGTGCAGGCAAGCACCACTGTGTCAATCTCATCGCCGCCCGGCGCTTCGAACAGGGGTGCCTGCGCGGCGGCAAAGGCCTCCGGCGGCACGTCCTCTCCGCGGGCATGGGCCTCGGCGAGTTTGACCAGTTCCAGGCTGCCATGCAGGATGACGCGCTTGTCGCCCGCAAACTCCTCAATCAGGCGGGCGGTGTAAGCGCGCCTTATGGTGCCGGGGGTGGCGAGGAGGCCGATGGTTCCGGTCTCGGTCAACCGGGCCGCCGGCTTGATGGCCGGCACCGTGCCCACGACAGGGATATCCAGCGCGGCGCGCACTTCGGCCAGCGCCAGCGTACTCGCCGTGTTGCAGGCAATGACGAACACATCCGGGCGCACATTCTCAACTAGCGCCTTGGCCACCACCGGCAGGCGGGCGCGCAAGGCGTCGTCAGACTTGTCCCCATATGGGAAAAAGCCGGTATCGGCGGCGTAATGCACCGAAAGCCGGGGCCCCAGCGCCCGGATTTCCCCGGCAACCGTCAGCCCGCCGACCCCGGAATCGAAGACGAGAACACGCCCCCTGGCGGGCGAAGGTTCAAACGGGAAGGGCGCGTCGGCGGTCATATTCGCCAATTAAGACCATTCCTCAGCGGCGAAAACGGGGCGGAGCCGGGCTTTTGGCATGAGATTTGTTGTGCGGCGCACAATAGCGGCGTAGAAAAAGAGCGAAGCTGATGGATATGAAACCGATGTTTGACTTGTGGCTGGCGCCCTGGCGCGCCTCTCTCGCCCTGACCTCCGCATCGCTCGACACGATGCTGGCCGTGCAGAAAAGCATGATGAGCTTCTCCTCAATCACCCTTGCGGACGGTTTTGACAGCGCGGATGAAAACTATATGCGCCAGGCATTCCAGTTGACCGCTGATGCCAATGTGCGCCGCTGGGCAGATGCAGCCGGCGTGCTGCAGGCTATGCCCGACTGGTATCATCAGGCGGCCAACGGCCCCGGCGCGGTCCTGACCGACATGTTCGACAAGGCGCGCCGCTCACTCGACTAAATGCCTCAGGCGAGCTCCAGCGCCCGCAGAACGGCCCCCTGATCGAAATAGGGCCGCTCGCAGATGATCTTGTCGCCGCCGGGCGGAAATTCGAAACTCGCCGCCATGCGCACCTTGAAGCGCCGGCCCGTCGGCGCCACCACCCTGTCTTTCAGGCGCAGCGGCCCCAGATGGGTTCCCGTCAGCCAGAACTCGACCAGCACCGTATCGCCAGCATGGGCGATGGCGATGATCTCGTTGCCCTGATCGGGAAAAGGCGTGCGCGAAGCATCGAAATAGCCGCGCACGGCCGCCTCACCGTCAAACACATTGCCGGAGCCATACATTTCGTAGCGGGGATGCTCGAAAGTGGCGATGACGGCGTCCCAATCATGGGTCACCTCCAGCGCCATATGGTCCTTAACCAGCTGAATGCGGCGCTCTGCCAGATCCGTCATGATCGCTCCTCCCTGTTTTTCCGAGGCTAACCCAAGACGCCCGCAGGGGCCATGCTGATCAGACCCGGCCATGGACTTGCGCGCATTCCTGAACTAGGCGGAAGGAAATGCCCTTCCCCAGCGAGATGGCCAAAATCCATGCCCCTTTCCATCGATCAACTGAAAACCATCGAACAGCGCCTGCTCTGGCTTGCGGCCTGGACCGTTCACAACGCCAACCATCTTCGTGAGAAGGCCGACGATGATGTGAAGGTGGGCGGGCATCAGGCGAGCTGCGCCTCGATGGTGTCGATCATGACGGCGCTGTATTTCAATGTGCTGCGCCCGGAAGACCGGGTGGCCGTGAAGCCGCATGCCGCGCCGGTATTCCATGCGATGCATTATCTGATGGGCAGCCAGACGCGCGAAAAGCTGGAAAACTTCCGTGGGCTTGGCGGGGCGCAGTCCTACCCCTCCCGCACCAAGGACATTGATGACGTGGATTTCTCCACCGGTTCGGTTGGCCTTGGCGTGGCCCAAACCGCATTTGCATCGATCATTCAGGATTACCTCATCGCCCGTCCGTGGACGGATTTCGGGTCAGGCAAACGCCCCGCCGGCCGCATGGTGGCGCTGGTGGGTGACGCGGAACTGGATGAGGGCAATGTCTATGAATGCCTGCAGGAAGGCTGGAAACATGGCCTGCGCAACACCTGGTGGATCATCGACTATAATCGCCAGAGCCTCGACGGGGTGGTGCATGAGGGGCTGTGGGCGAAGATCGAAGCGATCTTCAAGGCGTTCGGTTGGCGCGTGGAAGTGTTGCGCTTCGGCGCGCTGCAGCGGGCGGCCTTTGCTGAAGCAGGCGGTGAACGGCTGAAAACATGGATCGAGGCGTGCCCGAACTCTCTCTATTCGGCGCTGACCTTCATGGGCGGCGCAGCGTGGCGCAGAAGGCTGATGGATGATCTCGGCGATCAGGGAGATGTGGCCGCCCTGATCGAGCGCCGCTCGGACGCAGAGCTCAGTGATCTGATGAACAATCTGGGCGGGCAATGCCTTGAAACGCTGCTTGAAGCCTTCTCCCGCGCGGATGATGACCGCCCCACCGTGTTCCTGGCCTATACGATCAAGGGCTGGGGCACGCCGCTGGCCGGGCACAAGGACAACCATGCCGGCCTGATGACCAAGGCGCAGATGGCAGACTTCCAGAAATCCATGGGTGTGGCCGACGGCGAGGAATGGGAGCCCTTTGCAACGGTTGGAGAGCCCGGCGAGTTGCAGGTCGCGCTCGCGCAGGTGCCTTTCTTTGCCAAGGGCCCGCGCCGGTATTCAGCGCCGCGTGTTCCCTCCCCCGGCCCGGTATTTCTGGATGACGAAATGCTCTCGACCCAGGCGGGCCTTGGCAAGATCCTCGACGCGCTCGCCCGCGGCGACAGCGACCTTTCCCAGCGCATCCTGACGACCTCCCCGGATGTGACGGTTTCGACCAATCTCGGCGGCTGGGTGAACCGGCGCGGCCTGTTTGCCCGCGAAGCGAAGGGAGATACCTTCCGTGAGGAGAGGATTCCTTCCGCGCAGAAATGGGCATTCTCTCCGGAAGGCCAGCATATCGAGCTGGGCATTGCAGAGATGAACCTTTTCCTGCTGCTGGGCGCGGCAGGCCTCTCCCACTCCCTGTTTGGCGAACGGCTCCTTCCTGTCGGGACGGTCTACGACCCCTTCGTGGCCCGGGGCCTCGATGCCATGAACTATGCCTGCTATCAGGACGCTCGCTTCATCATCGCGGGCACGCCTTCGGGTGTCACACTTGCCCCGGAGGGCGGCGCGCACCAGTCCATCGGCGCGCAGCTGATCGGCATGAGCCAGGACGGCATCGTTTCCTTCGAGCCGGCATTCCTTGATGAGCTCTCGATCATCATGGACTGGAGCTTTGATTATCTGCAGCGCGACGGCGAAGGCGACCCGGACGAACGCACCTGGCTGCGCGATGAGACAGGCGGCTCGGTCTATCTGCGGCTTTCTACCCGGCCCGTGGAGCAGGTGCGCGCCTGGTCCCGCGAGGACGCCGCTTTCCGGCAGGGCGTGATCGATGGCGGCTACTGGCTGCGCAAACCCGGCCCGAATGCCGAAGTGATCATTGCCTATCAGGGGGTCATCGCGCCGGAAGCCATCAAGGCGGCCGCCCGCATCGGCGAAGGCCGGCGGGATATCGGAGTGCTGGCCGTCACGTCTGCCGACCGGCTGAACTCGGGCTGGACCGCTGCCCGCCGGGCCCGCGCGCGCGGACAAAAGACTGCCCTCAGCCAGATCGAACGGTTGATGGAGAGTGTGCCGCGCCATGCGCAGCTGATCACAGTGACAGACGGGCACCCCGCAACGCTGGCCTGGATTGGCGGCGTGAAGGGCCATGCCGTGACGCCGCTGGGCGTTGAGCATTTCGGCCAGACGGGCACAATCGCCGATCTCTACCGGCACTTCATGATTGATGCCGACGCGATCGTCTCGGCGGCCAGCCACCTGTCCCCCGGCAAGAGTCTTTAAGCCCTCGAGGGCCCATCCTGTTGCAGACAGGGCAGATATGCTGAAACTTTCTTGCACTCGGGAGAAGAATTCACGCGTTAAAACAACTTGATATTTACCGGTTCATCATAAACCAGGAGTTGGAGCTGGTGCGGTTTATGATGATCTGCCTAAGGATAAAATCAGGCCTTTGGGCAACCGCCGTCTGCGCGGCGCTAGGGTGGCTGTTGCTACCGCTTGCGGCCTTTGCCGGCGAACCCCTCCGCGCGATGGACATAGCCGGCCTGCCGACCGACGCGGCGTTCACCCCCACTTTCCAGTTTGCTGAGGACATAGACCCTGCCCGCGCGCCTGAAGATGTGATCGCATCTGCTGGCACACTGGATTTCAAGCCAGCAAGTAGCAGGATACCCCAATTCTCCGCCTGGCAGAGCGATGTATGGCTTCGCTTTGCGCTGAAGAATTCCAGTTCGGATGTGCAGTCCGCAAAGTTTGCCCTGCGGTTTCCCTATCTGCAGCGCACCGATCTTTTTGAAGTACATTCTGACGGCAGTCTGCACCAGAGCACTGCAGGATCTGCAGTTGCGGTTACGGGCACCGGCGTCGCAGCGGCCTATCCCGCTTATCATCTGCTTGTGCCCCCCGGCGAAAGCAGGGAATATTTTGTCCGGGTACGCAGCTCCTCCCTGATCGTTCTGCCGGTGATTATTGCCTCAGAAGCCAATTTTGCGCGCCGCATCGCCTTGGAAACGCTGATCTGGAGCCTGATTATCGGCGCTGCCCTCTCCTTTGCGGTCTATGCGGGCTCCATGTCGTTTGCGGCAGCCAACGGATCATTTCGCATCTACATCTGCTTTGCCCTCTCGGTGGCGATCTATATCCTGCTTTCTTCAGGGCTCGTCACCGCGATTTTCGGCATGCACCTGCATTTCAATTTCGGCCGGATCGTGTTTTTCACGCAGGCAATGATGATGGCCTTCGGCACCATGTTCATCATGGTGTTTCTCGGCATGGAGAAGCAGGCGCCGCGCCTTTATCGTATATTCTACGCCATTGCCTTCATCAGCACACTAACCGCCATAAGCGCGGGCCTTCCCTCCTGGATCGGACGGACCAGCTTCTACATCGCCACCGGAGCAGGTCCTGTCATTCTGGTGGCCGGGTTGGCGATCATGGCATCGAGCGGGGTTGCGGGAGCACGCAGCGCGTTGATCGCCTGGCTGCCCTGCCTGCTGGCAACGGTATGGATTCACCTGCGCATGGCGGGCGTGACGCCCTATCTGCCGATCAACCTGTTCCTGCTGCCGCTCGCCTTTGCCTTCATGCTGGCCTATCTGAGCGCGGTGCTGGGCGGTCAGGCGCGGCAGGCCGAGTTCTGGTCAAACTCAGATGCAATGACCGGCCTTGGCAACCGGCGTCTGCTGGACCGGATCTGCGAACTGGAAAACCGCCAGACAAGCGAACGCTACAGCGCCGCCGTCGCGATCGATCTCGACAATTTCCGGCTGATCAATGAAACCTTTGGCCATACGGCTGGCGATGCCGTCCTCGTGTCGATGGCCGAAAAGCTGCGAGTGCACTTTGGCGGCCGGGGCGATATTTTCCGGACAGGCGGGGACGAATTCCTGATCCTCGGATACCACTGGCAGAGCCGGATGGACATCATCACCCAGGCCAACGCCTTCCTGCAATCGGCCCAGGCCGCCCTGCAGCATGAGGGAAATTACATCAGCGTGGGCGCGAGCATCGGCATCGCCTTCCACGATCACCGGACGGGCTTTGCCGGCATGCTGCGCCAGGCCGACGCAGAGCTATACCATGTGAAATCGTCCGGACGCGGCGTAATCCGCATCGCAGACCAGCGCAAGCGCGATCGCCGCCGCAGCGAACCGGTTATCTTTGCCGACAATGATGACACTGAAGAGCGCGTTGCCCGGATGTTCGGCACATCTAACCGGAACTGAACCGGCGCGCGGCGTCTAGACCAGAATTTCGTAGAGATCCGTTCTCCGGTCACGGAAGAAACCCCACGCAGCCCTTGCCCGGTCGACATGGTCCAGATCAAAGGTGGCAAGGATCACGCCCTCCTGATGGCGGTCCATATCCGTGACGATCTCACCTGTCTCGTCGGTGATGAAGCTGGTCCCGTAGAAAACCTGCCCCTGCTCGTTGCCCACACGGTTTGCTGCGACGACGGGAATGACATTCGCAACAGCGTGCCCCTGCATGCCCCGGCGCCAGCGCGCGGCGGTATCGAGGGAAGCGTCCTGTGGCTCGGCGCCAATCGCGGTGGGATAGAGCAGCACATCGGCGCCCATAAGCGCCATTGAGCGGGCCGCCTCCGGGAACCACTGGTCCCAGCAGATGCCGACGCCAATGCGGCCCTTCATCGTGTTCCACACGCGGAAGCCGGTATCACCCGGCCGGAAGTAGAATTTCTCCTGATAGCCCGGCCCATCAGGAATATGGCTTTTGCGATAGACGCCAAGCGGCGTTCCATCCGCATCGATCACCACGATGGAGTTGAAATAGAGCGGGCCTTCCTTCTCATAGATCGAGACCGGAATAACCACCCCAAGTTCTGCAGCAAGCTCCGAGAGCTGATGAACGGCCGGATGCTCCTGCCATTCGATCGCGCGGGCGAAATGCTCTTCTTCCTGCGTCTTGCAGAAATAATAGCCGCAGAAAAGCTCCGGAGGCAGAATGACATCTGCGCCTTTGGCGGCGGCATCGCGAACGAAACCGGCAACCCGGTCGATATTCTGCTGAACATCATCGGTGGGCGTGAACTGGATGGCGGCGAGCGTGATCTTGCGGGTCATGGGCAGAGCCTCCTTCTCAGGCGGGGATTTCGCGGGTCATGCAGTGGAAGCTTCCACCGCCCGCCAGAATGGCGCGCGCTGGCAGGCCGATGACTTCGCGGCCCGGAAACAGCGCCTTGAGTTCAGACAGGGCCACCGCCGAGAAGCGGTCTTCATAGATCGGCACCAGCACGGCGCGGTTGGTGATCGTGAAGTTCATATGGCTTGCCGGAACCGGTACGCCATCCCCGAAGTGCACCAAGCCCGGCGAGGGTATGCTCGACACCATCAGGCCATGGGACACGAGCGTCCGCTCTATCTCCTGCAGGGTCTCGGCATTGGGGTCGTTCTGATCAGAGGGATGCTGGCAAAGCACATGGCCCGGCGCGATGAAGCGCGCGATGTTATCGACATGGCCATCGGTATGATCGTTCATCAGACCATCCCCCAGCCAGATGAACTCGTCCACGCCGAGGGCGGCTGTCAGGCTCGCCTCGATCTCCGCCTGGGCAAGGTGGGGGTTGCGATTGGGGTTGAGCAGGCATTGGCGGGTTGTCAGCAGACGGCCTTCGCCGTCTGCATCGATGCCGCCGCCTTCCAGGGTCATGGCATGGCGGCGCATGGGCAGGCCTTCGACGCCGGCAACAGCGCCGGCCGTCTCGGTGTCGCCGTCCATCAGGTATTTTCCGCCCCAGCCATTGAAGCGGAACACCTGCGCCTGGCGGGAAGCGCCGGCACCGGTCACGATCGGGCCGGTATCCCGTAGCCAGATGTCGCCGGTCGGGATCTCGACGATCTCCCCTGCCCCGCCGGTGGCGAGCCGCGCAGAGGCAGCCGCCTCCCGTGATCCACAGGCGATCTTCACTGGGACGTATTCAGCCGCCTTGCGGATGAAGGCGGAGACTTCCGACCGGGCCGCTGTCAGATCGCCGCCCCATTCCTCGGCAAGGCGGGGCCAGCCGGCCCAGAGGGCCGCTTGCGGGGCCCATTCGGGCGGAAGATGCAGGGTTGTATCAGTCATGTCATCCGGGCCTTGCCACAGCTTGGGTCAAACGAAAAGGGCGGCCCCGAAAGACCGCCCCCTCATATAGTGAGCCTTCAGCGAATTTCCGCTTAGAAGGTGTATTTCAGGCCGAGGCGAACCTGCCAGAGCGAAGCCGAGTTGATCGCCGAAGCGTTGTCGACCGCCGGGCTGAACGAAGTGACGATCAGGCGGCCCTGTGCGTCGATTCCGCTGATTCCGTACAGCTGGGCGTTGCCGGGGAAGCCATGCTCTTTCATCACGCCCCAGTCATCGTTCAGCAGGTTGCCGACATTGCGGATGACCATGAATGCCTCGGTGCGGTCATCAGCGCGCAGGCCCGGGAACTCCTGGGCGAGACGGATGTCGAAGCGCGAGCGCCACGGATCGGTCTGCGAGTTACGGTCAGCGATCGTACCGCGCATCGCGCTCAGGTCGCTGTTGCTGTTGATGTAGTTCACGAGGTTCTGCACAGCCGTGGCGTTGGACGACGGTGACAGAACCGGGTCGTTCACGCCGGTCGGGATGTAGGCCAGGTTACGAGCGGAGTTGTTGCCCACAGTGAACGCGTTGGTGCTGCCAATCGTGTAGCTGTAAGGCGCGCCTTCGTTGGCCGTTGCGAACAGCGATGCCTTCGTGGCGAAGTTCTTGATGAACTCTTTACGGAGGTTCAGGTTGAACGTGAACCGGTGCGGGATCACGTAGTCGCTGTTGCCGAGGTCCATGTTCACCGGATCGAAGGTCTGGACGTTCGACCAGTTCGAGAAGGCCACCGATGAAGTCATCGGGTTGACGTCCTTGGCCTGGGTGAAGGCGTAGCCAGCGGTCCAGTCGATGCCGTTGCCATAGTCTTTCGACAGGCCAACCGACACAGTGCGTGCCCAGCCTTTTTCTTCGGCATTGGTGAGCAGGAAGTCGTTCGTGTTGCCCGTATAGACCGGGCGGCCATCCGCTGCGGTCCGGGTCTGGGTGAACGAGATCGGCAGGACGTAAGCGGCTTCGTTCGTTTTCGACACGAGGAAGTCGAGCATCAGGCGCCAGTCATCACCATACCAGGCATCTGCCGAACCGAAGTCGATCACGGTGCCGAGGGCAGCTTTCCACTCGGACGGGATTTCGAAATCAGGGTCGAGCGCATTGACCGGGCCCGCACCAGCCGACGCATTTGCGGCAGCCATGGCCGCAATCGCTTCGTCAGGCACAGTGAAGAAGGGATCGCCACTGCCGAAGGTGAAGGTGCTGAGGTTTCTGTTGCGAACGCGGTAATCGAACAGTGTCACGCCGTTGTTGGAGTAGTTGTTCGAGATCCAGACGTTCGGGTTGCCGCCCGAATAGAGACCGATGCCGCCATGGAAGCGGATGTCGTTCGTGTAGTCATACTTGAACCCAAGACGCGGCTGCAGAAGGTCGCGGCCATCCATCGTGGCATTGTTGGCGAAGCCGTAAGCCGTCTGGAAACGCGGGTTAAGCAGCGGCTCGTCGCCCGAGGTGTAGGTGTCGTAGCGCAGACCGGCCGTCAGTTCGAGGGCGGGCGTGACCTGCCATTTGTCCTGCAGGTAGAAGGTATTGATCTCATAGCCGAACTGGGCGGCGCCGTCGTTTGGATTGTTGGTGCCGGCGGCGTTCTGATAGCGGAAGTCGTCGATGTTTCCGGCTGCGAAATCGGAGATGCCGGTGATGCCGCCGTTGGCGAACTGACCGAAGATCCAAAGGCCACGCGTTCTCTGGATGAAGGCGTTGAACACATCGAGTTCTTCACGCTCTGCGCCGAAGGTCAGGCGGTGGTCGCCAAGCTGCCAGTTGGCTTTCGCCTTGTAGACGTCGGAGGTGTAGATCAGGTCGTTGAAGTGACGGCTGTCATCGGCGCCGAGATAGATGGTGGACGTGCCACCCGCCGTGTTCGGCACGATGACCTGAACTTCGCCCCAGCCGCTATTGCCGACAACCGGGTCTGCGACAGCGTCAAACTCGACGCGGGTAAAACGCAGCTCGGTGTTGAAATTGTCGGTCCAGTCAGAGTTCAGCGAGGCGGAATAGCTCTCGAGCAGGCCGCCGCGCTTATAGAAGTGGTTGCCATCGGAAACCTGCGTCGTACTGGAGTCAGACGGGTTGAAGTTGAAGGCTTCATTCTTGGTGTAGGAAACAGCGGCACGCTGACGGTCCGTGATGTTCCAGTCCAGTTTTGCAAAGATTTTCTCGTCTTCGACCGGGATGGAGGTCGGGATACCGCCGGCTTCGTAGCCGTACTGGTTCACGGCGATGTCGATGACCTGCTGGTACACAGCCGGGTCGACGCGGGCGAACGCCGGGGAGTTGTCGAACTGGTTGACCGCTTCATTCTTCTCGTAGGAGCCGAAGAAGAACAGCTTGTCCTGGATGATCGGGCCGCCGATGTTGAAGCCGTAGCGCTTGTCTTCAAAATCCTGGGTGGCAATCTTGTTGCCTTCCACGGAGTCGCCGCGCAGGTCCTGGTTGGTGTAGTCGAAGAACAGGCCCCCATGGAACGAGTTGGTGCCCGACTTGGTGACGGCGTTGATGTTACAGGCGGTGAACAGGCCGTATTCAACGTCGAACGGCGCCAGCTCGACCGACACTTGCTGGATCGAGTCATAGCTGAACGGCATGCTCTCGGTCGGGTACCCGTTCGAGTTCAGGCCGAAGCTGTCGGAGAGGCGGGCGCCATCAACGGTCAGCGAGTTGTAGCGCGGGTTGGCGCCTGCGCAGCTGATGGCATCCACGAAACCATCATCGATGTAGATGCGCGGGTCGAGACGCAGGGCATCTTTCAGGTCGCGCGAGATGGCCGGAATGTTTTCAAGGGTGTCGAGGTTGTAGGAGCTGGACGGGCCGGTTGCGACGTTGGCGATGGCAGCAGAGCCGGTCACCACAACCGTGTCGAGACGGGCGGTGTCGTCGGCAGCAGCCGTCACGATGTTAACCACGGAGGTTTCACCCAGACCGGTGTACACGTTCTCGACGCGGCTTGTGACGACGTCATTGCCAGAGACGGTGAAGCTGAACGGACCGCCGATACGCAGGTTCTGCACCGTGTAGAGGCCGTTCGAACCGGTGGTAGCAGTCGTAACCGTACCCGTGGGCTGGTGAACGACGGTAACGGTGGCGCCAGCAACAGGCTGTCCTGCCGAATCCGTTACGACACCGCGAGCGTCAGACGTGGTTACCTGAGCGTAGACGGCAGCCACCGGCGCCAGGGCCGCGAGCGCTGCAATCGATGCGCTGCGCGCAAAGAAATTCTTGATCATTTGGATTTCCCCGAATTTCGACCATCACCACAGCCCCCTCGCGAGACCGGGTTTGGCGAGGCCTTAACCCCGCTGAGTGACAGATTAGTGACAAGCGTTTGAAGGTTCAGCATCGCATTTCGGCTCGCGTACGGTTTTTCCGCTGCGATGCAAAAATGACACGCTGTTAATAACCCCGGAGGCCCCGGGAGCGGTCTCTGCCCCTGTATCTGTGCCGATAATGCGGCCATAAGACAGGCACCAACCTCCCTGGAAGTGGCAATGACCAATTTGACAGCACCCGCGCGCCCTCAGATCTTTGAGCGGCTCACCCTGGCCGCCCTTGGTCTGCTGCTGATTCTGCGAATCATTGCGGTTATCATCTCCCCGCTCGAACTGTATGCCGACGAGGCGCAATACTGGCGCTGGGGCCAAGCGCTGGAATGGGGTTACTATTCCAAACCGCCGATGATCGCCTGGGTGATCCATCTGACCACGGCGCTGTTCGGAACCCATGAATGGTCGGTGCGGCTGGCCGCGCCGCTCCTCCATACGGCTGCCGCAGGTCTGATCTTCCTGACGGGGCGCGCGATGCTGGATGCGCGCGCGGGCTTCTTTGCCGCCCTGCTCTATGCGCTGATGCCCTCGGTGGTGCTCTCGTCCAATGTGCTGTCGACAGATGGGGTGCTGATGCCTTTCTGGTGCGCCGGACTTTATCTTCTCTGGCGCCTGCGCAGCGGTGAAGGGCGTTGGGCATCTGCCGCGCTGCTCGGCGGCGTGATCGGCGCGGGGATGCTGTCAAAATATGCGATGCTGTATTTCCTGATCGGCCTGGCGCTTGCCTGCCTGATCGATGCGCCGACCCGGCGGGCAATCCTGACGCCGCGCGGCCTCTTGGCGGGCGTCATCGCCGCGCTGATCGTGGCGCCGCACTTTGCCTGGAATGCCGCCAATGATTTTGCCACCGTCAGCCACACGGTCGACAACGCCAATCTTGGCGGCGACCTGTTCAACCCGGAGAACGCGCTGACCTGGTTTGCAGACCAGCTTGGCATGTTCGGACCGGTCAGCTTTCTGGCGCTGCTGGCCGGCCTGTTCCTCTACCGGTCGCGCCGGGGCGAGGAGGCCAGCCCCGAGCGCTGGCTGCTCTGCTTCATCCTGCCGGTGCTGATCTTCATCCTCGGCCAGGCCGTTCTCTCGCGCGCGCACGCCAACTGGACCGCCACGGCCTATCCCGGCGCGGCGCTGCTGGTGGCCATCTGGTTCAGCCGGGGCACGGCCCTGACATTATGGGCGAGCCTGGGGCTGAACCTGCTGGTTGCTGGTCTGTTCATGGCGATGACAATGCTGCCGCCCGCCTCCACGACCGATCTGGGACTGGACAATGCCATGAAGCGGACCCGCGGCTGGGAGGCTTCTGCCCAGCAGGTGTTTGCGGAGGCCGAGCGCCTCGGCGCCACTGCCGTGCTGGTGGATGAACGCGAGGCCTGGCATGGGCTGGACTTCTATGCCCGAGACCGGAAGCTGCCGCTGATTTCCTGGCGCCGCTATGCTGGCCCGAAAAGCTTTTCGGAGAGGCAGCCGCTGGAGGGCGCGATTGCAGAGCGCGTGCTGATCGCTTCGGTTCATGCGGATCTGCGGCCACGCCTGCGCAGTGATTTTGCCAGCTTCGAGCCGGCTGGCCAGGTGCGGATAGACCTGGGCAAGCGCGGCAATGGCTGCCCGATCAGCCGGGTTTTCCAGCTCTATATAGGAGAAGGGTATAACCCGCCCGAACGCACGCGCGAATGGGAGAACCAGTTCATCGGCGAGATGGAATTCCCCGAACCGCCCTGCCCGACAGCCGCCTATGGCGGCTGAAAGGCTCAGAGCGCCGGAGCCTGCGTACCCCACACTTCCATGAGCCGCTGATCGCGCCCGCAGGCTTCCCGCATGCTGGCGTATTTCGAAGCGTTCTTCACATGGTAGTCCTGATAATGGTCGTCGGCAGGCCAGAAGACCGTCAGTGGACGGATTTCTGTGACTACATCCTGGCCCAGCGCGCGCTGCGCACCGGACACGGTGGCAACTGCCGCATTCCGCTCGCTGCCCCCGGAAACGAAGATCGCGCTGCGGAACGGCTCGCCCTTGTCACAGAACTGGCCGGTATCGTCGGTAGGGTCGATGGTGCGCATGAAATTGGCCGCCAGGGTTTCGTAAGAAATCCGCGCCGGATCATAGGTAACCTTGACCGCTTCGTAATGTCCGGTTTCCCCGGATTCAACCTGCCTGTGGGTGGGGCGGTCAACGCTGCCGCCCGTATAGCCCACGACCGTCTCGATAACGCCATTCATCTGGTCGAAATCAGCCTCGACACAGGCAAGGCATCCGCCGGCAAAAACCGCCGTCGCCACGCGAATCGGGGCGTCTTCGGCCCGGCGATCCTCGACGCCTCCGCCAGACATGAACGCGATGCTCGAAGCGGCGAGCCCCGAAGCAATGGCAATAAGGACGGCGGGACGATTGGTAAGCACGCTGGACTGTTAACTCTTACTTTGCCGGCACCCGAAGGGGCACTTGTACACGGCAAATCCGAATTAGTTGCTACAGGCGGCACAAAAAAGGCATCAAATGCGTAATGCTGTATTTTATCCTGCGTATGTGACCTGATGCACACAAGGCAGTCAGGCGGGGTCTTCTGTCAGCACACGGACCCGCACCCGGCTGGACCGTCCGGCCCCATCGACCGCCGTCACAAGATAAAAGCCCGGCTGATCCGGCCGCCAGACCGGCGCGCCGGCGTCATCGAGGCTCGCCGGCTGCCCGTCAATGAACCAGCTGAGCGCCCCCGCGCCCCGTCCGGCGAGCACAAAAGGCCGCGGCGCGCGCCCGTCCACCGTGCCCGCCCAGAGTTCAGCGCCTTGGGGCGGAAAGAGAATTTCCGGTGGCCGGTCGGTTGAGAAGGCACGCAGGGCGCCTTTTGACGGGGTCAGCGGCGCAGCGCTGAGGCGCAGCTCGCTGTCGCCATCGTCGCGCAGATGATGTGCAGCGCGGTCAGCCATTTCGAAGAGGATGGGCAAAGCAATGTCGCGACCGGTCACGCCGGTGCGCGGGGCACCGTCTGCCCGGCCGACCCAGACAATGATCACATGCTGTCCGGAAACCGCCGCCGCCCAGGCATCGCGGTAGCCATAGGAGGTGCCGGTCTTGAACGCGATCTGGGGCGCGTCCTGCGTCAGCTGGCCCGGCATACGGCCCTCCGGCGAAGGCGATCCTTGCAGGATACGGAGAATTTCGGCTGCGCTGGCCTCCCCCATCAGGCGGCGGCCGGGATCGGCCAGGCTCGCGCGTTCTTCCTCTGCGCGCCAGACCAGCGGCTTAGCCACCCCGCCATCGCCCAGCGCCGAATAGAGCACGGCCAGTTCGCGCGCAGTGAGCCCGGCGCCGCCCAGGGCAATCGCCAGACCGGCCGCCTGCCCCCTGGCGCCGGACACACGTGGCCGCGCGCCGGCAATCGCCAGCTGCGCCGAGAAACGTTCGGCGCCAATGCGGTCGAGCATCAGAACCGCCGGCACGTTCAGCGAATGCTGCAAAGCGTCGGAGACGCGAACATCGCCATGGAACATCCGGTCGAAATTCTCCGGCTGATATCCGGCAAAGCGGCTGGGCAAATCCTGAATGCGCGTATCCGCAGAGGCCGTGCCATCATCGAAGGCGAGCGCATAGATGAAGGGTTTGAGCGTCGAGCCCGGCGAGCGCGGACGGTTGGTGAGATCGAGCCACCCCCCCGCACGCTCCCGCGAGGCGGACCCGACGAGGGCGCGCACGGCGCGGGTCGGGACATGCACGACGATGGCGGAGATCTGAACATCCGTCCCCTCAAGCTGCGCCCGCGTAAGCGCGATGCGTTCCAGCTCCGCCTGCAGGGCGGCGTCCAGCGTCGAGCGGACATCCTCGCGCAGGCCGCTGGCCAGCACCGCGTCCGCCCCGTGCCAGGCGCGGTCCGGGAAATCGAGGCGCCGGGCCGGAATGGCGCTCGCGGCGACTTCCAGAACGTCATTTTCGGAGAAGACACCATAGCGGGCGAGCTTCTCTGCCACCCAGTCGCGCGCATGGGCGGCAAATGCCGGGCGGCGGTCCGGCCGGCGCACCTCGGGCGACTGTGGCAGGGCAATCAACAGGGCAATTTCGTCAGTAGACAGCCGGTCGGCCTCATGCCCGAAATAGCTCCAGCTGGCCGCGCGCACGCCTTCCAGGTTCCCGCCATAGGGCGTGAGCGAGAGATAGAGCTCAAGGATCTCTCGTTTGGAGAGGCGGCGCTCCAACTGGTTTGCCCGCCAGATCTCGATCAGCTTGGAGCCAGCATTGCGCGGGCGCGGCTCCAGCATCCTGGCGGTCTGCATGGTCAGGGTCGAGCCGCCCGAGACGATCTGCCCGGCTGCGGCACTGTCAAACGCGGCGCGCAGCAGGCCGAGCCAGTCAGTGCCGTGATGATCCCAGAAGCGCTTGTCTTCAACGCGGATCAGCGCATCGACAAAATCCGGGTCGATCTGGTCAAGGTCTACACCGAAGCGCCAGCGGCCATCCGGCGTGGGGAAGGCCCGCAGAGGTTTGCCGGCCCTATCCGTCACCAGAACGGAAACGCCCCCCGCCCTTTCAAGGGGCGGAGGGAAGATCACGTCAATCAGCAGGACGGCCGCAATCAGCGCGGCCAGCCCGGCCAGGAGGCGTTTCGGCACATGCTGGCCCAAACGACCCTCCCTCCGGTCAGCGTCCGCCGGCTGCGCCCTGCGCGGCGAGCACGGTCACACGGCCGGGCGCCGAACGGGCGAAGACGTCGGGGCGGTACATATCCTCGGCCACAACACCGGGGATGGCAAAGCTGCCCGGGCTGACGGCGCGAACGACATAGGCAAGCGTCACCGGGTTCTCGGTCACATCGATCGCCGCCACGAAGCGGTCATCCTGGGACTGAGAGCTTTGCGGCCGGGCGATTTCGCCCAGGAAACCGAAGGCCCCGGCGCGTACCCGGTCTTCTCCCGTCCGCCAGTCATACTCCACCAGGCGCCCATCTGCCGGGCGCAGGATCGCCTCGATCTCGAAGCCGGCCGGCAATAAGTCTGCCACGATGACCGGGTTCACGCGGCGCTCCTCCGGCGTGATGGTCAGGGCCACGACGACGCGCTCGCCCTGACGGATCTGGTCAAGCTGCATCTGCCCACCGCCCAGACCATAGAAGCGCTTGTCTACACTGAGCTTGGACGAGGCGGCAGGCGGCGGCGCCGACGGGGCCCCGGTCACCAGCACGGTGCGGAAGAGAGGCGTATCGCCGCCGAGGCGGAGACTGACGCCGCTGCGGGCCTGGGCTTCGGTCAGGCTGTACTGACGCTGATTGTCATTGCCCGTGCCGAGCCCTTCGGCCTTCACTTGAACATTGGTTTCGCCCTTGCCGAGGCTGTTCACAGCAAGGAGAAGATAGGCCTTCTCCTGCGTCGTCAGACTGGGCGCATCGGGCACGTCCTTGCCGAGCCGCTCGCCGAGACGGCCTACAACATCCGGGAGCTGAGCTTCGCCGGCGAGGGCCACGATGGCGGCCAGATCGCGCAGCGGGGTCTGATAATAATCGCCCGTATTGCGATAGCCGAGCTTCTGCTCCGCAGACTTGAACGCTGAGGCGGCGCGTGCCCGGTCACCAAGATAGGCCAGGCCTGCTCCGATATGGGCGCGGGCCAGCGGGCTCTCGATATTGCTCAGTTCCCGGTCATGCAGATAGCGCAGGCGGGAGATGTCGGCCTCGCCAGCCTTGGCCAGCACATACAGCGCATAGGCCGAGGAGCGGTACATCATCTGCTGTACGCTGTCGTTGGAATAGCGGCTTTCATACACATCGGTGTCGTAGCCATAGACGCGCCAGGTGTCCCCGGTGGCCACCGTGCGCAGCGCGCCATAGGCCCGCGTCAGGGCTTCTTCCGGCACGGCATAGCCTGCCTCCTTGGCGCGGAAAACGAAATCCGTCGCATAGGCGCCGAGCCAGGGGCTGGCATAGCCATCCCCTTCCCGCCACAGACCGAACGCACCATCTGCCCCCTGACGGTTCAGCACGGTGTTCACCGCAGTCTGAATCTTGTCGCGCGGATTGTCCCGCGCCTCCCTGGCGCCCATCGAGACGAGTTGTTCCGAATAGAGCAGCGGCACGGCGCGGCTGGTGATCTGCTCGGTGCATCCATAGGGATAGCGGTCGAGCGAGGCATAAAGCGTCGGCGCATCAATCGGCAGCGGCGAGAAGCCAACCGATATTTCTGCAGACCCTGGCACAAAGCCGGCTAGCGCCGCCTGGCTGATCGAGAAGGTCTCACCCGGCCGCATCAGCTGCGTGGTGGCCCGCGTTACCGGCAGGTAGGGTGAGCGCGTCTGGATTTCATAGGTCCGGTCGGTCTTGTAATTATCCGGGCCGCTGACATTCAGGCTGAGGCTTGAAATACCTTCACCCGAGGCCGAGACGCGCACCGGAATGTCCGCGCGCTGACCTTTCTGCAGGGTGCGCATCAGGGCTGCCTCAGCCACGCTGATCTGGCCGGTTCCGGCAACCCGCGCATTGAACTGGCCGCTGGCAAGCTCGACGTTGTCGATGCTGGCGGTGATGATCGCCTCATCCCCCGGCGCCAGGAAGCGCGGCATGACCAGGTCGGCCGGCGCGCGGTCGCGCACGGTCATCTTCTTGTCGGCAGACCCAACCCCGGCTTTCGACCAGGCCACCGCCATGATCCGCAGCTGGCCGTTGAATTCGGGGATATCAAGACGAATGCGCGCCTTGCCCGACCGGCCAACCTCGACGAGGCCGGAATAGAGCACGACCGACTTCACCGGAACAACCGAGAGCCCTTCCCCGCCAAGCTGGTCGCCACCGGAGCGAACCTCTGCAGGCATGCCGAGATTGGGATCAAGCAGGCGCCCGTAATCGTCATAGAGCTCCACGCCGAGCGCCTTGCGGCCAAAATAATGGGCCACCGGATCGGGCGACTTGAACTTGGTAAGTTGCAGGATGCCTTCGTCCACGGCGGCCACAGTCAGGAAGACCGGCTCGCGCGGCCCACCCTTGATGTCGACCTCCACCACCTGCTCCGCGCGGGGACGGGCAAGGTCAGGCGAATTGATCGTCAGGGCAAAGGTGCGCGCGGCCATATCTACCGGCACATGGGCAATGCCCACGGCGCGGCGCGGCTTTGCCCGCAGGACCGGATCACGGCCCGAATAGACCGTCACCATGACATAGGCGCCCTCACCCCATTCTTCCGTAACCGGAAGGGTGATGCGGGTGCCCGACGCGCTGACGGCCAGGTTCTGAACCGACAGCACACGGTCTGTAGCGACGACGACCTGCGCCTGGCCGTCATAGGGCGGCAGGATCGTCAGCTCGGCATTCTGGCCCACTTTAGGGGTCTTCTCGGCGGCGACAACCTTCACGCGGTCGGGCGCTTCGGTGCCGTCCGCGCTCGTCCAGCCGCCCCAGCCGACATAGAAGCTGGTAGAGGCGCCGACCGACGCATTGGCGCCCTGGCCCTCGACGACGAGTTCATGGCTACCCCAGTCGAGCGCGGGCACCTTTATCTCCGCCGTGCCGCCCGCAGGCGTGTTGACGACGCCCTCATTCACCTTGGTGACCGTGCGCGACCGGCGCCAGTTCCAGCTGTCGCCTTCCCTGTACCAGTCATAATGGAAGTCCACCTGCAGCACTTTCCAGCTGAGCCGCTGGGCCGAGGCCTGACCATCAGCATTCACAGCGACGACTTCGAATTTCGCTTCGCCGCCTTCCTGCACAGAGCTGTCAAAGCCCGGCTTCAGGCCGACATAAAGGTTCTCCGGCCGGTAGGGCACGCGGACACTTTCGGACACGGCGCGGCCACCGGGCTCCAGCACGCTGACAACCGTATTGAGGCGCAGCGGAATACCGGAATTGGAGCCAGCCGTGCCGGGCGACAGGCGCACCAGCGCCTTGCCCGCGCCATCGGTGGTCACGTCGTCAAATTCGAGGATCTGCTGCTCGAACGTCTGGTCATGGCGGCCATAGGTGAAGCCCTCAAATGCCTTGAAGGGTTTGGGGTCAGGCTCCATCCGCGCTTCGGTTTTCACCGTCAGGCCCGCGCCGGGCGCGCCATAGAGGAAGCGGGCGGCAATATCGACCGGGCGCGTGGCGCCTGCCTTCATTGGCTTTTCCTGATCGGCGGTCACATCCACCGCAATGCGCTGAGGCACGAAATCCTCGACCGCAAAACGCATCTCACCCGCAGGCGCCTCGAGACCGTCGATCTCGATGCTGGCGCGCCATTCGCCGCGCGAGGCACCGCGCGGAACTGCGAAGCTCTGGGTCACCGCGCCGGATTTGGGATCGGTGAACCGGGTCTTGGAGGCGACAAGCCCGTTCGGGCGATAGATCACGAGATGGCCATTGCGGCCGGTAACCTGGCGGCCGGCCCGGTCACGCAGCATTGCCGTCAGCTCGACCGTTTCGCCCGGGCGGTAGATACCGCGATCGGAATAGACATAAGCGTCCACCGGGCCGGGCGTGCGCCGCCCGCCAACGGTGTATTCGGAGAGGTCCACCGGCGACCGGTTGAGATCGAGCGCGGCGAGTTCGCCCCTCGCATTGGTCGCAACGACCAGCCGGGGCGCCATTGTGCCCTTGCCGCTCATCAGCGGCTTGTCGAATGAAATGCGGCCGGAAGAATCCGGCTTCTTCTCAGCCAGAACCGTGTTGTTGGACGCGATCAGCTGGACGGTGGCATCGCTGACAGTCTTGCCATCCTTCAGGGAGCGGAGGGTCACGTCGAGCCCCTGCTCTCCATAATAGGCTGTCAGCGCCAGATCGGTCAGCAGGATCCAGCGGCCAGAGGCGGCGGCCGGGCCTTCGCTATCAGTGATCTTGGCGGCATCTTCAACGCGGACGAAATACGCGCCGGGCTTCATCGGGCCGACAACATCCTGCAGCGGAAACACCGTGATGACGGGCGCGTTCTGGACGTTCGCGACATCCATCTTGCCGGTGAAGATTTCCTCGCCCACATCTTCCGGCGAGTCTTCTCCCCAAAGCCAGGACCATTGCCCCTGCCGGGTCGTCTGCCCTTCGCTGACATTCTTGAACACGATGGCGCGGTCGTTGATACGGGTGACGGTGACTTTCACCTCATCAACGTTCACCGTTTCCACCGGCAGGCCGTCGGCATTCTCGCGGGGAAGGATCACGCCCGTGCCCTTGAAGCCGACAAAGGCGGGCCGGTCTGCAAAGTCGATCGGGACTGTTTCGCCGCGCTTCAGGGTGCGGCCGTCCGCGGCGGGGAGACCGGCGAGGATGGTGGCGGTACGGCTGGTGCCGAAGGCGAGGCCGCCGACGCACAGTTCGCGGCCTTCCACGGTGAGGGCGGCGCGGAAAGAGGGGCGGAACTCGACATAGGGAGAATAGTCGGTCTGCGGATCAAGCGCGGCAGAAAAGACAAAGCAGGCAAGCGGCTGTTCGGTCGAGGTATCGATCCGGTAGCGGAAATAGGAGAAGTCCTGCGTCTCGGCTTCACGCGCCTTGCGGCGGGCTTCTTCGCGTTTGCGGGCAGCCACCTGGTCAGACGGAGAGCGTTCGACCATCACGGTGGCATCAGCGTCTTCATCCGCCGTCTTGCCGGTCTGAGAGCCGCCACATGCGGCGAGACCCGCCAAAAGCAGAGAAAAAACAACCGTCTTGAGACCCTTAAGAGTCCCGCGAGCCTGCAATGCCATGAATACGTCCTCCGAAGTCCGCCCACCTCACCTTACACCCGATAAGGTCGGCGCCAACAGGGCGCGAATGCGGCTAAGGCGCGAAAATCAGGGAAATATTTTGTCGGACTCTGCGGCCAGAATCGCGGCGAGGCCCTCCCGGTACGTCGGATAGGCCGGGCGCCAGCCCAGGGCGGCCTTGGCGCGCGTATTGGAGACGCGCTTACACTCGGCATAAAAACTCGCTGCCATGGGAGATAGGTCTGCGTCCTCAAACGCAATTTCCGGCGGAGGGGCGACGCCAAGCAACTCAGCGGCATAGGTGATGACATCCTGCGGCGGGGCGGGCAGCTCGTCGCAAAGATGAAAAACCCCCGTAACTTCAGGGCAAAGCATCAGCGCCTCCAGGCCTGAAGCGATGTCATCGACATGCACACGGGAGAACACCTGGCCTTCTTTCACAACGCGGCGGGCGGTGCCGTCACGCAGACGGTCGAAGGTAGACCGGCCGGGTCCGTAGATGCCCGGCAGGCGGACAAGGCGGGCCTTGCCCCCCGTCAGCGCCTGCCATTGTCCTTCAGCTTTCACCCGCGCCGCGCCCCTTGGCGAGGCCGGCGAAACCGGGCTCCACTCGGTCACCCAGCCGCCTTTCATGTCCCCATAGACGCCCGTTGTGGACAGGTAGGTGACACTTTCGGACAAATCCGGACAGCTTGCGGCGGCCAGCGCGGCCGGGCAGCCCTCCTTGCCGGGCGGCAGGGTGACCAGCCAGTGCGCGCCCGGCGGTATGTCCACCGGCCCCTCCCCCGGCCAGACCTGCGCCGCGATGCCCCGCGCCCGGAGCGCGGCAGCCTTGGCCTCGCTGCGGACGGTTCCGGCGACCTGCCAGCCTGCTGCCATCAGGCGGCTGGCCAACTGCTGGGCAGAGTAGCCAAGTCCGAAAACAAACAGCAGAGATGGCTGAGATGTCATTTGCCAAGGGTGCTCCGATTGCGCCTAAGAACAATGAGATAGAGGCTTTGGAGTGTCCTGCCCATGTCGCTGATTGCCATGGCCGCCGGTGCGGCGCTTTTCCTGCAGCAGAATGCCGGCGCCGAGTTTGCCGCTGCTGAAGCCAGACGGCTGGAAGCTTGCGTAGCCAAGATCGAGCGGACGCCGGAAGAGGCCTATGAGGATGGCCTGGCCTGGACCTTTGAAGGCAACCGCCCCGGCGCGCGCCAGTGTACCGCGCTCGCCCTGATTGCCCTTGGCAGTGTGGAAGAAGGCGCCGTGCGGCTGGAAAACCTCTCGATGTCGAGCGATGGCGGCACGATGGAGCAGCGCGCGGTGTATCTTTCACAGGCGGGCAATGCCTGGCTGCAGATCGGCGCGGCAGAGGCGGCGGCCGTTTCCTTCTCCGAAGCGCTGAAACTGGCACCAGGCGAGAACGACCTGCTGCTCGACCGGGCAACGGCCTATATGCTGATCGACAAATGGGATGAGGCGCTGGTGGATCTCAACACCGCCATTGCCAACGAGCCTGGCGACGCGATTGCCCACCAGATGCGCGCCGAAGTTCACCTCAACAAGGACGCGCTCGACCTCGCCCTGAAGGATGTTGAAACCTCCATGGCCGCCGACCCGAAGAATATCGACACCCTGCTGGTACGCGGCCGCGTGCGCGAAGCCATGCGGATCAAGGCGGGGAACTGAGCCCTCCGCCCCTTCCGGTTTCTGCAGAAGTGTGGCCGTCGGCGGCGACAAACCGGAGAGGCCGGAAGTTCAACCGGCCAACCGGGATGCGGCGGAATCAAACAGCCGGATAGCGTTTTTCCAGCATGGCGAAGACGGCGCGCAGGCCACAGGCGGCGGCACCGTCCGGGCGGCCATATTTGGCTTTGCGCCAGGCCCATATGTCGAAATGGGCCCAGCTTTTGGCCGAAACGAACTGTTTCAGGAACACCGCTGCCGTGATTGAGCCGGCCATGCCGGCGCCGCCGGAGTTTACAAGGTCAGCGACGGGACTTTGCAGATAGGCAAGATAGGGATCCCAGAGCGGCATGCGCCAGACCGGATCGCCGGTCTCTTCCGAGGCAGCGAGAATGTCGGCGGCAAGTTGCTCATCATCTGTATAAAGAGGGGCAAGGTCTGGCCCCAGCGCCACGCGGGCCGCGCCGGTAAGGGTGGCAAAGTCGATCAGGAGGTCGGGCTGGTCCTCGCTGGCGCGGGCGAGCGCATCGGCGAGAACGAGGCGGCCTTCAGCGTCTGTATTGTCGATCTCGACGGTCAGGCCCTTGCGGCTCTGCAGGATGTCTCCGGGCCGGAAGGCGTCGCCCGCGATGGCGTTCTCGGCGGCTGACACGAAGAGGCGCAGATGGACAGGCAGGCGCGCTTCCATCACCAGCTGGGCCAGCGCGATGGCATGGGCGGCCCCGCCCATATCCTTCTTCATGATGCGCATGCCGTCACCGGTCTTGATGTTGAGGCCGCCGGTATCAAACGTGATGCCCTTGCCGCAGAGCGAGACTTTCGGCGCGCCGGGCGTGCCCCATTCCAGCATCAGGAAGCGCGGGGCCTTCGCCGCCGCGCGGCCAACAGCATGGACCATGGGGTAGTTCTCTTCGATCAAGGCTTCGCCCACCACGGCGGCAACGCGGGCGCCATGGCGTTCGCCCAGGGCTGTCATGCGAGCGTGGATCTGTTCGGGGCCCATATCAGCGGCCGGCGTGTTCACGAGGTCACGCAGCGCGGCGACGGCGTCGGCCTCCTGTGACAGGCGGGCGGCGTTTTCGCTGGCCGGAACGAGGAGGCGCGGCGGGGCGGCCTTCTCGGTCTTGTAGCCGTCGAAACGGTACGCCCCGTCCGCCCAGCCGGCAGCGAGGCTGGCGAAGGAGTAGCCCCCGGCAGAGGCGATTTCATAGTCACCAGCCGGCAGCTTTGCCGACAGAGCGGCGGCGGCAAGCTGGTCTCGCCCGGCGCCAAGGCCATAGAGAACATGCGCCGTGCGCCCGTCCGGGCCGGGCACAAGCACGGTCTGCCCTGCCCCGCCGGTGAAGCCCTGCGCCCCGGCAATCGCCCGCGCATTGGGGAACGGATCGTTCTCCAGGGCGCCGAACTGGCTGGCCGTATAGAGCCAGACCTGGACGGGAGCGGTTGCTTCGGCGGTGAAGGATTTATGCATTTCGGCGCCTTTCCGGGCTTCTCGGTGGTTAATGGCTGGGGCTGCGGCGTTAACCGAAACTTGACCCAGGCGAGGGCAATGTCTGCCTGACCTTCAGGGATACATACACGGAGCCTGCTGATGTCCAGTGCCAAAAAGCCCCTTCTTGGTTTTGCGCTCGCGCTGACCGCGCTGAGCAGCGCCTGCGCGTCCACCGGGATGACCAAGGAAGAGAAGGCGCTGGCCGAGGCGATGGAGGCCGCGCTGGCCCCGGCCTCACCGGAGGAACGCGAGGCCGCCAACCGGGCCGATCCCCTCACCCGCGCGAATTTCTGGGGCAAGGAATACCAGAAAGACCCGCAGAACGTTGAAAATGCCCTGCAGTTTGCCGTCGCCCTGCGCGCCATGGGCAGCCAGGAGCGGGCAAAGGATGTGGTTAACAAGACGCTGATCCTCCATCCCGGCAATGCTGACCTGATGATGGTGAACGGGCGCATCCTGATGTCGGAGGGCAATTATGAAGCCGCCCGGGCGAGCTTTGAGCAGGTGACGCGCGCCGCGCCCGACCGGGCCGATGGCTGGGCGGCGCTGGGCACGGCGTTTGACCAGCTGGAAATGCACCGGCAGGCGCAGATGAACTATCAGCGCGCCCTGACCCTTGAGCCCGACCGGGTGACGACCCTGACCAATTACGGGCTTTCGCTACTGCTGTCAGGCGATCTGGCAGGCGCAGAAGCGCAGCTGCGCGCGGCGGCCGCCCAGCCGGGCGCGGGCAGCCGGGTGACGGAAAACCTGGCCCTCGTGATTGGCCTGCAGGGGCGGTTTGACGAGATGAAGGAAGTCAGCGCGCAGAACGCCCCGGACAAGGTGGCCGAGCAGAATGCCGCCCTGCTGCGCGGGCTGGTGCAGCCGGCACGCACCTATGACGCGCTGATCGGCGGGGGCAACACGTCCACCTCCACGGCACCGGGCACGAAGCGCCAGCTGCGCGGTACGCTGAACCAGTAATCTGCCTGCGGATTAGTCTGGCAGGTCAAAGCGGATGCCCTGCGCCAGCAGCAGGGCACGGGAATAGTTGATGGTATTGGTGGCGCGCCGCATATAGCCCTTCCAGGCATCCGAGCCGGATTCGCGCCCGCCCCCGGTTTCCTTCTCACCGCCGAACGCCCCGCCGATCTCAGCGCCGGATGTGCCGATATTCACATTGGCAATGCCGCAGTCAGAGCCTGCCGCCGAGAGGAAAGTTTCGGCTTCGCGCAGGTCTGTGGTGAAGATGGCCGAGGAGAGACCCGCGCTGGCCGCATTGTTGAGAGCGATAGCTTCAGCAAGATCCGTATAGGGCAGAACATAGAGGATCGGCGCGAAGGTTTCGCGCAGCATGGGCCCCGCCTGACAGGGCATTTCCACGAGGGCCGGCCGGACATAGACGCCGGGACCAGGAAGACGCTCGCCGCCCATGACAATGGCGCCGAGGGCGCGGGCTTCTTCGAGCGCCGTCTGCATGGCTTTAGCTGCGGCCTCATCGATCAGCGGGCCAAGCAGCACCCCTTCCCCTCGCGGATCGCCTACCTTTGCCGAGGCAAAGGCAGTCTGCAGGCGCGCCATCAGCACCTCCTTTGCAGCATGATGCACGAAGAGGCGGCGCATGGTGGTGCAGCGCTGGCCGGCAGTTCCGAGGGCGGAGAAGGCAATCGCGCGAACCGCAAGGTCCATATCCGCAGACGGACAAACGATGCCAGCATTGTTGCCGCCCAGTTCCAGGATCGCCTTGCCGAAACGGGCGGCGACGACGGGCGCCACGGCGCGGCCCATGCGGGTGGATCCGGTGGCCGAGAGGACGGCCACGCGTTCGTCCGCAGCCAGACGGGCGCCGGTCTCCGCGCCGCCGATGAGGCAGGTGAGGAGGCCATTGGGCACGCCGCCGAACTTCTTTGCGGCGCGGGCGGCCACGGCGCTGACGGCGAGCGCGGTGAGCGGAGTTTTCTCCGATGGCTTCCAGATCACGGGATTGCCGCAGACAAGGGCGAGCGCAGCGTTCCAGGCCCAAACGGCAACGGGGAAGTTGAAGGCAGTGATGATGGCGGTGATGCCGGCGGGATGCCAGGTTTCCATCATCCGGTGCCCGGGGCGTTCCGACGCGATGGTGAGACCATGCAGCTGACGGGAGAGCCCGGTGGCGAAATCGCAGATGTCTATCATCTCCTGCACTTCGCCGGCCGCCTCGGCAGGGATCTTGCCCGCCTCCAGCGTGACGAGCGCAGCCAGGTCATCCTTGGCGGCGCGCAGCTCCTCCCCTAACAGGCGAACAAGTTCCCCTCGCCGGGGGGCTGGCACGTCACGCCATGCGACAAAGGCATCGGCCGCTGCGCTGACAGCGGACTCATGGTCCCGGCTTGTAGCGGCGGGAAGATATCCGAGCACGGAGCCATCAAGCGGCGAGCGGCAGGAAAGGCCGCCCTTGGCGGCGGGCATGGGAACGCCAAGGCGAGCGAGGCTGGCGGCAGCAAGGTCAACTGGGGTCATGCCAGCGGTCTAGCCGCCCGGCGCGGCGGGGGAAAGCCCTCAGGCCATATCGCGGGAAGGCACAACCTGGGTAACCTGCGGGGCCGCGTCATTATCCTCCTGCATCGCATTGTACTTGATGTAGGCAGGGCCAAGCACGACCAGGAACAGCACGGGCAGGAAGAAGAGGATCATCGGCACGGTCAGCTTTGCGGGAAGCGCGGCGGCTTTCTTCTCGGCTTCCGACATCCGCATTTCGCGGTTTTCCTTGGCCATCAGGCGCAGCGCGTCGCCCAGCGGCGTACCGTACCGCTCCGCCTGGCCCAGTGCCATACAGACGGCCTTGACGCCTTCATGCCCTGTGCGCAGGGCAAGGTTTTCATAGGCTTGGCGGCGGTCTGGCAGATAGGAAAGCTCAGCCACCGTGATGCCGAACTCTTCGGCAAGCTCGGGAGAGGCCGAGCCGATTTCCTGGCTGACCTTGTTGAAGCCCATCTCGATCGACATGCCGGCCTCGACGCAGATCAGCAGCATGTCGAGCGCGTCTGGAAAGGCGCGCATGATCGACTTCTGCCGTTTCTGGGCAAGGTTTGAGATATAGAGGTTTGGCGCATAGAAGCCGGCGGCGGCACCGAAGATGACCGAGCCATATTTCATGAACTGGCTGAGGCCGAAGTCATTGACAAAGAAGATGTAGAAGAATGTCAGCCCTGCCCCGGCGAAGGGCATGGCCATCCGCGCGAAATAGAAGGCCGAGATCGGCCCCGGGCCGCGCAGGCCGGCCTGGTTCATCAGTTTGACAACGTTGGGATCTTCCAGCGCCTGGGCAAGGTTGAGCTTGGAGGAAATCGACCCGACAACGCTGTCGTCCTTGCGGCGCAGACCCTTTTTTTCCAGCGCCGCGCGGCTCTGCTTACGGAGTTTTTCGCGCTGGCTGGCCACTGCCTTTAGGCGGGTTTCCAGTTTGTTGCCCTGCAGATAGGGCAGGAAAATCGTCACGAAGGTGCCGAACACGGCCGCCGCCACCAGCCATGCGGCCAGCGTCTGGGGTTTGGTGAAGGAGAGCAGAAACTCATACATCCCGCGCCGCGCCTCACATGTCGAAGTTGATCATGTTGCGCATGACCGTGATGCCCGTGCCCATCATGCCGGCAGCCATCACGAGGATGACGTGCCCTGTCTCTGTACGGAAGAGTTCCATGATGTAATCGGGTGTGGTGAGGAAGACCATCAGGCCCACCGCGAAAGGAAGGCAGCCGATAATCATCGCAGAGGCCTTGGCCTCCGAAGAGAGAGCCTTCACCTTCTCGCGCATCATCTTGCGGGAGCGGATGACAGAGGAGAGGTTGTGCAAGGCTTCGGAGAGGTTACCGCCCGCCTTCGACTGGATCATCAGCACGATGGCGAAAAAGTTGATCTCCTGTAGCGGCATGCGCTTGTAAAGCGCGGCCAGCGAACGGTCGAGACCCGCGCCCATGGCCAGGTTGTCGGCGAAGGTCATGAACTCTTTGCGCAGCGGCTCGGGGCTTTCCTTTGCAATGACGCGGATACATTCGTTCAGCGGCAAACCTGACCGCACGCCGCGCACAATGATGTCCAGCGCGTCGGCGAACTGGTTCACCATCTTGGTATGGCGCCCTTTGATGAGGAAGTTCAGGATGAACTGCGGAACGCCCAGCGTGCCGCCGAAGAAGGCCGCCGCCACCAGAACGGGCCGGCTTTTCAGGGAAATGCCGTTGATAACCAGACCATCGGCGCCGGAAATATAGACAACCCCGGCACAGACCAGCCCGCACACAGCCGAAAGCAACCAGAACATCGGCACGGGTATCTCAAGACCCGCCTGGGTGAGCTTGGACCCGATATTCCGCATGGGATCATTCCGGCGGCGCTCTTTGTCCTGCTTGCGCAGCCCTTCGAGCATCTCCTGCGTTTTTGCCCGGCGGCGGGCGTTTTCGTCAGCAACCTTGCCGCCCTTGACCTGCCCCCCTCCCCGACCAGCGCTAATCGCCCTGGCACGCTTGCGGGCCGCGTCGTCATTGTTGCTGGTAAGCACAAGGCCCAGGCCGACAATCGCCAGGAAGGCGAGCGCCGCGACAATGTAGGGAACCATTGAACCAGCCATCAGCCGCCATTGACCTCATCAAGAGCAGCGGCGAGTTCGCGCTCAAGGTTATAGTAGGAGGCCCGCTCCCAGAAGCGCGGCCGGCCGATGCCCATGCCCCTGTGGCGGCCAGTGATCTTGCCGTTCTCGTCTTCGCCGTCGATCTCGTATTTGAGGATATCCTGAAGAACGATCGTGTCGCCCTCAAGCCCAAGCACCTCGGTGATACACATGATGCGGCGGGAGCCATCGCGCAGACGCGACGCCTGAACGACCACGTCAATCGATCCGACAATCATCTCACGGATGGTTTTTGCCGGCAGGGAGAAACCGCCCATGGTGATCATGGATTCCACACGGCTGAGCGCTTCGCGCGGGCTGTTGGCGTGCAGCGTACCCATCGAGCCGTCATGGCCGGTGTTCATGGCCTGCAGAAGGTCGAACGCTTCAGGACCGCGCACCTCGCCCACGATGATCCGTTCGGGACGCATACGCAGACAGTTCTTTACGAGTTCGCGCATGGTGACTTCGCCCGAACCCTCGATGTTCGGTGGGCGGGTTTCGAGGCGCACCACATGGGGCTGCTGCAGCTGAAGTTCGGCGGAGTCTTCACAGGTGATGACGCGCTCCCCCGGCTCGATGAAGCCGGTAAGACAGTTGAGCAGCGTCGTCTTGCCTGAGCCCGTACCGCCCGATATCAGAACATTGCAGCGGCTATGACCGATAATGCGCAGGATCTCCGCGCCAGCTTCGCTGATCGATCCGAAGCGGACCAGATCGTCAAGCTTCAGCTTGTCCTTCTTGAACTTACGAATGGTGAGCGTGGGGCCGTCAATGGCGAGCGGCGGGGCAATCACGTTGACGCGGGATCCGTCAAGCAGGCGCGCGTCGCAAATCGGTGAGCTTTCATCCACGCGCCGGCCAACCTGGCTGACGATCCGCTGGCAGATGTTCATCAGCTGCGCATTGTCGCGGAAACGGATATTGGTCCGTTCGATCTTGCCGTTGACCTCGATATAGGTTGTGTCGGCGCCGTTGACCATGATATCGGCAATGTCATCCCGCGCCAGCAGCGGCTCAAGCGGGCCATAGCCAAGCACATCGTTACAGATATCGTCGAGCAGGTATTCCTGCTCGGAGATCGACATCACGACATTCTTGATGCTGATGATCTCGACGACAATGTCGCGGATTTCCTCACGCGCGCTCTCGGTGTCCAGCTGGGCGAGCTGGGAGAGGTCAATCGTGTCGATCAGAGCGTTGAAGATGGTGGTCTTGGTCGCGTAATACTGATCGGAATGCTGATTGACCTTGCGGACGGGCTCGGGCTTCACCTCCGGGGTCTTAAGCTTTGCTGCCGCAACAGGTGCAGGCTCGGGCGCGCGCGGCTTGACCGGCGCAGCCGGCGCGGCTGGCGCTGGGGTAGCCGGCTTCGGCGCCGCCGCAGGCGCCGGTGACGGCAGCGTTGCGGAAGATGTAACCGAGCGTTTGCCAAAAGCCATGATCTATCCCGTTTTCTTGAACGCCCTACTTACCCAGCAGTTTCTTGAGGAATGATTTCTCCACCCTCTGGATCGCCCGCCCGCTGAGCGCCGCAGCCAGCTGATCGATGGCCATGGCCGGGCGTGAGGCCGGGCCGGTTTCGGAAATCATCTGGCCATTATTGGCCGCCGTGCCGAACACTTCCGGGTCGAAGGGCACGATGATCTCGGGCTCCACGCCGATGGCGGCGGCGAAATCCTTCACCGGAATTTCCGGCCGCTTGGGCACACCGCACATGTTCAGCACCAGCCGGGGCGCGTTGTCGTTGACCCGGTGGCCCTTGAGCTGGTCGATCAGGTTCTTGCCATTGCGCAGCGAGGCCAGATCTGGCTGGCAGACCACGATTACCTCGTCAGATTGAATCAGCGTGGTGCGCAGCCACTGGTTCCAGACATGTGGCAGATCCAGCACCATGAAGGGCACGTTCCGGCGCACACCCTGGATGACGGTCGTGTACGCATCATCGGGAATATCGATGATCTGGTTGATATGGGCCGGCGCTGTGAACAGGGAGAGGCGCTCAGTGGCGCGCGCCAGCAGGCGCTCGATCACCGCGTCGTCAGCCCGCTCCGGCGCCAGCAGTGCATCGGCGATCGTCTGGGGCGTTTCCTGGTTGAAGTCGAGCGCGGTGGTGCCGAAGGAGAGATCGAGGTCGACCAGCGTGGTGTTGACCTTGATGTTCTCCGCCAGCGACCAGGCAAGGTTGTGGGCAATGGTGGACGCCCCTACCCCGCCCTTTGCACCGACCACGGATATCTGGCGGCCAACAAAGGGCGCGTCCGGATCGGTAAACAGGCTCGATATAGCGCGGATGATCTGAAGCGGCTGGAACGGGGGAACAAGGTATTCCGATACGCCCCGCGCCATCAGCTGGCGGTAGAGCATGATGTCGTTGACCGATCCGATGACGACGACCTTCACATGCTCGTCGCAATGCTCGGCCAGCGCGTCGACCTCGGCGATCACCTGCTCGGCCACCGAGCCGGACTCGATGAGGATGAGGTTGGGGGTGGGGTTCCCCTGCAGATAATGGATCGCAGACGGAATGCCGCCAGGCAGGCACTCGACGGTGGCCCGTCCCATGCGCCGGTCCTGCGCGCAAAGTTCCATCAGCAGACGGGTTTCTTCACGCTCATAGAACAGCTTGATCGAAATGGCCGGCAGCAGGGCGTCGCCACCCTCATCTCCGGAAGAGAAAACCGGCATATTGTAGTTGGCCGGACGAGCCGCGAAATCCACCACCGGCTGCACGGGCGCAGCTGCCGCGGGCGCTTCCCCAAAGATTGCCGCCGTCGCCTTGCCTATCGGTGTCGATGGCCCCTCTTCGCCGAAGACATCTTCGAACTCAGGGTCGATGTCGTCTTCGAACATCGGATTGTCTTTACCCATCTTCTTTGTGCTCCCCGAGGCTTGCGCCTAGACGTTACTGAACTGCCGACGAGACAGCGCCGGACTCCTGGCTCAACCGTTCGGACGCCGTGGATTCCCCAGCACGGAACTTCTCCAGAATGACCTCGCGGCGGGAAAGATCAGACGGGTCAAGCGCGCGCTTCCCGAGAAGGTCACCTGGATCAATGATCATGGCGGCCAGATTGGTGCGGACCGAACAGCCCAGCGTCGGCAGTTGGTTGTTGGAATCGATATTGCTGAAATCCACCGTCGACTTGGGTGGGCAATAGGGCGCAATCGCCTCATAGCTCTGATAGGCCAGGATCATCGGCTCACTGACGGGCGAGCCCGCGCCATGGGCGCGGCCTGTCATTTCTTCATACTCAACGCCGAGATCCCAGGCGATGGCGCGGGCCTCTGCCACGGCGGCGACCGCGAGTTGCGGATTGGCCGAGGCCTGGGGCATCGACAGGACCAGGGGCCCATGGCCGCGCTTCACATAGCCTGCCAGGAATTCGCGGATACGCGCCCGGTCGCTGCTGGAAAGCTCGCTGGACTGCGCATCGATGGCGACTTCCAGAAACTCGGTGCGCTTTTCGACCTGAATGGCATTGAGATCGAGCGGTGAGGTTTCAAGATAAGCCGCTGGCACGGCGGTCGGCGCGGCGCTGGCGCAGGCCGTTATGGCCGCGGCGCTGGCGCCGAGGGCGATGAGAGCTGGTAGCGAACGGATCTGACGGGTCATGGTCTGTCTTGCCCTACTCTTCCATAAAGCCCACAGGGGCACGATATTCGTCAGCCTTGATGGGGGCGCCATCGCGGCCATAGGTTTCATTCAGCTTGCCGAAGAAAATGGTCTTGGCGTCCGAGGCGTTGGCATAACCGTCGGCGGGCGATTTCATGTTCGCCTTGCTGGCCGGGCCGACGAGATAGGGCGTCACCATCACGACCAGTTCGGTTTCATCCGAGAGGAAATCCCGCGACTGGAACAGGGCGCCCAGAATTGGCAGCTTCTTGAGACCAGGCAGCTGATCGACGGTCTGGCGGTCTTTCACCGAAATGAGACCCGCCATCATCATCGAGCCACCCGAAGGAAGTTCGACCACGGACTCTGCCCGCCGCACCGAAAGGGCTGGCAGGGTGGCGCCCTGAATGATCGTGGTGTTGCCATCCGGATCGGTAAAGGTCTGCGCCGCGCCCTGGAAGGCACCTTGTGAAGTCAGCTCGGACACTTCAGTCGACACTTTCAGCGAGATGCGCCCCTCGGAGAGGACAACCGGCGTGAAGGCAAGGCCGACCCCGTAAGGTTTGAACTCCACCGTGATCTGGCCGTTCTGGTTCTGGCCGACCGGCACCGGGAACTCGCCGCCCGCGAGGAATTTCGCGCTCTCACCTGACATTGCCACGATGTTGGGCTCCGCCAGTGTACGGACAATGCCAATACGCTCCATCGCGTCGATCGCCGCCCCGACAGAGGACTGCAAGCGGCCATTATTGTAGTTGGTGTAGCCCGTTTTCAGAGACACCCCGCCCAGAGCCTGGCCCTGAACGTTGAAACCATTGGACGCGCTTCCGGAGAAGGAATTGGTGAAGGGGCTGTCGGGCTGGAGCATCTCGACGGCATTGCCCTGTCCGGTGGTATTGTACTGCCCCGTATCCGGATCAAAGAACAAGGGCAGGCCGCCCTGGAACACCTGCTGCAGCGACTGGCTGGCAAGTTCTCCAAAGCTGGTGGAGCCGGAAAGATTGATCCCCAGCTGCTTGATTACGCTGCGCTGCATCTCGACGATGCGCACTTCAAGCAGGACCTGATCCGCCGCGTTGACGTTCAGCATATTGACGATCTGAAGGCTGCCGCCGGCAGCCGCTTCCGGGAAGAAGGCCTTGACCAGACGGCTGACCTGATCGGACTGGGAGAGATTATCCACCATCCCGGTCAGGATGATGCTGCCATTGATGCTTTCAATCTTTACCCGCGCATCGGGAACATGCCGGGAAATGGTGTCCTCAAGGGAGGCAAGATCGGTTTCAACGGAAATGTTGAGGTCGAGCAGCGTGCGCCCTGCCCGGTCGAAGATCAGCGCATTGGTCTGGCCGAACCGGATACCGCGGAAAATGATCCGCTGCGCGGTCTGGACAACGGCGTCCGCGATCTCGGGATTGGAAATCACCACATCGGCGGCTGGCGCTTCCAGATCGACGATCATCGACTTGTCGACCCCGAGCGTCACCCGGCGGGAAACGGCCTGGTCGCCCGGCTTCGTGATGCTGGTTCCCATCCCGTTCGGCACGGTCTGGGCCACCGCCAGCGGGCCTGCTGCGATTGTAATGAGGGTAGCGCAGGTCAGCGCCTTCATCATGCGCATAATCAGTTGCTCCCCATGGCCGTAAGGGTCGGCCTGCTGTTGCGAATAATCATCACGGCGCTGCCGGCATCGTCGCCGCCATTCAGCTCGAGGCGCGGCGTGCGCGCGGCGCTGACGGCTTCCTCGCTGAGCGGACGCAGTGCGAGGGAAAGCTGTCCCTTGCTTTGCGACAGGGCCACCAGCTCTGCTTCGGAGGGGGTTACCTCAAGCGTTGCGGTGCGGCCGATACGCGTGGACTCTTCCGGCGCGCCGGGTGCATAGGCCTGGTCAATCGCCAGCACACGCACATTCTGAAGGATGATCTTGGAAACGGTGCGCTCTTCCGTCAGGCCATTATTGGCGGTCGGCTTCTGTTCATAGGTAAGGATCAGGTCCACCCGGTCATTGGGCAGAATGAAGCCCCCCGAGGCAGACTCAGGCGATATACCAACCGAGACAGCGCGCATGTCTGCGCCCATGAGCACCGGCAGAAGGCCCGCCTCGCCGCGCTTGACGATGCGCTGGGGCATCAGGGGTTCGCGCTTGTAGACCGGCATTTTTACAACTGCGCCAGCGATCTCCTCGATCGCATTCGGGGCCGCCGCTTCGGTATACTGACCTTCGACAACGCCTTTCTCTGGCCAGACCGACCATTGGAGGTCTTCGGCCTTTATCTGTTCACCGATGGCGAAGTCCCGTTTGGCGGTCAGAACCTTGATCTCGGAGACCTGTTCTGTCTGGACGATGGTGTTGTCGCGGGTCACCGTCTCGGTGACGACCTGCGGCTGGCTCATGCGGCTTACAAGCAGGGCTGCCCCGCCGGCTGCCACAAGCGCCAGCAACAGGATAATAATGCGTATCGGCGACATGCGGCGCCTCTCCCTCCCAATTCCGTATGCAAAGGTAAACGCATACGGCCAGCCAGTTCATACTGTGGGGAAAATTGCACGCGCCGCCTAAAGGATCGTTAACCGGTAAATCCCGCAACACGGAATAGATCTGCGAGGAGGGGCGATTTGACGCCGGCCAGGAGCGCGCCGGCCGCAATGGCAACGCCGTAGGGGACGCCCGCCTTTTCTTCAAAAGGAGCGCGCATGAAGCCGGGGATCAGTTCGGCCGGCGTGGTGCGGCGGACCATCAGGATGACGAGCGCGCAGGCCCCGCCGACCAGCGCCATGTAGTAAACGAAGGGAAACGCCGCCGCCGGGCCCATCCACAGCACAACAGCCGGGATCATCTTGGCGTCTCCTCCCCCGAAGATACGGAAGGCGAAGAGGCCGAAGGCAATCACGAAGGCGAGACCACCCGCTATCAGATGCCCCCCCAGGATTTCGAGCGGTAGGCCTGAAACAGCCGCAGCCGAAACAAAAAGCCCCGCCAGCGTGAGGTTCAGCCAGTTGGGAATCTTCAGCTGGTTCACATCAAACAGCGCCGCCACAACACAGAGGCTGAGGAACAGGGCAGCAAGGATCATGAGCACCATCTGGCATCTCCCGTTTATTTGTTTATGTGAGCAGTCTGCCGCAAAAGACTGAAAGAAGGCTTGAAGCGCAGCACACGGCACACAGCACAAATGAAAAGAGCCGCCGGAAGACCGGCGGCTCTCTCATACGAACTGAACTTCGATTAGGTCGAAGGAGCAGCAGCGCCTTTGCTGATCTCGTCCGAAACGTTGTTAAACGTGTCGTTGGCCGAGCTACCAAGAGCGGAAACACCGCCGATAATGGCAACAGCGATCAGAGCGGCGATCAGGCCATACTCGATTGCGGTGGCGCCGGACTCGTCTTTCAGAAAACGTGCAAACATTGGAAACTCCCATCATGCGTTTGACAGTTCCGGCTAGAAACTTTTATTCCCGGAACAGAAATGGTTCTACACGCGCAACTTTGAGATCTCGTTTCCGGAGTCAGAAAATTCATGAAGCGAAATCAGGGGGTTGTTTACTGATTACGCCGCAGCAAGCCCGGGCCCTACGCGCGCGCGATTCCTTATATATATACCTTGAAAATCCCCCTTCCCGGCGGAATGCTTTCGCCATGCCGGCGGGGCATTAGGAAATAGGAAACCAAAATAGGCGAGGTTCCGGAAAACATGCGCCGGAGTTTCCGTATAATGAAGATCCTCGTGAAGCCTGCCCTTGCTGCTCTCGCCAGCCTGCTTCTCTCCGGCGCCGCCCAGGCACAGCACTTGTCCATCGAGGCTTCCAAAACAGTGCCCCTGCGCCTTTCCGGCCCTGCCTCCAGCATCGTGGTGGGCAACAAGAACATTGCCGATGTCGCCGTGCATGACGAGCGGCTGATCTTCGTGACAGGCAAGAGCTATGGCACCACCAATCTGATGGTGTTCAACAAGGCCGGTGAAGAGGTTTACAGCGCCGAAGTGGTCGTCACCGCCAACTCTTCCAACCTGGTGACCATCAACCGCGCCGGCCAGAACCAGACTTATGATTGCGCCCCGGTCTGCCGGTCAGCGCTGACGCTGGGGGATGATCCGGCCTATTTCTCGGGGCTCATACAGCAGCAGCTGCAAGCCCAGGCCTTGACCGAAGGCAACTGACCGCCAGCCAGGCAATGCGTAAAATTGCATCGACCTGATCAACGGGCCACAAACCGGAACATGATAAAGCCTCAGGCTGATCCCATTGGGGGGAATAGCCTGATGATGCCCAGCATCCGATACAGCCTTGCGGCGCGCCTTCACGCGCGCCTTCGCGATTACGCCAGCGACCGCAGGGGCGTCGCTGCGGTGGAGTTTGCGCTGATCGCGGCTCCCTTCTTTTTCCTGATTTTTGGCCTGCTGGAAGTCTGCATGATCTTCATCATGGCGGCGATCCTTGACCATGGTATTGCCGATGCCGCCCGGCCGCTGCGCACGGGCGCTGTGCAGCAGGCGGGCATGACACCTGAAGAGTTCCGCGAGCTGCTCTGCAGTGAACTGATGGGTATGATGGACTGCCAGAACCGCCTTTATTTCGACGTCCAGACCATTGATGGCTTCAGCTCCGTGCCAACGGGCTCGCCTCTAAACGACGCGGGCGCCATCAATGGCGAGGAATTCGGGTTCATTCCGGGCGGCCCCAACGATATCGTGGCCGTGCGCGTATTCTATGAGTGGGATCTGATGACCCCGATCCTCAGCGCCCCCCTCGCCAACATGGCCGGCCACAAACACCTGATCCAGTCCAATGTAGTGTTCCGCAACGAGCCCTTCGGGAGCGAATCCTAATGCTGCTCAATCGCTATTTCAAAGCCCGCCTGGAGCGGAAGAACGCGCCCCGGCGACTTGGCCTGAAAAGTCTTCTTCGCAATGAGGATGGTGTTTCTGCCGTCGAATTTGCCTTTATTGCGCCCCTCATGGTGCTGATCTTCTTCGGCTGTATCGAGCTGAGCTTCATAATGCGCGCTGATCGCCGCGTTACGGCAACAGCCTCCAGCCTGGGGGATCTCACCTCACGCCTCGCCTCGGTATCCGATGAGGACATGCGAGAGCTCTACAACGCCGCCACGGTAATGATGCAGCCCTATCCGGCATCGGAAACCCGCATGCGGATCACATCCATCGTCGATAGCGGCAATGGACAGAAGCGGGTTGCCTGGTCAGACGGCTACAAGATGGAGCCGCGCGTGGTCAATTCCATCGTGCCGGTGCCTGATGGCATTGTGCCCCAGCCCGGTTCGGTGATCCTGACCGAGATCGAGTATGACTATACAAGCGGCTTCAGCGTCGTGATCGATACATCGATAACGATGAGCGACACCTTTTATCTCCGCCCCCGGCGTGTTTCGAATATCGAACGCATCCGCAAGAGCGGCGGCGGCCCGCCTGCCTTCGGCCCAGCGAGCTGAGAGATTACGCTAGGCGGCGCGCCGCTGGGGCGGATCAGACTTGACCGTCAGCAACACCGCGAGCCCGAGGAAGAACAGCAGCGCGATGGCCGACATGCCGATCCGCTGATCGCCTGACCAGCGCGTGAACTGCTCGATCAGCAGCGGCCCGAGCCAGACCGTCACCGTTCCGGCGATCGCGAACAGGCCGAAGAATTCGCCCCGCATATGCGCCGGCGCGACATGGATCAGCATCGACCGGCTCGAGGAAATGTTCGCCGTGGCGAAGATGGCAATCAGCGCGCCTTGGAACAGATAGATAAGATCCGATGAGCCGGAGAAGAATGGCGCGTCCCATACCTTTACGTTTGGCACCAGGCCGAAGAAGGCAGAGTCTCGCGTGACCGAAAGACCGAGGAACAGGATCAGCACAATCGCGGCGATCTCGACGATCAGCGCATTCTTGGGACCGAGCCGCTGGTCCAGCCAACCACCGAAGATGCCGCCCGCCACGCCCCAGGCCGAGGCCCAGATGGCGTAGATGGTCAACTCGATCAGGCCCCAGCCGAGGAACAGACTGACATACACCGCGCCGATGGTCAGCAGCGCGAACATCCCGTCCGCATAGATGGTCCGGGCAATGAGGAATTTGAACGCCTCGCGGTGATGCGCCGCCTGGCGAATGGTGCGGACCACGCCCTGGGCGCCTTCCCGGATCGCGCGTACCGGCGAAGTGCCCCGTACGCCCGTATCCCTCGCATAGAGGAAAAACGGGATCATGGAGGCCAGCATCCAGACCCCGCAGATCGGCCCGGCAATGCGAAACTGTTCGTACTGGGCCGGATCAATTCCAAACAAGGGGGCGGAAAAGGGCCAGCCAAGCACCTCCGGCAGCGCAAACATGAACACGATGGCGACAAACATCAGCGTCGCCATGCCATTGCCGAGCGCAAGGCCAAGTCCCGATACGGCCGGCAAAGCGTCCAGCCGCGCCGCATCCGGCAGCATCGAATTGTGCGCCACCTCGCTATAGCTGTAGCAGACATAGGCGATAATCAGCAGCGACATGATCGCGCCGGTCGAGAGGCCGACCGGTCCCGGAATGGCCCACCAGAGGGAAATTCCCACCAGCGAGATCAGCGACAGGCAAAAGAAGATCAGCGGCTTGCGGCGCAGGCCCCGGTCGAACGCGGCGCCGAGGAAGGGCGCGGTCAGGGCAGCGATATAGCCTGCCGTCTTGGAAAGATTGGCAACCATCGCCTGGCCTTCGGCGCCCGCAACGCGGCGGGCCTCCTCAGGCGAGAGCCCATCCAGCTTGCCGCTGGCGAGAATGTCGGCGCCGACAATGTCCCGCGCGAAATACGGCGCGAACACATAGATGACGATCAGGATGTAGTAGGGATTGCGCGCCGCCTCAAACCAGGCCCAGGAGAAGCCGGTCTTGCCGAGCGCGCCTCCTTCTCCCTTGTGAGTATGAGCCAGGTTGCCGCCACCGGCATCCACAATCGCTTGCGCCATTCGCATCCTCCCGGCGCGTGTGCTCCGCGCGTTGTGCGGCGAGACTAGTCGCAATTGCACAAAGCGGAAGGCGGTTTTGTCTGTGACCCAGCGTCAGCCCTGAAGCTTGCCGGCAAGCTCCCCGGCATAGCGGGTGATGTCCCCTGCTCCCAGGCAGACAACCATCGCGCCCGGCCCCGCCAGCGCCTTGACCGCTTCGGGCAGATCGGCGAGCGACGACAATGCCTGCGCGCTGCGATGGCCGTGGCGCTGGATGGAGCGGACAAGGGCTTCGTGCGTGATGCCGGGTATGGGCGTCTCGCCCGCCTCATAGACAGGGGCGACCAGAAGATGATCGGCCTGATCGAAGCAGCGGGAAAATTCCTCAAAGAGGTCGCTCAACCGCGAATACCGGTGGGGCTGGCAGACAGCGATCAGCGTGCGGTCGCCCTGCATGGCGCGCCCGGCCTTGAGCACCGCGGCAATCTCGACCGGGTGGTGGCCGTAATCATCGATGATCTTCACCGGATCCTGCCCCGCAGCGGGCACCCAATCGCCCACCGGCGTAAAGCGCCGCTTCACGCCGCCAAACTTTGCCAGAGAGCCCCGGATCTGGTCATCACTCGCGCCGAGTTCGAGCGCCACGGTGATGGCCGCCAGCGCGTTCTGGACGTTATGCTCGCCCGCCATCGGCAGGGTCAGCCCTGCGATCCGGCGGGGCGGCTCGCCGGCCCCGCGCCGGATTTCGACGTCGAAATGCGCGCCGGAAAGATCGGTGCGCAGGCTCACCGCGCGCACATCGGCCTGCAGGTTGAACCCATAGGTGATGCGCCGCCGGTCGGTGACGCGGGCAGCCAGCGCCTGTACTTCAGGGTGATCCGTACAGAGAACAGCAAAGCCATAGAAGGGCAGGTTCTCGACAAAGGTGTCGAACGCCTCGCGCAGATTTTCCATGGTGCCGTAATGGTCCATATGCTCGGGGTCGATATTGGTAACGATGGCGCAGGTGGGGTGAAGCTTGGCGAAGGTGCCATCGCTCTCATCGCTTTCCACCACCATCCAGTCGCTTTCGCCCGCCTTATAGTTCGAGCCATAGGCATGGATGATGCCGCCATTGATGACCGTCGGGTCTATGCCCGCCCCGTCCAGCAGGCAGGCGACCAGCGAGGTGGTGGTCGTCTTGCCATGCGTGCCAGCAATGCAGACGGTGTATTTGAGGCGGGTGATCTCGGCCAGCATGTTGGCCCGGCGCACAACCGGGATGCCTGCAGCGCGCGCGGCCTGCACTTCCGGATTATCGCGGCGGATAGCGGTGGAGATGATCACCGTGCCCGCGCCGGTCACATTCTCGGCTTTGTGGCCGATGAACACTTTCACCCCGCGCGCCCGCAGGCGCTCGACATTGGCGCTGTCGGCCACGTCCGAGCCCTGAACCTCATAGCCCATGGTCAGCATCACATCGGCAATGCCCGACATACCGATGCCACCGATGCCGACGATATGCGCCGGGCCTACCGGAAACGGGGTTGGGGTGGTCATGGCAAACCTCGCGCCTCTAAATCGTCCGCCGCGTCAGTGACAACAAAAGCCCCGCAATCGCAACGATCAGCATCAGGCCCATCACCAGTGTCATCGGACCTTCGCCCTTATGCACACCGACGCCTTCGACCAGAACCTGCACATGCGTGAAATACGACATCCAGAAAATCCCGACCGTAACACCCCACGCCGCCGACAGCATGCGGGAGGAGCCCTGATACAGCGTGCGGATGGCGCCCCAGATCAGCGCCCCGGCCGTAATGAAGCTGACCAGCCAGAACGGCCAGGGCAGCCAATGGCCCCAATTACGCACGACCTCGAAGATCGTGAGGAACAGGCCGAAGACGAGTGCAATGTAGGCAGAGCGGCGGATCATAGTTCCGCGATCCTCTCCGCCATTTCCGCCAGTTTCAGGGCCGCATCCGGGCGGGCTGCAGACTTTGCCGCGGCAGCGCGCGCCGCAAGGTCTGGCCCGTCGGAGAGGCGCGCTGAGATCAGCTCGCCCAGCAGCTTGGGTGTCACATTGGCTTCCAGGATCATGTCGGCGGCGCCCACCTCGGTCAGCGCTTCAGCGTTCGCCGCCTGATGGTCATCCATGGCGATGGCGAGCGGAATGAGGATCGATGGGCGCCCGACAGCGGCCAGTTCGCTCACCGTGCCGGCGCCCGAGCGCGCGATCACCAGATGGGACGCAGCGAGACGCTCCGGCATGTCGCGGAAGAAGGCAGACAGCTCGCAGGCAACACCGGCATTGCGGTAGATGTTCGAGACAATCTCATATTGTTCCTCGCGCACCTGCTGGACCACCTTGAGGCGCACACGCAGCGGCGCGGGAATATGATTGGCGATCGCCAGCGGCACGACTTCGCCAATGATGCGCGACCCCTGGCTGCCACCGGTGACGAAGATGTTCAGCGTCTCGTCCGTAGGCGGATAGGGAACCTTACCGGCTTCCAGGATGGGGGCGCGCACGGGATTGCCGATCGGCATGTGCGCCGATCCGGGGGGCAGGCGGTCGAGCCGCTCAAAGCCGCTGGCCACCAGCCTGGCATGTTTGGCAAACTGGCGGTTCACCCGGCCAAGCACGGCATTCTGTTCGTGGATGATGATCGGGACGCCTAGGCGCCGCGCCGCCGCCAGCGCGGGAAAGGCCGGATAGCCCCCGAAACCGGCGACCAGCGCCGGCAGATGCTGCTTCATCAGGCGGCGGGCCCGGGCAATGCCGGCATTGATCTTCAACGCCGCGCCGGGCACCGTCCAGGGCTTGCGGAAATTGGGGCTGGCCGCCTCGATCTCTTCCTTCCAGTCTGCCGGAAAGTCGGCAGCGTATTTCAGGCCGCGGGAATCGGAGATCAGCGCCGTGTTCCAGCCGCGCGCGCGCATTTCATCGGCAAAGGCGCGGGCGGGGAACATGTGACCGCCGGTGCCCCCGGCTGCGATGATGACGAGTTTTGAATCGGGTGTGTCAGCCATACTGGCCACGGCTCCTTGTGCCTTCGCCGCGGACGAGAGCAAGCGCAAGGCCGAGCGTCAATCCCATACCCACCATGGAAGAGCCGCCATAGGAGACAAAAGGCAGTGTCACACCGGTTGGCGGCAGAACGGCCAGGTTCACGCCGATATTGACCGCCGCCTGGAGGCTGAACAGGGTGAAGAGGCCCGCCGCCGCCGTGCGGGCATAGCCGTCCTCGATACGGGCAGCCGCGCGGAAACCGCGGATCGCCATCATCGCAAAGATCGCCATCAGCACCACAATCGCCACGAGACCAAACTCCTCGGCCATCACCGCGAAGATGAAATCGGTATGCGCGTCCGGCAGGCGGGCCTTCACCAGCCCTTCCCCCGGCCCGACACCGAACAGGCCGCCCCGGCTGATGGCTTCGGCCGCCTTGTCGAGCTGGTAGCGGTCCACCGAAGCCGGGTTCACGAACACATCCACCCGCGCCTTCACATAAGGCAGCAGATTATAGAGCGCTATCGCCAGCACGCCGCCGCCCAGTCCAAAGATCCCCACCCAGCGCTTGGGCAGGCCGCTGACGAAGAAGGTCGTCAGAAAGGCGGCCGTCAGCAGCACCGACTGGCTGACATCCGGTTGCAGCAGCAGCAGGCCGAGCGTCACCGCATAGAAGATGAAGGCCACCAGCGCCCAGGGGCCCTTGGGATAAAGCTCGCGCTGCGCCAGCAGCCAACCGCAGAGTAGGATCAGCGCCGGCTTCACCGTCTCGCTCGGCTGGATGGAGAAGCCGGCAAAGCGTAACCAACGCTGGGCGCCCTTGGCCTCATGCCCGATGCCAAGCACGGCAATCATCATCATGATACTGACGAAGAAAATCGCGGTTGCCGCGCGCCGCGCCCATTTCCGGTCAAGCGCGCTGAAACTCATCATGATCGTAAAGCTGAGGGCCGCCAGTCCCGCCTGCCGGTAGACGAAGTAATAGGCGTCGCCATAGCCGATCCGCGCAGAGGCAGACGGCCCGGCAGCGAGCGACATCAGGAGACCGATCCCCATCAGCAGAACGGCGCCGGCCACCAGCCCCCAATCCAGCGTGCGGCGCCATTCGGTAAACCAGGATGCATCCGAACGCGGCAGAAGCGGTGCGTTGGCCGTGTAGCTCACGCGGTCACCTTGAGACTGGCCGGCATCATGCCCTGCACAAGGCTGCGGAACGCGTCGCCCCGCTGCTCGTAATCCTTGAACTGATCAAAGCTAGCGCAGGCAGGCGACAGAAGGATGACCGCGCCCGGCTCTCCGGCCGCCTTGGCATCGCGATAGGCCGCCTCCACCGCCCGGTCGAGCGCGCCGCACACCTGACTGGGCACCTTGCCGTGCAGCGTAGCGGCGAAGGCATCTTCGGCCTGGCCGATCAGGTAGGCCTTGGTGATGTTGGGAAAGAGCGGGGCGAGCGGGGCAATGCCCTCCGCCTTCGGAACCCCGCCGGCAATCCAGTAGATGTTCTTGAAGGCGCGCAGCGCCTGTTCGGCAGCCTGGGCGTTGGTTGCCTTGGAATCGTTGATGAAGCGGATGCCGCCGATCTCGCCGACCGCTTCCATCCGGTGGGCAAGGCCGGGGAAGGAGCGCAGTCCCGCCATGATCGTACCCGGATCAAGGCCCAGCGCCCGGCACGCCGCATACGCCGCCGCGGCGTTCTGATAGTTGTGGCGTCCGATCAGCGCCGGACATTCATCCAGCTTGCCGACGAATTCCGCCTTGCCCGACTGATTGTCATAAAGGCGGCCGTCCACCGCGCTGATGCCCTTGCCCAGCGTGTAGGTAGAGGAAATCTGCACCACCTTCTGCGGCCCCTTGGCCGACAGGCCGATGGCGATCGACTGGGAATAGACATCGTCAAACCCGATGACGGCGACATCCTTCTCCGTCTGGTTCTGGAAGATGCGCATCTTCGCGGCCTGATAGCCATCCATGCCGCCATGCCGGTCGAGATGGTCAGGCGAGAGGTTCATGAAGACGGCCACATCGCAGCGCAGGCTTTTCACCAGGTCGAGCTGGTAGGACGACATCTCCAGCACATAGATGGCATTGGAATGCAGCGGGGCGAGATCGAGCACGCCGGTGCCGATATTACCGCCAACGCGCGCATCGCGGCCCGCCTGTTTCAGTATATGCCCGATCAGCGCCGTGGTGGTGGACTTGCCATTGGTGCCGGTGATCGCGACGATCTTCGGCCGCGCCCGCTCGGGCAGTGCCTGCACGGCGCGCGCGAAGAGTTCCATATCCCCGATCACCGGAACGCCGGTCATCTCCGCCATCCGCACCAGGCGGTGAGGTTGGGGGAATTTGTACGGAATGCCCGGCGACAGGACGAGCGCAGCAAAGGTCTGCCAGTCGCGCTTGTTGATGTCGGAGAGGGCGATGCCGGCCGCTTCGGCCTTTGCGCGGCTTTCCTCATTATCATCCCACGCATGGACGCGCGCGCCGCCAGCCTTGAGGGCTTTGGCCGCGCTGAGACCGGTGCGGCCAAGGCCGTACACCGCAACGTCTTTTCCAGCGTATTCGGTAATGGGGATCATGGCGCCTGCATCACCTCAGCTTCAGGGTGGCAAGGCCCATCAGGGCGAACAGGACGGAGAGAATCCAGAAGCGCACGACGACGCGCGTTTCCGGCCAATTCTTCTTCTGGAAATGGTGGTGCAGGGGCGCCATCAGGAAGATGCGCTTGCCCTCGCCCGTCAGGCGCTTGGTGATCTTGAACCAGCCAATCTGAGTCAGCACCGAAAGCGCCTCCAGCACGAACAGGCCGCCGATCACGACCAGCGCAAATTCATGTTTCGTCGCCACGGCGACCACGCCGAGCATGGCGCCCAGGCCAAGCGAGCCGGTGTCGCCCATGAAGACTTTCGCCGGATAGGCATTGAACCAGAGAAAGCCCATACCTGCCCCGATCACCGCGCCAAGGATCACGGCAAGCTCACCCGCGCCCGGCGCAAATTGGATGCCGAGATAGGAGGCGAACACGAAGTTACCGGTGAGATAGGCAATCATCGCATAGGCAGCGGCGGCAAACGTCATCGGCACAATGGCGAGGCCGTCGAGCCCGTCGGTGAAGTTCACCGCATTGGCCGCGCCGACGATGACGATCATGCCGAAGAGGATGAAGAAGCCGCCCAGCGGCAGGAAGTAGTTGTTGACGAAGGGCACCGCCACGCCGCCGGAGAAATTCGGGTCGGCCGGCTGCACAGAGGTTTTCGGCGCAAAGCCGGCAATCCATTCTGCCAGCGGATTGAGCGGCCCCCATTCGGCATGGCCGGCGGGCGTGTGCGCCCCGTGCAGGCCCATGATGATGGCGCAGGCGAGCGCCGCGATGCCGAAGCCGGCAATCAGGCGCGCCCCGGCAGACACCCCATCGGTCGATTGCTTGGTGACCTTGGCATAGTCGTCAAGGAAGCCGAGGAAGGCATAGGAAAAGGTGACGACGAGCGTGACCCAGACATAGGGGTTCTGCCAGTTGCCCCAGAGGGCAACGGCGACGATCAGGCCCACCCAGATCAGCAGGCCGCCCATGGTGGGCGTACCCTTCTTCGAGAGCTGCGCTTCCAGCGAGAGATCGCGAATCGGCTGGCCCTTGCCCTGACGCGCGCGCAGGAAGTTGATCAGCCCCTCACCGATCAGCACCGTCACCAGAAATGCCGTGACGACTGCCGCACCGGTGCGGAAGGTAATGTAATTCAGCAGGTTGAATACGCCGCTGTCCGCGGCCAGCAGTTCATACAGCATCAGCTTACCCTCGCAGCTCCTTCTGAGCCGCCATCCATCTTGCCCAATCCGGCCGGCTGGCTCCATTGGCGCAGCCGGTCCGCTATTCGTCCCATCCCGGACGCATTCGACCCTTTGATCAAGAGCACATCCCCAGCGCGCAGTGCTTTTTGCAGCTGATTCCACAACTCATCCGCGGTCGGAGCAGATATCTGCTGCAGATCCCGCGGAAGCGCCTCGGAAAGGTGTTGCATTTCAGCACCAGCCAGGAAGACGCCATCAACCCCCGCCTCAACGATCGGCCCGGCAAGGTTGCGGTGCTCCTCGGCTGAGGAATCGCCGATTTCGCGCATGTCGCCCAGCGCAGCGAGACGGCGCGCTCCTGCGCGTTGGGCCAGCCCCTTGAGGGCGGCGCGCATGCTGGCAGGGTTGGCGTTGTAGGCGTCATCGATCAGCGTGATTTCGCCGATTTCCGGCAGGTTCAGCGTTTCAGAAGTGCCCCGGCCCGGCGGCGGGGCATAGCCCGACAGCGCCTCGGCACATTCGGTGACGGAGAGACCGGACTGGCTGGCCGCGAGCAGGGCGGCGGCGACATTCTGCGCCCAGTGCGCGCCGACAGCATCCAGCGTCACACTCACCCGGCGACCGACGATTTCCACGTCCACGCGGCTGGTGCGGCCATCGGTTTCATAGGCCACGATGCGGGCAGTGGCATCGGGCGAGGTTCCGAACGTCTCGACATTGCCCGTGGGACAGAAACTCCGTGCCCGTTCGGAGAGATAGTCCAGAAATTTATCGTCCGCCGGCAGAATGATTGTACCGCCCGCTTCCAGGCCAGCGAAGATGTTCGCCTTTTCCTCGGCGATCCCCTCCACCGAGCCAAGCCCCTGAAGATGGGCGGCCGCAATGCAGGTCACAATGCCGGTATGCGGGCGCACCATATGGCTGCGCGGGGCAATCTCTCCGGGCGTGTTCATGCCGATCTCGAACACGGCGCGCTGGGTTTCCTCCGGCATCCGCGCGAGCGTCAGGGGCACGCCCCAGTGATTGTTGAAGCTCTTGACGTTCCAGTGGGCCGGGCCAAAGGCGCGGTAGATCTGCGCCAGCATCTCCTTCACGGATGTCTTGCCGGCAGAGCCCGTCACCGCCGTGCGATGGGCGCCGCAGCGCACGCGCGCCGCGATGCCCAGCTGCGTCAGCGCGTCCAGCACATCCTCAACCTGCACTACCGGTCCGCCCGGCATGGGCCGGGAGACAAGCGCGCCGGCAGCCCCCGCCTTGAAGGCGGCCTCCACAAAGTCATGCCCGTCGCGCTGATCCTTCAGCGCCACGAAGAGGTCGCCCTTCTGCAGGGTGCGCGTATCGATGGAGATCGAGCCTGTCACTTCAAAGGGGGCGCTGGCCGCGCCGCCGGTGACGAGTTCGATATCGCTGGAGATCCAGAGCGGGGCTGTCATCGCGCACTCGCTTTCAGGGCGGCCAGCGCCTCATCCTGGTCAGAGAAGGGCAAGACCTGCGAGCCGATAATCTGGCCCGTCTCATGCCCCTTGCCGGCGATCACCAGCGTGTCGCCTTTTTTCAGCTCACGGATCACGGTGTGGATAGCCTCGGCCCGGTCGCCAATCTCGCGGCCCCCCTTCGCACCGCCAAGGATCGAGGCGCGGATTCTGGCCGGATCTTCCGAGCGGGGATTGTCATCTGTCACGATCACATCATCGGCCTGGCGGCTGGCAATCTCACCCATGATCGGGCGTTTCTTCGCGTCCCGGTCGCCGCCACAGCCGAAGATCACCTTCAACTGTCCCGCCGTATGCGGACGGACAGCGCGCAGCAGCACATCCAGCCCGTCAGGCGTATGCGCATAGTCCACGAACACGGCAGCACCCGTCTCGGTCTTGCCGACAAATTCGAGACGGCCTTTCACGGGCTTCAGATTGGCAAGCCCCTCGGCCACGGCCGGGAATTCCATGCCGAGCGACAGGCAGAGCGCAGCGGCCGCCAGCGCGTTCAGCGTCTGGAACTCGCCGATCAGCGGCAGCTCGATCGGTTTCTGCTCCACATCTTTCCAGTAGAGGAACAGCGTCTGCCCGGTCGCTTTCGGCATCAGCTCGTCGATCCAGAGATCCTCGCCGCGCCAGCCGAATGACACCACCTGAAGCCCGGCCTTGCGCGCCGTCTCCTCGACAATCTCGCGATGATCGCTGTCCGCGTTGACGATGGCTGGAATGCCCTTGGGCGCCAGATCACGGAAAAGGCGCAGCTTGGCGCCCAGATAGGCCTCCATCGTCGGATGGTAATCCAGATGGTCCTGGGTGAGATTCAGGAAGGCGACGGCAGAGAGATCCACCCCGTCAAGACGGTGCTGCTCAAGGCCATGGCTGGAGGCCTCCATCGCGCAATGCGTCACGCCCTGGGCGGCCAGCAGTTTCATCGTTTCACTGACGGTTACCGGGTCGGGCGTCGTGTGGCCGATATCGATCTTGCCGCTCGGCCCGATGGCGCCCAGCGTGCCCATCGAGGCGGCCTTGATCCCTGCCCGGCCCCATATCTGGCGGGCAAAATCGACTGTTGAGGATTTGCCATTGGTGCCGGTGACGGCCACCACGAATTCCGGCTGCGCGCCATAGAAGCGCTTGGCCGCCAGCGCCAGCGCGCGGCGCGGCTCGTCGGCAATCACATGCGGCACGGACACCTCGCCCGCATCGCCATCCGACAGGATCGCCGCGGCGCCCTGCGCGATGGCCTGGGGCACAAACCGCCCGCCATCATGCACACTGCCCTTGAGGGCCGCAAACAGCCAGCCCGGCTGAACCTTGCGGCTGTCAGCGGTCATTCCGAGGATCTCGGTCTCGCCATTCTCAGCGAGCGGGAAAAGGTCCGAGAGGTTCAAAGTTCACTCCTGTTCTGGGAGAGGGGTCTGGGCGGCGCGGTGGCAGGCCGGAGATCCTCAAAGCGCGGATCGACCTCGAGAAGCGGCGCCACGCGCTCAATGATACGCCCGGCAACCGGCGCAGCGTTCACAGCGGCGGTCATGGTTCCGTCCTCGATGGCCTTGGGCTCATCCAGCGTCACAATCAGGGCATATTGGGGGCTGTCTGCAGGAAATACCGCAGCAAAACTCGCAACATTGCGGTCCTTGGCATAGCCGCCGGGGATCGGCTTCTCCGCCGTACCCGTCTTTCCCGCCACGCGGTATCCGGGCACCTCGGCGCGGCGCGCTGTCCCATTCACCACGCTCTGGCGCATCATCTCGGTCACCAGATGCGCCGTCTGCTGGGAGAAAAGGCGCACAGGCTCAGCCTTCGGTGCGGCCTCATCCTCCACCAGCACCGGCGCCGCCATCACCCCGTCATTCCCGAAGGCAGAAAACGCCACCAGAAACGCCATCGGCGTCACCGAGATGCCATGGCCATAGGAAACCGTCGCCGCCGTCACCTCATCCATGCGCGCGGGCACAAGCGGCGCGGCCGAGCCGGGCAGGCCGACGGGCGCGCGGCGGGTGAGGCCGGCCAGATCCAGAAACTGCTGCTGGCGCTGGGCCCCCAGCGCGTAATTCACCTGCACCGTGCCGATGTTGGAGCTTTCCGACAGGATTTTCCAAACGTCCGCCTCACGGGCAAACCAGTGCGTATCGGAGATGCGGCGTCCCTGGATCAGCAGGGGCTGGCCCACCGGGAACCGGTCTTCCGGCTTGATCGCGCCCACGTCCAGCGCGGCAGCAATCGTCAACGGCTTGAAGATCGAGCCGAGCTCATACACCGCGCTGATCGCCCGGTTGGTGCGGGAAGGGTCGTCCGCAGGCGTATCGCTCGCGCGGTTGGGATCAAATGGCGGCCAGCTTGCCATGCCGCGAATGGCGCCGGTGCGCGTATCCATCAGGATCGCGGCGCCGCCCTTCATGTCATAATCCATCGCCGCCGTGGCGAGCTCTGCCTCCAGCGCCGCCTGGGCGCCGATATCCAACGTCAGCCGGACAGGCGCCACCCCACCCTGAAGTGCGGCCTCCTGCGCCAGCTCGACCCCGGCGATCCCCTTCCCATCGACATTGGTATAGCCGAGCACCTGCCCGGCCAGCACGCCGCGCGGATAGGCCCGGCGGGCCTCTTCACGGAAATCAAGGCCCTCAAGGCCAAGCGCCGCCACCTGCTCGCGCTGGCGGGGCGTCAGCCCGCGCTTCACCCAGACGAATTTGCGTTTGGGATCAGACAGGCGAGCAGCAAGGTCGGCCTCGTTCAGGTCCGGCAGCACACGGACAAGCTGCCCGGCGACATCCGCGCCATCCCAGATCAGGCTCGGATTGGCCCAGAGCGACCAGGAGACAACCGACGTGGCCAGCAATTCGCCGTTCCGGTCCACAATGTCCGCACGCTGCTGAAGCGCTGCCGTCATCGGCCGGGCCGCTGCATTGGACGGCGCGTCCGACAGGGCCAGATAACCGCCCCGGCCCGCCATCAGCACGAAGAGCAGGCCGATGGCCAGCCCGGCGAGCCGTGTACGATGCCGGGAGGCTTCGCTCATCTGGGCGCCTCCGCAGCCTTGCCGGCATCTTCATCCGTGTCCGCCGTGTCAGCGGCCTCACTGGATACCGACATGACCTGCAGCGTGGTCACCGGCGGGCCGACCACTTCATCAAGGTCGCCCTCATTGGCCATCTGGCCGGGCTTGGGCGGGGCCATGCCCAGCTCCTTGCGGGCATATTCCTCAATCCAGTCCCGCCGGCTCATATGGGCGAGCTCGGTTTCCAGAAGCGCCTTTTCGCGTTGGGCTTCCTCGATCTGCGCTTCCACCGCCATCAGTTCGGCGGCGGTGTCCTTGGCGCCATATTTGGCCCGGTAGAGGCTGAAGATCAGCAACCCGGCAACCAGAAGACCAAAGAAAAATACCTTGCGGCTCATCGCGACTTCTCCAGCTCCGCGAGCGGCGGCAAGTTCATACCGTCGCTCGCCTCATCCTGGGCCGCGTCCGCGTTGGTGCGGATCGCCGCCCGCAACTTTGCAGACCGTGCGCGTGGATTGGTTTCCACTTCCTTTTCAGACGGCTGCACCGCCTTGTTTTCCTGCAGTTCAAAGGCCGGCTGCGGCCCCTTGGAGAGCAGCGGCATGTGGCGCGAGCCAGACGGCACAGCGCCCGCTTTCTGCTTCATCCACTGCTTCACCAGCCGGTCTTCCAGCGAATGGAAGGTGACAACCACCAGCCGCCCGCCCGGCTTGAGGATATGCTCGGCCGCGCGCAGGCCGCGCGCCAGCTCGCCCAGCTCGTCGTTCACATACATCCGAATCGCCTGGAAGGTCAGCGTGGCGGGGTGAACCCGCGCGCCGCGCCGCCCGCCGACCGCGTCTTCAACCACAGAGGCGAGATCCGCCGTCGTCTCGAACGGCACCTCCGCCCGGCGCTGCACCAGAACACGGGCAATCCGGCGGGCGTTTTTCTCTTCGCCCAGACGGAAAATCACATCCGCCAGGCCCTTTTCGCTCATTCTGTTGACCACATCGGCCGCAGACGGACCGCTTCCGCCCATGCGCATGTCCAGCGGGCCATCCTTCATGAAGGAAAAACCGCGCTCGGCCTGGTCGATCTGAAAACTGGAAACCCCGATATCGAGCACAACGCCGTCCACGGCAGAATGGCCCGCCTGCTCAGCCAGGGTGTCGAGATCGCCGAAGCAGCCGAGCAGGGGCACGAGGCGGGGATTGACCTCCGCCATCTTCTCGGCCCGGACAATCGCGTCGAGATCGCGGTCAATGCCGAGTACGGTGCAACGCGCCGCCTGCAGGATGGCAGTGGTGTAGCCGCCACCGCCGAAGGTGCCGTCAATGATGACATCGCCATCGGCCGGGGCGAGGGCGGTCAGCACTTCGGCCAGCATCACCGGCAGATGGCCGGGCTCAGCGGGCGTGCGGGGCGTGGCGCGTGTCGACATCAGCCCGCCTCCCCACGTCCGGCCGCGGCCCGGCGCTGGCGCACCTTATTATAGGCCGACGCAAAGGCATCGAGCGTTTCAGGCGCGTTGACGATCGAGCGCATCCGCATCTGATGCAGGCTGAAGCGCTCCGGGTTCCAGATGCGGAAACTGTCCATCTGGCCGGAAAACTTGATCTTGCCACTGAGGTCTGCCGCTTCGCAGAGATCCTCGGGCAGCTTCACCCGGCCGGTATCGTCGATCTTGAGATCGGCCGACGCGGCGATGATGCAGGTGACGATGGCTTCGCGGATAGGCGATTGCAGCGGCAGTTCGGCCAGGGTCTCGCGGTAGAGCTCCATCAGCTCCTCGCCGCCACCCTCAAGCGCGCCGGACCCATCCGGGGCCTGCCAGATGAAAACGCGATTTGACCCGCCCAATGCGGCGCGGAAAGGTGCAGGGATCGAAACCCTGCCCTTTGCGTCAATAGCGCCCTCATAGGTGGAAACAAACACCCGCCTAGCCCAATCTTATCTGCCTAAACCCCGCCATGGGTAAACCATGTGTAAATTTGGAGTATCATGGGCACGCATGGGCCTCAATGGGCACCACTGGCGAATCAGAATTTCCACATTGGACCAATTGAGGAACAAAAAGCGCTCATCATCGGAACGCTACGCAACTCTCAAATGGGCAGACATGGGAAACCCTGCAAAACCTTAGCAGAAACCGGGGCTTAGGTGCCCGTGTTGCGATGCCGCATCGCTTGCCCGCCAGAGATGCAATCGCGCAGCTTTTGCCGGTTTCCTTACCAAGAATACATGCGCGCGGCGGGGTATTGCCCACACCCGGCCCCTCCCCGCCCAAAAAGAAGCCCCCGGGCCCATAAAGGCCCAGGGGCTCCCATTCGGGATTCGCGAAGCGCGGTCAGGCAGGCTCTGCCGCCAGCGCCGCTTCCGCCGCCAGGATGCGCGCCGCAGCGTTGACCACTGCGCCGATCCGGATCGCCGCCTGGATCTGCTCGCTGGTCATGCCGTGCTTGCGCAGCTCGGCCTCATGCGCGTCGAGGCACATGCCGCAGCCATTGATCGCCGACACCGCCAGCGACCACAGCTCGAAATCGGCCTTCTCCACGCCCGGATTGCCGATCACGTTCATCCGCAGGCGGGCGGGCAGTGTGGTGTAGGTGGTGTTCGAAACCAGGTGCGTGGCGCGGTAATAGACATTGTTCATGCCCATGATGGCGCTGGCGGCCTTGGCTGCAGTCAGCGCTTCGGCCGAGAGCTTGCCGCGCGCTTCGGCTTCGATGGCGCGCAGCGTCTGGGGCTCGCCCACAGCATGAGCAGAGGCTAGGTAGCAGCCATATTTCTGCTGGTCGTTCAGGATCGTTTCGTTCGCCAGAGAACCGATATTGAGACGGATATCCTTGGCATAGTCCGGAATCAGGGTCTTCAGGGTTTCAAGCGACATCGCGCACTCCTGTCAGTCTTCGAAAATGGAAAGGCGAATAACCAGCTGGTCCCGGCCGCGCCCGCCATGGGCGGGGGGACGTGGGGGCAGGCGCAAGGCCCGGAACCAGCTGGCATTCAGTCTCGCTTAGGCGAGTTCGAGCGTCTTGCCGCCAACCGGACGGTTGCACGGGCAGAGCTCGTCCGTCTGCAGAGCGTCGAGCACGCGCAGGGTGTCCTGCGGGTTACGGCCAACGTTGAGGTTGGTGACGTAGACGTGCTGGATGACATTGTGCGGGTCGACGATGAAGGTGGCGCGGTAAGCAACGCCGGCGCCTTCTTCGCGCACGCCGAGGCCATCGACGAGCGAGCCGTTGGTGTCTGCGAATTGCCAGATCGGCAGTTCTTTCAGGTCGCCATGTTCACGGCGCCAGGCGAGCTTCACGAACTCGTTGTCGGTCGAGCCGCCGAGCACAACCGCATCGCGGTCAGCAAATTCCGGGGCAAGACGCGCGAATTCGGCGATCTCGGTCGGGCAGACGAAGGTGAAGTCCTTCGGGTAGAAGAAGATGACTTTCCAGAGGCCGGGGAAGCTGTCCTGGGTCAGCGGCTCGAAAGCGCTTTCGCCATTCTGTTCGTGTTGCATGAATTTCGGTTTCACGCCGGTGATCTGGAAGTCAGGCAGTTTCTGGCCGATGCCAAGCATAGGGAGGTCTCCTCAAACGGTTTGCTGGCCTGCTTCGGTGGCTGCAGGCAGCTCCCGAATTGGTGCAGTGCACGCAATAAAGAAAATTGATAATTCCGATTTATCGTATAGATTATCCCTATGATCCTTCCGACGCTCCGCCAGCTTCAATTCCTCGTCGCCCTGGGTGAAACGGGCTCTTTCTCCCGTGCTGCCGAGGCTTGTCACGTCACCCAGCCCACCCTTTCGGCGGGCATAAAGGAGCTGGAAGATCTCTTCGGGGTTGCCCTGGCCGAGCGGGAATCCCGCGGTGCCACATTGACGCATGCCGGGGAAATAGCCGTCGCGCGCGCTTCTGCCCTGCTGGCGGACGCCCACGCCCTCGTCCAGGCGGTCACCAGCGCCGGCGCCCTCTTCTCCGGCCCGTTCCATCTGGGCGCCATTCCCACCATCGCGCCCTTCGTGCTGCCCCAGATCGTCGGCCAGCTCACCCGGCGCTATCCCGACCTCAAACTCTACCTCACCGAAGACCGCACCCATCGCCTGATCGACCAGCTGCGCGCCCGGACGCTCGACGCCGCCTTCATCGCGCTGCCCTGGGAAGCGCCCGGTATCGAGGTGATGACCCTGTTCGACGACGAGTTCCTGCTCGCCGCTCCGGCCAGCCACCCGCTCAGCCGGAAGAACGGCCTCTCTCCGGAAGACCTTCAGGGCGAAGACGTGCTGCTGCTGGAAGATGGCCACTGCCTGCGCGACCATGCTGTCTCGGTCTGCCGCCTGAAGGCCGGCGCCGGGCGCGAGCAGGTCGCCGCCACCTCGCTCGGCACGCTGGTCAACATGGTCGCCGGCGGTCTTGGTGTCTCGCTGATCCCGCGCCTGGCTGCGGATAACGGCCTCACCCTCGGCCCGGATGTCGCCGTGCGCTCCTTCGTCAACCCGATCATCGGCCGCCAGGTCGGCATTGCCTGGAAGTCCGGCAGCCCGCGCGAAGCCGAAGCCCGCAAGCTCGGCGAACTGGTACGCGAACGCCTGCGGCCCGATGGCAGCGCCATGACCTGAAAAGTCTTGAGCCGGGCCCCTACCGCACACTCACCAAGCAGAGTATCAGCGGAAAATCGGGGCTTCGGACAAGGGACTTTGCATAAGCCATGAGGGGGCACGCAGCAGGGGTCAGCGGTAAGCCATCATGGGCCTGAGCGCATCCTGGCGCGCCGCCCTGGCGGCGGGCGCTGTCAACCTCGTTCTCGGCGCAAACCTGCCCTACCTGCCGGTCTGGATGGAGCGCGCCGCCGGCATGTCCGGCGCCGAGATTGCCGGCGCCAGCACGCTTGCCATCCTCATCCGCATCTTCGCCGGCCCGCTGACGGCCGGAATCGCCCAGGATCACGGTCTGCGCGGCACGCTGGCCGCCGTCATGGCAATCGCGCTGGGCGGGTATGTGCTGCTCTTTCCGGATACGCCGCGCGCGGTCGATTTCTTTCTCTGCGTCGTGATTTACAGCGCCATGAATGTGATGGGCCCGCTGTTTGAAGCGGTCCTGGTCTTCGGCACCCGCAATGGCCGGCCCGATTATGGCGAAGGCCGCGCCATCGCCTCGGCCGCCTTTGTCATTGCCAATCTCGCCGGCGGCGCCATCCTCGGCGCTTGGGGGCCGGACTGGGTTCTGGTCTATCTGATCGCCGCCTGCGTCGTCGCCGCCATCGCGCCCCTTTTCACCAAGCAGGGCGCCCGCGCCGCCGTCGCCCGCCGCCCGCTGATCTCCACCTTCACCGACTCCTTCACCCTCTACCGGATACCCGGCGTGTTCGTGTACCTGCTCGCCGCCGCCCTGATCCAGGCAAGCCATGGGGCGTACTATGCGTTCGCCTCCAATATCTGGATCGCGCAGGGCATCGATGGCAGCCATATCGGCGCGCTCTGGGCCATCGGCGTGGCGGCGGAAATCCTGCTGCTGCTGGTCTCCCGCCAGCTTCTGATGAACATGAACTACTACACCATGCTCTGGATCGGCGGCCTCGGCGCCCTCATCCGCTGGACCGCCGCTGGCTTCGTCCTGCCGGTGGAAGCGGTCTATGTGTTCCAGACGCTGCACGCCGCGAGCTTCGCCATGACGCATATCGGAACGATGCGTTTCCTTCAGGCCGCCCTGCCGGATGACAAGCTCTCGCTCGCCTATTCGGCCAATGGCGCGCTGATCTTCGGCCCGGCGATGGCCGTCACCGGCCTCGCCGCCGGCCTCGCCTATGACGCCCTCGCGCCGGGCGGCATCGAGGCGCAGACGAAACTCTACTGGCTGATGGTCGTCATCATCCTCGCCGGCCTCGCCCTCACCTGGCGCGCCACCCGCCAGCCGATCCACCCTGTTTCTCAACCCTGACATCCCTGTAGCGCCCGCACGCGCGCCCGCTTGACACGCCCATTATATAACGGGTTATATAACTCATGATTTGAAGGAGGCCCTGATGGCCAGAGACGTTCTTGCAGAGATGGGCTACCTCGCCCTCGGCAGCCGGTTGAAGCGCCTGGCCGAGAAGATGCAGGCCGACGCCACCAAAGTGTTTGCTGATCGCGGCCTGCCCATTCAGGGCACGCATTTTCCCTTGCTCGCCGCGCTCACAACCTATGGCCCGATGAGCGTCACCGAAGCCGTCGAAGCCGTCGGCATCAGCCAGCCGGCCGTGACCCGCATCCACAACGCCCTGCAGAAAATCGGCATCACCACGACCAGCCGCGTGAAGGGCGACAACCGCCAGAAGCTAATCCGCCTCACGCCCGAGGGCGAATCCCTGCTGGAAGAGTTGAAAGCCGATCTCTGGCCGCAGGTGCGCCGCGCCGCGCAGGGGCTCTGTGAAGGCGAAGAAACCGGCTTCCTCTCCTGGATCGCCCGGCTGGAAGGCGCGCTTCAGCAACGCTCCCTGCACGACCGTATCCGCGACGAGGGCGCCAGCAGCCGCCCGGCTTTGCGGCTGGTCGAGTTTGATGACCGCCTCGCGCCGGAGTTCGACGCCATCACCCGAGAATGGGTGGAAGCCATGTTCACGCTGGAAAAGAAGGACATCGAAATCATCGAAAACCCGCGCGAAAAAATTCTCGCGCCGGGCGGAGAGATCCTGTTCGTTGAGGCAGAGGGCCTCGGCATCATCGGCACCTGCGCGCTGATGCCGGTGGAGGGAAACATCTTCGAGCTGACCAAGATGGGCGTGCGCGCCTCCGCCCGCGGCCTGAAGGCAGGCGAATTCCTCCTTGACCGGACGATAGAACGGGCCCGCCAGATGCCGATTGGCGAGCTGTTCCTGCTCACTAATTCAAAATGCGCCGCCGCCATCCATCTCTATGAAAAGGCCGGCTTCGTGCATGACGCTGGCATCATGGCACGCTATGGCGCCAGCTATGCGCGGGCCAATGTGGCGATGTCCTACGATCTCTCGAAACCGCCCCGGACCTGATCCGGGCCGGCTTCAAAAGTCACATCAACCCGTTTCGCGTTCGCCGCGCACGTCGAGGTCGTATTCCCGCACCTTGCGGTAAAGCGTCGAGCGGCCAATGCCGAGACGGCGGGAGACTTCGCTCATATGGCCGTCATAGAAATCAATCGCATACTGAAGGAGATCGCGCTCGATGTCCTGCAGGCTGCGGATCTCGCCATCGGCGTCCTTGATGGCGACGGGCACATCCCCCACCATCGGCACGCTTGCCGGGCGGGCGTCATTGGCCGGCACCGGCGGGGGCTCTGATGCGCGCGCCGGCATGGCGGGCAGCATCTTCACTTCGCCCATCATGCTGGAAATCTGCGGGAAATCCTGCGGGCGCAGTTCGTCCCCGTCACACAGCACCACAGCGCGGAAGACAGAGTTTTCAAGCTGGCGCACGTTGCCCGGCCAGTCATAGGCATACAGCATCTGCAGCGTGTCTTCGCCCGCGCCGGTCACCTTGGTGCCCTCGCTGGCATTGAAGCGCGCGATGAAATGGTCAACGAGTGCCGGAATATCCTCCCGGCGCTCGCGCAGCGACGGCATGTCGATGGGGAACACGTTGAGGCGGTAGAACAGGTCTTCGCGGAACGTGCCGGCCTTCACCTGACCAGCCAGGTCGCGGTTCGTCGCCGAGATGATGCGCACGTCCACCTTGGTCGGGCGGCGCGAACCCACAGCGTCCACTTCGCCTTCCTGCAGGGCACGGAGCAGTTTCACCTGCGCGTCCAGCGGCAGCTCGCCCACCTCATCCAGGAACAGCGTGCCGCCATCGGCTTCAACGAACTTGCCGGGGGATTTGGAAACCGCCCCCGTAAACGCGCCTTTCTCATGGCCGAACAGGATCGACTCCACGAGGTTTTCCGGAATGGCGCCGCAGTTGACCGTCACGAACGGCTTGCCCGCCCGCGCACTTGCGCCCTGAATGCAGCGCGCAACCACCTCTTTACCCACACCGCTTTCGCCCAGGATCAGCATCGGAATATCCGACGCCGCACCGCGCTCTGCCATGCGGATCACGCTGCGCATCGCCGGAGCCGAGGCAATCATGTCCTCGAACTTCATGCCGCCTTCGGCCTTGCGCGAAAGGCGTTTCACTTCGCCCGTCAGGCTCTGCATCTTCAGCGCGTTGCGGATCGAGACGACCACACGTTCCGGGTTTGCCGGCTTCACAATGAAGTCCACCGCCCCACGCCGCATCGTCTGCACGATCGTGTCGATGCCGCTCGTTGCCGTCAGCATGATCACCGGCAGGTCCGGGCGCTTGGTGTTCAGCCGCTCCAGCGTCTCCATGCCCGAAAGGCCCGGCATCGTCAGATCCAGCAGCACCACATCCACGCCTTCGCGCGCGTCAGACGCCAGCTGCAGGCCCGTCTCGCCATCGGGCGCTGTGCGGCAGGCAAAGCCGGCCTTCTCGACGGCTGCCTGAAGCAGGCGGCGCTGCGTCGGATCATCATCGACCACCAGGATCGTCTTGGCCATGGTCACACCCTTTTCATCCATTGCGGCCGGCACGCCTCCCTCGGGCGCCCCGTGCCGTTTCGTTACGCCCCGTTCTGACACAGACGCATGGAGTTACGGTTTCGCCAGCCGTTTGAATTTCATCGAAATCTTCGCGGACACCGCCCGGGGGTTTTGTGACAACCGTATGACATCTGCAGTTGCACGCCGGAATCTCGGGCGGTTCGGCTTGCAAATTGCCGGCGGTTGCGGCTTCTGCGCCTCACATCGTCTCGAGCGCGGGGGCTTCAATGGTGGATGGCAAGGAACCAACGATCGTCAAGGAGACGCTCGATAAAGACCTTGCGAAGATCGGGAAAGCCGAAGCCGCCACCGCCACCCTGGCGCGCGGCCTGGTGGCTCCCGGCTTTGCCTTCCTCTTTCTCGCCGCGATCGTGCTGATCGGCGGCACGCTGTTCGGCAACCAGACCAATGGCCTGCTGATCGTCGCAGCCGCCGCCATCGGCGGCTATATGGCGCTCAATATCGGCGCCAATGATGTGGCCAACAATGTCGGCCCGGCTGTCGGCTCCAAGGCGCTGACCATGACCGGCGCCATCATCATCGCCGCCATCTGTGAAAGCGCCGGCGCCCTGCTCGCGGGCGGGGATGTCGTCTCCACCATCTCGCGCGGCATCATCGACCCCACCAATGTCGCCAACACCGAAACCTTCGTCTGGCTGATGATGGCGGCGCTGATCTCCGCCGCCCTCTGGATCAACCTCGCCACCATCCTGGGCGCGCCGGTCTCCACCACCCACTCCATCGTCGGCGGCGTCATGGGCGCAGGCATCGCGGCGGCCGGCTTCGGCGCCGTCAGCTGGCCGGTGATGGCCGGCATCGCCGCCTCCTGGGTCATCTCCCCGGTGATGGGCGGCATCATCGCGGCGGCCGTGCTCGCCTTCATCAAGATCGCCATCATCTACCGGGAAGACAAGATCGCCGCCGCCCGCCGCTGGGTGCCCGTGCTGATCGCCGTCATGGCTGGCGCCTTCGGCACCTATATGGCGCTGAAAGGCGTCAGCAAGCTGGTCAAGATTTCCCTGCCCCACTCCCTGCTGATCGGCCTCGCCATCGCGCTCGTCGCCTGGGCACTCACCCATCCGCTGATCCGCCGCCAGTCCGAAGGCATGGAAAACCGCAACCAGTCGCTGCGCCAGCTGTTCATCTGGCCGCTGATCTTTTCTGCCGCGCTCCTCTCCTTCGCCCACGGCGCCAATGATGTGGCCAACGCCATCGGCCCGCTCGCCGCCATCGTCCACGCCCTGCAGGATGGGGAGGTGTCAGACCGGGTGACCATCCCGCTCTGGGTGATGATGATCGGCGCCTCGGGCATCTCCTTCGGCCTGATGCTGTTCGGACCAAAGCTCATCCGCATGGTCGGCGACTCGATCACCAAGCTCAATCCGATGCGCGCCTATTGCGTCGCCCTGGCCGCCGCCGTCACCGTCATCATCGCCAGCTGGCTCGGCCTGCCCGTGTCCTCCACCCACATCGCCGTGGGCGCGATCTTCGGCGTCGGCTTCTTCCGCGAATGGTTCACCGCCACGTCGCAAACGCGCGTCGCCTATGTTCACATGAAATCGCCCAATGGCGCGTCCACCCAATTCTCCGGCCTCGCCCGGCGCAAATCGGCCCGCAAGCTCGTCCGCCGCCAGCACGTCACCAGCATCGCCGCCGCCTGGATCATAACCGTCCCCGCCAGCGCCACCCTCTCCGGCGCTATCTACCTGACGCTGCAACACCTCTTCAGGATTGTCTGATCCCCTCCGCCCCGCCCACCCAAAACTCTCCCCTTGCGCGAAGGTTAACAAAGCGTAAAGGTAGAAATCCAAGAGGGGTACATCGGGTGAGGAGACGCGTGACATGGGCCGCCAGGGCACAGCCGCGAGCAGGGGCAGCTATAAACAATTCCGGGCAGAATGGAGCTGGAGCGCAACGGCGATCTTCTGCGGCCTGGCGCTCGCCGCCACCGGCGCCTTCCTCCTGGCCGCGCCCTTCTTCCCAGATGTCGCCCCAGCCAATGTCCGCGCCGACTGGCTCGCCCTCGCCACCCTGATCACCGGCCTCTTCACCGCCAACATGGCGCGGATGCTTCAGATATGGGGACGGTTGGGGCCAGCCCTTTCGAAGGCACCGATTAAGCGCCGCCCGGATGATCACGCATTGGTGCACCGCGGATTCCGTGAGCTATTTTATTGGCTGATCGTTGCATTGGCGGCTCTAACGGCTGTGGCGTATCTGTCGACACTTCACTCTATCCAGCTGTGGCCGGATATCGCCTTGGTGGACTCTACGATGGCGGCAACTACTCCGCTCCCGATCATTGTGTTCCTAGGCACCCTCGCGTTAGCCTTCTTGCCGGCAGCTGGAGCGACCTACCTTTACGCCCGGACCGAACTTTCACACCGCGCCCTCCTTCCAGGCCCACCGGGCAAGCTCTTCCGAAGTGACGCAGTTTCGCCAGCCTCCTTCTGGGTCAGTTTTGCCCTCGTCGGCCTGATAGTATTGCTAGCAAACTGGGCGGCAGGGGCGCGGGACGCCGGGTCAGCGCTGTCAGGTGTTCTCACATTCTGGATCACGTTCTTTGTGATTGCCCTGTTCGTGACCTTCATTTTCGTGCCGCATATCAGCCGGTTCTTTGTCGGTCAGCAGGAGCGCCGCGCAGCCCAGGGAAAAATTCTGGCGGGAGGCGCGCCGCCGCTCGAAGCTCCGGCGGTCTTCGTTAGCTGGCTGGATTCAGGCTTGGTGCGCCTCGTCGCGCCACTTAGTGGCGCGACCCAAAAGGGGCTTCCACACCTGCTGGTTATCTTCATTTTACTGCCGCTGACTGCTCTTGGTTTTGTCCTTGCCGCCCCCTGGGGGCTCGTGCCGATTGCCATCGGAATGTTGCTGGTGGCAGCCTTGGGCAGGCGCTGGGCGTGGATTGAAGAAGATCGTGAAACCGCCTCCCGGCTCCTGAAAACGGATGCACGCGAAATCCAGATCGGTTTTGACAATGATCTGAAGGATGAAGCCCTTTTGGGTTACGCATTCCTTTTCGTGCTCGTCCCATTGTCCCTGCACCAGCTTTGGGGATGGCAACGCGACGCCTTCGAGCCCGTGGAGGGCGCCGATGTCAGTAACGCATTCTTCGCCTGGCTAAGCTTCTTCGGAGCCGAACTTGCGAAAGCTGTACCCTTCGTTGATTGGTGGGAAATCTATCAGGTTGATCTGAAACGCCCAATCGAGCCAAGCGAAACAAGTGCGCTTGGGAAGCACCTGACATTTCTTTCACGCGCGATGGTCGATCTTGTGATCATGGCAGCACTCTTTCAGGCAATCGGCATCTGGCAGCGCAATCGTACGCAACAAAGATTGTATGATGCAGGACAAATAGATGCATTCGATCCCTTCCTCGAAGAACAGTTCTTCAAGGAAGGCATGCAGTCCGCAGGAAGCGCATTCATACCCAGCCTCAAATTCGAGGAGAGAGTGCAAAAGCACCTTGAACGCAGATCGGTGCTTGGTTTGCCAGAAACACCTTACAATGAACGTAGACTGACGGATTTGCTGGATCACCCTGAAGAAGAAGTTCGCGCTGGCGCAGAGTGGATGGTGACAATGTTTGATGTAATCGTCGGCAAGCCAACCAGAAAGCTTGAGTTGCTGGCTGACCGCTGGGATGGAAGCTGGACGTCATCTCAAAGCGCGAACGGGAGACCCCGTCGTGACTATTTGCATACCAATGCGGAGTGGCGGCGCCTTCAGAAACCCCGGATCGAAGGGGTGCTAGAAGAACTGCTCGGTGCTGACCGCGAAACCGGACCGAAAAACCTGTCCGACATGGACATTCTCAACCTGATGCGTCTCCTGAAGCATTGCGGCGATTATGCAGAGTTCCACTATGTCAGGACCGAGATCGTCGAACTACTTGCTCAAACGACAGCCCCCCTCGCTTTCTGGGCGCTTGTTGCCCAAACATGCCCTCCACGAGACAGCAAGTTCACCCGCTGGACGTCTGAAGTTCATAAGCGGTTTGGCGTCACCGTCACTGCGGATAGCGGGGCTTACAGCCCTCCATACTTCGGCATCCAGGATGAGCGCGCCTTGTGCTATGCGGCAATAGCGGAACACGCACTGACGTATGGCGTTTCCGGCTCAATGCCGAAGGAAATCTGCGAATATCTGGACCTGATGCGCAGGATCGAGGCGAAAACCAAAGCGCGCCCCGCCGCAAAAGATGCCTACAAGAGACTAGGATGTTCCAACGAGGGCGGCTGTGATCCTTTCTGCCCGGAGGAAACAGACCTTGTTGAGATCGAAGAAGAAGAACCTGTGAACTGAACCTTTCAGCACTAGCTCCTCAAAATCTTCCCCATAGCTTTCCCCTTGGCCAACTCTTCCACGAGCTTGTCCAGGTAGCGGATTTCCCGCATCAGCGGGTCTTCGACCGCCTCCACGCGCACGCCGCAGACGACGCCGGTGATCAGCTCCCGCGCCGGGTTCATCGCCGGGGCCTCTGCGAAGAAGGTTTCGAAGTCCACCCCCGCCGCAATCTGCGCGTCCAGCTGCGCCTGGCTGTAGCCCGTCTGCCAACGGATGATCTCGTCCACCTCCGCCTGCGTGCGCCCTTTCTTTTCAGCCTTGGCGACATAGGCCGGATAGACCTTGGCAAATGCCATTGAGAAGATGCGGTGCCCGGCCATTTGTGCCTCCCTTTTGGCGGAGAACTTAACCGCGTCACGCCCGCCTGGACAGCCCAAACCAGCGCGCCGCCGCTCGCTCCGGTTGGGGCATTCCCGGAAAACTAGAAAGCGCTTGCCAACCTGAAGGAACACGATCTAGATGATCCGGTAATCCTCCCAGAAATTAATCGACTTGAAAACTGGACTTCTCCGGCGTTGATTATCGACGGAGACGAGAATGAAGAAATCGAGATTTACCGAGCCCCAGATCCTTGCGATCCTGAAACAGGGCGAGAGCGGCGTGCCTGTGCCTGATCTCTGCCGCGAGCATGGGATCAGCAACGCAACCTATTACAACTGGCGCAGCAAGTATGGCGGCATGGACGCCTCGCTGATGTCTGAGATGAAAGC
>NZ_CP016437.1:3322332-3539775 GCF_003325995.1 Hyphomonas sp. CACIAM 19H1
ACATCCAGCCCGGCAAGCCGCAGCAGAATGCCTATGTCGAGCGCTACAATCGGACGGTCCGCCAGGAATGGCTCGGCCAGTTCATCTTCAACACGATCGAGGAGGTCAAGGAACACGCCACCCGGTGGCTATGGTCTTACAACAACCAGCGCCCGAACATGGGTATCGGCGGCATCACCCCCGCCATGAAACTCAAACTTGCCGCGTGAAGTCCAGCAATCCGGTCGCTTAAAAATGGGAGGATTACCATCCGACCGGCTTCCGGTATTGATCTAAAACAAATATTCTGGGGAACCCCTAATGAAGAAAATTTTCGCGCTACTACCGGTGGTAGTGGCCCTGACCGCCTGCGCGACAGTCACACGTGGCACAACGGAAGCCTTCGTTGTCGAAACCACGCCTTCCGGCGCATCGGTCACCACCAGCTTGGGGCTGAGCTGCAGCCCAACCCCATGCGCCATCCCGAAAGTGAAGCGCGAATCCGAGTTCACCGTCACGATTGCGAAGGAAGGCTTTGAAACCACCACCCACAACGTCACGCACCAGATGTCTGGCGGCGGCGGTGCGGGCATGGCCGGCAACGTGATCCTGGGCGGCGGCATTGGCGCCCTGGTGGACGCCAATAACGGCGCCACGCAGGAGCTCGTGCCGAACCCGCTGCGCGTGACGCTCCAGCCGGCAGCCCCGGCTGTCGCTGCCGCTCCGGCGGCATCTGAAGCGGCGGCGATGGCCGAAGCGCCCACCAGCTAAGCGGGTTTCTCCCGGCAGCGGCCGGGCCGGGACGGCGCGAAGCCTCGCTTTGCGTCTTTCCGGCCCCGGTCCAGCGCACCGAACAATACAAGAACACCCTTTACTCTCTCCCCGCCCGGCCCAATATGGCCGGCATGGCCCGCTCCTCCCGTCCCCCCGCTCGCGGCGTCGCTGACGCTTCTGCTGCCTTCGCCTTCGATGGCGCCGCGCTTGATGCCGCCGGCCGCCTCCCGTCAGACCAGTGGACGCCCCACCGGCCGGACCGGGACTGGGTGAAGCTGGAAGGCGGCAAGCGCTTTCGCGTCGCCTCCGAATACGAACCCGCGGGCGACCAGCGCACCGCCATCCCCGAGCTTGTGGACGGCATCAAGGGCGGCGAGCGCGACCAGGTCCTCCTCGGCGCCACCGGCACAGGCAAGACCTTCACCATGGCCAAGGTCATTGAGGCCACCCAGCGCCCCGCCCTCATCCTCGCGCCGAACAAGACCCTCGCTGCCCAGCTCTATGGCGAGTTCAAATCCTTCTTCCCGGACAATGCGGTCGAATACTTCGTCTCCTATTACGATTACTACCAGCCCGAGGCCTATGTTCCGCGCTCGGACCTTTACATCGAGAAGGAAAGCTCCATCAACGAGGCCATCGACCGGATGCGCCACTCGGCCACCCGTGCCATCCTGGAACGCGACGACGTCATCATCGTCGCCTCGGTCTCCTGCCTCTATGGCATCGGCTCGGTGGAGAGCTACACCTCCATGACCTTCACCCTGAAGGCCGGCGACCGGATCGACCCCAAGGACGTCACCCAGCGCCTCGTCGCCAACCAGTATACCCGCAACGATGTCGCCTTCGGCCGCGGCGCCTTCCGCGTGAAGGGCGATGTCATCGACATCTTCCCCGCCCACTATGAGGACCGCGCCTGGAAGCTCTCCTTCTTCGGCGATGAGCTGGAATCCATCACCGAGTTCGATCCCCTCACGGGACGGACGATGCAGAAGCTGCCCCAGGTCAAGATCTACGCCAACAGCCACCACGTCACGCCGCGCCCGACGCTCAACCAGGCCATCGAGAAGATCAAGGCGGAGCTGAAGACCACCATCGCCCATTTTGAAAAGAACGGAAAACTCCTCGAAGCCCAGCGCATCGAGCAGCGCACCCAGTACGACCTCGAAATGCTCGCCGCCACCGGCTCCTGCAATGGCATCGAGAACTATTCCCGCTACCTCACCGGCCGCAAGCCCGGCGAGCCGCCCCCCACCCTCTTCGAATACCTGCCCGAGAACGCCCTCGTCTTCACCGACGAGTCCCACCAGACGATCCCCCAGATCGGCGCCATGTTCAAAGGCGACTTCTCCCGCAAGTCCACCCTCGCCGAATACGGCTTCCGCCTGCCCTCCTGCATCGACAACCGCCCCCTCAAATTCGAGGAATGGGATGCCATGCGTCCCCAGACGGTCCACGTCTCCGCCACCCCCGGCAGCTGGGAGCTGGAGCGCACGGGCGGCGTGTTCACCGAGCAGGTCATCCGCCCCACCGGCCTGATCGACCCGCCGGTCGAGGTTCGCCCCGTCTCCAATGACGGCGCCAACCAGGTCGACGACATCATGGCCGAGGCCAAGGCCGCCGCCGCCCGCGGCCACCGCACACTGATCACCACCCTGACGAAAAAGATGGCGGAAAACCTGACAGACTTCCTCCACGAGAACGGGGTGAAGGTCCGCTACATGCACTCGGATGTCGACACCATCGAGCGCATCGAGATCATCCGCGACCTGCGCCTCGGCGTATTCGATGTCCTCGTCGGCATCAACCTCCTGCGCGAGGGGCTCGACATTCCCGAATGCGGCCTCGTCGGCATTCTTGACGCCGACAAGGAAGGGTTCCTGCGCTCGGAAACCTCCCTCGTCCAGACCATCGGCCGCGCCGCGCGCAATGCCGAGGCCAAGGTCATTCTGTATGCGGACCGGGTCACCGGCTCAATGCAGCGCGCCATGGACGAAACCAGCCGCCGCCGCGAAAAACAGATGGCCTATAACGCCGAGCACGGCATCACGCCCCAAACCATCAAACGCGCCGTGTCAGACATCCTCTCCGAACTCGGCGAGAAGCCCTCGGCCTCCCGCTCCCGCCGCAACCGCGAACGCGGCGTCGCCGAAGAAAAGCCCCTGCCACTTCGGGGTGAAACCGGGCACAACCTCAAGGCTGCCATCGCCAGCCTCGAAAAACAGATGCGCGAAGCCGCCGCGAACCTCGAGTTCGAAACGGCCGCGCGGCTACGGGACGAGGTCAAGCGACTGCGGGAAGAGGATTTGGGGATCTGACTTCAACGAGCAGAGTGTTGAATGGATGTTCGGTTGGGCGGGCTTTTTCTGTCTGGTTTTCGCGACTTGGCCAACTGCCGACGGGTCCGCTGTTTTGTAAACCCCACTGAATAAGCGCGCTTATCCCTCAACTCTCTCGTCACCCTCGGCGGGCGCCAGCCCGTCAGAGCAACTGTCTTGGTGTCATGCGTCGTTTCGCTGTTTTTGCGCTCATCGCGTTGAGGCTGACGAGGCGGCGCCGGGCGATAGCGATGAGACAGGTTTCGCCGGTTTTTCCGGTGGCGAAATAACGGGCCGTGAGTAGGCTCCGTTCTCACCCTCCTTTAACCACTACACTGCTACCCCTAGCGCCAGCAGCGTAGAGGAGCCCCCAAGATGTGGATTCACCGCAAGGAACACTTCCGGAATGCCAATGCCAGCCCGGAGCGCTCCCGCGTGGCGGCCACCATCTATTATCGCCCCGATGGCCGCGACGCCCCGCCCCGCCAGGGCTGGGCCGAGAGTTGCCCGATCTGCGGCGCGTCTATCCGCGTGTCAAAGCCCTCCCATGGCGGCACCTTCGTCTCCGAAGTCCTCCCCTCGGGCCGCCACATCCCCCACCCCTGCTTTGACCGTCTGAAAGGCAAACGCCCGAGCGACGAAACGCTGGACCTTTTCGAATGGCAGCCAACCAACTAGGGCACAGCGCACTCTGACTCAGTTTCCTGCTCATAAGAGGCTCGGCTGAAGGGAGGATTGGCGCTTTGCACGCCATGCGGCGCTCCTTAAGATGACCATGATGCGAACCGACCTCGACCACCTCCCTCATGGCAAGCAGCGCGAACTCGCCCGCGTGACGGAGATCCTGTTCGAGGAATTTGCCGACGCCATGGCGGGGGCTTCTTCCCCGAAGAAGAAGCAAGGCCGCATCCTCAAGATTATCCTGTTCGGGTCCTATGCGCGCGGGACCTGGGTGGACGAGCCCCATACCGCCAAGGGATACCTCAGCGACTATGACCTGCTGATCGTCGTCAATCACCAGACTCTGGTCGAATTCGCCACCTACTGGTACCGGGCCGAAGACCGCATCATGCGGGAGACAGGCATCAGGACACCGGTCAATTTCATCGTGCATACGATGGAGGAGGTGAACGATGCTCTCCGGCAGGGCCAATACTTCTTCACGGACATCATCAAAGAGGGCATCGCGCTTTACGACCTCAAGGGCAGCACGCCTTTCGTGACGCCACAGCCGCTGACGGCTGAGGAGGCGCTGGCGACGGCTGAGAAGCATTTTGAGGAAAGGTTTCCCCGCATTGAGCAGGCCCTCACGGGCGCCAGCTTCTACGTGACTCAACGCAATTTGAGAGACGCGGCATTCACATATCATCAAGCCGTGGAGCGCGCCTATACCTGCCTCCTCCTTGTAGAGACAAACTACTCACCATCGACGCACAGCATTAAGTTCCTCCGCTCCCTCGCAGAGCAGATCGAGCCAGACCTGATCGCCGCCTGGCCACGTGAAACCAAGCACGACCGGCGTCTGTTTGAACTGCTGAAACGCGGATATGTTGATGCGCGGTACTCAGAGCATTATGCGATCACGGTCGAAGAATTAGCCTGGCTTGGTGAGCGGGCAGAGGTCCTGCGGGGGCTTGTTGAAAAGCGGTCGCGAGACAAGATCGAACAATTGAAGGCCGATGCATGGAATGGGGATTGAGTTTCATGCAGTCAGTTTTTCTCAAAAATTGTCGGGCGCAACGAGATGGGCTCCGCCGATGAGAGGCATAGCGGCAATCAATCGCTTTGCGACCGTGTGACAGTCAGCTGAGCTGCAGAGTCATGGGTTTTCTGCCCTAGCTTCAGGGTCCTAAACTTGAGCAGACGTACGTGGCGTCTGGGATAGGATCAGGAGGAAATACCTGACACAGGCCGCCCCCTGGAAGCTGGCCGGGAGCTTGCCCACCAATCGAAGCTTCCGTTGGAGTTTTCCCGCGCCCGCTGCCGCGCGCGGGCCACCAGTGTTGCACCCGGAACACATTGACAGGCCGCGCCGGCCCTGTCATTTCAACACCTGTTGAAAATCAACGCTTGTTGAAAAAAGCTCGCTAACGGGCATACGGGAGGACAATATGGCCGTAAAATTCAATCGATTCATGGCATTGGCGATGTGCGCCACGGCGCTCACGCCGGTCGCCGCCTATGCGCAAGGCGCGCCGGAAGAGACCGCCGCCTCTGACGAGCGCCGCTTCGGCGCCATCGTCGTCACCGCCCAGCGCCGCGAGGAAAACCTCCTCGACGTGCCGCTCTCGGTCTCCGCCTTCAGCGGCGACCTGCTGGCAGACCTGGGCATCCAGACCATGGACGAGGTCGCCAAGATCTCCCCCAACGTGACCCTGGAAGTCTCGCGCGGGACGAACAATACCATCTCCGCCTTCATCCGCGGCGTCGGCCAGCAGGACCCCGTTTCGGGCTTTGAGGCGGGCGTCGGCATCTATGTCGATGACGTCTATCTCAACCGTCCGCAGGGCGCGGTTCTGGAGGTCTATGACGTTGAAAGGATTGAGGTTCTGCGTGGGCCGCAGGGCACGCTCTATGGCCGCAACACGATTGGCGGCGCGGTGAAATATGTCACCAAGGGCCTCTCGGATGATCCCACCTTCAAGGCGCGCGGCGTGCTGGGCAGCTATGGGCAGAAGGATGTGGTGGCGTCCGGTTCGGTGCCGCTGGCAGAGACTTTCCGCATCGGCGGCGGCATCGGCGTCTTCACCCGCGACGGCTTCGGCGAGAACCTGATCACCGGCGAAGACAACTACAACAAAGACGTCCTCTCCGCCCGCCTCTCCGCCGAATGGGATGTCACGGACTCCTTCCAGCTGCGCCTCGCGGGCGACTATATGAATGACGAGTCGAATGCCCGTCAGGGGCATCGTCTGATCCCGGATCTTTTCCCGCCCTCGACATATCCCGTGCTTGGCAATGTCTATGACAACCGCGCCGGCCTGGATGTGGTAGAGCAGAAAGTGGAAGTATATGGCGGATCGCTGGTGGCTGAATATGAGGTCAGCGACACGATCACGCTGAAGAATATCCTCGCCTACCGTGAAGATGAAGGCACGAGCCCGATCGACTTCGACGCCCTGCCGGTTGCAGACGTCGATGTTCCCGGCATCTACACCAATGATCAGCTGTCGAACGAGTTCCAGGTTCTGTATTCCGGTGACCGGCTGAACGGCATAGTCGGCGCCTATTATCTGGATGCCAACTCCTCGACCGTGTTTGACGTGCTGCTCGGCACCACGGGCGCGCTCCTCGGCCTGCCGGGCCTGAACGCCCAGACCTTTGGCGAAGTCAGCACCGAAACCTGGTCGATCTTCGCCGACTTCACCTATGACCTGACCGATCAGTTCGCCATCTCGCTCGGCGGGCGGTACACAGAAGACAAGCGGTCTTCGATCGTCCTGCGCCGCACCTATATTGGCGGCTTCTCGCCCTTCTTCGGTGGGCCCGGCGTGCCGATCGCGACAACGTCAAACTTTGACGGCTCCGCCAAGTTTGATGATTTCAGCCCCCGCGTCTCGCTGACCTACAAGCCGGTTGAGAACCACACTCTGTACACGACCTATTCCCAGGGCTTCAAGGGCGGCTCGTTCGACCCGCGTGGCCAGACCACCGCCGCGCCCGATCTCGATCAGAACGGCACGGTCTCTCCGGAGGAAGTGTTCGCCTTCATGCAGTTCGAACCCGAAGAGGTCGACAGCTACGAGATCGGCTGGAAAGCAAGCACCTTTGAGGGCCGCCTGCAGACGAGCCTCGCCGGCTTCTTTATGGATTACCAGAACGTCCAGATCCCAGGCTCGGTCGGCATCGACACCAATGGTGACGGCGTCAACGACACCTTCACCGGCGTGACCACTAACGCCGCCTCGGCAGACCTCTGGGGTATCGAGTTTGAAGGCACAGCGGTGCTCAGCGAAGAGATGTTCAACGAGTCCGATATGCTCACCTCGGCCCTGTCGGTTGGCTATATCAATGCGGAATTCAACGAGTTCATCGACGCCTTCGGCAATGACGTGGCAGACCAGCGCGTGTTCCAGAACACGCCGGAATGGACGGGCAGCCTCCGCCTGACCTATGACACGCCCTTCCACATCCTGCAGAAGCCGGGCCGCCTGACCCTCAACACCCTCGCCTCCTATCGCAGCAAGTCGAGCCAGTTTGAAGTTCGCAGCCCGCTGGACCAGGAAGCCTACACGCTGGTTGATCTTGGCCTTCGCTGGAAACCGGATGACAGCCGCTGGGGCTTCACCTTCACCGGCAAGAACCTGACGGACGAGCGCTACAAAGTGGCCGGATACAACTTCATCAACCCGGTCACCGGCGCGCCGACGCTGGGCCTGGAAGGCGTGCTGAATGCCTATTATGGCGATCCGCGCACCTTCAGCATCGGTGTGGATTACGAGTTCTAGGTCTGGAGCGTTTCCTCCCGGCTGTGTCTCGCGGGGACACTGAGACACAACCATTCCAGACCTACCTTCAGGGCGGTGCCTCACGGCGCCGCCCTTTTTTTCCTTATGCGGATGAGATTGCCGCCGCCCCTGCGGCAGCCGGGGTTTTAACCCCGCTTTGCGGCGCGGCGCTTGGGCGCCGGAGGGGTGAGGGCAGCGGGCGCCGCGCGGCGGGGCGCTTCAAAGCCCCCGGCGATGAAATGCACCATATGCTCGCAGGCGTCGGCGAGGTCATCAGACCGGCATACACCGCCGGAGAGATGGTCGATCCGGCCCGTCTGGGCGAGCGCGAGGGTCAGCGCGCCAGAGAAACACTGATAGCCCCAATAGAGGTCTTTCTCGTCCATTCCCGGAAGCGAGAGGCGCAGCGCGTCCAGAAACTGGCGGATCAGCGGATCGAAATGCTCCGCCATCAGCCGGCCGCCCCAACCAGGCGAGTTGTTCACATAGGCAACGAGGGCGTAGTAATTCTTCCAGCCCTGATCTTCCAGATGCGGCCCGGTCAGCATCGGCTCCAGATACGCCCGGATGATCGCCTCGACGGTGGGCGGCTGCGGGCGCGCTGCTTCGATGGCGGCTTTCAGCGCCTCTTCGCGCCAAAGGTTCACGATCTGCGCCCGGCGAATGAAAACCGCGTCGAACAACTGCTTCTTCGGGCCGAAATAATAGTTTGGCAGGGCAAGGTCGACCCCTGCCCGCTTGGCGATTGTCCGCAGGGTGACGCCGTCGAAACCATGGGCACTGAACTCGGCTTCGGCCGCATCCAGGATGGCGGTCCGGCGATCTGCTTTCGGCGGCGGCGTTTTACTACGCGCGGTCAGGGTGTTCCTCCTCAGGCCTTGTTCCCCTTAGGGTATGAACCAGACAGCCTGCTTGTCAAAGTGGCCCATTGCGCTTGCCTTTGTGCGCGCTTTGCGTCTATTTTTCAACATCTGTTGAAAACGGAACATCAGCTTCCGTAGGGGGAGACAAGGCGCATGCTGCCAGAGGGCACCGATATCACCTGGACATCGCAGGATGGCCTGGCACTTTACGCGAGATCCTATGGCCCTGAAGACGCCCGCCTCACCGTGCTCTGCATCCATGGGCTGAGGCGCAATCATCAGGATTTCGAGCCGATGATCGCCGCCCTGCCCGGCCATTATCGCTATATCGCGGTGGATGTGCGCGGGCGCGGGAAATCTGCCTATGATCCGAATACCGACAATTACCAGCCGCCCGTCTACGCAAGGGACATGCTGGCCCTGCTCGATACGCTCGGAATAAAACGCGCCGCCCTGATCGGCACCTCCATGGGCGGGCTGATCTCGCTGCTCATGGCGCGGGCCGCGCCGGGGCGCGTGGCCGGTATCGTGCTGAATGATATCGGCCCGGCAGTGGAGAAAACCGGCATCGCGCGGATCGCCTCCTATGCCGGCAAGGTCGCCCCCGTCACCGATTGGGAGAGTGCGGCAGCCGCCGTGAAGACACTTCAGGGCGCCGCCTTTCCGGACATGACCGATGAGCGCTGGATGGATTTTGCCCGGCGCACTTACAAAGAGCTGCCGACCCGCCAGGTCGTCCCCGCCTATGATCCCGGAATTGCCAGATCGCTGGGCAAGGTAAAGCCCGGCGCCATCACCAGCTTCCTGATGTGGCGCCTGTTCGGCGCTGCAAAAAAGGCGCCCCTGCTGATCATCCGTGGAGAGATTTCCGACATTCTGTCGGCGGAGACAGCAGAAAGGATGGCGAAGCGGTATCCCGATGCCACCCTCGCCACCGTGCCGCGCGTCGGCCATGCGCCCATCCTGGATGAACCCCAGGCCGTTTCCGCCATCACTGCCTTCCTCAGCCGTCTGGAGACTGCGGCATGACCAGCCCTGCCCTGCCGCAAGCCGCTCCGAAGATTTCCGGCCGCGCCTGGATCCTTGCGGTCCTGACCCTGACCTACACATTCAACCATGTGGACCGGCAGATCCTCGTGATCCTGCTGGAGCCGATCAAGGCGGACTTCAACCTCACCGACGCGCATGTCGGCTGGCTTACTGGTCTCGTCTTCGCTGCTTTCTACGCCACCATCGGTATCCCCGTCGCGATGTGGGCCGACCGCGGCAACCGCCGCAATATCATCGCCCTGGCGCTCGGCCTCTGGTCGGCAATGACGGCACTCTCGGGTCTGGCACAGAATTTCTGGCATCTTCTCCTTGCGCGCATGGGCGTGGGGATCGGAGAAGCTGGCGGCACCCCGCCTGCCACATCGATGATCGCCGACCTCTACCCACCGCAGGAACGCGCCATGGCTCTTGGCATCTACACCAGCGGGATCGGCCTCGGCATCATGGCGGGCTTCGCGCTCGGGGGGTATATCTATGAACTCTATGGCTGGCGGGTCGCCTTTTTCGTCGCCGGTGTTCCGGGATTGATCCTGGCCCTGATCGTCCGCTTCGGCATTCGCGAGCCCGTCCGCGGCCTTGCCGACCAGCGCAGGGATGATGGCCCCGCGCCTTCAATCGGTGAAACGCTGAAATTCATCAGCGGGCAGTCATCCTATCTCTGGCTCCTTGCCGGATGCCTGCTGATCTGCATTTCGGCAAACGCCTTTCTTGTCTTCACCTCCAGCCATCTGCAGCGCACCTATGGTCTTTCCCCTGGCCAGGTCTCGCTGCCGCTCGGCATCCTGATCGGCGGGGTGGGCAGCGTCGGAGCTATTGTGCTCGGGCGGGTCTGCGATACGCTGTCGAAGAAGGATTTGCGCTGGCGCCCGCTGATCATCGCGCTCTGCGCGGCCATTGCCCTGCCCTTTGCGTGGATGTTCCTGCGCGCGCCGACAGTAGAGATGGCCTATGCCTGGAACATCGTGCCGAGCTTCATCGGCCTCATCTATGCCAGCGTCGCCTATACGGCCTCGCAGGAGCTCGTGAAGCTGCGGATGCGGTCGTTCGCCTCCGCTTTCATGCTGTTCTGCCTGACGCTTGTCGGTATCGGCTGCGGTCCGCTGATTGCCGGCCTCCTGTCGGATCATTTCGCCGCCCAGGGCGCCGCCCAGCCGCTTGCCCGCGCGCTGGAGCTGATCCTGCTCTTCAACGCGGCGAGCATCGTCTGTCTGCTGATGTCAACACGCAGCTATCGGAAGGACATCGAAAGGGCAGCGCAGTAAGGACGCTCCGCTTCGTCAGGCCTTGAGCTTGTAGCCCTTGCGGAACAGCAGCCAGACCCAGACCATGGATACCAGCGACAGGATGCCGGTATAGGCCACGCCCACCAGGATCGACCCGTTGGCCACGCCAAGGTGCCCATAACGATAGCCGTCGATCATGTAGAAGATCGGGTTGAAATGCGCGATGGTCTGGAACGGCTCGACCATCACCTTGATGTCGTAGAAGGTGCCCGACAGGAATGTCAGCGGCACGATCACGAAGTTGGTCACTGCGGCCAGATGGTCGAACTTGTCCGCCCAGATGCCGCCATAGGCGCCGAGCGCCCCCAGAATGATGGCCGAGGTGAGGGTGAACCACAGGATCGGCCAGACATGCGCCACCGACAGATTGGCCAGCCCCGACAGCTGGATCGCAATCGCGGAGATCGCCGCCACGACGAGGCCGCGCGTCACCGCCCCGCCCAGGAACGCAATCGTCAGCTCCAGCGGCGACAGCGGCGGCATCAGGAAGTCCACATGCGTGGAATTGAACTTGGCCTGCAGCAGGCTTGAACTCGTATTGGCGAAGGCGTTCTGCAGGATCGCCATCATGATCAGGCCGGGCGCCAGGAAGTCGTTATAATTCAGCCCCTCGAAATCGCCCGTCAGCCGCCCGCGATCCCCGAACGCCAGCTTGAACACCGTCATGAACAGCAGCGTGGTCACCACCGGGGCGAAAACGGTCTGCATCCAGACTTTCAGAAAACGGCCAACCTCCCTTTTGTAGAGTGTCCACAGGCCAAGGCCGTTGAAAGCGCCATATTGGCGAAGGCGAGATTGCGAAGTGCCGGGAATCGTATCCATGCAAGGCAAATAAGCGATGCGCGCGGGTTGCGCGAGGGGTGCGCCTCGACTTTTCCGGCCCGCCTGCCTGTGGAATCCTTAACACAACATATAGAAACTCTGTGGAAAGCGCGGGGCCCATGTTGTGTTTCATTTCGGTCCTGATACGATATCTAGGTGTCGAGAGGGGCGGCGTTTACCAGCCGTCACAACATCTAGTGGGTTTGGGCTCAGTATGGGGTTCAGCCCAAAGCGGGAGACCTGCAAGCCATGTCATGGACTGATGAACGGGTAACAGTGCTCAAGAAGCTGTGGGCCGAAGGCCATTCGGCTTCTCAGATTGCCAAACAATTGGGCGGGGTGACCCGCAATGCCGTGATCGGCAAGGTTCACCGCCTTGGCCTGTCGGGCCGCGCGACCCCGTCGCGCCCTGTGAAGCGTCCGCCGCGCCTGGCGCGTCCGAAGCCCCGTTTCGTGGTCGAGGCGGCAAGCCCCGCCGCTGCAGCACCTGCAGCAGCACCGGCCGCAAAAGTGCTTCCTGGCCTGACCGATGTTCCGGCCGCCCCGGAGCGCGCCACCGCCCTTGCCCCGCTGCCGCCGCTGCCGATGGCAGACGGCACCCCGGCCACCATCCTCACCCTGCGCGACTCCATGTGCAAATGGCCGATCGGCGACCCCGCCGACCCGAAATTTGCTTTCTGCGGACGCAAGGCAGACTGCGGACCCTATTGCGCTGAGCACGCAGCCGTTGCATTCCAACCTGCAAGAAAGCGCGAAGGCCGCAAAGAATACGACTACGTCCGGCGCATTGCGGGCTGACAAGCCCAGCATTCCATCTCGCCAGACGGAAGGAAGCCCCCGGTGCCCCCCGCCCCGGGGGCTTTACCGTTCAGGGACACTCTCGATCAGCTAGACACCCTGGTTTTCCCGCGCAGCCGGCAACCAGACGCCAAACGCCGTGCCCTGCCCCATCACCGTCTCCACCGCCAGCCCGCCGCGATGGTGGGCCATGATGTGCTTGACGATGGCAAGGCCAAGCCCCGTCCCGGTGATCTTGCCGCCCCGGCTCTGATCGGCGCGGTAGAACCGCTCGCCAAGGCGCGGCAGGTGTTCCCGCTCAATGCCCGGCCCCTGATCCTCCACCCGCATCCAGACCGTCGGCTCATTGATGGCCACGCGGTTTGAGGTCTGCAGCAGGGTCATGCGCTCGCTGTCCGGCCAGGCCTGCGCCGCCTCGGTCCGCGCCGCGAACGCATCGGCCGCCACGCCGCACCGGATCGTCACCTTGTGCCCGCCCTTGGAATATTTGATCGCGTTGGAGACGAGGTTTTCGACGACCTGGATGAGTTCATCCCGATTGGCGGTCACCGCCGGCAGAGCTTCGGGCTCATCAAATACCAGCTCAACCCCCTTCTCGCTCGCCAGCGGCTGCAATGCGTCCACCGAACTCATGACGATATCGCCGAAATGCTCCCGCGCCGTCGGCTGCACATGTTCAGCGCTCTCGATCCGCGAAAGGGACAGGAGATCCGCGATCAGGCGGCTCATCCGCTCTGTTTCCCCCGCCATGATGCTGAGAAAGCGGTCCCAGGACTCCTTGTCCTCCCGGGCCGGGCCGCGCATGGTCTCGATGAAACCGGAAATGGCGGTCAGCGGCGTGCGCAGCTCATGGCTGGCATTGGCCAGGAAATCGGCGCGCGCGCGCGCGGCCCGTTTGACCGGGGTGAGGTCTTCCAGCACGACCATCAGGTTCCCACTCCCCGGAATGGGATGAATATGCGCGCGCCACTGCTCCTCCGGGCCGATTTCCATCTCGATTTCGGCAGAGCCCAGCCCCGCCGCATTGAAACAGGTCTCGATGGCGGCCAGCAAAGCGGGCGCGCGGATGATGGCACTGGCGCGCGGCGGCGCGGACCGCCGCTGGCCGAGCCGCAGGAAAACCGCGGCGGGCTGGTTGAAAGACGTGATCCTCTGCTCATCCCGGCTGACCTCAAAAGCCGGAAGCGGCAGGGCGGAAAGAAAGTCCGCGAGGGCCATCCCCTCGCGGCGGGATGCTTCGAGCGGCTTGGCGGGCGCGGGCAGCTGCATGGCAGCAGAGCCGACATAATAAGCCGCCGCAATGGCCCCGATGACGAACATCGCGGTCAGCGCCTCGATCAGGCCGAGGGAGCCTGTCAGCGCCAAGATCAGCATCACCGTGCCGGTCGTCAGAACGAGGACTGCAAAATCCCGCGTGCGGCGCGTCATCGACTGCCGGGGCGGCTGTAAACCGTCTGTTTCAGATCCATCGCTCATAAGTACGCCACCTGTGACATCGGATTCTATCCGGTCCTTTGTTTAGCGGCTACCGCGCCCATAGCGTGAAGCCAAGATCGGCAAATCTGTAGGTCGAGATGGAATGTTGATGAGCAAGGACAAAAAGTTATTGAAAATCGATAATTTCTCATTGACGCTCGGCAAGTAGAAGCGTATCGCAACCCCAAGGCAGCCCGGAGCGCCGGAAACCGCATGAAAAATTCTTTCCTTCTTATGGGCACGGCCATGCTTGCGGCATGTGCCACTTCCCCGAGCGCCGTGGAGCGTCTGGCCACCGACCGGGAAGCCCTGTTCGCCAGCACGCCGGACGCGCCCGCCCAATGGGCGGCGCGCGGCGTTGCCGGTGTAGCCGAGACGGGCAACTGGCTCGACCAGTTCAACGACCCCGCAATGAATGAACTGGTGGCAGAAGCCGTTGTCGCAAATCCCACTCTTGAATCCCGCGCCGCCAGCCTGCGGGCGTCTGCCGCGCTTGTCCGCAGCGCGCGGGGCGCGCGGTGGCCTTCCCTCTCCGCAACGGGCAGCTTTGGCGGCACCTCGACCGGCGTGGTCCTGCCCGGCGGCGGAACCGACCGCATCAATGGCGAAAGCTATGGCCTTGGCCTCAATGCCAGCTGGGAGTTCGACCTCTGGGGACGGATTTCCAACGGCATCGCGCAGGCCGATGCCGAATATGCCGCCACAGCAGCCGACCTTGCCGCATCAGAGCTCTCGATTGCCGGCCAGACCGCCATTGCCTGGATCAACCTGAACGAAGCACTCGCGCAGGAACGCATTGCCGTCCTCACCTATGAAGCGCGTCAGCGCGCGGTGGACCTGACGGAGCCGCGCGTGCGCGCCGGTATTTACGGGCCGCTGGAACTGCGCACGGCGCGCAGCGCGCTTGCCCAGGCCGAAGCCGCCATCGCGGCGCAGCGTCAATTCTCCACCCAGGCCACCCGCAGCCTGGAAGTGCTGCTGGGCCGCTATCCTTCGGCCGAGTTGACCGCCCCGGCCGTCATTCCCGAATTGCCGCCGATGGATGTGGTGGGCAATCCCGCCCTCCTCCTGTCGCGCCGCCCGGACATTGCCGCGCTGGAAGCCCGGATTGTCGGCGCTGGCCTGCGCGCCGAAGAAGCCCGCCTCGCGCTGCTGCCCAGCCTCAGCCTCACAGGCTCGGCGGGTACCAGCGAGACCGACATTTCCGACGCGCTCGATCCCTCGCTGATCGCCGCCCGCCTGATCGGCAGCATCACCCAGCCGATCTTCAGCGGCGGGCGCCTGAACGCCCAGCGCCTGGCGGCCATCGCGCAGGCCGAAGCGGCTGTCGCCAATTATGCCAGCGCCGCGCTGGATGCCTGGCGCGAGGTGGAGAACGCTCTGACGGCGGACATCCTGATTGCCCGTCAGGAAGAGGCCCAGGGCCGCGCGCTGGAGGAAGCCCGCTTCGCCGAGGAAATCGCCGAGCGCCAGTATTCCAGCGGTACAGTGAATATCTTCAACCTGATCGACGCACAAACGCGCCGGCTGACAGCAGAAAGCCAGCTGGTATCGGCAAGGGCAGACCGCGCCCGCAACCGCATCAACTATCATCTCGCTCTGGGTGGCGGGGTTCCGGGGATGGAACTCGCTTCCGAGGAAGACCTGTTTGACACTGACGCCGCCGAAAGCGGCAGGAGATAGACGCCATGGGACGCCTGATCGCCATCATCGCACCAATTGCCATCCTGCTTGTGCTGGGGGTGGGAGGCGTCGTTGCCGTCACGGCGATGAAGCCGGAACCGGAGAAGAATGACGAGCCCAGACCCGGCCTCAACGTCTTTGCCGAACAGGTCAAATCCGGCTCCCTGACGATCACCGTCGAAGCGCAGGGCGAAGTGCGCCCCAAGCGTGAGATCATCGTTGCCCCGCAGATTTCCGGGCGCATCACCTATGTCTCGCCCGATTTTGTCGATGGCGGCTTCATCAAGCGTGGCCAGGTGCTCGTCCGTGTCGAGCCGGCTGACTATGAGCTTGCTGTCGTCCGTGCCCGGTCGGTTGTCGCCAGTGCCGAACAGGGCCTTGCCCGCGAGATTGCAGAAGCAGAACTCGCGCAGAAGGATCTGACCGACCTTGGCCTGTCGGATGCCTCCCCGCTCGCCCGCCGGGAACCGCAGCTGGCCGAAGCCCGCGCCGCCCTGGAATCGGCCAAGGCACAACTCGCCGAGGCTGAACTCAGCCTCGGGCGGACCGCCGTGATCGCGCCCTTCGATGGCCGCGTGCGGGAACGCTCGGCTGACATTGGCCAGTTCGTCTCGCCGGGCCAGTCGCTGGGTAACATCTTTGCCACCGATGTGGTGGAAGTTGCCCTGCCGCTGAAGGATGCCGACCTTGGCCAGCTTGGCCTGCCGATTGCGTTTTCCTCGACGGCTCAGACCCCCGGCCCCCGCGTCGAATTCTCCGCTGTCGTCGGCGGCCAGCCGCGTACCTGGATCGGCGAAGTCGTGCGCACCGGCGCGGCCATCAACTCGCAGACGCGCCAGATCAATGTCTTTGCCGAGCTGAAAGACCCCTTCGGTGAAGGCGCCGATGACGGCGCGCCGATGGCGCCCGGCCTGTTCGTCAATGCCCGTATCGAAGGCGCAAAGCTGGACAATATCCTGATCGCGCCGCGCGCCGCGCTGCGTGGTGACAATCGCCTGTTCATCGGCGACCCGAAAACCGGAAAGCTCTCCATCCGCCCCGTGGATGTGGCGTTTTCCGATCGCACCGGCGCGTATCTGCGCTCCGGCGTGGAGCCCGGTGAACTCGCCATCACCAGCCCCATTCAGGCAGCGTTCGACGGCATGAGCATCACCGTGCTCGAGCGCCTGCCTGACGGGACGGTGAAGGTGCATGGCGAAAAGAAAAAGGCCGATGCCGAAGCGCTCGCTGATGCCGGCACCCAGGAAGGCGGCGAAGGGAGCGCGCAATGAACGGCCTGGTCGCCTGGTTTACCCGTAACGCGGTTGCCGCCAACCTGCTGATGATCATCGCCTTTGCCGGCGGCGTGTTCGGCTACAGCGCGATGGAACGGGAAATGTTCCCGGTCGTGAAGGTTTCCGGGGCCTCGGTCTCGGTCGCCTGGAACGGCGCCTCCCCGCGCGACATCGAAGAACAGATCGTTGCCCGTATCGAGGAGGCCGTCGCCAGCATTAACGGCCTCGACCGGATTACCTCAGTCGCCACCGAAGGCTCCGGCGTGGTCAACATCCGCGGCCGGGACGACATCGACATGGATGTCTTCCTCGACGAGATCAAAATCCGCGTCGACCAGATCAACAACCTTCCGCAGGCGGCCTATCGCCCGCAGGTGACGCGCTGGGAACAGCGCAACTGGTTCATGGGCATGGTCGTCCATGGCGACGTTGACCAGAAAACGCTCCGCCGCATCGGCAAGAAGGTCCGCGACGACATCGCCCGCCTTCCCGGCGGTGAACTCGCCGTCATGCAGGGCACGATGGATGAGCAGGTCAGCATCGAAGTGTCCGAAGAAGCGCTGCGCCGGTTCGGCCTGTCGCTGAACGATGTGGCCGCCGCCGTGCGCAGCACCTCGCTCAACTCCTCGGGCGGGCGCATCGAATCCCCCGTGGGCGATGTTTCGCTGATGTCCCGCAACGTCGCCGACTCGGCCGAGCAGTTCGGCGACATCGTCATCCGCCAGACCAGCAATGAAGGCACCGTCCGCGTCAGCGATGTCGCCACCGTCATCGATGGTCTCGTCAGTGACAAGCTCAGCACCACCTTCAACGGCCGCAACACCATCTTCGTGATGACACCAGAGCCCGATCAGATGGACATCCCGAGATATGCCAAGGGCTTCCGCGATTATATCGAGCGGGCCAATGATCCGGCCAATGGCATCCTGCCCGAAGGCATGAAGATCGACATCCTCTGGGACGATTCCAAAACCTTCGATGCGCGGATGGATCTGATCACCAACTCGGCGCTGCAGGGCGCCCTGCTGGTCATGCTCGTGCTGATCCTGTTCCTGCGCCCGGTCGTGGCGTTCTGGGTCACCGTGGGCATCGTCACAGCCTTTGCCGGCGCCGTCATGCTGATGCCGTTCTTCGGCGTCTCGTGGAACATCCTCTCCACCTTCGCCGTGCTGCTGGTGATCGGCGTTATCGTCGACGATGCCATTGTCGTGGGCGAGAATATCCACAGGGAGGTGGAAACCGGCCGGCGTGAAGGTCTCGACGCTGCCATTGCCGGCACCCAGATGGTGATGAAGCCGGTGATCTTCGGCGTGCTGACGACCATCATCGCCTTCCTGCCCTGGGCCTTCATCACTGGCCCGACGCGCATGTTCACCCAGCAGATCAGCTTTGTCGTGGTCGCCGCGCTCACCTTCTCGATCATCGAGTCGATGCTGATCCTGCCCAACCACCTGTCGCACATGAAGAAGCAGGAATTTGGCGGGCGCACGGGCCGTTTCATGGCCATGCAGCGGCGCATCGCCGACAGCATGCTGTGGTTTGCCAACAACCTCTACAAGCCGGTGCTCGAACAGGCGATCCGCTTCCGTTACGCCACCGTCGCCTTCTTCTTCTCGCTGTTTGCGATTGCCGTGACGATGCAGTCCACCGGCATCGTGCCCTTCAAGTTCATGCCGGAAATCGAGGCCGATCTCATCCAGGTCAGCATCGAGATGCCCGATGGCACGCCGTATGAACGCCTGCTCCAGGTGCGCGACCAGCTTCAGAATGGCGTCGATGTCGCCAAGGCGGAGCTGTCCAAACAGTATCCGGACGTCAAGGAGGGGCTGATCCGCGATGCCTCGCTGATCGCGGCCGGCCGCCAGGTTCAGGCCTTCATCGGCCTCGTTCCGCCCGAGGAACGTCCCGAAACCATCCGCTCCAAGGACATCGCCGAACAGCTGCGCGCAGCCACCGGTGAAATCCAGGATGCCGAGACAATCGAGTTTGCCTTCACCTTCAATGAGGCAGACACGGGCGTGCAGTTCGCGCTCAGCCATCCTGAACTCGACCGGCTCCGCGAAGCGGCCGACTATCTGAAAAACCACCTTGCCACCTATTCGGAAGCCTATGACATTTCGGACAACCTCTCCTCATCGGCCGAGGAAATCCGCGTCACGCTGAAACCCGGCGCTGAAACACTGGGCATTTCTCTCAGCGATGTTTCCAGCCAGGTGGCGCAGGCCTATTACGGCATCGAAGCCCAGCGCAATCCGCGCGACGGCGAAGATGTCCGCGTGATGGTCCGCTTCCCGGAATCGGCACGCGAGGATCTCGACAGCCTCGAAACGCTCCGTATCCGCACCGCCGATGGCCGTGAGATCCCGATCACACAGGTCGCCGAATTCGAATTCGCGCCGGGCATCAACCGCATCATCCGCCGCAACCGGATGCGTTCGGTCACCATCTCTGCCGAGATCTTCGGAGATGGCGGCCGGGGACGGATCATGGGCGCGATGGAGCAGGATTTCTGGCCGGGCTTCCGCCAGCAATTCCCGGATGTGATCCGCGGCGAAGCAGGCGGGTATGAGCAGGAACAGCGCTTCTTTGCCGAAATCGGCCGCCTTCTGCTGATCGGTATCGGAGCGATGTACATGCTGCTCGCGGTGGCGTTCCGGTCCTATTCCCAGCCGCTGCTGCTGATGATGGCCCTGCCCTTCGCCTATTGCGGCGCCATCTTTGGTCTCGCCATCAGCGGCGTGCCTATGGCCATGTTCGCCTTCTTCGGCATCGCGGCCGCCGCCGGTGTCGTCATCAACGACAACCTTGTGCTGATCGATTATGTAAACCGCAGGCGAGATGAAGGCGCCGGGGCCGTGCAGGCGCTGGTCGATGCGGGCGTCTCCCGCTTCCGGCCGATCCTTCTCACCTCGGTCACAACCTTCGTCGGCATTTTGCCCCTGATGGCGGAGCGCTCCGTACAGGCACAGTTCCTCCAGCCGATGATTGTGTCGCTGGGCTATGCCGTTGCCTTCGCGCTGTTCGTGTCTCTGCTGATGGTGCCCGCACTCTATGCGGTCGGCGTGGAAATCGGGCGGATCTTCCGCTGGACATGGGGCGGCAAGCCATATCGCCAGATCGGCGAGGGTTATACCGGCCATGTTACACTGGATGAAGAGGCCCTGATGGGCACCAGCCAGGGCGGCCATGGCGCGCCGGCCCACCCGGCAGAGTAGCCTAATGCGCGACCACCCAAATTAATCAGTAAGCCGATGGCCGGGTATCCCGGCCATCGGTCGTTTTTGCAAACAGTCGGAGGACCGGAAATGAAACGTTTGCTCCTTGGCGCGGCAGTCATCGCGCTCACCACCGCTTGCGCCACAGCGCCTGCATCGCCGCCGGAAACCGGGCTTGTCCCGGCTGAAACCCCGCCCGCCAGCCAGGCAAGCGACGGAAAATACCCGACACCCGAAGGCCTCGTCCTCTCCGCGCCCGACACCTGGGGCGACTGGGGCGTAGACCTCACCGCCTTCAATACCGCAGTGCGCCCCGGCGATGACTTCAACACCCATGCAAACGGCACCTGGATCGACACGATCGAAATCCCCCCGGATCGTTCGCGCTATGGAAATTTTGACCTGCTCCGCGAAAAATCCGAACAGCGCGTGCGCCTGATCATCGAAGATCTCGCCAAGGCCGGCCCGGCCCTCGATACGCCCGAAGGCAAGATCGGCGCCTATTACGCCGCCTATCTCGATATGGATGCGATCAACGCCGCCGGGCTGGAGCCGGTGAAACCCTATTTCGATCAGATCGACGCGATTGCCAGCATCGAGGATGTCAGCCGTCTGACGGCCATGGTAGGCTTTGCCTCGCCGATCAGCGGCTATGTGTTTGTCGATGACAAGGACCCGGAAACCTACATCTTCCAGATGGGCCTCAGCGGCCTCGGCCTTCCGGACCGGGACTATTATCTGAAGACGGACGAAAAATCTGTCGAGCAGCGCGCCAAATATGTGGAGCTGCTGACAGACCTGCTCGGCAAGGCAGGGTATGCTGATCCGGCAGCGGCGGCTGCAGACGTCATGGCCTTTGAAACGGAGATGGCCAAGACACACTGGGACCGCGCCCTGTCGCGCAATCCGGAGATCACCTATAACAAACTCTCGCGCGATGAATTCTACGCCATGGCCGGCCCCTTCCCCGCCGCCATCGCGCTCGACACGATCGGCGTCGGCGATCAGGGGCATTTCCTCGTCGCGCAGGTTCCGCCAACCCAGGAAGAACTGGCGGAGGCTGGCATTTCGGCTGAAGACGCCACCAAGCTGGGCGGCGGCTTCCCGGCGATGTTCCGGCTGGCAAACGCAACGCCGCTCGACACCTGGAAAGCCTACCTGAAAGCCCATTTCCTGATCGATCATGCAGATGTCCTGCCCGATGAGATCGACCGTGAAGTCTTTGCCTTCTACGGCACCACCCTGCGCGGCCAGCCCCAGCAGCGTGAGCGCTGGAAGCGCGCGGTTTCCTCAACCGAGGGCGTGATGGGCGAGGCCATCGGCAAGGTGTTCGTCGAACGCTACTTCCCGCCGGAGAATAAAGCGGCGATGGATGAACTCGTGGCCAACCTCCGCAAGGCCATGGCGGTCAATCTCGAAGAGCTCACCTGGATGAGCGACCAGACCAAGGTGAAGGCTGAAGAAAAGCTCGACAGCTTCAACCCCAAGATCGGCTACCCCGACAAGTTCGAGACCTACGAAACCCTGGTGGTCACCTCCAACGCCCTCGACAATGCCATGGCGGCGGCCAAATGGGCAATGGAAGACAATCTGTCCGACCTCGGAACAACGGTCGACAAGACCAAATGGTTCATGACCCCGCAAACGGTCAACGCCTATTACAATCCGGCCTTCAACGAGATCGTGTTCCCGGCCGCCATCCTGCAACCGCCCTTCTTCAACCTGTCTGCTGATCCGGCCGTGAACTATGGCGCGATCGGCGGGGTGATCGGCCATGAGATGGGCCACGGCTTTGACGACCAGGGCGCCAAATACGCCCCGTCCGGCGCGCTCAGCAACTGGTGGACCCCGGAAGACCAGGCTGCCTTCCGCCAGCTCGGCGACGCGCTGGTGGCGCAGTATAACGGCTATTGCCCGCTCGATGACGGGGCCACCTGCGTCAATGGCCGCCTGACCCTTGGCGAGAATATTGGCGACCTTGGCGGCCTCTCGATGGCCTACAAGGCTTACCAACTCAGCCTGGATGCCGATGGCGACGGCGTGGTCAGCGCAGACGAGCAGGCCCCCGTCATCGATGGCCTCACCGGTGACCAACGCTTCTTCCTCGGCTGGGCGCAGGTCTGGCGCTCGAAATACCGTGACGAAGCCAAGCGCCAGCAATTGCTGACCGATCCTCACTCCCCGCCGGAGTACCGGATCAACGGCGTCGTGCGTAACCTCGATGAATGGTACGCGGCTTTCGGCGTCACCGAAGACGCGCCGCTTTACCTGCCGCCGGAACAGCGCGTCCGGATCTGGTAACCGCTGAAACGAGGACTGACCGGGAGGGTGAATGCCTCCCGGTCCGTTCGCCATTAACCGTCAAAATCGTGCGACTGGCAGATCCCCGATTCCGGCATGGTTCTTGCTTTGGATCAGGCATGTCTATCCTCACGCGCCTCTTGGGACACCGGAAAACCGAGACGGTTACCCCGTCGCGTATTGAAGATGTGACGTCTTCGCGGCGCAGCGAAGGCTATGCCCGCCCCCTGCGCGCGCAGGTCTACCGGGAAGCCACCGTCACCCTGGAATCGGGCTACACCCGCAAGGGGATCGTGCTGGACTATTCCGAATCCGGCCTGCGCATCCGCTTCCCCAATAATGAGACCATGCCGCGCCAGCTTTCGGTAAACGCCCGCTCTGTCGGCATTTCCGGCCGCGCTCAGGTGGTCTGGCAGAAAGGCTCCGAGGTCGGCCTCAAGCTGATCTGAGCCCCGGCCTCTTCAAAATCACGAGCATTTCATCTCGCATGGGGATGACGCGGCCTTTCAGCGGCCTATACTTCCTCTGGATTACCTTCAGGAGATGCGCCGATGCGCCTAGCAATGCTCGCCCTTGCCACCCCTGTGCTGCTCGCAGCCTGCTCCGAAGCGACCGCCGGCCCCAAGGAGGACGCCCCCACCCCGCCCGCTGCCCAGGAGACCGGTATCGCCATGTCCGCCACCGAATTCACCAGCATCGACGGCAAACCGCTCAATCTCACCGGCCTCAACGCGAAGGCCATCCTGGTGGTCAACACTGCCTCGCGCTGCGGATATACGCCGCAATATGCCGGCCTTCAGGAACTCTATGAGGCGAACAAGGCGGACGGCCTCGTGATCGTCGGCGTCCCGTCCAATGATTTTGGCGGTCAGGAGCCCGGCAGCGAGGAGGACGTCAAATCCTTCTGCGAGATCAATTACGGCGTCACCTTCCCGCTGACCAAGAAATACGCCGTCACCGGCCCGGATCAGCACCCCTTCTACAAGGCCGCCGTCACCACGCTGGGCGAGCCGGCGCAGCCGAAATGGAACTTCCACAAGATCCTCGTTCGCGCCGATGGCACGCCGATCAAGGCCTACCCCTCCTCGGTAAAACCCGGCGACAAGGCTCTGGCGGCGGATATCGAAGCCGCCCTCGGCAGCTGACGCGCGCCGGGAACCGGCCACCCCGGCCTTGACGAAACGGCATGTCCGGCGCCTATTCTACCGCGCCGCACAAGAAACCATTGTCAGGAAGGAACGCGCCCCATGTCAGAGAAAGATCCGGTCGTCATCGTAGGTATGGCCCGCACGCCCATGGGCGGCCTGCTCGGCGAACTTGCCAGCTTCTCGGCCAATGAGCTTGGCGCTCATGCCGTGAAAGCCGCAACCGCTGAAGCCAAGCTCGGCGCCAGCGAAATTGACGAGATCATCATGGGCAACTGCCTGCCCGCCGGCCAGGGCCAGGCCCCGGCCCGCCAAGCCGCCATCAAGGCCGGCCTCGACAAAAAAACCGAAGCCACCACCATCAACAAGATGTGCGGCTCGGGCATGGAAGCCGTCGTCATGGGCCGCAACGCCCTGCTGGCGGGCGAAGCCACCGTCATCGTCGCCGGCGGCATGGAATCCATGACCAATGCGCCCCATCTCATCACCCTGCGCCAGGGTCACAAATACGGCGCCGCCTCCGCGCGCGACCATATGGCCACCGATGGCCTGGAAGACGCTTATGAAGGCGGCCCGATGGGCAACTTCGCCGACATGATCGCCCGCGAATACCAGTTCACGCGCGAGCAGCAGGACGCCTACGCGCTTGAAACGCTGAAGCGCGCGCAGGACGCCACCAAGAACGGCAAGTTCAAGCGCGAGATTGCCCCCGTCACCGTGAAAACCCGCAAGGGCGAAACCGTGATCGACACCGACCAGCTTCCTCGCGAAGCGATGCCCGACAAGATCCCCAGCCTGAAGCCCGCCTTCAGCAAGGATGGCACGGTCACCGCCGCCAACGCCTCAGCCATCTCCGATGGCGCCGCCGCCCTCGTGCTGATGCGCGAATCCGAAGCCAAGAAACGCGGCCTCACCCCGATCGCGAAAATCGTCTCGGCCTCCAGCCATGCGCAGGAACCTGCATACTTCACCACCGCTCCCGTCCCCGCCATGCAGAAGGCCCTCCAGAAGGCCGGCTGGAAGGCCGAGGATGTGGACCTGTGGGAAGTCAACGAAGCCTTCGCGGTCGTTCCGATGATCGCCATGAAGGAACTCGGCATCAGCCATGACAAGCTCAACGTGAATGGCGGCGCCTGCGCCATGGGCCACCCGATCGGCGCCTCCGGCGCCCGTGTGCTCATCACGCTCCTCGCCGCCATGGAAGACCGCGGCCTGAAAAAAGGCATGGCCTCCCTCTGCATCGGCGGCGGCGAAGGCATCGCCATGGCGGTCGAACGGGTCTGACGTTCGTGCGCCGCCTGCACATTGCGCTTGCAGTTTTTGCATTCCTTGCAGCTTCGTTCTGCGGGCGCTTTGCGCAGGCGGATACGCCGCCAGAAGCTGAAGAGCAGCTAAGCCTGGAAGAGCTCAGCGCTATAGATTTCAGCATCGCCCGCGGCGCAGAAATCTATGCGCGCGATGTTGCGGCATGGGTTGCTACAGATGTTTTGCTCGAACACCCTGCTCCCGGCACACTTGGAATTAGAGGCTGGGTGGTTACACCAATTGTCGGGCCGCCCGGCCTCTATCAAGTCACGTTCGTTTCCGGCAAGAGCCCTGACTGGCGCATCGCCGCAAGTTTCACCATCGACCGAGGCGAAGTGACCGACTTCGAGATCTTCGAGGACGCCCCCGCACGCTTTTCTCTCAATGAAGAACAGGCTGCAGCTTTCGAAGCACAGCTTTCAGCTTCTGAGACACTTGCCGGACTGCGGAAATGTTCTGCAACGGTGAATACCGTAGTGATCTCCACACCAACAGGACATGACGCTTACTTCCTCACACCGCAGGCGAGTATGAATGAGGTCCAGTTCGGCACACACTATCGCGTTCCAGTATCAGCCGACGGCGTTACCGGTGAACCATTCAGCTTCACGAAATCCTGCCTTGTCGTCAGCAAATCAGCTGATCTGGAAGGCAGCACGCCCATCATGGTTTGGGTCACCGATCTGGCTGGACCGGTTCCGAGCGAGATTCACGTATTCAAGTCGCTGGAACACAGCACGCCCGTCGCCGTGCTCACGGTATCGAATGATCGGATGTGGGAAGTGAACGGAAAGGCGATAAGGCTTCTGGGGAACGCAGACAAAAAGGATTGATACGTGCCGCTCCAGAACCGGGCTGATCCGTTCGGGCACCTGCACGCCGTTCCTGAACACGGCCTGTTCATGGGAAACCGGGGCGGCTGCTTCCACCGGGAAGACCGCACACTGAAGGATAGGCAATGGGCCAGCCAGCGCTGGATCATCTGCCAGCTTCAGTTCAAGGGCCGGCGCCGCAAACTCATGCAGCCGGGCCTCTATACCGAACTCTTCTTCCTTGATGAGGCAACCGCGCTGGCCGGCGGGCACCGGCCCTGCTTCGAATGCCGCCGCCAGAAGGCGGAAGCTTTCCGGCAGGCCCTCCTCCGCGCGGGCCGCCTGACGCCGGGCGCCTCCATCTCTGACGCCGATGCCCTCTCCGCCGGCGCGATGCAGCAGGTGCTCACGGGCCGCCACGCGCGCGAGATCATCACCCCCGCCCGGCTTCCGGACGGTGCCATGTACGCCGTTGAAGGGAAAGCATTTCTCGTCCATGAAGGCCGCGCCCGCGCCTGGTCCTTCAGCGGTTACGGCCCCGCCCTGCCGCTGCATGAGGCAGGAATAAGGTTAACACCAGAAATCATCTGCACGGCAATAAATTCCGGCTATGAAGTCTCTTTACATACCTCTATCGGTAGTATGTGAGCGAAGGGGCACAACCGCGTGGCGGGAACGACCAAGGACGACATTCTGGCGCATTTTCGCGAGCAGGCAGGGTTCTGCGCTGCGCTGGGTTCTCCATTCATGGAGGCCCTGTGCCTCGCCATGGCCAGTGATATCGAGGCCGGCGGGCCGGTTGAGCGGCTGGTCAGGGGCTGGCCGGGCAACCCTCGCCGCGATGCGCTCTCGCTGCGGATCGCAGGGTATCTTCACTATGCTGTTCTCGGCGGCAAAGCGCCGGAACTGGCGGCCGTCTATCCGGCGGCCAATCCTGACTGGAGGATGGATACCGTCTGGCCCGTCGCACGCGACTGGCTGGCAAGGCGTGAACGGGCCGCAAAGGTATTCATGAAATCCCCCCCGCAGACCAACGAAACCCGGCGCGCCATTGCGCTCGTGCCGGGTTTCCTGAAGGTTGCCAGCCTCTTTCCGGGGCCGATGCACATGCTGGAACTGGGTGCCAGCGCAGGCCTCAACCAGAACTGGGACCGGTTCAATTACCGCACCAGCCGCTGGGAGCTTACCGGCAACAGCGATGTGACCATCGATACCGACTGGATCGGTCCGCCCCCGGACCATATCGACATGTCGTTCAACGTCGCCTCGCGTGCAGCCTGCGATCAGGCGCCGATCAATCTTTCAAAGGCCTCGGCCGCCCGCCGCCTCAAATCCTATGTCTGGCCCGACCAGCCCGAGCGCCTCGCGCGGCTCGACGCCGCCATCGCGCTGGCCCGCCGCACCCGCGTTCGCGTCGACACGGCAGACGCGGCAGACTGGCTGAAGGCAAAGCTCGCCTCGCGCCCCGAAGAAGGGCCGACCGTGATCTATCATTCGGTCTTCCTGCAATATCCCCCGGCCGAAACGCGCCGCGCCCTGCAGGCCATGATCGAAGAGGCCGGCGCAGAGGCCAGCTGGGATCGCCCGCTTGCCTGGGTCTGTTTCGAACCGGGCGCCTTCTTCCAGGGGCCCGATCAGGTGGGCATCAACCCGAACGATTTCATCACCTATCTGCGCGTCTGGCCGGAGGGGGAAGATTACCGCCTTGTGCGTTCCGATGGGCATGTCGTGCGGGCCGAACGTCTCTAACGGGCATTTTCCTGCGCCCAGCCGATCAGCTGTCCCGTCAGCTCACGGATGGCTTCGTCTGCCTGCTTGCCCGCCGTATTCGTATTGACAATGATCACCGCGCCCGGCTCCGGCAACACCACCACCTGTGACAGCCACATCGTGTTGGACCCCGCATGCAGATAAACGGGTTTGCCATCCCTGCCCGTCTGCACGCCCCAGCCCATGGCATACTCCGCCGCCGCGTCCGGATAGGGCATCATCAGCCTGCGGCGCATTTCGTCAGGCAGCGCCTGTGGGCCCTCCAGAAAAGGCAGCAACAGAAGGGCGTGCCCGGCCAGGCTGATATGGGCTGTTCCGGCAGACGCAAAGGCGGGCGCATTGTCGGCAGAAGGCCCGGTGCCCACGGGCCTCAGCCCGCCAAACAATCCGCCCTTGTGCCCCTGAATGGCGCTCGGCGGCCCAAAGCCAAATCCCATCCCCGCGCCCTGCGGTGCCTGATCGATGACAAGGCGGCGCATCAGCTGCTCATAGGTCTCCCCTGTTCCCGCCACCTGCTCAATCGCCCTTCCGGCAATGATGTAGCCAAGGTTGGAATACACAAACGCGCCGCGCTTTCCCGCCGGGGCTTTCTGCAGGGTGCTGGCCACCAGGCTGGCGCGCTGCTGTGCCACGGGGTCGCCATTGCGCCCGGCCCTGGTCATCCACAGCACGCCGGGATTGGCGCCCGCGCCGGAGCGATGCGCCAGCAGCTCCTCAATCGTCACATCCTGCCAGCCAGGATGCAGCGTCTCGCCTTCGAAAATCTCGCCCAGCGTCATGCCCCAGCGCGCCGAGCCTGCCTCCACCAAACGAGCCCAGCCCAGCCCGGTCAGCATCTTGGTATTGGACCCAATATGCCAGGCGTCAGCAGCCTGAATGGCCGCGCCGCCGCGCACACGCTCCCCGGTAACCGCGAGCGCAATGATCCCGTCCTCCGGCGCGGCAACCACGGCGCCCAGCCCGATCAGGCCGTGCCTCTCCCGCGCGGTCTCCAGAAGTGCCCGGATCTGTCCGGATTTGTCCGGAATTGTCTCCGCCATGACCGGACCCGTCATCAAACTGGCCGCCAGAATACTCAAAATGGCGCGGTTTGCCGCCCGCCGGGCCCTAATCGCTCGACTTGGCGGACTGGCGCACGAGGCCGAGGGGCAAGGCCGTGGTTTTCTTCGCAACGCGGATGACAATCCGTGACTGAACATCAGAAACCAGTTTGGAACCAAGGAGTTTGTCGCGCAGGAAGTTGTCATAGGCATGCATGTCCGTTGTTACGATATGCATGGAATAGTCTACCGCACCGGTCACGGTCATACATTCGACCACCTCCGGCCAGAGCTGCACAAGCGCTTCAAACGCCTCAAGGTTTTCCTTGCTCGGCAAGGCCAGCTTCACACTGGCAATCACCTCGAAGTTCAGCCCCAGCGCATGATTGTCAATCAGCGTCACCCGCCCCTTGATGAAGCCGGCCTCTTCCATGCGCTTGATGCGCCGCCAGCAGGGTGAAGAAGAAAGTCCCACACGCTCTGCAATTTCGGCGACCGACAGGCTCGCATCATGCTGAATCAGATCGAGGATGCGGGCATCAATGCTATCAAGCTCTTGGGACAATTTACCGGGAACCCCTCAACAATTGGAAGAATATTCCCGGAAATAACAAAATTCTTGCAAGATAGGCAAGCAATTTCGTTCGTTTTTCCCAATAATATGCCGCAGACATTGGAGCGCCAGTCTGCCATGAAACATCGTGAAGTTACGCTGGACGACAAATACGAGCTTGTCGAGGGCAAGGCTTATATGACGGGCATCCAGGCCCTCGTCCGCCTACCTATTGATCGCAAGCGCCTGGACCTTGCCGCAGGCCACAATACTGGCGGTTTCATCTCCGGCTATCGGGGCTCTCCCCTCGGCGGCTACGACCAGCAACTCCGCGCCGTTCAGAAGCTTCTTGATTCTCACGACATAAAATTCTGGGAAGGCCTCAACGAAGACCTCGGCGCCACCGCGGTCTGGGGCTCGCAGCAGCTCGGCCTATTCCCCGGCGCAAAATTCGATGGCCTGTTCGGCATCTGGTACGGCAAGGCCCCCGGCGTCGACCGGACGGGCGATGTCTTCAAACACGCCAATGCGGCCGGCACCTCGGCGCTGGGCGGCGTCCTCGCCATCGTGGGCGACGATCACAATTGCAAATCCTCCACCCTGCCGTCCCAGTCCGATTACGCGATGATGGATGCCGAGATCCCGGTACTGAACCCGGCCTCGATCCAGGACGTGCTGGATTACGGCATCCATGGCTGGGAGATGAGCCGCTTCTCCGGCGCCTGGGTCGGGCTCACGGCGCTCGCCGATACGATGGATTCGGGCTCCGTGGTCGATGTCACGCTCAGCCGGCTGTCGATCCAGCGGCCGTCTTTCCCCTTCCCGGAAGGCGGCGTGCATATGCGCCGGGGCGACATTCCCCTCAACAAGGAAGCCCGGTTGCGCCAGATCAAGCTGCCCGCCGCGCAGGCCTATGTCCGCGCCAACCGGCTGGACCATGTCATCCTGCCTTCGCCCAAGCCGCGCATCGGCATCATCGTGACCGGACAGGCAGCCCGCGACGTGTTCGAAGCCCTCGCCGCGATCGGCCTGACGCCGGAAGAAGCCGGCCGCCTCGGCCTCAGCATCTTCAAGGTCGCCATGCCCTGGCCGCTGGAGCCGCAAGGCATCCGCGAATTCTGCTCCGGCCTGGAGCGCGTTGTGGTCATCGAACACAAGCGCGCGCTGATCGAAGCGCAGCTGAAGGCAGCCCTCTATGACCTTCCCGAAAGCCGGCGCCCAGTGATCGAAGGCAAGTTCGACGGGGAAGGCCGCCCGCTCCTCTCCGACATCGCCTCGCTGAGCATTCCGGAAATCGCCAACGCGCTGATGCGCTCAATCCCTTCGGGCTGGGACACCAGCCGCGCCGAGGCCTATTTCAACCGCGTGGGCAGCGCCGGCGAAGCTGCGCGCACGAACGCCTCGCCCACCGTGCGCTCGCCGCATTTCTGTTCGGGCTGCCCTCACAACACCTCCACCAATGTTCCCGAGGGTTCCCGGGCTCTCGCCGGCATCGGCTGTCACTATATGGCGAACTTCATGCCGGACCGGAAAACCGACATGACCAGCCAGATGGGCGGGGAAGGCATTGCCTGGGTGGGCCAGCACTGGGCCACCGAGGAACCCCACGTCTTCGTCAATCTGGGCGATGGCACCTATTCCCATTCCGGCTCCCTGGCCATCCGCGCCGCTGTCACCTCCGGCGCAAACATGACCTACAAGATCCTCTACAATGACGCGGTTGCCATGACAGGCGGGCAGCATGTGGAATCTGGCCAGACGCCCGCCCAGATTGCCCAGCAGGTGGAGGCCGAAGGCGTCAAGACCATCCGTATCGTGACGGAAGATCCGACGCGCTATGCCGCCGTCACCGGCCTGCCGCGCGGCGTGAAGATATATCACCGTGACGATCTGGAAGACGTGCAGAAGGAACTGCGCCAGACGCCGGGCGTAACCGTCATCATCTACGACCAGATGTGCGCAACCGAGAAGCGCCGCCGCTCCAAGCGCGGCATGATCGCCCCAGACCGTATACGCACCATCATCAACACCGAAGTCTGTGAGGGCTGCGGCGACTGCTCGATCAAATCCAACTGCCTCTCGGTGGAGCCGGTGGAGACCGAACTTGGCCGCAAGCGCCGGATCAACCAGTCGACCTGCAATACCGATCTTTCCTGCGTCAAGGGCTTCTGCCCGAGCTTCGTGACGATCAAGGACGGCGAACCGGCCTGGGAAGACCAGCCGCGCCTTGTCTTTGATGCCGACGGCCTGCCCCTGCCCGAAACGCCCAGCCTCGCCCGGCCCTGGAACGTGCTGTTCACGGGCGTGGGCGGAACGGGCGTGACCACGGTTGCCGCCGTGCTGGCCATGGCCGCGCATGTGGACGGCAATGCGGCCTGCACGCTGGATATGACGGGCCTTGCGCAGAAAGGCGGGCCGGTGCTCAGCCATGTGCGCTTTGCGCGCGAGCCGGAGATGATCTCCACCGGCCGCGTGCCCCCGGCCAGCGCTGACCTGATCATCGGCTGCGACCTTGTGGTGGCCGCCGGCGGCGACGCGCTGAACCTGATGGACCCGGAGCGCACGGCCGCCTACACCAATTCGGACGTTACCCCCACTTCGGAATTCATCCGTAACCGGTCAAAACGCTTCGAGAGCGATCTGCTCTCGGCGCGGGTAAAACGCCAGACCGCAGAGTTCGGCGCCTTTGATGCCGAAGCGCTCGCCGTGGGCTATCTGCATGACGCCATCTACACCAACATGATCATGGTGGGTTATTCCTGGCAGAAGGGCAAAGTGCCCGTCAGCCTGCGCGGCCTTTACCGCGCCATCCGCCTCAACGGCACCAAGGTTGAGGATAACATGGCCGCGTTCAATATCGGCCGCCTCGCCGCCGCGGCGCCTGAACGCCTCGCCCCGCAGCACGATCCCCGCGGCCATATCGAGCCCAAGACGCTGGACGAGCTGATCGAGGACCGCGCCGGCCGCCTCATCGCCTATCAGAATGCCGCCTATGCCGCCCGCTACCGGGACATCGTGGCAGAGGTCCGCGCGGCAGAGACGCAGGCCGGCCTCGGCGAAAACCTGACGCGCGCGGTGGCCACCTATGCCTACAAGCTGATGGCCTACAAGGACGAGTATGAAGTTGCCCGTCTCTATACGGATGGAAAGTTTGCTGAGCAGCTGGCAAGCCAGTTCAAGGGCGGCAAGCTTCGCTTCTGGCTCGCCCCGCCGATCCTCTCGAAGAAGGATGCCAACGGGCATCTGGAGAAAAAGCATTTCGGCGCATGGATGCTGACCGGCTTCCGGGTTCTCGCCCGGCTGAAAGGCCTGCGGGGCACCCGGTTCGACCTCTTCGGCTATACCGAGGAGCGCAAGATGGAACGCGGCCTGCGCGATGACTATCTTGCCAATATGGGCCGGATTGCGCGGGAGCTGACCCCCACCAATCACAGCCTGGCCGTCGAGATTGCCAAAGTGCCTGACGAAATCCGCGGCTTCGGCCATGTGAAAGAAGCCGCCGCCGAAAAAGCAAAGGCCCATGAGACAGAGCTTTGGGCCGGCTGGCCGGAGGGCAAGCTGCCCAAGGCCAAAGTCTCCCTGATCGCTGCAGCGCGATAGCCGGGCCGCTTCCCGGCTGTATGGCGCGCAGCGAAACTGCACCCCTGGCCCGCGAAAGCGGGTCAGGGGTTTCTTTTTCAGGGGTCAGCGGAGCGGCGACACTTCCACGTCCACCACCTTGCCCTTCTTGCTCATCTTCTTGATTTCGCGCTCGACATGTTTGGCTTTGACTTCGCGCGTCTCGGTGCGCGTGCCCTTGCCCTTCTTGTAGGTCACCTCGAGGCGGACCATGTCGTCCGGCCCGTCCAGCGCGTCGCCCGTCACGCGGACGGCCGTGCCGCCCACATACACCACGCCCTTGGCCGTTGCCTCCAGCGCGTCCCCCGCCAGGCTGACCGGAACGGTTACGATCTTGGCCGCCACACAGCCCGTCATCGGCAAAGTCAGGGCGAGCGCAGCAAGAATGAAAAGACGCATGGGCAGAGGGCCTCCTTGGGAAGACCCATCCATAACCCGCATTTGCGTTACTTTCAGCTTACAGCTCAGCCACGCGCCAGCGCGTCGTCGATCAGCCTGGCGGTCTCGGCCACGCCATAGAGCGCTGCAAAACTACCGAAACGCGGCCCCTGCTCCTGGCCCAGCAGCACCTCGTAAAGCGCCTTGAACCATTCGCGCAGATTTTCAAAGCCATGATCTTTGCCCACGCTGAAGGTCAGCGTCTGCAGGTTCTCGCCAGTGGGCTCGTCGCTGAATGCCTTGAGGCGCCCGGAAAGGTCGGCCATCGCGGCGCGCTCCTGCTCCGTCGGTGCCCGGAAGGTTTTCGCCGGCAACACGAAGTCCCGGTAATACCGCATGGCATAGCCTGCCAGCTCATCCAGCAGCGGATGGGTCTGCGGAGACGCTTCGGGCGCATAACGGGTGATATAGGCCCAGAGCTGGGAAGTGTCGGTCGGGGTTGCGACCGCCACCAGGTTCATCAGCAGCGCGAAGCTGACCGGGCTCGACCATTGCGGCGGGCGGCCGGAATGGATGTGCCAGACAGGATTTTCCAGCTGCGCAGCGGCCTCTTCCTGCGGGAACTTCTCGAGGAAGGTGAGGTATTCGTCCACGGTCTTGGGGATGACGTCGAAATAGAGCTTCTTCGCCACGCGCGGCTTCTGGAACTGGAACAGCGCCAGGCTCTCGTCCGGAGCATAAGTCAGCCATTGCTCGACCGAGATGCCATTGCCCTTGGTCTTGGAGATCTTTTCGCCCTTCTCGTCCAGGAACAGTTCGTAGACATACTGTTCCGGCGGGCGCGCGCCCAGGATGCGGCAGATCTTGGAATAGATGGGCGCGTTGGCCTGATGGTCCTTGCCGAACATTTCAAAGTCGATGCCCAGCGCGGCCCAGCGCATGCCGAAATCGGGCTTCCACTGCATCTTCACCGCGCCGCCGGTAACGGGCAGCGTCACATCCGTGCCGTCTTCATCCGTGAACGTGATTTCACCGCGCGCCGCGTCCACCTTCTTCATCGGCACATACAGCACGCGGCCTGTGCTCGGGCTGATCGGCAGGAAGGGCGAATAGGTGGCCCGCCGCTCCTCCCCCAGGGTCGGCAGCATCACATCCATGATCGCCTGATACTTCTCCGCCGCGCGCAGCAGCATCGCGTCAAACCGGCCGGACTTGTAACAGTCGGTGGCCGAAAGGAACTCGTACTGGAAGCCGAACTTGTCGAGGAAGGCGCAGAGACGCGCATTCATGTGCGCGCCATAGGACGCATGGGTGCCAAAAGGATCGGGCACCGAGGTCAGCGGCTTCTGGAGGAAGGTTTCCAGCGATTTGGGATCGGGCACGGTATCGGGAACCTTCCGCATACCGTCCATGTCATCGGATACGCAGATCAGGCGCGTGGCATATCTGCCCGCCGTCAGCACCTCAAAGGCATGGCGCACCATCGTGGTGCGCACAACCTCGCCGAAGGTGCCGATATGCGGCAGGCCCGAGGGGCCGTAGCCCGTCTCGAAGATGACCGGCGCGTCCGCCTTGCGCTCCCCGGCCTTCACCTGCTCGGCCACGCGCTTTTCCAGCGCGCGCGCAAGCTCGAAAGGCCAGGCCTTGGCAGTTTGGGCGAGGGTCGAAAGGTCGGTCATCGTGTCGTCAGCCACTACTGATTAATGGTCCGCCGGACCTAGAGGCCGCGCCGGGGGGCGTCAAGCGACGGGGCAAGTTTTGTAAAATATGTTTGACATGTCAAAAATTTTGAACCATATGAGAATGTATAGAATTTTTGACACGATCGGAGACCGCAATGTCTGTTATCGAAACCGTCGCGAACATGTCGTTCCGGGAAAAATCGGCCTGGGGCATGGGCTTGATCCTGAGTGCGGGCGCGGTCTCCTATTTCGGCAAGGTGATGAGCCTTTCCGAGGCGCTTGGCAGAACCGCCCCGCCGATCATCGGCTTCGTCATCGCCTATGTGGTGTTCATCGTGATTGCCTCGGTGATCGTGATGTCGGTTCTTGCGGGAATGGCCGGCAAGGAGGCCGATGCGCCCGCCGACGAACGGGAGAAGATCATCGCCGACAAGGCCGGCAACTGGTCGGGCTATGTGCTGGCCGTTCCGGCGCTCGGGGGTCTCTGGCACTATTCGGTGAACCTTGATGGAAACATGCTGTTCCACCTGGTCTTTCTCAGCCTGATGCTGTCGCAGATATCAGAATACGCCTTCCAGATCTTCCTGTACCGCCGGGGTGGCTGAGCCATGGCCAACGCCCCTCCGATCACCAATCGCATCCGGGAGCTGCGCGAAGCCCGAGGCGGGATGAGCCAGGCAGCGCTTGCCGAGGCGATCGGCGTCACCCGCCAGACGGTCATCGCGATAGAGCGGGGCAAATACTCCCCCTCGCTGGAAAGCGCCTTCCGGATAGCCAGGGTCTTCGGCCTTGGAATTGAAGATGTTTTTGGATGGGAAAGTCCGCCCGCCACCTGACCGTTTCCGGGGATGCAAATTCAGGCCCGCATTCCGCAAAAGCCTGATTGACACTCATTCGCAAGTGCTGCAAATGGTTCGCATGATCATTTGCGTCTGCAATCGTATCAACTGCCGGTCGGTCCGTGAGGCCGTGGATGCTGGCGCCCGCAGCCCCAAGGCTGTGCAGGCGCACCATGGCTGCAAGTTCAATTGCGGCAAGTGCTCCACCACGATCGGCGAAATGATTGCCGAGAAGATGGACGCTCAAGGCGGCTCCCTGCCGATGATGGCTGCTGAATAAGCGTCCGCTGCAAACGGTTTCTTCCTGAAAACTCAAAGCATTGACTGTGCCTGCCTTGCGCAGGCACTCAAGCCATGCCTGCTGCAACTGTGTCGCACTTTCATATGCAATTGATTTTATTGGATTTTTTGGTTGATCGCCGCAGACCCCTCCTCTATATGGCTAAGTAGATTCACTTACATAGCCAACCAGCGGAGCTCCCCATGAAAGGCGACAAGAAGGTCATCGACTTCCTGAACCAGGCCCTGAAAAACGAGCTGACCGCCATCAACCAGTATTTCCTGCATTCCCGCATGCTGCGCGACTGGGGCGTCTCCAAGCTCGCCAAGAAAGAGTATGAGGAATCGATCGAGGAGATGCATCACGCCGACTGGCTGGTCGAGCGCGTCCTCTTCCTCGGCGGCCTGCCCAACCTTCAGGATCTGGGCAAGCTGCATATCGGCGAGAGCGTTCAGGAAATCCTCGAATGCGATCTCAAGCTCGAGAATATCGCCATCCCGCTGCTGCGCGACGCAATCGAATATTGCGAGGAAGTGCGCGATTATGGCAGCCGCGATCTGTTCTTCAAAATCCTCCACAATGAGGAAGAACACGTCGATTATCTGGAAACCCAGTTCGCCCTGATCGAGCGTATCGGCATTGAGCGCTACACGCTGCTCCAGTCCGAAGCGAACGAAAAAGGGGACTAATCCAGCCATTGTACGGCCACATTAAAGGTTCGATAGTTTTGCGGCCTGCAGTTCACTCTGCAGGCCGCATTCACAACTGACCTTATGGGGACCCACATGAAACGCCCTTCCACCATGCGCGCCCTTGCGTGCCTGTTCCTTGCGATGAGTACGGCCGCCACGTCTGTGGCCAGCGCGCAGACGATGCCCGACTTCCAGAACGAGGCCTTCACAACGCCCTACTGGACGAGAAGCCCCGTCATCGAAGTGCTTGGCCGGGCCAACATGGAGGTTGCTCCAAACCGCGCTTCCTTCTCGGTCACCTATCTGGAGACGGACAAGGATTCGAAAAAAGCGATGCAGCTGGCGGTCGAGCGGGGGCGTCTTGCCTATGACACGATCAAGAAGACGGCCGGCAAGAGCACCGTCATTCAGTCCTCGGTGAATGTCACCGCGCTCTATGAGCAATACAAGGACAAGGATGGCAATCGCATCGACAATGAGCGCTCCGACAAGATCCGCGCCTATGAGGCGCGCGTTTCGCTGAGCGTGATCGTGGAAGATGTCTCCAAGGCGGGCGCCGCGCGCGCAGGCGCCCTGGCGCTGGCGCCGGAAAACTCTTCCGGCCTCTCAACCTATCTTGAGAGAACCACCGAGATGAACCTCGCCGCCTATGAAGCCGCGGTGAAGGATGGCTCCGCCCGCGCAAGGGCCACGGCTGCGGCCAGCGGCGCAACGCTTGGCAAGCTGATGGTTGTGCAGGAAGGCGGCGGCCCCTGCCTTGGTCAGTGGTCCTCCATGGCGGGCAGTGACTACGACTACTATCGGTCTGCGCCGGCTGCGATGGCGCCGCCCCCACCCCCGCCGCCTCCGCCGCCCCCTGTGGCCAGCGGCATGGTCGGCGGGCGCCAGGTAACCATCAGCCAGGCTGATATCGACACGCTCAATCTGCCATCGGATGATAAGCCCCAGCAGATATCCTCCAGTGTCTGCATGATTTACGCACTCAACAAGTAAAATCTGTATACTGATAATTGAGTCAGAAATGCACAGCCTGTGCATTTCTGCTTGATCCTTCCGGCGAAGCGAGGTCTACATGCCCTTGAGGCATCAGGCCTCCTTCGCAAACCCTGTGGCATTATCCGCTTCGCCTTTTTGCGCTGGAGTGGACCAAGGAAGGAAATCAAAATGGCAAAAGCCACCACCAAGGCGCCCAGCGCCAAAGAAGTGCTTATTGAGAAGTATATCGCAGACCTGAAGGAAAAAGTCGGCGAAGCGCGCCCGGACCTTGCCCTTCTCGATGCAGTTGTCAAAGCCTGCGGCCCGGCAATCTATAAGGCTGACTCAGCCACGGTTGCCGCCTCCGACAAGGATGAACTCGCCCGCGTAAAGACGAATTTCATCGGCAAACGGCTCGGCGTCACCGATGAGGCAAAGGCAGATGCCGCCATCAAGGCAGCGGTAGAGAAGTATGGCCGCAGCGTGCGCGCCAAACATCGCCCGGTGCTTTACTATCTGATCGCCAAGGAACTGAAAAAAGCCGCTGCGCTCAAGAAAGCCTGAGGCCACCGAACTCACAAAGCAAAGCCGCCGCTCCGATCACCGGAGCGGCGGCTTTCTTGTTTTTCCAGATACGCTCAGCGCTTGGCGTCGCGTTTTGCCTGGCTGCGCGCATTGTTGGCGCGGGCTGCGCCTTTCATTGTCTTCAGGTTCGGAAAGGCTTCCCGCTTGCTCGACGGCGCGGAACTCATGCCCTTGCCTGCCTTTCGGGATGCGGGCTTGCCCTTTGAAGCCGTCTGCTTCCGGTCCAGGGCCGTTTGCAGGGCCGCCTGGGCCTTCTCTTTCTCTGCTGCTGCGCTTTCCCGCGCCGCTCTGCGCTCAACGATGCCGAGCTTGGTTTCAAAACGGTCCAGCGTTTCGGCGAAGAAGTCGCGTTTGGTGACAGTCGCCGCATTGCCGGTGGGCGCCTTCTGCCGGGTCGGCGCCGCCTTGCCGCGGATTTCCCGGGCCTGCTTGCTTGCCAGATCAGCGTATTTATCCCGCAGCTTTCGCACGCGATTTATCCGCTGACGGAGCTCTTTCTCATTGAGATTTCCAACAGCGGGCGGATAGCTCTCATTGGCAAGCGCAAATTCGGCGGCCGTGCAGAGAGGTTTGGCCTCGCGGCGTGAAATGGTCATGGGTAATCTCCTTCTCAGACGTTATGCAGAACTTATAGTTCCACACAACGCCCGAAAAGGAAAACCAAACCGGGAAAAACCAGTGCTTTTATCAGAAGCCGGCGAGACGGGCGTAGCGATCCCGGTGCCAGCTGGCAGATCCGTAGAGCGCTTCCTGCACCCGCGCGCGCTTCATGTAGAAGCCTGGCTCTGCAGCATCGGTCATGCCGATGCCGCCATGCATCTGAACGCATTCATTGGAGACCAGATGCACAAGCTCGCCGGCCTTTGCCTTTGCGAGGCTCGCCAGTTCCGCAAGATCGGTCTTGCCATCATCCGCCGCCGACAGCGCCGCAGCGACGCAGGAGCGCGTCATTTCCAGCTCGACAAACATCTTCGCGGCGCGGTGCTGGAGAGACTGGAACGAGCCGATGAGCTGGCCAAACTGCTTGCGGTTGTTGAGGTATTCCAGCGTCATGTCGAACGCGGCCTGGGCCGAGCCGAGCATTTCGGCGGCCAGCCCGATGGCTGCGCGGTCGAGCACGGGATCAAGAATATCAGCGCCCTGGTCAGCCGGCCCGATCAGCGTGCTCTCCAGCACCATGACATCATCAAACGTCACATGCGCGGCGCCGTGGCTGTCAACAGTTTTCAGTTCACTGATGGTTACGCCCTTGGCATCAGCCGGCACAAGGAACAGGCTGAGACCATGGCGATCGCCATTGCTGCCAAAGGTGCGCGCCACAACGATCAGCATGTCGGCATGATGCGCATCGGGCACATATTTCTTCATACCGTTGATCGTATAGCCCTGCCCGTTGCGCTCGGCCTCGGTCGAAACGCTGTAGGGCGAGAAATGTGCGGACTCGTCGAGGGCAAGCGCAAACGTCACCTCGCCAGCCGCGATCTTCGGCAGCCATTCGGCCTGCTGGGCGGGGCTGCCGCCAAGCTGGAAGGCCGAGGCAGCGATCAGCGCCGTCTGCAGCAGGGGCGTGGCCGCAAGGGTGCGGCCCTGCGCTTCGAGGATCTGGCCAAGGCCCGTCAGGCCAAAGGTTTCCGCGCCCGGCTCGTCGGGAATGATCACGCCAAAAAAGCCAAGCTCGGCGAGTTTCTGCCGGGTTTTTGCGTCCTTGCCATTGGCGCCGGCATCGCGCAGCGCCCGCAGATGATTGACGGAAAGTTCGTCACGCGCGAACGCCATGGCGGTTTCGCGCAGCATTTCCTGGTCTTCAGTCAGTACAAAGCTCATTACTCTGACACCTTAAATTCTATGTCGTAGGGTTGTTCCGAAAAGCAGCGATCAAGTCCCGCCTACTGATGATCCTTCAGACCCAGCACGCGCTTGGCGATGACATTGAGGTTGATCTCGGACGTGCCACCTTCGATGGAGTTGCCTTTCGAGCGCAGCCATTGGCGCGTGACGCGCAGGGCGCCCTTGTCAAAGCCCTCCCCTGCCCAGCCCAGGCCCTCGGTGCCGAGCGCTTCGATCAGCAGCTCGTGCCGGTCTTGGTTCATCTTGGCGGCGCCATATTTCAGGATCGAGGCGGTATGGCCCACGGCCTGACCGGCCTTTGCCTGTTCGGTCTGGCGCTGCACGGTCAGCGCAAATGCCTTGGCATACATCCGGTGATCGGCGAGGCGCCCCCGCAGATCGCCGTCCAGCAGACGGCCGGACTCGTCGGTGCCGATCAGCTGCTTGGCGTATTCCTCAGGCGAGAGCGACCCGGTGCCGCCAAACCCGCTGGAAGAAATCGACGAGCGCTCGAACTGCAGCAGGCGTTTGGCAATTTCCCAGCCGCCATTGAGACGGCCAACGAGTTGGTCCTTGGGCACTTTCACATCGGTGAAGAAGGTTTCGCAGAACGGGCTCTCGCCGGAGATCAGCTGGATCGGGCGCGCTTCGACGCCCGGCGACTTCATGTCGAACAGGATAAAGCTGATGCCCTCATGCTTCGTGCTGGTATCGGTGCGCACCAGGCAGAAGATCCAGTCGGCCTTGTCGGCATAGGAGGTCCACACCTTCTGGCCGTTGATCAGGTAATGATCGCCCTTGTCTTCGCAGCGCGTCTGCAGGCCCGCGAGGTCAGACCCTGCGCCCGGCTCCGAATACCCCTGGCACCAGCGGATCTTGCCCTTCACGATGTCGGGAATGAAGCGCAGCTTCTGTTCGTGATTGCCGAATTCGAGCAGCGCCGGGCCAAACATCCAGAGGCCGAACGAGAACAGCGGCGCGCGTGCCTTGATGCGGCGCATCTCCTGCTCCAGCACGCGGGCTTCCGCGCGCGACAGGCCGCCGCCGCCATATTCCTTGGGCCATTCCGGCGCGGTCCAGCCCTTCTCGGCCATCCGGTCGAGCCACAGCTTGGAATCGGGGTTCTTGAAGGTGGCGTTGCGGCCGCCCCACACAACCTCGTCATCCACCATCGGCGTGCGCATCGAAGGGGGGCAGTTGGCTTCCAGCCATTTGCGCGTTTCGAGCCGGAACTCTTCGAGTTGCTCGGCATTGTCATAAGCCATTGCGGTGCTCCCTGGGCGGTGTCTGTCTCTACGTCACCCTATTCTGCCACCCTCGCGGCGCCAAGCGGTCACCCGGCGTCAAAGTGTGAAGACCCGCCCGTTCTCCGTTTCACCCGCGAACGCACGGAGAACGTTTCGGCCCCAGAACAACTCAAGCCTCAGACGAGTGAATTCGCCCGACAGGGGCAGCCTGTTGTCGTGGCCTCACCGGCGCCGGGCTGCCATGAGGCGTCTTCGCCCAGAAATGAGGTCTGCGCGCCAGGCTGTAGAGTGCCCGCACCATCGCGATGGATTGCAACGGCCAGTATAGGGGCAGCGTCAGCGCCAGCCCATAACGGCGCAGGTCTCGCGCTCCGGGCGCGGCCAGCGCCATGGCGATGCTGGCGGCATAGGAGGCGCCGATAAACCAGAGGAATAGAGGGCCCGGCCCGATGCCGGGTAAAACCAGTGTCGTGGCCAGCCACACGGCCCAGGGCCCGTGAACCATTGCCGAGAGGATGGCCGCCCCCAACGTCAGCTGAAGCGCCAGGAAATTTCCCGCGCCCATTTCCCTCATCGCCTTGCGGGGGCGCCGCATCACCACCAGCCATGTCTGCAGAAACCCTTTCAGCCAGCGCGACCGCTGCGCCAGCCAGACCCCGAGTGCTTCAGGCGGCGCTTCCAGGGTCGGCGGCTCAATGACGCCCACCTGCAGCCCGCTGCGGGCAAGCCGTAACCCCAGATCGGCGTCCTCCGTCACATTCCAGGCGTCCCACCCCTCCACGCCTTCCAGCAGCGCCCTGCGGAAATGATTGCTTGTTCCGCCCAGCGCAATCGGAAACCCGAGCGTAGCAAGCCCGGGCAGAATGCGCCCAAACTGAACGGCATATTCCAACGCCCACTGCCCGGCGATCCATCCCCTGTCGCCGTCCCCCACAAGCGGCGCCTGCACGCAGGCCAGATCACGGGAACCCATCCGGAACGCCCGCACCGCCGCCTTCAGTTGATCCCTATGCGGACGATCCTCGGCATCATACACAACGACAAATTCGCCCTTTGCACGAAGCAGTCCGTAATTCAGCGCACGCGGCTTGGTTCTCGGCTGACCGGGCGGCACGATCAGAAGTTCCGTGCCCGGCGGCCAGGACTGCGCGCGCAAGGCGTCCCAGGTGGCCTCATCCCCCGTTTCGACAAGCAGTTTTATGTCCAGCCTGTTTCTCGGATAATCCAGATCGCAGATCGCCTGCGAAAGCTGGGCCGCGCTCTCCGCCTCATCCTTGAGCGCGATGAGCAGCGTGTAGACCGGCCAGAGAACCCCGTCATCGCCGGCCATGTCCCGGCGAGCCTGCGGCACGTGCGCCGCCGCCCTGATACCGTGAACATATACGGCGCCGCGAAAGGCCAGCGCCGCCACAAAGAAAAAGAATGCGCCCAGGCTCAGCGCGGCAAAGGCGGCCTCAGGGGCGCTCACTGCCAGACCGGCCAGCAGCAACAGGCCAAGGCCCGCCCCCCGCATCTGGGCGGCCGTCAGTGTCCGGATGGCGGAATCTTCAGGCCGGTGGATGGCCAGCGAATGGGCCGCCGCATGGGCGCTGGCCATGTCGGGAGACGGCTCCCGCAGGCCCCCGCCATACAGCGGCAAAACCAGTTGCCGAGCTGTCTCCCCATCTGCCCCCATGTCCCTCCCCCCAAGGAACCGCGCCCCAAACCTTTAAACCTTCAATCACACTCGTTTCACTACCGCAACGAAACGCTGCGAGAACGGCGCGGCGGGCGTTCCTCGCGCCACCCCTTGCAGGCCAAGGCGGTTTGTTCTATATTTGTTCCATGTCTGGTGTGCATGTCATCTGGTTTAAACGCGATCTGCGTGTCCATGATCACGCAGCGCTCATGGCGGCCGCGGCCAGCGGCGCGCCCATCCTGCCGCTATACATCTTCGAGCCGGGCTATTGGGCGCTGCCGGAACACTCCCGCCGCCAGTTCGACTTTGTGAAGGAAGCACTTGAAGAGCTTGACGCAGCCCTCAAGGCGCGCGGCTCAGGCCTCGTCATCCGCACGGGAAACGCCATCGATGTCTTGTCGGAGATCCACCGCAGGCAGGGGATTGCCGCCATCCATGCGCATGAGGAAACAGGCCTGCAATGGACCTTTGACCGTGACCGCGCCGTTGGCCGCTGGGCACGCAATGCGGGCATTTCCCTGCGGGAACAGCCCCAGAATGGGGTCCAGCGGGCCCTGAAATCCCGAGACGGATGGGCCAGCCACTGGGAAGCCTTCATGCGCCGCCCACGGATGGTTGCTCCGGAAACCCTGCTCTCCGCTCAGGTGCAGGCGGAAGACTTTCCCCTGCCTCAGGATTTCGGGCTGGGGCCTGATGACTGCCCGCAGCGCCAGAAAGGCGGGCGCGCCGCCGGCGTGGAATGTCTGCGCAGTTTCCTGGAGGTTCGCGGCCAGGCCTATCAGCGGCAGATGTCGAGCCCGCTGACCGCGGCCGATGCCTGCTCGCGCCTGTCGCCTCATCTTGCCTTTGGAACGGTTTCCATGCGGGAGGCCTGGCAGGCCGCGCAGAGGGCGAAGGAAATGCATGCCCGGGAGGGGAATGCGGAATTTGCCGCCTCGATCGGCAGCTTCATTTCCCGCCTGCACTGGCACTGTCACTTCATTCAGAAGCTTGAAGACCAGACCTCGATAGAATCCCGAAACCTTCATCCCGCCTATGACGGGCTGCGCCCCGCGCCGGAAGAAGATGATCCCCGGCTTGCTGCCTGGATCGAAGGGCGCACGGGCTTTCCGTTTCTCGACGCCTGCATGCGCTCCCTCAAGGCCACCGGCTGGCTGAACTTCCGCATGCGCGCCATGACCATGGCCTTTGCAGCCCATCATCTGTGGCTGGATTGGAAACTGCCCGCAGAACGCCTCGCGGGCCTCTTCACGGATTTTGAGCCGGGCATTCATTATCCCCACGCGCAGATGCAGTCGGCCACCACCGGCATCAACACGCCGCGCATCTACAACCCGGTCAAGCAATCCCGCGACCAGGACCCCGAGGGCGCCTTCATCCGCCGCTGGGTGCCGGAGCTTTCCGCCCTGCCGGACGAGTGGCTGCATGCGCCCTGGGAGGCCCCCGCTTCGGTGCGGGCGCGGGCCGGCATTGTTCTGGGCCAGACCTACCCGATGCGCATGGTCGATCACATGGCCGCTGCCGAAGAGGCCCGCAGCCGGATCTTCGCCCTTCGCCGGAACGCCGAACATGCCGCCGAGGCCGAGGAGATTCAGGCGCGCCATGGCAGCCGGCGGTCGGGCATTCCCTTCCGCGGCCGGCAGGCTGCCCCGAAAAAGAGGGCGCCGGCCCCGGCAGACGCGATACAGCTCAGCTTTGATCTCGGGATCATACAGGAACGCCGCGCCCATGCCTCGTAAAGCCGGTTCCGGCAAGGCCGTCCGCAAATCCGATCTGCCCACCAAAATCTGCGCCAGCTGCGGGCGCCCGTTCTCCTGGCGGAAGAAATGGGAACGGGTCTGGGACGAGGTGAAATACTGTTCGGACCGCTGCCGCCAGCAGCGCTGACCCACAAATCCAGCATTATCGAATTACAATAATTCCCTCGCGCACCAGCCGAAGCGGGGAATTATCGTTATTCGATGATATTATCGCCTTGATTTTATTGATACTTATTTTTTTTCGATAATTTCATATTGAAAAACAATAATTCATGATCTATCTAGTCTGTGTCGGCGGCGGGAAGAGCCCACCAAAGACAAAACGGACAAACCGATCATCAAGAAGGAGTATCAAGTCATGTCCCCCCGCGCCCGTCTCAGCGACAACGGTAGCCTGGTTTTCGAAGGTGTCCTGGCCTACGGCCTCATCGCCAACGATGCCTCCCTCCGGTCCCTGCCGGCGAATGACGATGGCTCGGAGGGCCGCCTGAACCTCCTGGTCGCTCGCCGCCGCCGCCAGAACCGCCGCGAAGCCCGCAACTAAGCGGCTCCCCCCCGCGCAGCCAGTTTCCCCTGGCTGGCTGCGCGGCCCCCTCTCTCCCCTCCCTCGAAAACCCGCATCAAGGAAACGCCCATGAAACGCTTCATCATCGCCGCCGCCCTCGCCGCCACCACCGTCGCCGCCCCTGCCTTCGCTGCCAGCGAAAAGTTCGAAATGGATGTGAATTATTCCTCGAAAAAGCTGTCCACCGTCGCCGGCGCGGAAGCCGAGTACGAGCACATCCGCAAGCAGATCGAAGACCGCTGCGTGTCTGAAAATGCTGACATCCGTGTGCCCCGCTCCATCGTGGAAACCTTCTGCGTCCGCAAGACGATGGACAGCGCCGTCCGCTCAATCGACAGCGAGCTGCTGACCCAGGTCCACGCCGAACGCCGCTGAGCGGCCCCAGATCACGGTTCCAGCCCCTTAAAGCCTCTCAAGCCCAACTCTCCACGGAACCGTGGCTCCTCCCGCCTCTTGCCCCCAAAGGGTAAGGGGCGGTTTTTTATCCGGCGCTCGCCGCGCGGAAATCCTTGGCGCGGAGAACCTGCACCAGGCGGAAATTGGCGGGCACGAAAGCGCCCTCCTCTTCGGTCTCAAACAGCGCCGCGCAGCTGGTCGGAAACTTCTCGTGCAGCCGCAGCGAGGCGGCATGGTCCAGCGACCCGCCTTCCCGCAGGATGCTCAGCGCAAAGTCATGCAGGCCCGGATTGTGCCCGATCAGCATCAGAACCCCCGCGCCGTCATTCTGTGACACCGCCTCGGTCAGACCCCTCACGCCGGTCAGGTAAAGGGCTTCCATCGGGCGCACCTTTTCTCCTGTCACCACCTTGGCGACTTCAGAACAGGTCTCCCTGGCCCGCCTTGCGCTGGAAACCAGGATCCGCTCGGGGCTCCAGCCCATGGCCACGATTTCCTGGGCAATCCGCGTGGCGTCCTCATGGCCCTGCTGCGTCAGCGCGCGGCTGAAATCGTCGATCCCCTCATTCCAGGGTTCGGTCTTGGCGTGGCGCATCAGGATAAGGCGTTTCATGCGGACGCAGATACCCGGAGTTTGGGACAAGGTGTCATAGGCGGAATCAGGCGGTCTAAATTGGTCAGGCTGGTCTTAGGCACCACTAATACAGGGGAAATCAATAGTCTGGAGGCCAAAAGATGCCAGAGCCTCCCTGCGCCGGGCCGCCCTCATAATATTTTTCCTCGCCCATCTTCCGCCCGGCACCGGGATGGGCCACACCCGCTCCCAGCAACGCGCCTCTGGGGATAATCGATGATTTTTGTGTATCTCGTGCTCGGCCTGATCCTGCTCGTCGCGGGCGGTGAATTCCTCGTCAAGGGCGCGGTCAATCTTGCCGGAAAATTCCGCATTTCGCCTCTGCTGATCGGGCTCACTTTGGTGGGCTTTGGCACGTCAACGCCCGAACTCGTCACCAGCCTGCAGGCCGCCTTCGCCGGCTCGCCCGGCATCGCCATCGGCAATGTCGTTGGCTCCAACATCGCCAACATCCTCTTCATTCTCGGCGCGGCGGCGCTGATCTTCCCGATCGCGGTTGCCCGGAATGCCTTCAAGCGGGATGGGGTGGTCCTGGCCATCGCCACCCTGCTCTGCATCGGGGCGGTCGTCTCGGGCCAGCTGTCGCGCTGGATGGGCATCGTCTTCGTGGTCGGCTTGGCCGCCTATATCTGGTTTGCCTTCCAGCAGGACCGGAAGGCCACGCAAGCGGCCACCGCCGCCGCGGGCGGACCGGTGGACACGCCAAAGCTTTCCGCCGGCGCCATCGGCATCGATCTCGTCTTCGTCGTCGGCGGCCTGGTGATGACGATGCTCGGCGCCCGCTTCCTCGTCAGCGGCGCGATTGACCTTGCCCGGATGTTCTCGATCTCCGAAACGATCATTGGCCTGACGATTGTGGCCGTAGGAACCTCGCTTCCCGAACTGATCACCTCCGTGATGGCCTCGCTGCGCAAGCAGGGCGACATTGCCTTCGGCAATATCGTCGGCTCGAACATCTACAATATCTTCGGCATTCTGGGCGTCACAGCCATCGTGAAGCCGATCCCCGTGCCGGCCGAAATCATCCGGCTGGATATCTGGGTGATGCTGGCGGCAACCGTGCTTCTCTTCCTCGCCGCCATGTCGCGCTGGCGCATCGGCCGGACAGAAGGCGCCATCATGCTGACCGGCTATGCCGCCTATGTTGTCTGGCTGGGACTGCACGCGGCGGCCTGATGCGCACGCCCCACCCCATCCTTCTGGTCTGCCTTGGCGTGGTCTTTGGCTGCGGCATTGATGCCCTGATGAAATATGTAATGCAGGGCGCCACCAGCGTACTGACGGCCACCACCTGGCGGTATGCGCTCGGCTCGGCAATCATGCTCGCGCTGTTCCTGCAGGCCCGCCGTCCCTTCCCCTCGCTGCCGGCCATCCGCTTTCATGCCCTCAGATCGCTGGCACAGGTCATCTCCGCTTTCTGCTTCTTCTATTCGCTGACGCAGATTGCGCTGGCCGAGGCCGTGGTGCTGGGTTTCACGGCGGCCCTGATGATTGCCCCCATCGCCCGCATCATCCTTGGGGAGAAGATGAGCCCGGTGACCATCGGCGCCTCTCTCGTCGGCTTCTGCGGCGCCGCGCTGGCCGCCACGGCGGAAACGTCCGGCGCGCCCGCCGATGGCAACCGCCTCCATGGCACGGCTTCGGTCCTCGCCTCTGCCGTTCTCTACGCCCTCAACATCGTTCTCCTCCGCCTGCGGACGAGAGAGGAAGACAGCCTCACCCTGGTCACCTTCATGAACATCTTCCCGGCGCTGTTCCTGCTGCCCTTCATGCTGGTGTTCACCGATCCGCTGCCGGCAGATGGCGCCTGGACGCTGCTTACCGGCGCGGCCGTTTTCGGCATCGGCATCTGGTGGCTGATGACCATGGCCTATGCGCGCGCCAAGGCGCAGACCCTCGCCCCGTTCGAATATACCGGCCTCATCTGGTCGGCGCTGCTCGGCTATTTCTTCTTCCAGGAAATCCCCGGCTGGCGCGTCTGGGCGGGCGCCGGCATCATCATCGCGGCCTGCCTCGTCGTCGCCTTCGAAACCCATTTCGCCGCCCGCCGCGAAGCAAAGCTCCCTGCCAGCGATATTCTAACCTGAAGGGACGCCGCCGCGCGCTTTGCGCCTATGGGGCGAATGCGTCGCCAATTAACCTTACGCCTTAAAATGTCATCCTTTTTTCGCTTGCCGCGCCTCAATCTGGCAGTAAGGATCGGGTAACTTCAGATTGCCGGGCCCCCCAATGAAAATACGATCCACCCAGCGCGTCAAAGGCGCCGCCGCTGCCGTTTTCGCCGGTCTCGCCCTGGTTGCCTGTGGCGGCGGTGGGGGCAGCAGCAGTGGCGGCGCCGTGCCCCCGGTGTCTTCTCCGCCGCCTCCACCCCCACCAGCTCCGCCTCCCCCGCCGGTTAACGCCGCCCCACCGCGCAGGCCACCGCCACACCCGCCGCACCGCAGGAAGGCCAGCCCTTCGTGCTGGACGCCTCTGCCTCGACAGACCCGGAAGGCGTCGCGCTGACCTACACCTGGAGCCAGCTTTCCGGCCCGCCCGTAACACTCGCCACGCCGAACCAGGCCGTGCTCCAGGTCACCGCCGCCGAAGTCACAGAGGATACCGAGGCAGTCTTCCGCGTCAGCGTTTCGGATGGAGATCTTTCGTCCATAGAAGATGTCTCCGTAACCTTCGAAAACATCGCGCAGACACCTGCCTTTGCTACGCCTTTGAGCCTTGTTGCTCTCGCCTCGTTCGAGGATAGGCCAATCGGTCTGATGCAGTTTTTCAGTTCTCCCGTGTTGATCACAGAAGCAGAACCAGGCGGAGAACAGAGAATTGTAGCAGTAGATTTCCGTGTGTCGAACGACACTTTAGACGTAACGCTTGCTCCTCTCCTATCGGATACATTTCCCGCTCCATCTGCAATCAGCTTCGTTAACGGCCGGTGGGGCACACAGTTCAGCGGTCTGGCTATCGCGCAGGAAGAACGCGGCGAAGTGCAGGTTTATGTAGAGGGAACGAATAATTCACGACCCCTTACCTCCGCTCAAAACTTCACTGTGGACGCGCCTTGTGCCGTGGAGATCAATTCCTCAGAGTTTTCGTTTCCCCACATCGTGATTGGGCAGCGCAATACAGGCTTTACAGTTTACCTATCATTCGCAATGCAACCAATGGAGCTTTTCCAAGTGGTAGCAAACGGTCAATCACTCTGTGGTCTGATTGTTCCAGAAGTTCCGATTGGCGGAAGCTTTCATTTTTCAAGTCCAGAGGGATATGTGCTTCGAACAATTTTGGCATTTAATTCGAACACAAACAATCTTGAAGTTTACTCTGGAAACCAGGGTTTCGACAGCCTCTCTGACCCCAACGCATATTCGCTGTCTCAAATGTCACCTGTCGCCCTCAACTCTACTACCCCCCTTAGGCTCGTCAAAGCCAAGACCTTCAGTACCGGACGGGGACCACAGGTACTCGCGCTGCTGCTGACGGATGATCAACACGAAGGCACGCACCGCTTGGTCTTGGCAGGGTTCGATGAGAACCGGAATATCGTTCAGAGAACGTATTCGTGGCCGATAGGCATCCCTAGCGATATAATTATGGACGACCTCGATCAGAACTGGGTACCTGAAATTGTCGTCATTTCCGAGACTTCGCCTCAGGCAATTGTGTTCGGGCCTGCGGGCTTTCTACCAGGTTCCTTCCAACTACCCCCGGAAGCACCTTCATTCTTGGAGATAGGGCTCGGAGCGCGCGCTGCTCGTCAATCGCTATCTAATTGGTTTTCAGCGTCCAGCCTGGTTATTGCTTACCCGGATAAGAAGGAAGTTCGCCTTTATCAGCCACAATCTGAGTAAAAGCGAACCTCATTCTCCAAGGCGCCCTAAAGCGCCAGTTCCAGCTTGCCGTTGCAGAGGTTGGAATAGTCCTCGGCCAGCGTCAGGCTGATATGGCCCGGCGTGAAGCGGTGGGCGCCGATTTCGGCCACGGGCGTGATCTCGGCGGCAGAGCCGGTGATGAAACACTCGCTGAAGGTCGCCAGCTCGTCCGGGAAGATCGCCCGCTCGACCACTTCGATCTGCCGGGCCTTGGCCAGCGCAATCGTCGTCTGCCGGGTCAGCCCGTTGAGGAAACAGTCCGGCGTCGGCGTATGCAACACGCCATCCCGCACGAAGAAGATGTTGGCGCCCGTCGCCTCGGCAATCTGGCCGCGATAGTCCAGCATCAGCGCGTCCTGATAGCCGGCCTTCTCGGCGGCATGCTTGGAGAGGGTGCAGATCATGTAGAGGCCGGCCGCCTTGGCATGGCAGGGCGCGGTATCGGGCGCCGGGCGGCGCCATTCGGCATGGGTTAGGCGGATGCCCTTCATCTTGTCAGCAAAATAGTCGCCCCAATGCCAGACAGCCACGGCCAGGTGGATCGTGTTGTTCTGGGCCGAAACGCCCATCATCTCAGACCCGCGCCAGGCGACTGCGCGCACATAGGCGCTGTCGAGGCCGGATTTCTCCAGCGCTTCCTTCTTGGCCTTCTCCAGCTCTTCGACGCTGAACGGGATGTCAAAGCCCATGATCTTCGCCGAATTGTGCAGGCGCTTGGAATGGTCCAGCGAGCGGAAAATCTTGCCGCCATAGGCCCGCTCCCCCTCAAACACGGAGGACGCATAGTGCAGCGCATGGGTCAGCACGTGAACCTTGGTGTCCCGCCAGGGTACGAAAGACCCATCCATCCAGATGTATCCGTCACGGTCATCATAAGGGATGGCAGCCATTGAGTACGCTCCTCGCTTGCACTTTTGTTGCGGTTCGCGTTCATTTCCGACTTATGGCTCAATCCGTCAACCTGACCCGCCCATTTGACCCCCGCCTCTTCCTGACCGATCAGGAACTCGACAGGGGCGCAGGACTCCTGATTTCAGGGGCAGATGAGCTTATGCGCGCGGCAGAATCGGCCCGCAAAAAGGCCGGTCTGAGCAAGTCTGAGATGCAGATTCTCATGGCAATCCGCTACCAGCCGGGCCTTACGGTCAGCCAGTTGCGGGGCCAACTGGGCATGACGGTGCCAACTTTCGCCCGGATCATCGGCCAGCTGGACACGCGCGGGCTGATCGAGCGGGCCCGCGAAGGCTCCGATGGCCGCCGCCGCAAGCTCACCCTGTCGGACGCCGGCACCACGCTGACGACCCCGATCACGATCGAGCTGCGCGAGCGTCTGCGGGTCGCCTTCCGCGCCTGCGGGCCAGAGGCGGTCGCCGGCGCGCGCTTCCTTCTGGAAGCGCTGGTGAAATAAAGAGACCGCCATGAGCCTCAGAGATCCCGCCCATATCCTGATCGTCGATGATGACGACCGCATCCGCGACCTCACCAAGCGTTTCCTGACGCTGAAGGGCTACCGGGTGACGGGCGCGCCGGATGCTGCCGGGGCGCGCCGCCTGATGGACAACATGACCTTCGATCTCGCCGTGCTGGACATCATGATGCCAGGCGAGACCGGGCTGGAACTGCTCGAACGCATCCGGTCAGGCCCGGCCAGGGCCACGCCGGTCATGCTGCTGACAGCGCGCGGAGAGGCCCGCGACCGGATCGAGGGCCTGCGTCTGGGCGCCGATGATTATCTCGCCAAGCCGTTTGAGCCCGAAGAACTCGCCCTGCGCTGCGAGGCGATCCTGCGCCGCTCCCAAAAGCCCGCCCCTCCCCCGGAGGAGATCGAAATGTCGGGCCTCGTCTTCAATATAGAGCGGGGCGAGCTCAAGGCGGGCGACCAGCGCATCCGCCTGACAGACGCCGAAGTGCAGCTCCTGACCATCCTCGCGCGCACGCCCGGCGAAGCCATCAGCCGCGAAGACCTCGCCGAGATGACCTCGGCGGGCATGGAACGGTCGGTGGATGTGCAGGTAACCCGCCTGCGCCGCAAGATCGAACCCAATCCGAAAGAACCGATCCATATCCAGACCGTGCGGGGCATCGGCTACCGCCTGATGCCGGATTGAGCGGGTCCATGCTGCGCCTGAGAGACATCACCCCTCGCGGCCTCTATGCCCGCAGCCTGCTGATCATTCTGGCGCCGGTCCTGATCATCCTTTGCCTGATGACCTGGTATTACTATGCCAACCATATTGCCGAAGTGAACCGCAAGCTGGGACAGGGCATCGCGCGTGACGCCGCCCTGATCCGGGATGCCTGCCGCAATCCCGCCTACGGGCCCGGGGATATGGCCCGCATCCAGTATCTTCTGGAGACGGAGTTTACCTGCAGCCTCCCGCCAGGCGCCGTTCCCGACAGCGCGCTGAGACAGGGCTTTTCCTATAACGACACGCTCAAGAGCGAACTTGCCGGGCGGCTCGGCGATGACATTGTGGTCGGCCTGATCCCGAACGATACCAAGCTGCACATTCGTTTCCCCGTTGCCGGCAAAACGGCAGAAATCGTGATGGACCGGAAACGGGCGCTGGTCATCAACTCGCACTTCTTCATTGTCTGGGTGATTTTCTTCTCCCTGCTGATGGTTGCCCTGGCGATCGGCTTTCTCAACCAGCAGGTCCGCTCCATCCTGCGCCTTTCGGAGGCGGCCCGCGCTTTCGGCCGGGGGCGGGATCTGGACGGCTTCCGCCCCTCCGGCGCCACCGAGGTGCGCGACGCGGCCCGCGCCATCATAGACATGAAAAACCGCCTCACCGCCTTTGCCGAGCAGCGCACCGCGATGCTGGCCGGTGTCAGCCATGATCTGCGCACCCCCCTCACCCGCCTGAAGCTCACCCTCGCGCTGATGCCGGAGACGGAGGATATGAAGGCCGCCCAGTCAGACCTTGATGACATGGCCATGATGCTCGACGAATATCTCGCCTTTGCGCGCGGCGAGGAGGGCGACGAGCCGGGCAGCTTTGATCTTGGCGCGATGGTTCACGATATCGTGTCGGGTTTCGGGCCGCATGTCCCGGTCAGCGGCCCGCAATCGCTGAGCGTGCGGGGCCGGCCGCTGGCGCTGAAACGCGCGATCAACAACCTTGTCTCCAACGCTCTCAAATATGCCAGCCATGCCCGGGTCACCCTCGTCAACGGGCCGCACTGGGCCGAGGTGATCGTGGATGATGATGGCCCCGGCATTCCGCCTGACCGCTATGAGGAGGCCTTCCGCCCTTTCTCGCGGCTTGATGAAGCCCGCAGCCAGAATGTGTCCGGCTCGGGCCTCGGCCTGACGCTGGCGCGCGACACAGCCCGCATGCATGGCGGGGATGTGCGTCTTGCGCCCAGCCCCCTAGGCGGGCTACGCGCAATCTTAAGATTGCCGCACTAGATAAAGGCGCAAGGACGTTCATTGGAGAAACCATGACAGCCACACGCACCAAACTCGTCATCCGCAATGCCAAGCCGAAGGATATTGCAGGCATCCGTCCCCTTTATGACAAGGTCTATGGGGTGGATGATGGCTATACGGTTGACCAGATCGCCGGGCAGATCAACAAATTCCCGGACGGGCAGTTTGTGGCCGAGTTTGAAGGCCAGATCGTCGGCCACTGCGTCACCTTCGTGATCGATTCTGCCACCGCCCTATCCCAGCATACCTGGAACGAGATCACGGGCGGGGGCTTTGCCGCCCGGCATGATCCGGAAGGCGACATGCTCTACGGCATGGATGTCATCGTCGATTCCGAATTCCGCCGTCTGCGGATCGGCCAGCGTTTCTACAAGGTCCGCCAGGATCTCTGCCAATGGCTGGAACTGAAAGGCATCGTCTTTGGCGGCCGCATGCCCGGCTATCATCGCCACCAGAAGGAATTCCCAAACCCCGCCGACTATATCGAAGCGGTCAAGGCCTCAAAGCTGCGCGATCCGGTGCTCAGCTTCCAGCTGCGCCAGGGCTTTGAGGTCGTCGGCGTGCTGAAGAATTACATGCCCGAGGACACAGACTCCTGCGGCCATGCCACCCAGATGTTCTGGCGCAATCCGCTGGAACAGGAAGCCATCAAGGCCAAGCCGAGCCTGGGCGACACTTCCCTGCCCGAGCGCGTGCGCCTGGCAACCGTCCAGTTCCAGATGCGCCGTATCAACTCCATTGACGAGTTCGAGCAGCAGGTTGAGTATTTCGTCGATATCGCTTCGGATTACCGCGCAGACTTTGTGACGTTCCCGGAGCTTTTCACGCTGCAACTCCTCTCCCTGGAGAGCAAGCCGCTGGGGCCGGCAGATGCCATTGCCCGCATCTCCGAATACACCCCGCGCTTCATCGCCTTCATGGAGCGCCTGGCGGTCTCCTACAACATCAACATCATCGGCGGCTCCCATCCCTCCCGGATGCCCGATGGCGATATTCACAATGTCGCCTACATCTTCCTGCGCGATGGCTCGGTCCACACGCAGCAGAAGCTTCACCCCACCCCGTCCGAGCGCACCTGGTGGAATATCAAGGGCGGCGAAGGCAATTCGGTCATCCACACCGATTGCGGCCCGATCGGTGTGATGATCTGCTATGATTCCGAATTCCCGGAAATCGCCCGCCACCTGGTCGATCAGGGCGCGCTGATCCTGTTCGTTCCCTTCTGCACCGATGAACGCCGCGGATACCTCCGTGTGCGGTATTGCAGCCAGGCCCGCGCGGTGGAAAACCAGTGCTATGTCGTCATGTCCGGCGTGGTCGGCAATCTGCCGAATGTCGAGAATATGGACATTCACTATGCGGAGAGCTGCATTCTCACGCCGTCGGACTTCCCCTTCTCCCGCGACGGGATTGCCGCGGACGTCGCGCCCAATACCGAGACGGTGGCCATCGCTGACCTCTCCCTATCAGACCTGCTGACCGCCCGCCAGTCCGGCGCCGTGCAGAACCTGAAAGACCGGCGGTTCGATCTCTACCGGGTGGTGTGGAAGTAAGGCTTAGCCGAGCCTTGCAGCCAGCTGGTCCATGAAGCCGGCGAGTTCGAGATCCTTCTGCGTCACGCCGTCAGCGTCATGCGTGGTCAGGATCACGTCCACCTTGTTATAGACGTTGAACCATTCGGGATGGTGGTCCATCTGCTCGGCCTTCAGCGCCGTGGCAGACATGAAGGCAAAAGCTGCCTTGAAGTCGGCAAAGCGATACGCCTTCGTGATGGCGTCGCGCTCGCCCTCGGCAATCTTCCAGCCCTTGAGGGCCTTGATGGCGGCGTCTGCACCGATCTTCGACATGTCCTATTCCTCTCCGTCCTGGCCGAGTACGAAATATACCCAGCGGCCTTCCGCCGAAATCGCCGTGCGCATACCGGGATAGCCTTCGCCCGCACGGATGCGGTCGATACCATCTTCGCCGATCAGTTCGCGCAGGCGGCGGCGTTCTACAAAAGTCAGTTTTTCCGGGATCAGGTCCCGCACATCCTTGGCGGCGATGTCGGGCCAGACAAACCAGATCTCGCCATCAATCTCGCGCTTTCCCGGTGGCCCCTCAAACAGGTCGCGCAGCTTGCGGTTGGGGTCCACACCGGTGCGGCGCAGCAGGTCCCAGAATTCGAAATGGTCGCGCCCGCCCACATTCGACATGAAACCTTCCTGCTCGCCGGCCAGCCGCGCCAGGCTGCGCAGGGCGCCGCGTTCGGCTTCGCGCAGGATGGCGGCTTTCATCGCTTCAGCTTCCGGCGTCAGCGAGACGGGTTCAGGCGCCAGCGGCGGCCGGGTCAGGGAGTCCGAAGGCACAGGCGGGCCAGCCACGGGCGCCGCCGCCTGTTCGCCAGGCGCGCAGGCTGCCAGCAGCAGCGCCAGACAGGCGGCAAGCGTAAAGCTAGCGCACCGCATAGCCGGTGATGGCTTCCAGATCGGCCAGCAACTGTTCTTCGCTGGTCACCTTGATGGTTGCCATGCCCATTTCGCGGGCCGGCTTCAGATTGATCCCGAGATCATCGAGATAGACGCAGCGTTTCGGGTCCACATCCAGGGCTTCGCACATCAGGGCATAGATGCGCGGATCAGGCTTGCGGATGCCGAGCTTCGAGCTTTCGATCAGATGGTCGAACTGCGCGAAGACTTCTGCCAGCTGGGCGGCCTTCTCGTCATCATGGGTCATCGAGGCGCCCTTCCCGATGGGGGCGTTGTTGGTGATGCAGCCAACCTTGCCATGGCCCTTGCAGACCTTCAGCGCATTGACGACGCGCGGGCGCAGATGGCCCGAGAGCAGCCCCAGGATGTCCCGGCCGGGCACATCATGGCCCATGGCCAGGGCCTCTTCGCGGAAGAGGCCGTCGAACTCCTCAGCGCCCACCAGGCTGCGCTCGAGCTTGGCCCAGGCGTTTTCCAGCGGATTGACCGCATTGATCGAGCGGATGAAGTCCGCCGGCAGGCCCTTTTCGGCCTCATACCGGTTGAATGCCTCGAAGGGCGAGGAGGTGAACACCCCGCCGAAATCCCAGATTACTGCCTGAAAGGTACGTGTCATGCCCGGCTTGCTAGCCGCTTGAGCGCAGTATTTCAAACCTTGATTTTTCCGCCGCCTCTTGCCCCGGCGCTGATGGCCGGTAGTGTCCGGCGCGAAACAGACAGGAGGAAGTTATGGGTGTTCTCGACGGCAAGGTGGTTCTGGTAACCGGCGGCGGCAACGGCATCGGCAAGGAAACGGCGCTTCTGGCCGCGCGCGAAGGCGCCAAGGTCATCGTCAACGATCTCGGCGGCGGCCTGAAAGGCGGGGATGAAGGCGATGCCGGCCCGGCCGAGGCTGTCGCAGCGGAAATCCGCGCGGCGGGCGGCGAAGCGGTCTCCAACTCCGAAAGCGTGACCGATTACACCGCCGTGGCCGGCATGGTGACGCAGGCGCTGGACACCTTTGGCCGCCTCGATTCCATCGTCAATCCGGCGGGCATCCTGCGCGACGGCATGTTCCACAAGATGAGCGAAGCCGACTGGAAGGCCGTGATCGATGTGCACCTGCACGGCTCCTACAATGTGGGCCGGGCGGCGGTGGAGTATTTCCGCGAGAATGAGCGCGGCTCCTACGTCTTCTTCACCTCCACGTCCGGCCTGATCGGCAATATCGGCCAGGCCAACTATGCCGCGGCTAAGCTCGGCATTGTCGGCCTCTCGCGCATCCTGGCCATGGAAGGGGCAGCCAAGAAAATCCGCTCCAACGTCATCGCGCCCTTTGCCTGGACACGGATGATCGCCTCGATCCCGGTGAAGGATGAAGCGAGCGCCCAGCGCGTGGAGCGCATGAAGAACGGCATGCGCGCCGATCAGGTGGCCCAGCTCGCCGTGGCCCTCTGCTCGGATCAGTCGGCAAACGTTTCCGGCCAGATCTTCGGCGTGCGCGGCAATGAAGTGATCCTGTTCGACCAGCCCCGCCCGGTGAAATCGCTGGCGCGGATGGAAGGCTGGAACCCGGAAAGCCTCATCAGCCAGGCCTTCCCGGCAATGAGCCCGGATTTCACCGATCTCGGCGCGACCTCCAGCGTGTTCCCTTACGAACCGATTTGATTTGGCCGATCTGATTTGAGAGGGGCCCTGCCCCTCTCCTGTCGTCCCGCTCGATGAACGCCGCGCCAGCGGGGTTCATCTGAGCGGACAAGCTCCGGGCGGCGTTTGCCCTATTTTTCGATCAGCCGCTCACGGATGGCATCCTGCATCTTCTCGTCCACCTTCAGCGTGTCGACAAGATAGCCATCGATGGATCCGGCCCGCTCATTGATCGTTGCGAAGGCCTTTTCCAGATAGCGCAGATGCACGCCCATGAACGGGCGGAACACTTCGGCCGGATAGTCCTTGCCCAGCATATCGTTGAAATACGCGGCCGCTTCCGGCAGGCGCGACGCCACGTCCACGGCCGTGTTGGTCAGGTCATAATCCTCGCGGATGTCGGCCTCGCTCACGCCCAGGATATGATGCGTCAGCGCGCAGAGAATGCCCGTGCGGTCCTTGCCGGCCGCGCAGTTCACCAGCCCCGCTGCATCCCCGTCGAGCGCCGCCAGATGGCCGAACCAGTCGGAGAACATCGAGGTATGATGCTCCTTGAATGGCGCAGCTTCGTAATATTCCACCATCCACTGATCGGCATCGTCCGCGCTCACCTCCATGCGGGAAAGAAAGCGGATATGCGGCGCATCTGTCTCGCGCCCGCCATCATGCGTGATGGTCACCGGCGCGGTGAAGCGCGTCTTGAATTTCTCCCGTTCATCCGGGCGCCGCAGATCGGCCTGCACATGGATGCCCAGCGCCGTCATCTTCTGCAGCTCGTCCTGCGAGGCTTCGGCATGGTGGCCGGAGCGGTAGAGCCGCCCCATCTTCACCCGCCCGCCATGGCGGCTGTCATAGCCGCCGAAATCACGGAAATTGCGGATGGTTTCAAACTTCAGGAGGCGGGGTTTTGTCGTTGTATCAGTCATGCCCACGGGGGTAGCCCGCACCCGCCCGCCCGTCCAGTGACAATCCTGTGTCCACAGCCGCTCACCCCGGGGCAAGGCCGCCCGCCTTCACCGCCTCGAAATAAGTGTTTCCGCCCTCATCACAGCAGGTTCCTCCCAGACACAGACCCTCCTCCTGCAGCAAGGCCGCATACGCCCCGTGCCCCAGGGACAGAGACCGCCGCCCCGTCAGCGAATCATCCCATTCGCATGCCTCCAGAGGCGCGCTGAACAGTAGCCGCCCGCCCGGCGCCAGCGCCGTTGCGAGGCGCGCGATCACCCGCCGCTGATCCTCTGCCGTCAGCAGGAAAAGCAGGCCCACCGCAATTACGCCGTCAAACCTGCGTTCAAACAGGGCGCCGTCCTGGGCTGCTTCGCAGGCCGCCGGGGCCTGCGGAAACCGCGCGCGAAACGCCGCCAGCAGACGCGGCGAGGCGTCCACGCCCCAGACGCCGAACCCGTCAGCGATCAACCCTTCCGCTATCGGAACACCTGATCCGCAGCCCACATCCAGGATCTGCGCGCCGGCGGGAAGGCTCGCACGCGCCCAGTCCCGCACCAGCTGCGCCCCGATGCCGGATCGCGCCGCCATGAAGTCTCCGGCAACCGCGTCCCAGCCTTCTGAACGGTCCGCTTCCACAGCCGCGCCTATTTCAGCGCAAACGCATGGGGCAAAAGCTCGGCCAGGGTGTAGCGGGCCTCTGCGCCTTCTGGGGTGAAGCAGAGGATCTCCAGGGTGCCATCGGCGGAGAATTCCGCCAGCACCTGGCGGCAGATGCCGCAGGGCGTGCCCGCGTCGGCCCCATGGGTGGCCACGGCAATGGCCCGGAAGGCCCGGTGGCCGGCCGCCACCGCGCTGAACACCGCCGTCCGCTCGGCGCAGCAGGTGGCGCCATAGGTGGCGTTTTCCACATTGCACCCGGTCACGATTTCGCCCGCGGAAGTCAGCAGCGCCGCTCCAACGCGATACTCCGAATACGGCACATAAGCCCGCCCCTGCGCAGCCAGCGCCGCCGCCTTGAGGACGTCCCAGGCGATGCTGCCTGCCATCACCGGAACGGCGGCTCATCGAACGCGCGCAGTTTGCGGCTGTGGAGGGCGGCGCCGCCGTCTTCGCTGAGGCGTTCGAGTGTTTCGATCCCGATACGGATGTGTTCGCCGATGGCGCGCTCATAGAAGCGGTTGGCCGCGCCGGGCAGCTTGATCTCGCCATGCAGCGGCTTGTCGGACACGCATAGCAGCGTTCCGTAGGGCACGCGCAGGCGGAAGCCATTGGCAGCAATCGTGGCGCTTTCCATATCGATGGCCACGGCCCGGCTCTTGTTGAAGCGGCGGGCCGAGGCAGTAAAGCGCAGCTCCCAGTTCCGGTCATCCGTGGTGACCACGGTGCCGGTGCGCAGGCGTTTCTTCAGAGCTTCGCCCTTCTCGCCGGTGACCCTGGCGGCAGCTTCCTGCAGAGCCACCTGAACCTCCGCAATCGGAGGAACGGGGATTTCCGGCGGCAGCACCGTATCGAGCACATGATCTTCGCGCAGATAGGCATGGGCCAGCACATAATCCCCGATGGACTGGGAATGGCGCAGGCCGCCGCAATGGCCCACCATCAGCCAGACCTGCGGGCGCAGGACAGCAAGGTGATCGGTGATCGTCTTGGCGTTGGAGGGGCCGACGCCAATATTCACCAGCGTGATGCCCGCGCCATTTGCCGCGCGCAAATGATAGGCCGGCATCTGGAAGCGCCGCCAGGGCGAAGCATCAATCGCCGCCCGGCTATGCTCATCCGGACGGGAAATCTCCAGCCCTCCGGGCACGGAAAGAGAGGTATAGCGTGTTTCGCCGTTCAGCTGTGTCAGCGCCCAGTCGCAGAAGGCGTCCACATAGCGGTGATAGTTCGTGAACAGCACATAATGCTGGAAATGCTCCACCGGCGTGCCGGTATAGTGCTGCAGGCGCTTCAGCGAGAAATCCACCCGCTGGGCATCGAAGAGGGCCAGCGGGCGCTCCTCGCCTGCCTCGAAGGGCTCGCCATCGGCCACCTCATCGCCGATCAGCGTCAGCTTCGGCGAAGGGAACCAGCGCACGAGCTCTGCCGGGGCAATCTCTTCCAGGCCAGCCGCCTGGGACGGATCCCAAACATAGGCATACGGAATTTCAGACGCCGAGCGCTCGACATACACGTCCACGTCATAATCCCGCATCAGCGGGGTGAGCACTTCCATCAGATAATCGCGGAAGAATTCGGGCCGCGTGATGGTGGTGATATAGATGCCCGCTTCGGAGAATTTTCCGAAGGCGCGGGAAATCGGCGGCGGGGGCCCTTCGGGATCATAGACGATGCGCAGCTGCGGATAGCAGAAGGCGCCTTCATCGCGCAGGCGCGGATTGGGCGGCGTGCCGTCATGCAGGAAGGTGTTGAGGGCGGTGGAAAGGGCGTCAACCGCCTCGGCATAAAGCGCCTCGAGCGCTTCGATAACTGTTTCTGGTTTCGCGTGTTTTGACATGGCATCCATTGGCGCGCAGCGCGGGAAAAGTCAACAACCACCCCCTTCCCCCCTCACACTACGCGCAACCGGGGGCCTAGGCCTTCGCCTATCAGGGGCCAGAGGGCCCAGACCAGGGCGTCTACCCGGTCTGGCGAGCCGGCCTCTTCGGCAGTAACAAACCGGCACATCTGATCTTCCAGCGTATCGAAATGCACGGCATCGCTGACGCGGCCCTGCGCATACATCGCCGCGACCGGCCCTGCCCGGCCGCGCTTGCCAAGGCACGCCGTCACCAGCCGGATTTCCGGGCGCGCCTTCATAGCCATCACGGAAACGGACGGGGGATAGGCGGGGATGACCCGGCCTGTTTTGCGGCGTTTTGCGCCCTGCAGGCGGGGTAATTTTGCCCAGATTGGCGGGATTTCTGCGGACAATCCGGGGACAGAACGGGACAAATCCGGGCAGGTCAGGCACTGGCCGGGGACACGGCGGGATGCCGCCCTGCGCGGGTTGCGCCCTATACGGAGGTTATTCCGGGGGGCGCAGTTCGGCAGGGCCGGAGGGGGCCTCTTCGGCGGGGGCCGCTTCGGGCTGAGGTTCGGGCGCGGGTTCTGGTTCGGGGACCGGCTCGCCTTCTTCTGCCGGCGGCGGGGGCGCGCGCAGGGATTCGTCGGCAGCGTTGAGAAGGTCGTTCAGCTCGTCATTGGCGTTGCGGGGCACATCCGTGCCGAGCTCTTCGGTAGGTTCGCCGAGGGCCTCGTCCCCGGTTTCGGGGGCTTCGGGCAGCTCTTCCAGCACCGGCGGGGGTTTGGGGGTTTCGCCTTTGGGACGCTCGCCCGCTGGCGGCCGGGGCGCCTCGCCGCCGAAGACGCAGGCTGCATAGCCTTCATTGGCCACGACGCGCATGCGGCCCTGGATGGAGCCGGCGCGGCGCTGGACATAAGGCCCCGGATTGACGGCTTTCCATTTGTTCGGAGACGGAAGAACAGCGGCGAGCAGCGCGGCTTCGCGCTCTGAGAGGTCAGCGGCGGATTTGCCGAAGCGGGCCTGGGCCGCAGCCTCGGCGCCGAAGAGGCCATCGCCCCATTCGGCGACATTGAGATAGACTTCCATGATGCGCCGCTTGCCCCAGACAGTCTCGATCACATAGGTCATCCAGGCTTCACCCGCCTTGCGGGGCATGCCGCCGCCATTCCAGAAGAAGACGTTCTTGGCAGTCTGCTGGCTGATGGTGGAGCCGCCACGGCGGTTGCGGTCCGGGTTTTTGGCGTTCCATTCGCGGGCCGCCTCGACGGCTTCCCAGTCAATGCCGCCATGGGTGCAGAATTTAGCGTCTTCGGCGGCAATGACGGCATGGACAAGGCGCGGGGAAATCCTGTCGAGGGGCACCCAGTCATAGCGGACATCCTGCCCGTCCAGGCCGCGCTGGGACATCAGGATTGTGCCGGGCGTGGGCGCGAAACGCAGGAGGAGCGCATAGAGATGGAACAGCAGGAAGACAGCGATACCGGCCAGCACAATGCCGACCAGGATGCGCCGCCAGAGGGGGGCCTTGCGCTTTGGCGCGGGGGCCTCCGGGGCGGGCGCCGGCGTGAAGGAAGGCGGCGGGGTCAGGCTGTCGCTCATGCCGGTGTCTCATCCCATTCTGCGATCACCGTCCTATCATGCTCCGAGGGGCGGCGGCGCGCCTTTTCCTCTGCAAAGCGGGCAGGATCAAGGCGGGCAAGCGCCCAGATCGCCGCCCCGCGCACGATGGGGGCGTCGTCCTGCAGCAGCGCCAGCAGGCTGGCCGTCAGGCGGGGCTCTTCGGAATTGCCGATGGCGACGGCGACATTGCGCACGAACCGGTCACGCCCCGAGCGCTTCACCGGGGAGCCGGAGAAGACTTCGCGGAAGGCTGCGTCGTCAAGGGCGGCAAGCTCGTCCAGGCCCGGTCCTTTCAGTTCTGCGCGTGCATAGAGTGCTGCTTCAGACGCGCTGCTGGCAAATTTGTTCCAGGGACAGGCCGCCAGGCAATCATCGCAGCCATAGATGCGGTTACCCATGGCGGGGCGAAACGCCGCCGGGATGGGGCCGCCATATTCGATGGTGAGATAGGAAATGCAGCGGCGGGCATCGAGCTGGTAGGGCGCGGGGAACGCGGCGGTGGGGCAGATATCGAGGCAGGCGCGGCAGGAGCCGCAATGGTCAGCCTCCGGGGCGTCGGGGGTGAGGTCTGCGCTGGTCAGCACGGTGCCGAGGAAGAACCAGGAGCCGAGCTGGCGGCTGACAAGATTGGTGTGGCGGCCCTGCCAGCCGAGGCCGGCGCGCTGAGCCAGCGGTTTTTCCATCAGCGGGGCGGTGTCGACGAAGACCTTCACGTCTGCGCCAGTGATCTGGGCAACCTCGCCGGCGAGCTGTTTGAGGCGGGACTTGATGACGTCGTGATAGTCCCTCCCCCGTGCGTAGACGGAGATGTTTCCGGTGGCGGTCTCGGAGAGGGTATCGAGGGGGTTGTGATCGGGGCCGTAATTCAGGGCGACGACGAGGGCGGAGCGGGCCTCTGGCCACATGGCGGTGGGGGCGCTGCGGCGCTCCAGCGTGGTTTCCATCCAGGCCATGTCGCCATGGCGGCCAAGCTCCACAAAGGTTTTCAGGCGCTCGCCCGCCGGCCAGGCCTCATCGGCGCGCGCGATGCCCGCCGCATCGAAGCCGAGGGCGAGGGCCCGTTCTTTCAGCCGGGCTTCGGGGTCAGAAATCGAGCTCTGCATAATAGGATACGGGACGGGCGGCCTCGAGACGGTCAGCAAGCAGGGGCCGGAAGCTCGGCCGGGACTTGATCCGCATATACCAGGCTTTGAGGTCTGGCACGGCCTCCCACTGCACATCGCCGAAATAGTCGTAGGCGGAAAGATGGGCGGCGGCGGCGAGATCCGCCAGGGACAGGTGGCGGCCGGCGAGATTGCCGCGCGTTTCGGTGAGGGCGTTGAGATAGGTCAGCCGGCCGCGCAGGGCATGGGCGCCGCGGCGCAGCCTGTCGGAATCAGGCTGGCGGCCGCGATGGGTCCATTGGGTGACGCGCTCGGAGAGGAGATTGTCGGTCACCTCCTCCATGCCAGCCTCCACCCAGGCCCAGAGGCGGCGCGCCTCGGCGCGTTCGGAGAGATCATCGGGCAGCAGCGCGGGCACCGGGCGGGCTTCCTCGAAATGCTCGCAGATGGCGCGGGTTCCGCAGGCCGCGAAACGGGGGCTGCTGCCATGGGTGGACACCACCGCCGGAGCGACGGCGCCGGGCGCGATCGAGGCAATGTCGAGCTCCGGCGCCCAGGGGCGGGAGGGCACAGCTTCGAAGGGTTCGCCTTTTTCAGCGAGCACGAGCCGCACCATGCGTCCGGCGGGGTCAAGGGGCCAGTGATACAATCGAAGCATGCTCCAGACTGTGGATAACATGCGTAAACGTTGTATGGAGCCGGCGCCCTTTCTTCCGGATTTTTTCCCTAACGACCCATGAACTGGCGCACAGCGTCAGTTGAGAGCGCAAATTTGGCGAAGGACCATTCCCGATCCTTGCCGAGCGCGCCGAGGGTGGCCAGGAGCTGTTTGCGCCCTTCGCTGCGCGTTTCGAGCCAGGCCTCCACGCCGCCTGCCGAGAGCGCCTCTTCCGACACGCTGGCCTGCAGGCGCACGAGTTCGGAGATGAGGCGGCGGCCGGCGACACGGTCCCAATAGGGCGCATGGGCGAGGCCCTCGCGCGCGGAGGTGCGCAGGCGGTCGAGCCGCAGGGCATCGCCCACCTGATAGAAGGTGGCGCCGGCCTCGGCGACCTTGCGGCCGGAATGGGCGGCGATGTCGGTGACGACGAGGCCCTGGGCAAAATAGTTCATCGCCGAGGCCCAGCGGGCGAGCGCTTCGGGGGCGCCGCGCTTCATGAAGGCGCGGGCCGACCGCTCGATCCGCGCGGCGGGATAGGCCGTCTGGATGCTGCTGAGGGCGGCTTTGAGCTCGTTCAGCGGGGCATAGGTGAGGCTGACGGCATCCCCGGTGGACTTGTCCGGCAGCACACGGATGAACCAGGCGGCGGCCTCGCTGACGGCCTGCACGGCCTCGATCTGGAGTTCCGTCTGCAGATCAGCGGCGACCTTGTTGTCCAGCGCAAAGACTTCCTTGCGGAAGCCGGCGATATCCAGCACGGCGCGGGCCGCCTCGACGCCGCGGATGACGGCGGCGGGCGCCGCCCCGGTGAGTTCCCGCAGGCGCTGGATGGCGACGGGGCCGCCCAGATCCAGGCTGCGGTTGGCGATGACCGTGGCGATGATCTCGCGGCGCAGGCGGTGATTGGCAAGGGCCTCGCCGAAGCCATCGATCGGGCTGGGGAAGTAGCCCTTGAGCACTTCGGCAAACCACGGATCATCCGGCAGATCGGACGCGACGATATCATCGAAGAGGACGATCTTCGACCAGGCGAGCAGAACGGCGAGCTCCGGCCGGGTGAGCGGGCGGCCTTCGGCGGCGCGGGCCTGCATCTCCTGGGTGGAGGGGAGCCCTTCGAGCGGACGGTTGAGCACGCCGCGCTCTTCCAGATAGACCATCACCCGCTCGAGCGCTTCATGGTCTTCGGAGGCGGTGGCCTCTGCCAGGGTCAGCGTGTTGGTCTGGTCATAGTTATGCGTGAGCACGAGGCGGGCGACATCATCGGTCATCTGCGCCAGCATCGGGTTGCGGTCTGCCTCCTTCAGGGCGCCGAGGCGGATAGCCTCCGCCGCGAGGATCTTGATATTCACTTCGTGGTCGGACGAATCCACACCGGCGGAGTTGTCGATGGCGTCGGTATTCAGGCGCCCGCCGGCAAGGGCGAACTCGATCCGGGCGGCCTGGGTCATGCCGAGATTGGCCCCTTCCCCGATGACCTTGGCCTTCAGATCCCGGCCATTGACGCGCACGCCGTCATTGGCGCGGTCGCCGACATCGGCATGGCTTTCATGGGCAGCCTTCACATAGGTGCCGATGCCGCCGAACCAGAGGAGATCTGCCTCTGCCTTGAGCAGCGCGTTGATCAGCTCGTCCGGCGTGACGACATCCTTGCTGATACCGGCGAGCGACTTGATCTCCGGCGTCAGCGTGATCGACTTGGCCGACCGCTCGAAGATGCCACCACCCTTGGAGATGAGCTTGGTGTTGTAGTCTGCCCAGCTTGAGCGCGGCAGGGCGAACATCCGCTCGCGCTCGGCAAGGTTCTTCTTCGCGTCGCCCGGATTGGGGTCGAGGAAGATGTGCATATGGTTGAAGGCGGCCACGAGGCGGATTTCCGGCGACAGCAGCATGCCATTGCCGAACACATCGCCCGACATGTCGCCGACGCCGATGACGGTGAAGGGCTCGGTCTGGATGTCGCGGCCCATTTCGCGGAAGTGGCGCTTGACCGCTTCCCAGGCGCCGCGCGCGGTGATGCCCATTTTCTTGTGGTCATACCCGGCCGAGCCGCCCGAGGCGAAGGCGTCGCCCAGCCAGTGGCCCTTTTCAAGGCTGATGGCGTTGGCGGTGTCGGAGAAGGTAGCGGTGCCCTTGTCGGCGGCGACCACGAGATAGGGGTCTTCCCCATCCCAGATGACCGTACGCGGAGGATGCACGACCTTGCCTTCGATGATATTGTCGGTGACGCCCAGCAGCGCGGTGATGAACTGCTTGTAGGCGTCGCGGCCGCTTTCAAACCAGGCGTCGCGGTCTGACCGGTCGGCGAGCTGTTTGGGATAGAAGCCGCCTTTCGAGCCGACCGGCACGATGACGGCGTTCTTGACCTGCTGGGCCTTGACGAGGCCGAGCACTTCGGTGCGGTAGTCCGACGGGCGGTCTGACCAGCGCAGGCCGCCGCGCGCCACCGGGCCGAAACGCAGGTGAACGCCCTCCACTTTCGGGCTGTGCATGAAGATTTCGCGGAAGGGTTTGGGCTCGGGCAGGTCTGCCAGTTCGCGGCTGGCCACCTTGAAGCTGATGAAGGGGCGGACGCCGCCAGTCTCGTCTTCCTGGTAGAAGTTCGTGCGCTGAATGGCTTCGACGAGGTGGAACAGCCGGCGCAGGACGATATCGTCTGCCAGGCTGACGACATCCTTCATCGCGTCTTCAAACCTGGCCACCAACGCGGCCTGGGCCTTCTTGCGCGCGTCCAGGGACTTGTGCGCCTCCGGATCAAAGCGGGCGGCGAAAAGATCAAGCAGCAGGCGGGTGACGGCCGGGTAGCGGGCGAGCGCGGCTTCCTGGACTTCCTGAGGCTGGTCAAGGCCGCTCTGGCGGCGATAGGAGGCGAGCGCGCGGATCAGCGCGGCCTGACGCCAGCTTGCCCCGGCCACCAGCACCAGCTTGTTGAAGCCATCATTTTCGGCGCTGCCGCCCCAGACGGCCAGGAAGGCCTGCTCGAAGGCATGGGCGATGTTTTCCAGCGCGAGGGCCGAGCCATCGGCGGTCTGCATCGACAGGGAGTGGATCCAGTAGACATCGGGAGCATCCTCGACAGGCTTCGTCAGAGGGCGGACGGGATAACCGGTCTCGAAATCCACAAAGAGGCCGAGATTCTCGAACACGGGCACGCAGCGGGACAGCGGGATGGAGCCGGTGCGGGTGTAGATTTTCACGCGCACCTTGGAAGGATCATCCGTTTCCAGCCGGTAGGCCCGCGCCACGATGGGCTTGCCGGCGCTGAGGGCGGCCATGCAGGTGACATCCGACAGGGCTTCTTCCGGGGGGAAGGCTTCGCGGTAGGCGGCGTTGAAGGCGCCGATGAAGCTGCGCGCCCCTTCCCGGTCTGCGCCGGTCAGGCCCGAACTCATCAGCAGGTCACGGAAGCCCTGGTCCCAGGTGCGCGCCAGCTCGATGATGCGGCGCTCGATGTCTTCCGGGTCGGGCTCGGGATGATCCGGGCGCAGCGCAATCTCGAAATGCACGCGGGCGAGCGGGCCGGAATCGAAATAGGGCTGGAAGCTTTTCAGGTCGCCCTTGTAGGCCTCGGTCAGCAGCGCGCCGATGCGCTGGCGCAGGGCGGTGTCATAGGATTCGCGCGGCACAAAGACGAGCGCGGTGACGAACCGGTCAAACTCGTCGCGGCGCAGGAAGACGCGGGTGCGCGGGCGGCCGATGAGATGCAGCGCGCCCATGATCATCGGGCCCAGGATGGTCGAGCGGGTCTGGAAGAGCTCGTCACGCGGCCAGGTCTCGATCAGGTTGGCGAGGGCCTTTTCGGTGTGGCCGCCAGGGGCAGCGCCCGACGCGGTCATGATCTTCTGCACGCGGCGGCGCACGAAGGGAATGGAGCGAGCCGTCTCGTCATAGGCCTCGGCCGTGAAGAGGCCGAGGAAGCGAACCTCGCCGTTGACGCGGCCTTCCTCGTCATACTTCTTCACGCCGATATAGTCGCACGGCACGCGGCGGTGGACCCGGCTCGGCAGGGTCGATTTGGCGATGATCAGCGGCACGGGCGATTGCAGGAACTCCCCGATCTCGCGCGTCAGCACGAGGGGCTCGCTGTCGCGGCTGAGGACGTTGAGGTTTTCGTCGCGCAGGATGCCGAGATTGGAGCCTTCGACCATCAGCGGCTCGGCTGGCACGACCCGGCCTTTCGCGTCGGTTTCGAAGTCATACTCGCGCGCGCCGAGGAAGACGAAATGTTCCCGCGAGAGCCATTCGAGGAAGGCGACCGCCTCATCCCGCTCCGCAGACTGAATATGCGGCAGGCCGGAGATGCGTTTCATCTCGGCCCGCATCCGGGCGCGCATGGCGGCGTGGTCGGACACGGCGCGTTCGACATCGGCGAGGGTGGCGCGCACCCCCTCTTCCAGCAGCTTTGCCTCTTTCGAGGTGAGCAGCGCGGTGTGAACCTGGATGATCGAGACCATCCGCCCATCGGCCATGGTGACGACAGGGTGGAACAGGGTTTTCACCTCATGGCCCTGGGCGGCGCATTCCCCGAGCAGCGAATCAACAAGGAACGGCATGTCCGGCCCGGTGACCTGTAGCAGGCTGCGCGGCAGGGGCCCGCTGGCGCCTTCGGCTTTCACGGAAACGTGAACCGCGCGCGCGCCTGCCGGAACATCCTCGGCCCATTCCCACAGGCGCTTGGCCATCGCCTGGATGTCTGCCTCACTCAGGCCGGAGACATCCTCCCGGGCAGCTTCCTGTAGAATCTGATCGAGAACCTGGCTGGCAGGTCCGTGGGCGGTGGTGGAACGGGGCATGGAAACGACTCTTGCTCGAAAACCGGTCAAACACCGGGTCTACCCGCCCTAAGGGAAGGCATCAAGAAACATGTTCCGAATGAAACGGTTGTGCAGATTCAGGAAGCTGGGGAGACGGGCCCGAAAACAAGCGGGCCCGCCAGACGGGGACATGTCCGGCGGGCCCTACAGGCAAATTCCGCAGGCTGGGTGGGGGGACGCACGCGGAAGCCTGATCTTGTTTTATGTTGTTTGTGACGGCGGCAAATCAACTACAATCCGACGCCACAAACGTTAATTTTCAGTAGTGCGGCAAACCGGAATCAATTGCCATACAGCCTAAACCCGGTCCGCATGTAACATTTCAATGGCGGGTTGGCTAGCCCGCCCGTCAGTCAGATTGCTTCCCCTTCTTTCAGCGCGCCGCCCTTGGGTTTGCCATCTGCCGACAGCAGGATGGCGATCCATCTTGTGTGCGGGGACTGGGCAAAGAGAATCATCATCAGCACAGTCAGCGGGGCGGACAGAAACATGCCGGGAATGCCCCAGATGACGCCCCATATGGCCAGCGCCAGCAGAACCACGAGGGCCGAGAGGTTAAGCGAATCACCCATCATTCGCGGCTGCACGAAATTGCCGATCGAGAACTGCCAGAAGCTGACCACCGCAAAGACGATGGCGGCATAGATGTAGGATTCCTGCAGCGCCACATCGGGTACCCATCCGGGTACCCCAGGCTGGACCAGGGCAAACAGCGGCGGCACCATCGCTGCGACAATAGAGCCCACGGTCGGGATATAGTTCAGCACGAAGATCAGCGCCGAGAGGAACAAGGCATTCTGCACGCCCAGTGCCAATAGCGAGATATAGGTGAGCAGAGTGATCAGCGCGGAGATGACCGTCTGCGTCCAGAGGTATTTCTCGATGGCGAGGCGGGCGTCATTGCCGATCCGGCGGACCGCTTCGCGGCGCTGCGGCTCAGGGAAGATGTTGTCGAGCTTCTGGGTCCACATCGACTGGGCGGTGAACAGGAAGGCGACATAGATCAGGATCAGCACGATATCGCCGGACAGACCGCTGACGGAATTGGCGATGGTGGCGAAGAAGCGCTGGCCGCCCTGGTCGAACACCAGATGGGTGAGCGTCGGGGCGTCCTGCAGATGGGCAACGGAATAGATATCGGCAATCAGGCCGTTGATCTTCTCTTCATAGTCTGCGCCGTCGCGGCCAAACTCGGCCACGCCATTGGCCATCAGCGCGATGAAGCCGACAAAGCCGCCCACCACCAGCAACACCGCCAGGATACGCGCCAGGCCAATATGGATGGTGCGCGAGGCATTGTTGATGACGGTGCCGAAGCCCTCGATGATCAGGAAGAGGAAGACGGCCATGGCGAAGGTGGCCAGGATATCCCGGCCCAGATACAGCAGCGCGATGATCACCCCCGTGGCGATGATCCAGATGCCGGTCTTGGTGGCGCTGCCCATTTACTGCTCCGATTGGATGTGCGCCGTCAGGGTGGTGCGGCGCCCCTTCCCCGTCAAGCGGGAGAAACCTGCGCGGCGGCGCTTGCTGAAATCTCCGGAACAGCTAGCCTCATCGCCTTGATTTGAGACCATATCAGCAAGGGGCGGCGGCATGAGCGAGACAATCTTCCTGGGGGGCGCAGACGCCGATGGCGCCGGCACGCCGGACGACGCCCAGTCGCTGATCCTGAAAGTGGCCAACCGGCATGGCCTGGTTGCCGGCGCCACCGGCACCGGCAAGACCGTGACCCTGCAGGTGATGGCGCAGGCCTTTGCCGATGCCGGCGTTCCGGTGTTTGCCGCCGATGTGAAAGGCGACCTTTCGGGCATCGCCTTTGCCGGCACGGAAACCCACAAGGCGCATGCCGCCTTCACCAGCCGGGCGGAAGCCATCGGCATGGGCCCGCTAAGCTATCATCCCGCGCCGGTGATCTTCTGGGACGTGTTCGGCGAGAAGGGCCACCCTATCCGCGCCACGATTGCCGAGATGGGCCCGGTGCTGCTCTCGCGCCTGATGGGGCTGACCGCCGTGCAGGAAGGCATTCTCAACATTGCCTTTCAGTATGCGGACGACCGCTGCGTGGATGACCCCGATTTCCGCATTCTGGACCTGAAGGACCTGCGCAAGCTGCTGGCGCATCTGGGCGAGCCTGGCATCCGCGAGGAGGTGAGCCGCAAATATGGCAATGTGGCGCCCGCTTCGCTGGCCGCCGTGCAGCGCGAATTGCTGGTGCTGGAGCGCGCCGGGGCGGAGAGCTTTTTCGGCGAGCCGGCACTGGAGCTGGCAGACTTCATGCGCACGACCCGTGACGGGCGCGGCTATGTGAACATTCTGGACGCGACCAAGCTGATTAACAGCCCGAAACTCTATTCCACCTTCCTGCTGTGGCTGCTGTCGGAACTGTTCGAGCAGCTGCCCGAGATTGGCGACCCGGAAAAACCGCGCCTCGTCTTCTTCTTCGACGAGGCCCATCTTCTGTTCACGGACACTCCGCCTGCCCTGCTGCAGAAGATCGAGCAGGTGGTGCGCCTTATCCGCTCGAAAGGGGTGGGGGTGTATTTCGTGACGCAGAACCCGCGCGATGTGCCCGAAAGCGTGCTGGCCCAGCTTGGCAACCGGGTGCAGCACGCGCTGCGCGCTTATACGCCGATGGAGCAGAAAGCGGTGAAGTCTGCCGCGGCCTCCTTCCGGCCCAACCCTGCCTTCAAGACCGAGACCGTGATCACCGAGCTCGGCGTGGGCGAAGCGCTGGTTTCAACCCTCGACGCCAAGGGCACGCCATCTGTCGTGCAGCGCACGCTGATCCGCCCGCCTGCCTCGCGCCTTGGCCCGGTGACCGATGCCGAGCGCGCCGAGATCAACAAGGCAAGCCCGCTCTTTGGCCGGTATGACAAGATGGTGGACCGGGAGTCTGCCTATGAAATCCTGACCAAGAAGGAAGCCGAAGCCGCCAAGGTTGCCGAGAAGGCCAGGCTGGCGGCAGAGAAGGAAAAGGAAGCGACCGCCAAGGCCAAGACCGCTGCCAAGGCCCCGGCCAAGGGGCGCGCCACCACAGCCAGCCGCTCGCGCCGGATGACGCCCACCGAGCGCGCCACCAACACCGCCGCCACCACAATCAGCCGCGAAGTTACCCGCTACATCCTGCGCGGCATTTTCGGGAACATGAAAAAGAAATGAGACAGATCGCGCTCGCCCTTGCCGCCGCTGCCGTGCTTTCCGCCTGCGCCAGCGCCCCGAATGATGGCTGGACCGCCCGGGAGGGGGCCATGCCCTACGAATCCGCCCGCGCCGCCTGCCAGCAGATCAGCTATGGCATCCAGGTGAACTACATCAATTGCATGGCCGGACGCGGCTGGGTGAAGACGAAGAAGTAAGCGGCGCAGCCCTCCCCCCGCGTCAGGAGTGGCGAAACGGGCACACCTCTCCTATAGTCAAGGGGATGGCTCAATAAGCTGCGCCCAAGGGAGGCCCTACTGATGCAACAATATCTCAAATTCTATATCGATGGCGAATGGGTTGATCCGGTAACGCCGCGCACCCTGGAAGTCGAAAACCCCGCCACGGAAGAGAACTTCGCTGTCATCTCCATCGGCTCTGCCGCGGATGTGGACAAGGCTGTTGCCGCCGCCAAGCGCGCCTTCCCGAGCTTCTCGCAGACCAGCGTGGAATACCGCGCCGACCTGCTCGACAAGATCACCGCCGGCCTGCAGAAGCGGATGCCCGACCTGGCCAAGGCGATCTCCGAGGAGATGGGCGCGCCGATGTGGCTGGCCAACGCCGCCCAGGTGCCGTCGGGCCTCGGCCATTTCGCCACCACCGCCGCCCTCCTGCGCGAATACAAATGGGAAGAGCTGAAAGGCTCCACCCTGCTGCGCAAGGAGCCGATTGGCGTGTGCGCGTTTATCACGCCCTGGAACTGGCCGCTGAACCAGATCGCCTGTAAAGTTGCCCCGGCAATCGCGGCGGGCTGCACCATGGTGCTGAAGCCTTCGGAAATTGCCCCGCTCGACGCGATGATCTTTGCCGAAGTGCTGCATGAGGCCGGCGTGCCCAAGGGCGTGTTCAACCTTGTGAACGGCGACGGCCCGGGCGTTGGCTCGGCGATGTCGTCCCACCCCGACGTGGACATGGTGTCCTTCACCGGTTCGACGCGCGCCGGCGTGCTGGTGGCCCAGGCCGCTGCCCCGACCGTCAAGCGCGTGGCCCAGGAACTTGGCGGCAAGAGCCCGAATATTGTTCTGCCTACGGCCGATCTGCAGAAAGCCGTTTCCAGCGGCATCATGAACATGATGACCAATTCGGGCCAGAGCTGTAACGCCCCTTCGCGGATGTTCGTGCAGAAGGATCAGCAGGACCAGGCCATCGCAATTGCCAAGGCCACCGCCGAAGCCGTGAAGGTTGCCAATCCGGCCGACGCCCCTCCCGGCGCCATTGGCCCGATCTCCAACGGCAACCAGTATCAGAAGGTTCAGGACCTGATCCAGAAAGGCATCGAAGAGGGCGCAACCCTCGTTGCCGGTGGTCCTGGCCGCCCCGAAGGCTTCAACAAGGGCTATTTCGCCCGGCCGACCGTGTTTGCCAACGTCACCAATGACATGACCATCGCGCGCGAGGAAATCTTCGGGCCGGTGCTCGTCATGATTCCTTATGACACCGTCGACGACGCGGTCGAAATGGCCAACGACACCGTTTACGGTCTCGCCGGCTATGTTCAGGGCCCGGAAAAGGAAGCCAACGAGATCGCCAACCGCATCCGCGCTGGCCAGATCCTCGTCAATGGCGCGCGCCCTGACTTCACCGCGCCGTTTGGCGGCTATGGCCAGTCCGGCAACGGCCGCGAATGGGGCGAGCATGGCTTTGAGGAGTTCCTCGAAGTCAAAGCCGTGATCGGCTACAAAACCGCCTGATCTCTGCGGTTTTTCGCAAGTTTGATGGAACGGCAGCCCCCCGGATGCCGTTTCTTTTTGACTGCCCACGGCATCGTGATCGCCGGGCGCCTGCGTCACGTTGTTGTGAACTTGCGTGTTGGCTGGCGTTCATCTTCGTGGAGTCACACTATATAGTGGAAAAGAAACTCTTGGAGGCCGTGCCATGAAACGCCTTAGCCTTGCCGCAGCTGTCGCCGCGCTCGCCTTTACGGCGGCCTGCGCCACGGCAACCCCCTATCAGCCTGCGACCGTCTCTGATCGCGGCTATTCGGAAATGAAGATCGAGGACAACCGCTTCCAGGTGGAGTTCTCGGGGAACTCGCTGACCGACCGGAAGACGGTGGAGACCTATCTGCTGTTCCGGGCCGCCGAGCTGACCAAACAGAACGGATATGACCATTTCCGCGTGGTGCGCCGGGACACCGACGCCAATACGCGCGTGATCCCCTCGGGCGCAGGCTATTCGCCCTATTATGATCACTTCTATCTGAACTACCGCTATTTCGGCCCGCGCGCAGGGTATTTCTACGATCCCTATCGCAGCGTGCGCTACAGCCGGTACAGCTTCTATGATCCCTTCTGGGACGGCCCGATGAGCTATCGGGAACAGACAAGCTATATCGCCAGCGCCGAGATCGTGATGGGCAAAGGCGCCAAGCCCGATGATGTGGCCTTCTTCGATGCCGATCAGGTGATCTTCAACCTGGCCGGTCAGATCCAGCGCACCGCGCCGTAAGGGCGCGGGCCTGAAGCCCCCTTGCCGGAATGATGAGAGGGCGCCTTACGGGGCGCCCTCAATTCTGAAGACGCTGCCGCCGATGGAGACGATGGTGCAGATAAAGTCCGCGAACAGATAATGGTTGCGGGTCAGATCGGTATTCCGGCTATAGCCTCCACTCCACCCAGAACCGCCCGAAGTGTAGATTTCGCAAGGAAATTATCCGCCAGCACGAATTTATGCCGCCCAACTCTGGCCAAGCGGGAAAGATGGGTCCAAAAGGCCGGGTTGTTGACGGGCGGCCTTGGCTGGAAAGTCTGAGACGCGCCGGATTTTGGAAAGACCGGACCAATGGACGGAAGTGAAGCGGGCAAGGCCGAAGGCCTTCACATGCCCCCACCGACAGGCATGCGCAAAGTTGAGTTTGTGGCGATTGTTGCGGGCCTGATGGCCCTCAATGCCATCGCCATCGACATCATGCTGCCCGCCCTGGGGGAGATTGCGCGCGCCACCGGCCTGACGGAAGAAGGCGGCGACCAGAACCGGCAGCAGCTGATCATCTTCGCCTATGTGCTGGGTTTCGGCGCGCCGCAGCTGATCTGGGGCCCGATCACCGACCGGTTCGGGCGGCGCGCGCCGCTGTTCGTGGCGCTTGCCGGCTATATGCTGATGGCGTTCCTCTGTGTCGTGGCTCACAGTTTCTGGGCGCTTCTGGCCGCGCGGTTCCTGCAAGGGGTGTTTTCATCGGGCGCGCGCACGGTGGCCTCGGCGGTGGTGCGCGACCTGTTCGCCGGGCGGGCCATGGCGAGTTTCATGTCGCTGGTGATGACCGTGTTCATGATCGTGCCGATCATCGCGCCGGCGATTGGCCAGATGATCCTCTATGTGGCGCCGTGGGAAGGCATCTTCATCGTGCTGGCCGTCTGGGGCGGGCTGATGTTCGCCTGGACATGGTTTCGCCTGCCGGAAAGCCTGCCGAAGGCGGCGCGCCAGTCCCTGGAGATCGGCAGCGTGATGGCTGCCTATATGCAGGTTATCCGCACACGGGTGAGCTTTGGCTACATGCTGGCCTCGGGGCTCGTCTTCGGCTCGCTGTTTGCCTTCATTGCCTCCTCCGAACAGGTGTTCCGGGAAGTGTTCGATCAGGGCGACACCTTCGCCTACTGGTTTGCCGGGATCGCGGCGGCGCTGGCCCTGTCGAACTTTGCCAACTCACGCCTGGTAGAGAAGGTCGGCATGCGCCGCATCAGCCATATTGCCCTGTTCACCTTCATCATCTCGACGCTGCTGCTGACCATTGCGACCCTCACCTGGGGCGAAAACCTGGCCGTGTTCTTCCCGCTGTTTGCCATCGGCTTTGCCTGTTTCGGCATGATGGGGTCAAACTTCTCGGCCCTGGCCATGGAACCGCTCGGCAAGATCGCGGGCACGGCGTCTGCCGCCTATGGCTTTGCCACCACGATGATCTCCAGCATCATCGGCATGATCATCGGCGCGCAATTTGACGGCACGACCGTGCCGCTGTCCTTCGGCTTCGTGATCCTCGGCGTGGCGTCTCTGCTCGTGATCCTGGTGACGGAAAAAGGCCGGCTGTTCAGCCGCTACTGAGCGCGGGCGCCTAGAGCGGCTCCCGGTGGCGGGAGAGCGGGCGGACGACCGTTTCCAGATGCTCGATGATGCGGGCGGCAATGTCCTTGCCGGTTGCCTTCTCGATGCCCTTGAGGCCGGGGGAAGAGTTCACCTCCAGCACCTTTGGCCCGTCCTTGGTCTGCAGCAGGTCCACCCCCGCCACTTCCAGCCGCAGCACCTTGGCCGCCTCGCGCGCCACATCCCGCTCCTGCGGGCTGAGACGGGCTTCGCTGGCCGTGCCGCCGCGGTGGAGGTTTGAGCGGAACTCCCCCTTCTCCGCCTGGCGGCGCATGGCGCCCACCACCTTGCCGCCGACCACGAAGGCGCGCACATCAGCCCCGCCGGCTTCCTCGACGAATTCCTGCACCAGGAAATTCGCGTCGAGCCCCCGGAAGGCGTCGACAAGGCGTTCGGCAGATTTGCGCGTCTCGGCCAGCAGCACGCCCTTCCCCTGTGTGGAAGAAAGCAGCTTCAGCACGATCGGCGCCCCGCCCGCGAGCGCCACGAGGCCGGCGGTATCCTTCGGGCTGTGGGCGAACGCCGTGATCGGCATGGCGATCTTCGCCCGCGCCAGCATCTGATGGGCCAGCAGCTTGTCACGCGAGCGGCCGATGGCGCCGGCCGTGTTGAGGCAGAAGGCGCCGGTATTGGAAAACTGGCGCAGCACCGCCATGCCGTAATCGGTGATCGTGGCGCCGATGCGCGGGATCACGGCGTCATAGCGGGGCAGCGCCTCGCCATCATAATGCACCTCGGCATCAATCGCGCCGATGCGCATATAGCAGCGCGCCGTATCGATCACCTCGATCACATGGCCGCGCTTTTCGGCCGCCTCGATCAGGCGGCGGGAGGAATAATTCTTCGGCTCGCGCGTCAGCAGCGCAATCCGCAAGGGGCGTTTGACCGGCTTGCGGCGCGGCAGGCCCTGATAGATCTGATAGCCGAGCGGGGGCTGAAGAAAGGACGCATTCGGATCAATGATCCAGCTTGGCTGGATCGCCCCGCGCCCCAGCAGCATGCGGTAGGCCATCGTCTCGCGGTTCGACAGCGTCAGCTGGATCGGCCAGGTGAGCCCGCCAAGCTCGGCATGGGTTTCGATGACATAACGCAGCTCGCGCTCGCCATTGGAACTGGTCACCTCGCGCCGGTCGACCACGGGGGCCGAGCAGGTGATCTCCAGCGCGGGGTCGCCTGGGTCTGGCTGGATCAGGAAGCGCACCTGCGGGGCATGGGCGGGGCCGAACGGCTCGATCACGCTGGCATGCAGGGCAGACGTCTTGGCGCCAGTGTCTATCTTGGCCTTGATCGCGGGAAGGCCCAGCTCCCGCAACGCGATCCATTCTTCCCAGCCAAGCTGGAACGGGGCAGCAGAAGGCATGGACGAAGCTCCGTCATCTGACTTCGCTCCCGTTAGGCTGGTTTTCCGCGCGGCGGCAAGCCCACCTACAGACTCCTGGACTTATCCTTTCACAAGCCACGCTTTTTCAACAAGGCGGGTGACGTCGCCCATGATTTCCGTGATGCGGAAGTCCTTTGGCGTGTAAACCGCTGCCACGCCCATCTGGCGCAGGGCGCGGCCATCTTCGGGCGGAATGATGCCGCCGACGACGACGGGCACATGGCCGAGTTCCAGCTTGCGCAGCTCGGCCACCGTTTCGCGCACGAGATCGAGATGGCTGCCCGAGAGGATGGAGAGGCCGACGACATGGGCCTTGGCCTCTTTCGCCTGAGCGGCGATTTCGGCAGGCGTGAAGCGGATGCCTTCATAGATCACCTCCATGCCCACTTCGCGCCCGCGCGCGGCAATCTGCTCGGCGCCGTTGGAATGGCCATCAAGGCCGGGCTTTCCGAGCACATAGGTCAGTGTACGGCCCAAGGCTTGGGACACGCGAGCCACGTCGGCTTTCACCTTTTCAACATCTTCCTCGCCGCTGCTGGCCACCACGAGGGCGACGCCGGTGGGCGCGCGGAACTCGCCGAACACATCGCGCAGCACCGTGCCCCACTCCCCCGTCGTGACGCCGGCCTTGGCGCAGGCGATGGAGGGTTCCATGATGTTGCGGTTTTCGGTGGCGGCGGCGCGCAGCTCGGCCAGGGCCGCTTCGGCGGCGGCGTTGTCGCGCGCGGCGCGCCAGGCTTTGAGGTCGCGCACCTGCATCGCTTCTTCGGCGGGATCAACCGTCTGGATGGCGCCGTCGCCGCCGCCCAGGGGGCTTGGCTCTGTCTCGGTGAACCGGTTGACGCCGACCACGGTGAGGGCGCCCGATTCGATTGCCCGTATACGGTCGATATGGGCGCCGACCAGGCTTTCCTTCATGAAGCCGATGGCCGCGGTTGCCCCGCCGATCTCGTCGATCTTGGCCAGCGTGGCGCGCGCCTTTTCCTTCAGTTCTTCGGTCTTCGCCGTGATCACATGGCTGCCGTCGAAGATGTCTTCAAATTCCAGAAGGTCGGTCTCATAGGCGAGGATCTGCTGCAGGCGGAGCGACCATTGCTGGTCCCAGGGGCGCGGCAGGCCCATCGCCTCATTCCAGGCGGGCAACTGCAGCGCGCGGCAGCGGGCGCGCTTGGACAGTGTCACGGCGAGGGCTTCCATCAGGATACGGTAGACATTGTTTTCCGGCTGCGGCTCGGTCAGCCCCAGCGAGTTCACCTGCACGCCATAGCGGAAGAGGAGCGCCTTGGGATCGGTGACGCCATACCGCTCGCGCCCGATCTCTTCCCAGAGATCGACGAAGGCGCGCATCTTGCAGAGTTCCGTTACGAAACGCACGCCCGCATTGACGAAGAAGGAGATGCGGCCAAAGACCGTTTCAAAGTCTGATTCTGGAACTTGTCCGCCCGCTTTCACGGTATCGAGCACGGCGATGGCGGTGGCCAGGGCGTAGGCCAGCTCCTGTTCCGGCGTGGCGCCGGCTTCCTGCAGGTGGTAGGAGCAGACATTCATGGGGTTCCATTTCGGAACTTCCGTATAGCACCAGCTCACCATGTCCGAGATCAGGCGCAGCGAGGGCTCGGGCGGGAATACATAGGTGCCGCGCGAGAGGTATTCCTTGACGATATCGTTCTGGGTGGTGCCGCGCAGTTTCTTGCGGCTGTCGCCGCGCTCATCGGCCAGCGCCACATAGAGGGCCAGCATCCAGGCGGCCGGGGCGTTGATCGTCATCGAGGTGTTCATCGTCTCCAGCGGCAGCTCGGCAAAGAGCTCGCGCATGTCGCCCAGATGCTTGACCGGCACGCCCACCTTGCCGACTTCGCCCTTGCTGAGGATATGGTCGGCGTCATAGGCCGTCTGGGTCGGCAGGTCGAAGGCGATGGAGAGGCCGGTCTGCCCCTTGGAGAGGTTCAGGCGGTAAAGCTCGTTGGATTTCTTTGCGGTCGAATGCCCCGCATAGGTGCGGAAGATCCAGGGTTCGTCGGGTGTGTGCTGGTAATTTCCGGCGGCTTTTGTCATGGTCTTCTTGCCTCCCCTATGTTGCGGCGCAACATGGCCGAGCCGCCTGCCGGTGGCAAGCGGCCCCTCTGCCGCACTTGCAGGCTCCGGCCTGCACGACCACCTACCCTGCACCAGTCCGCAAGAGCCCGCCAGATACCCCGTGACCCAGCCCCGCAGCCCCCTCCAGACCGCCCTTGGCCTGCGCCTGGCCTCGCTCATGGCCTTTCCGGCCGGCGCCGCGCTGATGGCGATCTTTCAGCGCAGCCCGCTGGCGCTCGCCCTGCTCACCGCCGCCATGCTGGCGGTGAGCCTTTATGAACGCCGCCGCCTTGCTGCCGCCGCCGGCGCGCAGACGGCCATTTCCGGCGCCACGCTGCTGACGGGGTTTGGCTTCCGGCTGGGCCTGCTGATCGCGATCTTTGTAATCACGGTGGGCCTGCTCGCCCTCTTCCGGGATACCTCGCTTGCCCGCCAGCTTGAACTGATCGATGCGGGCCTGATCGCCCTGCCCGCCGCCGTGGCGCTCGCCGCCAACGAGATGAGCGCCCGGATCGCGCAGCGCGAGCTTGGCGATGTGCGCACCCAGCTCACCGCCGCCTTCGCAGACGCCCGCGGCCCCGCCGCCCCGGAGGCGGGGGGAGACATCATCGAAGGCGAGATTATCGACGCAGATGACCCGCCGGAGCGGCGCTGACAGTCAATCTGCCTGGTCATAGGCCCGCAGCGCCACCGGCAGGGCCTGGATCACGCAATTGCCGACAGCCGGCAGGCCCGCCAGCACCGCGCTGATGATCTCGTCCCGCGTCGCGCCCAGCGAGCGCGCATGGGCGACATGAAAAGCCAGCCCGCTCTCGAGCCGCGCCGCCGCCAGGATGCCGATATAGACAAGCTCTTCGGTCTTGGCGTCGAGCGCTGAGGCGGCCCCCAGCTTCTGCACCGCCTCAAGCCAGGCCTGCTGATGGCCTGGCGCCTCCTTCATGAAAACCTGAAAGGCATCGCTTACTTTCGTCATGTCAGTCATCGAACCGCCTCTCTGGTCGCCCGCCGCCCCGGCGGCCTGTTAGTCCCGATCGAACACAAACGGCGCCGCTGCGGCCACGTCTGCGCCCATGGCTTCATAGTAAAGCCGCTGCACCCGGCGGGTGACCGGGCCGGGGCGGCCATCGCCGACGGGGGCGCCTTCCAGCGTCACCACCGGCGCCACCATCGCCCCGGCCGAGCTTGTGAAAATCTCGGCGGCGTTAACCGCCTCCTCCGGTGTGAAGGCGCGCTCGGTGATGGTAAATCCGCCTGCTTCGCGCAGCCGCATCACGCCCGCGCGCGTGATGCCGGAGAGGATCGAGGGGGTAAGGTCGCGAGTGATGATCTCGCCGTCTTTCGTGACGATCCAGGCATTTGCCGAGGCCGCTTCGGTGACAAAGCCGTCTTCCACCATCAGGGCGGTGTCAGCCCCCATCGCCCGGGCCGACCGGTAGGCGAGCGCCTGGGAGAGAAGCTGGGTTGTCTTCATGTCGCGCCGTTTCCAGCGGCCATCCTCGATGAACACCGCGCCGATGCCATCGCGCGCCTGCGCCCCGATCAGCGCTTTGGTGTCGGCATAGGCAAAGACGGTCGGCGCGAACCGCTCCGGCCCGGCAAAGTCCCGCGCGTCATAGGCCCCGCCGGTGACCTGCAGATAGACCAGCCCCTCGACGAGATCATTATGGGCTATCAGCTCCCGGTGAAGGTTGGCCCAGCCCTCGGGCGTATGCGGATCGGGAATGGCAATGCCCGCCAGCGTCCGCTCCAGCCGGGCGACATGCCCCTCCAGATCGACGAACCGCCCGCCATAGACGGCGGTAACCTCATAGGCGGCATGGGCAAACAGAAACCCCCGGTCCAGCGGCGAAATATGAGCCTCTGACAGCGGCATCAGCGTGCCATTCAGGTGGACCAGCGGACAAATCGTCATGACTTAAATGCCTCAAGGGAACAGAACATCTATTGTGCAGCGCAACATTGATCTTGCGAAGCCTCACAACACTTGCCAGTGTGCCCGCGCCAGACGGGGCTGTGAAGACGCCGCTTAGAGCGAGCCCGCCCCCAATGCACCAGAGACGGAGGAAGGTCCATGACCACAGAAACGGCAGGCCGGGTTAAAAAAGACATTTACGAACTCGGCGAGATTCCGCCCGAGTTTCATGTGCCCAAACTGATGCATGCCTGGGCGATCCGGCGGGAGCGCCATGGCCGCCCGATGACCGCGATGCAGGTCGAGCAGGTGCCGGTGCCGGAAATCGATTCTGATGAAGTGCTCGTCCTCGTGATGGCTGCCGGCGTCAATTATAACGGCATCTGGGCCGCGCTCGGCGAACCGATTTCGCCCTTCGACGTACACAAACAACCCTTCCATGTGGCGGGCTCTGACGCTGCCGGCATCGTCTGGGCGGTTGGCAAGCGCGTGACCCGCGTGAAGCCGGGCGATGAGGTCGTCATCCACTGCAACCAGGATGATGGCGACGATGAGGAGTGCAATGGCGGCGACCCGATGTTCTCGCCCAGCCAGCGTATCTGGGGCTATGAGACGCCCGACGGCGCCTTTGCCCAGTTCTGCCGCGTGCAGGCGCGCCAGTGCATGCCCCGCCCCAAACACCTCACCTGGGAAGAGAGCGCCTGCTACACCCTGACGCTCGCCACCGCCTACCGGATGCTGTTTGGCCACCGGCCGCATATCGTGAAGCCGGCCGATAACGTCCTCGTCTGGGGCGCTTCGGGCGGCCTCGGCAGCTTCGCCGTGCAGCTCTGCGCAGTGACCGGGGCCAATGCCATTGGCGTGGTCTCCTCCGACGACAAGCGCGACTATGTGCTGAGCCTCGGCGCCAAGGGCGTGATCAACCGGAACGACTTCAACTGCTGGGGCCAGCTGCCGAAGGTCAACGGGCCGGAATTCAACGACTATATGAAAGAGAGCCGCAAGTTCGGCAAAGCCATCTGGGACATCACCGGCAAGAAGGATGTCGACATCGTCTTTGAACATCCGGGCGAAGCCACCTTCCCGGTCTCTGTCTTCGTGGTGAAACGCGGCGGCATGGTCGTCATTTGTGCGGGTACGTCCGGCTTCAACCTCACCATGGATGCCCGCTTCCTCTGGATGCGGCAGAAGCGCGTGCAGGGTAGCCATTTTGCCAACCTGAAACAGGCCTCCGAGGCCAACCAGCTTGTGATCAACCGGCGTATCGACCCCGGCATGTCGGAAGTGTTCACCTGGGCGGATATTCCGCTGGCGCACGAAAAGATGCTCGATAACAAGCATATGCCCGGCAACATGGCCGTGCTCGTCACCGCGCCCAAGCCCGGCCTGCGCACGGTGGAAGATGTCCTCGCCCTCAGCGGCCAGGCCTGAAGGCAATGCTCTCCCGGCCCTTTGCCGAAGGCTTTGCCGGCGACTGGCTGGCGGCCTGGAATGACCGCGATATCGAGCGTATCCTCAGCCATTATGGCGAGGATATCGTGTTCCATTCGCCCCGCATCGCAAAGGTGCTGGGCAACCAGGCCAGCAGCGTTTTCGGCAAGAGCGCGCTGCGGGACTATTGGACGAAGGCGCTGGGCCTTGCCCCACAACTCTTTTTCGAGCTGGATGATATTCTCATCGGCTCGGACGCGCTGACCATTCTTTACACGAACCATCGCGAAGAGCTGGTGGCCGAAACCTTTGTCTTCGGCCCCGAGGGCAAGGTTGTCCGCTCGATTGCGGCCTATCGCTGAACGGAGACCGCCATGCGCCTGATCTTCATCTATGGCGAGGCTGCTGCCGGCAAGCTGACCGTGGCAAGGCATCTGGCACGGCAGACGGGCCTGCCCCTCTTCCACAATCATCTCGTGGTCGATGCGGTGGCCTCGGTTTTCCCGTTTGGCTCTGAAAGCTTCATCCGCCTGCGGGAGAAATTCTGGATGGATGTGTTCAGTGCAGCGGTGGCCGAAGACCGCTCGCTGATCTTCACCTTCGCGCCCGAACCCACGGTCGATCCGGGCTTTCCGCAAGCGGTGAAAACCCTGGTGGAAAAATCCGGCGGCGAGATGATCTTCATTGCCCTGACCGTTAGCCCGGAGGAGCAAATGCAGCGGATCGCCAATTCCAGCCGCGCGGAGTTTGGCAAGCTGCGCTCGCCGGACATCCTGGCCGAGATGAAAGAGGCCTTCGTGGTGTCGATGGCCGCGATGCCGGCCGCCGATATCATCATCGACACCGACCAGACCTCACCGGCCGAAGCCGCCGCCGAAATCCTCGCCCGCCTCTGATCTGAAGCGGTGAGAGGCCGGGCGGCAGCCTTGGCGGCTTTCTGCCTACAGACGTCTCCACACCTCCCAAGAGCCCCCCCGAGGCCCCTATCCGCGCGCTTGCCATGCAGGCCGTTGCCGCGCCCTGACAGGGCCCACCAGCCCTGGTTGCGCCCGCCACCCCTTTTCCATCCCTTCTTCTGCCCGCCCCTCCCCTCTACCCCCCCCACCGCCTGCCGCTTCGCCCATTTTGGTTGACTAGGAAACTTCTAGGATTTAGCTTCCTAGTCAACCAAGAGGATGTCATGTCAGAAACCGCCCCTGTTCCCGCGCTGGATGCTCATCTCGGCTTCTGGCTGCGCATGGTGTCAAACGCTGTCTCGCAGAGCTTTGCCCGCGCGCTGGAGGGGGAAGGCGTGACGGTGGCCGAATGGGTTTTCCTGCGCACGCTCTATGGAGCAGAGCCCGCCCCGCCGAGCCGCGTGGCAGAAGCCCTCGGCATGACAAGGGGCGCCATCACGAAGCTGGCCGACCGGCTGATCGACAAGGGCCTCGCCGCGCGAAGGGCAGACCCTGAAGATGGCCGCGCCCAGCTTCTCTCGCTCACCCCGCGGGCGCGCAAGCTGGTGCCCCGGCTTGCCGCGCTGGCTGATGCCAATGACGGGGCCTTCTTCGCCAGCCTCAAGCCTTCAGAGCGCGCGCAGCTTGAGCGCCTGCTGAAGCGGATCGTTGCCAGCCGGGGCATTAAGGAAATTCCCGCCAACTGACCCCAGCCCCCGCGACAGAGAAAGGACACGCGCCATGAACGCGCAGAAGATTGCGATTGCCCAAATATGTCTGGCCGGAGCGCATGACGATACGCTGAGCTTTCCCCAGGCCGTCGGTATGCTGATGGAGGCAGGCTTTGAAGCCTATCTTGTCGATTACCGCGCCGGGACCCGCACGCACTACCTGCCCGGGGGCGAAACGCTTTCCCTGCCCTGCCCCGGCGAGGAGGGCCCGGTGGCGGAAGCCTTCGAGGCTGCCGGCATCTCTGCCGCCATCGCCTGGGCGCAGTCTGGCGCGGCCGATTACACCTACGCCGCCTTCAACCGGCAGGTCACCGCCGCAGGCTGCGCGGGTTACCTCGTCTCCTTCCCGGGGCGGCGGGTGGTCTATTTCGGGCGCACGGGCGAGGTGCACGTCGAGCACTTTCCGCAATAGGCGGGCATCCTTTCCGGAAACAAGAAAACTCCAACGGCGTTGAAGTTTTCCTGGAGTTTCCGGGCTCACCGTTGGAGCGGCGTTGGCGTTTTCTGGGCCGCTTGTCTACGGGACAGGCGGCGCCTTATCCCCCGATCTTACGCCTCGAACGGGTCGCGCATCAGGATCACGTCTTCGCGTTCCGGAGAGGTGGAGACGAGCGCGCAGGGCTTGCCGACGAGTTCTTCCAGGCGGCGCACATAGACCACCGCCTCGGGGGGCAGATCGGTCCAGCTGCGGGCGCCGCGGGTCGAGCCGCTCCAGCCTTTGAGGGTCTCGTAGACCGGCTCCACAGCGGCCTGATCGGTGAGGCCGGCGGGGTAGTAGTCGATCGTCCTGCCGTTCAGCTTATAGGCCACGCAAACCTTGATTTCCTCAAATCCGTCAAGGACATCCAGCTTCGTCAGGGCAAGGCCGTTGACGCCCGAAGTGGCGCAGGCCTGGCGCACCATCACCGAGTCGAACCAGCCGCAGCGGCGCGCGCGGCCGGTATTGGTGCCGAATTCATGGCCAATCGTGCCGAGGCGCTTGCCGATGTCATTGTCCTGTTCGGTGGGGAACGGGCCGGCGCCGACGCGCGTGGTGTAGGCCTTGGCGAGGCCCAGCACATAGGAAACCGCCCCCGGCCCGACGCCCGAACCGGCCGAGGCATTGCCTGCCACGACATTGGAAGAGGTCACGAAGGGGTAGGTGCCATGGTCAACGTCCAGCATCACGCCCTGGGCGCCCTCAAACAGGATGCGGCTGCCGCGGCGGACTTTCTCGTCCAGCAGTTTCCAGACAGGCTGGGCATAGGCGAGCACCTGCGGGGCAATCTCCAGAAGCGCGGCTTTGAGGGCGGCGCCATCGGGCTCAGGCAGGTCGAGCCCTGCGCGCAGCGGGCGGTGGTGGGCCAGCAGGCGCTCGATCTTCATGTCGAGCGCAGCGGGGTCTGCGAGGTCTGCCACGCGGATGGCGCGGCGGCCAACCCGGTCTTCATAGGCCGGGCCGATGCCGCGCTTGGTGGTGCCGATCTGGGCGGCGCCGAGGGCGCCTTCGCGGGCCGCGTCGATGTCCTTGTGCCAGGGCAGGATGAGGGAGGCGTTATCGGCCAGCACCAGGCTTTCCGGAGAGACTTCAATGCCTTGCGCGCGGATGCCGTCGATTTCGGTCAGCATGTGCCAGGGATCGACCACCACGCCATTGCCGATGACCGACAGCTTGCCGCCCCGCACGAGGCCGGAGGGCAGCAGCGCCAGCTTGAAAGTCTTGCCGTCGATGACGAGCGTGTGGCCGGCATTGTGCCCGCCCTGAAAGCGGACCACGACATCGGCGCGGCTCGACAGCCAGTCGACGATCTTGCCTTTGCCTTCGTCGCCCCATTGAGCCCCGACGACCACTACTCCTGCCATGAACCTGCTCCGTTGTTCAGCCGCGGCGACAAGGGCAGCATTCGGCAGGCAATTGCAAGGGGCCTTTTGCCACCCCTTGCGGCATACCTATTCGCCGAAGGCGTAGCGGACGCGGACACCAATATTATCAAGGCCCTGATTGCGGCCACTACCCAGGATCTGGCCGTGGCTGAGATGTTCATACATCAGCTGCACGCCCCAGGGGCCGGCCAGATCCTTGTTGAGGGAGAGGCTCGTGCGGAAAAGATCCCGCGAGCCGAAGAAGACGGTCGATTCCGAGATCGGATCGTTGCGCGGATCGCCCTGCGGATAGGGGAAGGTCAGCTCGCCATCATGGACGACATAGCCCACACCCGGCTCCAGCGACCAGCCTTGCGCAAAATCCCAGTTCCAGTGGAGGCCAGCGCCGCCAAAGCTTGTATCCCCGGCCGTGTTCACGCTGCCCATGACATAGGGGCGCGGGCTCCAGATCAGGCGCAGGAACTCCGGCGAGTTGAAGACGATCTCGCCATTGATGTTGGGGCCGTCTTCCTTGTTGGCATTGTCGCAATTGGCGATGCAGACATTGTGCGCCGTCACGCCAGCGCGGACCTCATCAACGATCTGGGCAGTGGCGACCATTGGCAGGGCCGCCAGGGCGGCGGTGAGCAGGGAAATGCGGCGCATCAGGATGCCTTTCATGACAGTTTCGCCATAAGCCATCGCGCCCATTCCCTGCCGGCGTCAAGTGTGGCCGGACAATCACGCCCGGCCACTGCCCTGCCCTCAGAAAGAGAGGACTTTGGCATACCGCACTTGCGGCAGACTGTTCAGCTTTTCCATGATCTCAGCCGGGGGCGTGGAATCGATGCCGAGGAGGGCAATCGCCTCCCCGCCTGCTTCCTGGCGGCCAAGGTGGAAGGTGGCGATGTTGACCTTCGCTTCGCCCAGCATGAGGCCGAGGGCGCCGATGAAGCCCGGCTTGTCGATATTGTTGACGTAAAGCGTGACGGGCGAGAAATCGCCCTCCAGCGCCATGCCTTTCACCTCGACAATGCGCGGCTTGCCGGCGATCAGCGCGCCGGCAAGCGTGCGCCAGCCGCCTTCGGGCGAGTTCTTGGTGGCCTTGGTCTTCACCTTGATGCGGATCAGGCTGTCATATACAGGGCTAGTCTCGGTCTTGGTTTCGGTGAGCTTGACGCCGCTCTCAGCCAGGATTGCCGGGGCGGAGACCATGTTCACGTCGCCGCGCGAGGCGCGCAGGAGGCCCGCCAGCAGCGCCGCCGTGATCGGCTTGCGGTTCAGCTCGGAAACCTCGCCCTCATATTCGATGACGACTTCTTCATAGCCATAATCAGAGATCTGGCCGGCAAAGCTGCCGAGTTTTTCCGCCAGCGCCGCGAAGGGCTTGAGGCGCGGGGCTTCCTCGGCGGTCACCGAAGGCATGTTGAGGGCGTTGGTGACGGCGCCGGTGAGGATATAGTCCGCCATCTGCTCGGCCACCTGGAGGGCGACGTTTTCCTGCGCTTCATTGGTGGAGGCCCCAAGATGGGGCGTGGCGACGAAATTCTTCTTGCCGAAGAGGATGTTTTCCTTGGCCGGCTCGACGGCGAACACGTCAAAGGCAGCGCCGGCCAGATGGCCCGATTCCAGCAGCTCGGCCACGGCTTCTTCGTCCACCAGGCCGCCGCGGGCACAGTTGACGAGGATGAGGCCTTTCTTGGTTTTCAGCAGGCTTTCGCGCGACAGGATGTTGCGGGTCTGATCCGTAAGCGGAACGTGCAGCGTGATCACATCGGCGCGCTTCAGCAGCTCGTCCAGTTCCACCTTCTCCACGCCGAGTTCGATGGCGCGCTCTGCGGTGAGGAAGGGATCATAGGCGACGACCTTCATTTTCAGGCCAATTGCGCGCTCCGCAACGCGGCTGCCGATATTCCCCGCGCCAATCAGGCCGAGCGTCTTGAAGGAGACTTCAACGCCCATATAGCCCGATTTCGGCCATTTGCCGGCCTGGGTATCCGCGTTGGCGGCCGGGATCTGGCGGGCGGCGGCGAACATCATGGCGATGGCGTGTTCGGCGGTGGTGATGGCGTTGCCGAAGGGCGTGTTCATCACCACGACGCCCTTGGCGGTGGCGGCCTTGATGTCGATATTGTCGACACCGATACCGGCGCGGCCGATGACTTTGAGCCGTGTGGCCGCTGCGATCACATCGGCGTCCGGCTTGCAGGCCGAACGCACGGCAAGGCCATCATATTCCGGAATGATCTTGATCAGATCTTCCTTGGACAGACCAACCTTGATGTCGGTCTCGATGCCGCGCGCCTTGAAGATTTCGACGGCGGCGGGGGAGAGCGTATCTCCGATAAGGACTTTAGGCATTTTGAGCTCCAGAGCGCCAGCGGGCGCGGGTGAGTTGGTAAACAAGACAATTATCGGGGCCGAAACGGCGCGGCCCGAGAAGTTCGAACCCCAGAGATTCGTAGAAGCGGTGGGCGGAAAAATTATCTGCCATCGGATCGATCAGGATGTGCTGACAGAGTGGATTGGCAAAGCAGCGCTCGAAGGCAAGACGCATCATCTGCGTGCCGTAGCCCTTCCCCAATTCGTCTGCCTCCCCGATCCATATGTCGATAGCCTGGGAATGTTCGGGACAATCTGTGCCCCAATAGTGGCTTTCCTCTTCGCGGCAGTCGATGGTCTGGACAAAGCCGATGGGGCGGTCATCGAACTCGGCAATCAGAAACTCACGCCAGGGCACATCGCGCCCAAGCTGGTTTCCCCAATCCCAATCGTTCCACTCATCATCCCCGCTTACGTCCCGCACATGTGGCTGCTCATCCCACTTCAGGATCAGCGACAGGTCGTGAGGGGTTGCGGGGCGAAGACGGATCATCGGCTGCAGTCCTGTCATGCCGGGGCGCCTGACAGCCGCCCCGGAACGCAAGATATCAGAGTTTCGAGGCTTCTTCCTGGAAGGCCCAGTCGAGCCAGGGGAGAAGCTTCTTCACGTCCGACGGCTCCACCGAGCCGCCAACCCAGATGCGGAGGCCCGGAGGGGCCTTGGCATAGCCGGCAGCATCAAAGCAGGCATTCTCCGTCTCAAGACGTTTCATCATCTTCTTGACGAAATCGCGCTGGCCGGCCTCATCCAGACCCGCAACGCGCGGGTCCTTGATGCGGAAGGTGACGCCGGTATTGGAGCGCACCGAAGCATCCTTGCAGAGGAACTCGACCCAATCGGATTTCTTTTCCCATTCGGTGAGGATGGCGAGGCTTTCGTCCGAGCGGGCTTTCAGCTTCTTCCAGCCGCCAAGACGCTCCACCCAGTCCAGCGCCTGAAGATAGTCTTCGACGCAGAGCATGGAGGGGGTGTTGATCGTGGCGCCCTGGAAGAGTTCCTCGTCTATCTTGCCGCCTTTGGTCATGCGGAAGAGTTTCGGCAGGGCGCGGTCCGGCGTGTAGCTTTCGAGGCGGCGCACAGCGTTGGGCGAGAGGATCAGCATGCCATGGGCCGCTTCCCCGCCAAGGCATTTCTGCCAGCTATAAGTGACCACATCGAGCTTTTCCCAGGCGATGTCCTGGCTGAAGGCGGCCGAGGTGGCGTCGCAGATCACGACACGGTCCGGGTTCGGCTTGATCCAGTCGACATCCTTCACGCGCACACCAGACGTGGTGCCGTTCCAGGTGAAGATGATGTCAGCGTCGTCGCGGGCCTTGGCAAAGTCCGGCAACTGACCGAATTCGGCGACATGGGTGTTGCAATTGGCAAGCTTCAGCTGCTTGACGGCGTCGGTCACCCAGTCCTGCCCGAAGGCTTCCCAGGCGAACACGTCCACCGGCTTGGCGCCGAGCATGGACCACATGCACATCTCGACGGCGCCCGTATCGGAGGCCGGAACGATGGCGACGCGGTAGTCATCCGGAATGCCGAGGATCAGCTTGGTGCGGTCGATCGCAGCTTTCAGCTTTTTCTTGGCGTCGCCAGAACGGTGCGACCGGCCGAGGGCGGCGGTGACGAGGTTCTGCAGCGAGAAACCGGGATATTTTGCGGTGGGGCCCGACGAAAAATGCGGGCAAGCGGGGCGTACAACCGGCTTGGCGGTGGTCACAGTCATCTGTTTTACTCCTATCCTCACAGATAGGCTGGGCGCCGTTGGGGGCGCCTGGCCCGCCGCGTCTGTCGCATATTTCCGGGAGCGCTGCCAGTGGCATTTTTGTGAAGGATGGGAGAGGGACTGCTTAACCCTCTGGCGCGGGCCAGCTTCATCAGGCCGCGAGATTGCCCGTCACCCCCAGCGCAATCAGCACCTGGCCGCCGAAATAAAGCCCCCAGACGGCAAGCGAGGCGGGGATGTTGGCCGGCCCGTCCTTCGGGTGGCGGAAGAGGAGAAAGGACAGGATAACATCTGAAGCGATGAACATCAGCGCGCCCAGCGTGGCGAGCCAGTAGGCGCCCGGCAGCGCGAGGGCAGCGGCCCCCATCATCAGGATCACGGCCGTGTAGAGGAGTACCGGCACGCGCATCTTCGGCTCTACCGAAGGCAACAGCCAGCGCGCGAAGAGGACCCCGCCGACCACCAGCGCCGCCTGCCCGGCCTTTACCGGCCAGGTCCAGCCGCCCTCCCCCAACTGCCAGAAGAGGGGCACATAGGCAGCATGGGCCAGGAAAAAGGCCGCCATGCCCGGCAGCAGCCAGCGTTCCGCCTTGCCGGCCAGGAAGGCGTCTCCCACCGCGCTGAGCGCCAGCGCCGCGACCAGCAGCACCGGGCCGCCCATCAGGAAGGCCCAGACTGCCAGCAAGGCCACCGAGCCGGTTTTCACCAGCAGGCCGGCCCGGCCTTTGTTCCGATAGCACCAGACCGCCCAATAGGCGGCGCCCAGAACCAGTGATGTAATGAATATCCCCGCCCCCGCCGTCATGGCTGTCAGCCGGGGTCCTTGACCGGCTCGGGCAGAGCCAGGAGCTTGCGGGCCAGGGCCCGGTGGCGTTCCTTGACGTGCATGCCCACAACGCTGAGCGCGGTGGCCAGGACCGTGGCGTCATCGGTAAAGCCGAGGCCGACGACCACATCCGGCACCAGATCGGCCGGCATGACGAAATAGGCCGCCGCGCCGAACAGAACAGCCTTGGCCTTCACCGGCGTCAGCGGATCCCGGGCGGCATAATAGGCTGCCGCCAGATCGTCGGCAAAAGGCAGCTTTCCCGCCAGCCGGGCCAGCTTGGGCACCAGGCCGCGCGCCAGGCGCTCATTGCGCTGAATTGTCTTGGGCAGGTAGATGTCTCCCTGCCCTTTGACCGTGTTTATGATTTCCGCTGCGTCAGACATTGCGCTCTCCTAGGGGCATTATAATTGAAGTCCGCAGTTTTCGAAAACAGGGAGGGCAGTGGCCCATGGAACTCAATTCTAACATCTCCGCCGTCATCACCGGTGGCGCTTCCGGCCTCGGCGCCGCAACCGCCCGCAAACTCGCCAGCTACGGCGTGAAGGTCGCTCTGTTCGACCTCAACGCTGAAAAAGGCGAAGCACTGGCCAAAGAGCTTGGCGGCGTCTTCTGCAATGTCAACGTCACCGACGAAGCCTCCGTCGATGCCGGCTTTGCCAAAGCCCGCGCCGCCATCGGCCAGGAGCGTATCCTGATCAACTGCGCCGGCACCGGCAACGCCATCAAGACCGCCAGCCGCGACAAGAATACCGGCAATATCGACCATTTCCCGCTCGATAAGTTCAACCTGATCATCCAGATCAACCTTGTCGGCACCTTCCGCTGCATCGCCAAATCGGCGGCCGGCATGATGAGCCTGGACCCGCTGCCCTGCGGCGACCGCGGCGCCATCGTCAACACTGCATCTGTTGCAGCAGAAGACGGCCAGATCGGTCAGGCCGCTTATTCGGCTTCCAAAGGCGGCGTTGTCGGCATGACCCTGCCGATCGCCCGCGACCTGTCGCGCGAAAACATCCGCGTCAACACCATCCTGCCGGGTATCTTCAACACCCCGCTGCTGGCCGCTGCGCCGGAGCCGGTGAAACAGGCCCTCGGCGCCCAGGTGCCGTTCCCGCCGCGCCTCGGCAACCCGGAAGAGTATGCGTCGCTGGCCACCGAAATGGTCCGCAACAACTACTTCAACGGTGAAGATGTCCGCCTCGACGGCGCCATCCGGATGGCTCCGCGCTAAGCGATCCGCCGATTGACCAGGAAAAGCCCGCGCTTCCGGCGCGGGCTTTTTCTTTGCCCTTGCGGCAGGGGATGCCAGTCTCCTTATCCGCGCTAAAACAGGGTCAAACAGATACTAGGAGGAGTAGGCCGTGGAGTTTGAAGAGGTTGTCCGCAGCCGGAGGAGCATCCGGGGTTTCCAGAAGAAGCCTGTGCCCAAGGCGCTGATCCGCGAAATCCTGGAACTGGCGATGCGGGCGCCGACCTCGCTGAACTCCCAGCCCTGGAATTTCTACGTGGTCACTGGCGACGTGCTCGACCGTATCCGGAAGGGCAATGTGGAGCGCAATGTGGCCGGCGTGCCCGATAGCCGCGAGTTCCGGATGGGCCCGGCCTATCAGGGCGTTCACCGCGACCGGCAGGTGGAGATCGCCAAGCAGCTGTTCACTGCCATGGGCATTGCGCGGGAAGACAAGGACGCCCGTATGGATTGGGTGCTGCGGGGGTTCCGCCAGTTCGATGCGCCTGTCTCCATCGTCGTGACCTATGACAAGGCGCTGCATGGCGGGGATATTCCGCCCTTTGACTGTGGCGGGGTGGTCAACTGCCTCGTCAATGCCGCCTGGAACCGGGGGCTGGGCTGCGTAATCAATTCCCAAGGCATCATGCAGAGCCCGGTGGTGCGGGCTGAAGCGGGCATTCCGGACGATCAGGTGATCCAGACCTGCGTGGCGATGGGCTGGCCGGATGAGAGTTTTCCGGCCAACGCGGTCGTCTCCCTGCGCAAATCGGTGGATGAAGCGGCCACTTTCCTCGGCTTTGATGACTGAAAACTGCGTTTTCCGGCTGCCCCCTGCCCCGGCGTGAGCGCTGGCGCGGGCCTGAATGGCCATTAAACTCGCGCTATCCAGTCAGGAGGAAAACACCATGGCGACAGCCTATATCGTAGCAGCGAAACGCACAGCCGGCGGCCGGAAGAACGGCGCCCTTGCCGAATGGCACCCCGGCGACCTCGGCGCGCAGGTTCTCAACGCCATTGTGGCCGAGACCGGCGTTGACCCGAAAGCGATTGAAGACGTTATCATGGGCTGCGTCTCGCAGGCCGGTGAGCAGGCTGGCCAGATCGGCCGCACGGCGGTGCTCGCCTCCAACCTTCCCAACTCCGTTCCGGCCGTCACCATTGACCGCCAGTGCGGCTCCTCGCAGCAGTCGATCCAGTTTGCGGCGCAGGCCATCATGTCCGGCACCCAGGATCTGGTGATCGCGGCCGGCGTGGAAAGCATGTCGCGCTGCCCGATGGGCATCAACGCCCGCGCCGGCAAGGTGTTCGACATTCCGACCGACCCGACGCCGCAATCGGTGAAGGAGAAGTTCGGCATCAAGCACTTCAACCAGTTCACCGGCGCTGAAATGATCGCCAAGAAATACGGCTTCACCAAGGAACAGCTCGACGCGTTCTCGGTGGAAAGCCATCGCCGCGCGGCGGCTGCCACCAAGGCCGGGGCGTTCGCCAAGGAACTCGTGGTCATCAAGGGCCGCAATGGCGAGGGCGCCGAAGTGATGCACGACAAGGATGAGGGCATCCGCTACGACGCCAGCATGGAAGCGATGGCGAGCCTCAAGATCCTGATGGAAGACGGCGTCATGTCTGCGGCCAATGCCAGCCAGATCTGCGATGGTTCGTCGGCTGTCATGATCGCGTCGGAAGCGGCGCTGAAGACGCATAACCTCACCCCGCTGGCCCGCATTCACAATGTTACCGTCACCGCTGGCGACCCCGTGATCATGCTGGAAGAGCCCCTCTTCGCCACCGACCGCGCCCTGCAGCGGGCCGGCATGAAGATCGGCGATATCGACCTTTATGAAGTCAACGAAGCCTTCGCGCCGGTGCCGATTGCCTGGCTGCAGCATACCGGGGGCGATCCGTCGAAGCTGAACGTCAATGGCGGCGCTATCTCGCTTGGCCACCCGCTGGGCGCTTCGGGCACCAAGCTGATGGCAACGCTGGTGCACGGCCTGCGCGCGCGCGGCAAGAAATGGGGCCTGCAGACGATGTGTGAAGGCGGCGGCGTCGCCAACGTCACGATCATCGAAGCGCTCTGATCCGGATACGGATTACACTGACTGGAGAAACGCCGGACCTTTCAGGTCCGGCGTTTTTCTTTGGGGGATAGCCTAACCCAGCATCGCCTCGGCAATCTGGATGGCGTTGAGGGCGGCGCCCTTGCGGAGATTGTCGCCGACCACAAAGAGGGCGAGACCGTTTTCCAGCGCGCTGTCCTTGCGCACGCGGCCGACGCTGACGGCGTCGCGGCCCGCAACGGCGAGCGGGTTGGGCACTTCGTCAAGCTCCACGCCCGGCGCCTTTGCCAGGAGGGCGTTGGCCTCGGCGGCGGAGACGGGGCGCTCGAACTCGGCATGGATAGCGAGGCAGTGGCCGGTCAGCACCGGCACGCGCACGCAGGTGCCTGATACCCGCAGATCCGGAATGCCGAGGATCTTGCGGCTTTCATCCCGCAGCTTGGCCTCTTCATCCGTATACCCGTCTTCGCCGAGCACATAGTTCAGCGGCACCACATTGAAGGCGAGCGGCACCAGCCACTTCTTCGGCGCAGGAAACGCCACCGCCGTGCCATCATGGGCGAGGGCCTCGAAATCGCCCGCCGCGGCAGCGGAGACCTGCCCGGCAAGCTCCTCGATGCCGGCCACCCCTGCCCCGGAGGCGGCCTGATAGGTGCTGGCGAAGAGGCGTTTCAGGCCCCAGGCATCATGCAGGGGTTTGAGCACCGGCATGGCCGCCATGGTGGTGCAGTTGGGGTTGGCGATGATGCCCTTGGGAAGGCTGGCAAGGGCGGCTGCGTTCACCTCGGCCACCACGAGGGGCACTTCGGGATCTTTGCGCCAGGCGGAGGAATTGTCGATCACCACGGCGCCGGCGGCGGCAAAGCGCGGGGCATACTGGCGGGAGGTTTCTCCGCCTGCGGAGAAGAAGACGATGTCGAGCCCGGAGAGATCGGCCGTTGCCACATCTTCCACGATCACCTCGCTGCCCCGGAAGGCAACCGGCTTTCCGGCCGAGCGGGCGGACGCAAACAGGCGCAGCGAGGCGAGCGGGAAATCCCGCTCGGCCAGAAGCTCGCGCATCAGGCTGCCGACAAGGCCGGTGGCGCCGACGACGCCGACGCGGGGAGGATTGGATCGTGAGAATTTCTGCATGGCTCTTCTCCAGTAAGGGACTTTGGAGCGGGAGAGCCGGTTTCCTTGAGATGGCCGTCCCGCGCCTTTGCGGGGACGTTGTTCAAGGTGGCTGCTGTCAGATCGCACACACCCGCAACGTCCCGCCGAGGCGGATCGTCTTTGGGGTAATAATAATGGCGGTCTTGTTCAGCATTGCGGGCGGACGGATATAGCGTGCCGCAGAGCTTGTAAAGCGGGCGGCCCGCTACTCCGTCTCGATTTCCGGATGGCGCACCTTGATGAGCCCATTGGACACCATTGTCATCACCACTTCGCCCTTCTGATTGTAGACGGTCTGGCGCGCCTTGGAGAGGCCCATATCCGGCCGGCTTTTCATGCGGCGCTTGGAGATGAGTTCCATCTCCACGCTGAGTTCGTCGCCGGGATAGACGGGCTTCACCCAGCGCAGCTCGTCAATGCCGGGCGAGCCGAGCGAGGCGGTCGGCTCACCGGTGCGGCCGGTTTCGACCATGATCCGCATGACCATGGCGCCGGTATGCCAGCCCGACGCCGACAGACGCCCGAAATGGGTGTTGGCGGCAGCCTCGTCATCAAGATGGAAAGGCTGGGGATCATATTTGCCGGCAAACTCGATCACCTCTTCGCGGGTGACCGTGTAGGTGCGCACGCCGCGCGTCACCGTGCCGACAACCAGATCTTCGTAATACTTCATCGCCCTGCCCTGCAATTGAACCACCTCTTTCCTGAAGCGGGCGGATGGGCCCCTGGCAAGTGTGACGCCGGGGAACCGGGCGGACCGGGCACGGCCAAGCCCGCTCCAAGGGGATGGAGCGGGCCGCCTCTCTGCCAATTTGCAATGCCGGGGGAAGCCGGACGAAACCCGCAGAAGCTGGTCCCTAGTTTCCGGTGCGCTGTTTCACGCCTTCTTCATCGGCAGCGGCGCGGTCTTCGGCGCTGAACTCCACCGCCGGGGCAGCGCCCTTGCCATAGGCGCGCGCCTTCTGGGCGAGGGCGTCCATCGACTCGTTCATGCGGCCCTGGCCAACCGCCATCGTCTTGGACGAGGACATGCCGACTGACTGCGCATCGCCGAAGCTGGCGAATTCGGCGCCGAGGAACACGACCTCCCAGCCGCGTGCCTGCGCCCGGTCCAGCGCGGCCTTGGCGCCTTCGCGGGTGAATTCCCGCGAGGAGTTTTCCAGGCCGTCAGTCATGATGACGATGACCGCCTTTTCCGGATTATCCGCTTCGGCGCGGGTGATGATCTTGCCGATGGCATCAAACAGCGGGGTCATGCCGCGCGGGCTGGCCTCGTCATTGGTGACACTCTTCCAGGCAGAGGGGTCTACCTTGTCGCGCAGCACATCGAACTGCATGCCGTCCTGATAGTCGAAGACGGCGACGGTCACGGCCGTCTTGATATCCGCCCCGGCAATCTCTGCCCCCGGAGCATCTGCCGCGAAGCTCTCGGCATAGGCATTTACCGATGAGAGCGCTTCGTCCCAGATGTTGGACATCGACCCTGTACGGTCCAGCAGGACATAGGATTGGACCGTCTCCGGCTTGGACGGCTTGAGAGGCACGACCTTGGCAGAAGCGGTGGCGGCCAGAGCTGCGCCGGCGGCGATGGCGAGGATGGAATGAATGAGTTTCATGCGGGCGTCCCTTCCCAGTTGCGTGTGGGGAGAAAGCTGCGCCCCGAATGCGGCACGTCTGTGTCACGATTCAGGAATAGAAAAGGAAAAGGGCCACCTTTTGAGGGGCGGCCCTTGTGAAACTGAACAGGCGTTCAGACTGAGGCGTTCCGGGAACGGATCACGCAAATCGCGGCGCGATCTTCAGATCCTTCACCCAGCCGATTTTCTCAAGGAAGAGGAGGACCGTGCCATTATAGTCGACGATCCGGTTCCAGATGCCCTTGCGCGGACGATGCAGCGCGCTTTGCGGCTCGTCATGGTGGTGATCGTGGAACGCTTCCCCGCCGGTCAGCAGCGCCATCATATGGTCTGCCCATACCGGCGTCTTGAGATGGCCGAGTACGTTGATGCCATAGACGGTGGCGTGGAACTGGATCGCGCGGCCGATCACGACACTGGCATGCAGCAGCGCGGTGAGCACCAGGGAGCCCCCTGCGGCCCAGACGATCAGATAGATCACGGCGGGAATGACGAAGTGGATGACAATGCTGATCTCGTTATAGAACCGGTCCATCCACACGATGACGGGATGCTGTTTCAGCCAGGCCGCCATCGGGCGGGCGGTGTCTTTCCGGTCGCGGAAGAGGATCCAGCCAACCCAGGCCCATCGTTTGGACTCGAAGGGGTTGTGCGGGTCGCCCGGGCCATCGGCAAAGCGGTGGTGCTGGGAGTGGTAGTTCACCCAGTCGCGCAGATTGCCCTGCATGGCGATGATGATGTTGAGCATGGTCAGCACCTGGGCGGGCCATTTCATTTCCCCGGCGCGGTGCTGCAGGATGCGGTGCATCGGCCCGATGCCGAGATTGCACCAGAATACCGAAAAGGCGATCACGGCGCCGGCCACCGGCAGATACCACCAATGGAAGGTCAGCTCGCTGACAAAGATGCCCAGCAGAACCATGGTGGTGAACAGAGCCACCCCCAGGACGGGGTAGCCAAAGGCCGAGAAGAAGCTCGGGATATCGAAGGTTTTCCAGTTTTTTGGGATCGCGGCGGAACGCGGGGTCATTTCAGTTCAGTCCTCTTCAGGCCGGCCAGATCTGGCGCGGCAGTCCCCCATATAGGTACGGCAATCTCGCTTTGGCTGCCTTAAGACAGGATTAAGACGTCTCGGGCTGCGGTTAAAGTTGTAATTGCGTCTCAACTGCGTTCCTTACGCGAGTGTGATCGCGGCGCCGCAAGGCAGGTGACGGCGCGGGGGCCGATCCGCTATGCGTGGACGGGACGGGATAAGGGGCTGACATGGCTGATGAGCGCCATCTGAAGGAATTGCAGCGGGTGGCCGAATTGCTGGGCCTGGAAGACGAGGTCAGCCAGGACACGTCTGAAGCGCGCCTGCCCTGCCCCCTGCATGAGGAATGTGTAGCCTCGGGCGACAATAACCTCATCCTGAACTGGCAGCGCCACACCTATCGCTGCGCCGGCACCGGAGAGAGCGGCCCTCTGCGCGACCTGGTAAAACAGCTTGAAGCCATCCGGGCGAGCCATCTTCTGCCCGCGCTCCGGGGGGAAACGCTTCCGGAACGCCCTGCGCCTGCCTCTCCTGCAGGCCCGATTGATGCGGAGTTTACCGAAGTCACTCGCGCGGCCAATCCGGTTCTGAAGACTGAAGCCAAGGTGCTGCAGCTCAAACCCGAGCAGAAGCTGCCGGCGCCCGAAGAGGTCCAGGCGGAGCGGGCGGAACGCCTTGCCGCGCTGAAGGCGCAGCAGGCCGAGAAGCGCCGGGGGCGCAGTGAGCGGGTCATCATTGGCGCCCTCGCCCTGATCTTCCTGCTGGCAGGGCTCGCCGCGGCCGGCCTGTCGGGCTTTGCCAATTATCAGGCCTTCTCCTCGACCGTGGCCGACCCGATGCAGGGGCGCATCTGGGGTTGGGCGGGGGTGATCGCCGCGATCATCTCCTTTGGCGGCTTCACCTTCGTCTACTGGCACGGGGCCAATCGCCGCTTCAAGGAAGCTGCCCGCGCGATGATCTTTGCCGCCGTTGGCGCCGGCGCCTCCATTCTGGGCACCGAGATCTACATCCGCGGCAATGCCGAAGCCTCGGCAGCAGCGGTGGAGACGGCCAGTTCCAACCGCGCGGTTCTGGAATCCCAGATTGCCGACTGGCGCCGCCAGCTGGAGGGCATTCCGCCGGAAACCCGGTCGGTTGAAGGGCTGGAAGCCTATATTTCGGAAGTCGAGCGCGTGGGGCGCACCGATCAGAAGCCCTACCGGGACGCGCAGAATGAACTGGGCCTCGCCAAGCGCCGGGACGAGCTTACCGCGCGGATCGAGGCGGCCAATGCCGAACTCCTCGGCCAGGGCTCCGGCAATATCCTGCTGCAGGCGGAGCAGCGCGCTTCCCTGCCAAGCTGGCTGTTTGCGGCGCTGCTGGAACTCTTCTCCAGCCAGGCAACATCGATTGGCTTTGTGGCGCTTCTTCTGCTGGCGGGGGGCCGGCAGAAGGCTGAAGACTAGTCCCTCTGCGCACCCGGCAGGGGGTGGAAAGCCTCATCCCTGCCGCGAAGGCGAAACTCATCACCGCGGCGCTCGATGTCCGGCAGGTTCATGACGGCCTTGGAGACGCCGCCGGGAATATCGGCCACATAATGAGGGGTGGCGAGCCCTGTGAGCTCATCGCGCAGGCGGCGCACCAGCGCCTGCCCTTCTTCCACCGGCACCCGGAAATGCGATGTGCCGGGCGCAGCATCCAGCTGATGCAGATAGTAGGGCTTGATCCCTGCACTGAGGAAAGCGCGCATCAGGTCTGCCAGCGCCTCGAAACTGTCATTCACTCCGCGCAGCAGCACGGACTGGGACACAAGTGAAATGCCCGCCTGCGCAAGGCGGCGGATGGCAGCGACCGCCTCGGGGGTAAATTCCCGCGCATGATTGGCGTGAACGGCCACGAAGATGGCCTTGCTCCGCCCCCGGATCGCCTCGACGAACTCCGGTGTGATCCGCTCCGGCGTGGTTACAGGCACGCGGGTGTGCCAGCGGATAAGCCTGACATGCTCAATCGCTTCGAGGCGGCGCGTGATCTCGCCCGCGCGCGCCGCTGACAGAACCATGGGGTCACCCCCGGTGAGGATGACCTCAAATATTTCCGGCCGCCCGGCAATATAGGCCAGGGCTGCGTCAAGTTCGGCCTTGCCCAGCGGGGCACCCTTTTCCGGCCCCACACGCTCACGCCGGAAACAGAACCGGCAATAGACCGGACAGGTCGAGGTGATCTTCAGCAGCGCCCGGTCAGGATAGCGATGCACGATCCCCGGCACCGGGCTGTGGGCCGCGTCGCCGATGGGGTCTTCGGTTTCGCCCGGCAGGGCGTTCAGTTCTTCCCCGGACGGAACATATTGCCGGCGGACCGGATCGTCCGGATCATTCCGGCCGATCAGCGCAGCCAGCGGCGCCGGCAGGGCAATCACATATTGCGCCGCCACGCGGGAAAGGACCTCCACCTCATCGGCCGCAATGAGACCCGCCGAGAGAAGGTCATCCGGGCTGCGGAGGGTGACCGGTTTCATGGGCGGGGCGCCTGTTCCAGAGCGGGCGGCGTCCAGAGCACATCCTGGATGGCGCCCGCCCCGCTTGCCAGCATCACCAGCCGGTCAAACCCGAGGGCAACGCCGCTTGCCTCCGGCATGGCGGCAACGGCTGCGATAAAATCCGGGTCCAGAGGATAGCGCTCGCCATACACCGCTTCCTTGAGATCCATTTCGGCCTGCTGGCGGATGACCAGCTGGCCGGCATCAGTGAGCTCGCGATAGCCATTGGCGAGTTCGACGCCGCAGGCATAGAGCTCAAACCGTTCGGCAAAGCGCGGATCATCCGGCGCTGGCCGCGACAGGGCCGCCTCGCTGAGCGGGTAGCGGTGAAGGAAGGTCAGCCGCCCCATGCCCAGATGCGGCTCGATCTTGGTAACGAGGATGGCCGAGAACACATCTGTCCAGGTCGCCCCTTCCGGCACACCGATGCCGGCATAGAGCGCAGCGCGCCGGAACGCAGCGGCGTCTTCCAGATGAAGGGTAAGGTCGATCCCCGCATAGTGATCAAACGCCTCGGCAAGGGTCAGCCATTCGGGCTCGGCGAAGGGGTCGCAGGTCTTTCCCTTCCAGACGAGCTGAGACGTACCCGCCGCCTCGGCGGCCGCTCTGGCGATGACGGCGCAGTCGTTCATGACATCGGCCAGAACCGCCCCTGCCCGGTACCATTCCAGCATCGTGAATTCGGGCGCATGCCGGACGCCCTCTTCCCGGTTGCGGTAGGCGCGGGCGAAATCGAAGAGGCGCGTCTCACCCGCCGCCAGCAGCTTCTTCATCGCAAATTCTGGCGAGGTGTGGAGGTAAAGTGTCCGGATTTGTCCGCCTTCTGTCACGTATTGCGTCTGGAAGGCGTGCAGATGGGCCTCATTTCCGGGGGAAGCGACCAGCGCGCCGCATTCTGTCTCCAGAAAGTCCTGCGCCTCAAACCAGCTTCGCAGGGCAGACTTGATCCGCCCGCGGGCCAGAAGATGGCGGCGGCGGCGGGCATGCTGCTCAGGACTCCACCACGCAGAAGCTTCCATAAGGCCTGTTCCTGGGGTCAAAAGTCTGCCGTAAACTGCCGGGCCGAAATGAAAAGCGACAGCATTCGGCTGGCCAAATGGCGCGGAGGCGGTATATAGCGGCCCTTTCGCTCTCGCAACTCAGGAACACCCCATGGCCGTTGAAATCGCAGCGGATATCCGCAGAGGCAACATCATCGAGTATACCGACGGCCAACTTTATGTTGTCCTCAAAGCGGAGTCCTTCCGCCCCGGCAAAGGCACGCCGACGACCACCATCGAGATGCGCCGCATCTCTGACGGCATCAAAGTTGTCAATACTTTCAAGACCTCGGACAAGCTGGAAAAGGCTTTCGTTGAGGAGGTGGAGCACACCTATCTCTATCCGGAAGGCGACAATTACGTCTTCATGAACTCGAGCAATTACGAACAGGTCGTCGTGCCCGGCGGAATGGTGGGCGATAGCGCCGCCTATCTGCAGGAAAACATGGCTGTCAGCCTGCAGATGTTCAACGGGGAAGCAGTGTCGATCACCCTGCCCCAGCGCATTACCGCAGAAATCGTGGAAACCGAACCGGTGGTCAAAGGCCAGACGGCCTCGGGCTCGTACAAGCCGGCGATCCTCGACAATGGCATCCGCATCATGGTGCCCCCGCATGTGGGCGTGGGAACCCGTGTGGTCGTCAACACCGAAGATGGCAGCTATCTCGAGCGCGCCAAGGACTAAACTTTTATCAATGAAATAATCTGGAACCCGATTCCGGGAACGCGCGTAGTAGAGTTGTAGCAACTTTTGCTATGCCATCTATCTTGTACCCTGAGCCGGTGCGGTACCCCGCACCGGCCTTTTTTTGCCCAAAATACATAGACCGTTGTTTTTGAATGGCTTTCCCATTCGGGCGCGCTCGGGGCCCGTGGAAATCATTCGTTAACTGTTGGGATCAATACTTTTCTCAGTTGCTCCAAAGAGCACGAAATGCGGCCCTGATCGCAAGACAAGATAGATTTCGCACCAAAAACCGATGGCGTTTCTCGCATTGCTTCACTGCGGGCAGTTCCGCCACCGCTATTGCGAAAGGATCTGGTCTTGACCTGCCCCTTGCCAGCACAGAGCCAATCCGCAAATGGAACAACAGCCATGCTCCTCCCTGAACATGCTGCAGATCCTGCAGGTGAGAGCTTCGTCCACCAGCTGGAGGCGATGGTTCCGCATATGCGGGTTTTCGCACGGAAACTCTGCCGCAATGATGATCTGGCCGATGACATGGTTCAGGAAGCGTGCCTGAAAGCCTGGGCGGCCCGCGACCGGTTCATCGCCGGCGCCCCGATGAAACCCTGGCTGTTCCGGATCATCCGGAATGCCTATGTGCAGCACTGGCGCCGGGCCTGGCGGTCTTCATCGCTGGACCCGTCAGATGCCGAAAAATTCCTTATCGCGGCGGATAATCAGGAATGGGCCAGCGATTTCCAGGTGATGCAGGAGGCTTTGCTGCACCTGCCCGACAAGCAGCGCGAGGCTCTCGTGGCCGTGCTCGCCGTGGGCTTCAGCTATGAGGAAGCCGGACATATTCTCGGCTGCAGCGAAGGGACGGTCAAAAGCCGCGTCAGCCGCGGACGGGAAGCCCTGGCGAGCCTCATGGACACCCCCCATTCGAAAAGCGGATATGACGAATCCGCCCCTTTCGAGCCCGGACAAGCCGCCTGAATGGATACAATAATGCGCCGGAAAACTCCGGGCCATTCCTTTCTGGATCAGCCCGGAGTTTCGCGGCGACGGGATTGTCAGGTTCCGCAGGCAGCGCCCATGCTTCTGCACGGACGATGATCCGGCATACGCATGCCCATGACAGCCATGCACCGGACCTCGCCGACCTCGACTGGGATGGGATCCAGGTCGGGCGGCGTGGGATACCGGAAAGACTGCGCAGTATGCGGCTTGGGGGGACTAGCGTCGCAGCGCGTCCTTCCGGTATCCCTTTCAGTACGCGCTTCCCGCAATCTGGTTCCATTCAAGGACACAAAAAAATCTCAACAGGGTAGTTCTCAATGTTAACGGACCGGGCGGGAAAGCGCGCCGCAAAGCGCTTAAAACCGGGCCGGCCGCACGAAGTATGGATAACCGCCTTGTGCATATTTCCGGGGCGGAGAGGCGACGCTTGCCCCGGCTGCGGCCCGATCCATTTTATTCCGTGGACCCGTGTTATGGTTCTGTAAATTCAGAGATGAATAACTCTTCTCCCGATCATGGACAGCAGGAGAGAGCTGTCCCTGCCGCAGCCGGAGCTGGCAATGCGTGTAGTGCTGATAGATGATGACCCGATGGTGCTGGAAACCATCACCCTGAGTTGGCCCGACCCCGCCGACCAGTTTGACACGTTTGAGTCCTTCGAAGCGCTCAAGACCCTTCTTTATGCGCCGGGCTTTGCCGATGTGGACTGTGTGATCCTTGATCTTCAGCTGCCGGATGCTTCGGGATCGCAGATCCTGACCGAAATCCGCAGGATCAGCGATGTGCCCATCCTCATGCTGTCAGGATGGGGGGACACGGAGTTTCGGGCCGACCTGATCAATCGCGGCATTGATGACTATGTTCTCAAACCAGCCAGCGCGAAGGAGCTGCACGCGCGCGTGAGCCGCCTGACGAAACGCGCTAAAGGCCAGCCTGCGGCTGAGTTGCCAGATACCATTGCCATTGGCGAGGTGAACTATCTGCCAAAGGAACGAGGTTTCCGGCACGGCCTGCAGTTCACGGAGCTTACCCATGCCGAAGCCAGGCTGATTGAAGCCCTGATCGCTGCCGGCGGCAGGCCCGTTCTCCGGAACGACCTTTACCATCAGGCTTTTGGCCGGCCTTACAGGGAAGGAGAGAAAGTTCTGGAGACCTATATCAGCCGCCTTCGGCAGAAGCTTGATGAGCTGGAAAAGGGCTCTGGCAGCTTCCTGCAGACCGCCCGCGGGATAGGATACCGGCTGGCGGCGGGAGCCCTCTAGCCGCCCGGCGCGCCCCCTCTCTGCACATCTGAAAGCTTCCGGATGAGTTCGTGGCGCTCATAGGGTTTGCGCAACATCTCGGCGTCCGGCACCAACGCGCCATTGAAGCCGATCTCTCCTGGAACATATCCGGATGTGTAGAGCACTTTGAGACCCGGACGGCGGCGGCGGGCCTCCAGGGCCAGCTCCAGACCATTCATCCCGGCACCAAGAACAACATCCGTGAACAGCATGAATATGCCGGGATCTGCCTCAAGCATGACCAGCGCCTCTTCAGCGGATGCCGCCAGAGATACCGTATAGCCAAGCGCATGAAAATTCTGGGCGGAATGCTCGCGCACCAGGGGGTCATCCTCGACGATCAGCACATTTCCTGTTCTGGACAAGTCCGGCTGGGCGACATCCTGCGGGGAGAAGAAAGTTGCCCCGCCATCTTTCGCAGCCCTTGGGAAGAACAGTTTGACCGAAGTGCCCTCGCCCAGAGAAGAGCTGATCAGGATATGACCGTCCGACTGGCGGGCAAAACCGTAGACCATGCTGAGACCAAGCCCGCTGCCCTTCCCCGCAGCTTTGGTCGTGAAGAAGGGCTCGAAGGCGCGCCGCTGAGCTTCCTCTTCCATGCCTGCGCCGGTATCGGAAACAGTAACACAGACATAGTCTCCGGGCGGCACGCCTTCCCGCGTTGATCCCGATCGCCCGCGTACCTTGATGTTCTCTGTTTCAATCGTCAGCGTACCGCCTGATGGCATGGCATCGCGCGCGTTGAAGGCGAGATTGAGAAGGGCCACATCGAACTGCCCCGGATCCACCTGAACACTCCAGAGACCGGGCGCCGGGGAATGCCGTATCCGGATGCGCGCGTCGAGGGCGCCGCGGAGCAAAGCATGGACCGACCCGGTCCTTTCATTGAGGCAGGTTCTCTGGGGCTTCAGAGGCTGGCGGCGCGCAAAGGCCAGAAGCCGTTTGGTGAGATCGGCCCCCCCGGGTTGCCGCCAGGTGGATCAGGTCCGCCATCCTGCGCTGGGCGGGATCCTCCAGCTTGTCCCTGAGAACATCGCTGTTTCCAAGGATTACCGTGAGCAGATTGTTGAAATCGTGCGCCACTCCCCCCGTCAGCTGGCCGATCGCTTCCAGACGTTCGGAATCGCGCGACCTCTGCTCGCTGGCACGGCGCTCCGTAAGATCGATCATTGTACCAACCATGCGGGCCGCATTGCCCACCTCGTCCCGCACGATGAAGCCCCGGTCCAGAATGACACGCTCGCCGCCATCATCCCCGATAAACCTGTATTCTTCCGACCAGCTTTCAGCATCCGGAGAGGCGGCAGCATCCATCAGGCTGGTAACCACCCGGCCGCAGTCTTCAGGATGCACGCGCCGGCTCCAGGAGCCAAAGCCGGTTTCCTGATACGCGCCGGGCGCGCCCGCGATCTTGTCGAAGGCCTCGCTCCATATGAAGGCACTCGAAGTGATATCCCATTCCCACACCACATCGGCCGTCGAGCGGCTGACGAACTGGAACCGGTCTTCGTTGATGGCGGCGCGCCGCTCGGCGGCCCGGCGGTCGGTGATGTCCCGCGCCACAGCTGCCCAGTGCGAGTATTTTCCGTAGGCATCGGCAACGGGCAGAAACTCGACATCCCAGGTAATCTGCCGGCCCGGATGGATAGGGCCGGACACCTCAACCCGCAGCGAGCGGCCCGCGCTCATGGCGGTCTCGAGCGCGCGGGGATCAATCTTCGGCTCGGCGCGGGAGAGGATGAAGGATAATGGCCGCCCGACGACCTGGCTCCGGGCATAGCCCGTGATCCGCTCAAATGCGGCATTGATGTAGACAATCGGCGCATCTGTTCCCGGAACGGACGGATCAACGCGCAGGATAACCACGATATCATTGAGCCGCTCCACGGAGGCGCCCAGCAGCCGCAGATCAGACTGCCGGTTCCGCTCGGCGGTCACATCCTGGACAACGCCGGTAACCACATCTCCTGAAACCGTCTGTGTGCGTACGCCGATCCCCTTCACATGGATCGTGCTGCCGTCCTTGCGGGTGATGCGGCGCTCGAACTCGTGGAACTTCACATCAGGATCATTGAGCGTCTGAACGGATAACGCGGCCTGCTCCCGGTCATCGGAAAAGAGTATCTCGACATATTTTTCCAGCGAACCGTCAAAGTCTTCAGGCGTGATGCCGGCCATCTCATAAACACTGGGAGACCAGACGAGTTTCCGGTTCGATATGTCGTATTTCCAGAAGCCGATCTTCAGCAGCTGCTGGGCAACCTTGAGATTGGCTTCCTGTTCCTGCGCGCGATTGAGCGCGGCCAGGGGCGATCCCTCAGCCCCCTCCAGTAAGGCAAAGAGCGCCTGGAGATCTTCCAGCACGATGAGCAAGGCGGGGCGGCCGGCATATTGGAAGGCACGTTGCCGGATGCGGGCCCTGAACAGGGTCTGGTCCTTGCGCCGGTGTGTGCGGACCGCTGAAACTTGCTGATCGCCTGATGTCGCGGGCGATTCCGGATCTCGCGCCTCGAGGTCTTCGAGCCGCATCTCGCAGAGTTCGCGCCCGGTCCATCCGTAAACGGTTTCCGCTGCAGGATTTACCGCCAGAATGCGATGATCTGCCGGGTCAGCTATCAGCATCGCATCGGGATGGTCCCGAAAGAAGGCATCTTCCGCTGCCACTTCGCTCCCCCTATGCGCGCGCAGGCGCGTCAGCCGGTACCGTCTGTCCCGCTCCCGGAATATTCGCTTGCCCCGGCGATGAAGGGCCATTCCGGCAGACTCGCGCCGCCGAGCTTACACCGGATGGCGTCATGGATACACTCTGCCTGTGCCGGGGAGATACCCAGCAGGCCCGCTGCGGTGGAGACGCTTATTCCGCCGCCCATCACGAGGGCGGCCAGCTCGCGCTCGGGCAAGGCAAGCTGCATATAGCCGGCATACAGGTGTTCCGGCGCAGGGCGGGAAGCCGGCATCAGCGCGGCGCGGGAGTGCACCCGGCGGAAAACTTCCAGAAGCTCAGCGAAACAGCGGTCGCACTCTCGCAGGATCCGGTCTTCCGCGAGGAAGAGCATCAGGGTGTCCTCGACGAGTTCGTCCGCCTCCGTCCTGTTGGCAGTAATGCACAGGGCGAATGCGCGCAGCTGGCGCACAGCCATTTCAAGGACACCACGGCTCGCCTCGACGCGGTGCAGGTCGTACTCAAGGTCGACATATTCGTCTGGCATCTCGGGCCTTTGGAATTTTGCACGCTTTTCCATGACGCCACCAAAACATACCAAATGCTACAACCGGGTTTCCAAATAGTCTAAAAGGTTCAACCCGGCCCGGCGATCAGGTAACCTTGCAGCAGGCAAAGAGAGTTGGGCAATCTTTTGGGGCGCTTGCCGCTCCCCCGGCCCCCTTATCCTGCCAGAGCGTAGTCTTTTGACTGGACCAGCCCGTTCAATGTCTCTTTCAGGGCCGCGCCATCGGCCGCTTGCGGCGTTTGAACCAGCACGATCCGCGCGGGTTTCCCGTCCAGGCCGCTCACCGCCCGCCCCCGCTCGAGAACCTGCACCCACAAGCCGGAAGGCAGCCTTATGCGGATGCGGTGTTCAATGTCGTTTACCCTGCCATCGAGCATGGACTGATAGGTTTCCCGCGCCGCATCCTGATCCTGCGGGTGAATGCGCGATATCCAGTCATGCGCTTCTTCGGAGGCCGGCTTCACGCCGCGGGCAAACATCTCCGCCCAGCCTTCGGAATAGACGATGCGGCCATCGCGGAGCGACCAGTCGATGACCCCCGCATCCAGCAGATCGCAGCTTGCCCTTGCCTGGGCCAAAACCAGGAAGGCGTCCTCATTCTCCGCATCATCGCGGCGCCATTCATTCTGGATGAGGGAAAGCGCCAATACGAGGGCGAGCATGGAGACGCCGAACAGCGCCAGGAATTCTGTTTTGCGGGCAGCAACAATGGTCAGCACCGAGGGCTCATCCCCAAGGTATGCGATGTGCAGCCGGCCACCCGCCACGCTGCGGGCTTCCAGGAAGGCGCCGTCCGTGCTGCCCGACAGGCGGCCGGGCGCAGAAACCTGATCCTTGTGCAGGGGTTGCCAGCCCAGCGCCGCGCCAGCGAGGGCCGCGTCCGCCGGCGTAAAGGCGCGGCCGGGCGCGGAACTGGAGCGCACGACCTTTCCATCCAGGTTGAAAAGCGCCGCGCGCCCGCCGCTGCCTGCCGAGGCACCTGCATCCAGCGCCGCGCCGAAAGCGCCCGAACGCAGCACAAAAATCATCGGCAGCCGCCCGCCACCGGTAAGCTCGGCTTCACGATAAAAGCCTGCGCGGAGCCGGGACACAGGCACAAGGTCCAGGCCCAGGAGTTCCTGCCCGGCGCGCTGGCTGGAAGACAGGGGCGCAAGGCCCCCCACAGCATCCGTCGGCATAGGTCCGAATACGGATAACACGCCGCCTTTGCCGTCCAGCACCGCAACGGCCAGCACCGGCGTGGACGAAAGCATGTCTGTAACCTGGGCCTGCGCCTTGCGGAGGTCCTCTGCGGAGACATCCGCGCCCATGGCATCTGCAATCAGCGGCGCAGTCCTCTCCGCAGCCGCCTCAATCCGCGCCATTTCGGCGTCGGCAGCCACCTGCCCGGCGGCGGCGGCATCTGCCAGCCTGCGCTGGCTGGCACCGGTTTCATTTTGAACGGCAATCCAGACATAGAGGATCAGGCCGAGAATGACGCCGCAAAGAGCGATGCCCTGAAGCGCGCGCGCCAATACAGGGTCGTTATGCTTTCGGCCTGCCGGGGGTGAGGTCATGTCAGGGGTCATGGGCGAATCCAGGAGCCGGGGGAGAAAGGATCAGTTGCGAGGTCTGAAGGGACAAGCGCCGCGCGGCCGCCTGGCACCCAGACAAGACCGATGCCTGCGCGCAGGTCTTCAAACGCCTTGGAGGCGGTGGCGGAAAGATTTGCCGACACGATGACTTCCCGGCCCAGCCTGCGCGCCAGGGCAACATCGAGAGAGCCGGCAACGCCCGAGCTTTTCCCGCCACCGATCTGGATGCCCTGGTCTGCAAGCAGGGGATATTGCGGGGCGGTATCCTCACGCACGGATTCGAATGCGACAGCGCCGTCCAGTTTGAGCATCCAGTCTTTCAGGGGCTGTGTGCGCGCGTTGACCGACCAGCCAGCCCGGTGGAACTGCTGCGGGCTGAAATAGCCGCCATGGCCGGCGCTGAAGAAGTTCGTGTTCCGGTCATAGGACTGGTACTGATAGAACGGGCCTGTCACCAGATAATCAAACCCGTCTTTGACAATCGACTGAGACGCGGAAAGCCCTGCCGATATCATGGAGTTGCTGACGGTGGCGCGCCCTTCCAGATGAGCGGCAGAGATATCTGCCTGCACCGCGCGCCCGCCGCCGGCATCAAACCTGCCACGCACAAGCGCGCCGGCCTCGACAACGCGGCCAGATTGCCCGCCAGAGGCGGCGTCCCCCCCCGCAAAGGCGAGCAGGCTGTCTGTCCTTGGGCGGACAAATACGCGGGCCTCCCCCATATGTGCCCCGAAGCGCCGTGTTGCGGCGGCTTCTCCGGTGAGCGTGGGATCAGCGCCGCCCCCTACGGGCAAAAGGCCAATCCGCGCGGCGAGGCTCGTTTCGCCTTCCCGGCTCCAGCCAAGATAGGGGGCCGCAAAATTCTCGCGGCCGGCGCCGGCATCGGCGCCGGTATCAATCTTGTAGAGCGTGACGCCTGCCTCATAGCGGCTTACGCCGCGCACGACTTCCATGGAGGTGGTGGACGCATAGCCCGTCATTCTGTTTTCGCCGCGCGCGCCATCCTGCTGGCGCAGGGAAAGCGTTTGCCGGTAGAGCGTGTGATCAACGCCCTCGAGCGTTTCATAGGTATCGGGCGCCAGGGCGCGGGCCGTCAGATAGTCACCCTGATAGAAGGCCGCGGAGGCATATTGGGCCTGCACCTTTGCGCCCAGCGGGCCGCCGGCGGCCCTCGCGATGGCGGCGGCTGAGTCCAGCTTACCGGCCTTCTGGGCCGCAAGGGCAAACCCTTCAGCAGACTCATCATCGGGCGCGGCAAGATAGAGCCGGCTGAACGTCGCGGCCGCCAGTTCTGCGTCACCTGACTGGAGGTCCACCCAGGCGCTGCGCATCTGCGCGGCCCGCTGAACCGGCGGATAGGCAGCGGCTTTCCGGGCAAGCGCGCCTGCCGTTTCGAGGTCGCCCAGATCGTAAGCCTTGGCGGAGGCATCGAGCAGAGCGCCGCCAGCGATCAGCTGAGCCTCGCCCGCCAGCGCAGGATCAAGCCGCGCAGCCTGGCCAGCCAACTCTGCGGCGCGCAACCAATTTCCCTGCTGGCGCAGCCTGCGCGCCTCATCAAGGTCAACCCGCGCCAGGAGGCCGTCGAACCCCTCCGCGCTGGGCGTTTCAGCGATGGCGCTACGGGCGCCTGCATGGTCTCCCGCCGCCAGCGCGGCGAGTATCAGGCCGCGCCGCGCATCGGCTTCCGCGCCCCGCGCCAGGGCATCCCGGAAGAAAGCTGCGGCGCGGGCAGGATCTGGCTCAAGGAACATCCACCCGGCCTGCGCCAGAAGCGGCGCATCCCCGGTCCCGCCCGCAAGCGCGCCTGCTGCCTCAATATCTCCGGCGGATTGGGCGGCCTGAAATCTCAGCCAGGTGTCTGCCCTGACAAGCTCTGCATAAGCGCGCGCGATTTCCGGATGCTCGCTGCCGGCCAGAGCGGGCATCCGGACGAGGGAGGACAAGCCCTCGCTATCCAGCGCGCCGGAAGCGCGGGAGACGAGCGCTGCGACGAGTTCAGGATTGTCGCAGGTCGTCAGAACCCGGACATAGAAATCCCGCAGGCTATCTTGACGCCCGAGACCTTCCACCGCATCCGCGCGGGCCCAGAGGTCGAAGGGACGCTCGCACCTATTTTCTGCCGGGGCTGGCAGAAGGCTCAGAACCCGCGCCCAGTCTTCCGACGCCAGAGCTTCCCGCACTGCGTATTCGCGCTGGCCATTGGCGACATAGGCCAGAATATCCGCTGGCGCCTGCCACCCGGCATGATGCCGTTCCAGCGCGCGCAGGCGCGCAGCGGCTTCCTGCCAGCGCCCTTGCGCGCCGAGCGTCCAGACAAACTGAACATCCCCCTGCGCCGGACCTGACGGCGGCGCCGCTTCCGCCGGAGCGGGCTCAGAAATATCCGCAACCGGAATACCGATCGGGAAGACCCCTTCCCGCCCGGTATCGGGCGCGGCCTGAGCGCTCTGCCCAGCCACGAGCAGGAAGCTCGCGCCGGCAGCGGCCGCATGCAGAAGAGGGGCGAGCAGCCTCATTTTCCGTTGATGCGCTTGCGCATGTAGCGCGCGATCAGGGCGAGGCCTGCAGCCATGGCAAACAGGATTGCCGCAATGGAGGCGATCCATCTCCAGGAGGACCCGGCGCTGGAGGCGCGCGCCGCTTCGCGCGCGGCCTTGTTGCCGATTGTAAACGTTGCGTCAGCGTCAGCCGAGACAATCGTGGCGGCGTTTTCGCGCCATACGGCGGCGCCGCCCTGGATCTGGCTCCAATGGCTTGGCTGCACCAGCGCGCGAACAGAAGACAGCAGCTGAGCATCTGTCTCGGCTGTCACCAGCATGACGAGACGTCCCTTGTGGCTGGGCGATTCGCCCTCGACCAGCAGGCCGTTATCACCAAGATCAACGAGGCTGAGTTCCCGGCTGAACCCGCTCGCCTGCGGCAGCATCAGCTTCTGCAAGGGCAGGAAACCCCCGAGCGCCGGGCGCGCGCCGACGAGGAGCGTGTTGGCGTCGGGAAGATCGAGACCAATTCCGAAATTTGTGTCTGTAAAGACGGTGCCGTTTATCTGGCCAAGCCGGGCGGCCAGCGTCCAAACGCTCGCAACGGTTTCCGCAGACGCATCGGCGGCGCGGATTTCCATCGGCGCGGCTTCCAGCCCCGTAAACGGATAGCCGGTCTCCTGAAGCAGCGCGAGATTGGGCAGCTCCGCGAAATATCCCGCCGGCGGAAGAGTAACGGTCGATGTGCCTTTCAGGGTGAAGGCGAGATTGCGTGCATTGCGGGCGACGCAGGCCCCTTCGGTTGGCGAAGAGAGTTCAATCTGGAAGTCAATGGTGTTCCAGCCCGGCCGCAGGGAGCGGGCCGGAACGGCAACCTCATAGGCGGGCACGACTTCACCGGCGGGATTTGTCAGCCGCACCGCCCGCTCAAAGGCACCATTGACGAGAATATTGACAACCGACCGGCCATCGAGACCCGCGCCATAGGCAAAATCCAGCGCCAGGACCGCCTCATCCTCGTCGCGGAAACGGATATCTGCCGGCAGGGCGAAGGAGAGCTGGGCGCGGCCCCGTTCCTGCCCGAGCACCGAAGCGCCCTCCAGGCCAAGATCCCGGAACACATATTTTGCATCGGCCCGGAGCGGCTGGCGTTTGCTGCCGATAATGGCAGCCGGAACTTCGGAAGCGCCGATGACGGCCGAGGGCGACGCCGAAAGCGGGAAGCCTTCAGATGCCAGCGTCCGTAGCGCGCCTTCAATGGCTTCGGGCGTATGCCCTGCCGCGATGATCAGGAAGTGCGACGGGTCGTTCGGGGACGGGCCGATGGAAAGCCAGGAGTCGTTTTCCTTGAGGTTTGCGAGGCCCGCAGGCGCAAGGCCGGCAAGCTGCGTGGGGGTGCCGATCGCAATGATATCGCGCCCTTCCCCGTCCGACCCCGCATCCAGGGCAGAGAGCATCGTTATCTCCGGCAGCCGGTAGCCGAGCCGGTTGCCGACCGCCTGAGAGGCAAGGGCGCCCCAACGCAGGGTCTGGGCGTCCGGCGCGCCGGCCAGGATGCCGAGTTCCTCCACACCGCCAATCCCCGCGGAGAGAAGCGCGCCGAGATCGGCTAGCGTTGCGTTGAGCTCGCGGCGTGCGTAGGTGATCTCGATATAGGAGCGGGACGTGTCCACTTCGGTCCACAGCTCTGCAGCGTCCGCATCCTGACAATCAAGCGTATATCGCTGGACCGCATCGATGCTCAGCGTATTGTATCCATGCTGGACCATTGCCGGATCCAGTACGATCTCGTTGATCGCTGCGGCTCTTTCGGTGACCCCGTCCAGCTGACCAATGAACTGGCCATTCATGCCGAGACGCAATTGCGGCTTGAGCCCCTCCTGCGCGCGTCCGCTGACATGACGCAGCAGCACACGCGCATCCTTTACGTCTGCCTGCGGAGCGATTGCGAAGGAGATCAATTCGCGCGCGCTGGCCCCGTCAAGATGGATCGCGCCTTGCGCGCTGCGCAGGGAAGCCAGCGGAATGCGCGTGCGCCAGAGGCCATTTTCTAGGCGCTCGGTGGTTATCTGGGGATTGTCCCGGTAGCGGGCGTAGATATCGAGCGTTGCCTCACGGGTCGCCGTCTCCTGCGCAATGGCAGGGGCAGGCATGAGGCAGACAGACAGGGCGGCCGCGAGGACCGCAGGGCGGAGCAGGGATTTCATGAACGTACTTCCCGAGTAACGGCGCGAATGTGGCCCAGCGCTTGCGACAGGCTGGAGCGGATGAGGCGGGCTATCTTGGCGCCCATATGTTCGGCATTGGCGCGGGCATCGCGGAACTGTTTCCAGTTTTCGCTGCGCGCATACATCAGGGTCACGATAGCGGCCCATTGCTCCCGGGTTTCGATGATGAAGCTGAGGCCGAGCTTCTGGCCTTCCGGCGTGTCGAATACAGAGAGCACCTTGAGGGACAAAAGGGACGCGTTGCTGGCTCCCAGCTCGCGGGCATCGATGGTCAGGGTTTCGCCCTCTGCAAACTGATGCGCTGCACCGGGCGGAACAAGGCAGCCCATGCCCGTGATCGAGACATCCGACATCTGTGCCTGAATGTCTGTGTCTCCATGTCCCAGGAGAACAGACCGGCTGACTTCAAAACGCGGAAAGGCGCGCTGCTGTGACCGTTCATAAAGAACGCCCAGCGCAGAGATGAGCAGGAGCAGATGGAATGTGTTCCAGAGCAGCAGCACAGTGATGACGCCGGCGCCGACCGGATCGTGGAAGAGGCGCACCAGGCCGACCACCTGCCCCAGCCCGACCAGCGCAATCAGCACATAGAACGGGCGCGCCAGAGGCGAGACGAAATTCTCGCTGAGATTCTCCCCCTTTGGCGTCACCGCAAAGCTGGGCGCGCGGGGATTGCGCAGAACCTGGAGGATCGCGCCACTGCAATGGATGGACTGAACCACTTCATAGAGTTCAGACGCAAATGCCCACCGCGTATGGCCATAGAGGATAGAGGAGAGCATCAGCGCGCCGACAATGTGCGGAAGGCCGTACATCAGGAAGTCGCTGAAATCCCCGACATAGACCTGTATGCCGAGCAGAAGATACAGCAGCGGGGCGAGGATGAATGTCAGGCGGGCGAGCGGAAAGAACCAGTAAAAGCAGGAATTGAGATAGCCGATACGCTGAGACAGAGAGAGCCCGCGCTTCAGCAGCGGGTTTTTCAGGAGGAAGATCTGGATCATCCCCTGGGTCCAGCGCATCCGCTGGGTTATGAAGCCGGAGAAGGTTTCCGGCGAAAGGCCCGCAACCATCGGCCGGTCAACATACACGCTGCGATATCCCCGCGCGTGAAGCTCAAGCGCCGTTTCGGCATCTTCCGTGATCGTATCCCCCTGAATCCCGCCGATCTCCATGATATGCTCGCGCCGCAGCACGGCGGCCGACCCACAGAAGAAGGAAGCGTTCAGCCCGTCCAGGCCTCTCTGGATGACCGAGTAGAACATCTCGTTCTCGCTCGGCATCTCGCGGAATGTGCCGAGATTTCTCTCCAGCGGATCGGGATTGAGAAAGAAGTGCGGGGTCTGGACGAGGAAGACTTTGGGATCATCCACAAAATACCCCACCGTCCGCACAAGGATGTCGGCGGCCGGCACATGGTCGGCGTCGAGGATCAGAACGAGATCGCCGCTGGTCTCCTTAAGGGCTGCGTTGATGTTTCCGGCCTTGGCGTGTTCGTTCTTCTCGCGGGTCAGATAGTTCGCCCCGAGACGGTCGCACATGGCCTTCAGCCGCTCATGCCGCGCCTCCGCCTCTGCCGCCTTCACCGGATCGGCCTGTGTCCGCTTGGCGAGCGTGCCGCCATCATCCAGAAGGTAAACCTTCATCCGGCCTACTGGATAGCTCACATTGAGCGCCGCGGTCAGCGTGACCTCGAGCAGCTCATCGGGCTCATTATAGCTTGGAACCAGAATATCGACGGTGGGCGAGCGCCTTGCCGACACCGGCGCAGGCCGGGGCGCGCGCTTGTAAACATCGACGGACAGGAAGGTGGAGAGCAGAAGCAGCACATAGCCATAGCTCTCTGCCCCCAGCAGGAATATTCCGCCGGCGATCGACAGCGCCGAGTCGGTGGGCATCGTCTCGGTGACACGCCAGATCATGTAGCGTGTGCTGGTGAAGATAATGAGCAGCGCGACGAACACGCGGAAAGGGCCGCCCGTCGGGCGCAGCCACCCCATCAGGAAATAGGTGGCAATCGTCGCCACGCACAGCTGGACCTGAACCGCATCGGGTACAGGCGCCGCAGCGATAACTGCGATCAGGCCAAGCGCGATCAGGCCGCTTACGGTGCGCAGGGGCGCGAACCGGGAAGCCGGCAGGCCTGATGGCCGGGATGTATCGCCATACGCCATCGCTGGGTCCGTCTGATATTCAAACCAGTTATCAGGCGGTACATTTCAAGCGTGAAGTTTCAGATAAACTGGCGACTTCTTAATGCACTAGTAGGTTAATTTCGAAGGGTATTTTGTATACGCGGGTGATGCTCAACCCGCGCCCTCAATGCCCCTTGCGCCTTCGCGGACAAGCCACGATGCCTAATCCCTATACTGATCTTGAACAGGACGGAGCGCCCGCTTGCGGCTCGATCAGCAATAATCTGGCCGCTCGAAATCCAGCACCAGTACCAGTCGTGCCTGCCCGCTGCCTTCAATCGGCGGGGACCTGTGGAGCACGCAATTTTCAAGGCTGCAGCGCTGGCCGAGGAGCATGGCCGTTTCATGCGGCTTCATTTCATGGAGGGGGCCAGGCTCCTCCCCCGCCCTCTCCACCCGCCATTGCGTGCCGCGCCCCAAATAGGTCGTGATCAGACGAAAATCAGTATCGTCCTTATGAAACTTCCGGCAGGCATCATCGGTCACATATTCAAGCCTGAAGGTGCAATCGGCCTCGATATCACCGATGCAGGCAAATGCCGCCTGAACATCCCCGAGAAGCGTTTGCCGCACCAGTGCCGGCCAGCTGGATTGCGTGAGCCAGGTCACGGCGCGCTGCCGCACGTCTTCTGGCCGTCCTGTGACGCGAAGGTCTTCGAAGCTGGAACAGTCCAGCGCCTCAAATGCTGCCGCAAGACCAGGCGAAGGCTGACGCGGCCAGAGGGCGAGCTCGGCCACATCTCCTAATCCAGCCTCTATCAGCGCTTCAAGGCTGTGGCAGAAGATGACGGGCTCTGCGGCGCGCTCCTGCTTCCCCTCTTTTTCCGCCAGATCCTGCAGCAAACTCATCTTGCGTCCTCTCGAGTTATAATTATGTAATAACATTACATTTCACACCCTGTCGAGGCCGCCATGACACAGACCTCAAAACTCCCCGTCACCGTACTTTCCGGCTTTCTGGGCGCCGGGAAGACCACGCTGCTCAATCACATCCTCAACAACCGGGAAGGCCGCCGCGTGGCGGTCATCGTCAACGACATGAGCGAGGTGAACATTGACGCTGAGCTCGTCCGGCAGAGCGGCGCGGGCCTCTCCCGCACGGAAGAAGCGCTGGTGGAAATGTCCAATGGATGCATCTGCTGCACGCTGCGCGAAGACCTTCTGAAGGAGGTCGCGCGTCTCGCGGAGGAAGGGCGCTTTGACTACCTGCTGATCGAATCCACCGGTATTTCAGAACCCTTGCCTGTGGCAGCCACCTTCGATTTCCGGGATGAGGCGGGCTATTCGCTCGGAGATATCGCCCAGATCGACACGATGGTTACGGTCGTCGATGCGGTCAATATTCTCAGTGATTATTCAAGTACGGATTTTCTGGCAGATCGCGGCGAAAGCCTCGGAGAAGACGATGAGCGCCCCCTGGTCCAGCTTCTGGTGGACCAGATCGAGTTTGCCGATGTCATCATCATGAACAAGGTCAGCCTGGTTTCACCCGGTGACCGCGAAATCATCCATCAGTTGATCCGTTCCCTGAATACGGATGCCAGGATCATCGAAACGGATTTCTCCGAAGTGGAGCTTGGCGAGGTGCTCGGCACGGGCCGCTTTGACTTTGAAAAGGCACACCAGCATCCGCATTGGGCCAAGGAACTCTACGGCTTTGCAGACCATGTGCCCGAAAGCGAGGAATACGGCATTGAAAGCTTCGTCTATCGCGCGCGCCGCCCGTTCGACCCGGCAAAATTTCATGCTTTCGTGAATTCTCCCTGGCCAAACGTGGTCCGGGCAAAAGGCTTCTTCTGGCTTGCGACACGGCCTGACTGGATGGCAGAAATAAGCCAGGCGGGCGCGCTGGTGCGGCATGAGCGGATGGGCCGGTGGTGGGCGGCCGTGCCCGAAGATCAACGCCCGGACAGTCCCGAAGTGCTGCGCTATCTTGAACGCGTCTGGGACGCCCGCTTCGGCGACCGCCGCCAGGAAATCGTGCTGATCGGCATCGGAATGGACCAGGCCGTCCTCACCGCCAGGCTCGACGCCTGTCTCACAGATCCGGGCGCAACCTCAAAGGCCGGCAGCCTGCAGCCCCGGACCGGCCTGGAAGACCCCTTTCCGCCCTGGAGCTGAACGCGACCGCCGGCGCGCCTGTGATCTCGCCATTCGAACTCTACGAGCTCATCTGGCGCATGTATAAGGATCAAGACCGCAAGGCGCTTTACCTGCGCAACCCGGCCCCGAATACTGAGGTTTATGTCCGTTTGCGTAATAACCTCAGGAAAAGCAGGTATACTGAAGCCGGACCCGGGCTATGGCAGCCGCCTCCAAGGGTGATTGCCTGGCCGGACCTGCCTGCCAACGGACTCACCTGCTTTGACGGTCCGGCTCACACCTTTCGGCGATGCAGCGCTGGGGCCTGACGAACCGCGTCCCTGCCGCGCTGATGATGACCCGGCTCAATCGCGCGGGCCCTACCCGGCTGCTTAGCCAGATCATGGCCGGACGCGCAGGCGGAGACGACGCCCTGCATACAGCATGACTGATCTCATGGCGAGAAATACCGCGCGATGCTTCAACTGGTAATCCGCAACCGGAGCAGACGTCAGGACGTCTATGACCTCGACCGGCTTTTCCGTGGCCACGTGTTTGATGTCGAAGGACGAGCCTCGGTCCTCTCCGCTTTGATCGAAAATGTGAGGCCCGGCATATTTCGCCGACGCGGGAAACCCTTAATGATCCGGAAGGCAGACGCCGGTCCTACGCCGACTGGAACAGCCCGGCTCTGGAAGTCGGCGACCTGCCGGAATTTGAAGCGTTCTTTGACCGTGTACGCGCACTCTATCTGAGCCCGCATGCCGGGAAAGCTGATCACGGCAGAAGCCGGCGATGGAGGCAGCAAACGCCCGCAGGGCCTGGTCAACATCTGAAGCAGGGTCAAGGTTTACCCTCAGACGACCTGAGGGAGCTCACCTGCATCAGCCTTGCGATGAGCCGTTATCCGGTCAATCTTCTCGCCAACAACTTAGAGCATGCAATTATCTCGCATGTGAGATGCACAATAATTACACATCCAAGCGCACGGACCAGTAACCGTTCCTAGCGTCCCGGCTGTCACCGGCCAGGCGGGATGCCCCGCCCTTCCGCGCGGGCGAGCCCCTCGGCCAGTTCAGCCACGGCCTCGGCAATCGCGACAATGACGCCGGTGCGTGACATGGACAGGCGCTTTTCGATTTCGGCGTAAGTCAGCCCCTCGATCCGGTGAAGCAGCAGGGCGTCGCGCCGGTGCGGGGCCATGCCATCAATGATCTTCTGTGCAGTTTTCAGCCTGTCAGCATCCATGAGCTGTTGCTCCGGTGTAGGAGACCGGTCGCAGGCAATGTGGCTGGCCGCCTCCCCGATCTCGATCGAGGCCTGCCGCCGGCGATGTTCTCCCGACCGCAGGAAATCCAGCGCCCCGTTCCGCACCAGCGTGAACAGCAGCGGCCGGAGCTCGTCTATCCCCTTGTCCGGATAGACCCGCCGCGCATTCAGGAACGCCGCCTGCACGATGTCCTCGGCATCCGCCTGGTCCGGTACCCGGATCCGGCAGAACCTCACAAGCTGGCGGTACTGGCTGCGGAAGAGCTGCGTGAGGGGCAGCCCCAAAAAATCAGACCGAGCGCTATTATATCTGTATACTGATGTCTTCAGTGCGCCCGAGCTGACAGCCTTTGCGGCCGCTTCCGCTGCTGGTCTGCGATGATCTGCCGGCGCCATGGCGCGTCCTCCCTGCCCGTTCATCGCCGGACCGTCAGACAAGCACGAGGGATTTGCGGCAAGGCGCTCGCAAACAGGTCTGATGCTTCTCCAGGGTTTCCGACGCCCTGCGCATCCTCTTCCGGAATACCGGGCAAGCAGCGTCAGGCATCAGGCACAGGCAAGCCATTCGCGAATACCAGGCGCGGGTGGGCAGACTCATGCACTGACGGGGTTTCCGACGCCCCGAGCCCCTCCGAAGAGATGCTGAAGGGAATCTGACAAAAGTTGAGCGTAAAAACAACCCTGAAAGGAAAAATGTGGGCCGTCGGAAAACCGCGAAGCATGAGCAACGGGGCGCAGGTTTTGAACCAGGTCTTATCGCTGCGCCGGCCCACCTTCCCTGAATACCGGCAAAGGCGCGGCAGGCAATAGACGGGCACGTCGCTTGTTCAGGCGCCGCAAGGGCGTCTCTCCGGAAAGTCAGATCCTTGTGCGAGGCCGGCTTGTACCTCCCCGAGGCGAGGATCGCTCGGTTGCCCCCCGCATAAAACCGCGCCCATGTCCTGAAACAAGTATGGCGCCGGTCCGGCTCGGCCTGCGTGAGCCAAATTAGAGAGAGGGGACCTCTGAAAGTCCTGCGGCGGGGCGCGTGATTCGCGCCGAGGGGCGCAGCTGAGCCGGTCAGCCCCGCTGAAAGATGAACTTCCGGGGTTCCGGCAAGCTCCTCCAGACACGCTTCAGCGCTTTGGTCCCCGGACGGCCCCGATTAACCTCCTCGAATGCCTCAATCTGCAATAGACAGGGCCGCCTCGATTTCGGAGAATGTCCACCGTTGCCAGATACCTGAAGGCCCGAACCGTTGCAGACTTCCCTCGATCATCTCCCCCCTGCCCGGCAGGCAGAATTTGCCCGCATACAGGAGGTCATCCTCGATGAGCTGGAAACCCGCATCAAGGCGGACGGCAAGGCCCGGGCAAAGCACTACCGCCTCCTGAAGCTCGTCCTGTTCGGGAGTTTCGCCAAGGGCACCTGGTTCGAGGACAGCCGGTCGGGCCGCGCCTCAGACATCGACCTTCTTGCCATCGTCAGCCATGAAGCCCTCACCGAGATGAGCGCCTTCTGGGGCGAGGTTGAAGACCGCCTTTACACCGACCCGCTCGTCAAACGCGACGTGTCCATCATTGTCCACACGTTGCAGGACGTGAACCGTCAGCTCAAGGATGGTCAGTACTTCTTCTCGGAGATTATCCAGCAGGGTATCCTGCTCTATGAGGACGGGGAACCTGACAGGAACGGGAATGCGAAGAACATCCTCGCAAAACCGGCTGCTCCTGATCCTAAAAAGGCATATTATCAGGCGGCGGAGTATGCGAGTTATTGGAAGCGAGCAGCAGAGCAATTTCTGACAATTGGCCGCCAAGGAATTGACGCCGGTCCAGAATGGGAAAGGAATACAGCTTTTCAGCTCCACCAGGCCGCCGAGAGTGCCTACCGGATGTTCCTGCTGACCACGACCCTCTACGCACCGGGCACGCACCATCTCGGAAAGTTGCGGAACATCGCTCGCACCATTGATGGCCGCATTGAAGACGCATGGGGCCCGCCGCAGAAGCCCTACAAACGCTATTTCGAACTCCTGCGCCGCGCCTATGTCGAGGCGCGCTACTCGCCTTCTTATGAGACTACGCAGGAAATTCTTACCTGGCAGGCTGACCGGATCGGGCAGTTGATTGCCATTGCCAACGAACTTTGTAGAGAGCGCCTGGAGCGGCTGGGGGCAGAGGCTGAAAGTGGCGTATGAATTTTCAAGCCATCGACAGCCTGCAAAGGCATGTCCGGAATTCAGAGGGCATGTCACTAGGGACCGTAAGTCCGGAACATAGAGAGCACAGCATTAATGAGGACTGCGACGGGCGCGGCTCAAAACTTACCCCCTCCTGGGCAATCATGATGATGGAAAGATATCTAAGACGAAGTCTTCTTGGATGGGCTACACCGCAGCCTCTCTCGGCATCGGCCTTCTCATCGAGTTAGACCGGCAAGAAAAGGCCAAGCAAGCGCCGCCGCCGACCGTTGAATATCTGCCGCCGGTTGAGCCGATCAAAACGATAGAGCCCCCGCCCTTCAAGTTCGCAAGCCGGGAGGATGAGGACCTGCGATGAGCCTGCGCACCATTAACGATGTCATCCAGTTCTTCCGGATGTTCGAAAGCCATCACCATCAGCGGCTTTTTTGCCTGGAAGGATGCCGCGCAGATGCGAATTACACGCCAGCGGGCGGAAGCGGCATACAGAGACGCTCAAAGACATCAAGCATCACTCAGGGAAAACCTCAGTGATGGTGCGCGGGTTCAATGTGTCGAGCGCGCAAGTCAATGGATCGGACGATACGTGGTCGGAGCAATCAAGACCGCTCCTGCAGGTCGAAGATATCCGCGCCGCGACCGGCGGCGACTATGGGCTTCCTGAATCCCGCGACTGGGGCTTCTTCACGGTCGCGATGCCGAACTTCTGGGAGCGGCCCGAGATGAGCGGGATGCTGCGCGATGTGCGCCTGAAGCCGGACAAGTATGACTGGCTCAAGAGCGAGCCCCTCGCCCTGCCCGCACCAACACCATCATCATCACCACCACCAGCAGCGATGAACGATCCCGACGCCGCCATCCTGCAAATCCTGGCAAGCCTTGAAACGGGTAAGTCACAATAAACCACTGCGCGGCCCAAAACCCGCAGAAATCAGCCGCTCACAAGAATGATATAATGATAGCAATTTATACGGAAATCTGCTATACTGAAGCTATCATGATATCACTCTTGACCCCTGCCAAAGCCCAACTCCAGCTCGCAGAGAACCTGCGGGAACGCCGCCTTGCCATGGGCCTCACGCAGGCGGGCCTTGCCGCCCGCTCCGGCGTGGCGCTTGCGACACTGCGCAAATTCGAGCGTACCGGCGCGGCTTCGATCGAAACCCTGCTCAAACTCCTCACCGTTGTCGGCGGTCTTGAGGAGGTGATCAAGGCGACGACGCCGATCGAGAGCGAATTTTCCTCGATCGATGAGGTGATCAAGGCGGACACTAAACCCAAGCGCAAGATCGGTTGGCGCTCATGATCTTCAAGCCCGTCAGCACGATCAGGGTTGGAATGGACTTTGGAAGTGGACCGCTCGATGTGGGACGCCTCGCAATCCGTGACCGGATAATCTATCTCGAATACGAGCGCAGCTTCATCGAACGCGGGCTTGAGATATCCCCGCTGCGCCTGCCTTTGCAGCCTGGCCTCAAGAGTTTCGATGCCGCGCTCTTCGATGGGCTCCCAGGCGTCTTCAATGACAGCCTGCCCGATGGCTGGGGCCGTCTTTTGTTTGACCGCGCCCTACGTGCGCAAGGATTGACGCCTGCGCAGGCAAGCCCTCTCGACCGCCTCGCCCATGTCGGTGCTGGCGGCATGGGCGCGCTCACCTATGAGCCCGCGATGGAAACCAATGCAGGCAGCGACGACATTGATCTCGACTGGCTGGCCGGTCAGGCGCTTGAGGTGCTGGAAGGTCACGCCGATGAGGTGATCGGAGAATTGCTCGCCCTCAACGGCTCTTCGACAGGCGCGCGCCCAAAAGCGATGATCGGCTACAATCCGAAAACTGGCGCGATGACGCATGGGCAAAGCGATCTGCCAAAAGGCTTTGAGCCCTGGCTCGTCAAATTCCCGAACACACAAGACGGCAAGGATGCAGGCGCTATCGAATATGTCTACGCGCTGATGGCGCGCACGGCAGGTATCGAGATGACGCATACCCATCTGTTCCCCGCAAAACGAGGCGCAGGCTTCTTTGCGACGCGCCGCTTCGATCGCATCGGAAAAAACAGACTGCACGCGCATACAGCGTCGGGCCTCCTCCATGCCGATCATCGAACTCCAAGCCTCGACTATGAGGATTTGATTGCGCTGACGCTTCGGCTCACCCGCGATGTGCGCGAAGCGGAGAAGATGTTCCGCCTCGCCGTCTTCAACGTGCTCGGCCATAACCGCGATGATCACGCAAAGAACTTCACCTTCCTGATGGACGCGGCAGGCAACTGGTCCCTCTCCCCTGCCTATGATCTCACCTTCTCCTCCGGCCCTGGCGGCGAGCAGACCACGATGGTCAAGGGTGAAGGCAAAGCGCCAGGCGAGGCGCATCTGCTCGCTCTCGCGAAAGAGGCCAGCCTCGCCCCAAAGGATGCCAAAGCAATCATCGACCAGACACGCGAGGCGCTCGGCCAGTGGGCAACACTCGCCAAAGAGCATGACGTTGCAGCCTCCACTGTCAGACTGATCGCAGGCCGGATCGAGCGCGCGGGCCGATAGAGCGCGCGGAGAGCCCGCCTAAACCGGCCACATGACCGGCCATATGGCCGGACAAGATTTTGCTCGCATATCCCATAATATCCTGTTATATTTGAAATTATGAGCGGAAATAAATCGGACAAAGAACCGGCCAAAATAGAGGCCACAGATGACGGGGAATCCATCGGCTTGATGGAACCCCTGCTGGTGTCAGAAAGCGGCGGACGCAGAGGCCCTCTTGCCGATCTGGCACTTGAGGTTGCTCAGCAATCAGCGCGGCTGCGCGCCAGCCTGCCCGCCGGTGTGGCGGACGCGCTGGCCGATCTCGTGCGATCCATGAACTGCTACTACAGCAATCTGATTGAAGGCCACGATACCCATCCGATCGACATCGAGCGCGCCCTGAAAGCGGACTATAGCAGCGATCCCAAAAAGCGCGACCTGCAGCTGGAGGCGCTCGCCCATATCGGCGTCCAGAAATGGATCGACGAAGGCGGCCTTGAAGGTCGCGCCGCGACGCAAACGGGCATCCTGGAAACGCATCACCGGTTCTGCGCCATGTTGCCTGAGGATTTGCTCTGGGTCGAAAACCCGGAGACAAAGGAACGTATCCGGATTGAACCTGGCGTCTATCGCAACCGCTATGTCCAAGTGGGCGCGCATATTCCCATCAGCCCTGGCGCGGTGCCACGCTTCATGGAGCGCTTCGAGGCCGCTTATAGAAAGCCCGGCAAGATCGACGCAATCCTCGCGGCGGCCACAGCGCATCATCGCCTCTTATGGATTCACCCCTTCATCGACGGCAATGGACGGGTAGTGCGGCTAATGTCCTACGCCATGCTGCGCGATGCGCTCGACACAGGCGGCATCTGGTCTGTCGCACGCGGGCTTGCCCGCAGTGTCGATGACTACAAAAAACATCTGGCGAGCTGCGATCAGACGCGCCGCAATGATCTGGATGGTCGAGGGCATCTCAGTGAAGAAGCCCTCGCCGGATTTGCGAGATACTTCCTTGGCGTCTGCCTGGATCAGATTGCCTTCATGGCCTCGCTTATGCAGCCCGAAGAGCTCAGGAACCGCATCCTTCTCTGGGCAGAAGAAGAGATCAAGGCGAGCCGCCTTCCCGCGCAATCGGGTCTCGTTCTTGAGGCGATCCTGTATCGCGGCGAACTGCCCAAGGGCGATGTCGAAAAATTGCTGGGCGTGAGCGAGCGTACAGCGCGCCGCATCTACACAGCCCTGCTGGAGCGCGAAGTACTCTCGACAGCAAGCAAGCAGGGGCCGTTGCGCCTCGCCTTTCCAGCATCCCTCGCCGCACGCTGGATGCCAGGCCTGTTTCCGGACAAGCCAAGCCAGTAGAAAAAGCACTACAAAAGATCAGGGGCCTTTAGCGGCCCCTCTGGTCAAGGCTGCCCTGACGGCGCTGACACGGTCTTGACCATTCACCCCGCACACTCGCCGTTCAGGCAGGGTTGCAAGAAAGCTTGCGCGCCCCTGCCCCATGAAGATCAGCAGTCGAACAAATCAAGCTGCATAGAGAGAAGCTCATCGAGCCAGTCGAGGTGAGCGAGATCATTGAACAGATGATTGTGCTTCAGGCTGACTGCGGTGTGGAGATCGGAACACGCGAGAGCCTCACCCGAGCGCCTGCTAAGGCGCAATGCGCGGACAAGTTCAACATAGCGCGCAAGATCGGTCCGCAGGCTGGAAAGAACGCTCATCCGAATCTTGCGAAGCTCTTCGGACCGGCGCGGCTCGCAGCGGGCGGCAGACAGAGCGATCTCTTCTTACAGATAGCCGCGATACCGGCGCGCCCGCACGCTGCGAAGGATTTTCTTCGGGCCGAGTGGGTGCGCCAGGGTAGCATTATCTTCTTCTCACAACGCTACGCGGGGAAACGCCGCGAAACATCCTGTCAGTTGGGACCCCAGTGGGACCCGTAGCAAATTTTGAGTTCTTTTGCTGACACCCAAGGCTCCCAGTCCTTGAAAGTATGGCGCACCCGAAGAGATTCGAACTCCTGACCCCCAGATTCGTAGTCTGGTGCTCTATCCAGCTGAGCTACGGGTGCTTGGCCACTTGAAGAAGCGGGACACATACAGGCGGGTTTGCGACCTTGCAAGCCTCAATTGCCGGTATCTTGTGCAGTCTCTTCAGGGGGTATTTCTTCGGCCGGTCCGGCCGGGGCTTCTTCGCCGCCTTCTGCCGCCGTCTCTGCAGGCGTCGGCGGCGTTTCCTCTGCTGCAGCCTCCTCCCGAACCGGGGCGGCCTCTTCGGAAACTTCTTGCGAAACAGATGATTCTGCCGGCAAAGGCAGCCCGGTCACCGCGCTGACCCAGGGCGCGAAGGCAGCAACCCGCATATAGACCCCCGGGCTTTCGGGGCGCGCGCAGCCCATGCCCCAGCTGACAATCCCGGCCTGAACCGGCGCGCCCGACGCGACGCGCAGCACCAGCGGCCCGCCGCTATCGCCCTGGCAGGCGTCGGAGCCGCCAATGCCGGCGCAGAGCTGGGTGACCGGGTCTATCGAGACATCCGGGTAAACCGCCGCAAGTCCTGCCTCATTGATACGGTCCCGGATCTGGCTGTTGCAGACACCTGTGTCGACCACAGGTACATATCCTTCCTGCAGGATCAGCGACGGCGCGCGCACATGCCGGCCGCCACGGGCGACGCCCTCCTGCCCCTGCGCCGTTTCGCCCACCTTGCCATAGCCTGCAGCGACAATGTCGGCATAGGGCTGCATCAGGTCGCCGGCTGCCCCCGTCAGCCCGTCGAGTGCCATCGTTGGCCCCGTCCAGCGGCCTGCAAGGCGAAGCAGCGCAAGGTCGTCGCCCTTCTCTGGCGCTGAGGGCTGGTATTCCGGGTGAATGACCACTTCGCGAACGGCAAAAACGGTGTCCTTCGGCACGACCGTCAGATCACCCAGCCCTGCGGCCACGGCCAGCGTGCCGAAGCGGCTCAACTGGCCATTGTCTCCCTCCAGATACTGTGCGGCGCGGCCATTGGTTTCGATGCGGACATTCTCGACGCAGTGGGCCGCCGTCAGCGCCCATTCCGGCGAGATCAGGGTGGCGCCGCATTCATGATAGATCGTGGCGCCCGACACGGTCTGCACCGAGGCCATCCCCGGCCAGTCAGCGATGTCCGCGTCGCGCCCGGCCACCATACAGCCTGCGAGCGTGGTGAATAAGGCGGTCCCCACCGCCAGTTTGAGATATCTGTTCATGGCCGTCCCTCCTGCCGTTCAGACTCATATACACCACGAGCGATGGCGCGGGCGAGCGTGCTGGCGGCGAGTTCGCCGAGACGGGCAATCGCCAGCGGCCGGCTGCCTCCGGCTTCCCGCTTCCGGGTGGAGATCACGAAGATGACGTCGCCATCTGTGGGGGCAAAGACGGGGCGGATGGCACGGGCCATGCCGGCAAGGGCCATCTGGGCGATGCGCTGGAGTTCGTCATGGGTGACGGCCGCGTCGATTGCGATGCAGGCCAGGGTGGTATTCTCGCGGGGGCTGGGATCGGCCTTGGCGGCGCCCCAGTCTTCCGGGTCGAAGGCGAAGCCGGGTTCGGGGCGGGCGCCGCCGAACTCTCCAGAGATTTCAAAGGGCCAGGCCCAGAAGGCGGCGGAGCCGGGCATCCGGACCGACCCGAAACTGTTGACCGCAGCCAGCGCGCCCACCGTCAGGCCGTCATGCGTGACGATGCTGGCCGACCCGGTGCCGCCCGGCGCCAACCCTGCGGCGGCGCCATAGCCGGCGCCCGCCCGGCCGAGAACAAAGCTTTCCCCTGCCGCGTCAAAGGCTTGCCGGCCGAGGCGCGCATAGGGGGCTGTGTCGCCCCAGTCCTTGTTGCCGCCATTGGCGAGGTCATAGAGGATGGCGGCGGGCACGATGGGCGTGGCGGGCACGCCGGGCCTTGGCACCAGCGCAAAGCCCCTGCCCTGCGCCTTCAGGCCCGCCATCACGCCATCCGCCGCCGCCAGCCCGAAGGCGGAGCCGCCCGAAAGGCAGATCGCGTCGACACTGTCAAAAACGAGACGGCCTGCGGCCAATACGTCACTTTCACGTGTCCCCGGCCCGCCCCCCGCGACACAGACGGCGCCAAGAGCCGGACAATCCGGGACAATTACGGACACGCCGGTGACGCTCCCGGCATCTTCGGCCTGGCCGACAGATATGCCTTCAACATCGGTAATGAGGTTGCGCAAACCCGGTCTTGCCATGCTATGTGCCCTGCTACGTTTCTGCTTCGCCCTCAGTCCTTAGAGGGAGTGGAGCCCCGCGCCAAGAAAGGGACGATCTATGCGCCATCTCACCGCCCTCACCGCTGTCCTGCTGCTGGCCGCCTGCGCCCCGGCGGCGAAGGCCCCGCCCGCAGCGAGCATCGCTCCTGTTTCCGGCAGCGATGCCGAGGCGCTGGGCGATATGTCCTGGACCAAGGGCGCGATGGTGGCGGCGGCTGATCCGCGGGCGGTTGAAGCCGGCATCCGGGTGCTGAGCGAGGGCGGCAATGCGATAGACGCAGCGATTGCTGTCCACGCTGTTCTGGGCCTGGTGGAGCCGCAAAGCTCCGGCATCGGCGGAGGCGCCTTCATGGTCTATTATGACCGCGCCCGCGACGAGATCACCGTGTTTGATGGCCGCGAGACAGCGCCTGCCGCCGCCGGCCCGGACTGGTTCGTCAAGGATGGCAAGCCGATGGACTTCCTCACCGCCTGGCAGTCTGGCCGCTCAGTGGGCGTACCTGGCCAGATCGCGCTCTACAAGACGGCGCATGACGCGGCCGGGCGCGCGAACTGGGCGAGCGTGTTCCAGCCCGCCATTGAGCTTGCCGAGGAAGGCTTCGAGGTGTCACCGCGCCTGGCCGAAGTGATCGCATCCGAGCGCCTGCGCGCAGTGATCCGGCTGGACGACAATCCGGTTACGGCGGCCTATTTCTATCCCGATGGCCAGCCGCTGCCCGCCGGCTTCCGCCGCACCAACGCGGCCTATGCGGCAACCCTCGCCGCCGTGGCCAATGAAGGCCCGGACGCCTTCTATCGCGGAGCGCTTGCCTCCGAGATCGTCACCGCCGTCAATGAAGGCCCCGATGGCGGCGACATGACGCTGGATGACCTTGCCAATTACGAAGTTAAGGTTCGCTCGGCCGTGTGCGGAACGTTACAGTCGGGCTACAAGATCTGCTCGGCGCCCCCGCCGAGTTCGGGCGGTGTTGCCCAGAACCTGATCCTGGGCCTCTACGAATACCTCAAGCCCGCCGCGACGGTGAACGCCGATGAGAGCCTGTTCCTCAAGGCCTTCGTGGATGCCCAGCGCCTGGGCTATGCTGACCGCGACCATTATGTGGCCGATGCCGACCATGTGCCCGTGCCCACCGAAGACCTGATCAACCCGGACTATATCAAGGCGCGCGCCAAGGAAGCCTTTGCGCCCGACGCCAAATCCTTCCCCGGCGATCCGGGTGTCGTGCTGGGCGGGGATCCGCTGCGCCCGATGTGGGGGGAAGACCCCACCACCCCCGGCGCCGGCACGACGCATATCTCGATCATCGACCTTGAGGGCAATGCTGTCTCGATGACCGCCACGGTCGAAGCCGCTTTCGGCTCCTCCCGCATGGCGGGCGGTTTCCTGCTGAACAATGAGCTGACCGATTTCTCGCTGATCCCGGAAAAAGGGGGCAAGCCGGTTGCCAATGCCGTTGCCGCCGGAAAACGTCCGCGTTCGTCCATGTCCCCTACCCTCGTTTTCGATGAGGGCGGCGATCTCTTCATGGTGACCGGTTCGCCGGGCGGCAATTCGATCATCGCCTATGTGTCCAAGACCCTGGTGGGCGTGCTGGAGTGGGGCAAGACCGCCCAGGAAGCCGCCGCCCTGCCCAACATCATCGCGCGCGGGGATACGGTGGCCGTCGAGGTGGACATTGAAGGCGGCCTGGAAGCGGCTGAAGCCCTGCGCACCATGGGGTACACGGTGGAAGAACGCACCGGCGAAAACTCCGGCCTTCACCTGATCGTCGTGCGCGACAAGGGCCTTGAGGGCGGGGCAGACCCCCGCCGCGAAGGCGTCGCCCTGTCGCTGCGCTGATCCAACATCTGCAGACCTGCCATGGCGAAACTCTACTTTTCCTACGCCGCCATGAATGCCGGCAAATCCACCATCCTCCTGCAAGCGGCGTATAACTACCGCGAGCGGGGGATGGAGGTTCTGCTGATGACATCGGCGCTCTACCGCGACGCCGATGACGGCCATATCAGTTCACGGATCGGCATCTCTGCCGAAGCCGTTCTGTATACGGCGGAAACAGATCTGTTCGGCCTCGTGCGGACACAGAGGGACGTTCACCCGATCGACGCAATCTTCGTGGACGAGGCGCAGTTCCTGACGCGGGACCAGGTGTGGCAGCTGGCGCGGGTGGCCGATCATTTCGGTGTGCCGGTGCTGACCTATGGCCTGCGCACCGACTTCCGGGGCGAGCTGTTCGAGGGCTCCTCCGCCCTGCTGGCGATTGCCGACGAGCTGCGCGAAGTGCGCACGATCTGTGAATGCGGCCGCAAGGCCACGATGGTGGTGCGCCTCGGCCCGGACGGCAAGGCCCTGACCGAAGGCGAACAGATTTCCATCGGTAAGGCGACCTATCTCTCCGTCTGCCGCCGCCATTGGGAAGAACGGATGGGCCGCACGCCCGAAAGCTGAGCCGCAGCCGGCCCGAAAACCGGCACAGAATTCGCATGATTGCCCCGGCCCACACATATTTCAGCCGCAAGCAGCACCCACGCTGACGACCGCGCCTGAAGAAGAGGAGGGGTCGCCATGCCGACACAACCTGCCCGCATTCACCTGCCCACGCTGGCGGCGGCGCTGCTGCTGAGCGGCGGCTTCATCTTACTCGGCATGATGGCAGACGCGCAGGAAGCCCCCGGCCAGATCGACTATGCCGGGTTTCAGGCGCTGACCGCCGAAGCGGCGCCTCACCGCCAGGCCCGGCTGGTTCAGATTGAGACGTTCAACGACATGCGCGCTGAACCCGGCACGCTGGTGATCGATGCTCGCAGCGCAGAAGCCTTCGCCCTCGGCCATATCGAAGGGGCCGTAAACCTCAACTTTGCCGACTTCACCGAGGAGAAGCTGGCCAAAGTCATCGGCAGCAAGGACCGCCGCATCCTGATCTACTGCAACAACAATTTCACCGACAATGTGGCCCCCGTGATGCTCAAACGGGCGCCCTTGGCGCTCAATATTGCGACCTATGTGAACCTTTACGGCTATGGCTATCAGAACGTCTATGAACTCGACGGGGCCTACAGTTTCAGCGATCCGCGCATGAATTGGGCCGGCGCCGAAGGTTGAGCAAAACTAAACCGTTCATCTGACGCATTGCATTTGCCCCGCGCCCGCGTCAACTGACGCCCGAACAAGAGACAATGGAGATCCTGGGGCATGAGCGCCGATGCATCCGCAGGCCAGGCAGCGCCTGTCAAAGTCAATCCGAACGGCCCGACCGAAGAAACGGTTCTCTCGGTGGAGCATTACACCGACCGGCTGTTCCGGTTCCGGCTGACGCGCCCGCAGAGCTTCCGCTTCCGCTCGGGCGAATTCGTAATGATCGGCCTGCCCAAGGAAGACGGCAAACCGCTGCTGCGCGCCTATTCCATCGCCTCCCCTGCCTGGGATGAGGAATTGGAATTCTACTCCATCAAGGTGCCCGATGGCCCGCTGACCTCGCGCCTGCAGAAAATCCAGCCGGGCGACAAGGTTCTGCTCGGCCGCAAGCCGACCGGCACGCTGGTGCTCGATGCCCTCACGCGCGGCAAGCGGCTCTATATGTTCTCGACCGGCACGGGCTTTGCCCCCTTCGCCAGCCTGGTGCGGGATCCCGACACCTATGAGCGGTATGAGGAAGTGATCGTCACCCATACCTGCCGGGATGTGAATGAGCTGATATATTCCCGCACGCTGATCGACAGCCTCGCCGCCGATCCTCTGGTCGGCGAGATGGTGGGCGACAAGCTGAAGCTCTACACCTCCACCACGCGCCAGCATCATGAGCATATGGGCCGGATCACCACGCTGATCGAGAATGGCAAGCTGTTTGCCGATCTCGGCGGGCCGCCGCTGGACCCGGCGACTGACCGGGCCATGATCTGCGGCTCGATGGAGATGATCCAGGATGTGAAGGCCCTGATGCTGAAAGCCGGCCTCACCGAGGGCTCCAACGCCGCCCCGGCCGAATTCGTCATCGAGAAGGCCTTCGCGGGCTGAAACTGTTGTCCAGCGTAGCCGATTATGCTGCAGTGCCGCATAAGCGGGCTTCTTAGGTGAACGGCTGGAGAGCGCAATGGACCTGACGGTCAAAGATCCGGTGATGATCTTTGCGATCGTTGCCGCTTTGATCCTGCTGGCGCCCATCGTGCTTGGCCGCTGGCGGCTTCCTGGCATGATCGGCCTGCTGATCGCCGGCGCGTTGCTTGGCCCCAATGGCATCGGATTATTGGAGCGGGATACGTCCTTTATTCTCTTCGGCACGGTCGGACTGCTCTACATCATGTTCACCGCCGCGCTTGAGGTGGACCTTGCCGTTCTCAACAAGTCGAAGGCGCATACACTCGTTTTCGGCCTGCTGACATTTTCTGTACCGATGACAATCGGCCTGCTCGCGGCACGCTATCTGCTCGGTTTCAACTGGATGGCGGCGATTTTGCTGGCCAGCACCTTTGCCTCCCACACATTGCTGACCTATCCCATTGCCAGCCGCCTCGGCATCGCGCGGAATCCGGCGGTGACAACAGCCGTAGGCGGAACGATCATCACCGATTCCCTCGCGCTACTGGTCTTGGCTGTCATTGCCGCTATGACGCGCGGTGAAGCCAGCGAAGGTTTCTGGACGCAGATGGCGCTGGGCCTTGCCTTCTATGTTGCCGGCATTCTTTTCCTACTGCCGATCATTGCGCGCTGGTTCTTCCGTAACATTGCCCGAGACGGTGTATCAGAGTTTGCTTTCGTCCTGGCCGTCGTGTTTGCGATTTCGGCGACAGCGCATTGGGCCGGATCTGAACCGATAGTGGGCGCCTTCCTGGCCGGCCTTGCCCTCAACCGGTTGATCCCGCATCACGGCACACTGATGAACCGGATCAACTTTACCGGCGAGGCAATCTTCGTTCCCTTCTTCCTCCTGTCGGTGGGCATGCTGCTCGACACGCGCATCTTCCTGGGCGGGTTTGATGCCTGGCTGGTAGCGCTGACGATGGTGGGTGTGGTCATCGTCTCCAAATGGATCGCGGCCCACGCCTCCGGCCGCCTGCTTGGCTACAACAACGACCAAGCACATGTCATCTTCGCTCTGTCGGTTCCGCAGGCTGCTGCGACGCTGGCGGCGACCATGGTGGGATTCGACCTGGGCCTGTTTGACGAGAAGGTCGTCAATGGCGCGATCATGATGATCTTCGTTACCTGCATCCTTGCGCCCATCGTGGTGCAGCGGTATGGCCGCGCTCTGGCGCTGGCCGAAGCGGTGGTGGTGGAAAAGGTCGATGTGAACGCCCGCCAGCATATTGTTGTCGCCTGCGCCAACAGCCAGCCCGGCCACCGCGTGATCGACCTTGCCATCCTGCTGCGCGACAATGGCCATTCAGATCCAGTCAGCCCCGTGCGCGTTCTGTCAAACCTCTCCCGTAATCCCGCTGCGGATCAATCGGCACGGCTGGAACTGCAGGCCATTAGCTCCCAGTTTTCGGCTGCCGAAGTACCCACCGAGCCGCATTTGACCCATGCCGTGAATGTTGGCTCCGGCCTCATTTCTGTAATGCAGCGGACCCAGGCGACCGATCTCATCGTCGGCTGGCCCGAAACGGGATCGACCCACGAGCTCCTGCGCGGCTCACTGATAAACCAGCTGCTTGGGAAGGTGACATTCAACCTCTTCGTCTCCCGCATACAAACGCCGCTGAAGACGCTCGGGCGCATCCTTCTGGTGCTACCGCCCCATGCCGAGCATGAAGAGAGCTTCTATGAGGCCATGCACACCATCAAGCGCCTGGCCTCGCAGATCGGGGCGCAGGTGAGCATCGTTACTGAGCGGGGCGCGGCGGTTACCTTCGCCACCTATTTCGAGGACGGCGCGATCTTCGAGGACGTGAAATTCCATCCGGTGAAAAAATGGGGCAAGCTTATCCCCACGCTTTCCAAACTCGCCAACATGGAAGACCTCGTCATGGTGTATGGCGTTCGCCGGGGCGGCCTTGCCTGGTCACCCGGCGACATTGCGCTGCATGCCCGGATCGTTCAGGCGCTGCCCAGGGTAAGCGTTGTCCTCTACTATCCGGCCGAACCCGAAAGGGTGGATGAAACCCGTCCCGCCAGCCTGCCGGGCGGGTATATTCCTGCAATCCCCGACCGTTGATCAGCCTGTCCCGCCCCTGCCCGCTTTCAGCTCCTGAACCTCGGCGCGCAGGTCGGCTATCAGCCGCAACAGTTCCCGGTGACGCTTGGCCTCCAGGGTTTCCTGCGCTTCAAGCTCGTCGCTGATCTTCCCCTCCGCATCGAGAACTTTCTCGATGGCGCCTTCCTGCAGCGAATCGACGATCACCGCCGTGAAAAGGTTGAGGATCGCCCAGACGGTGAACAGGATGAACGGGATGAAGAACGCCCAGGCCCAGGGATATTCATCCAGCAGATCGCGCATATGGCCGTTCCAGCCTTCCATGGTAAGCACTTCGAACATGGTCAGCGACGAGGCCGTCAATGTGCTGAAATTCTCCGTGTTCTGCGATCCGCTGAACAGATAGGTCGCCATCACCACGCTGACGTAAAACACAAGGCCCAGGATCGCGAGGATGGCGCCCATGCCGGGAAGCGCCGTCAGCAGCGCCTCGGTGATGCGCTTCATGGTCGGGATGAAGTGCAGAAGCCGCAACAGGCGCAGCACCCGCAAGGCGCGCAGCACCGTGAAGGCCGATCCGCCAGGGATCAGCGATACGCCCACCACGATGAAGTCAAACCAGTTCCAGCCGAGCTTGAAGAATTGCAGCCGGTAGACGAACAGCTTGAACAGGATCTCCGCCACGAAGATCAGCGTCACCACTGTATCGAAGAAATTCAGCCCCGCGACGAGCCAGCCCGGCAAGGCCTCTGAATAGGTGAGCACACCCAGCACGATCGCGTTGAGGACGATCAGCGTCATGATCGTGCTGCGCACGGCAGACCGCTCGATGAAGGCCTCTGCGCCCGAATAGTGCGTTGTCTCGTCCAGTGTCGCTTTTGGCATTGTCCCCGTCTCCCAAGCTTTGCGGCGGCAAGCCTTAGCCTCTGACGCCGGGCGATCAAGTTAAAGGATCAAGACAGGCAGGCCGGAGGCCTCAGACGCCCGCGCCCTGCCCGTCCACGCTGCGGTGCGGATCGGAATGGTCCCATTCGGCCAGCAGCATGCGCAGGGTAGAGATGAACGCGACCGGCTGGTCCAGCATCACATGGTGGCGGGCATGGGGCACCGACACGAACGGCACCTGATGGCCCAGAAGTCCGCGCATATAGTCGCCCACATCATCCGGCATCAGCGCGCTTTCCTCGCCCCGGATGATGGCGATGCGGCACTGGGCGGCCTTCAGCATCTCGGCCGGATCCAGCCCCGGTTCAAACCGGGTCCAGATCATCGGATCGAATTTCCAGGTCCAGCCGCCCTCGGCGCGCTTCAGGCTCCAGCGGGCGATATAGTCCATCGCATAATGGTTCTCGCAGAGCTGAGGCGGCGCCAGGCGGAACCGGGCGAGCGCGGCGGCAAGATCGGGATAGACCTTATGCGGACGGCTGGCGCGGGAGGGCCCGTCCCGCGGGCGTTCGGGCGGATTGACCGGGCTGTCGACGATCACCATGCCCTCAAACCGGCTGCCATGCCGGGCGCCGGTTACCAGGGTGACAAAGCCGCCGAAGGAATGGGCGATGATGACCGGCTTCCTGGGCGCATCGAACAGGCCGGCCGCCTCGGCCACGGCCACTTGCTCATCGGAGAAAGTGTCCATGTCATAGGCATCCCGCCACGCGCTGTCGCCCATGCCGGAGAATGTCAGTGCAGCAACATTGTAATGCCCGGCGAAATACGGCGCGACGAAATCCCACCAATGGGCATGGGCGCCATTTCCGTGCACGAACAACAGGCCCGGCGCCCCGCGCTTGCCCCAGCGCTGGAAGGTGACTTCGGCGCCCTTCACGGTGACCTTGCCCATCTCGTAGGGCGCCGCTACGGCTTCGCGGAACCAGGCCGGGGCCGGTGGCAGCGCGCCGCCATATTCGGCGAGGGGCCCGCCTTCCGACGGCATCTCCGCAGGCTGGTCCCTGACGATGGGGTTCTTGTCTCTGGTCATCGGCGCCTCCTCCAGCCGTCAGGTTTTGGAGCCATATCCGGCAGGCGGCAACCCTTTCGCCACGTCAGAGGCCAAACGGAAAAGGCCGGCAGGTTTCCCCGCCGGCCCTTGTCAGCCCAGATGGCGCTGCCCGTCAGTATTTGACGGCGCAGCCATAGGGCTTGGTGGTGGGGGTGGCGACCGGCTTGCCCGCGCCAAGATCGGCCAGCGCCGCGGTGACGTAATTGTCAGCCTTGGCAATGTCGTCGACCCTGGCTGAGGGGATCGAGTCGATCGCCCCGTCATAGACGAGCTTGCCCTCAGGCGTGACGATATACATGTGCGGCGTCGTCTTGGCGCCATAGAGGCGGCCGATGTCGCCGCTCTCGTCCAGGATCACATGCGCCGGGGCAGCCCCGCGCGACGTGGACAGCTCATTCGCCTGCTCCGGCGAGACATGGCCCTGCGAGCCCGGCCGGGAAGAAATCACCGTCAGCCAGACAATATCATCGGCGGCGGCCGAAGCCTGCAGCGACTGCATGTTGGCCGGCGGGGTGGCGTAATGCTTCTTCACGAAGGGGCAGCCATCATTGGTCCATTCGAGCACGACGGTCTTGCCGGCAAAGTCTGCCAGAGAGACAGTTTCGCCATTGGAGGTGGTGCCGGTAAAGGCCGGGGCGGAGCTGCCTACATCCGCGCTGGGGGCAGCTTCCGCGGTCGAGGCGATCAGCGCTCCGGCGGTGAGGGCCACCGCAGCGGCCATGCCGGCGGCGAGGCTCAAGTGGCGGCGGGAAAGTATCATCGTCGTCTCCTGTCTCGAATAATCACATGTGGCCGAATTATAGCCCTGTCAGCCTTCGACAAGTCCAATGACAAGTTCTTGATTGAGAATCTCGGGCAGGATCTGCGGCTCGCTCGCGCCCGCGGGATACCAGAGATACATCGGCACCCCGGCGCGCTCCCGCAACCTCAATTCCTCGGCAATCATCGGGTCTTTCTGGGTGAAATCGCCCACAAGGAACGCCACATTCGCGGCCTTGAACGCATCCTGCACCTTGCGCGTTTTCAGCGTGGTGAGCTTGTTGACCTGACAGCTGGCGCACCAGCTGGCGGTGAAATCCACGAAGACGGGACGGCCTTCCGCCAGCATCGCCTCGACGGTTTCCGGGCTCCAGGCCGCTTCGCCATAGCTGCCGCTGAAGGCGGTCTGGCTGCTGCCGGTTACCGAAGCGGCGGGCACATTGGCCTGCATGGCGGGATAGACAAACGCCCCGGCCAGCGCGAGCGCGGCAACGCCCTTGCGCAGGCCCCCGCCCTGACGCCCCAGCCAGATGGCAAAGACCAGCGCCGTTGCCCCGGCGAGGGTCCAGCCCGCGGCCCCTGCCCCGGCAAGCCCGGCGACCACCGAGAGCAACCAGGCGGCAGTGAGGAACATCGGAAAGGCAAAGGCCTGTTTCAGCGTGTCCATCCACTTGCCGGGCTTGGGCAACAGACGGTGCAGCCCCGGCACAAAGCTAAGGATCAGGAAGGGCAGCGCCATGCCAAAACCCATGGCCAGGAAAACAGCGATCACTGCCGGGGCAGGCTGGCCGATCACGGCGCCGAGCGCGGCGCCCAGGAACGGGCCGACACAGGGCGCGCCGACCATGGCGGCCAGGACCCCAGTAAAGAAGGCCCCCGCCGCGCCGCCGCGATTGGCAAGGCTGCCGCCGAGGTTCTGAACAGAGCTGCCGAGTTCAAAAAAGCCCATCAGCCAGAGGCCGACGCCAAACATCACCAGGGCAAGGATGGCCACAGTGGGCGCGTGTTGCAGCTGGAACCCGAGCGTCGCCGAGCCGGTCGCCTGCCGCACCAGCAGCAGCGCGCCCGCCAGCGCCAGAAAGGAGATCAGCACGCCGCCGGTATACCAGAGGCCATGGGATTTAAGCTCCCCGGCATGGCCCGAAGCCGCCGCCTGCACCATGCCGAGCGCCTTCATGGAGAGGACCGGCAGCACGCAGGGCATGAGATTGAGAATGATACCGCCGATGAGGGCGAAGAAAGCGAGCGTCACGATCCGCTCAAGGCCAAGCGGCGCAGCCCCGCCGGCGGCAGCGCCCAGCCCCTTGCCCGGCATCACAGCCTGCACTTCCCGGTCAGCGGTGCCCGCAAATACCTCCCCGCGCGCAGCAGAGATCTCATAGCCGAAAGGTTCAGCGCCGGGCGCATCTATCCGGATCACGCCGTCGAGCGTGTCTGAAATGCTGCCTGCGCGATCAGGCGTCAGCGACAGGCTGGCGCCTTCGGGGCCCGCACGCTGGGGCTGAGCCGCCGGGTGGCTGATCTCGTGATTGAACGGGAAGAAACGGATATGCGCGTCTTCCGGAAAGCCGCCTTCCTGGCGCAGCGACAGCGTCCAGGGCTCGGCCGCGTCATCAATCCGCGCCTCGCCGGGAAAGGCGGTCGGCACGCGGGCGATCCATTCGCCGATCTTCGCGCCTGCCTCGGCATTCTCCTGGGGCGCGCCTACCGGCAGGGTCAGGGACACATCGGCCGTCTCCGGAATGCAGATCGATTCGCAGATGAGGTAATCGGCCTCGGCAACGATCTTCATCTCCCCGCTCGCATCCTGCGGCACCGTCACGGGAAAGGCAAAGATGACCTCGTCATCATAGCCATAATCCATGATCTCGCCTTCAACGACGGGGATCAGATGTGGCAACGGCCAGAGGAAACCGCCCACGGCGTCTTCGGGCAGGCTGGTGCCCTCTTTCAGGATCAACTGCGGCGGCAGGCCGGCATCCCCGGCATTGCGCCAATAGATGTGCCAGCCATCATCCATCTGCATCCGCAGCGCGGCATAGAAGGTCTCGCCCGGCGCGACGCTGACCCGGTCTGCAATCAGCTCTGCCTCGGCCCGGCGCTCGTCCATCTGCGCATGGGCCAGCCCGGCCATGAGCGAAAGGCCAAGCGCGGCAAAGGCAAAACGCCGGATAAACCCTGTCATCTACAGCAGCTCCGTCCACAATTACGATTGCATGACATATGCGCCGGGCGTCTGGCCGGGGAAAGCCCTGCTCGCCGGTTCGTGATGCCGGCAGCCTGCGTCAAAAAAGAAACGGCCCTCCACCGAGATGGAAGGCCGTTTCCGGAAAATCACGAAGAAAAAGGGCCTCAGGAGACCGCTTCGGCCTGCTGGGGCGCCGCGCGGACCGCGCGGTTGACCACTTTCGACCAGTTCAGCAGCGACACGAGGTGCGCATAGCAGGCGCCAAGCGCGCCATTGTTGCGCAGCTCCAGGAATTTCTCCGGCGCAAGCGCATTGAGGCGCTCCTCGGAGATGGCCCAATAGTCGGCAACCTTCTGGGCCGGGCCGGTATTGTTGCCCTGCGGGTCGCGCGGCTGGAAGGTCACCGTCTTCTGCTCGAAGAGGTCCATGTCGCGGAGGATTTTCACGAAATCGACCGTGGCGCGGCGCTGACGCTCGAATTCCTTGCAGAACTCGATGGCATCACTGGTGAACTGGGTCGGCTGGCCGTTCTGGAAGAAGGGCACTTCAGGCTGGTTGGACACCATCGGCGCAGACCGGTCGACGCAGAGGAGAAGACGGTCAGAGCCTTCATCGGTGGCGAAGACGAACGGATAGCGGCGCACGAAGGCGGGAATGTAATGGTCTTCCAGCACCAGGCCGTTGCTGTCGACATACAGGTTCTCGCCCTGGCGAACACCCATCACGGCGACCGGAGTGCGCTCTTCCCCCACGAAGATGATCGGGTAGGAAGCCGCCGAAACGCCAAACTCGGTCACGGTGACCGGAACGGCATGGGCTTCGCGGAGGAACCCGAAAGGCTGGGGGATCTGCTTAACGCCAAGACCGCCATGATCTTCAGCAGAAAGCGGCTGCGGATTCTTGTAGAACAGAACTTGACCGGAAAGTGCGGATGAACCGCCAGTCGGAATGGGCGTTGTCACGTTGCGTGGCTCCTCGGAACTTTGCCGGAGAAGTAACGGAAATAAACTATGGCCACAACACCCGAAACAAGCTCAATTACAGTGAAAACCGAGTAATATAAGTGTCATGCAAGCCTTAAGCGGACGCAGAACAGCGCGCCTTTTGCCGGCCGGGCTTTGCACAGCCCTTCTCCTTGCCGTGGTGCCGGCTGCCTGCACCCCCCGCGCAGACCCCGAAGGCACCCCCCGGCGCGTCGCCCGGGAGATTGAGCGGACCCTCACCACGGTGGCCCAGAACGAAGTCACCCGCGACCCGGAACTGGCCACGCGGCTGGGCCTGCCGGAACCGGATGCCGGCTATGCCTATAACCGCTTCCTGACCGACCGGTCGCAGGCCGCCTATGAGCGCGCGCGTCTCTCGCGCCTGGAAACCCGCGACCTTCTGGTGCGCATCACGCGCCCGGCGCGCGGCAGCGCCCTGGCCCGCCATCTCGACACGCTGATTGCCGCCCATGAAACCGCTGAAACCCTGTTCATGGCCGGCCATGGCGCCTCGGCACTGGGCGCGTCCTACCCCTATGTGACCGACCATACGCGCGGCGCCTATCTGGATGTGCCCGACCTTCTGGCGCGTTTTCATCCGCTGCGCACACCGGCAGACGCGCGCGCCTATGCCGACCGGATGGCGCAGTTTGCCGATGCCATCGAGGACGACCGGCGGCGCCTGGAATCCGATGCCCGCGCCGGAACAGTGCCCCCCGCCCCCATCCTGCGCCGGATGTACGCGCTTGCGGCCGCCGGAGCCGTCGCGCCGCCGGAGACAAGCCCGGCCGTGGTGAGCTTTGAAAACTTGCTGCCCGGCATCGCCGATCTGACCCCGGCGGAGCGCCAGCAGCTGCTGACAGATGTGCGCCGGATTGCCGCCGAGAATGTGCGCCCTGCCTATGCCGCCTTTGCTGCGAGCCTGAGCGCGCTGGCCAACACGGCGCCGGAATTGCCAGGCGTCTGGCAGCTTCCCGATGGCCCTGCCTATTACGCGGCCGCACTCAAGGCCTATACCGGCGACGACGCCTCCGCCGCCGGCCTGCACGAGCGCGGCAAGCTGGAAGTCGACGCGCTGCTGGCAGAGACCCATCGCGCGCTGGTTACCCTTGGCCTTGAAGACGGCAGCGTGGGCGAGCGCCTGGCTTTCCTCGCCGCCCAGCCCGAACAGATTTATCCTGATACGGAAGAAGGCCATGCCGCCCTGATCGGCCGCATCCTGGCCCATGCAGACCGCGCCGAAGCCGCCCTGTCAGGCCAGTTCGACATTCCCCTGACCGAAAAGGCAGGCCTGCGTGCCGTGCCGCCCGAATTTGCCAGCTTCCTGCCCCCGGCAGCCTACATTCCCCGCGCGCTTGGCAATAACCGCCCGGCGCGTGTGGAGATCAATGCCCAGCGGCTGGCAGACTGGCCGGATTTCTCGCTGGCCGTGCTGGCCTTCCATGAGCTTGTGCCCGGCCATCATCTGGAAAGCAGCGCGGCGCGCGAAGCCGGCCTGCCCCTGGCGCGCCAGATGGTGTGGAACGTGGCCTATGGCGAAGGCTGGGCCTCCTATGCCGAAACCCTGGCCGACGAGCTGGGTCTTTACTCGGAAGATCCGGTGAGCCGCATCGGCTATCTGCAATCCCTGCTGCTGCGCGCGGCGGCGCTGGTCGCCGATACCGGCATCCACAATGAGCGCTGGAGCCGCGATCAGGCGATTGCCTATCTGGCAGAGACCACCGGCCTCAGCCTGGAGCGGAGCGCTGATGAGGTGGACCGCTACACCGTGCGGCCGGGCTATGCGGCCGCCTACTGGATCGGCCGCGAACGGATCCTCGACCTGCGGGAACGCGCCATCCGTGTGCTGGGGCCGAAATTCGACCCGAAGGAATTTCACCGGGTGATCCTGATGGGCGGGCCGCGCCCGCTCGGCATGGTCGAAGAGGATGTCACCCGCTGGTATACCGCGCAGGTTCAGAACTGAGCCCTGCCCCGCGCGGCGCCACCACCATCGAAACCCAGTCAGGCTGCAAGCCGCACCGGCGCCTGGTCCGACCGGCAGACCGGCATGAACCCGGCCTCAAGATCAGCCACCATCGCCTTGCGCTGGTGGCCATCAAATTCCAGCGCCAGGAACACGGCATTGGCGCCATAGCGCTCCGCCTCGGCCAGCGCCCAGATCGGCTGGATGTCATGCGGGCGTCCGGAGAGTTCCATCACCCGGTAGACGCGCCAGCCGCAGGCATCCTGGGCTGCAAAGATCACCACACCGGCACTGCGTGCCCACGGCGCATCTGCCGCCGTCCGCTGGAATTTCCACGCCTTGCCTGACTTGCCGCGAAAGCTGACTTGACCAAACATGTTCTTGCTCCGTTCCTTGTGACATGTTCTTATGATGTTCTAGTTTGGTTCGCAAGAAGTTTTTGGTAAACAAAGGGTTAAACGGCAAACGCGCCGTTAACGTTCCGCTGTGGATGAGTTTGTGGAAAAGCCGTCAGCGCACGATGGTGAAACGGCGTGATTCAAACACCTTCAGCACCTGCCGCAGATCCCGCCCCCGGCGCAGCACCTGGCCGGCAGATCCATACACCGCATACTGGCCCTGACGATTGGCCAGCGCGGGCTCTTTCTCGATTCGCCAGGTGGGGCTTTCGGCATGGCGGCGGAAGATCGCGAAGGTCGCCACATCCTCTTCCATGCCGATGGCATAGTCGCGCGCCTCGCCTGCAATCACCAACCGGCCATAGACATCAAGAATGGGCTGCATCTCTGCCTTCTGAAAGGCAACGACCGGTTCCGGTGCAGGTTTCCTGTGGAAAGAATCCGTCATCTCGGTTACAGTTTCGTCACAGGTTTTCGTTCGCGTCCAGCCCCTTGTAGAGCTAACGCATAATTAATCCCGCAGACTCTGTTTCACCGCAATTCGGCCTTGCCCCCGCCGCATCGCGCGGCCATCTTATGGGTGTCGGACGGAGGACTTTCGCAAGCGCCCCGGACCCATCAGCCCCCCCAGCCCCCTGGGGTGTTTGTTGCGCCCCCGTCCGACAACCTAACCCCCTGAAAATTCAGAAGAATTAAGCTGCGCCGCACGCGCTGCGATCAATGCTGTTTCTGCGGCATCCGATCAAGAATCGGTTTCACGAATCGCGCGGCCGTTCGTCCGACCCCGGACGCATGCGCCAGACGCCGCTCAATGAAGGACTCAAGGTCTTCCGGGGACGGATTATCGGCCCAGTGCAGCACGATTGCCGGGATCACGCCCGCCAGCAGGCCGCGCTTGGAATAGCGGTTATAATCTTCAGAAGTGTCACCCGCTGCGGTCCACACCATGTCGGCCACTTTCCAACTGCGCTGCAGCGCCGGCCCGGCGCCCCAGGGCAGGAAGCCGCGGGCCGCCGCTCGGCGCACCGCTTCCCGGTGAGGCTCAAGCCCGGCCAGCCAGACGAGCACCCCGCGCTTCACCTTGTCAGGCACCCGCAGGCCGGACATGTCTTCCCCCGCCAGCGCGTCCCGCGCGCGGGCTTCGGCATCGTCGAAAAAGCCCTCGATCAGGTCAATCACGCCGCGCGGGGCGGCCAGCGCCTGCTCGCCCGGTGTCAGCCCCGCCTTTACGGCGGCGGCCGCGGCGGCGGTCTCGCTCCAGCCCTCAAAAACGACCTCTGGAAGCAGGGCGTCCAGCCAGCGGCGGCGAAGCAGTGCAGAAGGCGGCGTTGTCATGTGTCGATTCCCGGCGCAAGGGGCTTGGCGAAAGCTGTTTCACCGTGATATAGGCCGCGCTTCTTAGGCTGTCAGGCCCGTAATTAACGAATTCCAGGGTGCCTGGCGCCCGAAAGAACCCGATGGAGAAGTCCCATAGTACAGATCGTCGTCCGCGATAACAACGTTGAGCAAGCCCTGCGCGCGCTGAAGAAAAAGATGCAGCGCGAAGGCCTGTTCCGGGAAATGAAGGCCCGTCAGCATTTCGAGAAGCCTTCCGAGAAGAAAGCCCGCCAGCGCGCCGAAGCCGTGCGCCGTGCCCGCAAGCTCGCTCGCAAGCGCGCCCAGCGCGAAGGCATCGTGTAGGCTGATCGCCTCTCGGCATATCGCTGAACCACACGAAAAACCCCGCCAGAGCCTCTGGCGGGGTTTTTGTTTGTCCGCAACTGCCTCTTTTCCGGGCATTCCCAGCGGCAAAAGGGCTGTTGAGGCCTGATTTGACTCTGATTTTTGCAGGCGATGGAACCCATCGCCGCCTTGCTCGTTGAAACCGGCAGAGCTTACAAAAAAGTCAGGTTCCTCCCATGCCGCGCACCACCTTGTATGAATATCGCGCCTGGCCCTCTGAAGAGATGCCGCACATCGAGGCGCTTCACCATCTGTTTGGCCTTGGCGTCGCCGAGATCCGGACGGACACTTATCTCTTTTCCGCTGCCCGCCCGAACTGGCTGATCGTGCTGCACGGCGTGGCAGCAGTGGAGATCCTCGAAAAAACCGGTGAGGACGGCCTGCTCACGGTCTGGAAGGTGATTGGCCGGTCCGAATTCCCGCTGCGGCGCAGCCTTGTGCGCCATCTGCAGGAAGCGTTTCCGGAGGCGGACCTCTCCCACCGCATCCTGGTGCCCGGCGACCTCATCTCCTGGCTGGACGGCGATACGGAGATGTTCACCGTCAACAAGCGCACCGTGCAGTTCCAGCGCGAAGGCTGCGTGGCAGAATTCTCGCAGGTGGAAGTCGGTGGCCGCCGCGCCGAAACCTTCTCGCTGATCTCCAAGCGGGCAGACACGGTGACCGAAGCGCTCGATTTCCTGCCCGCCCCGCGGCTGGAGAACACCGATTACGGCTCCTGGCTGCAAGACCGCCCGTGGAGCGCGCAGATCCTCGAGCCTGTCGCCAAATCCTACCGCCCGATGCCGGTCCTCGGCGCGGCCAGAGTAGCCTAAAGCGCGGCGTTAGCGGGGATCACCCCGCCTTCGGTTTCATCCCCAGCGCGCGCTTGATCATGCCGCCCAGTTCTCCAATGCCTGCGCCGTGTACGGCGCCGGCGCGGTAGACCTTGGTGGCGCCCCAGACGACCAGCGCGGTGATCACCACCATCATCCCCATCTGCGCCAGCACTTCCCACATCGGCGGGTCATGCGGCATCCGCAGGATCAGCAGGAAGGGCGTGAACAGTGGGATCCAGGAGGCCACATCCACGATGGGCGAGCCGGGATCCTGAAACGCCACGAAGATCGCAAACATCGGCAACATCAGCAGGATCATCATCGGGCTGAGCAGCGTCTGCGCCTCCTGGATCGTGTCACAGAGCGAGCCGAGCGCCATGAACAGCGTGCCATAGAGAATGTAGCCGAGCACGAAGCTGACCAGCGCGGGAAGGATCAGCTTGGGATCGGTGACCGCCGCAATGAAGGGCTGGATCATGTCCGCCATGCCGGGCACCTGGCTGGCCGAAACGGCAGACCCCACAATCCCGAACAGCGACCAGGACAGCATCATCGTCGAGGTCACCGCAAACACCGCCAGCATCTTCCCCGCCAGAAGCTGGGGCAGCTGCACCGAGGTGAGCAGCGTATCAAAGATCTTATTGGAGCGCTCTTCGATCGTGCCCATCAACAGGTACTGGATGATCGAGAAGATCATCAGCCACAGGAAATAGGCCAGCGCGGCAGATACGATTGCCGGCGCCCGGTCTGCCATCGTCACTTCCGCGCCGCTTTCCCCCGCCTGCGTGGCGTTGAGACGGAAGGCCGGCACCTTGATGGCCGCGGCATCTGCCTGCTTCAGGAAATCCGGATTGAGGCCGGAGGCGGCCAGCGCGTCCCGCCGGCTGAGATCGCGCATGGCGATCTCCGCCGTCCGCTGCAGCGTGTCGACATTCACGTCCCCGCTCCAGTATTCCAGCTGTGATCCGTCCTCGGAAAGTATGAACACGGCAAATAGCGGGCGCTCGCCCGCCGGGCCGGCGATCATGCGCTCCCCCGTCAGCCAGGGGCGCAATTCCTCCAGCGTGCGCGCGGGCGCGGGCACTTCGATGAACTTCCGCCCCCCGGCCGCGTCGGCCACCTGATCCTGCGCTTCGGCGAGCGGAATGTTCATCTGCTCGGCCAGCGCTCTTGCCTCGGCGGCGGCTTCGCTGCTGCGGCGCTGGAACTCGCCCTCGATGGCATCGGCATAGATGCGGGTTGGCTCCACCACCGCGAAATAGCGCACCGGTGAGGCCGTCGCGGCGAAATACCCGAAGCTCGCGCCCACGATGAGGAAAAGGGGCACCGCCGCCAGGCTCAGCCAGAAGCCCCAGGCTTTGACATAGCCAAGATAATCCCGCCGGAAGACCAGATAGATGTTGCGCATCAGACAACCTCCCCTTCCGCCGGCACCGCAAGGGTATCCAGCGCTGCGGCTTCCGCTTCGCCTACCAGCGAGACAAACACATCGCGCAGCCGCGCCTCTTCCGGCTGGAAGCCGATGATCGGCGCGCCCGCCTCCAGCACGGCGCGCAGCGCATCCTGCGGCCCCTGCCCCGGCGCCAGATCCACCCGCCAGGCTTCGCCCGGCCCCTTGTCAGCAGCCCGGTGCACACCAAAGCCCTTCGGCGTCAGCGCGGCGGCAAGATCAAAGCCCGGCTCCAGCGTGATCCGCGCGCCGCTGCCCAGCGTCGCATAGGCCTCTTCCAGCGTGCCATCGAGCACCTTGCGGCCCCGCGCCAGCATCACGATTCGGTCGCACAGCCGCTCGGCATGTTCCATCACATGGGTGGAGAAGAGGATCGTGGCCCCGCGCGCATGCTCTGCCTTGATCAGGTCTTCCAGCGTCTGCTGGTTCACAGGGTCAAGGCCGGAGAAGGGCTCATCGAGAATGAGAAAATCCGGCCGGTGGGCCAGCGTGGAGAGGATCTGCACCTTCTGCGCCATGCCCTTGGAGAGTTTGGAGATGCGCGTCGTGCGGAACTTGCCAAGGCCTGTGGCCTCCAGCAGCTCATCCGCGCGGGCCCGCGCGTCACTGGCGCTGAGGCCCTTCAGGCGCCCGAAATAGATGATCGTGTCGCGGGCGGTCATCTTCTTGTAGAGGCCGCGCTCTTCGGGAAGGAAGCCCACGCGCTTCAGGCTCTTCAGCTCCGGCCGGGCACCAAACAGGCGCACCTCGCCCTCATCCGGCGCCATCACGCCCAGCGACATGCGCAGGCTGGTCGACTTGCCCGCCCCATTGGGGCCAAGAAAGCCGATGATCTGACCGGCAGGCACCTCGAATGACAGGTCGCTCACGGCGGTAAACGCGCCGAATCGCTTGGTTGCGTGTGACAGGATAAGTGGCGCGTCGCTCAAAGGCGGCCTCCCAGAACCGGACAGACTCTCAACTTTAGCGAGTTTCGATAAAGTTCAAGAGGGTATGCGGCAGAAGGCTTTGCGGCGGCGTTAACCGCGCCCTCAAATTCCTCAGGCGTTTTCTAGAGAAGAACGCCAAACAGCCAGATGAAAGCCTGCACAACCAGCGCAAGGCCGATCATCACCACAACCGTCGCCATCCAGCGGCCGCCGAGGTTGAGGAAGAGGCCGGCACCGAAGCCGAGGATGGCCATCAGGCCAAGGGCAACCATCCAGTTGAGGCCGATGGCGATGGCCAAAGTCGCATAGCCCACCACCATGATGGTGATCAGCGAGCCCCAGGTGGAGCCGGTGATGAAGCCATCCCAAGTGGCTTTCTGGCCGTGGATGTCCATTTCACCGCGATGATATTCCTGGCTCGCCATGAGGGCCTCCCCGACTTCAAACTATGACTTCAGATAACTGACAGGCCGCCTTCTACCCAAGCCCTTTGCCACGTTCAAGCGCGGCAAAGCGCGCGCCGTCAATTGAGCGGCTGTTTACGTTTTGCGGATTTGGGCGGTTTGGGCGCAAAGGGCGCGGGCAGCGGCATCGCCGGAATGCCTTCATCGGCCAGCGCCTCGCGCTCTTCGGGCGTCGTCTCGCCCCAGATCGGGCGGTGGTCCTGCTCGCCATAATAGATGGCGCGGGCCTCTTCGGCGAAATCATCGCCCACATAATCAAAGTTCTGCGAGACATGTTCGCGGGCGCGGCGGACGAATTCCTTCATCAGCGCCTCCTCGTCGATCTTGCCCGGCAGGGCCTTGTCGGACGGGCGCACGGCCGGCGCCATGATCTGCTTGCCCACCTTGTGGCCGCCGCATTCCGGGCAATCGATCTGCTTGCGCTTTGACAGGCGGTCAAACGCTTCGGAGCTGGCAAACCAGCCCTCGAACTCGTGATCGCAATCACCACAGATCAGCGCGTAGAGAATCACCGCGAACGCTCCGCCTTTAGGCTTGCGCCAGCATCGGGTCGAGCTTGCCTGCCCGGTCCAGCGCCATCATGTCGTCACAGCCGCCGATATGGGCCTCGCCCACAAAGATCTGCGGGAAGGTGCGCCCGCCATTCGAGCGCTGGATCATTTCCTCGCGCAGTTTGGGGTCCATGCCGGCGTCGATTTCCTTGAAGTCGGCGCCCTTTTCCTTGAGCAGCGCAACAGCGCGGGTGCAGTAAGGGCAGAACTGACGGGTGTAGATCGTAACCTTCGCCATGACGCGAAATCCTTTCGTCAAAACCTAGACATTTCCGGTCATTCTCAGGCCGAAATGTCATCAAGCCGTTATATGGTGACATCCGTAGCGCGGACAACGCGTGCCAGCACCAGAACGTCGATCTGCCGCGCGCCTGCCCGTTTCAGGGCCCGCACGCAGGCGTTCAGCGTCGCCCCGGTCGTCAGCACGTCGTCCACCAGCAGCACGCGCTTTCCTTCAACAAGCTTCCGGCGGGACGGGCGCACATCAAACGCGCCCGTCACATTGCGGCGCCGCGCGCGGGTCGAAAGGCCTGCCTGGCTGGGTGTACGCCGCGTACGCCTCAAACCGTCCACGCAGACACGCCGGCCGGAAACCTGACCGATAGCCTGCGCCAGCCAGGCCGACTGGTTGAAGCCGCGCATCACGAGGCGCGTATAATGCAGCGGCACGGGCACGATCACCTCGGCCTCTTCCACCAGCGGGGCGCCCGCCTGCAGCATCCATCCCGCCAGAATTTCCAGCCCGTCCCGGCGGCCGGCGCGCTTCAGGTCCAGCACCGGGCGGCGGGAGATGTCGTCATAGACGAAGGCCGCGCGGGCCCGGCCCCATCTGGGCGGGCGGGCGATACAGGCGGCGCATTCGGCTTCCGGGCCGGCATCATAGTCTTGCGGCACGCCGCAGCGATGGCAGACCGGCTCTGTAATGAAACGGATTTTCGTGAACTCGTCGGGCTTCAGCGGTCCGGCGCCTTCGCCCCGGTCGCCGCTGATCAGAGACCGGGGCGGCCAGAGGAAATCCCGCGTCTGGCGGAATAGGCTCTTGGCCGCGAGCGTGCCAGCCTTCATATCCCCGCTCATGCCCCCCTCCCCTCAATCCCCGTCTCCGCCGCAGATCTTTGACCGCGACAAGCTGCGCCGGCGGCGTCAGGCCTTTGCGCGCCACTATCAAGACTATGACTTCCTGCGCGCCCGCGTGTCGAGCGATCTTGAAACGCGGGTGGCCGACACGCCGCGTATTTTCGAGACAATGCTGGAACTGGGCGGGGCCGATGGCGGACTTTCCCGGACACTTCTTGGACAAAACCGGACAAAATCGGCCATCGTCAGCGACACGGCAGACCTCTTTCTGAACGCCGCCGCCGCGGGCGGCCTGGAAGCCGTCTTTGCCGATGAGGAAGCCCTGCAGTTTGAACCGGAACGGTTCGATCTGGTTGTCTCGCCCCTCACCCTTCACTGGGTGAACGACCTGCCCGGCGCCCTGGTCCAGATCCGCCGCATCCTGAAACCCGATGGTCTTTTCCTCGGCGCGCTGTTTGGCGCCGGCACGCTGGCCGAGCTGCGGGAGGTGATGAGCGAGGCGGAGACAGAGCTGACCGGCGGCCTCAGCCCCCGCCTCTCCCCCCTGCCCGGCCTGCGGGACATGGCGGGCCTGCTGCAACGCGCGGGCTTTGCCCTGCCGGTGGTCGACCGCGATACGGTAACCGTGCGCTACAAGACGCCGGAAGCGTTGCTGCGCGATCTCAAAGGGATGGGGGAACGCGCCGCTTTTGTGCGCGGCGTCAGCCGTCCGCTGCCCCGGCGGGTGCTGGCGCGGGCGATGGATCTTTACAAGGAGCGATTCTCCGATCCCGATGGCCGCGTGCGTGCCACATTCGAGATTGTCCACCTGTCAGGCTGGGCGCCGGCGCCGGGCCAGCCCCAGCCCCTGAAACCGGGCAGCGCCAGGGCCAGCATGGCAGACGCAGTGCGGCGCGCCGGAAGGCCGGACAGTGAAGGGACAGAACAGGAAGAGAGCTGAGCGGGCGCGTCAGACGACGAGCTTTTCCTCGATCAGATCATAATTGGCGTTGTTGGCATCGGTCACCGCCGTCAGCCCGCCCAGCAGCGCAACCACGATCAGCGCGGCAATCAGACCATATTCAATCGCGGTGCCGCCAGCCTCATCGGCCGCAAGCTTCCGGAACAGGGTCTTCAACAGGGGCATCACCGCTCCGCAAATGCTTGCTCCATCAGCCAGTCGAACAGGGGCAAATCTGCCGGTGGCGCAGGATACTCTCGCAGCCTTGCAGGCTCTACCCAGGCGATGGCTTGCCCCTCGCGCGGATGGATCGTCCCGGTCCAGCTTTCACACGCGTACAATGGCATCAACAGGTGAAAGTCAGGGTAAGTGAAGCTCGCAAATGTCAGCGGCTTCAGTTCCTCTTCCTTAACCGTGATCGACAATTCCTCGGCCAGCTCCCTTACCAGCGCCGCTTCGGGCGTCTCGCCGGGGTCGATCTTGCCGCCCGGAAACTCCCAGAGCCCGGCGAGCTGCTTGCCCTCCGGGCGCTGTGCCAGGAGGATCCGTCCCGCCTCGTCGATCAGCGCGGCCGCAACCACCAGCAAGAGGCGCCGGCTCATGTCCGGTAGGCGCCGTTGATATCGACATAGCCATGGGTGAGGTCGCAGGTCCAAACCGTTGCCCGGCCCGTCCCCACGCCCACCGAAACGCGGATGGCAAACTCGCTTCTGGCAAACACAGCGCTAGCGGCGGCCTCATCATAATCGGGCGCGCGCGCCCCGCCCTTGGCCACCTGCACATCGTCAAACCAGATGGCGAGGCTTTCCAGCTCGATCGGTTCATATGCCTTGCCCACGGCCATGACGATCCGGCCCCAGTTTGCGTCGCCCGCCGCCATCGCGGTCTTGATCAGCGGAGAGTTGGCAATCTCGCAGGCAATCTTCTTGGCAGAGGCAGGTGAGGCCGCGTCTTCCACGGTGATCTTGGCCACCTTGCTCGCCCCCTCCCCATCCTTCACCACCTGCATGGCAAGGTCGAGGCAAACCTCTTTCAGCGCGGCCGTGAAGGCGCGGAAGCGCAGGTCTTCTTCCGAAGTGACCGGCGCCATGCCGCTCGCCCCGGTGGCAAACACCATCAGCGTGTCGGAGGTGGACGTGTCGCCGTCCACCGTGATCGCGTTGAACGTCTCATCCGCCACCTGGCGCAGCGCCGTCTGCAGCAGCTCGGGCGCGATGGCCGCATCGGTGAACACATAGGACAGCATCGTCGCCATGTTCGGCGCGATCATGCCCGATCCCTTGGCGATGCCGGCAAAGCGCACTTCGGCGCCGTCAATGCTGGCCACGGTGCCCGCGCCCTTGGGATAGGTGTCCGTCGTCATGAAGGCGCGGGCGAGCCTTTCCCAGTCCGGCGCGCCGAGCTTTGCGGCCAGGTCCGGCACAAAGGCGCCCACATAGTTGGGGTCAGACAGCGGCTCGCCGATGACACCGGTAGCGGCCAGGAAGCAATGCTCCTTCTTCACGCCGAGGGTCTGCGTCAGCGCCGCCAGGGTCGCCTCGTTCTTGAGCACGCCCTTGGGGCCGGTGAAGGCGTTGGAGTTTCCGGAATTGGCCACCAAAGCGGCCGCCTGCCCCCCGCCCTGCTCCAGCGCCTGCCGGCACCAGCGCACATCGGCCGACGCCGTCAGCGAGCGGGTATACACCCCGCCGCAGGCCGTGCCGGGGTCGAACACCACCAGAAACACATCGTCGCGCGTGATGCCCCGGCGCGCATAGAAGCCGCGGCTGCCGGCGGCCGCCTTGAGGCCGCGTACAGCCGGCAGCGCCGGAAAGGAGGCAGGGGCAAAGGGCGAAGGGGTCAGGTTCACAGTTCATCTCCGGTAAGGGCTTTGGCCGGCGCGGGCGCGTTTTCCGGCGTATAGGTCTGGCCGTCCACTTTCTCGATGCTCGCCTCGGTACGCAGGCGGCGGAGAATGCGGCTGACTTCGCTGAGCGTCAGGAAGGTGGCGATCTCGGGCCGCATTTCCTCACGCGTCTTGGGCGGTTCGGTGCGCCGGTCCTTGACCTTCAAGAGGCGCCAGCTGTCCTCCACCTGGAAGGGCGCCGACACCTCGCCGACCGGCGTGTTGGCAATCACCACCGGATAGGGATCGGGCAGATCATTGGGCGCCACATAGCCAAGGTCGCCATTTTCCATCCGGGTGGCGCTGTCCTTGGAATGGTTGAAGACAAGCCCCTCGAACGGCTCGCCCGCCTGCACGCGCAGCCAGACGGCCTCGGCCTCCTCCTCGGACTCCGTCACGATATGCGCCACCGACACCTGGTCGTTCACCTGCTGCAGGCGCACCTGCTCGGCATACATCCGGTCGATCATCTCGTCGGTGACCTGCTGGGCCACCACGCTTTCCACAAGAAGGTTCCCCATGATCCGCTCCTGCGCCATCTCCAGGCGGCGCTGGGCGGCGGGGTCTTTCTCCAGCCCCAGGCGCTCGGCTTCCTGCGCCATCAGCTTCTGATCGATCAGCTGGTCGAGCACCTGTTTGTAGGCCTCGTCCCCGCTGCGCAGCGCGGCGCCGGACACCACCAGCCCCCGCGCCACGGCCTCCAGTTCGACATCTGCGGTATAGATCGCCTCGCCATTCACCCGCGCGGCCACCTCCCGGCTGACCTCCCGCTGCTTCTCGTCCAGCTGGAAGCCATCCTGCGAGCAACCGGCCAGCACAAAGGCCGCCAGGGCCGTACAAAGGACAGTAAAATCAGCGCGCCGCCGGGTCATGGGCCACACCTCTCTGGCTGAAGGCGCCGCATTGACACCCTTTGGCGGCGTTCTTAAGTCTGCCCCGCGCGCTGGTCGAGTGGTTTCATCCGGTGAAAGCGCGGTGGGAGAACCCGGAAAAGTCCTGTAAGATGTCTGGCAGGATTAGAAATTTTCACCCGAACTGGTTGGTGCTGCTTATATGCTTTCCATAGCTCGCAAGATTTTCGGTACGGTCAATGACCGTAAACTCAAGCCGCTTCAGGCGCGGGTAAACCGGATCAACGCACTTGAGCCGATCATGGAGGCGCTGTCGGACCAGTCCCTCAAGGGCAAGACGGCAGAGTTCCGCAAGCGCCTCGCCGATGGCGCCACCCTCGACAGCCTGCTGGAAGAAGCCTTCGCCGTCGTCCGTGAAGCGGCCAAGCGCGTCAACAACATGCGCCATTTCGATGTGCAGCTGATGGGCGGCATGATCCTGCATTCCGGCGCCATCGCCGAGATGCGCACCGGTGAGGGCAAGACCCTCGTCGCCACACTCGCGGCCTATCTCAACGCGCTTGAGGGCAAGGGCGTCCACGTCATCACCGTCAACGACTATCTCGCCCGCCGCGACGCTGACTGGATGGGCCGCATCTATGCCGCCCTCGGCATGACGACCGGCGTGATCGTCCACGGCATCTCCGAGGAAGAGCGCAAGGCCGGCTACGCCGCCGACATCACCTACGGCACGAACAACGAGTTCGGCTTCGACTATCTGCGCGACAACATGAAATACTCGCTGGACCAGATGGCGCAGCGCGGCCACCATTATGCCATCGTCGACGAGGTGGACTCCATCCTGATCGATGAGGCGCGCACGCCGCTGATCATCTCCGGCCCGACCGACGACCGCTCCGAACTTTACATCGCCGTCGACAGCCTGATCCCGCGCTTGGAAGATTCTGACTTCGAGCTGGACGAGAAACAGCGCTCGGTCGTCTTCACCGAAACCGGCACCGAGAAGATGGAAGAATGGCTCACCGAGATGGGCGTGCTGGAAGGCTCGCTCTGGGAGCCAAGCAACATCTCCCTCGTTCACCATTCCAACCAGGCCCTGCGCGCCCACAAGCTTTATTCCCGCGACAAGGACTACATCGTCAAGGACGATCAGGTAATGCTGATCGACGAGTTCAGTGGACGGATGATGGAAGGCCGCCGCCTCTCCGAAGGCCTGCACCAGGCCATCGAGGCGAAAGAGCGCGTCGAGATCAAGCCGGAAAACCAGACGCTGGCTTCGATCACCTTCCAGAACTATTTCCGCCTCTACAAGAAGCTCGCCGGCATGACCGGTACGGCGCTGACCGAGGCTTCGGAATTTGCCGACATCTACAAGCTGGAAGTGGTTGATCTGCCTACGAACAGACCTGTTCGCCGGATCGATGAGGATGATGTCGTCTACCGCACCGCCAAGGCAAAATATGCCGAGATCATCAAGGAAGTGCGCGCGGCCAATGCCAAGGGCCAGCCGATCCTCCTGGGCACCGCCTCGATCGAGAAATCCGAACTCCTCTCCCACCTCCTCACCGCGCAGCGCATTCCCCACAAGGTTCTGAACGCGCGCCATCACGAGCAGGAAGCCTTCATCGTGGCCGAAGCCGGCGTGCCCGGCGCTGTGACGGTTGCCACCAACATGGCAGGCCGCGGCACCGACATTCAGCTCGGCGGCAATTATGAAATGCGCCTGGAGCAGGAGCGTACCGCGAAGGAAAAGGCCCTCGGCCGCGACCTGTCGGAAGGCGAAATCTCGCTGCTCGGCGCGCAGATCAAGGCCGATATCGAAGTCAAGAAAAAGCAGGCGCTGGATGCGGGCGGCCTCTATGTTCTGGGTACGGAGCGTCACGAAAGCCGCCGGATCGACAACCAGCTGCGCGGCCGGACGGGCCGTCAGGGCGACCCCGGCAAATCGAAATTCTATATCTCCATCGAAGACGATTTGATGCGCATCTTCGCGGCCGACCGGATGGACGCCGTGATGCGCCGCCTCGGCATCAAGGAAGACGAGGGCATCACCCATCCCTGGATGAACAAGGCGATGGAAACCTCGCAGAAGAAAATCGAGGAACGCAACTTCGAGATCCGCAAGAACGTCCTCAAATATGACGACGTGATCAACGATCAGCGTAAGGCCATCTTCGAGCAGCGCATGGAATTCCTGCGCTCTGACGATGTCTCTGACGTGATCGAGGACATGCGCGAAAGCGTGATCGAGGCCCTCGTGGCCCGCACGATGCCGGAAAAGGCGTATGCGGAGCAGTGGGATATCGCCGGCCTGGAAGAAAGCCTGCGGTCAGACCTCGCCCTGGAACTTCCCGTGCGCGAATGGGCCGCCGAAGAAGGCGTGGCCAATGAAGAGATCGCCGGCCGCATTCGCGAGGCCGTCGGGGCTCAGTATGCTGATCTGATTGCGCAGATCGGCGCGCCGCAGATGCGCCGCATCGAGAAGCAATTCCTGCTTCAGGTGCTCGACCTGCGCTGGCGCGAACACCTCCAGCAGATCGACCAGCTGCGCTCGGTCATCCACCTGCGCTCCTATGGCCAGCGCGATCCGCTCAACGAGTTCAAGCGCGAAGCCTTCAACCTGTTCGACAGCCTGCTGAGCGAACTGCGCGCCACGGTTACCCGCTCGCTGATGCATATCCGCGTGCAGCAGGCCCCGGCCCAGCAGCCCCAGCCGGTGGCCCCGCCGCCGCGTCCCCAGCCGGCCCAAGAACCGCAACAGATCCGCGAGACCAAGCTTGATCCCGATACCGGCATCAACGAGATGGACCCCGACGATAAAGCCACCCCGCCCGGCCCGCCGCTGTTCCAGGCCGAGGACGACTGGTCCAACACGCCGCGCAACTCCCCCTGCCCCTGCGGCTCGGGCAAGAAATACAAATACTGCCACGGCGCCATCGTCCCGCAGAAAGCCTGATAGGCACCCTTTGGCAGTCCCGATCTGATACGCCCCGCCCCTCAAGGTGGGGCGTACCCCGTTTCAGGGGGAAGACCCGCGCGCGCCGCTGCCTAAGCTGGCGGCCATGAAACACGTCTCCCTGCTCGCGGCGCTGGCCGCTCTCGCCGCCCTGCCCGCCCTTGCCCAGCCTGCACCGGCAGAGGCCGCGCCCTTTGTGGGCAGCTGGCAGATCGGCTTCCGCGGCGGGCCGGATGTTATCGTCAATGTGCCCCAGGTCTCCTGCGATGATCCGGCGGTGATCGAGGCGGCCGGCGCGCATGCGATTCACGCCCGCACGCCCGGCGGCGATATGGGCATCTGGGAGGTGAAAGCCTTTGGCGGGCGTTTCCCCTGGTGGCGCGCGGACGGCGCCTCGCTGGTGGCCGACTGGGTGTCGGAAGACGCTTTCCTGCTCGCGGGCAAGGACGCCTCCGGCATTCAGAGCGACTGGGAGAACGCAAAACAGTGGACCCGCTGCCCGGTCAAAGCCCCGGACGCATCCGAGTAGCGGTTGGCGTGCGGTTGGAGGTTTCGGGCCAGCCGTTGGAGTTTTCCCTGGAGTTTTTTTGCGCCCTTATCCCTCAAAGGCGCGCGCCGGAATTCCCCTGAGAGGCGAGCGCTTATCCGGCAGGGAAAGTCAGACGATCCGGCCGCGCCCGCCCTGCCGGGCGAGCCACACCCCGCCCAGGATCAGCGCCAAAGCCAGGGCCGCATTCCAGCTTTGTGTCTCGCGGAAGAACAGCCAGCCGAACGCCGCCCCTGCCACCGGCACGGAATAGCCCGTCAGCGACTGGAACGTCGCCCCGGCCCGCGCCACCAGCGCCATATACAGCACCTGCGCCACGCCCGATGGCCCGATGCCCAGCGCGGCCACCGCCAGCCAGTGATGCCAGTCTGCTGAAACCGCAGCAGGGTCCACGGTAAACACCATCGGCCAGGACAGCACCGCCGAGACCGTGATGAACCCTGCCGCCATCGGGATCACCTCCATCGGCGGGGACGCGCGGGCGATCAGCGTGCTGGCCGAGAAGGCGAGGGTTGCCAGCAGCAGCAGAAGCTGCGCGGTCATGCTGGCCGAGCCGAAATGCCGGATCGCCTCCGGGCCGAACAGCGCCACCACTCCGGCAAAGCCGAGCAGGATGCCGATGCCGGTATTCCGGGTCATGCGTTCTTCGGAAAACAGGAGGCTGGCGCCCAGCGTCACGAAGACCGGCGCGGCCGCCGTGTAGAGCGCCGCCAGGCTGGAATCCACCGTCTCCTGCGCCACGGTGATCAGAAAGAAGGGGATCAGCGAGCCGATGAACCCCATGGCAACGATGACAGCCCAGCGGCGCCGATCGCTCAGCGGCGGCAGACGCTTTCCGAGTACGAACATCAGGGTGAGCAGAAAGATCGCCCCGCCGGTCAGCCGCCCAGGGAGTACCCATTCGGGGGGGAGGCCTTCTGCAGTGCCTGTGCCGACGGCAATACGGGTCAAACCATAGGCGCCTGCCCACAGAATTGTCAGCACGGTGAAGATGATCCAGACGGCCAAGGAGCGGCGCTGGGCGCCAGACTGCGCCGTTTCAGGCATTGTCATCGTTGTCTCCCCGCAGCGTCTCTGCGCCGCCTGTCTCCCCTCCGGACTAGCACGCAGCTTGCAAGCAGCAAGGATGAATTCCCGTTTGTCCCGTTTCGCGTCGCGGTGCCGCATCGTGTGGGGTGGACGGGGCCGACACACCCATTTAAAGGGGCGCAAGCCTGTGAATTTGCTCGCCCAAGAGGAGAAATAAAGATGACCGTTCGTGTAGCCATCAACGGATTCGGCCGCATCGGCCGACTGGTTCTTCGGTCGATCATCGAGCATGGACGCACCGATATCGAAGTGGTGGCCATCAACGATCTCGGACCTGTCGAAACCAATGCCCACCTGCTCCGCTTCGATTCGGTCCATGGCCGTTTCCCGGCCGATGTGAAGGTCGATGGTGACAAGATTGTCATCAACGGCAAGCCGATCCTCGTGACGGCCATCCGTGATCCGAAGGATCTGCCCCACCGGGAACTCGACGTCGATATCGCGATGGAATGCACCGGCATCTTCACCTCCAAGGACAAGGCCTCCGCGCACCTCGCCGCCGGCGCCAAGCGCGTGCTGGTTTCGGCCCCGGCTGACGGCGCAGACCTCACGGTTGTCTACGGCGTCAACCATGACAAGCTGAAGAAGGACTTCACCGTCGTCTCCAACGCATCGTGCACCACCAACTGCCTCGCGCCGGTCGCCCAGGTCCTGCACAAGGCCGTCGGCATCGAAAAGGGCATGATGACGACGATCCATTCGTACACGAACGACCAGCCTTCGCTCGACCAGATGCACAAGGACCTCTACCGGGCCCGCGCAGCATCTCTGTCGATGATCCCGACCTCGACCGGCGCCGCCAAGGCTGTCGGCCTGGTGCTGCCGGAACTGAAAGGCAAGCTCGACGGCATCTCGGTGCGCGTGCCCACGCCGAACGTCTCGGTGGTTGACCTGAAATTCGTCGCCAAGAAAGCCACCACCCCGGAAGAGATCAACGCTGCCATCAAGGCCGCCGCTGATGCCGGCCCGCTGAAGGGTATCCTCGGCTATACGGACGTTCCGAACGTGTCGTCGGACTTCATCCATGACGATCGCTCCTCGATCTTCCATCTTGATCAGACCAAGGTGATGGACGGCAACTTCGTTTCCATCATGACCTGGTATGACAATGAGTGGGGCTTCTCGACCCGCATGGCCGACACCGCCATCGCAATGGCGAAGCTTATCTGAACGCCTTCCCCGCCGCTCGCCCCTCCTGCGAAGGCGGGGGCGAACGGCGGCATGTAACCCTTCACGAGCCCCCGCCCCCGGGCGGGGGTGATCGGAGACACTCCATGCCCTCGTTCAAACGCATTCCCGATGCAGGAAACCTCACCGGCAAGGTCGCGCTGGTACGCGTGGACTTCAACGTGCCGATGGAAAATGGTCTGGTCACGGACGATACGCGCCTTCGGGCCGCCATTGACACCGTTCAGTCGCTGCGCACGGCAGGCGCCAAGGTTGCCCTGCTCGCCCATTTCGGCCGGCCGAAGGGCGAACGTGTTGCCGAGATGAGCCTGGCGCCCATCGCCGGCGCCTTCGCCAAGGTGCTCGGCGCCAATGTCAGCTTCATTGCAGATTGCAAGGGCGAGCATGTGAAGCAAGCAATTGCCGATCTTCCGCCTGCCGGCGTGATCCTCCTGGAGAATACCCGCTTCCACAAAGGCGAGGAAAAGGGCGACGCAGAACTGGCGAAGGAAATCGCCGCCCTGGGCGACATCTACGTCAACGACGCTTTCTCCGCCGCTCACCGCCGCCATGTCTCGACCGCTGTGCTGGCTGACCTCCTGCCCGCCTATGCCGGCATGACGATGGAGGCTGAACTCGACGCGCTCGACAAGGCGCTTGGCGCGCCCGTGCGCCCGGTGATGGCGATTGTCGGCGGGGCGAAGGTCTCCTCCAAGATCGACCTTCTGAAGAACCTCGTTTCCAAGGTCGACATGCTCGCCATTGGCGGGGGCATGGCCAATACCTTCCTCGCCGCAGATGGCGTGAATGTCGGCAAGTCGCTCTGCGAGCATGACCTGGCCGGAACCGTCCGCGAGATCCAGTCCGCCGCGAAGGCTTCAGGCTGCGAAATCCTGCTGCCGCGCGATGTCGTCGTGGCAAAGGAATTCAAGGCGAATGCTGAAAACCGCACCTGCGGCCTGAACGATATTGCTGCGGACGAAATGGTGCTGGACGCAGGCGCCGAAACCATCCGCTACCTGACCGACGCCCTCTCCCGCGCCAAGACCGTGATCTGGAACGGCCCGCTCGGCGCCTTCGAGCTGACCCCGTTTGACACCGCCACCGTGAAACTCGCCGAGGCTGCTGCAACCCTCGCCAAGTCCGGCAAACTCGTCGCTGTCGCCGGTGGTGGGGATACGGTCGCCGCGCTCAACCATGCCGGGGTCGCGGGCGATTTCACCTTTGTTTCCACCGCAGGCGGAGCATTCCTGGAATGGATGGAAGGCAAGGAGCTGCCGGGCGTCACCGCCCTGCTCAAATAGCCCCGCTCTGCTGCTGCGCGGCGCCGTTCTTGCAAGGGGCGCCACAAAGCGGACAAGAATCCAAGTCAGTTAGCCACCAACGAACGAACCTACCGGGACAGAACATCATGATGAACGCACAAATGGCAAAACAGGTCGCCGAAAAGCCTGGCTTTATCGCAGCGCTCGATCAGTCGGGCGGCTCGACCCCGAAAGCCCTGCGCCTCTATGGCATTCAGGAAAGCGCTTACAGCAATGATGAGGAAATGTACGCCCTCATCCACCAGATGCGTGCCCGGATCATCAAGTCGCCTGCCTTCACCGGTGAGAAGGTTGTCGGCGCCATCCTGTTCGAGCGCACCATGGACGGCGAGATCGACGGCATTCCGACCGCAGAATATCTCTGGACGAAGCGTCAGGTTGTTCCCTTCCTGAAGGTGGACAAGGGCCTGGCCGACGAGAAAGACGGCGTGCAGCTGATGAAGCCGATGCCGGAGCTGGACACCCTGCTTGAGCGCGCCGTCGCCAAGGGCATCTTCGGCACCAAGATGCGCTCGGTCATCAACGCCGCCAATGCCGAAGGCATCGCCGCCGTCGTTGCCCAGCAGTTCGATGTTGGCCGCCAGATCCTCGGCCATGGCCTGATGCCGATCATCGAGCCGGAAGTGACCATCACCATCGCCGACAAAGCCGAAGCCGAGGAAATCCTGCTGGCCGAAATCCTGAAACAGCTCGACGCGCTGGGCCATGACAAGCAGGTGATGCTGAAACTGTCGCTGCCGACGAAGGCAAACCTCTACAAGCCGCTGGTCGACCATCCGCGCGTCATGCGCGTCGTTGCCCTGTCGGGCGGCTACAGCCGTGAGGAAGCCAACAACAAGCTGGCCGCAAACACGGGCATCATCGCCTCCTTCTCGCGCGCGCTGACCGAGGGCCTCTCCGCCCAGCAGGCAGACAGCGATTTCGATGCCGTGCTCGGCGACACGATCGACTGCATCTGCGAAGCCTCCAAGGCCGGCTGAGTGAATTGACCGGCCTGCCCTCTTGAGGGCCGGGCAAGTCACCCCATTTCAGAAGGCGCAGCGCATCCGCCGCTGCGCCTTTTTCATACCCTCAAGGAGCCGGCCCGATGAAATGCCCTGTCGATGGTGAAACCCTGGTGATCGCCGAGCGGTCCGGCGTCGAGATCGACTATTGCCCCAAATGCCGGGGCGTCTGGCTGGACCGGGGCGAACTCGACAAGATCATTGACCGGGCCGCCACCGTCATCCCCGCCCCTTCTGCGCCCCATCCCGAAGCCCACCGGCCGGAACATTACCGCGACGAGGACCGCTTCCGCGACCGCGATGATGATGACGACTGGAAATACCGGAAAGGCAAACGCAACAGACGCGAAAGCTTCCTGAGCGATCTGTTCGATTTCTGAGCCGTGCCGGGGCAGGATCTTACCGCCCGCTAGCTGCTGATAAACGCAAATCTGGACTTCGCCCCCAAAGACGGGCCATACTTTTCCCATGCCGCGCGCGGGCAAGACGCCCGCAAATCCGCGCCAAGGGGAAACGCCATGAAACCCAGATCCACCCTGCTTGCCTCCGCCGCGATGACGGCCATCCTGCTCGCGGGCGCCTGCACAACGCAGGCCGCCGCCCCGGAAACCCGCCTGGTATCTGCCGCCGAAGAACCCGCCCTGCGCCAGCTGGCACAGGCGATGATGGCGGATATTGAAACCAATCCGGCCTCGGCGGCCGAATTTGCCGCCCGTTGCACAGGCGGTCTCGGCCTCAGCGAGCGTATCCTGGCCGATCTGGAAACCCGCACTGCAGCGCCCAGCCTCGCTGACCTGCAGGATTTCGATACGCTGTCCAATCTCATCTATTCGGTCGGCTATGGCGAGGCGGGCCTGCTGGCAGAAACCAATCCGGACCCGGAAATCCGCACCGCCGGCGAAGACTGCCAGCAGAAAGCGATGGACATCACCACCCAGGTTTCCCTTTCGCGCCCGGTGTTTGACCGGTTGTCCGCGATTGACGCCGCCGCGCTGGATGAGCGCTCCGCCTGGCTGCTTCAGCGCACTCTGCGGGACTATCGCCGCGCCGGTGTCGACCGGGACGAAGCAACGCGTGACAAGATCCGTGCCCTGAATGCCGAACTTGCCGGCATCAGTACGGAGTTCAACCGCAACCTTCGGGAAATCCAGGGCTCGGTCAAGGTGACGCCTGAAGCGCTTGCCGGCATGCCTCAGGATTATATCGAGGCCCATGCGCCGGGCGAAGACGGCCTGGTCACCATCACGACCGACTATCCAGATACCCAGCCGGTCTTCACCTATTCACCGAATGACGCGATGAAGAAGGATCTTGCCCGGGCAAGTGGCCTGCGGGCCTATCCGGAAAATGTCGCCCCGCTGCGCGGTCTTCTGGAAAAGCGCTATGAGCTGGCCAACCTGCTCGGCTATCCGAACTATGCGGCCTATATCACGGAAGACAAGATGTCCGGCTCGCCGGAAACCGTGCACACCTTCCTGAACGAGGTGGAAGCGGCCGCCCGCAATGCGTCGCAGATCGAGTTTGCCCGCCTTCTTGCCAAGAAGCGGGAAAGCGAGCCGGCAGCCACCACCATCGGAGACTGGAGCCGCGCCTATCTGGCCGAACAGATCCGCCAATCGGACTATGATCTGAACTCTCAGGAAGTACGCAAGTATTTCGCCTACAATAATGTCCGTAAAGGGATCTTCTCTCTGGTGGAAGATCTTTTCGGCGTCGAAGTGCGCGACTGGGACGGTGCCCCTGTCTGGCATGAAAGCGTCACGGCGCACGAGATGTACAAGGACGGCGCGCTGATGGGCCGGTTCTTCCTCGACATGCATCCGCGCGAAGGCAAGTTCAAACACGCCGCCGCCTTCCCCATCCGTCTTGGCCCGACAAGCGAAGGCGTGCCCGTGGCTGCCCTCGTCTGCAACTTTCCTGCCGGGGATCATTCAACCGGGCTGATGGAGCATATCCAGGTTGAAACCTTCCTGCATGAATTCGGCCACCTTCTCCACTCGATGTTCTCCGCCCAACCCGATTATGCCAGCCTGAACATGGGCACGGTGGAATGGGACTTCATCGAAGCCCCCTCCCAGATGCTGGAAAACTGGGTCTGGGATTATGATACGCTGGCGAAATTCGCCGTCGATGCGGACGGCAACACCATCCCGCCCGAGCTCGTAGCCAAGATGAATGCGGCGCGCAATTTCGGCAAAGGCGTCAATACGCTCCGCCAGCTGATCATCGCCAATACATCTCTGGATTATTACAATCTGCCGCCCGGCGAGGTTGATCTTCTTGGTGTGATGAAAGGCCATTCCGACCGGCTGAGCCTGTTCGAGCAGGTTCCCGATATCCATCCCTATGCCAGCATTGGCCATTTCGATGGCTATTCGGCGATCTACTACACTTATCAATGGTCGCTTGCGATCTCGACAGACCTTTTCTCGGTGTTCGAGCAGAACGGCCTGCGGGATGAGGCAACTGCGGCGCGTTACCGGGATCTGGTGCTCGCGCCAGGATCGTCCAAACCTGCCGCTCAGCTGGTGCATGATTTCCTCGGCCGCGACTGGTCGCCGGAAGCCTATGAACAGCTGCTGCTGAATGCCGCCAGAGAAGAAGGCGCCAACTGACCCATGCTGGAAATGCGCCCCAACTGCGAGTGCTGCGACCGCGATCTGCCCCCGGATGAACCCGGCGCCTTCATCTGTTCGTTTGAATGCACCTTCTGCGACGAGTGCGCCGATGGTGAGCTTGATGGGGTCTGCCCCAATTGCCGGGGCGATCTGGAGCCCCGGCCCATGCGCCGGGGCGCGGCGCTGGCGAAAAATCCCGCCAGCACGAAACGTGTGCTGAAGAAGGGGTAAAGCCCCCTTCCCGGGCAGTGTCAGCCCTTGGTGCCGGCCACCGGGGCGGCGGGCGCAAAGGGGGATTGAACCAGCTTCAGCGTCAGGCGGCGGGCCAGCGGCGCCACGAGCAGGATCGCCGGATAGGCCAGCATGAAGGCGAGGCCCCAGGAATGCATCCAGCGGCTGAAGAAGTCCGGCGGCAGGCCGACATTGATCGCCGTGATGGCGCCCGACATCAGGAAGCTCATGAAGAAGGCCATGAACAGGCCGAAGAGGGGCTGGAAAAGGCGAACAGGCAGTTTCTTGGTCATGACGCGTCGTTGTCCCGAGAATAACAGTTCCAATTTGGAACTTATAGACATTGCTGCGGGAGGTCTACGCCTTCCGTTGACTTCCCCCGGCCGGGGCGCCAGAGGCTGCTGCCATGTCTGACAAAGCCCCACCCCGCGCCCGCACACGTCTCTATCTGATCACGCCGCCGCAGATCGGCGACGTGCAGGCCTTCGGAAAATTACTGGAGGACGCCCTCCGCGCCGGGGATGTGGCCTCTCTGCAGCTGCGCCTCAAGGGCCAGGATGGCATGATAGATATGCAGGCCACGCGCAACGTTGGCCGCGCCGTCATCGCCATGGCCCAAGAGGCGGGCGTTGCCGTGCTGATCAACGATTATGCCGAGCTGGCCCAGGAACTGGGCGCAGACGGGGTACATGTCGGCTGGGATGACATGCCGGTGAAAACCGCCCGCAAGCTGCTGGGGCCCGATGCCATCATCGGCGCCACCGCCAAGAACTCCTATCACCGCGCCATGCAGGCGGGGGAAGACGGCGCCGATTATGTCGCCTTCGGCGCTTTCTACCCCACCACCACCAAGGAAGGCACAGTGCCTGCCGAGCTGGAGCTTCTGGAAGTCTGGCAGGCTGCCATGCTGGTCCCCTGCGTCGCCATCGGCGGCATTACTGTTGCCAACGCCGCCCCGCTGGTCACCGCCGGGGCAGACTTCCTGGCCGTTTCCAGCGGCGTCTGGAGCCATGAAGAAGGCCCTGCCGCAGCGGTCAGGGCCTTCAACGCGATCTTCGACGAACTGGCGCCCTGATCAGGCGGCCGGGGGCACTACCGGCGGGACGCCCTTGGCGGTCTTGATGTCCCGCAGGTCATCGGCCATGCGGAACAGCAGCATGTAAAGCTCGCACATGAACCGCCAGAACAGCAGCCCGAGAGCCGCCCCGATGATCGAGCCGATAACCATCCCGATCCCGCCAAAGAAGCTGAAGCTGACCATGGTGCCAAGCCCGGAGAGAACTCCGGCGATCAGCCCGAGCGCGATACCGATCAGCCCCAGATAGTAGAGAATGGTGATCAGCTTGGTGCCGATCAGCTTGTCGAATGACAGGAATTGATTGACCATGGCTTCAGCCCTCCTTTGCTCATGGAAGGCCAGAGTGCCGGGAGTTGACGCTTACGGCAACCACCTTAAAAGCCGGTATAGCCATTAACACTCCGGCGCCTTGACCCTGAGCGATCAAAGGCTTACGCCCCCGCTTCCCGCCAGAAATGCGCCCAGACGAGACGATCCCATGTCGAAACCCTCCCCCGTTGGCACTGTGATGATCGCCGCTGCCCTCGCCGCAGGCCGCAGCCTGGCCCGCGATTTCGGCGAGGTGGAAAACCTGCAGGTCTCCCGCAAAGGCCCGGCAGACTTCGTTACCAGCGCCGACATGCGCGCCGAAGAGATCATCTATAACAGCCTCACCAAGGCCCGCCCCGGCTATGGCTTCCTGATGGAAGAGCGCGGCATTGTCGAAGGCACCGACAAGTCCAACCGCTTCATTGTCGATCCCCTGGATGGCACGCTGAACTTCATGCATGGCCAGCCCCATTACGCCGTCTCCATCGGCCTGGAGCGCGATGGGCGGCCGTTTGCGGGCGTCGTGTTCGATGTCGCCAAGAACGAGATCTTCTGGGCCGAAGTGGGCCGTGGCTGCTGGCTGGAACAGCGCAAGCTGCGCGTGGCTGCCCGCAAGAAGCTCGGCGAAGCGGTCGTCGCCACCGGCACGCCCTGGATGGGCAAGAGCGAGGAAAGCCACATCACCTTCGCCCGCGAGATGGCCGCGATGACGCCTGCCACCGCCGGCATCCGCCGCTATGGCTCGGCCGCGCTCGACCTTGCCTGGGTGGCCGCCGGCCGGTTTGACGCCTTCTGGGAACGCGGCCTGAAGCCCTGGGACATCGCCGCAGGCATCGTCCTGGTGCGCGAGGCAGGTGGCATCATCGAGGAAATCGAAGGCGCCGACCTCATGAAAACCGGCAACATCCTCGCCGGCAATGAAGACATCGTGCCCGGCGTGATGGAACAGCTGCGCCATGCCGGCTCCTTCGGCAAGGCTGCGAAGGTCTGATCAGACTTAAATCAGAATTGGGCGGAACCGCTGCCCTTGTCGGACGCCTTGCCTTCCTTGGCAGGTCTTTCCGGCTTTTCCGGTGTTTCGCTCTTGGTTGCCGCAGAGCTAGTAGTGGCAGCATGCTCTTCGCCTTCCACTGCAGACTGGTCAGCAACGACCTGATCGTCCGGCGCGGCTGGCGTTTCAGGCGAGGGCTTGGTCTCCTTGGTCGCTTCCAAAGCAGACTGAGCCTGCGCCGTCCCCATCAGCAGGGCAGCCCCAAGAACGACGGTAAACAATTTGTGTTTCATCGCTGATCTTCCTACACTTGATTGAAGTTCCACAACCATAACATGCGCAGCCGGCATGGGAATCCAAAATGAACGCGGAAAAAACCTGACGCCAACGTCATGTATTTCATTTCGTGAGAATTCGCGTAATCATGCGCGCCATGACCCAGCTCGACACAGACGTTCTCATCATTGGCGCCGGCCTCTCAGGCATTGGCGCTGCCGTACATCTCACCAAGCGCAGCCCCGGCAAGCGCTACCGCATCTATGAGGCGCGCGACGCCATCGGCGGCACCTGGGATCTTTTCCGCTATCCCGGCATCCGCTCGGATTCGGACATGCACACGCTGGGCTATAATTTCAAACCCTGGACAGATGCCAAGGCCATCGCCGATGGCCCCTCCATCCGCAAATACGTCAACGACACGGCCGACGAATACGGCATCCGCCAGAATATCCGGTTTGACACCAAGATCGTCGCCGCCAACTGGTCGAGCGCCGATCAGGCCTGGACGGTTACCAGCGAGAATGTGAAAACCGGCGCGCAGGAGAAAACCACCTGCCGTTTCCTGTTCATGTGCGGGGGCTATTACCGCTACGATCAGGGCTACCGGCCGGAATTTCCGGGTGAGGCGGCCTTCCGGGGACAGATCATCCACCCTCAGCACTGGCCCGAAGACCTCGACTATTCGGGCAAGAAGGTCGTCGTCATCGGCTCTGGCGCCACCGCCATGACGCTGGTGCCCTCAATGGCCAGCAAGGCCGGCCATGTCACCATGCTGCAGCGCTCGCCCACCTATGTGGTCTCGCGCCCGGCGGTTGACGGCCTTGCCAATTTCCTGCGCAAGATCCTGCCTGATCAATGGGCCTATAATCTGATCCGCTGGCGGAACGTCGCCTTCCAGCAATTCTTCTTCCGCAAGACCCGGGCAGACCCGGCCGCGGCCCGCGAGCGCCTCCTGAAAATGGTGCGCGAGGAGCTGGGTCCCGATTATGATGTCGATAAGCATTTCAACCCGGCCTACAATCCCTGGGAGCAGCGCCTCTGCCTGGTGCCGGATTCTGACCTCTTCATCGCCCTGAAATCCGGCAAGGCCAGCATCGAGACCGACCATATCGAGCGCTTCACGGAAAAAGGCATCCTGCTGAAATCCGGCAAGGCGCTGGAGGCCGACATCATCGTCACCGCCACCGGCCTCAACCTCGTCTTCATGAACGGCGTCGAAGTCTCTCTGGATGGGGCCAAGGTCGATCCGGGCCGCCTGCTGAATTATAAAGGCGTGATGCTGTCGAACGTGCCAAACCTGGCCGTCACCTTCGGATACACCAACGCCTCCTGGACGCTGAAGGCAGACCTCACCAGCGAATATGTCAGCCGCCTGATCAATCTGATGGATGAGAAAGGCGCAACCTCCGCCATGCCCTATCTCGCCGCCTTCCCGAACGAGACTCAACCGTTCGTGGACTTCTCATCGGGCTATTTCCAGCGCGTGATGGACCAGTTCCCCCGCCAGCACACAGAAGCGCCTTGGAAACTCAACCAGAACTATTTCGTGGACCGGAAAAACCTCCGGGAGCTGCCCATCGAGGACGGCGTCATGCAGTTCCACATTCCGGCAAAGGCCGCGCAGGCAAAACCGGCGCTGCAAGCGGCGGAGTAATCCGAAGGTACCCACCCTCCGGCCCGCAGAATATGCCTACTCCACCCAGTTCCGTCACCCTCGCATCGAGGGTGACGGGGGAACGCAAGCCGTTCTGCCCTTCCAAACACCCCCATAGCCCTCCCTGCCCACTCGGACTAAACTCTCCCTTCAATGCAAAGGAGGCCCCGATGTGGCTCTGGCTTTTATGGTGGTGTGTGGATGATCATCTGGCGGCGGCGCTGGAAACGCCCGGCCTCGGCAATCTGCCGATCTGGGTGCCGCTGATCCTCTCGCTTGCCTTCTCCTTCTCTCTCGACGGCGCCCTGAAACGCGACCGGAAGAAGATGCTCGGCTGAGCGCGGTGCCCGCAAGAAACGGGTGGGCACGCTCTCTGGTCCTGATAGATCGCTCCGGCACTGGAAACCGGGAGATTGGTTATGCGGCTAGCGGGGAAGACAGCAATCATCACGGGCGCAAGTTCCGGAATAGGCAAGGCCGCTGCCGCCCGCTTTGCCCGTGAAGGCGCCCATGTCATCCTGTCGGGGCGGCGGGAAAATGCGCTCAGGGAACTGACGGAGAATATCCGTGCCGCAGGCGGCAAGGCACATTTCCTGGCGGGCAACATCGCCGCCCGCAGCCATGTCGAGGCGCTCACCGGCCTCGCGCTGGAAATCACGGGACGCCTTGATATTGCCTTCAATAATGCCGGCACATTGGGAACCGGCGGATTGATCTGTGATCTGACCGAAGTTGATTGGCACGATGTAATGGAAGTGAACCTCACCAGCGCCTTTCATGCCGCACAGAGTCAGATCCCGGCCATGCGGAAAACCGGCGCCGGATCAATGATTTTCACCTCCAGCTTTGTCGGCCACACGATCGGGCTGCCAGGCATGGTTGCCTATGCCGCCAGTAAGGCGGGGCTGATCGGTCTAGTCCAGGTGCTAGCGGTAGAGCTTGGCCCGGAAGGTATCCGCGCCAATGCCCTGCTGCCCGGCGGCACCCGCACAGGCATGATGGTGGACGGCGCAGAGGCCCAGATCGCTGCGCTCCATGCGCTCAAACGTGTGGCAGAGCCAGATGAGATCGCCAACGCTGCTCTCTTCCTTGCCTCTGACGAGGCACGCTTCATCACGGGCAGTGCCATGCTGGTCGATGGTGGCAATTCGATTACCAAGGCCTGAGCCTTCAGCGCTCCGTGAACTGAAGCTCGGCCAGCCGGGCATAAAGGCCGCCCTGCGCCACAAGGCTGTCATGGGTGCCCTCTTCCACGATCCGGCCATGTTCCATCACCAGGATACGGTCGGCCCGGCGAACGGTGGACAGGCGGTGGGCGATCACGAGGGTCGTGCGCCCTTCGGCGGCGTTCTCGATGGCCCGGCGCACGGCCGCTTCGCTTTCGGAATCCAGCGCCGAGGTTGCCTCGTCCAGCAGCAGCACCGGCGCATTGCGCACCAGCGCGCGGGCCAGCGCAATCCGCTGGCGCTGACCACCCGAAAGGCTGCGCCCCTTCTGGCCAAGTTCGGTGGCGAGGCCCTCTTTCTCGCTGAGGAAGCCCATCGCCTCGGCCATCCGCGCGGCCTGTTCCAGGATCGCGTCATCGGCAGCTTCGTCGCCAAAGCGGATATTGTCGGCGGCCGATCCGGTAAACAGGGCCGCTTCCTGCGGCGCATAGGCAAAACACCGGCGCCAGTCGCGGGGCTCCGCCTCTGTGGAGGAAACCCCGTCGAGGCGGATTTCGCCCGCTTGCGGATCAAACAGGCGCAGCGCCAGCCGGAATACGGTTGTTTTCCCCGCCCCGCTCGGCCCCACCAGCGCGACGAACTCGCCCGGCTTCACATCCAGCGAGAAATCCTTCAGCGCCGAAACGGTCTCCTCGCCATAATGGAACGATACCTTGTCAAAGCTGAGCGCGCCCGGCCCTTTCGCCGGCAGCGGTTTGGGATGGGCGGGCGCGGAAATCTCCGGCACCGCGCGCAGCACTTCGGCCGCCCGGTCTGCTGCGCCCGCCGCGCGCATCACTTCGCCGTAAACTTCCGCCAACATGCCGAAGCCCGATCCGGCATAGGCGGCATAAAGCACCATGGTCGCGAGGTCGCCAAAGCTCATCTCGCCGCTGGCCACCGCCCGCGCGCCCAGCCACAGAACGCCGGTGAAGCCGCCAAACAGCAGCACCGAGACCAGCACGATCATGATCGCCCGCGCGCCCGTGCGCCGCATCGCGGCGGCAAAGGTTGCCTCCACCGCGCGCTCGAAGACCGAAAGCTGGCCCGCCTCGCGGCCATAGGCCTGGACAAGTTCGATGGAGTCGAGCGTTTCGGCTGCTTCCGCGCCCGCATCAGCGAGGCGCGACTGGGCCCGGTTGGACATCTTCCGGATCGTCCGCCCGATGATCATCACCGGCAGGATCGCCACCGGCAGCATCGCCAGAAGCGTCAGGCCGAGTTTCCAGTTCACCGCCAGCATCAGCGCCAGCGCGCCGGTCGTCGTCATCAGCGTGCGCGCCGCCAGCGAGGCGGAGGAGCCGAGGAATGTCTCCAGCAAGGTGATATCCGCCGTCAGCCGCGAGACCGCTTCGCCCGAGCGCATTTTGGCGTGATAGGCGGGCGAGAGCTTCAGCAGATGGGCATAGATGTCCCGGCGCAGGTCGGCGGCGATCCGCTCGCCGAAACGGGAAACAAAGTAGAAGCGGATCGCGCCCAGAACCCCGGAGCCCACCGCGGCGGCGAACACCCAGAGGAAAGCCTGGTCGATCAGCGCCTTGAGCAGGGCGGGATCCTGCCCGGCCCGCTGGCCGGCATCGGCCGCCCGGCCGAGCAGCATGGGGATCGCCAAGCTGAGCACGGCGGCGGCCACCAGGAAGACCAGCGCCACGGTGACCGTGATCCAGTGCCGCCGGGCATAGGGCCAGAGGAGCGCCAGCGGCTTCAGGCTGCGCCCGCGCGGGCGGCCGATCGCCTCCCCGCCTTCGGGCAGGGTTGTGCGGCGGTCGTCCACGATATCGGCGCTGGAATCGGCCATCGGCGCGGCATTTCTCCCTGTTGGGCGCGGCTGTTGCCGAATCCCTGTCAGCGCCCCTTGCGGGGGCGAGGCCTTTCCCTTATACGGCCCACTTCGAATTCCGGCTGAGACATGCCAGCGCACCCCGGTGCGTCAACCCCGTTCCGAACCGCTTTATGAGAGAGAGGCCCAGGCCATGAAGAAAGAAGGGCATCCCGACTATCACTTCATCACCGTGGTGATGACCGATGGCACCGAGTATCAGACCCGCTCCACCTGGGGCAAAGAGGGTGACCGCATGGTGCTCGACATCGACCCGAAAGTGCACCCGGCCTGGACCGGCGGCGAGGGCAAGTCCCTGGACCGCGGCGGCCGCGTTTCGCGCTTCAAGGACAAGTTCAAAGGCTTCGTGTAAGGCTTTCTGCTTCTACGCGATGTGTAGCGTGAAAAACCCCGGCCTCTGGCCGGGGTTTTTTCTTTGCAGCGAAGGTCAGCTGCGCAGCCGCAGGGCCAGCCCGATGAAGGGAACGGCGAGTTCCACCATACCCCGCTCAAGCGGGCCTTTGGCGAACTTCCGGAAATAGCGGGCCAGGCTGCGGGCCTTCTGGGCCTGCACGAAGGCGGAGGGCACATCGGAGGTGGAGGTGTAATGCAGCGCGCCAGCCAGCGGCTGGTAGATCACGCTGCCCCCGGCCTCGATTGCCCGGCGGCAGAGATCAACGTCCTCCACATGCAGGAAATACCCTTCGTCGAAACCGCCGAGCTGCTCGAAATCAGCCCGCCGCATCAGGAAGAAGGCGCCGGAGATGGCGCCGACGGCCACCGGCCCGGAGGGTGGGGGTTCATTCTCAAGTGTCCAGCGGGAGAGGCCGAGCGCGGCCATCAGCGTCAGCGTATTGCGCCGAGCGCCGCGCTGTTCCCGCCCGTCTATGCCGAAGATGCGGCCGCCCACAATCGCCGGCGCCGCGGCCCCTTCCAGCGCCGCTGCCAGCTGGCCCGCCGAGCCGCGCCGGATAACGCAATCCGGGTTGATCACCAGCAGGCGCTCGGCTGCTGTCTCCCGGGCGGCGCGATTGACCGCTGCGCCGAAGCCCGGATTGTCCAGCCGCAGAAGTTTGGCCTGCCCTGCGCAGCCGGTGATGAAGCCTTCCAGCCAGGCCTGCACTTCGGGCGGGTTACCATTGTTCGCGATGACGATTTCGGAAATCTCCGGATCGGCTTTGAGCGCATAGAGGCATTCGATGAGCCGTGGGCCGGTGTGATAGGTCACGACCAGGGCAGCAGTCTGCGCGCGGCCACTCATTCGGCTGCCTTGCTGCTTCGGTTGAGCAGGATGAGCATGGCCACCGCCAGGGCGAGCCCCGACCAGAACGCTTCGTTCCATACGCTGTAGGAGAAGTTGAAGATGCTGAAGGCGGCGCCCGCCATGCCGGCAATGGCGAAGCTGATTTCCGGGCGCAGCTGCGACGGGCGCGGCAGGCGGAAGCCGATCACCGTGATGGCAAAAGCCGCCAGCATGGCCCCCACAAAGCCGGTCTCGGCCCAGATCTGCAGCGGCATGTTATGCGGATGCCCCGGCACGACGGGAAAGTCTTGCCAGAACTCCGGCAACTGCGCCGCCCAAGCCGGATAGTCGGCATAGGTCTCGCGCCATGTCCGTGTGGCCATCAGGCCGTGGCCCGTATAAGGCGCCTCCCCGATGCGGTTCATCACCACTTCCCAGGACCAGAAACGAGACCGGAAGGATGCCGGCAGAAGGCTGTCGAGCCCCGTCATCAGCCGGATGAACTGGCTGACCATGAAGGGGGCCGCCGCAATGTGGCCGGCAATGACACCGAACAGCCAGCGATAGCCGGTTTCAGGCAGCAGCCGGATCAGCAGGAACGCGCCGATCATACCGCAGACGGCAAAGACGGCGGCATGATTGTCCGTCATCAGAGCGGCAAAAACCGTCAGCAGCACCAGGCCCGAGGCGCCGAGCAAGCCGGCCCGGTCGCCCCGCGCGCCGAGCGCTGCGGCCAGGATGGGTAGAACCACGGTGAAGAGGTTAATGTTGCGGCCGATATTCTGGACGCCGTTGACGACATCCTGAGGATTGTCGCCATAGAGCATCTGCAGGACCGGGCCGGCAACCAGGGCCGAGAGGAATACCAGCGCCCCCTGCGCCGCCAGGACGCCATAAATCCACTTGCGTGTGCGGGGCCCAAGCTGGGACCGCATGGCCCCGGCAATGGTCAACATCGCAAAGCTGGCGGTGAGAACAATGATCAGGCTGCGCGCGCCAATGGCGAATGTGCCTTCAAACAGATTGCCGCTGACCAGCCGGCTTGTGGCAGGCGACCAGACTTCGCTGATGGCCGCCCAGCCGATGAAGGCAACCGCGAAGCCTGCATAGAGGGTGGGCGGCATACGCGGCCGGGCAAGGATCAGCGCGGCAATGCCGGTCAGCCCGAGAAGCGGAGCAAAACCCAGCGTACCCAGCACGGCCAGAAGCGGCCAGAGCAGAAGCAGTCCGGCAAAGACAGGTCCGTAAGCCATTCTGCTCACTCTGGCCGTTGAGAACGGAGTTGTCACCGCCCCTTAACTGGGAGCGCGCTTCAGATCGGGCGGGAGCGCCTCATCTGCCAGCGAACCGAGCGCTTCTTCCAGCGAGAGGATTTGCTGACCGTTCGACCCCAGACGGCGCAGCGCCACCTTGCGCTCTTCCGCTTCCCGCGCGCCGACAACCGCAATGACCGGAACCTTCTGCAGAGAATGTTCCCGGACCTTGTAGTTGATCGTTTCATTGCGCCGGTCGACCTCTGCCCGGAGCCCTGCCTTGCGCAGCTCGGCAGCCACCTCTTCGGCATAGCTGCCGGCGGCGTCATCGGAGATCGCCGCGACGACGACCTGCACCGGCGCGAGCCAGATCGGGAAGGCCCCGGCGAATTCTTCGATCAGGATACCGATGAACCGCTCCATCGAACCGAGGATCGCGCGGTGCAGCATCACGGGACGCTGCTTGGAGCCGTCAGAGGCAATATATTCCGCCCCCAGACGTTCAGGCAGAACATAATCAAGCTGGAGCGTGCCGCACTGCCAGACCCGGCCGATGGCATCCGTCAGCTGGAATTCGAGCTTGGGCCCGTAGAAAGCGCCCTCCCCCGGCAGCAATTCGCAGGGCAAACCGGCGGCATCAACCGCCGCCTGGAGGCCAGCCTCGGCCCGGTCCCATGTCGCATCATCACCGGCGCGCACGTCGGGGCGCGTAGACAGCTTCACTGCGATCTTCTCGAAGCCGAAATCGCGGTAGACGCTTTCCAGCAGGCGGCAGAACTGGATGGATTCCTCGACGATCTGGTCTTCACGGCAGAAGATGTGGGCGTCGTCCTGCGTGAACTGGCGCACGCGCATGATGCCGTGAATGGCGCCGTGCGGCTCGTTGCGGTGGCAACAGCCGAATTCGGCCAGGCGCAGCGGCAGGTCGCGATAGGATTTCTGGCCGGATTTGAACACCTCGACATGTGCCGGGCAGTTCATCGGCTTCAGCGCCATCAGCTTTGCGTCTTCCGGCACGGAGATTTCCACGCCCTCTTCGCCTTCCGGAATGAAGTCCGGCACGATGAACATGTTCTCGCGATACTTGCCCCAGTGGCCGGATTTTTCCCACTGGACGGAATCCATCAGCTGCGGCGTCTTGATTTCCTCATAGCCCGACGCGTCCAGACGCCGGCGCATATAAGCCTCAATCTGACGCCAGACTTGGAATCCATTGGGATGCCAGAAGACAGAGCCAGCCGCCGCCATGCCGTCGAGATGGAACAGGTCGAGCTGCGCGCCGAGTTTGCGGTGGTCGCGCTTTTCGGCTTCTTCCAGGCGGTGGAGATGTTCCTTGAGGTCTTTCTCGCTCGCCCAGGCCGTGCCGTACATCCGCTGGAGCATTTCATTGCGATGGTCGCCGCGCCAATAGGCGCCGGCCAGTTTCATCAGCTTGAACGCCTTGGGCAGTTTGCCCGTGGACGGAAGATGTGGGCCACGGCAGAGGTCAAACCAGTTGCCCTGTTTATACACCGTGATGGCTTCACCCGGCGGGATGATGTCGTCGATGATCTGGGCCTTGTAGTCTTCGCCAATGCGCTTGAATTCGGCGATGGCGGCGTCCTTGTCCCAGACTTCGCGGATGATCGGGTAATCGGCATCGACGATCTCGCGCATCTTCGCTTCGATCTTTTCGAACTCGTCCGTGGAGAAAGGCTCCTTGCGGGCGAAGTCGTAATAGAAGCCGTCATCGATGACGGGGCCGATCGTCACCTGGGCATCGGGGTAGAGTTCCTGAACCGCCTGGGCGAGCACGTGGGCTGCGTCATGGCGGATCAGTTCGAGGCCTTCGGGATCGCGGTCCGTGATGATGGCGACACTGGCATCACCTTCAAGCGGACGGACGAGATCCCACATCTGGCCGTCGACCTTGGCGGCGAGGGCTTTCTTGGCGAGGGATTTGGAGATCGACTCGGCAACGTCCAGCGGCGAAGCGCCGTCCTGGTATTCGCGTTTGGAGCCATCGGGCAGCGTGACTTGGATCATGGGTCTTTGGTTTCTTTGGCGGGCTGCGGAACGGCATGTTCCCGCAGGAAAATCTGGGAATCCGGCTAAGGCTTCTGGCGCGCCGTGATTAACGCGGCTTTACCGGGCTGCCTACCCCGTTTTCAGGGTCGCCGGGACGGGGTCATCTTGTGCGGGTGCATGAACGGGCACGCGGGCGCGCCTTCAGGAGTGCGTCATGCACCCTGACGAGTTCGCGGGGTGAGCCCGGTGAAAAAGAAACCTGCGTTCATGCCGCTCATATGTCACGCCTCGGGCGGGGTTTCAACCAGGCCCGGCGTGCCATCTCTGGGTCCGGACTTCCAATCGCCATAGCGCCAGGGCTGCCAGAACGGTACGGCGGGTTTCGTTTCCGGGGGCGGGTCGATGCCATGGCTGCCGCCGGGCCGGCAGCGGATGAAGCGGGCAAGCGCCATCCATCCCCCTGCCCACCAGCCATGCCGGGCAACACATTCCGCGCCATATTCGCTGCAGGTGGGGTGATGCTGGCACCGCGCGCCGAAAAGCTGCAGCGCCTGGCTCGGGCCATGCTTGTAGATGGCGAGCAGTACATAGGCCGTGCGCCGGCGCAGGGTCATCACACCGCCGCCCGCGCGGCGAGGGCCTGGTCTATAGCGGCCACTGCGGCCTCGAAGGCGAGCAGCGTAGAAGCGTGGCGCGGCGGATAATCAGCCACAGGCTCCAGATGGCGCAGTTCCCAGAAGCGGCCTTCCGGCGGCGGGCCACCTTCTTTCAGCATGGCGCGCAGAGCTTCGAGGGCGGCGCGGATTTCGCTGACCGTTGCCCCGACCGCATTGGCCGAAAGGATCGACGTGGACGCCTGCCCCAGCGCGCAGGCCCTGGGATCAACGGCGATGGCGGTCACCACCTCCCCCGCCGCATCCAACGTCAGCGCTACATGCACGGTGGAGCCGCAGACGCGCGAGACTTTCAGCGCTTCCCCCTCAGCGCCTGCAAGCTGGCCCACATTCGGGATGCCGGCGGCGAGTTCGAGGATACGGTTGTGATAAAGCTCGCTCATGACTGACTAGATGGCCCGGCGGGACTTCACCGGCAAGAGGCGAGAAAAAAGGCCTGCCGGGCGAGTCTGTGGAGACACTTGCCGGCAGGCCGGAAGTCGAGAGGTGGAGAAATGAGGCCAAAGGCCATGAGGGGTCGATGCCCGCCCCATGCCCTAGGGTCAACTTAACGATTGGAGAGGCTTTGCCGCCTGCGCGTCCGCCCGGCGTTCAGAACGGCCAGAGCGCCATCAGCCGGGGGGCGAGGTTCACCACCAGCAGGATGGCCCCGGCGAAGGCCGCCCCCGCCAGCAGCAGCACGAAGCCGTCCCGCGCCGTCAGCGCGAGGCCAAAGAGCAGCACCGTCAGGCTGGGCAGCAGCGGCCCGAGGGGAACAAGACCGAGCGGATAGGTGAGGAGCGCCGCCAGCACACAGATCACCGCGACGATCTGGAGAAAGGGTGGCTCTGTCAGGAAGGTGAGGCGCGGCTTCACCAGCGCATCGACCATGTGGGCATACCGCTCCCCGGCGGCGACACCCTGGACGAGATGGTCCCGCTTGAACTTGATCTCGGTAACGCCCTTGGGCAGCCAGGGATGGCGCAGGCCGAACACGATCTGCAGGGCAAAGGCCAGGATGACGGTGGCGATGAACCAATTGGCGCCCGGAATGATGGTCAGCGGGCTGACCGCAATGAAACCCAGCAGCAGGAAAACCGGGCCATGGGCCCGCCGGCCGATCGCCACGAGGAGTTCGTGAACGGTCACCTCGTCGCCCTCCGTATTGAGGACGAGAGAGCGCATCATGGTGCGCAAGTTGGTGACGGGAATATCCGTGCCGTTGCGGTTCATGGCAGGGGCGTTTCTGCGCCAGATGCCGGGGCGCCATAACGTTCGATCCGCGAGGCGGCCTGATAGCCACCGGTAATCTTAATGACGTAAAGCCGGTCAAACTCGGCCGCATCATCAATCGGCGGGCCGGGATCGGCGCCGATCAGGGCGGCCAGGGCGTCGGTCGTGTTGGAATGCCCCACCACCAGCTTCACCCCCGGCGTTGCGGCAAGCTTATTGCCAAAGGCAGGCAATTCAGCGGCGTCATAGGTCTGCACCGGCAAGCCCAAGGCCCCCGCAAGCGGCGCAGCGGTTTCCTGTGTGCGGCGTGTTGCGGTCGACCATATTTCGGTAACGCCTTCAGCCGAAAGGCGTTCCACCAGCGCCGCGGCCCGCAGGGCGCCGGCGGGCGACAGCGCCGGATCAGAGCCGGTCTCTTTCTCCCCATGGCGCACCAGGAAAAGCCGGGTCACCGCTTCGGCGGCAGGCACGGCAGTCTCGGCCGAGGCTTGAAGGGGGGTGAGGCAGGCCGAAAAGAGGCCTGCCGCGACAAATGCAAGAAAGCGGCGGCGGATCAGATGCGCCGCCATGTGCTGCCTGCCGGACCATCCATGATCTCGATCCCCTCTTCCGCCAGCGCCTTGCGGATACGGTCCGCCTCGGCCCAATCCTTGGCCGCGCGGGCATCTATACGGGCCTGCACCAGAGCATCGATGCGGGCATTCTCGTCCGTATCGCCGCCCTGCTCCCATTCCTTGGGTGTTTTGGTGAGCAGACCAAGCAGTTTTCCAGCCGCCAGCAGGTTTGCCCGTGCATTGGCCATGCCGGTGGCATCCTTGATGTCGGCCGCCGTATTGGCTTCCGTTGCCAGGCGGGAAAGTTCGGCCAGCGCGTCCGGCGTGCCGAGATCATCCTCCAGCGCCCGTAGGACGCCGATATCGCGCGCTTCGCCGCCTTCCGCCTCCCAGACACGGCGAAGGGCGCCGTAAATCCGGTCGAGCGTGGTCTTGGCCTGTTTCAGGAGGTCTTCGGTCCAGTCGAGCTGGGCGCGGTAATGCGCCGTCAGCAGCGCAAAGCGCAGCACTTCGCCCGGCCAGCTTTTCAGCAGGTCATGCACGGTGACGATGTTGCCGAGCGATTTCGACATCTTCTCCCCGCCCATGTCGAGGAAGCCGTTATGCATCCAGTAGCGCGCCAGTTCCTCGCCATGGGCGCATTCGGACTGGGCGATCTCGTTCTCATGGTGGGGGAAGGTCAGGTCCACGCCGCCGCCATGAATGTCGATCGTGCGGCCAAGATGCTTGGCGGCCATGGCCGAGCATTCGATGTGCCAGCCGGGGCGGCCACGGCCCCAGGGGCTATCCCAGATCGCGTCTTCCGGCTCTCCGGACTTGGCAAATTTCCAGAGTGCGAAATCCGCCGGATCGCGCTTGTCCTCGTCCACTGCCACACGGGCGCCGGCTTCGTTATCCTCGGGTTTGCGGCCAGACAGGCGGCCATAATCGGGCATTGAGGGCACAGAGAACCAGACGCCCGTTTCGCCGACATAGGCGTATTTCTTGCGCACCAGCTTTTCGATCATCTCGATCATCTCCGGCACATGGCCGGTAGCCCATGGCTCGATGCTGGGCGGGATGACGTTCAGGCCCTGCACGTCTGCATTGTAGATGGCAGCATATTTCTTCGTGATCGCCGCAATCGGCTCGCCTGAGGCCAGGCTGGCGGCGATGATCTTGTCTTCGATATCGGTGATATTGCGCGCATAAACGACCGCGCGCTCGCCATATTTCGCCATCAGCACCCGGCGCAGCACATCGAACACGACCGGCGGGCGGGCATTGCCGATATGGGCGTAGTTATAAACGGTCGGGCCGCAGACATACATCGTGATCCGCTTCGGGTCCTGGGGCTCGAAGACGCGTTTCTTGCGCGCGGCAGTATCGTAAATGCGAAGGGTCATCGTATCTCTTGGATCGGGAATGTCGGGGGAGCAGCTCGCGGGCTGGATGTTCCGGGCAGCCCTATGGCCCGTTGCGGCCTCAGCAGCAACAGGGACGGCAGCAAGAATATGCAAACGCGGCGCTCGACATGAGCCGGTGCGTATCACCTTCCGCCGGGAAAGCCAAGATTTCCGTAATCCAGCGCCCAGGTTTCCCCGTAGAAAGCGCTGGAAACAAAGACCCGCCGGGCCTATGTATCCTCACATCGCCCTGAGGGTATCAACTCCGGGCGGGCGTTAAGTCCGGGCAAGAAGGCGTCAAAGACCTTCAAGGGATGCCCCGGCTCGACCCCCGTCCCTCAGTGAAGGACAACTGAATTGGCTATGGACGCCGTAACCCCCAAAAAAGATATTCCGCGCGCGGACCCCGTTCGGCGCCCCACTCAGCAAGAGGCCGAAGAAGCCGTCCGCACGCTCATTGCGTGGGCGGGCGACGATCCGCGCCGCGAGGGCCTGATCGACACGCCCAAGCGCGTCGTGAATGCCTACAAGGAGTGGTTTGAAGGCTATGGCGAAGACCCGGTGAAATATCTCAGCCGGACCTTCGAAGATGTGCAGGGCTATGACGACATCGTCATGCTGCGCAACATCGAGGTGGAGAGCCATTGCGAGCATCATATCGCGCCCTTCATCGGCAAGGCTTTCGTGGCCTACAAGCCGTCAAGCGCCGTGGTCGGCATTTCCAAGCTGGCGCGCGTGGTGGAAATTTTCGCCAAGCGCCTGCAGACGCAGGAAACGATGACCGCGCAGATCTGCGACGCGATCACCGAAAGCCTCGCCCCGATGGGCACGGCCGTGTTCATCGAGGCCGAGCATCAGTGCATGTCCACCCGCGGCGTTCACCACAAGCACGTCACCACGATCACCACGCAGTTTACCGGCGTGTTCAAATCCGACGCTGACCTGCGCAACCGCTTCCTGGCGATGTGCAACCAGAACGGCTGATTTTTCAGACGGCTGAAGAATTTTCTCGAAACGCCCTGCCCTTCCGGCGGGGCGTTTTTCTATTGAGCGGAAATCAACGCGCCAGCCAGTCGGCGATATCCGCGACGACCTTTTCCGTGCCCGGCTCTTCCACGATCCAGTGGGCATGACCGGGATATTCGATGAAATCACCAGGCACGGGGCTGGCGGCGTATTTGGCCGCGACCTTGCGCACAGCCTTGGCGAGGGTGGCGCGGTCTTTGCCGGCAGCAATCGTCAGGGTGGGGAGGGTGATCTTTTTCTCGTCTATCTCGATCCCGTCGGTGATGTCGCCATAGACCCGGCCGGAATCGTAGAGCGCGCCGGCATAGATCTCGTCATGGCGCGCCTTGGGGACGCAGTTGAGCACGCCATAACGGAAGCCGGTTTTCCAGACCTTGTGCGCTTTCTTGCGATCCTGCGACAGGATCACGTTGAAGAAGGTCCAGGCAACAGAAGGGCCGATCACGGCGCAGCCCTTGGGTTGGGCAGGCGTCAGAAAAACAGCCCTGGATACATCCCCGCTTTCGGCCAGCGCCTGCGCGATCAGGCCGCCCATGGAATGTCCGATCACGGCAGGTTTCTGCCCCGTGGCGGCAGCGATGCGCGCCGCTTCGGCCCGCATCGCCTGGATATAATCCTGCAAGCCGAGATCCGAGAGATTGGCGGGCGGATTTTCCCGCACGCGCCGGTCCGGGAAAAGGGTCGGCGTGTGGCAGGTCCAGCCGCGCGCCTCAAACAAGGGCTTCATCCGGTCCCAGGCCGAGCCATCGCAGCCTACCCCGTGGATCATCAGAAGATCGCCCATGTCCCCTACCCCCTTATCCTGTCAGCCCTGCGGCACCCTGCCCGGCAACACAGGCTCTGCCCATTGTTGGAAGCGGGTCGCCACTTCCTGATAGACGGGCCGCTTAAAGGGTACAATCAGGTCCGGCGTCTCCTCCAGCCTGGCCCAGCGCCAGGCATCAAATTCGGGCGTATGGCGATCCAGGCGCACATCGCTGTCAGACCCCTTGAAGCGGAAGGCGAACCATTTCTGCCGCTGGCCGAGATATGGCCCCGGCATCCGTTTCTTCAGGTCTGGCGGGAAATCATAATAGAGCCAGTCGGCGGTCTCTTCGAGCACATCGACAAGCTTGGGGGGCACGCCGATTTCCTCTTCCAGTTCGCGCAGGGCGCCGGTCAGGGGATCTTCACCGGGGTCAACGCCGCCCTGCGGCATCTGCCACTGGAAGGGGCCGCGGCCATTGATACGGCGGCCAATGAACACATGCCCCGCCTTCGAGAACATGGCGAGGCCGACATTGGCGCGATAGAGTTGGGGATCGAGTCGGGTCTGGGTCACCCGCCGGTTTTTAGACCAGCCTTGCCCGCGCTGCCAGTGCGAAGCTCGCGGCGCTCAGCCAAAGGCTGGGCCACAGGCTCTGCCGAGCGCGGCACGAGGGCGGACACCGGCGCCAGCACCAGGCCTTTCTCGTCCAGCGTGTCGATCCAGAGCGAGGCAGCTTCAATCGTTACCGGGAAGGCAAAGCCAGCTCCGATCGCGCCGCCATGCTGACGGGCGAGGGTCTCAAGTTCCATGAACTCGGCGGCGATATCCTGAGGGGACTGGCGGGTGTCGACCGGACCGGCAGCGCGGGCAAAGCGCAGGCCCTTTGTATCGGCAACCTGGCCGAAGAAAGCTTTGTGAACGCTGCCATCGTCAATGAAGGCCAGGCCGCGTTCGGCCAGCACATCGAAGATGGGCTCGATGGACCCGGTATCGGCACCAAACTTGGCACCCTGATAATTGATGACGCCGAAATAGCCGCTGGCGCGGCTGAGCACCTGGTTGAGCTTGGCAAGGTTTGCCTTCTTGTCAGCCCCGGCGGTCAGCGTGTCGGGGTGCATCCGCATCCGGCCATACTCATAGGCCTCCATCGGCACTTCGATCAGCACTTCATGCCCGTCCGCGCGGGCCATCTTGATCCAGTAATCCAGACGGCTGGCATCCGGCGCAAACGACAGGGTGACATCGGCGGGCAGCGCGTCAATCGCGAGCTTGGTCTGGGTGGAGTTGATGCCAAGGCCGCCGATCACAAGAGACACAACGGGGCGCCCCTCCGGGTTCGAGAATGGCCGGGCGTAGATGTCTGCCGGTGCCTTGCTGGCGGGTTTGGGGGCGGTTTCGGCGGTGTTGAGTTTCAGGGGCACGCCCGCAGGCGCTGCGCCTGACGGAGCCCCGGCCGCCACTTCGCCAAACGACTGGCCAGGCTGGACGAGACGGCCATTGATCCGGATGCCGGCCGCCGGCGCCATGATCGGCCCGCCCTGCCCGCCGGTGATGTCGATGCGCATGCCCTCGCCATCCAGCTCGGTATAGGCAAGGTCCATGCCCCCGGAGGCTGGATAGTCAGCCGGCATATAATCTTCATCATAATCTGCCGCGCGGATGGCTGCGAAGGCTGCGCCTTTCTCATCCGCGTCCCCGGAAGTGGTTCCGAACAACGAAATCGTCTGGCGGGGACCGGCTGCGGCCGGATCAGCCGTAATGTGGAGACCCGCGCCCAGTGCCACGGCGAGACCACCAAAGACACCCAGGCTCATGCCAGCATGCATGAGGCCGGACTTCAGCGGTGACGGCTCTGATTGCCGGTAACCCATGTATCGACCTCGTGAAAATCTGACGGCTGCGGGAAAGCAGCTTTCAGAATCGCCGCGCAGGGTTAACAGGAGGCAAACAGATGCTTACCGGGCCTCAATCAATCGAGCCTTTAAGCAGTGGAAATCGTTAACCGGGCTCATCAGCCTGCATGGCGAGACGCGAGACGGACGCCCGCCCGTCCTTCACCAGCTGCAAGGCCCGCTGAAGCTGGAAGTCTTCGCCTTCATAGCCTTCGGGCGGCTGCTCATCCGGCATCCGCAGCTTGGACCGCTCTGCCCCAGACTCGTTGGCGAGGGCGTGCGGCAGATCGGCTTCGGAGAAGCGCTGGATCCGGGCGAGTTCTTCCTCGGTCAGGCGGACCTGGGTGATCATGATGTCCGGCTCGATCCCCAGCGCCTGGATGGAGCGGCCCGAAGGCGTGTAATATCGGGCGGTGGTGAGGCGGATGGCGCCGCGCTCAGCTCCCAGCGGGATAACCGACTGGACCGATCCCTTGCCAAAGCTGGTGGTGCCCACAACCAGCGCTCGGCCGCGATCCTGCAGCGCGCCGGCAACAATCTCTGACGCCGAAGCCGAACCGCCATTGATCAGCACGACCAGAGGTACGCCCTTGAACACTTCCGCCTTGGTGGCGTTGCGGCGCTCAACGTCAATTGGGCGGCGCCCCTGGGTCGAGACAACCTCGCCGCCGGAAAGGAAGAAGTCAGACACCTTCACCGCTTCGTCGAGCAGGCCGCCGCCATTATTGCGCAGATCCAGCACGATACCGGCAGGCTTGGCGCCAATGTCGCGGCTGATCGCCTGTACGGCGTCTTCAAGCAGGGTTCCGGTGCGCTCATTGAAAGTGGAGACACGGATATAGGCAATGTCGCCCGGCTCTTTCTTCCAGGTGACGGATTTCTGCTGCACCACATCGCGCACCAGCTTCACGGGGAACGGGTCAACGCCTTCGCGCAGGATGGTGATCTCGATCTCGGTGCCCTTCTCACCGCGCATCTCCTTGACGGCGTCGTTCAGCGTCTGGCCGATGATCGGCTTGCCATTGATGGCAGTGATGTAATCGCCCGGCTGGATGCCGGCACGCTGGGCGGGGGTGTCGTCAATCGGGGAAATGACCTTCACGAAGCCGTCTTCCATCGTCACTTCGATGCCGAGGCCGCCATACTCGCCGGAGGTCTGGACCTGAAGCGAGCGGAAATCTTCCGGGTTCATATAGCTGGAATGCGGGTCAAGCGAGGTCAGCATGCCGTTGATGGCGGACTCCATCGCTTCGCGCTCATCGATCGGGACGACATAATCCCGCTGCGCGCGCGCAAAGATTTCTGCGAACAGCTCAATCTGCTGATAGGTGGCAACGCGCGGGTCTTCAGGCGGCTTGACGTCCTGCCCCTGGGGCCAGGCCATTGCCGCAAAACCCACCGCCAGCGCTCCCAGAACTCCACCCAGGGCCGTTCCGGTCAGCAATGAACGCATATTCCACTCCATCATAATCCTCACACGGCGGATCAGCCGCCACGCATCATCCACTCTGCAGGATTAAGCACCCTGTCGCCAAGCCTTAATTCCAGAGTGAGTTCAGGCGGCGGGTCGGTGCGATCAGGCATCAACCCTACCGGCTCACCGGCAGTAACAGACTGGCCTTCGGATACGTAAATCCGGCTCATCCCTGTCAGGATAACATGATACCCGTCGCTTGTGCGCAGAATCAGCATCGACCCATAGCTGCGGAAGGGCCGGGCATATTCGACGGTGCCGGCCGCCGGGGCGACAACCTGGGCTTCCGCGCGGGTCTCGAAACTCACCCATTCTGCAGTGCTGCCACCAGAAAGCTTGTCTCCGAAACGGTTGCGCACATCGCCGGCGACCGGCTGCAGCAGGCCGCCGAGGGCCGCTTTTCCAAGCGGTTTTGACGAAGTTTTGATCGGCGCGGTCTTCGTGCCGGGCACGGCGGACTTCGGCGCGGGCTTCAGCGCGGCCAGTTGCGGGCGCTGTTTCGGCTTGATGCCGGGGGCGCCGGGCGCGCTGGATTCCAGCGCCGCCAGCAGGTCCCGCAGCGTATCGGCCTCGCGGCCGAGCTTCTCGGCGCGGGCCTTGAGAGCGGAAACGTCTCCGGCGAGGCCTTCATACTGATTCCGCTTGGCAGCGGCGAGGCGCTCGATTTCCTCTTTCTTCAAGGCGATAGTAGCCTCGGCAGCGTCCAGGCGCGCCTGTTCCGTACGGATCTGGTCTTCCAGCCTGTTGAGCGCAGTAATTTCACCGGATATGCGCCGGGCACGGGTATTGAGCTCGGGCAGCGTTGCCTGCATCAGCACAGCGCGGCGGATAGCGGTGCCCGACTGGCCGGGCGAGACCACGAGCGCAGGCGGACGGCGCCGGTTGGCAGCGGCGAGCGCGGCAATCAGATCCTCATAAGCGCCTTCATTTTCAAGGAGTTGAGCAGAAGCCCTCTCCCGTTTGACTGCCAGGTCAATGAGCGCCTTTTCTGCCGAGACGGCTTGTTCCTCCCGCCGGAGCGCTTCAGCGGCAGCGGCGAGGAGATCCTGGTCCAGCGATTTGAGATCGCGGACAGTGCTTTCACCCGTGGACTGAAGTTGCTCGAGTTTCTGCTCTGCCGCGCGCTTTTCCTTTTCCAGCGTTTCCAGATCCTGCCGCGTATAGGTATCGGGCCCCGCAGCAGTCAGCGCGAGCGCGAGGCAGGAAAGGACAAGCGGCCGGAAAAATCGCATGACACCAGACATGCGCCATGAGGCGTCACTTTGGCGTTAATCATGCGGTTTTCCGGGGACTTTCACCGCCAGGGCCGCGTCCAGCGCGGTCAACTCCCGGTCAATCAGGGACAGGAAGAGGACAAATCCGGACATATCGAACGTCGGATGGGTCAAAAGCAGATGCCGAATGACGTCCACCGCCGTCCGCGCGAGGGCGGCGGGGTTTTCCGGTACCTGAAAGCCGAGCCCATGGACGGCGGCATTGCGCATGGCGACGAGTGCCTCAAGCCCGCGCACCTGCGCGCCGGTGAGATCCAGCCGCTCAGGCGGGTTGAGATGTTCCGACGACCTTGCCCGGCGCAGCAGCAGGGCAATCGGCGCCACCCGGTCTGACTGGGAGGGGTTGGCGACATCCTCATGCCGGGCCGAAGCGTAGCCGGAAAGCGCGGCAACCAGCGCTGCCTGCAGCGCGCTGACGAGACCAAGCGCCACCCAGCGCCAGCGCTCTGGCTGGAGCTCTGTTCCGGCATGCTCCCGGCTGGCCAGGCGCAGCGCTTCAAGGGCGGCCTCGAGCGCGTCGGCAATCCGTGTTTCCGGGTCGGAGCTGAACTGGCGATCTGTATCCATCTGGCCTCCTGAGTTGCAGGCCATCGCCCGGCCTGCAAGCCCCCAACCGAAACTGACAGCGACCTGACAGCGCGTGTCAGGACGGGCTCAGGGCCTGCGGGGCAGAACCACGCTCAACTTCCCCGCAAGAACACTCCGAAACCTGAAGGACGATGATTATGAAAACACTGATGACATCCTTGGCCCTGCTGGCTCTGGCTGCCCCTGCCCCGATCGCGCTCGCCGACGATGAATACGGCCTGCGCGGCGGCGCCGGCGCGGGCGGCGTCACGATCTCCCGCGAAGAAGCCGTGCGCATTGCGCGCGCCGAGGGCATGACCCGCGTGAAGGAGATCGAGCGGGATGACGGCAAATGGGAGCTGGAAGGCTGCACCCGGAATGGCCGCGAGATAGAGATCGACATCCATGGCCGCACCGGCGCGGTCCTCGACCTGGAGATTGATGAGGATGACGATTGCTGAGGGACAGCCTCCCTTCAGCGAAGGGCCGGGCGGATGGGTTTCCTCCCCTGCACACATCCGCCCGGAACCCCGATCCAATTCACACGTTAGAACGACGAGAGAAAACAAGGAGTTCCCCATGAAGCGCATTTCTGCCGCCCTGATTGCCGCCGCAATCGCCGCCCCGGTTCCTTTTGCCTTTGCACAGTCTGCCGGCACCGACACGATCAGCCGCGAGCAGGCGATCGACATCGCCCGCCAGAAAGGCATGGTGCATGTGCTGGAGATCGAACTGGATGATGGCGAATGGGAAATCGAAGGCTGCACCGCCGATGGACGCGAGCTGGAAATTGACCTGCATCGCCGCACCGGCGACATCCTGAAATACGATCTTGATCGTGACACGGATGATGATTGCCTGCGCGTGATCGGTTAAGCGCACGGCAACAGCTCACACGTGACAGGGCGCGGAGGGAGACCTCTGCGCCCTTTGCTTTGCGCGGCTCAGCCCCTGCGGCGGGCGCGCCAGTCGTCTGCGGACTGGCCGTAGATGTCCCAGACGATGTCCTTGAACGGCGCCGGCGCGGGCACAGCGCGCAACTTGCGGGAGCCGAGCCGCTGGGCAACGCGGATCGAGGGCACATTTTCCGCTTCGATACAGTGGATGATTTCCTGCCAGCCGAGGATATCGATGGCATAATCCATGGCGGCAGACGCGCCTTCACTGGCATAGCCCCTGCCCCACGCAGATTTCAGCAGCCCCCAACCGACCTCAGTGCCGGGCCAGCCATGCGGGTGCCACGGCCCAAGCCTGCCGATCCATTGGCCGGTTTCCTTCTCGATGACGGAAAACATTGAGCAGCCGCTGATCGTCCAGGCGCCGGTAATCGTGCAGAGCGCCCGCCAGACCGTTTCCGGAGGCTGCACCCCGCCGATGAAACGCGCAGCTTCCGGATCCGCCGCGAGCGCGCAGAACCCCTCAAAGTCCTCCGCCTGCGGAGGGCGCAGGATGAGACGCGGCGTTTCGAGGAGAGGTCCGCCCGGCATCGCTTCAGACTTTCCGGGACAGCGCCACTTCATGGGCGTGGAGATGGCGCTCCACAACATTGACCCCCGCCAGCGCCGCGCGCCAGGGCGCCATGTGCGGCTGCGCAAAATGAGTTTCCAGCGCCTGCCAGCTTTCCCAGCGCTCCAGCACCCGCATCAGGCAGGGATCGGCGACATCAAGGGCGTAGGTATAGTCGAGGCAGCCAGGCTCGGCCCGGCTGGCGCTCATCTGGGCGAAGGCCGCATCACGGATGCGGGGAAAATCCCCCGCATCCGCAAATCGCACATAGCCTTCGACTATGATCATCGGGCGCTTAGGCCAGCGACGGATCAATGCCCTTGCAGGCTTCGATCAGGCCGTTCACCGAAGCGACGGACTTTTCGAACATGGCTTTTTCGTCGGCGTTGAAGTCGAACTCGACGATCTTCTCGGCGCCGTCTGCACCGATCAGCGTGGGCACGCCGACATACATGTCCTTGAGGCCGTATTCGCCCGAGAGGTAGGCCGCGACCGGCAGGACGCGCTTCTGGTCAGCGAGGTAGGATTTCGCCATGGCGATGGCCGATTCGGCCGGGGCGTAATAGGCCGAGCCGGTCTTGAGCAGGTTGACGATCTCGCCGCCGCCCTTGCGGGTGCGCTCGACGATGGCGTCCAGATCGCCCTGGCTCATCCAGCCCTGCTTGACCAGTTCGGTCAGCGGCAGGCCGCCCACGGTGGAGTGGCGCACCATCGGCACCATGTCGTCGCCGTGTCCGCCGAGCGTCCAGGCGTGGATGTCAGCGACCGACACGCCGGTCTTCTCGGAGAGGAAGTAGGCAAAGCGCGAACTGTCGAGCACGCCCGCCATGCCGACGACTTTGGAGGTCGGCAGGCCGGAGAATTTCTGCAGCGCCCAGACCATCGCGTCGAGCGGGTTGGTGATGCAGATAACGAAGGCGTTCGGGGCGTGAGCCTTGATGCCTTCGCCGACGGCTTTCATGACTTTCAGGTTGATGCCGAGGAGATCGTCACGGCTCATGCCCGGCTTGCGCGGCACGCCGGCGGTGACGATGCAGACATCTGCGCCAGCGATGCCGGCATAGTCGTTGACGCCCTTCAGATTGACCGAAGCGCCGTAGACCGGGGTGGACTCGGCAATGTCGAGACCTTTGCCCTGCGGCAGGCCTTCGGCGATGTCGAACAGGATCACGTCGCCCAGTTCTTCGCGCGCTGCGATATGGGCAAGTGTACCGCCAATCATGCCGGAGCCGATCAGCGCAATCTTATTGCGGGCCATGTGTTTCTCCTGAGGAAAATGGTCGTGGAAACAAGCTGCCGGACCCCTAGCCGAGGACCGCGCGTGTTGCAATGCGGCCAAAATGTGAAACGCCCCGCGAGACGGGCTCGCGGGGCGTTTTATTTGAGGGTTTCCCCTTCCCGGTCAGTCGCGCGAGAGCAGCGACATCAGGATGGTGAACATGTTGTAGAACATGATGAAGAAGTTGAGGGCGCCCCAGTTCGTCATCACGGCGAGGGAGCGGGTGTCCCCCTCATTGGCGAAGTAGCCTTCTTTCAGTTCCTGCGTCTGGAAAGCCACCAGCACACCCGAGATGCCGAGCACGGCAACCTGGACGATGACTTCAAACATGCCCGAGGGCGGGAACAGGAAGCTGAGCAGCGAGATGCCCACCACGCCCCACAGCGCGAAGACGGCGATGATGCCGATCGGGCGGAGGTTTGTCTTGGTGGTGTAGCCAAAGAGGCTTAGCGCGCCGAAGGCAGAGGCCGTCAGCAGGAAGGCCTTGGTCATCGTCATGAAGGTGACGTTGAGCGTAGCGCCGCCCCGTGTGGTCACGCCGGTCTGCGCGGCCGCCATGGCGACCCAGATCGACAGACAGACGCCGAGCATCACCACGATGGTCCAGTAAAGAATACCGGTTGCCAGCGGGGATGGGTTCCGCATCAGGAAGGCTGAGCCCAGGATCAGCGCCAGAGGACCGAACTGGAAGAGGTAGAAGAGCGGCGTGCCGAGAAGCAGCTGCGTCAGGCCGGGGACGAGGCCCGAACCGACGAGGAAGGCAACGCCGCCAGAGAGCGCGATGCCGAGCGCAAGCTTCTGATATACACCCAGCATGAAGGTCCGCAGACCCACATTGACCGAAGTGTCCATCGAGCGAACATCGACCGCGCCGAAGCCCCGGTTGAATTCGTTCATGTTTTTCAAGTCCTTTCTTGTGAACCCGGCAACCCGAGGGTGCCGTTCATTGCTGAATATGGGCATTTCGCATCCGGTCCGCAACAAAAACCGGGATCAAGCGTTTAGTTAAGCGATTGCGCAGGTACGCCAACTCTTTTGCACGGGGATCCATCGGCAGGAAAGCATAAGTATTTATTGTACTCATACTCGATATTTCAAAATATAGAGTGCTTAAGTTTTAATTTTTACTTCAATGCCTCAATCCAGCCTGATTCTGTCCAAATGTAGCCGTGCCGGCCTTTTAAGTATCATTGACTCGGCACGGGCGAGGGTTAAACCTCTCCGTGTGGAGAACCTCCATCAGGAGGCGTTCCATCAAATGAGAAGGGGAAACTCATGGCTGATGCTTCTGCTTATGCTGAGAACATCAAGAAATACAGTAACGGTTACAATCAGGCCGCCGCCGAAAAGATTGTAGGCCATCTGGGGATCGCGCTGCGCAACAAGGACAGCTCGATCGTGGCCTGCTCGGATTCGGGCGAACTTGACCGGGTGCGCGAGAAATGGTGTCGCGGCAAGCTGGGCCTGGCGCATAAGCAGCAGGAACTCGATGCCGCCATCCAGTTTGTCTGCGAGAAGATGAAGGCCGAAGGGGGCCAGAAATCGCGCGTGACCTTCTATTATCTCCTGGCGGAGCATTTTGGCCGCCTGGAAGCTCTTTCCGGTTGAAAATCTGCGTGAAAACACCGGCCGGCCACCGGCACGGGTTTTCATGACCGGAGCAGTGTGGTGAACAGGCGGAATGTACCGCCTGTTCGCTGCCCTTCCCGTTCCGCCGGAGATTTCGGCGCCCCTGCGCAAGCTGCAGAAGGATCTTCCCGGCGCCAGCTGGCGGCCGGAAGAGAATTTCCATGTCACGCTGTGTTTCTATGGCGAGCTTTCCGACACGCAGGCTCGCGATCTGGACGAGCTTCTGGCCGAGATCGAAGCCGACGCGTTTGACATGCGCGTGGAAGGCATGGGCTGGTTCGGCCGGCGCGAACCGAGCGCCGTCTGGGCGCGGATTGGCGAGAGCGACGAACTGCGCGCGCTGGCCAGCCAGTGCGAACGCGCCGCGCGCCGCCTGGGCATCCCGCTGGAAAAGCACCCGTTCACGCCGCACATCACGCTGGCTTACCTGCACGGCACATCGCTCGACACGGTGAGGGACTGGACAGAGGCCCATCAGGCCCATCGCAGCGCGCCCTTCCGCGCCAGCCTGTTCCATCTTTATGCCAGCATTCCCCGCCGCAGCGGCGGCCCTTCCCGCTACGACCCCATGGCCGACTATCCGCTGCGCGATCTGCGCGCCGGTTTTGACTGAGGCGGCGCAGATCGGTCAGCAGATCAAAAAAAGGCCGGCCACGCGAACGTGACCGGCCTCTTTCAAGGGGCAGACCTGACCTTACCAGGCGATGTTGACACCAAGCAGCAGCTGCTGCGCATCATAGTTCGGGCTGTTGTAGCGGCCCTTGTATGACAGCTCCAGGCCAACGCGGTCGCTGAGATCGCGGCGGGCGTTGAAGCCATAGGTGTAGGTGTTGAGGTCACGCTCGGTCGACTGAACCTGCCAGACGGCATCACCCAGCCAGGCCGTCCGCTCGACCGTCGGATCATCTCCGATGTCACGCGACCAGTTGGCAAAGAGGGCGAAGTCCGTACCCGCAAGGGAGCGGGCCACCTCTGCGCCCAGGTTCGTCTGGGCAGTGTGGCGGGATTCTGCCTCAAGGGTCAGCTCGGCATGATCGATATTGCCGGTCTCGCGATAGGCGCCGACATTCATGAATGCCGTCCGCAGACCGCCGATGGCGTAGATGCTGGTTTCCCCAGTATTCACCAACCGGTAGCGGGCTTCCAGCTGCGCATGCGTTGCCGAAACCTGCTTGTCGGATTTGGTGAAGGCTGCGCCGCTGGTCAGCAGCGTGGTGCGGCTGACTTTGGGGGACGCTTGAGTGTAACCCAGGAGACCCGACAACGTCAGACGCGCCGAGACTGTGCGGCTGCTATAAGCATAGGCCGACAGCATGTGATTGGTCGCGCCGTTGGCCGTGTCATTGTAGAGTTCGACGGTCTTGTAGCTGCCGGCAATACCGGCCCGCATGTCCGGCGTGTTGAGGAAGGTGGCGCCCATGGTCAGGCCATAGACATCCTCATCAAAGCCGAAACCTGCCGCATCCGGATCATAGCTGGCACCGCCTGCTTCCGCACGGGCCCAGACGCGGGTACCATCCTTCAGCTCACGGTCAACACCGCCGACCGTCCGGCCGCCGAACGCTGCCGTCATGACGATCTCGTCAGAACTGCGCAGGATCGATTCGGTGCTCTCCAGGATATGCGCATGCATATCGCCGGACAGGGACGCAAGCGCACCTGCCACCTGAGCCTGGCTCATCCCGTCAAACTCGGTGAAGAGCGGGAGAAGCTGGCCGCTGGCTTGCTCGCCAAAGGCAGATGCCCGGTCAAACGCCGCCCCGAAGGTAACCGCGTTCGAGCGCAGTGCATTTTCCTCGGCGAGTGTGGCAAGGCTGCGCGCGACCAGCGCCAGCTGGATCGTCTCGGCATTGTAGAGCACCTTGAACCGTGTGTTCGGCGCAAGACCGCTCTGCGGCTGGCCCAGGGTGTCGAAGGTACCCGAGACATTGTCGGCCACCACGATGGTGAAGATGTCACCGATGACCGGGGTGAACGTGTTGTTTGCGTCACCCGTAATGCCCCTCAGCAGCGGATTGATCGATCCGCCAGCTGTGAAGGTTGCGCCTTCACCGGTCAGGACGATGCGGTCATATGTGCCCGCGCCGCCTTCAGCGCTCCACACGCGCCCGTCGATCTCGGCCTCCAGGACCGACCCTTGAGACAGCGTGACATCGCCGCTGATATAGAGCGTACCCGGAGAATTACCCGGCTTCAGCATACCGCCCGACAGAACCATGACAGACCCGTCAATGGCGCCATTGCCGAACAGGGACGCGCTGTTGGCAACCATCAGAAGTTGGGTTCCCAGAAGCCCGTCGACGCTGAGGCTGCCTTCGTCAAGGAAGGTGCTGCCGGCAATGCCGCTCTGGCCCGTGAGCCTGAGAAGACCATTGCCGAGCTTGCGCAGCTCTCCATCCCCAACGATGGTTCCGGCATAGGCACCGTCTTCCTCCTGGAGGAACTCGATGGTGCCATCATTCCAGACATCGCCCTGGATAGAACCGGCCGCGCCTGCCAGCACGCCCTGTTGGATATAGGTGCCCCCCGCATAGGAGTTCTCGGCCGTCAGCACCAGACGCCCCTGCCCCAGAAGGTTCAGAGCGCCGTCGCCGGTGATGACGCCATTCCAGACGACATCGTTCGACTGAACGTCCATCCGCGAGGCGGCGTGGCCGATGATCAGCTCACGGTTTGTCTCGATATCCCCGGCAGCCTGGAAGACGGCATTGCCGATGGTCAGCGACCCTGCGCCCATATTGGTGTCATGGCCGGCAGCCAGAACGCCCTCCAGAACAGAGATATTGCCTGCGAACGTATTTGCGCCCGCCAGCTCAAGACGGCCATCGCCAATCTTGATGAGCGCGCCTTCGCCCGACATGCTGCCGGAATAGGTGCCTTCTTCGGCCTGCGTGAACACCACGCTGGCATTGTTCAGAACATCACCCTGGATTGATCCGGCAGCGCCCATCAGCGTGCCCTCAACCACTTCCGTGGCGCCTGTGTAGCTGTTCTGACCCGTCATCAGGAGAACGCCGGCACCCGTCTTGCGGACAGCGCCGCCGCCGGTAATAGCACCGGCAAAAATGCCGTCCTGCATCTGAAGGAATTCAACCATGCCGGCATTGCTGATGTCGCCCTGGAGGGCGCCGGCCGCGCCGATAAGTGTGCCCTCCTCAACGGCGGTGCCGCCGGAATAGGAGTTTGCACCGGTGAGCAGCAATGCGCCCGCCCCTGTCTTGCGAAGGGTTCCCTCACCCGACATCTGACCGCCATAGGTGCCAGCTTCCGTTTCCCGGAACTCGACCGTCGCGCCGTTCCAGATTGTTCCCTGGAGCGAAGCGGAGTTGCCCGCCAGAACACCTTGCATGACGGCCGTGCCGCCCGAATAGGTGTTGAGGCCGGTCAGTTCCAGAACGCCCCCGCCCAGCTTGCGGAGAACGCCGTCGCCGGTCATCGCGCCCGAATAGATGCCATCTTGAGACTGACGGAATTCCACCGTGCCGTTGTTGGCGATATTTCCCTGAAGAGCGCCGGCCGCGCCCGCAAGCGTGCCCTGGTCCACAAAGGTGCCGCCTTCATAGTCGTTCTCACCGGACAGAATCAGAAGGCCGCCGCCAAGAAGATTGAGGGCGCCCTCGCCTGAGATATCGCCGCTCCAGGTGACCTCATGGGACCGGACATCGACGCGTGAACCAGCGTGATCGACGAACATCTGGCGGCTCGAATCCATGTCGGCGCCCGCCTGGAAGACGGCGTTGCCGATGCGGAGAGGGCCACCGCCGAGATTTTGATCGGAGGAAGCACGCAGAATACCATCCAGCACGCTGAAGCCGCCGGCATTGGTGTTGGCCCCGCTCAGAACAAGCAGCCCTTCCCCCGTTTTCTGCATGGTGCCCGCGCCGCTGAAGCCGCCGGTGACGGATACGATGTTGCCTTCAGTATCGATCGTGCCGCCTTGCGACTGGACGCTGAAGCCGCTGTTTACAAAGGTATCCATATTGAAACGGAGCGTGCCGCCGACAAAGTTCGGATTGACCTGGGAAGCCCCCAGCTGCGCCGCAGTATAATAGGATGAGCCTGTATCGATGTCCGGAATGGTGACCGATGGGTTTTCCAGTCCGTCCCCTTCGACTACGGAGGATCCGGCCGGCACGCTGTTGAGCGCCACGGTCGAGAATGTCAGATATCCACCGACCCCGAAATACTCGCCGTTACCGCTTGCGATCACTGTGACGGTATCAAAGAAGTTCGCATCATTGATGGCGCCGATGAAGTGCTCCGTACTCGAAATGGAACTGGAAATGCCACCGAGCAGGATGGGTGCAGACGCCCCGAAGCGAAGATAGACTTCCGACGCGTTGGCCGTACCGCCGCTCGGCGTCGGGTTGTTGACGGTGCAGCAGGTGCCCCAATCGTTCACCAGCGTCCCGAGGGCGTTCATCGAGAATGGGGTTGTGCCGTCTGATTCAAAGAAGGCGAACGTGTAACCAAGAGCCTCTGCGCCGGCGAAGGTTCCGTTGTGGCTGTTGCTCCAGTTTGTGAAACCATCGCTACCGCGGTTACCCATCTGATTGTTCGGGGCAGCGTTTCCGCCGCGGGTCGTCTGGACAATAACGGAGGGGGCTCCGTTGGCGCCAATCACCAGGAACGTGCTGCCACTCGTATTGAGAATGTCGAACTCGTAGACATGGGATGTTTGTGGGGTGCTCGGATTATTTGTATTGTGATTGGCGTCGGCAGCGGCAATCGTGTCTACAAAAGTCTGCTTGCCGGCGGCGATGTCATCATTGAAAAAAACGGCCGTCTCAGCGGACGCAGAGCCACCATAGATGATGCAGGCCGCCATAGCGGCATGGGACACGCGCGCCAGATAGCGCGAACGTGTTTGTATGCGGGCGCCAGAGCGGCCCGCACGGGGAAGACGATTCATGGATATCTCCGGAAAAACTCAACTCAAGAAGGATATTGTTGTGTTTTGCCATCTTATCCTGAGGTTGAAGCTGTAACGCCCGATCATGAAATAGTCGTTACAAATCAATCGACTCTGGCGCCATATTCTTACGAAAACAGGCTTCAATTTTAACGAGCGGCGCTCAGACGTCGCCGGAATGACGGGGGAAGATCATCATCACTTCCGTGCCCGCACCAACTATTGACTGTATCTGAACATCGCCGCCCGACTGTCTGACAAAGCCATAGACGATGCTGAGCCCAAGGCCTGTTCCCTTGTCCGCCGGCTTGGTGGTGAAGAAGGGTTCAAACACCCTCGCCAGCTGTTCCGGTGGCATTCCTTCGCCCGTATCGGAAACACTGACGACGACCCGGTCTCCCTTGACACTCCCGGTGTCGCCGGTCTCCGCGTCAAGCAGGGATACCTTGATTGAAATTCGGCCACCGGAAGGCATGGCGTCGCGGGCATTGACGGTCAGGTTGAGAAGGGCCGCTTCGAATTGCCCCGGGTCGACCAGTATCTGCCACTCCCCGTCTTCAAGGTCTGTGTGAAGCTCCACGGACTCCGGAAGACCGGGCTTCAGCAGCAAGATGGACGACTTGACGAGGCCCGAGGCGCTGATGCTCTGAGGTCTGAGCATCTGCTTCTGAGAAAATGTCAGAAGATGCCGGACCAGCCTTGCCCCCCGCTCACCTGCCTCTTCGATAATCTCGGCCAGTTCGCGCTCCTCGGTGCTGTGCTCAAAGCGGTATCTGAGCGCTTCGGCGCTTCCGAGCATGACGGTAAGGAGGTTGTTGAAATCATGCGCGATGCCGCCGGTCAAACGCCCGAGCGCATCCATTTTCTGGGACTGGCGGAGCTGCGCGTCCAGTTCGCGCACATCGGTAATATCCCGGCAAACAAAGATGATGCCGTCCGGCAACGTGCCGGCGGGGAGCGGCAGAAAGAAATTGCTCTCGATGACCCGCGGCCCGTTCTGTGACTCCACGATACATTCAAACCGGATGCGGGGGATGTCACCAGCCTCCAGGAGACGGACCTGTGTTTGCCATGACTGTCTGTGTCGGCCGGGCACAAGCTCTGCAAACGGAAGGGAAATGATCGATTCTCGTCCTGTCCAGCCGGTTACCGTCTCGTTCGCCCAGGCCACGCGGCCATGCGGATCGATCATCCCGAGACCAATACCGGCTTCATGCATGACCTGCAGAAAACGGCTTTCATTCTGCTTCAGGGTATGCGCGCTCCGGCGGATCTCTTCTGCGCGCGCCCGTGCATCTGCCAGCGCCTCCCTGTAGCCGGCGAGCCGGTCCAGCAGGATGACATAAGCCGTATGCGACACGCCCGCTGCCCAGATGATGCCCAGCAAATCAGGCTCGAGCCGTTCAGGATAGGCAGACGCATAAACCAGCAGCAGAATGATCGGCCCACCAATCATAACGCGCTCAAGGAATGCGCCGACTTTTCCGGTATTGTTGAACTTGCTGTAGGCCAGCAAGGGATAATACCAGAAGAGATAGGGAAGCAGGCTGTAAAAGTCGCTGCCACCCCATATCGCCGCAAGGCCGACAGCCGGAAGATAAAGACTGAAGAAGATGGACGCGTACCTCGAGACCTTCTTTGCAGGCACGGGCGAGGGCTTTACCAGCATAAGGATAAAGACAACGACCGTCACAGCGCAGCCAGCAATGAGAGCGCTCTCCAATTTGCCGGCGGTTCCCAGCCAGGCTGTCAGCACATAACCCATTGTGGAGCCAATGAGCCCAACCACAAGCCCGAAGAAGATCATCGCTCTGGAATCGAGCCCCAGGAAAGGGCCGCGCCGGTGGTTTTTTTGTTTCGTCACTCGCCTGCCGCCCCCGCTAGCTGTCACCGTCGAGAATTTTGCGGACTTTAGCCGCAAGCTCCTTGCGCGTGTACGGCTTGCTGAGCAGCTCTACGCCAGGGTCCAGCCGGCCGTGGTGTACGATGGCGTTCTCTGTGTAGCCCGATGTGAACAACACTTTCAGGCCCGGACGGAAGTGACACGCCTTTTCGGCCAGTTCCCGGCCATTCATGCCACCGGGCATCACGATATCCGTCAACAGAAGGTCCACCCCTTCAGTTTCCCAGAGGACGCCGATCGCTTCTGGCCCGCTGGCGGCCTGCAGCACCCGGTATCCAAGACCTGTGAGCTGATTTGCCAGATGTTCCCGCACCAGTTCGTCATCCTCCACCAGGAGGATTTTCTCCGTGCCCCCAAGCACCACCTCTTCGCCCTGCATCGGCGCGCTGGCACTTATCGGCAGGTGCGACCTGGGGAAGTATAGCTTTACCGATGTGCCCTCCGATCTCGGAATAGATCTTGATGTGACCGCGCGACTGTTTGACGAAACCGAACACCATACTGAGCCCGAGGCCACTGCCTTTGCCGGCCGCCTTTGTCGTGAAGAAAGGCTCAAACACACGGGAAGCCGTGACCGGATCCATACCGTTGCCTGTGTCGGTTACCGACACCATGACATATTGCCCCGCCGCCACTTCGTTGTGATTTGCGGCGTAGTCTTCGTCGAGCCTGACATTCGCCGTTTCCATGGTGAGCTTCCCGCCCAGGGGCATCGCATCGCGCGCATTCACCATCAGATTGAGCAGCGCCACCTCAAGCTGTCCCGGATCGACCTCGGTTTGCCAGAGGCCAGCGCACCGGACAAACTCGATGTCGATATCTTCCGACAGAGTACGGCGGAACAGCCCCTCCATGCCCTGAATGAGCCGGTTGAGATCCGACACCATGGGCTGAAGCGGCTGGCGGCGTGCAAACGCCAGAAGGTGGCTTGTGAGCTCGGCGCCGCGCGCCGCCGCAGTTGCGGTCATCTCCGCCATCTGACGAAGCTGGCTATCCTCACTCAGAAGATGAGACAGTTCTTCAGCGTTTCCGAGAATGACCGTCAGCAGATTGTTGAAGTCGTGCGCCACGCCGCCCGTAAGCTGGCCAATCGCCTCCAGCTTCTGAGATTCGCGAAGCTTCTGCTCCAGCCCCCGCTGCTCGGTCATATCTCGCATGCTGCCAAGTATTCTGAGCACCGTTCCCGCCTTGTCGCGGATGATGAAAGCCTGGTCAGATACAATCGCTACCGTGCCATCCGCGCGCATGAACCGATACTCATGCGACCATACGTTCCCGGTGCCAGCGATGACGGAACGGAGCTGATGGATCACCTCTTCCCTGTCGCTGATATGTATGCAGTTTGACCAGATGCCCGGGTCCGCATTGTCGTCATCAAACGGATGGCCATAGACCGTCGTGATGGCATCACTCCACCACATCTTGTTTGATGCCAGATCCCAGTCCCAGATAACGTCGTTCGTGGCTTTGGAAACGAGCCGGAACCGTTCGTCGCTGAGCCGCCTTGCCTCTTCGGCTCTTTTTCTTTCCGAAATGTCGCGCTGGACGGCCACCCAATGGGTATACTTTCCGCTTTGATCCGCCAGCGGCACGATATCGATTTCCAGTTCGAAGGGCTTGCCATCCTTGGAATAGTTAACGAGCTCGGCGCGAACCGGCTTCCAATTCTCCAGCGCGTTCCGGATACGGTCCAACTGAGACCGGTCGGTTCCTGGCCCCTGAAGAATCCTGGGGGTCTGCCCGATCACCTCTTCCCGGCTGAACCCTGTAAGGCGCACGAAAGCGTCGTTCACATAGACAATTCTCGGCTCCCCGACTGAAGCATCCAGCGAGTTGGCTTCTGTAATCAGAAGAATATCATTCAATCGCGAAACGGCCGCATCCAGCAGCCGGAGATGCTCGTCTCTCCGCCTCTGGGCCGTCACATCCCGAAAATAGACGGTCAGGCCATCCTGCATCGGGTATGCCGATACTTCAAACCAGGCCCCCAGAGGCCCGAAGTATTCTTCAAAGCTGACGGATTCGCCGAACGTGACGGCGTGCTCATAGTTATCCTGAAACGCAGACCCCACAGCTTCCGGGAATTCTTCCCAGATACTCTTGCCGATGATGTCCGCATTCGATCTCTGTAAAAGTTTCTCCGCCTGCGGATTTATGTAGGTGAACCGCCAATCCTGATCCAGGGCGAAGAAAGCATCCGAAATACTCTGAAGTATCTTCACCCGCTCCAGATCAGAACGTGCAGTACGTTCCTCTGCTTCCCGGATTGCCGTTATGTCCTGAAAGGCGCCCTGCACACTTACGATCCGGCCTGCTTCATCCCGGATTGCCCTGCCCGAAGAACTGATCCATGCGCGCTGGCCTGCTGTATCTATGATCTCGAAGGTGAGCTGAAACTCCTGCCCTGAAGATTTGCAGTTTTCATAAGCCGTCTTCACCGCCCCGCGGTATTCGGGGGCGATGAAGTTCCAGCCATCGCCAGGGCGAGGAGCAAAATCAGCGGGAAGGCCAAATATCCGTTTAATCTGCTCTGTCCAGAACAGGCGGCCGGTCTCCAGGTCCGCATACCATGCCCCAAACTTCGCCTGATCGCCGACGAGTTTGAGCAACTCCTCCATTTCACCCACACGGCGCCGGGCGGCCACAAGCGAGGTTACGTCCTGCAGCACACCAACAATGACGTCCTTGCCGTCCTGCTGCTGACGTTCGCCGGAACCCTTTATATGCAGCACGCTGCCGCCTGGCCGCAGAATTCTGTATTGAAACTCGATCGAGCCGCCGCCCCCGGTCACAAATTTCTGATAAGCCTGAATGGCCGCCTGCCGATCAGCAGGGTGAATGAGATCTATGTACCCCTCGAATGAGGGGGGAGGACTGCCCAGCGGCACGCCCATGAGATCATAGACCCGGTCAGACCAGGAGAAGGCTTGCAGGGCGACATCACATTCCCACCATCCCAAGCCCAGCAATCTATCCACGGTCCGCAGCTGAGCAGAAGCTTTTGTGTCGCTGACATCCGCGCTCATGCTGACAAAGAGGCACTCCCTGCCCTTCAGCGTCACCAGACTGACCTCCAGAACGTACCCGCGATATTCTCCCGGCGTCCTTGCCAGTATACGAATGGATTTCCTGTCCCCGGCGCCCAGGCTGGCCGCAAGCTCGGCAAACCTGTCAACATCGACTTCAGATAGAAGGCCCGTCAGATACCAGGTTCCAGGCTGAGCAGAAAAAAGCTGCCGGCCGGCGCTGTTTGCCCGCCGGATCGAGAGATCATCGCGGGCAGCAATCAGAACCGGATGCGGGATAAGTTCGTATCCTGCACAGGTTTCGTCAGTGACGATTGGGAGAGCTGTCATGACACACCCGTATCTGTCGCTGCCGGGAAAAACATCAGCACACGGGTCCCCTGCCCCGGCGAGGAAACGATATCGACCATGCCGCCCGTTTGCTGAACAAAGCCTGTGATCATGCTCAGCCCGAGGCCGCTGGCCTTTCCTCTTTCCTTGGTTGTGAAGAACGGCTCCTGCGCCTTGGCCAGCACGTCCGGGGGCATGCCGCAGCCAGTATCCCTCACCTCGAGCACGACGACCCCTGGCCGCTCCGGAAACCAACCCAATTCCAGCTGCCCGGCAAAATCAAGATTGCGAAGCGTGATTACAATCTCGCCGTCTTCTTCTATTGCGTCCCTGGAATTGGAAATCAGGTTCAGGACAGCGTTCTCCAGCTGCCCGGCATCTGCTTCAATCTCCCAGCCACCGGGGGGCGCCACCAGGCGGAGATTGATTTTCGGGCCGAGCAGATCCTGCCAGCCCTGAAGGCATCGCTTCATGAGCTGGGCTGGGCGAACCCGTTCAGGCTCCAGGGCCTGCTGGCGCGAATAGGCCAGCAGGTAATGCGTTAGCCGCGCCGCCTTGAGCGATGCCGCTTCGATAATGCTCGCCCCCTCCTTGAGATAGGATGGCAGCGCATCCGCGCCCGAGATCGTTTCAGCCTCCCCCAGAATGACCGTAAGCAGATTGTTGAAATCGTGCGCTATGCCAGCGGCTATCTGCCCGGCTGCGGCGAGGCGTTCGGCCTTTTCCAGATCCCGCCTCAGTTGCCGGTCTTCAATGATACGCCCCAGCAGATCTGCCAGAAGCCAATAGGTGCGCAGCGACGGTCTTGACCGGCTGTCCGCCGGTTCTCCGGGGAAACCGCCTTCGGGCATTCCAAACTCAATCGTCCCCGCCCCGGCCGCCTGCGAAGTGATGGGGAGCACGTGTAGGTCACTATGCTCGGCCCATCCATTGCTCAGATACTCTCGGCCCGCAAACCGGATGCGCACGCAGGCATCTGCCTCCACGCCAATGGCCTCCAGGAAGATGTCGGGCGCCTGCTGCAGAACCGCTTCAAGCGAGAGCGTTGGCCGGTTGGCAAGATCCAGAAGGCTTGCAAAAGCCCCCTCCAGCCGGCTTTCGCTCGATAGCCTGTCAATCTGGGCGTATCGTTCTGTCTCATCGGAAATCACGGCCAGGATCACTGCGCCGCTCCGGCTGTCTTCATCAATCCGCACCAGGCTTATTCCGCCGCGCCAGACCGCCCCTGACCGGAGCGAAAGGCGGATATCCGTCAGCTGCGCTTCACCTCGCGCATACGCTTCTGCAACGGCGCTTGCGAGAAGGTCTTGCGCGCCGCGCCCCTGGCCAAGGCGGCGCAGAAGCGCACCCACTCCCCGCGCGCCGTCCACGGCGAACTGCACGCGCGCCTGTTCATTTGCGTCTGTAATGGTCGCCGTCACCGGATCTATGATAACGGCCGGGTGCGGAAGAAACCGGAAAAATCGGCTGAAGCGTTCCCTCGCTTTCTGGAGCTGCAGGTTTGCTTCCCACAGTTCTTCGGCCTGCATTTCCAGTTCGGCCTGGTGAACCAGTACGTCCTGAGTGAGCTGCACGACCGAGAGATTCTCCGCCTGCAGAAACGCTTCGGTTTCTTCGACCCGGCCCTGCCTCAGGGCATTCAGCGCCAGATCCCTGATCCTTCTGCGGCGGATATCTGACTGCGCATCGGTGTCGTCCATCTCGTCAGCCGCCACGGGCACCCCCTTCGGCGTCAACCCGATTGGGGTCGATCCAGCCTGTCATGTTGAAATGCGTGATGACGCAGCCACCGCCCTGCAAAGCCGCCGCGTTCAGCAGGAACCAGCGATGCTCGTCTGCCGAATGGCAAGGGTAAAGGAGCGAAAAATGCGGGATGCGGCCTTCGAGGAGGGCCAGAAGCCCTTCATAGGCCTGGCGGGCATAGGCATCCGACGCTGCTGCGCTGCGGCATGCGGCAAGATAGTTGGCCCCTTGCCCGGAGGCGCCCAGCGTTCCGCCATTGCGAAGACAGAAATCATCCCAGGCGCGATTGGTCCGCAGGATAACCCCGTAAGTGTCCAGAACGGCAACATTCTCAGGCAGCGCATTGAGAATATTCTGCAACCAGCGCACATCCTTCACACTGGAAAGATCAATGAACGACATCACCACCTTCGCTCCCTTTCCGCCACGTGGTGTGTACGGAAGGATGGTGACCAGCCACTGGCCGCCGCTCCGGTCAGTGACTTCCGTCTGGTAGGAGGCTGCCGCTTCGAGCCCCTCCCTCACGCGGTCATAAATGTCCGGAAAATCTAGGATGTGATTGAGATCGGTAATCGGGCGGCCGATATCCCCCGGCCGCAACTGAAACAGCGAAACCGCCTGCGGTGTAAAACGGGTAACGCAAAGGTCTTCATCGAGGAACACCAGCGGTATGCGCGCCGCACGGGTCAGGCTCTCAAGATCCGCATTGACGTCATTCAGCTGACTGATCTTGGACTGAAACTCGGCATTGACCGTATGCAGCTCTTCATTCACCGACTGAAGCTCTTCATTGGTGCTTTGAAGCTCTTCGTTCGATGCCATCAATTCCTCATTGCTGGCCTGGAGCTCTTCGTTGGCTGTGCCCAGTTCCTGGATGGAGTCCTGGAGATTGGCCCGCGTAAGCTCAAGCTCGCGTTCGAGATCCGCGACATGCTTTGAGCTCATCCGCACAATGGCTTCATCGTCCAGAATACGCGCCTCATGAACAGCTTCGCGCTGGACCGGCTCAAAGCTGACAATCAGGCGGCTGACGCGCACGCTGTCTGTATCCAGGGGACGCACAGTGACGTGGAACGTCTCCTCAAGGGCCCCAGTCCCCCAGTCGATCGGCAGGGGCCTTGATCGCTGCAGGGATTTGTCCCGCGCGGCGCTGTGCAGCAATGTCGCGACAATGGGCGCCGCCGTTTTGGGAAGCAATTGGAGAATGTCGAGTGTCGGCGAGTGTCCCTTGAAGCGCAGGTACCTCTGAATATCTCCAAACATATGCAGGACCGACCTGTCGGCGTCGATCAGAACCGAAGGAGGCACATAGGCTTCCATCAAGGCATCGACCGCGCCCTGGAAGCCATGGGCGCCCTTGCCGCCCTCTCCCCCCGCATCCGAGAAAAGTGCGCGCCGGCCCCGCCCATCTCCGCCGGAAAGAAGATCATCTGGGGACAGACGCTGAATTCGCCGGTTCAGCTTGTATATACGATGACGGTTGTCGAGCGCTGTATGGTCACCCGCCAGTTCGCCAGGTGTTTCGCTGCTGCCCAGGAAAAGGCTGCCGCCCGCCTTCAGACCATAAGCCAGGCGCCGCAAAACTCTCTGCTGAGCATCTGGCCGGAGATAGATCAGCATATTCCGGCAACTGACGAGATCCATCTGGGTAAAGGGCGCATCGGCGAGGAGATCATGACGCGAAAACACGATCTGCTGGCGCAGGCGGGGAATGACCTGCCAGATACCCTCTCCGGCCGGCTGGAACCAGCGCTCATGATAACCCTCGGGCAAACCTGCCATTTGCGCGGACGGATACTTGCCGTGTGCGGCCCGGTTTACGTACTCAGGCTCCACATCCGTGGCGAAAATCTTCAGGGGCACCTCAACGCCAATTTCCTCCATCAGATGGAGCGTCAGCATGGCGATGCTGTAGGCTTCCTCCCCTGTCGAGCAGGCAGTTATCCAGAAGCGAAGGGGGGTAGCATCGCCCGAGCGGCGCTCTTCCAGAAGCGGGCGCAGAACATTTTCACTCAACGAATTGAATGCGTCCCTGTCCCGGAAAAATGCCGACACAGGGATCAACAGTTCATGACGCAGCGCCAACACCTCATCAGGATGACTGGCCACATAATCGGAATAGGCTGCAATGCCGCGAAAACCCGTCGCGTTCATCCGGCGCTCGATGCGGCGAAGCAGTGTCTTTGATTTGTATTCGGAGAAGTCTATCCGCATCGTGCCGGCCAGCAGGCGCAGCGCCTGCTCCATGCCATCCCGCTCGGCAAAGATCCGGGCATGGGTCAGCGCCGAACTATCCGGGCCGCTCCAATTGGTGGCGAGGCCGGTCACTTCTTTGGCAAGGCCTTCAGGCGCCAGCACATGGTCAACCGCGCCCGTAGCGATGGCGCTGCGGGGCATTCCGTCAAACCGGCAACTGTCTGGATCCTGCGCCATCACCCAGGCGCCAGCGCCTGCCAGAGCCACGACGCCCGCGCTGCCATCAGAACCCGTCCCGGACATCACGATACCAATCGCGCGGCCCACAGCGTCGCTCGCAAGGCTCTCGAAGAAGACGTTGATCGGCAAAGTGACGCCGGTTGCTGCGCGCGGCACAAGCTTCAGGCGCCCGTCCTCAACGGTCATTACAGAGTTGGGCGGTATCACATAGACATGTCCGCCCCCCAGCGGCATGTCATGAGTGGCCACCTGCACCGGCATCTGAGTATGGCGGCCGAGCAAAGTGTCCATCATCGTCTTGTGCTCTGGCGCCAGGTGCTGGATGACCACGAAAGCGCAGTTTGACAGAGGCTCGATCGCTGCAAAAAAGCGGTCCAGCGCATCAAGCCCGCCGGCAGAGGCACCCAGCCCGACCACCAGCCCCTGATAAGGCCTTGCGCGTCCGTTACCGCTATTGCTCATCCCCGGCCTCCCTGCCAGCCCGGTTGAGAGCAAGCCCTGGATCGCTAACGCAGTTTACCAGACTTGGCGATGGTCTGATCGCAAGGCGCCCCGGCCTGCATTCCAGCCCGCGAGGCGGGGAGGCGGAAATCCCGCGAAGATCAGCCAGCCCCCACCAGAACGAGCGGTTTGCAACGAACCCGATTAGACCCTTTTAGACTTTTTGCCGACTACCGGTTCGGCAACTTCATACTTAATGTAATGTAATCAAACCGGGATAACGTAGTTATGCTGAGCACCCTCGAGTTGGACCAGCCCTGCTCTATCGAAGATACCGTTCGCCAGTTGCGTGCGCTGTCGCGCCTTTTCACGCAATCAGAAACGCAAGCCGATGTCTTTGTGGAGATTGCGCTTTCGCGGCTTGTCGACATGTCGGCTTCGATTGACCTGAACGCCATCCCTTTCCCTCTGGCCTATTCTTGCCTCCGGCAAGAGCTGATGTCGCTGCCCGGCCCAAGCGAGGCAAAACCCGGAGAAGTCGTTCCCCATAAGGCTCATTGCCTGCCATTCCCGGTCTGGGAAGCGGCAATGCTTCATGCGGTTGTCAATCTCACTGTCAGCCAGATTTCCACCTTGCAGGGGGACACGAAAAGCTCCGTAGAGAGCCGGATCAACCTGGCAAGACAGGCCGGATGCCAGAGCTGCCCAATATACAATACGCCGCCCCTTGCCGCCTGAGGCGGCCCAAGAACGGCCTTGAGCCTCGCAACCGGAGCTATTATAAGGCAACCGGAAATCGCGCGGGTCATTTTCATGCCACAGGACAGTCCGGACAAAGAGTTTCGGCAAGGCCCCCGGTTGAACATTCTTCTTGTGGAAGACGATTCGCTCGTCCGGCGGCACGTTTCCAGAATGCTGACATCCCTTGGTCACGATGTTCATTCGGTTACGGATGGCAATGCGGCGCTTCGGACACTTTCTGAAATCAATACGATAGACCTTCTGTTCACCGACATCGTGATGCCGGGCGGAATTGATGGAATCGCGCTTGCAGAAGCTGCCCGCAAGATTAATCCAGATCTGCCGGTACTGTTGACTTCAGGCTATGCGGCTATGGAAGTGCTCAACAGCCGGAGCGAAATCCGGGGCGCGCAACTTCTCAGCAAACCCTACAGATTTTTCCAGTTGAGAGAGAAACTGGAACATCTGTTTGGCTACTCAGGGTCCCTGCCTGCGGCCAGCGGCTGATCCTCCCCGGTGATCTGATCGTAGACCAGCCGGTATCCTAGCCCTCGAACCGTCAGAAGGCGCGTGCCGCCGTCCTCTCCGAGATCGGAAAGCTTCTGGCGCAGCCGTCCGATATAGGTTTCGAGGACTTTCTCCCCGTCCCGATAAGCTCTTGCGAAGGCGCGCAGATAGAGATCGTCCCGGTGAACCACTTCCCCACTCGCAAGGATCATGGCATCCAGAAGTCCAGCTTCAGCATGCGTCAGCTCCGCTGATTGATCAGCACCAGCAAGCCGGCGCGTCAGCGGATCATAGGTCACATCGCCTATCCGGACCCGAGACCGTGCCGAAGGCAGCGATGCTGCCACAGATGTGCGACGCACAAGCTTCTGAACGCGCGCGTGCAGCTCGCGCAACCCCACCGGCTTCATGACGTAATCATCTGCGCCCGTGATGAGAAGCTCGGCGCGGAAATCCGCGTCCCCTGTTCCCGACAGCATCACGATTGGAAGGTCACTGTTGCGCCTGATTTCAGCGAGAACCTCCGCCCCGGTCGCATCCGGCAGATGAAGGTCCAGGATAACGCAGTCAAATGTCTTCAGGCGAGAGGAGAGGATGATGGGTTTGGCCTGTTCGAACGTCCGGCAGGCCTCAATCGTATCCGCCTTGTCTGGCCAGCCGAGCCGAAGCGTTTTCGCGATGAGCGGGTCATCATCGATAAGCAGAACGCGCATCCCGACAGGCCTCCCCACCTGCTGCAGACTTAAAACCCGCCCGTTTCAGACGCCATATTTTTATATTTGCGCCTAATGCCGCGGTGTGGATCGATCACCACACCCGCCCCCCCCGGACGAATCAATCCCAATTGGTAAACTTCATTTCCCTGCGCGGCAAATATTTACCGCAGTTTAGAAGCAAGGCTGGGTATACCCTTGTGAATCTTCATTCATCTGTACACCACCGCATTTCCACGAAGACGAAATGGTGTTGAAGGGTGCGCGCAAAAAATTCTTGCGGCAGGATTAGTGACACAATCATCGCGATGAAAAAAACTTGGAACGGTATTTCTGGTCGCGCGTACTCCCTGATGTAGCATCTGATGCTATGCCATCTATCTTGTACCTGATTGCCGGCGCGCAAAGCCGCGCCGGCAACTTTTTGTTTACAAGTTATCCCCCTGAAATATATATCTTTTTTGATCGGCCAACTTGGCTGCGAAATACTCTGTTAACCTATTTTGCGCACACTGGTGGAAACTGCAAGAAGCAGAAAAAAGACCGGGCGGAAGAAGCTCGACAAGATCGATGTCATAGGAATCTCAACAGTGGCTGCCCGCTTGTTTTCCCTTCGGTGTAACGGCGCAAACTGCGCTGAGAGTAAAATTTCCTGGCTGCGCGACTCTTCTGCGGAGGCAATGCGACAGGATTTTGAATCCATCCTGAACGAACCTCTCCCGGAGCGGTTCGCCGCATTGATCAGGACACTGAGAGAAGAAGAAACACGGCGTGCAGCTGCGGATAAATCCGGAGCATGACATTGCAGGCGCCCCAATCCGAACCCACGGATAAAACATTTGTCGATGAATTGGAGGCGATGATCCCCCAGATGCGTGCTTTTGCGCGCAGCCTTTGCCGCAACAAGGATCTGGCAGACGATATCGTTCAGGACGCGTGCCTCAAAGCGTGGGCTGCCCGCGAGCGTTTCATTTCAGGCGCTCCCATGCGGCCCTGGCTTTTCCGCATCATCCGTAATCTGCATACCGGGCATCAGCGCAAGGCCTGGCGCGCCTCCTCCCTTGCGCCTGAAGATGCCGAGACCACTCTAACGACCCCTGGCGCCCAGGAATGGACCTGCGACTTTCAGGTGATGCAGGACGCGCTGCGCCACCTGCCGGAAAAGCAGCGGGAAGCCCTCATCACCGTGCTGGCCGCAGGCTTCAGCTATGAAGAAGCCGCCGGAATCATTGGTTGCAGCGAAGGCACAGTCAAAAGCCGGGTGAGCCGCGGGCGGGAAGCCCTGGTTGCCCTGATGACCAAGACGCCCGGCAAACCATCGGAAAGCCGGATAAAACTGCAGGCCGCCCCCGCAAATCCGCTGGAAGAGCTGCTCGCCATCCACCTTTCAGGCGCCATTCCTCCCGAAACGGAGCTGCCCGCAAGAGCGGCGTAGTCCGCCCTCAAAATATCCCACCAGGAATGGAACCGGACCGGAAGTGCCGCGTATTCCGCTCTGGAGGGGTATTCCGATGAAGACTAGAGAGGGCCGCCGCCTAGCCCGAAGGCCACCGGGCAAAGGGCTCATTTATCTGGATGGCACAGGCAATGGATTTGCGGTGACGGTTCTGGCTGTTTCCAACAGCACCGCGCGGTTGAGACAGCACTTCCCCTTCCTCGCTCCCGACAGTTTCACCCTCACCTCCACCCCGGCGGGTTCAGAGGCGAGCGTGCCTGTGCGCTGCGAAAAACTATCTCAGTCCGGCGATATCATCCGGGTGAGATTTAGCTCGCCCTACCCCGGATTCCGGCCATGACAATTGCTTCTCCACCCAAAACTGAGAGGGACCGCCGCACGGAAATCGACCGAGCGCAGTTCCTGAATGATCTTGGCATCCTCGATGGTCCGGCCATTCCAGAGCTGGACGCCCTGACACGAGAAGCTGCCGCAGAATTCCGTGTACCGATGGCACTTACGACGCTGATAGATTCAGAACGCCAGCGGATCAAATCGAACGTTGGATTCCAAGATTTTGACATTCCGCGCGATATGTCCTTCTGTCATCATACCATCCGGCGGATGCGGTTGCTGATTGTCGAAAACACGCTGGATGATCCCCGCTTCTGCAATAACCCCTTGGTGCGCAACCCTCCCTACATCCGGTTCTATGCCGGCGCGCCACTGACTGTGGGCGGACAATTCCGCATCGGTGGCTTCTGCCTGCTTGACGATATTCCCCGCCGTTTCGAAGCTGAAGATGCGCCGCGTCTCTGGCGCTATGCAGAAGACGCAGCCCGCATCATCGAAAGAGTGTTCATGGCGGGAAATCTTCCAGGCACGTCGGCGGATTCCGGCTTTCAGAAATGATGGATCAGGCGTTTCTCGAGGCTTTCATCAATTCCTCCCCCTACCCCGTCTTCGCCAAGGATGATGCGCATCGCTGGATATACGCCAACATTGCGTTCAAGGCCCTGGCGGGCGAGGTAGATCTGATCGGAGAAGACGATAGCCTCGTCACTCATCCCTCCTGCCTGGACCGGATCCGGGATGCCGAGCGGCGCGTCATTGCCGGCGCAGACAGCCTCGATGAGGAGACCCTGATCACCGGCACCGTCCTTCTCACGGTCAGGCGGCAGATTATACTGCCCTCAGGCAGGAGGATCATCGCAGGCATTGTTCTCAGTGTTCTGGATGTTGCCGACACGGCTTCAAGTCAGGCAAAAGAATCAATCCGGAAGTACGAGGCTGTTGTCGCCACTGCCCGGCAGCCAGATTCGGACCGGTTGCGCTCTCTGGAAGAGCGGCTGGAACTTGCAAGACAGTCGGAATCGGCCGCCACCAAAGCGGCTCATACCGATCCGGCCACCGGCCTGCGCAACCGGATCGGCTTCGATCTTGATCTTGGCGCCGCGCTGAACGCGCCTTTGCCGCCGGACCGTATCCTGTGCGTGGGCTATCTGGATCTCGACCGGTTCAAGTTCATAAATGACAGCTATGGCCACAAGGCCGGAGACGCGATACTGCGCGCCGTATCCAGGCGCCTTGTCTCCTGGCCCGGCGTACGCAGCGTCGGGCGTATGGGCGGGGACGAATTTGCAATTCTCTTTGAGCATCCGCGCGTCGCGCCCCATGTACTCGTCGAACACATCAGTGTACAGCGCAATCGGATTTTTCGCTCCGCCAGGGTTCAGGGAAAATTGATCCCCGTGTCTGGCTCCATTGGGCTTTCCGTTCACGGCCTGGACGCGGAGGACGCTGAAACCCTGCTGCTAAACGCCGATACTGCGCTTATCGAAGCCAAGAAGCTCGGACGGGAACAGGTCCGCCTGTTCGATGCGGCGCTCGCCCTGCGCACATTCCGCCGCCTCACCCTGGAACGGGATCTCCGCAAGGCCATCGCCAAGGGGCACATCTATCCCGTTTATCAGCCCATCGTGGATGCCCGAACGCGCAACATCATCGGCGCTGAAGTTCTGGCGCGCTGGTCTCACCCGGCCCTCGGCAGGATTCCCGCGCAGGAATTTATATCCATCGCCGTGGAATGCGGTCTCATTTCCGCGCTCGATTTCGGTATTGTTCGAAAGGCGTGCGAGACATTCCGGAATATTGTCCTCTCCGGCCCTCTGGACTTTATCAGCTTCAACGCGTCTGCGCTTGAGATCGTCCGGCCCGGATATGCCGATGAGTTTCTCAGCCTGATCCGCCGGTCCGGCATTCCCGCTCAGAAAATCTGCATAGAAATAGTTGAATCGAGCATCATTCACGATCTTGGCCGCGCACGTATGAACATACAGGCCCTCAAGGACCAGGGGATCCGGATTGCCCTGGACGATTACGGCACGGGCTATTCCAATCTGAGAGCCTTGCTCGACCTGCCCATCGACCGCATCAAGATTGACCGCTCAATTGTCGAGGATGCCGTGCACGATGAGCGGGCGCGGAAGCTGATTGTCTCCGTGGCCCAGCTGGCACAGGTATTTGACGCCGAACTGATCGCCGAAGGCGTGGAGGACGAAACCCAGGCAGCCTATCTTGAAGGCATGCACTGCGAATACCTTCAGGGCCACCTCTTCGGCGCCGCGATGGAAGCGGGCAAGTTTGAAGCCCTCATCGCCAAACGCCGCCGCACAGCCGCTTGATCAACCACCCGCGGGCAGCGCCACAGCCCTTCCAGACGGCCCCCTCCCGGCAGACCGGGCCAATGTTCTCAGATTTCATCCCAAACCGCTTTAAAGGACCCGACGGCCTGGCCCGAAGCAGTAGCAGGCGTCTGTTTTGAAAAGCGAACCACTGCGGAGAATGGCCATCCAGCGGGAAAGCCGCGACGCCCGCCACCACAGAGCGGTTTGACTGACAAGATGCCAACGCACGGCTTTGGAGCGCCCCGGACCCATCCGGACACTAAACCTTGAATTTATTTGCCTATTTTATTGCGTTTCGGACTATCTCGGACCGTCTGAAACGTTCGGATGGCCTGGCCGGACTCGAAGTCTTCGCAAGCACCTGTTCTGTAATGGAAAAACTGGCCCCCTGAGTCTGGGCCATCAAATATGCCAACAAAATTTTATTGTTATTCGGTATGAGTCCCGATTCTGTCACAATGGCTGTGGAAAACGTCAGTCTACCTCAATCTCACAAGGTCGTCACGTCTTCCAGAATCGATTGTAGGAACTGACGCAAAGAACGTGGTCAATGTTTTTGGGCGTATCAGATGACTTTTTGTTTGCCGCGTGAAACAGCCTATACGGTGGAGCGTTGGATAGCCTGCTTCCCCTTCCCTGTTCCTGGATGATCGTCATGGTCGCCAATCAAGCTGCGATACTTTTTGGGCAACGTCGCTAGTGGCGAAGGGGGCGGAATATGATCCTGTGCCTTTGGCAACAAGAGGCGAGGGTTCTTTAGGGGCGAGCCGAGCAATTCCGCTCTGATCTGGCGGGCCAACGTCTCAGCCATCAGTGATGGTACCGCATTACCCAGCATCCGCTGCATCTCGGTGCGTCCGGCCAGCATCTTCAGTCCATCAGGAAAGGTCTGTAGCCTGCAGAGTTCTTGAAAAGTCAGACGTCGATTGTTCCAGTGAAATGGTCCAATCGCGGAGCCTGGCTGCGCCTGAATTGTCCAAGAGGGTAAGCGCTTTGAGAGCTTCAACAGGAAACTCCAGTAACGGGTACGCCACCCAAACAGGGGGACCCCACCATTCCGGTTGGTATGCCAGAGATAATTTTGTCCTTCAGGTATTGTCGGCAGTAGATCTCCCCACTTTCCACCCACCACCAAGCCCGACATGTCATTGGGCTCCGGTATGTCATGCAGAGCGTCCCAAGCTGTCGAGTAAGGGAGTCGGGGGGAAAAAAGATCCTCGGCTAAAAGCTCAGGATCCGAATGCGTTGGCTCCGGGAAATTGAACTCGGTGCCGTCTCGTGCGCCGACAATAAAAACCCGCTCGCGACGCTGAGGAACACCATAGTCGGCGCAGTTCAGCGCCTTCCAGCGAGGGACATAGTTGGTTCCGATTTCCTTATTGATGATCTGAATGCTTTCAAGAATTAAGCGAAGGCCCTCATCTTTGTTTTTGAAAGCCAAACCGGCAACATTTTCGAGTACGAAAGTCTTTGGGCGGGTGTCGCGGAGAACTCTCAGATACCCGGTTAGAGTGTCCGCTCTCGGGTCATCCAATCGCAACGAGTCTCCGTTCACCCAATAGGAAGACTTGGAAAACGGCTGACATGGAGGCCCTCCGATGAGAACATCTGCTTCGCCAGGCTCAAGCTTGGCAGCGCTCAAGATGTCCTCTGAGCTAATACTATTGATATCCCCCTCAAGGATTGCCCAGTCGCGGTTCAGGCGCATCGTGGCGCACGCAGTAGCGTCCAACTCCAAGGCAACACGGGTCTCGAAGCCAGCTGCTTCAAAACCAAAATCCAAACCACCAATTCCGGAAAACAAACTAATCGCTTTTAACATAAAAAGACTCTCCGCTTAACTGCGCTTAAAGCGATTCTCGCTCCCCAAGTTAGTCGCCAACCACCTGTACTGGCAATACAAAATGTTGATAGTTACCCTGAAAGAAGCGCTCATGGATTACGAGATAAGATCCGGTAGCCGGTTGACCTATGAGCAGTTAGCTGCCGCGACTGGCCTGTCTCTGGCCACCCTACAGTCAATTGCTAGCCGAAAGAGCTATAATCCGCGCCTGAGTACGATATCAGCGCTGTGTAATGCGCTGGACTGTGGCCCGGATGTCATTTTGAAGCGCGTGAAGGGTTAGCTAATTCAATGTCCATTCGTTTTGATTTGGCAGCGGCAACAACGTTCCTGATAAATCAGGCGGAAAAAGCGGCCGCTGGTTCCTTCGATCCGATTTGGGTTGATAAAGTTGAGGAGCTTTCCCGCCTTTGTGAGACCGCAAACATTCGTACGCACATAGCCTTTTTAGCAACGGCGATGCTGGCGAGGTCGCTGAATCCAAACGTTAATCTGAACGATTTCAAACCGAGTCATGCGCCGAACAAGTCGACGGCTTATCCGGCACGGAGCCTCGCTCAACACGTGCTTGTGCCGGTGGCAACAAAAATTGGAATCCATCTTGGAGTAACAGGACGGGAACCACTCAACAATCAGCCCTATTTCAGGATGAAGCGACTTGACGATGGCACGCCCATTCGAGCCTCGAGTGAGCCACCCTTCAAATTTATGAGGGGATTGATCGACGAGCTTCAAAACATGCCATCAGAAGACGTCGCAGCAGCGCTACGCGCCTTTATAGTCGTGCGCCAACAGTACGCCAATCAGTACACGAAGTTTTCAGGGGACATATCCGTTACGCTTGAAGAGTTTCCCGGAATGATCTCGCGATTTGTGGCTGCTGACTCAGAAAGTGGCCGTCGCGCACAAGCTGTCGCAGCGGGGCTTATGGACCTTGTCGAAGGGCCCGATAGAGTTGTCGCCGGCCGAGTAAATGATCCGAGCCGAAAGCACCCCGGAGACGTTTGCATAACAGATGCGGATCAGCCTGAGGTTTTCCTTAAGGCGATCGAGGTACGGGACAAACCGGTAACCACTTCAGACGCCATTGTGTTTGCCGATAAATGCCAGAAGCACGGAGTTGCAGATGTCGCAATTCTCATGGTTTCACCAAAACAGGATTCCTTAGATCATTCTGAACTTACAGCTTGGGCCACATCTCGTGGAATTGCGTTCCGCTTCTTCTACGGATGGGAACAAATTGTCCGGGAAGCGCTATTCTGGAGCGATCTCTCGATGAGGCCTTCAGTCGCCGCTGCCGCCTTGTTTATTGAAGCAAGACTAAGCGAAGTGGAAGTATCAACTGAGGGCTACGAACTCTGGAAGGAACTAGTTAGCGCTCCTTAGTCAAAAATTCTCTAGGCAGGCTTGAAGCCCTGCACACACTCATAGAATCAGAAAGTTCGGTCTCTTTTGTTGTCGGTAGTTGAGGAGTGCGAGCCCTTCGGGAGTGAGCTGCTCGCATGCGCGCATCGCCCGCATTATAACCTCAGCATCCAACTCTACATGTAGCAGACGAAATCGAAGCACCTACGAATGTTCGGGTAGTCAAACACAAACACCGACTGATGTGTTCCTCAGCCCGACTCATGCGACCATACTAGTATTACTTTCATTCGCCTCTCGACAAACGTCGATATGCCGCTTAGCGGACGGAACGCTTGCGAGACTCACAAGATAAAGGACATGGGAACTCAATCTTCTACAACTGCTGCGTGTCGAAGAAGCCAAGCTGAAAGAACCAAACCCGTCGAAGCCACCATACTGGCATCATCAGCGGATAACTTTTCTTCCGCGCCCACTACCCTACCATGACCCGTCCCCGGGTAATCCTCCCAGAAATTAATCGACTTGAAAACTGGACTTCTCCGGCGTTGATTATCGACGGAGACGAGAATGAAGAAATCGAGATTTACCGAGCCCCAGATCCTTGCGATCCTGAAACAGGGCGAGAGCGGCGTGCCTGTGCCTGATCTCTGCCGCGAGCATGGGATCAGCAACGCAACCTATTACAACTGGCGCAGCAAGTATGGCGGCATGGACGCCTCGCTGATGTCTGAGATGAAAGCGATGGCGGATGAGAACCGCCGGCTCAAGAAGATGTATGCCGAACTGGCGATGCAGAACGAGCTGCTGAAAGATGCTCTCGGAAAAAAGTAACTCGGCCATCTCAAAGACGAGAGATGGCCAGAGAGGCTGTTCGGAAGAAGGGGGTGCCTGTGGCGCTGGCGTGCCGCACCTTTGGCATCAGCGAGACCTGCTATCGGTATGAAGCGAAGCTGTCGAATGAGAATGCCGAAATCGCGGACTGGCTGGTCAGGC
>NZ_CP016437.1:3539975-4069968 GCF_003325995.1 Hyphomonas sp. CACIAM 19H1
ATCGTCCATCCGGCGCAATCTCGGCCTTACAGAGGAAGCCGTCGCCAAGGACGCCCGCGCCATCGGGATTGCCGAGCTGATGGTGGCCATCAGGCGGGACTTTGCCGCGCCCATGACTGCCACGATGCTGTTTGACTGGCACCGCATGCTGATGCGCGGCAATGCGCGCATCACGGCAGGTGCATGGCGCGCCCATGCTGAGCCGATGCAGGTCGTCTCCGGCCCCATCGGCCGGGAGACTGTGCACTTCGAGGCGCCACCTTCGGCTGCCGTCCCGGCAATGATGGACACGTTCATCGACTGGTTCAACGCGACCGCGCCGCAGGGCGCCACGCCAATCAAGCAGGCGCCTGTCCGCTCCGCACTGGCGCATCTTTATTTCGAGACCGTCCACCCTTTCGAAGATGGGAATGGCAGGATCGGCCGCGCCATTTCAGAAAAGGCCCTTTCCCAGGGGCTCGGCAGGCCCGGCCTGCTCAGCCTCTCAAAAGCGATCGAGGCAGACCGGGACGCTTATTATGACGCCCTGAACTTTGCTCAGAGGACGAATGAAGTCGATAACGTACAGGATCTTTCGCACATTTGATTTTGCCGGTGGTTCCTTTCAGAGTGAGAGGACCGGAGATGGACGACAGAGAAGGCAAGCCGATGGGGAACGTGATCCACATCGATGAGGCTCGGATCAGGGATCACCTGGGCGAGATGGTGCGCGGGACGGTGGAAGAAGCCCTGAACGCGATGCTGGATGCCGAGGCGGACCGCTTGTGCGGCGCAGACCGTTACCAGCGCAGCGAAGCGCGCAAGGACACCCGGGCCGGTCACTACGAGCGGAGCCTTCAGACCAAGGCGGGCGAAGTGAAGCTGAAGATGCCGAAGCTGCGCCAGCAGACATTCGAGACGGCGATCATCGAACGCTACCGCCGTCGCGAGAGCAGTGTGGAAGAGGCGCTGATCGAGATGTACCTGGCGGGCGTTTCGGTTCGGCGGGTCGAGGATATCACCGAAGCTCTTTGGGGCACCAAGGTGTCGCCGTCGACGGTCTCGAACCTCAACAAGAAGATCTATGAGAAGATCGAGGCCTGGCGCAACGCCCCGATCGAGGGCGCGCACCCCTACATCTATCTCGACGGTATCGTGATGAAGCGAAGCTGGGCTGGCGAGGTCCGCAACGTATCTCTGCTGGTCGCGATCGGGGTAACGTCAGAAGGCTTTCGGGACGTGCTCGGCATCTGCGAGGGCGCCAAGGAAGACAAGTCAGGCTGGTCCAGTTTCCTGCGCCACCTGGTCGATCGGGGCCTCAGCGGCGTCGAGCTGGTGATTTCTGATGCCTGCCGCGGCCTGATCGAGAGCGTGGCCGATTACCTGCCCGACGCCCGTTGGCAGCGCTGCATCGTGCACTTCTATCGCAATGTCTTCAGCCATGTGCCGGCAACGAAGGTGCGAGACGTCGCTCACATGCTGAAGGCGATCCATGCGCAGGAAAGCCGGGAGGCGGCCGCCGCAAAGGCCGAAGCCGTGATCGCCGAGCTGCGCCGCCAGCGGATGGGCAAGGCCGCTGATCTGCTTGAGGAACGCATCGAGGAAACGCTGACCTTCTATGCCTTCCCCGACAGCCATTGGATCAAGCTGCGAACCAACAATCCGCTCGAGCGCCTGATGAAGGAGATCCGACGGCGGACCAAGGTCGTGGGCGCCTTCCCGGATGGAAAGTCCTGCCTCAACCTCGCAGCAGCCCGATTGCGACACGTCGCCGGAACCGAATGGAGTACGCGTCGATACATGAACATGCAGCCGCTACACGAAATGAAACTTCAAACCCATGGAGCCGCCGTCGCATAATCGAAAGTGCGAAAGATTCTGGACACTACCATGAAGTCAGCGGCTGGCTGAAATACTTCCTGACTGTGTGCATCACGGCGCAGAAGGATGCCGAAGCCGAGGTCACGTTCACGCTTCGGAAGGTGAAGTATTTCGACGCCTTCAGGGAAAGCCTGAACGACCGCCAGCTACGGGTTATCCGGCGCATGCTGGATGAAGGACCAAAAGGCTTTGAGGGCGGCATGAGCGCAGGAAAGTACGGCTCGATTGCCAAAACCTCCAAACCAACAGCAACACGGGATCTTCAGTCACTCGTCGACCTTGGCGCACTCGTGGTGACGGGCGGGGGCCGCAGCACCCGCTACTGGCTTCCGTTTGCGACTCCAGAAATGGGGTTTGACGATCAACAAAAAAGTCTCGCCACTTAAACTCCGACCGCACCCTAGATTCCCCGAATAACTTCCAAAGGCACATCTGAAGATAAGTCAGCATACAGCATTAAGTACTAACGCAATTAAAATAGAGTTTCTGATACACAAAGCCTCACAAAGGTGAGCCACAGATCAGCGGAACTTCAATCCGGTCAACTGTTCATATTTGTACCTGATTGCCAACTCATGCATACTCGCTTCCGCTTGAGACTCCGCAACGTTACTCATTGTAGTTGTCGCAGGAGTTAATAGTCTTGGGGTCCCCGCGCGCAAAACATCCGCGAGCAAATACTGGAAAGCCCGGATAACATCCAATTCCATTAGCGTCACATTTGCCGCGACATTGCCTTTGAATTCGGGAACAATTTTTGAGCTAACAGGCGACTCAACCAAGCGATTATTTAATGAGACAATCTCACCTTCGGACAAACCCTTATGCGCAGTACTTTCAGAAACCACAGGTATTCCAAACTCTGAAAATGAGTCTTTGGGCATTATACATTGACCGAATACAGTAGCGCCCGACAGCAGATTAAACAGGGGTCCAGAGTTCCCACCCAACTGCACATCGAAATAATCCGGCTCTTGGTCTCCACCCAAAACCCGCTTGATATTGAGGGTGCGAATGTGTCGAGCTACAAAGAATTCAGACGAGACGGAAATTAACGCAATATTGTTGGCAAGAAGACCGAAAGCACTCGGTAAGCCGATGAAATAGCCGGCTAGTCCCCAGAAGGCTAAACCCCTCATATTTGCGCCTTTGGGATAGCGCCGCAGGACGAGCAATCGGTCCTTCTGTGCAATGCGGTTTTGTATCCAGAATTTGGGCGATCCACCCCTCCCCTGCTGCAAACACTCGTACAGCCATAGCCACATGCCTACTCGCACCTTATCCATCCAATCGAGCAGATTTCTGATCTCATTATCGGTTAGTGCTTCTCCGGATTTTAATGCATCAAAAGCTGACCTAGCACCGCCCTCAATAGCAGCATGGTTATTGTTGCAACTGACGCACACCTTAGTACCGATACGATTCATATTGACCGTTATTGGCCTCTTGGGTAACGCGACGGTCATTTTACGATGCGCAAGATCTGCTTCGTTCACCAACCAAGTTGGAATAATGTGCTCAAAGTTGCGTTGCACACCTGTTGGCTCCCGTCCGCAAAATATACAACGCTTAACCCTGTGCACCCCCACCGAAATTCTCCTTATACGGATATATAATATCGCAAAAATTTTGGACCACACCTTGGACCAGACATTTGTGAAACAGTATTGCTATTTAAGCGCGCATGCTAGTCATGCATTGATGCCAGCCATTGCCAGCACTTCCTGCGCCCACCAGTCGGCCATCCTCACCCGCTCCTCCCAGTAGAGGGCGCGGTGGTAGATCCGCCGGACCTGGTTACTGTCGGCATGCGCGAGCTCTGCTTCAATCGCGTCCGGGTTCCAGAGCCCGCTTTCGTTAAGCAGGCTCGACGCGCTCGACCGGAACCCGTGCGGCGTCATCTCTTCCTTGGTGAAACTCATCCGGCGCAAAGCCTGGTTCATCGTGTTCTCGCTGATCGACCGGTCATTCCCGGTAAGCGACGGAAACACCCGGACGCGGTTGCCCGTCTGCTCCTGCAGCTCGCGGAGGATCTCGATAACCGGCTCGGCGAGCGGCTTATGGTGCGGCCGGCGCATCTTCATCCGCTCTTCCGGGAGCGTCCAGACCCGTTTCTCGAAGTCGAATTCATTCCAGTGCGCCAGCCGGAGCTCACCTGGCCGGGTGTAGAGCATGGCCATCAGCTTCAGCGCCGAGCGCGTGATCTCCGAGCCCGCCTCATAGGTCCAGATCACCTGCAGGAGCCTCGCGAAATCCTCCCGCTTTGTCAGCGCCGCCATGTGCTGGACCTTGGGCGTGATCAGGGCGTCCCTGAGCGCAAAAGTGGGATCACTGTCCGCGCGGGCTGTGGCGACGGCGTACCGGAACACCTGCCCGATGGAAGACCGCATGCGGCGGGCGGTTTCGTAGTTCCCGCGCGCTTCCTGCCTGCGGAGCGGCACGAGAATATCAATGGGCTTGATCTCGGTGATCGGCATGTCGCCCAGATCCTTGTTTATCAGCCGGATGAACCAGTCGCGCTTCTGGAGCGTGGTCTTCGAAATCCCTTCCTTCTTCCGTTTCTCCTGCAGCTCTGCCGCGATCTTCGCAAACGTGTGCTCTGTCCGGGCCACTTTAACGGCGGCTTCTGCCTTTTCCTTTTCGCGGGGGTCGAGGCCGTCATAGAGCTGGGCCTTCGCCTCGGCGCATTTTTCGCGCGCCCGCAGCAGGGATACGAAGGGATACTTCCCAAAAGACAGCGTCTTCTGCTTTCCGTCGAACCGGTAGGCCATCTTCCAGAGCTTCGAGCCCTGCGGCGTGATTTCCAGGAAAAGACCATGCCCGTCGCTATATCGCGCCGTTCTCGGTCCCGGCTTCAGCTTCCGGATGTGAAGGTCGGTCAGTTTCATTGTTGGCATTTCCCTCTCAGGTTACCCCTTCGATCCGTAGAGAATGCCAACAATTTCGAAAAAATCGACCAAAATTTGGCAAAATGCCAACGGACGGCCATGGACGAAACAGCCGCCAAAATTGCGATAAGTATTTGTTTTTTGTGGATGTTTCTGGACGTGAGCGGACGCTCACGGAGTTTGGAATGGTGCCCCTGGCCGGACTTGAACCAGCACTCCTTTCGGAAGCGGATTTTGAATCCGCCGCGTCTACCATTTCACCACAGGGGCTTCCCATGAGAACGGCCAAACTCCTGCCGCAGAGGGAAGTGATATGTCAATCTCTCTGCTATAGTGAATTCCAACCATGACATCTCCCATGACCGCCAATCCCGACCGCACCCTGCTGCAGACCATCGAAGTGCTGGCCGAGGCCGCACCGGAAGAAGGCTTTTCCCTGCGCGAAATCTTTGACCGGCTGGACGAAAGCGCCTTTGGCGCGGGCCTGTTCTTGCTGGCCCTGCCCTGCTGCATTCCGTTCCTCTACGGCGTGCCGCAGGTGGTGGCGCTGCCGATGCTGGCGCTGGCCTTCCAGATGGTGATCGGCCGGGAGGAGCCCTGGCTGCCGGCTGCCCTTGGCAAGCGCAAGATCGACCGCAAGGGCCTGACGCAGATGGCCACGGGCGGTCGCAAATGGTTCGGCTGGATCGAGGCGATCATCCGCCCGCGCTTCAGCGTGATCACCGGGCGGCGCTCCGAACGGGTGATCGGCTTTTTCCTCTTCCTGTTTTCCGCCTCGATCCTGACGCCGCTGCCCATGACCAATACCGTGCCGGGCATGGCGGTGGCGGTGACAGCCTTTGGCCTGATGCAGAAGGACGGGCTGGCGGTGATCGCCGGGGTCATTCTGGGCACGCTCTGGGTCGGCGCGCTGATCACCGGCGCCTTCCTCGGCCTCAATGTAATCACACATATTTCATCGGCCATTCTGGGCTCGTGACACGCCGCCGCATTGCGCCGGGCGGGGTTTGCCGCCGAAGGTCGCGTCATGCAGCTGATTACCACTGCCCTGACAGGCTGGCGCTGGCCCGCCCTCGCCCTTGCCGCCTCAGCCCTGATGCTGGCGGCCGCCCACGCTTTCGAGACATTTGGCGGCCTGCCCCCCTGCCCGCTCTGCCTGCGGCAGCGAGAAGTCTACTGGGCGCTGATCGCCATGACGCTGACCGGGCTGACCTGGTGGCGGTTCCTGCCGAAGCGGCGCTTCCTGGTGGCGCTGAACGTGCTGATCGGGCTTGTGTTCGTCGTGGGCGTGATTGTTGCGGCCTATCATGCCGGGGTCGAGTGGGAGATTTTCCCGCCGCCTTCAGGCTGCTCGACCGGCCCGGCGGTTGATCCCTTTGCCATGGGCGACCTGGACCAGGTGTTTGAACTGCCCGCCTGTAATGACGCGCCGTTTTACATCCTCGGCCTGTCCATGGCGGGCTGGAACGGCATGATCTCTGCGCTTCTGGCGGGCATCAGCTTTGCCGCCGCCGCGATCACTTTCCGCAACTATCGCGCACCCTGAAGGCGTTTGGCCTCAGGTTCAGAGCCCCAGCACCTTGCGGGCGATGATGGTCTTCTGGATTTCGTTGGTACCGCCATAGATCGACTGGGCGCGGCCTGCGAAATACGTTGCCACATCCCGCGGGGTGGTGCCGGAAGACGGGCCGCGATGGCCGACATGCGGCCCCGCCGTGTCCAGGAAAAGCTCCGTGATCTGCTGATGGGTTTCGGTAGCGAGAATCTTGACGGTGGAGGCGGCGTCTCCGGGCGAGCCGCCAGCAGCCACCGCAGACAGAATGCGGAACACTGTCATTTCCAGCCCATCCACGGCCAGCTCCGCCTGTGCCAGACGTATGGCAAAACCCGGATCGTCGATCAGCCGCTCATTGCTGCCAGCGGAGCCCATTGTGGCGAGCGCACGGACATGGCGCAGCATCGCCCGCTTGCCACCGATACGGGCATAAGAAGTGCGCTCGAAGCCGAGGAGGTATTGGGAATAGGTCCAGCCCTTCCCTTCCTCGCCAATGCGGTTTTCTTCCGGCACCTGAACATTGTCGAACAGCACCTCGTTGAGCGCATGGGCCCCGTCGATGCTGATGATCGGTTTGACCGTTACCCCCGGCGCATCCATGGGGCAGCAGATGAAGGAGATGCCCTCCTGCTTCTTCTCGCGCTGGCTGGTGCGGGCGAGCAGGAAGATCCAGTCGGCATGCTGGGCCGCTGAGGTCCAGATCTTGTGACCGTTGAGCGTGTAGACGCCGTCTTTCAGCTCGGCGGAAAACTGCAGGCTGGCAAGGTCTGAGCCCGCGCCCGGCTCCGAATAGCCCTGCGCCCAGCCGGTCGAGCCGTCGCGGATGCCGGGCAACCAGCGGTCTTTCTGGGCCGGTGAGCCGAAGGTGTAGATAACCGGGCCAACATAAACGACGCCCATCGGCGTCACGGTGGGGACGCCGGCGCGCTCCAGCTCCTCATCGAAGACATACTGCTCCTCAATGCTCCAGCCGCGGCCGCCATATTCCTTTGGCCAGGCCGAAGCGAGCCAGCCTTTGGCGCCGAGCGCCATTTCGGAGCGGCGCACTTCTGCCGTCGTCAGCGGCAGGCCGGCCTTGTACTTCTCGATGATATCCTTCGGAAACTGCGTTTCGAACCAGCTGCGGACGTCGCGGCGGAAACCCTCGACATGATCGCTGAATTTCAGATCCAAGGCATTTCTCCCCGAGGCATGTCTGCTTTTTATCTCTCGAAAAAGAATGAGGGCAGGGCGCCGTCTGGCAAGCCCTGCCCTCGCGTTCAGTCAGCGATTTGACAGACTGTCAGATCAGCCGGCGGCTTTGACTTCCTCGATCCAGCGATCAACCTTCTTCTCCAGCATGGCCAGCGGAAGCGCGCCGCCGCCCAGCACCGTGTCATGGAAGGCGCGGATGTCGAACTTGTCGCCAAGTTCAGCTTCCGCCTTGGCCCGCATTTGCTGGATTTCGATCATGCCGATCTTGTAGGCGGTCGCCTGTCCGGGGATCACGATATAGCGCTGCACTTCGGAGCGTGCCTGCGCCTCGGTGATGGCGGAATTGTCGAGGAAGTACTGAACGGCCTGATCCTCGGTCCAGCCTTTGGAATGCAGGCCAGTGTCGACCACGAGACGGATCGCGCGCCAGATTTCAGAGCCGAGACGGCCGAAGTCCGAATACGGATCGGTATAGGTGCCCGGCATTTCCTTGGCCAGCTTCTCCGAATAGAGCCCCCAGCCTTCCGAATAGGCGGTGAAGCCCGCCTGGGTGCGGAACATCGGCACGCCGGTCAGCTCCTGGGCAATCGAAATCTGCATATGGTGCCCTGGAAGGCCTTCATGATAGGCGATCACTTCCAGCTCGCCCTTGGGCATGGCGGTCATGTCGAGAAGGTGGGCATAATAGACGCCAGGGCGCGAGCCATCGGGCGTGCCCGGATAGTAATGCTGGGCGGCGCCGGCCTGTTCGCGGAACGGCTCCACGCGCTTCACGACGAGATCGGCCTTCGGCAGGATGCCGAAATAATCAGGCAGGACGGCCTTGATCTTGTCGATGGCAGCGGTTGCATCATCGATATAGGCCTGACGGCCTTCATCCGTGTCCGGATAGTAATGGCGTGGATCGTCGGTTGCATCGCGGATGCTGGCAAAGAATTCGTTCAGCGTGCCTTCAAAACCAACCTGTGCCTTGATGGCTTCCATCTCGCCATGAATACGGTCCACTTCCGACAGGCCGAGATTGTGGATCTCGTCGGCTGTCATGCTGGTGGTGGTCATCTGCGACAGCATGAAATCATAGTAGGGCCCGCCATTGGGCTGGGTGCTGAGGCCCTGGGGACCTGCCGGGTCGGGCGAGTTGGCAAGGTCTTCCTGGGCAAAGGCGATGATTTCATTATAGGTGGCCAGGAAGTCGCCCTTCAGGGCAGCTTCTGCTTCTGCGATCAGCGTTGCGGCGGTTTCCGGCGTGGTCTTGCCCGCGTCCACAAGCTTCTGAACCTCCGCCTTGAAATCAGCCAGAAGCGCGCTGTCAGGCCCTTCCGTGAACGGCGCGCCGGTGATGATCTTGCGCGACTGGTCGATGACCGCCTCATAGGCAAATTTCGGTGCGTGAACGCCCTTGCCGGCCTTGTCCTTCGCCTGCACCAGAAGCTCGCGCAGACCGCGCGCCGCTTCATTGATCCGGTTCACATAGGCGCGGGCATCGGCCTCTTCATCGACCGAATGGAACTGCATCAGGAAGGTAGGGATAAAGGCGTGAACCCCGGTCATCTGATCGAAGATGAGCCCGTTATTGCGGAACTGCACGGCCTTAGCAGCCTGCTCATACTGGAAGACCCACAGATCATAGGAATCCTTGTCGGCCGCCGAAAGCTGATTGTAGTCGAAGGTCGCTTTCAGCTCATCGACAGCAGCTTTCGCCTTGGCCAGCTGCTCGTCCTGGCAGACGATGGTCATACAGTCGATCTGGTCATTCTTGTCCTTGCGGCCAAGGAAGGTCAGCTGGACCGGGCTCTCCTGCAGCTGTTCTTCGTATTTGGCGTCAAACCAGGCATTCAGCTTTTCGCTGAGCGCGGCCTGTTCTTCGGCGGAAAGCTCCACCGGGGCGGCAGGTTTGGGCGTCTCCGGCGCGCAGGCGCCGAGTACGAAAGCGAGGGCGATGGCAGAGACAGCGCTGCGCAACATGGGGGATTCCTCCGGGCATTTGCCGTTAAACGATAAGAGGGCGTACCCCCCTGCGGTCCCGGCGTCAATTGGCAAGTACGATTTCCCCGGCTAGGGAGGGCCATGACCAATACAGACCCGACAAAAGGCGCCCGGCGCCTCAGGCTTGGCACGCGCGGCTCTCCGCTGGCGCTGGCCCAGGCCAATCAGATCGCAGACGGCATCCGCGCAGCCTCCGCCGGCGCATACGAGTGCGAAATCGTGGCGTTCACCACCACCGGCGACAAGCTGACGACCGAACGGCTGATCAATTCCGGCGGCAAGGGCCTGTTCACCCGCGAACTGGATGACGCCCTCTCGCGCGGGGAACTTGATCTTGCCGTTCACAGCCTGAAAGACGTGCCCTCCGTGCTGCCGGCCGGGCAGGTGTTTGCTGCCTTCCCCGCGCGGGAAGACCCGCGCGACGGCTTCCTCTCCCACAAAGCAAAATCCATCCGCGAACTGCCCGAAGGGGCAAAGCTCGGCACGGCCTCGCTGCGCCGGGAAGCGCAGGCCCTCGCCCTGCGGCCCGATCTTGAAGTGGTGACCTTCCGGGGCAATGTGGCGACCCGTATGCGCAAGCTGGAAGAAGGCCAGGCCGACGCCACCTTCCTGGCCATGGCCGGACTTACCCGGCTGGGCATGGCAGACGTTGCCACCCCCATTCCGCTGGAGGACATGCTGCCGGCCGCCGCACAAGGCATCATCGGCGTCGTGGCGCGCGATGATGCGGATACGGAGCTTCTTGAGATTCTGGGTACGCTCACCCATGGCCCCAGCCGGGCCGCCGCGATTGCCGAACGCGCCTTCCTCGAAAAGCTTGATGGCAGCTGCCGTACGCCCATCGCCGCCCATCTGTTCGACCGGGGCGATGAGTGGGAGCTGATCGGCGAAGTACTGAGCCCCGGCGGCACTGCCCGCTGGCGCGGGGATGGCGTCTGCCGCAAGGATGCCACCGACGCGCAGCTCGTGCTGCTCGGCCGGGCGGTTGCGCAGGAGATCATCTTCGCAGCCAAGGAGTCCCTGCCCGTCTTCGGAGACGAGCGGTGACAGAGGCGCCGGGCCTGGCGGTGATCGTCACGCGCACCCAGCCCGGCGCGGACGACACCGCCAACGCCCTCACCCAGCGCGGATACCGCGCCCTCCTCTCCCCGATGCTGCAGATCATTCCCTGCGGGCTTGATCCGGCTGCGCTCGCCGGTGTGCGCGATCTCATCTTTACCAGCGCCAATGGCGTCGACGCCTTTGCCGCTTCGGGCACGCCCGCAGAGGGCCTGACGGCCTGGTGCGTGGGCCCGTCAACCGCCGCCGCCGCCCGCGAGACCGGGTTCTCAAAGGTTGTGGAAGGCGATGGAGACGCGGCGGATCTTGCCCGGCTGATCCTCACCGCGCGCGGGGAGATTTCCGGCCCTCTCCTGCACATCGCCAATGATGCTGCCGCCGGCAATCTGGTTGCCACGCTGAAAGATGCAGGCCTCCCGGCCCGCTTTGCCGCCGCCTACCGCACCGAGCCTGCCCCTGCCCTCTCCGCCCCCGCGCTGGCGGCGCTGAGGGAAGGCCCGGTCCTCCTGCTGGTGCATTCGGCAAAAGGCGCGGCGGCGATTGCGCAGAGCGGCGCGAAGCTTGATCAGGCGATCATCGTCGCCATCTCCGAAGCGGCGGCGGCCCCGCTGCAAGGGATACCCCTGGCGGGCCTTCATATTGCCGGGCGGCCGAATGAAGACGCGCTGATGGCCGCCCTTGGCGAAGCGGCAAACCGTCTCGCGTCCTGACCGGCTCGCTTTGCCGCAGAGGCGCGTTGTGCCACACTCCTGCCCAGGAATTAGACCACCGACGGATTCATGACAGATACCAGCACCCCAGGCCAAGAACCGCACGCAGAACCGATCGACGCGCATTTTGAACCCGCGCCCGATCCGCTGCCGGCAAATGCGAAGGCCGCTGGCCCCGGCTGGGGCGGCGTGGCTGTGGCGGCGATTGCTGCGGTGCTGCTGGGCGCAGCGGGCGGCATCTTCGGCCGCGATCTGATCGTGCCGCAGACATCGGCCGCGCTGGACCAGCAGCTGGCCGATCTGACAGCCCAGCAGGCCGAATTCGAACGCCGTCTCACTGAAATGCCCGAGGCCTCCGATGAGCTCTCCAGCCTGATTGGTGAGGTCAGCAACAATTCCAGGAAACTGAACGAACTGCTGGCCAGCGGCGCCGGCATACCCGCTGTGGAAAGCCTCACGGCGCGGATCGACGCACTCGAGCGGATTGAACCCGGCGAAGGCGCCACCCCGGCCGAAGCGCTGCGCACGATCACCGCCCTTGAGGCCCGGCTCTCCGCCATGGAACAGGCCGCCGCCACAGCCGCCGCTGCGCCGGTTGCCGCGCCCGAGCCACAGGCGGAGCCCGAGAAGGACCGTCAAGCCGAAGCGGCCCTTGCGCTGTCGGCCATCGAAAGCGCCGCCCGCCGGGGCACCGGCTTTGAAGCCGACTATCGCGCCCTGCGCGCCGCCGCGCCCGGTAACCAGACCGTCCGCCGGCTGGCCCCCTATGTCAGCGGCGTGCCCACCACCTCCAGGCTGCAGGCGGATTTCACCACCATGCGCGCCGCCGTAACCGCAGCCGGCAAGACAGATGCGGCGGCCGAACAACCCCAGAGCCAGCTTTCCTGGCTCAACCGCGTTTTCGGGGACGCCGTCACCGTGCGCCCCGCCAACAAGCGGGAGAACCCCGTTGTCGCAACCCTCGACACAGCGTCCAAAGCGCTGGCCGCCGGAGATCTTTCCGCAAGCGTCAAGGCCCTCGCCACGCTGGAAGGCAATGCCGCCCGCGCGGCGCAGGACTGGACCCGCGAAGCAAACCGCCGCATCACGCTGGAGGCGGTGCTCGAAGATGTCAGGCTAAGCCTGATCGAGCCGGAGAATTAGATCGAATGAGCCGGTTTTTCCTTTTCATTTTTGTCCTTCTGCTGATTTCCATCGGCGCGGTGCTGGCCTGGTGGGCGTTCAGCCTTCCGGGGGAAGTCACCTTCCCTGTCGGCCAGGAAATCGTGTCGGTGCGCGCGGGCGTGGCGGCCATCCTGCTTCTGGTATTCGGCGGCCTGATCGCGCTGGCCTGGTGGCTGGCAACCGGCATTCTGGTGCTGCCCGGGCGCATCTCCAAGGCCCAGCGCCTGGCCCGTACGCGCAAGGCCAATGCTGCCCTTGCCGAAGGCCTGCTGGCCGCTGAAGGCGGCGATTCCAAAGCGGCCCTTCGCCTTGCCAAGAAAGCTATGCGCAATGCCGAGGATGAACGCCTGAAACTGCTGCTGGAAGCGCGCGCTGCCGAAGCCAATGATGACTGGGCCGGCGCCGAGCGCGCCTGGGGCCTGCTCACCCGCCTGCCCGGCGGCCAGCTGGCGGGTCTGCGCGGCTCGGCCACCGCCGCCTCCGAACGCGGTGACCAGCTCACCGCCGAAGCGCGCGCCCGCGAGGCGCTGGAGCTGCGCTCGGATGCGGACTGGCCATTCAATTCCCTGTTCGACATTCAGGTCGCCAAGGGCGATTGGGAGAAGGCGCTCGACACCCTCGCCATGGGCGAGAAACGCGGGCTCGTCGAAGGGCCCAATCTCAAGCGCCGCCGCGCCGTGCTGTTCACCGCGCGCGCCGTGAACCTGCCGGTCACCGAGAAGCCCGCCGCCCAGAAATCCCTCGCCGACGCCATCCGCTCGGCGCCGGACTTTCCGCCCGCCGCCTATCACGGCGCCCGGTTCCTGATGATCGACGGCAAGGCGAAAGCCGCCCAAGGCGTGCTCGAGCTTGGCTGGAAGGCGCGGCCCCACCCGGCCCTTGCCCAGCTGTCCCGCCGCCTCGTGCCCCAAGACAGCCGCGAGAACATCGCCGCCCGCCTCAAGGCGCTGGTCGATGCCCACCCCACCCACCGCGAAAGCCGCATTCTTGCAGCCGAGCTGTCGATGGACGCGGCAGACTGGGTGGAAGCGATCAAGGTGCTCGCCCTGCTGGTGGAGGAAAACCCCACCGCCCGCCTCTGCCTGCTGATGGAACGCGCCCTCAAGGGCTATGGCGATATGGGCGAAGCCCAGCGCTGGGGCCGGATGGCCGTTTCCGCCTCCCGCGAGGCCGACTGGTCGGACATCGACCCCAAGGGCAGCGCTTTCGATTATGACCGTCAGGGCTGGGCGCGGCTCGTCTATGCCTTCGGCGATGTCGGCGAGCTGATCCATCCCCGCTATGAAAGCTATGGCCGCGAGCTTGAGGCTGGCCGCGTGCTGGCGCTCGCCCACCAGCCGGACGACACCCATGTCACCCCCCCGAAACCGCCGCAGGGCCCGCTGACCCAGCCGCTGGACTACGCCCCGGACGACGACTGATCCTAGAGGCAAAACCGGCTTGCATGCCGGGGGCCCTGCCAGTATATGCGGGGCCTGCCGAAACGGCATGCCGCTTTAGCTCAGCTGGTAGAGCACATCATTCGTAATGATGGGGTCAGGTGTTCAAGTCACCTAAGCGGCACCATTTCCCCTTTTCGCCGGTATGACACGCCCTAGCTTGCGGGGCATGAACGCAGTTGTCTTCGGCAGTTCGGGCGGGATCGGCCGCGCCCTTGCAGAAAATCTGGTCCAGAGCGGCGCCTGGTCGCGGGTCTTTGCGGTGTCCCGCAGCGGCGCCGCAATAGACGGGGCGACTCCGCTCACTGCAGATTTCTTGGATGAAACGGCGCTGGAAGCCGCTGCGCAGGCTATTGGCGCTGAAGGACCGGTCACGCTCTGCATCGTGGCGAGTGGGATCCTGTCAGATGACGCGGGCCTGCAGCCGGAAAAATCCTACCGCCACCAATCAACCGCGGCGTTCGAGCGCGTGTTTGCCGCCAACACGGTGGCCCCGGCCCTCATTGCCAAACACATGTTGCCCCTGATGCCCAAGACCGAGCGCAGCGTGTTTGCCGCCCTTTCCGCGCGCGTTGGCTCGATCTCCGACAATCGGCTCGGCGGCTGGCACGCTTACCGGGCATCCAAGGCCGCGCTCAACATGCTGATACGCAATTACGCTATCGAGCAGGCACGCCGCGCGCCGGGCAATATCTGCGTGGGCCTTCATCCGGGCACGGTCGATACCGGCCTCTCCCGGCCCTTCCAGTCCGGCGTGGCGGGCGGCAGGCTTTTTACCCCGGCCCAGTCTGCCAGCTATCTTCTCGGCGTCATCGGAACGCTCACTCCGGAAGACAGCGGCAATTGCTTTGACTGGAGCGGGAAGGAAATCCCGCCTTAAAGCCGGAACTGGCCCTCAATCACGGTAACCGCCCGCCCTGTCAGCTTCACCCGGTCGCCCTCCAGCCGCACATCGATCCGCGCGCCCCGGCCGGGATAAGCCTGCTGGCAGGTTGCCTCGGGCAGGCCAAAATGCGTGGCCAGAATGCGCGACAGCATCGTGTGCCAGCTGCCCGTGGCGGGGTCTTCATCAATGCCGGAGCCTGGCGCAAAGAACCGGCTGGTCGCGTCCACGCCCTCCCCGCCCAGCGCAAAACAGCCGAAATTGCCCCGATCCCAGCCCTCGCCTTCTGCGCCCAAAGTTTTCAGCGCCTTCACATCCGGTGTCAGGCTCTTCACTGTTTCCGGGCTGTCAAAGCGGGCGGCATAGAACATCCCGCCCCAGGCTTCCAGCGGGCGGGCGCCCAGCGCAGCCACAATATCATCCGTTACCGGAACAGGCCGGATCGGCGCGGAAGGAAAATCCATCTCCAGCCGCCCATCTGCCAGCCGCCGCACACTGAGACGGCCGGACTGTACCGTGTCGAAATGGATAACATCGCCGGCATAGCCGCCCGCCTCGAACAAGACATGCGCCGAGGCAAGCGTGGCATGCCCGCAGAGCGGCACCTCCACCGCCGGCGTAAACCAGCGCAGCGCCCAGACACCCTCTGCCTGCGGAACAAGATAGGCCGTCTCCGCCACATTGTTCTCCGCCGCAATCTTGAGCAGCTCGTCATCCGCCAGAAAGGCTTCCATCGGCATCACGCACGCCTGGTTGCCCTCAAACGCGCGGGTGGCAAAAGCATCGACCTGATAGAAGGGATAAACCGGCATGAAGGGGCACTCCTGAAGAAGCGCCCTGTCTCGCACGGCCCCGGCAGCGGGTAAAATGAAGTTTTCTGCGGGGTCGTTAAGCCCAGCTATTCATCCGCCTTCAGCGTCCAGCCATGGTTCACCGGGGGGTGGCCCTTGCCGAAGCCCTGCGCATGCTGGATCGCGCCCATCAGATATTCCCGCGCCCGCTCGATCGCGTCTGGTAGGCTGACGCCCTGCGCCAGCAGCGCCGCAATCGCCGAGGCGAGCGTGCAACCTGTTCCGTGCGTCGCTTTGGTGTCGATGCGCGGGCCTTCGAAAATCCATTCGCCCGTCGTCGTCTGCAACACGTCATGGATGACATTACCCGGCAGATGTCCGCCCTTCACCAGTGCGCCATGCGCACCAAGTTCCAGGAGGCGCTCGGCCGCGCGGCGCTGACCGTCCAGGGTTTCAACTGCCTTGCCGGTGAGAACCTCCGCCTCCGGCGCATTCGGCGTCACCAGCCGCGCGCGCGGGACAAGCTCGGAACGGATCGCGCCAACCCCTTTCTCATCCACCAGCCTGTGGCCGGAGGTGGAGATCATCACCGGATCGATCACGCGGGCCAGACCAAGCGCATGTCCCGCCAGCGTCTCGGCCACCGCTTCGACAAGCGGGGCAGTTCCCAGCATTCCGGTCTTGATGGTATCGGCGCCGATATCGGACAGCACCGCCTTCATCTGATCGGTCACCGCGCCCACCGGCACAGGCCACACGCCCTGTACGCCCAGCGTGTTCTGGACGGTGATGGCGGTTACCGCCGTCATCGCAAATCCGCCCATCATCGTGACGGCCTTGATATCGGCCTGTATCCCTGCCCCGCCCCCGGAATCGGAGCCGGCAATGATCAGGACGCGGCCGCGCGGGCCTTCCGCTTCAGCCATGACGACCTCAGACCTTGATGCCGGCCTTCTTCGCGTCCGCCAGGAAGGTCTCGAGCCCTTTGTCCGTCAGCGGATGGCTGACAAGGCTGCGGATCACGGCCGGCGGCGCCGTCATCACATCCGCCCCGGCCAGCGCCGAAAGCTTCACATGGTTGGGCGAACGGATCGAGGCGGCGAGGATTTCGGTCTCGAACATGTAGTTGTCATAGATCTGACGGATCTCCTGGATCAGGTCCATGCCGTCGATGTGGATGTCATCCAGGCGCCCGATGAAGGGCGAGATGAACGCCGCGCCGGCCTTGGCCGCCAGCAGCGCCTGATTGGCCGAGAAGCACAGCGTCACATTCACCGGGATACCGTCATCGGCGAGCGTGCGGCAGGCTTTCAGCCCGTCCCAGGTCAGGGGCAGTTTGACCGCCACATTCTCTGCGATCTTGGCCAGTTTGCGGCCTTCGCTGATCATGCCGTCGGCGTCGATGGCGACCACTTCGGCGCTGACCGGGCCATCGGTAAGGCCGCAGATTTCGGCGATCACCTCGGCAAAGGGGCGGCCCGATTTTGCGATCAGCGACGGATTGGTGGTAACCCCGTCAATCAGGCCGGTTGCCGCCAGATCCGCGATGTCTTTGGTGTCGGCAGTGTCTACGAAGAATTTCATGAGCGTGTTTCCTGAGGCGCTGGAAGAGGGATTATACGACAGGCCGTCCGATGGAGGTATAGGCGAAGCCGCGTTTGGCCATGTCTTCGGGGCTGTAGATGTTGCGCAGGTCGACGACGACATTGCCTTTCATGGCGGTCTTGATGCGGCCCATGTCGAGGGCGCGGAACTGGTCCCATTCGGTGATGATGACCATTGCGTCGGCGCCGTCGACGGCCGCATAGGCGCTGCCCGCAAACTCGATGTTCTTGAGGAGATGGGCGGCCTCCTTCATCGCTTCGGGGTCATACGCCACAACCCGCGCGCCGGCCGCCTGCAGGGCGGGCAGGATGTCGAGCGAGGGCGCGTCGCGCATATCGTCCGTGTTCTGCTTGAAGGCGAGGCCGAGCACGCCGATGGTCTTGCCGGTCACATCCCCGCCCATCGCGGCGATCACCTTGTCGGCCATCGCCTTCTTGCGGGCGGCGTTCACATCGATCACGGTGTCGACGATGCGCACCGGGCTGCCATAATCAGTCGCGGTCTTGGTGAGAGCGAGGGTGTCTTTCGGGAAGCAGGAGCCGCCATAACCGGGCCCGGCATTCAGGAACTTCGCCCCGATCCGGCCATCCAGGCCAATCCCGCGGGAGACTTCCTGCACATTCGCGCCGACCTTCTCGCAGAGGTCAGCCATCTCGTTGATGAAGGTGATCTTCACCGCCAGGAAGGCGTTGGCCGCATATTTGATCAGCTCGGAGGTGCGCCGTGAGGTGAAGAGGATCGGCGTCTCGTTGAGGAAGAGCGGCCGGTAAAGCTCCTTCATCACCTCGCGGGCACGCGCATCCTCGGTGCCGACCACCACCCGGTCGGGGATCTTGAAGTCCTTGATGGCGGCGCCTTCGCGCAGGAATTCGGGGTTGGAGACAACGGCAAACTCCGCATCGGGGCGCGCCTTGCGGATGATCTCCTCCACCTCGTCCCCGGTGCCCACCGGAACGGTCGATTTGGTGACGACGACGGTGAACCCGTCCATCAGCCCGGCAATCTCTTCGGCCGCGCCATAGACATAGGAGAGGTCGGCATGGCCATCGCCGCGGCGCGAGGGCGTGCCCACCGCGATGAACACCGCATCGGCGTCCTTGATCGCTTCCCTGGCATCGGTGGTGAAGAACAGGCGCTCTTCCTTGACATTGCTCGCCACCAGGGCGTCGAGGCCGGGCTCATAGATCGGCATGACGCCGTCCTTCAGCTTCTCGATCTTGACGGCATCCTTGTCCACACAGGTCACCGTATGCCCGAAATCAGCAAAACAGGCCCCAGACACAAGCCCAACATAGCCCGTACCAATAATCGCAACACGCATGGGATTCCCTCAACACTCTTGAAGCGAGGCAGATGCTGGCGGGGTGCATTTTTTGAGCGGCGGAATCAAGAGGAGATTGCCGTGGGGAAAGACCGGTTGACGAAGCGCGGGCAAAAGCGCAAGGATCAAAACGTGAACATATGGAGCGGCGGATGAGCCTTGTTTTCTATACCAATCCCATGTCCCGCGGGCGGATCATCCGCTGGATGCTGGAAGAAACCGGCGCGCCGTATGAAACCCGGTTCCTGCGCTATGGCGACGAGATGAACAGCGCCGCCTATGCCGCCGTAAACCCGATGCAGAAGGTGCCCGCCATCGTCCACAATGGCCAGGTGGTCACCGAATGCGGCGCCATCTGCCTCTATCTGGCAGACGCCTTTCCCGAGGCCGGCCTCGCCCCGCCGCTGGCAGGCCGGGCCGGCTATTACCGCTGGATGATGTTTGCCGCCGGGCCCTGGGAACAGGCCAATGTCAATGCCGCCCTCGGCGTTCAGGTAACCCCGGAGCAATCCCGCATGGCCGGCTATGGCACGTTCGAGCGCGCGCTTGACGTGCTCTTGAGCCTCGTTCCGGAAACCGGCTACATGCTGGGCGGCAAATTCTCCGCGCTCGATGTCTATGCCGGCTCGCATATCGGCTGGGCAACGCAGTTCGGCTCCATCCCGGCTACGCCCAGGATTGCCGCCTATCTCGACCGCATCCAGTCTCGCCCCGCGGCCCGGCGCGCCGCCGAACTCGACGACGCCGCCATCCCCGAATACGGCCCGGCGGCGTGAGAGATCTGCCCCCGGCCTGGGCCGGGGGGATGATCGATCAGATTTCCTGATTATACCCGCCAACTTCGGGATGTTTGCCGAGGCGCGGTTTCACTTCCTTGTGGAAGAGGTCTTTCATGTCCGCCTCGCTGGCCATGGATTCCACCACGACCACCAGCTCCGGCTTGTTGGACGAAGCACGCACCAGCACCCAGGAGCCATCCTCCAGCGTCACGCGGGCGCCATTGACGGTGTTCACCTCGACAACCTTCCGTCCAAGGATTTCCTTGCCGTCGAAAGATTTGTATTCCTCGACCATGCGGTCGACGACCCCATACTTCACCTCATCGCCGCAATGGGCTGCCATCGTCAGCGAGGTATAGGCCACGCCCAGCTCTGATTTGAGGTCCGCCATCGTGCGCCCGGGATTGCGGTCCAGCATCTCCAGAACCGCCTTGGCGGCAATCAGGCCGTCATCATAGCCAAGCCCGATCGGCGGGCGGAAGAAGAAGTGGCCGGACTTTTCAAATCCCGCCAGCGCGCCCAGTTCGGTCGTGCGGCGTTTGATATAGGAATGGCCGGTCTTGTAGTAGTCGACCGTCGCCCCGTTCGCCTTCAGCACAGGGTCTGTCTTGTAAAGGCCGGTGGATTTCACATCGACCACGAATTTCGCGTTCGGGTAATGCTTGGAAAGGTCACGCGCCAGCATCAGGCCGATCTTGTCGGCAAAGATCTCTTCGCCGGTATTGTCCACCACGCCGCACCGGTCGCCATCGCCGTCAAAGCCGAGCACGACATCCGCGCCATGCTGCTTTGCTGCCAGCGACATCTCGTGCAGCATTTCATGATCTTCCGGGTTCGGATTGTATTTCGGGAAGGTGTTGTCGAGATTGCAATCCATCTCGATCACCTCTGCGCCAAGCCCGCGGAGCACATCGCCCGCAAAGGCGCCGGCCGTGCCATTGCCGCAAGCCGCGACCACCTTCAGCTTCCGCTTCAGTTTGGTGTCACCGATGATCGCCTTGATGTATTTCTCGCGGATGCCATCGACACGCTTGTGCGTGCCGCCCTCGCGCACCTCGAACTTGCCGCCCATGACGATTTCTTTGAGGCGGCCCATCTCTTCGGGCCCGAAGGTCAGCGGGCGGTTGGCCCCCATCTTCACGCCGGTCCAGCCATTCTCGTTGTGGCTCGCCGTCACCATGGCGCAGCACGCCGCATCCAGTTCGAACTGGCTCCAGTAAACCATCGGCGAGAGCGCCAGGCCCACATCCAGCACCTCGCAGCCCCCGGCCACCATGCCGAGCGTCAGCGCATTCTTGATCGGCTGGCTGATCGAGCGGAAATCATGCCCCGTCACCACGGTCGGCTTTACGCCCAGCTCATGGAACAGCGTCGCCATGCCCAGGCCAAGCGCCTGCACGCCCGTAAGGTTCAGCTCCGGCGCCTTGGCGTGACCGATGCCGTTAAACCACCAGCGCGCGTCATACTCCCGGAAGCCCGTCGGTTTCACCAGCGGCAGAATCTCGAATTCGAGCGTGTTGGGGGCTATATCGGCAAGCGGTCTGGGCAGCATGATGTCTCTCCGTGAAATGGTTCTGGCGCGGCGCGAAGCGCCCGCAAATGTCTCGCCCTCTTCCATGCAAAATTCGCGCCCTGGGGGCAAAGGAGAAATGCGGCCTCAATCTGACAAAAAGTTCAGGAATAAAATATTGAAACCAAGATATTTTATTCTAGCTCCTGTCCCGGACGCGCGCGGCGCTTCCTCTCGACGCCGCCCGATCCTGCACCCCACACAGGAGAAAACACATGAAAGTCTGCTCCGCGATTGCCCTCTTCGGCGTCCTGTCAGCCGCTGTGGCGGCCCCGGCTTCGGCGCAGGAATGGTATGCTGCCGGCTCGGTTGGCTACCTCTTCCAGAATGACAGCTCCAATAGCGGCACAACCGGCGCCTTCGCCACCGGCAACGGCGCCCCCGTGATCCCCTTCGGCACCGCCATCGCCGCCGGCACGCCCTATGGCTGGGAAACCGGATTCGACAATGGCTACACCCTCTCCGGCGAAGTCGGCGCCTTCTATGGCAACGGCCTGCGCTCGGGCATCGAGCTTGCCTATTCCAAGGCGGATGTGGACACCCATAACCGCGTCAACGTTGCCGGCACCGTGATCGACGGCGTCGATGCGGCGGTGCTGACCGGCTCGGCCACCCAGCTTGGCGCCACCGTCGGCGCGGTCGTGGCCGATGGCCAAGGCGATATCAAATCCACCAGCGTCTTCGCCAACCTCTATTACGACTTCAACCGCGACGGCATGATCCGCCCCTATGTCGGCGCGGGCCTTGGTTATTCCGATGTGCAGGTGACCTATCGCCCCTCCGGCGTCGGCATCATCGATGACAGCGAAGGCAAACTCGCCTGGCAGGTCAAGGGCGGTGCCAGCTGGGCCATCACCGACAAGATCGACCTCTTCGGCGAGGCGGTCTACCGCGCCACCGATGATGTGGAGCTGCAGAACGACCTTTTCCCCGGCACGCTGAATGTCGAAGACAAGCAGACCGTGCTCAGCATCGGTGCCCGCTACCGTTTCGGCAGCTGATGGGTCATCCCCGCGTTAGCTTACCGAAGAAGTCTTCAGGAAGCTGACGATCCATTGCGCCAGAAAGCGGCGGTCGCACGCCCCGTCCAGCGAGGCGATCGCCGCATCTGCCGTTTCTTCACTCAATGAAACACCCCGGCGCGCGCTGTAGAGCGCCGCGGAAAACTCCGGATCGAATTCCGGATGGCACTGAAAGCTCAGTCCGGGAAAATCCTGATAACTCAGCCCGGCAAATTCGGTGAACGCCGAACAAGCCACAATATCCGCCCCCGGCGGTTTCACCACCACCTGGTCCTGATGGCTGACGGCAATGCGCATCGCTTCGGGCGCGGCCCCTGCCCATCCCGGCGTCGCGCCGATATCATAGGTATGGCGGCCCACGCCCCAGCCCTTGGTGGACTTCTCGACCTTTCCGCCCAGCGCCTCGGCCATGATCTGATGGCCGAAACAGATGCCCACCTGCGGCAGCTTCGCCTGCGCGCCCGCCCGGATGAAATCCATCAGCGGGCTGATCCATGGCTCATCATCATAAACGCCCGCCGGAGAACCGGTATACAGCACCGCCTCCAGACCCCCCGGGTCCGGCAAGCCCTGCCCGCGCGCCACAGACACCGTTTCGCAGGTAAGGCCGGCGCCAGCCCCCTCGAACATCCGCCGGAACATCTCCGGATAGTCCGGAAACCGGTCACGGATCGCCGCAGGCGACAGGCCCGTTTCCACTATCGTCAGCTTCATTCTGCCGGTTCCGTCACTGCCTCTGTCTCAATCCGTTCGGGCTCCACCAGGAACCCGCCGGACTGGCGCGCCCAAAGCTCAGCATAGAGACCGCCCGCGGCGACCAGCTCGTCATGCGTCCCCTGCTCCACGATTCGGCCCTGATCGAGCACGATCAGCCGGTCCATCTGCGCGATGGTCGACAGCCGGTGGGCAATCGCCAGAACGGTCTTGCCTTCCATCAGGCGGAAGAGGTTGTCCTGGATCGCCGCCTCCACTTCGGAATCGAGCGCCGAGGTTGCCTCATCCAGAATGAGGATCGGCGCGTCCTTGAGGAAAATCCGCGCAATGGCGATCCGCTGGCGCTGGCCGCCGGACAGCTTCACGCCGCGCTCGCCCACATGCGCATCAAAGCCGATCCGGCCTTTGGAGTCTTCCAGCGTTTCGATGAAGGCCATCGCTTCGGCCTTCTCGGCGGCGACGCGGATGTCCTCATCGCTCGCCTCGGGGCGTCCATAAGAGATGTTCTCGCGGATGGAGCGGTGCAGCAGCGAAGTATCCTGCGTCACCATGCCGATCTGTGCCCGGAGGGAATCCTGCGTCACCCCGGCAATGTCCTGCCCGTCGATCAGGATCCGCCCGCTTTCGGCGTCATAGAAGCGCAGCAGCAGGCTGGTCAGCGTCGTCTTACCGGCGCCCGAGCGGCCCACCAGGCCGATCTTCTCGCCCGGCCGGATGGCGAGGCTCAAATCCTCGATCACGCCCGCGCCCTTGCCATAATGGAAGGTCACGCCTTCAAAGGTCACTTCGCCCTTCACACGCGGCAGCGCCGCCGCGCCCGACCGGTCTTCCACCGCCACAGGCTTCTGCAGCATCGCCATGCCATCATAGACGACGCCGATATTCTCGAAGAGGCCCGCCACTTCCCACATGATCCATTGCGACATGGACTTGATGCGCAGCGTCAGGCCCACGGCCGCGGCCACGGCGCCCGCGCCCACAAGATTGCCCATCCAAAGATAGATGCCGCCGGCAGCCACCAGGAACACCAGCAGGGAGTTGTTGACATAGACGATGACGTTGAACCCCGTCACCATCCGCATCTGCCGGTAAACCGTCTGCAGGAACCCGTCCATCGAGCCCTTGGCATAGTCTTCCTCACGGCCGGAATGGGCAAACAGCTTCACCGTCTGAATGTTCGTGTAGGAATCAACGATCCGGCCCGTCATGATCGAGCGCGCATCGGCCTGCGCTTCGGCAATCTTGCCAAGGCGCGGCACGAACCAGCGCAGGATGAAGCCATAAACCACCGCCCACAAAATGAACGGCGCCATCAGCCAGGGATCGGCCGCCGCCACCAGCACCAGCGCCGAAATGAAATACACCGCCACGAAGACGAAGACATCCAGCACCTTCATCACCACTTCGCGCACGGACAATGCCGTCTGCATCACCTTGGTGGCGACACGCCCGGCAAACTCGTTGCCGAAAAAGCCCATCGACTGGCCCAGCATCTGCCGGTGCATCCGCCAGCGCGCGCTCATCGGCACGTTCCCCATCAGGCCCTGATAGACGATCAGCCCCTGGATCAGCGTCGCCAGCGGCAGGCCGATCAGAAGCACCGCGCCCATGACGGCCAGCGTGCTGCCTTCGCGCTCCAGGAAGCCCGCACGGTCAGCCGAGGCCAGCCAGTCAACAATCCCGCCGAGGAAGCCGAACAGCGCCACCTCCCCCACCGCGATCAGCGCCGTGAAGAGAGACATCAGGATCAGCCAGGGCGCTGCCGGGCGGATATAATGCCAGAGAAACGGCCAAAGCCCCTTGGGCGGGGTCCCCTGCAGGGTCTCCGGAAACGGATCGATACGGCGTTCAAAGAAGCGAAACATGGCCCGCCCATTTGGAGAGGCAGGCGTCAAAGAACAAGGAGGAAAGATTGGCATGGAACCCGCTTGCGGCTCATTCGTCACGCTCGGCGGGCAAAGCCCGTCAGAGCGCCCATCTCGTGCTCTCGCTGCTGCAAGCAACGGCAATGGCAGGGGATGGGCACTCAGATGCGCTCACGCGCATCGAGTGTGACGAAAGGGGAAACACTTGATTTTTTCCCTGCGCGCGGCGGCAGCTACGGCGCCGCCGGCGCCCCCAAGCCCGTTTTCGCCGCAATCCAGGCCTTCACCTGCATCTCCAGCGCGTCCATCGGCACCGCCCCCTGCCCCAGCACCACATCATGGAAGGCGCGGATGTCGAAACGCTCGCCCAGCGCCGCTTCGGCCTCGGCCCGCAGCGCGCGGATTTTCAGCTCGCCGATCTTGTAGGCCGTCGCCTGTCCCGGCCAGCCGATATATCGCGTCACCTCGGTCTGGATGTTGAGCGGGGCGAGCGCGGTATTTTCCTTGAAGCAGGTCTCGGCCTCTTCCCGGCTCCAGCCATACCAGTGCAGCCCGGTGTCCGAGACCAGCCGGCACGCCCGCCACATCTCCATGGAAAGCGCGCCGAACTGTTCATACGGCGTCTCCATCAGGCCGGCCTCGCTGGCCAGATATTCGGCATAAAGCCCCCAGCCCTCCCCGAAGGCGGTGGCGTAATAGTTCTGCCGGAACCAGGGCTGCGCCTGCATCTCCTGCGCCAGCGCAATCTGCAGATGGTGCCCCGGCACGGCCTCATGCGCCGAAAGCGCCGGCAATTCGTAAAGCGGGCGCTGGTCGAGGGCATAGGTATTGACCAGATAGGCCCCCAGCCGTCCCTCGCCCGGATCCCCCGACATATACCGCCCGGACGTGTATCCCGGCGCAATCGAGGCGGGCACCGGCTCGACGGTATAGCCTAGGCGCGGCAGCAGATTGAAATAGTCCGGCAGCATCGCGTCCAGCCGCGCAGCAATATGCTTGGCCGCATGCATCAGCTCTGCCGCGCTCTGCGCATAGAATTGCGGGTCGGTGCGCAGGAACACCAGAAAATCGGCAAAGCTGCCCTCAAAGCCGGTATCTGCAATGATCGCCTCCATCGCCGCGCGGATGCGGGCCACTTCTTCCAGGCCGATGGCGTGGATCTCCTCGGGCGAATAGCCCGCCCCCGCCGTATGCGTCTCCACCAGCGCGGCATACACCTCGCGCCCGCCGTCCAGCCCGGCAATCCCGGCGCCCTGGCGCGCCGCCGGGGCATAGGTCTCATCTATATAGGCCAGCGTCTCGCGATAGGCGCCGATGGCGCGCGCCGCCACTGCCAGCCCCTCGGCCTGAAGCCGTGATCTGGACTCTGCGTCCACCGAATCACTCATCTCCGCCAGCGGCCGGTAAAGCTCACTGGCGGCTACATCATCGGTAATCTGCGCTTCGATCTGCGCCCGCGCGGTGTTCAGCGGGTCGGCATGGGCGGTCCAGCCTGTCTCGATCCCGCGCGTCATGTTGGCCCGGTTCTGCGCAAAATAGCGGGGCACATCATTCAGGCGCGCAATCCAGGCTTCGGCCTCGGCCACCGTGCGCACCCGCAGGCGCATCGCGGCAAACACCGGCTCTGCCTGAAAGCCCCAATCCCCGGTGAAGGGGATGCGGGCCGAATCATGGGTCACTTCGCGGATTTCATCGGCCAGAAGCCGCGTCAGGATCGCCTGATCCAGCGTCCGGCCGGTCTCTGCTGCCTCGATTTCAGCCAGCAGCGCGCTGGCCTTGCCCGCCCGCGCCGCCAGCGCTTCGGGTGAAACATCCCGCCACCGGCTCACCAGCGCGGCGTCTGCATCGGCGGCCTGATCGGGGTCTCCCTGGCGCGTGTGCACTTCATATGCGGCCACCAGCGCGTCCAGCGGGTCTGCTGGCGCCGCTAGGGCAACCGGGGCGAGAGACAGCATCAAAAGCGCCAGAACAGCCGGTTTCAATTTGTCGCTCCCACGAGTGCCTGCGTTGACACGACCCTAGAGGCTCGTAGAAGCGGATACCAGCTTCCCATTGCACGCGAGGAACACCCCATGTCCGGACCGCAGCGCGCCGCCACGCGCCCCCTGTCCCCGCACCTGCAGATCTGGCGCTACCACGTCACGATGCTTGCTTCGATCACCCACCGGATCACGGGGGCAGCCCTGTATTTCGGCACCTTCCTGATCGCCGCCTGGCTTGTGGCGCTCGCCATCAGCCCGGATGCCTTCGCTGCGATGCAGGGGATCATCACCTCCATCCCCGGCAAGATCATCCTTTTCCTCTGGGCGGTCGCCGTGATGTTCCACCTCTTCAACGGCATCCGCCATCTGGTCTGGGATGGTCCCGGCATCGGCTTCTCGCCGAAGGTCGCCAGCACCGTGTCCACCATCATCTACTTCCTGGCCATCCTCGGCGCTGTTGCGCTGATGTTTGCCGCCGGCGCGTTCTGAGGAGGCCCCCATGTCACAAGGCCAGTTCCTGACCCCCACCAAGGCCGCCCGCGGTCTCGGTTCCGCCAAATCCGGCACGGCGCACCATATCCGCCTGCGCGTTGCCGCGCTCGCCCTGCTGATCCTGGTGCCGCTTGCGCTCTATGCCATCATCAGCATCTCCAGCGCCGGCTATGACGGCGCCCGGGCCTGGGTCGCCCAGCCCCTGCACGCCACCCTCCTCATCCTCACCGCCGGCGCCGTGTCCTACCACATGCGCCTCGGCATGCAGGTGATCATCGAAGACTACATCGCCAAAACCGGCATGCGCACTACTCTCCTTATCCTGAACACCTTTGCCGCGATCGCGATGTTCGTCGCCGTGGCCATGGCGGTGGTTCAGATCTGGATTGCTGGTTGAGACACGCGAAGAAGAGACAGATAAAATGAGCAGCTATAACTGGATTGATCATACCTATGACGTGGTCGTGGTCGGCGCCGGCGGCTCCGGTCTCCGCGCTGCGCTTGGCGCGGCGCAGGCCGGTCTGCGCACCGCCTGTATCACCAAGGTCTTCCCCACCCGCTCCCACACGGTTGCCGCTCAGGGCGGCATCGCTGCCTCGCTCGGCAACATGTCCGAGGACAGCTGGCAGTGGCACATGTACGACACCGTCAAGGGGTCCGACTGGCTCGGTGACCAGGACGCGATCGAATACCTCGTCCGCAACGCCCCGGCCGCCGTTTACGAGCTTGAGCATTGGGGCATGCCCTTCTCGCGCACCGAGGAAGGCAAGATCTACCAGCGCGCCTTTGGCGGCATGACCCGCAATTTCGGCGAAGGCCCTGTCCAGCGCACCTGCGCAGCGGCTGACCGGACCGGCCACGCTATGCTGCACACCCTCTATGGCCAGTGCGTGCGGGAAGAGACCGAATTCTTCATCGAGTATTTCGCGCTTGACCTCATCATGGACGAAGACGGCGTCTGCCGCGGTGTCACCGCCTGGAAACTGGATGATGGCACGCTCCACCGCTTCCGCGCCCAGAAAACCATCCTGGCCACCGGCGGCTATGGCCGCGCCTACTTCTCCTGCACCTCGGCCCACACCTGCACCGGCGATGGCAATGCCATGGTCCTGCGCGCAGGCCTGCCGCTGCAGGATATGGAATTCGTCCAGTTCCACCCCACCGGCATCTACGGCTCAGGCTGTCTGATCACGGAAGGTGCACGCGGCGAAGGCGGCTATGTCACCAACTCCGAAGGCGAACGTTTCATGGAGCGCTATGCGCCGTCCGCGAAAGACCTTGCCTCCCGCGATGTGGTCTCCCGCGCCATGACGATGGAAATCCGCGAAGGGCGCGGCGTTGGTCCGGAGAAGGATCATATCTATCTCCACCTGAACCACCTCTCGCCCGAAACCCTGCACGAGCGTCTGCCCGGCATTTCGGAAACCGCTAAGATCTTCGCCGGTGTGGACGTCACGAAAGAGCCGATCCCGGTTCTGCCGACCGTCCACTATAATATGGGCGGCATCCCCACCAACTTCCACGGCGAAGTCCTCACCAAGAAGGGCGGCGATCCTGATGCCGTCGTTCCGGGCCTGATGGCTGTGGGCGAGGCGGCCTGCGTGTCCGTACACGGCGCAAACCGTCTCGGCTCCAACTCACTGATCGACCTTGTGGTCTTCGGCCGCGCTGCCGGCCTGCGCTGCGGCGCCACCACCGAGGCCGGCGCCCGCCAGCCGGAACTGCCCAAATCGGCCACCGACGCCCACCTCGCCCGCCTCGACAAGATGCGCAACGCCGCCGGTGACCAGCCGGTCGCCAAGCTCCGCCTCGAAATGCAGCGCGCGATGCAGTCCAACTGCGCCGTGTTCCGCACCGGCTCGGTGCTGAAGGAAGGCGTCGACGCCATCGAGGACGTTTACAAGAAACTGCCGGGCATCGATGTGAAGGATCGCGGCATGATCTGGAACACCGATCTCGTCGAAGCGCTCGAATTCGAAAACCTGATCTGCCAGGCCGCCGTCACGGTGAACTCGGCAGCCAATCGCGAGGAAAGCCGCGGTGCCCACGCCCGCGAAGACTACTCAAATCGCGATGACGAGAAATGGATGAAACACACCCTCGCCTGGTGCGACGAGGCCGGCAAGGTCACGCTCGATTACCGCCCGGTGCATGATTACACGCTCTCCAACGAGATCGAGTACATCAAGCCGAAAGCGCGGGTATACTGATAAACTGAAACAGCAATCCGGCGCGGTACGCAGATGAGCCAGTACAAGACTGTCTGGGTTCGCGCCGGAAAGCAGAAGAAGGAAGAGAAGAAACTCCTCGGCAGGGGCAAGAAACTGGTCGACGATCCGCATCAGGCGGATCTCGCAGAACTCTCCGCCCTGATCGAGACCGCCTGCAACTCACTGCACGAAGAAGGCTACGACATCATTTCCATACTGCCGTCCGTCAGCGGCCATTCGGAAAAGGGTGTCATGAGTCAGGGCGGATACGGTTTCGGATTTAGCATTACGGATGGCGCGGTGATCACAGCGCGCCGCAGGGCAACAGACTAAGACGGCACGCACAGCCAGGGAATTGAAGACATGGTACAGCTGACCCTTCCCCAGAATTCCAAGGTCAAGAAAGGCAAGACCTGGCCGAAGCCCCAGGGCGCGACCAATCTGCGGTCTTTCCGGATCTATCGCTACAGCCCCGAGGAAGGCGGCAATCCGCGCTGGGATACCTATTGGGTGGATATGGACCGCGCCGGCACGATGATCCTCGACGTGCTGATCTACATCAAGAACAACATCGACCCGACCCTCGCCTTCCGCCGCTCCTGCCGCGAAGGCGTGTGCGGCTCCTGCGCGATGAACATTGCCGGGCGCAACACGATTGCCTGCACAAAGGGCTTTGAAGAACTGCCCTCCGGTGAAGTCGTCATCGCCCCGCTGCCCAGCCAGCCGGTGGTGAAAGATCTGATCCCGGATCTGACGAATTTCTACGCCCAGCACGCCTATGTGCAGCCCTTCCTGCAGACGGCAACGCCCACCCCGGAGAAGGAATGGCGCCAGTCGGCCGAAGACCGCGCCAAGCTTGACGGCCTCTATGAGTGCATCCTGTGCGCTTCCTGCTCCACCTCCTGCCCGTCCTACTGGTGGAATGGCGACAAGTATCTTGGTCCCGCAGCCCTGCTGCAGGCCTATCGCTGGCTGATCGACAGCCGCGACGAAGCCACCGGCGAGCGTCTCGATGCGCTGGAAGATCCCTTCAAGCTTTATCGCTGCCACACGATCATGAACTGCGCGCAGGTCTGCCCGAAGGGCCTCAACCCCGCCCAGGCCATCGCCAAGATCAAGCACATGATGGTTGAGCGCGTCGCTTAAAGCGGTCGCTTATCCCTCAAAAATCCAAGCTCCGCAGGCCCCTGAACCCAATGGTTTCAGGGGCTTGTCATTTTTTGCGAGATTCCTTGTCCACCCCCTCCCGTGCCGGGCGTATCCTTGGCGGATGTTCAGTCTTACCCACCTCAGAAAGGAACCTGCGCTCGCGCGATATTTCGCGTTCGTGCATCCCTTCTTCTAGCCGGTGCTGATCTGGCAGCTCGCGCGCGCTGTGGAAGAAGTGCGCGCCGCCGGGCGCAGCCGCGCCATGCTGCGCGTGATGTGGTGGGGCGGCGTGCACATCGAATATCTCGGCGACGCCGCGCCAAACCCCTCCGCCTACAGATCAGTTGAGCCCACACGAAAGCCGTGGAGCGATCCTTCGTGGGAAACCTCTGTCCCTCTTGAATTGAGCGCGGAAACGCACCGCCTTTTCTTTCCCTGCGCCAGCGGGGGAAGTGGCAGGGCGCAAAGCGCCCTGACGAAGGGGGCCTGCACCTTCTCCGCACGTCCCGACACGTCCTAGCTATTCCCGCAACTTCGAACTCAGCCCAAATCCCCCGGCCAGCCCCCGCTGCGTCCGGCCCTTCGTGCTGCCTGGAACCTATCCCCGCCCCTTGCGCCAGTTACATGCGGCATGCGCCAGCTGCAAATTCTCCGGCCGGTCCGATCCGCCCCGCGCCTTCGCCAGGATGTGATCAAAGCTCGGCCGCTGTTTCTTCCAGAGCGTGGCATGGGCCACCTCAAACCGGTGGCGCGGCATCGGCCGGCCACAGAGGGCACACTGCCCGCCCTGGCTTTCCCATAGCGTGTTGAACAGCGCCGTCTCCGGCGGGGCGAAAGGCTGGCTCACAGCCCGGCAGGCACGGCCCAGCCGCGCCGCGCGCAGGCGGCCAGCACGGTGTTGCGCAGCAGGCAGGCAATCGTCATCGGCCCCACCCCGCCCGGCACCGGCGTGATGAACCCGGCCACCTCTGCGCAGCTTTCATAATGCGCGTCGCCCACCAGCTTGGTCTTGCCCTCGCCCTTTTCCGGCGCGGGCACGCGGTTGATGCCCACATCGATGACCGCCGCGCCCGGCTTCACCCAATCGCCGCGCACCATCTCGGGCCGGCCCACCGCAGGCACCAGAATGTCCGCGCCCCGGCACACTTCGGCAAGGTTTGCCGTGCGGCTGTGGGCGATGGTCACGGTGCAATTCTCCGCCAGGAACAGCAGCGCGGCCGGCTTGCCCACCAGGATCGAGCGGCCGATCACAACCACATGCTTGCCCGAAAGGTCCTCGCCCAGCGCGCGCTTGGCCAGGATGACAGAGCCAACCGGCGTGCACGGCCGCAGGCCCGGCTTGCCCAGGCTGAGCCGCCCGGCAGACACTTCGGTCAGCCCATCCACATCCTTGTCCGGATCGATCTTTTCGATGGCCGCGTCGGCGTCCAAACCCTTGGGTAGCGGCAGTTGCAGCAGGATGCCATCCACGTCCGGGTCCGCGTTCAGGCGTTCGATCAGGCTTTCCACTTCGCCCTGCGTCGCATCGGCCGGCAAACGGTGATGGATCGAGACCATGCCAGCGGCCTGCGTCATCTTCACCTTGTTGCGGACATAGACTTCGCTGGCAGGATCTTCGCCGACCAGCACAACCGCCAGGCAGGGCTGCCCCGGAAGCGTGGAAACCGCTGCGGCCACTGCAGACCGCACATCTGCCGCCACGGCGGTGCCGTCAATCTTTACTGCTGCCATCGCTGCCACCTGCCAGTTCGCTGATCCGGGCCGCGAGCGCTTCTGGCCCTTCGATGTCGAGGCCTTTAAGGCGGTTTTTTCCGCCCGTCACCACTTTGACGGCAGACTTCGGCAGGCCGAGCGCTTTTGCCACAAGCGCTTCGACCGCCGCATTCGCCGCGCCTTCCGCCGGGAGCGCACGCACGCGCAGCTTCAGGAAGGGCCGCCCGGCCTCGTCCGCCGCCCAGCCCTCCAGCCGGTCAGCCGAGGCCTTGGGCTGAACACGCACGGTCAGCCTGTGACGCATCTGGGAGAAATCCAGACAGTTCCGGACAGATCAGAACGGCACGAGGCCATACGCATACCGGGCAATCACCTGGCGCAGGAAGAAGATGATCAGCAGCACGATCAGCGGCGTCAGATCCAGCCCCTGCATCGGCGGCAGGAGGTTGCGGATCGGGCGGTAAACCGGCTCGGTCATCCGCTCCAGCCCCGACCAGATGGAACGGACGGTGGGGTTGCTCAGGCTGATGACGTTGAAGGTGATGAGCCAGGACAGGATCGCCTGGATGATGATGATCCAGGTGATGATGTTGAGGATCACCAGAATGACGTCGAGAATGGCGGCCATCGGACCCGTCTCCGTGAGAATGCAGTGCTTCGCCCGAGACTTAGGGGGCCCCGCCCCTTGAAGCAAGCGCAGCGGTGACGCGGCCTGCCCCAAGGAAAGATTTGGCAAGCGCAGCGGCGCAACCTAGTTTGGTATATCTTTTGACCGGATATATCTGATGACCGCTTCCGAAACGCCGCTGCATCCGCTGACCGCCTTCCAGAGGGCCATGCTGATGCTGGGCACGATTGCCGTGGGCGCGGGCATGAGCATCAATTTTGTGGTGGTCACCCCGCTGACCCGCAAGGCGGGCCTCTCCGAAATGGAAGTGGCGGCGGTGATGACCCTCTCCACCGTTCTCTTCGCGGTGACGATCCCGCTCTGGGGCCGGATTGCCGATCTCGTCGGGCGCAAGCGGGTGATGATCTTCTCCCTGTTTGCCACCGCGCTGACCAATATGGCCTTCCTCTTCGCGCTGGAGGCAGGGCTGGCCGGGATGATCACGGGCACCACGCTTTTCCTGACGCTGACATTCGTGCGGGCCTGGTTTGGCGTGCTGGCGCCCGGCCTTCAGCCCGCCGCGATGGCCGCGATGACGGACGCCACCACCACGGCCAACCGCGCGGCGGGCCTGGGCATGATCGGCGCCGCGATGGCCATCGGCTCCATCGTCGGCCCGGCCGGGGCTGCCGTGCTTGCGCCTTTCGGGGCGCTGGCCCCGCTCTGGGGCACAATCGTGTTCTGCGTGATCATTGGTATACTGATCAGCTTCACCCTGCCGAAAACGATAAAGCGGCCCCGCAATGCGCCCCGCCCGAAGCCCCTGTCACTGACCGACCGGCGGATGCGCCCGCACCTCATCTTCTTGCTGACCTATTTCGTGGCCATCGGCATCATGCAGCAGACCCTCGCCTGGTTCATCGAGGACCGCTACCGGCTGACTGAAACCATGGGCGAGGCCGCCGGGCAGGCCGCCGTGCTGTATACCGGCATCACCTTTGCCTGCTACGCGGTTGCCTCGCTGATCGTGCAGTTCGGCTATATCAACCGGGTGAGGCCCGACCCGCGCAAGGTGTTGCCGCTGGGGCTGGCGATGGTGTCTGCCGGCTATTTCGGGGCAGATGCCTTCCGGGAGTTCTATGTAGTGTATGCCTGCTTCCTGCTCGTAGGGGCAGGCGCGGCGCTGGCCATCCCGTCTGCCAATGCGCTGGGCAGCCTGTCGGTCAGCCGTGAGGAACAGGGCGCCGCCGCCGCGCTGCTGGCCATTGCCCCGCCCGGCGGGTTCATCTTCGGACCGATGATCGGCGCCTGGCTCTACGGCCTTCACTATGCCCTGCCCCTGCTGGCGGCGGGAGGGCTGGTGGGCGCGCTGGCGATCTATGCGCTGCTGGTCACGGCGCGAAAGCCCCTCTCGCCGGACTGAAGCCTGCCGCGAGGACAAGCGGGGCGGAAAAGGGTTTGGCAACCAGCGGGGGGCAACATAGCCTGTGCCAGAAGAAGGCGGGGAAAACCACAACATGGCAGATACCGAAACGCCGCTGCATCCGCTGACGGCCTTCCAGAGGGGCATGCTGATGCTGGCGACCATTGCCATGGGCGCAGGCATGAGCATCAATTTCGTGGTGGTCGCCCCGCTGACGCGCAAGGCGGGCCTCGGCGAAGTGGAGGTGGCGGCCATCCTCACCCTCTCTACCCTGCTCTATGCGGTGATGATCCCCCGCTGGGGCCGCATCGCAGACCGGGTGGGCCGCAAGCGGGTGATGGTGTTCTCCCTGATCGCCATGGGCGTCACCAACATGGCGTTCCTCTTCACGCTTGAGGCAGGCCTTGCCGGGGTGATCACCGGCACATCCCTGATGCTGACGCTGATCTTCGTGCGCCTCTGGTTTGGCCTGCTGACGCCAGGCCTGCAGCCAGCCTCGATGGCGGCGATGACGGACGCGACCACGCCCCTGAACCGCGCGGCGGGCCTCGGTATGCTGGGCGCGGGCATGAGCATCGGCTCGATCCTCGGGCCCGCGGGCGCCGCGGCACTGGCGCCCTTTGGCGCGCTCGCCCCGCTCTGGGGCACGATCGTGTTCTGTATCCTGATCGGCATCCTGCTGGGCTTCTCCCTCCCTCGCACGGTGAAGCGGCCCCGCAATGCCGCCCGGCCCAAACCGCTGTCGATGTTTGACGCGCGCGTGCGCCCGCACCTGATGTTCCTCGTCTCCTATTTCATCGGTGTCGGGATGGTTCAGCAGACGCTCGGCTGGTTCATCGAAGACCGGTACGCCCTCGCCGGGGACGATCCGGCCGCCGTGGGCCAGACAGCGGTGCTGTATACCGGGATCGTGTTCTCCTGCATGGCGGTGGCCACGATTGGGGTTCAGTTCGGCTATATCGCACGGCGCAGGCCTGATCCGCGCAAGGTGCTTTGGATCGGCCTGGCCATGGTGGCGGTGGGCTATATCGCGGCGGATGTGTTCCACGCCTTCCCTGTTCTGTGTGCGGCGTTTCTGTTGATCGGGGCAGGCTCGGCCCTCGCCATCCCGTCGGCCAATGCGCTGGGCAGCCTGTCGGTGGGCCGGGAGGAACAGGGGGCGGCCGCTGCGCTGCTGTCCGCCGCACCGCCGGCAGGGTTCATCTTCGGGCCGCTGATCGGCGCGGGGCTTTACCAGCTCAACCACGCCCTGCCGCTGATTGCCTCTGCTGTTCTGGTCGGCTCACTGGCAGTCTATGCCATGCTGGTCACGGCGCGCCGCCCGCTGGCGCAGGACTAGCGCGCAAACGGCGCCGCGCAGGCACTGCCCCGCGCCGGAGAACCAAAGACCGCCGGAGACAGCTTCAGCGCGTCGCTATCCAGCTCCACCTTGCCCGAGAAGCTGGCGTCCGCCGGAATGTGATTGCCGCCATCGGGAATGAGCGTCAGCGTGCCGTCTTCAAAGGTGTAGGTGCCCCAGTAATCCTTGTAGACCTCAAACGGGGTCCAGGTCAGGGCAAAGGTGCCATCTGGATGGAAGATCAGTTCCCGGACGGGCTCTGCCCCTGCCTGCGTGCAGGCTTCCTCGGCCTGCGCCCACTTGCCCACCAGCGGCTGGGCCTCTGCCAGATAGACGAGGATGCGGCCCGAAAGACTTGCATCCCCTACCTTGCCTTCCACCTGCACGGCGGCGCCGGGGGCGGCATCGGCATTGATCTTCACGGTGCGCCCATCCGCCTCCAGCGTTGCGGGGCCTGCGATGGCCACGCCCTCAAGACAGGCGCCGGGAACAGGCTCCATCACACCGGGCTGCGGCGTGAACCAGGGTTGCAGCACCAGGCTGGCGCCGGGCGGCACAGCGGGCGGCTCCATCCAGAAGAGGAAGCCGCCAAAGCTTGAGGGCGGGGCGCAGTTTGCCGGCGCATCGATCGCGGCGGCGCCAAGCGGGGCGCGCTCCTCCGGCGGATTGGCGCAGGCGGCCAGAAACAGAGCGGCGAGACAGAGACCAGATTTCTTCATGGAACCCCTCCTGGCACGACCAACGCGCAATCAGGTGTGAGGGTTCCTCTTCGGGTGATTTGCCCGAGGCTGTCTATAACGGCGAGAGGATTTGCGGCGGGATATTTGGGAAATGCGCCCGGATCAGCCTCGCAGGCCGGTCCGGGCTGATGGAGCGATCACATCGCGCTGATGCCGCCATCGACTTTCAGTTCCGCGCCGGTAACCAGCTTGGACTCGTCAGAAGCCAGATAGAGCACGGCATAGGCGATGTCGTCGGGCTCCCCCACCTTGCCGAGCGGCACCTGCCGGGCGAGCTTTTCCAGCCCCTTCTCCTCGCCGAACATCTCCTTGATGCCATCGAGGATCGGCGTGTTGATGAATACGGGGTGCACGGAGTTGCAGCGGATCTGGCCGCCGGTCTTGGCCAGGTGCAGCGCGATGGATTTGGAGATGTGGCGCACCGCCGCCTTGGCCGTGTTGTAGGACACGTAATTGGCGCTGGCGATGATGCCGGCGATGGACGAGATGTTGACGATGGAGCCAAGCCCGTGGGCGCGCATCAGGGGGATGGCGTATTTGCAGCCCAGGAAAATGGAATCCACATCCACCGCCTGCACCTTCTTGAAGCGCTCATAGGTCTCGTCCTCGACCGAGCCGAGCCCGCCGATGCCGGCATTGTTGACGAGGATGTTGAGGCCGCCCATCGCGTCATGCGCTTTCTGGGTGATGTCTTTCCACTGTTCCTCGCTGGTCACGTCATGCTGGAAGGCAAAGGCCGTGCCCGCGCCATGGGCTTCGTTGATCGAGGCGGCGACCCGGGCCGCGCCCTCGCCGTTGATGTCGGTCACCGTGACCTTGGCGCCTTCGCGGGCGAACATGCGCGCGGTTGCTTCGCCGAGGCCCTGCGCCCCGCCGGTGATGAGTGCCATTTTTCCTGCAACGCGGCCCATGGAAATTCCTCCTGATTTTTGCTGGTTCCAGCCCTAGCAGCCCGCTTCCCCGCTCGCCAAGCCCGGCCTTTGCCAGATCGGTGAAATTTCAAACGATCCGTTCAGCGGGGGCTTACCTTACCCATGATAAGCAGGCCCAATGCCACGGCGCCTCATTTCCCTCCTGCTGACCGCGCTCGCCATCGCCTTTGCGTTCGGCGCGATGACGGCGGTACGCTGGCCCTCCATCGTGATGGTGATGGGCTGGATCGTGACCGATGATGTGGCCGGCGGCCTCAATGCCATCGACTGGCGCAAGCTGGGCATTGCCCATGGCGGGGCGTATCTCCTGGCCGCAGTCTGCTACTATGCCGCTGCCGCCACGATTGCCGCGCGCAAGCCGGGCGCCGTGCTGTGGTACATCATGGGCATGGCCGCTTCGATCCCGACGATCTTCCTGGTGCATTTCGACCCCGAATGGTGGCTGAACCCCAGCGCGGGCGAAGGCGCTATGGCGGGGCTGGCCGCAGCTGCCCTGCTGCTGCTGATTGCCGTCTGGGAGCTGCGCTACCGTTCGCCGGAAGAACTTGCCGAGGAGCGCGAGATGCTGGAAGCAGCGCCTGCCCCGGTCTACCAGGCCGCGCCGGTGGTGGCCGCGCCCCCGCGCAAACGCCCCCCGGTGTTCATCGCCGATGTCGTCGTGCAGCGCCAGCGCGCGATGTTCATCGCCCAGGCCCGCCGCAAGAAACAGCGCCGCGCCGAAGCCATCGCCCGGCGCCGGGGCCAGCTGGACATCGCAGAGGACGACGAGGGCTAGGCCTCGCGGCATCGCACGCCCGTTGCAGTCCCGCCCGCTTCGCCCTACCCTTCGCGGCAACGATATGCCCGTGGGGAGGCAAGACATGCTGACAATTCGCCGTATTGCGGGCTTGGGGCTTGCTGCTGTTTCCGGCTGGCTGCTGTGGCAGGGGCTGGAGGGCGTGCTGATGATGACCTCGCGCGGCAGCCCGCTGGCCCAGGCGATTGACCTGCTCAATGGCTGGCGCTTCGTGGCCGCGGGCGTTGCCATCCTCGGCGGCCTGCTGGCGGCGGCAAATGTGCGCTTCGGCGCAGTGGTCGCCCTGATCGGCACCGTGCTGTTTACCGCCCTTGCGGCCGCCTTTGTGCTGGCCGGGGCAGATGCCAGCATCTGGCTGGATGAAGTTCTTGGCGCCGCCGCAATGATCGTACTGACGGGCATTCTCCTGTTTATCCGCAGAAGCTAGGTCCAGATTTCGGCCTTTGCAGATTGATTTCGGGACGAGAATGCATAGGTTGGCGCCAGATTCGGACCAGCCTTCTCAAAGGAATATTTTTCCATGGCAGAGACCTATGACGTCGTCATTATCGGTGGCGGACCTGGCGGCTACAATTGCGCCATCCGCGCCGGCCAGCTTGGCCTCAAGGTCGCCTGCATCGAGATGCGCGGCACGCTTGGCGGCACCTGCCTGAATGTCGGCTGCATTCCCTCCAAGGCGCTGCTGCACGCCTCCCACCTTTTCAGTGCGGCGCAGAACGAGTTTGCCAGCCTCGGCATCAAGACCGGCAAGGTCGAACTCGACCTGACGCAGATGATGGCGCAGAAATCCGACGCTGTGGACGGCCTCACCAAAGGCATCGAGTTCCTGTTCAAGAAAAACAAGGTCGATTACGTCAAGGGCAAGGGCAAGATCCTGAGCAAAGGCAAGGTCGAGGTGACCGATGCCGATGGCAAGAAACAGGTTATCGAAACGAAAAACATCGTCATCGCGACCGGCTCCGAGCCCGCCACCCTGCCCGGCATCGAGATCGACGAAGAGCGCGTTGTTTCCAATACTGGCGCGCTGAGCCTCAAGGCCGTGCCGAAGAAGCTGGTGCTGATCGGCGCGGGCGTGATTGGCCTGGAGATGGGCTCGGTCTGGGCGCGGCTTGGCTCGGAAGTGACCGTGGTGGAATATCTCGACCGCATCCTGCCGCCCGCTGACGCCGAAGTCGCCAAGGAAGCCGAGCGCACCTTCAAGAAACAGGGGCTCGCCTTCAAGCTCGGCACCAAGGTGACCGGCATCGAGAAGACCAAGACCAAGCTGAAAGTCGCCGTGGAGCCTGCCAAGGGCGGCGCAGGCGAAACGCTGGACGCGGACATCGTGATCGTCGCCATCGGCCGCAAGCCGTACACGGAAGGCCTCGGCCTTGAGAATGTCGGCGGCAAGACCGACAAGCGCGGCGTGATCGAAGTGACCGATCACTTCAAGGTGGCCGATGGCGTGTGGGCGGTGGGCGACTGTATCCCCGGTCCGATGCTGGCCCACAAGGCCGAGGATGATGGCACGGCCGTGGCCGAACTGATCGCGGGCAAGGCCGGTCATGTGAACTATGACCTGGTGCCGAGCGTGGTTTACACCAGCCCCGAGATCGCCTGGGTCGGCAAGAATGAGGAAGAACTCAAAGCCGCCGGCATCGACTACAAGAAGGGCAAGTTCCCCTTCATGGCAAACTCCCGTGCCCGGACAAACCATGAGACCGTTGGTTTCGTGAAGATTCTTGCCGAAAAAGGCACGGACCGCATCCTCGGCGCGCACATGATCGGCGTGGGCGTGGGCGAGATGATTGCCGAAGTCTGTGTGGCAATGGAATTCGGCGCGGCCTCTGAAGACATTGCCCGCACCAGCCATGCCCATCCGACGCTGTCGGAAGCTGTCCGCCAAGCGGCAATGGGCGTCGAAGGCTGGACCATGCAGATGTAACCTGCCCCTGCCCCGGCGGCAGGGGCGCATCCCGGCCGCCGGGGCAGCGCATGGCAGATGTGCGCAGCTGTGTTTTACCGCGCTTGCCGCTGGACGCAGCGTGTCCAGCCTCTTACTTTGGCGGCCATGTATACTCACTTCGGAGCCGGATGGATGATCAGGCCGCTGGAAACAGCGGACATCCCCGAATGCCGTGACATCTTCACGGATTGCCTGACGGATATGCCCTGGCGGGAGCGCCACCGGGGGCAGCATCTGGCGTTGCGCCGGGCGCTGGAAACCCAGCCAGCCTGGGTGGCCGAGGAGCCCAATGCCGGCGTGATCGGCTTTCTGACACTGCAGGTGCCGACAGATTATGTGGACCATTTGTTCGTGGACCGCGACTGGCGCTTTTGCGGGGTGGCCCGCGGCCTCCTGGAAGTGGCACGGATCGAGGCGACCGGCGCGCTGAGCCTGGACGTGGATTCTGAAAATATGACGGCCCGCCGCGCCTATGAGGCGCTTGGCTGGCAGGTTGTGGCGAGCACCGGCGGGGCCGGACGGGCGCGCCAGATGCGCCTTGTCGGCCCCTGAGGGGATGACACCCGCCACCCCGGATACGGTCTATGCCGCGCCTGCCGAATGGGTCGCGCGGGGGGCAGGCGCGCAGGGCAACCTGTTCCTCACCGGTCGCGCGGGCACCGGCAAGACCACCCTGCTGCGCAAATTCCTAGCTGAGGCCGGCGACAAGGCCGTCGTATTGGCGCCCACGGGCGTCGCCGCGATGAATGCCGGCGGCCAAACGATCCATTCCTTCTTCAAGCTGCCCCCCCGCCTTGTGGAACCGCAGGATGTGCGGCGCCTGCCGAACGCCCGCGTGGTGCGCGCGGTGGAGACGGTGGTGATCGACGAAATCTCGATGGTGCGGGCCGACATGCTGGACGCCATCGACCGCAGCCTGAAGCTCAATCGCGGATCGAAACGGCCCTTTGGCGGGGCACGGATGATCCTGTCAGGCGACCTGCACCAGCTGCCCCCGGTTGTTTCCGCCGATGAAGGACCGATCCTGGCAGACCGGTTTGGCGGCTCGTATTTCTTCAACGCCCCCGCCTTTCGCGAGGCGGAGTTTTCGCTGCTGGCGCTGAAACATGTGTTCCGGCAGGCCGAACCGCGCTTTCTGGCGCTGCTGGGCGCGCTGCGGACGGGGCGCGTGACGCCTGCCGATGAGGCGGTGCTGCAGCGGCTCGTCTCCGGGCGCAGCGCCGCTGAAGCGTCTGATACGCATGTTGTTCTGACCCCGAACAATGCCAATGCCTTCCGCATCAATCAGAGCCGCCTGGCGAGCCTGAAGGGCGAACGCAAGGTGTTTGCCGCGACCGTTCAGGGCCAGTTTGACGAGAAAAGCTATCCCACGGAGCTTGACCTCGAACTGCGTGTGGGCGCGCGGGTGATGATGATCCGCAACGATCCCGAAGGGCGCTGGGTGAACGGCACACTCGCCTATGTGGCAGGGTTTGGCTCACGCTCGGTGATCGTGGAGATCGACGGGCGAGCCTATGAGATCGACCCTGTGGCCTGGGAGAAATACCGCTACGATTTCGAGATGGACACCAAGAAGGTGAAGCGGGAAGTTGTTGGCACGTTCAAGCAGATGCCCCTGCGGCTCGCCTATGCCGTGACCATCCACAAGGCGCAGGGCCTCACCCTGGACAAGGTGTTCATCGACTTTGATTCCGGAATGTTCGCCCACGGACAGGCCTATGTGGCCTTCTCGCGCGCGCGCACGCTGGAAGGGCTGGAAATCTCCCGGCCGCTACGCCCGCGTGACCTGGTGCTGGACCGGGACGCCTTTGCCTTCGGCGAACTCGACAAGATCGACGAGACGCCCGCTTACCTCCTGGCAAAGTTCCGCAAGGATGAAGGCGCGCTGCTGTAAGCCCGGCCCGCCTCAGGCGAGGCGGCGGATTTCTTCAGACAGCTGGCGTTCCTGATCGGTCACGATCTTTTCCAGAACGCGCACCCGGTCTTTCAGCTTGTCGACATCGGCGCGCATGGCAGCGAGCTCGGACTGGCTTGCCATATCTGCCGGCGCATGGGCGCGGGCCTTGATCCAGGTGTTCAGAATACCGGCGCCGACGCTGATCGCGACGATGGCAACAACCATGCTAAACGGGTCCATAGGGCGCCTCCTCTATGCGCAGATTGTGTAGGTATAACGTGGGACGGACGCCCCGGCCAGTCTCGGCGCCGGGATCAATCCGGAGATCAGCCCAGGCCATCAATGTCCCGGCGCAGGCGCCAGTCCCGGTCGGTGATGATCTGCTCCAGCGTGCGGACGCGGGCGTTGAGCCGTTCGATGTCCGCCTCGCGCGGGTCGGGACGCGTCTGCGCCGCGCGCCGGGAGCCGGAGCGAAACGCCAGCCAGAAAACCAGCGCGCCGATGAAGAAGTAAAACGCAGCAGCCATGAGCACTCCCTCCTTATTGATATTCAATATGTGGGGAGGATGACCCGCCGTTCAAGAAAAATTGATCGCGGCGGGCCAGTTTTTTGATCAGGATTTTTTGCCGCGCTTCAGCGCCCGGTAGAGCCGAAGCCGCCTGCCCCGCGCGCTGTCTCGCTGAGCTGATCCACCTGCGACCAGGCAAGGCGCGTGACCGGGGCCAGCACGAGCTGGGCAATGCGCTCGCCGCGCTGGATGGTGAAGGGCTCGGCGCCGAGATTGATCAGGATCACCTTGATCTCGCCGCGATAATCGCTGTCGATCGTGCCGGGCGTGTTGAGGCAGGTGAGGCCATGTTTGGCCGCGAGACCAGAGCGCGGGCGGACCTGGATTTCGTAGCCCTCGGGGATCGCCACCGAAAGACCGGTGGGCACCATGGCGCGCTGGCTGGGGGCGAGCACCATTGGCTCACGGTCCGGCACGGCGGCGCGCACATCCATACCGGCAGAACCCGCCGTCTCGTAAGCAGGAAGATCAAGCCCGGCAAAATGGGGCAGCGGCAAAACTTGAACGGTCACATCAGTCATGGCCCGAGGCGTGGGGAGACTCTGGGGGAGAGTCAAGCCAGGCCTTTTATAATCCCGTTTGGCTCAAAAATTGCTCTATTGATCAAGTTGACGCCCGTTAATTCGGGAAATAGAAAAACAATAAATATCAAGGGTTTGAATTATGAGCACATGGAAGGTGGCGCAAACAGCGGTTTGCGTAGGGATGCTGGCAGTTACAGGGGCATGTGGCGGCGGCGGCAGTCCATCTGCGCCCGAGGGGCCTGGCCCATCCACACCTTCCCCACCCCCACCGCCCCCACCGCCCCCTCCACCTGCCAACGTGGCTCCCAGCGCTCAGATCGCCACGCCTGCGGGTACAGAGGCAGATGAACGTCAGGTTCTGGTTCTGGATGCCGGCGCATCGAATGATCCCGAGGGAGATACGCTCACCTTCCAGTGGACCCAGTTGAGCGGACCTGCAGCCGTTATCGCAACGCCCAAAAGCACCTATACAGAAGTCCAGCTTCCAGAGGTCTCACAAACAGCTGACATTGGGTTTCGGCTGACGGTTTCAGATGGAACCAACAGTACAACGGCCACACAGATATTGCGTGCACGGAATATTGACCTGCAGCCCACACTCGCCGAATTTGATGTCAGCACCCTCGATACCATTGAGGGGCGCCCATCTGCCGTGCAGTTTGTAAGCCGGTCTTATATCTACGTGCCGATAAGCGACCTAATCGCGCTTCGGCAGACTGTTTCAGGTACGGTCGAGTTTTTACTCCGCCAGATCAACCAAAGCGGCATAGGCCCCGACCACACTACGGAGACCAGATTCAGCTCCATTGATGGTAATTTTAATTCAGTATCCGGAGATCTATACGGGGAAACATCTGTCTTTGAATACGCCATTGCGTCAGAAGACGACAACGTGATTCAGCTCTTCGAGCGGAGTGATGAGACCCCGGGATCAATCCCGAGCGTCAGCACACTGTCAACCATAAACGTCCAGAGGCCGTGCAGTCTTGGTTTTGGCTTGCTCCGGGTCTCCCCTTCCGATCCAGCACTCTCTACAGTGATGGTTGTAGGGCGCCGATCCGGCGGCATACAGTTGTTCGCGCAGGGCTCAGGGGCAAGCAGTCCCGACGAAAGAAAGCGCTTTGACCGGACAGTGACCGTGACATCAACCGGAACATTCTGCGAAGTTGCCTCATTGTCAGGCAACGATCCCCCTACCCCCAATTCATTTCTGACTTTTCTCGTGGGAATAGACACAGACTCCAACCGTATCCGGACTTTTGTTCCGTCCGAATTTGTTAACGGCACAACCGGGCCCTTGACCGAATGGGATTTCACCCCAATCCAGCGGGGCACGGGGAGCCTTGAAATTGTGGACACCGTCATTGCAGCAAATAACACCAGCGCCTTGGAAGTCGCAGTTTTGCTGTCAGACGGTGCGCATGACGGGCAGCACATGTTGGAAGTTTACCGGTGGACGAACATCTGGTCGAACTTCCATCCCTTCACGATTCCCACTGGGTATATGACCTTCGATCTTGGAGAATCGCTAACTTGGGAAAAGGGTCGTCCGAAATCCGTCATGGCGATGGACATGAACGGCGATGCGCTCACGGATTATATCGTCTTGTTGGAATCTGCACCGTACCTGCTAGTTTATCTACGCGATTACGACCGAGCCAACCAGAGCACCGTCGGTTTTACCGGGCCACACTATATTGAAGTCGGATTTGACTTTGATGAGATGACACCGCGCGATACCGACGTCTTCAAAAGCGAGCTGGTCCTAACGCGCCAGCAAAACGGAGAGCTTGTATCTGTTTTAAGAACCGAAAACTAGCAGAGCTCTCTACTCCGCATCGTGGGAGCGGCCTTGTGCATCACCCGCGACAGTCTCTGCGATCTTCTCGGCCAGGCGGATAGCCACGTCGTCCTTGGGGAGGCGGGGCCAGCGGTCGATGCCGTCTTTCGTGATCAGGGCGATCTCGTTTTCCAGGCCGCCCATGACATCGCCGGAAACGTCGTTGGCGACGATCCAGTCGCAGCCCTTGCGGGCGAGCTTTTCCTGCGCGTGATGTTCAACCTCATGCGTCTCGGCAGCAAAACCAATGACAAGCGCGGGGCGTTTCTTCTTCTTGTGGCTGATCGTGCGCAGGATGTCGGGATTTTCGGCAAGCTCGATGGTGGGGGACTTGCCCGCCCCTTTGAGCTTCAGCTTCTTGTCTGCCGCTTTGACCGGGCGCCAGTCGGCGACGGCGGCGACGGAGACGAAGATGTCCGCCGGCAGAGCATCCTCGCAGGCTTTCAGCATCTCGCGGGCTGTTTCGATCTTGACGAGGGTGACGCCCTCAGGCGCGGGAAGCGAGACCGGGCCGGAGACGAGCGTGACGCGGGCGCCTTCAGCGGCGAGCGCGGCGGCGATTGCATAGCCCTGCTTGCCGGAGGAATGGTTGGAAATGTAGCGCACGGGGTCCAGCGGCTCCCGCGTCGGGCCGGCGGTGACGAGGGCGTGGCGGCCCGCGAGACGTTTTGACCGGGGACGGAGCATCGCTTCGATTTCTGCAACAATGCGGGGCACATCCGGCAGGCGGCCGGGGCCGAACTCGCCGCAGGCCATCGGGCCGACATCGGGCTCCATCACGGTGACGCCATCGGCGCGCAGCTGGGCAATGTTGCGCTGGGTGGCGGCATGCTGCCACATGCGCACATTCATGGCGGGCACCATCAGCACCGGCTTGTCGGTGGCGAGCAGCGCGGTGGAGGCGAGGTCGTTTGCGTGGCCGTGAACCGCCTTGGCCATCAGATCCGCGGTCGCGGGACAGACGACGAGCAGGTCTGCCGAACGGGAAAGCTCGATATGGCCCATTTCGGTTTCGTCCGTCAGGCTGAAGAGTTCGGTGTAGACCTTTTCGCCGGAGAGGGCGGCCACGGAAAGCGGCGTGACAAATTCGGTGCCGGCCTTGGTGAGGATCACGCGCGCGCCAATACCGCGCCGCCCAAGCTCGCGGATAAGCTCAAGGCTTTTATAGGCGGCAATGCCGCCGCCGATGACGAGAAGGATGCGTTTGGCGCTCATATGTCCGCTATATCGGGTCTGACCTGCGCCATTCCTAGCGCAAAAACCTTGCCGGGCCCCCATTAAATCCCTGCGAATGCACGGCCCGTCTCAACTTTCCGGCAAGATTTGGCCTGGCTCAGGGGACGCGGATGATGCGGGCCTGGCTCGATCCGGAAAAGTCGCCCCGGTCAGACACCTTGATGATAGCGCTTTGCTGAGCCGAGACCCCTTCCCGGCGGCGGATCACCACCGTGGTGGCCATCGGTTCTCCGGGGCGAGCGACATGGATGACTTCGCGCGCGGGGCCTGCCTCGGCGCAGGGGCCGGTGATCACGATCACGCCGCCTTTGGTCATCTCTGACACGTCCAGCTGGACCGCCTTGCTGCAATTGCCGCCCGCGAGCGGCTGGGAAAACGCGGGCAGAGCCAGGGCGCTGGCAGCGGCGAGGAGAATGGCGAGCTTCATGGGTCCGGCTCCCTTCTGGTGGCGGAGCCGGAATGGTAACCGAAGTCTTAACAGCGCGAAGCGGTTACCCCTGAGGCGGGAACCTCATGAGGGGCCGGGCGCCGCAGCCGCGAGAAATTCGCCTGAGATTGCCCGCGCAGATCAGTTGGCGAGACCAATCGCCCAGACGGCAAGACCGGCAAGGGCGAGGACGAGCCCGAACCAGCCCCACCAGGGCGCAAAGCGCTCGCGCGGGGGCGGGGCGGCGGGCTCCGCGTCGAGGCTTCTCTCGAACCGGTCCATCACCTCGGGCAGGCGTTTGAGGCGGTTTGTCACTTCACGGACGTTTTCCGAAATGAGGCGGGCGGCGCCTTCCGGGCCGAAATTGCGGCGCATCCAGGCCTCGATCACGGGCTCGGACGCGTTCCAGATATTGTGGGTAGGGTCAATCGTGCGCGCGACGCCTTCGACCTGCACCATGGTTTTCTGCAGGAGAACCAGCTCCGGGCGCAGGGCCATGCCGAACGTGTGGGTATAATCGAACAGCTGGAGCAGTACGCGGCCCATCGAGACTTCCTCGGCAGGTCGGCCAAACAGCGGCTCTCCGATCGAGCGCAGAGCCTGGGCAAAATCGCCCACTGACTGGTTTGGCGGCACATACCCTGCCTCGAAATGCACCTCTGCGATGCGCACATAATCCCGCTTCAGGAAGCCCCAGAGAATTTCGGCGAGGAAGCGGCGCTCGATATTCCCGATGCGGCCGATGATGCCGAAATCGACGAGCGCAATCTTGCCATCCGGCGTGAGGATCGCGTTGCCTTCATGCATGTCGGCATGGAAGACGCCGTAATTGATGGCGCTGGCGAGGAAACCCTGGGTGATGTCGTTGGCGAGCTTCTTGCGGTCGATGCCGGGTTGATCAAGCACGCCGGGCGTTGTCAGCGGGGTACCCTCGATCCATTCGGCGGTCATCACGCGCTTGCCGGTCCGCTCCCAGTCCACCTTCGGCACACGGAAGAAACCGGTCTTGCGGTAGACCTCCCGCATCTCGTCGGCGCCGCCCGCCTCCAGGCGCAGATCGGTCTCGCGCAGCATGGCGCTGGCGATGGTTTCGGTGAAGGCAACCGGTTTGAGGCGGCGGCTTTCGGTGGAAACGCCCTCGAGGGTGCGCGCGGCGCGGCGCATGGCGGAAAGCTCCAGCATAAGCTGGCGCTCTATCCCGGGACGGAGGATTTTTACCGCGCGGTCTCCATCCGGCATTGGCATCCGGTGGACCTGCGCCAGCGAGGCGGCCGCGACAGGCTCTGAAAGATTGGGGAAAAGGCGGAGGGCTTCTTCGGCGCCAAATTCGGCGGCCAGCGCCGCGCGGGCCTGTTTCATGGAGAAAGGTGGCAGCTTGTCCTTCAGGCGGGCAAGATCACCGGCAACTTCGGACCCGAACACATCCGGCCGCGTGGCAAGGAACTGACCGAGTTTGATATAGGCCGGGCCCAGACGTTCCAGCGCATAGGCAAGGCGTTCGCCCGGCCGCCCCTTGGCACCGCCGCCGATGATGCGCAGCATGCCCCCGGCAATGCGCGCCGGCAGCGGCAGGCGGGACTGATACTCACCGGGAAGCACCACATCATGGCGCGCCAGCGAAGTGCCCGCGCGGATCAGCCGGCGATAATCGGAAAACATGCCCATCAGACGGTACCCTGCCCTTTGGAACCAATCGCGCCGCGTGCGCGTTGTTGGCTTACCTGCATCTTCAGGAGACGGAGAAAAAGCATGTCTGCATCCCCCTCATCCAACAAGTTTCTGTATTTTATTGTCGGCCTTCTGGTGGCCGGCGCCGTTGGTTTCGGCATCTACTATTTCACCGAAGGCCCCGGCGGTGAAGACAAGCTGGAAATCTCCATCGGCGAAGATGGCATCGATATCGACGGCAACTGACGCCGCCTGACTAAAAGCCGGCCGCATCAGACCGCCCAGCCGAAATGCAGGGCGGCGATGCCGCCGGAATAATTCGTGACGGACACCTGGCCAAAGCCTGCACCTTCGATCTCTGACTTGAAGGTCTGCTGGCCGGGGAATTTGCGGATGGATTCGATCAGATACTGATAGCTGTCGCGGTCTCCCGCCACGAGTTCGCCCATGCGCGGGATGACAGCAAAACTGTAACGATCATACGCTTCCTGAAGGATCGGCGCGGTCATGTGGCTGAATTCTAGCACGGCGAGGCGCCCGCCCGTCTTCAGTACACGGCGGAATTCCCGCAGTCCCGCCACCCTGTCTGCAAAGTTGCGGATACCGAAGGAGACCGTGACGGCATCAAAGGTCTTGTCCGGATAAGGCAGGTTCTGGCCATCCGCGCAGACCCAGGCGAGACGGTCGCCCCATTGGGCATTGTCTGGCCGTGCCTTGCCGGCCTCCAGCATTGCGTCGTTGATGTCAGAGACGATGGCGGTGGCTTGCCTTGTATCGCCGCGCCGCTTGCCGGCCTTGTCGGCCAGGGCGAGAAAGGCGCGGGCAAGCTCGCCGGTCCCGCCGGCCACATCCAGATGACGCTCGCCCGGCTGCGGGTTGAGGCGGTTCATCGCGTCATGCTTCCAGAGGCGGTGGACCCCGGCGCTCATCAGATCGTTCATCAGGTCATAGCGGGACGCGACCGAGCGGAAGACCCCCTTCACGCGGGCGACCTTCTCGGTTTCCGTCACATCTTCGAAGCCGAAGGAGACGATGCGTTCTTTGCTGTCCTGGCCGGTCATGGGAACCTATCTTACCTGCGAATGCCTTAGCGTATATGCGATAAAGATGCCTGAATTACCTGAAGTCGAGACAGTTCGCCGCGGATTGGCCCCCGTCATGGAGGGCCGGCGTATCCTGAAGCTGGAGCAGCGGCGGGCGGACCTGCGGTTTCCCCTGCCCGAACGCTTCGTCGAAAGAGTGGCCGGGGCGCGGATCGACCGGCTCGCCCGGCAGGCGAAATTTCTGGCAGCGCACCTCTCTAGTGGCGAGGTGCTGGTGATGCATCTGGGCATGACGGGGCGGTTTACCATTGGCGGCCAGATGCCGGGCGAGTTCCATCACACTGCCGGCGGGATCAGCGCGCATGATCATGTCGTCTTCCATATGGAGGGGGGCGAGACGGTGACCTATAACGACCCCCGCCGGTTCGGCTTCATGGAACTCTGGCCCGCCGCGACTTTCCCGGCATACCCACGGTTAATGGCGATGGGCCCCGAGCCGCTCTCCAACCGCTTTTCCCCCGCCTATCTGGACGAAGCGCTGCGCGGCAAGGCGGCGCCGATCAAGGCTGCGCTGCTGAACCAGAAGGTGATTGCGGGCCTGGGCAACATCTATGTCTGCGAAGCGCTGTTCCGGTCCGGCATCTCGCCCAATCGGCTCTCGAAGACGATCCCCGGCCAGCGGGCCGCGCGCCTCGCCCTAGCGATTAATGCCGTCATTGCCGAGGCGATCGAGGCGGGGGGATCGTCGATCTCCGACTTTGCCGCCACCGATGGCGCGCTCGGCTATTTCCAGCACCGGTTTGACGTTTATGACCGCGAAGGCCAGCCCTGCAAAACCTGCGGCAGCGAGGTCAAACGGATCGTTCAATCGGGGCGGTCGACATTTTATTGTCCGAGCTGTCAGCGGTAGGGCTCCAGCCCCATCCTTTTTAGCGGCGCGCCAAAGCCGCCCGCGACCAACCCTGCAAGAACCGGCGGGGCGGGCCAGAGACGCAGCAGCGGCGCAGCCAGCCGGTCGCGCAGCCAGGGCGTCACCACGCCATCTGACTGGTAGACCGGCGTGAACGCCCAGGTCATCAGCTGGTAGAGCCGGACATGGCCGGCGCGGATTTTCAAGAAACGGCGCAGAGCGGCGGCGATACGCGCCTCTCCGTGCAGGGCATGAGCAAGACCATAAGCGTCCAGCAGCGCCATGTTGGCCCCCTGCCCAAGCTGCGGGCTGGCGGCGTGCCAGGCGTCGCCGATATGCACGAGCCGGCCTTCCACCGGGGCGCGGTGGGTGCGGTGGCGATAGCGGGCGAAGGTGAGCTGCTCATGATCCGTAATCTGATGGAGCAGCGCCTCGGTTTCCGGCCATAAATGGCAGGCGGCGTCTTTCCAATGGGTGAGCGGCGCGGCGCGGAAAGCGTCATATTGGTCAGCGCGGATCGACCAGAAATAAGTGAGGCTGCCGGGCGCTTGCGGGTTGGCGCGGCCAGACGGCATCACGCCGGCCATCTTTCGCGCCGCTTCATAGCGCTGCTCCAGCGCGGCCCGGTCGAAAGGGCTGCCTTCCGGCCAGGGCAGCGTGGCCCAGAGAGCGCCATAGGCAAGCTCCTTCCGGGGCGCAGCAGAAAGCGGTGAGCGTACGCCCAGCGCGTCAATCACCAGATCATACGGCCCGTGCTGGCCTCCGGCAGCGTCCGTGAGCGTTCCCTCCGCCCGGCCGGCAGACAGGATGCGCGTTCCCGGCACAAGACGGGCCCCCGCAGCATGGGCCGCTTCCTGCAGCAGGCTGAACAGCACAGAGCGCTGGATGCCAAGACCGCAAAGCCCCGGGCGCAACGCGGTGTAGCGCACATCCAGAACAGCCCGGCGCGTATCCACTGAAATGCCATGCAGGCGCGCAATCGGGCTGCCTAACGCTTCAGCCTTCTCCCGAAGGCCCATGGCACCGAGCACGGCGAGCCCCGTTTCCTGCAGCATCAGGCCCGAGCCGACCGGCCCGGCCGCGTCGAACTGGTCAAACAGGGTAACCCTGTGCCCTTCCCGCGCCAGCAACGCCGCTGCCGCCAACCCGCCAATCCCGGTGCCTGCGATCCCTATGCTGAACTGCCGCGCCATCCTAAGGCCAGACGCCCCCTACCAGACTATGGCTTCTGTTGACGCCACGCGCGGCGCATTGGCAAGGGGCAGCAGGGCTCTAATTGGGTAAGCGCGTATCTCTGGCGTAGAATTCCATCAGTATCGGCTGGCCCGCATCTGCCGCTGTCAGCAGCAGCACATTGCGCCTGCGGTCAATCTGCATACGGAATTGGGAGAGATAGTCTATGCCCAGCAGCATCAGGGGTTCCTGCTGCAAGCCCAGATCACCGAAAAGCGCGGGATCTGCCACGATCATGTCCATCTTGCGGAAGGTGTAATAGCCGACCGAAATCTGGCGCGCGGTGGCCACATGCGCCAGAAGTTTTCCGCCAGTGGCGCCTTGCAGAAGCTGGGTTTTCTCCTCATTGCGGGGAACGCCAGCAGCGCGCGCAAAGGCCGAATTCATGAGGCTGACGGGAGATCCGGTATCGACCAGCGCCTTGCCCTTGACGCCGTTGATGCTGATCTCGGCGAAATAAAGACCATCAACTTCCGTCAGCGCGCTGCGAGCCGGGGACACTGTGCCGACACGCTTTGGCCGTCCACTATAGGCGGAGAATTGTCCCGCCGGAAAATCGAAATCAATCACATCGCCGCCAAAAGCCGTTGCGGGTATCACAAGGGGCCCGCCGGGCATCGCCTCCCGGTCATTATAGGCGGCGGTTACCTGATGCAGGCTGACAGAACCGGCACGCACCTGCGGGATCTTGACCTGACCATACTGCCGCTCGCCCAGAAGCCCGAACACCGAGACACGGTCTTCTTCATCAGAGGGGCCCGAAATGCCCGCAGCCATAGCGGCCCGGCTATCGATCATTGCCATGGTCGCGGCCGTATCAATGACCACCGGCACCGGCGGGCTGGCATTTATACTGGCCTGGACGACGAAATAACCCTGAGTGTTGAACAGGAGGGGGAAGGTGACCCGCTCCACCGCGGCAAACGCCGATACGGCCGACAGAAGCGCCAGCGTCAATGCGGCGCCTAATCCTTTCCGCGCGGCCACCGACACCAAGCTGCGCATCGGCAGATCCTCCCATGTTCAGGCCATTTCCTGGCGCTTTGACCCAGAATGCCACAGAAGCGGGGCGGCGGCCAGAAGACTTCAGACCATACCGGCATCCGTCGGCAGGCCGAAGAGGATGCGCCCCGTCAGTTCCAGCGTGGAAGGCGCGGTGACGATATGCTGGGTGATGGCATGCGCGTCCCGAAACCGGCGCTGCAGGTCGCTTGTCTCGAAGAGGGCCGCGCCCCCGCCCAGATCATACAGTGTGCGGCAGATATCCGCTCCGCTGCGCGTCATGTGGGTGCAGGCCAGGCGCAGGTCAGCGCGCGCCTCCATGGGGATCTCCCCCTCCCCCTGCGCAATCGTCCAGACCCGGTCAATCTCGGCAAAGAGATAGGCCCGCGCCGCGCGCCATTCCGCCTCGCAGCGCGCAAAATCGGCCTGCATGGTCTGGCGCTCGCTGAGCGTCTTGGTCGAGCCCTGGCTTTTCTTGACGGTGGCAAGGGCATGGAAGGCGTCCAGCGCGCCGCGCGCATTGCCAAGTGCCACGGCAGAAACGCCCAGCGCCAGCAGGCCGAAGGCCGGAAACTTGAACAATGCGCCCACCTCGCGCGGCTTGTCCGCTACCAAAGACACCGACCGCCCGCGCGGCACGAGAATGTCCTTCACCTCAATATCACCCGAGCCTGTGCCTTTCAGGCCCATCACATGCCAGGTATCGTGAAGGGTCGCCTCGGAGGCCGGGAACACCATCATCCGCGTATCCGGCGCGCCGCTGGGCAAACGCTTCATCTCGCCATTTTCCCAGACCGTGCAGCCCCCGCAGAGCCAGGTGCAGTTGGCCGAGCCCGAGCCCCACTGCCAGCGGCCGGTAACGCGGAAATGCTCTCCCTCCACCACCGCCCGGCCCATCGGCGCGAACACACCGCCAGTGATCGTCAGCGGATCGGCATAGACCTCGCGCGCATGCTCGGGCGCCATATAGGCCGCGTTGAGTGCCGTGGTGGCCGCGATCATAACGCACCAGCCGGCGCTTGCATTGGCGCGGGCAGCCGCCTCGGTCACCTCGACAATCTCGCGCGGGCTGAGCTCCAGCCCGCCAAAGGCTTTCGGGGTCACCATCCGGAAGGCACCGGTGGCGGCGAGCTTTGCGGCAAGATCAGCCGGCAGGCGGCGGGCCTCTTCCATCTCGGCGGCGCGGGAGGCCAGTTCGGGCAGCAGCGGCGTCAGCTGGTCAAGCGGCGTCGGCATGGATCAATTCTCCTGGCGGGCAGCGGTATAGATGGTGACGCCTTCCTTGATCGTTTCAAGGACGCGGATGGATTGCAGGTCCGCCGGATCCATCGTCAGCGGATTATCTGAGAGGATCACGAAATCAGCCTTCTTGCCGGGCGTGATCGAGCCTTTCTCGGCTTCCTCAAAATACTGACGGGCCGCGTTCAGCGTGACCGCGCGCAGAGCGTCCATGGGGCTCGCCCGCTGGTCTTCCCCGAGCACCTGACCTGACCGCGTTTCCCGGTTTACCGACACCCACAGCAGCCGGATCACGTCTGGCGGCACCACCGGGGGATCATTGTGAACCGTATACGGAATTCCAAGTGCCTTGGCGGCGGCAAGCGGGCTGATGAAGGCAGCGCGCTCGGGCCCCAGTATAGCATCCCGGTGCCAGTCGCCCCAATAGAAGGGGTGCGCCGCAAAAAAGGAAGGCAGTATGCCGGCGGCCGCCATCTCTTCCAGCTGGTCCTGCCGGGCAGCCTGGGCGTGGATCACCACCGGGCGCTGGTCCTGCCCCGGATGGGCAGCCATCACCGGCGTCATCATGTCCAGATACTGGTCAATCGCCCGGTCGCCATTGGCATGGGCGATGATCTGGATATCGCGCGCATAAGCCTGCTCGAACAGATTGGCCACGCTCTCGTCACTATGAATTCTGTAGCCGGAATATTCCGCCGGCTGTCCGGGCCCCGGCGTGGCATAAGGCTGCGTCAGCCAGCCCGTCCGCCCCTGCAGCGAGCCATCCAGCAATAGCTTGATACCGCTGATCCGGAAGCGGCTGTCATAAGTCTTTGAGACAGCAAAATCCTCAGGGATCACGCCGTCCTTCTGGAAAAGCTGATAGGCGACAACATCGAGATACAGGTCTCCGCGCGCGGCCACCTTCTGCAGGTCGGCAATATTCTGGCCCTGCGCCGCGCCTTCCTGCGCCGTGGTGATGCCATAGCTGGCATAGAGCGCCTGCACAGCGCTGAGCCCGGCCAGGCGCTGGCTTTCGACCGGCTGGGGCAGATGCGCGTAGGCGAGATAAAGCGCGGTTTCTTCCAGAACACCGTTTGGCGTGCGCCCATCGCTCTGCCGGCGGATAATCCCGCCCTCCGGATCGGGCGTTTCGGGGGAGATGCCGATGGCGTCCAGGCAAAGCGAATTGCACGCGGCCAGGTGCGCCGATGTATGCATCAGGAAGACCGGCTTTTCCGTGGAGACGGCATCCAGATCTTCCCGCGCCGGGTGGCGCTGCTCGGCGAGCAGGCTGTCGTCATAGCCCCACCCCAGGATCCAGGGGGAATCTGGATGGGCCAGCGCCCAGGCTTCCAGCTGCGCCTGCAGTTCGGGGATCGAGCGGACAGGCCCGGCGGGTGGAGGCTGCACATTTGCCATCCCGGCGGTCTGCGCCAGCATGGCAAAATGCCCATGCGTATCGATGAAACCGGGCGCGAGGGCTGCCCCGCCGAGATCGCGCAGGCTGGCGCCGGTGCCGGCTGCCCGGTTGACCTCTTCGCGTGTGCCTACAGCCAGGATACGGCCGTCGCGCACGGCCACCGCCTCGGCCTGAGGGAAGGCATCGTCAACCGTTATGATCTGCGCATTGACGAAGATCACCGCGCCCTCGGCGCTCACCTGCTGCTGCGCCATGTTCTGCGGCGCGGCGCAGGCAGCCAGAAAGAGCCCCGCCCCAGCGCTGCACAAAATCCTGAAGCCTGCTCTGGATGGCATGGCGTCTCTCCCCTGGATTATATCTTCTTTTTCCCGAACCATCGGCCAAACCGGCCAGTGTTGGCAAGCCTGCCTCTTTGGGCGGTCTTATTTTCCGGGGAGCAGCGCGTGCAGCTTTACCGGCGCAGCATGGCGCCAGGACATGACGAGGGCCGAGCGCAGGGTGGCAAGATCGCACGCGGCCAGGCGGATGGACGTTGCCCCCTTCTCCCCCCATTTGTTGGGCACCGGGAAAAAGATGCCCGGCTCTGCCGCGCATAGCATCCTCTGCTCGTCCGGCGTCAGGAACACATTGGAAAACTCATGATGGGGCGGCAGGGTGGCGAATATCTTGCCCTTCTGGGCGTCCACCCGGAAACTCGCCCAGTCAAAATGTGGGCGCTCAAGGGCATGGGGAAGCTTCAGCGCCTCCGCCCGGAGCTTCTCCGGCTTGATCATATGGACAGCGCGCCCAGGATTACCGCGACCAGCAGCGTCGACATCAGAATGAAGAAATAGATGCTGTCGAGCGTCAGCACGCGGAGCACTGAGGTGAACCGCCCACGCCCATAAACCACGCGGTTCAACCGGTAGAGATACCAGTTGGAATAGACGAGGAGAGCGAGCGTCACCCAGCCCGGGCCGACCAGATAGCCGGCCAGCATACCGAGCGCCATGGCGAGGAAAAGCGCCGAATGGAAGTGCAGCGACACGATGAGGTGATCGAAGAACAGGAACTGCCGGCGCCAGAGATAGACCAGCGCCAGTAACAGAGCATAGACCGGCAGCATCACGAACATCAGGCGCGGAATCCATTCCCGCGTCTGTTCTTCCAGCCGGCCGGGATTATCCATCACTTCGGCAAAGCGGGCTGCTTCCTCGTCCCCGCTGGCCCCGGCATTCCGGACAGCTTCCAGCGCGTCCTTGGGCATGAAACCGGCCCATTCAGGATCTTCCGCGGACTCGGTGGGCGCAGCGTCTTCCGCGCCGGGGACCGCTGGAGGATCCGGGATAAAAATGCTCGGCCCGCTGCTCCAAATGTTCTCGGCTTCGGAGATACCCTGCAGCGCGGCCTGATATTCCTCCTCGGTCATCTCCCCGGCGGCATAGGCACTTTCGATCTGGGTGCGGGCTTCGTCGAAATTCTGGTTGCCGCCCGGCACGAGCGACAGGCCCTGCCCCGTCACCAGCGGCAGCAACACGAAGAAGACGAGCGAAGCGAGCACATAGAGCCGGAAAGGCGGAATGAAGCGGGCGCGCTGGCCATCCAGATAGGCGCGGGTGACCTTGCCAGGTTGCAACAGCAATCCCGGCAGGGTGCGCGCCGCGCGGCTGTCGAGTGAGAACAACGTCTCGACGCTCTCCGCCAGCAGTGCCCAGAAAGGCTGGCGCAGGCTCTGCGCGCTCTGGCCGCACTGATGGCAGAAATCCCCGGTCAGCGGGGCGCCGCAGTTCAGGCAATGGGTTCCGGCGGGCTTCCCCCTGGCCCCGCCAAGACCGGCGGCTGCATCCGCGCCGGCATGTTCCATGGCTGTATCGGCGGCTTCGCCAAAGCTATCGCTCATCTCTACCCCTCCGGTCCGCGGAACACGCGCGGCTTCTTCGCCATGAAACGGGCCGTTGCCGCATGGTATCGCAAAGCGCGGCCCTCCGGCGCAAGCCCATAGGTTCGCTCGCGCAGGAACTCCATCAGATCGCGCCTTTTTCCGGCTGCCTCCAGCATCGCGGGGCTCAATGTTTCACCAATCCCGACCGTCAGCGTCTTGCCCATCCGCCGGCGCACCTCCCGGAAAACGAGGGCCAGGCGCAATTCCAGCGACAGATGCGAGGCGATCTGGAAGAGGCGCGAATTCTGCCCCTCGAAGAAAACCGGCGTCACGGCGGCCCGGCCATGGGTGATCAGCTTGGCGGTAAACGGCTTCCAGTCATCATCCACCGCGAGCGGATCGAACGGGCCGGGCGTGGTGGAGACCCCGCCCGCCGGGAACACAATCACGCAGCCCCCGCCCTTTACATGCGCCAGCGCCGTCCGCCGCATGGCGATGTTGGCGGCCACCGCCTCGCGCGTTCCGGCAAAGTCTACCGGCAGCAGATACGGCTTGGCCTCGGGCACGGCATCAAGCACTGAATTGGTCAGCACCCGGAAATCCTGCCGCCGCCGGCCTACCAGCCAGCTGATCACCAGCCCATCCAGCACGCCGAAGGGATGGTTGGCCACGATCACCAGCGGCCCCTCGGCCGGCAGGGCGGCGAGGCGGGCCTCATCGAACCGTATCGTCAAATCCAGCAGGCGGATGGCGGCATCGAAGAAGCCGGTCTCGCCCAGTTCACCGGCGCGGTAGCGCTCATATAGGCGCGCCAGCTTTGGCTGCCCCGTCGCCCGCTCCACGGCGCGCACCAGCGCCCGCTTCAGCGGGTCGTTGAAATACGCCGCATAGGAGAGTTCCGGCGCGGCAGCAGTGTCCATCAAAGCCGCCACATGCGCGCAAGGTTGTTTTTCTGCATATCGGAGGAGCCGCCCACGATCGGCATACCCAGAAGGTCGCGCAGGTTGCGCTCGATGTCATAGGCGTCTGACAGGCCATAGGCCCCAATCACCTGCTGGCAGGCGAGACCGATCTCCACGCCGGCATCGGCCACATAAAGCTTGGCCATCGCCGTCTCTGCCGAGCAGGGCTGGCCCGTGCCCGCCAGCCAGGCCGCGTGATAGAGCATGTGGCGGCAGGCGGCGAGTTTCGTCCGGGCGGTGACGAGCTTGTGGGCAATCGCCTGATGCTGGCCGATGCGTTTGCCAAACTGTTCGCGCTCCCCGGCATAGCGCCAGGCTTCTTCCAGCGCCGCGCGGGCAAGGCCGAAGGCAACCGCCGTAATCTCGATCTTCTCCACGTCCAGTGCCCGGCCGGCGAGCGCGTCCCAGCCCCGGTTCCATTTTTCCGGGCCGCCAACGATGGCGCTTTCGGGCAGACGCACATCATCCAGGAACACATCCATCGAATGGGTGTAGCGCAGGTTTGCATGCTCAATCGGCGCCATGCTGACGCCCCTGGACTTTGTTGGCACAAGGACGAAAGTGAGATTGCCATGCCGGGCGCCCGGCTCACCCGAGCGGCAGAGGCAGTAGATATAATCCGCCCAGTCCGCCGCCGTGCACCAGCGCTTGGCGCCCTTGATGACGATCTCGTCTCCCTGGCGCTCCACCCGCGTCTCGACACTTGGAAGGTCACCGCCGACATTCGGCTCCGACAGGCCATAGGCAAGGAATATCTCTCCGCGCGCCAGCTTGGGCAGCAGCTCTTCCTTCTGGGCTTTCGATCCGTTCTCGGAAATATTGAGCCCGCCATAGAAGGCCGCGTGAATATAGGGCCCAGCCATGCTGGGCCCGCCCTGGCAGAGTTCCTCAATCACGGCGGCGGCGGCGTAAATGTCCTCCCCCTGCCCGCCATATTCCTCCGGAATGGTGAGGCCGATCAGGCCCATCTCCGCGATTTCACGGAAGAGGGCCCGGTCCCAGGTGGCTTCCCGGTCCCATTGCCGGCGCTTCTCGCGCGGCATCCTTTCGGCCACCCAGCGCGAAAGCTGGCGACGGATTTCGGTCACATGGTCAGGTTCTGCGGCAAAATAGGTCATGCCGCACTTCTCAGCTAACCGCCGATTTCGTCAAGGCTGAACGGCGTGGACTGGTAGGTCTGGTTGATCCAGTTGCCGAACAGCAGATGGGCATGGCTGCGCCACCGGTTGAGCGGCTGGCGGGTGGGATCATCGCCGGGGAAGTAGCCATAGGGCACCTGGATCTGCTTGCCCGCTTCCCGGTCCCGCTCGAACTCTTCCTTCAGAGAGAAGGAATCATATTCCACGTGATTGAACATGTAGAGGCTGCGCCGCGCGCGGTCTTCCAGCAGGCAAGGTCCGGTGTCATCGCTGTCGATCAGCAGGCGGAGCTCAGGCCGCTCCAGAACCTCATTGCGGCGCACTTCGGTCCAGCGCGAAACGGGAATGGAGAAATCATCCGAAAAGCCCGAAAGATAGGGCGAGGCCGGATCAAGATTGCGGTGGCGGAATACGCCGAAGGCTTTAGCCTCCAGCAGGTATTTCGGCAGGCCGTGGAAATGATAGGCCGCCGCCATCGCGCCCCAGCAGATATAGAGCGGGGAATGCACATTGCGCTCGGTCCAGTCGAAAATCTGGGTCAGCTCATCCCAGTAATTGACCTCTTCAAACGGCAGCGTTTCCACCGGCGCGCCAGTCACGATGAAGCCGTCAAACTTCCGCTCCCGGATTTCTTCCCAGGTCTGGTAAAAACTGATCAGGTGCTCCTGCGACGTATTCTTGGGTGTATGCCCGCCCACGCGCACCAGCGTCAGCTCCACCTGCAGCGGCGAGGCGCCGATCAGGCGCGCAATCTGCGTCTCGGTGCGGATCTTGTTGGGCATCAGGTTCAGAAGGCCGATCTGCAGCGGGCGGATGTCCTGCCGGATGGCATCGGTCTCGCGCATCACCGCCACGCCCTCTTTGAGAAGGGTTTCACGCGCAGGCAGCGTATCGGGAATCCGGATCGGCATGGCTCAAACGTCCTCTTCGGCCCGCTTCAGGTCCAATAAACAGCGCCGCAATCTGGGAGAAAGGCAGGCCCGGAACCCCGGTTTCCCTGCATCTCGGCCCTTTAGCGAGTTGTTTAACGTGGCTGCAAGCCGGCCGGCCAAATCACCACGGAATGGGATTTAGTACGGGCAAGGCGCGGCGTCAAATCCCGGCCGCTTGCAAGGCGGCGCCGGTGGCCCCGGCCGCGATGAGCGGGTTGTCTTTTCGCCGCAGGATTGCCATTGCTTCTCAAGAAACGAAACTTTCCGCCGCCGAGAGGAGAACGATCCATGCGCCAGAACTTCCTCGCGATGATGACCGGAATTGCCTGCTGGCTGGCTGCCGGCACGGCCTCTGCAGATATTCCCAGCCTTTACGGCCAGGCCGACAATGTCTGGGACGCGCAGATATCTCCCACCGGCCGGTACGTGGCATTGGGATGCAGCCCCACGGGCTGGCCCTCCATCTGTGTGTACGACATGCAGTCGCCGGGGGAGCCACGCCTGCTGCAAGGATCGGAGGAAACGCGCCTCCTGAATTTCTATTGGGCCAGCGACAAGCACATCATCAGCAATTCAGCGACTTTTACGTCCTTGAAAATGCTGGAAAGGCCTCAGGAGTATGAGTTCCGCAGAGCCCTTTCCTTCGACGTGACGACGGGCGAACTGACGATGTTGCTGACAAATGTCGGGCTTTATCTGGACACGACAAATGTTGTGTCCACCTGCTCTGCCAAGCCGGACAAAATCCTGATGCAACTGACTGTCCGGCCTATGGAGGACGCCCCGACCGGCAGCAGGATCCGCGCGGTCAAATCCGGAATCCGCAGCCAGCAATATGAGGTTGACCTGGCCTCAGGGCGCGGCAAGGCGCTGAAATTCCGGAATGCCTCGATCGCGGGCACTCTCGTTGACAAGAATTGCGATCCCCTCGTGAATATCATCTACAATGATCAACGCGGGGAATTTGCTCTTGAAACGGCGAAGGATAACCGCCGCTTTTTTGAACTCAGGAATGCGCCGGTTTGGCCCATGGATGTGATCGGCATGTCCGATGACAGCAAAAGCGTCATCGTGCGGGTAGACCATGGCGATCTGTACGGCCTTCACACCATTCGCATAAGCGATGGGGAAATCGCGCCCATCGTGATCGATGGAGAGGAGATCGGCAATCTCGGCGTCATGAGAGACGAGGATCGTGGCACCATCTACGGCTTTGCCTATGAAGACGATCTGGTGGGTCATATGTATACCGACCCGACCCTGATTTCCCTTCAGGCGGAACTGGAAGAGATTTTCCAGAAAGAAGTGCGTATACGTTCGATGTCGAGAGACCGCTCGATGATGACGATCTCGGCAGAGAGCGCGGGCAAGCCGATCGAGTATTTTCTTTATGATGCCGACAGTTCCGAGATTTCCCCACTGGGAAGTATCGCGCCTCACCTTCCCGAGGACGCCGCCAGCAGCGTCTCGCCCTTTGCCTACAAGGCGCGTGATGGCCTTGAAATACCGGCATATCTCACCCTGCCGCCAGGAAAGAGCAAATCGGACGGCCCCTTCCCGGTTATCGTGATGCCGCATGGAGGCCCTGAATCGCGCGACAATGCGACTTTTGACTGGTGGCCACAAGCATACGCCAAGGCCGGATATGCGGTCATCCAGCCAAACTTCCGCGGCTCCTCAGGATACGGACCAGCCTTCCGGGACGCCGGGTTTGGAGAATTCGGCGGCAAGATGATTGATGATATCATCGACGCCGCCAGCTGGGCCGCAGCTGAAGGGCTCTCCAAAGAAGGGGGCGCATGTGTTGTCGGCGCCAGCTATGGTGGCTACGCCGCCCTCATGAGCGGCCTGAATTCGTCCGGGGAGGTATCTTGCGTCATCGCGGTTTCGCCGGTGACCGACATATTTGGCCATATGGCGAGTTATCAAACGGACGCCGCAGGTTATCAATACTGGGCGCGCTATGTTGGCGGCGACAAGTTTTCCGCTCCCGAGATGCGCAGGAGCGTGACCCCCGCAGCACGGACGAGCGAATACTCCGTTCCCGTCATGATCTTTCACGGGAAAAGCGACTCGGTCGTGCAGGTCTCGCAATCCAGAAATTTCGCCAAAGCGTGGGGAACGCGCTCCGGCCTGACGTTTATTGAGATGAACGGACAGGATCACTACCTGCGCAGCACCACAGCTCGGAAAGAAATCCTCTCCGGATCCCTGAACTTCCTGGAGGCAAACCACCCCGGTCGGCGCTGAGGGGGGTCACTCCCCCGTCAGCTTCGCCGCGCGGCGCTCCTTGAAGGCGGCCACCGCTTCTTTCCGGTCGCCGAGATAATTGGACACGCTCTCCCAGCCGATGGAGGCGTCCATCAGCTGCGCAGCGAGCGCGCGCAAGGGGATGTTGGCGGTCGTCTTGGTCCAGCGGACGGCCCATTTCGGATTGGCCATGATCTTTCCCGCGATCTCATCCACCTTCGCGTCGAGCTCCGATGCGGGCACAGCATAGTTTATGAGGCCGAGGCGCTGGGCCTCTTTGGCGTCCAGCAGGTCGCCGGTCATCAGCAATTCCTTGGCCTTGGCAAAGCCGATCAGTTGTGGCCAGATCAGCGCGCCGCCATCCCCGGCAACCAGGCCAACCTTCACATGCGGGTCGCCGATCTTGGCGGTCTCATCGGCAATGATCACATCGCAGAGCAGCGCGATGGTGGCGCCCAGCCCGGCGGCAGCGCCATTCATGCGGCAAAGGATCGGTTTTTCCATCTGCAGCAGGGTCACCACGATCTGCTTGGCGTCCCAGCCGATGGCGCGGAAGCGTTCGGGATGGGCAATCTGTTCCTCGAACCAGTCAAAATCTCCGCCCGCGCAGAAGGCACGGCCCCGGGCCGAGAGGATGATGAGATCGCTTTCGCTGTCCCGCTGCAGGCAGTTGAAGACAAGCGCGAGTTCGGTGTGCATCTGCTCGTCTACCCCGTTCACAGGGTGATCAGAGGTGATATAGGCCGTCAGCACACGCCCCTTCCGCTCGAGGGTGAACCGTTGCCAATTGTCCTGCGTGATATCGTATGCTGCGCTCATCTTTTCCTCCGGCCGGTTTTACCGCCACCCTAATTTCCACCGGCTGCCCGGCAAGCCATAAAACCTGGCTTCTCCGTTCTGGCCGCCCTTATTTCCCCCTAATTGCCACCCTATCTGCCGGAGCAAGACGACAGGAGCGCATGTGAGCACGCCGGCCATACAGGACTTTCAGGACACAAATGACCCGCTCCATGTGACCCTGGAACGTACGCTGGCCGCTATCGACACGCCGACCATCACCCTGCGCCGCCTGCTGGACCTGATCGGCGAACAGGGCCTTCTCTTTCTCTGCGCGCTTCTGGCCATTCCTTTCCTGCTGCCGGTCTCCATTCCGGGAGTCAGCGGCGTGTTCGGGCCCGCGATCATTCTGATCGCCGCCGGGATCACGGGTAACCGGATGCCCTGGATTCCCCGGCGCCTCGCCCACAAGGAGTTCAATTCCGAGAAACTCAAGGGCACGCTGAAGCGGGGTATGCGTATTGTCATGCGGGTTGAGCGCGTGGTGCGCCCCCGGTTTCGGGGCATCACCGCCGCGGGCCTGCCCGCGCGCCTGAATGGCACCGCGATCATATTTGCCGCCGTGCTGATGATGGCGCCGTTCGGCCTCATTCCCTTTACCAACACCCTGCCCGCCTTCGCGATCGTATTGCTGTCCATCGGGATGTCCCAGCGGGACGGGCTGGTGGTGATCGGCGGCTACCTGTTCATTCTTGCGACTCTGATCTATTTCGGCGTGCTGCTCTGGCTCACCCTGCAAGCGGGCCAGGGTCTTTTCGGTTTCTTCAGCAGCTGACAGGAGTTTCTTCATGCCCCGCGATACGCTTTTCCTCCTGCCACCGGGTTTTGCCGCCAATGGTCAGCGGGAGTTTTGCCCGGAATGCGCGGAAATCTGGGGCCTGCTTGCCTGGTATCCGGCGCTGAGAGAAACACTGGATGTCGTCTATGTCGGCATTGAGCACCCGCGCGGGCCGATTGCCGATCTGCTAGGTCCGGGGAAACACAACGCGCCGACCCTCGTGCTCGCCGAAGGCTCTCCTCGCACGCCGGATGTCACCTACAATCAGGCCGGCGGCCATGACTTCCTCCCGTCCGCCCGCTTGATCGCGCGGCATTTCGCTGGGCTTTACGGTACGCCCATGCCGCGCGGGGGCTGAACGCCCCCCCCCTTGCCTCCCGCCGCGTTAGCGGCCCCACTCATCCAACACATACAAAGAAACGTCCCGGAGGAACCCGCCCATGCCCGCCAAACCCGTCAAGACCCGCATCACCGAAATGCTCGGCATCGAAAAGCCGATCGTCCAGGCCGCGATGGGCTGGATCGCGCGCGCTCAGCTTTCCTCGGCCGTCTCCAATGCTGGCGGCATGGGCATCATCGAAACCTCATCCGGTGAACTCGGCGCCATCCGTGAAGAGATCAGGAAGATGAAAACCCTGACGGACAAGCCCTTCGGCGTGAACGTCGCCCAGGCCTTTGTGCGCGATCCGGATATCATCCCCTTCATCATCGACCAGGGCATCAAATTCGTCACCACCTCGGCCGGCGACCCGATGAAATACACCGCCACGCTGAAGGTAGCCGGGCTCACGGTCTTCCATGTGGTCCCTTCCCTCGCCGGAGCGATGCGCGCCATCGAGGCGGGCGTTGACGGCCTGATCGTGGAGGGCGGCGAAGGCGGCGGCTTCAAGAACGCGAAGGATGTCGCCTCCATGGTGCTGATACCGCAGGTCTGTGAAGCGGTGGAGGTGCCGGTCGTCGCCGCCGGCGGCATCACGGACGGGCGCAGCATGGCCGCAGCGTTTGCCCTGGGGGCCGAGGGCGTGCTGATGGGCACGCGCATTCTCTCCAGCGCCGAAAGCCCCGTCCACCCCAACTGGAAGGACGCCATCGTGGGCGCCGACGCGACCGACACGGTCTTCCTCAACCGCCAAGGCCCCGGCCCCGCCCTGCGCGCCCTGCGTACCGAGCGCACCACGCGCCTCGAAAAGGAAGGCAGCCCCAACATCTTCGGCGAGTTCGCCAAGACGCAGGACGTCTATTTCGGCGGTGATCTGGAAGCGGGCATTGCGCTCACCGGCCAGGTGGCAGGGCGTATCAAGGACGTTAAGCCCGTGGCCCAGATCTTTGAGGAAACCCTGGTAGAGTACCACCGCATCGTCTCCGCGCTGCCCCGCTGAGCCGAAACTTACGCCATTCGGGTCAATCTCGGGGGTAAATCGCCCCTTTCTGACCGTTTGACTGGAAATCTGCGCCTCCGGCGGCTAAACCGCGTGCAATCTTCATTGCCAGAGGAAGCATGATGAAAATGTCCGAAATGCTGAAGGGCGGCGCCGCTGCTCTTGTTCTTGCTGCCACCGCCGCTTGCGGCGCGTCTGAAGCGCCCAAACCCGAAGCCGAGATCGCCAGCCAGATCGAGCTGCCCGAAATCGAGATCAGCGACGCCGAGCTTGAAGGAAACCCCTTCCGCGCCGAATGGACCGGCACCTATGGCGTGCCGCCTTTCGCTGAGATCAAGGACGAGCATTACATGCCGGCGGTCAAGAAGGGCATCGTCGAGATGCGCGCCGAGATCGACGCCATCGTCAACAATTCCGACGAGCCGACCTTCGAGAACACCATCCTGGCGCTGGAGAAAACCGGCCAGTCGCTCGACAAGGTGATCCGCGTTTTCGGCAACATCACCAACACCGACACCAACGACACCCTCAACCAGCTTGAAGGCGAAATCTATCCAATGCTCACCCGCGAGCAGGATGCGGTGACCTTCAACCCGAAACTCTTTGCGCGCGTCAAAGCCGTCTATGACCAGCGCGACCGGCTCGGCCTCGACGAGCAGGAAGCCCGCCTGCTTGAGCTGACACATCGCAATTTCGTGCGCGCCGGCGCGGACCTTCCCCCGGCGGCCCAGGCCGAAATCGCCCAGCTCAACGCCGAAATCTCCGGCCTGACGACCACCTATGGCCAGAACCTGCTGAACGCCACCAACGCCTTCAAGCTGGAAATCACCGACCCGGCCCGCCTCGGCGGCCTGACGGATGACTTCAAGAACGCCGTGAAAGTGGAAGGCGAAGACAAATGGGCCGTCGGCCTCAGCCGCTCCTTCTTCGAAGGCTTCATGTCGAGCGCCGAAGACCGCGAGCTGCGCAGCCAGCTGTTTGACGGCTACCGCAACGTGGCCTCCTCCGGCGACTATGATAACGGCCCGCTGGCCATCAAGCTCGCCCAGCTTCGCGCCAAGCGCGCCGAGCTGATGGGCTATAAGAGCCACGCTCATTACGTGCTGGAACAGCGGATGGCGCACACGCCGGAAGCGGCCCTGGAATTCCTGCAGAAGGTCCTTGAACCCGGCCTCAAACGCGCCGCCGAAGAACAGGCGGACATGGAACAGATCGCCGGGCATGAGATCCTCGGCCATGACTGGTGGTTCTATTCGGAGAAAGTCCGTCAGGACAAATACGCCTTCGATGAAAACCAGCTGCGCCCCTACTTCCAGCTCGACGCCACCTTCAACGGCGCATTTGAAGTTGCCTCACGCCTCTTCAATATCTCCATCGAAGAAGTCAGCCTGCCGGGCTGGAACCCGGCCGTGAAGTCCTACGAAGTCAAGGACGCTGCCACCGGCGAGCATCTCGGGCTCTTCATGGTGGACATGTATGCCCGGTCTTCCAAGCGCGGCGGCGCCTGGATGAGCACCTACCGGTCTTCCTCGGACATGGACGGGGAGCGCATCCGCCCGATCATCACCAACAATATGAACCTGGTGACCCCAGCCGCCGGCCAGCCCACCCTGCTCTCGCCGACCGAGGTGGAAACCCTCTTCCACGAGTTCGGCCATGGCCTGCATGGCCTGCTGACGCAGATCCGCTATCCGAGCTTCTCGGGCGTCTATGGCGGGCCTGACTATGTGGAGTTCCCTTCCCAGGTGATGGAACATTGGTGGAGCGAGCCGCAGGTGCTGGCGATGTATGCGCGCCACCACCAGACCGGCGAAGTGATCCCGATGGACCTCGTCGACAAGATGAACAATGCCTCGACCTTCAATCAAGGCTTCAAGACTACCGAGTTCATCGCTGCCTCGCTGATCGACCTTCACTGGCACATGCTGTCTTCGGAAGAAGCCGCGAAGATCACCAGCGCGCGCGACTTCGAACTGGAAGTTCTCCGCAAGTACAACATCCCGGAAATCATCGAGCCGCGTTACCGCTCGACCTATTTCTCCCACATCTTCGCCGGCGGCTATTCGGCCGGTTACTACTCCTACCTGTGGGCAGAAATTTTGGATGCCGACGGCTTTGACGCTTTCAAACAGTCCGGCGACATCTTCAATCCGGAGATCGCTGCGAAGCTGAAACAGTGGGTGTTTGAATCCGGCGGCCTGCGCGAGACCGACGAGCTTTACCGCAACTTCCGTGGGTCTGACCCGGGCATCGAGCCGCTGCTGCGCAATCGCGGCTTCGGTGAGCCGTCGCCTGCCGAAGGCTGATCACCGCGCTCAGCGCAGAAACAAAGAACCCCGCCTCATCGAGGCGGGGTTTTCTGTGTCCGGATTATTCAGACCAGACCAGACCAGATCAGTGGCCGGCTACGGGATCCTTGCAGATCAGGGCCTTGATCTCGTTTTCATTGCGCGCCTTGCGCAGCCCGTCGCGCACGGCGACCTGGCGGAAAAACCGGCTGACCTGGGCCAGGGCGCGCAGATGATCTGCCCCCGCCCCATCGGGCGCCAGCAACATGAAGATGAGATCGCAGGGGCGGTCATCGATCGCCTCGAAATCGACCCCATGCGCGAGCCGCAGGAAGCCGCCAACAGGCGCGGCGAGCCCCGGCAGACGGGCGTGCGGGATGGCAACGCCTTCCCCAACCCCCGTAGAGCCGAGCCGTTCGCGTTCCATCACGGCGTCCTCGATGGCCCGCGCACCGATGCCCGTGGCCTCGCTCAAGGCCTCGCACAGGACGTGGATGGCCTGTTTCCGGCTGGTCGCCTCATGAAAGGGGATGATCACCCCACCTTGCAGCAGAGCACTCAGATCGGTGGCCATCAAACAACTTTCCGTGGCGCGTCGCGTTAATTCCGGGGCGTGTTGGCAGGGTCAACCCAACCAATGTGCCCATCGGGGCGGCGGTAGACCATATTAAGGCCGTCATGGCTAGCATTTCTGAACATCAGCGCCGGGACGTCCTGCAATTCCAGCTGCATTACTGCCTCGGAAACGGTCATCGTGCGGATCTGAACCTTGGTTTCTGCAACCGTAAGGGGTGCCTCGCCGACCTCGACTCCCGTATCCACCGAATCTTCGGCGTCGTCGTCGTCGGTGGCCTGGAACAGGATTTCAGGTGCCATTTCCGCCGGCAGGGCGGGCTGGCCATTGGCGTGGTGGTCCTTCAGGCGGCGCTTGTAGCGGCGCACCCGCTTTTCCATCTTGTCGAGACTGACTTCCAGCGCCGCATAGGGGTCGTTGGCCTTGCCGGTCGACTGCAGGATGATGCCCGATGGCAGGTGAACATTGCAGTCCACTTCCACAAACGGACCCTGCTGGGATACGAAAACGTTGGCATCACCTGTGCGGCTGAAATATTTGGAGACGGCTGCCTCAAGCCCCTCTTCGATCCGCCCTCGCAACGCCTCACCCAGTTCCATATGCCGGCCGGTGATCTGAATTTGCATGGGCGTCTCCTTTGCTTGTGACCATAAGAGCTATCCTGAACATAAGTATGCATCAGGAAGCTGCCAGTGGCGACTCACTTCCGTAATGCCCCGCCACATCTGTCTGAAATCTAATGTGTTAGCGGCGCGCGGCTCTACGCAATTGTCCTGAGCAGGCGATGCCGGCTCATTCGGCGCGGCGGGCATAGCCATGTTTTTTGAGCAGGCCGCGCAGCTGGTGATAGGTGAGGCCCAGCGCGTCGGCCGCCCGGCCCTGATGCCCGCCAGCGTCTGCCAGGGCGCCGTCGATCAGCTGCATCTCGAAAAGGCGGACGGCATCCTCAAAACCGCGCGCCGGCGTTGCCGGCCGCTCGGCAGGCTGAAATTCGCCAGGGCCCGCAGGGGTGGAGGCGCCGATGAAAACGCCAACACCGTTGGAGTTTTTTGCCCCCTCATTGGAGGAATGGCTGGAGTTTTTCGGAGCCTCCTTCGGCCGCCAGGGGGAGGCAAAGGGATCAAGCGCCGAAGGCTCGAACCGCACCTGTTCCTGCGGGGCCGAAAGCAGCGCGCGATGGGTCAGCCGTTCGGCAAAATTGCGCAGCTCGCGTATGTTTCCCGGCCAGTGCCAGGCCTCGATCGCCTCAAGAGCAGACGGCGCAAACCCCGGAAAATCCTGAGCCATTTCAACCGCCATCCGCCGGGCGAAGAATTGCGCCAGCAGCGTCTTGTCGCCATGCCGCGCCCGCAGTGGCGGCAGCGTCACCACGTCAAAAGACAGCCGGTCCAGCAAGTCCCAGCGGAAGGTCCCAGCCTCCGCCATCGCCGGCAGATCGGCATTCGTCGCCGCGACGATCCGGACATTGGTGGTGAGCACCTTGGACCCCCCAACCCGTTGAAATTCCCCATACTCCACGATCCGCAGCAGCTTTTCCTGCACCTGCTGGGAGGCGGTGGCGATCTCGTCGAGAAAGATGGTGCCCCCGTCCGCCATCTCGAACCGGCCGCGCCGCATCTCGGTCGCGCCGGTAAACGCGCCGCGCTCATGGCCAAAAAGCTCTGAATCCAGAAGGGTTTCCGAAAGCGCCGCGCAATTGACCTTCACGAACGGGCCTTCCCAGCGCTTGGACAGAAAGTGCAATCGCTCGCCCACCAGCTCCTTGCCGGTGCCGCGTTCCCCGATCACCAGCACGGGCCGGTCCAGCGGCGCCAGCCGGCTCGCCTGCTCCAGCGCGCTGAGCCAGGCGGCAGATTCGCCTATGAGGTGCGTTGTCCGCTGCTCCATTTAGTGAAAATAGCCAATATACTTGGTTCTTTCTACCAGATTTTTAGTGGAACAGCCTTTCACTTCTTGGTGCAAAGGCGCCGAAAAGTTTTTTTTGATATAAATATCAAGGCGTTATGAAATTAATCCCAAACTGGCACGGCTCTTGAAATGGTATTGGCATCAGGGCGACGGGCGTTGCCAACCACTGAAAACCAAGGACGAACCAGAAATGAGCTACCAGGACGATCCCTACACACCGCGCACCGATGCCGGCCGCTTTGGCCGCTGGCTCGCCTCGCGTCGGGCGGAGACGTGGATGTTCTTTGCCGCAGGCGTGCTGCTCGGCGGCCTCTTCTTCTGATCTCCAGTCACGAAAGGAAATTCCCATGGGTCTCTTCTCCCGCCTCGGCGACATCATCAACTCCAACCTCAATGCGATGCTGGACAGCGCCGAAAATCCCGAAAAAATTGCCCGCCTGATCATCCAGGAAATGGAAGACACGCTGGTGGAAGTGCGCACTGCCGCCGCCCGCGCGATGGCTGACAAGAAAGAAATGGAGCGCGAAATCGCCCACTTCACTGCCACCCGCGATGACTGGGCGGCCAAGGCAGAGCTTGCCATCGACAAGGGCCGTGAAGACCTTGCCCGCGGGGCGCTGATCGCCAAGCAGAAATGCGAAACCGAAATCGAGCGCCGTCATCATGCGATGAAAACCGCCGAGGAAGCCTTCGACCGCCGCCAGGAAGACCTGACGAAACTGCAGGCCAAACTCGACGAGGCCAAAGCCAAGCATCGCGCCCTGGTGATGCGCCGCGAAGCCGCCGAACAGCGGATCCGTATGCGCAGCCAGATGTATGATGGCCGCGCCGACGAGGCAATCATCCGCTACAATCAGCTGGAGCGCAAAGTCGACGAGATGGAAGCCTATGCCGACACCATCCGCGGCCGCGAGCCGAGCCTGGAGCAGGAATTTGCCGAGCTTGAGCAGAACGAGTCCATCGAGAAGGAACTCGCCGCGCTGAAAGCCCGCAAAGGCAAAGCACCGGCGAAGAAGTCGGAGGGCTGATCAATGGTCTTTTCACTGGTCTGCCTTTTTGGCTTCCTGGCCGTGATCTGCACGCCGGGCCTGATCGCCCAGGCGCGTGAGGAACGCGCTGCCGCCGGGGGCGATGAGTAATCATGAACGAGAGCCTCGTCCCTCTGTTTGCCATCATCGCCATCTTTGTGGTGCTGCCGGGCATGGTGTTTCACTACATCACGCTGTGGCGGCGCCAGAAGACCCTGCAGCCGGACGATGAGCGCATGCTCGAGGATCTCTGGCGCTCCGCCAAAGCAATGGAGCGCCGCATCGAGACCCTGGAATCCCTGCTTGAAGCCCGCAACGCAGAAAGCCCTCGCCCACCTCCGCGCCCCCGCCGCACCACCTTTGACGAATAAGGAGACAGGAAATGTCCCGCCCCTACGACCCCTACCACTCCCCGAACCCGAAACGCTTCTACCGCTCCCGCCAGGACAAGGTTATTGCCGGCGTCTGCGGCGGCATCGCCGAGCGCTTCGGCTGGGAACCCATCCTCGTCCGTGTACTGCTTGTCCTGCTGACCTTGTTCGGCCTCGGCCCGATCGCCATCGTAACCTATGTTGTCGTCTGGATGATCACGCCGCGCATGCCCATCGGGTATGGCTCGATGAGCCCGGATGAAGACGCCTTCTGGCGCGGCGTGCAGGACCGTCCGCGCGCAACCTTCGGCACCATCAAGTATACTTTCATGGACCTCGACGAGCGCCTCAAGAATCTCGAGCGCGCCGTGACCTCGGATGAATGGCGCCTGCGCCAGGAATTCCGCGACCTCGAAAAAGGCAACTGACCGGGCTTGTCGCCCACCCACACCTACTCCGTCTAAGGACCGGATCAATGAAACAGGGGCATCTCGTGCATAACAACTGGCTACTCGGCGGACTGGCCGTCGCAATCCTGGCGGCCACCGTCATCCTCAGCTCCATCGCGGGCAACATGTCACTGGAAGTGGCAGGCCTCTCGGTGAACCTCGAACGCCACGAGAATGGCGGCGTCCGGGTCTTCTTCGTCCAGGCGCCCTGAGGCTCAGCGCGCCTTCTTCAGACGCCGGAGGATCTGCCGCGATGGGTTGACCGCCCTGAGAGAAGGCATATCCGCCGGCGCCGGGCCTCCGCAGAGCGCCGAGACCACCATTCCCGCGGCCCAGGGCGCCCAGGTAAAGCCCCGGCTGCCAAATCCCCCCACTACATGGATACCCGGTAAAACCGGCCAGGCTTCCGGCTCCGTCCCGCGCGCCCAGAGCGCTGAGATCACTTCGGTATCCGGCGCCGGGCCAATCAGCGGCAGCCGGTCTGGCGTGGTCGCCCGTACAGATGCGCGCGACACGGCCCCGCCCCTCTGCGCTTCATGCACCCACCAGGGGGAAAGAGATTTTATCCCTTCCAGGTTTTCCGCCCGCGCGGCCTCGCTGATGGCGGCGCTGCCGTCTTCTCCGGCCGGCTCGAACGTTGCGCCCCAGAGACGCTCCTGCCCGAGCGCGATACAGTATGTGCCCGAAGCAATTGCCGAAGGCGGAGCCTCAACGGCGCCCGTCAGATGTTCCACCTGGCCCTGCCGCCCGGTCAGTTCGATGCCCGGCAGCAACGTGCGCAGCGCCATACCGCTGGCGATCACAATGGCGTCAAACGCCTCGCCATTCACGCGGCGCGCAGCAAGGTCTACCTCTGGCGAGGCGCCCAGGCGTAATTCGACCCCCTCCAGCAGCGACCGGACGATCTGCCCTGGACGGAGGATCACCGCGCGCTTGTGCAGCAAGCCGCCCCCGGCAATGGCCTCAAGGTCTTCCAACGGAAAGGGCCGGTCGGCCAGCAGTTTCTCAAACCGCTTCACCTCGGTCTCGTTGCGTGGCGGCTGGCGCACATCGGTCAGCGCGGCGCCGGGGCGGCCGCGATAGAAATCCCGCGCGGCCAGATAGGCATCAATCAACAGGCGCGCTTCGACCGTCTCGCCCGCATCCAAGCGCGGCATCATCAGGCCGAGGGGATTACCGCTCGCCCCTGAAGCTACCTCCGGGGACGGATCAAATACAACCGCCTCAACACCCGCCAGTGCCAACCGGTGAGCGACACATGCCCCCGCAACGCCAGCGCCCAGAACTGCCACCCGCCGCGGCGGAGCCGGCACGGCCGCTTCGCCCGGATAGAACGCTTCCAGCCGCTGACGCTTGCGGCCGTGGCCCTCGGCCTTCTGCACCTCAAACCCCGCCGCCGCGAGCCCGCGCCGCACATCCCCCGCCACGGTAAACGTCGCGGCCCGCGCGCCCGGCGCCGAGCGCGCCGCGATCAGCGGAAAAATCTCCTCGGCCCACATGCCGGAATTCTTTGCCGGGCTGAACCCATCGAGGAACCAGGCATCCGCCTGAAAGCGGCTGGCCGGCAGCATCTGCGCGATCTCGCCCAGATGCAGGATGAGGTCGATGCCGTCTTCCTCGAAGAGGAGATGGCGCACGCCCCGAACCGGCCCCGGCCAGCGCGCCAGCAACTGATCTGCCTGGGGGCGAAGTTCCGGCCAGGTTTCAAACGCCCGCGCTGCGTCTTCGGCTTTCAACGGGAAAGCTTCAAAGCTGACAAAGCTGAGCCGCGCCTGCGGGTGCGGGCGATGCTCGCGCCAGAGCTGCCAGAGGGCGAGGAAATTGAGGCCGGTGCCAAAGCCGGTTTCGGCCACCGTGAACTGGCGCCGGCCTGCCCAGGCGCCGGGCAGACCGCAGCCTTTCAGGAATACTGCGCGTGTCTCCGAAAGGCCGTCCTCCACCGAGAAATAGACATCTCCGAACGCCGTGGCGACGGGGGTCCCATCCTCCCGCCACTCGATCTCCGGATGGGTCAGCAGCCGCGTCATGCCCTGCCCTAGCCCGACGCGCCGGAAATGGAAACGGGGCCGGGCATTGCGCTTTTGCCGCGCCTGCACCACCTTCGGCCAAAGCCAGCAAAGGAGCCCCGGCATGAGCGACCTGGACGTCAAACGCGAGGACGGCCCAACCGGCGGGCGCTATCTCGTCACCATCGATGGCCATACCGCCGAGATGACCTATTCCAAGGCTGGCGCGACACGCCTGATCATTGACCATACCGGCGTTCCCGACGCGCTGCGGGGCAAGGGCGCTGGCCAGGCAATGGTACAGCGCGCAGTGGAGGACGCCCGCGCGGCCGGCATCAAGATCATTCCCCTCTGCCCCTTTGCCAAGGCGCAGATCGGGAAACACCCCGAATGGCAGGATGTGCTGGCCTAAACACGCCGGATTGAGGGAGGCGGGACGATGGGCATCCTGTTGAGGATACTGGGCGTGATCTGGATTCTCGCCGGCATCGGTTTTGCTGTGGCCGCCGTCATCGGGGTCACGGCGGAGGCAGGCTCGGAGGCGGGCGGCGCTTATATCGTGGGCGCCTTCATTGGGGCGGGGCTGGTGATCACGCCCGTCTGGCTGACTGGCATTGCCTTCTTCCTCCTGCCCGGCTGGATCCGTAAACAGCTTACCAGCAAACAGACGGATATTTTCGCATGAGCCAGGACATCACCCATGACGCGGCGCGCCAGCGCTACAGCCTGATCGTTGACGGCGTGGAAGCCTACCTCACCTATGAGCGCCGCCAGCCGGGCGTGCGCCACATCACCCACACCATCGTGCCGGATGCCATCGGCGGACGCGGCCTGGGCAAGAAGCTCGTCACCGCCATCATGAACGACATCAAGGCCAGCGGCGAACACGTCACCTCAGCCTGCTGGTATGCCAGCGGCGTGATCGACAAGACGCCCGATTGGGCGGCCCTGAAAGCCTGACGGGATGCCAAGGCCCAAACCCTTCTGGAAAACCAAGACCCTGGAGGAAATGACCCCGGAGGAATGGGAAAGCCTGTGCGATGGCTGCGGCAAATGCTGTGTCGTCAAGCTGGAGGATGAAGACACTGGGGCGCTCGCCTATACGCGCCTGCACTGCAAGTTGCTCGACGGCAGCACCTGCCAGTGTTCCGACTATGCCAACCGCCGCAAGCATGTTCCCGATTGTGTGCAGCTCACGCCTGTGGTTGTCGAGCAGGTCGACTGGCTGCCGCGCACCTGCGCCTACCGGCTGATCCAGGAGGGAAAGCCCCTGCCCGCCTGGCACCACCTTGTCTGCGGCGACCGGGAGCGCATCCACGAACTCGGCCATTCCGTCCGCGGACAAACAGTCTCGGAAGATACCGTCTTCGAGGAAGACGAGATCGACTGGGTGATCGACTGGGAAGGCACCGAGCCATAACTGATTGGCTATGAGTTGTTGACAGACCCATAATCATCTGGTTATGGGTTGATATGGTTGAACACGGCGACATCTTCCGGGCCTTGTCCGATCCTACCCGCAGGGCGATCTTTGAGCGCCTGTGCCGGGAAGGTGAACAGTCGGTGCATGCGCTCACTGCCGGCGCCGCCATTTCCCAACCGGCAGTGTCCAAGCATCTCGGCGTGCTGCGGCAAGCTGGCCTCGTTTCCGGCCGGCAGGAGGGACGCGAGACGCATTACAGTCCCGAAATCGGCGCGCTGGCATCTCTCATCGACTGGACGCAGGAGATGCGCGCCTTCTGGGAACACCGTTTCGACAATCTCGAAGATCTCCTGAACAGGATGGACCAATGAACTGGAACAAACTGATACGGCAGGGGCACCGCTGGGTGTCCATAATCTTTACACTGCTGGTCACGGGCCTCTTCGCAGCGCAGGGTTTCGGATATCAGCCTGCGGAATGGGTTTTCCTGACCCCGCTGGCGCCGCTCGCGCTGCTGGTGCTGTCCGGGCTCTATCTTTTCGTCCTGCCGTATGTGATGGGCGGGCGCCGCCGGAAACCTTCCCCGCAATGAGCGGCAAGGCCGTTCTCCTGTCCGGCGGCAATCCACAGATCCCGAAAGGGTTCGGGAATGCGCCGGTGCAGGCCTATATTGCCGCCATGCCGGAATGGAAGCGCGGCGTGGGAGAACGGCTCGACGCGCTTGTCGAAAAGGCTGTGCCGGGCGTCAGGAAGGCCGTGAAATGGAATTCTCCCTTCTATGGCGTGGAAGAAGACAGCTGGTTCCTCAGCTATCACTGTTTCACCAAATACATCAAAGTCACCTTCTTCCGGGGCACGTCGCTTGCCCCCGCACCGACGGGCACCTCAAAACACCCCGAAGTACGCTATCTGGACATATACGAAAACAAGCTCGACGAAGATCAGTTCACAGATTGGGTGAGGCAGGCAAGCCGCTTGCCCGGAGAAAAGCTCTAAATGCCAAAATCCCCGGACAAGACCGAACAGGCTGTTGCCTCGGAACGGATTGACGCACGAATTGCCGAATTGGCAGACTGGCGCGGAGAGGCGCTCGCCGAGGCTCGCCGGCTGATCCATGCCGCCCTGCCGGGTGTTACCGAAACATGGAAATGGCGCGGTGTGCCGGTCTGGGAAAAGAACGGCATCCTCTGCACAGGCGAAACCTACAAGGACAAGGTCAAGCTGACCTTCGCCAAAGGCGCGACGCTGCCAGATCCACAGGGCCTCTTCAATGCCAGCCTGGAAGGCAATGCGCGTCGCGCCATTGATCTTTACAAGGACGACAAACTCAACACCAAGGCCTTCACCGCGCTCATCCGTGCCGCCGCAGAGCTGAATGCCTCCGGAAAGAAGAAATGACCGAGACCCGCTCCATTGTGATCGAACGCGACATTGCCCATCCGCCCGAAAAGATCTGGCGCGCGCTCACGACGCCCCACCTGATCGAAGAATGGCTGATGAAGAACGCGTTCGCGCCCATCGCCGGCCACAGGTTCCAACTGCGCGCCGATTGGGGCACCGTCGATTGCGAAGTTCTGGCCATCGAACCTGGTCGCGCGCTCGCCTACAGCTGGAATGCCGGCGACGACGCAACCGGCCTGCGCAGCACCGTCACCTGGACCCTCACGCCAACGCCCACCGGCACGCGCCTGCGCATGGAACAAAGCGGCTTCCGGAAGGGCCAGCCGCATTATTATGGCGGCGCAATGGCTGGCTGGCCGCGCATGATCGATACGATCGAAGCCATCGCGGCCCGGCCGGACTAGACGCGCCTTCAGCCATCCTTAACGGCGCCGTGCCACCCTGGCGGGATGGACGTTCTGCCCGCCTTCCTCGACCATCTGACCCGTGAGCGCCGCATGGCCGCCAAGACGGTGGAGGCCTATGGCAGCGATCTTTCCTTCTTCCTCGCCTTCCTGCGCGTGCATATGGGCGGAGAACCATCGCTTGCCATGCTGGCCGATGTGCGCGCGCGCGATATCCGCGCCTACCTCGCTGAACGCCGCCGCGAAGGGCTGTCAGACGCGAGCGTGGCGCGCATCCTCTCCTCCATCAAGGCGCTCTATCGCTGGGTAGACCGCGCCCATGGCATCAACAATGCCGAAGTGGGCTATCTGCAAGGCCCCCGCCGGCCCCAGCGCCTGCCCCGCCCGGTTTCCATAGATGCGGCCCGCGATCTCATCTCCGAGGCCGAGAGCGAGCCCGATCAGGAGCCGTGGATCAGCGCGCGGGACGCCGCGGTGCTCTCCCTGCTTTACGGCGCAGGCCTTCGTATCTCAGAAGCCCTCAGCCTGACGGGCGCTGATCTTCCGGCGCCGGAGCGCCTGCGCATCAAGGGCAAGGGTGGCAAGGTGCGGATCGTGCCGCTGATCCCGGCAGTGCGCGAAGCGATCCATTCGTATGCGGAAATCTGCCCCTGGGCGCTGACGCGCGACAAACCCCTCTTCCGGGGCGCCAAGGGCGGCGCCCTGAACCCGCGTCTTATCCAGGGCCTGATGCAGCGGATGCGCGCCTATCTGGGCCTGCCGGAAACGGCCACCCCCCACGCGCTGCGCCACGCCTTCGCGACCCATCTGTTGGCGAACGGGGCAGACCTGCGCGCCATCCAGACGCTGCTGGGCCACGCCTCGCTCTCCACAACGCAGGTCTATACGGGCATCGACTCTTCGCGCCTGCGCGAAGTTCATGCCGCCGCCCACCCGCGCGCCTGAGGGCCGCCTCAGGGCGCGAGCTGCGCCGTCAGAGCGTCCGCCAGCAGCCGGCCGCTCTCGGTGAGGGAAAGCTCCGACCCCTGCATTTTTACCCAGCCTTGTTCGGCAAACACCGCCAGCTTGTCGCGGGGCACCTGCTTGCCAGAAACGAGCTCCACCCGCCGCAGATCCACCCCCTCTGCCGCCCGCAGGCCCATGGCCAGCAACTCGCGCGCAATGTCGAGCGGAGGAAGCTTGCCCGCATCCGCCCAGCCTTCCTGCAGCATCTGCACGCCGGCTATATAGGCTTCCGGGCGCCGCTCAGCCTCGGTGGCATAGCGGTTGCCGCTGACCGAGAGACGGCCATGTGCGCCCGGGCCAACTCCGATCCAGTCCCCGCCCCGCCAGTAAACCAGATTGTGGCGCGACTGGTGGGCGGGCGAAGCGGCGTGATTTGACACTTCATAGGCCGGCATCCCAGCCCGCAGCGTCATCTGCTGGGTAAGTTCGTAAAGGTCTGCCTGGGCATCATCCGGCATCGGAACAATATCGCCACGCGCAGCGGCTTTTCCGAAGGCCGTGGCTGGCTCGAAGGTCAGCTCATAGAGGGACAGGTGCGGCGCGCCCAGCGCCAGTGCATCGGCAAGCTCTGCCTCCCAGTTGGCGGGCGACTGGCCGGGGCGGGCATAGATGAGATCCATGGAAACGGACTCGAACACTTTCAGCGCCCGTTTTACCGCTTCGGCGCCCGCCTCGGCATCATGATCGCGGCCGAGGAAAGCCAGCGCGGCGTCCCGCATGGACTGCACGCCGATCGACAGGCGCGTCACGCCTGCCCGGCGCAGCCCCGGAAGATCCGCCCTCAGAACATCGTTGGGGTTGGCCTCGAGCGTAATCTCGGCGCTTTCCTTGATGCCGAACGTGTCGGACGCCGCTTTCAGAATTTCGGCCACCTGCTCAGGCCGCAGCAACGCGGGTGTGCCGCCGCCGAAATACACCGTATCGAGCGCCCCATGCTCGGGCACCTTGCGGCGATGGGCGCGAATGTCGCCGGCGATGGCCGACACCAGCGGCTCAGTCACCCGGTCCTTGGCGGCATAGACATTGAAATCGCAATACGGGCAGATGCGCGCGCAATAGGGCCAATGGACATAAAGACCGAAACCGAAATGCGGGCCGAACGGAGCAAAAACCTGGGTCATGCGAGCAGCGCCGCACGCAGCTTTTCCACCGCCCGCGCCCTGTGGCTCATCGCATGTTTCCGCTCCGGCTCCATTTCGCCGAAGGTTTCCTTTTCGCCCATAGCCACGAAGACCGGGTCGTAACCAAACCCCCTCTGCCCCCGCGGTGGCCAGACCAGCGTACCGTGGACCTCGCCCTCATAGACAGCTTCCGCGCCATCGGGCCAGGCAACCGCCAGCGCGCAGACGAATTTGGCTGAACGGTCTGCCGATCCTGAAGCCTTGAGCTCTGCCTCCACCTTTTCCATCGCCTTGTAGAAATCCCGGGGTTCACCCGCCCAGCGGGCCGAATAGATACCCGGCTGGCCGCCCAGGGCGGTCACCGACAGGCCCGAATCATCCGACAGCGCCGGCAGGCCCGTCGCCTTCATGGCGGCGCGGGCCTTCAGCAGGGCGTTGCCCGCAAAACTATTCTCGGTTTCCTCCGGTTCATCCAGACCGAGCTCCAGGGCAGAAACAACCTCAAAACCATGGGGCGCGAACAGATCTTTCAGTTCGGACACCTTGCCCTTGTTGTGTGTAGCTGCCACGAGTTTTCCGGGGACGAGGCGGGGCATAGCCGTAGCTTTATTCACAGATATGTGGCTCCATTCTTGCTTTATGCGCGAATGCATATATCGTTATTCGGTAATAACGGGATGGCGCGCAGGCAAAGTTCCGCTTCATAAACCATCAACCGAACTGGGTGAAAAGGCCGGGTATGACAAAGACAGGCCGGAATTCGATGGCAGAGGCGATGACCGTTCTGGTCACCGTGGCGATGTGGATTGCAGGCGCTTTCGGCGTAATCGGCATTCCCGTGCTGAGCCTTGGCCTGATCGCGAGCCTTTCCAATGGCGAAGCCTCCCTGCCCGGCATCGAGGCGCTGGCAGATGGCGTATCGCCCGGCAGCTTCGTCATCGCGCTGGGCCTGCTCTGCGTCATCGTGCCGGGTGTGATCTTCATCTGTGTCCAGATGCGCCGGATCCTGCTGACCCTGGTGGAGGGCGATCCCTTCGTGCCGGAGAATGCCGGGCGCCTGTCGCGCATAGGTGTTGCCATCGCCGCGATGGAAATCATCCGGATTGTCACCCTCCTGGTGGTGCGCGCCATGCCCAGCCTCGTCGGAGACGCACCGCCAAAGCTCTCAACCCAGCTCATACTGTGGATTTCCGTGGCGGCGCTGTTCATCCTTTCCCAAGTCTTCCGGGAAGGCACCCGCCTTCGCGACGAAGAAAAAATGACGATCTGAGGAGCACAGACGGACATGACCATTCGCGTGACCCTCGACCGTGTGCTTCTGGAACGCCGCATGTCGCTGACTGAGCTTTCCGAGCGCGTGGGCGTTACTCTCGCCAACCTCTCGATCCTGAAAACCGGCAAGGCCAAGGCCATCCGCTTCTCAACTCTTGAAGCGCTTTGCCGCGAGCTGAAATGCCAGCCGGGGGACCTGCTCGTCTTCGACACCGAAGGCGAAGAAGACGAACGTCAGGTCGCGGCGGAATAGCGATCAATGGAATTAGATTGATTTTTAGGAATCAATGAATTATCATTGATTTATGCTCCCTCCCGATCACGCCTGTCTTCTTCTTTGTGACCTAAAAGGCTCGAGCGATTTTGGCGCGGAAAAAGGCGGCGAACTTCTTGGGCAATTGGAACCCCTGCTGGCCCAGATGAACGAGCGTCACGCGGCCAACATCATCCTGCCGCTGGAAATCAGTTATGGCGATGAAATTGCAGGATTGCTGCACCATCCGGAGGCCGCTTTCCAGATTGTGCGTACGCTGCGGGGGGGGCTTGGCATTCAAATGGCATTCCGCTTCGCGGTCGTATTCGGCCGGATCGGGGCCAGAACCTCCAATATCCGCCAAATCGGCGGGGAGGTCTTCACTGTCGGCAATGCCGCCATCAGTCGGCTGAAGCGTCAGAACCGGTTTGGCGAATGGCATATTTTCCAGGATGCTCGCGATATTGAGCTCACCCTGCTGACGAACCTCTGCCAAGGCTTCATCGCCCGGATGACGGACTATCAGTTTCTGGTTTACGCCCTCCTGGCCAAAGGCCTGTCACAAAAAGCGGTTGCCCAACGGCTGGGCAAATATCCGCAATCAGTTTCTGACGCAGTCCGCCGGGCGGAGATAGATCTGGTGATCGAAGCAGAAAATCAGATAATCAACCGGCTGCGCACCCACAATCAATCGAATATCATTGTTTTGGAGAAATCAATTGAATCCCATTGATATCTCCATCCTGGTAGGCATGGCGCTTGGATCGCACGTTCTCTCCACGCTGATCATCCGCCTTGGCATCCCCCGCCTCAAATCCGGCGACACTCCCGCCACCGAGGGCGGCGCCCTTCCCGAGAGCACCAAGGGCCGCGTCTTTGATCTGGGATCGACCGGCTTCTGGATTGGGCTGTGTGAAACACTCCTGATCTTCATTCTGGTCAGCGCCCAGCAGTTCAGCGCCCTGGCGATTATCATCGGGGTCAAACAGTTCGTGCGTAGCGACAAGATCCAGCAGAACCCGTCTTACTACCTGCTCGGCACCCTCTGTAACCTGACGATCGCCACTCTGTTCGCCCTGACGGCAAACCAGCTGATCAGCGGCTGAAGCCTGCTTAGAGCCCCAGCGCGGCCCGCTGCGCCGCAAACAGCTCCGTGCAGCCTTTCTCGGCCAAGCGCATCATCTCATCCAGTTCCGGGCGCGACATCGGGCGGGATTCGCCGGTGCCCTGCACTTCGATGAAGCCCCCATCAGAACTCATCACCACGTTCATGTCCGCCTCACCGGCTGAATCCTCAGGGTAATCCACGTCCAGCACCGGCATGTCCTGGAAGAGACCCACCGAGATCGCGGCGGCCTGTTTCAGGATCGGCTCCGCCTTGATCACACCTTCGGTCTGAAGATAACGGCAGGCCATGGCGAGGGCCACAAAGCCGCCGGTGATCGACGCCGTGCGCGTGCCGCCATCAGCCTGGATCACGTCGCAATCGATGGTGATCGTGTTCTCGCCAAGGGCGGCGAGGTTGACCACTGAGCGCATGGAACGCCCGATCAGGCGCTGGATTTCCTGCGTGCGTCCGGACTGTTTGCCAGCGGCGGCCTCGCGGCGCCCGCGGGTGTGGGTGGCGCGCGGCAGCATGCCATATTCGCCGGTCACCCAGCCCTCGCCCTTGCCCTTCATCCAGCCGGGCACGCCCTTTTCCCAGCTGGCGGTACACAGCACATGCGTGTGACCAAACCTGGCGAGGCACGATCCTTCGGCATAGCGCGCGACGCCGGTTTCAAGCGAAATCGGGCGCAGCTGGTCAAAAGCGCGGCCCGAGGGGCGAACAAGATTTGGCATCTTCGGGAATCCTTCTAGCTGATGGCCTGATTTGCGGGTTTTGCTGCGCCTGTCTACACCGGCAGCTGTCAACGGAGAGCAGAAGAGCGATGGCCACGGATATCGAGATTGCCCGCGCGGCGAAGAAACTGCCGGTCCAGGACATCGCCGCCCGCATCGGCGCAGCCCCGGAAGACATCATCCCCTACGGCCACGACAAGGCGAAACTCTCAGCCAGCTTCCTGCAGCGCCAATCCGCCCGGCCGGGTGGCAAGCTGATCCTCGTCACCGCCATCAACCCGACGCCCGCCGGTGAGGGCAAGACCACCACCTCCATTGGCCTCGCCGACGCGATGAACCGCATCGGGGCGAATACACTTCTCTGCCTGCGCGAACCCTCGCTCGGCCCCTGCTTCGGCATGAAGGGCGGCGCCACCGGCGGCGGCCTTGCCCAGATCGTGCCGATGGAAGACATCAACCTGCATTTCACCGGCGACTTCCACGCCATCACCTCGGCCCACAATCTTCTCTCCGCCCTCGTCGATAACCACATTCATTGGGGCGGTGAGCCCAAGCTGGAAACCGTGCGCACCAGCTGGCGCCGCGTGATGGACATGAACGACCGTAGCCTGAGGAATATCGTCTCCGGCCTTGGCGGGCCCGGCAACGGCGCCCCTTCCGAAACCGGGTTCGACATCACCGTCGCCTCCGAGGTGATGGCCATCCTCTGCCTTGCAACAGATGCGGAAGATCTGGAGGCCCGCCTGTCCCGCATTATCGTTGGCTATACGCGTGAGAAGGTCGCCGTTACCGCCGCTGACATCAAGGCCACCGGCGCGATGATGGCGCTGTTGCGCGACGCGATGCTGCCAAACCTTGTCCAGACGCTGGAGAACAACCCCTGCCTCGTGCATGGCGGCCCGTTCGCCAACATCGCCCATGGCTGCAACTCCGTGATCGCCACAAGCGCTGCTCTGAAAATGGCCGACTATGTTGTCACCGAAGCCGGCTTCGGCGCAGACCTTGGCGCCGAGAAATTTCTCAACATCAAATGCCGCCAGGCGGGGCTTGCGCCCGATGCCGTGGTTCTCGTTGCCACCATCCGTGCGCTGAAGATGCATGGCGGCCTCGCCAAGGATGAGCTGAGCAAGGTCAGCTATGAAGCGCTGGAAAAGGGCCTCGCCAATCTCGCCCGCCATATCGAAAACCTGCGCAGCTTTGGCCTGCCGGTCGTCGTGGCGATCAATCGCTTCACTACCGACACCGAAGGCGAAGTTCACGCCCTGCAGGCCTATTGCGAAAAACTCTCCGTATCCGTCGCGCTCTGCACCCACTGGGCCGAAGGCGGCAAGGGCGCTGAAACCCTCGCCCGCAGCGTGGTCAAACTGATCGAAGACGGCACTGCCGATTTCAAGCCGCTGTACCCGGACAATCTCTCCCTGCTGGAAAAGATCGAAGCCGTGGCGAAATCCATCTACCGGGCAGACCGGGTGGAGGCAGCCCGCGCGGTGAAAAACCTGCTAGCCGCATGGGAAAAGGCCGGCTTTGGCCACCTGCCCGTGTGCATGGCGAAGACCCAGTACAGCTTCTCCACAGACCCTGCCCTGCTCGGCGCGCCGGAAGGCCATGTGGTCCGTCTTCGGGAAGTGCGCCTCGCTGCCGGGGCGGGCTTCGTTGTCGCCATCTGCGGCGACATCATGACCATGCCTGGCCTTCCGCGCCGCCCCGCCGCCGAGCATATCCACCTCAATGCCCACGGCCAGATCGAAGGGCTGAACTGACCCGGCCATAGATCTATTTAGCTAAACCCAAAAATAGCTCTTGACTCGATATTAGCATAATTGCTAATTAGCAGATATGGAAAACAGCGTTTTCAAAGCCTTGGCCCATCCGGCCCGCCGGCAGCTTCTCGCCCTGCTGCGCAAGGGGCCCCGCCTCGCCGGCGACCTTGCAGCAGAGTTCGAGGCGAGCTGGCCAACCATGAGCCGCCATCTGGCGGTGCTGAAGGAGGCCGAGCTGATTACAGCCGAGCGGCAGGGAAACCAGATCCTCTACCGCGTGAACACAAGCGTTCTGGAAGACGCAGCCACCGCCCTGCTCGGGCTGCTGGGCCGGGACAATGGCGATGACGACCTTAAGGAGGCAGCCGAATGAAACCCTTTATCCGCACCGGCCTGATCGCATCGGCCATCGCCTTTCTGCTCACATCCGGCATCGCGCTCACCACCTGGAACGCCCTGCCCGAAACCGGCGATATTCCGGTTCATTGGGGCTCGGACGGACAGGCAGATCAGTTTGCGAGCAAGAGTGACGCCTGGGTCTATCTGCTGATCCTTCCAGGCACCGTGCTTCTGACCGGCCTCCTTCTCGCGCTCGTCCCGGCGATTGATCCGCGCAAACGCAATATCGATACCGGGCGGCGGGCCTATCTGGCGACATGGGTCGGCGTCATGACGCTCTTGACCTTCGTTCAAGGCGGCATCGCCTTCGGCATGCTGGGAACCGGGGAGGATACCCTTTACTCCGACACGATGGTCCGTCTGGTGATCGCGGCTTGCGGCGCCCTCTTCATCGTCATCGGCAATTACCTGCCGAAAACCCGCTCCAGCTTCATGTTCGGCATCCGCACCCCCTGGACCCTGTCTTCGGACATCGCCTGGGAGAAGACCCACCGCCTGGCGGGCCCATTGTTCATGGTTGCCGGCGCCCTGGGTATGGCGGGCGCCTTTCTCTTCAGCGGCATCTGGCTGGGCCTGCAGCTGTCGGTCCTGGTGGTCTCCGCTGCCCTCATTGCTGCGGTTTATTCCTACTTCGTCTGGCGCAAGGCTGACGACCGGGATGCCGGATCCGGCCTCACCATCTAAGGCTGGCCCCATCAACACTATTGAACCGCGCATGTACCGCCCTTAATCCAGAGACATGGCGGACCAGTCAGACATCCTCAGCCTCATGCAACGGCTCGACCAGCGCTCCCGGAACATTTTCCGGGAGATCGTCGAGGGCTATCTGGCAACGGGCGAGCCGGTCGGCTCGCGCACCCTTTCCAAGGCGGGCATTGCCCTCTCCCCGGCCTCCATCCGCAATGTGATGGCAGACCTGACAGACCTCGGCCTGCTCGACGCCCCCCACATCTCTGCCGGCCGCGCGCCCACCCACAAGGGCCTGCGCCTCTTCGTCGACGGTTTCCTCGAATACGGAGACCCTTCCCGGGAAGACAAGAAACAGATCGACGACCGGCTGGCCTCCGCGGGCACCGATCTGGAAGCGGTTCTGGGGGAAGCCTCCGACATCCTCTCCGGCCTTGCCGGGGGGGCAGGCCTTGTCGCCTCCCCCGCCCGGGACGCGGCGGTGCGGCATGTCGAATTTGTTCCCCTTGCCGGCGGAGAGGCCCTCTGCGTGCTTGTCACCGAGGACGGCGACGTTGAAAACCGCATCCTCAAGGTGCCAGATGGCCTGCCTGCCACCGCGCTGATCGAGGCGGGAAACTACCTCTCCACGCGCCTCAAGGGCCGCACCTTGGCCGAGGCGGCCAGCGAGGTGCGCGCCGAACTGCAGGACCGGCGCGCGGCGCTGGACGCGGCCACCACAGCCCTCGTCGAAGCAGGCCTTGCCGAATGGGGCGGAGACGCGCCGGGCCGCGGCCGCAGCCTGATCGTGCGGGGCCGCGCCAATCTTTTGGAAGACGCCAAGGCCGCCCAGGATCTCGACCGGGTGCGGCAATTGTTCAACGAGCTTGAACGGCAGCAAAGCCTGCTTGAAATTCTCGACACAACGCGCGAAGCGGGCGGCGTGCGTCTGTTCATCGGGTCAGAAAACAGGCTTTTTCCGTTGTCTGGTTCAAGTGTGATCGTGGCACCCTATATGGGCGGCACAAAACATGTGATCGGGGCACTCGGAGTGATCGGGCCAACACGGCTCAATTATGCCAGGGTGATCCCGATGGTAGATTATACCGCAAAGGTCGTGGGGGAGATCCTCTCGTCCCGGCGCGGAAAGGATGGGAAGTGATGAGCGACGAAAACAAACCGGGTGAAGCCGCTGAAATCGACGCCGGTGTAAACCCTGAAGCCAAGGCGGAAGAAACCGTCACGGTCGAGGAGCTGATTGTGCGCCTTGAGGCAGAGAAGGCCGATATGAACGGCCAGATCCTGCGCCTGCTGGCCGACCTCGACAACACCCGCAAGCGGGCTGACCGCCAGGTCAGCGAAGCCCGCATCTATGCCATCGAGAAATTCGCCGCTGACCTGCTCAGCGTATCGGACAATCTCGCCCGCGCCCTTGACGCCCTGCCCGAAAGCGAGCGCGGCGGGCTTACAGATGCCGGGAAAAACCTCCTCGGTGGCATTGAGATGACCGCCAAGGAACTCAACACCGCCCTCTCCCGGCACGGCGTTGTGCCTGTGGCGGCAGATCCCGGCGCGCCGTTTGACCCCAACGTCCATCAGGCCGTGGCGCAAATCCCGTCGGAGCAGCCTTCGGGCACCATCGCGCAGCTCTTCCAGCCCGGCTGGCGTATTGGCGATCGCACCCTGCGCGCCGCCATGGTGGCCGTCAGCACCGGCCCGGCGAACTGAATACGGATGCGGCTAAGGTGCGGGATCAGTCCCGCACCACCCGCCACGCCGTAACCGTGCCCGGCAGCCAGTTGGGCACGATCACCACATCGCCGAACACGGCCAGGTCATTCTGCAGGATGCCGCCTGCCTGGGTATCCAGCAGCGTCGTCACCTGCCCGTCTTCGCTGACATAATGGATATGGCCCGGCCAGCTCGACACCAGATACCCGCCGCCCGGCACCAGGCCAACACCGTCAGCATCCTTCATGCCGCGCGCCAGGATTTGCTCAGCGTCAGCGCCGCGCAGTTCGATCAGATAGCCCTCGGCCATCGTTGAGATCAGCAGCCGCTCGCCATCCCCCAGCAAGCCATTGATGCCTGCCCAATCGGTGGAGGCGCCCAGGAGCCGCGGACCTTCCGGTGTCAACCGGTGAATGCTCGCCGCGCCGGAGTCTGAAACCAGCACCTCGCCCTGCCAGACCGTCATGTCGTTCAGCATCTGGGCGCTGTCGATGCTGATCGTGTCCCGTTTTGTCCCGTTATGGACGTCGAATGTCACCACCTGGTCGATATCGGCCACATAGAGGGTATCGCCCAGCACCGTCATGCCCTTGGGCGCGTCCAGCCCCTCGGCCCAGCGCAGCATCAGCATTGTGCCGTCCGCCCCCAGCTTGGACACAAACCCCTTGCCTTCCTTTGTGCTGCCGTCCCCGGTCACATTGGAAATGAAATAGCTGCCATCAGGCGCAAGGGCGGCGCCCTCAGGCGCGTCGAAGCCATCGGTTACCCACAGCTGTTCCAGCCGTGGCGCGCTCGCCGCCGCTGTCTCAGGTCCGGCCGCTTCCTCAGCATCGGCAGCAGCTTCGACCGCATCAGGCTGGTCGGCTGGCACGCTCGCGGGCCCACACGCGCCCAGAAGAACAAGTGAAATCGCCGTCACACTGGCGGCTGCCAACAGGCGCATGAATTTCTCCCAGAGTTTTCCGGAGCCAACCCTGCCTCAGCCCTGCCCGGCTGGCCAGCTGTTCCGTGGGAGAATACCCCTTCAGCCAACCGCCTCGGCCGCCGCCTCAGGTACGCGACGGCCACCAATGCCGATCCGTTCCCAGGCGCGTTCATGCAGCGTATAGGCCACCGTCTGCACCAGCGGCTCGATCATCCCGATCGCCAGCGCGGCATGCCAGCTGCCGGTCAGGGCAAAGGCGACGGAGATGGCCACGGCAAAGTGCATGGCGCTATAGGTCAGGGTCTTAAGGGCCGGGCGCGGCATGGGAGGAAACCTCATTCTCATGAGAGGACATATGCGCTCTTTGAGAATGATTTTCAAATCGGAACGGGTTGCCCGCGTCATAGAGCGCGCCTATGGGGCAAATCTGTCATGGCCTCTTGAGCCTGCCCCACAGTTCCCCATATCGAGGGCCAAAGAAGCGAGCGGATTTAATCCCCCAACTCGCTGCTCAAAACTGAACCCTTGATAGAGCCATTGGCGGCGCGGGGCTGCTGAGCAGACCGAACCCAAACGAAGCCAGTGGCGGCTGACGAAAGAGAGAGACATATATGAGCAAGATCATCGGTATCGACCTCGGCACCACCAACTCCTGCGTGGCCGTCATGGAAGGCGGCCAGGCCAAGGTCATCGAAAACGCAGAAGGCGCCCGCACGACCCCGTCGGTGGTGGCCTTCACTGAAAGCGGCGAACGCCTCATCGGTATGCCCGCGCGCCGTCAGGCGGTGACCAACCCTGACTTCACCTTCTACGCCATCAAGCGCCTGATCGGCCGCACCTTCGACGATCCGACCGCGCAGAAGGACAAGGAACTGTCCCCCTTCGCCATCGTCAAAGGCCCTGCCGGCGACGCCTGGGTGAAAGGCCGCGACAAGGATTACGCCCCGCAGGAAATCTCCGCCTTCATCCTCACCAAGATGAAAGAGACCGCTGAAGCCTATCTCGGCTCCAAGGTTACCCAGGCCGTCATCACCGTCCCGGCCTACTTTAACGATGCCCAGCGACAGGCCACCAAGGATGCTGGCCGCATCGCCGGCCTTGAAGTGCTCCGCATCATCAACGAGCCGACCGCCGCAGCCCTCGCTTACGGCCTCGACAAGGGCGGCAACAAGACCATCGCCGTCTACGACCTTGGCGGCGGCACTTTCGACGTCTCACTGCTCGAAATCGGTGATGGCGTGTTCGAAGTGCTTTCCACCAATGGGGACACCTTCCTCGGCGGTGAAGACTTCGACCTGCGCGTCGTCGATTTCCTGGCTGCAGAGTTCAAGAAGGAACAGGGCATCGACCTGAAGGCCGACAAGCTGGCCCTCCAGCGCCTCAAGGAAGAAGCCGAAAAGGCCAAGAAAGAGCTGTCTTCGGCCAGCCAGTATGAAGTGAACCTGCCTTTCATCACGGCAGACGCGACCGGCCCGAAACACCTCAACATCAAACTGACGCGCGCCAAGTTCGAAAGCCTGGTCGAAGACCTCGTCCAGCGCACCATCGAGCCGTGCAGGAAAGCTCTGAAGGATGCCGGCAAGTCTCCTTCCGACATTGACGAAGTCGTCCTCGTCGGCGGCATGACGCGCATGCCGGCCGTCCAGGAAGCGGTGAAGAAATTCTTTGGCCGCGAGCCCCATAAGGGCGTCAACCCGGATGAAGTCGTCGCCATCGGCGCCGCGATCCAGGGCGGCATCCTGCAAGGCGACGTCAAAGACGTGGTCCTCCTCGACGTGACCCCGCTCTCGCTCGGCATCGAAACCCTTGGCGGTATCTTCACCCGCCTGATCGAGCGCAACACCACGATCCCGACGAAGAAGTCCCAGGTCTTCTCGACGGCAGAGGACAACCAGCCTGCGGTGACCATCAAGGTTGCCCAGGGCGAGCGCGAAATGGCTGCTGACAACAAGCAGCTCGGCCAGTTCAATCTCGAAGGCATTGCCCCGGCCCCGCGCGGCCTGCCGCAAATCGAGGTCACCTTCGACATCGACGCCAACGGCATCGTTTCGGTCTCGGCCAAGGACAAGGCCACCGGCAAGGAACAGCAGATCACCATCCAGGCAGATGGCGGCCTCTCTGAAGCCGACATCAAGAAGATGATGGCTGAAGCTGAATCCAACGCCGCCGGTGACAAGGCCCGCCGCGAACTGGTCGAAGCCAAGAACCACGCCGAAGCTCTGGTCCACCAGACCGAGAAGCAGATGGTCGAGCACGGCTCGAAAGTCTCCGACGCGGTGAAAGGCGAGATCGAAAAAGCCATCGCCGATCTGAAAGAAGCCGCGGCCGGCGACAACACCGCCGACATCTCGGCCAAGCATCAGGCCCTGATGAACGCCGCGATGAAACTCGGCGAAGCCATCTACGCCGCTCAGGGTGCTGGCGCCACTGAGGGGGAAGACGCGCCCCAGTCCGGCAATGACGATGTGGTCGATGCCGACTTTGAAGAAGTCGACGAGCGCAAGTAAGGCTGGTTCATCCCGACACAAACAAAACCCCGCCGGATCACTCCGGCGGGGTTTTTCTTTTGCGGGGCAGCGCTGCGCCGGGCAGAGCTTCTGGTCTTATGCCTGCGCCGCTTCAATCCAGCGTGTCACGAGCTCCGGCAGCGTCTTCTCGGCTACCGTCACCTCTTCCATTCCGCCAAACGCCGCCAGGGCACGAATATCGGACTGGAAGACCAGCAGCCCCGTCTCATCGGCAATCAGTGGCGGCCCGCCCTTATTTTCCTTGCGCGCCGTATCGCAATGGAAAATCAGACGAACCGATTTCCGGTCCCCGAAATTGAAGGTGAGGTAGTGCACACCGCCAAGCGAATAGCTGGGCGCGTTCCATTTGATGCCTTCCTCGAAGCGGGGGGCCTTCAGGCCCCGGATGATCTTGCGCAGGGCTTCGGCCTCTGCGCGTTTGGGGTGCGCAAGCGCCGCCATGAATTCATCCGGAGTGGCTGATTTCCCCGGCATGCTACATCGTCACCACGACCTTGCCCTGCGCCTTGCGGTCCTGCAGTTCACGGATGGCATCGGCCGCCTGCTCCATCGGATAGGTGTTGGAAACATGCGGGCGGATCTTGCCGGCCTTGTAGAGGTCGAACAGCTCCTTCACGTTCTGCTGGTGGGCCTTCGGGTCCCGCGCTACCGCCGCGCCCCAGAACACGCCGCGCACATCGCAACTTTTCAGGAGCGTCAGGTTCAGCGGCAGCTTCGGAATGCCCGCCGGGAAGCCGATCACGAGGAAGCGCCCTTCCCAGTTCATCGCGCGCACGGCCGGCTCGGCATAATTGCCGCCCACGCCGTCATATATGATATCGACCCCGCCGCCGGAAACGGCCTTGATGTCGTCGGAGAATTTCTTCTGCCCGTCGCGGTCCAGTTCGCGCTCATAGACAAGGCCCTTGTCCGCGCCCTTGGACAGGCAGAAATCCACCTTCTCCTGGCTGGAGCAGGCAGCGATCACTTCCAGGCCCATGGCCTTACCAAGTTCCACGGCCGCAATGCCCACCCCGCCGGCAGCGCCCAGCACCAGCAGCTTCTCGCCGGGCTTGGGATCGCCCCGATCCTTGATGGCGTAGTAAGAGGTGCCATAGGTCATCAGGAAGGCAGCGGCCTCCTCGAACGGCATCCCTTCGGGGATCGGCATCACGCCATGGGCCGGCGCGAGGCAATATTCGGCCATGCCGCCATTGCCGGTGGAGGCCAGCACCCGGTCGCCCGGCTTCACATGGGCAACGCCCTCGCCCACAGCCGAGACAATCCCGGCCACTTCCCCGCCCGGAGAGAACGGGCGCGGCGGCTTGAACTGGTACATGTCCTGAATGATCAGCACGTCGGGATAGTTCACCCCGCACGCTTTCACCTGCACCAGAACCTGCCCCTTGCCAGGGGTTGGCACTGGCACATCCTCGATCACGAGTGTTTCTGGCCCACCGACCACTTTCGACAGTACGGCTTTCATATGCCTCTCCCTTCAAAGCTTGTTGTTTCGACCTTCAGACGGTAGCCATGCCGCGAGCAGGCGCCAAGCCTTACGCAAGGGGAAAGGACCCGCAACGATGTCGAAAATCTGGGCCATCGCCATCCATGGCGGCGCCGGACCGATCCCCGGCCGCGACTACGCCCCGGAAGAGGCCCACATCGCAGGCCTGCTGAGACGCGGGGCCGAGGCGCTCGCGAACGGCGAAGCTGCGCTCGATGTCGTCGAAGCCATGGTGCTCGACCTGGAAGCCTCTGGTCTTTATGTCGCCGGCAAGGGCGCCAGCCCCAATACGGCCGGGGAATGGGAACTCGACGCCGCCATCATGGACGGGCGCACACGCAATGCCGGTGCTGTCGGCGCGCTGCAGGGCTTTGAAAGCCCCATCCGCGCCGCCCGCGTCGTGCTGGAGAAAACCCCCAACGTGCTGATCGTCGGCAAGGGCGCCGCGGCCATCGCCGGCGCCGCGGGCCTTGCCCGCGTCACTGATCCGGCAAGCTATTACGGGGCGGTTGATGAAGACACCGTCCAGGACGGCAAAGTGCAGATGGGCACGGTCGGCGCCGTTGCGCTCGACATCTATGGCGATATGGCCGCCGCCACCTCCACCGGCGGTGTTCTCTCCAAGACCCCCGGCCGGATCGGTGACACGCCGATCATCGGGGCTGGCACCTGGGCGGACGAACGCTGCGCCATTTCCTGCACCGGTCTTGGCGAATATTTCATCCGGGCGAACGCTGCCGCCGATGTGTCCGCCCGCATCCGCTATGGCGGTGAGACGCTGGCCCCTGCCCTCAGGGGCGCGCTGGACGATGTCAAACGTCTCGGCGGCAATGGCGGGATGATCGGCGTCTCCGCCAATGGCGACCTCGCAGCTGGGTTCAATTCCAGCGGACTGAAACGCGGCCTGGCTGACTGGAAAGGCCGTTTCGAAGTAGCAACCTTCCTATGACCGTACTTTTCTGGGCTCTCGCCGTCATCATCGTCTTTGCCATCGCGCTGGCCGCGCAGATGCGGATGATGATATCCATGGTTCTGCGCCGGGCATTGGCCGCAAAGTTTGGCGGCGGCCCGAATGATGTCGAATACCGCGCGGCCATCCTGTCTCTGGGCCGGGAGCCGGCCGAGACCGAGGCGGCGAAATATCTGGAGACAGACTATCCCAAACCGCTTGCCCATATGAAGCTCGCCCGCCGGGTTTCCCTGGCCGGCCCCCTTGCCCTGCTGATTGTCGTCGCGATTGGCCGCTTCTGGCTGGGGGCATTCTGATGCGGGGCTATTTCGCCATAGGCTCCGAGCGCATCTCCAAGCCGATGAACCTCGGCGCGCTTATGCGTACGGCCCATGCCTTTGGCGCGAGCTTCGTTTTCTCGATCGATGCAGAACGCAATCTCAAGGAAGCCTACGCATCGGACACCTCCAAATCCGCAGGCCAGATTCCCTATTATCAGTGGGACTCACTGGACGAGATGCAGCTGCCCAAAGGCTGCCAACTGGTCGGGATCGAGCTGACCGATGACGCCGTGGAGCTGCCCGTCTTCCGGCATCCTCCGCAGGCGGCCTATATCCTTGGGCCGGAAAAGGGCAACCTCTCTGCCGCTGCGCTTGAGCGCTGCGCGCATGTGGTGAAGATCCCGACCCGTTTCTGTATCAATGTCAGCTTGGCGGGCGCTCTGGTCATGTATGACCGGCATCTTTCGATGGGCGGCTATGGCCCCAAACCCATCATGCCGGGCGGCCCGGAGGGCGCACGCCACAAACATGTTCAGGGTCCTGACAGAAAAAAAGCCGGCAGCTGAGCCTTCAGCGCACGCCGAGCAGCTTCTGCACCATGCCCATGACACCGGTGAACCGCAGGCCGCCATCGCGCACGGCAAGGGCGTAGCAAACCTCGTCCTCATCCGCGACGGGCTGATGTGTATCGTTGGGGCCATTCATGCTGACATCGCCTGGCCCATAAGTGCCCCGCTCATCAGTGAAGCCGCCGGCAAGAACCATCGTGAACTCGTTGCCGCCATGGGAATGCCGCGGGATCCTGGAGCCGGCCGCGATCCGGTAAAGCTCCACATCCATGGAAGAGCCCACATCCAGCTTCAACCGCTTCAGGCCCAGCCCAAGCATCTGCCAGCCCTGCCGGCCTGCCGCATCAAGCGCCGCAGAACGCACAGGCTCAGGCAGGCTGAGCAACTCGTTAATTGCGTCCCCAGCCGATTTTCCGGCAGCGCGCTGAATCTCGACCGGAACCTCGAGCGCGTCGATCAGGGCGAGCGTGCGCTCCAGCGCGCCGGCGCTCATCCGGGCCGCAGGCGCCGCCTCAAGGAAGTTGCCAGCGATCATCTCGCTTACGGCAACCGAGCCGCGCACATCGGCACGTATCAGACTTTGGGCCTCCAGCATCATGGCAAAGGCGGGATCAATACATCCCGCCGCATAGGCGCTGTAGAGTTCGCTGAAGGAGTTTTGCGGGGCAGCAGTCATTGGCGTCAGGGGTATCTCTATTCCTTTCAGCAAACATTGTCCGGTTTGATATTTCGTCAAGGAAACACAGCCGGAGATTGCAGTTGCCGGGTCAGATCCCGCCTTCCAGTTCTCCTTTCAGCCGCATGAATGCCAGCCGGATACGGGATTTGACCGTGCCCAGCGGTAGATTGAAGGCTCTGGCGATCTCCGAATGGGAGAGACCATCATAAAACGCGGCCTGGACCAGGATCAGCTGATCCTGTGGCAGGCTGGCCAGCCGCTGGCGCACGGCGGCGTCCAGCTGCTCGCGGGATACCGTTTCATCTGGGGTCTGGATCTCCGGTGGCTGCAGCACCGGATCGTCTGCATTGAGTTCGGGGCGGCGCTGGCGCCGCTGGGCGTCGATCCGGCGGTTACGCGCAATTCTGAAAATCCACGTAGAGACCGAGGCCTGCTGCCGGTCATACATTCCCGCCTTCTGCCAGACGGCGATCATCACCTCCTGCGCGAGTTCCTCGGCTTCGGCGTCCCCCGCCCCCAAGCGCAACATGAAAGCCTTCACGCGCGGGGCATAATAGCTGAACAGTTCGGAGAAGGCGTTGCGGCACCGGCGTTCGGCAATGGCAGCCATCTGGTCTGCATGCCGTTCCCGCATGACCGGGTCTGCTATGCGGACGGTATGGTCGAACACGCGCCGGGCCTTTCGGGGATACGAACGCGCATTGTCTGTCTTCAGGAACGGTAAGGCAACCATGGCGCTTGTAATTTCCCTGTTGTGCCCGCGTCAGGTGTTTTGCTTGAGATAGCCCCCGGTGTATGGGTCTGGGAGCGTCGGAGGTAATGTGTGAGTATTTTATCCAACATGCAACAGAAAACGACACGTATCGCGCGGCCTCTCGGTCTCGTGATCCTGGTGGCCGCCATTTCGGGGGCTGCGGTGGCCGAGCCAAAAGCGCTTGGACGGTTCAAGGACTGGGCGGTGTTCACCGAGGAAAAAGGCGGTGATCTGATCTGCTATGCCGCCACCGAGGCCAGCTCCAAGGCCCCCTCTTCGGTCAAGCATGGCGATGTCTGGTACTATGTGACCAGCTGGAAGTCTGGCCAGGCCAGGAACCAGCCGAGCTTCCGGGTCACCTATGATCTCAAGGCCGATAAAGCCCCCAAGACCACCATCGGGCGGTCTTCCTGGCAGATGTTTGTTGCCGGCCGCGAGAGCTTTGCGGACGATGCCGATGATCCGCGCATTGTCGACGCGCTGAAGAAAGGCTCCAGCCTGACCGTCACCGCCCAGTCAGCGCGCGGAACGAATGTCACTTACCGATTCTCCCTCAGCGGCTCGGCCGACGCGATTGCCAAGGCCGAAGAAGCCTGCCGCTGACCGGCCAAACGAAAAGCGGCGGCCTCCCGAAGGAGACCGCCGCCTGACTGCTCAGGTTCCTGAACCTGCCGCGATTACTGGGTAACCGGCGTCAGGATGATCTCAACGCGGCGGTTCTGAGACCGGCCCGCTTCGGTCGAATTGTCAGCCACCGGATAGTCGATGCCCATGCCGATAGCCGACATACGAACCGATTGCACACCCTGGTTGACGAGGTAGCCGCGCACAGCATCGGCGCGCTGCTGCGACAGGCGCTGGTTGAAATCGCGGGCGCCTTCCGAAGAGGCGTGGCCACGGATGTCAACAGCGGTCGAGGGGTACTCGTTCAGCGTGGCAGCAACCTGGTTCAGCGTCTGAAAGAAGCTCGGCTGGATCGTTGCGCTGCCTTGCTGGAAGGAAATGCCCGAGGGCATGGTCAGAGCAATCTGATCACCCTGACGCTCGATCTCGATGCCGGTGCCTGCAGTCTGCTGACGCAGTTTTTCTTCCTGCCGGTCCATGTAGACGCCAACCGATGCGCCAGCGACGGCGCCAACGGCAGCGCCGATGGCCGCGTTACGTCTGTCGTCACCGCCCGCCATCATCCCGGCGCCAGCGCCGAGGATTGCACCGGCAGCGCCCGTGGTGAGAACGCGCTGACTGGGGCCGGTTTCGCAAGCATGAACGATCGGCAGCATCAGTGCGGCCGCGATGAGAACTGATTTCTTCATGAGAAGGACTCCCTGTGGATGAAGTAACATTACCGCCTGTGGCATGATCAATATGAACGGAGGCCAACTGGGCGATGAATTTTCTATTTTCCCTCTGAAATGAAGGGATTTTCGAATTCTGGCGCGTTAAACTCTGTCCATGTTCGCGCCGTTTTCCTTATGCGTCTGCTCATGCTATAGGCCCGCCCATGACAATAACCCTCGACCTCAGCCGCCGGAATAACGCTGTGCCTGGCAACAAACGCCTGACGGGCCTTTCGGTTCCCGCGCTCAAGGCGGAGCTGGAGGCCCTCGGCCTTGAGCCCAAGCCAGCCAGCATGCGCGCGCGCCAGCTGCGCCGCTGGATTCACCATTTCGGGGTGACCGATTTTGCCGCGATGACCGACATCGCCAAGGATCTGCGCGCGCAGCTTGCCGAGAAGTTCGAGATCGACCGTCCGGATATCGCCGACCATCAGGTGAGCCGCGATGGCACGCAGAAATGGCTGATCCGCTACGCCCCAGGAATTGAGGGCGAGAGCGTCTATATTCCGGATGTCGGCAAGGCGGGCGCGCTGTGCGTCTCTTCGCAGGTTGGCTGCACGCTGAACTGCACCTTCTGCCATACGGGTACGCAAGCTCTGGTGCGCAACCTGACCGCGCAGGAAATCGTCCAGCAGGTCATCATCGCCCGCGACGCGCTTGCCGAATGGCCCTCCTCCAATGAAGACCGCCGCCTGACGAATATCGTCTTCATGGGGATGGGCGAGCCGCTCTACAATCTCGACAATGTGGCCGAGGCGATCGACACGATTTCCGATGGCGATGGCATTTCCATCGGCCGGCGCCGCATTACGGTCTCAACGGCAGGCGTCGCCCCGAAGATCCCGGAGCTTGGCGCGCGCACCGGCGCAATGCTGGCCATCTCGCTGCACGCCACCAATGACGATCTGCGTAATGAACTCGTCCCGCTGAACCGAAAGTATGACATCAAAACGCTGTTCGAAGCGATCCGTGCGTACCCGGACCTTGGCAATTCCAAGCGCGTGACTTTCGAATATGTGATGCTGAAAGGCGTCAATGACACGCTGGCCGAAGCGCGCGATCTGGTGAAGCTGCTGAAAGGCGTGCCTTCGAAGATCAACCTCATCCCGTTCAATCCCTGGCCAGGCTCGCCCTATGAGTGTTCGGACTGGGAGACGATTGAAGCCTTCGCCGAAGTGCTGAACCGCGCAGGCTATGCCTCCCCCATCCGCACACCGCGCGGCCGGGATATTCTCGCCGCTTGCGGGCAGCTGCGGTCGGAAAGCGTCAAGGTCCGCGCCAGCGAACTGCGCAAGCAGCGCCTGGCGGCCGAAGGCTCAGAAACGCAGGGCTAACAGCCCTTGCATCAGCGGCGCTTATGCACCAGGCGGTCCCAGATGGCGCCGGGAATATTGGAATAGTCGTCCGTCCACGCACGGCCCCCATCGCTTTCCAGAACACTCCACACGCCGGTGGAATCCAGGGGCGCGAGCGCGAGATCATTTCGGGCAATCGCCACGACTGCGCTGGATTGAGCGCGATAGCCCGTTTCCCGTACGGTGTGATATTGCATGCGGGCGGGCGCGCCGAGTTCACCGGCGACGCGGCCAACGACCGTTTCGAGCGCCATATAGCGGTTGGAAACATGCAGCAGCAGGACGCCGTCTTCCTTCAGGCGGGAAAGATAAAGCGCGACGGCTTCCCGGGTCATCAAATGAGTGGGTACGGAGTCTGACGAGAAGGCATCGATCAGCAGAATGTCGAATGCGCCTTCCGGCTCTGAAACCAGGGTGAGCCGGCCATCGCCCAGAACAATGTCCGCATCGGGCGTGCACTCAGAGAGGTATGTGAAACGTGCCGGATCGCTGGCGAGGCGGGCAACGATGGGGTCGATCTCATAGAAGGTGTAGTGCTGCCCTTCCCCGGCATAGCAGGCCACAGACCCCGCCCCCAGGCCCAGCGCGCCAACCCTGCCGGGGCGCGTATGGCCTGCGAAGACCTGGCCGATGGGTGTTTCCGGCGCATAATAGGTGGCAGGCCGCCAGGCTTCTTCACCGAGGGCCTGGGCGCCGTGCAGCGTGGTACCATGCACCATGACGCGGTAGCCGTCCCGGTCGTGGATCTTCACCACGCCAAAAAATCCGCGCTCTGAATAAGCGCCCACCGTCGGGCTCGTCGCGGCGCCTATTGCCCAGATTGCGGCGGCAGCGCCGACGCTGGCAAGCCGGGAGCGGCGCACTGCGTAAAGCGCCACGAGCGCCAGAACCAGAAGCACGAAGAAGGATCGCTCCGGCTCACGCGCCAAGGCGGGAACTTCGTACACATACTGCGCAATGATCGCCAAGCCGCCGGCAACCGCCGCCACCACGATCATCCAGGTCGGCCCAAGCCAGTAACGCTGAGGCATCAGCAGCAGCGCCGCCAACAGCATCAGCGGATACTCGGCGACAGTGGTGAAGATGACAGGCACGAGCAGCGCATTGAACGCGCCGCCCAGGACACCCCCCAGCGACATCAGAAGATAGAATTCGGTGAGGCGGCCCGTCTCCGGGCGGTCGTTTGCCAGAAGGCCATGGCAGGCAACGGCAGCGAAGAACAGGGCCGTCAGGTGGACAACGAAGGTAAGCAGTGTCGGCACGCCCGACACCTTCGTCAGCACAAAGAGGGCAAGCCCCGCGCATACCGGCAGGATGGTCATCGCGGCCGGCAGGCTGATAGGTGGCCGTTTGGCGAAGACCACGATGAAGCTGCCGATATAGAGCATCAGAGGGGGCGCCCAGAGGAAGGGCGCGCTGGCCACATCCGTGGAGATATGCGTGGTCACGCCGACGAGAAGGCTGGAGGGAACGAAGGCCAGAACAAGCCACCAGAGGCGCTGGCGCCAGACGCTTGGAGAGGGCTCAGCGCTACGTGCCGCTTGGCTTGTAGAAACCGGCACTGCTCCCTCGGCAGGCGCGCGCATCGTCAGCAGGCCGCAGCCGATCAGCAGCACCAGCAGCACGCCATACCCGGCCGACCAGGCCATCGCCTGCCCTGCCAGCGGCGCGAGCGGCTCCAGCAGCAACGGATAGGCTGCCAGCCCGAGGAGCGAACCGGCATTGCTGGCGGCATAGAGATGGTAGGGATCGTGGGCATCGTCCCGGCCCGTGCGCGCATACCATGCCTGGATCAGCGGGGCGGTTGCCGAAATGATCGCGAAGGGCGGCGCGATCGAAACGGCAAACACCCCGATCAGCCAGAGCGCCGGGCGCGCGGGATCTGGATCGCCAAAGAGGCCGGTCAATTCAAACGGCAGGACAAGCGCGGCGATAACGAGCAGCGCGCCATGCACCATCACCTGCCGGGAAAGCGACTTCACGAGATGCGTCAGCAGGTGGGCGTAGGCATATCCAGCCAGCAGCGCCGCCTGAAAACAAACCAGCGACACATTCCAGACATTCGGAGACCCGCCGAGCAGCGGCGTTGCCATGCGGGCAAACATTGGCTGGACGAGGAAGACCAGCGCCGCTGACAGAAACACGGTCACGACAAAGGGCAAGCCGGCAAATCTGTGCAGGAGGGGACCGGCGGGCGGCGCGTGGGCGGCGGAAGGCTGGTTCATCGAGGACCCCTTTAACGCAAGACTATCAAAGGGGGGTAAAGGACAGCTTTCACAGCATAGACACTTGGCGCAGTTGCGAATCCACGGCTGATGATTAACCTGTAAGGAATGCGTTTGCCTCCCTTTCTCCTGGCCCTCTGTGGCGCGGTTCTTTCAGCCTGCGGCAGCGCGGAAGAAGGCCCCTGCAAGACGCAAACCTTTGAAAACCTTCCCTATCTTGTATGCGAGTTTGATGCTTCGCAGGATACAATCCGGCTTTTCCTGCGCGATGAGACCGGCACCCCCTTCGGCCAGTTTGACCGGCTGGCCAATCACGTAGCCTCTCAGGGGGGCAACCTCGTCTTCGCCATGAATGCCGGCATGTATCATGACGACCGCCGGCCCGTGGGCCTCTATATCGAGGACGGCGAAGCGGAGATGGGCCTGGTACGCTCGGCTGGGCCCGGCAATTTCGGCATGCTGCCCAATGGGGTCTTCTGGATCGATAACGGCCGGGCGGGCGTTTCCGAAACCCTTGCCTTCGATGAGCGGTTCAAGGATGCCCCGCCGCGCTTTGCCACCCAGTCCGGCCCGATGCTGGTGATTGATGGCGAGCTTCACCCGGCGCTCAATCCGGATGGCACGAGCCTGCGCCGCCGCAACGGTGTTGGCGTCAGCGCAGATGGCCGCACTGTCTATTTCGTCATCAGCGATGTTTCCGTGAACTTCCATTCGTTCGCGCGCCTCTTCCGGGACGAGCTTGGCACGCCCAACGCGCTCTATCTCGATGGGGCGGTCTCAAAGGTGTATGTGCCAGCGCTGGAGCGCGTCGAGACCGGGCTGGACATGGGCCCCATCGTCGGCGTCATCCGGGAATGAAAACACTCGTCCTTTCGCCAGAACGCCGCCAGCGCCTTGTCGATGAACTCTGCAAGCTGGCGTCGCAGGATTTCGACATTGCGCTCAGCCCGTTTCAGGCAGGCGAACTGGTGGACCGCATGACGGCGCTGATCGTCCGGCAGTCTACAATGAAGCTGTGCAGGATGTGCGTATGCACCTGCAGCGGGGTCTTGATGATCTCGATGGCGAGGTTTTCGTGGACGATCCCGCCTGACTGCTGAGCGCTTCTTACAGGTCGGATAAGCCGGTTGCGGACCCTCCGGGCCGGCCATATCTGCCTCCCAGACCCCGTACCAATAATTGGAAGAGCCCCCCATGACGCCCACACTTTACGGCCTGAAAAACTGCGACACCTGCAAGAAGGCGATCAAGGAGCTCGAAGCGGCCGGAAAACCCGCCGAGTTTGTGGACATTCGCGCCGAGGCCGACCTTCCCTCCAAACTGCCACGCTGGATTGCAGCGGTGGGCGAAAAACTCGTCAATCGCAGCTCCACCACCTGGCGCAGCCTGTCGGACGAAGACAAGGCGCGGGCGAGCGGTGTTACTCTCGAAGGCTTGCTGCTGGGCAACCCCACTCTGATCAAACGCCCGGTGATCGAGACGGGCGATGAGGTGCTTGTAGGCTGGACAGCCGAAACCAAGGCAAGGCTCGGCTGACGAGAACAGCGAGGGCAAAGCGCCCGAAATTTTCTCCAGGCCGCGCGACGGATGATAAAGCCGCCATACGTTGAACACGGACTGGCTGCCGGAGACGTGTGATGCGCCCCTTGATCGCGACCCTGATTTTAAGCTGCATACTGCTCGGAGGGGTGGCAGCCGCCGCGCCGGGCCCCTCCCCCAAAGCCGAAACCCTTTCGGTGAAGGCAGGCAAGGACCAACGCGAGTTTATTCTCTACACTCCGCAAGACACCCGCCGAGGTATGCCCGTTGTGCTGGTTTTCCATGGCGGCGGCGGCGGCGCGGAGTGGATGGCGTCAAAATCCCGCAAGCTGGCCCGCACCTTCACCGAAGCGGGCTATGCGGTGGTCTATATGAACGGCTCCTCCCGCAGGGACGGCGAAAAGCTGCGGACCTGGAACGCCGCCCATTGCTGCGCCTATGCCCAGCGCCAGAACATCGATGAAGCCACCTACATCAACGCGGCGGTCGACGCGCTTGACCGCAAGATCGGAATAGACCGTACACGGATATTCCTGGTGGGCCATTCCAACGGCGCGATGCTGTCCTACCGGGTCGCCGGGCAGATGAAAGACGCTCCCCGTGCCATCGCCCCGATCAGCGGCGCCATCTTTGCCGACCAACCCGCCCTTCCCGCGCGTACGTCGATCTTCATGTACCATGCCAAGGATGACGAGGTGCTGAGTTATTCCGGCAACCCGGATGACAAAGCCGAACGCTGGCGCACGCAGCCGCACCTTGGTTTTGAAAAGGCGGAAGTAGAGCTTGCCCGCCTCAAAGGCTGCGGCGCGCCAGGCATCGCCTCGCCTGCGCCCGGCCTGACCGAAATCCGACGCGCCTGCGCAGGAGGCTCAACCCTGCTGGCCCTGAGCGCAGAAACCGGCGGCCATGAATGGGCTTCGCGGGCCGCCGCCAGCTATCAGATCGAAGACACCCTTCTCACCTTCTTCAACAGCCAGCGCTGATCGTCAGGCAGGGATCAGCACGCCCGCAAGGTTATCGAGCGCATTCGTCCATCCGACCTTGACGCCTTCCAGCAGGTCTGAACCGTCCACCGCGACTGTCTGCAGGGTAAGCACCATACGCGTTCCGTTTTCCACGCCGATAAACTCGGCCGAAATCAGGCTCACGCCCAGCAGTGTGGATCCCTCGCTGATTGCCTCGGAATAAACGATCCGCGCGTCTGGCACGATATCAAGATAGCGCCCGACTACCGTGGCCACCGGCTCGCCGCCCACCATGCAGATCTGGATATCTTCGCCGCCAACGCGGAAATCCGCGGCTTCATTGCGAATCTCGACATCAGTGGACGGAGCACCCCAGATACGCCGTATCTCTGGATCTTCCCAAGCCCGGAACACCCGCATGGGGCTCGCCGCATAGGTTCTCTCGAGTGTTTCGGTCCGGTGCACCATCGTCTGATGGGTCATTGGGTATCTCCTTTTTGATTGAGCAAGTCGCCGAGCCGGTCGAGCCGGCCCTGCCAGGCGGCATGATAGCGGGCGATCCACCGGTCGAGGTCGGCAAGACGCTGCGTTTCCAGCCGGCAAGTGCGCACTCTCCCGGTCTTCACCGTGGTGATGAGACCCGCCGCTTCCAGGACACGCACATGCTGCAGAAAACTTGGGAGAGCCATGTCATAGCCCGCCGCGAGATCGGTCACGCTTGCCTCCCCTGTCGACAGTCGCGCAATGATGTCCCGGCGCGTCGCATCTGCCAGGGCACTGAAACCCCGGTCGAGAAGGTGAGGATCGATCGGCGAATGGTTAGTCATATGCCTTAGTATCGCGCGCCGCCGGGCGAGTCAATATACTTAGGTTATCCCCTAACTTTCCAGTTAATCGCCTTGGCCTAATGGTTTCGTCGTTGCCCCTCTTCCGGGGGTAGGAGACCCGCAGGCCCTCCGTTAGTTGCTGGCGAGCACCAACCCGGAGCCGCCCATTCATGCGCCTTGCCCTCGCCGCGTTCAGCCTGCTGGCTTTCAGCATCACCGCTCATGCAGAAGCCGAACCCTGCCCCGAGGATGCCGAGCAACGCCTCTATGAAATGGTTGAATCCATTGGGCGAGGCGCGCAATCCGACGCAGCGCCCGTTGCAGCGCTGGCCGAATGGGCGGTGGCAACCTGCCAAGCCAGAACTCATGTTCAGGCCCTCGCTGCCACGCTGCTGGGCGCCGTAATCCAGGCCACCCCGGACAGGCAGAAGCTGGCCCACTATGTCGATCTTGCCGAGCGCGCGATCAGCCTCAATGACAGTTCATGGAACCCGCGAATTGGCCCGGCCGTCCTTAAGAAGTCCGATGGCTCAAGTATCGATTATTTCGGGTACAGTCAGGCCACGGGCGTACTGATTGACCGGGTGCTGCCCTATGGGGTGGCGCTGGCAGAGGCAGGTATGCCCCCGCGCCTGCTTTCCGGAGAACCTTATTCCGGCTGCCCATATGCAGCCCATTCCGCCAGCCGCTTGGCGGACGAGGCCCGACTGTGGGATAAAAACGTTTTCATGAAATCCGATCAGCCGTTGTTTGTCCTGGCTGAAACCCGGCTCCAGATGCTGCAAGCCTCCTGCCCCAGCCATCGCCGTGACCTCAACTTTTACCTCGCCCGGCTATACGGCCAGGAAGTTGAAGTGCTCACCGGCTGGGGCCATCATTACAGTGAAGACTTCCAGATGCGAAATGGAGGCTGGTACTGGCGCCACGAAATGCTTCGTGACCTGATCTTCGAAGAAGACGAGATGCTGGCGCGGAAAGCGGAATTCGATGCCCGCGCCCGCCCGCTGGCAGAAAAGGCAAAGCCCTATCTGGACGCGCTCTACAAGCTTCCCGAAACCCTTGCAGCCAAGGACCACGAACAGCTCGAGCAGGCCAACAGATGGAAAAAGACAGTTGACGCCAGCCTGGCGGCAGACTGATCAGTTCTCGTCGCGCTCGTTGGCAATATCGGCGGCGATATCCTCAACCGCCGCGTCTGTCGCTTCGACGACCTCATTCGCTGCAGCGCTCGCTTCCGTCGCCGCCGCGCCCATCATCCGGTCCATCCGCGCGCCGGCGGATTCGAAGGACCCGTCTACCAGGCGGAAGATCATCATGATGGCGAAGAACAAGACCAGAATGGCCGTCACGATTGCATGAAACGCTTTCATTGGTGTCAGATGCCCCTGCTCAACCTATCGAATTAACCAATGCGCGTCCGCGCCAAAGGTTCCCCACACCCCCTTCCCCCGGCCGCCCATCTCCCCTATGGTTCCCCTATCCGAGGGGCGCGCATGGCAAGCGCTGAGATGGGGCCGATACCGCTCCAGCACCCTTTGAACCTGATCCGGGTCGCGCCGGCGTAGGAACGGAAACCGAGACGCTAAACGCTCCCGGGTCTTCACAGTTGATTGGAGACCCAGATGAACAAGCCCACCAAGCCCGGCGATTTCGACGCCCCCAAAGTCACGACCGGCGCCCTGCCCGCCAGCCGCAAGGTCTATACCCATCCCGCCCCCGGCCTTGCCGTGCCCCACCGGGAGATTGACCTTCATCCGTCTGCCAATGAGCCGCCGGTGCGCGTCTATGACACCTCCGGCCCCTATTCGGACCCGGCCGCCGAGATCGATGTGGAAAAAGGCCTGCCCCGCGGCCGCCGCGACTGGATCCTGGAGCGTGGCGGCGTGGAGGAATATGAAGGCCGGGACGTAAAGCCCGAAGACAATGGCGGCGCCACCGGCAAATATCTCGCCCGCGAATTCCCGGTGAAGCACAGGCCCCTGCGCGGCCTGCCCGGCCAGAGGGTGACCCAATACGAGTTCGCCCGCGCCGGCATCATCACCAAGGAGATGATCTATGTGGCCGAGCGGGAAAACCTCGGGCGGCAGCAGGCGCTCGAAAACGCCCGCGCGCAGATTGACCAGGGCAATTCCTTCGGCGCGGAGATCCCCGAATTCATCACACCCGAATTCGTCCGTTCAGAGATTGCCCGTGGCCGCGCCATCATCCCCTCCAACATCAACCATGCCGAGCTTGAGCCCCAGATCATCGGGCGCAACTTCCTTGTGAAGATCAATGCCAATATCGGCAACTCGGCCGTTGCCTCCTCCGTGGAAGAGGAAGTGGAGAAAATGGTCTGGGCGACCCGCTGGGGCGCGGACAATGTGATGGACCTCTCCACCGGCCGCAACATTCACAACACCCGCGAATGGATCATCCGCAACAGCCCCGTGCCCATCGGCACCGTGCCGATCTATCAGGCGCTGGAGAAGGTCAACGGCATTGCCGAAGACCTTACCTGGGAAGTCTACCGCGACACGCTGATCGAGCAGTGCGAACAGGGCGTCGATTATTTCACCATCCATGCCGGTGTGCGCCTCGCCTATATCCACCTCACCGCAAAGCGCGTCTGCGGCATCGTCTCGCGCGGCGGCTCCATCATGGCGAAATGGATGCTCGCCCATCACAAGGAGAGCTTCCTCTACACCCATTTCGAGGAAATCTGCGACATCATGCGCGCCTATGATGTCTCCTTCTCATTGGGGGATGGCCTACGCCCCGGCGCGATTGCGGACGCGAACGACGCGGCCCAGTTTGCAGAGCTCGAAACGCTCGGTGAGCTGACGAAGATCGCCTGGGCGAAGGGCTGCCAGGTGATGATCGAAGGGCCCGGCCATGTGCCGATGCACAAGATCAAGATCAACATGGACAAGCAGCTCAAAGCCTGCGGCGAAGCCCCCTTCTACACGCTCGGGCCGCTGGTGACCGATATTGCTCCGGGCTATGACCACATCACCTCCGGCATCGGCGCGGCGATGATCGGCTGGTTTGGCACGTCCATGCTCTGCTATGTGACGCCCAAGGAGCATCTGGGCCTGCCGGACCGGAATGATGTGAAGGTCGGCGTGATCACCTACCGCATCGCCGCCCATGCGGCCGACCTCGCCAAGGGCCACCCGGCGGCGCAGCTGCGCGATGATGCGCTGTCGCGCGCGCGGTTTGAATTCCGCTGGGAAGACCAGTTCAACCTGGCGCTCGACCCCGAAACCGCCCGCGACTTCCACGACCAGACCCTGCCGAAAGACGCACATAAAGTGGCCCATTTCTGCTCCATGTGCGGCCCGAAATTCTGCTCGATGAAGATCACCGCGGAAGTCCGCGACTACGCCGCCGGAATGTCCGAGAACGAACGGATGGACCTGGAAAAACAGGCCGCCGAAGCCCGCAAGGGCATGGAGGAAAAAAGCCGCGAGTTCCTGGACAAGGGCGGGGAGATTTATCTCTCCGAGGATGGCCGGAAGAGAGAGGCGATTGATTAAAGCGGAATGCCGGACGCTATTATCATAGCTGGCGCGAATGGTGCGGGCAAAACCACTTTTGCCCGCCACTTTGTCCCGATGGCTTTCCCCAATGCAGTGTTCCTCAATGCTGACGAGATACAGGCAGAAAGCGCAACGACAGCTTCGCCATTGGCGGCCGGCAGAGAACTCATCCGCCGACTCGAGGAAACGGTTGCCGCCCACCGGGATTTCATTGTGGAAACAACGCTTTCCTCAAATCAATATACCAAAAGAATTCCCGCTTGGCAGGTTGAGGGGTACACGGTCACCCTGATCTTTCTGGAAGTCCCCCGGGCCTGACTTCGCCGTCGCGCGTGTCGAAAAGCGCGTGGCCATGGGTGGTCACGGAATTCCTGAAAAGGACATAAGACGCCGCTATCATCGGGGATTGGAGTTGTTTGAAGCAACCTATCGTCACCTGCCGGACTTGTGGTATTGGTATAAGTGGAATGGACAAAGCTATGAAATCTTCGACCAGTTCACAAAAGCGCCCTGACCGGGCCATGATAGAACGTGCGCTCAAAGCGGCCGCGAAAGACGGCACCTCTGGGCGTGCCGAGTTGCAATCCGGTCGTTACAAACCCTCTCCATCAAAGCGCTAGCATTGGTAGGGTGGGTTGAGCGAAGCGATACCCACCGTCTGCCCTCGCCGCACCCGCCGCCCGGTGGGTTACGCCTTCGGCTAACCCACCCTACGAGGCTTCGCGTGCCAAAGCCCCCATCACTCCATTCGCGCATCTTGTTAGCAATGACAGCTCGGCGCAGAGGCCGATAAAGGCATCATCTTGACCCGGAAATGAAACCCGAAAGATAGTTACAACGCGGGTCAGTTCTCAGCAGAAATCAACACTCAATACCGCTAAATGCGCACTCAGCGTGCTATCGGACCATAGATAAACTGCCGACTTTTCTTACTCGCAAATCCGGCCATTCCGTCCACCTCGTAGCGAGGGTCGGCATTTTCATGCCAATATACGTCATTTCCAACTGCTTGGCTCGATGGAGCACTCTCGCGCTTAAGCGGAAGACGAAATACCACTGCAAGTGGACAAAGCGACCCAGCGGGCTCATCCACCCTTAATACCTCATTCCCCCGCGCAATTTCATCTTCATAAATGGGTAATAGATCGGGACTCAATTTTTTACGAATGTCGTTCATCTTCATTTTCCTAGCGGAATAGTCTGCAAGGGTTGCAAACTAGTTCCATAATTTCTGATGAAAAACTGATTTGCTCGACCTAAGCCAAGATGGGGATTGGCCAAAGCAAGCGTAGGGTGGGTTGAGCAGCGCGATACCCACCGTCCGCCCCCGCCCCACACGCCGCCCGGTGGGTTACGCCTTCGGCTATCCCACCCTACGACGCTTCCCGCGCCAAAGCCCCCATCACCCCATTCGCCCGTCTTGCCTTGACGCATTCAAAGCTCCCGGCACGGAAGGCGCGGCAGGCTTCGGGGCGGTCTTCGTAGACTTGGCAGGCGGCCTTGCCGTTTGACAGGTCTAGGTGAATGCAGTGGCCGCATTCGAAGCGGACGAAGGTGCGCCCCTCTTCGGTGAAGAGGCTTTCCGGCGGCAGGGAGCGGGCGGCGTCCCAGGGGAGGAGTTCGAGATAGCGGGGGTTCCGGCTGAAACAGCAGGCGCCGCAGGACACACAGTCAAACGACACATCGGGCATGGGATTGCGAAAGACGGCTCCACCGCCCGGCCCGCGCCTCTCGCAGCTCCCGGCAGCGCGGCGCGATTTACGCCAACTCATTTTTCCATGCAAGAGGGGCCGTCCCTGCCGGAACGGCCCCTTTAAGAAGGTGGCTTTTCAGCCTGCCTCAGCTGCCGAATTCGGCGCGCAGCTTGGCAAGGGTCGCCTCATCGGTTTCGGCCAGCTGGATAATCTCCGTATACCGCTTGGGCGTGATGCCTTCGGTCTGGATGGCGGCGGTGATCTGCTGCTCGGCCTTGGCCTGAACGGCAGCGGCCTCATCCTCGCTCGTGGCAGCCTGCAGCTCCAGCGTCATCTTGTTGGCAACCTCAGTCACCTTCTTGTTGGCGGCCACGAACTGGGTGGCTTCAGCGTCTGTCATCGGCGCGATGGCCACGGGCGCTGCCTCAGTGCCCTGCGCAAGAGCCGTGCCCCCGCCCATGGCGGCCAGCGCCAGCATTGCCGAAACAGTGCGTGCCCGGAATTTCTGTAGAGCCATGATACGTTCTCCTCTCAGGTCTCTCCAAATGTCTGGCATCAGCCAAACAAAAGCGGGCCAGCGGCTCAACCCCTGGAGCGCCTTTCTGAGGGGATTGTAATATAATGCTTTGTCATGACATTCCGGACACGAACCCGTATCCTGAAGCGCCCACAACAGAAAACGCCTAGACCGCCGGCACCTGCGGGCTGAGCCGGCCACCCATCCGGATCGGCTCCACGCGCAGGGCGAGGCCCGTGCGGTCGTCCGTTTCTACATAGGTTCCGCACAACGTCCCCTCGCCGAGGGCGGGCTGATACCGCTCTCCGGGCAATTGCGTGGTGAACCGGTAAAGCGACATTTCCTTCTGCATACCGATCACCGAATCATAATCCCCGCACATGCCGGCGTCCGTGTGATAGGCCGTGCCGCCATTCAGGATCATCGTATCGGCGGTGGGCACATGCGTATGGCTGCCGACCACAAGGCTGGCGCGGCCATCGCAATGATGACCCATGGCCATCTTCTCGCTGGTCGCCTCGCAATGCATGTCCACGATCACGGCGTCCGCCACCGCGCCCAGCGGCATCTGGTCGAGCGCCGCATCGGCCGCCACGAACGGACAGGCCAGCGACTGGCGCATGAAGACATTGCCCTGAAGCTGCACCACGCCCACCCGGCGCCCGTCGGGCAGCATGTAAAGCTCTGCCCCCTTCCCCGGCGCGCCAGCGCCCACGGGGTAGTTCAGTGGGCGGAGCAGGCGCGGCTCGCGCTCGATATAGGTGAGGGCTTCACGCTGATCCCAGGCATGGTCGCCCAGCGTGAGGCAGTCTGCGCCTGCGCCGAAGAACTCCTCCGCAATCTGACGGGTGAGCCCAAAGCCACCGGCGGCATTCTCGCCATTCACCACGACAAAATCGAGCCGCAGCCGCGCGCGCAGGCCTGGCAGGTGCTCCAGCACCGCCGCCCGTCCGGGCTTGCCGACGACATCTCCAAAAAACGCCAGTTTCATACGCTCAAGCCTATGACTCCATTATCCCTCATTGAAAAGGGCGCGGCAGCCTTCCGGCCCCGCGCCCTTCCCTGTCTTGCCTCAGCCGGCAATCGCTTACTTGTTGCCGGCGGAGAAGCCGAGCTTCGTCTTGTCCAGCTTCTTGGCCGGGTCAGACGGGTTGCTTGCCGCGTCAACGAAGGTCTGCGCCGTCACCGGCGTCTGCGGCGTCATGCTGATCGTCAGGGTCTTGGGATCCTGAACGAAGCTGGAGATCGCCGTTGCCAGCTCGGTTACGACGGCCACATCAATGCCGGTGCTGCCCGCCATCATCGGCGCCATGGCCATCACGCCGGAAATCTGCGCGCGCAGGTTTGCCGGGTCCTCACCAGACTGAGCGGCATAAGCGTTCAGAGCGCGGTTGAAGAAGCCATTGTCGGCGAACGAGACTTCAAACTGATGGAAGGCCAGCTTGCTCATCATCGCCTCCATCATCGCGTCCGGATTGGCCTCAAGCTGAGCGGCCGACGACGCAGCGGCAATTGCCTTGGAGCCTTCATACTTGGCCGAAACGTCCAGCTTGAAGCCATCATTAAGCTGCCAGTAGTTCTTGCCCTTCGGCAGGGTCACGACGTCTGCATCCGGATCATAAAGCTGCTCGCCGGCGGCGCTCAGCGTCAGTGTCTCATAGCCCAGTGTCGCCAGCGCGCCGGCAAACTGCTCCCCATCGGGATTGTCACGGGCAGCCACTGTCAGCGTGAACGGATCGGTGGTGATCTTGGTCGCCCGGCCCTGGCCATCGCGGCCAACATAGGAATTGAACGAGGCCATATCGATGCTGGCGCCGATGACGTCCGCCTTCAGGCCCTTCATCAGGGCTGCGTCAAAACCCGGATTGCCCGGATCGGCCTGCATCGCCTCGGTCATGGCGGTGGGATCGGCCGAGCTGTTGGCAGCCGCGGCGATCAGGCCGTAGTCGAGACCGGCAAGGCCAAAGCCGTCCAGCGTGATGTTCACGTCTCCGGAGGTTTCTTCGCTGAACTGGAAGTTCAGCTTCGACAGGCCGAGCTTGCCGGCCTTCTCTTCCTTCAGCCCGTCGATATAGAACGAGGCCAGCTCAAAGCCGCCCGAGCCGCTTGCATCCACGATGTCGAGATCGACATCCTTGATGGCCCAGCGATCAAAAGACAGCGCCGCGCCTTCGGGAAGATCGGCGGGCTCGCCCTGCCCGAACAGGCTGGCCACCCAGGCGGCGGTTTCCGGCGACGGGTTGATCAGTTCGATGGTGCCGACCGTGCCCCGGCTTTGATCTTCAGAGCCTTCAACCGGGGTCACGGAAATGTCGGACAAGCGCATCAGCGAGAAGTTCGCCGCGCCATTGATCATGCCGAGGCCGTCAAATTCCAGCTTGGCAGCCTTAACCACCGGCGGCGGGCCGGCCGGCTCGGTCGCGTTCATGCTGGCGCTGTACTCTTCCAGCGTCATTTCCGAGCCATCATCGGCAATGCCGTCGCCATCATAATCCATATAGGAGAAGAGCTCAGCGATCTCTTCTTCGGTGTAGAGCGGCTCGCTTGGGCCCGTGTCCCTGGGGATGGACAAGATCACATTCGTGAAGACCGCCTTGTCACCGTTGATATCCCGGCTGTCGAAAGACAGGATACCAGATCCGGACTCAGCCAAAGAGAAGGCTGCTAAGGCCTGAGAAGCGGTAGCTGCATCCCCTTTCCGAAGCGAGATGTCCGAAAGTTTTGACACATCAAATTCAACTGCCGCGAGAGCGGCCTCACCACTCGGCTTGTCTTTCTGCCCACATGCCGTAAGCAAAGTTATAGCGATCACGCCGGTGAGCAGATACTTCATAAGATGTCCCTCTGGTTTCGGTTTGGGGGGTGCGGTGTGGCCGCTGTGTTTAGTGCGGATTCTTTACACATGCTCTACAACAATGGCCAGACCATGACATTGAAGGCACCCGGCGGACAGCGGGTGAAAGTACGCCTTGAGGTCAATGCCAAGGCCAGGCGGCTGATTATCCGGCTCGACGAGCGCCGCCGGGAAGCCGTTGCGATTGCGCCAAGTCCACGGCAGATGGAAGCCGCCGCCGCATTCGCGGCCGAGCGGGTGGACTGGATTTCCTCAAGGCTTCAGCACCTTCCGGAAATCGTCCGATTCGAAGAGGGCGCAATTTTCAACTACAGGGGGTATCCCTGTCAGATTTCAGGTGAGGGCGGAGGCCGGCTGGCCAAGCTTTCGGCAGGCGAGCCAAAAATCCTTTCTGTTCCAGGGGATGCCGAAACCATTCATCTGCGGGTGGAGCGGTTCCTGAAGAAGCAGGCGCGTGCCGAGCTGACACGTGCTGTTAAACGCCACACCGAGACCCTTGGCGTTGAATATAAAGGAATTTCCGTTAAGGACACGCGCTCCCGCTGGGGATCGTGCACCTCTGATGGGCAGCTTTCCTTCTCATGGCGACTTATCATGGCCCCGCCGGAAGTCCTTGATTACGTGGCCGCCCACGAATGCGCCCACCTGAAAGAGATGAACCATTCGAACAAATTCTGGTCTCTGGTGGCAAAATGCTGCCCTGACTGGAAGCGCCACAGATCCTGGCTGCGCGTTCACGGGGCAGAACTTCAGGCCGCTGGTGAATAATCCGTGTCAAGACGGATTTTCCGCACAAACCGGAAATAAATTTTCTCCCCAAGAGGGAGAATACCGATTCCAGACCGAAGCCCGCCGGAGCACCCTGAGTATTTGAGTGCGGTTTTGAAGCTTAGGTCTCGAGTTGGGATTTGGACTCAGGGAGAGAGAACTCGAACCCGATTGCGCGCGCGCCATAGGCCCCTTCGCGATAGCGTTCGATGTTCTCTTTGAACCACTCCTGGATATGCTCAAAGATATGCGCATTGAAGGGCCGGGCATCTTCCTCCGTGATCGGGAGGTGGAACTCGTATTCGGCGCCCTCCTCGATATGCACGATGAAGCTCTCGCCCGCCTTCCGGCAGTGCAGCGCCAGCCGCAACCAGTCCTGCGACTTGGTAACCCGTACGGCCAGGCCAAATGAGACCGGCCCCAGCGGACGAAAACCGCGCGGCGGAATGGAGAAGGCCTGGTCGCCATAGGAGCGCGGCTCAAAGGGACCGGCCGGGGGCACCAGATGCACGCACACACCATCGCTGGCGCCCAGATAGTCACAGAGGCCCGAACGGACCTCTTCCGCGAGGCGCCGGATACGGTTGTAGTTTTCCTCCGCCAGGGCCTGGTAGACCTCAACAGTGGCAACAAGTTCATCGAAGCGGGACATAGGCGACAGCCTTATTCTGCAGATTGGAGTGGTTTGCAGGCGAGCCTAGCGTCTATGCCTTCCGGCGCCAATCAGGCAGCTGGTCTTCGCGCACCTGCGAGCGGGGTCACCTGCGCCCCGCCCATTCCGGCGGCATCCGGCTGCAACGCCAGAGGCAGGGTCGTGCGCGCCATCTCAATGGCGAGCGACGGCGCCGCGCCCTCCCCAAAGCTGCGGATGAGCACCCGGATGGTTTCGAGGAATACGGCCTCTTCCTCGACAATCTGGCCATAGCGCGCTGCAATCGGCCCCACGAGGCCGTAAGCCAGGAACACGCCGAGGAAGGTGCCCAGCAGCGCAGCCCCGATCATCGCGCCCAGAATGGCGGGCTCCTGATCAATCGCGCCCATGGTGCGGATGATGCCCAGCACTGCCGCCACAATGCCCAGCGCCGGCAGGGCGTCGGCCAGGGTCTGCAGCGCGCCGACTGCCTTGGCCCGCTGCGCCATATGCCCGTCAATGGCTTCCATCATCCGCTGATCCGCCCGCTGAGGATCAGAAAGATCCAGCGCCATCAGGCGGAACGCGTCACAGATCAGCGTGCGTGCAGGCGCATCTTCCAGAATGCGGGGCGCGGCTTGGAAAAGCGCTGATTCCTCCGGCATCTCGATGTCAGCTTCGATGGCGACAAAGCCCCGGCGCTTGACGGCTCGCATCAGGCCGCCGGTCAACGTGAAGAGGTCGGCATAGTCCGCCTTCTTCCAGCGCGCGCCCTTGAAGGCGCGCACAAAACCGGCAAACGCCTCCCGCGCAACGGCAGGCGAATTTGCCAGCATCACCGTGCCGATGGCCGCCCCGCCGATCAGCGCCAGCTCAAACGGCAGCGCGTGCATCGCCGCCGGTCCGCCGGTCAAGGCAAGACCACCGCCCACCAGCAGGAGCACAATGACAAGACCGGCAAGTTGGAGCACCGCGCGTCATTTCCCTTTCAAGACTCAGAAGCTGAGCCTACCCTTCATGCCCGGCGCGTCTTAAAGCCACGTTCACAAGGGGCGTATTCGGGCGCACCGCACTCGGCAAAATCCGTGGGGAGCGGAAAACATACTCATGCCAGGCACAAATGACCGGCTGCCCGATCAGTCCCGCCCGGATCGCCGGGGCGCTTTCATCCTTCTCTTCTTCGCGCTCATGGCCATCGGGGCCGGCAATACCATGCTGCTTGCCGCAGTGCTGCCCCAGCTGACGCGGGAAATGGAGATGCCGGACTGGATGGCCGGCGCCGTATTTTCACTCTCGGCCCTGCTGTGGTCGCTCACCTCTCCCTTCTGGGGGAAACGCTCCAACATCTGGGGCCGCCGCAAGGTCGCCGCCATTGGCCTGGCTGGCTATGCCGCCTCAATGTTCTTCATCTGGCTGACAGGACGGCTCGCCCTGTCCGGCATCATGACGAACATCATTCTTGTCTTCATTTGCCTCGCGCTGGCCCGCTCACTGTTCGGCCTGATCGGCTCGGCGGCCAACCCGGCCGCGCAGGCCTATGTAGCCGACCGCACCAGCAAGGCAGAGCGCCAGAGCGAGATTGCCTTCCTTTCCTCCGGCTTCAGCGTGGGCAGCGTCATTGGTCCGGCGTTTGCCGCCGCGCTGGTGGCCTGGGTCGGTATCCTCTCCCCTGCCCTGGTGACCGCGCTGCTGGCGGGCACGATGGCTGCGCTCGTCTGGTGGCGCCTGCCGGAAACCCGCGCGCCAGTCGCCGACGCCGTCAAACTGGAAGCGGAAATCAGCGCCAAGGGCCTCTGGCACTCTGACCGGGTACTGCCCTTCCTCGTCTATGCGGTCGCCATGTCACTGGTCACCGGCGTACTGACCCAGGTGTTCGTTTTCGCCGTGATGGACAAGCTCGGTGTCGCGGGACGGGAGGCTGCACAATATACCGGCCCGGCCTTCACCGTAGGCGCAGTAGCCGTGCTGCTCGCCCAGCTCGTGATCATTCCGCGCCTGCATCTGCGCAACAAGACCCTGATGTGGGTGGGCTGCGTGCCGCTCCTGATGGGCACACTGATGATTGTCTTCGCCAATGATTTTGCGAGCCTCATCCTGTCACAATTCCTGATCGGCCTTGGCCAAGGCCTTGCCCGGCCTGGCTTCTCCAGCGGTGCCTCGCTCGCCGTCTCGCCCCAGCTTCAGGGAAATGTCGCCGGGCTCGTCATCTCCGCCAACGGTATGGGCTACATCGTGACGCCCTTCTTCGGGCTGTTCTTCTACGAATATGTCAGCCGCGAACTGCCATTCTATCTCTGCGCCGGCATGCTGATTGCGATGTTCTTCTATGCCCGGTTCGGCATGAAGGACGGGCTGGGCGAGATCCGGGAGGACGACTGACGCCTCCCCAGGAACCCGCGCCTAATTGATGGCAGGCGTGCCTGAGCGGACAGCCGCCAGCATTTCCTTGGTGGGATAGCCATCTGCCAGGAAGCCGCGTGCCTTCTGGAAGTTCTGCAGCGCCGTCTTGGTCCGCCGGCCCGCAATCCCGTCAGCGGTGCCCGCGTCATAGCCCAGGGCATTGAGTCCGTCCTGGAGGTCTCGGACTTCAGCCACCGTCAGCGGTGCCAGATGTTTCGGCCAGGCGGCCACCGGGCCACCCTTTCCGATGATCATGTCGCCGGAAAGCCCCACAGCCAGCGCGTAGGAATCGGCACGGTTATAGGTCTTGAACACGTTGAAGTTCTTGAACAGCAGGAATTTCGGCCCGCTGGCCCCGGCCGGCAGCCAGAGTTCGGCAAAATCGGCCCCGCCGGTCTCGAAAGCGCCGCCCCGGATCGGGGAAAGCCCTGCGGCTACCCAGGTCGCCATCCGGCGCTCACTGCCATCCGCCAGGCTGAAATCAAACCCTTCGGGTGTCAGCACCTCAATGCCCCAAGGCTGGCCCTTCATGTATCCGGACCGGGCGAGATAATTGGCGGCCGAAGCAAGGGCATCTGCCTCACTTTTCCAGACGTCCTTGCGGCCATCGCCGTCAAAATCGACGGCGTGGGCCACATAGGTGGAAGGCATGAACTGGGTCTGCCCCATCGCCCCCGCCCAGCCTGCAATCAGGTCTCCCCTGCGGGCATCACCATCCTTCAGGATTTTCATCAGGGCATAGAGTTCGGATTCGGCCAGATTCCGCCGCCGGTCTTCCACGGCCATATTGGCCAGCGCATTGGCTGCATCATCCCGGCCGATAAAACCGCCGAAATTCGTCTCCATCCCCCAGATCGCCAGCAGCGCCGAGCGGTCGACCCCATAGGCCGCCTCAATGGCATCCAGGGTCGTGCGGGTAGAGGAAAGTTTCTGCTGGCCCTGAGTGATCCGTGTATTGCCCAGCGGCGTGGCCAGATAATCCCAGATCGGCTTGGCAAACTCGGCTTGATCGCTGGGCGCGGTCTGAGTTTGCACCGTGTCAGCGCTGCCCAGCCACATTGTGATCGGGCTGATATTTTCCAGCATCGACTTCACGATCGCCCGGTCATGGCCTGCGGCCATCGCGCGGGCGGAGAAATCGTCACGCCAGGCATCCATGGCTGCATGGCCGGAGGATTTATAGACAATCGGCCCGGTTTCCGGCGTCGGAGAGGGCGTTCCCGTCACCGGGGGCTTTGGCGAAGGCGCCTGAGGCCCGGCTGCGCACGAGGCTAGCGCCCCGCAGACAATGGCAATTCCCATCCATTTTGAACGGGCCAGTCCTGTGATAATCATGGCCTTTGCCCCTTTGGCGGCCTTCTCGCCGCAGTTACCGTCCTTGACTCGGCTATCCGGATTCATTACGCGCTCCGCTTTCCCAATTCCTAAACGTTCCAGGCCAGACCCATGAAAGTCCGCTCGTCTCTCAAATCGCTCAAGTCACGTCACCGCGACTGCAAGATCGTGCGCCGTAAGGGCCGGGTCTATGTGATCAACAAAACCGACCCGCGTTTCAAAGCGAAACAAGGCTGACCCTTAGATGAACAGGGAATGAGGCGGCACCATGACAGCCCGCATCGCCCTGTTTGATTTAGGTGGCGTCCTCCTCGATTGGTCGCCTGCGCGGCTTTATTCCCAGATCTTCAGCAACGCGGCTGAAGCGGACCGGTTCCTTGCCGAAGTATGCACCATGGCGTGGCATACCGAGCATGATCGCGGCGTCAGCTTTGCTGACAATGCCGCTCCGCTGATCGCGCAATATCCCCAGTACGAATCCCAGATCCTTGCCTGGCACAGCCGCTGGGGCGAGATGTTCGGGGGCTATGTTTCCGGCACCGACCGTCTGGTGGAAATGCTGTTCGGCCGCGAAGTGCCCCTTTACGGTCTTTCCAACATGCCCGCGGAAATCTGGCCCCAGATGCTGGATATGTTTCCGGCCCTGCACCGTTTCCGCGACATCGTGGTTTCCGGCCAGATCGGGCTGATCAAGCCAGACCCGGCCGTCTTCCATTATGCCCGCACCCGCATGGGCGATCCCGATCCCGGTGAGGTGCTGTTCATTGATGATCTGCCCCGGAATATCGCGATGGCAGACGCGCTCGGCTACCAGACCCACCTGTTCACAGGCGCTGCCCGGCTGGAAAGCGAACTGATCCGCCAGGGACTTCTCTGACCCTGAAAGGCGTCTTTGACAGTTGATCTGAAGGAGGGCGTTGCCGCCGGCCGCCGGCGCGTCATATTGGAAACCATGATCAAGCAGCTTCTCCCTGCCCTTCTGCTGTTTTCGCTGGCGCCGCTGGCGCAGGCCTTTCCGTCCGACGAGATGTTCGAAAAACTGAAAGCGGCTGAGGATGAGGCGATCGCGGCCGATGTTGCTGATGATATCTGGGCCAGCTGGCTGGAATCCGGGTCGCCCAGCGCTGACCTCGTGATGCGCCGGGCGGCCGAAGCGCTGGCTTATGGCGAAACGGAGCTTGCCCGCGACCTGCTGGACCGGGTGATCCTCATGCGGCCGGACTTTGCCGAAGCCTGGCACCGGCGCGCGGGCATCTTCCTGTCGGAGGAGAACTATTCCGAAGCACTGCGCGACCTGAACCAGACGCTGGAGGCAGAGCCCCGTCATTTCGGCGCCTGGCTCGGTATGGGCTTTGTCCTCGAACAGCTAGGCGGGGAAGCCGAAGCGCTCGACAGCTACCGGGAAGCGCTGAAAATCTATCCGTTGATGCCTCAGGCCAAGGCGGCGGAGGCGCGCCTGACGCTGAAGGCCGAAGGCCTGGAGCTTTGAAACGCATGATCACCGTGTCTCTGGTGGCCCTGTCGGGCCTCAGCCTTGGCGCCTGTGTCTCCAGCATGGCCTATACCTCAAAGGTAGAGGCGGCTTACCCGCCGGACGGCCAGCAGGTCGCTGTCAATGGCCATGGCGTCCATGTCATGACCCGTGGGCCGGAAGCTGCGCCGGTCGTGCTGATGATCCATGGCGCCAGCGCAAATGCCCGCGAATTCACCTGGACGCTGGCCCCGCGCCTGGAAATGGATTTGCGCGTGCTGATGGTAGACAGGCCGGGGCATGGCTATTCTGAACGCTTTGGCGGCGCAGACACGCTGGCCGCACAGGCCGCTCAGATGGCCGGCGCGCTGGAGCTGCTGGCCCCTGGCCGCAAGGCGACCGTGGTAGGCCATTCCTTTGGCGGCGCCGTGGCCCTGAGACTGGCGCTTGACCGGCCAGACCTTGTCTCCAGCCTGGTCCTGCTGGCGCCCGTCACCCATGATTGGGGCGACGCAGAGGGCGGCACCGCCTGGTACAATTCCTTTGCCGCCAACCCGGTATTCGGGCCGTTCTTTTCCCAACTTGCCCCGATTGCCGGGCCAGCGCAGATGAAAAACGGCATTTCCGGCGTCTTCGCCCCGGCACCCACCCCGCCTGACTATTTCGAAAACTCCGGCATCGGACTTTTCCTGCGCCCGCCAAACTTCCGCGCCAATGCCCAGGATATGACCCAGCTGAAGCAGGAACTGGCCGAGCAATCCCGGCGCTATGGCGAGCTTGCCGTGCCCATCACCGTATTTTCCGGCAGCAAGGATACGGTCGTTTCACCAAAACTTCATACCGCCCGGCTCAAGAAGCAGGTTCCCATCGAACTGGTGATCCTGCCAGACGAGGGACATATGCCTCATCATGGCGAGGGCAGCGCTGTAGCGGGCGCCATCCGGCGGCTGGCCTTTGGCCGCCAGACCCGCTAAAGCCTTCCTCTCGCCTCAGCCCGGAAAGGACACCCCATGGACGACAGCTTTGAGCTGACCAAAATCGACGAAACCACCCGGGAAAAGCTCCGCCAGACCGTTGCCAAGATCGAGCGGCTGGAAGAGGAGAAGAAGGAGGTCGCCGAGCAGATCAAGGAAGTCTATGCCGAAGCCAAGGCGATCGGCTTTGACACCAAGGCCCTTCGTCAGGTGATCCGCCTCCGGAAGATCGAACGTGCCGAGCGCGAGGAACAGGAAATGATCCTCGAAACCTATCTCATTGCCCTTGGCGAGGCCTGAGACCAGGGGGATAATTGCGGCAACGGGCAAATTCGTCTGATGTGATCGCATGACCAGAGAAGTCGATGAGCGCAAGAAGCGCGCGGCGCTGAGGAAGCTGCGAAAAGCCGCGATGCTGGCCGAAAAAGGCCTTGGGCCTCCCTTGTCGGACTGGGAACGCGAATTTCTCGAGGAGGTTGAAGGCCGGATCGAGAAATTCGGCTCTGCCTTTGCCGATCCCATGAAAGGCGCGGAAGGTGAGGCCCTTTCCAGCCTGCAGCAGGCAAAACTGCGCGAGATTGACAAGAAAGCCCGCGGCAAACCCAGTCGCGGCCTGCAGACGCGAAAGCCGATGGGCATGAAGCGCAAGCCGGTCCCGCGCGCACGCGACCATGATGTTGAGGCTGATGAGCCTGAAATAGCGCCCGAGCCGCCCGCCAAGCCAAAACCCACCCTGGTGCCCGCCTCCAGCCTGTCCCCACCGGAGCCCGGCAAGATCACCCGCCTGCGTCAGACAAAGCCCCGCCTGACAGTGATTGAAGGCGGCGCAAAAAAAACTGAAAACTGACGAGCGTTTCAGACGTATAGTCAAGTATGACCGATCTGACCGCTCCCGCCCTCCCCCGCAGCCTGCTTGTCACCGGCGCCTCCACCGGCATTGGAGAGGCCTGCGCCCGCCACATGGCCGCCAGAGGCTGGACTGTATTTGCCGGAGTTCGCAGCCTGAAGGACGCCGACGCCCTGAAAGACGGCGCCATGGGGGATCTTCGGCCGCTGATTCTGGATGTTACCAAGCCCGAGCAAGTGGAGGCCGCCGTCACCACGATTGGCACTGCGCTCGGCAATAAGCGTCTCTCGGGCCTGCTCAACAATGCTGGGATTGCCAAGATGGGACCGCTGGCGATCCAGCCGCTGGACGATTTCGAGGCGCATTTCAGCGTCAACGTGTTCGGCTTGCTGCGCGTGACGCAGGCCATGTTGCCCCTGCTTGGCGGTGACCCGGCCCGCCAAGGCCCGCCTGGGCGCATCGTCACGATCACCTCGGTCGGCGGCAAGATCGCCGCCCCCTTCCTCGGCGCTTACACCGCCACCAAACATGCAAATGAGGCGATGACCGACACACTCCGCCGCGAACTCGCGATCTATGGCATCGATGCCATCGCCGTCGGCCCCGGCTCGGTGCGCACGCCTATCTGGAACAAGGCCGAAAAGGACAATGAAGACGGCCTCTATTCCGGAAGCGATTGGGAAAAGCCTTTGGAAATTTTCGAAGAAGCCATGCTGAAAGGCGGCAAGACGGGCCTCCCGCCTCAGAAGATCGCTGAAGTCGTCGAAGACGCGCTCAGCAGTCCCAAACCCAAGGCCCGCTATGCCCCGGTGCCCGACAAGCTCACCAACTTCACCATCGCCAGCCGCCTGCCCAAACGCTGGCTTGACGCGATTTTCATCAAGCGCTTCGAGTTGAAGAAGAAATAACGCGAGTAGTTCAGAAATCAGCCCGCCCGGCCCATGCGGCGGCGCTGGACGCTCGAGGGAATGTTGAGGCTTTCGCGATATTTCGCCACCGTGCGGCGGGCAATCTCGATGCCGAATCCGGTGAGGATTTCAACGATCTGGTCGTCCGAAAGCACATCTTCGGGCGCTTCTTCATCGATCAGCTGCTTGATCCGGTGACGGACGGCCTCGGCCGAATGGGCCTCCCCGCCGCCGGTCGCAGGGATGGAGGCAGAGAAGAAGTATTTGAATTCGAAAAGGCCCCGCGGGGTGGCCATGTATTTGTTCGTGGTGACCCGGCTGACCGTGGATTCGTGCATCTCGATGGCATCAGCCACCTGCTTGAGGTTCAGCGGCCGCAGATGCGCCACACCATGGGCGAAGAACCCGTCCTGCTGACGGACGATCTCGCTCGCCACCTTCAGGATGGTGCGGGCGCGCTGGTCCAGGGACTTCACCAGCCAGCTGGCCGAGGCGGCACATTCAGAGATGAATTCCTTCTCCTTCTCGCGCATCGGCAGGGCGGTGACCTCGGCATAATAGGCCTTGTCCATCAGCACGCGGGGCAGATTGTCAGAATTGAGCTCAACGGCAAACATGCCGTTGGGCAGTTCACGGACGTAAACATCTGGCGCCACGGCGACGGTGGTGTCGCTGGAAAAACCCGCGCCCGGCTTGGGCGAAAGCTGGCGCAGTTCCAGCAGCATGTCCTGGATGTCGGCCTTGTCGACCCCGCACACATCCATCAACGCCTTCATGTCATGACGGGCCACAAGGTGGAGATTGTCCAGCATCGCCTGCATGGCAGGGTCCAGCCGGCCGCGATCCCTCAGCTGCAACGCCAGGCATTCGGGCACAGAGCGCGCCATCACGCCGGTCGGGTCAAAGCCCTGGCAAACGGTCAGCACTGCCTCGACATTGGCAATGTCGGCGCCCAGCGCCTTGGCAACATCTTCCAGCGGCGCGCGCAGATAGCCGGTCTCGTCCATCTCATCGATCAGCCGGGCAGCGATCAGCCGGTCAGCGGCCGAAAGGCCCGCAAAGCTGAGCTGGGAATGGAGATGCTCGTGCAGCGTCACATCGCCGGAAACGTTGGCCGCATAGTCGAAATCTTCAGAGGCCGGACCATTGGAGGCGCCCGACCAATCGGTGGTGGCAGAAGGCCCGCGCGCATCGGCGGCCAGGGCGGCATCAGAGCCGGTGCCCGGCTCGAACACATCTTCGCCCGGCGCGTCCAACTGGTCGCGGGCTTCGCCAAGGCCAGAGCGCTCGTCAAGGGTCAGCTGTTCGCGGCTCTTGGGGTCGCTCGCTTCGGCGGCGGCGGAGCCGCCCTCATCCTCGACCTTCACGAGCAGCGGATTGCGCTCAAGCTCGGCCTCGATGAATTCGGAAAGCTCCTGGTTCGACAGCTGAAGAAGTTTGATCGCCTGCTGAAGCTGCGGCGTCATCACCAGGGATTGGCCCTGGCGCATGTCTAGTGATTGTTTCATGGCCATAGGCCGCGCCCCCTGAGATCAAGCGGCGAACTGCTCACCCAGATAGACCCTGCGCACATCCTCATTCTTCAGCACATCCTCTGGCGTGCCGGTGAACAGAACTTCACCATCATACATGACATAAGCCCGGTCGACGATCTGGAGCGTTTCACGCACCTGGTGATCCGTGATCAGAACACCCAGGCCGCGCTGCTTCAGATAGCGGACAAGTTCGGAAATGTCGGAGATGGCGAGCGGGTCGATGCCGGTGAACGGTTCGTCCAGTAGCATGAAGCTCGGACGAGACGCGAGCGCGCGGGCGATCTCCACGCGCCGCCGTTCACCGCCCGACAGGGAGGTGGCAGGCTGGTTGCGCAGATGTTCGACATGCAACTCGCTGAGCAGGCCATCGACCTGTGCCATCCGCGCAGCCCGGTCTTTCTCGACCAGTTCCGCCACGGCGAGCACATTTTCTTCTACAGTCATCCCCCGGAAGATTGACGCTTCCTGCGGAAGATACCCCACGCCCAGACGGGCGCGCTGATACATCGGAAGGCGGGTAACGTCCTCGCCATCGATGGAAATGGAACCGGAATCGGCTCCGATCAGCCCCATGATCATGTAGAAGCAGGTGGTCTTGCCGGCCCCGTTGGGTCCAAGCAGGCCGACGACTTCTCCCCGCGCAAGGGAGAGCGAAACATCGCGCACAACCTGACGCTTGCCAAAGGCTTTGGCGAGGTTGCTGACGACAAGGCCTTCGGCCGGTTCGCTCATGATCTGGTCATTCCCTTTACGTGGAGCGGTATCGCCGCCCTCTGCTACCCTAGACCGTCATGCTTAAGATCGGCTTCAGGATTCCGTCAAAATTCACCGGTTCGCCTGTGATTGGGTCTCCGGATCGATCACCATGCGGGTGCGCCCGCCGCCGCCTTCCAGCGTGGTGCGGCGATTGCCGATCTCCATCTTCAGACGCTGACCCTCCGCCACGTCCCGGTCCCGCATCAGGGCTACATTGCCGGTCATCGTGATGGTATCGGTGGCCAGCTCATAAATTCCGCGGTCACCCTTCGCCTTCAACTCGGGGGTGACGTAATAGACGTTCCCTTCGGCCACGATCGACTGCACCTGGCCAAAGCCGGCGGCCACGCCCTGAGTGCTGGCGCCCGGCGCCGGCTCACCGGTAAAGAGGATGGTGACGGTATCAGCCCGCAGGCGCGCAGTGCCCTGGCGGATGTCGACATTGCCCACCAGCAGGACCTTGCGCTCCCGCTCCAGGCTCTCGGTCCGCTCCGAATTGATATAGATCGGCCCGCCCTCAGAAGAGATCTGCGCATGGGCCGGCACGCCCATCAAAAGGCCAAGCACAAGGCCGATACCGGCTGCCTTAAGGAGTGCCATCTTGTTCACCTTCACGCGTTTCTGCCGATGGTTCGGACTTGCTGGGATAAATCACTGTCTGGACATTGCCCATGAAGACGATGCGGTCACCGCCATCAAGGATTTCATACGAGTCTGCCCGAATATCTCCAAGAGGGCCCCTGCCCTGCAAGGGCGAAAGGCCTTCCACACGGTCTTCGGCCACATGCAGCCGGGCGCCCTGCGAATTGAAAATATAACCGGCCGCATCCGATATCCGCACATCCTCATACAGTTCCAGGATGCCGGTATCGCGGTCATAAAAGCCTGACGGCGCCTGCACTTCTGTCCCCTTGGAGTCGCGTAGCACCGGGCCGACCAGGTCAACCGCCCCCTCTCGGGAGCGGCGGCGCTTGGCTGCTTCAGCGGTGATCGTGAAGATCTCGCCGGCCGCGTCGCGCCCGGTAAAGCGAGGATTGATCATGGTCACCGCCTGGGTGTCGTCCACCGGCGGGGGGCGGCTTTCCTGATTGATGGCGCTGCGCACGATATAGCCGAGGAACAGGCCAATGGAGATGGCAGCAGCCGCCACCAGCCCATAGCGCAGATACTTCACCCGCGAAGACCGGCGCCGCGCCTGCGCCAGCGTCAGCTGCCGCCGGGGCGCCCAGAGCGAGATCGGATCATTGTGACGGGTTGCGTCCATGGAGGCGGGCAAAATCCGGCTAAACTGCAGTCAACCGGGAGTCTTACCCGTGATGTTCGTGCTGTGAAAGCACGAGAAGGCAGGTATTGGCGGGACTTTGCTCAGCTGTGAGCAAAAATATCCTCGTCCGGCCATCCCGCCAGGTCGAGGTCGGCCCGCACCGGCAGGAAGGCAAAGCACGCCTCAGCCAGCTGCTTGCGGCCCTCGCGCTCCAGCATGGCCTCGAGCCCTGCCTTGATCTGGTGCAGATAGAGCACATCGCTGGCAGCATACTGGATCTGGGCGTCGGTCAGCTTGCTCTGGCCCCAGTCAGAGCTCTGCTGGGCCTTGGACATGTCGACCCCCGCCACCTCGCGGGCAACATCCTTCAGGCCATGCTTGTCGGTATAGGTCCGGGCAAGGCGTGAGGCGATCTTGGTACACCAGATCGGCGCGCAGGTAATGCCCATCCAGCGCTTCATCATCACCACGTCAAACCGGGCGAAGTGGAAGATCTTCAGCACCTTGGGGTCGGTCAGCAGCGCCTTGAGGTTCGGGCAGTCGTAATCACGGCTCAGCTGTACGATGTGTGCCTTGCCGTCGCCGGCCGAAATCTGCACGAGGGTGAGATTGTCCCGCAGGGGGTTCAGGCCCATCGCCTCGGTATCGACGGCAATCACGGGGCCAAGGTCGAGACCTTCGGGAAGGTCGCCCTTATGGAGGGTGATCTGGTTCATATAGCGGCCCTTATCACGGCGCGCGTTAAGCGCAAGTCAAAGGCGACGCTTACCCCTGCGCGCGCTTCGCCGCCACAATGGCTGCATCCAGCGCCGAAAGGAAGCGCGAACGGTCCGCCTTGCTGAAGGGCGGCGGCCCGCCTGCCCCGATCCCGGCAACGCCCACCCGGCGGTCTGCCATGATCGACCTTGTGGCCATGGCCGTGCCGATGGAGTCGTCCGTAAACGGCTTGCCGGAGGGGCTGATGACACGCGCCCCGGCCTTCAGGCTGCGGTCTGCCAGCGGAATGTCCGCCGTCACGACAATCGCGTCCGGCCCGGCCGCCTCGGCGATCCAGTCATCGGCGGCGTCAAAGCCGTCACTGACAATCTTGCGCGAGATCAGCTTGTGTTCGGGAATGCGCAGATAGGAATTGGCCACGACCACCACGGCCACCTGATGGCGCAAGGCCACGGTGTAGATCTCGTCCTTCACAGGGCAGGCATCGGCATCGACAAGGATACGAACGGTCATTCGGTCTCCATCGCCGCAATCCACTCCCGGATCAAGGCGAGGCTGTGAGGATCGGCCACACTGCGGCCAAGCTCCGGCATGGCTACGCCCGGCTCGGTTGAGGCCATCCGGTAAAGCAGGATCGAGGCGTCGGGGTCTCCCGGCACGATCACCTGTTTCAAGCCGCCCGAGCCGCGCCCGGCGGCAACGGGATGTTTCAGGATGCCGATCCGGGCCTGGCCGGTCTCTGTGGAGGCAAGCCAGAGCCCGGAATTGGACGCCGATCCGTCCGCCTTGTGACAATGAGCACAGTTCACGTCCAGCCACGCCCGCGCCCGCAGGTCCAGCGGGGCAGACGGATCAAAGGCGTAAGGCTCTCCCTCCACATCCTCCGGCACTCCGGAAAGGATGCCCGCCGCCTCCCAGCGCGTCAGCTGGTCCTTATGGGCAAGGTGACGCACCTTCGGCCCAATCGGGGCTATGTCCTTGCCCGCCTGATGGCAGGTCTTGCACTGGTTCTGATTGGGCACGGCATAGCGAAGCTCAAGCGTCTCGCCGTCCGGGCTGATGGTCTCGATGCCGAGCCGCTGACCGGCAGGGCTGTAGACTGCTTCGGTCTGCGCCGCGTTCCAGATATATGGATAGGCGGCCCAGCCGCCCGCCTTGTGAATGAGGAGGCGCGTCTCCACCCGCCATTGCCCCTCTTCCGGCGCGCGCATGTCGGGGGCGAACGCAAAGGTCTTTACCAGCACGGAGCCAACCGGAAAATCGAACACATCCGTTTCGCGATAGGCCGCCGCCTGACCGTCCGGCACGAACACGAAGCGGTGCTTGGCGGCGTGGTCTGTAAACAGCGGATTGATCAGGTCATAGGGCAGAACGCCGGGTGCAGGCGCGCCCGACGCCATATCGGCAAACAGTCCGTAATCGGAAAGGCTGGGGGCGGGATCTTCCGCGAGGATCACGCCAAGATCAGGCCCCGGCGCCCCCTTCCCTGCCGGCGAGCAGGCCGCCAGCAGGAAAAGCGGGGCAAGCAGAACCACCCATCTCATGACTGTACGTACCTCAGCGATCCGCGTGCGGCAGAACGATGGCGGCAGGCTCTGCGGCAGGCGTGGCCTGCGGACGCTCCGGCGAAGGCGCCATGGTGGCCGGATCGATCGGATACTTACCAAGTCCGAAGCTGATGAAGCCCACTTCCGGCCCTTCCAGCACGGCAAGGTTCACGTCCTGCGCCGCGCCTTCGCCCCAGCGGGCCACCCCGTCCCAGACAATCGCTGGCAGCGTGCCGCCCAACGCGGCAGCCAGGGGCGCAAGATCCCCCTGCGGATCATTGCCGCCGGCGCCGTAGAAATTGTCCCGCAGCACCAGATCGCGTGGCAGCGGATTATACCGCTCATCCGTGAACGGCAGCGAATAGGACATGATCAGCACATGGGCAGAGCGGTTGTCGTCGAACTTGTTGTCGAACACATGCACATTCTGGTTGGCCATTACGATGACACCGGTGCCCGAAGGCACGCTTGCCACAATATTGCCAGCAGGCGCAAAGTTGCGCGTATTGTTACTGCCGATCTCGTTGTCGAAGATGCGGGTGGAGTTGCCGCCCGTCACCGGAAGGTCGGGCAGGTCGAACACCAGGATGCCGCCGGTATTGTTGCGGGCGATGTTGCCATAGACATCGGCATTCATCGAATTTTCGATCTCGATGCCGGCCACATTATATTCGACCACGGAATTGCGGACGATGATATTGTCCGACTGGCCCACATAGATGCCGGCGTCGGAAGCCGCGCGGACAGTAACATTTTCCACCAGTACATTTTTCGACTCGACCGGGTATACGCCGTAGGCGCCGTTATTCTCGTCTGGCCCGCCCGTCCATTCCACGGTCAGGTAACGGTAGATGATCTGATCCGCGCCCTTGGACTTGATCCCGTCGCCCTTGGTGTTGCGGACAGCGAAATCCATCAGCGTCACATCATCGGAGGTCACCAGCAGGCCCTCGCCCGCGCCTTCCTGGCCGGTGAAATCGAGGATCGTCTTCTCCTGGCCTGCCCCGCGCAGCGTAACGCCGTCGATATCCAGAGACAGACCGTCGGCAAGCTGGAACGTGCCTTCCGGCAGCATGATTGTCTCGCCGGGTTTGGCCGCGATCAGCGCCGCCTGCAGCGTTGCGCCAAAATCGCCTTCGGCAGACAGCGGCGCTGGCAGTTCATTGATGGCGGCCGGCTTGTCGCTTGTCGCAGGTGAGCAGGCAGCCAGCGTCAGCAGAATGGCAGCGCCGCCGAGAGCGAGCAGTCGAATTGTCATGGGTTCCCTCCCCGGGATTGTTATGACGCAAGTGTCAACTTCAATCCGGGGAAAAGCAAGACCGGTGAATAGCAAAGCTGGGCGCCCGATAGAACTCGGCGCCCAGCCTGTTGTTGCCGGCTCAGTGGACGCTGAGCGGGTGGAGATCGTTGGCGTGGCAGGCGGCAAAGGCAGCGTCACGCCCTTCCACGATGGCAAGGCGCTGGCCGTCCGCGGAGAATACCATGAACAGGTCCTCCGGGTCGTCGATGTCGGCGAGCGCGTCGGGCGGCAGAAGGCCGCTGATCTCGCCCACATCCATATGGCGGATATAGACGAGAGCTTCTTTCTCAAACAGGTCAGTCTTGATTTCGGTCGTCATCAGTCCACTCCTTTCCGCGCCCCGGCGGGGTCGCTGGCAGAGGGCTCACTGGCCACCTTGCCATGCAGGAAAGGTGGGCCTGCATTGTGGCCGGTTCAAGCACCTTGATGCGGCATCATAGCGGCAACCCCTTAAGGACCGTTACCGGCCGCGCCGTTGCCCGAAATGTTCCCAGCCTGCCCGCCAAACGGTCAGGATTGTCCAGAAACTGTCCGGAATTGTCCAAGAATGTCCGCAGGTGTCCGCGTTTGCCGTGGGTTATGGCGGAAAAACAAAAGGCCGCCCTTGCGGGGCGGCCCTTGCGTTCACTTTTCCGTGTACCGGAAAAGTGGGGTCCTGGTGGAGCCAAGGGGAGTCGAACCCCTGACCTCTTGCATGCCATGCAAGCGCTCTCCCAACTGAGCTATGGCCCCGGACCGGGAAGCGGATGCACTAAACGAGCGCTGATCCGCTTTCAAGCCCCTTTTTCACCGATCGTCGTCTTCATCATCATCTGCGATTTCGAGGTCGTCATCTCCGTCCTCGTCATCGTCGATTTCGAAGTCTTCCTCATCATCGTCGGCGATGATGATGTCGTCTTCGTCGTCTTCATCGACGCCGTCCTCGGAGAAGCCCGAAGGCACTTTGCCTTCCTCGTCTTCATCCTCAGCGCCTTCCAGAACGATGTCATCGTCATCAGCGCCAAGTTCCTTGGCGTCTTCTTCATCTTCTTCGGCGTCGTCATCAACCTCAGCGGAGTCGTCCTCGTCGTCATCCCGGATGACGGCGTCTTCCTCTTCCTCGAGATCTTCTTCGTCCTCATCTGCCGCTTTCACAGCAGCGCGGGCCGCCTTCGCCTTCACCTTGGTGATGGTCGTGCGGATCACTTCGTCTTCAGGGTCGAACTCGTTGCCGCATTTGGGGCAAACGGCCGGGCGTTTGTTCAGATCGTAGAAACGAGACTCGCAGGACGGGCAGACCTGCTTGGTTCCGAGTTTGTCCTTGGACATGGGGCTTGCGCGCTCCTCTTGGGGCAAAAAGCCAATTGGAAGTTGGCGGCGCGCTTGCCATGAACGCCCCGCGCTGTCAAAGCCCCAATTTACATCTGCAACCCGCCTTTCTGACGAGACCTTTCCCCAATGGTATGGACCAGCCACCCGGTCAAACGCCTCGCCGGCGCCATTCGCGCGCCCGGAGACAAATCCTGCAGCCACCGCGCGCTGATCTTTGGAGGCCTTGCTGAGGGCGAAAGCCGCTTCACAGGGCTGCTGGAAGGCGATGACGTGCTGCGCACCGGCCAGGCCATGCAGGCGATGGGCGCCACCGTCACGCGCACCGGCCCAGGTGCCTGGGAAGTGACAGGTGTGGGCGCGAAAGGCCTCTCCTCACCCAAAAACGTTCTGGACTTCGGCAACTCCGGCACCGGCTCCCGCCTGCTAATGGGGGTGATGGCGGGGTATGATCTCACTGCTTCCCTGACGGGCGACGCGTCGCTCTGCTCACGCCCAATGAACCGGGTGCTTAATCCGCTGCGCCAAATGGGCCTGAAAGATACCGCCGGGCCGGATGGCAAACTGCCCTTCACACTGACGGGATCGAAATCCCTGAAAGCCATCCGCTATGCCCCGCCCCAGGCAAGCGCGCAGGTGAAATCCGCCGTGCTGCTGGCGGGTCTCAATGCCGAGGGAGAAACGGTGGTCGTCGAAGCCAAGGCAACGCGCGACCATACCGAACGAATGCTGCAGGGCTTTGGCGCGGCACTCTCGTTCAAAACAGAGCCGGGCGGCGCCCATGAGATTGGCCTCAAAGGCGGCCAGCGCCTCTACGGGCTCGAGGCCGCCATTCCGGGCGACCCCTCTTCGGCCGCCTTCCTCATCGCGGCGGGCATCCTCTCGCCTCAGGGCGATGTGACAGTTGAGAATGTGATGTCGAACCCCACCCGGTCCGGCTTCTATGACGCGGTTGACCTGATGGGCGCCGGCCTCGGCGCCGAGGAACGCGGCGAAGCGGCCGGGGAACGCCTGATCGACCTGCATGCGGGCTATGCCGGCCTCAAAGGCATCGCTGTGCCCGAACGCCTCGTTGCCTCAATGATCGACGAATTCCCAATCCTCGCCGTGCTCGCCGCCTTCGCCAATGGCGAAACCCGCGTCACCGGCGCTGAAGAACTGCGCGTCAAGGAAAGCGACCGGATCGGCGCGGTTGTGGCCATGCTGCGCGTCAATGGCGTGGAAGTGGAAGAGACCGAAGACGGCTTCACCGTGCAGGGCTGCGGCGGCCCGCCCCCCGGCGGCGGCCTCGTTGAGACCCGTCACGACCACCGCATCGCCATGAGCGCGCTGGTCATGGGCACAGCGTCACAGAACCCCGTCAGCGTCGACGACATCTCCATGATTGATACGAGCTATCCGGAATTCATGAGCCATATGGCAACGCTGGGCGCGGACATTCGGGGCTGACCCCTGCCGCGAGGGCAAAATTGACGGATCGGATTCCCGCGCCAATGTCGGCGCATGACAACGCTGTTTGATCCCCTCTCCTTCACCCGTGGCCCGGCCATGAAGAACCGCTTCATGCTGGCCCCGCTCACCAACATGCAGAGCCATGCCGATGGCACGCTCAGCGATGACGAGTTTCACTGGCTGGTGAAACGCGCCGAAGGCGGCTTTGGCCTGACCATGACCTGCGCTGCCCATGTTCAGGCCGATGGCCAAGGCTTTCCCGGACAGCTGGGCGTGTTTGACGACAAGCACCTGCCCGGCCTCACCCGTCTTGCCAGGGCGCTGAATGATCAGGGCACCCATTCGGTGGTGCAGCTGCACCATGCCGGGATGCGCACCCCGCGCGAATTGATCGGCGGTCGCGCGCCGCTGTGCCCATCAGCCGACGCAGAAACAGGCGCCCGCGCCCTGACGCTTGACGAAGTGAAACAGGTTGCAACGGATTTCATCGCGGCCGCAAAACGCTGCGAGACGGCCGGCTTTCACGGCGTGGAGCTGCACGGCGCCCATGGCTATCTGCTCTGCCAGTTCATCAGCGCCGACATCAACAAGCGCGAAGACGAGTATGGCGGCTCCTTCGAGAACCGGACCCGCCTGCTTTGGGAGATCATCGCCGGCGTTCGGGCCGAATGCGGGAAGGACTTCTCCCTTGGCGTTCGCCTGTCACCGGAACGCTTCGGCATGGACATTGGCGAGATCCGCCGCCTTGCCAGCGAGCTGATGACCAGCGGTGACATCGATTATCTCGACATGTCGCTGTGGGACACGTTCAAGGAGCCTGAAGATCCAAGCTTCAAGGGCCGCCCCCTGGTCGAATGGTTCACCGGCCTGCCGCGCGGCAATTGCCGCCTGGGCGCCGCCGGAAAGCTCACGACTGGCGAAAGCTGCGGGCGCGCGATGGAGGCCGGGCTCGACTATGTCGTGATCGGCCGCGGCGCGATCCTGCACCATGACTTCCCCAAGAAGGTGGCGGCAGACGCAAACTTCCAGCCGATCGCCCTGCCCGTTCCCGAAGCACATCTGGTGGCCGAGGGGCTGGGCCCGGTCTTCGTCAACTACATGAAGACCTGGAAGGGCTTCGTCGCAGAAGCGGCCACAGCCTGAGACCTTCTTGACTTAAGGGCGGGGCTGGCTCACTCCCCGCCTCCATGATTATCGCAATCGACGGCACAACCGCTTCCGGCAAGGGCACCATCGCGCGGCGCCTGGCCGCCCATTATGGGCTGCCGCATATGGACACCGGTCGCCTTTACCGGGCTGTCGCCGTGGCCGCGATGAAACAGGATGTACCCTTGGATGCAGCCGGGCCGCTGGCCGATATCGCCCGGATGCTGGATCTGAGTGACTTCGTGGAACACGAGCTGCGCTCAGCGGAAGCTGGCAAGGCCGCGAGCGTGGTGGCCGCGATCCCTTCCGTGCGTCAGGCCCTGTTCGAGCTGCAGCGGGCCTTTGCGACCCGCGCGGGCGGCGCGCTGCTGGACGGGCGCGACATCGGCACGGTGATCGCGCCAGACGCGGATGTGAAGCTTTGGGTGGACGCCGATGTGCGCCAGCGGGGCGAACGCCGCTGGAGGGAACTTGTCGGTCATGGCGAAGACGTGACGCTGGATCAGGTCATCGATCAGCTGAAGATCCGCGATGCCCGCGATCAGGGGCGGACAGACGCTCCCGCGGCGATGGCCGCCGATGCCATCTTGATCGATACCACTGATCTCACTATAGACGCGGCTGTGGAAAGGGCGATGGCTGCCGTTGAGGCTGCTCTCGCCAAGGGAAAGACTGCCTGAGGGGCGCCCGCAAAGGGATGCTTCAATCCAAACAGGCGGTGCCCGCTTCAGATATTGAAAGACCACGCGACGGGTCGGATGTGCGCAGGCGGCAATGGTGCCGGTCCTGCCTTTGAACCATTCGGCCCTCCCCCGGAGACCCCATGACCAACCAAATGAACCCCTCCTCGGCCGATTTCGCCTCGATGTTCGAGTCGTCGGCAGCGGCATCTGCCATGCAGGAAGGCCAGGTTATCCCGGCCACCGTCCTGCGCATCGACAATGACTCCGTCGTCGTCGACATCGGCCTGAAGACCGAAGGCCGCATCCCGACCAAAGAATTCCTGCTTGAAGACAAGCAACCCGCCCCCGGTGACCTGATCGACGTTTACCTCGACCGGATCGAAAACGCGCTGGGCGAAGCCGTTCTCTCGCGCGACAAGGCCCGCCGCGAAGAGCGCTGGGTGAAGCTGGAGCGCAGCTTCTCCAAAGGCGAGCCCGTCAAGGGCGCCATTTCCGGCCGCGTCAAAGGCGGCTTCACCGTCGACCTCGGCGGCGTCAACGCCTTCCTCCCCGGCTCCCAGGTGGACATCCGCCCGGTGCGCGATGTCGGCCCGCTCATGGGCGAAGTGCAGCCGTTTGCGGTCCTCAAGCTCGACCGCGTTCGCGGCAACATTGTTGTCTCGCGCCGCGCGATCCTCGAAGAGAGCCGCGCCGAACAGCGCGCCGAGATCGTTTCCGACATGGCTGAAGGCGACGTCCGCAAGGGTATCGTCAAGAACATCACCGATTACGGTGCGTTCGTTGACCTCGGCGGCATCGACGGCCTGCTGCACGTCACCGACATGTCCTACAAGCGCATCAACCACCCCTCGCAGGTGGTCGAAGTGGGTCAGGAAGTCGAAGTCCAGATCATCAAGATCAACCCGGAAACCCAGCGTATCTCGCTTGGCATGAAGCAGCTCGGCACCGATCCGTGGGACAATATCTCGTCCCGCTACCCGGTCGGCGGCCGCCTGAAGGGCACTGTCACCAACATCACCGACTACGGCGCGTTCGTGGAGCTGGAAGATGGTGTGGAAGGCCTGATCCACGTCTCCGAAATGAGCTGGACCAAGAAAAACGTCCACCCCGGCAAGATCCTCTCGACCTCTCAGGAAGTCGATGTGGAAGTGCTGGACGTTGACAGCGAAAAGCGCCGCATCTCGCTTGGCCTCAAGCAGACCATGGACAATCCGTGGAGCGCCTTCCTCGCTGCCAACCCGGTTGGTACCGAAATCGAAGGCGAAGTTCGCGGGATCACCGAGTTCGGCCTCTTCATCGGCCTCGGCCCGGACCTCGACGGCATGGTGCACATCAACGACATCGCCTGGGACAAATCCGGCGATCAGGCGATCGAAGCCTTCACCAAGGGCGACCGTGTCAAAGCGAAAGTTCTCGATGTCGACGTCGATAAAGAGCGCATCTCGCTGGGCATCAAGCAGCTTTCCGGTGACCCGATCGAAGCAGCTGCCAGCGAGTCTGGTGGCGGCGGCGGCGGTCTGAAGCGCGGCGCAACCGTGACCTGCACCGTCACGGAAGTGACCTCGGGCGGCATCGAAGTCGAGTTCGGCACCCCGGCGGTGAAGTCCTTCATCCGCCGCTCCGACCTCTCCCGCGACCGCGCCGACCAGCGCCCCGAGCGTTTCGCTGTGGGTGACAAGGTCGATGCCAAGATCGTGACCGTGGACCGCGCAACGCGCCGCGTTTCGCTCTCGATCAAGGCTCTGGAGATCGCCGAAGAAGCCGAAGCCGTTGCACAGTACGGCTCTGCAGACGCAGGCGCTTCGCTGGGCGACATTCTGGGCGCTGCCCTCGCCTCCTCGAAAGGCAAGCCGAAAGCCGCCGCGGACACTGATGCCCTCGACGACCGGGGCCGTCTCGATGCACCGCAAGGCGAAGCGGACGACCTCAAGAAGCTGAAAGGCCTCGGGCCGGCTTTCGAGAAGAAGCTGAACGAAGCGGGCATCTACCACTTCTGGCAGATCGCTGCGCTCTCCGACGCGCAGATCGCAGACCTCGAAGAGGAACTGGCAATCCAGGGCCGTTTCGAGCGCGATGGCTGGAAAGATCAGGCTGATTCCCTCGCTTGAGGTTAGCCCATTTGGGGGCTTGCCCGGCTGAAACCGGGCCGGCCATCTAAATTTCCCGAAATGTTTGCGGCGGGGGCCTAGCGCTCCCGCCGCAAATGCGTTTATTATCAATGCGATGCTCAAGTCCCAACTCATAGAGAAGCTCGCGGCTGAAAACGCGCACCTGCGTCACGAAGACGTCGAAAAGGTCGTGAACGTTATCCTCAGCGAGATTGGCGAAGCGCTGGCTCGGGGCGACCGGGTAGAACTGCGCGGCTTCGGGGCCTTCTCCGTGCGCAAGCGGGACGCCCGCAAGGGCCGCAATCCCCGCACCGGCGAGCCTGTTAAAGTGCCCGCCAAGGCAGTCCCCTTCTTCAAGGCTGGCAAGGAACTCCGCGCCCGCGTCAATGGCGGCAATGATCCCGAAGCGAGATAGGTAGCGCTCTTTCGCGCGCCTGATGCAGCGCCTTGACGCTCGGGCCAAACCCCGCGAACTCTAATTCAAACTCTGGCTGCATCCTGCCAAAGGGAAGGGGTTAATATGTTTAAGGAATTCAAAGAGTTCGCTCTCAAGGGCAATCTCGTCGATCTTGCCGTCGGCTTTATCCTCGGCGGTGCATTCGGCACGATCGTCACCTCGCTTGTGAACGACATCATGATGCCGCCGCTCGGCATGCTGATGGGCGGCGCCGATTTCTCCGACCTCTTCATTTCCCTCAACGGCCAGGCTTACGCCTCTCTGGCCGCTGCATCGGAAGCCGGTGCCCCGGTGATTGCCTATGGCAGGTTCATCAACGCGCTCATCTCCTTCACGATCATGGCATTCGCGCTGTTCTTCGTGGTCAAGGGCATGAACACGCTGAAGAAGAAAGAGGCCGCAGCCCCGCCGCCGGCCCCGCCGCGTCAGGAAGTGCTTCTGGAAGAAATCCGCAACCTGCTGGCCAAGAACCAGTAAGGAACCTGCGGAAAATCAGGGTTCGCAAAGTATTAAGCAGTTAGCTGCTACTTTGTGGATAGTAGAGTACCGCGTAGAGTGCGGAAGGGCGGCCTGTCGGGTCGCCCTTCTTGCTTTCAGGCTCAGGATGTCTTCTGCAGGCCGAGCGTTTGCTCCAGCAGATCATGCGCGCCCTCAGTAAAGTGGAAGGCCTGCCAGCCCCGGCGCCTTGCGGCGGCGATATTCTCCTCCATATCATCCACAAGGAGGAGGCTTTCCGGGGCAATCTCCAGCTCCATTTCGATGTGAGCGAAATAGTCCGTATCCGGCTTGGCGATCCCCATCCGGCCGGCAGCAAAGATGCGTTCCACCCGCTCACCAAAGCCCATTGTGGTTTCGATATAGGACGTACGGTGGATCTCGTTATTGGTTGCCATCACATGACGCACGCCCCGCGCCTTGAGCGGCTCGAACAGCGCCAGGGTGCGGTGATCGGGCAGTGCATCACGCTCGAACCAGTAATCAAGGATCTCGGCAGCGCGTCCGGCCGCAGCATTCGCTTCAGCCCATTCGGTGACTAGCTCCACCAGGCAAGCCTGCCCCACCATCGCCTTCTGAAACCGGCCCGCGAAGAGGTAACTGAAGAAGGAGTGAAGTGAGAGGCCCAGATCCTGCTCGAAATTGCGGGACCAGGCGAAAACCCCCTGCTCGATATTGCTATTGAGAACGCCGTCAAAATCCCATGCGATGACCTGCACAGCCGCCGGATCGAACGGTGATGTCATCAGTAGGTGTATTCCTCGATGGCGGTCAGCGTGATCGTGTAGGCTGCATCTGCCAGTTCGCTTTCCTGCGTCTGGGTGTGGATGGTGCCTTCAATCCAGACGGCCTGGGCCAGATCCTTCATCTTGATCGGCTTCTCCGACATCACGAACACGGTCTGGTTCGGCGGCGGCGGCGGCGCATGGATGCAGGCGCCGAAATACGGCACGAGCAGGAATTCCTTGATCTGCGCATCGGCGCCATATTCGAACGGCACCGTGTAGCCGGGGATACGGATCTTCTTGCCGTTGAGTTCCTTGACGGTGTTGAACGTCCCGATCTGGACAGCCGTATCGGCTGCAGAGCCTTCGGCAATGCCCGCGCCGGAATAAAGCATGGCCATCTGAGCCTGATACATCTGGGCGAGGCGTTCCTCCTCCCCTTCCGGCATCAGGTCTTCCCAGCCGATCCGTTTCACGCCGCGGGCGGCGAGTTCGGCATCCTTGCGGGCCTGTTCCTCTGCACGTTTCTTGGCGGCTTCAGCCCGCGCCGCGGCGCGCTCGGCAGCGTTTTGGCCGATCTTGTCGCCAACCTTGGGGCCTTCCGACTTGGTTTCGGGGGGCGCTTCGTTGGCAGGTTTTGCCGGAGCCGCTTCCGCTGTGCCGGAACTGGAGGCGCCGCCACAAGCGGCAGCAAACGCAAAGGCAACGGTGGCGAAGGCAAAACCGGGGAGGGATGTCGTTTTCATGCCCCCTGTTTAAAGCGCCCGCGGCTGCAGTTCCAGAGCACAATGCTGTTACAATCGGACGCTGAGCCCGTCTGCGAGTGACCGGCGCATCGCCGCGACGGCCGGCACTGCGCCGATCACGAGGGCGGCGAGCGTGACCGCGCCCAGCACATAAAGATCCAGCAGACCGGGCCCACCCGCCCCGAAAGCGACGCCGTAGCGGGCCTGCAACATGGGCGCGACCGCTGCGAACACGCCATGCACGATGACGATCCCGATCAGGGCCCCCATGAAACCGATGAGGCCGGATTCGAGGACCAGCAGGGAGAAGATGTGCCCGGGCCGCGCGCCCGTCGCACGCAGGATCGACATCTCCCGGCGCCGCTCATTCAGGCTGGTGAGGATCGAGGTAAGGATCGACACCAGACCGACCGCAATTACGAAGCCGGACACCGCCAGCAGGGCGCGCTCGGCAATCGACGTGACGCCCCAAAGCTCGCGCAGCGCCTCCCCCGGAATGATCGCCATCAGCGGTTCGCCGCGATTGGTGTTGATCTGCCGGCGTGTGGTGAGGATGGTGCCCTTCCGCTCCAGACCTACGAAGATCGCTGTCACAGTCTTGGGGGTAAGGTCGAAGGAGCGGATCATCTCGGTCGGGATGGAATCGGCCAGCGGGTTCTTCGCGCCGGTTTCCCAGCCGACATGGATCGCGGTGATGGCTTCGAGCGAGACATGCACGGTGCGGTCGACTGGCGTTCCGGTCGATCTGAGGATGCCCGACACGCGGAAGGGACGGTTCTCGTGGCCCGAGCCGAGATCAGCCGCGCCGATGCCATGGGTGAGAATGAGCGGCGTTCCGATCTCGTATCCCAGTTCGCGCGCCACATCCGCGCCGATCACGGCATCAAACAGGTCATCGAAGATCGTGCCTTCAGCCAATTCCAGCGGCTGCCCGCCGCCATATTTGTAGTGCTGGAAATAATCGGTGCTGGTCCCTATCACGCGGTAGCCGCGATGGCTGTCGCCCAGGGCGATCGGGACGGCCCAGGCAACATCCGGGCGCTCCGCAATCTGACGATAGGTTGGCCAGGAAACTTCGGCTGTCGCCGAGCCCATGCGGAACACGGAATAGAGCAGAAGATTGACAGTCCCCGTCGGCGCGCCGACGATCAGGTCCGTTCCGGAAATCGTGTTCTCAAACCCTTCGCGGGCCCCGCTGCGGGCCTTCTCGACCCCAAGGAAGAGCGCAACGGAAAGCGCCACGGCCACGATGGTTAGGATCACCGAGCCTTTGCGGTTGAGAAGGCTTGCCCAGGCAAGGGAGAAAAGAGCGGTCATGCTGGCGCCCCTGCCCTGTTCATTGCGGTAAGATCGGCGGCCCGCGTAAACAGACCTGCGAGAGAGGCGTCATGGCTGACGAAGAGAAGGCTTGCGCCAGAGCGCTCTACCTCTTCGGACAGCAGATTGATGAACCGGTCGCGCGCGTCCGCATCCAGGGCCGAGGTCGGCTCATCCGCAATCACCAGGCTGGGGCTGCCGATCAGGGCGCGGGCGGCCGCAACGCGTTGTTGCTGGCCGACGGAAAGATCTGACACCCGCCGCTCAAGCAGGCTTTCATCCGTCAGGCCAAGCCGGGCCAGCAGGCGGCGTGCCTCCGCCTGCGGATCATTTCCCGCTGCCTTGCGGCGCGCGGGCGAGAAACGCAGGGGCAGCAGGACGTTCCCCGTGACCGACAGATAGGGCACCAGATTGAACATCTGGAAGATGACGCCCATCCGGTCCGCCCGCAGACGGTCACGCTGTGCGGCCGGCAGCTTGCTCATATCTTCGCCCAGAACACTGATGCGGCCCGCCTGGGGTTGGAGCACACCGGCAATCAAGCCAAGAAGCGTCGACTTGCCGGAACCAGACGGCCCCCGCAGAAACACGCGCTCACCGGCCTCGACGCGGAAAGCATCCATGTCGAGCACTTGCGGGCCGCTCTTCCAGGCAAAGCGCAGCCCTTCGATATCGATTACGGGATCAGCCATACCGTTCTTATTTCAGGGAAAGCTCCGGGGAGGAAGGCGTCAGCTCTGCGGCTTTCTGGGCTGTGTCAGTCACAAATACGGCATTGACCTTCTCGAAGCCCGGAAACGCGCTGAAGCCAGCAAAACGCGCAGCAGTCACACCGCCAGTATTAGCGCAGGTCCAGGTGAAGTTTACATGTCCATCGGCGTGGCCGCTGGAGGTGTCCACTTCGGCTGCCGGGGTCTCGGCCGTGCAGGTTCCACCGGTCAGCGTGATGAAGCCAGGCAGCGCTGCGATCACTTCCGGTGTGAACACACCGTCTGCTTCGGAGAGGCCGAAATTGGCCAGCGGCGAAACAAGTTCTGCCGTCAGCTTGCTGCCTTCTATGACGAAGGCCAGATCCGCGATGCCGTGAACATGGGCAGCTCCACCCGCATGATCGTGATCATGATCGTGGTCATGGTCGTGAGCTTCCCCCTCTTCATGGTCATGCGCTTCGCCTTCGGCATGATCTTCTGCGTGCGCGTCATGGCTGTCTTCGGCAGGAACTTCCGTCGGCAGCGCGGCGCCGGCCTCGACGGGGCCAGGCGCTGCCGGCGGGGGCGTGCCTGGACCACAGGCCGCGAGCACCGATAGGGCAGCCCCGGCGAGCAATGGCAGCGAAACACGGGCAAGATGGGTCATAAACAGCTCCTGATTTTTCCGGACTTGGCGGTGCGGCCCAAAGGAAAACCGGCCCACACCGCAAAAATTACTGGCAGGCGGAAGAGTGAAACATTATAACACTTTTCGCAAGGTGCCCGAGCGCACAAGCGCAGCCCTTCTTTAACCCCTGCCCCCTTTTCAGGCCGCAGCAAATCGGACACACGCCGCCGGATGCCCCTTTCTCTTCAGGCGCCAATCCTATTCGGACTCCTCGCGGCTCTGGTCACTTCGGCAGGCCTGATTGCCGTTGCTGTGCGCAGTGAGTGGACTGTGCGCCAATCCGGCCTGTTCTCTCTGGCCGCTGGGGGAATGCTCATCTCCCTCACGCTGCTGCACATTGCTCCCGAAGCGCTGGTGATGAATGGCCGCGCGCCGTACTTCATGCTGGCAGGCTTCTTCGGCGGCCTGCTGCTGAGTTCCGGGATCAGCACGATCTTTCCGGAGAAAGCTGGCGGACGATCCCAGGCGCTGACGCCATTGCTGGCGGTGGGGCTTCATTCTTTCCTGGATGGGGTGATCTATTCAGTCACGTTTGCAGCAAGCTTCGAGGCAGGCGTCTACGCCTCCACCTCGCTCATCATGCACGAATTTGCCGAAGGCGTGATCGCCTTTGCAATTCTTGCCCGGCACGGCTTCCGGGTTCGTGAGGCGGTAATCTGGGCGTTCCTGGCGGCCGGGGCGACAACCCCGCTGGGGGCATTGGTGAGCGGACTTTTCGTCAATGGGCTCGGACCGGATGTTGTCGCCGCACTTTATGCCATTTCGGCAGGCCTGTTGATCTATGTGGCGACTGGCCCCCTGATGCAGCCGCTGAAGGAAGAGCCGCCCCTTCGCGGCGTGGCGGCGCTGGGCGCGGGCATTCTGATCGCCATGCTGCTCTTGCTGGCGCCGCTACATGGCCATGGAGGCCATGACCATGCCCATGATCATGATCATGACCATATCCACCTTCTGAAAGACCCTTCCGGTATCCATCCGTCCGACTGAGGGAACCGGCATAGGCCTTGCACCGTTACTCCTGAAACAGCGCCTTGAGGCGCGGGAGGCCGGGTATGGTTAATTTCAATTTCTGGACGAAACTCTCTTCCCTTTTTATAGTCTTGGTAGCGACATCGCTGGCGGCCGAGGCGCAGGAGGGGTGTGGCCTCAGCGATGTGGCGAGGTTTCAGACGGCCGTTCTCCAACCGGCAGAAGAGGCGACGCCCGCCTATCTCAAACGTACTGCAGAAAGTTTTCTTGCCGACTGCCCAGATCGTTTTGAAGCGCGCGACGCCCATCTGATTGCGGCGCGCAGCGCCATGGATGCGGGCATCGCTGCCGACGCGGTAACGCATTACAATCAGGCTATTGCGCGAGGCGCCCGCCTGTCCCCAGTTCAGCGGCTGGACCAGTCAGTCGCCCTTCTTGCTTCCGGCCAGGAACGGGAAGCGCTGGAAGCGCGAAACCTCGCGATCAGTGAATGGCTGGAAGCGCTGACCGCGCGCGGAATGACGAATTTTGACATCCGGAAATCACGTGGCGGCGTCATTCTGGCTGTCAGCTTCCCTCAGCAGGATCCCGACGCCTCGGTGCAGGCCCTGTGGCTGGCTGTGCCCGATGGTCCGGGGTTGCCGGCCGCCGCCGTCTTGCGGCCTGACCCGATGCGGGCCTCATTGAGAGCTTTGCGCACGGGCCGCGCCCCTTCGGCGCTGACCATCCTGGAGCAGCGCACCTGTCAGGATGCCCGCATTCTGCGGGAAACAGCGGCGCCTGCCGCCATAGAAAGTTTTGACCGGGCAGCAACCGAAGCCATGCGCAGCTATCTTCGTCAGCCTGCGGGGTTGGCGAAAACCGCGCCCGGCGAGCCCCTACCCAGCTGCCTGATGCCTGAACTTATGCTGCCCGTGCCAGCCGCCGCATACTAGAGCGGCAGTTCGGTCGTATTTTTCAGGCACTCCATCGCAAAGGTGGCGCTGACATCGGCCAGATCGACCTTGGCAATCAGCGCTTTGTAAACGCGGTCATAATCGGCCACGCTGCCGACCTGAACTTTCAGCAGATAGTCGACATCCCCGGCCATTCGATAGAATTCGACTACTTCCGGAATGGACTGGACCGCCGAGGCAAAGCGTTGAAGCCAGGCGGCGGAATGATCCCGGGTGCGGATGGCCACGAACACCGTTTGGGCCAGCCCCACTTTTTCAGGATCGATCAGTGCGACCCGCCGGGAGACGACCCCAGCCTCTTCCAGGCGCTTTACCCGCCGCCAGCAGGTATTCACCGAAATACTGACGCGATCAGCCATCGATTCGAGCGATATGCTGCTGTCTGATTGCAGCAGACGCAGGATGGTCCGATCAGTATCATCAATATTTTCCATATTTGAAGTTATTATTCGAAAATTTTCATCATACAATAACCAAAACTGATGTGTTCATGAGATGAATTTCTGCGAGCGCTGTGAGACTCTCCTCATATGCCTCAGCCCGCTCCCGCTCTTAAGCAGCCAGCCCTCACGTCTCCCCAGGCAGCCCCCGCTCGCCAGGAGGCGCGGCTAAAGGCGCTTTCCGCCCTGATCGGCCGCACACCGATGCTTTCCATCCGTCTGCGTTTCCGGGGCCGGGAACGGGTGATCCACGCCAAGGCAGAGCACTACAATCTGACTGGATCGATCAAGGACCGGATGGCCCTCTCGATCCTCGCCTGCGCTTATCGCTCCGGCACGCTGAAGCCCGGCGACACGATTGCCGAAGCAACCAGCGGCAATGCGGGCATTGCCCTCACCGCACTTGGCCGCGCCCTTGGGCATCGGGTCGAGATCTTCATGCCGGACTGGATGAGCGACGAGCGCAAGAACCTGCTGCGCAGCCTGGGGGCTAACCTCAACCTTCTCACCCGTGAGGAAGGCGGCTTCATCGGCGCGATTGCAGCCACGGAGCAACTCGCCGCCAGCCGGGCCGGCGTATTCCTGCCCTGCCAGTTTTCCAACGCCGACAATTCGGCCGCCCATACCAACACGACCGCCCGTGAACTGATCAACCAACTGGCCTGCCTCGACATAAAGCCTGACGCCTTCGTAGCGGGTGTCGGTACCGGCGGCACCGTGATGGGCGTTGGCCGTGCGCTGAAGGCTGCGTTTCCAAAAGTGAAAATTCACCCGCTGGAACCCCAGGAGTCCCCCACCCTCTCCACCGGCTACAAGGTGGGGCAGCACCGCATACAGGGCATCTCTGATGACTTCATTCCGGCGCTGGTAACGCTGGATCAGCTTGATGAGGTGATTGCCGTCTCCGATGGCGACGCCATCCGAATGGCACAGCGCCTGGCGCGGGAACTCGGGCTTGGGGTGGGCATTTCATCCGGCGCAAATCTCATCGGCGCCCTGATCGCTGCGGAAAAACTGGGGGATGATGCGTGCGTCGCCACCGTCTTCTGTGACGACAACAAAAAATATCTTTCCACCGCTCTGGCCGGCGAAGAGCCGCACAAGGAAGGCCATGTCAGCCCCGAAATCGAATTGCTCGATTTCGAAGCAAATGTGTGCGCCTGACGGCGGCTATCGGCGTTTCGAAACAGCAGGTTCCTGGGCGGCTTCTTCCTTTTCGCGCACCGTGAAACGGCGCGTGAACTGGGTGACCCGCGGCGCAATCTCGGTTTCAAACCGGGACCCGTTGAACACGCCATAGTGGCCAACGCCCGGCTGAATATAATCCGTACGCATATCTTCCGGAATGTTTGTGCAGATATCATGAGCGGCCTGCGTCTGGCCAATACCTGAAATGTCGTCTTTCTCACCTTCCACCGTCATCAACGCCACCGTGCGGACCGCTTCCGGCTTCACCAGGCGCTCGCCACGGTACTTGTAGATACCCCGCGGCAGGTGATGTTCCTGAAACACCCGCTGGATAGTCTGCAGGTAGAACTCTTCCGTCAGATCAAGGACGGAGAGGTATTCATCATAGAACTCGCGGTGCTTGGCGGCGTTGTCACCATCGCCGCCGACCAGATGATTGAAAAATTTCCAGTGCGCATCGACATGCCGGTCCCAGTTCATGTTCATGAACGAAGCCAACTGCACAAAGCCCGGATAAACGCGGCGCAGAACACCCGGATAGGGCGCCGGCACGGTGTAGATCATGTTCTGCTCAAACCACTCGAACGGGCGTTCCTCGGCGAGCTTGTTGGGAACCGTCGGCGAACGGCGGGCATCGATCGGTGAGCCCATGAAGGTCATGGTCGCGGGAAGCGCTGGATCTTCATCCTCAGCCATCATCGAGATGGCAGCCAGCACGGGCGGCCCCGGCTGACAGACAGCGAGCACATGCGCGCCGCCGCCCAGATGGGTCAGCATCTTGCGGACATGGTCGATATAGTCATCCAGATCGAACCGGCCGAGCCAGACCGGCGCCATGCGCGCATCCGTCCAATCGGCGATGTAGACGTCATGCGTCTCGAGAAACCCTTCGACGGTTCCACGCAGCAGCGTTGCATAGTGGCCAGACAGGGGGGCCACGATCAGCAGGCGAGGCAATGGCGCGGCATTCTTGCGGCGCGCTTGGGCCAGCTTGTCCGCATCCTTCTTGAAGTGAACGAGGCCGCACCAGGGAGACCGCCAGGCAATCTGAGGCTCGACGGGGACATCTATGCTGTTGATACGGACCGACGAGATGCGCCACTCAGGCTTGCCGTAATAGCGCGTTGCGCTTTCGAACACGTCCGCCATTGCCGCGAGGGATTTGCCATAGCTGGTATGGCCCATCGGATTGAACGGGGAGTTGAGCGCCGCGCGCCCCGCCCGCGCGGCAAGCCGCATTGGCGCCATCGCCACCCGGTTCAGTTCAACAAGGGAATAGAGCATTGTCTTTGTAACCCTCTTTGCTGCAGTGCAGCGTACGCCTCAAAAAACACTCCGGCAAATGTTTTCGCCAGCCGCAACTTGTCCCAAGGGAAAGGCGAGGGTTAACTGAAAGTCTTGAAAAATACTGAAACTTCCGGCCTGCGGCCCGTACAGAGTTAACATCCGGCAGGTAGGTATTCTCGTCAGGGGAGAATCCTGCCTGGAGCGTTGCTGATGTTTCTGACCTGCCAGCCCAACCCGCATGACGACGGCCGCATGACGCGGGCCCTCATCTTCGAAAACACGCCAGGCACCCGTTTCGCCATTGATGCCGAAACGCTGCACCGCCACCCGGAACTCCTGAAACCCTTCGGCCGGTGGCTGGACATCCGGCTGCGCATCCTGGACGCGCTGGCCTATCTTTCCTGCCTGGTGGGTGTCATTGCCGCCCTGGTCGTCGGCTGGTGGATGGCAGGGCTTGGGCTGGTCATCTGTGTGATGATGCTGGCCGCCAACAGGAAAACGGCCGGCCGTCTGGCAAAATCTGCTGCGCAGCGATCATCGGAAAGCTTCCGGAAGCTGCACGAAATGGGCTGTCTCTGGCTGGTAATGGCCTAAAGGCCGAAAAGCCCCAGCACGGCTGCCGCAACGGCGGCAACCGTGAACATCAACGAAAGCATGACTGAACTGCCCCGCTGTTCCTTGCGGCGCGTACGGACGCCTTTGGGATTCTTGCCTTCCTTCGGCGCGAGCATCATCCGCGTCGAGAAGAATCCGAAGCAGGACACTAGGGCGACCGTTCCGGCAATCCAGCTGGTGGCGAGCAAGAACAGCGCGCCGGACACCAGCATCATGCCCGCAATCGGCGTCGCCGTGCGGTACAGCAATTCGCGAACATGCGTGTCGGCCCGCGCCCCCGTCAGCTTGTCAAAGCTGCAATTGGGCGAAGCGATCGAGGCGACCCAGGAGGCCCCAATCGCCATGGCGCAGGTTATCAGGGCAATACCGTTGGAAAGGGTCTGAAGGCTTTGAAGCATGCTTCCTTATCGCCGGATTCGCGGCAAAGACATGTAGATTTTTGACAAGTTTCTATAGGGTCACACTCGCCTTGAGAGCGAGCATATTGGCAGCCGGGCCCAGCTTGTGACAGCTTGCCTTTGCCGAACACGGACGGAGGGCAGATTTCAACACCATGGCTTATCGATTGAAGCCCGGTAGTGAGCGCGTTGAAGAGGGCATCCGGCGCATCGCCGGGGAAGAGTTCGCGCGAATGGCGGAGGTGATCGCCGCGGCAGACCTGCCAGCCCCCCGGAAAGTTCACGAGGTGCGCAAGTGCACCAAGCGGTTACGCTCCGTGATCCGCCTCATCGGGCCGGTGTTTGAAGAAGCGCCGATGGAGAATGCAGCCCTGAGAGACGCAGCCCGCCAGCTTTCTGAAGCACGAGACTCAAGCGCCATCCTGGATAGTCTGCGGCGTCTGAAATTACCGCCGGAAATGCTTGCCGATACCGAAGCGACTCTCGCGGGCGATTCCGGCGCGCCCAGTGGTGGCGCCGCTACGGCCAGGCTTCTGAAAACCTTCGACCGCGACATGCGGAGCGCGGCCAAACGCGCCGCCGGCTGGGAGGTTCGCGCGGAGGGGTTCGCCGCCCTGCAGCCCGGCCTCAAGCGCAGCTACAGGAAGCTGCGGAGAAACTTCTCGGAGGCGATCCGCACGGGCGAAGAAGAAATGATCCATGACTGGCGGAAAAGTGCCAAAAGCCATTGGCACCATACGCTTCTGCTGGGACGCAGCTGCCCGGATGCCATGGACGGTCATGCCCGCATGGCAAACCGGCTCTCCGAAAGCCTGGGAGACTGGCGCGACAGCGGACTGCTTGTGGCAGCACTCAAAGCCCTGCCTGATGACCGGCTGGACAAGGACACGTTGAAAAAACTCTTCCGCGCCGCCGCGCGTGACCAGAAAAGGCTTCTGAAAAAGGCCGAGCGCATCTCGCGCCTGCTGACCGCTGAAAAGCCGGCAGCCCTTGCTGCCAGGTGGGCCGTCTATTGGGAGGCCAGCGAGGCCTGAACGCCGCTTCGTCGCGATACTGTCATGCAGCAGCGATAAAGAAGGCGTCGAATCGTGTCTTGCCTGCTTTCCTGGAGCCCCCATGTCTTTTTTCCGGCCCGCCCTTGCCCTGTCGCTTGTCCTGACGGTGGGCGCCTGCGCGTCTGCACCTGCCGCTGTAATCGACGGTCAGAAATTCGTCATGGCCAGCGTGGAAACGGCCCCTGCAGGCGCCAAAGGGGACGCCGCAGATGATCCGGCCCTGTGGAAACATCCGGCAGATCCCGCACAGTCCCTGATCCTTGGCACCAACAAGAAAGAGGGCCTGGTTGTGTTCGGGCTCGACGGCGCAGAAGTTCAGCGCCTGCCGATCGGCCTGATCAACAATGTGGATGTTCGTCAGTCTGCGGATCGGTCCTTCGATATTGCTGTGGCCAGCAATGATCAGGTCAACGCCATCTCCGTCTTCCTGATCGACCGGGTAACCGGAGAGGTGAGCCATCGCGGCGACATTCCGACAAATACAGTAGAGCCCTATGGCATTTGCCAGGCCCGCGAAGGGGAAAGCGATCTCGCAGGCGTGACCTACAAGGACGGGACATTGCAGATCTGGTCGCTCTCGGTCGGCGAGAATGAGCTCAGCGGAGATCTTCTGAAATCCGTCAAACTCGATACGCAGCTTGAGGGCTGCGTCTTCGACGAAGCCAACGGGCTCATCTTTGTCGGAGAAGAAGACAGAGGCCTGTGGACGGTCGCCTATCGCGAAGAAGCGCCCCAGCCTGTGCTGGTCGACACGGTTGGTGGCGCCGCTGGCCTCGTGGCCGATGTGGAAGGGGTATCGATCTGGAGAGGCGGGAATGGCGCAGGCTGGGTGGTGGCGTCCGCGCAGGCAGCCAACCGCTTCGTTGTTTATGACCGGCAAGCGCCGCACGCGCCGCGCGGCAGCTTTTCAATTATCGCCAATGAAGCGCTGGACATAGATGAGGTGACCCATACAGACGGGCTGGACGCTTTTTCCGGCGCCCTGCCCGGCTTCCCCCGCGGGGTTCTGATCGTGCAGGATGACGGCAATCCCAGGTCTGGAGAGAACCAGAACTTCAAGGTCGTGAACTGGGCCGATGTGGAAGCGGCGCTCGGCCTGCCGGAGATGGCCGCCGAATAGGCCCGCCACCGTGTCAGCCGGCACTCATCGCGAGCAGCCGGCTGATCTGCGCCCGCGGTAATCCGCTGTCGGAATGAAACTCATTGATTGCTTCCTGCAGCGCGGTGAGATCGCGCTTGCTGGTAGCTGCCGGGCTGTCCAGAATGCCCTCGCGCGCCAGAGCGGCGCAGACATCGGGCGACGCAATCCACGCATCCCATCCAGCAAAACGCAGGAAGTACTGTCCCGTTGCCCCGCCAAGGCGTGAGCCGCGCTTGCTCAGGAGTGTAAGCAAGCCAAGCTGATCCGTCGCTGGCCAGCTTGCGAGAAAGCGGCCGAAACCGCCCTCCTCCTGGTCGACATCTGCAACGAACCTTGCATTCTCGAGCGTTGCCCGGATCTTCTGTCCGTTGCGCACGATCCGCTCGTCCGCCAGCAGACGGTCCATCATCTCGTCGCCGAAGAAGGCAAGCTTGCCCGGATCGAACCCCTCAAAGGCCACCTCAAAGCCCGGCCACTTTGCTTCTATGACCTTCCAGTTGAACCCCGCATTGAACACACAGCGCGTCATTACCGAGAGAAGCCGGCTGGACGGCACTTTCTCCAGATGCATGACCGCGTGCGTGTTGCGCGACTTCTCAAGCGCCGCCCGCTCTCCCCCATGATGGCTGCCAGCCATCTTGAGTATCGGAGCAAAGCGGCGCTTCATGGAAGTTCCTCAGCCCAGCGCGATCTCGTAAACGGCTGCGTAGTCGTCGGCGCTCATCGCACGGGGGTTGCCCGCATGGGCAAGATCCACCAGAGCATATTCAACGATCCCCGGCCCATCCGATGCCGTCAGGCCCATGGCGCTCAGCGTGGGCGGAATGCCGATGGCATTGTTGAGATCCTGAATGGCATCGGCCAGATCCGCGCCGGCCTTGAGGCCCATCGCCTGGCGCAGGCGGGCATACTTTTCGTCTGCGGCGCCATTATGGAATCGCAGGATGTGCGGCAGGAAAACGGCGTTCAGCGTGCCGTGGTGAAGCTTCTTCTCATGCAGCCGCCCAGCGGCATGGCTGAGCGCATGAACCCCGCCAAGCCCCTTCACGAAGGCGAGCGCTCCTTCATAGCTCGCCATCATCATGTGCCAGCGGGCCTCTTCATCCGAGCCATCCTTGACGGCACGCTTCAGCATGCCCATCCCGAACGCGCGGTGTGCGCCGTCATAGCCGATAGCTTCCGCAGGCGGATTAATTGCCGGCGTGAGCACAGCCTCGATGCAATGCGTCAGCGCGTCCATACCGGTTGCTGCTGTGAGCCCGGCCGGAAGACCGATGGTAAGGTCCGGATCACAGAGGGCGACAAGCGGAATGAGATTGGGCGAGGCAAAGGTTTCCTTCCGCCCATTCTCCATGATGATGACCATGCCGATGGACACTTCCGAGCCGGTTCCCGCCGTTGTCGGGATGGCGATCAGCGGCGGAATCTTGCCGACCAGCTTAGAGCCGCCGACGATCGCCGCGAAATTTTCCAGAGGCCCTTCATGGCTCGCCATCAGGCCAATTGCCTTGGCGTGGTCCATGGAAGAACCACCGCCCACAGCTATGATCCCGTCAGCGCCGGATTCCTTGTAGAGCGCGGTCGCGATCTTGGTTTGCGCCTCGGTGGGGTTGGGCACGGTTTCGGCAAAGACGCCGGCAGGGGCGACGTCGAGTGCATCTTCGACCTTTGCAAGGATGCCGGAAGCCTTGATGCCCGCATCCGTCACGATGAAGGGGCGCGTGATGCCCCGCGCCTTTGCGAGTTTGGAAAGCTGTTTGAGTGCGCCAGAATCGAAGACGCACTGCGTGAGGAAATTCATAACCGGCATGGGAAGCTCCAGAAGGCGGAAAACGCGCCATGTTCCCAAGTGCGCTGCGTCAAGGCAAGCCTTTCCCTAGGGCAGCGCGCTGCTCACAGCGCCGCACCTCCCAAGGTAGCAGGACGCAGTTGGTATCCAGCATCGCTGCCCCTGATTTTTATCTCAATACGGACGAGTACCTAAATGAGCGCATGTGCCGCGCGGCTCGGAGCCGCGCGGCAAACTGGGCAATTTCGCCTTTAATTCCAGAGGCTTACCTGTATCTCATCACTCACAAAAACAGCGGGTTTCGACAATGAAAAAGCTCCTCGCAGCCACCTTGATGGCAGGCACAGCCCTGATGGGATTTGCCGGCACGGCATCGGCCGATGATAACCCCTGGATGGTGCGCGCACGCGTCATCGGCGTTCTGCCCGACGAATCCGGCGCTCTGTCCGTAGGTAACACGCGCCTGCAGGGCGGCGTGGACATCGGCGACCAGTACGTCCCGGAACTCGACATCACCTATTTCTTCACCAAGAGTATCGCCGCAGAGCTGATCCTCGGGGTGACACCCCATGATGTGAAAGCAACCAGCGTGACGGTGCCGGGCGCCCTGACCAATGCCAATATCGATCTGGGCGATGTCTGGCTTCTGCCCCCGACCCTGACATTGCAATACCATTTCCAGAACGGCACCCGTTTCAAGCCGTATGTGGGCGCTGGGGTCAATGCGACCTTCTTCTTCAATGAAGATGCCGGCCCGGTGGCGGACGGGATCGACTATGATCCGAGCTTCGGTCCTGCCCTTCAAGTCGGGTTTGACTACGATCTAGATGGCAAGGAAGGTGGCTGGGCGCTGAATGCCGACATCAAGAAGGTCTGGATCAATACCGATGTTACAGTCGATTTCACCACCGCGCTCGGCGCCAAGGTGAATGCGGATGTGGACATCAACCCACTGATCGTAGGCGTGGGTCTCGGCTATAAGTTCTGATCTGGCCACGATCAGATCGAGGCAATACCAGCCTCCCATCCCAACCCCAGACTGGTATTGCTTAAACGAGAGCGCCGCGCCTGCTAATCAGCTGGCGCGGCGTTTTCTGCGCTCTGAATCTGCTGCTGCCTCTTGCGCCCCGGCCCCGGCCCGTTACTCGTCATGGTTATGACACTTTTGACTGTGACCGGCCTGAAGGTCGATTTCGAGACGCCCGATGGCACCGTGAACGCCGTGAAGGGAATTTCCTTCGGCGTTTCGCCTGGCGAGTGCGTTGGCATCGTGGGCGAAAGCGGTTCTGGCAAGAGCCAGTCCGCCCTTGCGGCCATGGGCCTGCTTGCCGGAAACGGCAAGGCCGAAGGCAGCATCCGCTTCGGTGACACCGAAATGCTGACAGCCTCGGTGGCACAGCTGCGCGATATACGCGGCGCTGAAATGTCGATGATCTTTCAGGATCCACTGACAAGCCTTACGCCCCACATGACCGTCGGCGCGCAGATGCGCGAGATATTGGCGTTGCATAAGGGCCTCAAGGGCGCAGAAGCCAATGAACGCTGCATCGAATGGCTGGAGCATGTGCGCATCCCGGAGGCAGCCCGGCGCATGGAACAGTTTCCGCATGAACTTTCGGGCGGCATGCGGCAGCGCGTGATGATTGCCATCGCAATGCTCTGCGGGCCGAAGGTTCTGATTGCGGATGAGCCCACCACAGCGCTCGACGTGACTGTCCAGGCCCAGGTTCTGGAACTGATGGATGAACTCAAGCGCGAAACAGGCACCGGAATTGTTCTGATTACGCACAATATGGGGGTGGTTGCCCGCATGTGTGACCGGGTGATCGTGATGCGCCATGGCGAGATCGTCGAGCAGGGCACAACTGACGAAATCTTCTATTCCCCCAAGCACGACTATACCAAAATGCTTCTGGCGGCTGTGCCGCGCCTGGATATGCCTGACCCGCCGGGACGCCCCCCGCTGTCGGCCCCACCCGCCGCAGATACAAAACCAATTCTGCAGGTCGACGATATGAAGGTTCACTTCCCTATCCAGATCAAAGGCGGCCTGCTTGGAAAGCGCAAACCCCTCAAAGCCGTGAACGGCGTGAGTTTCGACTTGAAACCCGGCGAGACTCTGGGCGTGGTCGGAGAATCCGGGTGCGGAAAATCGACACTGGCACGGGGTGTGCTGCGGCTCATTCCACCGACTGCCGGCAAGGTTGCCTGGCTTGGCAAGGACATTGCCAAGGCCAGCCGCAGCGAGATGGACGGCCTTCGCGATGAACTCCAGATCGTCTTCCAGGATCCCCTTGCGAGCCTTGATCCCCGCATGACCATCGGTGCCTCAGTGGCGGAGCCTCTGCTGGTGCATGAGCCGGACCTCTCCCGCTCCGAGCGCGAGGCAAGGGTACGCGAAATTCTGCCGCGTGTCGGGCTCGATCCAAACCTCATCAACCGCTATCCGCACGAACTCTCCGGCGGCCAGAACCAGCGTGTCGGGATTGCCCGGGCGATGATCCTGAAACCCCAGCTCGTTATCTGTGACGAAGCGGTTTCCGCCCTGGATGTGTCGGTTCAGGCGCAGGTCGTCGATTTGCTGATCGAACTTCAGAAGGAGTTCGGCCTCTCAATGATTTTCATCAGCCACGACCTCGCCGTCGTCCGCCAGATCAGCCATCGGGTGATGGTGCTTTATCTTGGGCGGATCGTCGAACTCGCAGACCGGAACGCTATCTATGAAGATGCCCGCCACCCCTATACGCAGGGCCTGATCGCGGCAGTCCCGAATGCCGATCCGCGCGGCGAGCGCGCTCGTGAGCGTGTAAAACTGACTGGCGATTTGCCCAGCCCCCTCGACAGCCGCGCCGCCCTCCGTTTCCTCAAGTCGAAGCTGGTAGATGATCCGGATGTGGATCAGTACCAGCCGCAACTCGTCCAGGTGGCCGGCAATCACTGGGTGGCGGAGCACGACCCTGCCCCAGGCGCAGCAGGATTGCTTGTAAATTAACCCCCGCCCGAATAGGGTGCGGCCGCTTTGCCGGAACCCTTTATCATGCCCGATACCCTGACCTCTCCCCTGCCCGTTACCCTGGCCGACATACAGGCCGCTGCCAAAGTGCTTGAAGGGCAGATTGAGCGGACAGAACTCGCGCATTCGAAAACGCTCTCGGCGATCACCGGCGCACAGGTCTGGGTCAAACTCGAAAACCGCCAGTTCACCGCCGCCTTCAAGGAACGTGGCGCCCTGAACAAGCTGGTGAAACTTTCCGATAAGGAAAAGAAAGCCGGCGTCATTGCCGCATCAGCCGGTAACCATGCCCAGGGCGTTGCCTATCACGCGCGCCGCCTCGGCATTCCAGCCACCATCGTGATGGCCGAGACCACCCCCTTCAACAAGGTGGAGCATACCCGTGACCATGGCGCCCGCGTGGTGCTGGAGGGCATGATCTTTGACGAGGCCAAGGAATACGCCCTGAAGCTGGGCGAGAAAGAAGGCCTGACCTTCATCCACCCCTTTGATGATGCGGACATCATTGCCGGCCAGGGCACAATCGCGGTGGAAATGCTGGCGGACAATCCGTACCTCGATACGCTCGTGGTTCCGATCGGCGGGGGCGGCCTGATCAGCGGCATCGCTGTTGCCGCAAAAGCCCTGAAGCCTGATATCAAGATCATTGGCGTGGAAGCAGCGATGTATCCCTGCATGCATGCGGCGCTGCGCGGCAAGTCGCCCAAAATGGGCGGGGCCACGATCGCCGAGGGCATTGCGGTCAAGGAAGTGGGTCAGCTGACCCGCCTGATCGCCCAGGAACTTGTCGATGACATTGTTCTTGTGGAGGAAGAACATCTGGAGCGGGCCATCACCCTCTTCGTGGAAGTCGAGAAAACCATTGCCGAGGGAGCTGGCGCCGCAGGCCTGGCCGCTCTGCTCGCTCACCCTTCCCGCTTTTACGGGCGGAACGTGGGGTTGGTGCTCTGTGGCGGCAATATCGACACGCGCCTTCTCGCTTCCGTCCTGACGCGCGCGCTCGTTCGCGAGAACCGCCTGGCCCGCATCCGCATCGTGGGGGATGACCGGCCCGGCCTTCTGGCATTGGTGTCCAAGATCATCGGGGATCAGGGCGCAAACATCATGGAAGTGGCGCATAACCGGATTGCACTGGATGTGCCGGCCAAAGGCGCCGAGTTCGACATCCTGATGGAAACGCGGGACAGCCAGCACACGCAGGAAGTCATCGACGCCCTGGCGCAGGCGGGATACCCGCCCCGCGCCATTTAGGGTACCCCTCCGGGACACGTGACTAACCCGGGAAACCAGCCTAGAGAGCACCCGACAATTCAGCCCTTTCAGGAGGCTAGCGCCATGTTCCGCGCCTTATTTATCGCCGCAGCTCTCAGCGTTTCGCTGGCCGCTTGCGCCCCGCAAACCCAAGGCGCTGCCGAGGAATCCGCTATGACATCTCCTGTCGATAAATACCTTCCCTGGAACCCTGACGCCAAAGGGATCGTGACGACGGAAAGCGGTGTCCAGTATATTGTCGTGAAAGAAGGCCCCAAGGACGGCAAGAAGCCGGTCTCGTCTGACCGGGTCAGCGTGCATTATGATGGCCGCCTGCCGACCGGGGAAAAATTCGATTCCTCCCTGGATCGGGGCTCACCCGCCGAATTCCGCCTGGACCAGGTCATCCCCGGCTGGACCATCGGCCTTCAGGAGATGAGCGAAGGCGACGAGTTTGTCTTCTACATTCCCAATCGCTTCGCCTACGGCCAGCAGGCGCGCGGGAATGTCATCAAGGCTGGAGACGATCTTGTCTTCTACGTGTCGCTTCTCGGCATCGTGGAACCCAAGAAATCGGACGCGGCCGCCTGGGCAAAATACTATCCTTGGAATCCCGAGCTTCCCGAAGTCCAGAAGACTGATAGCGGACTGCAATACATCATTCTGAAAAGCGGAGATGCCGCAGGCCAGCCGCCCGTCGGCGGGCAACTCGTTGTCGTGCACTATGAAGGCCGCCTGGCGGACACAGGCGAGCTGTTCGACAGTTCCTACCAGCGCGGCGATCCGGAAGTGTTCCCCTCCAATCAGCTGATCAGCGGCTGGGTCGAGGCCCTCGCCATGATGAAACCCGGCGACCATTGGATGCTCTACATTCCCTCCGAGCTTGGCTATGGCGAACAGGGCACGCCAGGCGGCCCGATCCCGCCCAACACGGCCCTGCAGTTCGAAGTCGAACTGCTTGACGTGATGCGTTGAAGGCCGTCAGCTCACAGATGTCTCTCAACGCCACCACTCTCGCCGCCATCGCTCTCGCCGCTGGAAAAGAGATCATGCGGGTCTACCGCACGGATTTCAGCGTCAGCCACAAGGATGACCATTCGGTCCTGACAGAAGCCGATGGTCTCGCTGAAGCGGTCATCCTGAAGGGCCTCGCTGAAGCAGACCCCAGCCTGCAGGTCATTGCCGAGGAATCCGTCGCAGGAGGCCATATCCCGGAACATGGCGCCCGCTTTGCGCTCGTCGACCCGCTGGATGGCACCAAGGAGTTCGTCGCCAAGAACGGCGAGTTCACCGTGAACATTGCCATTATCGAACATGGCCGCCCGGTCATGGGAGTTGTCTACGTTCCCGCGCAGCACCGTCTGTTCGTGGCAGAAAGCCCCACGCACGCCTGGCAGGCAAAAGCCGCCCCCGACGGCCCGGTTCCCACCAAACGTGCACCGCTGAGAATCCGGCCCGCCCCCGCGGCTGGTCTGACTGCGGTTGCTTCGAAATCCCATCGCAGTCCCGATACGGATGAGTGGCTCTCCCGGTATCCGATTGCTGAAATCAAGGGTGCTGGATCTGCTCTGAAATTCTGTCTCGTGGCGGCAGGGGAAGCGGACGTGTACCCGCGTCTTGGTCGCACGATGGAGTGGGATACAGCCGCGGGCCAGGCCGTTGTGGAAGCTGCCGGAGGGCGCGTCCTGACGATCACCGGCGAACCCCTTCTTTATGGCAAAAGAGAACGCGGATACGATAATCCCAGTTTTGTCGTCTTTGGAGATGTGACGCCGCGCTGAACGGCCGTCCTCGGAGGAAAGCATGGCACGCCAGTATTTTGGAACGGACGGCATCCGCGGCCGCATCAACAAGAAGCCGATGACCGCCGAAACGGCGCTGCGCCTCTCCATAGCGGCTGCGCGGACCTTCGCGCCGCAAGGCGGGCGCGAAGTGGTGATCGGCCGCGATACGCGCCGGTCCGGCGAAATGATAGAAGCAGCCCTGATCGCCGGTTTTGCCTCCATGGGCATAACCCCCGTGCGCCTGGGCGTAGTGCCGACGCCCGCCGTCGCGTTGATGGCCCGCGAAACCGGGGCCGCCCTCGGCGTAATGGTCTCGGCGAGCCATAACAAGTTCGAAGACAATGGCCTCAAGCTCTTCAGTCCCGATGGTGTGAAGTTTGACGATACCGTTGAGGAGGCACTGGAGGCCAGCATGAGCGCGGCGCTCGAGGGAGACTACGCTGCCCCCGCAGAAATCGCCCTCCCCCGCGAGCTTGCGGGCGCCCCAGCCCGATATGTCCGGCGCTGCCTCGACACGTTGACCGGGGCGCGAGACTTTTCAAAACTGAAGGTCGTGCTCGATTGCGCGCACGGAGCAGGTTTCGAGACCGCGCCAGCAGCGCTGAGAGAACTTGGCGCGCAGCTTACGGTCATCGGCAACGCGCCCGATGGTGTGAATATCAATGCCGGCGTCGGCTCGACGGCAACCGGCGCTCTGAAAGCAGCCGTTCTGGAAACCGGCGCGGATATCGGCATCGCCCTGGACGGCGACGCGGACCGGCTGATCGTGATAGATGAGACAGGCATGGAAGCGGATGGGGATCAGGTAATGGGTCTCATTGCCGGAGAGATGCACCGCACCGGCCGCCTCAAGGGCGGCGGCATGGTCGCGACCGTCATGTCAAATATGGGGCTGTCGGAATTTCTGAAAGCCGAGGGCTTGACCCTCGCCCGAACAAAGGTCGGCGATCGATACGTGGGCGAGCATATGCGCGCACACGGATTTAATCTCGGGGGCGAACAGTCCGGGCACATCATATTGTCGGACGTCTCCACGACAGGAGATGGCCTTCTGGCAGGACTTCAGGTCCTGTCAGTGCTCGCCGCCCGCGGTGGCAAGGCATCAGACATGCTGCGCGTCTTCAAGCCCGCGCCACAAAAGCTCGTTAACATACGCTATTCCGGCGCGAACCCTCTCGAAAGTGATAGGGTCAAGGCCGCGCTGGCAGAGGCGGATGATATGCTCGCCGACCGTGGTCGGATGGTTGTGCGCAAATCCGGAACCGAGCCGCTTATTCGCGTTATGGCTGAAGCACTGGATGAAGCCCTGATGCAGAAAGCGCTCGACCATGCGGTGAGCGCGGTGAAAGCCGAAGACGGCGTCAGCTGACCGGCTCTTGGCGCGGCGTCACCTGTTGCGCGCGCTCACAGGCAAGTTATCCTCCGGAAAGATAATTCATACTTCCGGAGGAACTCCCATGGCCGAGGGTCAATCCCTTCCCCCGTTTCGCCCCCTGCCGCAAAAGACACCTGATGTCGAAATGACCCGCAAGGGCGGCGCCATCTATATCAGGTCCCGGCAGGCACCGGGCGCTCGCCCCGCCACTATCCCGCACGCGCTGGACGAACGCGCGGCGCTGCATCCTGAGAGGGTCTTCATCAAGGAGCGTGATCCGAATACGGATCAATGGATCGAGATCACCTACGGCGAAGCAAAGCGGCTGACAGATTCCCTGGCCCAGGCTTTCCTTGATCTGGGCGCTGGCCCGGACGCGCCCGTGATGATCCTTTCGGGCAACTCCATCCGCGCCGCCCTGATCATTCTGGCGGCCCAGAAGATTGGCGCGCCTGCCGCCCCCATCTCCGTTCCCTACTCGACCATGTCCAATGATTTCGACAAGCTGAAGCATTGCTACAACACGGTGAAGCCCGCCATAATCTTTGCCGAGCAGCTGGCCCCCTTCCAGAAAGGCATTGCCGCGCTCGGCGCTGAGAACTGCACTATTGTCAGCGCCGACCCTGGCGGGGACAATTCCGTGCGCCGGTTTGACGATCTTGTCGCAACCGTACCGACCCCCGCTGTCGCAGACGCTATGGCGACGCTCGGCGACGATACGGTCGCGAAGTATCTTTTCACATCAGGCTCCACAGGCCTCCCCAAACCCGTTCCGCAAACGCAAGGCTCCATGTGCTCCATGATCGCCGGCCAGGAAGGCTTGCGGGATGATGCGCGCGACCCCGACTATGATCCGGACAAGGTCGCCAATGTGCTCGACTGGCTGCCCTGGAACCACATTTCGGGATCGAATGTGAATTTCAACGGCGCCCTCTGGAATGGAGCCACCTTCTGGATTGATGGCGGCAAGCCCACCCCGGCCCTTTTCCATGAAACCCTCCGCAACATCCACGAGTGCAGCCCGTCGACCTTCGGGACCGCGCCAATCGCGCTGGCTATGCTCGCAGAGGCGATGGAGCAGGACGAAGGCCTCCTGAAGGCCTTCTTCAAGAACATGCGCTCTATCGGCTATGGTGGCGCCACGCTTTCAGACGACCTCTATGATCGCCTTCAGGCGCTTTCGATCAAGGCGACCGGCCGCCGTATTCCCATCATCACCATGTACGGCGCCACCGAGACGCAAGGCATCACCGTGGTCCACTGGGAAGTTGAGCGGGTTGGCCTGGTTGGCCTTCCGCTTCCCGGCACGACCCTCAAGCTGGTCCCCAATGGTGAAAAGCTGGAAGTACGCGTCAAAGGCCCGAGCGTCATGCCGGGCTATCTCAACGATCCGAAGAAGAACGCCGAAGTCTTTGATGAGGAAGGCTTCTACTGCCTCGGAGATGCAGTGAAGTTCGTTGATGAGAACGATCCCAATCAAGGCCTCATCTTCGATGGCCGGGTGGGCGAAGATTTCAAGCTGTCTTCCGGCACATGGGTGTCGGTGGGAACGTTGCGGCCAGATTTCGTTGCTGCCTGCTCTCCGCTCATCTTCGACGCCGTAATCTGCGGCCAGGACAAGGATTACGCCACCGCGCTGGTCTGGCCCTCTCCGGTCACAGTGGAGCAATATGCCAAAGCGTCAGGCGACACCGCCAAGGGCTTTGCGGCGCTGATGGCAGACCTTGGCCGCAAGGCAGCAGCCTTCAACGCAGGCGAACCGGGCTCTTCCCGCCGGATCAAACGGGTGCTTGTCATGACCGAACCGCCCAGCATCGACGCGGGCGAAATCACTGACAAAGGCTATGTAAACCAGCGCCTCGTGATCTCCCGCCGGGCAGCCTTGGTTCAGGCGCTTTATGCAGAGCCACCCGGCCCCGGGGTCATCCAGCTATAAGGGCCACCAGGACGCCCTACCCCTTGTTTCATCGCGCATGCGCCATCACATCGCCGGAATTGCCGAGCAGGTGTGTGGCGCATGACATTTGATGATGCCTTCCGGAATTTCAGAGAAAAGTTGCACCTCCCTGAGATGCAGCCACCTGATCTGCGCCTGCCGATTGAGCGGCTTCGCCAGCAATTCTTCAGGATGGATTATTCCGGAGAGCCCGATGCGCCGGAACTGGCCGAAGTCAAGCTGCTCACCGTCCCTGGCCCCTCCGGCCCCCTCAAAGCGCGGCTCTACGTACCGCTAGGCGCGGGCATTCCGCCTGGCCCAGGCATTCTGTTTTTCCATGGCGGCGGCTTTGTATTGGGTGACCTGGAAAGTCATGACATGATTTGCCGCCGGATGGCGGAGGGATCGCGGTGCCGGGTGCTGGCCATCGATTACCGGCTTGCGCCGGAAACGTGCTTTCCCTGCGCACATGACGACGCGCTCGCCGCTTGGCAGTGGATCAGCCATCACGGCGAGGAGATCGGCATCGACCATCGCCGGATTGCCGTTGCCGGCGATAGCGCCGGCGGGAACCTCGCTGCCTTCATCTGCCAACAGATGAACCGCGAGGGCGGCCCCATGCCGGCCTTCCAGCTGCTTCTCTACCCGCTTCTGCAGTTTGCGGACATTCGCAGCAAGAAGATGTCGCCGCAGGAGAGTGGATTCTTCATTTCCGTTGGGCTGTTCGAATTCTTCCGGGGACATTATCTGCCCAGTCCGGAAACCTTTATGGACCCCCGAATATCACCTTTGTTTGCACCTGCCGAAGAACTCCGGAATCTTCCGCCTGCCCATATTATCGTGTGCGGATGGGATCCGCTGCATGACGAAGGTCTGGCCTACGCCGCAAAGCTCCGCGCCATGGGCATCCAGGTGAGCGAGAAGGAATATCCTTCAATGGTACACGGATTTCTGAACCTTACTCACATCTCTGCAACAGCAAGAACAGCGGCGCGCGAAGTGGGGAAAGTGACGGGCGAAGCACTGGGTGCAATTTAAGAATCAACATAAGTTCCGAAATGGAACTATTGTTTTGCGTGACCCACGGGCAACACTTGGACTCTAAAGCCAATTATTGCACCGCAGCAAATATTTCAAATGCTTGATAACCGTCTATTTAGTGCGCAAGGGCCAGACACCGCTGGCACCGATAAGTACTAGAGGAAACTCCCAGAAATGACGCTCAACAAAATGCTGATGACGTCTGCTTCCGCAGCCCTCATCCTGTTCGCCCCCGCCTATGCGCAGGAAACTCCCGAAGAAACAGCTGCGCGCGAATCCGCAATCGATCGCGTGCTTGGCACGGTCACCGTGACCGCCACCAAGAAAGCAAACGTCGAAGACGTGCAGACTGTCGCAGTTGCCATGACGGCATTCAATGCTGACACCCTCGACGCCCTCAACGTCACGACGCTCGAAAGCCTGAGCTATTCGGCACCCAACGTCTCGCTCGACGATGTGGGCACCGCGCGCGGCACGGCCAACTTCGCCATTCGCGGCCTCGGCGTGAACTCCTCCATCCCCTCGATCGACCCGGCCGTCGGCGTTTTCATTGATGGCGTCTATCTCGGCGTCAACAACGGCGTTGTCGTCGACATGTTCGACCTGGACAGCATCGAAGTCCTGCGTGGCCCGCAAGGTCTTCTCTTTGGCCGCAACACCACGGGCGGCGCAATCGTCGTCAATACCGCGAACCCGACCGACGAATTCTCGATGAAGCTCCGCAGCAGCATCGAAAGCCCCATCGACAGCGGCCGCGGCGGCCCCAACAGCAATCTTCAGGCTATTGTTTCGGGCCCCCTGATCGAAAACGTCCTGAACGGGAAGCTTGGCGTCTCCTACAATTATGACGACGGCTACTTCAAGAACCTCTACAATGGCGAGAACCACGGCCAGCTGCGTGCACTGACCTATCGCGGCGCGCTGGAGTTCATGCCGACCGATTCGCTGACCTTTCTCGGTAAACTCGAATACACCGACTCGCGCTCTGATGGTCCTTCTGGCAAAAACCACGCCTATTTTGACCGCGACAATTTCGATTTCTCGATCAACAATCCGGGCTTCGGCGAAAGCGAAACCATTCAGGGCTCGCTGCGCACCGATCTGGATGTCGGCTTCGGCAACGGCGTGATCACCAACATCTTCGGCTACCGCAAGTATGAGTCGACCTCCTCCAGCGATATCGACGCGACGCCCTTCACGCTGTTCCACTCCAACGCCGAATTCAATCAGGAACAGTACTCCAACGAGCTGCGCTATGCCGGCACGTTCGACAAGCTCGACCTGACGACAGGCGTCTACTACTTCGAGCAGACTCTGGACTACACAGAGATCCGCAACCTTCCGAGCACGCGCCCGGCAACCCTTCCGGCTTCCATTCCGTGGGGCTTCTACGGCGGCGGCAAACTCGATCACACCGTGTGGGGCGCCTTCGCGAACATCGATTATTCGATCACGGACAAGCTGATTGCCACCGTTGGCGTGCGCTACTCGGTTGAGGAAAAAGCTGGTGACGTGATCTACATCCGTCCGCGCAACCCCTGCTCCGTGATCCAGGGCACATGCTCACCAGATGGGAACAATGCTCTGATCGGGCTCATCTCGGGCGGCACTGTCCAGGAACCCAACGGCTTCCGCGATTCGAACGAGTGGAAGAACTGGACGCCGAAAGTTGGCCTGCAGTACTTCTGGAACGACAACGTCCAAACTTATGGCCACTATACCAAAGGCTTCCGTTCGGGCGGCTACAACTTCCGCATCACCGATATCCCGATCTTCAACCAGTTTGTCGCACAAACCGGCAGCCTCGGTTTTGACGAGGAAGAAGTTGACTCCTATGAAGTCGGCTTCAAGGCACAGAGCTCTGATGGCCGAATTCAGGTCAACGGCGCAGCCTTCATGACCGAAGTGGGCGACATGCAGCGTGAAGTGAACACCGCTGGAGCTTCCGGCGTTGTCCAGAACATCATCAATACTGCAGACGCTACGATCTACGGTCTTGAGTTTGACGGCCGCGTCGCCGTTACAGACACGCTGCTGGCATCGTTCAATGTCGGCTTCATGGATGCAGGTTATGACCGGGTCTTCTTCGATCTGAATGGCGACGGCGTCATCAATGATGCAGACGTCAACCTCGATCTGCCCCGCGTGCCGCCGATCACCTATGGTGTTGGTCTCATGAAGGAGTTTGATCTGGGCACCTCCGGCGCGGTCGTTGCCCGCGCGAACTACCAGTACCGCGACCGTATTGCGTACACGGACAGCAACTTCGGCTGGATCCAGGATGCAAACATGGTCGATGTGAACGTGACCTGGGAAACGCCGGTGCAGGGCCTCTCTGCCTCTCTCTATGGCAAGAACCTGCTCGACGAAGTGCAGCTCGGCAACGACACCCAGCTGCCCTTCCCTGGCCCCAACTCGACGGGTCTGAACTATTCCTATCCGGCGCTTCCCGCCGGCGGCACCTTCTCGCCGCTGAAAAAAGGTCGCCTGCTCGGTCTGGAACTGACCTACGTCTACTAAGATCACCGGCCACCTGGCCAGGATCAAACAGGAAGGGCGGCCCATGGGCCGCCCTTTTTCTTTGGTGCACCATAAAAAGAACGGCCCCCGATACCGAGGGCCGCCCTGATTTCAAAAGTTTAAGACCTATCAGCTACCGGCGCCAAAACGCTTGGTGAAACCGATTTTGAACGTGCGGCCGATAGCATCGCCCGTGAACGGATCATAGTTCAGCTCGAGACGAGCAAACGGTGGATCTGTGTCCAGAATGTTCTCGACTGAGAACGACACAGTCGTTTCATACGGAAGCGACCAGACAACTGTTGCGTCGTAGCTGACAAAAGAATCGATCGTTCTGCCCTGAGGCGTCGGAACCGATGTTCCAGTTGCAGTATTCGGAACGTCGAACAGCACGGCTCGCTGATCCTGATACTCTCCGATATATCTGGCTGTGAGACGTGCGTTGATGTTGTCCGTAGAGCCGTTGATGTAAGCCTCGAACTTGGTCTCCGGCAGCGGGGTGGCAATCGTCTGGAAGTTCAGGAAGCCGACAGCCGAAAAAGGCTGACCGACCACAATTCCCTCGACCGAGACTTCACCGACGTCATACTCAAGAACGTGAGAGCCGCTGAAGCCCACCTCGACGTCCAAGCCAGCGCGAACTACGTCCTCAAATGTGTAGTCTGCGCTGAGGTCGATACCAGACGTTTTGATGTTTGGGCCATTCGTGTACTGAGTTGAAAGGCGCGACACGTTGCCAAGTGCGCAGGCACCGGTGAACGTGAAGCGCGCCTCAAGTCCAGCGAAGGTTGGATTGCCGCAATTATTTGCCCCAGTAGCGCCGTTGGGGAACATGGCGCTAACCATGCTGGCAACAGGCTCCGTCACGACGGAATCGTCGAAATCGAAATTCCAGTAGTCGAGGGTCATCCTGAAGTTTCCTGTCCGGAGAATGCCGCCGACATTGTATGTCAGCGCGCTTTCCGGCTTCAGGCCAGGATTGCCTGCAATATCTACCGCGCGGAAGGTCCCGCCCACGTTCTGCAGAGACGTCACAGAACCCGTAGCCACTTGCGTCAGCGCGGGCCCCCGGAAAGTAGTGCCGACGGAGGCCCTGAGAGCAAGGGGTTCAGCTATCTGCCACCGAAGAGAGAGCTTAGGGTCGAAAGTCGAACCAATATCGCCACCATAATCCTCATACCGGGCCGCAAGCTGAGCATTGAAGTTCTCCGTGAACGGCAGGCTGAGCTCGCCGAACAGGGCGACCACATCCTGAGAAGCATTCAGAGGCCGGGAGCCAGCAAGGAATCCAAGTGCGCCGACCGGCTGGGCACAGGTGGTCGTGCCGGTTGTTACAGTTGCGATACAGGGGGTAACGTTGAGGTTAGCGATGTCATTATACTGACGATCAAACTCCTCTTCGCGATACTGTCCACCGAAAGCCCATCCGATATTCCCGTTTCCGAGGGTGATCGGGAGCTGTCCATCCAGCACAGCCTCAATGACCGTCAGTTTGATTTCCTGCTCGGTGAAGGAATCTTCCAGTATGAAATCCAGAACGTCGAGTGAGTTACCGGCCGCCGAGTTGTAGTTGGGGTTGGTCGCGCCGGTAACCATGTTTTGAGGCAGAGCGTTTGAGAACGGATTGAACCAGAGACATCCATTCTGTCCGGGCGTGTTGGCAGCAACATCACAGCCAAACCCGCCCAGCCCGCGTAGCGCCAAAGCATACCGGTTGACGACGGTATCTTCATTGGTCCGGCGGCCGGTCTGAGAGCCCGTAGTAAGCGACGCGGTGTAGTTGATCGATTCAGTAAGCTCGCCCTTGAGCTCCGCCGATACGCGGTAATGCTCATACTCTCGCATACTCCGCTCGGAACCACGCCCCCCGGCCAGCGCATTGCCACCATAGCCGAGTGGGCGCGTGGCGATCATGAACGCACCCTGAGCTGCTGGCGAAACAAGACCAGGATTCTGCGCAATCAGGGTCTGAAACCCTGGATTCGTCGCCGGGACAAAGAACTGGCCCGGGACGAGCGACGCATCCGCGGTGGGAGAGCTGGCGCCACCCACAGGTGGGAACGACGGCGAGAAGGCGATCTTCGGCACTTCAGTCGACGAGTAAAACGCCTGAAGTGACAGGTTGTGCTTTTCGGTAAGCTCAAAATTCGCCTTCCCGAAAACCTGATATCTCTTTTCTTCCTCGGTGATGTTGTCATACGGCGTGAACTGAAAGCCACAGACCGGTGTGGCGCCGGAGAAAAGAGGCGTACCTGCAAAGTTCCCACAAGCGGGATCTCGCGTCACGCCCTGCACAGGGGTCGGCACGCCGCCCACGAAGGCAACCGGAAGGAAAGCCCCAGGATTACCCACAAGCGACCAGCCGCCTTGGGGGTTATCAAGGTAATCCCGCACAGCCCAATCGCGTTCTGTTGCGGCCAGCTCAGAACGATGCTGATAGCCTGCGGCAAGCAGGAAATTCGCTGTCCCTACATTCCACCCTCCGACTGCTGCGATCTTGTAATCGCCGTCCGAGCCATCAACGTATTTGTAATCGCCGCTGAGTTCGAACCCTTCAAAATCATTCCGGGTAATGAAGTTCACAACGCCCGCTACAGCATCGGAACCGTAGGTGGCTGCGGCGCCATCCTTGAGTACTTCAATGCGGCCAATTGCGGCCAGCGGCAGGATATTCGTGTCAACAGAGCCATTGCCTGCGAAGGCAAAGGGGTTCGGCGCCAGCCGTTTCCCATCAAGGAGAACAAGCGTCCGCGAAGCGCCCAAGCCGCGCAGGTTCACCGTGCCGGAACCTTCCGACCCCTGCGCACGCCCGTCGAACTGGTTTGTGTCCCCCAGAACACCACTCGAAACAGGCAGGGATTTGATCATGTCCAAGGCAGATGGGCTTCCCTGCAAGCGAAGGTCATCTGCTGTCAGAACGTCCACCGGCAGTGCCGCATCTTCGGGAGTCCCTTGAATAAGAGACCCCGTGACCGTCACCGTGCTGAGTTTGCGTTCGCTGTCGTCCTGTTGAGCGTGGGCCGTCATTGCACCACTCAACGCAATTGCTGAGGCGCAAAGAAGCGCTCCTTTGAAATACTTCATTCGTTTCCTCCCGTTTTATGAGGTCCAAGCGCAAGCTTTTGCCGCTTGTCATTAATTGGACTCATCTCACTCTTATGCGGTATTGCCGGGTCGCAAAGGGGTGACTTGTGCTGCAGCGCTGCATACAAAAAAGGAACTTTTCACGCCGTTCAACTTAGTCCGTCCACCCACAAGCTGGTGTATTTCATGCAGAACCCTCCTCCAGAACAACCCGCTTCCCCGGCCTCTCCGTTCCTGCAGATAGCGGATTCTTTCGCGGATGCAGTGGCGCCAGCAGATTTTCCATCCGCCATGTTGCGCTGGCGCAACCAGCGCTGGGCGGCCGAAACGGGGCTCGATCATCTCTCGGAAGATGCGTGGATCCGGCATTTCGCACACTTCGACGCGCTTCCGGGAAACCTCCCTGAGCCGCTGGCCATGCGGTATCATGGCCACCAGTTCGGGACATACAATCCTCAGCTCGGAGATGGCCGCGGCTTCCTCTTCGCGCAGCTGCGCGATACAGCCGGGCGCCTGCTCGATCTGGGCACCAAGGGGTCAGGCCAGACCCCCTATTCCCGCCAGGGTGATGGCCGGCTCACGCTCAAAGGGGGCGTGCGGGAGATTCTGGCCGCGAGCTATCTGGAAGCCCTCGGCGTCAACACATCCAAGGCTTTCAGCCTCGTCGAGACGGGTGAGCAGCTCAGCCGGAATGACGAGCCCTCCCCCACGCGCGCCTCGGTGCTGGTGCGCTTGTCTCACAGCCATGTCCGCTTCGGCACCTTCCAGCGCTGCGCCTGGCATGAGGACCGGGAGAGCATGGCGCGGCTCGTCGATTATTGCATTGCCGAATTCTACCCGGCTGCTGATGCGCCCGAGATGGCGGTCAGGACGCGAAATCTTCTGGAATCTGTAGCCATCGCTACAGGCCGGATGATTGGCCAGTGGATGGCTGCCGGCTTTGTCCACGGTGTGATGAACACGGACAATTTCAACATCACGGGCGAGACTTTCGACTTCGGCCCCTGGCGCTTTCTGCCGGTCTCCGATCCGAATTTCACCGCGGCCTATTTCGACAGCCAGGGGCTTTACCGGTTTGGCCGCCAACCGGTTCAGGGCGGCTGGGCCCTGCAGCAACTCGCCTCCGCCATGCTGCTGCTTGCCGAGGCAGATGACCTTGCCAAGGCGCTCGTGCCTTATGAAGCCGCCTACCGGGAAAGCTTCATCGCCCACACCCATCATCTGTTGGGGCTGGAGCCGGAAAATGACACGGACACTGACATTTCGTTCCTGCAGGCGTTCTATGCCTGGATGACGGAAAGCGGGGCAAGCTGGCCGCAGACTTTCTTCGACTGGTTTGGCGGCAACGCCAGCGCCGCGCGTGCAGCGTCTTCCCCTCAGGCCAACCTTTACACCACCGCTCAGTTTGCCCCCGTCCACGCTGCGCTGACCGAGCGGGCCCCGGTACGCCCTGAACGGCTCAGCCACGCCTATTTTCAGAGAGCGGCCCCTGTCAGCCTTATCATCGAGGAAGTCGAGACCTTGTGGGCCCCGATCGCCGAAGCGGACGACTGGTCCCTGTTCCACGCAAAGACGAGCCATATCGAGGAAGCTCGCCTCGCCCTAGCACTTTAACGCTAGGGAACGCCTTGATCTTCCGGGCCGCCTGCAGGCACTTAGCCAAAAAATATGGAGGCCCTTAATGACCGATAAGTCCCGCCCCGGCCCGCTTTCCGGAATCCGCATCGTAGATATGAGCTCCGTGGTGCTCGGGCCGTTTGCGACGCTGATCCTTGCCGATCTCGGTGCGGAGGTCATCAAGATCGAGCCTCCCAAAAAGGGCGATACCATGCGGTATGCTGGCGCCTCCCCCACCGGTGATCTCGGCCCGATCTATATGGCCCTCAATCGCAACAAGAAGGCGATGACGCTGGACGCCAAGACGCCGGAGGGCAAAGCCGCCCTGACAGAGCTGCTGAAAACCGCCGATGTATTCTTCCACAATGTCCGCCTCGCCGGCATGGAACGGCTCGGCTTTGGCTATGAGCAGGTCAAGGCGCTGAAGAAAGACATCGTCTATGTCCATTGCGCCGGCTTCGGCAAAGGCGGCGCCTATGAACGCCGCCAAGCCTATGACGATCTGATCCAGGGCGCTTCGGGTTTTGCCGATCTCAATGCGCTGCGTTCTGGCGGGCGGCCGGAATACGCCCCGTCCCTGGTGGCCGACAAGACCGCAGGCCTCTTCGCCACCTACGCCACCCTGGCGGCACTCTTTCACCGCGCGCGCACCGGCAAGGGCCAGTTCGTGCAGGTGCCCATGCTGGAAAGCTTCACTTTCTTCAACATGGTCGAAAATCTCTATGGGGAGACCTTCCTGCCGGGCAATGGAAAGCTCGCCTACACCCGCTCCATCAATCCCAACCGCCGCCCCTACCCCACAAAGGACGGCTTCATCGGACTTGTTCCGTATTCGGATGAGCAATGGGAGAAATTCTTTGCCATCGGCGGGATGCCAGAGATCTTCAAGGATCCGCGCTTCTCAACCTATCAGGCCCGCACGGAGAATGTCGGCGCGCTCTACGCCCTTATCGAGCAGGTCAGCGCCACCAAGACCACCGATGAGTGGCTGGCGCTGATGGACAAGGCAGATATTCCCGCCATGCGCTACAACACAATGGCCGAAGTGCTGAGCGATCCCCACCTCGTCTCGACCGGCTTCTTTACAGAGGCGGAGCATCCCGAGGCGGGGAAGTACCGCACCATGCGCCATCCGGTCCACTTTTCGGAAACACCAGCGAGCCTGCGGCTGCCGCCGCCGCGTCCAGGCGCCGACACCGAAAGCATTCTGGAAAGCCTCGGCCTCGGCGCCGAAAGCTGATCAGCCCCCGGCCAGGCGCGCCATCTCGTCTTCGGAGAGCTCAGAATTGTCATAGACGTTCTGAACGTCATCCAGCTCATCAAGGACGTCGAGCAGCTTCATCAACTGGTCGGCGGCATCGCCCGAAACCGGCGTGGTGACTTTCGGCTTCCAGATGATCTTGGCAGACGTGGGCTCCACCTTGGCGCCAAACGTTTCGGCAAGCGCGTTGGACACGGCCGCAAAGTCTTCCCGCGCCGTATAAATCCAGTGGCCTTCCTCGTCGGACTCCACGTCCTGGGCGCCGGCCATGATCGCCGCTTCCATCACCTCGTCTGCGGTTCCGGCGCTGACGGGATATTCAATCTCGCCAAGCTGGCCGAAGTTGAACGATACAGAGCCGGTCGTGCTCAGGGCGCCGCCATTCTTGGAGAAGGCCGTCCGGATATCGGTGGCCGCACGGTTCTTGTTGTCCGTCGAGGCTTCGATGATGATGCCGACGCCGCCGGGGCCGACGCCCTCATAACGGATGTCGGCATAGTCGGCCCCGCCGCCGCTCTGGCCCTTGTCGATCGCCCGCTGGATATTGTCCTTGGGCACCGAAACACCCTTGGCGTTGGCGATTGCCAGACGAAGGCGCGGGTTCATGGCCGGGTCCGGCCCGCCCATCTTCGATGCCACGGTAATCTCTTTGGACAGGCGCGCGAACAGCACCGCGCGCTTCTTGTCCTGCTTGCCCTTGCGGTGCTGGATATTGGCCCATTTACTGTGCCCGGCCATGGGAAAACCCCTCGATACTGTCTGGTTTCTGGCTGTGTGGGGCGGTGTCTATCGCGCCAAAACGCGCTTGGGAAGCCGCGCCGGTGCGATCAGCCGAACGTATCGGCCAAGCCGCCGGACCTCATTTCCGCCTGAACCTGCGTGACCTCCTTCGCGGTGCGAAGCAGGAGAAACCCGCAGACGACCGAGAGCACGCTGCCAACAGCGCCCACGAGAATGCCCACGTCATAGGTCGGCAGCGGGTCGGTGAATCCCGTCAGGCGCAGGGATATGTTGGCAAGAATGTTCGAGGCGACCCAAGTTGCCCACCACCAGCCCATATAGGCCGCAACCTTTTTAGGCCTCCCGGCAAGGCGGTGAGACTCGCGCCATATCTGCAGCATGCCTTCAAATGGCTTCCAGAGGTTGGCGATGGGAATGAAATACCACCCGACCGCCCAGCCCGGAGACATGGCGGCCGCCACAGCCTCGACAATGTGGAGGTTCTTCATGGCCCGGTAGGTCCACATGGAAACAAGGATGACCGAAGCGATCAGGCCACCAATCTGCGCAAGGCTGACGCCGAGAACGGCAATGGAAAAAGCGGACGACATCGCCCCAAGATCCAAATACGGGTCTAGCCCCCGCGCGTTGAGAACATAATATTCTACGATACTGGCCAGCGCGAGACCTGCCTCTCCCGCCATATAGACAAACAACGCCACCCGCATTGGTTTGAACCGGCCCAAAAGCGGACGTGTCACCTCAATCTGGCCCGAAGCTCCAGCAACATTTGCCATGATACGCGCCCCCGATCTATTGCAGCCCCGAAGGGTACCCTGCCACGGATCCCGGCCATGGCAAGGACTTACAGGTTACCGCACTGGGACAGTGCCGCCGATAATCTGCGAACGACCTCCTGCCGCACTTTCCAGCTCAGCCAGGCCTTATCCATACGAGAGAGCCAGTGGGAATTGACCGCGCTGAATTCCGCCCCCAGGACGCGCGGGTCGGGCAAAATTTTTTGACCCAGAACACCAGCAACATGCGCCATCTCTTCCGGGCTCGCAAAATGGAGCTCATGACCGCGATGCTCGAGGATCCATGTCGGCCAGCCCTTCCCCGCGTCAGGAGCAGGGAAAGCCGGTTCAAACTGCGTTGCTGAATGAAAGGCGCCGTCCACCGGCCGGTGGACGTAGGGGCTGACCGGCGTTCTTACCGGTTGCCCGCGATACTCACATCGGAGGCGCAGGAGGCGCCCAATGCGGCGGCGGGATTTCGACCGGTTTGGAGAGGTCCACTTCGACGCGGAAGAAACGTTCCGGCCGTTTCAGTTCGTAGGCAAACATCTGCTGGCCCGAGCGCACTTCCACAGCCCACACATTGGCCTTTGATACCGGTATGCCCTCACCGTCGAACAGATCCTTGGTGGACTGATCCGCCGGGAATTCCTGACGCGCAGCGGCGGGGTCAGAAATCGAATAACCACCATAGCTGGTCAGCGCGTCAAGGCTGCCGTCTTCATGGCGATGGATGTGGCGCAGTTCCCAGCCGCCATCCGGCCCTGTGGTGGACAGCACCCAGGTGCGGGAGCGATCTTCGCCCACGCTCAGCGGCAGACGGAACACGCCGGGTTCACAATCGCGCACATGCACGACGAGACGGTTCTCGCGCCACTCGTCATCTACCGCGTCATGGCTCACCACGCGGCCTTCAAAGGCCTTTCCACACGTTGCGGCAAGGCCTTCCGCAAACGGAAGATCAGGCGGTCCGGCGGGCGCCGTCGCGCAGGCGGCCAGAACAAGGGCGAAAGCGGGGGCAACTGCCAGTCTCAGCATCATGACAGGCAACCTACCGGTCACCCCCGGAAAGGCAAGCCTTCGCTCAACTGCCTCCCGCCGCAACATTCTCAGAGACCGGCGTGATGGTCTGCGCTTTCACGGCAAGCTGCTCGAGAGCGCCGTGAAGTTCGCCGGCAAGTTCAAGCACCGCTTTGGCAGACGCGTCCTTCATCATGTCCTGCCGCACCTGCCAGGAGTTGATCGTGCGCGAGAGGCCCTTCTTGTCGGCAAATGCCGTCAGCGTGGCATAGGGATAGCCATTGCGCACATCGATCAGGATACCGCTTGCTGCAGCCTCAGCCTCGACACTTCGTCCCGGCAGCACAAACATGCCAATCACTGTGAGATCGGCAAAGGAAAGCGCGCTGCCTTTGCTCCGATTATTCGTGGAAACCTCATAGGCAAGCACATAATCGAGATGCTGGCGCGCCGCGCCCCGGCGGATTTCAGCAATCGTATCGGCGGCTGTGTAGGAATAGCGGGGCTTGTCATTTTCCGGCGCCACCATCGCGGCGATCAGAGGGCTGACGGGAACGAACTCGCCATAAAGCCCGTCAAGCTCCTGGGTGAGGGCGGCCCACGCCTCCCCTTCCCGCTCCGGGATCGCCGCAAGATGCCCCCGTTCGATCCGGGCGAGCCCGATGCGCGCCGGAAATCTGATGTCGGGTTCGACGGCGGCAATCTGGCGAACCTGAGCATCCACCTCCGAACCAGCCGCGCCCGCCGCCGGTGTATAGCTGCCGTCATACCGCGCCAGATAATCCGCCCCCGACGTTGTCTGCACATGCGTTGCGCAGGCTGTCACAATCAGCAGGGCCAAGCCCGCTGCCATCAAATTGAACCGCATCCCCTCAAGCCTCCTTGGCAGTTTATCAGAAGGCAGATTACCGGAAATTCAGACAAAAATGCGCCCGCAATAAGAAAAAGCCCTCCCAGCGGGCTGGGAGGGCTTTTTTGTAACAACGGCTTAAGCGTCAGGCCGGATTGGGCTCAACGTCGCCGATGCCGTCATCCTTGGGCTTCTTGCGCTTGCCGATGACTGGCACAGCGGAAGCTGGCCCGGCATCATCATCCGAGATATCCGGACGGCTGGGCGGCGTGCCTTTCAGCAGGTTGGCAATCTCTTCGCCCGACAGCGTCTCGAATTCGAGCAGGCCGGTGGCAATCGCTTCCCACTCATTGCGGTATTTCGTCATGATCTCGCGGGCATCTTCCTTGCCCTTTTCGATCAGCTTACGGACTTCTTCCTCGATCTTGCGCGAGGTTTCTTCCGAAATATGGCTGGACTGCATCAACTGCTGGCCCAGGAACACATCGCCCTGATCAGAGCCGTAATCGACCGGTCCGATAATGTCCGAATAGCCCCAGCGTGTGACCATGGCGCGGGCCAGACGGGTGGCCTGCTGAATGTCGGAAGCTGCCCCGGCCGTGACATTGTCATCGCCGAATTTCAGTTCCTCAGCCACGCGGCCGCCCATGATGATGGCGAGACGCGAGGTCATTTCGACCCTGGACATCGACAGCTTGTCGTCTTCGGGCAGCTGCATGACCATGCCGAGTGCGCGACCGCGCGGGATGATCGTCGCCTTGTGAACCGGATCGGCGGCGGGCACCTTCATGGCAACCACGGCGTGGCCGGCTTCGTGCCACGCGGTAAGAATCTTTTCCTTCTCCGACATGACCATCGAGCGGCGCTCCGGTCCCATCAGAACCTTATCCTTGGCGTCCTCGAATTCCTGCATCGCCACGACGCGCTTACCGCGGCGGGCCGCCAGAAGCGCTGCTTCGTTGACGAGGTTTGCAAGGTCAGCGCCGGAGAAACCAGGCGTTCCGCGCGCAATCGTCTTGGAGTCCACGTCCTTGGCGAGGGGCACATTGCGCATGTGAACGCGCAGGATCTTTTCACGCCCGATGATGTCCGGATTGCCGACCGTCACCTGGCGGTCAAACCGGCCGGGACGCAGCAGCGCAGGATCAAGCACGTCAGGACGGTTGGTGGCCGCCATGATGATGATGCCTTCATTGGCTTCAAAGCCATCCATCTCGACCAGCAGCTGGTTCAGCGTCTGCTCGCGCTCGTCATTGCCACCGCCGAGGCCGGCGCCGCGCGAGCGGCCGACCGCGTCGATCTCGTCGATGAAAATGATGCAGGGCGCAGAACGTTTGGCCTGCTCGAACATGTCGCGGACACGGCTGGCGCCGACGCCGACAAACATTTCAACGAAGTCAGACCCCGAGATCGTGAAGAAGGGCACGCCGGCTTCACCCGCAACGGCGCGGGCAAGCAACGTCTTGCCGGTGCCCGGTGGGCCGACCAGCAGCGCGCCTTTCGGGATCTTGCCGCCCAGGCGCTGGAATTTGGAGGGGTCTTGCAGGAATTCGACGATTTCCTGCAGTTCTTCCTTTGCTTCATCAACACCGGCAACGTCATCAAAGGTGACGCGGCCCTGCTTCTCCGTGAGGAGGCGGGCGCGGGATTTGCCGAAGCTCATCGCGCCGCGGGTGCCCCCGCCCTGCATCTGGCGCATCATGAAGAACACAAAACCGACGATCAGCAGGATCGGCAGAAGCGAGAGAAGCACCGAAGCCACATTATTGCGGCCCGTGTCCGGCTTCACCGAGAAGGGAACATTGTTCTGGGTGAGAACGTCCTCGGTTTTCATGTCGAGGGCGCGCAGCTCGCTTTTCAGCGTCCGCCCATCCGTCGTCTTGGCGATGATGGTGGTATCTCCCAGCGTCGCATCGGCAATCTTGCCCTGTTCTGCGAGCTGATAGATCTCGGATAGCTTTGTGGGCTGGGCACGGGCAACCTCGGGGTTGCCGCCCATCATCACAGCCATACCAATTACGAGCAGGGCGAGCGCGCCCCAGATCGCCAAATTACGGACGTTCATAGCAAGGTTCCGTCAGAGACTATTCGATCAACCATACGGGATTGAATTTAGAAGATAGGCACCAAATCCTCTAAAAACGACTCCTTTCCTGCTGCTGCGGCAATTTCATGCGTATTGCCGGAAAGGATGGCCTGATGCGCCGCGAGGCGGGCCGCGATGCCGGGGATGGGCGGGCCGGTCTCGGAGGCAAGCTGCAGGCGGCCCCGGCGGGGGCGGATCTGGCAGCCACCCAGAGTGGCGCCGCGAAAATCTTCTTCCGAAACAATGCGTTCCACAAGCCGCGCGAGGCGTTCACCGCGGGGCGGGACCTCTCTGCCAGCCGCAATCTGGATCAGCAGACCCAACGCGCGGGCAGCCCTTTCGGTCGGCAGTAAAGTGAGGAAAGTTACCTCGATCACCCTCTCCGAAACGCGGATATTTGCAGTCATCCAGCGCCAAAGAGCGGCATCCTCAATCATTCTTAATGTCTGAAACCGGTCCATCACGGACAGGATTTGGACAGATCCGGACATTTTCGGACAGAGCAGCCGGCGCATACGCACCCGCTCGAAGGCCGGATTGTCGTTGGACGGGTCGTCCACCCAGCGGACGTCTTCGGCCCTGAGGAACGTGCGAAGCTCCTCCCGGCGGGCGCCAAGCAAAGGCCGGGCGATAAACACCCCCTGCCCCTCCGGCCAGACCGGCGAGAGCGACAGCGGGCGCATCCCGGCCAGCCCATACCAGCCTGAGCCCTGCCGGGCGCGCATCAGGAAGGTCTCGGCCTGATCGTCCGCGGTATGGCCTGTCAGCAGGAGACGGCTGCCCCTCTGCCGGGCGGCGCGCGCGAGGGCGGCGTGGCGACCCCGGCGCAGCGACGCCTGGCGCGGGGCAGCGCCTTCAAGGCGCAGTGTTTCATGGGGAAGGCCCAGTTGCCGGCAAAGCGCGGCAACGGCCTCAGCCTCGGCGCGGGCCTCCGGGCGCAAACCATGATCGACGGTCAGGGCGAAAAGCGTTCGCCCCTGCCCGGCCGCCCAGCGCTGGGCGAGAATCAGAAGGGCCAGGGAATCCCCACCGCCGGAGACGGCAACCCCGATGGGCGCATCGAGCAGGCAAGCCGGCAGCGCGGCGAGCGCCCCCTCAAAGGCCGGCCCTGGCCTTAGCCCTTGCATCCGGAACGGGTGCGCTCAACGGCGGCCAGATCGCGCACGACCTTGGACGCGTTGGGATAGCGCTTGGGCAAGGTGTCAAGCGCCTGACAGGCCTTCTCGGTATCCCCGATGAGGCGCATCGACCGGGCCAGGCGGGCCAGCGCATCAGGCGCGCGCTGATCATCCGGGAAGGAACGGATCATCGTGGTGTAGGCCTGTCCGCTTTCGGCATAGGCATTCTGCTGATGCAGCGTTTCGCCAAGCCAGAAATAGGCTTCGCCTGCCTGCGGATCGCTGCCGAACTTGGTGACGAATTCCTGGAAAGCCTCCTGCGCGCCGGCATAGTCAAGCGCCAGCAGGCGCTGACGGGCGACGGCAAAAAGCGGGCCGGCCTCGCCCGGAAGCTGGCTGGCCGAGATCGTGCCGAGCGAGCCTTCCGGCAGGCCGCCCTGCGCATTGCGCGCCGGGGTCAACACGGATGGGCCGCCACTGGAACCAGGCTGGGCGCTGGGCGCCGGGCCAACGGGAAGCTGCGCCGAGGCAGAAGGCAGCGGCCCGGCGGCCGCAGGGCCAGAGCCGGTATCGAGCATTTCGGTGGCCTCAACGCCCACTACCATCTGCAGCGCGGTGATGGCGCGCGCCTGAGCCTGGAGCTGTTGGCGGAGCTCTGCGTTTTCCTGTGCGAGCGTCTCATTATCCAGCATCTGCTGCTGGGCGCCGTCGCGGGTGCGGGAGAGTTCGTATTCGAGCGTTTCAATCCGGCCATTGAGCTGGTTGATCCGCTCGGCATTGCGATTGATCTCGAGCATCAGATCTGCCGTCTGCTGACGGGTCTGATCGACCTGCTGGGAGAGGTCGCCGGTGGTGACGCCCTTCACGATTGGGGCGCTGCGTGTCTGCGCAAAGGCAGGGGTTGCGAGAAGTCCAAGGGCAGCAAGACCAGTAAGGGAGGCTTTCAGCATGACGGGTACTCCGGGTGCGAGGGCAGACTTCAGCCCGGTGGAATAAAAGAAACAGCCGGGGCCAAATTATGGCACCCGGCTGTCCTTTTCATCACGTAAACGCAGTCAGCTTAGCTGGTGGCGCCAGAAACGATCTGGGTCCAGGCGTTCCGGTTCATCGCCCAGGACTCTTCGTTCGAGCCGCCAGCGATCGGACGCTCTTTGCCGTAGGAGACGGTGTCGATGCGCGAAGCGCTGACGCCGAGGCTGACGAGGTAGTCTTTCGCAGCCGAAGCGCGGCGCTCGCCGAGGGCGAGGTTGTATTCGCGCGTGCCGCGCTCGTCAGCGTTGCCGGCGACGAGAACGCGAACGTTCGGATAGGCGTTCAGCCAGGCAGCCTGACGCTTCAGGATTTCCTGATCGTCGGAGTCAAGGCGGTACTGGTCGAGATCGAAATAGACGCGCTCGCCAACGTTCACGCGGAAATCTTCCAGCGAGCCCGGGGTGATCGTCGATTGCTGAACCGGGTCGGTGCGCACGGTTTCAGTTTCCGTCACGGTCTCCCGGACCGGCGGAGGGGTGACCGGCGTGTCATCGGCCGGCGGGGGACGGGAAGCGCAAGCAGCCGTCGCGGCCAGAAGAGCGGCGGCGGCAGAGGCTTTCAGTAGAATATGCATGTGTCGGGGCTCCAAGTTTACTTCAGTTGGCACTTTACGGACCGCTTCGCGGCTTCTGTGTGTCGGCGGCCGTCTTATCGGGCCTTTATTTCCTTATTCTGACTAAATTACCGCGACAATCGGTATTCCGTTGAATTTTCGGCGACTTGTGCTGTTTTTGCCACAAAACGGCCTTATTTGGCCACATCCCGGGGCTAATGCCCCAGGATGGGGCAGATTCTACTGCAGAACTGGCGACCAGGCGGGGTCTGAAGCGTCGGTCTGGGTCATCACGCGGCGCTCGTTCCGGCCCGAAAGATCGACCGACCAGAGCTGGGGACCCGCACCCGGGCGGTTTTCGCGGAAGAAGACGATGACGCGGCCATTGGGCGACCAGTCCGGACCTTCATCCAGATAGGACTCCGAAAGCAGACGCTCGCCTTTGCCATCAATCCCGATGACGCCGATATAAAATTTGCCGCCTTCCTGTTTGGTGAAGGCAATCAGGTCACCGCGCGGGGACCAGACAGGCGTGGAATAGCGGCCCCGGCCAAAGGTGATACGGCAGGCGGTATCGCGGCCACCCGAAGGACAGGCGCGCGGGCTGCCGTCGGTGTTCATGATATAAAGCTGCGGTGTGCCGCCCCGGTCGGAGTTGAACACGATCGACTGGCCATCGGGCGACATCGAGGGCGACGTATCGATCGCCGGATGGTCCGTTAGACGGCGGCTTTCGCGCGTGCGCAAGTTCATGATGTAGATATCGGTATTGCCGCGCTGAGCCTGGGAGAGCAGCACGCTCTGGCCGTCGGTGGCAAAACGCGGGGCAAAGGTCATGCCGGGGAAATTACCCAGCAGTTCCTGACGGCCCGTCTCGATATTGAAGAGATAGACGCGCGGGCGGCCCCCTTCATACGACATATAGGTGATTTCCTGAGCCGAGGGGCTGAAGCGGGGCGTCAGCACGGTCGAGCGGCCGGAGGTGAGATATTGCTGGTTGGCCCCGTCGCTGTCCATGATCGCCAGGCGTTTCACACGTTCGGTCTTCGGGCCGGTTTCGGCGATGTAGACGATGCGAGTGTCGAAATACGGATCTTCGCCGGTGAGGCGGGTGTAGATCGAGTCGGCAATCTTGTGGGCAATACGGCGCCAGTTTTCCGGCGTGGTGGTGAGGCGGCGGCCCGGCTCTCCATTAATGCGCATCAGTTCCCCGCCATACACATCCCACAGGCGGAAGGAGACGGCGAGCTTGCCGTCGGGCAGTTCCTCGAAAGCGCCAACAACGAGCGCGTCCGTGCGGATGATCTTCCAGTCTGCAAAGCGCGGTTCGGCATTGATGGACAGATCGCGCTGGATGAAGGAGGCCGGGTTCTGCATGTCGAACAGGCCGGTGGAGGCGAGGTCAGCGCGCACCACATCGGCAATCTGCCGGGCAAGCTGGGTATTGGTCCCCGACACCTGGAAATCAGGGATGGCGATCGGCGTCGGCTTGAAGTTCCCTTCATCCACGCGGACCTGCAGCTGGGCACTGGCAGGCGCAGCCAGCCCAAGGGCCAACATGATGACTGCCAGGAGCGGCATCAGTCTTTTCAGCATCAGTTCGGACTCCTCATCGAATTCTTGCGACGCATCTGTCTCAACCCTGTTTCGGGCCAAGGGTCACGTCGATATCTTTCCAAAGCTCATAATCTTCCGCAGGCAGGCGATAATTGCCGATTTCACCGCATTTACGGACTGCCAGCAGCGCGCGGTCAACCGCGATGCCCGACCGGCCGACCGGGCGCGAGCGGGGATTGAGCAGGCTGGTGCTCATCACAGACCCGTCACGGGCGAGCTTCATGTTCACGGTAACATCAATCTGATGCTCGGGCGGCAGGTCATCGACCGTGGCCCAGCATTCCATGATCTGGCGGCGCAGAGCGGCCTGCAGCGAAGCGGTAGCGCCAGTGCGAGCCCCTGCCCCGGTCTGGTCGCGGTCGGAATTGGCCAGCACGGGACGGTCGGTCTGCTGCGCGTCGGGGCGCTGCTCGGAGGTGCGCTTGGATTGCAGTGCGCTCTCGAAGTCGTCGAGGAAAGAGAGGTCATCCTTCGGCTTTGCCGGGGGCTTTTCCACCGGCTTGGGCTTCGGCTTGGGTTCCTCTTTTTTCGGTTCGGGCTTGGGCTCTGGCTTTTTCGGCGGCTCAGGCTCGGGCTGGCGTGGGTCGGGCACGGCAACCTCAGGCTCAGGCTCCGGGGCGGGCTCGGGCTCAGGCGGGGGCGGCTGTTCATCCACTGGCTCTGGCGCCGCTTCCGGTTGGGCTTCGGGCTGGGGCGTATCGGATTTGCGCAGCTCGGCGAGATCGGCAACCCGGCCGATCTCGACAAAGTCGATCGGCAGATCCGCCGAAGACGCGCACTGGGGCAGCTGCATCAGGATCTCGACCGAGCTGATACCGGGCTGCTCGCGCCGGATACGGTCGATCTGGTCCTGGCAGTCATCCCGGTTCTGCGGCCACGAGAATACCGCCATGGCCAGCACGCTGGCATGTACAAGAGCGGAAACTGTCAGGCCACGAAGCATTCGTTAAGCTGGCTCCTCAGGGGTCAGCGGGGGGTGTTGGTCTTCTGTTCAGTGATGAAGGACATCCGGGTAAAGCCGGCGCCGCGCACTTCGGCAGTCACGTCCATGACGATGCCATAGGGCACACTTTCATCGGCATAGAGGAACACGTCCTTGTCATACCCCTCCCCCACAATGGCCTGCAGCTGAGCGCCGAGGGCTTCAACGGGCACTTCGGTCTGCTGGATCAGGACCGTGCCATCGGCCTTCACCCACACCGTCAGCGGCGCATCATTGGGATCGGATTTGATCGGGGCGGACGTTGTCCGCGGAAGGTTCAGCTGCTCGCCGCGCACCAGCATGGGCGCGGTCACCATGAACACGATAAGCAGCACCAGCATGACGTCCACGAAAGGCGTCACGTTGATCTCGGCATTCAGGGAACGGCGCCCGCGCCGCCCGCCTTTGCCGCCAGAACCGAGGATCAGGCCCATGGGTGCTCCTCAGTCCCGCGCTGCATCCGACGCGCGCCGGGAAAGGCGCACGAGGACATCCTGAGAGAATGTGTCGAGCTGGTCGCCGAGCTTGGTCAGGTCGCTGGTGAACTTGTTGTAGAAGATGACCGCCGGGATAGCGGCGATCAGGCCAAGGCCGGTGGCGAAGAGCGCTTCGGCAATTGGGCCGGCAACGGTGCCAAGGCTGGTATCCTGTTGTTCGGCGATGTTGAGGAAGGCGTTCATAATGCCCCAGACCGTGCCGAAGAGGCCGATGAAGGGCGACGCCGAACCGATGGTGGCCAGCACCGAGAGCCCGCTGCCTGCCCGACCGAGCTCACGGTCTACCGCAGCACGCATCGAGCGTTCGGCCCGGCTGACGATGGCGGAAGCTTCTGCCGGGGCCGGGCCCTTGCCGGCGTCCGACCATTCCCGAGCTGCCGAGATGAACACCCGGCTGGCAGGATCCTTGCCGCCCTGGCCGGGGCGCATGTCGATCTCGCCGGCCCGGCCACTCCAGAAAGCGTCTTCAAAATCCCGTGAGGACTTCTTCAGTCCCCCCAGTTTGAAGAATTTCTCGCCGATCACGATCCACGACCATATCGACGCAAGGAATAGCGCGAGCAGCACCAGCTTCACGACCGGATCAGCAGCCATCAGCAGGCTGATCAGGGAAAAATCCGAATGGCTGGCAACCGTGCCGATTGCTTCCGTTTCCATGGGTCTTGTCATCTCCTTGGCCCGCCGGGGCAAATCACCCTGCCCCGAACCGCTTCTGCGGTAGCAGAAACGCGGGTGGGTTCAACTGCAGGCACTGGTTATTTCCGCTCTGTAATCTAGTGCAAATCCGGCAGAAACACGGCGTGTTGCAGGCTTTGCGCAGTCGATATGAGCCTTAATGCATGATGGTTAAGCCATTATGGCAGATTCTTAATCTTCCGGAGGACGCGTGCCCCCCAATTCAGGGGCTGCGCGGCGGGCGCAAAGCATTCTAAAATCAACCCAATTGCCGTTTGCCCCCCTCAAAGGCGCCTGCTCATGATCCGCAAGTTCCTGACCGCCAGCGTTCTCAGCGCGCTCACGCTCGCCTCTGCCGCCCAGGAGCCAGGACCAGGCTACAAACCGCTGATCGATGAGTATCATCAGACCCTCGAATACACGAACAAGGACTTCACCGGCAAAGACTGGAAAGCCTGCAAGGCCGTGTGCGAGGCCGACCGGCGCTGCCAGGCGTTTTCGCACTTCAAGCCGAACACCGGCGGGGCGCGTTGCATCCTGCGGCCCGGGATCGGCGGCGGGCACACTACAAAGGCCTGGGGCACGGTTTCGGGCGTGCGGGAAACGCCCATACCAGAACTCTCGCCGGAGCAGGCGTTTGCCAAATCCGAACGCGCCAAACGGTCGCTGGAAGAAGTGGTCGACCTCTATGCGCCGCGCATGAAGCCGCGCAAGCTGACGGCGGCGGAGAAGTCAGAGGCCAATGCCCTGCTGGCAAAGATCCATGACGACCCGGTCTGGCCGGATGTCGAGCGGCTGATGGTGCTGGCCGAATCCGGCGACAGGGAGGCGATGCTGAACCTGCTGAAGGCGTTCAAGGGGAAGCCGGACGGCTCGCAGTCCACCGGCATCTGGTTCACACCCTGGGAGAGCTGGTATGGCGTGCCGCAGGAAGGCATCGCGGCACGCTGGGCAGCCGAATACTGGATGCGGCACGGCGCCGACACGGTGGCGATGGGGTTCCTCATCAACGCCGACAGCCTGGAAGCCGGCCATGTGATCGAATACGGTGTTGAGGTTCCGCGCGACCAGAAGCTCCTGGGCAAGATGTGGGATTATTACTGGGGCAAAACAAAGAAGGCGCCCAAGCTGAAGATCAGCGCCGGCAAGGCATATCAGGGCGAAGCGGCGCTGCGTACCAAGTATGACCGGCTTGTTGCCGGACGGCAGAGCGGCACCGAAACTCACCCCATTGTTAAGGATTGGACCGAGGCCTATGCACGCCGGCATCCGGAGGTGGCGGGATCGCTGGCCGCCGCGAAGACGGCCGAAGACAAGCGTGTGCAGGACGAGATCAACAGGCGCCTGGCGCAAGTGGCGTTGTCGCGTGAGAACAGCCAGCGGGTTTGGGACCGGCTGTCAGGCAAGTCCCAACTGACCCAGGAGGAGCGCCTGGAATTGGAAGCGCATGTTGGCAATCTGGGCGACGATTACTTGGAATCCTTCGCGGCCCGTTATCCGATCTCCTACGATTCCAGCGCCAAACGCCTGTGCGCGCTCGGCAATGCGGCCTGTGAACAGGCCAAAGCGAGCGTCGCCTTCGCACGTCAACTACAGGAAGCGGAGTATGCAAGGAACGCCCAGTTGAATGCTCAGGCGTCCGGGTCAAGCAGCGCTACCAGCTACAGCCTGCCATTCGTTGAAGTGCGCACCTATGACCGGAGTGGCAATTATGTCGGCACACAGACTATGACCCAGATGCAGGCAGATATAATTGGCGCCCGATAGGCGCTAGCCCTGCCAGCGATAGGCTTCCAAATGCTCGGAAATTTCCCGGATCGGGCGGCGCAGGCGGCCATCGGCGTGGATCATCACCGCCGTGATTTCGCCTTCGGCCAATACCTCGTCCCCGCGCAGGCAGGTCTGGGAGAAGCGGATGCGCGGGCCATCCATGCCCAGATAGCGCGTGCGGATATGCAGAAGATCGTCCACCTTCGCGGGCTTGCGATACGTGACGCTCACATTGGTCAGCGTAAAGGCAGCGGGATCCTCCCGTGCCAGCAGCGACTGGTGCGAGATGCCGGCATCGCGCAGATGGTCTGACCGGCCCCGCTCGAAGAAGCGCAGATAGTTGGCGTGATACACCATGCCGGTGAAATCGGTGTCTTCATAATAGACGCGCACGGCAATCCAGTGCTGGCGCGCGGCATCGAAATTCTGGGCATCGAGAACAGGCAGGGTCATTCCCCGCCCGTATCAGACTTTCTCGCCAGCATGAAGGCGTGGGCCAGCGTATCGACCAGGGCGAGCGCGGCCGCCAGATCGCCTACGGTACGCTCCAGCGTTTCCAGGCTCCAGGCGCCGGTGACAAGATCAATCAACGCGAACCGGTCGCCCCCCGGAAAATCGAACACCAGCCGGTTACCCTTCCCCACCGCCCGGAAGGCCCCGCCTTCGGCCAGCGCGATCACCCGCTCGATCACGGCTGGATTGAAGATGGCGCGGGCCTCCACCTGATCGGTGGCGCGCAGCCGGTAAAGCTCCCCGAAAGCGCGCGGGCCAAGATCGACGTCGGCAAACCCGCTGGCAGTGCCCTGCGGCCAGCCCGTCTTGCGGGCGCGCAGCTGGGTGACGCCGTGCAACAGGAAGGGAGCTTCCAGCACGATCACCAGATGATGGATCGAGGGGGCGTCCTCCACGCGCTCGACCCATTCGAAGAGTTCAAAATCAATCCCCGCGCGCCGCCCATGGAAACCATCTTCCACCTGTCTCTGCCGGGCAGCCGCCTCCTGATACTGCGCCTTCTGCTCGGCCGACCCGACAACATAGACATTGGACTCGATCATCAGCCCGGCATCGCGCGCGGCGGCGACGGCGTCCTCCATGCCGCCTGCTTGCTCCATCGCCTGGGCCGCCTCCTTCAACTCGCCGGGCGCCCAGGATTGGTCAGAAAGCCATTTGAGCGCCAGCGGCATTCCCCCAGGCACCGCCACATAGGAGAGCCCCAGTGGCGCGCCCAATGCCGACAGGGCTTTCGCCCGGAGAAGCAGGCGTGACTTGGCGTCCAGCAGCAGCCGGATCAGGCTGTTCCGGAACAGGAACAATGACCCAAGGATGCAGCCGAAGAACAGTAGCGGGAACAGGATGAAGGTGAGGGCTTCTCCCCACCATGTCCCCGGCGTGAACGCCTCAACCAGGAAGAAACAGACAATGAAGGCGATAAACCCGCCAAAGAAGGCCCGGCTGATCCGGCCTTTGAGGCGGGCACCATCGCCCGCCTTCAGATCAGCGCTTTCCAGGATCGGCAACACAGTGGCTTCGGCATGCGCCCGCAGCCCGGCAAACCCGTCCAGCTTCTCGATATCGTCCCAACCCATCCCCATGGCAAAAGGCTAGCAGGCAGGGTGTGCGGCGTCATCCCTCATAACAGGGGGGCGCCTTCAGGGTGTAAGCGGGGGAATGCCAGAGACCGCGCCGCCCTCTTCTCCCCTGCTGCCCGTGCTGCGGGGACTGGGCCATCGCTGCCCGAATTGCGGGCGCGGGAAGCTTTATGCGCGCTATCTGAAGCAGGTTTCCGAATGCAGCGCGTGCGGCGCGCCGATCGGGGGGATCCGCGCCGAAGATGGCCCGCCCTGGCTGACCGTGCTGATCCTCGGGCCCTTCCTGGCAGGCCTCACCTTCATCAGCGCGCGTCAGGAAAACTGGCCGATCTGGATCAAGCTGCCGGCACTCGGCGCATTTGCGATCTTCGCCGTGCTGATGCTCCTTCCCCGGATCAAGGGGGCGATCATCGGCCTCTTATGGGCGATGGGCGCGCAGGAGAAGGAAGAGGACTAACCTTCGTCTTCCCCGAACAGGGCAGACTGCTGGCCCTGCGGGGCCTTGAGGCCGAGGCGTTCATAAGCAAGCGGCGCTGCCACCCGCCCGCGCGGCGTGCGCGCCACATAGCCCTTCTGCATCAGATAAGGCTCGATCACGTCTTCCACCGCGTCGCGCGCTTCAGACAGGGCCGCCGCCAGCGTATCGGCGCCCACGGGGCCGCCCGCATAGGTTTTCACCAGCGCGTGCAGATAGCGCCGGTCAAGCGCGTCGAGGCCGTCCTCATCGATTTCCAGACGCTTCAGCGCCTTGGCGGCAGAGGCGCGGTTGATGGCGGCGCCGTCGGCCTCGGCAAAGTCGCGCACGCGGCGCAGGAGGCGCAGCGCGATCCGCGGCGTGCCGCGCGCGCGGGCGGCAATCTCCACCGCGCCATCTTCCGTGATCTGAGCACCGAGCTTGCGGCCCGCCGCCATCACGATGCGGCCAAGTTCCTCGGCCTCATAGAATTCCAGCCGCACCGGGATACCGAACCGGTCGCGCAGCGGCGTTGCCAGCAGGCCCGCGCGCGTGGTGGCGCCCACCAGCGTGAAGGGCGCGAGATCCAGCCGCACGGAGCGCGCCGCCGGCCCCTCCCCGATCACGATATCGAGAGCGTAATCCTCCATCGCCGGATAGAGGATTTCTTCCACGATGGCCGGCAGGCGGTGGATCTCGTCGATGAAGAGCACATCATTCGGCTCAAGATTGGTGAGGATGGCGGCGAGGTCGCCCGCCTTGGCAATCACAGGCCCGGACGTGGCGCGGAAGCCGACGCCCATTTCCCGTGCCAAAATCTGCGCCAGCGTTGTCTTGCCAAGGCCCGGCGGGCCGAACAGCAACACATGGTCCAGCGCTTCCTTGCGTCCGCGCGCGGCCTCGACATAGACCTTGAGATTGGCCTTCGCCTTGCGCTGGCCAACGTAATCCTCAAACGTCTGTGGACGGAGCGCGCGGTCCAGAGCGTCGCCGCCTTGCGCATTGGGATCAGAGAGGGCGCCCTCGCGGCTCATGGGGTTTTTTCTTCTGGCGCTTCGATCGCCTTTTGAATTTTTACCAATAGTGGTTTGCTAGCATGCGAATGAGCAATTCCCACAAAAGCTAGCCCCTTGGCAATTGATGCATTTAAGACATCATTTTGAACTACAAGCCCTTGCCATTCAGAGGCTGGCTCAAGTTTAAAAGGAAGTGGATGCAGACCGGAATTGAATACAAAGCCTGACCATTCTCGCTTTCCCAAAGTCTTGCCAAGCAGTCCTTTGAACCCAAAGACCCAAAGCGATTTTACTAAGATAGTTTGGTTCCCATAATTTGTCAGAATCACCATTACGCGATCTGCCTCGCTGTGATCCCGAGTATCATGCCATCCGGCCGAAGCACTTGCTCGTAGTTTAGGCTTCGAATCGAACCATCGCCGCAATTCGAGTGCGAGCACTCCACTCGATAGTATTATCGCCAGTATTGCGGTGATATCAGTTACTGTCACCTCGCCAGCTCCTTCAGCGCGCCTTTCACCAGCGCGCCGACCTCTTCCGCCCCGTTCTTGGCGGCCGCTGCTACGGCCTTTGCCGCATCGCCCTGCGTATAGCCGAGATTCACCAGCGCGCTGACGGCTTCGGCGCGGCTGCCCGTGACGCCTTCGGGGCGCGCGGAAGCAAGACCGGCCACAGCCGCCACCTCAAACTTGCCGAATCGGCCGAGCGGGGGCGTCTTGCCGGCCAGTTCCGTCACGATCCGTTCACCGAGCTTCTTGCCAATACCCTTGGCGCGAGTGAACGCGCCTGCATCGCCCAGCGCAATCGCGTCCATGATCTCTGCCGGGGAGAGGCCGTCCAGAATGGCGAGGGCGGACTTTCCGGCCACGCCCGGAACATCCTGCAGGCGCACGAACCAGGCGCGTTCTTCATCCGTGGCGAAGGCAAAAAGCGTGATCGAGCTTTCGGTGACGCGCGTTTCGATATGGGCGGTGATCTTGTCGCCGGTCTGCAGCTTTGCCAGCAGGCGCGTGCCCGCCAGCGCGACATAGCCGACGCCGTTCACATCGATCAGCACATGATCGAGCCCGACGGCGGCGACCTCGCCCCTCAAACGTCCGATAATCATGCCGCCCCCTTCTTGATCATCTGCATCGGCAGATGGTGCGCCGCGCAGATGGCGCAGGCAAGGGCGTCAGCGGCGTCAAGCTTCATCTCCCCTGCCCTGGGCAGAAGGCGCTGGACCATGAATTTCACCTGATCCTTGTCTGCCGTGCCGGTGCCGACGACCGAGAGCTTGATCTGGCGGGGCGCAAATTCGGCCACCGGCACCCCCGCCATGGCAAGGGCCGCCATCGCCGCCCCGCGCGCCTGGCCAAGCTTCAGCGCCGAGCGGGGATTGGCGTTCACCAGGGTTTCTTCCACCCCGGCCGCATGGGGTTCATGATGGCGGGCAAGCTCCCCCACCGCCTCGAAGATGTGGCCCAGGCGCTCTGCCATCGACAGGTCCGTCGGCGCCTCGATGACGCCATGGGCGATATGCACGAGGCGGGCGCCGGCCTGCTCGATGATGCCCCAGCCAGTTTGGCGGAGGCCCGGATCGATGCCGAGGATGCGAATCGGGGTGCTCATGCGTGCCACCCTATCAGGGAGAGTGGTTAATGGCAGCTTGCATTTTCACTTTTTGTTCGCCCGAAGCGGGTAGCACGAATTACGTTAGTGGCCTAACTTTTCCTGGCCTTGGCAAAAGCCGGCTTCGGTGGGAGCTCAGTCGGCAACGGCATTGCCCGCTCTCCCCTGCGATTGCGCATCGCGTATTTGCTTTGGTAAGCTCGGCGTTGCTTTGCGACCTCGTAGAGAACAATACCCGAGCTCGTGCCAAGATTTAGACTTTCGATCATGCCGAACATCGGAATGCTGACGCACATATCGCTGCGTTCAACGGCAAGGTCGCTTATGCCGGTTCCTTCATTCCCGAACCATACGGCCAGTTTGGGAAAAACGGTATAGTCGCCTTCATGCAGGAAGATGCTGGTTTTCCCTTTCACGTGCGGCGAGGTTACGACCGATGTGAAGTTATTCTTTTCCAGATATTCGTAGCATGCCGCAGTGCTGTCGAAGCGCTTCACAAAAGTCCATTTCACTGCGGAGGCGGAAAGTTTCGAGAGCGCCCGTTCTTCTCGAAAATCTTTCCAATCTTCCGGAATTACCTTATGCGGATCAACCATCAGGACCTTCTCAACCCCTAACGCATTTGCATTTCTGATCACTGATCCAATATTCTTGGGATTGTCGGGGTTCTCGAGAACAGCGACCAGATTCTTGCACCGAAACGGCTTGATTTCATTCGCGCGGCTACGAACCGAACTCTTCGATTTGGTTTTATCGTTCATTGCAGCCTCAATTGCACACGCATCAATGATGCCCGCCACCGCGAGGCGTTGCAACCACGAGATGCTCACATAAAAGCCGCGCGAGCCTTCCGGCTGGCGCGGCTTTCGCTGTTTCAGCCTGTGTCCCGGCCTATTCTTCCATGCGCGGGATCAGCACCCCGTCGATGACATGGATGACGCCGTTGGAGGCCTGAATGTCGGACGTGGCGACCGTGTACTGGTTCACCATCACCGTGCCATCGGCCAGGCGGCGGACAGAGAGATCCAGATTGTTGATGCTGGCGGTCGCCACGCCCGCGTCTTCGGCCGGCACATCCCCAGCAAGCACCTTGCCCGGAATGACGTGATAGCCGACGATCCGGGTCAGCTTGTCCTTGTTTTCCGGCAGCAGCAGCGTGTCGAGCTCGCCGGGCGCCAGCGCGGCGAAGGCTTCATTGGTCGGGGCAAATACCGTGTAGGGGCCAGGGCCGGCCAGCGTTTCGCTGAGACCAGCCGCATCGATGGCGGCCAGCAGGGTCGAGAAGTCCGGATTGGTGGCGGCCACATCCACCAGCGTCAGATCCTCGACCGGCTGGGCCTGGTCAGCCAACGGCGCGTCAATCGGTGTTTCCGGCGCTTCCACCGGTGGCGGCGCAACCGCCGGGGTCCCGTCTTCGGTGGCGGGCGAACAGGCCGCGAGGGCAAACACGCTCGCAGCGGCAGCAAAGAAAAACGGTTTCATAAGGCAGATCCTTTTGATGGCGCGCCTTGGGGGGAATGAGAGGCGCGGGCCTTTACATGGGGCGATCCCGCCCTGCGGCCAGAGGCAAACCTCTTCCCAATCCGGGGCATTTTCAGGGCAAATTGGAGGCAGCTTGCCTCAACTCATCCATCTCAGCACACGCGGCTCAATCGGGTTGGTGAAGCCCCGGTCTTCGCTGCGGGCGGCGGTCCATTCGCGTTTCAGCATCTGATACCATTTGGCCTGCACATCGATATCGTCGATCCACAGCATCGCCTTCTGATGAGCCATGCCCTGGTTTTGCAAATCCACCATGTGCCCGTCCTGCGCAAGGAAGGTCTTGCCCATGCGTTTGGCCATCGGGATGGCAAGGGTGAGCAGCGGCGCGCCCGTCCACCAGGTGAACTGGGTAATCCGTGTACGTTTGGGCGCTTCCGGCGTCAGACAGGTGAGCGTCAGAAGGCGCGCGGTACTGTTGGAGATGATCTCCCACCGGTAGCCCGGCAGCTGGAAGCGGATCTCGGTCATCACATCGCCGCCGAACACCCAGCGATAGAGCTTGGAGTTGGAGGACGGCGCGTGCCGGTCAATCGCCCAGCCGCGCAGGGTTGGCACGAACGGCTTTTCCTTGAGTTTCAGCCCCGCAGAGGGCGGGCGCCACCACCACTGATTATGCACGAAGGGCACATGCGCCGGGTCCATCAGGCCGACCACCGCATCATCCATATGCGCGTTGAAGATGTCATGGATGACAAAGCCCGGCTTGTCCGGAAGTGGCCCGAAATCCGGGGGCGGAACAACTGGCGGCGCAGCAGAGCGCGGGTCGTGCGCCACATAGATATAAACCGCGCCGTTTGCCTCATGCACCGGATAGCGGCGCACCTTCACCTTTGAAGGATCATAGGGGCTGCCTTCGGTGAGGCTCGGCATCAGCTTGCAGCCGCCATCGGTGCCAAAGCGCCAGCCATGATAGGGACATTGCAACGTCCACTGACCATCCGTCTCCACCTGCTGGCCCGCCGATAGCGGCACCAGCCGGTGGGGGCAGATGTCGCGCAGCGCAAACGCCTCCCCTGCCGGCGTGCGCCCCACCACCACAGGCTCGCCCAGCATCATGATCCGCTGCTGCCGGCCAGCCTTCAGCTCCGCTGACGGCGCAGCCAGATACCAGCTGTCGGTCAGGAAGCCGTCGGCGGTGATACCGGTTTTCGGCGGGGTGTGCTGGGTGTCGGGCAAGGGCGGCCTACTCTGCAGCGGTGACCGTAACGGTCACTTCAAATGTGTCGCTGGCCGGTTCATCTGATTCCCAGGGGCGGCCTTCCGTCAGCTTCACCACACCAGTGCCGGGCGCGGAGGCCTTCAGATCAAAGCTCATATAATGATTGCCCCCCGTAAAGCCCGGCTGGCTTTGCAGCGCCGGATTGGTGGCGCGGGTATTCTCACCCGCCAGTTCCAGGAAATCGGGCTTTTCGGCGATCTGCCAGACATAGCCGGCCGTGGGCACGGATTCGAGTTCGATCCGGAGGGTCTGGCCCGCCGGAACAGAAACCTCCCCGCCCTTCTTGTCTGCGCCGACATAGACAACGCCCGCCTCTGCCTCTGCTTGGGCGGCCTCTGCAGCGGCGGTCTGAGCGGCTTCATCCGGCATCTCGCCCATCATCTCATCCCCTGCTGCAGCCATTTCGCCTTCCACATCGACCGCCGGCGGCTCGACACTGCCGGTGTCTACGGGGGGCTCCGCCGGCGCGCAGGCCGCAACACCAAGCGCCACCGCGCCAGCCAGCATCATTCCAATCGGGTATCGCATGAGAAACTCCTGTTGCTCTCGCCAATATCGCTAAGTTCGCCGCGAAGCGAAAGCAACTGCGCAAGAATGCGGGGATTGCCGCAGTTTCAGCCGTCGGTGCGGGCCGAAAACTCGACCTGACCGCCACCTTCGAAGAAATAGCGGGTCCAGAAACCGCGCAGCTTCGCATCCAGCGCAGACGGCAGCGGCGAGCGGGCCTGGTCGTGCAGGCGGCCATAACCGATGACGCGGATGCCTGTCCCCGGGGTCCTTGCGCCCGCACTATGCTCGGCCACAATCTCCATCAACTCGTCTTCCGGAAGCGAGGAAAATTTGCGCCAGGCGATCATGTCGCTGTTTTCCAGCATGTCCGAATAGATGATGATATTCGTATAGGGCTCTGCCGAGGCCGACCCCGTCCAGTGGCCGATGGTGCGGATGATGTCGGAGCCCGAGGCGTCTTCGGCCGTGTTGATGATCTCCCGCAGCGAGCCGGCGAGGCTGCCCATGAATTGCTGCTGGTCCTGCTTGGCCTTCATCGTGCTGCACGAACCCATGATTTCATCGACCACCCCGCCTGCGTCCGGACATCCCGGCTTGCAGGCATTCGCCAGACGGCGGGTTCTGGAATAGTGGTCGGAAATCGTGGCGATGATAATCCGGTCGCCGGTCTGCAACTTGTCGACCACGCCGCCGAGGCTTTCCATCAGCAGCGCCTCATCATCTGCATCAAAGGTTGACGTCCGGTCGATCAGGAACAGGGTGGAGCGATCGCTGAGCGCGCAATAGTCGTCCGCCGTACGGTTCACGAAGCCGGACCCTGCCGGCCCCGAACATGCGGGCAGCAGCATCAGGAGCGCTAGAACCGGCAGGGCAAGCCGGCATCCCGGAAACATGGTCATCTGGTCAGGCGCTGGCCCTGTTGATCTGGTTGGCATGACGGCGCTGTTCAACGGATTCGGCGTCGGCGCGGTGACCCTTGATATGCGCCAGATTTTTCTCCGCTTTCTTGCGCTGGATGTCGGCAGACTGAAAATCCGGATGAGGATCATGCGAGAAATAGGCCGCCGTCAGACCAACCGCCACGATGCCCAAATTGATAGCAAAGAAGATCCACCCGGAAATGCCAAGACCTGCCTTGAACATGTCACCCGCCATTTGGGCGGCGCCCGTTCCCGCCAGCATGTCCGAGAAACTGGCCTGAGGCTGGGTTTCAAAATCGAGATAGCCCTGGCGCAGCACGGAAACACCATAGATCAGCGACAGAATGATTGCCGTGATCAGCACCACCTGCAGAAGCTGCCCGGCCCAGCCGGACCTCTTCACATGATAGCCGAACCGGCAGAGCACCAGACCAAGCCTGTGGGCCAGCGTGACGAGAATGACGCCCACAAGAAAAGCCACGCCGAGCGACACGGTGGGGCTTTCGCGGAAGAAAAGCTCAAAACTCAGCCGGTTCACCGGGATTTCGAACAGCATCAGTGCCAGCATGAAAGGCCAGTAGAAGAAGCTGCGGGCATAGCGGGGCTGGCGGTCCACTTCGGCCTGGATCGTGTCCCATTTGGCATTGATGGTATCGAGCGTGTCCTGAGCATCGGCGATGCGCCCGCCATACTTGGTCTCGATCGCATTCATGTTGCCGGCATGGAGATCGTTGAGACGCTCAATCTTGGCATTGCGGGCAGCGGCGCGATCCATCGTCCTGTCATTGCCGATAACGCGCAGGGAGGAGGGCGTCCGATCCGGGGTTTCCGCCATGTGCTGATCCTCCAAAGGTCAGATAAAAATATTAACTGAGCTTCCCCCCTGTCGCAAGGCGCCCGCACAGGACGCTGTTAACCATTGGGGACCCCGGCGCCACTGCGGCCGGCCGCCTGTTTTATTGGCTTCCCGCGGGAAAATTGTCCCCACAGCGCCGCCATTAAGCAAAAGAATTCAGATAGTTAGTGAAAACCCCACAAGAAGATGATATGGAGCAAAAGTATTTTTTCGTGTGAGCACAAGAATGCACGGCAAGAGCGTAGAGTTAACCAAGTACAACGAGACCCAAGCGCCTGAACTCGCGCGCGCTTCTTTTCCCCCGACGCGGGAATTACACGCCGAAACGGCCGCAGCATCTTCATCAGCCGCTCAAGTGCGCATCATCGGGCTGGATATATGCCGGTCTGCGGCGATCCTCGCGACAATGTTCAGCCACGCGCTCGCGGAAGGCGGCGCCCAGCCCTATTACTCGTTCGACCATGCTGGGCTGATCTGGCTGCGCTTTTTCCTCCAGATGAGCCCGCCAATCTTCATCATCCTGTTTGGATCGGTATTGGAGATTGTCTACCGTCCCCGGATCGAAGCGGGGCAGAAGCAGCAGACCATAGCCCGGCTTTTGACCCGCGCCGCTCAATGCTACTTGCTCTATCTGGTCACGCTGCTGGCCATGCTGGCGGCGGGCCTCAGCTCACCGGGATATACGCTGCGTTGCGCGCTGTTCCTCGGCGGCTCGCCCTATGGCGACATCCTGAAATTCTACACCCTTGCTCTGGCCCTAGCCCCGGCGTTGATCTTCCTGCGCGACAGGCTTGGCTTTGTGGCGCTGGGCGCTGTCTCGGTGATCATTCACCTGCTGCATCCGCTGATCACGCAGCTTCAGGTGCCGGAAACATCCTCCGCAGATGTCTATCTCAGCCCGTTGATATGTTTCCTGATCGGCGGTGGAGAGATTGTGACGGGCGGCCCCTCCTTTTTGCACGGGATGACATTCGTAATCTGGGGCATGATGATCGGCCGCGCTGTGATCGTCCTCAGCCGCCCCAGTTCCAGCCGCCAGCAGATCGTCCAGGCAGCCATCGGCATGGCAGCCCTTCTGCTGGTTTCAGGCGCCGTCCTGCTTAGCTTCTGGAATTACGATGCACCCCTCACCACTGTGCGAGACCTCAGCAACCTTACCTACCGAAATATCAACCATCCGATCTATTTCGCCTTCGGGCTTTTCGGCACGCTGCTGGCGGTGTTCGTCTGCCTGGTCCTCTATGACGGATTCCGGGTGAAGTTCGGCCTGTCTCTGGGCTTTGCCGGCAAGACCAGCCTTTTCACCTTCTCCTTTGGCAATGCCCTGCTCTACCTCGCCCCGGCGCTGACCCTCAGCCTCACCGGCAGCTGGATCTATACTTTCGCGCTGTTCTTCCTGGTCTGCCTGCAAAGCTATGCCTTCAACTGGCTGCAGACAGCGCGCGGCAACTGGCTGGCCACCCGGTTCCAGGCCTTGATTGTGCGGATAAATTCGGCGGTGGGCTGGCTTCCGAAGCAACTTGCCGCGCCCTATGGCGGGCTGCTGGGCTGGCGATAGGCACGTAGCCGCCTGAAACCGCTTTCAGGCGGGCGAATGCAACGCTATATGCCGCCCATGACCCCACGCGACAAAATCCGTAACTTTTCCATCATCGCCCATATCGACCATGGGAAGTCGACCCTTGCCGACCGCCTGATCCAGGCCTGCGGCGGGCTGACCGACCGGGAGATGAGCGAACAGGTGCTCGATTCGATGGATATCGAGAAAGAGCGCGGCATCACCATCAAGGCCCAGACGGTGCGCCTGTCCTACACGGCGCAGGATGGCGAGACCTATACCCTCAACCTGATGGACACGCCCGGACACGTCGACTTTGCCTATGAAGTCTCCCGGTGCCTCGCCGCCTGCGAAGGCTCCCTGCTGGTGGTGGATGCCTCCCAAGGCGTGGAGGCCCAGACGCTGGCCAACGTCTATCAGGCCATCGACCAGAACCATGAGATCGTCCCCGTTCTCAACAAGATCGACCTGCCGGCCGCTGACGTGGACCGGGTGAAAGAGCAGATCGAGGAGATCATCGGTCTTGATGCCTCTGACGCCGTTCAGATTTCGGCCAAGACCGGCCTTGGCATCCCCGATGTGCTGGAAGCCATCGTCACCCGCCTGCCCCCGCCGCGGGGAGGCGATCAGGCCGCGCCCCTCAAGGCCGCGCTCGTTGACGCCTATTACGACCCCTATCTCGGCGTGGTCGTCATCGTCCGCGTGCATGACGGCGTGCTGAAGAAGAAACAGTCGATCCGCATGATGCGCACCGGCGGCGTCTACGAGATCGACAAGGTCGGCACGTTCAATCCCAAGCTCACCGAAGTCGATGCGCTCGGCCCCGGCGAGGTTGGCTATTTCGTCGCCTCGATCAAAGAGGTCGGCGACTGCTCCATCGGTGACACGATCACCGAAGACAAGCGCCCGACCGACAAGGCCCTGCCCGGCTATAAAGACGTGCAACCGGTCGTGTTCTGCGGCCTCTTCCCGATGGATGCGGGCGACTTTGACGACTTGCGCGCCGCAATGGGCAAGCTGCGCCTCAACGACGCCTCCTTCACCTGGGAGATGGAAACCTCCGCCGCGCTCGGCATGGGCTTCCGCTGCGGCTTCCTTGGCCTCCTCCACCTGGAAATCATCCAGGAACGCCTCTCCCGCGAGTTTGACCTCGACCTGATCGCGACCGCGCCGAGCGTCGTCTATGAAATGACGATGACGGACGGTACCGAGATCGAGCTGCACAACCCGGCCGATATGCCGGACGTGGTGCGCATCGCCGAAATCCGCGAGCCGTGGATTGCCGCCACCATTTACACGCCGGACGAATATCTCGGCTCGATCTTGAAACTCTGTCAGGACCGCCGCGGCATTCAGACCGAACTATCCTACGTGGGCGGACGGGCCTGCGTGAAATATGAACTGCCCCTCAACGAGGTGGTGTTCGATTTCTATGACCGCCTGAAATCCATCTCGCGCGGCTATGCCAGCTTTGACTACACCCTCATCGGCCACCGCGCCGAAAACCTCGTCAAGCTGCAGATCCTCGTCAATGAGGAGCCTGTCGATGCGCTCGCCATGCTCGTCCACCGCGACCGCGCCGAAAGCCGGGGCCGCCAGATGTGCGAGCGCCTGAAAGAGCTGATCCCGCGCCAGATGTTCAAAATCCCGATCCAGGCGGCTATCGGCGGGCGCGTGGTGGCGCGTGAAACCATCAGTGCCATGAGGAAAGACGTGACCGCGAAATGCTATGGCGGCGACGCTACGCGCAAACGCAAACTCCTCGACAAGCAAAAGGCCGGCAAGGCCCGCATGCGCCAGTTCGGCAAGGTGGAAATCCCGCAGGAAGCCTTCGTGGCGGCGCTCCGGATGGATGGGGATTAAGCCCCATCCGCCTCCCGCGCATCAGGTGAGCAGAAGATAAATCGCCCGGCCCGCCATCGGGAACAGCACCAGCGTGGACACCACGAACAGGTAGAAACGGATCATCACGACGTTACGGGTCACCTGCCAAAGTGAATGGATGATCCGCAGGGCAACATAAGCCCAGGCGAGTCCCACATCTACCATGCCTGTCTCACCGCTGACAGCCAGCACCATCACGATGGCATAGAAAATCGTCGGCTGTTCCATAAGGTGGTTGTAATTGTCCGCCACCTGACGAACCTCTGAGGGCAGCGCGTTCCACGCATCCCCGCGTGTGTGCTTGGCCTTCTCCGGATGCAACCGCGCCTTCTGCATGGCCGGTACGCGGGTCGCCAGCATCCAGGCCCAGATGATCAACGTCCAGGCAACCAGAATTGCGGCGGGCAGCAACAGAGCGGCAGTCATGGGCGTGCTCCTGAGTGGTAAATTGCAGGCGTCCAGCGTGGCGCGATCTTCCCTAAGAATCAACCGGCCAGTCCTCGCCCGCACCTTCCAGCGCCGCTATCTCTCCGTCCAGCGCCTTCACCGCCCGCTGGTTCAGCCACCACACTCCATAAAACAAGGCAGCAACCAGCATTGCCGCAAACAGCAAAATGACGAGCTTCACCGCCAGTGGCGCCGGATTGTCCGGCGCAAAGCTTACCCCGCCCAGGAACACCGCCATCCCCGGCACGAACGGCAGGAGATACCAGCGCCACACCGATGCCAGCGCCGCACGCTGGCGCAGCAGTTCTGCCCGGTGAAACGTCATCAGGTTCTGGGCGGCGTCCATCTCTGCCCCGCTGGCAGACCGCGCCAGGCCGTAGAGTTTCCAGCAGACATAAAGCGCCCCGAAGATAATCAGAAAACACCCCGCCCGGACGATGGGCTCCGGCACGGTGATCGCCGTCCAGCCGAAAAGGGCAATCACCAGGGCGGCAGCGGCATATTCGGTCATGTTCCGACGCAGGATGGTTTTCTGAAAGTCGCGCGCCTTCCGGCGCACGTCCTCAAGCGGCATGACAAAATTGCCCGTCTCCTGGCCTGCCCAGAGATCGCGAAGGGGATCATGATCAGACATCGACTTTCTCCCTGAAATCTTCTGCCAGCCGCGCCTTGAGGCGAGAAATGCGCGTCGTCACCGCGCCGGGCGTAAAGCCAGTAATCTCGGCGATGGCCGGCGCGTCCAGTTCCTCCAGATAAAGCGTCATCACCTGCCGGTCTGCCGGCTTCAGGGCGCGTATCCAGGCGTTGAGGCGTTCCAGCGCGTCCTCACGCTCATAATCCGTTGCCGGATTATCGGCCGCCACCACCGGGCCGATGGCCTCCTCCCCCACCAGCCCCCGATTGCGCCGCACCTCGCGGCCCACATGGGTGGACGCCACATTATGCGCCACCCGGTAAACCCAGGTCTTGAGGCTGCAGCGCCCATCAAACTTCGCAAAGCTGCGCCAGAGGGCGACATGCATTTCCTGCAACAGATCCCGGCGCCGCTCCGGATGGGCCTCCATCGCGCGGGCCAGCCGCTCCAGCGCGCCGCCATGGGCCTCTACGGCCTCCATATAACGCTGATCCTGATCGAACACCGGCTTCATGACAGGATAGTCTGGCAGGCGCAGAGTTTCTTACAATCCTTACCGGAAAATCGTCACGCCCACCCATGCCAGCAACGGCACGAGCATCGTGATGGCCATCCAGTCGCGCAGGAGGCCGGCGAAATTCTATTTCCCGGCTAGCCGCCGCGCGCGGAAAGGGGCACACAAGCAGGCCAGACTGCGAAAGGACGATCCCATGCGCCCCCGCCCGATTTCCGCGCTCCTGCTGTCAGCCATCCTCTTCAGCGCCTGCATCAGCGCGCCCCAGGCGACCGCCCCGGAGTCCAGCCCCGCCGACGCCGCCATTGCGCCGGTCACCCCCGATCCTGCGCTCGCCAATGGCGCTGGTGCCGGCGTTTACCGGCTCGACAAACACCATGCGAGCCTCGTCGTCGCCGTGGATCATCTCGGCTTTTCAAACTATGTGGGCCAGTTCACCCGGTTTGACGCCACCCTGACGATCGACCCCGCCGCGCCCGAGGCCGCCACGCTCACCGCCACGGTCGATCCAACCTCGCTCATCATTCCCACGCCGCCCGAAGGCTTCCTCGAAACCCTGCTGGGCGCCGACTGGCTGAACGCGGCCGCCTTCCCGGAAATCACCTTCACCTCCACGCAAATCCGTCAGACCGGCCCTGCAGATGCCGATGTGACCGGCGATCTGACTTTCCTGGGGGCAACCGTCCCGGTCTCCTTCCAGGTTCACTTCAACGGCGCCTATCCCGGCTACCCGCCCTATGACCCGAACGCCCGCGCGGGCTTTCACGCCGCCGGCAGCCTCAACCGCTCGGATTTCGGGATGATCTACGGCCTGCCGCCCGAAGGCTCCACCATGGGGGTTGGCGATCAGGTGAAATTCTGGATCGATGCCGAGTTCACCGGCCCGCCCACGGAAGCCCTGCCGACTTAACCGCTTCTATCCGGCCCCTTGCCCCGCTATATGCGGGCGATGACCAAGCCCCTGACGATCCTCGGCATAGAGACCAGCTGCGACGAGACGGCCGCCGCCGTGCTGCGCTATGAGGACGGCCGCGCGACGCTATTGTCAGACGTGATCCGCACGCAACTTGCCGAACATGCGCCCTATCTGGGCGTCGTGCCGGAGATTGCCGCCCGCGCCCATGCCGAGCTGGCAGACCTCACGGTCGCAGCCGCCATGAACACTGCAGGTCTTTCCTATGCTGATCTTGACGGCGTTGCCGCCACCGCCGGCCCCGGCCTCATCGGCGGCGTGCTCGTCGGCCTGATGACCGGCAAAGCCATTGCCCAGGCCGCCGGCAAGCACTTCATTCCGGTAAACCATCTGGAAGGCCACGCGCTCTCCCCCCGTCTGGGTACGGATTGCCCCTTCCCTTACCTCCTGCTGCTGGTCTCCGGCGGGCATTGCCAGTTTCTGGAAGTGCGCGGTCTGGGGGATTATCGCCGCCTCGGCTCCACCATCGACGACGCCGCCGGCGAAGCTTTTGACAAGGTGGCCAAACTGCTCGGCCTCGGTTTTCCCGGCGGGCCGGCGGTAGAGCGCATGGCGGCGGCAGGTAATCCGAAGGCGCATGATTTTCCGCGCCCGCTGCTCAATCGGCCAGGCCTGGAAATGAGCTTTGCAGGCCTCAAAACGGCCGTCGCCCGCGCTGCCGAAAACGCTCGCAGCGACAACGAAAAGGCCGATATCTGCGCCAGCTTTCAGGCCGCCATCTGTGATGTCCTCTCGGCGCGGGCCCGGCGCGCGCTGGAGAAGTTCGATGCGGGCACGGACGAAAAGCGCTTCGTCGTAGCCGGAGGCGTCGCCTCCAACAAGGCTATACGCGCCGCGCTCGAAGCAGAGGCAGAGGCAGGCGGCGCGCGCCTGATTGCCCCGCCCCTGCGCCACTGCACGGATAATGCCGCAATGATCGCGCTGGCCGGCGCGGAGCATCTGGCATCCGGCCGGGAAACTGGCGAAGGCCTCGCCTCGGGCGCGCGGCCGCGCTGGCCGCTGGATGAAGCCTCGGCCAAGGCAGACCCCGTCTTCGGCGCGGGCCGGCGCGGCGCGAAGGCCTGACCGCACAGAGACTTACCCTCGCCTCAAATGAAAACGGGCGCCTGCTTGAGGCGCCCGTCTGGCCGGTATCCGGGTGGGAGGAAGCCCGGAACGTTCCGGCATCAAGCTGCACGCGGTAGGGGAAACGCGCGCAGCGATGCCTGTTTGCGCGCCGGCCTTAGCCGACGAAATAAGCGAGCTGCACGGTCGCCCACATGACGAGGGCGGTGGCAGGGATGGCCGCAAGGAAAGACAGAACGGCCTGACGATTTTCCTGGGAGGACATGGGGAGAGCTTTCTGACGGTGCCGGGCAGCGACCATCGCCGCCCATGAACGTCATATAGCACTCCATTGAGGAATAATCAATGAATAAATTTGATTTCGTTCACTCGTCAGCGTTCAGGTGCTTTTTCATGACGGCATCGACGCCCGGAACGCAATGCGGATCAACCGCTTCGGGTAGGCTCTCCCAGGCCGCAGGCGGGGTTGCGCCGGGAGACAGGCCCGCCAGCAGCAGATCCATCACCCCGTCTATTTCGCGCTGCAGTTTGGGCAGGGTCAGTTTCGAGAAAAGCTGCGGAAAGCGAAACTTCATCAGCGCCGCCTGCCACATCTCGGCAACCTCTTCAGGATTGTCGATGGACCGGAATTCGCCGGCAGCCACACCATCCTTCATGATCTGAACCAGATAGGTGCGTTCCTTGGCGAGCTTTTCATTCATGTAGAGCGGACGTTCATCCGAAAGGACTTCGGCCACTTCCAGAATCTTCGCCTCTTCTGCAATGGCAGAATAGGTCCGCGTCAGTTCGTAATGGAAGATTTCCCGCATCCGGTCCGCCGCAGACACTTTCTTGTCCGCGATCTTGGCGAAGGTGGCGTAGGCTTCCTCATTGAACTTGCGAGCCATGGCCTCGGCAATGTCGAGCTTGGAGGCGAAGAAGCGATAGATATTGCCGGCGGACATGTTGCAGTCCTTGGCAATCTCCGCCATCGTTGTCTTCGAATAGCCATAGTGAAGAATGCGCTCCACGGCAGCGTGGAGAATCATCTTCCTTGTGTCGTCCATCTGGGTCATTTGGTAAGTCTACAGCAAATTGCTGAACGTTCAATATATTGTTCAGCGTCCATTTTGTGTCATCTACCTGACATTGCACGCGCCAAACGTCTACTTCAAACCGGCACCAGAACAGCGATGACACTGCCCTTCTGACTGTGCCATAGCGGCGGCAGATCAAAAGGGAGATGCCTGCAATGCCGCTTTACTGTCTGCACTGTCTCGACAATGAAACCGACGGCGCCTCGCGCCGCGCTGCAACCCGCCCCGCGCATCTGGAATGGGTCGCCAGCCTCGGTGATACCTGCCGCATGGCCGGCCCGCTGCTGAGCGAAGAAGGCGGCATGATCGGGTCGGTCTTCCTGATGGTGGCCGAAAATGCCGTTGCCGCCCGCGCCCTCAATGCCGCGGACCCTTATACGAAAGCCGGCGTCTTTGGCCGGGTCCATATCAGCGAAACGCGCTGGGCCTATGGCGAGGGAAAACCCGCATGAGGAAGTTCATTTCCGGCAATCTCAACTACTCCAGCTGGTCGATCCGCCCCCTCATGGCCGTGCGCAAGGCGGGCCTGGGCATTGAGGAAGAGATCCTGCCGCTGGATTTCCCCGAGACCACGGCCCGCCTGAAGGAGATCAGCCCAACCGCCAAGGTGCCGCTGCTGATCTGGGATGATCTGATGATCTGGGAAAGCCTGGCGATCACCGAATTTGTCGCCGAACTGGCCGCCCCCGGCGTGATCTGGCCGAAGGATACGGCCCGGCGCGCCATTGCCCGCGCCGTCTCTTCGGAAATGCATGCCGGCTTTGCCGCCATCCGCAACGCCTGCTCCATGGACATTCGCGGCCGCACGCCCGCGCCAGAGATGACCCCCGCCCTGGAAGCAGACATTGCCCGTCTTCAGGCGATGTGGTCCCAGCTGCGGGAAACCCATGGCCGCAATACAGGAGAGCCCGGCCCGTTCCTCTTCGGCGCCTGGTCGGCGGCCGATGCCTTCTACCTGCCTGTAGTGACCCGTTTCCGTACGTTCGGCCTCCCGCTCACGGGCGCCGCCGCCGATTACGCCGCCGCTGCTCTGGAAGATCCGGACTTCAAACGCCTGGAGGCGGAGGCAGCCGCTGAGCCCTGGTGGATCAAGTACGGGCCTGAAGGGCGCTCGGCCGGACTTCTGAAACCGGCGGGCTGAAAAGGTCGTAGCCAAGATCATGCCGGACGAGGTCTCTGACCCGTTCGGCATAGATCGCCATAGCCTCGCCGGTAAACAGCTCGTCCAGCGTCTCCCGGCGGTTCTGCAGCACATTAGGCTCCGCCGCAGGATCAACGCGCGTCGCCATCGCCTCTTTCGTGCCCGCTTCCAGCGCAGCCTGAATCGCTTCCGGCTTCAGCGTTACGCCCCAATGCTGCGCCATGGCATGTAGCGCCGCGCGCGGATTGGCGCTGGTGGCCTCATACTGCAGCACCCTAACCTCACCTGGAAAAGCTGCGTGGATATCGCCCCACCGGTTCCAGAACCGGGCGATCCAGTAAAGGTCACACCGGAACTGCTTTCCGGCCGGATCGCCGCGCAGATAGTCCAGCCAGCTCACCTGGATGTCGTCCTGCCATTTGGCGTAGTGGGAGGCCAGAATGCCCATCGGGTGGCGCACGCACAGCACATAGGGCGGCAGTTTCGCCGCCTTGCGCGCCCACGGCCAGCTGGCCATCTGATGGGGTATGGAATGGCTTTTCGCCAGGCGCGGCAATTGCCCAAATACTGGCGCATCCGTTGCAAAGCCGATATAGGGCCGCGTGGCATTTTCGGAGAAATAGGCTGGGCGCTGGATGCCGTAGGTGTCGGCCAGCGCCACCGAAAACATGTAAAGCATCCAATGCGTGCCGGAATTCTTCGAACTGACAAAGAACCCGTCAAACGCGCCGTGCCGTAGCACGGAGAAATTCGTCCATCGCTCTTTGCGGTCCTTTGCCAGGAAGGCTTTGGGCGGAGAATGGGGCATGAGGGGTGGTAACCGTCTCTGTTGGAGCGATGCAACAGCCCGATGCATTACAGGAAGGTGTTGCACAGTTATGTCTTGAGACCGGCCATATCCCGATAGATTTGCAACAAGGACAGCTGTGCCCGTGTCGGCAGCCCTTCTGCCTCCGAAACCGCCACCAGCATCGTGTCCAAGTCTACCACTTCCTTGGGGCTCAACTGCGGCGCATTCACCACCAGCCTGCTCAGGCGGCGCATCTGCTCCTCCCCCGGCAGCTGGCTGCCTGCCACCCAGGCGGCATGGGCTGCCAACTCTTCCGCTTCCTGCACGGAAAAGCTGAAATGTGTGCGGATCTCAGCTTCGATCATGTCGGCCTGCCGCGCGGAAAGCGGCGCCCCGCGCCCCAGCGCCACCATCATCATCATGATCGCGGCGGCTTCCCGCGGATCCTCGATCAGCTCGACACCGCCCCTGCCCGCGCGCCATTTGAACGCCAGACGCCGGGGCGCATTGGCAACCGTTTTTGCTGCCTGTCCCAGCTCATCCAGGCCGCGCCTCGCCATCCGCAGACGCCAGGACCACACGGCGACGGCGGTGAGTACGGTAAGGATGGCAAAGACAATATGCATAAGGACAGTTTAGTCCGGCAAAGATCGGCGCGCCATGACCAATTCGGTAAGGTTGGATTTCCATTCTTGCAACTGCTTACAAAAACGGCGCCCTCATGAGGCGCCGTCCTGAAGTTGTCAGTTCCTGGCCAGGCAGGATCAGTTTTCCGGCGCCGGTTCTGCCGCCGCATGGGCCTGTGTCAGCACATAGGCGCGGATCGCCTCAGCCTCGTCCGGGGTGACGTATTCGGCAAACGAGACCATGCCATTGGCAGCCAGGTTACCTTCCAGCACTACGCCCTTCCAGGCGTCTGAATTGGCAGTGATCGCCGACCAGCGCAGGTCAGGCAGCACGCCGGAAGAAACCGCCAGCGGGCCGTGGCACACCGCGCAGTTGCGCGCATAATGCACCGCGCCTTCCGAGATCACCGCCATCGAGCCGAAAGCCTCGCCTTTCGGGGTGGCTTCTACCGGGGCAAGCCCGGAATCGGCAATCTCGCCTGTGCCGCCGATCTTGAAGGTCACCACCTTGCCAACGGTGGAGGCGACTTTCTCGTCATAGGCAAAGCCCGCCGCCAGCGCGAAGGCAGAGCCCCAGCCAGTAGTGATCGTGACATATTGCTCGCCATCGATCATGAAAGTGCCGGGGCCAGAGGCACCACCCGATTTGAGATTGTGGCTCCACAGCTTGTCTCCGGTGGCGGCGTCATAAGCGACGAACTCACCATTCAGCTTGCCCTGGAAGACCAGCCCGCCGGCCGTCGACAGCACCCCGCCATTCCAGGCATTGTCATGCTCCACGCTCCAGCGCGGGGCGCGCGCTACCGGGTCCCAGGCAATCAGACGGCCCTTGAGGCTGGCGCGGAGGAATCTTGCCACTTCCGGCGGCGCAATCGGCGGCACGCCGGCCGAAAAGTCCACGCCCGTATTCCAGCCGACAGGCCGGGCCGAGAAGCGCGGATCTTCGGCATATGCCTGCGGAATTTCCTGGGCCGGAATATAGGCAAGGCCCTCATCCGGGTTAAACGCCATCGGGTGCCAGTTATGGCCGCCCAGCGGGCCGGGGGTCTGCTCATAGGGCTGTTTGGCATAGCGCGCTTCGGGCACTTCAATCGGCCGGCCATTTTCATCTAGGCCTGTCGCCCAGTTCATCGGCACATAGGCATCGCCCGAGATGAACTCGCCCGTCGCCGCATCGACCACATAGAAGAAGCCATTTTTCGGCGCCTGCATCGCTACCCGGCGCGGCGCGCCATTCTCGCCCAGCGGCAGGTCCGCCAGGATGATTGTCTGGGTTGCGGTATAGTCCCAATTATCGCCCGGCGTTGTCTGGAAGTGCCATTTATAGGCGCCGGTATCCGCGTCCACCGCAACGATCGAGGAGAGGAACAGGTTGTCCCCGCCGGCAGGATCCCGGAACGTCCGGTTCCAGGGAGAGCCGTTGCCAACGCCGAAGATGATCTGGTTGTTCACCTCGTCATAGACGATCGAATCCCAGACGGTGCCGCCGCCGCCATCGGTCGTCCAGGCGCCTTCATCGCCCCAGGTCACATTGCCGACCTGCACGAACGCGTCATCCGAGGCCGCCCCGTCCGGCTGTTTCAGAGGGTTGGGAACGGTATAAAACCGCCAGACGAGATCGCCCGAACTTGTGTCGTAGGCGGACAGGTAGCCGCGTACGCCCAGCTCTGCCCCGCCATTGCCGATCAGCACCTTGCCGTTCACCACGCGCGGCGCGCCAGTGATCGTGTAGGGCTTGTCCTGATCAACCGTCACCTTGCTCCAGATGATTTCGCCGGTCTCGGCGTTCAGCGCTTCAAGGCGTCCGTCGATCACGCCGACATAGACTTTGCCGTCATAGACCGCCACGCCGCGATTAACGACATCGCAGCAGGCTTTGACGCCCACCGCGCGATCCGCCTGCGGATCATACACCCACTTCTCCGCGCCGGTCTTGGCGTCCAGCGCATACACCACCGACCAGGCCGAGGTAACATACATCGTTCCGTCCACGACAATCGGCGTGGATTCCACGCCGCGATTGGTGGCCAGGTCATAGGTCCAGGCAACGCCCAGCTGGCTGACATTCTCCCTGTTGATCGCCGTCAACTTTGAATGGCGCTGCTCATCATAGGTGCCGCCATAGGTCAGCCACTCATTGCCGGCGCTTTCGCTGGAAATGCGGGCGGTATCGACGGCCGCAAAGCCGCGCGGTTCGGCCTTCTGCACCTGCCCCTGTCCGCAGGCCGCCAGAATAAGCGCCGCGCTCGCAGCTGTCATGAAGGGCAAGGCCCGGCGGGCCATTACAAACTTGCTCACGATAATCCTCCCAGACCACGTCCTGCGGCGCCTTGCGCGCAGGATCAGTTCGGCAGGAGACTAGCCACTCGCCCGGTAAAGTCGAGATGTGACGCGGCGGGAGCATCCGCCGGCGGCTGCCTCAGGCCACCGCCGCCAGGCGAAGCTCGTCGCGCGCGGCAAGGATGGCTTCTGCAACCGCGCGCCGCCAGCCTGCCATGTCCCCGGCATTGGCCGCCGCCTTGGGAAAAGTGACGGATCGTGACGCACTGACCACGCCGCCCTCGCCGTTCACAAGCCCGGAACACGCCTCGGCCGCACCGGCCCCCTGCGCGCCATAGCCGGGCACCAGGAACAGTGCCTTGGGCGCGAGGGCCCGCACGGCGCGGGCCTCTTCGGGCGCTGTCGCGCCGATCACCATCATCAGGCTCGACCAGCCACACGGGCTCATGAGCCGCTCGGTCAGCGGCTGAAGCGCTTCGGCCACGCGCACATAAAGCGGCGCCCCGCCCATGATGCGCGACTGGAAATCCGCCGCGCCGGGATTGGACGTACGCACCAGAACGATCACGCCCTTGCCGTGCGCCTTGGCGAGCTTTGCGTAAGGCTCCAGCGTGTCGAGCCCCATATACGGGTTCACGGTCAGACCATCGCCTTCAAACGGCGCGCCCGGCGCCAGATAAGCCTGCGCATATCCTTCAGCGGTCGAGCCGATATCGCCGCGCTTGGCATCCATCAGCACGATCAGCCCGGCGGCCCGCGCGGCTTTTGCCGCCGCCTGCAGCGCCGCCATGCCTTCGGGCCCGTGACGCTCGAACAGGCTGACCTGCGGCTTCACCACCGCCACCTTGCCGGCCGCTGCCTCGATGATCGCCTGCGACCATTTCCTGACACCCTCGGGCGTATCCCCGCCGAAAAGCTCCGGAATCATGCCCGGATGAGGGTCGATCCCCACACAGAGCGGGCCGAATTTCCGTGTGCCGTCAATCAATCGGGATGCAAAATCAGTCATGCGCCCACCTCGCACATAACCTTCACCACCTGCAAGCGCCGCCGGGCGGTGTCGGAGGCCGCGCCGTAATTGCGGATGCGGAACGCGTCGGATGGGCCAGCTTCGCGCGGCACGCCCATCGTGGTGAGGAACGCGTCCACCGATTGCGGCGCTGTTGTATAGACGCGGCCCCGGCGCGGGCTTTCGGCCACGATCACTCCGCGCACCGCCCCGTCCTTGCCGAAAACCGGCCCGCCGGAAATACCGCCGAGCGTCCCGGTCAGACCATTCGTGCGGCCAACCTCGGCCCAGGCGAGGATCGGCATATCCGCCTCGCGCAGGCCACGCGTCACCAGCCGCGAGCGGCCCACCAGCTTGCTGGCAAGCTCGCCGGGCTGGCCCTGCGGGAAGCCGACCAGATAGCCCTCGCTGCCCAGAAACATCGGCGATGTGAGGTCCAGCCTCACCGGATTGGGGCTGCGCCCGGTCGAAAGCAGCGCCAGATCATGCCCCTCGTCCAGCGAAACCCGCGCCACCGGCACATAATTGCCCGGCGCCACTTCCAGGCTGACCTTGGAACAGCCATCGACCACATGCCGGGCGGTCAGCCAGTCCCCGCGCGAATTGATCGCAAAGGCTGTGCCTACGCCGTTCTGCGGCGGCCCGGTCTGCACCACGACCAGCTCGTCCAGCGGCGATGGGTCGGGCAGCAGCGGCCCGATTTCCTCGGCGATGATCGACGGCGGCGGCGGCGCGGGCGCCTCGGCCTCCGGCACCAGCGAGAACACGACCAGGAGGATAAAGCCGAGCGCGGCGGCATAGATCACCCAGTCAAACGCGCGCATGCTCTTCAGATCCTCTGCAACACTGGATCCCACAGCCCTGCCGCAAAGATCAGCCCGGTGCCGAGCTTTGCAGCGGCGAGCACCACCGCCGCGCCCATTTCATCATTCGAAATGCGGCGCGGAATGCCTCGCAGGATCAGGTCCACGATACGGTAGGTAATGAGTTGCATGAGCAGTGCAATGGCTCCCCAGAGCACAAGTTCGGGAAGAGACACCGAAGACGCCAGCGTCGAGGCGATCGGAATGGCCAGCCCCCCGATGGCCCCGGCCAGCGCCACACCGGCGGACGCATTGCCATCCTTGACGAGGGCAAGTTCCTTCCACGGCGTGAGCAGAACATAGACAGTCGACGCGATCAGCAGCATCACCCCGGCCATGCCCGTTGACATCAGGAAGCGCGGAAAGGCGGCATCAAAAGCGCTCAATTCTCCCAGTATCACCCTTGTTTATCCTCGCTTGCGGGTCTACGCCCGGCTTCTGGAACCACCGGTTCGACCCTATCGAGTGCGCCCCCCAGCCTCAAGGAGAGAGGAACATGCTCGCCGGAAAAACTGCCCTCATTACAGGCTCAACCAGCGGCATCGGTAAGGCCATCGCGCTGCAGCTTGCAGCCGGCGGGGCTAACATCGTGCTGAACGGTTTCGGTGACGCAAAGGAGATCGAGACACTTCGCGCCGGCATCGAAAAGGATCATAAAGTAAAAGCCACCTTCTCCGGCGCAGACCTGACAAAACCAGACGCCATTGAGGCAATGATGCGGGAAGCCGCCGATACGTTTGGCGGCGTCGACATTCTCGTGAACAATGCCGGCACGCAATTCGTCGCCCCGATTGACGAGTTCCCGGTCGACAAGTGGAACCTGATCATCGCGCTGAACCTGTCAGCCGCCTTCCACACCACCCGGCTCGCCTTGCCTTACATGAAATCGAAAAAGTGGGGCCGCATCCTCAATATGGGCTCGGCCCATGCCAAGGTCGCCTCCCCCTTCAAATCGGCCTATGTCGCGGCCAAGCACGGCCTTTCCGGGCTCACCAAGACGACGGCGCTGGAAGGCGCCATCCATGGCGTCCGCTGCAACACCATCTGCCCCGGCTATGTCTTCACCCCCCTGGTCGAAGGCCAGATCGCCGACACCGCCAAGGCCCGCGGCATGACCGAGGAACAGGTCAAGAATGATGTCCTCCTCGCCGCCCAGCCGACGAAGGAATTCGTCACCGCCGAGGAAGTCGCCGCCTTTGCCCGCTTCCTCTGCTCCCCCGCCGCCGCTCAGATCAACGGGGCAGACCTCTCCATCGATGGCGGCTGGACCGCACAATAAGTTTATTTGACGCTTCGGGCAGACCACGGCACTTTCCTCTGCGATGCTGGCACGCATTCTCCTTCTCTCCCTCAGCCTATGGCTGATGATCGCCGGTGGCCTTGCCGCCCATGCGAGCCCCTGCCATGTGCAGGATGGGATGAAGTCCATGACGGCCAGCGCGCCCGTGGAAGCAGGCGCCTCCCATGATCATTGCGACATGATGGCCGAAGCCGCGCCGGAACACCCTTCTGGTGATATGCCAGGCAAGGCGCCTGCGGCTGACGGCATCTGCTGCTGCCCGGCCGTGCTTGCCGCGCTGCCGGCCCCCGCCTTGCCGCAAGCCGCCGCCCCCGCCTTCTCCCTTCCCGCCAGCTTCCCGCTGGACGCCCGTGCCCCCTCGCGCACGCTGATCCCCGAGCCGCCACCCCCGAAAGCCTGACCTGTCGATCATCCGCCACCGGATCAATCAACAGACAGGACAAACGGCTCATGCCACCTAAACTCATTGTTGCGGGGCTTGCCCTCGCAGCGCTCGCCGCGCCTGCCAGCGCGCGCCCCGTCTCCTATGCAGGCGGCTGGACGGTAATGCAGGACAATAACGGGATGTATTCCTCCTTGCTTGTCCACTATTCGCCCACGGCCACCGACTCCCTCGGTCTCCTGGCCGAGCAGAACTGGTCGATGGACGCAACCTTCACCGGCCTGCAATACACGCGCCTGGCCAAGCGCTGGAACGCGCCGCAAAGCCAAGGCAATCTCTACATCAAGCTCGGCGCCGGCGCGGCCGACGCGTTCGATGGCGGCCAGAAAGCCGCCGGCTTTGCCGGCCTTTCGGCTGACTGGGAAACCCGGCGCCTCTTCGTCTCCTATGACGTGCGGGCCCGGGACTATGGCTTCGATCAGTCGGTCTCTCACGCCGCACGGATCGGCGTTGCGCCCTATGTGGCCGAATTCGGGAAACTCCATACCTGGGCCATGCTCCAGGTGGAAAATCATCCCGAGGCGGATAATCCCATCCAGGTCACGCCCCTCCTGCGCTTGTTCGAAGGCCCCCTCCTCGTGGAGGCAGGCTACACAATCGAAGAAGACCGCTTTCTCCTCAACTGGATCTATCGTTTCTAAAGGATACCCATCATGAAAACCTTCAAAACACTCGCCCTCGCCGCCCTCCTTGGTCTTTCTGCCGCGCCCGCGCTCGCCGCTCCGGGTGCGCCCGCCGTAGCCGCGCAGCAGGCCAAAGGGGAGTTCGTCACCGCCCATGTGAACGGGCTTGTGTGCGACTTCTGCGCCCAATCCATCCAGAAAGTCTTCAAGAAGGAAGCCGCCGTGAAGGGCGTGCATGTAGACCTCGACAGCGGCGAAATCCACATCTCGATGAAGCCTGGCCAAAGCATGGATGACGCTGCCATTGAAAAGCTCATCCGCAAATCGGGCTATTCCCTGACCTCAATCGAGCGGGAGGCTGCCGAATGACGGATACGGACGAAATCCGCCCCCCAAGCACCCTGCCGGCTTTCCTGTCTCTGTTCACCTCGACCGGAACGCTCATCTGCTGCGCCCTGCCCGCCCTGCTCGTCAGCCTTGGCGCCGGCGCGGTGATGGCCGGGTTGATCGAGGCTGTGCCGCAGATCACATGGCTTGGCAGAAACAAGGAACTTGTCTTCGGTATTGCCGCCGCCATGCTGGCTATCTCCGGCCTCTGGCAATGGCATGCCCGCAGCCTGCCCTGCCCGGTAGAGCGGGCGAAGGCAGCGGCCTGCGCGCGAGCGCGAAAAGTCAGCTGGATTGTCTGGGGGCTGAGTGTCGCCTTTCTGGTGATCGGCGCATTCTTCGCCTTCTTCGCAGCCGCCATCTTCTACTGAGACGACCACTTTAAGAACGGCAAAGCCCCCTCGGCGCTCCGCTGAGGGGGCTTTTCCTTCTTGCCTATTCGGCTGCCTTCATGATCGCTTCCATCCGCGCGATCCATATCAGCCACGCCTTGCGGCCCGTGTCCGTCAGGAACACGCGCGTCTGGGGCTTCTTGCCCACAAACCGCTTTTCCTGTTGCACATAACCTGCCTCTTCCAGCTTCTTCAGATGAGTAGACAGGTTGCCATCCGTCGCGCCCACCTTGTCTCTCAATTCCCCGAACACCGCCGGGCTGACAGAGGAAAGATATGCCATCACACCCAGGCGCAGCCGCCCATGGATCACATCGTCAATGTCATTATGGTCGAAGGGGTTGTCCTCGCTCATGGCGCGCCCCCCTTCAGACCGTTTCAGAGGGCTCAGCCCGCATCATCATGATCCCGGGAATGAAAACCGCCAGGAAGGCCGCTGCCGCGCCAACCAGCCAGACATAATGTGTCCCGGACAATACACCTGCCAAGGCAGCCGCGAGAAGCGCGGCCACTCCAGCAAATTTTAGCGTGCCGCGCTGCGTCATGAGGCCGGTGACGAGCTGTCCAATACCATAGAGCCCGATCACCATGGGAACAGACCACACAAATCCTTCCAACCCGGTGCCGAAAATAACGATCCGGCCGATCACCCCGGCAAAGTAAGCGAAGAGGAAGAAGCCCGACACTGTCCAGAGATCTGCCTGGATACGGTTTCCGGTCGAGGCTGCACCCGGCTTTGCTGGAAACTTCAGTGAAAGCACAATCTGTCCCAGCACCCCAATCCCGGCAACGCCGCACCAAAGCATCCAGAATGCATCAGGCCCGAGACCAGCCATCTCCGCCGCGATCAGAAAATGCCCGGTATAGGCCAACGTTATCAGCGCGCCCCACATCACCAGAAACCGCCCCCCCAGAAGCGGCGCATTCTGCCCGGCTTCAGCAAGGTCTCGAATATAGCTCAGGTCTTCGGCCAGGCTGTGCGAACGGGTCATGACATCATTTTCCTCAATAACTTTGATTTACAAAGTGCTTATTTTTGAAGACCGTCAACCCCTCTCCAAACAAAGCTGGCAGTAAGCCCCCCACTGTGGGACAAACCCCCGCCCTATCCAACACGCCCCGCGCCCCTCGTATCATCCCGGCCAAGGCCGCGCAGCGGCCGCAGAAGCGGGACCTTCTCACGGATTGCAGGGCGCCTCCCACAGGAGCCGCACCGGTGCCGTTTTTTTTGGGGGGGGGCGGTTGAGAATCCCGGCTGGCCCGCCTTCTGTGAAAGCAGGAGGGTCACGAGCGTGAGGGGCTCCGAGGATCAGCAATCGCACTGCGATTGCCCGAGGGGCGGTCAAGGCCCCGCAACGCCGAACTCATCCTGAAAACTGCCCGAAACTCCGGTTGGCAGTGCGCGGCGGGCGAAAGCGCCCACTTCGCAACACAAAACCAAACCAACCGGGCGCCGCGGCGCCCGCCGCGCAGGCTCCACGTCAAGAGCCCCCCCGAACTGATCCGCCCCCGGATGGCGCTGCCAGTCTGGCCAAAGGCACAGGAACACAGGGTCTGCCAGGCATCCGACAACGGACTATCCGGCGAACACGCGCACCGGTTCGAACTGGCCGGCACGAACCTCGCCCAGCGCGATTGCCTCCTCCCCTACAAGGGCAAGGGCAACCCGGTCGTCCTCATCGCTGCGGCCGGCGCGCCAGCCTTCCACCACATGCGGCAGGAGGACAATCGAGCGCCCCTGGCGGATGTTGGCGGCGTCATGCGGGCTGATCTGCACCTGCGGCATGCCAGAAAGCACCGAATGCAATGGCTGCAGCTTCGCCATCAGGGCGGGCTTGTCCTCCTTCAGGGCCTCAAGGTCGGCGATGGAAACGGCCGATTGCGCCCCGAAGGCGCCCACGCGGTTGCGCCGCAGCTGGGTGATATGACCCTCCGCGCCGAGATCGTTGGCGAGATCCCGCGCCAAGGCGCGGACATAGAAACCCTTGCCCGAGACGACGTGGATCACCGTATGATCCGCGTCCGGCATACCGATCACACTGGCGGCGTGCACATCCACCTCGCGCGCTTCCAGCTCGAACGCTTCGCCTTCCCGCGCCAGGTCATAGGCGCGTTCGCCCGCCACCTTGATGGCGGAATATTTCGGCGGCACCTGCTGGATGGTCCCGATATAGCGCTTCAGCGCAGCTTCGATGGCTGCCCGGTCCGGGCGCACATCGGAGGTGGCCACCACATCGGCTTCGGCGTCCTGGCTGGCAGTCGAGATGCCCCAGCGAATGGTGAAGACATATTCCTTATGCGCGTCCATCGCCCATTGGACAGTCTTCGTCGCCTGGCCGAGCGCGATGGGAAGGATACCGTCCGCCAGCGGATCAAGCGTGCCGCCATGGCCCACCTTGTCGGCATTGTAGAGCCGCTTGATGATTGCCACCGCCTGGGTCGAGGTCATGTCCACAGGCTTGAAAAGATTGATCCAGCCCGTGATGGGCTCGCCTTTGCGCTTACGTTGGCGGGACACTGGTATTCTCCGGGCTGGCCAGTCTGGCGGTTCGAACGCGCAGCCGGCAAAGGGCTCATGTTGCGGGCGGGCTTATGCGCGCTGGCACCGCCGCGTCAACGGGGCTGGCTGCAGCGCACGGCAAAAAGGCTCAGAAAGTGATGCGCGGGCCTTCAAAAACGTCGTCTTCCTGGGCAGGCTCCGGCTTGGTCGGCGCCGCGGCCCCCAGCCCAGCGCCCTTGGGCAAACGCAGGTTTACGACATCAAGGTTGAGATCGAAATCGCCGGTGATGGTCGTATCCCCCGTATCCATCTTGTGGCGTACCACATCGCGGATCTTCACCAGAACATCGCGATTATTGTCCACCAGCGGGATCTGCCGGGCGTCGGAGGTGCCAATCAGCAGGCGGTAGTAAGGCTCACGCTTCTTCAGCATCACGGCAATCATGGCCGCCCGAATACCCAGCAGGACGCCGAGAAACAGCATGCCGATGCCGGCAAAGAGACCGATCACTCCATCGCCCTGCGCCGGGCGCAGAGCCCACCAACCCAGGCCCAACAGGCCGAAGAACAGGAGAGAGACACACAAGGTGGCATAGACGCTCTGCGTCTTGCGATTGCGCGGGGTATCCCAGGGGGCAAACTCGTGGCGCTCGACAGACATGGTCGCAATCCGGCGGATCGCGATTGTATCGTCGCCCATCTGCAGCGATGCGGCGGACACCTCGCCTTGGCGGGCGCCTTCCATGTCGAGTGTCTGTCGGTCCATTCTGAGCCCCGATTGCCCAATATGAAGGGCTGGCAGGGCCACCCCCTCCTTGTCAAATGACAAAGCAAAAAGGCAGAAAGACGGCGGCCGCCTGCCTTCAGTCCTGGCTGTCCACATCGCGGCGCACGCGGGGATCAGCCAGCAGCCTGTCGATAGCGGTTGCCTCATCATAAGAGACGTCCGCGATGAAATGCAGCTCGGGCGTGAACTTCATGTCGATCTCGCGCCCCAGCCGCGCCCGCAGGAATCCCTTCGCGCGGGTCAGCGCTTCGGTGAGACGCTTGCGCCCCTCCTCCGACTCGTCGCCCAGCGGCGTGACGAAGATATTGGCATGCTTGAGATCGGGCGAGCAGCGAACCTCGCCGACCGTGACAATCACATTGGCCAGATCGGGATCGCGGAAGTCCTCGCGCGAGATGATCTCGGCGAGGGCGTGACGGATAATCTCCCCAGCGCGCAACTGGCGCTGGGAAGGTAAACCGGGAGGTGTCGGGCGGCGGGCCATATCGAAGGGTTACGCAAGCGTTCTTGCGATTTCCTCGACCTGGAAGCACTCGATCTTGTCGCCGACGCGGATATCGTCATAGCGCTCGAACGCCATACCGCATTCCATACCGGCATTGACCTCGGACACTTCGTCCTTGAAGCGCTTGAGCGTCTTGAGCTTGCCTTCGTGGATAACGACGTTGTCGCGCAGCAGGCGCACGCCGCAGCCCCGCATGACCTTGCCCTCGGAAATCCGGCAGCCGGCAACCTTGCCAACCTTGGTGATGTTGAACACTTCCAGAATATCGGCATAGCCGAGGAAGGTCTCCCGCTTCTCCGGGGCGAGCATGCCCGACAGCGTCGATTTCACATCGTCGAGCAGATCGTAGATCACCGAATAGTAGCGGATCTCGACGCCTTCACGCTCGGCCAGGTCACGCGCCTGTTTGTTGGCGCGGACGTTGAACGCGAAGATCGGCGCACCCGACGAACGGGCGAGCAGAACATCGGATTCGGAGATACCGCCGACAGCGCCGTGGATGACCTTGGCGCGGACTTCTTCGGTCGAAATCTTCTCGAGCGACATGGTGATCGCCTCGACAGACCCCTGCACGTCGCCCTTGAGAACGATCGGCAGTTCGCTGGTCTCGACGGCACCATCCTTGAGACGGTTCATCAGCTGGTCAAGCGATGCACGGGCTGCGACAGATGCGTTGCCGGCAATCTGGCGCTTCGTCCGGACACGGTATTCCGTGATCTCGCGGGCGCGGGACTCGTTCTCGACCACGACAAACACGTCACCAGGATCAGGCGCCCCGTCCAGACCGAGCACTTCCACCGGAAGCGACGGACCGGCATCGGCAAGCTGTTGGCCACGCTCATCGACGAGCGCGCGCACCTTGCCCCAATTGCCGCCTGCAACGACGATGTCGCCGCGCTTGAGCGTACCGCGTTTGACCAGAACCGTAGCGACCGGGCCGCGGCCCTTGTCGAGCTTGCTCTCGATCACCACGCCATCGGCGGGGCGGTTGGGGTTGGCTTTCAGTTCGAGCACTTCGGCCTGCAGCGAAATCGCATCGGTCAGTTCATCAAGACCAAAGCCGGTCTTGGCCGACACTTTCACGGCCTGCGTCGTACCCCCCATGGATTCGACCTGAATGTCATGTTGCAGAAGGTCGGTGATGACCTTGTCCGGGTTGGCGTCATGCAGGTCAGACTTGGTGATTGCCACAACGATGGGCACACCGGCCGCCTTGGCATGGCTGATGGACTCAATCGTCTGCGGCTTGATGGAATCGTCCGCCGCAACCACCAGAACGGCGATATCGGTGGCGTTGGCACCGCGGGCGCGCATCGCCGTGAAGGCGGCGTGGCCAGGAGTATCCAGGAACGTGATCCGCTCGCCGGATTTCAGCTGAACCTGATAGGCGCCGATATGCTGGGTGATGCCGCCAGCCTCTCCGCCAGCCACGTCCGTCTTGCGGAGCGCGTCGAGCAGCGAGGTCTTGCCGTGGTCGACGTGGCCCATGATGGTGACGATCGGCGCGCGCGGCTGCAGATCTTCCTCACGGTCGTCCGCGCCCTCAAGGCCGATTTCAACGTCGGCTTCAGAGACGCGCTTCACGGTGTGGCCGAATTCGCCAGCGATCAGCTCTGCCATGTCGGCGTCGATGATATCGTTGCCGCGCAGCATTTCGCCTTGCTTGAACATGAATTTCACGACGTCAGCGACGCGCTCGTTCATACGCTGGGCGAGATCCTGGAGGGTAATCGTTTCCGGCAGCGTGACTTCGATCGAAACCTTGTCGCGGTGATCGGCGCCGCCAATACGGCGTTCGCGCTCCCGCTCGCGCGCCCGGCGGACCGAGGCGAGCGACCGCTGACGGTCTGCATCGTCCCCCAGGGCCGAAGCAATCGTCAGCTTGCCACGGCGGCGTTCACCGGCATCGCGCGACGCCTTGGTGGCCACTTCCCGGGCACGCTCGGCGCGATCGTCGCGCGCTGGCTTGCTGGGGCTTCCGCCGCCCCGCTTGGGACGCCCGGCATCGGCTTCTTCTGCTCCGGCGGCCGGAGGGGTCTGAACGGCAGGTGCGGGGCGAGCCGACTTCGTAGGACGTTCCACGCGCTGCTCACGGGCAGCTGCCTCGGCGGCTATCTTGGCAGCCTCCTCCTCAGCCCGGCGGCGCGCCTCGGCCTCTTCGCGTTCCCGCGCTTCTTGCTGCTTGCGTTCCTGTTCGTTGCGCAGGCGATCCTGGGCGGCCTTCTCGCGCTCATTATCCTTTGCGCGCGCGGCCTCTTCGGCCTTGCGCTGCTCGAGCACCTTCTGCCGGGCTTTGAGTTCGGCAACCGTGATCCCGAGCTTGGCAGCGAGCGCGACCAGCTTTGCTTCCATTGCGTCGGCAGCAGACGGCGTTGCCGGGCCGGCGTCGCCGCCACCCTGCCCGCCCCCGGCAGACACCGGGCGGCGCTTCTTGGTCTCGACGACCACCTGTTTGGAGCGCCCATGGCTGAAGCTCTGCTTGACCGTGCCGGAGGTCTTCCGCACCACAGTCAATGGCTTGCGCCCGCCGGAATTGCCTTGATCGTTCGTATCGCTCATTCGTCCTACATATCACACATTACACCGAAACACCTCTGTGTTCCGGCAGTTTCCGTTATCGGCCCGTTTCCTGGAACCAGGTCAGCTCTGGTGCCTCCCGAAATCCGGTGAGGCGCCGATAGGCGATCTCCCAGGAATCCGCGATGGGCCCCCTACGGACGAGCCCATGTATCACACGGTCGCGTCCAAATGCCATGCCCAATTCCGGTGCGCTGAGCGCTCCGGCGACTTTCACGTCGCTATATAGGGCTTTTGCGAGAAAATATACCTTCGAGCGGCCATCTTCCGCACCATCGGCCGCTTCAAGCAGGAAGGCCGGGAATCCATCCCGCAGCGCATCGCGCACCTGATCATATCCGCATATGGCCTGCCCGGCCTTGCGCGCAAGGCCCAGCGTGTCGACACAGCGCTTGAGCAACAGGCGCTCGACCAGATCGGCGAGCCCCTCAGGCACCGTGACCTGAGATTTGAACCCGCGCGCGAAAGCTCCCTTCTTGGTGGCAATCTCAACCGCGCCCCGGTCAGCCTTCACCCAGACGCCCCTGCCCGGCAGGCGCTCCTGAATGTCCGGCGTCACAACACCATCAGGCGAGAGCACAAAGCGTAGCATGGCCGCCTTCGGCAGCCGCTCGCGAGTAACCGCGCACTGGCGCTCGGGCGAGGAGGCATCCTCCTCGCCCGGACCATCTTCCGAATTGTCTGCGATCAGGCGCGGATCACTCTCGGGATGCGGCTTCGTCATCGCCGCCCTCCGATTCAAGCTCGGAGAGATCAATGCCGAGTTCCTCGGCAAGGGCCTCTTCCTCTTCATCATCATCGCCCGAATTGCCCAGCTCACCGAGGGCAAGGAGCGCACGCTCCTCTTCGGTCAGCTCAGGGGCTGCTTCAGTCGACTGTTGCTGCGCCAGCATTTCCTCGATGGCTTCCGGCTCGATCCAGCCAGCTGCAACGCGCGCCTTCATCACAAACAGATTGGCGTCGTCCTTGCGCATTTCGCCTTTCTTGAGGATGCCCTCGACCCAGACGGGTTTCCCGTCCGGACCCGGCTCGCGATAGCCGGTGATGTCATCGGGCACGAGACCGGCGACATCCTCAACCGTCGTCACGCCTTCCTGGCCGAGCTTCACGGCAAAGGACGGCGTCATGCCTTCCAGCGCCATAACTTCGTCCGTCACGCCGAGTTCCCGGCGCTTGGCATCGTTTTCGGCGGCGACGCGCTCAAGATATTCGCGGGCGCGCTCCTGCAGCTCTTCGGCCACATCGGTGTCGAAACCCTCGATCGTGATGAAATCATCCGGGGCGACATAGGCGATCTCTTCAACCGACTCGAAACCTTCAGAGGCCAGCAGCTGGGCAAGCGTTTCATCCGCATCCAGAGCTTTCATGAAGAGTTCGGTACGCTCCTGGAATTCCTTCTGGAAGCGCTCGGAATCTGCCGACTCAGTGATCAGGTCGATCTGCCAGCCGGTAAGCTGGGAGGCCAGACGCACGTTCTGACCGCGGCGGCCGATGGCGAGCGGGAACTGGTCGTCGGCCACGACAACCTCAACCCGGCGCTCATCTTCATCGAGCACAACCTTCGAGACTTCTGCCGGCTGCAGCGCGTTCACGATGAACGTTGCCGCGTCGAAGCTCCACGGGATGATGTCGATCTTCTCGCCCGAAAGCTCGCCGACAACCGCCTGGACACGCGCGCCGCGCATACCGACACAGGCGCCGACCGGATCGATCGAACTGTCATTGGAGATCACGCCGATCTTGGCGCGGCTACCCGGATCGCGGGCACAAGCCTTGATCTGAATGACGCCTTCATAGACTTCCGGCACTTCTTGGGCGAACAGCTTGCGCATGAAGTCCGGCGCTGCGCGCGACAGGAATATCTGAGGGCCCTTCACTTCGCGGCTCACCTTGTAGAGGTAAGCCCGGACGCGGTCGTTCGGCTGGAAGTTCTCGCGCGGGATACCGTCATTGCGGCGGATGATGCCTTCGGCGCGGCCGAGATCGACGATCACATGGCCATACTCGACGCGCTTGACGATGCCGGAGACAATCTCGCCAACACGGTCCTTGTATTCATTATACTGGCGCTCACGCTCGGCATCGCGCACTTTCTGCGTGATCACCTGCTTGGCGGTCTGGGCCGCCACGCGGCCGAAATCGAACGGCGGCAGTTCTTCCTTCAGCTCGCTGCCCGGCTCCAGCGAGGGGTCGATCCGCTTGGCTTCAGAGAGGCGCAGCTGCTTGGCTTCGTCTTCGAACTCTTCATCGGCCACAACCGTCTGCACGCGCCACAGCGTCTGTTCGCCGGTCGCCGCATCGATCCGGGCCCGGATGTCATGCTCCTGGCCGTACTTGGCCTTGGCGGCCTTTTCGATTGCCTCCTGCATCGCCTCGATGACGATACGCTGGTCAATCGACTTCTCCTCGGCAACCGCCTTGGCGATCTGCAGGATTTCAAGCCGGTTGGCTGAAACGCCGATGGCGCTCATTGGACATCTCCTGTCTCTTCATCTTCGTCTTCGGACTCGTCGATCTCGAAATCGGCGAGGGATTCTTCATCATCTTCCGGCTGCGGCGGCAGGTTCCCGGCAGCGCGTGCGGCTTCAATCAGTTCGTCCGTGAGCACGAGGCTCGCCCGGCTCATTTCGTGAATGCCCGCAACGAGTTCGGTCTCATCGTCAAGCTCGATACGGGCGCCATCCTGGTCTTCGCCGGTGATGACGCCGGTGAAGCGGCGGCGGCCATCAATCGGGCGCGCCAGTTCAATCTTCACGGCATGGCCGATCCAGCGGGCAAAGTCGCCGGGGCGCGTCAGCGGCCGGTCGATGCCCGGCGTTGATACTTCCAGCGTATAGGCTTCGGAAATCGGGTCTGCGGCGTCCAGCGTGGGCGAAAGCGCCCGCGAAAGCCGTGCGCAATCTTCCACATCCGTGGGCGCGCCCCCTGCTCGTTCGGCCATGATCTGCAGGTGCGGGCGGCGCCCTCCCTGGACGCGCAGGCGCACGATTTCCATCCCGATGCCCTCAGCCACAGGCTGGACCAGCGAAAGAAGACGGCGTTCCTGTTCGGTCAGAACGATCATGAGTAGGGGGCAGGCTCCGGGCTAACGAAAAGCGGCGGACCCGTTTCCGGACCCGCCGCCGATATATTTCGACTTGGCGGCTAGATAGTCGCAATTGATAGGGATGTCGAGGGGGTGTGTGCCGGGTCTGCAGAGAAACCCAAAAGCAAACGGCGGCTTCCTTCCGGAAGCCGCCGCGATCTGTTCCCGAGGAGGTCAGATAAAGACTTAAAGGACTTTCAGGTCCACAGCCGAGGTCTTGCCGCGGCGCTCGTCTTTGTAGAGCTCGTAGGAGATCGACTGGTTCTCAGCGAGGGTTTTGAGGCCCGAGCGCTCGACAGCAGAAATGTGGACGAAAACGTCCGAGCCGCCATCATCCGGCTTGATGAAGCCGAAGCCCTTCTGATCGTTGAACCATTTTACTTTGCCGGTTGCCATAATGGCTTTCCTTTGCCGTTCCGTCGGCCGCGCAGACGCGGAATTACGCCTTGCGGTGCCTGTCGAAACTCGGAGGAGGGAAAGTCATTGCCGTCGGTCTGACGGGGTCTTGATATTCAGACCGACCGGTTTCGATAGCCTAGATTTGCGCATGTACGGGGGTTTTCGTCAAGAACCACCGTCAGATCAACGAATCCGGAAGTCGAACCAGACCGGCCGGCAATCCCCCAGCTGCTTGGATTCGTAGCGGGTCGTCACATGATCAGCCGGGGAAACGCGCCAGTCATCGGCGGCCTGCGCCAGCCATTCAAAGCGGCCATCGGTGAGGAAAGTCAGCAACGCTTCATCGGCATAGCTTTTCACATCCGTGGCAAAGCGGAGATGGCCGCCGGGCTTCAGTTTCGGGTAGAGCGCGTCCAGGAATGCCGGCTGCACCAGCCTGCGCTTATGCTGGCGACGCTTGGGCCATGGGTCCGGAAAAAGGATGAAGGTCCGGTCAAGGCTCTGATCCGGCAGGCGCGCGATCAGCGGGCGCGCGTCATCCGGCCAGAGGCGAATATTGCCGGCGCCCGTATCCTCAATCCCGGCAAGGGCCTTAGCCACCCCTTCGAGAAAGGGTTCGCAGCCGACGATGCCGGTGTCCGGACTGCGGCCTGCCTGAGCGATCATATGCTCGGCGCCGCCAAAACCGATTTCCAGCCAAAAGGCCGTCATTCCCGGGAAAAGCCCAGCAAGATCAATGGGGTCTTCGCCCTCAAGGATACGCCAGGCATCCAGCGTCTCAGCCATCAGCGTTTTCTGCCGGGGAGAGAGAGGGCGCCCGCCTGTCCGGCCAAAACTGCGCAGCGGCCGGTCCCGGAACTGGCTGTCTTCTGCGCTACTGCTCATACTGTTCCTGCTGCGTTGCGCGGGTTTCAAAGGCCGAGGCGGCCGCCTGAATGGTGGCCAGCAGGGAGCGGCGCAAGGAGGCGTCATTGATCTTTTGGAAAGCGTCGATCAGTTGAAGCACCTCATCGGACAAAATCGCGATGCGGGGCTCCTCGGTGTCCTCGGCCAATCCCGGTGCTTCCCGGAAGGAGGGCGCACCGGCCCCTTCGAAGAAGAAGCCGACGGGAACTTCCAGCACGTTCGCAATCTCATACAGGCGGCCGGCGGAAACCCGGTTCACGCCCTTTTCGTACTTTTGCACCTGCTGAAAGGTCAGACCCAGCAATTCGCCCAGTCTTTCCTGTGTGAGTTTCAGCCTGCGGCGCTGGCGGTAGATGTTTTCTCCGACGATGCGGTCAATATCACTCGGCAATTTGCTTTCTGACATGACCTGATCCTGGGCGCGCCGCGCATTTCCGCAAAGAAATGCCCTTACCGTCTCCAGGTCGCGAAGGCCAGTAGCGCGAACAAGCAGAGCGAAATCCAGAACAGTGCCGCGCCAATCCGGCTCTGGAACAGGGTCACTTCGGCGGCCACGGGCAGCCGCGCCCGGCCATATGATGTCGACCAGCCCTCCGGCGCCGTTTCAGCCGGAATGGTCCGCATGATCTCGCGGCCATAGCCGTCCACAATGCCGGACGTGCCCCGATTAGCCGCTCGAACCAGGGGCAGGCCCGTCTCGATCGAGCGGTAGCGGTTCTGGGCGTAATGCTGCGCTGGCCCCATCCCGCGCCCGAACCAGGCATCATTGGAGATCAGGACCATCCACTGCGCCCGGTCAGTCAGGTTCACCCCGCGCGAGATTTCCGGGAACAGGCCTTCATAACAGATCAGCGCGACAAAGGCCGGCAGGCCGCCCGTATCGATCGCGGTGGCCCCGGCCCCTGGCCGGAACCCATCTGCGGCAAGCCGCTGGACCGTCGGCGGCAGCATCCCGCTGAGCTGGGGCCCATAGGGAATGAAATTGATGGCAGCGAGTTCGCCGAACGGGACAAGCCGGTGCTTGTCATAAAGCGCCAGCGGCCCGGTCTGATTGACGGTCTCATCCATCACCGCGAGGCTGTTATAATATGTCCGGCTGTCAGTGGTCGTCAGCTCATAGCGCGTCGTGCCTGCGATCAGCTTGCGCTGGCCGATATAGGCTGCAATCGCGTCCAGCGCGTTGGCGTCCTGCAGCAAATAGGCTGGCACCGCCGCTTCGGGCCAGACGACGATGTCGCCCGGACGGCTGTCAGGATAGGTCAGCATACGCAGGTATTCATAAAGAACCGGATCAGGCCCCAGCGTGTCCCATTTGTCCTGCGGAACGCCCGCGTCCATCACCACAACCGCCTGATCGGTGAGCGGAGAGGTTTCTTCGGTGCGGTTTGCCCCCCAGGCCCAGCCGAGCGCAAGCGCCACGACAGAAACCAGCGCGGGCGCGACCCGAACCGGAATACCGCGCGCGTCGCGCGTATCAACCAGCGCAGCCGGGGAAGCCATGATGAACACGGTCATCAGGGTCAGCCAGTAAACGCCGCCCAGGGACGCGGCCTGCGAAAGCGCACCGCCCGGAATCCAGGTCGTGCCCGGAAGATTCCAGGGGAAACCGCCGAAGAGATGGCCCCGGGTAAACTCCGCAAGGGCGAAGAAGAGGGAGAAGATGAAAACGCGCGAGGGTGAGGCCGACCAGAATGCGCCTGCCATGGCGGTGAAGACGCCCCAGATGATCGCCATGCCTGCCGGCAGCAGAATCAGCGGCATCCAGATGAACCAGATCGTCCGCGCCGGATCGACCAGGAAAGGCATGGCCGTCCAGTGAAGGCTGATCAGGAAGAAACCCGTTCCGAAGGCCCATCCGCGCAGAAACACCGCCCTGCCCCAGCGGGCCTGGGCGCGCGCGCCGTCAATCATCCAGACAATGCCGGTGAAGGAAATGACCAGCACGGCGCTGAAATGAAAAGGCGCGAAGGCGACCGCAGACAGCGCGCCGAGCGCAAACGCAGCAGCCAGAGCCGGCAGCCCCGAAAGGCGCGCGAAGGCCTCATGCAAAGGCCCAAGCGCAGTGAATCCATGGCTGCGCACAGCTTTGCTCATTTAACTCTACTCCTCGGCAGCAGGCTGCGGCGGGGGCTCTGGCAGACGCAGACGCAGGCGGCGAACGCGCCGCGAGTCCGCATCAACGATTTCAATCTCTGTTCCGCCCGGATGGCGCAGAACTTCCCCCCTGGCCGGAACCTTCCCGGCAAGGGCAAAGGCCACGCCGCCCAGCGTATCAATGTCCGCATCCAGATCATCCAGGCTGAGGTCCACCCCGGACTCTTCCTGGAAATCCTCGATCTCCATGCGTGCATCAGCCTCCCACAAACGGGGGCTGCGGCGCACGAACATCGCCTCTTCATCATCGTGTTCGTCTTCGATGTCACCGACGATAACTTCAACGAGATCTTCCAGCGTCAGCAAACCATCGGTGCCGCCATACTCGTCCACAACCAACGCCAGATGAATGCGGGTCGCCTGCATCTTCACCAGAAGATCGGTCAGCTTCATCGAGGGGGGAACGTAGAGCACTTCCCGGTGCATTCGCTCCAGCGGGCGGCGGGGCGGCGTTCCGCCTTTGGCCAGTTCGGTCACAAGATCCTTGATGTGAACAAAGCCGATCGGATCATCCAGCGTTTCCCGGAAGACCGGGAGGCGCGAGTGGGTAACTTCTGCGAAGACCTCCAGAAGTTCCTGGAAGTCGATCCCCGCTTCCACAGCCTTGATGTCGGCCCGGGGCACCATCACGTCGTCAACGCGCAATTCTTCGAACTCGGCAAGCCGTAGCCGCATGACCTGTGGCGCATCGGTTGGCTCGGCATCCCTGCCGGTATTCACAGGTTCTGCCGCCTTCTTCCGGAATCCGAAGAAGCTACGCAATCGGCCAGAAGGGGCCGCGTCGGAGGGGTCTGAATCGCTCATTTCCGGTCAGTCAGTCTGGTATGGATTAGCTATGCCGAGGGTTGCAAGCGCCTTTATTTCCAACGCTTCCATTTCTGAGGCTTCTTCATCCGTCTCGTGATCGAATCCGAGGAGGTGCAGGTATCCATGGATCAGCAGATGAACAAGGTGGTCTGCCAGCTTCTTCCCCTGAATTTCGGCGTCATTTGCCGAAACGCCCAGGGCGACAGCGATGTCACCGAGGAAAGGCCGGTCCATTGGCAGCGAGGGGAAGGAAAGCACATCGGTCGGCTTGTCCTTCCCGCGAAACTCGCGGTTGAGCTGGTGAAGGGTGTCGTCCCCGGTCAGCAGAAGCGCCAGATTGCCCTCGTCCACAGGGGCAACCGCGCGGGCAGCGTCAAAGGCTTTGCGGCAAAGCGCGTCGAGATCTCCCAGCGCGCTCCAACTGTCATCCTCGACAATAAGGTCGAAACTGATCATGGCGGTCTCAGCCCTGCCCCGCGGCGGCGTAGGCGTCGATGATCCGGCTGACCAACCCATGCCGGACCACATCAGCAGCCGTCAGCCGTTGAACCGAGATGCCTTCAACCCGCTCCAGGATCCGCAATGCCTGTTTGAGGCCGGACTCCTGATTGCCCGGAAGGTCCACCTGATCGGGATCGCCGGTAATGACCATGCGGCTGTCGCGGCCCAGACGGGTCAGCACCATCTTCATCTGAGCAGCCGTTGTATTCTGCGCTTCGTCAACGATCACGAACGCATTCTTCAGAGTGCGGCCGCGCATGAAGGCGATCGGGGCCACTTCGATTTCCCCGCGCGCCATCCGGCGCTCCATCTGCTCCTGCCCCATCAGTTCGCGCAGGCTGTCCCAGATGGGCAGCATGTAGGGGTCGACCTTCTCTTCCAGCGTGCCGGGCAGGAAGCCGAGCTTTTCGCCTGCTTCAACGGCCGGCCGCGTGACGATGAGGCGCTGGCGGATGCCGGCATTGAGTTCGGCAACGCCGGTGGCCACGGCAAGGTATGTCTTGCCTGTACCGGCAGGGCCGACGCCAAAAACCAGCGCATTGTCAGGGTTCGCCAGCACGTCCAGATATTTCGCCTGGCCGCGGGTCATCGCGGTGACAGACTTCTTCAGGCCGCGCAGGGCAGAGAAGGATTGGGTGGGCGACTGGGCCGCCTGCAGGGCGCCGTCCAGCTCCATTTCACTGGGCTCGCCGCCGCCACGCAGGCGGCGCTCAAAATCCGCGAGCGCGGCTTCAGCGATGGAAACGCCCTCATCCGTGCCGCTCAGCCGGATGCCGCCGCCCTGGCTTTCGGCCTGCAGCCCGTAGGCTTTGAGCCGGGTTTCCAGAAGGGTCAGATGCCGGTGATGCGGCCCACAGAGATCGCGCAGACGTTCGGCCTCGCGCACCTCATAGAGACGGCTGACGGTTTTCGCTTCGGGCTCTGAAGGGGATCGGCGTTTCCCGGTCACAGGACCGCCTCAGGCACACGCATCAGTTCACCGGTAAGCGAATTGAGGCTGGCGCCGACAATTTTCACGTCCACAATCTTCCCATTGAGGCTTTCCGGCCCCTCGAAATGCACCGCTTGCAGATAAGGCGAACGGCCATGCATCTGTCCCGGGTTGCGGCCTTTGCCGGTTACCAGAACAGGCAGCGATTTGCCGATCTGCGACGCATTGAACTCGGTCTGCTGCTCCCGCAGCAGACCCTGCAGGGCTTGAAGCCGCTCGTCCTTTACCACTTCGGAGAGATGCCCATGCATTTCGGCGGCCGGTGTGCCGGGGCGAGAGGAGTATTTGAAGGAATAGGCAATGGCGTAGCCAATATCCCGAACGAGCTGCATCGTCGCCTCGAAGTCTGCGTCGCTCTCGCCTGGAAAACCGACGATGAAATCTGAGGCGACGGCGATGTCGGGCCGCGCCTGGCGCACACGGGCAATGATGTCCCGGTAATGGTCGGCTGTGTGCCCTCGGTTCATGGCCTTGAGAATGCGGTCAGAGCCTGACTGAACCGGCAGATGCAGGAACGGCATCAGCGCCGGTGTATCTCCATGAGCGGAGATCAGGTCATCATCCATGTCGCGCGGATGGCTGGTGGTGTAGCGGATGCGCTCAATGCCGCCGATTTTGGACAAATGCCGGCAAAGCTGGCCAAGCGTCCAATCATCCCCGCCCTCGATCACCGGTGCCGGGCCATGGAACGCATTCACGTTCTGGCCCAGCAGGGTGATCTCACGCACGCCCTGCGAGGCAAGGCTGCGGGTTTCGAAGACGATATCGTCCACGCGGCGGGAGATTTCAGCGCCGCGCGTATAGGGCACCACACAGAAGGTGCAGAACTTGTCACAGCCTTCCTGCACCGAGACGAACGCTGTGGGCCCATCGACCTCACGGGTCTTGGGCAGGGCATCGAACTTCTCGATGGTGTCGAATTCGGTTTCCAGACGGTCGCCGATGGCGCGGCTGGCGCGGGCGATCATTTCCGGCAGCTTGTGATAGGCCTGCGGGCCAAGCACCAGGTCCACGGCGGGCTGGCGGCGGATAAGCTCCTCGCCTTCGGCCTGGGCAACGCATCCGGCCACGGCAATCGTCATGCGCCCGCCGGAGGCTTCCTTCATCCGCTTGAGCTGGCCAAGTTCGGAATAGACCTTCTCAGTCGCCTTCTCGCGGATATGGCAGGTGTTAACGACCACGAGATCGGCCGCTTCCGGGGCTTCCACGGGCGCATAGCCCAAGGGCCGCAGCACATCGCGGATGCGCTCGGAATCATACACATTCATCTGGCAGCCATAGGTCCTGATAAACAGGCCCTTCAGGCTCTTTTCTTCGGGGGTGCCGGTCATCTGGCGGCTTATGCCTCAAAAGCGGGCAAGCTGAAAGAACCTTCCTCCACGCGGCACGACCTACAGCAGCTTTAGGCTTCACAGGTGAGAGAAGCGGGCTAGTGTGCCCCCAAATTGACACCTTTGGCGCCGGGGAGGCCCTCTGTTCATGTTCGAAAATTTCTATGCCAGCCTAGAGACTGGCGTACACAATGTCAGCGGCTTCATCTGGGGCGGAGAATGGGGCGGGGAACAGGTTCTGCCTGTCGGCCCTATCGCCGTTATTCTGCTCGGGACTGGCCTTTACTTCATGCTTCGCCTTGGCGGCCGGCCCCTGCTCCGGTTTATCCCAGCCCTCGTTGAGGTCTGGAAAGGCCGCAAGGGTAACGGCGACCCTGCCGCCATCACGCCCTTCCAGGCACTCTCCACAGCTCTTTCCGGCCAGGTTGGCACAGGTAACATCGTTGGCGTGGCCACCGCCCTGACGCTGGGCGGCCCCGGGGCAATCTTCTGGATGTGGGTAACGGCAATCTTCGGCATGGCGCTCGCCTTCGCCGAAAGCTCGCTGGCAATCAAATACCGCGAGATTGATGAATACGGCCGCATCAATGGCGGCCCGATGTATTACATCAAGAAAGGCCTCGGAAAGAACTGGACCTGGCTGGCCGCGATTTTCTGCGTCGGCACATTGTTCTCCGCTACGGCCACCGGCGGCATGATCCAGGCCAACAGCCTGACAGCGAACATTCATTCGGCGTTTTCGGATGGCGGTATCGGCATTCCGCTCTGGGTGCTGGGCCTCATTCTGGCGGGCCTGGTCTTCGCCGTGATCGTGGGCGGCATCAAATCCATTGGCCGCGTGGCGGGCAGCCTCGTGCCGACGATGGCCGCCCTCTACATTATCGCCTGTATCGTTATCCTGCTTCTCAACTTGCAATACATTCCCGGCGCTTTCGGGATGATCTTCTCTTCCGCCTTTGGCCTGAACCAGGCCGCCGGCGGCCTCGCAGGCTACGCCGTTCTCTCTGCGATTCGCTTTGGTGTGGCGCGCGGCCTGTTCTCGAACGAAGCCGGCCAGGGCTCCGCCCCGATCGCGCACGCCGCCTCGCAGATGAAAAACCCCGCCAAGCAGGGCGAGATCGCCATGATCGGGGTCTTCATCGATACGATGGTCCTCTGCACCATGACCGCGCTCGTCATACTGACCGCCGAGGGCAGCTGGGCCACGGCGGCGCAGTTCAAGGAATGGGCAGGTGAAACCACGACCCATATGTGGATGGCGGAGGGCCACAACCCGGCGACGCTGACCAATCAGGCCTTCACCGACGCCGTTCCCGGACCGGTCGGCGGATGGCTCGTGACCCTGTGTCTTGCCCTCTTTGCATTCACCACGATCATCGGATGGTCCTACTATGCCGAACAGGCCGTGACTTTTCTCGTCGGCGAATGGGCGACGAAGCCCTTCCGCTACATCTGGGTGATCATCATTTTCATCGGCGCGATGGCCGAGGTGAACATCGTCTGGTTGTTTGGCGATATTGCCAACGCCTCCATGGCCCTGCCCAATCTGCTTGCCATCCTGCTGCTGTCGGGTGTGGTGTATGGCATCCACAAGGCAAACGGGGATCCCGAAACCGCAGACGGTGACAGCCTCATTGAGGACCTGCGCATAAAAGAAACGCCCGCCGAATAGGCGGGCGTTCTGCGCGTCACGTTTTCGCTGAAGGTCAGATCGTCAGGACGATCTTGCCGAAATGCTTCTGGCTTGCCTGATGGGCAAAGGCGGCGGCGATCTGATCCAGCGGGAACTTGCTGTCGATAATTGGACGCATGTTCGAGGCTTCGATGGCATCCACCATGTCTTCCTGATGGCGGCGTGAACCGACCGTGATGCCGGACACCGTGATGTTGCGGGAGAACAGAGCGGCGGTTGGCACCTCCCCCGACACGCCGGTGAGCACACCGATCAGCGAGATATGCCCGCCCGGACGGCACGCATTGATGGACTGGGCCATGGTGCCCGGTCCGCCGATCTCGACCACTTCGTCAACGCCGCGGCCACCGGTCAACTCGAAGGCCTTGCGGCCCCATTCCGGGGTTTCCTTGTAATTGATGACGTGATCGGCGCCGAGCGCTTTCAGACGTTCCATCTTCTCATTGGACGAGGACGTCGCAATTACGCGGGCCCCGGCCATCTTGGCAAATTGCAGCGCGAAGATGGAAACCCCGCCCGTGCCCTGAACCAGCACCCAGTCACCTGGCTTGGTCTTGGTCTCCACGAACATGCCGCGCCAGGCGGTCAGCGCCGCGCAGGGAAGTGTGGCTGCTTCCTCAAAGCTCCAGCCAGCCGGCATGCGCGTGAACGCGGTCTCAGGCGCGGCGACGAGTTCGGCGCCAAAGCCGTCAGCGCCGTCGCCGGGCACGCTGGCAAATCCCGCTGCTTCGATCTGGCCTGACTGCCAGCCGGGGAAGAAAAGCGAGAGGACCTTGTCACCCACTTTCCATTTGGTGACACCCTCGCCAAGGGCGACGACTTCGCAGGCGCCATCCGACATCGGAATGCGGCCATCCGGCGTTGGGATGCCGCCCAGCACGACGGCGAAGTCGTGATAGTTGAGCGAGCTTGCGCGTACGCGGACCAGAACTTCTCCGGCCTTCGGCTTCGGGTCGTCCCGCGTCTCGATCACGAGGTTCTGGAGCCCGCCGGGCTTCTTTACGGCTGCTACTTTCATGTCTTGTCCTCCCTGGATGTGGCAGGACGGGACCTATAGCGCCCTTGGGGAAGTCAAGAGGAAGCGGCGAGCCTTGCCTCGCGTAAAGCCTTGCGGCGGACCTTGCCGGCATCATCCCGCACCGCTTCGGCGGTGTATTCGAAGCTTTTCGGGATCTTGTAACGGACCAGGCGCTCGGCGAGATGCGCAAGCATGACGACCTCCTCCACCGGCCCCTCCGGCCGGTCGATCACGGCGTGGAGCCGCGCGCCCATGTCCTCATCCGGCAATCCGATGACGGCTGACGATCTGACCCCGGGATAAGCCTCGATCGCGGCTTCCACCTCTGCCGGATAGATATTGGCGCCGCCAACGATCACCATGTCAGACAGCCGGTCGGAGAGGTAAAGGTAGCCGTCCTCGTCCATCCAGCCGAGGTCTCCCAGGCTTTCCCAGCCACCATCGATGGCCTTCGCGTCCGCGCCGATATAGCGATAGGTGGTACCGGCGCCCGCTAGCGGGCGAATGAATACTTCGCCCACCTCGCGTGGCAGTAAGGTCTGGCCATCCTCGCCGACGATCTTCATCTCGCAGGTCTCCACCGGCTTGCCGACCGACCCTTTATGCTTCAGCCATTCCGTACCCTGAATGGTTGTCGACCCCTGCCCTTCCGTGCCGCCATAGAGTTCCCAGATCACCTCCGCACCGAGCCATTCGATGAAGCATTCCTTCAGCCAGGCCGGGCACGGGGCCGCCAGATGCCAAAGGGATTTCAGACTGGAAAGATCATAGGCCGACCGCACGTCCTCGGGCAGGGCCCAGATGCGGCGCATCATGGTCGGCACGGTGTAGACGACATCGATCTTGTGCTTCTCGATCAGCCTCAGGGTTTCTTCGGCATCAAACCGCGTGGTGACGACAATCGTGCATCCCTTGAACAGGGCCGTCATGGCCCAGAGAAACGGGCCGTTATGATAGAGCGGTCCGGGAATCAGCATGCTGCCCTGCTGGGGGATCTCCAGCAGGGGTACGTCTGGATCGGATGCGGCAGGCTGTTTGGAGACGATCAGCTTGGGGCGCCCGGTCGAACCACCCGACGTCATCGCCTTGAAGCTGGCAGCGGTCACTTCCGGCAGCGGCGCGTCTGACAAGTCTGCATCGGGCTGGTAGCCCTGCGGAACACATGCCGTCTGCGGATATTCCCCATCGGGAACACCAACCACGAGGCTTGGCGCGCCAATCTCCACGATTTGATCGCGTTCCAGTTTCGGAAGGCGCGCGGATATCGGCTGAGGTGTTGCGCCGGCTTTCCATGTTGCAAAACAGGCCTCGAAGAACTCGATCCCGTTCGGCAGGGAAATCGTGACGAAATCATCCTGCTTCACACCGAGCTTCTGATAGGCGCGGGCAAGCCGATTGGTGCGCGCCTCAAATTCGGACCAGCTGATCTCTCTGCCCTCATGGCTGAGAATTGTTCTGTTCGGCTGCTGGGCGACCCAGTGAGCAATGATGCGCGACAGTGAAATGATCGCCATGAATGTTTCCTCCCATTATCTTTTTCTTGCGCCAAGTCAGATGCCCGCGCGTTTCAATAGTCTCTGAAAGCCGGCCCAGAACTCCGCCCTGCGATCATCCGTTTCCATCAGGATTTCGTGCATGGCGCCCTCCACGGTAATGTGTTCGCAGTCCTTGAGCCGCGCCGCGATGCGCGCATGCGCGGCATTGTCGATCAGCTTTTCGTCGCCCGCCGAGGCAACGAAAACAGGCACCGTCACCGTCGCCAGTGTCTTGGGTTTGGAGAAGGTCGAGAAGATGTCGAGCGACGCGCCAAGCCATCCCCAGGTGATCGGGCCAAGCTCGAGATCTGGATGCGCATCAATCAACGCCCGTTGCAGATCCCAGCGGCGCTTGTCATGGGTCACGATGTTTGTCTCAAACCGCTCGGGCGGGCCGGGCTGCATGGCATAGTCGCCAGACCGGCCGGTCGCCCGCATGGCCCAGACAAGGTAGCGCATTCCAAGGAACGGTGATTTCAGTCCCCACATGGGCGCGCAGAAGGCGGCGGCCTCCACCTTCACCAAGCCTTTGGCAATCGCGGCCAGCGCAATCGCCCCGCCCATCGAATGGGCGAGCGATACGTAAGGGCGGGGAAGCCGGCTTTCGAGCGCCTCAAGGCCCTTTGCCAGCGCCGTCATGAAAGTTTCGAACCGGTCAATATGACCCTTCTTGCTGTCCGGCAGCAGGCGGTCAGACAAGCCCTGCCCCGGCCAATCCAGAATGACGAGCGCAAAGCCCATCTGCTGCAGTTCTCGGCCGACCTCGAAATATTTCTCGATGAACTCGGTCCGCCCCGGACAGACGATAACCGTGCCGCGCGCCTTGCTCGGCGCAAGCGCCGGGGCAATGCAGGCCCTCAGCCGCCTGCCTTCTGACCCTTCAAACCAGACGATCTCCGCGCCCTGGGGCGCCGGGTTCCCCGGCACTTCGACAAACCGGCGGCTTCTGTCGCTTGAGGATGTCACCATGCAACGGTCTCCAGGGGCCATAAAAATGAGCCGCCCGCAGGTCTCCCCGGGGCGGCCCAATGCGTCAAGCGATCTCGATCAGATGGCTCAGCCAGCGAGCTTCTTCATCAGGGACTGGAGCTGCATGGCGACGGACATGTCACCGGCAACTTTCAGTTTGCCCTGCATGAAGGCCATGGTCGGGTCCAGCGCGCCGGCGGCGAGCTTGGTGAAGTCATCCCAGCTGACCGAGATGGTAGCGTCAGCTGCGCTGTCGGAATTGTCGGCCACGCCTGCGGCGCCGTCGATGAACAGCTTGCCGGCGCCGCCGAAGTCGAATTTAACTTTTTTCTTGAAATCGCTGCCGCCAGCAACCGCTGCTGCTGCGCGCTCAGTAAGTTGGGCGAGATCCATCAGGCTTCCTCCTTGGATTGATACCTGTAGCGGATAAAGCAAACCGGGCGGGACGCGGCAAGAAGAATCCCTTGACGCGCCTTGCGGCACATCGATCAACTGGCATGCATGAGTTGGCAAAAAGCGATTGAAGAGCTCCGCCGCCGGGAACGCCTGGCCGAGGAGATGGGGGGAGAGGAGCCGGTTTCGCGCCAGCGCGGACGCGGTAAACTCACGGTTCGGGAGCGGGTCGCCTTCCTGGCAGACCCCGGCAGCTTCCATGAAATCGGCAAGATCGCCGGAAAGGCGAGTTACGGCGCGGATGAAGAGTTGGCAGGCTTCATGCCCTCGAATTCCGTCATGGGGCGGGCGCGGCTGGATGGTCGTCCAACGGTTATTCTGGCTGATGACTTCACCGTGCGGGGCGGCGCGGCGGACGCCTCCATCTGGCAAAAGATGGTTCAGGCGATCAAGATGGCCGCCGAATACCGGATGCCGCTTGTCCAGATGATCGATGGCACCGGCGGGGGCGGCTCGGTCAAGATGCTGGAGAAAGATCCCCGCACCTACATTCCCGAAACACCCGGCTGGAACGAGATCGTTCACGGCCTGACGCAGGTGCCGTTCGTTTCCCTGGCCCTCGGCCCTTGTGCGGGCATGGGCGCCGGCCGGGTCGCCGCCAGCCACTTCAGCGTCATGGTAAAGGAACTCAGCCAGGTTTTCGTAGCCGGCCCGCCCGTCGCCATCGCGCTGGGAGAAAATGTCACCAAGGAGGAACTCGGCGGCTGGAAGATTCAAGGGCAGAACGGCACGGTCGACAATGTCGTCGATACCGAAGCTGATGCTTTCATCGCGGCCCGGAAATTCCTGTCCTACCTCCCGCCTTCGGTGCATCACCTGCCTGAACGTATTCAGCCAGCAGACGATCCCAAGCGGAAGGAAGAAAGCCTTCTTTCCATCGTCCCGGACGATGGCCGCACACCCTACAAGCCGCGCCGCATCGTCGAGGCGGTGGTCGATAAGGGCAGCTTTTTCGAGATCGGTTCCTATTGGGGCCGGGGCATCGTGACCGGACTTGCCCGAATTGACGGTCACGCCGTTGGCATCATGGCGGGCGATCCCTTCTTCCTCGACGGCGCCTGGACGGCAGATGTGTGTGACAAAGTCACCCGTCACATGGACCTCTGCTCCACCTTCCACCTTCCTGTTATTCACTTTGTGGACTGCCCCGGCTTTGCCGTCGGCGTGAAGGCGGAGACCGCCGGCGTCACCCGCGCAGGCGTGCGCGCGATGACAGCCGTTTATCAAGCCACCGTACCTGTCTGCTCGGTGGTCATCCGCAAGGCTTACGGGCTCGCCGGGTCAGCCATGATGAACCAGTCCCGGACCAAATGGCGCTATTGCTGGCCAAGCGGCGATTGGGGCTCCCTGCCTATGGCGGGCGGCATTGAAGCTGCCTTCCGTAAGGAACTGTCAGAAGCTGAGGATCCCGAAGCCCTGAAGGTCCAGCTATACAGGAAGTTCGACGCCATCCGGTCTCCCTTCCGGACGGCGGAAAGTTTCTTTGCGGAGGAAATCATCGATCCGCGCGAGACCCGACCCCTGCTGGTTGACTTCATGCAGCATGCCCAGCGCGTTCTGGAAGCCGGCGAGACCCGGACCGGTTTCCGCCCCTGAACCTGCCGCCCTTCCCGATTCCACCCTGCTTCGGGCATGCTCTTGCCATTTTCGGGGAGATGATGCCTCCTGACGCCCGATGATCGGGGAGGGACATCACTCATGCTTTGGAAATCTGCTTTGGCGGCATTGCCGCTTGCCATGATGGCCGCGTGCGGCGCGCCCGGGGATAGAAGTTATTCTTCGCCCGGCGCGCCCGCACCAGCCGAAATGATGATGAAAATGGCGGAGCCGTCTTATGAGGCCGCTCAAGACACGGCCGGCGGCGGCGCGCCGGTGGCCGAGCAGTATATCGCCTACGCCCACAGCGTCGGGATGCGCCTGCCGGTGAAAGCCATTGAACCCACCATGCAAGGCCACATCGCCGCCTGCAACGCGGCCGGGCCTTCCGTCTGTATCGTGACCAATTCCTGGCTCAATGCCTATTCGGAAGATTCAGCCTCCGCTTCGCTGAACCTTCGGGCGACGCCCGCCTGGATCGACACATTCCTTTCCGGCGTGGAGGCCGAGGCGACCGCCGCAAAAGGCGAGATCACCAATCGCCAGACAACCGCCGAGGACCTGACCGTCTCGATCATAGATACCGGCGCGCGTCTTAAGGCTCAGCAGACCCTTCAGGAGCGGCTCCAGAAACTCCTTGCCGAACGTCCGGGCGAGTTGGGCGAGCTGCTGGAAACGGAGCGAGAGCTAGCGCGTGTCAATGGCGAGATCGACTCGCTCAAATCCACCCTCGCCGCGCTACGCCAGCGGGTAGACATGAGCCAGCTTTCCGTCAGCTATGAGACAAAGATCAATCCTGTGTCCCAAGGCGCGCTTCAGCCGCTGGGCGAGGCTTTCGGCAGCTTCTTCTACAATCTCGCCAGCGCCGTTGCCGCTGTGGTGACAGCCTTTGCCATCGGCCTGCCCTGGCTTCTGCTGCTGGGCGCATTGCTCTGGATCTGGCTGCGGCTCATCTGGCCGCGCATCCGCAAGAAGAAACCGGTTACCTGATCCGTCTCCGGATCAGGTAATGCTTCAGGCTCTTTCCGGCTGCTTGCGCTTGGCGCTGTCACCCTTGCGGGCCAGGAGGATGCCAGCCACTTCCTTGGGGACGATCATCAGCATCTGGCTGAGGGTCGTCTCCCAGGTGTCGAGCAATTCCTTGCCCCGCACCGAGCCCGTCCGGCGCACATGCTCCTCAAGCAGAGCTTTCGTTTCGCCGACATATTCCTCCGGCATATCGGCCAGCGGATACCAGTCGATCGAGTCCGGATTGGCCACGCGCTCGAACCGTTGTTGCGGGTCCCAGATAAAGGCGGCCCCTCCGGTCATCCCGGCGCCGAAATTGTCGCCAACCGGCCCGAGGATGACAGCGCGCCCGCCAGTCATGTATTCGCAACCATTGGCGCCGCACCCTTCAACCACCGCTTTGGCGCCCGAGTTGCGCACGGCGAACCGCACGCCGGCGGTGCCCGCCGCAAACAGCTTGCCGGAGGTCGCCCCATAAAGGCAGGTGTTGCCAATGATGGCGTCGCCCACGGCCGAGCGGCGGTCCCTCGGGCGCGGCGTCACAACGATGCTCGCCCCCGAAAGCCCTTTGCCGACATAGTCGTTCGCATCGCCGAGGACTTCCAGAAGAAGCCCCTGTACGCTGAACGCTCCGAGCGACTGACCGGCCGATCCTTCCAGGCGGATATGCAGACGGCCTTCAGGAAGGGCATGCATCCCGAACTTGCGGGTGATGCGAGAACTGGCGCGCGAACCAATGGCCCGCATCGTGTTCTGCACGCCATATTCCAGCTGCATCTTCTCGCCGCGCTCGAAGAACGGCTCAGCGTCGCGCAGGATCTGAGCGTCGAGCGTATCGGGCACCGCTTCACGGCGGTTTGGTTTGTAGACGATGGGGCTGTCAGTATCGACCTGAACCAGAAGCGGGTTGAGATCGAGGTCATCAAGATGCGTTGCACCGCGGCTGACCTGCTTGAGCAGGTCGGTGCGGCCGATGGCTTCGTCCAGAGATTTCAGTCCCAGCGAAGCGAGGATTTCGCGCACATCTTCGGCAATGAAGCTCATCAGGTTGACGACCTTGTCCGGGTTCCCAGTGAAGTGCGCGCGCAGGGCTTCGTCCTGCGTACACACACCGACGGGGCATGTGTTGGAATGGCACTGGCGCACCATGATGCACCCCATCGCGACGAGCGACGCCGTACCGATGCCATACTCTTCAGCGCCGAGCATCGCCGCAATCACGATATCCCGCCCCGTGCGCAGCCCGCCATCCGTCCGGAGGGTAATCTTTTCACGGAGGTTATTCAGCGAGAGCACCTGATGGGCTTCAGCCAGACCGATCTCCCAGGGGAGGCCCGCATACTTGATCGAAGTTTGCGGCGAGGCGCCTGTGCCGCCCACGCCGCCTGCGATCAGGATGATGTCCGCCTTGGCCTTGGCTACGCCAGCGGCCACCGTGCCGACGCCGGATTGCGCCACAAGTTTCACGCAAACGCGCGCATCCGGATTGATTTGCTTCAGATCATAGATCAGCTGCGCAAGGTCTTCGATCGAGTAGATGTCATGGTGGGGCGGCGGTGAGATCAGTGTGACGCCAGGCGTCGCATGGCGCAGCTTCGCGATCAGCTCGGTCACCTTGAAGCCCGGCAGCTGGCCGCCTTCCCCTGGCTTGGCGCCCTGGGCTACCTTGATCTCGATTTCCCGGCATTCATTGAGATACTCCGCCGTCACACCGAACCGGCCCGACGCGATCTGCTTGACGGCTGAATTCATGTTGTCGCCGTTCGGCAGTGGCCGGTAGCGGGCACGGTCTTCCCCGCCCTCCCCGGATACGGACTTTGCCCCGATCCGGTTCATTGCCACATTCAGCGTGCCGTGGGCTTCCGGCGACAGCGCGCCGAGCGACATGCCGGGCGTGACGAACCGCTTGCGGATCTCGTTGATCGACTGGACCTGGCTGAGCGGAACCTTCGGCCCCGCGGCCTTGAAGTCGAGCAGATCACGCAGTTGCAGCGGGTCGCGCGCGTGCACGGCATCGACATATTTCCGGTAGATCGAATAATCGCCCCGGTCACAGGCCGCCTGAAGCGTGTGGATCAGATTGCCATCAAGGGCGTGGGGCTCATCCGATGCGCGCAGGCGATAGAAGCCGCCCACCGGAAGCGAGATGACATCTTCATCAAATGCCTTCTGATGACGGACGAGGGCATTCTCCTCCAGGCCGGCAAGACCAAGACCCGAAATCCGGCTCGACATGCCAGGGAAATAGTCCGCGACGAGCGCGCGGGAGAGGCCCAGCGCCTCGAAATTGTAACCGCCCCGATAGGAGGAGATCACCGAGATACCCATCTTGGAGATGATCTTCAGGAGGCCTGCTTCAACGGCTTCCTTGAAGTTCTGCACCGCCTTGCCGAGGGAAATGTCGCCCAGCAGACCGCGCGCATGGCGATCTGCGATGGCGTCCTGCGCCAGATAAGCGTTGACACAGGTAGCGCCAACGCCGACCAGAACGGCAAAATAATGCGTATCGAGACATTCAGCCGAACGCACGGTGATCGAACAGAAGGTGCGCAGGCCCTGGGCCACGAGATGCGAATGAACCGCGCCGGTTGCCAGAACCATCGGTACTGCGATGCGGCTTGCCGACTGATGTTCATCAGTGAGGATGATGTGCTCGCGGCCCGCGCGCACTGCCTCTTCGGCTTCGCGGCGGATACGCTCGAGCGCGTCCTTGAGCGCGGCGCCTTCGGATGTCACATCAGCGGCATCAAACGTACAGTCGATGATCTCGGTGCCAAGGCCAAGGCGCTCGATCAGGCGCTCATACATGCCCGTGGTCAGCACAGGGCTTTCCAGCACAAACACTTCCTGCTGCGATTTGTCCGTATCCAGCACGTTGCCCAGGTTCTTGAACCGTGTGCGCAGGCTCATCACCCGGCCTTCGCGCAGCGGGTCGATCGGCGGATTGGTAACCTGGCTGAAGTTCTGGCGGAAGAAATGGCTCATCGGCCGGTAGGCCATCGTCAAAACGGCGGGCGCTGTATCGTCACCCATCGAACCGATGGCTTCCTTGCCGCCTTCCGCCATCGGCGCAAGGATCAGCTCCAGCGTTTCGAGCGTATAACCGGCCGCCGTTTCCCGCCGCAGCAACTCTTCCTTGTTGAACAGCACAGGCTCCGCACCAGGGCCGATTTCCGGCTCCAGCTCTGTCACAGCCTGCAGCCATTCCTCATAAGGCGCCTGGGCGGCGAGGAAATCGACAATCTCGCGGTGATCGTAGAATTTTCCGGTGCCGAGATCAGCGGCAATCATGCCGCCTGCCGGGATGGACCCCCTCCGAGTGATCTCGTGATTGCCAAGCGGGCACATACCCGTTTCGGAGCCAACCGCAAGAATACCGTCCGTTGTCAGAGCATAACGCAGCGGGCGCAGGCCGTTGCGGTCAAGGCCGGCCACGGCCCAGCGGCCATCATAGGCGGCAATGGCAGCCGGCCCGTCCCATGGCTCCATAACGGAGTTGCAATAGTCATAAAGCGCGCGGTGGGCCATAGGCATCACTGAATCCCGCTTCGACCAGGCTTCCGGGATCAGCATCGCTTTGGCCATCGGCGCGGGCCGCCCCGATTTGCAGAGCAGCTCCCACACCGCGTCCAGCGCGCCTGAGTCCGATGTGCCATCCGGGATCACCGGTTTCACATCCTGCGTATGGTCGCCGAAAGTTTCGGACACCATGCGGATCTCGTGGCTTTTCATCCAGTTGCGATTGCCGCGCAGCGTGTTGATCTCGCCATTGTGCGCAATCGTACGGAAGGGCTGGGCCAGCGCCCATTGCGGGAACGTGTTGGTGGAATAGCGCTGATGATAGATTGCGAAGGCCGAGACAAAACGCTCATCGCGCAGATCAAGGAAGAAATTGTCGATGTCCTGGGCGAGGAACATACCCTTGTAGATCAGCGATTTATGACTGAGCGAGCAGATATAGAAAGACGGGATCGCCGCTTCCCGGGCCCGCCGCTCAATCCGCCGGCGGCAGATGTACAGGGCGCGCTCAAGCTCCTCCGGTGAGCGGCCACGCGCATCGCGGAACATGATCTGCTCAATGGCGGGGCGCGTATCCTTTGCCTTTTGTCCGATCACGGACACATCAACCGGCGGCTGGCGCCAGCCATAGATGTAGAACCCGAAATGCAGCACTTCCCGTTCAACCAGGGTCCGCGCCGCTTCCTGCGCGCCAAAGTCCGTGCGCGGCATGAAGATCTGGCCAACGCAAATCCGGTCATCGGTCGGGCTGTGGCCGGTGCGGCTCACATGCTCGCGGAAAAAGTCCTGCGGCACATCAAGGCGGATGCCGGCTCCATCGCCGGTCTTGCCGTCCGCATCGACGGCACCGCGGTGCCACACATTCTTTAGCGCGCTGATGCCCATTTCGACGATTTCGCGGCGCGGCTTGCCATCAAGCGCCACAACGAGACCGACGCCGCAGGCATCGCGTTCATCCTCAGGGTTATAAGCCCCCGCATCAATGAGACGCTGGCGGTTCTGCTCATACTTTGTCACATAATCCGACATCTGATTTACTCCGCCGCCACTTTTGCGGCCTGCTCAGCCGCTCTCATTGCCTTATGCATTGCTTCTGCCGCGTCGCGGCCATCCTTGATTGCCCACACAACCAGCGAAGCGCCGCGCACGATATCGCCCGCCGCATAAACGCCCGGCAGGCTGGTTTCCATGGTTGCATAATCCACCCGCACCGCGCCCCAGCGGTTCACGGTCAGCGATGGCTCATTGAACAGCGCCGGCAGGTCTTCCGGATCAAAGCCCAGCGCCTTGATCACCATGTCTGCCTTCACATCAAAGGTCTCGCCGGTCTTCACCGGAGACTGACGCCCCGAAGCGTCAGGCTCGCCCAGCTTCATGCGGCTGGCCCGGACGGCTTTCACCTTACCACCCTTGGTGTCGATGATCGCTTCGGGATTGGCGAGCCATTCGAAGACGACCCCCTCCTCTTCCGCATTCTGAACTTCGCGCTGAGAACCCGGCATATTGGCGCGGTCACGGCGGTAAAGGCAGGTGACGGACTTTGCGCCCTGGCGAATGGCCGTGCGCACACAGTCCATCGCCGTATCGCCGCCCCCGATCACGACCACGCGCTTGCCCTCGGCATTAAGCGCGCCACTTTCATAGGCCTCAACCTTATCCCCCAGGCTGACCTTGTTGGATGCGGTGAGATAGTCGAGCGCAGGCAGAACACCTTCCGATCCGCTGCCCGGGCACTTCAGGTCCTTGGCCGCATAAACGCCGGTGGCAATCAGCACAGTGTCATGCGCGCTGCGCAGGTCGCCCAGCGACACATCGCTGCCAACGCGCGTGTTGAACCGGAAGGTAACCCCCGAAGCTTCCAGATGGCGGATACGGCGCTCCACCACATCCTTTTCCAGCTTGAAGCCCGGAATGCCATAGATCAGCAGGCCGCCGCCGCGATCATAAGCGTCATAGACGGTGACCTGGTATCCCTTGCGGCGCAGCTGTTCGGCGGCGGCAAGACCGCCGGGGCCTGCGCCGATAATGCCGGCTGACTGGCTGCGTTCACGCGGCGGCTTGATCGGCTGGATCCAGCCTTCGGCCCAGGCGGTGTCCGTGATGTATTTCTCGACTGAGCCGATCGTCACCGTGCCATGGCCGGACTGTTCGATCGTGCAGATACCTTCGCAGAGGCGGTCCTGCGGGCAGATGCGCCCACAGATTTCGGGCATGTTGTTGGTGGCCGAGGAAACGCGCCAGGCTTCTTCCAGCCGGCCCTCGGCGGCCAGCTTCAGCCAGTCGGGAATGTTGTTCTGCAACGGACAGCCCTGCTGGCAGAACGGCACGCCGCATTGCGAGCAGCGGCTGGCCTGCGCCTGGGCAGCATCGGGCGAAAACTCGCCATAAATCTCACGAAAGTCTGCGGCGCGCTCCTTGGCGCTCCGCTTCTGGGGCATTGCCCGCGAAACCTTGGTGAATTGCAGCATACGCTCGGCCATAGGCTTATCCCAAAATTACTCGAGCGATCTCTATAAGCGGCGTTTTTGCGGGAGCAAGTGGCACTTCGGCACATATATATCATTATGATAGATATGGTCTGAGATTTCTTGCTCCCAGTCCTTGTTTGAGAATCGTTCCGCGCCGTAATGTATCTTTTCGATATATATTTTCTCCTCTCCTTTCCTTTGAAACAACGGTAGCAATGTCTCAAGGGTTTGAATGGTACCGGACGGCATGTCGTTTCTTCAGCTTTTTCTGATCGCAGTCGTCCAGGGCCTCACCGAATGGCTGCCGATCTCTTCCTCGGCGCACGTCCTCCTGGCATCAGACTTCATGGGCCTGGTGGGCCGGGATGAAGTGTTGATCAATGCGGCGTCAAACACCGGCACCCTGATCGCCATGCTGCTCTATTTCCGGAAGGATGTCGGCGCTGCGATCCTCGGCGGTTTCGAGTTGGCCGCCACCCCGGTTACGAAACGGCCCTTGTCTGCAGGCGCGCGCCTTGCCCTGTGCATCATAGTCGCCACACCGTTCGCCCTGATCGGCGCTGTGATCTATGAGAGCATAGCGCCCGAGACGCTCTGGACAGCCCTGCGCAGCGTTTACGCCGTTGCTGCTTCCACCATCCTGTTCGGCGCCCTGCTCTGGTGGGCGGATGCGCGCGGGAGCCAGTCCCGCTCGGAAGGCGACATGACCCTTCGCGACGCGTTCCTGATCGGCGCCAGCCAGCTCGTCGCCGTCATCATCCCCGGCACCAGCCGCTCAGGCATCACCATGACCGCGGCCCGCGCGCTGGGATATGAACGTGTCGAGGCAGCCCGCTTTGCCATGCTGATCGGCGCGCCCATCCTTGCTGCCGTCAGCCTTTATGGACTCATGGGCCTCGCCAGCGCGCCCGCAGGCGGCGAAGGCGCGACCATTACGGATGGTCTGATTGTTGCGGCCATCGCCTTTGTCTCGGGCTATGCGTCGATCGGCCTGCTGATGACGCTGGTCCGCAAGATGAGCTTCCTGCCCTTCGTGCTCTATCGCTTTGCCCTGGGGATCGCGCTGCTGGCGACCTCCCCTATCGTGGCAGGAGCAATCGGCTAAGCTTCAGGCTTCGCGCGCCTTGTGGAACTCGCCATAGGGACGGAAGCGCCAGAGATAGGATGGCACAATCGCTTCGACCGATTCCAGCTGCGTGATGCCCAGATCCCCCATCCCAAGGGCGCCTTCGGCCACGACATTGTCTTTCGTCAGCATCTCGACCTGTGAGCCAGTCAGCGGCGGATCACCGAAGAAGTTCCAGGAAAACGGCGGCACGAACCGCCACACAGCGCCTGTGATGTAGGCAACAGGACGGACAATGAAGAAAGGCAGCGGGATCTTGAAGCGCGGGCGGTCCACCGTCTTCAGGATGAAGTCGTAAAGCTCGTTGAAGCTGTAGCTGCGCGGGCCGCCCAGCTCGAAGGTCTTGCCGGCAGCGTCTTCGCGCTCCACCGCTTCTGCAATCGCCGCGGCCACGTCCCCGGCATAGACCGGCTGAAACTTCGTCTTGCCGCCACCAATCGCAGGCATCATCGGGGCAAACCGGGCCATGTTGGCAAAGCGGTTGAAGAACTTGTCTTCAGGGCCAAACACGATGGAAGGCCGCAGGATCACCGCCGTTGGAATGGCGTCGCGCACAGCCTCTTCGGCGGCAGCCTTGCTGCGGCCATAAGGCGAGCGCGAATTGATATCCGCCCCGATGGCCGAGACCTGAACAAAGCGCGTGATACCTTTTTCCCTGGCGATTTCCGCCAGCAGCCCGGCGCCATCGGCCTGCTCGCCCTGGAATGTCTGGCGGGCATGTTCGAAGAGAATACCAACAAGGTTGACCACCGCATCGGCGCCATCGAGCGCCCGCTCCAGCGAGGCCCGGTCGCGGATATTGGCCTGGACAACATCAACCCAGCCCGGAGGGCCGGCAAGGCGCACATCAATCGCGGTATGCACCCGGCGGCAGGCAACGCGGACACGCCAGCCCTTCTCCACCAGCGCGCGCGCGGCATAGCGCCCGATGAAGCCTGAGCCGCCAACCAGAGTCACCAAGCCTTTGCTCATTGTCCTGTCTTCCTGTTTGGGCGCCGATGCCGCCCCGATTCAGCTGTTCCTCGCGCCTTTCACCATTTTGCGGCGCTGATGTCCATGCGGCCTTGACGCTCGACGCGTTTCTGGTGGGCCCGCGCCTACCAGATGACCGTCATGGTGACAGCGTCGCTATAGGCACCGGCGTTCACCTGCTGGTTTGCCGGAATGGTGGCGCTGATGGGGTGAACCCGGCTGCGCGTCAGCAGACCGAGCAGAAAGGATCCCTGCAGCACCGAGCCCTGGACCCCATTGCCCCAGACCTGACCTGATTGGGTATAAACCTGATAGCCAAGCTCGCTGCCGCTGCTGGCCTGGCGCATTTTCCGGGAGGGGATACTGCCGGATTGGCCCCCGCCCAGGCGCACGTCATACGACGCGCCGACAAATAACAGGCCCGTGCAGGTGACGGTGACATCTGCCGTGGCTGTCGCCGTATTGCCGGAGAAGGCGTGGTAGGCCGGAAAGCTGAGCGGCGTGGAGACGACCGAGCAGGACTGCGCCAAAGCCGGACAAATCGGGACAAACAGGGACAAGGAAAGGACAATCAGGCGCCACATTCAGTCAATTCCTGCCATCTTGACCCGGCCTTCGGGCCGGAGCTGCATCTCTCCCCGCGAGCGGACGGAAGAAACGACGTCCACAAAGCGGCCCACCGGAGTGGTCACCGCAACAGTATCGCCGTCTTCGGCGACCGAACAGTAAACGCGCCCCTCCAGCCCCACCGGACAGACCAGCCCGGACCTGAGCAGCTCCACCCGGCTTCCCGGCGGCAGACGCTCTCCAGTGGGGAACACAGCCGTGAAGGCGAGCGCAGTTTCGCGGCGGACATCGAAGCGGACCTCCGACAGCCCCCGCCGGGGGATGAACCGGGTGGTGAAATCGGCCACGTCATAATCGAGGGGCACGTCTTCGGGGCGAAGGCTCAGCGTATTGATCTCGTAGGGGCGCACATCCGGAATGACGGCGAGACCGTTTTCTCCGGTTACCGCGATGATGCGATTGTCCTTGTAGATCGGCATCCCCTTGAGATCGGGCATCCGCACGATGGCTGTTGCCCCGGTGGTCTGCCGCTGAAGCGCAGCGGCCCCAGGCATCACAGCGAAGCCCCCGCGCAGGCCGGCCATAATCTGGTTCGTCTCGCCATAGACGCCGCCATTGAGGAAAAGATCAGCAGCGCCCAGATCGGCCGTCAGATCGCCCTGATAAACGGCCCCTGCCCCGCCCTCCGCAGCGCCGAGCGACCATTGCACCCGCTCGCCCGGCATTCGCGATCGGCTGACCTGGACGCTGGACGCCTCCCGCCCGCCTGCCGATTGATAGCCGCCCCCCGCATTGTAAGGGCCAAAACTCGCGCGCAGGCCGATGGCAAATCCCGTCTCGTCGCGGGCGAAATCCTGATAAGCGCTCGCCGAGAAAGACACCCGGTCACCCCGCAGGGGCTTTTCCCAGCCAAACGACAGGAAGCGCCGGTCACGGAGCACCTTGTCCTCTTCCTCGATATAGGCTGCGCGGAAGGAGCCGGCGGGCGTGAATATGCCGGCGCTGGCGCGGATGGACCGGTCTGGAAACTCCAGGCCCAGTGTGGAGACGGTGTCGGAATAGCGCGGATCTGCAAAGCGCGCCTGCAGCTGCAGCGAACCGCGCCGGGTATTGCGCTCGAAACCAGCGGAAATGATGTGGCCGGTATGGCCATCCTCTGCCCGGCTCACCCCGCCCGAAAGGCTCACGATACCGAGTTTCCCGGCGGTGACCTGACCGCCCCCGCCCAGCACGCCACCGCCCGCGCCAAACTCCGAATAGGCCTCGGCTGTCAGCGCATTGGTGAGCCCGCGCCGCACCCGGCCATTGGCAATCAGCGTGTCGTCATATTCAGATGCGATTCCGCTGAAACGGCGCGGCAGGCCAAGGCTCACCGAATAATCCATCACGCCTTCGGCCAGGGATTCCTCCGAGGCAAAGAAGCTGTAGTCTTCGATCCGGGTGAGGCCGCTCGCTTCGCGGATGATGACCTCCACCTCATTGAGGCCGGTTTCCGGCGTAATCTCGAAATGGCTGAAACCGGGGTCTACGCTCTGCTTCTGCCGGACAACGCCGTTCACCCTCACATCAACTTCCGACCGCTCGCGCAGCAGAGCCTGAAAGGCGCTGTAGGGGCGCCAGCTATCGCGCGGATCCATGGAGAAATCGGTGCCATACTGGACGCCGGCGAAGGGTGTGATCCGCCCCCAGCGAGGTGCGGCGGTAAAGCTGTCGCCGATACTCAGGCGTGTGAATGTATCGGGAAAATCCTGCTCGTAGACCGTCTGCAGGCGCCGCGCCTGTCCTTCGTTCGCTGTATAGGAGGCGACCATGTCATTCTGCAGGCGGCCATAGGGCGTATGCAGCGTAAGAGAAAGATCGCCAAAGGCATTGATCAGCTCATCGGTACCATCATGGACACGCTGGCCCGACAGGCCATATCCACCGATCAGACCGGAAAGCGGCTTTGCAAAACTCTGTTGCACGCGCGCCGCCGGGCGCCGCGGCGGTGTGGCGGCAAAAAGGTCAAGCTGGGCCGCGCTCTGATCCAGCCGGTATTGCAGGCCGGCCATCGACTGGAGGCAGACAGCCTCTGCGCTGCCGGCATAAAGACCCGCTGCGGCAAGCGGCGCCGTCTCTATCCGCGTACAGTCTTCAGCAAGCACATCGAGCTGGGCCAGCCCGTCTACCAGCGTTCCATTGATGCGAACCTCCACCAGCAGCGAGATCGCTCCGGGTGCTTCGGCCGCGGGCACGGCCCGGGCCGTCATCGCGCCGCCCTGCACGAAAGCAAGCGCCGCGAGAGCGTATCTCAACCAGCTCCTCACCTGCCTGATGTAAGCTGAGCGGAGAAGGATTGGCCGTTGACGGAGTAGTTCAGGGTCTGGACGCGCGCCTCTTCCGGTGGCGGCAGAAGGATCTCGGCCCCGGGAAGCAGATAGACAACGCCAGGCCCGGCGGACACCGCATCGCCGGCATCGGTTTGAAGCGAAAGATCATGCAGGCGCAGCCAGCCCGGCCCCGGATTGCGCAGGGCGAGCACGTCCTGGCGTAGATTTGCTTGCAGCCCCTCCGGCGCCGCCGGAGCGCCGGCAAACATCGCCAGCACATAGCGCAGCCGGATGGCCAGCTGCGAGGCCTGCTTTTCCGGTGCCTGCCCCGGGGTGGGCAATTCGTCGACAATCACCCGCCAGGCGCCCGCGCCGCCCGTATCGGGCACCGACATGCGGACAATCTGCGAGGTGCCGGGACGAAGCGTGAAAATCTCCGGCGCAAAACGGAGCCCCCTGGCCGGTTGCAGAACATCCTCGCCGTTCTGCTGGCTCCAGTCATAGATGCGGACCTGAACGGTGACATCCTGCTTGAGACCGGAGCTTATGGTGAGCGAGGCCGCCCCGCCCTGCGCTGGCGCGTCGATCATGATCGGCGCGATCGCCAGCCCTTGCGGATGTGCGGGCAACAGGAACCATACAGCTCCCAGAAGGAGCAGGGCCAGGGGTCTCATCTCTACTTACCTCAGTAGGTGACCGTCACCTGAACTTCATCAGAGTAGGCGCCGGCCGTGTCGGGTGTGCTGGTTGTGCGGCCATAGACGGTGAGGGTCTGGGAGGGCCCTGCCCCGTTGGCGACAGAACCGGTGACACCATTTCCCCAGACAGTCGTAAGTCCTGGATTGGTATAGAGCTGATAGGTGAAACTCGCCGGCAAGCTCGCATGGCTCAGCGTCCGCGCGCTGATATCGCCTGCCTCACCGCCATCCAGAGCCACCGTGAACGCGCTTGAGTTCGTGCAGTTGACGGTGATGGAGCCGTTAGCCGTAGCTTCGTCGAGACCGACAGAAGCAAACACCACCGGCGTCGTCTGCACAACGCAGGTGTTCACCACGGTTGCCTGAACATCGAGGGTTCCGTTCGCCGTGGCCGCGTAGGCCGCTTGAGAACAGGCAGTCAGCGCCGCTGCCGCCATGAGTTTCCTGATCATTATTCCACCTATCCAGTCTTGTGATTGCCGTTTTTCATTTTCTTGGATTCCACCCTAGCGCAACTTCGTTGCTCGAAGCTTTCAGAAGAGTCTCTGATTGGTTTACGCAGCTTATGTTTTTGTACGGATCATAATCCGGCCGATTTCAAAAACGGTCGTTCGGTTTGTTGCCGCGCATTATCAGGGGATTTTCCGGATGATCAGTTTTTATCTTGGGGAGTCGCCGGTCAGCCTTGGCGCTGCTTCCGATATTTTCCGCTGACAGATCATCGGCTGAAACGGGAGGCGCGCGGCACAGTCTACATTCTATCTTTGTGCGATTTTCCCGCAAGACGGGTAGCGGCCCGGCATATGAACGCGCGTGCGCCAGCGCGCGCGGCGCGGGGTATGATGTCTTACGGTTGATTGAAGGCGGTCCTTCAGCCTTTCATCAGGCCTGAGGCCTTCAGCAGCTTGCCCGCGCGCAGAACCCGGTCGAGCTTATGCTCGCTGGAGCGGTCGCCCTTATTGGAATCGGGATGGAACCGGCGCACATATTCGGCATAGCGCGCGCGGATCTGCGCCGGCGTCGCGTCCGTCTCCAGGTCGAGTTCCCGGAGCGCGCGGATCTGCAGGCTTGAGCGATGGCTGTGCATCCGCTCCTCGGCCGCGGGCGTGTCGTCCATATCGAAGAAGCTGCGGCCGGCCCACCGGCGCGGATCATGCGGATCGGTGGCCTTGCGCCCGCCCAGCGGCCCTGCGCCCATGCGCCAGGTGCGCTTGTGGCCATACTGCTCGGCGCGCAGGAAAGCAGCCGCTTCGGCATCGGTCATGCCTTCAAAGAAATTGAAGCTGCGATTATAGGCGGCCGCATGTGCCTCGCAGAACCAGTGGCGTCCCTTGCCGCCCGGGCGCGGCGCCGGATGAGACCCTTCCAGATCACAACCAGGCTCCTCGCACACGCGCGTACGCTTTGCCCGTGCGCGCGACGTCTCGTCGGCGGGGGGCTTCACGCGTATATCCGTGAACTTGACTCGGTATCTGAACGGTTCGCCGTCTGACATGGGGCCATATAATAGGGAGCGCCGGTTAAACATGCCACAACCAAACGACAGACAGACGCGGATTGAAGCAGCGCTTGCGGCAGCATTTGAGCCCGTCTCGCTCAGCGTGATCGACGATAGCCACAAGCATGCGGGCCATGCCGGCGCTGCGCCGGGCGGTGAGACGCATTATTCTGTTGAAATTGTTGCCGAGGCTTTTGCGGGGCTCTCCCGCGTGCAGGTTCAGCGCGCCGTGATGATGGTGCTGCAACAGGAATTCGACACCGGCCTGCATGCCCTCGCCCTGAAGGCGCGGGCGCCCGAGGCGAGTTAGTCCGGGCGTTCAATCCGCTTCTATTTCGGCCACAGCGCGCGACACGTTCACCCCGGTCACCTGATTGCGCTGGCGGCGCAGCACATTGAACCGGTAGCCATGGAACACAAAGCTCTGGCCAGGCTCGGGGATAGTCTGGGACTCATGGATCACCAGGCCCGCGACCGTGACAGCCTCCTCATCAGGAAGGTCCCAGCCGGTGGCGCGGTTGAGATCGCGGATCGGCACCCAGCCATCGACATTGACCGAGCCATCGGGCTGCGGGCGCACGCCCTGCACCTGCACGTCATGCTCGTCATGGATCGCGCCAACGATCTCCTCGAGAATATCTTCCAGCGTGATCAGGCCCTGCAACTCGCCATACTCGTCAATAACGAGGGCAAAATGCTGGCCTCGTGAGAGGAACTGGTTGAGCTGCTCCTGCACCGGCGTGGTCTCCGGAACGAACCAGGGTTTGCGCAGAATCGAATCCAGATCGAGCTTGGAAACATCGCCGCCCAGCGGCAGCGCAGCCCGCAGCAGGTCCTTGGCATGCAGAATGCCGATGATCTCTTCTTTCTCACCGCGATAGAGCGGCAGGCGCGTATGCGGGCTCGACAACGCCTTCATGATCAGCTGGCGGGGCTCGAGATCCGCATCCAGCATATAGATGTTCTTGCGGTGGATCATCACGTCTTCGACGGTGAGATCTTTCAGGTCCAGCGCTCCAACAAGGCGCAGGTGATCATCCTTGCCCACGCCGCCTTCTGCCGCATGCAGATCAATTGCACCGCGGATTTCCTCTTCAGCCGAAAGCGGGCTCGCCGGCGCACCGACGCCGACAAGGCGAAGCACGCCGTTCACGATCAACTGGATGGCCCTGATGATCCAGGAAGTGGATTTCACTACCAGGGAGATCGGGCCGGCCACGACCAGCGCTACGGAATCTGGCCGCGTGATGGCATAGGTCTTCGGCATGACCTCCGAGAAGATCAGAACGAGCACGGTCATGACCGCCGTCGCCGCAGCAAGCGCAAGGCCGCCTTGCCCGAAAAGAGCCGTGAACATCGAAGTCGCCAGGACCGATGCCAGAATATTGACGACATTGTTGCCGAGCAGGATGGCGCCGATGAAATTCTCGCGATTGGCGAGCAGCTTGTTCACCGTCCGGGCCCGCTTGTCGCCGTCTTTCTCCAGCGCATGCATCCGAGCGCGGGACGCGGCTGTGAGCGATGTCTCCGATCCTGAGAAGAATGCAGATATCATCAGCAAAATGACGATCGCAAATGCATATCCGGCAATCATGGCGAGACGCAGCTCCTGTCAGGTGAATTCGGCAAGTTCGGTGGCAAGAAAGCGTTCAACCGAGGCAAGGTCAGCATCCGGATGAACATAGGCTGCCCCGATACCGCGCGCGAGGATCAGCGGCACGCGCCCGGCGCGTGCCTTCTTGTCCTGCTGCATCAGCGTTGCAAGGCGGTTTGCGGTGAAGCGTTCCCGGTCAAAGCCTTCCAGCGAAACGGGGAGCCCCGAAGCGCCAAGCACATCCTTCACGCGCGCAGCGTCTGCCGCTGGCGTGATGCCGCTTGCGGCGCCATAGCGGAAGGCCAGCGCCATGCCGAGCGCAACGGCTTCGCCATGAAGCAAGTCTTCACGGTATTCATTGGCAGCCTCGAAGGCGTGCCCGAATGTGTGGCCAAGATTGAGCAGCTGACGCACACCCGTTTCAGTTTCGTCCTCAACCACAATGGCCGCCTTTGCCGCGCAGGAACGCGCAACCGCATAGCGAGCCGCTTCCGGTTCCAGCGCCAGAACCTTCTGGCTATGCTCTGCCAGCCAGTTGAAGAAAGGCGCGTCATTGATGAGGCCGTATTTCACGATCTCCGCATAGCCGGCTTTCAGCTCCCGCTCCGGCAGGGTGGCCAGCAGCGCCGTATCGGCGATCACGAGGCGCGGCTGATAGAAAGCGCCGATCAGGTTTTTACCGCGCGGGGTGTTCACCGCCGTCTTTCCGCCCACAGACGAATCCACTTGCGCCAGCAGCGTGGTGGGCACCTGCACGAACCCCATGCCGCGTTTCATCAGGCTGGCGGCCAACCCGCCCATGTCTCCGATCACGCCGCCGCCGAAAGCGATCAGCGTATCGCCCCGGTCTGCCCCGCCCGCCAACAGCCAGTCGAGCACACCTTCGAGATTGGAAAAGCTCTTGGTCTTCTCGCCCGGCGGCAGGCTGTACCAGTCAAGCTGGATGCCGGCAGTCTTCACTGCCGCCTCCAGCGCGGTCTTGTGGTGACGCATCACCGTTTCATCTGTCAGCACAAAGGCGCGGGGGCGCTTGAGCATGACCGACAGGCGCGGGCCGAGCTCCGCCAGCGCGCCATGCCCCACCAGAATATCATACGCCCGCGCGCCCAGATCGACGCGCACCGTTTCCAGCGAAGAGATAGTGTTCATTTCGGTTTCCAGGTCTGAAGAGCTTTCAGGATCGCATTGACTGTATGCGTGTGAGGGCCGTCCTTGGAATGGACCACCAGATCAGCCTGCGAATAGAAAGGCTGGCGCTCCATCACGAGATGGGCGAGGTGTTCCTTGGCGTCAGCCCGCTGCAGCAGTGGGCGGGTGTCGCGCTTCTGCACCCGGCGCCAGAGCGTTTCGATATCTGCATTCAGCCAGACCGTGATCGCCCGCTCGCGCAGGATCGCGCGAGTGTCAGGATCAAGGTAGGCCCCTCCCCCGGTCGCAAGCACATGCGGGGGCATATCCAGCAGGCGGCGGATCACCTGTTTCTCGCCGCGCCGGAAATCGGCCTCGCCATGTTTGGCAAAGATGTCGGAAATCGACAGGCCGGCGGCCTTCTCGATTTCATGATCGCTGTCGTAAAAATCCCGGCCCAGCTTGTCGGCCAGCCGCCGCCCAACCGTCGATTTGCCCGCGCCCATAAGACCGACAAGCGCAATCGTGCGCCCGTGGAAGGGCAGCTGCGTACTTGAAGGGTCTGAGTCGGAAGGCATCTGTTCGTATTACCCGGCGTTGCGCATATGTCCTAGTGGTGCCACATAGACGGCGCAATCGGCAGGCAGATTCGCCCTGCCACACTCGTTTTCTGGGCCGGTTTCATGCGCAAATATCTCATCCTGTTCGTTATTCTCGCGGTCGCCATTGCCGGGGGTATGTGGTGGTTAGGCCAGCGTGCCGTCAAGAACGCGCCGCCAGAAGGCGAAATCCGCATACCTGTTGAAGGCGCTCTCGAATAGGCTGAAACGCCCCCTTAACCGCGTTTCCCTAGCGTTGGCGGATGGATGACCGTTCGCGTATAGGCGCTTTTCTTGAAATGATGTCGGCCGAGCGGGGCGCAAGCCCCAATACGCTCGACGCCTATGGGCGCGACCTGCTGGACGCCTCCGAATTCTGCGGCCTGCGTCTGGTGACTGCCTCCTCGGCAGACCTGTCTAACTGGCTGGCAGACCTGGCCGCGCGCGGCATGGCGCCCTCCACCCAGGCCCGGAAACTGTCCGCCGTGCGGCGTTTCTTCCGGTTCCTCTTTCAGGAAGGCGACCGGAAGGACGACCCGACCGCCCGCCTGGACGGCCCCTCCCCCGAACGGGAAGTGCCCGATGTGCTGTCCCGCGAGGAAGTGGCCCGGCTGATCGCCGCCTGCGAACCGGACAAACGGCTGAAATGTCTGGTGGAGCTGCTCTATGGCGCGGGCCTGCGTGCCTCGGAGCTCGTAACCCTGCGGGTGGGCAACCTGCCCCGCCGCAAGGCCGGGCAATGGATGAGCGCCGACATCATCATTCGCGGCAAAGGCGGCAAAGACCGGCTCTGCCCACTCGGCCGGGCGGCCCTGATCGCGCTGGCAGAATGGCTCGATGTCCGTGAGGAAAGCCTGCCGGACAACCCGCTGCTGCGCGGCAAGGCGGAAGGGTTCGTCTTTCCTTCGCGCGGCAAGGAAGGTCACCTCACGCGCCGGCGTCTGGGGCAGATGCTGGAAGACCTCGCCATGAAAGCGGGGATCAGGTCAGAGCGGGTCTACCCACATGCTCTCAGGCATGCCTACGCGACCCACCTTCTGCAAGGCGGGGCTGACCTCCGGGTTGTGCAGACCCTTCTCGGTCACGCCGACATCGCCACGACGCAGATCTACACCCACGTCCTGACTGATGAACTCGCCGAATTGCTGGAAACAGCCCACCCCCTGGCGGTGGCAGGCCGCAGCCGCCGCTAATCTCAGGCGATCGCCGAGCCGCGGCTATTGACCCAGAAAGCGTGAACAACGCCGGGCAGCCAGCCAATCAGCGTCAGTAGCACATTCAGCAGGAATTGCAGGCCAAGACCTTCCTTGATCAGCACCGCGACCGGCGGCAGGAAAATCGTCAGCAGGATCATCAATAGCGACATGGGAGTCCCTTTCCGTCTCGTCTGTGAGGAAAACGCATCAGAGTGCCGGGCGTTCCGTCACACCCTGCCGGTTTGACGCGGTGCAGCACCGCCCTTAATCCTTCCCCGGCAAGAGGGAGCCCCAGATGAGCCAGAAAACGCCGCGCAATTTCTTCAAGCCGCTCGCCATCGGCGCGCCTGAGCCCTATCGCGAACTGCCGGTGAAGCTGGAGCGCATGATCCATTTCGTGCCGCCGCATCTGGAGAAAGTGCGCGCCAAGGTGCCCGAAATGGCCCCGACGGTGGACGTGATGCTGGCAAACTTGGAAGACGCGATCCCTGCAGACGCCAAGGACGCCGCCCGCGCCGGCGCCATCGAGATGGCCAACATGTACGACTGGCAGGCCAAGGGCACCGGCTTCTGGAGCCGCGTGAACTGTCTCAACTCCCCCTGGTTTCAGGAGGACGTATCGGAGCTGGTGTTGAAAGCCGGCCACCAGCTCGACGTGATCATGCTGCCCAAGGTCGAGGGACCGTGGGACATTCACTTTGCCGATCAATATGTCGCCCAGCTGGAAGCCAAGGCCGGCCTCAAGCGCCCCATCCTCTTCCACGCCATCCTGGAGACGGCCGAGGGCGTGGCCCGCGTCGAGGAGATCGCCCTCGCCTCCCCCCGCATGCAGGGCATTTCGCTTGGCCCGGCAGACCTTGCCGCCAGCCGCAAGATGAAGACCACCCGCGTGGGCGGCGGCCACCCCTTCTACCGCGTGATCGAAGACCCGAAAGCCGATGGCAGTCCGCGCGCCAGCGCCCAGCAGGACCCGTGGCACTACACCATCGCCCGTCTGGTCGATGCGTGCCGCATGGCCGGCATCAACGCCTTCTACGGCCCCTTCGGCGACATTGCCGACCTTGACGCCTGCGAGCAGCAGTTCCGCAACGCCTTCCTGCTCGGCTGCGCGGGCACCTGGAGCCTGCACCCCAACCAGATCGCGATTGCCAAGCGCGTCTTCTCGCCCGATCCGGATGAGGTGAAGTTTGCCCGCAAGATTCTCGCCGCCATGCCCGATGGCTCCGGCGTCGCCATGATCGATGGCAAGATGCAGGACGACGCCACCTGGAAACAGGCAAAGGTGATTTCCGATCTGGCAGACCTCGTCGCCTCGAAAGATCCCGATCTTGACGCCGCCTATGCCGGTTGAATTGGCCCTCGCCAAAATCCCGAGACAGGCCTAGCCTGCGCCGGTCAGGAACCGGCAGGAGCTAGCCATGTTGAGGACAATCGCAGGACTATTCGGGACAATTCTGGCCATTTCCGGCCACGCAGCGGCAGATGAAGTGTGGACCACAAATGTGGGCGAGATCGTCTACGAGGCGGATCTCGAATCTGGCGAGGCGATCCTCTCCTTTCCCGGCGAGACCGGCCAGCGCCTGATCGGCATCTTTCCAGGCCTTGCCGGGGTGAGCGAGGGGCGCGGCTTCTACGCCGGCGTCTGGGTTGATCCTGACACCGCCACGGACGGCCTCTGCCCCGCCGCGATGACCGATCCGCTGGGCGGGGGCAAAGCCTATACCTGGGGCCGGATGGACATCATCTTCACCAAGCCGGACTTTCCGGGCGGCTTCGTGGTGATGAAGGGAACCTGCTTCGATCAGGCCACCGACTATCTGATCGCCGAACCGGTGGTGGGCGAATAACCCCTCCCCCGCCTGCGCTCATCGCCCTCCTCTTTTCAAGGAAACCCCATGGCAAAGCATCTGATCCCCGAAACCGGGCACAGCCCGAACCTGCAGGCCTGGTTCGACTGGATGACCCGTGACCACTCCGCCGAGGGCCTGTCCGCTATCCTCGCCGAAAACGTCGTGTTCAAGAGCCCCGTCGTTCACACCCCGCAGGAAGGCAAGGCAATCACCATGGCCTATCTGCTGGCTGCCGGTGAGACGCTCGGCAATGACGATTTCCGCTACACCCGCGTATTCGATTGCGGCGACCGCGCCGTTCTGGAATTCGAGACGATGATGGACGGCATCCTCGTCAACGGCGTGGACATGATGGAATGGAACGCGGATGGTCAGATCACGGATTTCAAGGTGATGGTCCGTCCCCTGAAAGCCATCCAGACGGTTCACGCCGCCATGGGCGCGATGCTGGCGCAAATGAAGGCTGGTGCGTGAAGGCGCCGGTTCTGGAAACCGAACGCCTGGTTCTGCGGGCCGCCGAACCCCGAGACATTGACGCGTCAGCGGCCATGTGGGGCTCTGATGAAGTCACCCGTTTCATCGGCGGCAAACCGCGCTCGCGCCAGGATGCCTGGTTTGGCCTTTTGCGCGGCATCGGCCTCTGGGAAATGAAGGGTTTCGGCTATTGGGTGGTCACCGACAAGGCGACCGGCGCCTATCTCGGCGAAGCTGGCTTTGCCGACTTCGAAAGGGGCCTGCCCAAGGAGCTGATCTGGGGCCCCGAAGCAGGCTGGGCTTTTGGCCCACAGGCCTGGGGCAAGGGCTATGGCACAGAAGCCGTGCGCGCGATCCATGACTGGCTGGATGGAACAGAGTTCGCCAGCAGCTGCTGCGTGATCGAGCCGGACAATTCCGGATCACGGCGCGTCGCCGAAAAGCTCGGTTATAATCATACTGGTGAAACACTGCTGGGCGGCGTGCCCGTCTACACTTACCGGCGCGGGGCCTGATAGGCTTCCGGACTTCCGGTCTCATCATTGGCGCCGAGCGGTTTCCACGCGCGCAGAAGTTCCAGGAACGCCTGATCCGGCAAGCCGGGGCTGTAAAGAAAACCCTGCGCCATGGTGCATCCCCGGCGGCGCAGGAAATCTGCCTGCTTGGTCGTCTCCACGCCTTCGGCAACCGTCTTCAGGCCCAGGGTTTCGGCCATGGCGAGGATCATCTCGACAATGGCCGGGGCCTGACGATCTGTCTCCAGCGCAGAGACAAACTGCCGGTCGATCTTGAATACATCGAAGGGCAGCTGGGTGAGGGTCGCAAGGTTTGAATGGCCCGTTCCGAAATCGTCGATGGCAAGCTTGGTGCCCATCGCCCGCAGCGGCGAGATGAACTCGGCCACGCGCCCCGGATCCGACACCGCCATGCTTTCGGTGATCTCCAGCTCCAGCCGGCGCGGATGAAGGCCGGAGCGGCGCAGAGCGCCCATCACCGTTTCGGTCAGATCATTGCGCTGGAACTGGCTGGGGGAGACGTTGACGGCAACAGTCACGTCATGGCCTTCAAGTTCCCAGGTGCGCGCAGCCTCACAGGCCGCTTCCAGGATCTGCTTGCCGATCTCCTCGATCAGGCCAGCTTCCTCCGCCACCGGAATAAACGCGGCTGGTGAGATCAGCTTGCCGTTGGAGCGGCGCCAGCGCGCCAGCGCCTCGGCGCCGACGATACGGCCCGTGGCAAAATCGATCTTCGGCTGGAACACGGCCTTGAACTCGCGGTTCTCCACCGCGTCGCGCAGCTCTGCCTCAAACCGGTAACGCCCCTGCACGATGCGCGTCAGACGCGGGGTGAAGAAGCGGAAGCCGGACTGGGATTCGTTCCGTACAAGGCGTAATGCCAGCTTGGCATTCTGCATCAGCTTCTGCGGCGAATCGGCGTCTTCCGGCGCCATCACGATGCCGCCCGACAGCGACATCGTCACTGGCCGGCCAAGGATGGTGAACGGCTCATTGAAAGCATTCCGGATAGCCCGGGCGATCGCGATCACATGTTCCCGGCTGCCGGCGTTCGGCATGAACAGGGTGAACTGATCCGCCGTCAATGCCGCCAGCATGGAGCCCCGCAGCGCCGAGGCCGAGGGGTCGGGCACATCGCTCAGCGCTTTTGAAATTCGCTGGGCGGCGGCATGGATCATCATGTCGCCATGCCCTGCCCCCACCTGCTCAACCAGATGCGCAAACCGGTCGATGTCGAGCAGGATAAAGGCGGCGGGGCGCTCAAAGCTGGCGCTGGGAAGGATCTCGAAGATGCGCTTCTCGGCAGCAATGGCATTGGGCAGGCCGGTGCGGCTGTCACGATAGGCGATCTTGCGGAGGTGATCATTCTCCCGTTTCAGCTTTCGCACGGTGCGCGTGGTGGCCACGCGCAGGCGCCGCAGCTCCGGAAACTGCAGGGAGTAAAGGTCCGCGTCCACGTCCCCGCGGGTCGACATCATGTAAGTGGTAAAGCGCAGGAACACGTCCTGCAGCGGGCGCGCCAGCAGGTAGCAGACGGTGGCGGAGGTGATGATCGTGAACAGCAACATGCCCACGATCACCGGCAGGGGAACGGAAAACCCGATCGGCGCATTCTGGCTGTTGGTGCGGAAAATCACCTCGGCGGCAACGATCAGGGCAAACAGGAAAATTGATAAAAGCCCGCCGGAGATCCCGGCAAATGCCGGAATGGTGAGGCTGCCGGTCAGACGGCCGATAAGGCTTCCCTGTTTCAATCCATTGCCCACCACGGGTGCCCAACTAAGTAATTCCCGCAGAAACTGCCCTATAGATGTTTAGGAATCCGTGAACACAGATGCGCTAGCTGTAGCGCCTCCGGCAGTTTATATGGCCTCTCATGACAAAGAACCGCACCGCAGACGTCACCCGCAAGACAAAGGAAACCGAAATCTTGGTTTCCGTTAACCTGGATGGCACCGGCAAAGCCGACATTGAGACGGGAATCGGCTTTTTCGATCACATGCTGGACAGTCTGGCCCGCCATTCGCTGATCGACCTGAAAGTGAGCTGCAAGGGCGACACCCATATCGACTTCCACCATTCGGTCGAGGATACCGGCATCGTGATCGGCCAGGCGATTGCCCAGGCGCTGGGCGATTTTGGCGGCATCACGCGCTTTGGCCATGCCTATATCCCGATGGATGAAACGCTGACCCGCGCCTCCATCGACCTTTGCAAGCGCCCCTATCTGATCTGGAAAGTGGAGTTCCGCCGCGACAAGATCGGCGAGATGGACACCGAACTCTTCAAGGAGTTCTTCCATGCCCTCGCGGGCAATGGCGGCATGTGCCTGCATGTCGAGAACATCTATGGCGAGAACAACCACCACATCGCCGAAAGCTGTTTCAAGGCCACCGCCCGCGCCCTGCGCACGGCCATCACCGTAGACCCGCGCCTCGGCGGCAAGCCTGCCAGCACCAAGGGCAGCCTCTGATCCGGCCCAAAGCCCGCGCCTAAATGGCGTGGGCGTCGATCACCGCATCGATCAGTGCCGGCTCGGCGGGCACCTGCCCGTCCAGCATCAGCATGGCGAGGCCATGCACCAGCGCCCAGGATTTCAGCCGCCGCGCCTCCCGCAGCCCGGCAGGCATATCCCGCCCATAGAGATCATCCAGCGCCCGCACCAGCAGGGTCATGCCATCCTCCGGCCTGTCTTCGGCGCAGGGCTGCGGCGCGCGGGCAGGGCCTGCGCCCGGCTGCGCCATCATCAGCCGGAACAGCGCCGGATGAGCGAGGGCAAACTGAACATAGGCCCGGCCCATGGAGATGAAGGCGGCCATACGGTCCCCCTTCCCCGCCATAGCCTTCTCAAAAGCAGCCGCCATCATGGCGTGGCCTTCGGTGCACAGCGCGCTGAGCAGCGCCGCCTTGTCCGGAAAGTGGCGGTAGACCGCCGTGGCCGACACCCCGGCATTGCGCGCAATCTCTCGCAGGCTCAGCGTCTCTGCCGGGCCTGAGCCGATGAGCTTCAGCCCCTCCGCGATCAAAGCCGCGCGCAGGTCGCCATGATGATAGCGGTTTTTCTCCCCGCTCATGTTGACAGTGTTATCATTCTCGATCATGTTATCACCGTAAACATTGTTCTCATCCTCCGCAACCTGGCTGCTTCAAAGGACCCCACCATGCCCAGCCCCGTCGAAACTGCCATTCGCAGCGTTGTTACCAAAGGCATCATGGGTGTGGCGGGCTTCAACCGCGCGCACCGCAAGTCCAGCGCGCCCAATCCTTACCTCACCGGCATCCATCAGCCGATGGAAGCTGAATACACCCTGACGGACCTGAAAGTGACCGGCACCATCCCGCCTGCGCTGAATGGTCTCTACCTGCGCAACGGCCCCAACCCCTTCAGCCCGCCCAACCCCGCCACCCATCACTGGTTCGTCGGCGACGGGATGCTGCATGGTGTGCGCCTGGAGGGCGGCAAGGCGCTCTGGTATCGCAACCGCTGGGTCCGCTCGCCGCAGATCAGCCAGGCCCTGGGCGAGCCCCCCGCCCCCGGCCCGCGCACTCCGGCGGGGTCGGAAAGTCCGAACACGAATGTTGTCGCCATGGCCGGGCGTATATGGGCGCTGGTCGAGGCGGGCGGCCTGCCGGTGGAAGTTTCCGATACGCTGGAAACCCGCGCCCGCAGCGATTTCGGCGGCCTCCTGCGCCAGGGCTATACCGCGCACCCCCACCTTGATCCGCTGACCGGCGAGACCCACGCCATCTGCTATACCGGCCAGAACCAGACCACCATCTGGCACACCGTGATCACCGCCGAGGGCGCCGTGCGCCGCCACGAGCCCATCGCCGTGCAGAACGGCCCCTCCATCCATGACTGCATGATCACCCGCAACTATGTGATCGTGATGGATCTGCCCGTCACCTTCTCCATGGCCGCGCTGATCGGCGGGGCATCCTTCCCCTATCGCTGGAACCCGAAACACACCGCCCGCATCGGCCTCCTCCCCCGTGAGGGCAAGGGCAGCGACATCCTCTGGTGCGATGTCGAGCCCTGCTACATCTTCCACCCCGCCAATGCCTATGAAACCGAAGACGGCAAGGTGATCATGGATGCCTGCGTGCATCAGGACATGTTCATGGACGGAAACACGGGCCCCAATGGCAGCATCTGCGCCTTCGAGAGCCTGGAGATAGACCCCGCCGCCCGCGCCGTGACCCGCCGCATCATCGACGACGCCCCGCAGGAATTTCCGCGTCCGGACGAACGCCGCATCGGCCAACCCTACCGCTATGCCTACACCGTGGCCCTGCCCGCGCAGGGAGACCCGAGCTTCCTGGGCGACCCGCGTCTCTTCAAGCATGACCTCGGCACCGGCACGCGCCAGGTGCACGATTTCGGCCCCGGCTGCATGCCCGGCGAGTTCGTCTTCGTGCCGGCCCACGAAACCGCTGCCGAGGATGAAGGCTGGCTGATCGGCTATGTCATCGACACAGCCTCCGACACTACCTGCCTCGTGATCCTCAATGCGCAGGATTTTACCGGCCCGCCGGTGGCCAGCATCACCCTGCCCCACCGGATCCCGCCCGGCTTCCACGGCAACTGGGTGCCGCTTGGCTGAGGGCGCCCGGCGCCTCTGTCGCAAACGCGCTTGATTGCCATGGCCCCGCGGCCCCGCTAAGAGCGCGGCCATGACCCGCGTGGCCCTCATCGATTACGGTTCCGGCAACCTGCATTCCTGCGCGCGCGCCCTCGCCGCTGCGGCAGGGGACGCCGCCGCCATCCACGTCACCGCGCGCCCTGAAGACATCCTCGCGGCCGGGCGCATCGTGCTGCCGGGCGTCGGCCACTTTGCCGACTGTGCCGGCGCCCTGCGCGCCATTCCCGGCATGGTCGATGCCCTGGACGAGGCCGTGCTGCGCAAGGGCCGGCCCTTCCTCGGCATCTGCGTGGGCATGCAGCTGATGGCAGACATGGGCCTGGAAGACGGCGAAACCCCCGGCCTTGGCTGGGTGCATGGCATCGTCGAAGCGCTCGTCCCCGCCCCCGGCCTGCCCGTGCCGCATGTCGGCTGGAACGAGCTGATGATCCCCGCGCCCCATCCCGTTCTGGCGGGCCTCGGCGACAAGCCCCACGCCTATTTCACCCACTCCTACGCCTTCCGCCCGGAAGACCAGGGCGAGGTTTCCACCTGGACCGACTATGGCGCTCCGCTCGCCGCCGCCATCGCCCGCGACAACCTCTTCGGCACGCAGTTCCACCCCGAAAAAAGCCAGCGCCTCGGCCTCACCCTGCTCGCCAACTTCCTGGATTGGACCCCTTGATCTTCCGCCCCCTCTCCCCTGGGAGAGGGGTTCAAGCAAAAGACGACACCATGACCTTCACCCTCTACCCCGCCATTGACCTGAAAGACGGCGCCTGCGTGCGCCTGCTGCGCGGGGAGATGGACGCAGCCACCGTGTTCAACACCGATCCCGGCGCCCAGGCCCGCGCCTTCCACGAGATGGGCTTCACCCATCTGCATGTGGTGGACCTGAACGGCGCTTTCGCCGGCGAGCCGGTGAACAGGGCGGCCGTGGAAAGCATCCTCAAATCCACCCCTGCCCCGGTTCAGCTCGGCGGCGGCATCCGCACGCGCGCCCAGATTGATGCCTGGCTCGAGGCTGGCATCTCCCGCGTCATCCTCGGCACCATTGCGCTGCGCGATCCTCAGCTGGTGAAAGACGCTGCCCGCGCCCTGCCCGGCCGCATCGTCGTCGGCATCGACGCGAAGGATGGCATGGTCGCCGTGGAAGGCTGGGCCGAAACCAGCGACATGCGCGCCACAGAGCTCGCCAAGGCCTTCGAAGGCTGCGGCGTCGCCGCCATCGTGGCGACAGACATCGGCCGCGACGGCCTCAAAACCGGCGTCAATGTTCCGTTTACGGCAGAACTCGCCAACACCGTCTCCATCCCCGTCATCGCGTCGGGCGGCGTCAAAAGCGTAGACGACATCCGTGCCCTGAAGGCCAGCGGCGCCCCCATCGCCGGCACGATCCTGGGCCGGGCGCTGTATGACGGGGATATTGTGGCGGGCGAGGCGATTGGGTTGGCGGGTTAACAAGCTACTTTGGTATTGCGGGCTTGCCATCAGTGACCGACCTAGAAGGTGGCCCCTTTGGCGGCTGCGCCGGAGTTGGAGGGGGCGGTGGCGGTGGCGGTGGCGGTGGAGGAGAAGGAGTCAATTTGGTCACGATAGCCTACCCCGCGTCAGCGTTTCGGTGGGATTCTATCTTCCTTAATTAAACGAGACGGAGGCCCCGATGGAGGGGGAGAGCGGTTAGGCGCCGGAGGCGGCAAAGGAGGAGGTGGCGGCGATTGATTTCCCGACATTACAAAGCTGTTCCTTTATCTTCAGAAGTGAACATTACGGCTTTAAATTGATCCCGCAGACTAAAGCCGTGCCGCCAGCGATCGCGAGTACGACTAGCGCCGCCCCTAGCATTTGTTTTTGTTTGAATATTGTTGCTGACCTACGCTCGTTCATCTCAGCATTATGGGTAGCATTCTCTATCAGCTTTGAATGGAAATACTCATTCCAGACATCTTCCACTTCATCCTCCGGAACTCCTTCTTGCATCCCCCATTCGGCTAACGAACTTCTATAAATCGCTAGGTCGGTAGCAAGTGGCAAAGCCTTATAGATGTTACCAACATGGGCTCGCCAAAGGAGAGCGGCAGAATAGACCAAGAAGACTCCGCTTACGGCCAATAGTAGCGCGACGACAAAGTGAGCAGTGGAGAGCGGGAACAAAATGCTATTAGCTAGAGTATACCAAAATCCGGCTAGGAGAGTCAGGAGCCCCAGCGGCAACGCGATATCCTGAGCAAGCTCGGTTTTCCGATGTGCCTCGCGATCATTGAGCTTTTCTACGACTTTGTAAAAGCTGTCCAATTTAGGCTACCCCTCTTTCGTATCAGGATATTACTCCTATTATAGATTACAATTCAATGTCGTATAAATTCCTATTTTTGATGGTTGTATTCGTGGGTTAGACCTGCAACTGGCACGCATCCCGCATTGCGCCTGCCATGAGCCCGCAGCGCCCCAAACTCCCGTCTGAGAAAACCGCGCAGGATCTGGCGCGCGATGCCGGGTTTCAGCTGCTGGTGGGCCAGATGCGCCAGGCCCGCGCCGCGCAGGCGCGCTTTGCCGGGCGGATGGCCGCGGCCTTCACCGGCGCGGGCATCGCCGCCGTTTACCTTGTCGTCTCCAGCCTTTCCGAATAGGCCGCGCCCCCACGCCGCCTTGCCAGCCGCGCCCTTTTCTGGTGCCCTTGAGGCTGCCTGAAACCCTTGGCCGGAAACCCCCGCCAGCAACTCCAAAGGCCCGGCGTGAAACGCTTGCCTGCCATTCTTGCCGCTGCCGCGCTGCTGGCGGCGCTGCCCGTCCCCGCCGGGGCGCAGGGCGTGCTGGTCGCCACGGCGGCTGAGCTCACCGCGCAGGCGGAAACCCTCCAGCCCGGAGACTGGGTGTGGGCGCCTGCCCTCTCCCCCGCCGGCCCGGTCACCCTGTTTGTGGACCTCACACGGCAGACCGCCACCGTCTATCGCAATGGCGTGCGCATCGGCGTCTCCACCATCTCTTCCGGCAAGTCCGGCCATGAAACGCCCACGGGCGTTTTCGTCATCCTGCAGAAGGATGCCGATCACCGGTCAAACCTCTATGACAATGCCCCCATGCCCTATCAGCAGCGCCTCACCTGGGATGGCATCGCCCTGCATGCTGGCGCCCTGCCCGGCTATCCGCAGAGCCATGGCTGCATCCGCCTGCCGCTGGAATTTGCCAAACGCCTCTTCGCCGTCACCGAGATGGGCGGCACGGTGATCGTCTCCGGCGTGGCGGGAGAGCCTGCGATCACACCTGCCCCCGGCCTCCTGGCGGCCGAAGGCCCCGGCGGCGTGCCGCTGGACCACGCCCCGCTGGCTGGGGATGAGCTTTACCGCTGGATGCCGGACGGCGCGCCCGACGGCCCGCTCACCCTCGTCATCTCGCGCCGCGATCAAACCCTGGTCGCCCTGCGCGGGGCCGCCGAAATCGGCCGCGCCCGCGTTTATGTGCCGGAAGGTGAAACAGCCACGCATGTGCTGATGCTCAGCCAGGCGCCGGGGGGCGCGCTTCACTGGATCCAGCTGGAACTGCCCGAAGGCAAGCCCGGCGCGCCGGTGGCCACGCTGCCGCCCGCCTCGCCCGATGAGCTGGCCGATCAGGCGCTGCTGCCGCCCGCCTTCGCGGCGCTTCTGGAGCCCCTGCTGCTGCCAGGCACCACCATCCTGATCACGCCGGAATCTCTGGAAGAAGGCTCCGGCGGCCTGCCGCTCACCATTGTGGACGCCATCGGCTGAGGCAGCGTCAGCTTGCCCGCGCGGCCCATGTCACCGGCCCGTCTTCATAGGCCAGGGCGCGGTTCTTGCCTGCCTGCTTGGCGCGGTAAAGCGCTTCATCGGCGCGGCTCAGCAGCGTCGACAGGCTCTCCCGCGCGCCCGCGCCGGCAAAGCCAAGGCTCACCGTCACCGGCCGGGAAACGCCATGCCCGGCTGAGGCAACAGCGCGCACCATCGCCTCAAAGGCTGCCCGGGCCTGCCCCATATCCACAAAGATGCCTGCCACCGCAAACTCTTCCCCGCCCAGGCGCGCCACCAGCCCGCCCGGCGGGTGCAGCGCGCGCAATACTCCGGCTACGGATATCAGCACGTCATCGCCCGCTTCATGGCCCAGGCTGTCATTGATGCGCTTGAAATTGTCCACGTCGGCAATCGCGCAGAAAAACACACCCGCCCCGCCATCGGCCTCCATCTGCAGAACGCTCGCCTCCGCAAAGAAGGCCCGCCGGTTGGGCAGGTTTGTCAGGTCGTCGATATTGGCCAGCCTGTAGTTCTCCGCGGCCAGGCGCTGCGCCTTCAGCTGCGCTTTCAGCACGAACCAGCTGCACGCAGGCGCAATGATCAGGGGAAGGATGATGCAGGAAAGATAGATCGAGGGCCGGTCGATCACCGGGTCAATCTGCAGCCAGATATAGACCGGCACGAATGAAAAGAAGATCGAGGCCGCCGTAATCAGCGCCCCGGCCTGTAGTGCGCGCCGAATATCTTGCGCCAGCTGCATTACCCCACCCTCCAAAGAAGGGAGTATATGAGCGGATGCCTAAATTGCCCTCCGGCCGATCGGTCAAATTTGACCGATGCCGGAAAGTCTTCCTCAGCGCGCCGAGGAAAGTGGCCGCCGCAGCCGCCGCCGCGTGCGCAGCGCATGGGCCAGATCGCTTTCCCCGCCGCCAGGCGCGCTGCCCACATCCAGCCGCGACAATCCCGCCGCCAGCCGCGCCAGCGTCTCGGCCTCGTCATTCTGTAGTCTGGCGGCGGTGTTCCGCTCTGTCCGTTTCATGTCCATGTCTGTCTCCTGATGCTTACTTCGTCAGTTCGCTCTGTCGAGATCAGCCTCCCGTGGCGTCAATATAGGTCAGCGCGGCGTCCCTTCCCACCCCGCACAACCTTAAGGATTGTTTGCATTCGCCCCGCTTTGGCGGCAAAGGAACGCCCATGCTGAAAACGCGCATCATCCCCTGCCTCGACGTGAAAGACGGGCGCACCGTGAAGGGCGTCAACTTCGTGGACCTGAAAGACGCTGGCGACCCTGTGGCCCTCGCCCGCGCCTATGACGCCGCCGGCGCCGACGAACTCTGCTTCCTCGACATCACGGCCAGCCATGAAGGCCGCGGCACGCTGCTGGAAACCGTCAGCCGCACGGCCGAGGCCTGTTTCATGCCGCTCACTGTGGGCGGCGGCGTGCGCTCGGTGGAAGATATGGTCGCGCTTCTGAGGGCAGGCGCCGACAAGGTGGCGATCAATTCGGCCGCGGTTGCAGATCCAGCGCTCATCTCCGCCTGCGCCGCCAAGGCCGGCCGCCAATGCGTCGTCGTCGCCATCGATGCGCGCGCCGTGGACGGCCATTGGGAAATCTTCACCCATGGCGGGCGCAAGCCCACCGGCATCAACGCGGTCGAGTTTGCCCGCGAGGCCGCCAAGCGCGGCGCCGGCGAAATCCTGCTCACCTCGATGGACCGGGACGGAACCAAATCAGGCTACGACATTCCGCTCCTGAAAGCGGTGTCGTCCGCCGTCACCATTCCCGTCATCGCCAGCGGCGGGGCGGGCAGCGTGAGGGATTTCGCCCCTGCCGTGATCGAAGGCGGCGCCAGCGCCGTCCTCGCCGCCTCCATCTTCCATTTCGGCGAAGCGACTTTGGCGGAGGCCCGCGCCGCCCTCGCCGAAGCGGGCGCGCCGGTGCGCACCCTTTAAGCCCCTCTCCTGTGGGAGAGGCGTTGGGGTGAGGGCATCCCGCCCCATCCACCCTACGCAAGCTTTAGAGGCCAGCCCCCCCTCATCCCCACCCCCTTCTCCCAAGGGAGAAGGGGCTCAGGACGATTACTCCGTAAACACCGGTTTGCGCTTCTGCATTTCCGCCATCACTGCTTCCATCTGATTGGGCGTGCGCATCACCTTCACCTGCTCATCGCTCTCCATCTGCAGCAGCTCGGCATCGGTTGCGTCGGCCATGGCATTGCACAGGCGCTTGGCGCCCTGCATCGCGGCCGGGTGCTTGCTCGCCATCAGCTTGGCCAGCCACAGCGCATCTTCCAGCGGCGTCTCGGAAATCTTGGTGGCAAAGCCCAGCTCATGGGCTTCCCTGCCCTTGAACTCCCGGTTCGTATACGTCAGCTCACGGATCACATCATCGCGCACATTGCCGCGCCACAGCGGGAAGCCCGCCATATCCGGCACCAGGCCCCATTTCATTTCCATGATCGCGCAGCGCGTGTCGGGATGAATGATGCGCACGTCCGCTCCGGCGAGAATCTGAAACCCGCCGCCAAACGCCACGCCATGGGCCGCCGCAATCACGGGCACGGGCAGCTCGCGCCAGCCCCAGGCCACATATTGCGCCAGATTGGCAATGCCATGGCTGCGCCCGTCCAGATTGCCCGTGGCATTGCCTTCGCCCGGCTTTTTCTCGCCGCTGCCACCGCCCCCGCCGGTGAAGTTTGACAGGTCAAGACCGGCGCAGAACGCCTTGCCCTCGCCCGACAGCACCACCACGCGCAGGCCCTTGGTCGCCTTCAGCGTGTTGATCGCTTCGGCAATGCCGGCAAACATCGCCGGGTCCAGCGCATTCATCTTGTCGGTGCGGATCAGGCGCACATCGGCAACGCCGTCCTCCAGCATGGTAATCGAAACGCGGTCTTTCATCATGGCATCCTCCGGAACTTTGAGGTGAAGCTGGCGCCCTTCCGCTGGGGACGTCAAGCGGTCTGGAGGGCGGAAGTCCGCGCAAACTTTCCAGGGGGCTGGCCAACATGGCGGCTGAACGCGGTGCTGAACGTGCTGGCCGATCCATAGCCCACCCGGCGGGCGACCTCATCCATCGGCAAGTCCTCCCGCCGCAGCAGATCCTTGGCCAGGGCCATCCGCCAGGCCAGCAGGTATTCCATGGGCCGCAGGCCGACCGTGCGGGTAAACCGGTCAAAAAAAGCAGAGCGGGAGAGGCCCGCCTCCCGGCCGAGTTCATCAATCGTCCACGGCTTCTGCGGGTCCTCATGCATCTGCCGGAGCGCCTCCGAGATGCGGACATCTGACAGCCCCCGGAGTAGTCCTGGTGTCGCATCGCCACTTTGCGATGCGCGCAGCGCCTCGATCAGCAACACTTCTACAAGGCGCTCCAGCACCAGGTCACGCCCGGCCCTCTCGCTGCTGGCTTCCTGCCCGAACAGATGCACAAGCGCCGAAAGCCGGCTGTCGCCATGAATATGGATCAAGCGCGGAAGAAGCGACACGATCAGCGCGGCATCAGGCGAGCCAAAGAGAAAATAGCCGCCCTGCAGCCGTACATCCGGCGGGCCTGACGCACGGCCGTGCTGTACTTCCTCACCGGAATGCATCGCTTTCCTTGGATCGATCCGCTTTGCAGGCGCAGGTTCAAAGCCGGACATCGTGAAGGCCGGCGTGGAAGGCAAAAGCACAAAGTCGCCTTCCTCCAGGGTGATTGCGGGCTCGCCGGCAACGGCCAGCCGGCACCGCCCTTCGAGCACTGCACAGAAGCCCGGATGTCCGAACTCGGAATAACTGACCGCCCATCTTCCGGCGCCGCTGATGCCCTTGGAGAACATCGTGCTTGGCCGCAGCAAACGGATCATCTGAGAAAGGGGGTCGATCATTTCGGACTTTTGCAAATGAAATAGAGACTATTGATTGATGATAGTCCTGATCACGCGCCTTAATCTCTTTCCTGTCAAGCATAGACAGGAAAGGAACTCTCACCATGAACACCGTCCTCATCACCGGCTGTTCGTCCGGCTATGGCCTTGAAACGGCCCGCTACTTCCATGCCCAGGGGTGGAACGTAATCGCCACCATGCGCACGCCCCGCGAAGGTATCCTGCCCCCGTCCGCCCGCATGCACGTTCTGCCTCTGGATGTGACCCGGCCGGAGAGCATTGCAGACGCGCTGGAGATGGCGGGCCCGATTGATGTTCTCGTGAACAATGCCGGTATCGGCGTTGTCGGTGCTTTCGAAGCAACGCCCATGGCGCATATCCGCAAGGTGTTTGAAACCAACACGTTCGGCGTGATGGCCGTGTGCCAGGCAGCGATACCGATGTTCCGGGCCCGGAAGTCCGGAGTGATCGTCAATGTCACCTCCAGCGTGACCCTCGCCCCGATGCCGCTGGCTGCGGCCTACACAGCCAGCAAGCAAGCGATTGAAGGCTTCACCGGATCGCTCGCCCATGAGCTGGCCTATTTCGGGGTCCGCGCCAAACTTGTGGAGCCCGGCTACGCACCAACGACACGCTTCTCGCAGAATACCGAAGTGCGCCTCGAAGATCTGATTCCGGAAAGCTATGCCGGCTTTGCTGAGCCCATCCTAGAAGGCTTTGCCACCCCCGCTCTTGTCACAAAGGAGCAGGACGTTGCCGAGACCATCTGGCGCGCCGCGCTCGATCTCACCGGCCAGCTCCGCTTCCCCGCTGGCCCGGATGCCGTGGCCCTCGCCGCAGCCTGACCGGCAATGCGCCTTCCCGCCCCTTCTCCCGGCAGGGAGAAGGGGTTAGAGGAAGACTATGACTGCCAAAGCCCCCCTCGCCTCGCCTGCGCGCCTCGCCGCCGCCCTGACGCATCTTGCCGAGACCATCGACGCGCGCGCCCTTGAAGGCGATGCCGCCTCAAGCTGGACCGCAAAACTGCTCGCCAAGGGCCCGGATGCGGCCGCTGCGAAGGTCGCCGAGGAAGGCGGGGAGCTCGCAGAGGCCGTCCGCCGGGAGAGTGACGAGCGGGTGGCGAGTGAAGCGGCCGACGTCCTCTACCATGTCTTCGTCGCGCTCCGGTCGCGCGGGGTCGCGCTCGACGCCGTGGCCGCCGCCCTGGAAAAACGCCAGGGCATTTCGGGCGTCGCCGAGAAAGCCGCGCGGCCGCCCAAGGAGTGAAAAAACTCCAACGGCGTTGGAGTTTTTGGTCGCGCGGATGGAGTATTTTTGGAGCTTCGTTGGAGCTTTTAGGCCCCTTATCCACGGGACAAGCGGGCCCTTATCCAACCCCTTACATATCTTTCGGGGCCTTGAGCCGGCGCTTCGTCTGGTGGGCATCGGCCTTCTCGCCATCGGGCTTCTCGCCGCGCATGTAATGGCGCTGCCAGCGCTCCTTCATGGCGTTCTGCTCGCCCGATTTGAGGCGGGTGTTGAAGTCTGCCCGGCTCTCGCGCCAGCCTTCATATTCCTTCACCAGCTCCGGATTGGTCTTCAGAAGCTTGCGTTCCGGGGTGATCTCTTCCAGCCGCTTGTGTTCCATAAGCGTAATGAAAGCAAAGGGTTCGCCCTTCTTGAAGATCACCTCGCCTGGCCGGGTCATCTGCCAGTTCATGGTGAAGGGAAAGGGCAGCCAGTCTGTCTCCACCAGGCCCGTCAGCGGCGCGATCCCGTCCTTCGGCCAGTTTGGCGCCCCGGTCACCCACACGCCCCAGCCGGGCGGCGTGCGGAAGAGGTGCCCGGTATGGAAAGTCACGATGCCGCGCATGAAATGGGCGTCCGCAAAGCTCGGAATCGCGCGCGGATCGCCCGTCGTCAGAAGCTGGATGTCTTCATTCCGCGGCCCGCCATTCCATTTGATCTTGATGTCCATCGGGCAGAGAATTTCCCAGCCCGTGGAGTTCGCCATCGTCAGCGGCAGGCACCGGTAGGGGTGGCGATCGGTGAAGGCATCCATCCATTCCCGGTCAGACCGGCCGGGCACGATCTCGGGGGCGACGTCGTAAATCTTATAACATTCAAGGCGCATGAATGGCTTTCCGCTTCCTGGCTGCTTGACGGGCAGGCAAAGTCCTGCCCCAAAGGACACCATGCCTGCAAGCCCTGATGACCTCTTCGCCTATCTCGACAGCCTCGGCATCGCTCACCAGACCACCTGGCATGAGGCCATGTTCACCGTCGAGCAATCCGCCGCGCTGAAGGCCGACATGCCGGGCGCCCACACGAAAAATCTTTTCCTGAAAGCCGCCGATGGTGACCTCGTCCTGATCGCCGCGGAAGCGCATAATCAACTGAAGCTCAACCAGCTGCACCGGAAGATCGGCACAAAACGCCTCTCCTTCGGCGCCCCGGATCTGATGACCGAAGTGCTCGGTGTCACGCCCGGTTCGGTCACCGCTTTTGCCCTGATGAACGACCGCCCGGCCCGCGTGCGGTTCCTCGTCGACGTGGTCCTTGCAGGCGCAGATATCGTGAACTTCCACCCGCTGACGAACACCGGAACCACGGCCATCAGCCAGGCAGATTTCCGCCGCTTCGTGGACGCGACCGGTCACAGCTTTGAAATAGTGGATTTTTCCGAGCTCTGAACCGGCCCCGCTTGACCCCATGGCCGCTTGGCGCGCAGGCTGGCGCATACGCCCTGCCTGTTTGAGCCTCGCCATGAAGCCGAAAGAGCCTGCATTCCCGTTCGAAATCGACATTCGCCTGCGCTCGCTGGACGAGCTTTTCAACTCGCTCGACCCCTCCCCCCTCGTGGACCGGGATATCGACGATGCCATCGAGGATTTCATCGTGGATTCCGTGCCGGAGGCCCCGCGCGGCGCGCAGATCTCCCTCGTGCTCCATCTGCCATCCGGCCATCTGAGCGGCATTGAGCGGGCCGCGCTGGAGCAGTCGATCACCAACTACTTCGCATTTCTGGAAGCCCGGCAGACGCGCCAGCTTAGGCTGTTCCTGAAGGAAAGCCGCCGGGACGCGCTGGTCGGCCTTCTCTTCCTGATCGCCTGCATTGCTGGCAGCCAGCTGGTCCGCGCCCTGGGACCGAATATGAGCGCAGCCCTCATCAGCGAAGGGCTGATCATCATCGGATGGGTCGCAAACTGGCGCCCCGTCGCCGCGTTCCTGTATGACTGGCGGCCAATGCGGGAGAAGGCGCGCATCTATGCCCGCCTCTCTGCCCTCCGGCTTCAGCTGCGCGAAGATATCAGGAAAGCGCCTTCGCCGTTTCCGGCTTGATGATGCCGCGATTGAGCAGTTCTTCGGCGATCTGCACGGCGTTGAGCGCAGCGCCCTTGCGCAGATTGTCCGACACGCACCAGAAGGCGAGGCCGTTCTCGGTGGTGGGGTCGTTGCGGATGCGGCTGATATAGGTCGCCCACTCGCCCACGCACTCTTTCGGCGTGATGTAGAGGTCTTCCTTGGGATCATCGACCACCATCAGGCCGGGGCTTTCGCGCAGCAGGGCGCGGCATTCATCCGCCGTCATATGGCCAATGGTTTCGATATGGACCGCTTCGGAATGGCCGACGAACACCGGTACGCGCACGCAGGTAGCGACCAGTTCGATGCTCTCGTCGACGATCTTCTTCGTCTCGACGCGCATCTTCCATTCTTCCTTGGTGTAGCCGTCATCCATGAACACATCGATCTGCGGGATCAGATTGAAGGCGATCTCTTTCGGGAAGACTTCCGCGGTAGGCTCATCGTTCACGAACACGCCGCGCGTCTGGTTCCACAGCTCGTCCATCGCGTCCTTGCCCTTGCCGGAAACCGACTGATAGGTGGCCACAACGACGCGCTTGATGCCCACAGCGTCATGGATCGGCTTCAGCGCCACGACCAGCTGGGCCGTCGAGCAGTTGGGGTTCGCGATGATGCCCTTCTTCTCATAGCCGAGCACGGCGTCAGCGTTCACTTCCGGAACGACCAGCGGCACATCCGGGTCCATCCGCCACTGCGAGGAGTTGTCGATCACGATGGCGCCCGCCTTGGCGATCTTGGGCGACCAGACCTTCGAAACAGAGCCGCCAGCCGACATCAGGACAACGTCCACCTTGCTGAAGTCGAACTGTTCGAGATCATGGCATTTCAGCGTGCGGTCGCCATAGGAGACTTCCTTGCCGATGGAGCGGCGCGAGGCGACAGCGTAGACTTCATCGGCCGGAAACAGCCGCTCATCGAGAATATTGAGGAGTTCCCGCCCAACATTGCCTGTGGCGCCGACAACCGCGATGCGCGTGCCCATGATAATCTCCTCTTGTGCTTGTTCGCGGGCTATATGGCCCATCTCGACCGCATCTTAAAGCGGCTTGTGCAATTCCCCCGCGTCGGGCAGGACTGCCCCGGGCTTAACAGGGCGGAGCTGGGATCATGCTCGACGAGATAATCCGCAAGTATATCGCCGCGTATAATGAGCGCGATATTGATGGAATGCTGTCCTATGTGACCGAAGATGTGGTGTTCGAGAACATCTCCAACACCGGCCAGTCGATGCGGCTGGAAGGCAAGGACATGATGCGCCAGGTGGCCGAAGTTTCCGGCAATGCCTTCTCCTATCGCCGCCAGCGGCTGATCAATCTCGTCTCCGGCGCGGGCAAGGCAGCCGCAGAAATCGAATTTGAAGGCCGCGCGGCCGTTGACCTTCCGACCGGCGTGAAAGCCGGCCAGTCGGTCAAGGTACGCGGGGCAAGCTTCTTCGAATTCCGCGGCCCCCTGCTCTGCCGGATTGCCGATTACAGCTAGGCAGGGAAGCGGGCGTCATACTCCGACCGCAGCCTGACCCAGTTGTCCCAGTGAGGACCTGGTTTCGTGCCCGCGAGTTTTGCTTCCAGAACATCCACATGCGCATGCCAGCCCGCCGAAACGCTGAGCAGGACATCGCGCGTCGGCGGGCGGCGATGGGTGATGGTGAGGAGCGTATCCTCGCCCTTCTGGGCCAATTCGAACAGCACATCCGACTGCACGCCCCAGCTGATGAACAGGCGGCGAGGCGGGTCTACGTCGAGAATTTTGCAGGTCATGCGGTTTTCAGCGCCCATGCCGTCTGGCCGCGCGCCCGGCGGATCGGTCAGCTCATCATTGCGCCAGACAAATTCAAACTCGGTGCCTGGAGAAAGGTCCATAACGCCCGAGGCGAGCCATTGCCGGCGCAGCTCGCTCTGCGTGAGATAGTCCCATACGCGTTCGACCGGGCCTGGCAGCAGACGCTCAAGCTTCAGAACCGTCGGCTCAACGAGTTGGCCGTAGGCGGAGGATTTCGTGGTCTGGGTCATGATTTCTTTCCTTTGGGGGATGAGGCGCTGGCATCTGCTTCGCGCAGCAGGCGTTCGAGCGTGTCGAGGCGGCCAGTCCAGAAGCGCTCATAGAAGGCAAGCCAGGATGAGGCGTCTGCGAGGGGGCCGGCCTCAAGATGGCAGACATGAGTGCGCCCGCGCACTTCACGGCGGATAAGCCCCGCCCCTTCCAGCGCCTTGATATGTTTCGAGGCCGCCGCAAGCGACATCTCGAAAGGCTCGGCAAGCTGGCTGACGGTGCGGGCACCTTCGGTCAGATCACGGAGCATATGGCGGCGGGTAGCGTCTCCCAAAGCATGGAATACGGCGTCGAGGCGGGGGGCATATAGTTCAACCATGTGGTTGAATATAGACCCCGCCCCTCAATAGTCAACCATTCGGTTGAATTATTATCAGCCCGCCGCTTTCAGCATGGGTCGGCGCAATTCCGGGCTGAGCCCTTCGCCCATCAGGTCAATGAAGTTTTCCGAATAGAAGGCGGTAATCTGCGATGGTGTGCAGCCCTGCAGGGTTTCGTCAAACCGCTTGAGGGGGTTTCGCCCGCCTTCCACATGCGGATAGTCTGACGAAAACATACAGATCTCGTCGCCTGCATTCCGGATGATCCAGCCGGCATCCTCATGCGGATAGGGCGCGGCGCGGAAGCTGCGTCGGACGATTTCGGAAGGTTTGGCCGAGAGTTTCTGAAGGCGCTCTTCATTGCGCACGAAGGCATGCGCCGCCGAATCCATCGCGCGCATCCATCCGGGAACCCAGGACGCACCAAGTTCGATGGCGCCCCATTTCAGCTTGGGGAAGCGGTCGAACACCCCGTCGAAAATCAGGGTTGCCAGCGTCTGCATCGCCGCGTTGGGAATGGGCATGTAGGATACGGAGGTGAAGTTGTCGTCACCGCCATGAAAATCCGGCACAGGCGGAAGCCCGTTCTCCTTGTAAACCGGGTTCATCTTCTCCTCGCCGCCGACATGTAAGAGGATCGGCAGACCCGCCTCCTCTGCCATGCGCCAGACCGGATCAAGGCCGATATGGCTCGGCGAATGCTTCTGCGGGCAGAGCGAGGGAACCATCAGCGCCTTTGCGCCCAGCCGAATGGCAAGCCTTGCTGTTTGCTCCGCCCTCTGAAAATCTTCCAGCGGCACATAGGCGACGGCGAGGAGGCGGCGGTCGATGGCGCAGAAATCGGTCATCATCCGGTTATGCGCGTCAGCGGCTGCGTAGCAGAGCTCCATATCGTCTGACTGGTCGAGCCCGAAATTGCCAAGACAGAAGGTGGTGAAGACAAGTTGGCTGGCAAAGCCCAGCCGGTCGAGCGCGGCGGGCCGGTCTTCACGGCGGAAAGCGCCGAGCGCTTCATAATTTTTCTTCAGCAGGATCGCCTCGCCCGCCGCTGCGCGATAGGCAGCGTCTTCATGCCGGGCCCGTTCCTCATTCATCCAGTGAGCGTGGGACTGTTTCCATTTGTAGACCGGCAGCGCGTGATAGCGCTTCAGCAGGCGGCGCTCGAAATAGGGATCGAGCACATCCGTCATCTCCATCAGATGACTGTCGGCATCATGAATGAGCCGCCCGGCAGCGTATGACATTACTTGTTTCCTCCGCTCTTGTTTTGAGCGGAGGATGTCATAAGGCGGATGGATTGTCCAAATCCGGACGGAAAAGGACGATCAGAGCGCCGCCAGGATCGCGTCTGCCATCTGGCGGGTGGTGAGGTCGCCGCCGAGATCGCGCGTGCGCGCGCCGCGATCAAGCGCCTTGCCAACGGCCGCAAAAAGCGTGTCAGCCGCTTTTTCTTTCCCCAGAGACCAGCGCAGCGCCATTTCCAACGACAGGATCGCGGCACAGGGATTGGCTATTCCCTGCCCGGCAATGTCCGGCGCAGATCCGTGAACCGGCTCATACAGACCCGGCACACCCGGCGCGCCGAGCGAGGCCGATGGCAGCATGCCGATGGACCCTGTCAGCATCGCAGCCTCGTCAGAGAGAATATCGCCGAAGAGATTGTCCGCCAGGATCACGTCAAACTGTTTGGGCGCCCGGACGAGTTCCATGGCGCAAGCATCGGCATACATATGGGATAGCTCGACACCGCCGCCGAGTTCGGCATGGGCGAGCGTCACTTCCTGGCGCCAGAAGAGACCCGACTCCATGACATTCGATTTTTCGACCGAGGTGACACGGGCATCGCGGCCGCGGGCAATCTCGAAGGCCACGCGCGCAACGCGCTCGATCTCCGGATGGGTATAGACAGCCGTATCATAGCCCCGGCGCAGGCCGCCCTGCTCGTCAATGCCGCGCGGCTGGCCGAAATAGACCCCGCCCGTCAGTTCCCGGACGATCATGATGTCGAGGCCCTCGACACGGTCTTTCTTCAGGCTGGAGGCTTCCACCAGCGCCGGAAAGCAGAAAGCCGGGCGAAGATTTGCAAAAACGTCCAGGCCCTTGCGCAAGGCAAGCAGGCCAGCCTCCGGGCGCTTGTCGCGTCCCACGCCGTTCCATTTGGGGCCGCCCACAGCGCCGAGCAGAACTGCGCTCGCCTTGCGGGCGCGCTCCAGCGTCTCATCGGTCAGCGGTGTGCCATGCGCATCGAAGCTGGCGCCGCCAACAAGGCCCTCCTCAATCTGCACATCGGGCACAAGCGCTTCAGCGATACGCCGTGCCTGAGCCACAACTTCGGGGCCAATGCCGTCACCCGGCAGCAGAAGGAGGGTCTGTCTCATGGGAATTCAACGCCTGCAATGTTCCAACACTGCGGCGCGTCTTACTGCCAGGCTGCCGATTAATCAAAAAGAATTCGGATCGACATTCTGCTTTGCCGCTGAGCCGGCGGCTTCGGCCTGAGCGGCTTGATCCTGATCCCGCTTTGCCCAATCGGACACCGTCCGGCATTCACGTTTGGCAATTTTCGAACCGGTTATGTCGAGCGTGCGGCACTCCCGCTCTTCATTTGCTGCCATGCCGGCCGGCGTACCGGCGCAGGCAACCATTGAGAGCATGGCGATGAGTGGCAAACTGCGCAGTATAGAACGAACCATAATTCCCCGCTTTCTGTGTATTTCAATTTCTAGGAAGCGATGTTGGGCAAGGCAACGAATAATCGTTGCGCCACTCTTTTTATTATTTGGGAAATAATACCCACATCATCCGGAGGCCGGGCTGCCGGAATTTTCACCAGCAGAGTGCCAGCTTCCGCTAAACGCCTGATAGGAAAATATCAGCGCGCCCGTTCCAGCCAGGGCGTGGTCAGGCGGCGCTGCTCTTCGAACCGGTCAATCTGGGAGCCGGCCGTCAGTGAGGCACCGATTTCATCAAGGCCCGCGATGAGATTCGACTTTCGGCCTGGGTCAACGTCGAAGTGATGCACTTCGCCCGACGGGGTCGTCACGGTCTGGCTTTCCAGGTCCACCGAGAAAACATGGTTCGGCCCGCCAGCTTCTGCAGCGAGCTTTTCACAAACCTCTGCCGGAAGCCGCACGGGAAGAATGCCGTTCTTGTAACAGTTGTTGTGGAAGATATCGGCGAAGGAGGGGGCGATAATGCAGGTGATGCCCTGATCGGCCAGCGCCCAGGGCGCATGCTCCCGTGAGGAGCCGCAGCCAAAATTTTCGCCCGCGATCAGGATGCTCGCCTTGGCATATTGCGGGCGATTCAGCACGAAATTCGGGTCTTCGGAGCCATCAGCGCGCGTTTTCAGCTCATAGAAGAGGCCCTTGGCCAGACCGGTGCGCTCGGTCGTCTTCAGGAACTGTTTCGGGATGATCATGTCGGTGTCGACATTGGACATGGGCTTGCCCTTGTCCATGAGCGGCGCGGCGGTTCCATCAAGGCGTGTGAAGGGGGTCATGGGGAGAGCTTCTAAACCGTCTCATGGGCAATGAACAAGGTCGGTACATTCATAGTACCGTTGCGGATGGTGAAGACCCGGCTACCGGGCTTGCGGCCCTTGCGGATCTCGGAAATGTCAAAGCCGCTGGCGGAGAGGCGCGTGTGCGCCGCCTCGATGTCTTTGACCGCCCAGGTCAGCCCCCAGAAGGTATCGGGCCGGCCGGTATCCTCTGGCTCGGACAGGCGCCGGGCAATCTCGATCGTCAGCCCGCCCGTGCGGAAAAAGATCAGGCGCACGCCCCAGTCCGGGTTGGTCCGGTCCATAGCCAGCCGCAGTCCGAGCTTTGCGCCATAGAAGGCGAGTGCCCGGTCCGGCGCTGCCGTATTGACCACCGCATGATCGAGCCCGTGGACCGCATCTGCCGCCGCTGGCGCCAGTGCAAGTGCCCCTTCCCCCGGCTCGACGACGAACACCTTGATGCCGCCAGCTTTCTCGTCGGGTAGACGCAGGCTCTGCCAGCGGCGTTCTGCGCCGGTTTCGGCGTGTCTGGAGTGTCCGGACGTGATGTCACCCGGCTCGAGCCCCCGGCGAACGAATGTCTCGCGGTCTGCCACCAGGCCGTCGCTGCCAAATGCGAGCGTGGTGAGCCCCGGCCCCTTCGCCTCAATCAGCTCTGCCAGCCGCTGGCCCCGCAGGCCCTCTCCAGCCGGTGCCAGCAGTTCAAGCGAGGTGTTGCCCAGGCGGAACAATGCCGAAGCGCCCCCGCCTTCGACCTCTGCCCGCCAGTCTGCCTTGCGGCCGAGAAGCCGTTCATACACCGCCACGCCGGAGACGATCTCCGGGCAGAGCAGCACCAGATGATCGAGCCCGGTAATCACGGCGCCTTCACGCTGGTTTGCGGCAGGCAGTCCTGCGGACCTTTGAACCCGGCCAGATCTTCCACCCGGCCCATCCATTTGCGGACATTGCCGAACGCCTGCAGGTCAATCTGCGCCTGACCGGCATAAGCCGCGATGCCATAGATATCGAGGTCGGCAATCGTGGCCCCGCCGCCCACCAGCCAGCTGCGCCCGGTGAGCAGACCGTCGAGCTCCTTCAGCGCGCCAAGAGCCGACTGCAGGTTTGCCGCCTGAACCTCCTCCGGAAATTTGAAGAAACCCAGCTTCACCGCCCGCGTGCGATAAATGCCGGTGGTAAGCGGGCCCGCGCCCCAGAACTGCCATTCCCGCGCGCGCAGGCGCTCTGACCGGTCCTTGCCGCCAAACTGGCCTGTTTCATCGGCGAGGTAATCCAGGATCACCGAAGATTGGGAAAGACAAATGTCCTTCTCATGATCGTCCAGAACCGGCACCTGACCGTAGCGGTTCTTCGCCAGGAAGGCGTCCGCCTTGTGCGCGCCCGCCCGCAGATCGACATGTTCGTAATCATGCGGCGTGTTGGTAAGGCGCAGCATAAGGCCGACTTTGTAGGTCGGCCCCGAAGGCCACATTCCATGCAGGGTAAATCGGGCCACTGAATATCCTCCGGACGTCATTATCTGACGGCACTATATCCACCAGCTGCCGGAGATTGGCGAGCCCTGCCTCTGCGGAGACCCGGCCGGATTACACGCCGTCAAACAATGCCGTCGAAAGATACCGCTCGGCAAAGCTCGCCAGGATTACCACAATGGTCTTGCCCGCCATCTCCGGCCGCTTGCCGATGCGAACGGCGGCGGCAGCCGCGGCGCCCGACGAGATGCCGCCGGGAATGCCTTCTGTCTTGGCAAGTTTGCGCGCCGTTTCAAACGCCTCCTCGTTGGAGACCTTCACGATCTCGTCGATCAGGCTCGTATCGGCATTGCCGGGCACAAAGCCCGCGCCGATGCCCTGGATCATGTGCGGTCCGGGCTGGCCCCCCGAGAGCACGGGCGAGGCTTCCGGCTCAATGGCGAACATCTTCAGTCCCGGCTTGCGCGGCTTCAGGATATGGCCCACGCCGGTGAAGGTGCCGCCCGTGCCTATGCCGGAGACGATGGCATCGACTGCGCCGGCCGTATCGGCCCAGATTTCCTCGGCGGTTGTCTTTTCATGGATTGCCGGATTGGCCGGATTGTCGAACTGGCTGGGGCTGACCGAGCCGGGAATTTCAGCCAGCAGTTCCTTGGCCCGGGCGATGGCGCCGCCCATCCCCTTCTCTTTCGGGGTCAGCACCAGCTCTGCGCCGAGATAAGCGAGCATCTTGCGCCGCTCGATCGACATCGATTCCGGCATGGTGAGGATCAGGCGATAGCCCCGCGCGGCGGCCACGAAAGCGAGACCAATACCGGTATTGCCGGAGGTCGGCTCGATCAGTACGCCGCCCGGCTTCAGCTTGCCTTCAGTCTCCAGCCCAAGCACCATGGCAAGACCGATCCGGTCTTTCACGCTGGCGAGCGGATTGAAGAATTCGAGCTTGAACAGGAGATCGGCGCCGACGCCTTCCGCCTTGGCAAATTTCTCGGCGCGAACCAGAGGCGTGGAGCCAACCGTCTCCAGGATCGAGCCATAGACCCGCCCGCGCGGGCCATCCAGCGTTACGCCGCCGTCGAGCTTGACTGTTCCGGTCATGACTTTCTCCCTTCAGAGCTTTTCTGAAGGGAGAATATCGGGCCGCGCGGCCGCAATGGCAACCGCGGCAGCGTTTAGCAGACCTAAACCCAGCTCAGCAGGTCGCGCAGCTGCCGCCAACGGATTCCAGCAGGCGGGCGTCCTTGTCCATCGCCGGGTTGGCGGTGGTCAGCAGGCGGTCGCCCACGAAGATCGAGTTGGCGCCGGCGAGAATGCAGAGCGCCTGGCCTTCGGAACTCATGGTTTCGCGCCCTGCGGACAGGCGCACCCAGCTTTTCGGGAACACGATGCGGCAGACAGCGATGGCCCGGGCGAGTTCCAGCGTGTCGAGCTCTTCGCTGTTTGCCAGCGGTGTGCCTTCGATCGGCACCAGCTTGTTGACCGGCACACTTTCCGGATGCGGGCTAAGCAGGGAGAGCTCATGGATCAGGCCGACCCGGTCAGAGCGCGACTCGCCCATGCCGAGGATGCCGCCGCAGCACAGCTTGATACCCGCCTGACGGGCACGGCCCAACGTCTCGATGCGGTCGTCAAACGTCCGTGTCGTGACGACGGTGCTGTAATACTCGCGCGAGGTGTCGAGGTTGTGATTGTAATAGTCGAGGCCCGCTTCCTTCAGCGCTTCGGCCTGGCCCTCTTCGAGCATGCCGAGCGTGACGCAGGTTTCGAGGCCTTCAGCCTTCACAGCGGAAATCATCTCAGCCACTTTCGGCAGGTCGCGATCCTTCAGCGAGCGCCAGGCAGCGCCCATGCAGAAACGGTCCGCGCCATTTGCCTTGGCGCGGCGGGCCGCATCGACCACCTCTTCCACCGGCATCAGTTTTTCAGCCTTGAGGCCCGTCTTGAAGCTGGCCGACTGGCTGCAATAGCCGCAATTCTCGGCGCAGCCGCCGGTCTTGATGGAGAGCAGCTGGGATTTCTGCACCTTTCCATCCGGCCAGTTGGCGGCCTTGACGGCCAGGGCGCGCGCAAACAGCTGATCGAGCGGCAGCTCATACAGCGCTGCGATTTCCTCGCGGGTCCAGTTCTGGCGGGGGGTGAGGTCAGCAGAAGTCATGAGGCGATTTCCTGATCAGTTAACGGATTATCCGAGCACGCCATTGATGGCAGCGCGGGCGGCCAGCGTGGGGCTCATCAGGTGAGTACGCCCACCCCTGCCCTGCCGGCCTTCGAAATTGCGGTTGGATGTGGAGGCGCAGCGCTCACCGGGCGAGAGAATGTCCGGGTTCATGCCAAGGCACATGGAGCAGCCCGGCTCCCGCCATTCAAAGCCGGCTTCCATCAGAATGAGGTCGAGACCTTCGGCTTCGGCCTGCGCGCGCACAAGGCCAGAGCCCGGCACGACCATGGCGCGCACACCTGGGGCCACCTTGTTGCCCTTGGCAACGTCTGCGGCGGCGCGCAGGTCTTCGATGCGGCTGTTGGTGCAGGAGCCGATGAACACGCGCTGCACCGGCGTGCCCGCAATCGGTTTGCCGCCTTCAAGGCCCATATATTCCAGCGCCCGCTCGCAGGCGGCGCGCTTGACCGGATCGGCAAAATCTTCCGGCTTCGGAATAAGCCCTGAGAGCGGAATGCCCTGTTCCGGGCTGGTGCCCCAGGTCACGGTCGGCTCAACTTCTTCGCCTTTGATGTGGATCACCGTATCGAACACGGCGCCTTCATCGGTGAACAGCGTGCGCCAGTATTTCTCGGCCACTTCCCAGGCGCCGCCCTTGGGCGAGGACGGGAGGCCCTTCATATAGTCGAACGTCACCTCATCCGGCGCGATGAGACCTGCGCGGGCGCCGCCCTCGATGGAGAGGTTGCAGAGCGTCATGCGGCCTTCCATCGACAGCGCGCGAACAGCTTCGCCGCGATACTCGATCACATGGCCGGTGCCGCCGGCCGTGCCGGTGATGGCGATGACGTGCAGCGCAAGATCCTTGGCCGTCACCCCATCGCGCAGGCGGCCGGAGACTTCCACCGCCATATTCTTCATCTTGCGCGCGCGCAGGGTCTGCGTGGCCAGCACATGTTCGACTTCCGAGGTGCCGATGCCATGGGCCAGCGCGCCAAAGGCGCCATGGGTGGAGGTATGGCTGTCGCCGCATACGATGGTCATGCCGGGCTGGGTGCGCCCCTGTTCCGGGCCGACGACATGGACGATGCCATTATTGATGTCGCCCATCGGGAAGAATTCGATGCCATGTTCGGCCACGTTCCGCGTCAGCGTTTCCAACTGGTTGCGCGCTTCGGGGTCTTTCACGCCGGCAAGGCCAAGGGCCTGGTTCTCGGTAGGGGTGTTGTGATCGGCAACCGCCAGCGTCAGCTCCGGCCGGCGCACCTTGCGGCCCGCAGATTTGAGACCGGCAAAAGCCTGAGGCGTGGTGACCTCATGGATGAGGTGAAGGTCGATATAGAGAAGGCTCTCGCCCGACTGCGCGTCGGTGTGCACGACGTGGGATTCCCAGATTTTGTCGTAGAGCGTCTTAGGGGACATTTCGGCCTCTCACTTTCGCGGCGCACAATAACGCTGAAGCGCACATAGGGAAGACTTGCCCATGCGAAAACGCCCTCCGCGAAGGGAGGGCGTTTCACATAGCTGATATGTTTCAGCCAGAAGCTTACGCTTCACCGCCCTCGGCGGGAGCTTCTGCAGCGGCGGCGGCTTCAGCCGCAGCGGCCTCGGCAGCAGCAGCGTCAGCCTTGGCCTTTTCGGCGCGGGCCTGGGCAGCAGCTTCCTTACGGTTTGCTTTCTCGGCGTCTTTCTGGCGGCGGCGCTCGGTTTTCGAGACAGCAACTTCCTGCACCTCGATGCCGTGGCCGGTCGTACGCTCGGCGATACGGGCACCTTTGCCGCGCAGGTCGCGCAGATAGTAGAGCTTCGCGCGGCGCACGCGGCCTTTGCGGAGCACTTCGATCGAGTCGATCAGCGGAGAAACCAGCGGGAAAACGCGCTCAACGCCTTCACCGAAGGAAATCTTGCGGACCGTGAAGCTCTCATTGATGCCACCGCCAGAGCGGGCAATGCACACGCCTTCATAGCGCTGGACGCGCTCACGGTCGCCTTCCTTGATCTTCACGTTCACGGCGAGGGTGTCGCCGGGGGAAAATTGCGGGATTTTCTTGTCGCCGAGTACGCGCGCGATTTCAGCGGTCTCAAGCTCTTTAATCAGGTTCATCGCCAGTCTCCGGCGCATTAGAGGTCGGGGTTTCGGAGTAAGCGGCGTATAAATCGGGGCGGCGCTCAAAAGTCAACGCCTTTGAGCGGCTGATTCGCCACTCTTCTATACGCCTGTGGTCGCCGGACAGCAAAACTTCCGGTGTCTTGTGGCCTTCCCACTCTCTGGGAAGGGTGTACTGGGGATATTCGAGGAGGCCATTCTCGAAAGATTCCCCTGTTATTGAAGCAGAATTTCCTGCCACGCCGGGAAGAAGGCGGATCGCCGCCTCCAGCATGGCCATTGCGGCGACATCCCCGCCGGCCAGAACGAAATCTCCGAGGGACACTTCCTGCATATCCCGCGCTTCTATGGCGCGTTCGTCCAGGCCCTCAAACCGGCCGCAGAAAAGAATGACACCCGGCCCGGCGGCCCAATCGCGGGCCATTTTCTGATCAAACCGGCGTCCGCGCGGGGACAGATAGATGACAGGCCGGGACACTGGCTGGGCCGTTTCGGACAAATCCGGACACTTCCGGACACTATCGACTGCTGCGGCGGCCACATCCGGACGCAAAACCAGCCCTGCCCCACCCCCGGCGGGCGTGTCGTCCACCTTGCGATGCTTGCCGAGGCCGAACTGGCGCAGATCGACCGTTTCCAGATCCCAGATGCCTTCGGCGCGCGCGCGCCCGAGGATCGAGGCGCCGAGTGGCCCCGGCCAGGCTTCCGGGATGAGGGTGATGGCTGTGGCCTTGAACATGGGCGCCCTTTAGCGCGGGCCGGGCCCCGCGTCACCCGCCTGCTGGCTCTGGGTCCGTATCTGGCGCCTTGGCATTCAGCGGGACAGCGCCGCCGCCATTGCCGAACATCAGTTCGCGGCCTGCAAAGGTGCCGCCGGTTAGCTGGAGGGCGAAGCGTTCCTCGTCGCGGCGGCGGACTTCTTCGATGGCGTCGGTGATGGCGTCTTCCGGTTCGCCCAGCCGGTCCAGCGCGGCATGGGCGAATTTGAGGGCGGATTCGAAGGTTTCGCGGACGGGATAGTCAGCCCCTGCCCGGACAAGCTGGAGGCCGTGATCCCGGTCATAAGCCCGCGCCAGAAGGAGGGCGCCGGGAAATTCGTGTCGGACGAGCTCCACAATCTTTGTGGCAGCGGCCTGGTCATCGACGCAGACGAGAATGAGACTGGCATGGTGGGCGCCGGCGGCGTGGAGAATGTCCAGTCGCGCGCCATCGCCATACCAGACCTTGAAGCCGAAATCGGCCGCTGCCCGGATCATGTCCGGATCATTATCAATGAGGGTGATTGTGTAGCCACGCGCCAGCAGCGGCTGGCTGACGACCTGGCCGAAGCGGCCAAAGCCGATCAGCAGGGCGGTGCCGCGCGCATCATGCGGGGTTTCAACGCCCGAAGCATCGACCTCCACTTCCGGCATCAGCCGGTCATGCACCAGGACGAAGAGCGGCGTCATCAGCATCGACACGATAATGATGGCCGTGAGCATGGCGCTGCCTTCCGGATCAATGATGCCGACGGCGAGGGCGGCGGCATAGAGAACGAAGGCAAACTCGCCGCCCTGGGTCATCAGCACGGTGCGTTCGATGGCTTCCCGGTGGCCGGCCTTGAACAGGCGGGCAACGCCATAGACGCCGGCGGCCTTGAGCAGGGTGAAGGCGACCACGCTGATGGCGATGACCTGCCAGTTGGCGGCGACCACGTTGAGATCCAGTGACATGCCGACGGCGAGGAAAAAGAGGCCGAGCAGGACGCCCCGGAAGGGCTCGATATCGGCCTCAAGCTCGTGCCGGTAAGACGATTCTGACAGCAGCACGCCGGCCAGGAAGGCGCCCATGGCGGTGGAAAGGCCGCCCAGCTGCATCCACCAGGCGGCGCCCAGGACCAGAAGCAGCGAAGCGGCGGTCATCACTTCGCGGGCGCGGGCCGCCGCCAGCACGCGGAAGATCGGGTTCAGCAGATAGCGCCCGGCCAGGACGAGGCCAAGAATACAGCCAAGGCCGATGACCACGCCCATGAAACGGTCTGTCAGCGTCACCTCTTCCCCACCCGGCGCGAGGAAGGCAACGAGCGCCAGAAGGGGCACAATGGCGAGATCCTCAAACAGCAGGATAGAGACCATCTTCTGGCCGCGCGGCTTGGCGAGGTCTCCCCGCTCCTGCAGCATCTGCATCACGATGGCGGTGGAGGTGAGGACAAAGCCCGTGCCGGCGATCAGGGATGTTTGCGCAGAATAGCCAAGCGCCATCCCGACCCAGGACAAGAGCACGATACAGAGGCCGACCTGGGCAAAGCCGAGGCCGAAGATTTCCTTCCGCATGGACCAGAGCCGTGAGGGCTGCATCTCCAGCCCCACGATGAAAAGGAACATCACCACGCCGAGTTCGGCGACATGCAGGATGGCCGTCGGCTCGGTGAACACCCGGAAGCCGAAGGGGCCGATGATGAGGCCGGCGGCGAGATATCCGAGCACGGACCCGAAGCCGATGCGCTTGAACAGGGGCACGGCCAGCACGGCAGATCCGAGCAAAATGACGACCGGGGCGAGATCCACCGCATGGGCGGCGTGCGTTTCAGTAGCCATCTGGTTCCCCTTGCGGTCAGCCTGAGGCTCAGTCTTAGAGGGATTGGCGGCAGGCGCAACGACTGGCTGGCCCGGCGGCCTGCCCGCGCAGCATGGGTGGCAGGCGCCCCGATTTGCGGTTATGAGGCGAGACCTCCACAAGGCTGACCCATGAGCACAGCGCCTCAGCTTACCGTCCTCATCCCCTTCTTCAATGAAGCCGGCAACATCCATCCGGTGATCGATGAGGTGCATTCAGCCCTTGCCGGCATCGATTTCGAGATTGTCTGCGTCAATGATTGCTCAGCCGACGCGACCGGGGCGGAGCTGGCCGAAGCCAGGGCGCGCCATCCGGAAACGGTGACCGTGCTGACCCATGTGCAGCGCCGGGGCAAATCCGCCGCGCTGTTCACCGGCCTCAAATCAGCGCGCGGACAATGGGTGCAGCTGCTGGACGGGGATGGGCAAAACGACCCGGCCGACACAGCCCGGCTGTGGCAGGAGATCATTGCGCCGGGCGCGCCGCCACGCCTGGGCATCATTGCCGGCAAACGCAACAGCCGCAACGATTCAGGCTTCAAATGGGTACAGTCGCGCATCGCCAATGGCGTGCGCCGGTTTGTGCTTCAGGATGATGCCAAGGATACCGGCTGCGGCTGGAAACTGATCCGCACTTCGGCGTTCAGAGACCTGCCCTTCTTTGCCTCGATGCACCGTTTCCTCCCGGCCCTGATCAAGCGGGCCGGATGGGAGGTGCGCGAGGAGCTGGTGAATGATCGCCCGCGCTTGGCCGGGCAATCCAAATACGGATTCCTAGGCCGCCTGGGCGCGGGCATATTCGACCTGATCGGCATGTTCTGGCTGATCCGGCGCGGCGGATATGGCATTGCCGCCGAGTGGAATGATCCGCGCGCGAACGGTTAGTCCCGGTCGCGGCGCGGGCCGTCGCCTCTGGAGATACCGCCGCCGCGGCCTTCTCCGCCACGGCCGCCCCGTTCGACGCGCGGGGGCGGCGCTGGCCGAGATACCGCTGTTGGCGGAGGTGCGGGAGGCGATGAGACTGACGGCGCGGGGGTGGGCGCAGCGCTGCCACCGCGGCGGCCACTGTCTCCCCGCCACCCGCCATCACCTCCGCCGCCGCCACGGCGCGGTGTATCGGCAGCCGGGCGTGTTCCGCCGCCTCCGGGCGCACCCAGAAGCGCGCCATCACCGCCGGGCCTGCGGCCTTCACCGCGCCCGCCGCCTCGGTCCGGACGGCCCGACGGGGCCGAAGGGCTGACCACCGGGGGTGAGGACGGCGTTACCGATCCGGCGTCACGGTTGCCACTCCAATCGCCTCTTCCGTCTCCGCGACCACGGCTATCGGCGCGCGGGCCTCTATCATCGCGGGGCGGTGTTACGATGGCAGCGCCGCCATCGCGGGCGCCGCCGCTCCAGCTGCCGCTTCTGCCCCGATCGCCGCGACGGGGATCTGTCGGAATTGCACTGGTATCGGCGCGCGGGGGACGCCCGCCTCCCGTCCGCGGACCATCCGTCCTGGGAGTTTCTGCACGGGGGCCATCTCTACGAGACCCGTCCGTACGCGGCCCATCGGGGCGTGAGCCATCGCTCCGCCATCCGTCGCGCCCGCGCCCGTCGCCGCGATCACTGCCGGGGCCACGGCCACCTCCGGTCCAGCCGCTATCGCGGCCTGGTCCCCGTCCGGGGTCTCCCCGCCAATCCGGCTTGCGGCGCCAGTCTTCCCGGTGGCCTCTGCGGTCCCAGTGTTTGTGGCTCTTGCCCCAATGGGTTTTCCAATAGGTGTTGATAATGACCGGGCGCGGATGAACGCGGTAGGTGTAGGAGACATAGCGCGGACCGCCGACAGGGCGCCAGGCAAAGCCGTAGGGATCGTACCCCCAACGCGGATCGTAATAACCAAAGCGCCAATAATCGGGCGAATAGCCATAATGCTGAACACTGACGCGGACGGTGCTGGAATAGCCGTAATTCCAGGTGTCGTAGCCATAGGACTGGTTGTGCGCGTAGCGGATGTAGCCGTTATTGTCGCGCGTGAACATCAAGCCATGCTGGGCCTCGGTATATTCGAAGATCGGACGGATGGAGGAGACGCGGCCGTTGAGATCAAACCAGCCGAGATCGGGCACATCTTCGCGGATGAATACGCAGCGGCCGGTGAAGTCCGCATGCTCACAGAGTTCCCACTGGCCGGCCAGAACCGCGACCGAGCGAGGGCGGTCGTTGAAGGCCAGGTCGTGCAGAGAGCCGAAGGGGTCGAAAGCTTCGCGCACATCTCCCTGGAAATTTTGCGAGGAGAACAGCGCGATGGCTGCCGGGGGCTGGTAGTCATCATAATAGCCATCCTGCGCGAGCGCCGGGAGGGCAGCCGCCGCCGGAAGCGAGAGGACAAGCGCGAAATACCGGATCGAGACCCGCATGAGGGCTCCTTTCGTCCATTACGCCCTCAGAATGACACGGGCCACCTGAATGGACCGCAACAAACTGCAATTTTTATGCAGCCGGTATGTCAGGCCTCGTCGTCATCGGGGTTCGCCCAGAGAGCGAGTTCGGGGATGACGATGCGGCGGGCGGCCATGTCGATCACCGGCACATCGGCGCGGGTGAACGGCACATAGACGGTGGCCTGGGCGCCGGGGATCTCGATTTCGAGGAGGTCATCGGAGCCGAAATTCTGAACGGCGCGGACGCGGCCTTCCGGCGTATCGCCAACAGTATAGACGGACATGCCGATCAGGTCTTCGAAGTAGAATTCGTCTTCATCGGCTTCCGGCAGACGGTCGCGGGAGACATGAACGAGGCAGCCGCGCAGCGCGTCCCATTCTTCCTTCTGAAGGTTTTCCTTCGGGCGGACGATGAAATGGTCCTTGCCCGGCCGGGCCGATAGCGGGGTCACCAGTACCTTGCCGGCCTCGTCCATCAGGGGGCCATAGGTGAAGAGGGCGTCCGGGTCAGCGGTGAAGCTTTTCACCCGCACCTCGCCACGAACACCATGGGCGCCCTTCAGGACGCCCATGGGAATAAGTCTGTCAGTCTTTGCTTTTGCGCTCATGCGCGCTTGTTAGCGGCAAACCACGTCGGAGAGAACGGGGCCAGGTGCTTTATAGACCGCTTCATAAAACCCCATGCTCTGGCAGAAGCGGGTGGCAGCGCCTGAGCCGTCATTGATGCGGCGGCCATTGGTGGTCGGCGTGGGGAAAAACACGGTCTGCTCCCCCTGGAAACCGCCGCGCGTATCCTGCACCGGGCCGGTGACCGGCGGGATGGGGCGGCGCCACGGGCCTTCGCGGCGCACATCATAGCGGCGGAAAGAAGTGATCTTGTCGTTGAGGCCGATCGAGGAAAGATTTCCGGTAGACGCCTCCAGCAATTCGCACTGGCCGCGATAATCGGCATGTTCGCAGACCAGCCAGTCGCCGCGGTTGATCATGATGGAGCTGGCTGTGTCGTTGAAGCGGTATTGGGAGAGGTCTGCCACACCCTCGTCAAAGCCCACAAAAGCGCCGCCATAATTGCCATCCGCGAAGAGGGCGATGTCATAGCTGCGGGGGCCTTTGTCATAGGGCACGCGCTTGGCCGAGGAGATGGCGCCGGAAAGGCCGATCTCTCCGAGATTGCGCACCGAGCGGTCGATATATTCGCAGCGGCCTTTGTAGTTGCCATCGGCGCAGACCATCCAGACGCCGCCGCGCACATCAATGCTGCGGGCCTTGTCGTTGAAGCGGATGGTATTGAAATTCGGCTGGTCGCCGGTGAGTTCCACCGCTTCGCCGCGCAGGTTCGTATCCGAATAGAGCGTGATGCCGGGCGGGCCGGAGGGGGCGCCGCCGCCACGCTGCGCAAGGGCCACGGGGCTGATGGCGGCAGCGGCAAGGCCGGCGGCCAGAAGCAGGCGGGACAGGGCGGACGTGAACATGAAGCCAGGCTCCTTTTGATCTTCGCGTCTAGACTTCGCATGGATGATCTGAACGATCTGTGCAGCCGCTGTTGGCCAACGTTCAGATCAGCACGAAAGAAAAGACCGGCGCCCCAGAGGAACGCCGGCCGTTTCAGGAGATGGCAAAAGCCGGAAGCTTAGCTTTCGGTTGCTTCTTCGGCCGGGGCCTCGGCAGCTGCGGCGCGGGCAGCTGCTTTCTCGGCGCGCTCTTTCGCGCGCTCCTGGGCTTTCTTGCCGGGCTCGGCTTTCTTCGGGTTGTTGCCGTGCGTCCAGGTTGCCACAGGCTTGCCGTCAACTTCGACTTTGGAGAGGAAGCGGGCGACGCGGTCGGTCGGCTGGGCGCCTTTCTTGATCCAGTCGGCGGCTTTTTCAGCGTCAACCTTCACGCGGTCCGGGGAGTCTTTGGCAATACGCGGATCATAGGTGCCGATCTTTTCGATGAAGCGGCCATCACGCGGGGCGCGCGCGTCGGCAACGACGATCGAATAGAAGGGGCGTTTTTTCGAGCCGCCACGGGCGAGCCGGATTTTGAGTGACATGGGGATCTCCTGTAAGTCTTGTCTCTCGGGGTTTCTTATTCGGCCTCTTGGCCGCGGATCTGCTCATGATGGCGGATGACTTCCGCCACGATGAAATTGAGGAACTTTTCGGCAAAGGCCGGATCAAGCCCGGATTCCTTGGCCAGATGGCGCAGGCGCTCGATCTGCTGGGCCTCGCGGGATTTGTCCGCAGGCGGCATATTGTGCAGCGCCTTCAGCTTGCCGACCTGCTGGGTCAGCTTGAAGCGCTCTGCCAGCGTGTGGATGAGGATCGAGTCCAGATTGTCGATGGACGCGCGCAGCTGGCCAAGCTGGAACTGGGCAAGGGCCTGATCAGGATTGGTCATTTCTTCTTGTTCCCTCCAGGAAGACCGGGGAGGCCACCGGGCAGGCCCGGAAGGCCATTGCCGCTGAGGCCGGGAAGACCGCCGGGGGGCAGCGCGCCGCCACCCATCTTGGCGAGGTCAGACTGGGAAATCCCTGCCTGCTGCGCCATGCCGAGCAGGTTTTTCATGCCGCCCTTGGTGCGCATCTTCTTCATCATGGTAGCCATCTGAAGGTGCATCTTCAGCAGCTTGTTGACATCTGACACCTCGACCCCGGCGCCAGCGGCGATGCGCTTGCGGCGGGACGCATTGAGGATGGCCGGCTTGCGGCGCTCCTCGCGCGTCATCGAATAAATGATCGCCTCCTGACGTTTCAGGATACGGTCATCGACATTGGCGCTCGCCATCGCTTCCTTGGCTTTGCGCACGCCGGGCATCATACCCATGATGCCGCCGAGGCCGCCCATACGCTGCATCTGGCGCAGCTGGTCGGCGAGGTCTTCAAGATCGAACTCGCCCTTCTTGAGCTTGGCCGCCATACGCTCGGCCTTCTCGGCGTCGTAATGTTCGGCGGCTTTTTCGACGAGGCTGACAATATCGCCCTGGCCGAGGATACGGCCCGCAACGCGCTTGGCATCGAAGGCATCGAGCCCATCAAGTTTTTCACCAACGCCGAGGAATTTGATCGGCAGGCCGGTGACTGCGCGCATCGACAGCGCGGCGCCGCCCCGGCCATCGCCGTCCATCCGTGTCAGGACAAGGCCGGTGAGCGGCAGGCGCTCATGAAAGCGGCGGGCGGTTTCCACCGCGTCCTGGCCGGTGAGAGCATCGGCCACGAGGAGAACTTCAGACGGGTTGGCAATGGCGGCAATCTCTGCCGCCTCGGCCATCATCTGCTCGTCGATCGAGGTGCGGCCGGCAGTGTCGAGGATCAGGACATCATAGCCGCCGATCTTGGCCGCCTGCATGGCGCGGCGGGCAATGTCAGCGGGAAGTTGGCCGGCAATGATCGGCAGAGAGCTGACGGTTTCGCCCGCCTGCTTTGCCAGGATCGCCAGCTGTTCCATGGCCGCCGGGCGGCGCACGTCGAGCGAGGCGAGGAGAACTTTCTTCTTGCCGCGATCAGCCAGGCGCTTGGCGATCTTGCCGGTGGTGGTGGTTTTACCCGAGCCCTGAAGGCCCGCCATCATCACAACGGCCGGGGGCGTGTCGACGCGGAGGTGGCTTTCTTCCTCATCGGCGCCGAGCATATCGACCAGCGCGTCATAAACGATCTTGATGACCTGCTGGCCCGGCTTCACCGAGCGGATAACCTCTTCGCCAACGGCGCGGGTTTTAACCTTTTCAACGAATTCCTTGACGACGGGCAGCGCCACATCGGCCTCAAGCAGGGCAACGCGGATTTCGCGCAGGGCTTCGCTGACGTCCTTGTCGGACAGCGCGCCACGGCCCGTCAGGCCGTCGAAAATACTGCCAAGGCGTTCGCTTAGAGCGTCGAACATACCGCGTTACTCCTCATTCTGCGCGCAATAGACAAAAGCCCCGCTGAGCGAAACTTCGCCGGGCGGGGGGCCCCGCTGGCCTCCCGTTCCGTCTATATAGGAACATGTGCCGGTCAGGGCGCGCTTATGGACTGCGCGGAATTTGGGGCGCCTAAAGCACGCGGCAATCCACAGGTCAAGCTTCGGCAGCCTCCAGGGCCTCCACATGCTGGCGGAGGCTGGCGATCGTGCGGTCTATTTCCGGGCCAATCAGGGAGAAAGCCGCCACATCGGCCCAGAGGCCGTTGGCGGTGCGCATATAGTGGCGCAGCGTACCTTCGCGGGCCGCGCCAAAGCGCTCAACCGCTGCGATGGCCTCCTTATTGGCGACATTCACCAGGAATTCGATGCGCTGGAAGCGGCAATCCTTTGCCCGCTGCATCAGGGCAAGGGATGTGGCCGCCGAGACGAGGCCGCCACGCATTTGGGGCGGTTGCCAGCGGTATCCGATGCGCAAGCGCCGGTGGAGACGGGCGATGTTCATATAGGAAACCACACCGGCAAACGCGCCGTCGGTGGTCCGCGTGATGGCGAAGGGCACCATCCGGCCTTCCCGGGCATCCTGCAGGGTCTGGTCGAAATAGGCGTTGAAACTGGTGCCGGTATCCATCAGCGGCATCCAGTTCCACATCGCTTCGATGGCGCCGGACGCCGCAAGGATTTCCCGGTGCGCCTGCGTGACAGGGTCCAGGCGCACGTTTGCCACCACAAGTCCGGGTGCATCGAGCTTCATGACAGGCATTATGCCACAAGTAGCCCTCACCGGCAAAAGAAAGCCAAAAAGAAACGGGCCGGAATGAACCGGCCCGTCCTCACATATCTGCGCGCAGAAGCCTGCGGCCTGCCCCGGCTATTCCGCCGCTTTCGGGAAAAGCTGGCGGGAGAGATAGGTGTATTCCAGCGCCGAGCGTTTGGCCCGGGCCGTCTGGTCTGCCGCAGCGGCGTGGCCCCCATCCATGTTTTCGAAATAGAGGAAAGGCAGGCCCGCCTCTTCGAAACGTTTGGCCATCTTGCGGGCATGGCCCGGATGGACCCGGTCGTCCTTCGTCGAGGTGACGAAGAAGGGCACCGGATATGGCTTCGACGCATCGAAATTCTGGTAGGGCGAGATGGTTTCGAGGAAGGCGCGTTCCTCCGGCACATCCGGAGAGCCGTATTCATCCACCCAGGAGGCGCCCGCCAGCAGAAGATGGTAGCGCAGCATGTCGAGCAGCGGCACCTGCACGACCACGGCGTTCCAGAGATCCGGGCGCTGATTGAGCATCACGCCCATCAAGAGGCCGCCATTGGAGCCCCCCATGATGCCGAGATGTTCGGGGCTGGTAATATTCCGTTCAATGAGATCTTTGCCGACGGCGATGAAGTCGTCATAGATGCGCTGACGGTTCTGTTTGAGGCCCGCCTGGTGCCAGTTGGGGCCGAATTCGCCGCCGCCCCGGATATTGGCGAGGACATACGCCCCGCCCTCTTCCAGCCAGAGACGGCCGCTGACGGGGCTGTAGCCCGGCGTCATAGACACCTGGAAACCACCATAGCCATAGAGCAGGGTCGGCGTGGTGCCATCAAGCGGCATGTCTTCACGGTGGACGATGAAATAGGGCACGCGGGTGCCGTCTTTCGAGGTGGCGAAGAACTGCTCCACCTTGAGGCCAGTGGCATCAAACTTGGCGGGGAGGGATTTGAGCGGCGTGACGGCGCCAGCGGCGACATCATAGTTCAGCAGCGAGCTGGGCGTGAGGAAATCCTCATAGTTGAGGAAGACGGCGGTTTCATCCTCATCAGCAAACGCGATGCCGACCTGACCTGTGCCGGGGAGTTCCACCGGCGATGTGGTCCATCCGCCAGCCGACGGCTCGATGCGAAGCACCTTGCCCACGACATTGTCGCTGATGGAGAGAAGCGCCGCGCCCTTGGCGATGGCCACGCCATTGACCGCCTGGGCTTCCGTCGGGCGGAAGGCAAGCGTGACCGGCGGCAGGGAGCGGGTTTCGAGGAAAGCGCCAAGTTCGAAAGAAAGAAGGTCACCGGCCTTGAAGGCTTCCTGGCCTTCAGGCGTCCAGTCCTGCTCAATGGTGAAGAGGAACTGGCCCTTATAGATGCCATTGGGCGTGGCTTTCAGCGGCAGCGGCCAGCGGACACCCTCGGTCTCCCCTTCCGGGAACCAGAAATACTTCTGGGTAAAGAAGGTTTCTGCCTGCACCGCGCCCTGAAGGACGCGGCCATCTTCCAGCTTCATCGTCATCGGCCAGACGCCGACATCGGTTTCCTTGCCGCGGAAAAGTTCAACCGCCTCTTCCACCGGCGTGCCGCGCTGCCAGCGCTTGACGATGGAGGGATAGCCCGATTCCGTCAGCGTGCCTTCGCCCCAGTCAGTGGCGATCAGCAGCGTATCAGGCCCGGCCCAGGCAAGGCCCTGCTTGGCTTCAGCGGTGACGAAGCCGCCCTCGACGAACTGCTTCGTGGCCAGATTGAATTCGCGATTGATCACCGCGTCCTTGCCGCCATCTGACAGCGAGACCAGGCAGCGCCATTCTCCGCCCGGCGCCGGCCGCAGGCAGTTGGCGCCCTTGTAAACCCAGTTGGCGCCTTCATCGGCCGACAGCTTGTCGAAATCGACAATCGTTTCCCAGGCGGGGGTTTCGGTGGCGTAGCTGGCCAGAGGCGTGCGGCGCCAGAGGCCGCGGACATTCTTTTCGTCCTGCCAGAAATTATAGACGTAACCATCGCGCACGCTGCCATAGGGGATGCGCTCGGCCGAGTTGAGGACTTCAAGGGCCTCCGCCTCAAACCCGGCATAGCGCGGATCGGCCTGAAGCTCGGCCAGCGTCCGCTCATTCTGCGCGGTCACCCAGGCAAGCGCCTCTGCGCCCTCAACCTCTTCCAGCCAGAGATGGGAGGTTTCATCAAAGGGTGCAGCGGCGGGGGGAGTGTCAGCGGTCAAATTGGTCTCCGATGGGGTGCCCGAAGCACAGGCGGCAAGAAGCAAGGCGCTCAGCGACACGAAAACGGTGCGCATGAAATCTCCTATTCCTGAAATCTATGGACCGGCAGCCCAGGCATATGAATGCCCCCGATCCCTCTCAAAACATGAGGTTTGATACCGGCGGGGAGAAAGCTGTGCAACCGGCTTCGCAGCCTGGCGAAACCTGCTCAAGGCAGACGCTCCAGCACAATGCTCTCCAGAACGATGGCGCGCGACCCTTCCGGAATTGCCGGGCGGATGGCGATGTAATCGACCCCCTGCTCCCCCTGAAGCGGGGGCACATCATATTCAAAGCTCACCTCTGTGAAGCCTTCCCCCAGATCCAGCGTCTGCCAGCCGGAATCCCCCGACCGGCCGGCCGAATAATTCATCTCGACCTGGCTGGCGCCCCTGACATCTGCGGGGCGGACACGGGCGGTCACGCGAATGCGCCGCCCGGCGAACTGCATCTCGACATCTGCTGCGATCCGGAAATGCGGGTTGAGTTCAGGGGCGGCAACCAACCCGTCTGCTGTGCCTTCGATATGGAGGAAATAGGTGCCCCGGTCCCGGATCAGCTGGGCGCTGGCATCGGTGCCCTGCACGATCTTGTTGAGATAGGTGTCGTCAATCACGATGCGCGAATAGTCCACGCCATCCCCTGTTACAGCGCCCGTGGGCAGACGGCCAATGCCCGGCTGGATCGCCAGGAGGATCATCAACACGGTCAGCAGGGCCGCGAGGGGAAAGAAAATCTTGTCGCGCATCGGCGCTCCTGCATTACGGGCCGAATGCCTGTCAGGCGCTGGCCAATCTGTCAGGCTCCTGTTAGCAGGTGGACGCAGATATTGGCGAGCCAATTGCAGCGTTAGTCCGGGGGGAAGGCAACACCTTATGTCGGTATCGGCGCTTCAGAGGCGGGCCCGTGAGGCCAGAAGCTGGCTGTTTGACAGCTGCTTCCCGCTTTGGGCGGATCATGGCGTGAATGAAGCCGGCCTCTTCCCAGAGGCGCTGACGACATCGCTGGATGATGCGACGGTCGATACCACGCGCGTGCGGGTGCAGGCCCGGCAGACCTATGTTTTCGCCGAAGCCTGGCGGATGGGCTGGAAGCGCGACACGGCCGCCCGGCTGGTGAATGCCGGCGTGGCGACGCTGGCTGGCCCGGCCCTCAACGCGCAGGGACTGTCAGGGCGCGCGCTTTCCTACACCACCGGCCAGTTGACCGACCCGGCCTTTGATCTTTACGATGCCGCCTTCACGTTGTTCGCCCTGGCAGAAGCCGCGCGCGGCCCCGGACCTGCAGAACATGCACTCGCCGCAGCCAACGGCATCCTCGCGAACCTGGACCGGGAAGCGCGCGACCGGGTGAATGGCGGGTACGCCGAAGCCCTGCCCCCACCTGCCCAGCGCCAGCAGAACCCGCATATGCACCTGCTGGAAGCGTGCCTGTCGCTGCACACACTCCAGCCAGACGGAGGCCATCTGGCCAGGGCCGATGAGTTGGCCAGCCTGTTCGAAACGAAATTCACCGCCGGGGACCAGGGGCTGCTGGGAGAGTTCTTCGCGCCGCACTGGTCGCCTCTGCCCGGGGACGCCAGCCGGATTGTGGAGCCCGGCCATCAGTTCGAATGGGTATGGCTGCTGCATGCCTACGCCCGCGCGCGGGGAGAAGCGGTCTCTGCATCTGCTGAGCGCCTTTACGCGTATGCGCTGACGACACTGGACGTGGAGGGACGGGCGATTCAGACGGCCGCCCGCGGCGGCGCGCCGGTAGACGCATCACGCCGTACCTGGCCGCAGACCGAAGCGCTTAAAGCCCATCTTGCGATGCTGGAAGCACACCGGGACGAACGCTACGCTGCGGCCGCCTGCCGCAGCTTTGACATCCTAATGGACGAATATCTCACTGAAGACGGTGGCTGGATCGACCATTTCGGCGCTGACGGGGCCATCCTTTCTTCCAGCATGCCTGCCTCCACCGGCTATCATGTGGTGCTCGCCTTTGCAGAGCTGATCCGCGTGATGGGCGCTTGATATTCGGCCAATTTGCAGGAAAGAGAGCGGCCAAACCCGGCAGCCTTGAGCCAGGCCGCCCAGAAATTGAGGAATGCCATGACCAAGCTCGTCCTGATCCGGCACGGCCAGTCTGCCTGGAACCTTGAAAACCGCTTCACCGGCTGGTGGGACGCAGACCTGACGGAGAAAGGCGAAGCCGAAGCCCGCAAGGCCGGGCAGATGCTGGCGGCGCTCGACGCCGATTTCCGCGCCGGCTTTACCAGCGTGCAGACCCGCGCCATCCGCACGCTCTGGCTCGCCCTGACCGAAATGAAGCGTGTTTGGCTGCCGATCGAGAAGGACTGGCACCTCAATGAGCGCCACTATGGCGGCCTCACCGGGCTCGACAAGGCCGAGACCGCCGCCAAGCATGGCGAAGAACAGGTTCACGTCTGGCGCCGCAGCTATGACATTCCCCCCCCGCCCCTGGAAGTGGGCAGCACCTACGACCTCACGCCTGATCCGCGTTACAAAGGCATCGACATTCCGAACACGGAAAGCCTGAAAACGACACTGGAGCGCGTGCTGCCCTATTGGGAACAGCGTATCGCGCCCGAGCTGATTGCCGGCAAGGACACGCTGATCGCTGCGCATGGCAACTCGCTGCGCGCGCTGGTGAAACACCTGTTCCGGGTGCCGGACGACCAGATCACCGGCGTTGAGATCCCCACGGGTAACCCGCTGCTGATCGAACTCGACACCAATCTCAAGCCGGTTTCCGTGCGCTATCTCGACGAAAGCCGGGCCCAGCCGCTGCCACCGCTGCCATGAGCAAACGGCGCGACCGGCGGCTGATGGGGCGGGCCTTTCAGCTTGCCCGCCTCAATCAGGGCCTGACCGGAAAGAATCCGTCCGTGGGCTGCATATTGGTGGATGCTGCCGGGCATATCGTGGGCGCCGGGGTTACCGGCACCGGCGGGCGGCCGCACGCTGAAGAGATCGCGCTAGAGGAAGCCGCCGGAAAAGCCAAAGGCGGCACAGCGTATGTGACGCTGGAGCCCTGCCGCGAACGCTCCAGCGGGGCAGCCTCCTGCTCGCGCAAGCTGGTGGATGCCGGGATTGCGCGCGTGGTTGTGGCCATCGAAGACCCCCACCCCACTGCGCGGGACGGGCTGGTGATCCTGCGGGAAGCGGGCGTGCGCGTGGAAACCGGCCTGGGAAAACACGCCGCAGCGCGGCTTTATCGCTGGTTCTTCGCGGCGTCTCAGGACCACTGATCAGCCGGCAAATGGCCCGGCATGGGCGCGGACGCGCTCATAGAAGGCGGCCGAGTCGCGCTGGAAGGCGGCCTTGTTGAACTGCGCCTCATAACTGGCGCGCCCGCCTTCGACCAGCTTTGCGGCGAGCGCCTTGTCGGTGATCACGCGGGTGAGCGCGTTGGCAAGGGCATCGACGTCATTCTTCGGAATGAGAAGACCGTTCATCCCGTCCTTCACATAGGCGGCCGGACCGGCCGCGTCGGCAGCGACGAGCGGACGAGAAGCCGCCCAGGCATCGACCGTCACCGTGCCGAAAGGTTCGTAGCGGGAGGGAAAGGCCACCACATCGCACGCTTCCAGCAGCGCGCCGCGATCATTCCGCCAGCCGAGGAAACGGACGCGGTCATCGAGGCCAAGGCGTGTGCAATGCGCTTTGAGTTCTGCCTCGAGCGGCCCCTCCCCCGCAATCCAGACATAAAGACCGGGCACTTTCGCCGTCGCGTCCAGCAGTGTGTCGAGGCCCTTCTTCTCATGCAGGCGCGCCAGGGCGAGCGCGACGGGCGCATCGGCGGGTGTGTTGAGGGCGGCGCGATCTGCCGGGGCTGATCCGGTAAAATCAGCATACGTATGAATGATGGCAGAGCGGTCTTCCGGCACGCCCTGCTCGCGGATATGGCGCAGAAGATCGATGGTGAGGCCCACATGCCATTCGCAATTGGTGAAGCGGGCGAGCTTGTAATAGCCGCCATACCAGGCAACCGACCGGTTGCGGTAAGCCTTGGGCGCAAACTGGCCGGCGCGGCCCATCCAGTATTCGATCACATCCGGCTTGAATGCCTTGATCGCGCGGCGGAGCACGCTGCGCGTGGGAAAGGGCCAGGCATTGTTGAAACTTGCCGTGTCGACGCTGATGCCAGCGTCCTTGAACTTGCCGATGCGGAACTGATTGTCCGGGCGCGTCACCACATGCTGGGCGTATCCGGCCTCAGCGAGGGCCAGCACCGATTCCAGCATGATGTTCTCTGCGCCGCCTTCAGCCGCGCCCGCCATGACATGCATCACCCGCATTTTCATCTCCCGGAACCGTATTCCTGTTGCAACAGCGCATACCGGGGAACAGCGTTTGCGGCAAACTATGCTTGGCAGCGGGAAGTGAACTGCCTAGAGAGACCCCATGTTTCCCGAGAGATTTTTCTGATGGCCGGCTACAGACTCTTTGGCGCTGACACGTCGCCCTACTCTTTCAAGGTGCGCGCGGCGTTGCGTTACAAGGGGCTCGACTTCGAATGGGTCGCCCGCTGCAGCGCCAATGACGCCGAGTTCCGCGAACTGGCCAAGGCGCCGACGGTGCCGCTGCTGGTTTCGCCCGAAGGCAAGGTGAACCAGGATTCCACGCAGATCCTGTCGATCCTCGACAAGGCCCATCCAGAGCCCGCGATCCAGCCGGAAGATGCCACGCTCGCCCTTATCTCGCTGATCCTTGAGGACTATGCGGACGAATGGCTGAACAAGGCGATGTTCCAGCAGCGCTGGGGCCAGATGCCTGACCGGGACGCGGCCTCCATTCGCGTGCTGGTGCAGCTGAACGGCGGCAAACGCCCCCGCGCGTACAAGACCCCGGCCAAGCAGATTGCCGAGCGGATGCTGGCGCGTCTGCCGCTTGTGGGCGCAGAAGCAGACAATGCCCCGGCGCTGGAGGCGTCTTATCGCAACTTTGCGCTGCGCCTTAACGACCATCTGAAGGAACATCTGTTCCTGCTCGGCGGGCGCCCATCGGCGGCGGACTTCGCGCTGGCCGCGCAGTTCCAGCAGATGCTGACCGACCCGACCCCGGCCGCCTGGCTGAATGACCGGGCGCCTTTCGTGGTAGCGTGGTGCGAGAATATGGCTGATCCCAAGGCAGGCGGGCCGTTTGCCGAGCTGGACGCACTGAAGCCCACGCTGCTGGCGTTGTTCGAGGGCGATGTCGCCCGCGCCTATCTGCCCTGGGCGAATGCCAATGCGGCGAGCGCCGGACGCCAGGCCAAGCGGTTTTCGGTGACGCTGGAAGGCGGCGTGTTCGAACAGGCGACGCAGAATTATGCCGGGCGCTCTTTCCAGAAGCTGCGCGACCGGGTGCGCGGGGCGAAAGAGGCTGAAGGCCTTGCCGCCTTCCTGGCTGAAGCGGGAGCGGACGGCTACTTCGCCGAGCCGCGCACAAAGGAAAAGACCCCCGCAGCCTGAGCTGCGAGGGCCTTCCGTTCCGTCGCCTCACGGCAAACGCTGTAAGCTGATTTAAGCTGCGTTGTCTGTGGCGGACTTCTTGCCGATCAGTTTCGGACCCTTGGCAGAGGTGCCCGTGCCGATTTCGATCTTGCGGGCTTTCTTCTCTTCCGGGATCTCGCGGATGAGGTCGATGCGCAGCACGCCATGCTCAAGGCTGGCGGCGGTCACGAGAACGTGATCGGCCAGCTGGAAGCGGCGGATGAAGCTGCGCTGGGCGATGCCGCGATGGAGGAAATTGCGGCCGTTGCCGTCTTCGGTTTCGCCTTTCTTACCGGCGACCGTAAGCAGGCCTTCCTTGGTTTCGATTTCGAGGTCAGCCTCGGTAAACCCGGCGACGGCGATTTCGATGGCGAAGGCGTTTTCGTCGACTTTCTCGATATTATAGGGGGGATAGCCCTGCGTCCCGTCGAGGCGGGAGGCCTGATCGATCATGCCAGCGAGACGGTCAAAGCCGACCATGGTGCGATACAGGGGGGTGAGATCGATATTGCTCATTTTACAGTCCTCTCAAAAGCAACTGTGGTTGGAGTTTTTCGGAGGGGAAGCGAAACTCCAGCCCGTTCACATGGCGCTGGCACCTCTTCCGGCCCCGGCCCGCTTTGCGGCACCGTGACAAGCCCTATGTGGGTAGCGTAGGAGGTGTATCAAGACCCTTGGGATGGAGACGTTTTATGAAAAAACTGATGCTGATGGCCGCTTCGGCGGCGATGCTGGCCGCCTGCAACCAGGCAGCCCCGCCGGCCGAAACGCCCGCAGATGGCGCCGCCGAAACCGCAACAACGGAGGCTGCGCCGGCGGCCAGCCTGGCCGACATCGTCAATTCCGACCTGCGCTCGCCCGAGGAAAAGGCGCGCGACCAGTGGCGCCACCCGGTGGAGACGCTGGAATTCTTCGGCGTCGAGGCAGGGGACAAGGTGGTTGAGATCTGGCCGGGCGGTGGCTGGTATACCAATATCCTGGCGCCCTGGCTGGCTTCGGGCGGCGGCACGCTGGTGGCCGCCGGCTTTGACACCGCCTCCGTGGAAGACGCCGAGCGGCGCGCCCGGATGGAGGAGCGCCTGGCCGAATTCCAGGCCGCCTATGCCGATCCGCGCTTTGGAACCATTGAATATTCAGCGTTTTCTGCCACCTCCGGCCCGCTGACCGAGGCGGGCACGGCCGACGCCGTGCTGACCTTCCGCAACATTCATAACTGGATGGCCGGCGGCTATACCGAGAAATTCTTCACCGACGCCTATGCCGCGCTGAAGCCGGGCGGCACCCTGGGCGTGGTGGAACACCGCCTGCCCTCGACCGCGATGCAGGACCCGACCGCCTCCAGCGGCTATGTTCACGAGGACTTCGTGAAGGGCCTGGCCACCGCCGCCGGTTTTGAATTCGTGGAAGCGAGCGAAATCAACGCCAACCCGGCCGACACCGCCGACCACCCCTTCGGCGTGTGGACCCTGCCGCCCAACAGCGCCACCTCTGGCCGCGAGGGGGTGACCATCGAGGGCTTTGACCCGGAGAAATACAAGGCCATCGGCGAAAGCGACCGGATGACCCTGAAGTTCCGCAAGCCGGAATAGGGCCCCGCCCTTCCCTGACAAAGCCCGCCCGGACCCCTCCGCGGCGGGCTTTTTCTTTGGGGACAAGCGCGCCGGAAAAACTCCAACGGAAACTCCAAGGAACGGGGCAAAAACTCCAACGGGGCTTCAAACGGGCGCTTTACCCTGCCCCGCCTCGGCGCCATGCTCCGGACATGGACCTGCCCACGCCTGGCCAGATTGAAACCATCATGCGGCGGGCCGCAGACTTGGCAATGGCGCACTCGGCAATGCGCGACACGCTGATCGTCGATGAAAAATCCAGGGGTCAGTTTGTCACCAACGCGGACATCGAAGTCGAAGATCTGCTTCGCGGGGAAATTACAGCGGCCTTCAAGGGCGCCCGTATTCTCGGCGAGGAAAAAGGCGGCGCCCTGGACGAGACCGCAACGGGCTGGGCAATTGACCCGATTGATGGGACCACGAACTATGTGTTGGGCCTGCCCATATGGGGCATTTCAGCCGGGTATCTACAAAATGGCCGCTCTGTGCTGGGCGCGATTGCCCTGCCGGAACTCGGACTCCTGCTTTCGGCAGAAGCCAAAGGCGGGCTGCGTGTGAACGGGCAGCCCGTTGCCCAACGCCGCCCCTTGAGGGCCCCAAAACTCATCGCCCTGGGAGAAAACGATTTTGAGGCGGGCTCCGATACCGATTCAAGAGCCCAGCTCTTTCGAGCGAAAGGGTTTGCCGTCGTGCGCTATCGCTGCGCCGTCTTTTCACTCGCCTCTGCTGCTCTGGGTAGGTTGAGCGGATATATCGAGCATGGTTGCGGCCTTTGGGATGTTGCCGCTGCCGAAATCATCTGCCGCGAAGCCGGCATGACCGTCGCGATCAGATAGGTTGCGCCGGGTCGCTACAGCGTTGATGCGCGCTGGCCTGATCTGATCTGACGCTATTTCCTTCCCGCCTTCCTGAGTATCGGGTCACTTCGCGACTCGTAGGTCGGATAGAGGCTGGGAAGCCGAAATCCGGCGCGCACGGGCGCTGTATTTGGCGATGGCGGATTTCGCTTTGCTCTATCCGCCCTACGCGTTGCGAACCGGCTTTGCCGTCCAATTCCCGATTGGCCGGGTTCAAGTCCAGGTCCCTGCCTTCGCGGGGGCGTCTTCGGATAGGGGCGCGCAGGTGCCGAGAGGCGCTTGCTTGACAGGAATACCGACTAGTTGGTATGTATTCCTTCAAGGAGCACCCACCGATGGCCCGGAAGGCAAATCCGCAGACGCGGGACAATCTGATGGAGGCTGCATTCGGGCTGGTGCGGCGGCAGGGGCTTTCCGCGACGAGTGTGGACGAGATCTGCGCGGCGGCCGGGGTTTCCAAGGGCGCGTTCTTTCATCATTTCAAGAGCAAGGAGGAGCTGGCCGCCGCGGCCGCAGAGCATTGGAGCGCGGTGACCGAGGCCTTCTTTGAGACCGCGCCTTATCATCAGCCTGCTGATCCGCTCGCCCGCCTGCTCGGCTATATCGACTTTCGCCGCGAGATGATGAGCGGGGAGATTGCCGAGTTTACCTGCTTCGTGGGCACAATGGCGCAGGAAGCCTGGGCGACCAGCCCGCCTGTGGCGGCGGCCACCTGGGACAGCATGCGCCGGCATGGCGAGAGGCTGGTGCCCGATATTGAAGCGGCGATGGCCGCACACGGACTTTCCGGGGGCGCGGCGGGCGGCTGGAGCGCGCAGAGCCTGGCACAGCACATTGTGGCAGTGACGCAGGGCGCCTTCATCCTGGCCAAGGCGAGCGGGGACGCCGGCCCCGCGCGGGAGAGCCTGGATCACCTGCGCCGGTACATCTGCCAGCTTTTCGAACCGGCGGCTTAAACCCGCCCCCTTCTCCGCAAAAAGGAAGCGCCCATGCTGACCCTCGTTCCCAATCTCTGGTTCGACAATGATGCGCTGGAGGCCGCCGAATTTTACACCGGCCTTTTCCCCGATAGCCGGATTGAGGCTGTCCGGCGCGCGCCGGCGGACAATCCCCACAATCCAGGGGTGCCCAAGGGCGCGGTCATGGTGGTGGAGTTTACCATCCGGGGACAGAAGTTTGCCGCGATCAATGGCGGGCCGATGTTTCCGCAGACGGAAGCCTTCTCCCTGTTGATCGAATGCGAAACGCAGGAAGAGGTGGATTACTATTGGGCCGCGCTGATTGCGGGGGGCGGAAGCGCCAGCCAGTGCGGTTGGTGCAAGGACCGGTTCGGGCTTTCCTGGCAGGTATCGCCCCGGCGCCTGGAGGAGCTTGTCTGGTCAGATGATCCAGGCACCGCCGAGCGCGCGATGACCGCGATGCTGGGGATGACGAAGATTGATATTGCCGCGCTGGAAGCCGCCGCGCGCCCAGAGCGACTCAGCCGCTCATGACCCCCACGATCACCGTCTTTGCAAACTCGCCCGACCGCGGCCGGGGCCTTGCGCGGGACATGCCGGTACGCTGGGCGCTGGAAGAAGCGGGGCGGGCTTATGAGGTGCGCTCTGTTTCCTTTGCCGAGATGAAAGGAGCGGCGCACAAGGCGCGCCAGCCTTTCGGGCAGATACCGGCCTATGAGGAAGAGGGGCTGACCCTTTTTGAATCGGGCGCCATCGTTCTTCACATTGCCGGGCACTGCCCTGCCCTTCTGCCTGCGGAAGAAGCCGCGCGGGCACGGGCGATGGCCTGGGTGTTTGCCGCGCTCAACACGGTGGAGCCGCCGGTGTTTGATTACAGCCTTGCAGGCGTGCTGGAGAAGGAGAAGCCCTGGCATGACGAGCGGCGGGCCCTTCTGGAAGCGCGCATCCATGACCGGCTGGGTAATCTTTCCCGGCACCTCGGCGAGGCTGACTGGCTGGAGGGGGCGTTCAGCGCGGGCGACCTGATGATGATCAGTGTGCTGCGCCGGCTGAATGGTACGGGCCTGCTTGAGGCCTGGCCGGCGATTGCCGCCTATGTGGCGCGCGGAGAAAGCCGGCCCGCCTTTATCCGTGCCTTTGACGCGCAGCGCGCCCTTTTCACCCAATCCCAGGCTCAACAGGCCCAACCTCTCAAGGAAAGCGACACCGCATGACTTCTCACGAACCGAAATTCGTTCTGACCCATGAGCGGGTGATGGACGCGCCCTTGGAAAAGGTGTGGCGTTGCTGGACCGAGCCTGCCCTGCTGGAGAAATGGTTCTGTCCCAAGCCCTGGTATGTGACCGATGCGCGGATGGACCTGCGGCCCGGCGGGGAAAGCTATAGCGTGATGAACGGCCCGGAGGGGGAGCGGTTTGAGAATCTCGGCGTATTCCTGGACGTGACGCCGATGAAACGGATCGTGACGACCGATGCATTCCTTCCGGGATGGGTGCCTTCCGAGCGGCCGTTCCTGACCTGCGAAACGCTGTTTGCAGACGCCGGCGAGGGCCGCACGCATTACATCTGGCGCGCGCTGCACTGGAGCGAGGAAGCGATGAAGGAACATGAGGTCATGGGCTTTCATGAGGGCTGGCGGATGGCGGCCGATCAGCTTGAAGCCCTCGCCAAGGGATTGTAAGGGCGCGGGAAGCTTTGGAGGCCCCTGCCCATGCGCGTTCTGTTTGCCACCCGGATCGAGGAATTGAAGATTGGCAGTGCGGCCCTGCGCGAGGGGCTGGAGCGGTGCGCCTGGCTGCTGGAAGAGGAAGACGCGGCGGGGAATGCCTGGTGCGAGGCGGAGGGGTATGATGGGTATACGTCCTATGCCTCGCTTGACGACCTGCCCGAGCGCTTTCCCGAATTTGCCGAGCTGAAGAAACATCTGGACAAGGCGGCGGCGAAATTTGCGCGCGATCACTCCTGGGACATGGACGGGCTTTCCCTGACGCTCGACGCGATCTGGGTGAATATCCTGGGCGAAGGCGGGCATCATTCCGGGCACATACATCCCGGGAGTGTGATCTCGGGCACCTATTATGTGGCGGTGCCCGAAGGCGCAGGCCGGATCAAGTATGAAGACCCGCGGCTGGCGATGATGATGGCGGCGCCGCAGCTGCGCGAGGATGCGCCGGAAGAGGCGCGGCGGTTTGTTTATGTGCAGCCGCGCGAAGGCCATTGCCTGTTGTGGGAAAGCTGGCTGCGCCATGAGGTGATGCCGAGCCGGACAGACGAGGCGCGCATCTCCGTCAGCTTCAATTACGGGCTGAAGCGGCGGGGATGAAAATCGCTGCTTGACCTTTTCCATATTTCCACGATATTGGAAATATGGAATCGAAAACCACCCTCTCGCAATCGGCTGCATTGGCGCAGCTTTCCGCCCTGGCTCAGGAAAACCGGCTGGCGCTGTTCCGCCTGCTGATCAAGGCGGGGCCTGACGGCCTGCCCGCCGGGGAGATAGCCGCCGCCCTCGGCGTGCCGCCCAATACGCTTTCGGCGCAGTTGACGCTGCTGTCCAATGCCGGCCTGATCGAAGGCACGCGGCAGGGCCGGTCGATCATCTACAAAGCTCAATATGAGGCCATCAGCGGACTGATTGTGTTCCTGATGGAAGATTGCTGCCAGGGGCGCAGCGAGATTTGCACGCCTGTGCTTGAGGCGGCGCAGTCGCGCTGCTGCTGACTTTCCGGGAAGAAAGGACATCCCATGAAACGCCTGCATGTTCACATTGCGGTGGAAGATCTGCCACGCTCAGTGGCGTTCTATTCGACGCTGTTTGCCGCCCAGCCTACGGTGCTGAAGGAAGATTATGCCAAATGGATGCTGGAGGATCCGCGGGTGAACCTCGCGATCAGCGCGCGGGGCGCATCGCCGGGCGTGGAGCATCTCGGCATCCAGGCGGAAACGGGCGAGGAGCTGACCGAGGTGTATGCCCGGCTGAAAGCGGCCGATGCGCCGGTGCTGGAAGAGGGCGCGACGGTGTGCTGCTATGCGCAGTCCGAAAAGAGCTGGGTGAATGATCCGGCGGGCGTGCCCTGGGAAGTGTTCCACACCGTTGGCGAAAGCGCCGTGTATGGCGGCGGGCCAGAGATTGAAGGCGGGCGCCTGGCCGCAACGCCGACTGGCATGGCGATTCCGGCGACGGCCTGCTGCCCGGCCCCGGCCCCGAAGGCCGAAACCACCCCTGCCGGTTGTTGCGGGTAAGGATCAATGGGGGCGTTTGAAAAATACCTTTCGGTCTGGGTCGGTCTCTGCATCCTTGCAGGGATCGGTCTTGGCCTGCTTGTGCCGGGCGCCTTTCAGGCGTTGGCGGCGCTGGAATATGCCAATGTGAATTTCGCCGTTGCCGTGCTGATCTGGGCGATGGTCTGGCCAATGATGATCGGGGTGGATTTCTCCGCCATGCGGCGCGTGGGCGAGAGGCCAAAGGGCCTGATCATTACCCTGACGGTCAACTGGCTGATCAAGCCGTTCAGCATGGCGCTTCTGGGGGTTGTGTTCTTCCGGCATGTATTTGCCGGGCTGATCCCGCCGGAGGATGCCGAAGGCTATATCGCGGGGCTGATCCTGCTGGGCGCTGCGCCGTGTACGGCGATGGTGTTTGTCTGGTCTCAACTGACGAGAGGCGACCCGAACTATACGCTGGTGCAGGTGAGCGTGAATGATGCCGTGATGGTGTTTGCCTTTGCGCCGATTGTTGCGCTGCTGCTCGGCGTGACGGATATATTTGTGCCCTGGGAGACGCTGATCCTGTCAGTATTGCTCTATGTCGTGATCCCGCTGATTGCCGGAGTGATCATGCGCAGCTGGCTGATGAAGCGGGGCGGGACGGGCGCCGTGGACGGGTTCACGCAAAGGATAAAGCCGCTCTCCGTGATCGGCCTTCTGGCGACGGTGGTGCTTCTGTTCGGATTTCAGAGCGGGACCATTCTCGCCTCACCCCTTGTCATTGTGCTGATCGCCGTGCCGATCCTCATCCAGTCCTACGGCATCTTCGCCCTCGCCTATGCGGCGGCCTGGGCCTGGAAAGTGCCGCACAAAGTGGCCGCGCCCTGCGCGCTGATCGGCACGTCGAACTTTTTCGAGCTGGCTGTGGCCGTCGCGATCAGCCTGTTTGGGCTCAACTCCGGCGCGGCCCTGGCAACGGTGGTCGGGGTGCTGGTTGAAGTACCGGTGATGCTGACGCTTGTCGCCTTCGCCAACCGCACCCGCAGCGCCTTCAAGGAGGAGGAAACGGCATGATCGTCATCCATCACAATCCTGACTGCGGCACCTCGCGCAATGTGCTCGCCATCATCGAGGCGAGCGGCGAGACCCCCGTGGTGATCGAATATCTGGCAGAAGGCTGGAGCCGGGCTCAGCTGCTCGGTCTTTTCGCCGCGGCGAGCCTCACGCCGCGCGCCGCATTGCGCGAAACAAAGTCTCCGGCAAAGGAGCTCGGCCTGCTGGAGCCCGGCGTCAGCGACGAGACAATCCTGGCGGCAATGCTGAAGCATCCTGTCCTCGTCAACCGGCCCATCGTGTGCAGCCCGAAGGGCGTGCGCCTCTGCCGCCCGAGCGAGCTGGTTCTGGACCTGCTGGAAACGATGCCGCCCGGCCCCATCTACAAGGAAGACGGCGAGATGATCCTCGACGCCGAAGGGCGCAGGATGGGCTGAAACTGCCCCTGTAGGGGGTCTCTCGCCTACCCCGAATGGGCAGTTTAACGATCCGGGCCTTGACCTGAAGCCTTCTGCAGTTCATCGGAGCGCCGAACTTTCCTGCCCTCCCACAGCGAAGGACGCGACGCGCTATGGACCTTTCCAAAATATCCGCCGGCCAAAATCCGCCTGACGACATCAACGTTCTGATCGAAGTGCCCCTTGGCGGCGACGCGATCAAATACGAGATCGACAAGGCCTCCGGCGCGATGTTCGTCGACCGCTTCCTCTACACCGAGATGCGCTATCCCTGTAATTACGGCTTCGTGCCCCACACGCTGAGCCTCGACGGCGATCCGGTGGACGTGATGGTGGTGGGCAACCGCCCGCTGGTGCCCGGTTCTGTCCTGCGCGCGCGCCCCGTGGGCGTGCTGATGATGACCGATGACAAGGGCCAGGACGAGAAGATCCTCGCCGTTCCGCACCCGAAACTGACGGGCTATTACGACAAGATCTCAACCTATCACGACCTGCCGCAGACCCTCTGCGACAAGATCCAGCACTTCTTCGAGCACTACAAAGACCTCGAAAAAGGCAAGTGGACCCGCATCGATGGCTGGCAGGGCATCGAAAAGGCGCGCGAGCTGATCCGCGAAGCCGTGGCCCGCGAGCAGGCAAACTCCAAGTAAGGCTTCGCCTTCCGAAACGAAAACGGCCCGGAGGGATCATCCTTCCGGGCCGTTTTGTTTTTACCGCCTGGCGGGGTTACGGCGCGACGATCTCGAAGCGCTTCGAGCGCGGGTTGCGCCAATGCAGTTCGCCGTGCCGGATGGCAAACCAGGCGCCGTGGATTTCCAGCGTTCCGGCTTCGACCTTTTCACGGACAAATGGGAAGGTCATCAGGTTCTCGATGGAGGTTTCAATGCCTTCCAGCTCGAGGGCAAATTGCGGGTTTACCGGCTGGGTGGCCAGCACGCGTTCACGTGCCTCATCCAGCAGCTTCACCCAAGGGGCCACAAACTCACCGATCAACGGGCTGTCATTCTTGGTGAGGGAGGCTGTGACGCCGCCGCAGCCTCCATGGCCCATCACCACGATGATCTTCACTTTGAGAATGTTGACGGCAAATTCGAGCGCCGCCGAAACCCCGTGCAGCCCGCCATTGGGCTGATAGGGCGGCACCAGATTGGCCACGTTGCGCACCACGAACATCTGTCCGGGGGCAGCGTTGAAAATATCCGAAGGCTCTGCGCGGCTATCGGCGCAGCCGATCAGCATGATGTCCGGGTCCTGACCCTGGCTCAGCTGCTGATAGAGTTCTACCTGCTCGGCATAGGCACCGGAGCGGAAGCGCCGGTAGCCGGTGATCATGTCATCAACGGTTTTCATCCCAGTTCTCCAAGCTGTCGGAGGCGCGGATCGCCCAAAAATTGCTGCGGCGCAAGCAAATTTGAAACGATTCCTCGTTAACACGGAACGGTCAGTCTCGCCTGAGAGCCGAATCCGGTTTATCAAGGCAGACCGCGATGGAGAAACCGACATGAGCACGCCGACCGAGACCCCGAGCACGCCCTCGCGTTCGCGCAAGGGACCAACGCGCAGTGAAGTGTCGAAAGCGGCCATTCTGGAAGCCGCGCGCGATGAGATGGCGGAAAATGGCTGGCGCGGTTTCAGTGTCGATTCGGTCGCCAAGCGGGCGAGCGCCTCGAAACAGACGATCTATCGCTGGTGGCCGTCGATTGGCGCGATGTGCGTGGACGCCGCCCTGGCGCTGATCCCCGACGCCCCGGATGGCGGGCGCGACCCGCAGGAGCGCATCACCGCGCTGATCATCCCGCTGGAAGCGGCCGCGCGCACCGGCCATGGCCATGCCGTTCTGCGGGTGGCGCTGCTGGCGGCGGCCGATGACAAGGATGCCGGTGAAGTCTGGCGCGCCTGGGTTGGCCGCGACATTCGCCAGCCGCTGCGCATGCTTCTGGCGGAACTGGCGGCCAAACGCGTGATCCGCCGGGATTTCGAGCTGGATGATGTGCTCGAGCAGCTGCTCGGGCCGATCTTCCACCGCCTGACCATCTCGCGCGCGCCGGTGAAGGAAGGTTTCTGCGCCGAACAGGCGACCGCTTTCCTGCGGACTTACGCGCAGTTCTGACAGGCTGAACGGATCGGGCTAAAGCCGCGGCTTACTTGGCGCGGCGCCAGATCATCAGCGGGTCAAACGCGCCGGTATCGGCGGCTTTCTGAAGCGCGGCGATCTGCTGGGACACCGGGTTGGCCGATGGGGCCCCGCGGCCGGGCTGGTAGAGCGCTTCATCCAGGCGGCAAATCTGTTCGAACAGGGCTTCGGCGCGGCCGACGAGTTCGAGGAAGCGGGGCGGCAGGCCCCTGCCCTCCTGCATTGCCGGATCAAGGGCGGGCTCGTCCCGGCGGATACGATATTTCCGGGCGCTGGCATCTTCGCGGCGCATATCGCCGTCGCGCACGGCCTTCTGCATCACCAGCCAGGAGGCTGCCTGCATCAGACGCGTGGTCAGCTCCATGCTCCAGGCCGAATAAGTGAGGCTGGCTTCCCTCGGCAGGTTTTTGGATTGCTCGCGGCCAGGGCCATCGAGATAGGCGGCCGTTTCCTCAACCAGGGCCATGCCGCGCGTGAACACGGTGTCGAAAAGCTTGCCGCCCGTGAACGGCTCCAGCGACTGCGGGGGAACCAAATCGCGCTCTGCCATCACATCTCTCCACGCATTCTCGCGGCATATCTCTGCAGGTTTAACCCGCAAGCCGTTTCGGCCCGCTTAACTGTTACCACCAAACAGGGCATCTGCGGCGCGTTTCTGCGCTTTCTTTTTTTCAATCTCGGCTTCGCAGGCCAGAATTTCAGCTTTCAGCTGACCGATGCGCGTTTCCAGTTCATCGATCGACATCTGATCGAGCGCCTGCGCCTTGCGCACCAGGACGGGCTCTTCATCATTGAGTGCCATGGGGATGCCTCCGTCTCACTGGTTTCATCAAAGCAGAAAGCCGGGCTAGAAGCGACTCCGAGAGCCTTAAAACCTGCGCAAGGAGTTACCCCGATGACCGCAATCATGACCGCCGCCCATGGCGAACCCGGCGCGCCACTGACGCTGATTGAACGGCCCCGGCCCGTGCCCGGCCCCGGCGAAATCCTGATCGAGGTGGCCGCTGCCGGCCTCAACCGCGCGGACCTTGCTCAGCGGGCAGGCCGCTATCCGCCCCCGCCGGGCGCGTCGGACATTCTGGGGCTGGAGGTTTCCGGGGTCGTTGCGGCGGCCGGGCCGGGCGCGTCGCGCTTCAAGACGGGAGACCGGGTGTGCGCGCTGCTGGCGGGCGGGGGCTATGCCAGCCATGTGGTGGTGGATGAGGGCTCTGTGCTGCCGGTGCCGGAAAGCATCGACCTTGTGACGGCGGCCTGTTTCCCGGAAGCGATGATGACGGCATGGGCCAATGTGTTTGACCGGGCGGGCCTCAAACCCGGCGAAACCTTCCTCTGCCACGGCGCCACCAGCGGCATCGGCGTGATGGCGATCCAGATGGCGAAGGTTTACGGCGCCTCGAAAATTTTCGGGACGGCCGGATCAGAGGACAAATGCGCGCTGGCCCGGGATCTGGGCGCCGACATTGCCATCAATTACCGCACGCAGGATTTTGAGCAGGTGGTGAAGGAAGCGGGCGGCGCAGATGTGACCCTCGACATGGTGGGCGGGGATTACATCCAGAAGAATATCGGCGCGGCCAAGGCCGATGGGCGGATCATCAACATTGCCTATCAGAACGGCATGACGGCGACGGTGAATTTCGGGCTCGTGCTGATGAAGCGGCTCTCCCTTATGGCCACCACCCTGCGGGCGCGGCCGGTGCCGGAAAAATCCCGCATCCGCGCGGCTGTGGAGAAGGATTTCTGGCCGCATGTGGCCAGCGGGAAGATCCGCCCGGTGCTGGATACGGTCTACTCCCTGGCCGAGGCAGAAGTGGCCCTCGCCCATATGGACAAGGGCGGACATTCGGGGAAAATCCTGCTGAAGGTATAGACTGCTTCCCAAGGGGGCGCATTTGCCGTATAAACCCGTTCAAGGTTGACAGTTTGCCTGAAACCTCATCCCGCCCGGCACTCGCGTGCCGGGCGGTTGCATTTCAGGCCCCAGATTTGGAAAGATTACAGGAGACTTCCATGGCCGATGTCCTGATGCCCCGCGCCACCGCCGTCTGGCTCCTCGACAACACGACGCTGACCTTCGCGCAGATCGCGAAATTCTGCGGCCTGCACCATCTTGAGGTCAAAGGCATTGCTGATGGCGATGTGGCCGAGAACATGCGCGGCGTTGACCCGATTGCCGGGGGTATGCTGTCGCGCGAAGAGATCGCCAAGGGCGAGGAAAACCCGGACTATGATCTGCAGGTGGCCAAGTCGAAGATTGCCCACATTCCCCAGCCCAAGCGCAAGGGCAGCCGCTACACACCGGTGATCCGCCGCCAGGACAAGCCCGATGCCGTGGCCTGGTTCATCCGCAACCACCCGGAAGTGACCGACGCGCAGATCATCAAGCTGATCGGCACCACCAAGACGACGATCAACAATGTGCGCGACAAGTCTCACTGGAACGCCCAGAATATCCGCCCGGTTGACCCGGTGACACTGGGCCTCTGCAGCCAGATCGAACTGGACGAGGTGATCTCCAAGGCGTCTGACCGCCGCCGCAAGATGGACGCCGAACGCGCCGCACGCGGCGAAGGCCCCGGCCTCACCCCGGCCAAGGATACCGCTGACGCCTACGAGGCCGAGGAAGAGGATATCCGCAAGAAGGACGTGTCGGCCGCAGACGTGTTCCGCGACTTCGATTGATCCTCTGGTAGCAGACAGTTTCAAGAGCCGGGCTTTTCGGGGCCCGGCTTTTTTATTCCGTCCGCCTCAGGAATACATAGAAGGCGCCGCTGCCGCCATGCTTGGGATGGGATTCGGCATAGCCGGAGACGAGCGCGCGCGCCTCCGGGCTTTCCAGCCAGAGCAGGAAATTGCGGCGCAGCACGCCCTGCCCTTCCCGCCCCTTGCCGGTGATGACGAGCACGCAGCGCGCGCCATCTGCCTGCTGAGCAATAAGGAAGCCCGGCAGCGCGCGGGCCGCGCTGATCTGGGTATGGCCGTGCAGATCGAAGGTGGCGGCGATGTCTAGCTTGCCGCGCCGCACCCGCTTTTCGCGGCCGCGGTCTGCCGGCGGGACCGGCACTTTGGGGGCTGGGGGCTCTGGCGATACAGCGCGCAGGGGCGTTTTACGCGCGGGTTTTTTCTCTTCGCGCAGCTCGGCTTCACCTGCTTCCAGCGCAGCCTGAAACTCCGGCAGCGACGCTTCGCGCGGGCCGATGCGTTTCACTGTTGAGGCAACTTTCGCCCAGGCGCGGGCCTCTTCTTCGCTGAGCCGGCGGCCTTTCACCGGCTTACCCCATGCCCGGCGCAGTTTCGAGCGCCGCGACGGGACGGGCACCCAGAGTGTGATAGAGCCGCTCGGCCACCTTGCGTGGCAGAAGCACCCAGAGGCGGCCGGGCGCATTCATCGTGCCTGCGCGCTGGCCTGCGTCAAAGCCGGTGCCGAAATAGATGTCGCCGCGCACGGGGCCCTTGATGGCGCCGCCGGTATCCTGCGCGATCAGCAGGCCGGACCAGGCCCCGCCGAGGCCGGGCGCGGTGGTCTGCACAAACATCGGCACGCCCAGCGCATGAAAGGACGGATCCACCGCCATCGAACCGAGCGGGGTGAGCGGCACATTGTGCGCGCCGTTGGGGCCCAGCGCGGCGTCCCCTTCAGGCAATGACTGGAAGAAGACAAAACGCGGATTGATGTTCATGGCCTGGCGCACTTCATCCGGGGACGCACGGTCCATCCAGGCGCGGATGCCCTGCATCGACCCCTCCCCCCGCGTGATGCGGCCGGTTTCGATCAGCCAGTTGGCAACAGATTTGAAAGGCTGGCCATTATGCGCGGCATAAGCGGCGCGCATCGTATGGCCATCCGGAAAGACGAGGCGGCCTGAGCCCTGCACCTGCAGGAAGAACACATCCGAGGGATGGGCCCAGGCGATAACCGGCGCAGAGACGTTTGAAGTGATCTCCGCGCGCGGAGGATAAGGCCGGGTGGTGCCATTGGGCAGGCGCTGGAGCGGGCTGTCCCCATTGGCGACAAAATCAGACGGCAGAGCGAGCACAGGTTCGGTGAAACCGGGCTCGGGCGAGCGGCGGGCTTCATACATCGGCTCGAAATAGCCGGTGAAGCGCGGCTTGCCTTCCGGGTCGATGATCTCGACCGGGACGAAGAGGGATTCAAACACTCGCCGGGCGGCCGCGTCATCCAGCGGGGTGGAAAGCGAGGCGCAGGCGGGGCCCCAGTCTTCTGCTGTTCCGGCCCAGGCGGCGTTGCGCGAAAGCGGCGCGTCCCAGGCGCGGCGCGAGAACCGGTCACAGGTGCGCCGGAACGCCTCGAGCGAGGCGGCCAGCGGAGCGCCCTGCCAGCCGGGCAGATCGCGGTAGCTTGCCGGGCTGGAGGCCGGCGGGGGCGTAAACAGGCCGGGTACCTGCTGGCCGGGCGGCGGTGCTGGCGGCTGCGTTGACTGACAGGCAGCCAGAAAAAAGGCAGCGATGGCCCCTACAATCAAACGTAACATGGAACCCCTTTTGTCCCGTTAGAGCGTGGTTAGAAAGATTCCAATTACACGAAACGGTCGAGGCAGCGAATGTCAGTCTACCTTATAAAACGCCTCGACCGAACAGACTATTGTGGATCCTCCCGGCGAGTTCTCACACTGGCAGGGTTCGTATTTTGTAATTTGCGCGTTCAGTTTGCCATAATTATACCGCACGCTGTGAAGTCTGATTTCCCCTTTTGCTTGTTCCTTTGCGTTCTCACACGCATCGGTCTGAGTACCCCCCTCGCGCCCGATAGCCGTCCCTATTCCCGTCACAATTCCACCGGGATATTTGGAAACCGGCTCGTAACGCGCGTTTACAGTACACTCAAAAAACGGCGTGGGAGATCCGTTTGGAGCTGGGGTCGCTTTACAGCTGCACGCATCGTAACGGGTAATTCTAATATTTCCGGCAGCGCCGATTTTAGCTCTTTCAAGAGCGACATTGTCGTCGGCTGCCTGCCGGGTATTAACACAGGCATCAAGTTTCGTGAAAAACCCCCCACTTTTCGCTGTGATTGAGCCCTGCGCATTGGCCTCCAAGCCTGAAAAGACCAGAAACACAGTTAAAGATAGGACAGGCAGAACCAACCTCGAAAGAACGACCATGAATTGCTCCAATATCCAAAGCGTTAGTGACCGCTTTGGATATCAGTGAACAAACTTTGGTTCTTCATCCATTTTGATGATGCGGGAGGGAAAAGTCGGTCAGGCGGCAACATCCACATCGTCCAACAACCAGTTCGGGTCGCTGGAGGACACATTGCGCATGAAGGTCCAGATTTCCTTGGCAATACGCGTGGTCTCGCCATCGCCCAGTTCTGCTTCATAGCGCACCATCACCCGGGCCATGCTGCCGTCGAGTTCAGCGCGCTCAATCTCGGCCTTCTTGATGCGCAGCAATTCGAACGGGCGGGCGCCATTGGCATCCCGCTCTGCAATTGCCGCGTCCCAGGCTTCATAGACATCATCATCCAGCAGCGGGCGCAGGGCATTGCGATCGCCTTTGGCATAGGCCGCGACAATCATCTGATAGGCGGCCTTGGCGCCGCGCATGAACTCTTCAGCGCGGAAAGACCGGTCGGCATTATAGATGTCTTCCAGGCCAGCGGCGGCCGGGCCGGTGAAGATCGGACGCTCATTGTCCACGCGGCGCTGCATGGGAACCGGCGCCTCTCCCTGCGGGGCGCGCTTTTCCGGCGTTGGCGCAGGACGCTGCATCGGGCCTTCATCCCCGCCCCTGCCGAGCGCGGAGTACAGGCGCCACAGAACGAACAGGGCGACAGCCGCAAGGATAAGGACTTCAATCAGCGGGTTGGACATTTTAGCGGCGAAATCCTTCAGTGCGTTTACAGGCTCTCAGGCACACATAGTGCCAGTACCGTCCTGTTGCCAGCCCATGCGTTGCACCTGACGGGGCTGCATGCTAGGCGCGAGGCCCTAACTTCAGAGGTGGATAATGACAGATACGAGCGCCCCCGGAAACCCCACCCCCGGTCAGCAGCCCGCCAATCCGCCGAGCCTTCGCGTGCTCGGCCAGTATGTGAAGGATCTCTCTTTCGAGAATCCGGGCCATGCTCCGGTTCAAACCCAGCCGAATATCGATCTGGGGATCGATGTGGGCGCCACGCCGCATGCCGACGGCAACGGCCTGTTCGAGGTTTCCCTGAAACTTTCGGCCAAAGCGACGGCCGGCGACACCGTCCTGTTCATCTCCGAACTCGACTATGCGGGCCTGTTTCAACTGCAGAGCGTTCCGGAAAACCAGGTTGAGCCGATGCTGCTCATCGAATGCCCCCGCCTGCTGTTCCCGTTTGCCCGCCGGATCATCGCCGAGATCACCCGTGAGGGCGGCTTCCCGCCCCTGCTGATCGATCCGGTCGATTTTGTTGCGCTGTATCAGGCGCAATACCGGCGCGCCGCCGAGCGGCAGAATGGGAATGGCGGCGCGAACTGATCGCCCGTCAGGTATACGCCTTCCAGAGCGCGTCCGGCCCAAGCTTTTCCACAAGCGCGGCATGGGCGGCGCGCTCTGCCTCGGTGATCAGAGATCCCAGCGGCTCTGGCCGCTGTTGCGCGGCGGGGCGCTTGTAGTTGCTGCTGTCAAAGGCCGGTTCGAACGCAAAGGCGCGAGCCCGCCCGCCTAGCAGTTCCAGATAGACGCTCGCCAGAAGCTGGCTATCGAGCAGCGCGCCGTGAAAGGTGCGGCTTTCAAGGGAAATGTCAAAGCGCTTGCAGAGCGCGTCCAGGCTGGCCGGGGCGCCGGGATAGCGTTTGCGCGCAATCTGCACCGTATCGACCCAGCGCGCCTCCGGAATGATGTCCCGCCCGCAGCGCTGCAATTCCATATTCAGAAAGCCGCGGTCGAAGCTGGCATTGTGCGCCACGATGGTGGCGTCGCCCAGAAAGTCTAGGAAGGCCTCTATAATGTCTGGATGCTCGAACGGCGGCTTGTCGCGCAGGTGATCATCCGTGATGCCGGTGATGCGGATCGTGGCTTCCGACACCGGTTTGCCGGGATTGATCAGGCGGCGGAACGTCTTGCCCGTCGGGATGTGATTGATCATCTCGACCGCGCCGATCTCGATGATCCGGTCGCCCTCATTCGGATTGAGGCCGGTGGTTTCAGTATCGAACGCGATTTCGCGGATACGGTCAGTCATGGCGCCTCTCCCGATGCGATTCGCTGCATCAGGGCAATGATGGCGCGGACCTGGTCGCGTGCAAAGTCGAAACCATGGGCTGTCGACAGGATAAAGTCGGCGCGGGCGCGCTTGTCGGCGTCCGGCATCTGGCGCGCGAGAATGGCCTCGAACGCCTCTTCCGTCATACCCGGCCGGGCGAGCACGCGGGCCCGCTGCACATCGGCCGGCGCGGTGACCACCAGCGTGTAGGTGCAATGCCGGTTTCCGCCGGTTTCAAACAGCAGCGGAATATCCAGCACGGCGAAGGGCGACCCCTGCTCCTTGGCGCGGCGGCGGAAATCGAGCTGGGCTTCTCCGGCGAGGGGATGGACGATGCCTTCCAGCCGCTTCATCGCGGCGGCATCATCCAGCACGCGGGCGCGCAACTTCTGCCGGTCGATGGCGCCCTTTTCGGCGACGCCGGGAAAGGCTTCCTCAATCGGGGCCACCGCTGCGCCGCCTTCCGCATAGAGCGCATGAACGGCCGCGTCGGCATCATAGACCGGCACGCCGCCATCCCGGAAAAGGCTCGCCGTGGCAGACTTGCCCATGCCGATTGAACCGGTCAGCCCGAGGATGATCATGAAGTGGCCTCCACAAGTTTGCGGCAGCGGGCATGAGCTTCGGCCATGTCCGGCATGATGCCGAACCAGTGATCAAAGCTGATGGCTGCCTGGGCAACCAGCATGCCGAGCCCGTCCAGCGTGCGCCAGCCTTTGGTCTTGGCTTCGGCCAGCGCGGCGGCCGCGCCCTTGCCATAGCTGATGTCATAGAAAATGCCGCCGGCCGCTTCTGGCAGCTCCAGCTTTTCGCCCGAATGACCCAGGCTGAGTGTGTTGACGACGAGGGCGGCAGAGGGAAGCTGGCGCAAGCCTTCTTCCAGCGAGAGGACGCGCGCGCCAGGCGCCAGATCCCGCTTCAGGACTTCTGCCCGGTCGACGGTCCGGTTACAGAGGGTCAGCTTTGCGCCGCGCTCGGTCAGCACCGATGCCACGGCGCGCGCCGAGCCCCCTGCCCCGAGCAGAAATACCGTGCGGCCGGAGACATCTATATCACCATAGTCCAGCGTGAGGCCGAACCCGCCCGCGTCTGTATTATCCCCGATCCAGCCATTGTCTCGGCGGACAAGAAAATTCACCGCGCCGAGCCGCTGCGCCGTTTCGCTGACCGAGGCAGAGAGGCGGAGGGCTTCTTCCTTGTGCGGAAGGGTGACGTTGAGGCCAATCACACCTTGACGGGCGAGACCGTCCAGCCCGGCAGCAAGTTCACCGGCCTTCACCTCGAACGCGGAATAGACCGCATCGATCTGGTGGGCACGCAGCCATCCATTGTGAATGAAGGGCGAGAGTGAATGGGCGATGGGATCACCCACTACGCCGAGAAGATGTGTCATGTAGGGAGCACTTTCCGGATACGGAGGTAATCCAGGAGCGGCAGCAGCGGCAGGCCGAGAATGGAGAAATAATCTCCCTCGATCCGCGCAAACAGCTGCGCGCCCAGACCCTCGAGCTGGTAAGCCCCCACAGTCGAGAGAAGCGCGTCGCCACAGGTCGAGACATAATTCTCGATATATTCTTCCGTGAGCGGGCGCATGGTCAGTTTCGGCCGGGCAAGGTGGCGCCATACCGGCGCGCCATCTTCACAGACCACAATAGCGGTTTCCAGCGTATGGGATTTCCCCGAAAGCTGGCGCAGGTGATTTTTTGCCGCTTCCAGATCAGCCGGTTTATCAAAGGCCTGGTCGCCAAGGGCAAGCATCTGATCGCCGCCAATCACCAGGCCAGAGCGTTTGGAAGACACGCGCATCGCCTTGAGTTCGGCCAGCTGCATGGCCTGTTCGCGCACGGGCAGCTTGTTGGCGCGCATGGTGTTGCGGAAGGCTTCCTCATCCACATTCGGCGCCGCGCTCTCTGCCTCGACGCCAGCAGCAGCAAGCAGCGCGCGCCGGCTCTTGCTGGTGGAAGCAAGCGTGACGGCCAGGCTCATGAATGTCCCCAGCGTTCATGCAGCATGTTGAGAATGCCCGCGGCGGTCTCTTCCACGGAGCGGCGGGAGACATCGATCGTTTTCCAGCCATTGCGCTGAAACAGGCGATTGGCCTGGGTGATCTCGTCGCGCACGGCTTCTTCATCGGCGTATTCGGTGATCTCATCCTGGTTCAACGAGATGAGGCGCTGGCGGCGGATCTGCACGAGGCGTTCGGCGGAGATCTTGAGGCCCACTACCAGCGGGCCCTTGTCGCCGAGCTTTTCCATGAACTCCGGCAGCGGCACGCCGGGCACCAGCGGGATGTTCCCTGCCCTCACTTTCCGGTTAGCCAGATACACGCAGGTTGGCGTCTTCGAGGTACGGCTGACCCCCAGGAGGATAACGTCGGCGCCGATCAGGCTTTCCACATTCTGCCCATCATCATGGGCCAGAGTGAAGTTGATGGCTTCCATCCGCTCGAAATAGTCTTCGTCCAGCGCGTGCTGACCGGCGACCCGGTTATTCGGCGCCACGCCCAGATGGCGGCTCAGCATGGCGATGGACGGGTCCAGCACCGGCAGGGTCGGAATGCTCCGCTCACGGCAGAAGGCTTCCAACCGGCCGCGCAGGGCGCCATCTGAGATAGTATACCACACCACGCCGGGAGCCGCCTCGATCTCCTTCATCACTCTTTCAAGCTGACGTTCGGAGCGAACCAGATAATAGTTGTGTTCCAGCGGCTGCACATTCTCGAACTGGGCGCAGGCCGCGCGCTGGATGGCGTTGAGCGTCTCGCCCGTACTGTCGGACACGAGATGCACATTGAAATAGATGCTGGGGCGTTGAGGCTGGGTCACGAAAGTCTCTTGCCGGTCTGGCGGCGATTTCACAAGGGGTGTGACTCCCATGTGGAATTTCAAATCACACACACGGATTCACAGGCGACTCACAATTGCAGGATTCTCACCTCTGGAGAGTCACGCTGCGTTCTCCTCTGTGATTCCAACACGGACGTTTACACCCTGTTAACCATTGACTCATTTCGGATTTGAAACGCCAAAGCGTCGCGGACCAATCTGTGACTCGCCTGTGGATTTGACGGGATAAAGCGTTAACAGACAGGTTATCCCTGAATCCCTCGGGGTTATAATCATAAGCGCCCTGACGGGCATTTAGATGAGATCGGGAAGGGGACTGCGTGGCAACGTCCGTTAAGAAATTGCTGGCTGTGCTGTCAGGCGAGACTGTGAAAGTTCCTCCGGTATGGATGATGCGTCAGGCTGGGCGCCACCTGCCCGAATATCTGGAGACGAGAGCGAGGGCGAAAGACTTCCTCGACTTCTGCTACACGCCTTCTCTTGCCACCGAAGCCACCCTTCAACCCATCCGCCGGTATGGCATGGACGGGGCAATCCTCTTCGCAGACATCCTGCTCATCCTGGATGCGATGGGTCTGAAAGTGGCTTTCGAGAAGGGAGAAGGCCCCCTGGTCGAACAGATATCCGGCCCGTCTGATCTGGGAATGGTGACGCCCCAGAAGGCGGCTGACCGGCTTGCGCCTGTTTATGAAACCGTTTCCCGCGTGAAGGCGTCCCTGCCCCCCTCCACCACGCTGATCGGATTTGCCGGTTCTCCCTGGACGGTCAGCCTCTATGCCGTTGAGGGCCGGGGGAAGACCGACAAGTCCACCGCCTGGCGCTGGGCCCACGGCCGGCCGGAGGACCTGGCCGCAGTGATGGATCAGGTCACCGAAGCGACCGCATATTATCTCTCCCGCCAAGTTGAGGCGGGGGCCGACGCGCTGATGCTGTTCGACAGCTGGGCCGAGGGCCTGCCCGACAACATCTTCCGCGAAGTGGTCATCCAACCGACCAGGAAGCTGGTCGCCCGGCTTCGGGAGATCGGCATTACGGTGCCAGTGATCGGCTTTCCGCGCGGCGCGGGCGTCATGCTACCCGAATATGTGCGCGAAACCGGAGTGACGGCCGTTGGCCTGGACACGGCGGCCTCCCCAGCTTTCATCAATGCCGAGCTGCCGGCAGGCTTTCCGGTTCAGGGCCATCTCGATCCCCTGCTGCTGATCGAAGGGGGTGGGCGACTTGACGCACGGGTCCGGCAATTGCTGGACGCCTACCGGGGCCGGCCCCATATCTTCAATCTCGGTCATGGCATCCGCCCCGAGACCCCGATTGCGCATGTCGAACGCGTGTTGGAACTGATCAGAACCGAATAGAAAGTGAGGGCCGAGATGGGCCGCCGGATCGCTGTTGTGCTGTTCAACCTGGGTGGCCCGGATACTGGCGACGATGTTCAGCCCTTCCTGAAAAATCTATTCCGCGATCCGGCCATCATCCGGGCACCTCTTCCGATCAGATGGCTGGTTGCCAGGATAATTTCTTCCCGGCGCGCCCCTATGGTGAAGCAAAACTATGCCCTGATGGATGCCGGCGGCGGTTCTCCCCTGCTCGGCGAGACGAAGAAACAGTCCGCTGCGCTTGAGGCAGAACTGGCAATGCGGCTTCCGGGGGATGAGGTCCGCTGCTTCATCGCCATGCGCTATTGGCATCCCTTCACCGAGGAAGCGGCGGCTGAAGTTCAGAAATGGGGCGCCGATGAAGTCGTGCTCCTGCCCCTTTACCCCCAATTCTCCACCACCACGACGGGATCTTCCCTCACCGCCTGGAACAAGGCGTACAAGGGCCAGAGCCGCACGGTCTGCTGCTATCCTTTCGAGGAAAATTTCGTTTCCGCGCATGTCGACCGGATCATGGAAGCCTGGGAACGGGCTGGCCGGCCTGACCAGGTAAAGCTTCTCCTTTCGGCCCATGGCCTGCCGGAAAGTGTGATCAAAGCGGGCGACCCGTATCAGTGGCAGTGCGAGGCGCTGGCTGAAATGGTGGCCGGGCGCGTGCCTGCCCATTGGGAAGTCAGCGTTTGTTACCAGTCCCGTGTTGGCCCGATGAAATGGATTGGACCGGCCACCGAAGAAGAGATCGCCCGGATTTCCGATCAGGGCGGAAATATCCTGATCGCGCCTATCGCCTTTGTGTCTGAGCATATCGAAACGCTGGTGGAGCTTGGCGAGGAATACCGCTTGGTGGCCGAGAAACACGGCGCGGCAAGCTATACCCGGGTCGAGGCGCTGGGCACCCATCCCGGCTTTATCGCCACCATGGCGGGCGAAGTGACCCAGGCGCTCTCAATGAAGGCAGTTATCCGCTCCTGCGCCGGTGACCGCCTCTGCCCTTCCGGCTGGAGCGGGTGTCCCCATGCGGAAAGGAAACAGAAAGCCGGCGTCCGTATCACGGAAAACGCTGTTTAACGGGGAGCGCAGATATGGACCTCTATAACTGGCTGAAGGCCGGGCACGTGGTGTTCGTCATCGCGCTGATGGCGGGCCTGCTGGTCTATCCGCGCTACAAGATCCACCAGCTCTCCAGCCAGCCCGGGGAAGCCCTCTTCGAAACGATGAAGAAATCCTCCGGCCAGCTCCGGATGATCATCCTCAATCCCAGCCTCGTCCTCGTATGGCTTTTCGGCCTCGCGATGGTCTATGTCGACTGGCAACGCGGCGGGCAGCTTTATCTCGAGGGATGGTTTCACGCGAAACTTCTGCTCGTGCTGATCATTTCCGGTCTGCATGGCTACTTCATCGGCCTAGGCAAGAAAGTTGATCGGGTGACCGGCACCGTTCAGGCCAAGACCCTGCGGATGATGAACGAGGTGCCTTTCCTGCTGATGATCGGCGTTGTGATCCTGGTGATCGTTAAGCCTTTCTGAGCGGGCCACGGCCACAATCGCTTGACGGGCGGCGGGTTTGTGACGGATAAGGCACGGGCTGGCCCGCCAAGTCCTTTGGCGCCGCGATGTATATTCGCCCGGCCCCTCCCCTTTTGACTTTTCCAGTCCGGATACTGCCCGAATGGCTTCCACGATGCTCGACAACCTTACCAGTGTGACTCTGCGCGAACTCAAGGCGAAGTCGCCTGAAGAACTCCTCGCTTATGCCGAGGAGCTCGAGATCGAGAACGCTTCCTCGATGCGGACGCAGGACATGCTGTTCGCCATCCTCAAGGAACTGGCAGACAGCGAAGTCGAGATCACCGGTCAGGGCGTGCTGGAAGTGCTCACCGACGGGTTCGGTTTCCTCCGCTCACCGGAATCAAACTACCTGCCCGGCCCGGACGACATTTATGTCAGCCCGGAAGTGCTGAAGAAAGCCAACATCCGCACCGGCGACACCGTCGAAGGTCCGATCGTCGCCCCGCAGGACAGCGAGCGTTACTTCGCGCTGACCGATGTGAGCCGCATCAATTTCGAGGAGCCGGAAAAGGCCAACAAGAAGGTCCACTTCGACAACCTCACCCCGCTCTATCCGGAAAAGCGCCTCAAGATGGAGAGCCGCGATCCGACCAAGAAAGACCGCTCGGGCCGCGTCATCGATATCGTCGCGCCCATCGGCAAAGGCCAGCGCGCCCTGATCGTCGCCCCGCCGCGCACGGGTAAGACCGTTCTGATGCAGAACATCGCGGCCGCCATCGAAGAGAACCATCCCGAATGCTATCTCATCGTTCTGCTGATTGATGAGCGCCCGGAAGAGGTGACCGACATGCGCCGCACCGTGAAGGGAGAGGTTGTTGCCTCCACCTTCGACGAGCCGGCGACCCGCCACGTCCAGGTGGCCGAGATGGTCATCGAGAAAGCCAAACGCCTTGTCGAACACAAGCGCGATGTCGTCATCCTGCTCGACTCGATCACACGCCTTGGCCGGGCGTACAACACTACCGTTCCTTCCTCCGGCAAGGTGCTCACCGGCGGTGTGGACGCCAACGCCCTTCAACGCCCGAAGCGTTTCTTCGGCGCGGCGCGGAATGTCGAGAATGGCGGTTCGCTGACGATCGTCGCCACCGCCCTGATCGATACCGGCAGCCGTATGGACGAGGTTATCTTCGAAGAGTTCAAGGGCACCGGTAACTCCGAAGTCGTCCTCGACCGGAAGATTGCCGACAAGCGCACCTTCCCGGCCATCGACATCATGAAGTCGGGCACGCGGAAAGAAGAACTCATCACGCCGCAGGACCAGCTTTCGAAGATCTACATCCTGCGCCGCATCCTTGGCCCAATGGGCACGACCGATGCGGTCGAGTTCCTGCTCGACAAGTTGAAGCAGACGAAGACCAACGAAGAATTCTTCGAAGCGATGAAGAACTAGGGAGCCTGGCGCGATGGGCGCGCAAGATACAATCTGTGCGCTCGCCTCAGGCCCTCCGCCGTCGGCCATTGCCATCATCCGAATTTCCGGCCCCGCAGTTGCCGAGGTTGGAAAGCGGTTTCTCGCGTCCGGTCTGCCGGAGCCGAAGCGCGCGTCCCTCACATATATATATGACACATCCGGCGAGTTGATCGACCAGGGGATCGCGCTCCACGCCAGGGCGCCGCACTCCTATACCGGTGAAGACACGCTGGAGCTCTACCTGCATGGCGGGCCGGCAGTCATCGATCATGCCCTCCGTGCGCTGACGTCCGTGTCCGGAATACGCCTGGCTGAACCCGGAGAGTTCACGCGCCGGGCCTTTGAAAATGGTAAACTGGATCTTACCGAGGCCGAAGGCGTCGCTGACATTATCGAGGCCGAAACCACCGCGCAGAAATCCCAGGCCCTTCGCCAGCTCGGCGGCGGTCTCACCGAAATATATGATACCTGGCGCGAGGAACTGACCGGCGCCCTCGCCCTCATCGAGGTGATGATCGACTTTCCCGATGAGGGAGACGTGCCGGAAGACACCGTCCGGCCAATCCTCGAACGGCTCGCCAAGGTGATCGCGGAAATAGAGACGGGGCTCGGGGACCGGGGCGTCGGTGAACGCATCCGGGACGGGTTCCGGATTGCAATCGTCGGCCCGCCTAATGCCGGCAAGTCCTCCATCCTCAACCGCCTGGCCCGGCGGGAAGCCGCCATCGTCACCGACATCGCCGGCACGACGCGCGACATTGTCGAGGTGAGGATCATCCTCGGCGGACAGGTCGTCTGGATTGCGGACACGGCGGGCCTGCGCGAGACCGAAGACGTGGTCGAGGCGGAAGGCGTGCGCCGCGCGCGCCGGGCAGCGGCCGAAGCGGACCTCCGCATTCATGTGATAGATGGCGCGGCCCCCTCCCCTCCCCCCGGCCCCATCGAGGCGCAAGATATTGTCGTCTTCAACAAGGCCGATGCCCGGCCAGCCATTCTCGCGCCGGATGGCGCGCTGCCTGTGTCGGCGGTCACCGGCGAAGGCATTGATACGCTCGAATCCTGGATTGCCGGTTTTGTCTCCCAGCGCGCCGCTTCGGTTGAAGCCCCGGTCATCACCCGCGCGCGGCACCGGGAAAAACTCGCCGCCGGTCTTGCCAGCCTGGTCTCCGCCCGGGAAGCCCTCGCCCAGGATATTGGCGCCGAGCTTGCCGCCGAAGATGTCCGCATGGCGCTGCGCCAGCTTTCTTCCGTCATCGGCAAGGTCGATGTGGAAGACGTTCTCGGGGCCGTGTTCTCCAAGTTCTGCATCGGAAAATGACCCCTAGGGTTTGAGGGCGCCCGGCGTTATATAGCCGCCTCAAGCAGCGCTTAAGGGTTGGTTAATGCCGGACTTCCCGGATTTCGACGTGATTGTGATTGGCGGCGGCCATGCCGGCTGCGAAGCGGCGGCGGCCTCTGCCCGCTTTGGCGCGCGCACGGCGCTCATCACCCACAAGCTCTCCACCATTGGCGAGATGAGCTGCAACCCCGCGATCGGTGGTCTCGGCAAGGGTCACCTCGTTCGAGAGATCGATGCGCTCGACGGCGTCATGGGACGTATGGCTGACAAGGCCGGCATCCAGTTCCGGATGCTCAACCGGTCCAAAGGCCCCGCCGTCTGGGGCCCCCGCTCGCAGATCGACCGGAAGCTTTACCGCGAGGCGATGCAGGCCGAGCTCGCTGACTATCCCAACCTCACCCTCATCGAAGACGGCGCTGAAGATCTGATCGTCGAGGACGGCAAGGTCTGCGGCGTGATTGGCCTCACCGGCAAACGCTATCCGGCGGCCAGGGTCGTCATCACCACGGGTACCTTCCTCAAGGGCGTCATTCATATCGGTGCCAAACGCATTCCCGCGGGCCGGATTGGCGAAGCGCCTGCCCTTGGCTTGTCCGACCGGCTCTATGCCATTGGCCTTCCGATGGGCCGCCTCAAGACCGGAACCCCGGCCCGCCTGGATGGCCGTACCATCCATTGGGACCGGCTCGAGATGCAGCCAGCCGATGAGCAGCCGATCCCGTTCTCCTTCCTCAATTCGGAAATCACCGTCCCGCAGGTTCAATGCGGCATCACCTGGACGACACCGGAAACCCATTCGATCATCGAAGCGCATATGGAAGAGTCGGCGGTCTATTCCGGCGCCATTTCCGGACGCGGTCCGCGCTATTGCCCCTCGATCGAAGACAAGGTGAACCGGTTCGGCGACCGCGACCGGCATCAGGTGTTTCTGGAGCCCGAAGGCCTCGATGATCACACCGTCTATCCGAACGGCATCTCCACCTCGCTTCCCGAAGAGGTCCAGGAGAAGTTCATCCGTACGATTCCGGGTCTCGAGGATGTTGCCATCCTCCAGCACGCCTATGCCATCGAATATGATTATGTCGATCCACGCGCGCTCAGCCCCGCGCTGGAAGTCAAACAGATGCCCGGCCTGTATCTCGCCGGACAGATCAATGGGACGACGGGATATGAAGAGGCCGGCGCCCAGGGGCTAATGGCCGGCCTCAACGCCGCGCGCGCCGCTGTCGGGAAAGACCCCATCATCTTCGACCGCGCGGAAGCCTATATCGGCGTTCTGATCGACGACCTGGTGACCCGCGGTGTGACCGAGCCCTATCGGATGTTCACCTCGCGGGCCGAATACCGCCTGGCGCTCCGGGCGGACAATGCCGATCAGCGTCTCACCGGAAAAGGCATCGAAGCGGGTGTCGTGGGCGAGAAACGCGCCGCAATGTTTCACGTGAAACATCGGGCGCTGGAATCGGCCCGGAATCTTCTGAAAAGTCTCAATCTCAGTCCGGCGGCTGCCGCGCGGAATGGGTGGACGGTCAATCAGGATGGCCGCGTCCGCTCTGCCTGGGAATATCTCTCCTATAAGGACATCGGCTTCTCTCGTCTGATTGCCGTCTGGCCTGAGCTTTCCGAAGTGCCCGCCGAAATTGTTGCGCAGATCGAGATTGAAGCGCTTTATTCTGCCTATCTCGATCGCCAGGCCGAGGACGTGGCCGCGCTCCGCCGGGATGAGGCGCTGAGCCTTCCGGGTGATCTCGACTATGATCAGATTGGCGGCCTCTCGAACGAAGTGCGCCAGAAACTGAAAGCGGTCCGCCCAGGCACACTTGGTCAGGCCGCCAGGATCGAAGGCGTCACACCGGGGGCGCTGACGGCGCTACTCGGACACGTCCGCCGCATCCGCAAAGCGGGGTGAAAATGAGCGCGCATGATGACCGCGCGGCCTTTCTGGCCGCCAACGATGTTTCACGTGAAACATTGAATCGGCTCGACCGGATCATTTCGGAACTCGATGTCTGGCGGCAGAAGTCAAATCTGATCGGTCCGAAGGAGTGGCCTCAGATCTGGACGCGCCATGTCGGCGACTCCTGGCAGCTTCTGGATCACATTCCGGAAACGGCCCGCATTGTGGATCTCGGATCGGGCGCTGGCTTTCCCGGGCTCGTCATCGCGGCAGCGCGCCCGAAAGCTCATGTCACAATGATGGAATCCGTCGGCAAGAAATGCGCCTTCCTCCGCGCGGCCATCGAGGCGGCGGGCCTGAACGCGTCTGTCTATCAGGGCCGGATCGAGGCAGCGCCGCCGAGCAAGGCGGAGATCGTCACCGCGCGGGCCTTTGCGCCAATGCCACAACTTCTGGAATACGCGTCTCCCTGGCTCCGAAAAGGCGCAACGGGGGTTTTCCCGAAGGGCGAACGCTGGAAAGAAGAATTGACTGAAGCCCGCCAAAGGTGGAATTTCGCTTATGAAGCGATTCCAAGTCGCAGTGGTGGGTCAGGCGTCATTTTGATTGTCAGGGAGGTCTTACGTCGTCATGACTAGGCCGAGAATCTTCGCTGTGGTGAATCAGAAAGGGGGTGTCGGCAAGACGACGACCTCCATCAATCTCGGGACCGCGCTCGCCGCCGTCGGCCGCCGCGTCCTGATCGTCGATTTCGATGCTCAGGGTAATGCGTCCACCGGCCTTGGCATTTCACGTGCCGAGCGCCTGATGACCTCCTATGATCTGGTGGTCGACCGTGTGCCGCTCGAGGAGGCTGTCCTCTCAACCATCGTTCCGCGCCTCGACATCGTTCCGGGCGACGAGAACCTTTCCGGGGTCGAAACCGAGCTCGCTGGGGATGCCCACCGGTCATACCGGCTGAAGGAGTCGCTGCACTCCTATATCGACCGGGTCGAACAGGGCGGACTGGTTAAGTATGACTATGTGCTGATCGATTGCCCGCCTTCGCTTTCGGCGCTCACGGTCAATGCCATGACGGCTTCGGACGCGCTGCTGGTGCCGCTCCAGTGCGAATTCCTCGCGCTGGAAGGTCTGACCCAGCTTCTGCGCACCGTCGAGGTAGTTCGCTCCGGCCTCAATCCGACGCTCGAAATCCAGGGCGTGGTGCTCACCATGTATGACCGCCGCAACAGCCTGTCGGACCAGGTGGCCAATGAGGTCCGCGCTTTCTTCGGCTCGAAGGTCTACAACACCGTCATTCCGCGTAACGTCCGCCTGTCGGAGGCGCCATCCTTCGGCAAGCCTGCGCTGCTCTATGATTATCGTTGCCCCGGCAGCGAGGCCTATATCCGTCTCGCTTCTGAAGTGCTGCAGCGTGAAAAGGCGAGGGCGGCATGAGCGACCCGGCAGAAGACAATCGCGGTCGACCCAGCCGGCTTGGCCGGGGTCTCTCGGCCCTGATCGGCGAAGTGGAGGCGATGAATGTCCGGCCCACCGCCCAACCCTCTGCGCCTGCTGCTTCGGGCGAAACAGCCTCGTCAGCAACCGGCGCTCCAGCCGGCAGCCAGGGCGGCGCAACCGAAATTGCCATCGACCATATCCGGCGCAATCCGGCTCAGCCGCGCCGGACGTTCACCGAGGAGAACCTCCGGGAACTCGCCGACTCGCTGAAAGCCAAAGGTGTGCTTCAGGCGATCTTGGTCCGCCCGGATCCGAAGGAAGAGGGCAAGTATCAGATCATCGCCGGCGAACGCCGCTGGCGCGCGGCGCGGATGGCGGGGCTTACTTCCATTCCCGCGGTCGTCCGCAATGTCGATGAACTCGAACTGCTCGAGATCGGCATCATCGAAAACGTCCAGCGGTCCGACCTCAATCCGATTGAAGAGGCCGAAGCCTATGAGGCGCTGATGAAGCGCTTTGGCCGGACACAGGAGAGCCTTGCCTCCAGCGTCGGCAAAAGCCGCGCCCATATCACCAACACGCTTCGGCTGCTTCAGCTTCCCGATGGCGCGCGCACCCATGTCCGTGAAGGCCGCATCAGTGCCGGCCATGCTCGCGCCGCGCTCGGTTCGCCGGATCCTGAAGCGCTGATCGAGATCGCGGTGGAGAAGGGCCTTAGCGTTCGTGAGGTTGAGGCGCGCGCGAGAGAAGCCCGCAGCAACGCCCCGATCGAAACCAAGTCGATGGACAGCCTCACCCCGCAGGTGAAGGACATAAACACCGAAGCCCTCGAAGCGGACATCAGCCGCACGCTGGGCCTGGATGTCGATATTCGCCATGGCAAGAATGGCGGCGAGATCCGCATCAAGTATCGCGATCTGGAACAGCTCGATGAAGTGTGCCGCCGGCTGACGGCCAAGCGCCGCGCGCCGGAGTAATCGCCCGGCTGAATAATCCGTTAACGAACGTTTTCGGCAGCCCTTGCCAGATCGTTAATCAGCAGACGGATCACGGGGTCCCCCGTCGGCCCGGCCAGCTTGGTCTGCCGCTCGGCATCATGGATGCGTTCCATCACCCGCATCAGGCGGCGCGCCGGCCATTTGCCAAGGCGCGCGCGAAAGGCCGGCCATTCATTTGGCCAGACCGGCGGGCGCAGATACTTTCCGGGGTTTCCATCCCCCCCGGCAATCTTTTCATGAGCGCTCAGCATCCGGAGCACTTCCATCTGAAGGGAGCGGAGGATGGAGATGCCGCTCGTTCCGTTCTCGGAAAGCTTGTCGAAAGCGGTCTGCGCTTCGCCCGGCCGGCCGTCGAGCGCCGCGGCCACGATGCCGGAAATCGCCTGTTTCACATCCGTCGCCGAAAGCGCGCGCACATCTTCAAGGGTCAACGGACGGCCGAGCCCGCGCGCGTAGAGGGCGAGCTTTTCGATTTCTGAATTCGCAAGCCCCCGGTTTCCTGGCAAATCACCGACGAAAGCGTCGAGGGCAGGGGGGTCTATTACTGCTCCTTCGGCCAGCAGGGCGGTCTTCACCCGGCTCGCCACATCGGCTTCCTCTTCGGCGAAGAGCTGCAGGCAGGCGGCGCGTTTGGCGCTTTCGGCCGCTGCGCGGAGTTTTGACCGCGCCGGGAGGCTCCCCGCTTCGATCACGAGCTTGGCGGCAAAGCGCCCCGGATCCTTGTCGCCCGCTTCGATGGCTTCGGCCAGCAAAGCGGCGATCTTGTCGCCACTTGTGCGAACCCGAACGGCGCGGGCGTCGCCCAGAAGCGAGACCGCTTCCAGCGCATCGAACAGAAGGGCGGGTTCTTTCTTGATAGTGTCATCATCCAGCACGGTTACATCCATGCCCTGCTTGCCACCCCAGCTGGCGATGAGTGCCTGGCCGGCATCGAAGGACAACCCTTCATCCTCGCTGAAGGCAAGCACGGCCCAGACTTCCGGATCAGGCCGCCGGGCGAAACCTTCCGCCGCGCGTCCCTTGTGCAACATCAGGGGCTCGCAAACTTCAAACGGATGTCATCGGCGATCTGTTTGGCCAGAACCCGCATTGCGCGATCGCCCGCGTCGGTCTGCGCGGCAATATCACCATAGGGAGAGTCCGGCACAAGGAACCCGGTTTCGACTTCGGACCGTCCCGTAACCCGTACATTCTCGCCTTCAAGGCGGTAGCTGCCGCTCGCCATGATGCTTGAACGGGACGCCGCGCCATCCGGCAGCAAGGCCAACCGCGTGAGATCGCTCTGCAGATTGACTGTCAGCGTAACCGGTTCTGTGAGCCCCGGCATGCCGACGGCGAGCTCCTCCTGCAGAGCCCGGCGCAGCATGTGCCCCTCGCGGCCCTCAATGGGCGAAACAGAGATGAGGCCAGATTCGGCATACTGCCCGTTGACCGGCGCATAGACCGGCTGAAAGCCACACGCACCAGTGGCCAGGAGCAGAAGAGGGGCAAGAAGACGCTTCATGCGACCACGATATTCACAATCCGGCCGGGCACAACAATCGTTTTCTTCACGCTCTTGCCTTCGATAAAGGTGGCCACTTCAGGCAAGGCTTTGGCCGCCGCTTCGACGGCATCACTGGCCATATCCTTTGCCACTACGATTTCGGCGCGGCGCTTTCCGTTCACCTGAACCGCCAGCGTCACCGTATCATCGACCACCAGTGAGCCATCAACTTCCGGCCAGCTTGCCTGTGAAACAAGGCCCGGATTGCCGAGGCGCTCCCAGCAGGCTTCGGCCAGGTGCGGCATGAACGGAACGAGACAGCGAGCCAGCATGTCGGCCCCTTCGGCCCGCGCCCCAACTGTTGCGGGGTCGCTCTCGGCCTTCTTCAGCGTGTTCACCCATTCATGCACGGTAGCGATGGCGGAGTTGAAGCGGAACTCCTCGATGGCCTTGTCGATGCCGGCGACCGCCTTGTGGCTTGCCTTGCGCAGCGCGGTTGAGGCGTCATCACTGCCGGGGGCAGGGAAGGGGCCCGTCTCTGGCAGGGCGCCGACGAAGGACCAGACCCGCTGAACAAAACGCGCGGCGCCTTCGGCGCCAGACTGGGTCCACTCCACATCCCGCTCGGGCGGAGAGTCGGACAGCACGAACCAGCGCGCCACATCCGCCCCATAGGTGGCCACAATCGCGTCAGGGTCGACCGTGTTCTTCTTCGATTTCGACATCTTCTCGATGGCGCCGACCTTCACCGGCTGCCCGGTGGCAATCTCGAAGACCTTGCCATCTTTCCGCTCGACGGCGGAGGGTTCCAGCCATGTTCCGGCCTCGGACTTGTAGGTCTCGTGCGTTACCATGCCTTGCGTGAAGAGGCCGGCAAACGGTTCGCCCGTAGGCAGATCAAGTTCGCCCACATCCCGCATCGCGCGGGCAAAGAAGCGGGAATAGAGAAGGTGCAGAACAGCATGTTCCACCCCGCCGATATACTGGTCCACGGGCAGCCAGTAGGCGCGCTCGGCCGGATCGGCCGCGCTGGCAAAGCGCGCGTAATACCAGGAGCTGTCGACGAAAGTGTCCAGCGTATCGGTTTCGCGGCGCGCCGGCTTGCCGCATTTCGGGCAGTTCACATGCTTCCAGGTTGGGTGGCGGTCCAGCGGATTGCCGGGCACGTCAAAGGTCACGTCTTCAGGCAAGCGCACGGGAAGGTCCGCCTGCGGAACGCCCACAACCCCGCAATCGTCGCAATGGATCACCGGAATGGGGCAGCCCCAATAGCGCTGGCGAGACACGCCCCAATCACGCAGGCGATAATTCACCTTGCCTTCGCCCTGGCCGGTTTCTTCGATCTTCGCAATCGCCGCGCGCTTGGCGTCGTCAATGGAAAGTCCGTCGAGGAAGCCTGACTTATATATATGTCCGGTTCCGGTATACGCCTCGGTGCCGACCTCAAAGGTGGCCGCGTCCGCATCCGGCGGCAGCACCACCGGATAGACGTTCAGCCCGAACTTGCGGGCAAAATCGAGATCGCGCTGGTCATGCGCCGGGCAGCCGAAGATGGCGCCGGTGCCATATCCCATCAGTACGAAGTTCGCGACCCAGACCGGAACCGTCCGTCCGGGCTCGAACGGATGGGCAACCGTCAGGCCGGTATCGAAGCCCAGCTTCTCGGCCTTCTCGATCGCCTCCTCGCTGGTGCCCACCTGCGCGCATTTCGCGCGGAAGGCTTTCAGCGCGTCAGACTTTTCCGCCAGCTGGATCGTCAGCGGGTGATCCGGGGAGAGCGCGACAAAGCTCGCGCCAAACAGCGTGTCCGGGCGTGTGGTGAAAACGGTGATGCCGTCTTCAAAGCCGGCAGGCGCCGCCCCCTCAAAGGCAAACGTCATCTCCAGCCCTTCGGACCGGCCAATCCAGTTGGCCTGCATCGTGCGGACCTTTTCCGGCCAGCGCTCCAGCTTCTGAACCGCTTCGAGCAGATCATCGGCATACGCCGTGATCTTGAAGAACCATTGGGTCAGCTCGCGCTGCTCGACCAGGGCGCCGGAGCGCCAGCCGCGCCCGTCGATCACCTGCTCATTGGCGAGCACGGTATTGTCCACCGGGTCCCAGTTCACCTTCGAGGCCTTGCGATAGACCAGACCCTTTTCCATCAGTTTCAGGAACAGGGCCTGCTGGGCGCCGTAATAGTCCGGGTCGCAGGTCGCAAACTCGCGGCTCCAGTCGAGTGAGAGGCCGAGCTTGCGGAACTGTGCCTTCATCGACTCAATGTTGGCATACGTCCATTTACCGGGATGAACCTTGCGTTCCATCGCGGCGTTCTCGGCCGGCATGCCAAACGCATCCCACCCCATCGGGTGGAGCACGTTATAACCCTTGGCGCGCTTGTGACGGGCCACCACATCGCCCATCGCATAGTTGCGCACATGGCCCATATGCAGACGCCCGGAAGGGTAGGGGAACATCTCCAGCACGAACGCCTTGGGCGCGCCGGGCGCCTCCTGCGGCGTCTTCGTCCGGAAAATGTCTGCCGTCTCCCAGGCTTCACGCCAGCGGGGCTCCGCGCTCTGCGGATCATAACGGGTGGCCATCCTGGGCTCCCTTGAATGGAATCGAAGTGTTACAGGCTTGTATCGGCGCTTTAGCCGATCTGCGAGGTCCGAAGAAGTCGCGCCCGTTCAAGAATCTTGTTTTCGAGCTGGATCGCCGTTTCCGGGTCGGCGGCGGCATCGGCCCACTGACCTTCGGTATTCACCTGGCGGTGAACGGTTACCTTCACGCCATCGGCGCGCAGGCGCGAATCCAGAATGAACACGGTCGCCTTCACGCGCTCATTCGGGGAATCGGGAAAGCTCTTCCAGTCATAGGAAATGATCCCGCCGATCGGGTCGGTGGACTGAAGCGGCAGCGTGGACAGCGTATCCAGCGTCGCGCGCCACAGATACGGGTTGGATGCGCCGACCGACTGGACCACAAGCGGGCCATCATTGGCTTTACCGCGCGATTGGCAGCCCGAGACGAGCAGCAGGCCGGCAAAGGCGGCGGTGAGGATCGGCTTGATCATGTTCATTTTCCGCATGCAATTCCTTGTTGACCCGGCGTGTATAACAAGCGGGTTCTGGCCTCGCCAGTATTGTTATGCGCTTGGCTGAGTCAGCCGCAGCGCCTGTGATGGAGCCGCACGTGATGATTAATGCCCGCCTGTTTGCCTTCGCCCTTGCCGCGCCGGTGATGGCGCTCGCCCCTGCGGCTTCGGCTCAGGATGTGTGGGACGATCCGGGCGGGATTGAAAGCGAGGCGAGCGTCGAGATTGCGCTGGTTGCCGCGCCTGACGCCGATGAAGCAGTGCTCGGCCTCGCAAAGGCGCGGATGGCGATCAACTATGTGCTGATGAACGGGGCCGAGATCGGCGCGGTTGGCGGCGTGGAGCTTCAGCGGAATCATCCCGCCCGCGCCGGCTTCAGCGGCGTCTTTCCGCCTGCGGCCGGGGCAGGGGCCTCTTCGGGCGGCGCCTTCAGCGGCCTCGCGCGCGGTGATACTCCGGCAGACCGGGATCTGCGGATCAGCCTCGAGACAGCTTACATCTATATAGAGGGTGGCTATGGCGAAGCCCGTCTGGGCGCGGATGAGGGGATCGCCACCCGCTTCTTTGAGGGCGGCCCCGCGCTCTTTGCCCATTCCGGCCTTGTCAATCCGGCGCTTGATCCCACAGGCCAGATCATCGCCCGCACCGATCATGATCTCACCGGCCCCGCAGCCAAGATCAGCTACGCCACTCCGCGTATCCTGGGTCTGAGGGGCGGCGTCTCCTACACCCCCACCGCAGACCGCCGGGGCGTGGACCGGGACACCGAAAGCGCTTTCCCGGGGGCGTCGCGCCCGGAGATCGAAGACGCGTTCGAAGTGGCACTCAATCTCTCCCGCCGCCTGCCGCAAAGCGGGGTGCGCCTGCGCGCGGCGGCGGCCTACAGCCAGGCCGAAGCGCGCTTTGCGCCCGATCCCAGCCTCTATGGCACCGTTGAAACCTGGTCGGCGGGGGCCTCGGCAGAGTTTTCCCGCCTGCGCCTTGGCGGCAGCTATCTGGAATCAAACAATGGCATCGCCGCCGGGCCGGGCGATTATTCGGCCTGGGCCGTTTCGGCGGCTCTGCCTTTCGGCAAGTTCGAGGCGGTGGCGGAAGTCTCCGGCGCGGAAGATGAATTTGCCGGACTCAGTAGTGACAGCTGGCAGATCGGCCTCGTCTGGAAGCCAAGTGCAGGCTGGCGGCTTGCCTCGGGCTGGCGGGATGTGGATACTGCATACTTGAATTCCGGCGCGCAGGTTCCCGCCACAGGGGGGAGTCGCAACGGCATTGTGATCGAAATCACACGTTCCTTCTAAATCCTCGCTTTATCAGAAACTTAATCTTTCATTAAGCCGGTCCCCTCACTATCATTAGTGGCTGGGAGTTAACATGCGCGCAGACCTTATTCTTTCTTTTGCCCTTGCGGCCGCAGCCTTCACGCTGCCGGCTGTGGCACAGGAACGTGTGGCAGGCGATGCGATCCGTGTTGAGGCGCCCACCCTGTCGGAAACCAATTCGGCCCGCTCCGAATGGTATCGCCAGTTCTCCGAAGGCAAGCCTGCCGAATCCCGTCTGCAATGGCAGGCTGAACCCAATCAGGACTTCTCGGTCCAGATCGGCAAGGATTCCCGCTGGCAGCTGAACTTCGACAAGGTCACCCGTCCGGGTGAAACCTATCTTCCGCGCGAAGAAGTTCAGGCCGGCGCCACCTTCCGCGTCACCCCCCGCTTCTCTGTCGGCGGCGAAGTGCGCATCGGCGCAGATGAATTTGATTCGTCCAAGCGCTGGGAAAACCAGGATGTCGAAGCCGGCATCCGTCTGAAGTCTGCCTTCAAGTTCTGATAATCTGAAAATGATGAAAGACCGTGCGGCGCCTTTGCAGGCGTTGCCTGCGTTTCTGCGTCTTGGGGTCAGACTTTGAAACAGTTCCAGCCGTCGATGGCCGCCAGCCCAGCTGAATCCGCAATCCAGAGTCCGTTATCAGGAGTCACTCCGCCCAAAGCATAGACAGGGAAGGGGAGGGACGTGGCCAGCCGCCGGAATCGCTGCGCCCCGATGGCTGTCCCGGCGCTGGCGCTACGGGACGCAAAAACGGTCGAAAACAGCACCGCCTTGACCGGCAGTGTCCGGAAATGTCCGAACTTGTCCCCTCTGTGTCCGCTCATTGTCTGCAATTTGAACCGCCCGCGCCACTTGCGGGAGGCGCCAGCCATCCGGCCCGGCCAGTGAACCCCGTCCGCCCCGATCTTTGCCGCCAGTTCGGCATCGGCGCCGATCAGCAGACGAAGTTTCCGCGCCCGGCAGAGTTTCAGCAGCCGCCGCGCAACGATTTCCCGGTCCGGGGCCCCGAAATGACGATAGATCACCCCCCAGCCCGCCGGAAGCCCGGCCACAATAGCTTCCGGGTCAGGCGTCCGCGCTGGATCGGTGAGGAAAAACGCGGGCGGCAACCCCTCCGGCAGATGGCGCGCCGCCACGCGCGCGGCCATCCGCGCCTTGCGCCTCGAACTGGATTGGGGTTTCTCGCTCATCATGAGCACTGATAGCCTGAACCAGGACATTGCCAACCGCCGCGCCGAGATCCTCGCTGCGCTGGCTGCCGCGAGTGCGCCCGCGCCGGAGCTGATTGCTGTCTCAAAATCTCAGCCGGACGCCGCCATCGAGGCGATTCTCGCCGCTGGTCAGCGGGTTTTCGGGGAGAACCGCGTTCAGGAAGCGCAGGCGCATTGGGAAAGCCGCCGCGAAGCCTATCCGGATCTTGTGCTGCATCTGATTGGCCCCCTGCAGACGAATAAGGCCGCCGATGCCGTACGCCTGTTCGATGTCATCCAGACGCTCGACCGGGAAAAGCTCGCCGACGCGCTGGCCAATGCGATGGAAAAGGAAGGCCACCGCCCGCAGATCCTCATTCAGGTGAATACGGGCGAAGAACCCCAGAAGGCGGGCGTTATCCCCTCAAAAGTGGGCGATTTGCTGCGATATGCGCGCCAGCAGGCAGGGCTGGAAGTTGCCGGCCTGATGTGCATCCCGCCCGCGGACGAGCCTGCCGGTCCGCATTTTGCTCTGTTGAAGAAGATCGCCCGCGATTACGGGCTCGGCATTCTCTCCATGGGCATGAGCAGCGATTACGAACTCGCCGCCCGTTACGGCGCCACGCATGTACGCGTCGGAACAGCCCTGTTTGGCGATCGCAGCGTCCTCTAAGCTCGGATTTCGAGGGTTGAGGCGCCCTGAAGCCGCTTCAGCACTTCGCGCAGGTCAGCCTCCGCCAACGCCGCGCACCCCTCCGTTGGCGGGTATCCTGGCCGGGCCACATGCAGGAAGATCGCGCTCCCTTTGCCTGCCACGGGCGGATCGTCATTATACCCGAGCTCCACAATCAGATCGTAGAGCCCGTCCTCCCGCCACAGTCGCTCGTGACGCGCGGGGTAGGGCAGGGGTGCCCATTGATTGTAGCGGGCGTCTCCCGGCGCATCGCACCAGCCGTCTGAAGGGCGCAGGGCAATCACTGGAATGCCCGTTTCCGGCGGCGGCCCCCGGTCCGGCCTGTACCAGACGCGCCGCACAGGCCAGACCCCGGCAGGCGAGGCGCCATCGCCTTCGCGCTTTTCCGATGCTGGCAGGACGCCGCCTTTGCCCAGCGCGCAGCGCAGGGAAAGCCCGCCGCCTTCCAGCCGCCCGTCTGAAAACGCAATGAAATGCGTCACCTGGCTGCGCCTCCCGTTCTTGTTATTGGATAAACAGGCGCCACCTTTCTATGCAAGCGGCAGGCGCGATTGGCGCGCGGGCGAAGCGAGACACGCAGATGACGGCCAAGAAGTTCATTCTCATCGTCGATGACGAGGAAGACCTGCGGGAAACCCTCGCTGAGCAGTTCGAGCTCAGCGATGGATTCACCGCGCTGACCGCCGCCACCGGCGAAGAGGCCCTCGCCAGGCTGGCCGAAGAGCGCGTCGATCTGGTGATCCTGGATGTCGACATGCCCGGCATGAGCGGGCGGGACGTCTGCCGCAAGCTGCGCGAGGCGGGCAACCGCGTCCCCGTCATCATGCTCACCGGGCGTTCCGGGGAAAGCGATACGGTGGCGGGCCTGGAGGCCGGCGCGAATGATTACGTCGCCAAACCGTTTAGCTTTGCCGTGTTGCTGGCCCGTGTCCGTGCCCAGCTGCGCAGTTTCGAGCAGACCGAAGACGCCACCTTCGATATTGGTCCCTATGAATTTCGCCCCTCGATGAAAGTGCTGCGCACCAAGGAAGGCCGCCGCATCCGCCTGACAGAGAAGGAAACCGAGATCCTGAAGTTTCTCTACAGGGCAGGGGGCAAGCCGGTCGCCCGCGAGACGCTCCTCTCGGAAGTCTGGGGCTATAACGCCGCCGTCACCACCCACACGCTCGAAACCCACATCTACCGCCTGCGTCAGAAGGTCGAGCCAGATCCTTCCAACGCCCAGCTCTTGCTCACGGATACCGGTGGCTACCGCCTCAGGCCCTGATCTTCAGTGTAACCGGTGCATGGTCTGACGGTTTCCAGCCGCTGCGCCAGGCCGGATGGATGCGGAAAGAGCTGACATCCACGTCCTCCATCGCCGCCTTGTTGGCCCAGATATGGTCCAGCCGGCGGCCCCGGTTGGAAGCGGCCCAGTCTGCGGCGCGGTAGCTCCACCAGGTATAAAGCTTCTGCTCCTCGGGCACGGCAAGGCGGGCAATATCCTCAAAACCGGCGGATTTGCGCGACTCCTCCAGCCGCTCGGTCTCTTGCGGCGTGTGCGAGACGATCCCCAGGAGCTGCTTGTGGGACCAGACGTCATTTTCATGCGGCGCGACATTGAGATCGCCGACGAGAATGCGTTTCGCGCCCTTTTTCAGTTTCTTGTAGCCCGGCCCGAGCCGCTCCAGAAAATCCAGCTTGTGATCAAACTTGGCGTTCACATGCGGGTCGGGAACGTCTCCGCCCGCAGGCAGGTAGATATTGTGGATCTCCAGGCCGGAGGGGAGGCGGGCGGCAATCACGCGCGCATGATTTTCCCGGCAGAGGTCGGGCACGTCCACCTGTTCCAGCGGCAGGCGTGAGGCAATCGCCACGCCGGCATGGCCGCCGCGCTGGCCACGGATCACCAGATGCGGCAGGCCCATCTCCTTGAAGGCTTTTAGCGGAAACTCACCGTCCTGGCATTTGGTCTCCTGCAGACACACGACGTCGGGTTTTTCAGCGGCCACGAAGGCTTCGACATTCGGCGCACGCAGGCGGACGGAGTTGATATTCCAGGTGGTAATCTTGATGGGGCGGGTCATGCGCCTCTGGCTAACACCTCGCCCTTCAACGTCAACGCGCCCGAACGCGGGGAGTTCGGGCGCGCCGGACGCTGTTCAGCGTCGTGATGTCCGGACATCGTGTATCCGGTGTCGAGCGGGCGGAAGGTATCGCAGCGGGGGGTCGGTGCTACGCGGCTTCCTGTCCGTCGATGTGTCATTTATGTCACGCCGAATTGGAAATCTCAAATTAACTCGACGTAACGGCAATCACGCTTTTGTGTGTCAGTTGTTGTCGAAGTCCCGCAGGATGAACAGGCGCGGGTTGAGGCGCGCGCCGGTCTCTACATCGCTCAGCAGAACCGACGTATTGCCGCCATTGGCATCGGTGGTGCGCCAGCCGACCAGCGAATTATCTGCCGAGGCGAGCACCAGTGTCAGCGTGCCTTCCATATCCCCGCTCTTGTCCTGAACGGTGATGTTGGTCCGGCCATCGGCGCGGCGCACATCGATCACGCTCGCCTGGCTCTCGAAATCCAGCCGGTCGCTCAGCAGCAGCGACAGAGGGGTCGATTTCAGCGGCACGCGGTCAGTGGTTTCCAGGTCGCTGTCCTGAAGGGCGACGGTGGTGCCATCACTCACCATCAGCAGCGGCACAGGGTCATCATAGTCAAACCGCACCTTGCCAGGCCGCTGCATGGCGAATTGGCCGGTGGAGAAAGACCCGTCCGGCGAATACTGCTCGAACCGGCCCCGCGCGGTTTTCACCGTGGCGAGCGCTTTGGACGCTTCCTTCAGCAGGGCGGCGCGCTCGGCGCCGGTCAGCTGGGCTGCGGCGGCCGGGGCGGCAATCGAGGGGCTCACAGGGGCCTGCTTCAGGGCGGGCAGCAGGGGAGAGGCCCCGGCAATCATCGCGGCAGCAGCAAGCGGAGCAAAGAAATTCATCATCGTTCTGGCCTCCTTTATATGACCATACGGGATCACGCCTACACTTAGGGGGCTGAACCGGGCCTAAACAGGGCGCATGGCAGATTTTCATCAACCGGCTGCGGCGCGCATGGCGTGCCCGCTTGCGCTCGTCTTTCCGCAGTCCCATCTTTGCGCCCGAAACAAAGGGATTCTTGCAATGAGCAACGCTGAACTCCAGCACGTAAAGGAAGGCACCGACCAGGGCTTCATGGCCGATGTCGTGGAAGCCTCCATGACCCAGCCGGTGATCGTCGATTTCTGGGCCCCTTGGTGCGGTCCCTGCCGTACGCTCGGTCCGATCATCGAGAAGGTGGTCGAAAGCAAGAAGGGCGCGGTGAAGCTGGTGAAGATCAACACCGAGGAGCACCAGGCCTATGCCGGTCAGCTCGGGGTGCGCTCCATTCCCGCCGTCTATGCCTTTGACAAGGGCCGCCCGGTCGATGGCTTCCTCGGCGCGCTGCCGGAAAGCCAGGTCCGCGCCTTCGTCGAAAAGCTGCTCTCGGGCACCGATGACGCGCAGATGATTGCCGAAGCGCTCAGCCAGGCAGAAGCGGCCATTCAGCAGGGCGATATTGCGCTCGCCGCTGAAATCTATGCCGCTGTCCTTCAGCAGGAGCCGGAGAACATTGCCGCGATTGCCGGCCTTGCCCGGTGTCACCTTGCCAATGGTGACAAGGAGGCGGCTGAGGCGACGCTCGCCATGGTGCCGGAAACAAAGAAGAATGACAGCGCCATCAAGGGCGTCCGCATGGCGATCGAGATGATGGCAGACGCGCCCCCGCCCAGCGAGCTGGATGCGGCGCTCTCGGCCGTCATGGCCGCGCCCGGCGATCATGAGAAGCGCTTCGAACTCGCCGAGCAGTATGCTGCGCTCGGCAAGTACCAGGATGCGGCTGATCATCTTCTGATCATCCTCTCCGCCAAGCTCGATTGGGAAGGCGGCAAGGCAAAAGACAAGCTGCTGAAGATTTTCGAAGCGGCTGGCCCGACCGAGCCGGTCACCATCGAAGGCCGCCGCCGCCTCTCGTCGCTGATGTTTGCCTGACCTTCTGATGCACAGCCCGCGCCGGGCGAAAGGAAAAGATCATGGCGCCGTATCGCAAGACAGCTGACCTGCCTGCGACGCTCGCCGTGTTTCCGCTCCCCGGCGCGTTGGTCTTCCCCCGCTGGCAGCTGCCGCTCAACATTTTTGAGCCGCGCTATCTCAACATGATTGATGACGCGATGAGCGGTTCGCGCCTTATCGGCATGGTGCAGACCATTGGCGGCCCGCGCCATCAGCCGCTGATTGCGGAGGTTGGCTGCGCGGGCCGCATCACCAGCTATACCGAAACTCCCGATGGCCGGTATCTGATCTCGCTGACCGGCGTGTGCCGCTTCGGGGTGGTACGCGAACTCGATGTCACCACGCCTTACCGGCAGGTGCAGCCGGATTGGGAACGCTTCGCTGGTGATCTTGTCCCCCCGCCGGAAGGAGAGGGGAGGGAGCGAGAAGCGCTGATCGCTGCCTTCCGGCATTATGCGACCGCCAATGGCCTGGAGACGGACTGGTCCGCCCTGGAGGAGGCCTCGCTCGAAACGCTGGTCCATGCGCTGTCGTCCGGCTGCCCGTTCGGACCGATGGAAAAGCAGGCCCTGCTTGAAGCGCCGACCCTCGCCGAACGTGCCAGCGCCTTGACGGCGCTTCTCGAGTTCGGCAGTGCCCCCGGCGGGGCAGGCCCTGTCCAATAGGAGTAGACATGAGCGAGTTGCCCGGCGGCGCGCCAAAAGATGAGATCGTCCCCTTCGAGCATAATGGCGTCGATCCGCGCCTGCTCGAAACCCTGATCTGCCCGCTGACGCGCCAGCCGCTCGCCTATGACCGCGCCCGGAATGAGCTGGTCTCGAAGAATGCGCGCCTCGCTTATCCCATTCGCGGCGGCATCCCGATCATGCTGCCGGAAGAGGCCCGCGATCTGGATGAGACCGAAGAGGCAGCCGAGCCATGAGCGCCCAGCCCTGGCCGGTCAAACTCACCTTTCGCGCCGGCGCCCAGGAACTGGTTGCCGAGTTCGAGGATGGCCGCGCTGGCCGGGTGGATTATCGCACCCTGCGGCTGGAAAGTCCGTCGGCGGAAGTGCAAGGCCATGGCCGGGGCCCGAAACCGCCGCCGCCCGTCGTGCCGGAAGATATCCGTGTCCTGAAGGCAGAGCCGGTGGGGCGCTATGCCATGCGCCTCTTCTTTTCCGATGGCCACTCCAGCGGGCTCTACACCTGGAATATTCTCCGGTCCCTGACGGTCGGAGATTAAAAATTGCGCGATTAGCGCATCAGGCTGGGCAGGCTTTCCTGATCGGAGCTCGCCTGCCGGGCAAGGGCTTGCCGGATGGGCGCCACCTTGTTGGCCGCCGTCAGGGCGAGGGTGCGCAGCGGCTTCAGCAGCAGATTGTCGTTTGAGAAGGTCCGGTCCACAGCGTCCATGAACAGGGCCGTCGCCGCGGAATCAAAGCGCCGCCATTCGCGGTAGCGCGCCAGTACGGTTTCGCTGCCCGGATCAAGGCCCACTTCGCGTGCTTCAAGGATCACGTCATAGAGCGCGGCAGCATCCTTGAAGCCAAGATTGAGGCCTTGTCCTGCCAGCGGGTTGATCCGCCGGGCAGCGTCCCCCAAGAGCGCGGCGCGCGGGCCGGTCATGTCGCGGGCAATCTGCATCACCAGCGGATAGGCCAGCGGCGGCCCGTCCAGCGTCATCGGCCCGGCAAACTCGGCAAAGCGCGCATTGAGTTCGGCCTCGATCGCCTCCTTCGGCATTTTTGCCAGCGTCTCGGCTGCGCCGCTCTTCATATACCAGGCAAGGTTTGCCCGGTTATCAGGCAGGGGCAGGGTGGCAAACGGGCCTTCCGGCGTGAACAGCTGGCGGGCAATGCCGCCATGCGGGCGGGAGAGTTTGACGTCCGCCGCAAATACGGACTTGCCATAGCTGCGCCCCTCGGTGCCGATCCCCGCTGCCTGGCGCACGGCGGAATGAATACCGTCGCAGGCGGCAATTACCGCGCAGCGGAAGCTCTCTCCGCTTTCCAGATGCACCCGCGCGCCCGAAGGGCCCGCGTCATAGCCTGAAAAACGGGCGCCCCGCTTCCAGACAAGGCCTTCGGTCTCGCCTGCCTTCCGGTCGAGCGCGGCCTGCAGCGCCCCGGCCGGCACCAATTCGCCCAGCGCTTCGCGGTCGCCTTCGGGCAGATCGTCATTGGAAAACGCCGCCCAGGGCGCGCCAAACCAGTGAGTGCCGCCGTCGACAGCCTCCAGCCCGTTGAGGGGTTCGGTCAGGCCCTTGAGATCGCCGTGAACCCCCGCCGCGCCGAGCAACCGCCAGCTGCCGCGCACGATCGCGAAACTCCGCGTATCTGCTGCAGGGGCTGCACTTTCGGAGCGCACGTCCACCAGTACGGTGCGCAGGCCGGCCTTGGCCGCCAGCACGGCGAGCGCGGTGCCGACAGGGCCGGCGCCGATCACCGCAAGGTCTGCGTCCAAGGGAGCGGAAAACACGGTTTCAACCATGCAACTGAGGTAGCCCCGAGAGGCCGTCTGGTCCAGCGATGGCGCCCGTTTGGGCGATTGGCCGCATCTCTGCACAAGTTCTGACCACGTCAGGGCAGAATCGAAGCCCGCCTTTGCGTCATGTGCGACTTTTCCGGGCAGGCACAATCATATCGCGGTGGGAGAGCGCTGGGGGTCACCGGGCTCTGCGTGATGAAGATGGCAAGTAAGGAGGGGCCAATGGGCCAACTGATTGGACGATGGATCCGCGGGGCGACACTCGCGCCGCTGGCACTGCTCACGGCAGGCATTGCATATGCGCAGGAAGACGATGTGGCGGCACGTCTGGCCGCGCTTGAAGAAGCGGTGAGCGGCAGCGCCAGCGCTTATGTGGACAACAGCTACCTGTTCCTCATCGGGGGCCTGATCGTCATGTTCATGGCGGCCGGTTTCTGTATGCTGGAAGCGGGTCTCGTGCGGTCCAAGAACGCCGCCATGCAGGCCACCAAGAACGTTACCCTGTTTGCCGTTGCCGGTCTTATGTTCTGGGTCGTCGGCTACAACATGGCTTATCCTGCCGAAACCACCCTGATGGGCCTTTTGGGCACAACTCCTGGCCCCTGGAGCGGCGGCGACCTGTCGATTGAATCCGAGGATGGCTATGCGCCGGCCTCTGACTGGTTCTTCCAGATGGTGTTCGTTGCCACCGCTGCCTCGATCGTCTCGGGCACCGTGGCCGAACGTATCAAGATCTGGCCGTTCCTGATCTTCACCGCCGTTCTGACCGCGTTCATCTACCCGATCGTGGCCAGCTGGGAGTGGGGCGGCGGCTATCTCGACAGCGAGTGGGGCTTCTCCGACTTTGCCGGCTCGACACTGGTTCACTCCACCGGCGGCTGGGCAGCTCTCACCGGCGCGATCATCATCGGCGCCCGTAAAGGCAAATACTCCGGCGGACATGTGAACCCGATGCCGGGCTCCAACATTCCGCTCGCCGCCCTGGGTACGTTCATCCTGTGGTTCGGCTGGTTCGGCTTCAACGGCGCCTCGCAGCTTGCTGCTGGCACCGCCGCCGACATCAATTCGGTCGCCCAGATCTTCGCCAACACCAACATGGCTGCCGTCGGTGGCGTGCTGGCGGCGATGGTGACGACGGCTATCCTTTATAAGGGCAAGCTCGATGCCACGATGATCTTCAACGGCGCCATCGGTGGCCTCGTCTCGATCACCGCTGAGCCGCTCGCGCCGTCGATGGGCCTCTCGGTTCTGATCGGCGCCGTCGGGGGTGTCCTGGTCGTGGTCTCTGTCCCGCTGCTCGACAAGTTCAAGATCGATGACGTGGTCGGCGCCATCCCGGCTCACCTTGTCTGCGGCATCTGGGGCACGATGATCGTTCCGCTCTCCAACGGCGATGCCAGCTATCTCGGCCAGCTCGTCGGCGTGGCGCTTACCGGTGTGTTCGTGGTTGTTGCCTCGTCCGTCATCTGGCTGGCCCTCAAATTCACGCTCGGTGTACGTCCGAGCGAGGAAGACGAGGAAATGGGTCTCGACCGGGCAGAAATCGGCCTCGAAGCCTACCCGGAATTCTCGAACCGGTAATCGGTCGCTAATCAGGATAGAATTCCACAGACCTTGGGCCCCGGCGGAGTGATCCGCCGGGGTCTTTCACATTCCACCCCCCGGAGAAACCCCTGCTTGAATTGCAGATTCTTTGAAATTTCAGGCGATCCGTTTGCAGGGCGTTAAGCCTAACGGAGGCATGGTGAAGGCCCGCACCAGAGTCCAATACGGAGCGTCCTCCCCGATGACAGATTACGCCAGCCGCGATTCAGAACTCCGCACGGTAAGTGACCCCGTCTGGAGGATTCTGACAGGCGCTGCCGCCTTTGGGGCAGGGGTCTTCGTGTGCGGCGCTGTGGGTTCCTACACGCCTACTGATCCCAGCTGGAACGCCGCTACGGGCGCCGCTGTACAAAACCTCTTCGGCTCTGCCGGCGCTGTCTTCGCAGACCTGGCGCGCCAGACGCTGGGCTGGTCAGGCTGGATCGCCGGTCTTGCCCTGATGATCGGCGGCGCGATGCGCGCCGTGCTGGTCGGGAAGCCGCGTGTGCGCCGCTGGATAATGGGAGCCATCTCCGTTCCGCTGTCGGCAGCCTGCTTTGCGTCCTGGCCTGTCCCGGAATCCTGGCCGCTCAGCGCCGGGCTCGGTGGCATGATGGGCGATGGCCTGTTTAATCTCACTGTACTGCCCTTCCGCGTGCTGATGCTGCCCTCGCCGCAAGTCTGGGCGGGCTTCCTGATGGGCGGCCTTGCCCTCTGGACCGCACTTTCGGCGCTCGGCTTCGGCCGCCGGGATGCCCAGCTGCTTCAGGAAACCGCCACCCGCAGTGGCCGGCATGCTGCCATCCAGGCGCGGGGGGCAGGGGGCATGCTGCTGCGCATCGGCCAGAAGCTCGTCACCCGCGAACCCGGCCTGCCGCACGAAACGGCCGCGCCTGCCGCCACACGCGAAGAGCGCACCCTCATCATCAAGTCGGACGAGGATTACGTCCCCACCTCGCGCTATCTGCGCGACCTTGATGACGAGGATGAAGACTACGCCCGCAACGAGGACGACGACCGTTGGGACGATGAAGACGAAGACGACGGCTATGAAGCCGCCAATGACGAGGATGAAGATGCCTCCCGTCCGCCGCGCTTCACCTTCTCAAAGCCGGCCCAGGCGCCGCGCTCGGCCTCTGTGCCGAAAGTCTCCCAGCCTGAGCGCCGCCGCGCCGCCGCCACCCGCCTGCCGTCGATCGATCTGCTGCAGGAGCCGGAAGCCCGCCGCGAGACCATTGATGAGGACGCCCTCATCGCCAAGGCCGCGCGCCTGTCCGAAGTTCTCAAGGAATTCGGCATCCGCGGCCGCATCAAGGAAGTGCGCCCCGGCCCGGTGATCACCCTGTTCGAAATGGAACCGGCCCCCGGCGTGAAATCCTCCCGCGTCATCTCGCTGGCAGACGACATTGCCCGCTCGATGAGCGCTGTCTCTGCCCGCGTGGCCGTTGTGCCCGGCAAGAACGCCATCGGTATCGAGCTGCCCAATGAAGAGCGCGATACCGTCTGGCTGCGCTCGCTGCTGGAGTCCGAAGCCTACACCGCCAACCGCGCCAGCCTGCCCATGGCGCTCGGCGAAGACATTGGCGGCGTGCCCACCGTGGTCGACCTTGCCAAGATGCCTCACCTGCTGATCGCCGGCACCACCGGCTCGGGCAAGTCGGTCGGCGTCAACGCCATGATCCTGTCGCTGCTCTACCGTCATACGCCGGAACAGTGCCGCTTCATCATGATCGATCCGAAGAAGCTTGAACTCTCCGTATACGAAGGGATCCCGCACCTCCTCGCGCCGGTCGTCACCGAGGCAGACAAAGCTGTCAACGCGCTGAAATGGACCGTGCGCGAAATGGAAAGCCGCTACGAGCTGATGTCGAAGGCTGGCGTCCGCAACCTGGCCGGCTATAACGAGAAGGCCGCGAAGTATCGCACCGCTGGTGAAGAAATGACCCGCAAGGTGCAGACCGCTTTCGATGATCGCGGCAAGCCGGTCTATGAAACTGAAGTTCTGCCCGTGGACCATATCCCCAACATCGTCGTCGTGATCGACGAGATGGCGGACCTGATGCTGGTTGCCGGCAAGGAAGTGGAAAGCTGCGTCCAGCGTCTCGCCCAGATGGCGCGTGCTGCCGGCATCCACCTGATCACCGCCACGCAGCGTCCGTCCGTGGACGTCATCACCGGCACGATCAAGGCAAACTTCCCGACCCGTATTTCCTATATGGTCACCAACAAGGTCGACAGCCGCACGATCCTCAACGAGCAGGGCGCCGAACAGCTCCTCGGCATGGGCGACCTCCTGTACCAAGCCCCCGGCAAGAAATCCCAGCGTCTGCACGGCCCCTTTGTGGCGGACGAGGATGTGGGCGCCGTGGCAGACTGGCTGCGCGAGCAGGGCGAGCCTGACTATGTGATGGACATCCTGGAATCGCCTGATGACGGCTCCACCGGCTCGGCCGTCATGGATGCCATCCTTGGCACCGGCGGTGGCGGCGATGATGATGAAGGCCTCTTCTCTCAGGCTGTCCAGATCGTGGTGCGCGATCAGCGGGCTTCCACGTCCTATCTCCAGCGCCGTCTGAAGGTTGGCTATAACAAAGCCGCCGGTCTGATCGACCGACTGGAAGAGGAAGGCGTCATCTCGGCCCCCAACCATGCCGGCAAGCGCGAAGTCCTCGCCGGTGGCGGGGGCGGTGGCAAGGCCAGCGCCGCCTGACAGTATTCCCAGCCATGGTGGGCCCCCAAGGGCGGCCCCCGGCCTTCCATAGAAGGAGGCGGGGGCCATTTTGGTTTTAAGGCTTGTCGATCAACTCGTCTCTCTCAGGGAGAGGCCCGGCCAGCGGGAAGGCCTCATCCCATCGGATAGAGGATTTCCCGGGAAACCTTGTCGCACGCTTTCATGACGTCGTCGGGCAACACAAGGTCCGCCGCTGCCAGAATATCTGACAGCTGATCAAAGCGCGACGCGCCGACAATCGTGGAAGCCACAAAGCTGTGCTGCTTCGACCAGGCCGTCGCCAGCGTCACCGGGCTCATGCCGGCCTGTTTGGCAATTTCCATATAGCGGGCTGTAGCTGCCAGGCTCTTCTCATTGACGAAACGCTGCGTCATGGCCGTGTGGCGCCCGCCCCTGTTGGCATAGGCGGAGAAGCGCGCGCCCTCGGGGAAGGCGCCGTCCTGATACTTGCCAGACAGCACGCCGCCCCCCAGCGGGGAATAGGGAATAAGGCTTACCCCTTCGCGCTCACAAATCTTTGAAAGCGCATCCTCGAAGCGGCGATTGTTCAGCGAGAAATTGTTCTGGATCGTCTGATAGCGGACTGTTCCGAGACGGCTGGATGTCTCAATCGACTTCATCAGCCCCCAGGCGTCTTCGTTGGAGCAGCCCACGATGCGAACATAACCTTCGCGCACCAGCTCATCGAGCGTTTCCATCGTCTCGTCGAAACCGGTGCCATGGTCGGGCCAGTGGGTCTGGTAAAGGTCGATATAGTCGGTCTGCAGGCGGGTCAGGCTCGCCTCCACCGCGCGGCGGATATTGTGCCGGTCCAGCGCCGTCATGCCGGCCCGCTGCGATCCCTTGATCCAGCCATGCGAGGGCCCGCACACTTTTGTGGCGAGGATGATCGCGTCCCGGTCCTTGGTTTTCATCCAGCGCCCGAAGATTTCCTCGGTCAGCCCGCCATATTTGAGATCCGGCGGCACCGGATAGTTTTCGGCCGTGTCGAAGAAGTTGATCCCCGCATCAAGGCTCGCGTCCAGAATACGGAAGGCTTCCTTCTCGTCGGTCTGGGTGCCGAAAGTCATCGTGCCCATGCAGATGTCGGAAACATAGATGGCGCTTTTGCCAAGACGGCGGTGTTGCATGGCGTTTCTCCCATAAGGCTTGTCGCCGGACACCCTAACGCCGCCCGCGCCAAGCGCCAGTCACCCCCGCCTGCGCTCTCCCGGCGTAAGGCAGCCTTCAGCTTCCAATATGTCCAGCGCGGGCTGGAGGCCCGCCTCATACCGGCGCCAGCGGCCAAGCGCGGAGGTGTAAAGGGGCTCACGCACCTGCGCCGAGGAAGCCGTCGCCACGGGCGCGGCATTCTGGTGGAAGGCCAGGCATCCCTCTTCGAAGGGCAGGCCACAGAACGCCAGAACCCGCCGCGTCTCCGCTTCCTGATCGGTCACTATCTTCTCGTAATGCACAACCGTGAAACGATCAGCGGGCAACACCTCTTCATAGCGCCGCACCAGCCGGTCAAACCCGGCATAGTAACGGGTCGTGTCTTCCAGAGTGTAGGCATAGTTGTAATAGGAAAAGCTGGTGGCAAACATCTGCCGGTAGTTCGACAGCACCGTATCTGCCGGATGCCGCCGCAGGCAGATGATCCGCGCGCCCGGCAGCGCCGCCAGGATGACCGGTGCCAAAAGGATGTTGAGCGGCATCTTGTCGGTAAACAGCCCGGCGAGGCCAAGAGACGTGCGCACGCTGTGCAAATAGGCTGTTCCGAGGGCGGAGAGATCCATGCCGCGCGCGGCCCCCAGGGTCTCCGGGTCCAGCACCAGATTGGAAGGCGTTTTTGCAAGCCGCTTCAGGCAAAGCGCAAAGTCTGACAGCTCGCCAGCCGGGGTAACGGCGCTGTGGCTTGTCAGGATACGGTCCACCAGTGTTGTTCCCGTCCGGGGCATCCCGCAAATGAATACCGGGCCTTCGCCCGATGGGGCAGGGGCCACCGGCAAGGTCTCTGCCAGCGCGCCGGCGGCGGCGAAGAGAGCGCTGTCCACATCAGGGGTATGCCGGATCAGGCGGCGCTTCCCGGCCTTGGCGCGGGCGAGCCAGGCGAGGGCGTCGCCGGGTTGCTTCAAGTCCTCATGGGTCTTCGCCAGGGCGTGGCCGATACGCAGGGCCGCGTCGGCATCCTCCTGATGCCGGATAAACATCGCCTCCAGCGCAGGAATGTAATTTTCCTCCGGCGTCTGACGGGTGATCTGCACCAAGGATGGCAAGCCGCGGGTGTCATCGGGGTCGGCGGCGGCGCAGCGCAGATAGGCGTCCCGCGCCCGGTCCATATCTCCGGCAAACTGCAGAGCCGCGGCAAAGTTATACTGATAGTTGGCGTTCCCCGGCTCCGCTTCGGTCGCCCGGGCATAATAGGGCAGGGCGTCTTCATGAAGGCCAGCCCGGCTCATCACCACCCCGATTGTATCACATGTAAAGGCGTCTTCCGGCGCCGATGCGGCAGCTGCGCGGACGGTAGCCACCGCGTCGCTGCGGCGGCTGAGCGCCAAAAGGCAGCGCGCCTGTTGGGCAAGGGCGCCGGCATGGCGCGGATCAAGTTGAACGGTCACTGCGAAGAGCTCTTCCGCCTTGCCGATGTTGCCGTGGTCAAGCGCCAGCTGGCCCAGCAGATAATAGGCCTGCGCCGTCCGGGGCGCTTCTTTCAGCGCGGCCAGGCACAAGCCATGGGCTTGCTCATAGGCGCCCGCTCGCAAAAGGCGAGTGGCCTCAGCCAGCCTCTCGCCGGCCAAACCTGTCTCTGAAAGGGTCTTTTGCAGGGCGCTATTCTCCGGCTGCTTCAGAATTGAGCAGATCAGGCGCACTTTGCTGCACGCATGCGGAAAATCCAACCGGCCATTGTTGCTTCTCTTGCTGCAGGTTGGTTCTGCACAGCTTCTGAGCATGTCGAGGGGACTTTTAACGACATAGCAGAGGTACACATATGATCCGGAAATACCTGCTCCTGTCCGCAAGTGCGGCGGTGATGACCAGTGCCTTAACCCTGTCAGCTCAGGCCCAGGAGACCGCAGATGGCGAACTCCGTGTCGAAGCGGTAACGGTGACCGCCACCCGCCGGGCAGAAAGTGTGCAGGACATCCCGATCAACATTTCCGCCATTGGCGATCAACAGATCACGGAGCAGGGGTTCGACGAACTCGCAGACATGCTCGCCTATGTGCCGGGTATCAATGTGGTGGACCGGGGCGGGCGCCAGGGAAACCCCCTGATCGTACGCGGCCTTAACGCGGATGGTCTTGGCTCGGGCGATGGTAATAACAACGGCGGCGGCACCGTTGCCACCTATATCGGCGAAATTCCCGTCTATCTGGATCTGAAGCTCAACGATCTGGAGCGGGTGGAGGTCCTGCTTGGCCCTCAGGGCACGCTCTATGGCGCCGGCACGTTGGGCGGAGCGATCCGCTATATTCCGAAGAAACCGGACTTCGCAGGCGATACGCTCGATGTGCGTACGGAGATTTATCAGTATTCGGAAGCTGATGATCTTTCCTATGATGCCGGCCTCACCATCAACAAGGCGCTCGCGCCGAACTTCGCCATCCGCGCCTCGGTGGATTACGAGAATGATTCCGGCTTCATCGACTATCCCTATGTTGTTCGTGAAATTGGCGTTTCCAATCCGGATCCGGACTTCACCGACCCTGCCGACGTTGCGGCCAATCTGCGCCGCATCACCGATGCCGACAGCGAGGAAACCATCTCCGCCCGCATTGCGGCCCGTTGGGAACCGTTGCCATGGCTCGACACCACGCTCACCTATTATCTTCAAAAGTCGGACATTGGAGGCCGCCGCGGTTCCAGCGCCCGCTCCACGGTTCCGGCTGGAGACTATGAGCTCGCCAAGCGGGTGGAGGAGCCCAACGAAATCACCAACCAGCTCCTGGCGCTGGAAATGGTCGCAGATCTCGGTTTTGCAGAGCTGACCTCGGCCACCGGCTATTCCCGGTTTAACGACAATGGCCAGCGCGACCAGACAGACCTTCTGATAACGCTGGAGTACAGCTACGAGGCGTTCCCCACCTTCACCTCCTTTACCCATGAAAAGGGCAAGGAAAGCCGGATCAATCAGGAACTCCGCCTTGTATCGACCACGGACGGTCCGCTGAACTGGATCGTCGGGGCCTTCTACAACCAGTATGAAGGGGCCAGCTATTCGGCAGAGTATACGCCTGGCTACGCAGACTTCGCTGGTTTCAACCGGCCGGACGATCTTGAGTATTTCTCCCAGGGTTTTTCAAAGCTGGAAGAGTCCGCCTTCTTCGGAGAGATCGGCTACGATATCACGGACAAGTGGACCGTAACGGTCGGTGGGCGGTACTATCAGTATGATCTTGAATCGTTCAGCGATGTCGACTTCCCGCTGTTTGATCCAGGTTTTGCCCGTGTCGGGGTCAGCGCGCTGGAATCCAGTCTGCGGTCAGACTTTGCGGCCGGCAGCCCGAACGGCACGGAGCGCACCAGCCAGTCGGATGAAGGCACGCTGTTCAAGATCAACACGTCCTATCAGGTGACGGACGATATTCTCGGCTATTTCACAATTTCCGAAGGCTACCGGATCGGGAACCAGAACGGCATTGCGGTCTGCCCGGACTATGATCCCACCAATACTCAGCAGGGCGCCTGCGCGTTGCTTCCCGGCCAGCAATACGGGCCCGGCGCGGGGGATATTTCCACACGGGATGAGAGCCAGTACCTGCCGGACAAGACGATCAATTATGAGCTGGGTTTCAAGTCCACCCTGGCCAATGGGCGGCTCATCCTCAACGGCGCGGTCTATTATATCGAGTGGAAAGATCCGCAGCTGACCTCGGCCACCATCAACGCGTCAATTCCAATCACCGTCAACGCCGAGGGCGCTGAAACCAAAGGCTTTGAAGTTTCCGGCAACTGGCTGGTCACAGATGCGTTCTCCGTACGCGGAAGCTACAGCCACACCGAAGCGTCATTGACCGCGGTTGCGCCTGGGCTTGTGGGCACGATCTCTCCGCCAGGCTTCAGCACGATCCTACTCGATGGCCAGGACGGAGACCGGCTGCCCGGATCGCCGGAAGACCAGTTCTCGGTCTTCGGCTCATATGTTCACCAGCTTGCCTCTGGCCGGACGCTCACCTTCAATGGCAGCTATTCCTGGCAGGGCGACGTGCTCAGCCGGACCGGCGGCCGGGGCGGCGGACTGACATTGGACAGCTACGGGGTGGCCAATGCGTCGGCGGTTTATGACGCGGGCAAGTGGCAGGCGACCCTGTTCGTCAACAATCTGTTCGACGAGTATTATGAGACCGGCGTGGTCTCCTCACCACTGTCCAACCAGATCGTGGCGGATGCCAACGGAGACCCGGTCTATATCCGCTCCTTCTACACATATGTCGGCGCGCCGCGGGCGATTGGCATCCGGGCCAGTTACAAGTTCGGCCAGTAAGAGCAGGGCACTCTTGATCGGAAGGGCCGCGCTTCAAGGGCGCGGCCTTTCTTGTTGAGCTTTGCTCCGGGGCGGCTGAGCAAAATCCGGGTGGCGAAAGGCAGCGGCCAGGCCTATAGCACGCCGCCATGAGCCCCGCCCTCCGTCTTGGTTTTCCCGCTGCGCTTCTCTCCTACCTGATCTGGGGGAGCCTGCCGCTCTATATCCGCGCCATGCAGCATACCGGCGCGCTGGAGCTGCTCGCCCACCGCGTGCTCTGGTCGGTGCCCACCGCCATCCTGTTCATTGCGGTGGCCGCCAACTGGCGGGATGTTCGCGCCGCCTTCACCGGCAGCAATCTCAAATGGCTTACCGTTTCCGGCCTGCTGATCGGGGCGAACTGGGCCATCTATATCTGGGCCGTCAATGCCGGGCGCACGATGGAAGCGTCTCTGGGCTATTACATCAACCCGCTGGTCAATGTGCTGTTCGGTATGCTGATCTTCTCGGAGAAGCTGCGTCCGGCCCAATGGGTTGCCGTTGCCATCGCCGCCATCGGCGTGGGCGTGATGACCTTCGCCTTCGGCCGTGTGCCCTGGGTCGCGTTGATCCTCTGCATCACCTTTGCCTGCTATTCGGTGATCCGGAAGAAGGTCGCCATCGACAGCCGCGCCGGCTTCCTGGTGGAAGTCGCGCTGCTCGCGCCCGTCGCCCTGGCCTGGCTCACCTGGTTTGCCACCACCCAGCCGGGTGGCCGCTGGCTCGGGGAAGGGGGGTGGGATATTCCGCTGCTGATGGCGGCCGGGCCGATCACGGCCATTCCGCTGATCCTCTATGCCCTTGCTGCCAAGCGGCTGCGTTTCTCCACCATCGGCATGATGCAGTATATCGGGCCCACGATTCAGTTCCTGATCGCCGTGCTGGTCTTCAAGGAGGGCTTCGGGATGACCCACGCCGTCGCCTTCGGTTTCATCTGGACGGCTCTGGTCGTGTTTACCGCCGACAGCCTGATGGGGGATGCCAAGGCCCGGCGCCTCGCGCGCACCGCCCGTCCTGCCTGACGCCGGAAAAGAAAACAGCGGCCTCCGTCGGGAGACCGCTGCAAGGTCAAGTGCATGACGGAAATGGAGCCTTCCAGTTCCAAACCTGGCGTTGCAACTGCCGTGCCAGTCTTCGCTCAGAGGCAGCCGTAAGCCGCTTCCACCAGCGCCACCGCACGCGGATCGCCCACCAGCGAGGCCGACTGCCGGTTCATCACATAGGCCGCAGACAGCCCCCGCGCCGGATCGGCAATCGCCATCGATCCGCCCCATCCCGAATGGCCGAGCGTTTCCGGGTTGGGCCCGAATTTGCCATGGCAATTGATCATGATGCCGGCGCCAAACATGGTATGCATCGGCAACACTAGGTCGGGCCCGTCCACGCGCGGCCGCGTCAGCGCCTCCAGCGTTTCCCGCCGCATCAGCGTCTTGCCCCCGGCAATCTGCCCGCCCCGCGCATAGGCCTCGTAAAGGCTCGCCACCGCCAATGCCGCGCCATGCCCGTTTGCGGAGGGGATTTCGATCTCCCGCCACGCCCGGCCCGCCCGGTCCGGCGAAGCCCATTTGTAGACAAAGGCCGCTTTGCGCTCCGGCGTCAGGTTGCCCAGCGGCGCCAGCGCCTTGGGCCGCAGCATGTCGCCCACGCGCGGCTCGTCGGCTTGCGGAAGGCCGATCTGGAAATCGATGCCCGCCGGCCCGCAGATGTCTTCCTTCAGGATCGTGCCCACGCTGCGCCCGGTGATGCGTTTGACCACCTCGCCCAGCATGTAGCCCCAGGTCAGTGGGTGATAGCCATGCGCGCTGCCCGGCGGCCACATCGGGGGCAGGGCGGCAATCGCGGCGGCGCAGGCGGGCGGGTCCAGCCACAGCGCGGGGTCGATTTCCTTCTCAAAACCCGGCAGGCCCGCCTGATGGCTCACCATCTGGCCAATCGTGACCTCGCCTTTACCTTCAGCCGCAAATTCGGGCCACACATCGGCAACGGGGGTCTCATATCCTGCGGGCAGGTCTTCCACCGCCATCGCCAGCACCAGCGCGGAGATGCCCTTGGAGGCCGAATAGATCGGCACAATCGTCGTCTCGTCCCAGATGCGTTCCTTGCCCCGGTCAGCCCAGCCCCCGCGCAGGTCCACCAGCGTCTCCCCGCCGATGCGCAGGGCAAAGCTCGCGCCATGCTCCTCGCCGCCGGCAAAATTCGCCTCGAATGCCTCGCGCACCGGCTCAAAGCCGGGGGCCACATGGCCGGAAATGGGCGTATCAGTCATGCGTCGGGCTCCCTGTCACATTGATTTCGGCCCGGAAACAGGCCACCCCTCTGACCGCAAGAGACCCCATACCGTCAAGGAGGCAACGCCCCATGTCCACCCCCCACCGCCCCCGCCGCTCCTGCCTCTACATGCCCGGCGCCAACACCCGCGCGCTGGAAAAGGCCCGAGACATTCCGGCCGATACGCTGATCCTGGACCTGGAAGACGCCGTCGCCCCCGAAGCCAAGGAAGAGGCCCGCGCCGCCATCCTCGCCGCCGTGGCGCAGGGCGGCTATGGCAAGCGCGAGATCGTCATCCGCATGAACGGCCTCGATACGGCCTGGGGCCATGAAGATCTCGAGGCCATCGCCACGTCCGGCGCCCATGCCGTCCTCGCGCCCAAGGTGACAGGGCATAGAGATATCGAGCGCCTCAGCCAGCTCCTGAAGGATGCTGGCGCGCCCGAAACGATGGCCCTCTGGGCGATGATCGAAACCCCGCTCGCCATCCTCAACATCCAGGAAATCGCCGCCGCGCGGAAATCCACCCACCTCACCACTTTCGTGATGGGCACGAATGATCTGGCCAAGGAATACCGTGCCCGGATGACAGCGGACCGGCTCGCCTTCCAGACCGCGCTTCAGCTCACCATCGCGGCGGCCCGCGCCTATGGCCTCACCGCGATTGATGGCGTCTATAATGACATCAAGAACGAATCCGGTTTCCGCGACGAATGCGAGCAGGGCCGCGACCTTGGCTTCGATGGCAAGACACTGATCCATCCCAGCCAGGTGGGCGAAGCCAACCGCATCTTCGCCCCCAGCCCGCATGATGTCGAACAGGCCAAAGCCGTCATCGAAGCCTTTGCCGACCCCGCCAATGCCGGCAAGGGCGTCCTGAAAGTGAATGGCAAGATGACCGAGCTGCTCCACCTGGAAGAGGCCCGCCGCGTGGTGGAGATGGACGAGGCGATCCGCGCCCTCGCCTGAGAGCGCCGGGTGGGGGAGGGGCGTCCGTAAGGCCGCCTTGTCCCCCGTTTTTCCGCAGTAAAAACGCCGCTTCACCAGAGGGTTATCAGAAAAACAGGGCCATCTTATCCACCCCCTGTGCGCCCATGGTATTTTCTGCGCCATGGACACCGAAGATCAGATCCCGGCAGAAGATGCCCTGAGCTACCTGCTCGGCCGGGCGCGGTGGTTCATCCTTAATCTGATCGATTTCATGGATACCGCGCTTGCCCGGCAGCCGGCCTCTCCCTCGCGCCAGGTCGTCGCCTATCTCACCCGCCGCGCGCTGCTTCCGGCAGAGACTGCCCTGCGCCGCGCCATCCTGCTGATCGCCAGTGAGATGGACGTGCCGGTCCCCCGCGCCCCGCAGGCAAAATCCACGCGCCCGGCTGCGCCGCCGCTCCGCAAGGAAGCCCCCGGCGCCCGCGCGCCCGTTTTCCGGATGAACGAACCTCCGCCGCGCGCGGCAAAGACAGAAGGTGCCCCTCCGAAGGCGGAATATCTGCCTGAACATCTTTTCCCCCGTATCCGTACGTTGACCGATGACGTGCTGAGCGCTCCGCCGCTGCCCGCGCCTGCTGCCCGCGATCCGGGCGCGCGTTTTTTCCGGCGGCTTGCCGCCCTGCGCCAGGCTTATGACGATCCCCGGCGCGAAGCCCGCCGCTGGCTGCGCCGCAACGCAGCCCTCGCCCAGCGCCCTGCGCCGGTCACCTCGGGGAAAATCCCCGGCACGCGCCGCGCCCTCGGGCCGGACGCGCAGGCGCTCCTCCGGGAGCTGACAGAAGCCGTCCTGCGCACCCTCACCCCCAACACCTCCTGACCCGCCGGAAACTGCCCGCCAGGCTGGAAACCGCCTCCCCCGCACAGCGCAGGGGAGGATAAGGGCGTTTCGCCGCCGTCCACTGCAAGTGCGCCCCCTCGACACGCGGCCAAAGCCCCCTAAGTCAAACCCCAGACAAGCTCAGGAGGCCCCCATGACCTACATCCTCATCCACAATCCCGGCTGCGGCTCCTCGAAGAAGGGGCTCGAACTGCTTCAGGCGAACGGCATCGAGCCGAAGGTGCGCAAGTATATGAATGCGGCAGAGCGGCTGTCGGCGGAGGAGTTGAAGGACGTCGCCAAAAAGATGGGCGTCAAATCCCCCCGCGCCTTCCTGCGCGAGAAGGACGCGGCCGCCGCCGGTCTGCCTGAAACCGCCTCCGATGAAGAGGTCTATGCCGCCATGGCGGAAAACCCGAAGCTCATCCAGCGGCCCATCGGCATCAATGGCAAGAAGGCTGTCCTCGGCCGCCCGAATGAGAAACTGCTCGAGATTGTGTGATTTGGCTGCCGTTCGGCCCGGATTCGTTAAAATTTGATCGATTGGCTTCGCGGTTTCTCAGCCCTGATGGGCGATAACGGCCCCATGTTGTTTATCGCCCTCTCAACTGCCGGTCTCCTCCTTGCCTTTTCGGCCTTCGCCGCCTTCGGGCTGCCTTGGCTTGTCATGGGGAACCGGGCTTTTGAGGAGTTCCCCGAGCGGCGCGATCAACAAGTGATGGCCGGAATGCTGGCCACCACGGCCATCTGCCTCGCGTGCATGCCGCTGCTCGGTTCGGCCCTTGCCGCCGCCAGCCCGCAGCTGCAACTCTTTGCCGAGACGGTGCTGGCTGTGCCGGAACGCTTCTGGAGTTAACCGCCGGAAGCGGCTAAAGCCTCGCCCATCAGAAGATGAGGGCAAGCCATGGCGACCAGCACGAAATCCAATCCGGGCAACTTCTTTGAAGATTTCAAACCCGGCGAAACGCTGATCCACGCCACCCCGCAAACCGTCACCGAAGGCGACATCGCCCTCTACCGCGCGCTGACGGGCAATCGCTATGCCCAGTATTCCTCCGCCGAATTTGCCAAGGCGGCTGGCCTGCCGGGCCTCTGCGTAGACCCGCTGCACGCCTTCCACATCGTCTTCGGCAAGACCGTGCCGGATATTTCCCTCAATGCCGTCGCCAATCTCGGCTATGCTGATGGCCGCATCCTGCGCCCGGTTGAGCCTGGCGATACGCTGCGCGCCAGCTCCGAAGTGATCGGGGTGAAGGAAAATTCCAACGGCAAGACCGGCGTCGTCTGGGTCCGCACCAAGGGCGTCAACCAGCGCGGCGAGGAAGTCATCACCTATGTCCGCTGGGTGATGATCAACAAGCGCGATGCGGCCTCGCCGGCGCCGGAAGAAATCGTCCCCAGCCTGCCATCGGCGGTCGCTCCGGCAGACCTCACCGGCTTCCCGGAAATGAAATCCTGGCCCTTTGCCCAGTCAGGTAGCCGCCATGTCTTCGAGGACTACGAGGTCGGCGAAAAGATCAACCATGTCGACGGCATGACAGTTGAAGAGGCTGAACACCAGATCGCCACGCGCCTCTACCAGAACACCGCCAAGGTGCATTTTGATGCCCATGGCCAGAAGGCCAGCCGCTTCGGCAAACGGCTCATCTATGGCGGCGTGGTCATCTCGATTGCCCGCTCGCTCGCCTTCAATGGCCTGGAGAATGCCGGCCAGATCCTCGCCATCAATGCCGGCACGCATGTGAACCCGCTCTTTGCCGGCGACACGATCTATGCCTGGAGCGAAGTGCTGACCAAGGCGGAGCTGTCGGAAACCTGCGGCGCCCTGCGTCTGCGCCTTGTTGCTGTGAAAGATGCCGATCCCGGCGCGTTCATCTACAAGGACGAGGCCGGAAAGCACGACCCGCGCGTGCTGCTGGACTTCGACTATTGGGCCGCCATCCCCCGCGCCCGCTAGCGCAGGCCCACGGCCACCCTATATTCGTCCGATGGGCGGCTATCCTCCATATGCGGGCTTCACCGAATTTGCGATTGCGCTCGGCGTGATCCTCTCGGCCATTGTCAGCCTGCTCGGCACCTCCAGCCGCAAGCGCATGATTGCGCAAGGGGAGGCGCGCCTGCAGGATCTCTCCGAAATGACGGGGATTCTCGACCCCAAGCAGCTCTTTGCCGTGTTTGGCCCGCCGGATATGGGCCGGGTCTGGCGCAGTGTCACCCTGCTGGACATTCGCCGCGCCCGGACCCCTGCCGGCTGGCTGATGTCGAGCGACCTTGTGGATTATGCCTGCATTCTGGCGGCGTTCATCGGCATCGCCATAAACTACTCGCTCGTTCCACTGCTTTTGCTCGGGGCATTGGGGGTACAGGCGGCTGGCTGGATTGTGTCGGCCCGCGTTCCGAAATAAGGGGCAGGGGGGAGCGCGGTTTCGCGCATGTGGGGAAATCTAGGAAGCGGTCCATGAAGCTCTGGAAGATGAACGGTGCGGGCAATGCCTTTGCCATTTTCGATGCCCGCTCGACGGCATTTACGCCAACTGTGGAGCAGATCCGCAAAATCGCGGCGGATCTGAAGGCCGATCAGGTGATCGCGATGGAGCGCGATGCCACCAAGGACGTCTTCATGCGCATCTGGAACTCCGACGGCTCGGAAGTCTCCGCCTGCGGCAACGCCACCCGCTGTGTAGGCCTTTTGATGCTGGACGAGACGGGGAAAGACCGCGTGACCATCCAGACCGAGGCCGACATGCTGCGCGCCTCCCGCGCCGAAGGCGGCCTGATCACGGTCGATATGGGCTCCCCCCAGATGGGCTGGGAAGACATTCCCCTGTCGGAAAAGATGGATGTGCGCGGCGTGGACCTGAAGATCGGTCCGATCGACGCGCCGATCCTGTCGCGCCCGGCCGTTGTCTCGATGGGCAATCCTCACGCTGTCTTCTTCGTGAAGGATGTGGACGCCTATGATATCCCGGCCATCGGCCCGCTGGTCGAATGGCATCCTCTGTTTCCCGAAGGCACGAATGTCGGCTTTGCCCAGGTGATTGACCGGGAAACCATCCGCCTGCGCGTCTGGGAGCGGGCCGCCGGCCTGACGAAAGCCTGCGGCACCGGCGCTTGCGCGGCCCTCGTTTGCGCCGCCCGCGCCGGGCTGACGGGCCGCAAGGCAAGGATGATCCTTGATGGCGGGGATCTCTTCATCGACTGGCGCGAAACCGATGACCATGTCTACATGACCGGTCCGGTCGAGCTGGAATTTGAAGCCGAAATCTGAACCCCCGGCTCAGGGTATTGCGCGGGATCGTTATCGCGCTCAATCTGGACGACACTTATCAGAGGAACTACCCCCATGCGGCCCGCCTTGACCCTTGCGACCCTCCTTCTCGCGGCAGCGGCCGCTCAGGCCCAATCCATCTCGGTGAACAAGGGACAATGGTCCGTCACCCAGGATATGTATTACGAAGTCAGCGCCGGGGGTGAAGTGATTGATATCCCGGCCGAGCATACCGCCATCGAGGAATGCTGGTCGCTGGACGAGGAAGTCCTGATCGATGAAAGCATGGTCGAAATGTTCGAAGGCTGCGTCTCCACCGGGGTAAACGCAAAGCAGTTCGGGCTCGATATCGGTCTTTCGTGCAATTTTGACGGCCTCAATGTCGACGGCGCCGCGCTGTTCTCAGTCTCCCATGGCCGGGACAGCTTCGCCGCCCAGATTTACCTCGCAAGCCCCAGCGGCGATGAAATCGATTTCCAGAGCCATATCCTGATGATCGGCCACCGCACCGGCACCTGCCAGGCCCCCGGCTGAGGTCCAGCAGGCCTATCTGCTTGCAATTTGGCCCCATCGGCGCGATCTGACGGGCTCATGGCTGACACCGCCCCACCTTCCGGCCCGACCGTCATCACGCTCGGATGCCGCCTCAACACCTACGAGTCCGAGGTGATGCGCCGCCATGCGCAGGAGGCGGGTCTCGGTGATGCGGTGATCGTCAACACCTGCGCGGTCACCTCCGAAGCCGTGCGCGGCGCCCGCCAGGCCATCCGCCGGGCCGCCCGCGAGAACCCCGGCGCGCCGATCCTGGTCACCGGCTGCGCCGCCCAGACAGACCCCGGCGCCTTCGCCGCCATGCCGGAAGTCACCCGCGTCATCGGCAATCATGACAAGATGAAAGCCGAAACCTGGAAGCCGGCAGACCTGCTCGGCGGGGAAGAAAAGGTCCGGGTGAACGACATCATGAGCGTGCGCGAAACCGCCGCCCATCTGATCGACGGCATGGAAGGCCGCGCGCGCGCCTATGTGCAGGTCCAGAATGGCTGCGACCATCGCTGCACCTTCTGCATCATCCCCTATGGCCGCGGAAACTCCCGCTCGGTTCCGGCAGGGGAGGTGGTGGCCCAGGTGCGCGCCCTCGTCGCCAGCGGGCATCATGAAGTGGTGCTGACCGGCGTGGACCTCACCAGCTGGGGCGCAGACCTTCCGGGCACGCCGCAGCTCGGCAATCTGGTTCAGCGCCTCCTGAAGCTCGTGCCAGACCTCCGCCAGCTGCGCATATCCTCCATCGACGCCATCGAGATGGACGAAGCCCTGCTTGAGGCGATGACAGATCCGCGCCTTGCGCCCTATCTTCACCTTTCGCTCCAGCATGGCGACAATCTCATCCTGAAGCGGATGAAGCGCCGCCACAGCCGCGAAGACGCCATTCAGCTTACAGAACGTCTGCGGACCTTACGGCCAGATATTGCTCTGGGGGCGGACATCATCGCCGGATTCCCGACGGAAACCGAAGCGCATTTTGAAAACTCCCTCCGTCTTGTCGAAGAATGCGGCCTCTCGTTCCTGCATGCTTTCCCTTACAGCCCGCGCCCCGGAACGCCGGCGGCAAGGATGCCCCAACTCGCCAAGCCGCTGATCAAGGAACGCGCCGCCCGCCTGCGTGAGGCCGGAGAGGCAGCGCTGCGGCGCCACTTCGCCCGCCATGCAGACCAGGTGCGCGAAGCTCTTGTCGAGCGCGGCAGCATGGCCCGCCTTTCAGACTTCACCCAGGTAAAACTCATCTGGCCGGATGGGGCAGGGAGCGACACGGCAGGGCGCGTTCTCCGTGTACAGATAACCGGCCATGACGATAAACAGCTATTTGGAACACCCCTCTCATGATCCTCTGGTTCGGCAAGAAAAAGAAACTCGAAGAGGCCAAGGCCGCCGGCGAAGCGATGAAGGCGCCGGAGCTGACGGCGGAGGAAATCACCGCGCAGGAAGCGGCCGCGCGCGAGAAGGAAGAGATCGAGCGCAAGGTCGCCGAGGCCAACCGCGCCTGGGAAGAACGCCAGCGCCGGGAAGCTCAGGAGGCGGAGGATGAAGCCGTCCGCGCCAAGGCCGCCGCCGAACTCAAACTTCTCGAAGAACGCCGCGAGCATGAACGCCTTCGCGCGGAAGCTGCCGAGGCTGCGCGCCTTGCTGCGGAGGCGGAAGCCAATGATCCGGGCCTCTTCGGGCGTCTGGGCGAAGGCCTGGCCCGCTCCACAGCCAAGCTCAGCGAGGGCATTGCCGCCCTCGGCCGCCGCAAGCTGGATGAGGATACGCTGGAGGAGCTGCAGGACCTTCTCATCACTTCCGATATGGGCACCAGGGTCGCCGCCCGCGTCACCAAAGGGCTCGCCAAGGGCAGGTTCGACAAGGAAATCTCCGGCGACGAGATCCGACTCGCCCTAGCTGAAGAGATCGAAGAGATTCTGAAACCGCGCGAAAAAGTGGTCGACTTTTCAGATGGCCCCCGCCCGCGCATCGTGCTCTTCGTCGGCGTCAATGGCTCAGGCAAGACGACCACCATCGGCAAGATTGCGTCAAAGCTGAAGGATCAGGGCGCCAAGGCGCTGCTGGTGGCGGGCGACACCTTCCGCGCGGCCGCCGTGGAACAACTAAAAGTTTGGGGCGCGCGCGCCGATATTCCGGTGCTTGCCAAGGATACCGGCGCGGATGCCGCCGGCCTCGTCTATGAAGCCGTGGAGCGGGCCAAGGCGCAGGATCTCGATCTTGTGCTGGTGGATACGGCAGGCCGCCTCCAGAACAAGGCGGAGCTGATGTCGGAGCTTGCCAAGGTCGTCCGTGTCGTGAGGAAAATTGATCCCGATGCCCCGCATGATGTGATCCTGGTACTTGATGCCACGGTCGGCCAGAACGCGCTCTCCCAGGTCGAGGCCTTCCGGCATACGGCCGGCGTCACCGGTCTCGTGATGACCAAGCTCGACGGCACCGCCAAGGGCGGCGTGCTGGTCGCCATCGCCGAAGCGTATGATCTGCCGATCCATTTCATCGGCATCGGCGAAAAAGCAGAAGACCTCCGCCCGTTCAGCGCGGAGGCCTTTGCAAAGGCGCTGGTGGGCATCAAGGCGCCCTAGGTTTACTCGGCGGCCTTTGCCACGCTCCGGCCATCGTCAAATATCTCTTCGATATGCCGCTCGAACAAGCGGGCAATGGCGAAGGCCAGTGGCAGGGAAGGGTCATACTTGCCGGTCTCGATGGCGTTGACCGATTGGCGGGATACGTCCAGCAGGTCAGCCAGTTGCTGCTGGCTCCAGCCGCGTTCAGCCCTCAGGGCACGGATATTGTTTTCCATGGCCCGGCCCCTCAGACCGTCTTGCCAAGAGATTGGCGGAGATGCGCAAGGCCATAGAAGAAGAAAAAGCCCGGTCCAAACAGGAAGAGGGGAATGTCGGGGATCACGTTGAACCGCTCAAGGAAGCCCAGAATAAAGATGGCCCCGGTCAGCATTACGCCGCCTTCCGACAGGGCCTGCAATTGCCGCATCCGTGTGTACTCGTCCGTCTCCCGGACGAGCCGCAGGATGGCCATCAGAATGGCGATCAGCGGAAGGGCGATTGCCACCGCTGCGCCCATGCGCACGCCGGTGGAGGCTGTGTCGAGGTCGATGAAGGTGAGGGCAACGGAGATGGCCACACAATAGAGCGCCATCATCGGGACGAAGATCCGCATGTAGCGCTTATTGGCGGTACGAAAGCCTTTGGATTGGGTCACGGGAAAGCTCCATGTCAAGTTTCCTTGTCTATATGACAAGGAAACTTGTCTTGTAAAGGACCCTGGGCATTATGTATTTGACAAACCCGATTCGTCTGTGATTCGCAGACTGGCCCCGGGGCGAGTCATAATGCCTTGTAATAATGGGTTTTTGTGCTTCTGAATTCCACATTGACGTTACGTGGCACGTTCATTCACAATTGCGGTGACGGCTGGAATGAAAAGCCCGCCTCACCCCGGCAAGGGTGGGCGGGCGGTTCAGACCGGCCTCTGCGAAACCTTTGCGGGGCGGAAGCAGAAACAGGTTCTGAGTAGGGAGTACAGAATCGGGCGACTAGCCTTTGTTGTCAACCGCCTCGCGCCTTTAAAGGAGGTGCGTCATGTTGACGACCATCACTGAAGCTATCGCCAGTCGCACACGGCTTACCATCAACTATCCGCCCGGCGTGCGGGTCATTGAACCTCACGCAATTGGCTACAGCAAGGATGGCAACATCCTCGTGCGCGCATACCAGACAGAGGGCGCAAGCGCCTCTGGCGAGCATGCGCACTGGAAGCTGTTCCGCCTTGATCGCTTGGAGGGCGCCAATGATAACGGCGGTTCTTTTGGCGGCCCGCGCCCTGACTACAAGAAGGGCGACAAGGCCATGAAGGGTGGAATTATCGCGGAGCTGTAGCGCCGCAATCGCACGGGCCCGGCTCTAGAGCTGGGGCATTGTGTACGGCGCAGTCAGAGGCGTGAGCCGTCTTTGACTGCGCCACTTTTTTGAGAGAGCGCTTGAAGTCCGCTTCGGACATATCGGCGCCTGCCTCTTTGGCGGCCTCAATGAACTTATTCGCCTGATCGACGGGCTGCTTTTTTGAGCTTTCGCTGGGCATTTGCAAAATCCAAGCTGATCTTCGTCAGCTCGCCTTCCTCGTTTACGTTCCACTGAGGGCGATAACACTCGCGCTCTTTCATCGCCTCGACTTGGCGCTCTATTCGTTTCCACCACATCAAAATGTGCGCAGCTTGCAGATGCCGAGGCGCGCTACACCATCGCGCAGGAAGATGGATCACCTTGAGGCCCGTGTTGAAGATTGCCGTCACCTGTGGCGGCTGCTTCTGGAAATCTGTATCCGCAGAAAGTATCGCGACACCGCCGGATTTTGAGAACGCTGTAATCCAGTGAACGTCTGATTGGCCTGCCCCGTTTACGTCTTTGTCGTGGATTGAACTCAGTTCCCAGCCCGGACTCAATGCAAGAGCGCGGACCATGTCCACGATAACTGGTGATACGTGCTCGTCTGCCCGTATCCTCAAGCCGCCATCGCAATCTCAAACATCACGGCCGACTTAACGGCGGCGACATCCACTTTGAACCACTCTGCTACACTTTCGTAGCTTTGATCTGCCTTCCACTGACGATACAAGGTTTTCGTTGGAACCATTGTCGATTCAACGATTGGCTTTCCAAATGCTATTCGTGGATCAACAATTACGTTCGAGAAGCCAGCGCGAGGCGTCCATTTCTTTGCCAGCGCCGTTCTCGGATCAAACACAACGCCCTGAGCAACTACACTTTCAATTGCCGCCCACATTTCCGTCTGCCCGGTTGCCATGTCCCAAGTCACCTTGTCTTTCTGGGCCTCTGCAGCTTGAGCGAACACCTTCCGCCTGTCCGTCATGTACTTGACGTCAGAGAGCGCGAATGGGTGGGTTGTGTCCCAATCCTTTCTCGCCCTTTCAGCAGCCTTTCGCAGAGTTTGCAGCGGGACGCCTTGAGACCGAAAGAAGTCCACAAACCTCAATTCTATGAGGTCGAGAAAACTGACGGTTTGTGGATCTTCAAAATCGCGCAGCAGTATGGGCTGCCCATTATTCCAACCGCTCAGCCACCCCCGAATCTTTTGGGTATTCTGCTGTCCAAGAAGGCGCGCCGCGTCCGGTAGAGAATAGAAACCCGCAAATAGTGGGTCTTCAACGACCTTCAGCTTCGCGCCCATGATGAGTCCCGATAGGTCAAGCGTTTTCCGGTTACGTTGTGTAGCGCAATCTCTAGCCGCTGGGAATCCTCAATACCGTTCGCAGAGCGGTTATTATAGCGAAAATCAAACTCGGCCAGATACCGGTGAAGGTGCTTCTTGGAGCAGTGCTGGTAGGTGCCTTTCATGCCGCGCTTGAAGACGCTGAAATAGCCTTCCACCGTGTTAGTGTGGATCGTGCGGTCTTCCTTGCTCACCCACTCCTCAGCGGCGTGATTGACGCGCTTGTGAACCGCGAACTTGCTACCGACAGGGCGAAGGCGCGGGGCCTCATCCGTCAGGATGCGGGTTTCATAGGCGACGTTCGCCTGAACAATCGGGCCGATGGTGGAAGATTTCAGGTCATCAATGACAACGCTGCGGGCTTGGCGGGTCTGGCGGTCAATGAGGGTGAGAACCTTGTTGCGCTCTTGCCAAGGCGCCATGCGCTTGCCCTTGGGCGCGTCCGGGTCTTTGCCGATGAACGTCTCATCTACTTCAACGTCGCCACCGTTGCCGCCGAACGGGTTCAGGGAGCCGTCAGCCATGGCAAGGCGGATACGGTGGCAGAGGAACCAGGCCGTTTTATACTGGACTTCCAGCACACGGTGCATCTGGTGGGCGGAGAAGCCCTTCTTGCTGGCGCACATGAGGTAGATCGCCTGCAGCCACTTATGCAGCGGCAGGTGGCTTTCCTCGAAGATCGTACCCTTACGGACGGTGAATTGCTTGCGGCACTCTTTGTGCTTGCACTTGTAAAGGCCGAAACGCTCCACACCTTCCGGGTTCGCCTTGCTGGGCTTGGAGCGAACGCCCACCAGTTTGGAGGCAGAATTGACGCCGCCGCAGAACGGGCAAACCGGACCTTCTGGCCACAGCACGGATTCGACGTGCTCGAAAGCAGCGGCCTCGTCGTGGAAGTAGGGCTTGGAAAGAATGGACATGGTTTGCTCCTGTCCCTTCTAGATAGGTCAGGCCGTGTGGTTTGTCAAATACATAATGCCCAGGACCCTTTACAGACATTTTTTGAGCTCCGCGCATAACAAATCCCGGCGCGGCGAGGCCGGCCGGGACATGCAAAATGCTGAAAGGACGAGGAGGCCTATTCTGCCGCCATGGCGCTCGCCGGCGCGGCCCGCGCGCCGCGCATGAGGCGGCCGGGCAGCTTGCCGGTCGGGTCGCCGTCGCGGTGGGTGATCTCGCCCTGAAGGATGGTCGCGGTATAGCCCGAAGCGCGCTGCATCAGGCGGCGCCCGCCCGCCGGCAGGTCGCGCACCACGTTGGGCAGGTGCAGCTTCATGTTGGCTAGATCAATCACATTGAGGTCCGCGCGGTATCCCGGCGCAATCAGGCCCCGGTCCCAGAGGCCGATCCATTCGGCGGTCTTTCGTGCCTGGCGATGTACGATGCTCTCGACACTGAGTTTCTGACCCTTCGTCCGGTCACGCACCCAATGGGTCAGCATGGTGGAGGTGAACGAGCCGTCACAGATCATGCCGACATGCGCGCCGCCATCGGAGAGGCCGGGCAGGGTGGCCGGGCTCTGCATCATCTCCAGGATCGGATCGAGGCTGCCCTGGGCGTAGTTGAGGAAAGGCAGATAGAGCACGCCGCTGCCGTCACGCTCAAGCATCAGGTCCAGCGCCACGGCTTCGGGCAAAACACCCCGCGCCTCGGCCATCGCGGCCAGCGTGCTTTCCGGGCCCGGCTCATAGTTTACCGGATCGGTGAGCTGGAAGATCTTGCCGAAATTGCGGACCATGGATTTCAGGAACGGATTGTCCGTCTGCGGCGCATCGGCCAGAAGGCGCGCGCGGAATTCCGGGTCGCGCAGACGGGCCAGACGCGCTGCCAGCGGAAGATCGGCAATCTCCCGATAGGTCGGGTGAGCGCTGAACGGGTTCAGCGTCAGCTCCAGCCCCAGCAGCACGCCCACCGGGCGCGGCGCCACCTGCGCGCGGATCGGCACGCCGTCTGCGGCCGCCGCCTCAATCGCGCCGAGCAGGTGGCGCCAGCCATTGGGTGCTACATCCGATTGCGCCAGCGAGACAGAGAGCGGCCGTCCCGTCTTTTCCACGATCCGGCGCAGCATGGCTGCTTCCTTCTGCGGGTCGTCAAAGTCTGAGACGAACTGCAGCACGCCGCGGCCTGCCTCGGCCAGGCCCATGCCGATGCCGGTGAGTTCGGCTTCAGAGGCAGTCAGCGTCGGGGTCGGCTGGCCGTCGGAGGTGCGGTGGTTCAGCGTGCGCGAGGTGGAAAAGCCCATCGCGCCGGCCATTACGGCCTCCTTGGCGAGCTTTGCCATGGCGGCAATATCGTCCGGGGTCGCATCTTCCCGGTTTGCGCCCCGGTCGCCCATCACGAATACGCGCAGCGCAGCATGGGGCAGCTGCGCGCACACGTCTGTGTCGAAGCGGCGGGTGGAGAGGAATTCTAGATAGTCCGGAAAGCTTTCCCAGGTCCAGGGAAGGCCCTGTGCCAGAACGGGGAAGGGGATGTCTTCCACGCCTTCCATCAGGCGGATCAGCCGGTCATGATCCTCGCTCTTGCAGGGCGCAAAGCCCACGCCGCAATTGCCCATCACAACGGTGGTAACCCCGTGCAGGGAAGATGGGCTGATCGCCTCGCCCCACGTCACCTGGCCATCATAATGGGTGTGCAGGTCCACAAAGCCCGGGGTGACGATCTGGCCTTTCGCATCAATCTCTTCGATGCCCTTGCCGCTGACCTTGCCCACCTGCGTGATAACACCGCCGGAAACGGCCACATCGCCCTCGAAGGTTGCCCCGCCACTGCCATCAATGATGGTGCCGCCGCGAATGATCAGATCGTGGGTTGCCATGTGCGTAGTCCTCCGGTGGCCTTTATCTTCATTCAGGATGCCTCAAGGACAGGGGGTGTCAAACCCTGACGCCGCGACCCCCTCTGTCAAAACAGGCGCGGGAAAAAGAAAGTGCGGAGCAGCCCTGAAGCCGCTCCGCTCTGGATGTGCCTTATTTGCGCGGTCTCAGGGCGCGCTGATCAGCCGGTCTTCCAGACCGTCCCGCTCGCGGCCACCGAACACGGCTGCGCCCGCGGCCACAAAGGCGCCGATCATCATCGCCAGCGCGGTGGCAATGGCCAATGTTGCACTCGCCGCGCGCGCCGCGTCGGCCTCGTCCTTGGCGGCTTCACGGGCTTCGGCGATTTCGGTGAAAGCCAGCTGCACGCGGGCTTCAGCCTCGCTGTCGCTCATGCCGGTCCACTCGATCACGTCGGCAGTAAGCCAGGCGCGGTCTTCAGCGGTCACGGCCTCTTCGTCTGCAATCGCGCGGATCACCAGACGGCCAGCCTGCTCGCGGGCCCCGTCCAGCGTGATCGGATTGCCGCCTGGAATGCGGTAAAGCCGGTCGGTGATGACATTCGGGGGCGCGAGGGCGTCCTCCTCGGAGGCAACGGCCGCTGTGGTCACGGCAGCGGCTGCGGCTGATCCGCCAGCAGCGGCAACGCCTGCAACGGCAAACATGAACGCGCTTGCCACGGCCCAGGTGAGAAAGCCGTGTACACTGTCCCGAAAGAAAACCTCATCCCGGTGGATGGCCCAGCGGCGGCGCACACGGCCGGCGAGATAACCCCCGGCAATCGAAGCGAAGATCTGGATGAAGATCAGCCAGATGATGGTGACCACGCCGATTGTCGTCAGCGACAGCCCATCATCGGCAAAGGGCGACATGGCGCCAAAGCCAAAGGCAGAGCCGAGGACAACGAGAACAATCGTCAGCCCAAGCGCGGCAAAGGCGCCGGCAAAGACGGCGGACCAGCTGATCGCCGGGCCTTCCCAGCGCGAAGGGGACGCGCCCGCAGGCGCGTGAATAGGTGCATCAGTCATGATGAGCGCCTCCTTAGAAGATGAGAAGAATGAGAAGGATCAGCGGGATCGGAACCCCGAGAAACCAGAGTAAAATGCCCTTGCCCATGATGGGTGTTTCCTCCTGTGAATGACCCACGCCCGCCACGTATCGTCGAAGGGTAACGCTCCGCTCTCCGTTAGGTTCCCGCTCTGCTTGTTTGGGAGCGCTTGCTGCACAATCGAACGGGTTCCTCCGCCAAAGGAGGAAAGCCCGGGGCGGCCCGCAAAAGAACGCCTCGCGCGTCCCTGCGGCACGGCTTCCCTCGGTCAGCAAACCCGCCTAATCGGGGCGCGCATGTCTGCTTCGCTCCTCCCGGTTGTTCTCTGTCTTCTCTCTGCGCTGACGGTCGCGATCACCAATGTCATGGTGAAGCGCGGCGGCGACGTGCTGACCGCGCGGGCCATCGTTGCCATCGTCATGGGGCTCAGCGTCCTGCCGCTCCTGCCCTTTGCGCCGCTGCCGCCGCCGGAAACCTGGCCGCTGATCGCCGTGTCAGTCGTCGTGCACTGGTTCTACCAATTCTCGGCCATCCGGGCACTGCACCGGGGCGCGCTCTCGCTCGTCTTTCCGGTGATGCGCGGGCTTGGGCCTCTGGCCACCGCCGTGCTTGCCGCCATCTGGCTGCGCGAAAGCCTCTCGCCCATCCAGATTGCGGGCCTGATGGTGGCTTCGCTCTCGATCCTTGTCTTTGCCCTGCCGACGGGCCTGACCGAGGCGGCACGCCGTCTTGACCGGGCCGCGCTCTTCTGGGCGCTGATGACCGCGATCGGGGTAGGTCTTTATGCGGTGGCCGATACGCGCGCCGCCCGCGCCATGGAAACGCCGCTGACTTTTGTTGTCTGGCTGTTCCTGCTCGACTGGATCGGCGTCACGCTGGTCCTCCTCTGGCAGCGGAAGGGCAGGGTGGTCGCCTGCTTGCGCAAGGAGGCGCGCGCGGGCGCCATCGGCGGCATAGCGGGCTCGCTCTCCTATGGCATGGCGATCTATGCCTACACGCTGACAGACGCCGCCATGGTGACGGCGCTGCGCGAAACATCCGTGGTCTTCGCCGCCGCGTTTGGCGCCTGGCTGCTGAAGGAGGGTTTCGGCAAACGGCGCATCGTTGCTGCGGTAACGCTCGCTGCCGGGCTTGTGCTGATGCAGGCGGCAGGCTGACGGAACCTTTCATTCATGAGAAGACGGTAGCGAGCTGAACCGGAAGCTGCTCCCGCGCGTAAGGAATGCCATGACCGAGATGACCCCGCCCCCTTCGCCCGCCAATGGCATCGGCACCGCTGCCGGCAAGGCAAATCAGATCTGGGGCGATTTCATCCCCGTGATCGGCTTCATCCTCACATACAATGTGTTTCGCCGCGTGGAGCTGCTCGGCGGGCTGATCAACAAGGATACAGCCATCTACTGGGCCACCGGTGTGCTGATCGTCCTGATGCTTGGTTTCCTCGGCAAGCAGATCATCGAGCGCAAACCCGTTTCGCAGATGATGGTGTTTTCCTCCGCCATTGTCGGCGGCTTTGGTCTCATCGGCATCCTGCTTCAGGAGAAGGCCTTCATCTATGTGAAGCCGACAATCCAGCAGATCTTCATGGCCGGCATGATCTTCATTCCGCTGCTGTTCGGGAAGAACCTCTGGAAGACGCTCTTTTCAAAAGTATTCGATCTTCCGGATTTCGCCTGGCGCACGCTGGCCATTCGCTGGGGCCTCTTCTTCATCGCCATGGCCTTCTGGAATGAATATCTCTGGCGCACCTATGCGCCCGGTTTTGAAAGTCCGCTTGTGCTCGCCGGTATTCCGGTGGCGCCTGCTGGGACCTATGAATTCCTTGGCCTGACATTCGGCGCGAAGAATGCCGAAGATGTCTGGGCAAACTGGAAGCTCGGCAACATGGTGATCGTCTTCCTCTTCGGCGCACTGAATACGCCTTACACGCTGAAGCACCTGCGCACCGACGAAGCGCCCCCCGAAACGGCCTGACGCTTTGCAGCAGTGAACCCGCCTGAGACAGGCTGCCGCAGTCTACCGCGTCACCTTATCCGTACCCGGCGGGTTACCAAATGGCGGGAATATCTTCATATGCCGGGTCTGGGCAAAATGCGTCAGAGCCCATACAGCGGTCGGAAAGGCCATCTGCGACCAGGGGATCTCGGACCATCGGACGAGTTTCACCTCTTCGCTTTCCGGTCCTGGCGCGATGTCTGACAATAGTTTCGCGCGGAACATGATCTGAACCTGCGAAATGCGGGGCACGGAATAGACGCCGAGAATGCCTTCAAGCTCGATTTCGGCCATCGCCTCCTCGCGGGCTTCGCGCCGCGCGGCGTCTTCCACGCTCTCTCCTTCTTCCATGAATCCGGCCGGAAGGGTCCAGAAGCCCTTGCGGGGTTCGATTGCACGCCTACAGATGAGGATAAGGTCGTCCTTGATTACGACCGATCCGGCTACAATCTTAGGATTCACGTAATCAATAAAATTACAGCGATTGCAGATTCTCCGCTCTCGATCGTCCCCATCTGGCACATCAAGGCGAAAATCTGTGTTCTGGAAAGGAGTTGGCAATTGATCAGTCATCCAATCTTTATCCTGTCGCCTATATGGAGAATGTGTTTGATCCGCCTACGGGGCTCTTGTTAACGCCCCGGAACACGGATCGGCCCCTTTCCCAGTCCCGTCCTCCCCGGACACCTAACAATACACTAACCAATCAAGGAACCCAGTCATGAGCTTCAATCTCAACGCTTCGCCCAGCCACCTCCTGCACCGTGCCCAGCAGATCGCCGCCAACCATTCGGCAGCTGCTCTGAAATCGGCAGGCGTCACGCTGCGTCAGTTTTCTGTCCTCGCTGCCCTGTCGGGCAATGAAGGTGTCAGCCAGTCTGATCTTGTCAATGCCACCGGCATCGACCGCTCCACCCTCGCCGACATGGTTGCCCGTATGGAAACTGCTGGCCTCATCAAGCGCGCCGATTCCAAAACCGACGCCCGCGCCAAATCCGTCAGCCTGACGGCAAAAGGCAAGAAGGCCTATGACAAGGCTCTCCCGGCTGTCACCAAAGCTGACGACGCACTCTTCTCCACCCTGGCCAAAGCCAAGCAGGACGCCCTGCTGCAAGGTCTGACCGGCCTCGTCGACGACGCCGAGAAGAAAGAAGCTGCTCCGGTCGCGCCGAAGGCACCGAAAGCTCCGAAGGCTGCCAAAGCCCCGAAAGCTGTCAAAGCCGCTGCGCCGAAAGCCAAGAAAGCGCCTGCCAAGAAAAAGGCTGCCAAGGCTGAAGTGAAAAAAGCTCCGGTCGCCGTGAAGAAGGCCCCGGTTGCCAAGAAAGCTGCTGCGAAGAAGAAGTAAGCCTTCTTCCTTCGTCAGAAGGTCATGAGCGGGGCGCCCCAAGCGCCCCGCTTACTTTTTGGGTCAGCGCTTCGTCCAGCGGCCCGCCGATATGCAGGATGATCTCGCCCTCGGCAGAGATCACGAACGTCTCCGGAACGCCCGTCAGGCCGAAATCCAGTCCGCCGCGTCCCTCCGGGTCCAGCGCCACCTGGGTGTAGGGATTGCCCAGCCGCTCCAGGAATTTCGCCCCGTCAGCCACCTTGTCCTTGTAGAGAACGCCGTAAACCTGGCCGGGATGCTTCTCGCCCAGCGCCACAAGGTACTTGTGCTCGGCCTCGCAGGGGGCGCACCAGCTGGCAAACAGGTTCACCACCACCGGCTGCCCGCCGGGGGGAGGGGCAAAGGAAATCTCGCCACTTTCATTCATCAGCGGAAAGACATGTTCGGGCGCGGCCCGTGAAATCCGCTCGAACTCACCCTTGGAGGGCCGCATCATCTGCCAGCCGCCAAACCCGGCCACCACCACCAGAGCCGCCACCGGCAGGGTGTAGAGCCAGCGGTTCATGCCCGCAGATCCTCGTCATTGGCCACCAGGGCGTCGAGGCGTTTCCTGGCCGCCCGCGCCGCCAGCCAGGCCTGAAGGCAGGCTGCGCCAATCATCAGCGCGCCGATCAGATAGCAGGCCCAGATATAAGCGGCGTTCTTGTCAAATTCCGGCATCTGTTCAGCCCTCCAATGCGCTGGCGGTGAGCCGCGCAATCCGCCGCTGACGGATCTCCGTCCGCATATGCGTCATCACCAGCCCGCCAAACAGCAGGGCATGGCCCAGGCCGGATACCAGAAGCGGGGTGAGATACACCGCCGCCATCTTCGGCCCCTCTGCGGTAATCACGCTGGCGGGCTGATGCAGCGAGGTGAAGAGGTCCACGGAGAATTTGATCAGCGGCACATTGATGGCGCCCACCATGGCCAGGATTGCCCCGGCGCGGGCTGCCTTCTGGCGCGAATCCATCGAGGCGCGCAGGGCCATGTATCCCAGAAACAGGAACAGCAGGAACAGAACGGACATCATCCGTGCGTCGTCCCATTGCCACCAGGTTCCCCAGGTCGGTTTGCCCCAGACCGAGCCGGTGGCCAGGCACAGCGCCGTCCACACCGCGCCCAGCGGAGCCATCGCCTTGGCGGCAATGTCGGCCAGCTCATGGCGCCAGATGAACCAGACGAAGCTTGCCACCGCGAGGCCCGAATAGCTCGCCATCGACAGCCAGGCGGCGGGCACATGGATGAACATCACCCGCATGATGTCGCCGCCCTGATATTCGTCTTTCGGCACGATCCACAGGCCCTGCCACAGGCCCCACAGGATGCAGAGCGCGCCCGCGCCATAGAAGAGGGGCGCCGCCACGGCGGAGAATTTCAGAAACTTGTGCGGGTTGGCGAAGGCAGACCACATGGGACTAACGCAATAGCCTCCCCTCAGTCCGCCGCCAAGCGCAGGGCGGCTGCCATGGCATAGGGCGCAATGGCGCAGGCAAAGAGGGTGGAGGCTGCCAGCAGCATCGGCGCGCCGTCCGATCCGATGCCCCCGGTCATGGCGAGCGCCCCGAAGATGGCCGTCGGCACATAGAGGGGCAGGGCAATGATCGAGATCAGCAGCCCGCCCCGGCGCACCGTGGCTGAAAGCGCCGCGCCCACCCCGCCCCAGAAGAAAAAGGCAAGTCCGCCAAGGGTGTAAAAGCCAAGGTGGACCAACAGATCCATGCTCGCCTGGGCCTGAAACATCAACGCCAGCAGAGGAGAGGCCAGCGCCAGCGGCAATCCCGCCGCCAGCCAGTGAGCCAGCGTCTTGGCCGCTGCAATCGCCGCCATCGGCGCCCCGGTCTGCAGCCAGAGGTCCAGCGTGCCGTCTTCGGCATCGGCCTGGAAGATCCGCTCCAGCGTCACCAGGCTCGCCAGGGCAAGGGCTACCCAGATAATGCCGGGGCCAACCGCCTTGAGGGTCTCAGTATCACTTCCGATACCCAGCGGCACCAGCACGGCTGCCCCGCCCAGAAAGCCGAGCGGCAGCAGCGCGCCCGCGCCCCCGGCCCAGGCTTCGGCGAACGCCTGCCGGAAAGCGGCAAGGATGGGGGCGGCGCTCAAAGCGTTACCTCGGCTGTCACCGGAAAGCCGGCGGTGTCGTGCATGGACGCAATGAGGGCCCCTTTTGTCCGTAAATGTCCGGAAATGACCGCGTCGAGCATCGCTCTGCCGGCCGCGTCGAGCGCGGTGTAAGGCTCATCCAGCAGCCAGATGGGCCGGTCTTCCAGCAGAAGGCGGCCAAACGCCGTCCGCCGGCGCTGTCCCGCGGAGAGATAGCGTCCCGGCACATCGGCGGCCCGTGTCAGCGCCATTTTCTCAAGGATTTCAGGGATGTCCGCGCTCAATCCCCAGGCCTGCGCCCACAGCGCGAGGTGCTGGCGCGGCGTTTCCTGCGGCTTGATGCCTTCCTTATGGCCGATCCAGTGATGGGGCGCGGCCCGCGCAATATCCCCCGCTTCGGGCCGGGTCAGCCCCGCGAGCATCCGCAGCAGTGTAGTTTTGCCCGCCCCGTTGGCGCCGCGCAGCACGATGGCCTCGCCGGGGGATAGGGTCAGGCCAACGCCGCGGAACAGCGCCCGCTCCCCCCGCAGGATAGCGAGGCCGCTGGCTTGAATCAGGGGCGCGGTCGGGCTTGTCACCGGCGCAGACTTAGCCTGTTCGCCTCCGCCTGAAAACGGGGCCTTGCGCCGCTATTAACGCATTGACCCTTTGTCCCAATTGCGCCGGAAGGGCAGGGCCTATATGAGGGCCGCAGCGACGAAAGCGGGCCTCCAGCCGTGAGGCCCTTTACCAGGAGGCAAGGGTCGGACATGCCGTCAAAGGACAGCTTTAAATCGAAAAGCACGCTCACAGCAGCTGGCAAGACGTACACTTACTACTCGCTGGAAGCGGCGGCGAAGAATGCAGGCCTGGGCGATGTTTCGCGCCTGCCCGCCTCGCTGAAGGTTCTCTTGGAGAACATGCTGCGATTTGAAGACGGCCTGACGGTTGTTGAAGACGACATCCGCGCCTTCGGCGAATGGGCCGACAAGGGCGGCCAGAACCCCCGCGAGATCGCCTATCGCCCGGCCCGCGTGCTGATGCAGGACTTCACCGGCGTTCCGGCTGTGGTCGACCTTGCCGCGATGCGCGACGGCATCATGGGCCTCGGCGGCAGCGCCAACAAGATCAACCCGCTGGTTCCGGTCGATCTCGTGATCGACCACTCGGTGATGATCGACGAGTTCGGCACCCCGCGCGCCTTCCAGGCCAACGTCGATCTGGAATATGAGCGCAACATGGAGCGCTACACCTTCCTCAAATGGGGTCAGAAGGCGTTCAACAATTTCCGCGTTGTTCCGCCCGGCACCGGCATCTGCCACCAGGTGAACCTCGAATACCTCGCCCAGACAGTGTGGACCGATACCGACACCGACGGCTCCATCCTCGCCTATCCCGATACGCTGGTGGGCACCGACAGCCACACCACGATGGTCAACGGCCTCGCCGTTCTCGGCTGGGGCGTCGGCGGGATCGAAGCTGAGGCGGCCATGCTCGGCCAGCCGGTTTCGATGCTGATCCCGGAAGTCGTCGGCTTCAAGATCACCGGCGCGCTGAAAGAAGGCGTCACGGCGACCGACCTCGTGCTGAAAGTGGTGCAGATGCTCCGCAAGCACGGCGTTGTGAACAAGTTCGTCGAATTCTACGGCGCCGGCCTCGACAACATGCCGCTCGCTGACCGCGCCACCATCGCCAACATGGCCCCGGAATATGGCGCCACCTGTGGCTTCTTCCCGATTGATGACGAAACGATCCGCTATCTCCGCCAGACCGGCCGCGAGGAAGACCGTATCGCCCTCGTGGAAGCTTACGCCAAACAGAACGGCTTCTGGCGCGGCGCCGATTATGCACCGGTCTACACCTCGACGCTGCACCTCGATCTCGGCGATGTCGTGCCGGCCATTTCCGGCCCGAAGCGCCCGCAGGATCACGTCGCGCTCGACGCGGCTGCCAAGGTCTTCGGCGAATATATCGAAGGCATCCGCAAGCCTGCCGTCGCCCCGCAGCAGCAGAAGTCGGACATGACGGAAGAAGGCGGCGCGCCTGCCCCGAAAACCATCCCCGGCGACGCGCCCGGCGCCAATGAAGGCGCCGTCGAAGGGCAGGACTACAAGCTGCGCGACGGCTCTGTGGTCATCGCCTCGATCACCTCCTGCACCAACACGTCGAACCCCTATGTGCTGATCGGCGCTGGCCTCGTCGCCCGGAAGGCCCGCGCGCTGGGTCTTACCCGCAAGCCCTGGGTGAAAACCTCGCTGGCGCCCGGATCGCAGGTCGTTTCCGAATACCTCAACGCCGCTGGCCTGCAGGAAGATCTCGACGCCATCGGGTTCAACCTGGTCGGCTATGGCTGCACCACCTGTATCGGCAACTCCGGCCCGCTGGCCCCGGAAATCTCCAAATCGATCAACGAGAACGATCTCGTGGCGGTTTCGGTGCTGTCGGGTAACCGCAACTTCGAGGGCCGCATCAGCCCCGACGTGCGCGCCAACTATCTCGCCTCCCCGCCCTTGGTCGTCGCCTATGCCATCGCCGGTGACATGAACATCGACATCACCAGGGATCCGATCGGTACGTCGAAAGACGGCCAGCCGGTCTATCTCAAGGACATCTGGCCGACGACCAAAGAGATCGCCGACATGGTCCATGCTGTCGTCACCCGCGAGATGTTCATCTCCAAATATGCTGACGTGTTCAAAGGCGACACGAAATGGCAGGGCGTCAAAACCACCGACGCGGAAACCTATGACTGGCCGGTCAGCTCGACCTATATCCAGAACCCGCCTTACTTCCGCGGCATGTCGCCAGAGAAGGGCGACATCAACCCGATCAAGGGTGCCCGCGTGCTGGCGCTTCTGGGCGACATGATCACCACCGACCACATCTCTCCGGCCGGTTCGTTCAAGGCCAACAGCCCGGCAGGCAAATACCTCACCGAGCGTCAGGTTCCGGTGAAGGATTTCAACTCCTACGGCTCGCGCCGCGGCAACCATGAAATCATGATGCGCGGCACCTTTGCCAACATCCGTATCAAGAACGAGATGCTCGACGGCGTTGAGGGTGGCTACACTCTCGGCCCGGATGGCGAGCAGACTTCAATCTATGATGCGGCCATGGCCTGGATCGACCGGGGCGTTCCGCTGGTCGTCATCGGCGGCATCGAATACGGCGCCGGCTCCAGCCGTGACTGGGCGGCCAAGGGCACAAACCTGCTTGGCGTCAAAGCCGTGATCGCCGAGAGCTTCGAGCGGATCCACCGCTCCAACCTCGTCGGCATGGGCGTCATCCCGTTCGAGTTCACCGGCGGCGACAACCGCAAGTCGCTCGGCCTCAAGGGCACCGAAGTCTTCGACATCGAAGGCCTCGGCAACGACATCCGCCCGCTTTCCATGGTGCCCTGCCAGATCACCTATGCCGACGGCACGGTGAAGACGATCCAGATCAAATGCCGGATCGATACCGAGATCGAGGTCGATTACGTCAAGCATGGCGGCGTGCTGCACTATGTGCTGCGCAACCTTGCCCGCGCCTCGTAAGACTTTGAAAATCCCGCCACAGATCGCCTGTGGCGGGGTTTTTGCAGCCTCTCACGCGGCTGTGACTGTCGGCATTTTGCCCCAGAGCATATAAGCGAGTTGTGATGAAGCGACTGGCTATCCTGTTTTCTTCCCTTGCCGCTGCCTTTGCAGCGCCGCTGGCTTATGCCGAGGGCCCGGTTCTGGTGGAGCTTTTTGCCTCCAAGAACTGCCGCTCCTGCCCGGCGGCCTACAAGGCGATGGACGAGCTGGAAGCTCAGCGCGACGATGTTGGCGTGCTGACCTGGCCGGTCGACTACTGGGATTATCTCGGCAGCAAGGAAAAGATGGCGCTGCCGGAATCGAAAGACCGTCAGCGCGGCTATGTCGAACGCTTTTCGCTGCGCGGGCCCTATACGCCTCAGGCGGTGTTCAACGGCGTGAAACAGGCGCCGGGCAACAAGTCCAGCAAGGTCGACGCGGCGCTGGAAGAGGCGCTCGCCCAGCCCGAATCCGGCATCCGTATCGTTCGCAAGACCGGTAAGGTGTCCCTGAAGGGTGAAACCACCAGCCTCACTGATCTCTGGTGGGTCGCCTACCTCAAGGATGAGGACAACGAGACCAAGATGCCCAACCCGGTCACATCCGTCCGGCAGATCGGGCCCTGGCTCGGCGGGCGCGCGGATATCGAGCTGCCAGCCTGCGAATCCGGCTGTATGCTGATCGTTCAGGAGGCCGGTTTCGGCCCTGTTCTCGCCGTCATGGACGTGCGCTGATCATTCTTCTTCGGGTGCCGCCTCGTCCGGCGCTTCCCCGCCGGGCGGTTGCGCGATGGACGCAATGGCGGGCGCAAAGTCCATCCAGTCGATCTGAGAAATCTGGAAAGCCCAGCCCCTGGCGCGCTCATTGATGGCGGCCGCGCGATGGGCTCCTTCGCCTGCTTCTATGGCGCGCAGGGTGACGAAGAAACCATCCGCTTCCCGGTAGGGGCGCACTTCCACCTCCAGCCCGTCATGCGTCTGGGTAACATGCGTGCCCACGGGCCGCGTCCGCAGGGCGCCTGCCGGACGCACGCCCACCGGCTGCAGCCGTGTCAGCGCCAGGGCGGGGCCGGTCGTCACCAGGCGATTGACCAGCTGATAATCCTGATAGGGCGGCGCCGGAACGAACGCCCGGTCGCTCGATCCGATCGTGCGCTGAAGATAAAGCGAGGCGCCCGTCGCGTCGGTCAGGCGCACGGCGGCGACGGCATCGCCGTTCAGGTCGATGATGTCGAGATCCAGCCAGGCCTGCGCAGAGTAGAGCGGGGGCAGGGTGCCGGTCACGCGATAGGCCTGCATCTCGCCGGGGCGGCGCACATAGATATGCTCGTCCTTGCGCCCGGTCAGCAGGGAGGCCTCAACCTCCCCATCCGGGCCGATCACTTCCACCAGCGCGCCATTCCCGCCATCGCGCGGATCACCCAGGCCGATGGCGTTCATCTTGGCCGGATCGCGCGTGCGCGGCGCGTCCCATACCAGCGTCTCCAGCCCGCCTGCCAGCTCGTTCAGCCGGTCGGCGCGGATGGGGTATCCGTCCGTACCCGACAGGCGCCAGCCGCCCGGCGTGGCAAACAGGGTGTAGCTTTCATCCGCCAGGGTCACGCGAATCTCTCTTGCGTCTGCGCGCACCTGGGCAAAGCCGGGCAGAACAGGCTGGCCCTGCAGATCGCTGCGGGGCGCAGGGGCGCTGCCGATAAACTGGCTGGCGATTGCCGCCACAGCCAGCCCGCCCGCCAGAGCGGCCATGATCCTGACGCGGAAGGTGCGTTGCTGGCTGCGCCCGGCGGTCATGCCTTGCCCCTCCGCCGCTTGGTCTGCCGGCGCCAGACGAGAATGCCGGCCAGCGTTACCAGCAGCGGCCCGCCCCAGATATTGATGGCCTTGAGCGTTGATTCCAGCTGGTCGATGTCGCGGCGATAATCCCGTTCAATATCGCGCAGGCTTGCCCGGATGGAGAGGATATCCTCGCGCAGGGTGGCCAGCTCGCGGCGTTCGTCCTCGGTCAGCTCCGCTTCCGGATCGCCCGCAAAGAAGCCGTCTCCGGAGGCAGCGGACTGAAGCTCCGCCAGGCGTGCCTGCGCCGTGGAGAGGCGCGATTCCAGGGCAGACTGCTGGCGGAAATACTGCGCTTCGGCAGTGTCCCGCATCGTATCTATACGGTCCATCGGCCGCAGGCTCGCCGCGCGGGACCGAAGCCGGGAAAGCTCGCCCCGGCCGGCCAGCGCGTCGAGCGCATTGAGCAGCAGGGCGCCATTGTCCGCCACCACCATGCCACTGCCCGGCACAACATAGAAATCATCTGCCAGGAAATCCGCGTCGGCGATCAGCACCATCTCGGCCGGCGTCTGGCTGGCTGCGATGTGGGGCGGCAGGTTTGCCGCCTCGGCGCGGGCGGCTTCCGCCTCGGCCGGGTCAGCAGGCTGATCCATCGGCGGCGGGCCATCGGGAAAGGCAGTGGAGAGGTTTCCCGAAAGGCGCGCGGCAATCACCAGCGGCGCGGGCTCGGTCATATAGCTCTGCAACACTTCGTTCGGGCCCATATCGCGCGCCGCGCGGGCGGGATCGATATAGGAAGGGCTGGGCCCCGTAGTGATCAGCGGCGCGAAGGTCTCGCCTGCCGGCAAGTCATTCACGATCAACGCGCCGGGGGCGCCGAAATTGATCACGCGCATCAGGTCTGCCGTGATCGGATCTTCCCGGCTCATCGTTTCAGCTGGCACGCCCACGAACAGGGGGTGGGCCATCTCCTCGATACGCCCGCCGAAGGAGTCCACCGGTACGGTCAGCGCATTGGCCGCATCGGCCACCGCTTGCGGCGCCAGTTCCACGCCCCAGGCCGCCCCCAGCCGCCCGAGGCCGGAGCGGGCGAGGGAGTCTGTCGCCGAAAACATGGCTCCGGAAAGCGCCGTCTTGGCGGCGGGATCCACCACGAAAATGGCGCGCCCGTTGCGCAGCACGAACTGGTCGATCAGCCATTCCTGCCGGACCGTCAGCGGCCCCGGATGGGCCACCAGCAGCACGTCCATCTCCAGCAGGGAGTGGAAATCCTCCGGGATCTGCTCCACCGTGAAGCTGCGCCCGATATCCTGTAACACCACATAGCCGCTTTCAGCGTTCAGCGCGCGCATGCCAGGCAGCGAGCTGAGGATGCCGACTTTCGGCGGCGTGGGATTGTCCAGCCGGGCAATCATCCGGGTAAGGTCATATTCCAGCGTCGTCTCGCGCTCGGGCGCGAGGAAAGGGATGAGGCGCAGGTCGTCGATCGTGTTGCGGCCTATGATGCCGAAATAGAGCGGATCGCTCCCCGCGGCAGGAATGGCGCTGATGCCGGCGGCGAGGGCTTCATCCTCGGCCTCGGAGAAGGGTTTGGGGTCAATCTCCCGCACGCGGACATTGCCGCCCGATTCGGCGGCGTAGGTTGCCAGCAGCTCGCGTACACGGGCCGCATGGGCCTGGATCGCCGGATAATCCTGCCCCACGCGGCGGGAATAGACGTAAGTAAGCTCCACCGGCTCGGCCAGATCGCGCAGCGTCACCCGCGTGGCATCCGACAGCGTGTAGAGCTTGCCTTCGGTAAAATCGAGGCGCGCGCCGGCCAGCAGCTTCTGCGCGGCAATGTTCCCCGCCAGCAGGATCACGCCTGCCAGCAGCGTCATGACCAGAATATAGCGCCGCGCCTGCATACCTAGCCAAGCCTCCGGCGCGACGCCCAGAGGCCGTTAAGGAAGGCAAAGGTGGCAGTAAAGCCCAGGAAATAGGCCACCACGCGCAGTTCCAGCACGCCGCGCTGGGCGCTTTCAAACTGGGTGATGAAGGAAAAGCGCGCGATGAGATCGGCAAAGCCGGTGCCGAATAGCGTCTGCACGGTTGAGAGCACCAGCGGCCAGCCCGCCGCCGTAAAGATGAAAGCGACGACCACGGAAATCACGAACGCGGTTACCTGGCTGCCTGTCAGCGCAGAGACCGCCGCGCCGATGGAAAGATACGCCCCCGCCATCAGGAGACTGACGAAATAGGTGAGCGCGATGGCGGCATTGTCCGGATTGCCGAGATAGTTCACCGAGAGCCACATCGGCAGGGTGAGCAAGAGGCCCGTGCCCGCCACCGTCCAGGCCGCGCAGAGTTTTCCCAGCACCAACCCCGGCAGGCCAAGCGGCAGGGAGAGAAGCAGTTCATCCGTCCCCGCCGCGCGCTCATCGGCCCAGAGGCGCATGGCAAGGGCGGGCAGGAAAATCATGTAGAGCCAGGGGTGCCAGGCAAAGAAGGGCTGAAGATCGGCCACCCCGGAATCGAAGAAGCGCGCGGCTTCCCACGTAAAGAGGCCAAGCGCCAGCAGGAACACGGCCAGGAACACATAGGCCATGGGCGTTGCGAAATACGCATTCAGCTCACGGCGATATGTTGCGGTAAACCCGCTCATCTGTTGGCGGACGGCGCTGATCACAGCGTTTCCTCCTCCACCTGATCGGTCAGGCGGGCAAAGGCGCTCTCCAGCGTGCCGTCATCGCTGCGCTTTGCCAGGCCTGCGGGCGTGTCATCGGCCACGATCCGCCCCCGGCTGACCAGCACCGCGCGGTGACACATCGCGGGCACTTCGGTCAGTGTGTGGGTGGAGATGATGATGGCCTTTGTGGGCGCCATCCGGGCAATCAGCGCGCGCACGGCGCGTTTCTGGTTGGGGTCGAGGCCATCGGTCGGCTCGTCCAGCACCAGCACGGGCGGGTCATGCAGGATTGCCCCGGCAAGGCCCACCCGGCGGCGATAGCCTTTGGAGAGCGCGCCGATCCGCTGGCCCAGCACGCCGGAAATCCGCGCATCGGCAATCGTGCGCTCGATGGCGTCCTTGCGGCTCGCTTTCGGAATCTGCCGCGCGGTGGCGAGGAAAGCGAGAAACTCCGGCGGCGTCATGTCATTATAAAGCGGCGCGCCTTCGGGCAGGTAGCCGAGGGCGGCCTGCGCGGCGCGGCGCTCGGAAATGATGGACTTCCCGTCGATCAGCACATCGCCCACATCCGGCTCCAGCACGCCGGCAATCATCCGCATCGTGGTGGATTTGCCCGCGCCGTTCGGCCCCAGAAAGCCCAGCACGGTGCCTTTCTCCACGGCAAAGGATATGCCGCGCACGGCCTGCTTGGCCCCATAGGCTTTTTCGAGCGATCTGACGTCCAGCATGAATGTCCCGCGCTTCAGCGTGCCCCCGTGATAGCGGGCATCGCGCCAAGGTCAAAGCCGTAGGCTCAGAGATTACGCGGGATTTAGGTCAACCATAGGATTGAAAACTGATCCACAATTTACTTGAGAGCACCGTTTGATGATTCATTGTGAAACACGCTAGCTATTTCCGGTTGATCGCGTTTCTATAAAAAACATACATTCGGGATGAGTGGACACGCAGGGGCAAGCTAGTGGAGAAAGACAAAATCGGATCCTATTTGGAAAAGCGGAACACCGCAGAATACGGCGCAATCACGACATTGGGGGCGTCGCTCGGCTCACTCTTCACGATCCTTTGGGTGGCTCTAGTAGCTTTTATCTTTGTGGGTCTCTTAGACCGTGCGCAAAATGATGTAGAACTTTTGAAAACTATGCTGTGGCCATCGATCGTGGTTGGCCTTGGAGTTCCCCTCATCGTATTTGTATGGTTTGGCGGAGTAAGCATAGTTTCTGAGCTAGCTAGATTGCGTGGTCACCTAGCCCAACTCGACAAATATGTAAGTTCTTTTCAGGACATGGAAGAAACTAGCAAAGACATTGCTCACAACATTAGTGTTGCAAGCTCGACAATGGATTCGTCTGCCGCTTCGATAACCAATGCATCGAATGCTCTGAATGCTAACGTGGAGCAAATTAAGTCAGAGATTGAGCCTATCGTTACTCGCTTTGAGTCAATCGCGACGGGTCGGTCGAACCAAACAGCGAATTCTGTTGAGCGAACATCCCAACTTGATCAGATCAAAGACAGATTCTCTGAAATTTTGAAGGCTGCAGATGCGGTGTTTTACGCAAAGCTTTCTGAAAGAAATGAAAGTCCTGGGCGAGGCAATCGCAGGCTAGTCGTGGCCCCTGGGGGAACAAACAAGGGCGCTTTGACCGAAGAGCTTAGAGATAAGCTCACAGAAACGGAGTTCAGCTTCCTCCGCACGGCATACAAATTGGACATGAATTCGAGGCTGAAGGGGCGCTCTAACATCACCGAGGAAGACTTGATAAAGTTAGACCGACTTAACGAGCAGGTGGGCTAACCCTAATTCTACTGCAGTTCTTGAGTGCTCACGCCGAAAACCGCGCGACCTCTTCCAGCACGCACTTTGCTGCCACGGCCACGATCTTCCCGCCATCTTCCACGCTCGACTGGCTGGGGTCTGAGCCGATGCGGCCATCGGGAAAATCCCGGCGATACTGCACGGCGTCGCCAATCGTGCCCGAGGGCGCAATCTTCGGGCTCATTGCTGTTTTCGAGCGCTCCCGCTCCGGATAGCCCCAATAAGTGACGGAGACTTCCGACGGCGTGGCGTGGCTGCCATGGCCCACCGGGTAAAGCTCATTGCAGATGCCCATCACTTCCTTGAAGTCCCACCAGTCGCGTCGTTTCAGGCTGAGGCCCGGACGGTTCGTCTCCCCGCGCGGGTCAAAACTGCGGCGGGCATGGATTTCGGAGAAGGCGGCCTCAATGGTGGCAATGTTGCCGCCATGCCCGTTCAGCCAGTAGATCCGCTCAAAGCCATGCCGCATCAGGCTGTCGGTCCAGTCCACCATCGCCGCGATCATGGTGGAGGGGCGCAGGGTGATCGTGCCGGTAAAGCCAAGGTGATGCTGCGCGCAGCCGACATTGAAGGTCGGCCCCACAAGGATGTCGTCCGGCGCCAGGCTCTCGGCATGGTTGGCAATGATTTCCGGGCACAGAGCATCGGTTCCGATGAAGCCGTTGGGCCCATGCTGCTCGAACGAGCCGATGGGGATGACGATGGTTTTCGATTTCTTCAGCCAGGCTTCGATGTCGGGCCAGGTGGAAACGGGAAGGCGCATGAGACTAGTCCTTTCGCGGGGCAAGCCGGCGGGTGATATGGCCCATCTTGCGTCCGGGCCGGGCCTCACGCTTGCCGTAGAGGGTCAGAATATCATTCTTTCCGAGCGTTTGCGGGTCCACAAGGCCTGCGTCCCCGATCAGGTTCAGCATTTCCGCATCAAACAGGCGCCTTGTATCGCCCAGCGGCCAGCCGGCCACGGCGCGGATATGCTGCTCGAACTGGCCGGTCTGGCAGGCTTCCGGCGTCCAGTGGCCGGAATTATGCACGCGCGGGGCAAATTCGTTGGCCAGCAGCGTGCCATCGGGCAGCACGAAGAATTCCAGCGCCAGCACGCCCACATGGCCCAGCGCCTCGGCCAGATGCATCGCCTTGGCGCGCGCTTCGTCCTCCACAGACCGCGCGAGGCCAGAAGGTACGGTGGAGCGGGAAAGGATGCCGTTCTCATGTTCATTGCGCGGCGGCGCCCAGCTCGTCGTCTCGCCGGTCAGGCTGCGCGCCACCAGCACGGAGATTTCACACTGGAAGGCAATGGCGCCTTCCAGAATCGCTGGCGCCCCGCCGATCTTCTGCCAGGCGGCGTCCGCTTCGGCAGCGTCATGTACCCACGCCTGCCCCTTGCCGTCATAGCCTTCGCGGCGCGTCTTCAGCACGCCCTTGCCGCCGAGCTCCGCCAGCGCGGCGGGAATGTCGCCCGCCGCATCAATCTGCCGGAAGGGTGCGGTCGGGATGCCATGCGCGTTGAGGAAGGTCTTCTCGGTGAGGCGGTCCTGCGACACCGACAGCGATTTTGCCCCCGGCAGTACGCGCTTGCCCGCCCGCTCGATGATCTCGGCGCTCGCCACTGGCACATTCTCGAATTCCAGCGTGACGACATCACAGGCGGCGGCAAATTCGGTGAGCGCGTCGGCGTCATCCCAGTCTGCCTGGAAGGCGCCTGCGGCCACGCGGCCTGCGGGCGGATCATCCTCGGGAGAATAGATCAGAACATCGAAACCGAGTTGCGCTGCGGCGCTCGCCATCATCCGACCAAGCTGCCCGCCGCCCAATATCCCGATCGTCGCGCCGGGGCGAAGCGGGCTCATCCCTCGGGAACCTCTTTCACCGCTGCCGTCTGCGCGGCGCGGAAAGCGTCCAGCTTTGCGGCCACGGCCTTGTCTTCCAGCGCGATGATCGAAGCGGCCAGAATGCCGGCATTCGCCGCCCCGGCCTCGCCAATGGCAAGAGTGCCCACCGGAATGCCCTTGGGCATCTGCACGATGGAAAGAAGGCTATCGAGTCCCTTGAGGGCCTTGGATTGCACCGGCACGCCCAGCACCGGCAGCGGCGTCATCGAGGCGGCCATGCCGGGCAGGTGGGCCGCCCCGCCTGCGCCGGCGATGATCACCTTCAGGCCGCGCTCTTTCGCCGTGGTGGCATACTCGACCAGCCTCTGGGGGGTGCGGTGCGCCGAAACGATCTTCGCCTCGAAGGCGACGCCCATATCCTCGAGAATCTTCGCGGCCTCGCGCATCACTGGCCAGTCAGACTGGCTGCCCATGATGATGCCCACAACCGGGGAGCGCGCCTTGTCCATGCCTGCCTCGCCGCTGGAAAGCGCGCACCATAAGTATGCGCGGCCTCTGGTCAACCGGTCCTGTGAGGGGAAACCAGCGGCGGGGAATACAGATCTCCTCTACAAGCGCTGCGAACAGGGTTAGTGTTAACAGATGCCGACAGAGCTGCCCCCGCTGACTGATGCCGAAAAGCGTGCCCTGATCGATGCACTCGGGGTTGATCTGGCGCGGCTGGACCTGCGCGCCCGCGCCGCCATCGAGGCGCTTGCCGAAGAAGTGATCGCCCTGCGCGAAGAGGCCGATACGCTGCGGGCAAGCCTGGCCGACGCCGCCCTGCTGGCCGACAATGACGCGCTCTGCCCGGTCTTCAACCGCCGCGCCTTCGAGCGGGAAGTGCGCCGCGAAATCGCGCTTTCCGGCCGGTTCCAGACGCCGCTGACCCTGATTTTCATCGATCTGGACAACTTCAAGACGGTTAACGATGTCTATGGCCATGCCGCTGGGGACAGCGTGCTTCTGAAAGTGTCTGACATTCTGCTGGCCCGCACACGGGAGACAGACATTGTCGGCCGCCTCGGCGGAGATGAGTTCGGCATCGTGCTGGCCCATGCCAGCCTTGAGGACAGCCGCCGCAAGGCCGCCCAGCTCGCCGGCGCAATCGATGCGCTGGAAGTGCGGGGGGAGGAGGGCTCGTCTCTGCCTCCGGTCCAGATCGGAGCGTCCTGCGGCGTGGTCGAATGGAGCGCGGGCCAAAGCCCGGCGGCGCTCATTGCGCGAGCAGATCAGGCAATGTTTGCCGAAAAAGCGCGCCGGAAGGGCGAAGGGCGCACATTAAGGTGAAAATGCGGCAAGATACGTGGTTCTACCCATGACTCACCTACACGTGTGTGGCATTCTTGCATCACCGGTCAAACCGGACCGGAGACGTAAAGGAGACTGCCTATGTCGCTCAACGGTCGCATCAGTGAACTTGCTGCAAAGCACCGCAATCTGGACGAACAGATTTCCACCGAACAGAAACGCCCCTCTGCCGATGGCCTGGTCCTCAAGGATTTGAAGCGACAGAAACTCAGGATTAAGGAGCAGCTGCGACACCTCAAAGTCAGCTAGCCCTATCCCGGCAGTCCCGTTCCTGGGGGGCCGCAGGGCCTCAAAAGGAACGGGACACATGCCCTCCACCCAATCCAGCCTTTCTATCCCCATGGCCGCCTGAACCATGGCTCAGCCTGTAACCCTTGTTCTTGGCCTTGGCCGTGAAACCGGAGAGGCAATCGCCCGCCGCTTCGAAGATGAAGGCCACCGGGTTCTGGTCGCAGATCCGTCACTGGAGCGGATCGAGGCCGCCCGCGACACGCTCGATGAAGCGATCGAGTTCTATCATGGCGATCTGTCGACCAAGCTCGGCCTGCGCAACGCCGTCACCGCCGCAATCGAGGCGTTCGGCCGGATAGATCATGCCGTCATCGTGCCCCCCTATGAAGACCCCGACACGTTGCTCGATCTTGCCCAGGAGAAGTTCGAAAAAGCGCTCGGCAGGTCCGCCCGTGGCGCGGCGCTGGCCCTGCGGGTCGTGGCAGAGCGCCTGCTGGAACAGGAAGATCTCCCTGAAACCGGGGTCGAGCGCAAACGCCAGAAGGGCTCGGTCACCTTCGTTCTGCGCTATGCCGCGCAGGCCTCCATGCCGGGCCGTTTCACCGATACGGTCGCCCAGGCCGCTGTGCAGGGCGTCATGCGGGCTGGCGCGCTGGAGCTTGCCGAACATGCCATCCGCGTGAATGCGATTGTGTCCCTCCGCCCCAGCGAAGAGCGCGCCACGCCCTGGTCGCTCGGCCGCGTGCCGCTTGGCCGCGCGGTGCTCGCCGATGAGATCGCCGGCGCGGCCTTTTTCCTCGCCTCGCGGGACGCGGCCTTCATGACCGGGCAAAGCCTGATCATGGATGGCGGCCGCGCCACGCTTTCGGGCGTGCTGGACTAGCGCTAGAGAGTTTTCAGCGGCGAGACGCCGCCGGCCTCTGCCACGGCCTCAAAGCTCGCAACCGTCTCTGTGCTGAAGGTCTCGGTATAGATGTCCGACACCTTGCGGAACACCGCCCGCGCCGTAGACGGCGTCAGCGTCACCAGCGTGTAGCCATGGCCGAAGGGATCATGCCACACCACTTCCTGGTTGGCGTCGGCAATCTGCTGGCCGAGGTCTGGCACGTTCTTCACATACGCGCCCATGCCGGGGGAGGAGATGGATGTGCAGCCAAACTCTACCCCGCGCCGCGCGCCGGATGCATCGTAAAGTTCGTTGGCATAGGCCGTATGCGTATCACCTGCCAGCGTCACGAGCCGGGCATTGGCCGCTGCTGCGCTCTGGTAAAGACGCTCGCGCGCAGCCGGGTAGCCGTCCCACGCATCCAGGTTCCAGGGCAGGCTCAGCGCGGTAAAGGCGAGGAAAGCGCGCACCTCGGGCATGTCCTGTGCGGCAACCTGTTCGGGTGTCAGCGTTTGGGTGAAATTGGGCAATGCCACGCGCGCCATGATCACCTGATTGGCAAGAACCTGCCAGGCAGCGCCGGATGAAACGGATTTGGAAAGCTCCCCGTCCAGCCAGCTTTCCTGCTCGGCGCCCAGCATCGTGCGGGCCGGATCGGCGGCGGTCTGCAGCAGTTCGCGTGCCTTGCCGCCTGCTTCCACGGGCGAAGCGGCGTTGCCCAGTGCGCTCGCCCAGCTCAGGCTTTCCGAACGCCCCGTCAGGCGCGTTTCCAGGGCGTGCATCGTTGCCACATCGCCAAAGCGGAAACTGCGCCAGGCCGCCGAAGTGATCTCGCCGGGCTTGATGTCGCGGACGGGCATCCATTCAAAATAGGCCTGAACCGCGGCCATCTTCCGGTCGCTCCATTCGCCTTCGCCATCCTCGGGATTGTGGTTCTGCGCGCCGGTGCGGTAGGCGTCATTGGCGCTTTCATGATCGTCCCAGGTGCAGATCCAGGGCACGGCGGCATGAGCCGCCTGCAGGTTGGGATCGGTCTTGTACTGAGCATGACGCTGGCGATAGTCAGCCAGGGTCACAATCTCCGTGGACGGTTCATGCATCCGGTCCAGCTTGGCGGCGATGTCGCCGCCATATCCGTCGATACCGTATTCGTAGATATAGTCGCCCAGATGCACGATCACGTCGAGGTTGGGTTCGGCGGCCAGTGCCTTGTAGGCGTTGAACAGGCCGAACTGCCAGTTGGAACAGGAGACCACGGCAAGGTTCACCGCGCTTGTGCCGCTGGCGGCGGGTGTGCGCAGGCGCCCGGTGGGGGAAACCACATCGCCATGATCGGTCAGCGCAGTGAAGCGGTAGGTGTAGTCAGACCCTGGCTGAAGGCCGGTAGCGTCCACCTTCACGCAATAGTCGCGCGCTTCGCTTGCTTCGGTCACACCAGCGGCAACCGGGCTTTCCTGGCCCGCGCGCAGCACTTCCCAGCGCACGGGGATGGCGCCGGCGCCCGAAAGGGGCGTCACGCGCGTCCAGAGGATGATCCTGTCAGGCAGGGGATCGCCAGAGGCAACCCCGTGCTGGAAGGCCACCTCGCCCTTATAGGTTTGTGGACCCGTCTGGCCGCAGGCGGCCAAAGCCACCGTGCCCAATGCTGCGCCGCCCAGCAGGCCGCGCCGTGTAACCTGTGTCATCTTGTCTGGAACTCCCCAGTTGCGTGGCGCTCTCATGGCGCGAATTTGCGACACCAGCATGACGCGCGCTGAAAGCTTCGTCTATAAGGCGGCGATGAGCATGATTGTGATTACTTCTGAGGCAGCCGATGCCGGCCAGCGCCTGGATGCGTTCCTGGGCGCCCGCGCCGAGGGCATTTCCCGCTCGCGGGCCAAAGCCCTGATCGAGGAGGGCGCGGTCACGGTTGGCGGCGCCGTGGAAACAAATCCCCGCGCGCCGGTAAAGGCGGGCCTGGTCTATGCTGTGGCGCTGCCCGCGCCGGTGCCCGCCACGCCTCAGGCGGAGAATATCCCGCTGGAGATCCTGTTCGAGGACGCTCACCTGCTGATCCTCAACAAGCCGGCGGGCCTCGCCGTCCATCCCGCGCCCGGCAGTGAAACCGGCACGCTGGTCAACGCCCTCCTCTATCATTGCAAGGGCCAGCTTTCCGGCATTGGCGGGGTGGAGCGTCCCGGGATTGTTCACCGGCTCGACAAGCTGACCAGCGGTGTCATGGTCGCTGCCAAGACAGAAGCGGCCCATACCGGGCTCGCCGCCCTGTTCGAGCGTCACGACATCGACCGGCTCTACCGCGCCATCACGCGCGGCGCTCCGCGGCCCCTGTCGGGCACCATCGACGCGCCCATCGCGCGCTCTGAAAATGACCGCAAGAAAATGTCGGTTCACAAGAACCCCGACAGCCCCGCCGCCCGCCATGCGGTCACCCATTACCGGGCCATCGAAACCTATGGCTATAAAGACCGCGCCACGCGCCTGCCCGCCGCCGCGATGATCGAATGCCGCCTCGAAACCGGGCGCACGCATCAGATCCGGGTCCACATGACGCATGTAGGCGCCCCGCTGATCGGTGATCCGGTCTATGGCCGCCAGTCCGGCATCATGGCGTGGAAATCGCCCGCTGCGCCGGAAGCGGACTATGACGCAGCCCTCGCCGCCGCCCGCGCCTTCCCGCGCCAGGCGCTGCACGCCGCCGTGCTCGGCTTCGTCCACCCGATCACGGGCGAAACCCTCCGCTTTGAGCAGCCCCTTCCGGAAGACATGGCCGGGCTGATCAGCGCGCTAAGAAAGCTGCCGGTGGATTAAGGCAGGCGGAGAGCCTATGGCGCGCCGCCTGCGCCGGCCTGCGCAGAGGCCGTCTGCAGCGGCTCAAACCGCAGCGTGCGGGCCTGCAGGGTCACCTTGCCGATCCTGTCGGTGTCGGCAACGATCCGCACCGGCACGTGGCTGCCGTTTTCCAGCGGCGCCAGATACATGCGCAGCGGGCCATCAATACCGGTCAGCGTGTCCTTGTTCACTTCGCCCGCCTTGTAGCCGGCGATCTTGTCCATGGTCACATGGCATTCAATGGCCTGGCCGCTCCAGGCCGGGCTTTTCACATTCGCGGTGCCCTTGTTCTCCAGATGCAGATAGGTCAGCTGCTTGCCGTCGAACACGCGGATCGGCCCGCCGCACGGATCGGCGCCCTTGGCGCGCGGCTCCAGCGCGAAGGTGATCAGCGCGGTCAGCGGGTCATTCGCCAGGATCGCCTGTTCCTGCGTCGCGGCCGGGTCGCCCAGATCGCCAAAGCGCGGATTGGCCGTCATGGTGAAGCCGTCCTTCTTCATCGACAGTTCCACGCGGCGGTTCTTTTTCCCGTCGCGGTTCTGCGAGACATAGCCGGAGGTCTTCAATTCCTTGGCGCGGACAAAGCCGGAAGAAGCCAGCTCCATGTTATAATTGACGAACACATCGGCCAGGCCCGTCGTGCGCACCTTGGATTTGATCGTGTAGGTGTTCGGCTTCAGTTCCACATCGAAACTCGCCCGGCCGGTGGCGGGGATGATCAGGATCATTGCCCGAGCGTCCAGCTCATACACCATGCGCATGGGCTCGCCCGCCTTCACATTGGCCAGGAGATTGGTTTTCGGCGCGGCGGGGGCCGTATCGGCTGTGGAGAGGCCGGCAAGGGCAAATGTCGCAGCGGCGGCAAGGAGGAGGCGCTTCATGGGAGGGTCGATCCTTCTGGTCGGGCGGGCGCAAACGCCTGCTGAGCGGGTATATATAGTCGCCTTGTCCCAACGCCGCCTGAACGAACCGGCCCCCAAGATGCCGCATTCTTCAGGCCTCGCCCACTGACATAAAGTGACAGAGCGTGACATGGGAGCGCAATTCTCCGCCCGCAAGCCTGATTGCGGCGGTTGACAGGGCGCCCCCGCAGACTGTAGACGCGCGCCTTCAGATCAAAGAACACCTCTTTTTCGGAGCGAGGCCCATGTCCCGCGAATGTGAACTCACTGGCACCAAGCCGATGGTTGGCCATATCGTCAGCCACTCGCAGATCAAGACCAAGCGTCGTTATCTGCCCAACCTCGTGCAGGTTACGCTGCACTCTGAAGCCCTGAACCAGGACTTCAAACTGCGCATCGCGGCGAAAGCCCTGCGCACGGTCGACAAGCTCGGCGGCCTCGACGCTTTCCTCGCCAAGGCGAAGGAAGACGGCCTCTCCGACAAGGCCCTCAAGATCAAGCGCGACATCGCGAAGAAAGCTGCCGCTTAAGCGCCCTCTTTCTCCGGCTTCCGCTGCTGACAAAAGTTCACGCCGGGCCTCCTCGCAGGCCCGGTGTTTTTGTTTGGGCTGTCCCTGGGTTGTGGAATTCAGGGTAGCTAAAATTTTTTCTTAGGGTTTCACGTTTATCCACCTTCGGAACATCGGTTTTCCGTCTGGGGGAGAAACATGAAGAGACTTGTTCTGGCCGCTACCCTGATTGGTCTTGGCGCCTGCGCCAATCACGCGCCTGGCAAACAGGGCGTGATGGGCCTGCCCGGCTTCATGAATGAAACCCAGACCATCGCGCGTCAGCGCCCGGCGCTCCCCGTCACCCACTATATCCGCTGGAACCCCGGCGACCGTCTGATGCATGGTCTGGAACTCGACTATATCAGCGGCATGTCCCAGCGGGACTATCTTTTCGAGGAACCCAATCAGGGCCTCTTCCGCCCGATGGTCGACAGTTCTCTCAAGGGATCCGGCCTCGAGGCAAAAACAGCGGCGGGGGCGCGCTATGCGCTGCAGATCGAATTCCATGAGTTGAAATCGGACGCGTTTGGCCGCCACTTTGCCGGAACCACCAGCGCTACCTACCGCGTCGTTGACCGCCGCACGGGGCAGCCGGTTTATGAAAATCTGATCCGGTCCAGCTTCCTTGCCGAATATCCCGGTCTCAATGAAGATGATGCCAGCTTCGCCTATAACGTCTCCGCCCCCGGCGTGATTGCCTCGACAGCCGTCTTTGGCGCCTTCACCCTTTACGAAGGCGGGCTGGTCGAAGTCTGGAACAATAACCGCAAGCTTCAGAACTTCTTCGGCGGCAGTTCGATTGACGAGTTGTCGCAAGCCGAATGGAACGATGTCTATCAAGGCTATGTCTGGACAGCCGGCATTTCCGCCCTTTCCGGCCCCGCGCTGGTGCTGCTCGGCCAGATGAATCCCTTGAACTATGCGGCTCTGCAGACCGACCCGGCAAATTATCTCCCCCTCGGTCTATCGAGCGCCGATGAGAAGCAGAAAGCCGCTGCCGCCACCCGTCACGGTAACCTCTCGACCGTCGGCGAAGGGTCACGCAATGCACGCACGCGCGCCCAACAGCTCAATACGCACATCCTCGCCCAGAGCCTCACCTACTTCCTGCTTGATCTGGCCCAGTCCGAAGACGTCCGCCTCACCCAGCTCGTTTCCTGCCAAAGCGATGAATACACCGCAGACGCAATGATCCAGGCCGTGCGCATGAAATCGAAGATCATTACGGACAACTGCCTGGACTATGTGAAGAAGGACCAGCGCCGCGGCGTGCCGATCACCGCTTACCGGTAACCTGCTCCCAGCCGCTGATAAAAGTTCACGCCGGGCCTCCTCGCAGGCCCGGCGTTTTCGTTTGTCCGGAAGTGTCCACCTTCTCTCGCCCGTTTTGCCTGCAATGACTGGCCACCGCGCGGGAACCAGTCCAAGACAGGGCGCAACAAAGGGAAGGGGAATCCCATGCGTCTCATCACCATCGCTGCCCTGGCCATTGCCGCCCTGACGGCCTGCACTGACCCAGCGCCCGCTGCGCCGCCTGCGCCGGAAGGCAAGACCCGCGTCTTTACCGGCGGCACCATCTATACGGGCCTGGCTGACCCCGTCACGGTGGAGGCGGTCATCGTTGGCCCCGATGGCCGGATCATCGGCACAGCCCCGCCCCTGTCGCAGGACTGGAGCGAGGATGAGGTGGAGATCATAGACCTCGCCGGCGCGGTCATGTTCCCCGGCTTCACAGACGCACACGCCCATCTCCAGGGCATTGGCGAGCGGGAGCTGATCCTCAACCTGGAAGGCACTGCCTCCATCGACGAGCTTGTCACCCGCACCGAAGCCGAGCTGCAGGGCCTTGCCCCCGGCGCCATCCTGTTTGGCCGGGGCTGGATCGAAACCGGCTGGCCGGAAGGACGTATGCCCTCGGCGGCGGATCTGGACGCGGTCAGCCCGGAAAACCCCGTCATCCTGGTGCGCTCTGACGGCCATGCGCTGGTCGCCAACACGGCGGCGCTGAAAGCCGCCGGGATCTACGACATGGCCGCTGATCCGCCGGGCGGACGCACGGAGCGCGACGAGAATTTCAAGGCAACCGGCATCGTCATCGACAATGCCATGATGCCCGTCCTCGCCCTGATCGAGAACCCGACCTATGACGATATGTCGAAGGCGCTGGAAGTTGGCGCGCAGACCTATGCCCGCCGCGGCTGGACCGGCATCCACAATATGAGCGCGGCCACCGATCATGCCCGCCTTCTGAAAGCGCTGGATGGTGAGGGCCGCCTGCCGCTGCGCGTCTATAACGCCTTTGACGAGCGCGGCTTCGACATTGCCAAACGCCGCGAATTTGAAACCGCGCGCATCACCAACCGCGCCGTGAAGCTTTATATGGATGGCGCCCTCGGCAGCCGGGGAGCGCTGCTGATTGCGCCCTATGCCGACCAGCCCGAAACATCCGGTCTCGCCCTGCTGGAGCCTGAACAGCTGCACAATCTGATGATGGACGCTCAGAAAGAGGGCGTGCAGCTGACAATCCATGCCATCGGCGACCTTGCCAACCGCCGCATCCTCGAGAAGTTCGAGGAGCTGGGCTATGGCGCAGACCTGCGCTGGCGCATCGAGCACACCCAGATGCTGCATCCCGATGATATCGACCGCATCGCCAGAAGCGGCCTCATCGCCTCCATGCAGCCAAGCCATGCCATCGGCGACCTGCATTTTGCCCCGGCCCGTGTCGGCATCGACCGCTTGCGCGGCGCCTATGCCTGGGCAAGCCTCCTGAAGGCGGGCGCGATGATTGCCGGGGGCTCCGACGCGCCGGTGGAAGTCGGCTCGCCAACAATCGAGTTCTACGCCGCCGTGGCACGCAAGGATCTGGCGGGTTTTTCCGGCGAAGGCTGGCATCCGGAAGAAGCGCTCACACGCCAGCAGGCGCTTGCCCTCTTCACCACAGGCCCCGCCTATGCTGCCTTCCAGGAAAACGACCTCGGCACCATCGAGGCCGGGAAAATCGCCGATTTTACGGTGTTTGATGCTGATCTCATGACGATCCCCGAACAGCAGATCCTGAAAGCCCGGCCGGTGATGACTGTGGTGGGCGGAGAGGTGGTCTGGCAGGCGGAGTGGTAGCCGCCGCAGGCCTCTCCGCATTGTGACAGCGGGGAGGGTGGACCTTCGCCGGCGCGCCCATACCTTTCCTCCGTAAACCGGAAGGAAGACCCCCGATGCGCCTTGCCCTGACCGCCGCCCTCGCCCTGGGCCTCGCCGCCTGCAGCAACGCGGCCCTGCCGGCCAGTGCCAAAGCTGCCCCGATCGAGCGGCCAGAGGTCGCCGCGCATGAAGAGATCGCGATCTTCGCCGGGGGCTGCTTCTGGTGCATCGAGGCAGAGCTTGAAGAAGTGCCCGGCGTGCGCACCGTCCTCTCCGGCTATACCGGCGGCACCACGCCCGACCCCACCTACCGCCATATGGGCGACCATGCCGAAGCCGTCGAAGTGATCTACGACCCGGCCAAGGTCAGCTATGAGCAGCTTCTGGAAGTCTTCTGGTCGAATATCGACCCCACCGATGAGGGCGGCCAGTTCTACGACCGGGGCAGCCAGTATCGCACGGCGATCTTCGTTCTGGATGAGGCTCAGGAAGCGGCGGCCACACAGTCGCTCGAGGCCAATGCCAAGCGCCTGAAACAGCCCATCGTCACGGCGGTCCTGCCCGCTACCGCCTTCTATCCGGCAGAAGAGTATCATCAGGACTATTACCTGAAGGAGCCCGAACGCTACGAGGCCTACAAGAAAGGCAGCCGGCGCGAGGAGACGCTGAAGAGGGTCTGGCAGGAATAGGTCGGGCCTCATCCAGCAAAGCCCCCGCCCCCGGCAGGGGAGGGCTGCGCACTTTACGCTGCGTCGCACTAGGCGCGCGGCCATCCCGTGCTAGAACCCAGAGTCTGACCTGATTTCTCCCGATGGCGAGCTGATACCCCATGACCGTTATGTCCGACACCGATGCCCTCGAAGGCCTGAAGCCGACCGAAAAAGTGAATGTCAAAAAGGTGTTCGGCCTCGACACCAACATGATCGTCCACGGCTTCAAGACGCGCACCGAATATGTGCCGGAGATCGACCCGTCCTACCGGTTCGATCCGCAGACGACGCTCGCCATCCTCGCCGGCTTCGAGCACAACCGCCGCGTCATGGTCCAGGGCTATCACGGCACGGGCAAATCCACCCATATCGAGCAGGTCGCCGCCCGCCTCAACTGGCCGATGATCCGGGTAAACCTCGACAGCCATGTCAGCCGGATCGACATGGTCGGCAAGGACGCCATCGTCCTGAAGGACGGCGTGCAGGTCACCGAATTCCGCGAAGGCATTCTCCCCTGGGCGCTGCAGCGCCCCGTCGCCATCGTGTTCGACGAGTATGACGCCGGCCGCCCGGATGTGATGTTCGTGATCCAGCGCGTTCTCGAAGCCAGCGGTAAGCTGACGTTGCTCGACCAGAACCGCGTCATCGCGCCCCATCCGCAGTTCCGCCTGTTCGCCACCACCAACACGGTCGGCCTTGGCGATACGACCGGCCTCTATCACGGCACCCAGCAGCTCAACCAGGGCCAGATGGACCGCTGGTCGATCGTCACCACACTGAATTATCTCACCCATGACGCGGAAGTCGAAATCATCAAGGCCAAGGCCACGGGCGTGGACGAAGCCACCATCGCCAAGATGGTCACCCTGGCAGACCTCACCCGCAACGCCTTCATGGCCGGAGACCTCTCCACCGTGATGAGCCCGCGGACCGTCATCACCTGGGCGGAAAACTTCGCCATTTTCGGCGATCTCGGCCACGCCTTCCGCATGACCTTCCTCAACAAGTGCGACGAGCTGGAGCGCCCGCTGGTCGCGGAAATGTATCAGCGCTGCTTCGGCGTCGAACTGCCCGAAAGCCCGCTGATGGTGAAGGTCGCATAGGAAAGGCGCCGCCCGCGCGGTCAACGGATGGCCAAGGACACGACCCCTCAGGAACTCTTCAAGGCCGCGCTTGCCGCGACCACCAAGGCGATGAGCGGTGAGCGCGAGATCGAGGTCGGTTTCGGCCCCGATGTTGGCGATCAGGGCACGCGCCTGGTGCTGCGCCCGCCGCCGGTTGAAGTGTCGCCGGAACTCGCAGCGCGCATCCGGGGCGAGGCCGACGCGCTCGCCCTGCGCCGCGCCCATCATGACGCCGCCGCGCATATCGCCAACCGTCCGCAGGGGGATCTTCCCCGCCGCGTCTATGAGGCCGCTGAAACCGCCCGCATCGAAAGCCTCGGCGCCAATGCGATGCAGGGTACCGCCGGAAACCTCGAAGCCGTGCTCGATTTCCGCTGCCGGTCCACCAATTTCGGCCTCGGCGCGGAAGATCCCGAGGCCGTGCTTGCCCCGGCGCTGGAATTCCTGCTCCGCGAGAAGCTGACCGGCCGCCCGCTGCCCGAAAGCGCAAAGCGCGTTGCCGATGTCTGGCGCGAGAAGGTCGAGAAAAACGCCAGCGACGCGCTCGAAATGCTCACCGGCCAGCTCCACGATCAGGCCGGCTTTGCGCGCACCATCCGCTCGATCATCCGGGATCTGACAGCTTCTGATCTGCCGGGAGACGAGGCCGAGGCCGAGGACGAAGCCCCCACCGAAGAGCAGGAAGAGCAGCAGAACCAGACCGGTGAGGACGACACCTCCACCGAAGAGGAAATGGGCGCCTCTGCCGAGCAGATGGAAGCGGGCGACACCGAAGACTTGGAAGGGGAGGAGGCCAATGTCTCCGTCGACCAGGACGCTGATCTGGATGCGGACGATACGCCGGACGAGGAAGACGAAGGCACCAAGCCGCTGCGCCCCAATTTCCAGGCCGGTGACGACAAGGACCGCTTCAACTACCAGATCTTCACCCGCGCGCATGATGAGGTCGCCAATGCGCCAGACCTGTGCGACGCCGAAGAGCTGACGCGCCTGCGCGCCTATCTGGATCACCAGCTTCAGGGCCTGCAGGGGGCGGTCGCCAAGCTTGCCAACAAGCTGCAGCGCCGCCTGATGGCCCAGCAGAACCGCACCTGGAGCTTCGATCTGGAAGAGGGCGTGCTCGATACCGCCCGCCTCACCCGCGTCATCACAGACCCCACCTCGCCGCTCTCCTTCAAGCAGGAAGACGATACCAAGTTCCGCGATACGGTCGTCACGCTGCTGTTGGACAATTCCGGCTCCATGCGCGGGCGGCCCATCATGGTGGCTGCTCTGTGCGCGGATATTCTCGCCCGCACGCTGGAACGCTGCGCGGTGAAAACCGAAATCCTCGGCTTCACCACCAAGGCGTGGAAAGGCGGCCTTTCCCGCGAAGACTGGATGAAGGCCGGCAAGCCTCAGGCGCCCGGCCGCCTGAATGACATCCGCCACATCATCTACAAGCAGGCCGACGCGCCGTATCGCCGCGCGCGCCGCAATCTCGGCCTGATGATGCGCGAAGGTCTGCTCAAGGAGAATATCGACGGCGAAGCGCTGCTCTGGGCGCACGACCGGCTGCTCGGCCGGCCGGAGCAGCGCAAGATCCTGATGGTGATTTCAGACGGCGCCCCGGTCGACGATTCCACGCTCAATGTGAACGTCGGCAATTACCTCGAACGCCATCTGCGCCAGGTGATCGACGAGATCGAAAACCGCTCACCGGTCGAACTCATCGCCATCGGCATCGGCCATGACGTGACGCGCTATTACAAGCGCGCGGTGACCATCGTGGACGCCGAACAGCTCGGCGGCGCGATGACCGAACAACTCGCCTCCCTCTTCGACGAGAACGAACCCAACCCCAAAGCCATGGCCATCCCTCCGCTCACGGACCGCACGGTGCGCGGCGCCGTCAGCGGTGCCTCCGCCGGTGCCCCGAGCTATGGCCGGAAGGTGGGCACGGGCAGGGACGTGAAGACGACAACGCTGCAGGATGTGAAGAAGAAGCCGTAGGGTGCATTAAGCGCAGCGCAATGCACCATCCCGGCGCCGCCCTCTCGGTGCATTGCGGCCTACGGTGTTAATGAACCAAGGAATATCGGGACAAACGCGCCCCCATCCAGCTGATTTGCTCTTACACAGAGGGCATTGTCGGCAGATTATAATATGCTGTGCTGATAACAGAATCGTTTTAATAGAATTCATTGCTCCCAATAGCTGTGGCGCTTCAAATGGAAGAGTACGAAAAGTATATTCTTGTGGCGGGGCTAAGGGCTGTGTCTCACTACGCTGATCGGAATGAGTATTTATCTTTTTCCCTGCCAGAATTGCAGAGTGAGATTAAGAGAACTTATTCGGTGGAAATAGGCGTAGGCGAACTTGGTAGGATATTTGAAAAAGCTGCGAAGTTGGCAAATACGGCGCAGTATATTGAGCATATCAAATCACCATTTGCCTCTGATCGCTTTCATTTAAATGTAGAATTTACAAAGGAGATCGCGAGCGTTTCGGGCGGGGGTGAAGTTTGGGAAAGCGTAGATAAAGCAGGTGCCGACTGGTTGGCTGAGGCACTGACGAATATCAGTGAGCGGCTGAATTTGGGAGAAAATCCAGCGCCGGTTGTTCTTCCGCTGGAGGTTAAATCCATTCCGGCCAGTGATCGATATGTGTCGATCCTCGATAATCAGGAAGCTGTGGCGGAGATAGCGTCAGATTTAGAGTCCATTAGAAGAGAAGTAGAGGGCTCAAACTCAATTGACGATGAAAGTCGCCTTATCGCCCTTTCAGAGATAGCTCTCTTCGAAGCCGCTATCTGTCAGCCCCGTTTGGCCCAAGATATAATTGAACGCTTTCTTGGGTTCTGTGCTTCGAAGTTAGCGAACTTGATTGGTGGGGCGTTGGTTGGCTACATTATTGATAAACTAAAGATACTTCTCGAGTTATTTTTGTCTTCTGTCTCCACAGCCGCTTAGCACCATGCAAGCGGTAGGGGGTGACGTTCAGGGGACGGATACAACACACCGCATACGGCAGAAGGTGGGTATCGCTCCGCTCTAACCACCCTACGGAATGGCGGAATAGGGTACCCGCTTATCCAATAGCCCGGCGAACCGAGTTCGCCATCCCGAAAATCGCAAAGCGATTATCCAGAGCCCCGCCCCACCCCCAAAACTCCGCTCACCCCCGCGCAGGCGGGGGTCCCGGCCGGCAAGGCGCTGCCTCACCAGATCCCCGCCTGCGCGGGGATGAGCGGAAAAATTGACGCCCCTTATCCGCCCTGGTTCCCGCCGCCCCCATCCTCGGGTCCATGGACATCACCGCGCTCCGCCCGGAACTCTGGACCCGCATCGCCGCCCTGCTCGGCGCGCTGCGGACCCTGCTGCGTCAGGCGGTGCCGGAACACTTCGCCAGCATCGCCGCCGAGGCCCGCCTCCAGCTCATCACCGCCACAGCGCTGGTCCGCCGCTATATCCATGCGCTCGCCGCCGAGATCACCCTCCCCGCGCCGCGCGCGGTTGCCACGCCGCCAAAAACCTCCAACGAAACTCCAAGACAACTCCAACGCCGCCGCGAGGCCCTCTTCTGCCTCATTGAGGAGGCACGCCCCGCCCGCCACGCCGCAAAATCAGACGGGGCCGACACGCCCTTCGTGCAATGGGCCTTGATGATGGAAGCGGCCCGGCGCCTTGCGCTGGTGCTGAACCATCCGGAAAAACACGCCCTGCGCCTCGCCCGCATGCTCCGCAGGCGGAAAGGCCGTGTCCTGAAGGATCTGCCTGTTCCCAGCCACATCCTCCGCCGCCTGCCGCCCTGGATCGACGCGCTGATCCTGCGCCTCGACGAAGAAGCCCGGCCGCAGGATTGGGCCGGCATCAATAGCTCGTAGCCCCCTCGGTAATCCTCCCATTTTTAAGCGACCGGATTGCTGGACTTCACGCGGCAAGTTTGAGTTTCATGGCGGGGGTGATGCCGCCGATACCCATGTTCGGGCGCTGGTTGTTGTAAGACCATAGCCACCGGGTGGCGTGTTCCTTGACCTCCTCGATCGTGTTGAAGATGAACTGGCCGAGCCATTCCTGGCGGACCGTCCGATTGTAGCGCTCGACATAGGCATTCTGCTGCGGCTTGCCGGGCTGGATGTAAAAGATCCCGATGCCACGCTTTGCCGCCCAGGTTTGCAGTGCGGCGCTGACATTTTCGGGGCCGTTGTCGACGCGAATGCCCATCGGCTTTCCGCGCCATTCGATGATCTGGTTGAGTGTCCGCACCACGCGGGCCGCCGGTAGTGAGAAGTCGACCTCAATGGCAAGGCCTTCACGGTTGAAGTCATCAAGAACGTTCAGTGTCCGGAAGGATCGCCCGTCACTGAGCTGGTCCGCCATAAAGTCCATCGACCACATTTCATTCGGCCGCTCCGGAACGGCCAGAGGCTCAGGAACTTCCCGAACTAGCCGCTTCTTCGGCTTGATCCGCAGGTTCAGCTCCAGTTGGCACATCGGTGGCGCAAAGAGCGCCCTTCCTTTAAACGACAACTGGAAGCAGAGCTAAAGGGGTGGGGCGTAACCCTCGCCAAAACCTACACCAAGATTGAAGCGCAGCGAATTAAAGCGCTTGATGCAGGAGATATTGAAGGAGCAACTTCTGCGGCATGGCATCGAGTAAACATACTAGTTAGGCAACTGATGGCTGAATTCGGTGTCACCAAACCAGATGCCAAACCAGAAAACCGCCAGTTGTTTATTGATTTCATGAACTGGGAAGGTCTCGAAGAGATGCCCTATCATCAAATTAGCGCTTTTCTCTTCGCTGCGCTCGCGCGTCGCTACGCAAATGGCCAATCCGGTGCGCCATCGCGCGGAACGCTCAATGACTTTGAGGCTATTTCGGCATATAGCCCCTACGCCGACGCAATGTTTCTGGACAGAGAGTGCGCCAATCTATTGAGCGAAGAGCCTTTAAAATCACGTCTCCCAATCAAAGGCAGGGTTTTTTCAATGTCGAACAAAGATGATTTTATAAAGTATCTTCGGGAACTAAATTCCAGCGCATGTGAAAAAACCAAGTCATTCGCCTCTGAACTCTACGGACTCGATCAACCGATATCTTGATCCTTCCTCACCGCCCCCAATGCGGAGCCCTGATCACTTCCATCAGCCTCTCCGGCGCCTTGAGCGGGGCGAAGCCTAGGTCTGCATAGACGCCGTGGGCGTCGGCGGTGCCGAGCATCCAGCGGCGGATGGTTTGCATCTCCGGATGGGTCATCAGGGAGCGGACGAGATTGCGGCCAAGGCCCTGGCCGCGATGGGCGGGCACCACCATCACATCACACACCCAGGCGAAGACGGTATAATCGGTCACCGCGCGGGCAAAGCCCGTCAGCGTGCCCGCCTCATCCCGCGCCAGGGCGCAGAGGGAGGCGGCGCAGGCGCGTTCCACCGTCTCGCGCGGAATGCCGGGCGACCAGTAGGACGCCTGCAACAGGGGGTGGAGCACATCCATATCGGTAGAGGTGGGCGGGGCGAGGGTGATCTTCATACGGCAGATATGCCGCGCCCGCGCGCACTTGGGAAGCGGGAGGCAATCGGCCTAAAGAAAGCCGATCCAGCGCCCGGCGAGGAGGACTGACAGCCAGCAGGCGAGCGAGGCGGCCGCCATGAGGCGCACCGGCAAGCTGACCGTGCCCTCGGCCAGCACGCGGCGCCAGCCCGGCGAAAGGTGTTGCAGGCCGACGATCACAAGCGCCGCCGCCAGCAGCGCCATTTTCCAGACAAAGGCGGCATTGCCGAGATAGTCCGCCGGGCGCACCGCCCAGAGCGCGGCCCCGGTTAGGAGGGCAAGGGCGAGCCCCAGGGCCGCGCACCGCGAGAGGAAGGGCGCCAGCACCTGCAGCGGGTAGCTACGTCCAAGCCCGAGAAGCCGCAGGTCCAGCGGGATGATCGCCCCGACGAGCAGGCCGATGCCGAGGATATGCGCCGCGTTCACTGCCATATAGACGTCGCCGCTGCCGCGAAGGGCCTGCGCGATCCAGGAGGCCTCAATCCAGCCGGTCACGGCGATGGGCGCTATTCGGCCGCGATCCGCTCCGGGTACATATCATAATTGGTGCCATCGATGGTGATGCGCACGGCCTTGATATGGGCGCGGGAGGCATCCGAATTGCGGTTGCCAAGGACGGTGATGGCGTCTCCCGGCTGGGCGGTGTCGCCGGTGAAGCCGGACCGCTCAGTCTGGTTGGGATTGCCAAGGTCGACCTGCCAGAGTGTTCCGTCTGCGTCGCGCACTTCAAGGCTCGGATGGGGCGGGCTCATCGATATGGTCTCGATGGTGCCTTCAAGCTCGGTCTGCTCGGTTTCGGCCCAGGACCAGCCGTGATGGGCGAGCGCCGGCCCGCCGGCCGCAAGGGCGAGGGTCATCAGGGTGGCGCCGAGGGCCATTCGGGACAGGGTCTTCATGCTGACCTCCTTCAGGGTTGAGGATGGGCTTCAGGGTTGAGGATGTGTGACACAGAATAACTTGTGCCGAATGCTGCCCGGCGGCAACCCGGACCGCTGTAGCGCGCCGGGCGAAGACGCCGGGGATCAGCCCTCCCCTGCCGCGTCCGGCGTGGTGAGATTGTCGTGCAGGGCGCGGATGCGGGCGTTGAGGTCGCGTAGTTCGCCGGCGGACATTCCGGACTTCTCCATCAGGTTTGTGCCCACACAGCCTGCCTCCAGCCGCAGGGCGCGGCCCTGATCGGTGAGGCTGATCAGCACCTGGCGCTCATCCTGCGGGTTGCGCACGCGGGTGAGATGGCCGGCCGCTTCCAAGCGCTTCAGCAGCGGGGTCAGCGTGCTCGGCTCCAGTTCCAGCTGGCCGGAAAGCTCGCTGACGGATTGATTGTCCCGGTCCCAGAGCAGGTTGAGCACCAGATATTGCGGATAGGTGATGCCCAGCCCGTCCAGCACCACCTTGTGGACCCGCTGGATGGCGAGGTTGGTGGCGTAGATCGTGCGGCAGATATGCTCGCTCAGCGGCGGGGGCAGCGGGGGATTGGGAGCGGTCAGCTTCGGCATGTGGTATTCCTTTATGGCGCGGGGGCCAAAGAGACCCTTATCGCGAAATTACCTATCGCGATAAAAATAATGCTTGACGCCGAAATGGCAATCTCCTACCTGATGTTTATCGCGATAAGGGTTATCGCAAAAACCAATCGGAGCTCCCCATGATCAAGTCCCTGCTGTCTGCCGTTGCCCTTTCTGCCCTGGCCGCTGGTCAGGTTTCTGCCGCCGACCCTGCCCCCAAACCCCCTGCCCAAGGAGAAATTCAGATGTCCATGATCACCGCCAAAGATGGTACCCAGCTGTTCTACAAAGACTGGGGCCCGAAAGACGCCCAACCCATCGTGTTCCACCATGGCTGGCCGCTGACCGCCGATGACTGGGACGCCCAGATGCTGTTCTTCCTGTCGGAAGGCTACCGCGTTGTGGCGTTTGACCGCCGCGGCCAGGGCCGCTCCACCCAGACCGACATTGGCCATGACATGGACACGTTCGCGTCTGACACGGCCGATCTCGTTGCCGCACTGAACCTGAAGAACGCCGTGCATATCGGCCACTCCACCGGCGGGGGCGTTGTTGCCCGCTATGTGGCGCAGGCTGAGCCGGGGCGGGTGTCCAAGGCCGTCCTGATCGGCGCGATCACGCCGGTTCTTGGCCAGATCGAGAGCAACCCGGCCGGCGTGCCGCTGGAAGTGTTTGAAGGCTTCAAGGTCGCCCTCGCCAAGAACCGTTCCGAGTTCTACCGCGAGATCCCCTCGGGGCCGTTCTACGGCTTCAACCGGGAAGGCGCTGAGGTCAGTGAAGGCCTGATCCAGAACTGGTGGCGCCAGGGCATGATCGGCAGCGCCAAGGCCCAGCTCGATACGATCACCGCCTTTGCCGAGACCGACTTCACGCAAGACCTGAAGGCAATCACCCTGCCGGTCCTGGTGATGCATGGCGGGGACGACCAGATCGTTCCGGTGGACGAAACTGCCCGCCGCGCTGCCGCCCTGCTGCCGAACGGCACGCTGAAGGTCTATGATGGCCTCTCACACGGCCTGTTTGCGACGCACCCTGACGTTATCAATGCCGACCTGCTGGCCTTCATCAAAGGCTAAGGCGCGCGCCCGAAATAAGGCCCAGGCCGCCCGTCAAAGGTGGCCTGGGCTTTTTTCGCCGCATTAAACTTCAGAAATCGTAGGCGATGCCCTTGCGTTCCCAGTCTCCGAAGCGGGTGGGCTCGATGTTTTTCGGGCCGCCGATTTCGTCGCTGGGCAGCGCTGCCTCGGCCCGTTTGCGGGCGTCGGCCTCTTCCAGCGCGCGGCGGGCCGCCTCTGGCAAGGCGGCGCGGCGGGCGATCTCTTCGTCTGACAGTTTACCGGTCATTAAAATCTTTCCGTGTCATTCACCCTTTCCCATATAGTGCTGCAGACACGAATTGCGCAAAGGCGCGCAGGCTTCGTTCTTGTTGATGAGGAGACCCCCACCGATGGGCACGGCCAAGACCTTTATCCTTCTCGCCGCCATGACGGCCATTTTCATGGCAATCGGCTTTCTCGTGGGCGGCACAGGCGGCATGATTGTCGCGTTCGTGGTGGCTGCGGCGATGAACGTGTTTGCCTGGTGGAATTCCGACAAGATGGTGCTGCGGATGCAGGGCGCCCAGGAAGTGCTGCCCGATACGCGCAACCCGATGCTGCGCGCCTTTGGCGAGGATGTGGCGCGCCTCGCGGAGAATGCCGGCCTGCCCGCCCCGCGCATCTACATCATCGATACACCCCAGCCCAACGCCTTTGCCACGGGCCGCAATCCGAAGAACGCCGCTGTGGCGGCCACGACCGGCCTCCTGAACATGCTCAACCGCGAGGAAGTAGCCGGTGTGATGGCGCATGAGCTGGCCCATGTTCAGAACCGCGACACGCTGACAATGACGGTCACGGCAACGCTGGCCGGTGCCATCGGCATGCTGGCAAACTTTGCCCTCTTCTTCGGGCGCGAGCGCACCGGGCTGATCGGCCCCATTGCCATCATGATCTTTGCACCGATGGCCGCCGCGCTCGTGCAGATGGCGATCAGCCGGTCTCGCGAATATGAGGCCGACGCGCGCGGCGCAGAAATCTGCGGCAACCCGCTGTGGCTTGCTTCAGCGCTGGAGAAGATCGAGCGCGGCGCGCGCGCCCAGGTCAATCCCTATGCGGAACGCAACCCCGCCATGGCGCACATGTATATCTCCAACCCCCTGAACGGGCGCGGGGCAGACAACCTCTTCTCCACCCACCCGGCGACCGCCAACCGCGTGGAAGCCCTCCGCCGCATGGCGGGCGACATGGGCCTCTCCGCCGCCCCCGCCCCGGCAGCGCGTTCGAGCGGGCCCTGGGGGTAAGTGAAAGCAGGCAATGGCTGGCGCTGCCCGCCTCCCCCGGTTACGGGGGAGGATGACAACCTCTATCGGAGAGCCCTGATTTGAGCGGCGCGCATATCCGGCTGGCGGCGGGCCGGCTTCTCAATCTTGTGCTCGACAAGCGGCGCACGCTGGATGACGCGATGGCGGCGGACGATGCGTTCAAGGCGCTCGACGGGTCAGACCGGGCCTTCGCGCGCGCCATTGCCTCCAGCGCGCTGCGGCATCTCGGCTGGATCGACCGGGGCGTCTCCCCATTCCTCTCCCGGCCCCTGAGCGCAACCGGCGCCGAGATCCGCGCGCTGATCCGCGCGGGCGCGGCGCAGATCTGGTTCATGGATGTGCCGCCCCATGCGGCGGTGTCCGAGACGGTTGAGGCCGCCCGGCTCTGGTCTCCGGCGCGCTCGGGCGGAGGGTTTGTCAACGCCGCCCTGCGCCGGGTCAGCGAAAGCGGAAGCCCTGCCCGCAGCCTCAGCCCCCTCGCCCTCTGGCCGGACTGGCTGGCGAGCCGGCTTGGCTCTGCCTATGGCCGCCAGACGGCGGAAGCGCTCGCTCTCGCCCAGCTGGAAGAACCCGGCCTCCATCTCTCCCCCAAAGCGGACGGCGCCCGCGTGGCGGCGGCGACCGGCGGCACGCTGCGGCCCGATGGCGCCATCGACATCACCAGCGGCGCGGTGGAAACCTTGCCGGGCTATGCCGCAGGCGAATGGTGGGTGCAGGACGCCGCCGCGCGCATTCCGGCAAGGCTGCTCTCCCCCCAACCGGGCGAACGCATCCTCGACCTTTGCGCTGCGCCGGGCGGCAAGACGCTGCAGCTCGCCGCAGCCGGGGCGGAGGTCACCGCGCTCGACCGCTCCCGTCCCCGGCTTGAGCGGCTGAAGGAAAACCTCGCCCGGACGGGCCTTCACGCGGAAGTGATCGTCGGCGATGGGGAGGCCTGGAAGGCGCCCGCCCCCTTCCCGAAAATCCTGCTGGACGCGCCCTGCTCGGCGCTGGGCACGCTGCGCCGCCATCCCGAAGGGGCCTGGATCAAGACCGAGGCCGATGTGACCCGCTTTCCCGCCGTCCAGGCCCGTCTGCTGGCCGCAGCCACCGATATGCTCGCCCCTGGCGGCACGCTGGTTTACTGCGTCTGCACGCCAGTTCCGGCCGAAGGGGTGGAGATTGTTGAAGCCGCGATTGCCACCGGGCAGCTGAAACGCGCGCCCGTACTGGCCAGCGAGATTCCAGGCTTTGAGCCCTCCCTCACGCCCGCCGGGGACGTACTGACCTTGCCGGCGGCGGGGCGCCAGCATGACGCCTTCTACATTGCCCGGTTGACGCGGCCCGCCTGAGGCAGCCTGGAACCTTTCCTATCTGTAATCGTTTCCTGAACGGAAATCTGAAACACAGTTCATATCTCATTCAGCAGCAACTGCGGTATAACCAGCCCATCGCAGGTATGCAGTGCGAAAGGATTAAACACATGACTATGGCGATTACCCAACGGGCGAAGCCCATCAAAATGGCTGCAGGCGCTCTTGCGGCTCTGACCATGGCGCTTGCCGGTTGCGCCAGCTCCTACAATTCCAGCGCCGTGACCCCCGGCTCGGTCGGCCAGGCCTCGACGGTCTACACCGGCTATGTCCAGTCGGTCCGCGAAGTGACCATCCGGTCCGAGCGTTCGCTGATCGGTACCGCCACCGGCGCCGTTCTCGGCGGCCTGGCAGGCTCTGAGCTCGGCGGCGGCGACAAGGCCCAGACGGCTGGCGCCATCGGCGGCGCAGTTGTCGGCGGCATCGCCGGTAACGAAGCCGGCAAGGCCATGGGCACGAAGCGCGGCTATGCCTACACCGTCCGCTTCGACAATGGCGAAGTGCGCGAAATCACCCAGGGCGCGGATATCTATATCCAGCCCGGCACGCCGGTGAACGCGATTGCCGGCGCTGATGGCTGGCGGATCGTTCCGCGCTAAGCCCGCGCGGGTCCTGATTGCCCCTCCCCGGACAACCGGCTGCCTCGCGCAGCCGGTTGTTTTCATTTTGAGGCACAGGGCGCGACAAAACAGGGACTTTGCGCGAAAGGCCGTTTCACAAAGCCGTAATTCGCTCTAGGGAGGGGGTATGAAACCTGTCCTGATTTCCCCTTCGATCCTTTCTGCGGACTTTGCCAAGCTGGGCGAGGAGATCCGCGCCATTGATGCGGCCGGCGCCGACATGATCCATGTCGATGTGATGGACGGCCATTTCGTGCCCAACCTCACCTTCGGCCCGCCGGTAATCGAGAAGCTGCGTCCTCACACAAAAAAACTGTTCGACGTGCACCTGATGATCGCGCCGGTAGACCCGTTCATCGAAGACTTTGCCAAGGCGGGCGCCGACATCCTGACGGTTCACCCTGAGGCTGGCCCTCACCTGCACCGTACGCTCCAGTCGATCCGCGCCGCCGGCATGCGCCCCGGCGTGGCGCTGAACCCTGGCACCCCGGCCAGCGTGATCGAACCCGTGATCGGCGATATTGATCTGGTCCTGGTCATGTCGGTGAACCCCGGCTTTGGCGGACAGAGCTTCATCGAAAGCCAATTGAAAAAGGTCGAACAGCTGCGCCGCATGATCGATGCGTCGGGCCGGGACATCATTCTGGAGATCGACGGCGGCCTCAACGCCGAAACCGCACCGCGCGCCATTGCTGCGGGTGTCACAGCCATTGTCGCCGGATCCGCCGTATTCAAGGGCGGTCCGGAGGCTTATGCTGCAAACATCCGGGCACTGAGGCCGCAGGTAAACGCCTGATCGCATAGTCCGGGGACGGGTCTGAAGTCTTGGCCGAGAGCGATTCTGATTTTCACGCCGACCGCACGCGCACCAGCAGCGATGACGCCGCGCTCTGGCGCCGTTTCCGGGGCGTGGTGGGCGATGATGCCAAGGTTTCCACGCTGCAGAAGCTGAAGCTGACCGGGCACGGGCCGGACGCTTTCTCGATGCACATCTCAAACCTTCTGCCCCCGGACGACCGGCGGGGCGAAGCGCTCATGGCAGGAATCTGGCGCATCGGCCAGCAGCGCATGGTGATGACCGGCGGCGAGGCGCCCTGGAGCCTTGAGATGCCCTCGCGCCATTTCGCAGACCGGGTGCACCGGTTCGGCTGGTTGCCTGATCTCTTCGCGCGCGGCGAGGAGGGCGCCGCCCTCGCCCGCCGCCTCACCGATGACTGGATCGAGCGGTTCGGCAAGTTCAACGGCTTTGCCTGGCGCATCGAGCCGACGGCCAGCCGCGTATGGAACTGGATGCGCTGCGGGCCAGCGCTGTTCGAAATGGGCAGCGCCGAGGAACGCAGCCAGCGGATCGACGCCCTCTCCCGCCAGCTGCGCTATCTGGCCGAAGTGATCGAAACGGCGCATGATCCCAAATCCCGCTGGATGGCGGCCGTCAGCCTCGTGGCCCATTCCCTCTGCCTACGGAAGGGCGCAGGCCTCAGCGAAGCGCTCGCGCGGCTGGAAGGCGAAGTTACCGCGCAGATCCTGCCTGATGGCGGTCATGTGACCCGCAGCCCGGCCCACACCCTCTCTTCCCTCCTACACCTCCAGACCATCGAGGAAGCGCTGATCCGCGCTCAGCGCCCGGTGCCGGACTGGATCACCAAATGGACGCCGCGCATGGGCGCCATGCTCGGCTTCTTCCGCGCAGGCGATGGCGCGCTCGACACCTTCAATGATGGCGACGAGAGCCGCGCCGAAGTGGTGGAAGCCGCGCTTTCCCGTTTCGAGACGCCGCCGCGCCGGTTTCTCTTTGCGCCCAAATCCGGTTTCCAGAAGATCGAGCGCGGCACCCTGCGCTTCGTTCTGGATTGCGGCGAAGCCCCGCCCCGTCCGTTTGCGGAACATGCCCGCGCCGGCGCGCTCGGCTTTGAATTCTCCGATGGCCCAGCCCGTATCGTCACCTCCTGCGGCTATTCCTCCGAAGTGAATGTCGACTGGCAGGCCGCCGTGCGCCGCACCAGCGCCCACTCAACGCTGATCCTCGCCGGGCGCGACAGCTCCGCCTTCGTGCTCAACGAGGAAACGCGCATGCGCGCCGTCACCGGCCCGGAAGGCATCGCCGCCAAGCGCCTGGAGGAAGCCAGCGAAATCTGGCTCGACGCCCAGCATGCCGGCTACAAGGCCTCCCACGGCCTGCTCCACCGCCGGCGCATCTTCGTCTCTGGCGCGGGCGACCGGCTGACCGGGGAAGACTCCCTCGTCCGCCCCGTGGCCCAGCCGCCGACGGACGACAAGAAAGGCGTGCCCTTCGAAATCCGCTTCCACCTCCACCCCACCATCACCGCCCATATGGGCCGCGACGCCATCCGCCTTGTCAGCGAGACCGGCGCGGTCTGGCGCTTCAAGACCAGCCATGAGGGCGCGCGCCTGGAACGCACCGCCTATCTCGCCCGCGGCGTGGTGGAGACGCCCGAGCAGATCGTCCTCTCCGGCTTTGCAGACCCCAATGGCGATGGCAGCCAGCCGCCCAACTGCATCCGCTGGGCGTTTATCCGGGAAACAGCCGCCCCGGCGCGGCCAGACTCGGCTTGACGGCTCCGCAGGGGGTGCTAGGCCGCGCGCAGCTTTCCCAACGCCTCTGAAGGAGCAGCCCTTATGTCTGGCGCCCCCGTCACCCTCCGCCGCGCGCTCATCTCCGTTTCCGACAAGACCGGCCTGATCGAGCAGGCGAGGCGTCTCGCCGCGCTCGGTGTCGAACTGGTCTCTACGGGGGGCACCTCCAAGGCGCTGAAAGAAGCCGGCCTCGCGGTGAAAGACGTCTCCGACCTCACCGGCTTCCCCGAAATGATGGATGGCCGCGTCAAGACGCTGCATCCGGCCGTGCATGGCGGCCTCCTCTACCTGCGCGACAACCCCTCCCATGTGAAAGACGCGGCAGACCACGGCATCGGCGCCATCGACCTGATCTATGTGAACCTCTACCCCTTCGAGGCCACGGTTGCTTCTGGTGCGGACTTTGAAACCTGCATCGAGAATATCGACATTGGCGGCCCCGCCATGCTGCGCGCCGCCGCCAAGAACGGCGCCTTCGTCGCCGTCTGCACCGATGGCGGCGATGTGGACGCTGTCCTCGCGCAGGCCGAGCAAACCGGCGCCGTCTCCCCCGCCCTCCTCCGCAAGCTCGCCGCGAAAACCTATACCCGCACCGCCGCCTATGACGCGGCCATCTCCGGCTGGTACGCCAAACAGATCGGCGAGGACGCGCCGGACTGGGCCGCCATCGGGGGCCGCCTCCAGCAATCTCTGCGCTATGGCGAAAACCCCCACCAGAAAGCCGCCTTCTACGTTACCGGCGAAAAGCGCCCCGGCGTTGCCACCGCGCGCCAGCTTCAGGGCAAGGAGCTTTCCTACAACAACATCAACGACACCGACGCGGCCTATGAGCTGATCGGCGAACTCGGCGCAGAGAAACCCGCCGTTGCCATCATCAAGCACGCCAACCCCTGCGGCGTCGCGCTCGGCCCGAACATCATCGAAGCCTACAAGGCGGCCCTCGCCTGCGACCCGACCTCGGCCTTCGGCGGTATCGTGGCGCTCAACCGCCCGCTGGACGAGGAAACGGCGAAAGTCATCACCGAGATCTTCACCGAAGTCGTCATCGCGCCGGGCGCGGACGCGGCGGCCGAAGCGATCTTCGCCAGGAAGAAAAACCTCCGCCTCCTGATTACCGATGGCCTGCCAGACCCGGCGGCCGGGGGCACCTTCGTGAAGACCGTCGCCGGCGGCTTCCTGCTGCAGGACCGCGACGCAGGCCGTATCCATAAAGAGGATCTGCAGGTCGTCACCAAGCGCGCGCCCACCGCGCAGGAACTGGAAGACATGATCTTCGCCTGGCGCGTTGCCAAGCATGTCAAATCCAACACCATCGTCTACGCCAAAGACGGCGTCACTGCCGGCATCGGCGCCGGCCAGATGAGCCGCATCGACTCTGCCCGCATCGCCGCCCGCAAAGCCGTCGATGCCCAGGAAACCGCCGGCTGGACAGACCCGCGCACCAAAGGCTGCGTTGCCGCCTCCGACGCCTTCTTTCCGTTCGCGGACGGTCTCCTCCAAGCCGCCAGCGCCGGCGCCACCGCCGTCATCCAACCCGGCGGCTCAATCCGCGACGACGAAGTGATCGCGGCAGCCGATGAGGCGGGGCTCGCGATGGTGTTCACGGGGATGCGGCACTTTAGGCATTAAACAAAAATCTTGAGTTGACCAAAATTAGTCACTTTGATTGAACTCTCTCCACACCAGTTTGTGGGGAGCGATGGAACGATGTCTAACATATCAAAGATGGAGCCCGAAGACGCGGGTAACATAGAACTACGTGATGGCACCTCAGTACCTCTTGAAATGGTGCAAAAGATATTTAGCGAGGTTAACGGCTCCGACGAAGCTCTAAGCCGTATCGTCTACGATGACCACATAGTTACCAAGGATAATGTCCAGCAATTGCTGATTCAGCTCATTCAAGCTGCAAACCAGTACCAACTTCAAAGCGACACGCTAAGAATAACTATTCTTCGCACTGATGATAACCAAACAGAACTGAACTGTTTGGAATCTCTGAACCAACTGGATCCAAGTCCTGCTACACCTATAGAGGCCATTGTAATAGAGTATCAGTTTCTTCTTCGCAATCCGATCACAAACAAACTGCAGTCGTATGATGTCGAAGTTGGACTCATTTCTAGAGCAGCAAAGCGCTTCAAGGCTGCGAAGTCCCATGGTGTGGATGTTCAAATGATGAGGCTGCGCTCATCCATGTCAGGAAAATTCGAGGTATCTTATTCAGAGTATTTGGTTGGCAAGTTTCTGATGAGCACCATCGAGAACTGGTATAATTCCGTAGAGAAAAGCACGAAAAGCTTTTGGCCAAAATTCATTGAGCGCCATAATGCATGGGTACCACTTATATTTAGACTTATGGGCACTGCTGCATTCTGTATTTGTGTTTGGCTTTTTAGAGATTCAATATTTGCAATAAACTTTACAAATTCTCAGGTTTTGCTCTCCGGACTGATTCTATTCGTAACATTTAGCATCGTAATAGCGACATCTCTAAGGCTGGGATCCGGATTCTTATCATATGTCGAGCGACTGTATCCCGTTTCAGCTATTAAGTTCGCTGACGCCGAGGAAAAAATATTACGGCAATACAACAAAGCTAACTCATCAATAGCCACAAAGTCATTCTTATACTTGGCTGGACAAGTAATCAGTTCTCTTATTGTTAGCTGGATCGGAGCGTTGATGACAGTCGAAACTCTTGCGAAGATTGCGCCATAGCCAGCAAGCGTAGGGCGGGTTGAGCGCAGACGATACCCACCGGGCAACGGCGCGGCGAAATACAAGGTGGTGGGTATCACGGGTACGGAGCCTAAGGCCCTCACCTCCCACGCCCTGCGGGCGTGGGAGGTGAGGGTCTGCAACAGCGAGGATAAGGCCCGCCCTATCCAACACCCCCGCACACCCAGATGCGCCGCAACACCGGGCATCACGAAAATAATCCCGCCTCCTTATCCGCCCGGGTCCCCCACGCCCCCAAATTACACGCATCCTCCCCACAGGAGCCGCGCCGGTACCGTTCGGTTTGTGGGAAGGTCGCCCCGGAGGATGGGAGGTGTGTGGACGTAACGGCCCATCGCAACCCTAGGGACGTTGATCCAGGCAAGCCGGAGTAAAAAGCCGGTAGAGAATCCCGACTGGCCCGCCTTGGTGTTTATCCAAGGTCACGAGAGTGAGGGTAAGTGGTCAAGGCCTGGCAGCGCCGAAGTCATCCCGAAAACTGCCCGAAACTCCGGCGGCAGTTCGCGGCGGGCGAAAGCGCCCACACCGCAACACATTTTTTCCAAGGGCGCCGCGGCGCCCGCCGCGCAGGCTCCACTTCAGGGGGCCCCGAACTGCTCCGACCCCGGATGGCCCCGCCAGTCCGGATACAGCCGATTCTTCTCCCCTCTCCCGCAAGCGGGAGAGGGGAAATGGCAAACGAAAAGCTCACGGCCTGACGCCCCCACGAGCAAAGCGAAGGCGCAGGTGCCGTGGGCAACGCCCACGAACAGCACCGAGCAAAAATCAATCAAGCGCCCCGATATAGGGCAGCCCGCGATAGCGCCCCTTGTCGTCCATGCCATAGCCGACGAGGAAGCGGCCCGGCGCATCGAAGGCGCAATAGTCCACGCCCATCTCGCCGCGCGGCGCCCAGGGCTTCTGGGTCAGCGCCACGGTGATCACCTCGCGGGCGCCCTTGGCGATCAGATGCTGCTTGGCGAAATCCAGTGTACGGCCGGTATCGAACACATCGTCGATCAGGAGAATGCCGCGCCCCTCCACATTGCGGGCAATATCGGCGCGCACCACCACGCGGCCCGAGCTTTCGCGGGCATCGCGGTAGCTCTCCAGCCACATCACATCGAGCACGGGGTGAATGTCGCGGCGGGCCAGCGCCTTCATCAGGTCGCTGGTGAAGGGCGTTGCTCCGATGAGGATGGACACGGCGGTCCACTCCCCGCTCGCAAGGCGCGGGGCCAGGCGCCCGGCCAGTTCGTCCACGCGGGCCATCAGCTCGGCCTCGGGCAGGATCACATCAATCCTGGGCAACTCGGTCATCAGCCCGGCGCTCCTTCCTCGATCAGTTCATCCGTGGGCGGCAGAGGGGGCGCCGCCTCATCGATCCTCTCTTCGGGCGGGGTCTCCGCCGGTGGCTCGGTGGGCACGGCAGAGCGATCCACAAAGCTCAGCTCGATCTCATAGCTCTCGATGGGGGTCGGCTCGACCACCACGCCGAACTGGCCGGCCGCGCCCGGCTCCAGCTCCACCGGGGTGACATAGCTGTAGCGCGTGGCGACGATCTCTCCGCCCTCGTCCTTCAGGTCCACCCGCACGCCGGGGGTCTCGATCACGGTCTTGGCCACATTCACCGCCCGGCCGGTCACCGTGACAATGGGGATGGTGTCGTTGAAGGTGCGGGTGTGGACGATGCCGTCAAACTCAAGGCCGAAGCGGTTCACCTCCAGGCCGAACAGGCGGTAGGCGGCGGCCGATTGCGGCCAGGCTTTGACCACCTCATTGCGGAAGAAGAAGAAGGCTGCTGTCAGCGCCACGAAGATCATCCCGATGATCAGCCAGGACATCAGCGCGGCCCAGCGGCTCCGCTCGCGGCGCGATTCGCGCATCTTCTCGCGGTAAAGCTCATGCGGGGCGGGGGTTGCCGGGCGGTCTTCGGCCAGGTGGGCGGGCTGCACAAACCAGGAATGACCGCAGCTGGCACACTTAACAGTGCGCCCACTTTCACCGATTGTTGAGTCATCGGCGAAATAATGGGTTCCGCAGGAAGGACAGGTAAGGATCATGGCCCGAAGTCTTCCCCGCAATTCGCCCCGTTCGTTGAACCCGCAAACACCGGACGCGCCCCAGATATGACCCAGCTACGCCCGGACATTTTCGACGAAGCGGCCGTCCGCCTCGACGCGGTGACGCTTCGCTATGATGCGTCAGGTGAAATCCTTAGCGGGATTGATCTCGCACTGAAACCCGGCTCGTTCAGCTTCCTCACAGGTGCTTCGGGGGCGGGCAAGTCCAGCCTGCTGAAGCTGCTTTATCTGGCACGGCCCCCCAGCACGGGCGAAGTCTCGCTGTTCGGGCGGCCGACCAGCCGGCTGACACGGGACCAGCTCTCGGCCATGCGCCGCCGGATTGGCGTGGTGTTCCAGGAATTCCGCCTGCTGGGCCACCTCACCGCCTATGAAAACGCCGCCCTGCCCCTGCGCGTGATGGGCCGGAAAGAGGCGCAATACCGCACCGATGTGGAGGAATTGCTCGCCTGGGTGGGCCTGGGCGAGCGGATGCACAAACGGCCCGAAACCCTCTCGGGCGGGGAGCAGCAGCGCGTCGCCATCGCCCGCGCCGTGGTTACCCAGCCCGACCTCCTGATCGCCGACGAGCCGACCGGAAACGTTGATCCCGAAATGGGCGCCCGCCTGATGCGCCTCTTCATCGAGCTCAACAAGCGCCTGGGCACCACGGTGATCATCGCCAGCCATGATCTGGGGCTGATCCGGCAGGTGGAGGCGCCGGTCTATCATCTGGCCAATGGCCTCCTGGCCAGAACCACGCCCGAGCCCGGCAAGACTGCCCGGCGCCGGGGGGACGGCATCGAAATCAAGGCGGAAGAAGAATGAAGCGCGGCGAAACCTCTCTCCTGCCGCTGGAAGACGCCCGCGAAGCGGCGCTGTTCTTCGTCGTCGGCGCGCTGTGCTTCCTCGCCGCGCTGGCGGCGCTGACGGCGAAATCCACCTATGGCGCAGCCCGCGCCTGGACCGCCGAAGTGGAGGGCGAATACACGGTCTCCCTGTCGGACGCCGCCCCGCAGGACGCGCAGGCCGCCACCTTGCTGGTGCAGTCGATTGAGGGCGTGAGTGGCGCGCGCCTTCTCTCCGAAGCGGAGATCTCCGCCCTGCTGGAGCCGACCTTCGGCAGCCGGGGCCTGCCGGCAGACCTGCCGGTGCCCCGCCTGATCGCCATCACCGCTGCGCCGGAGGCAGGCGATATCGGCCGCGCCCTGACCGCCGCGCTGGAGACTGCGGGCTATACGGCCGCCGTCGATTCCCATTCGGCCTGGGCGGGCGATGTGCGCCGGATGCTGGGCACGGCCCGGATGGTGGCCTTCGCGATCGTCGCGCTGCTGGCCTCCACCGCCATTGCCGTCATCGCCTTTGCCACGCATGCCGCCCTGCTCGCCCGGCGCGATATTGTCGATGTGCTGCATATTGCCGGAGCGCGGGACCGGTTCATTGCGCGCCTGTTCGAGCGGCGCTTCTGGCTGCTGGGCCTGCGGGCGGGCACGGTCGGCGCGCTGGTGGCGCTGGCCTCCGTGGCCCTGCTGATCGCGATTGCCCGGTCGAGCGGAAACCGGTCTGGCCTGTTGCCCGAACTGACGCTCGACTTTCCCGATCTCGCCATTCTGGTGATCACGCCGATCCTTGCGGGGCTCGCCTCCCGCATCGCGGCCGGGGTTACGGTGATGCGGGCCCTGAAATCGGTGATGTAGCGCCTGGCTAGTGACGGGCAGGCGGAACGCCGCTACAGCGCGGATATGATGGCACTTCGATCCTACCTGTTCGTGGCCTGGCTCTATGGCTGGATGGCCATCTGCGGCATCCTCTATCTGCCGGCCATTCTGCTGCCGCGGATCGTGACGCAGCGCGCCATCCGCCTCTACGCCCAGATCATCCGGGTGGGCCTCAAGCTGATCTGCAATATCGACACCGAGATCCGCGGCCGCGAGCACATCCCGCAAGGGCCCTTCATCTATGCCGGCAAGCATCACTGCATGCTGGACATCTTCATTCCCTTCATTGTCACGTCCGATCCCGCCATCGTCCTGAAGCGGGAACTGCTGTTCTATCCCTTCCTCGGCTGGTACGCCCTGAAAACAAAGATGATCCCAATCGACCGGGCTGGCACCTCCAAGACGCTGAAGGCCATTGTCGCCGAGGCCAGAGAGCGCGTCGAAAAGGGGCGGGCCGTGGTGATCTTCCCGGAAGGCACCCGCACCGCCCCCTATTCCGAACCTTCCTATCAGCCAGCAGGCATTTCCGCCCTCAACAAGGCGCTGGACCTGCCCATCGTGCCGGTGGCGACCAATGCGGGCCTCTGCTGGCCGGCGCGCGGCACACGGCGCAAACCGGGAAAGATCATCTACGAAATCCTGCCCCCCATCGCGGCGGGTCTTGACCGCAAGGCCTTGATGCCGCGTCTTGAGAGCGATCTGGAGACAGCCTCCAATCGTCTGCTTGAGGAAGGCGCGGCTGTGCAGAAGGAAAAGCTGGGATGACCGCGCCGAGCCGCCGCCGGCTGAAAACAGCCTGCGAGCGCCTCGCCGGGGCAGATCCCGCCCTTGCCCGCGCCTATGAGAGCCTGGGCGTTCCCGCCTGGCGCACCAGCGAGCCCGGATACGGCATGCTCGGCCGGATGATCGCCCACCAGCAGCTCTCCACCAAGGCCGCCGCCACCATCTGGGGCCGGGTCGAGGCCTTCCTCGGCGAGGTGACGCCTGAGGCCATGTTGGCCGCCTCGGAGGAAGACCTGCGCGCCTGCGGCCTCTCGCGCCCGAAAGTCGCCCACCTCACCTCAATTGCGCAGGCGATGGTGACCGGAGAGCTGAACCTCGCCCGTGTCTGCGCCGCTGACCTTGATTCGGCCCGCGCCGAGCTGGTTTCGGTGCGCGGCATCGGCCCATGGACGGCAGAATTGTTCCTGCTCTACGCCGTCGGCGCAATGGACGCTTTCCCGATTGCGGATGTTGGCCTGATGGAGGCGCACAAACAGCTGGGCGGATACGAAACCCGCATGGAATCAAAGATTTTCACCCAACATGCGGAAATCTGGCGGCCCCATCGCGGGGTGGCCGCGCACCTGCTTTGGGGGTGGCTGAATGCCGAGCGGGCGCGCGACGCGGCCCCTTCCGCCTGAACCGGCGCAGTTCACAAGGCCTTGCGTTCGGCCTCTGCTGTCATAATCTTATTATGGGAATCGCCTAAACGGATGGCGAATAAAGCCGCAAGGAGCACGCGTCTTCAGCAGGATCAGACAGGATCATGCCCATCAGGGCCACACCGGAGGGAACCATGGCTGAAATCATCACCACCCCGCCGACTGGCCGTCCCGCTCTCGTCCTGAACGCTGATTTCAGGCCGCTTTCCTATTATCCGCTGTCTCTCTGGCCGTGGCAGGAAGTGATCAAGGCGGTGTTCCTCGACCGCGTCGATATCATTGCCGAGTATGACTATGTGGTGCGCAGCCCCAGCCGGGAAATGCGCCTGCCCTCGGTCATCGCCCTGCGCGATTTTGTACGCCAGGACCGCGCGCCCGCCTTCACGCGGTTCAACGTGTTCCTGCGCGATGGCTTCAAATGCGCCTATTGCGGCGCGCATGACAATCTGACCTTCGATCACGTCATCCCCCGATCCAGAGGCGGACGCACGACCTGGGATAATATCGTCACCGCCTGCAGCCCCTGCAATCTTGCCAAGGGCGGCAAGCTGCTGCGCGATAGCGGGCTGGACCTTCAGCACCGCCCGTTCCGGCCGAACAATTTCCAGCTTCAGGACATCGGCCGGAAATTCCCGCCGAACTATCTGCACGACACCTGGATGGACTATCTCTACTGGGACGTGGAACTGGAAGGCTGATCGGCCACCGGACACCCACCCCAGTCAAACCGCCAGGCGCGGAAATGCACCGGATCGCCATTTGAATAGTTGAGCGCGTAATGCGGCGGACCTTCGGTGAGGCAGAGGCCCAGCGTTTCGGCCTGCGCGCGCAGATGGGCGGCTTCTTCCAGGATCGGAGGCTCTGCCTTCCGGTCCTCGAAATTCAGAAGATAGACCACCGGATAGGCCGCCTCGTCCGTTGGCAGATCAAGCGGCGTCTGCGGCGGGTGGAGGTTCTGCGTGCCCAGCGAGAGCACATAGGAAGGCTCGGCATAGCCAAGCGCCAGAATGCGCGCCGGCGTCTTCACGGCGCAGCCAGCATCCTCGCCCGGAACCCCGCACACATCCTCCAGCGCCAGCCGGGCCGTCTCGCTCGGCTGCACCCAGATCTGGCTCGGCAGCATGAAGATGCGCACATGCCAGCCGATGGCGACGCTTGAGAGGACGGCCATGGTGATCGCCGCGCCCATGCGCAGACGCGCCGATTCCACCAGGGCCAGCCCCGCCAGCGCAAAGCCAGCAGCCCAGAGCCAGAGCGGGAAGTCGCGATAATCCGTCCAGGAAGCGAGCACCTCCTCTTTCGAGACAGTGGTGAAGTCCCCTGCCGTCTCAGCCATGAAATAGCTCGTCACGCCGGGATAGGAGACCGCCAGCAGGAGGATCGCCCCCAGCGCAAAGGTTACCATGCCCAGCCCGCGCGCCAGTGGCATCTTCATCCCGTCCATCATCTGCACGGCGGCGTAACCACACAGCAGACCAAAGGCCGGATAGGCGGGCAGAATGTAGTGGCTGAGCTTGGTTGGCAGCAGCTCGAAGAAGATCCAGGTCGGCACGCCCCAGGCGAGCAGGAATTTGAGGCCCGCCGTGCCATGGCCCAGCGCCGTCAGCGTCTCGCCTCGCAATGCGCGCCGGGTGGCGACAATCGCCGGGATCAGCAACAGGCTTGCCGGATAGAACCAGGCCGGAATGTGCGCCAGGTGATAGCCGGGCGGGCCGCCATGGCCTTCAGATGCGCCGACGAACTTGTCTTTCAGATCCTTGCCGACTGCGCCCTGCACATAGAGACCGTCGGTGGCCATCTGTATCCAGATCAGCCAGGGCAGAACCAGCGCGACGAAGACCACCGGCCCCGGCCACCAGAGCAGCACGCGCCACCAGTCTCCGCCCCGCCCGGTCTTCAGCCGGTCCCACAGCCAGACGCCAACACCGGCATAGGCGGCCACCATCGGCGTCACCGGCCCCTTGATGAGGAAGCCTGCGCCCATCGTGACCCAGAAGAGCAGCGCCATGGCCTTGGATTGGGACTTCTCGACATAGAGGCGCACCAGCGCGCCGATGCCCAGCGTGGTGAGGAAGACGAGCATGCCGTCCGTCTTCGAAATATGCGCTTCAGACGTCAGCAGCAGGGTGGCCCCGAAAAGGGCCGAGCCGAGAAAGCTTGCCCGCCGCCCGATGAGGGGGATACCCGCCCAGAAACAGGCGATGGTGCCAAAGGCTGCGCCCAGCCAGCTCGGCACCCGGTAGGTCCAGATCTCGTTGGCTTCCGGCCCGGTGAAGATCGCGGTGGAGGCCGCCTGCAGCCAGTGGATGCCGGCCGGCTTCTTGTTGCGCAGCTCGTCCTGATACTGGATGAGGATGTAATTGTCCTCCTCCAGCATCTCCTTGGAGGCCTGCGCAAAGCGGCTTTCGTCCCGGTCGAGCGCGGGCAGCAGGAAAACGCCCGGCGCAGCGGCGCCAAAGGTGATCACGAAGAGAAGAACCCAGGCTTTCCAGCCTGTCGAGAGACGGTCAAGCAGTGTCATGGGCAGGGTAATAGCGCTGGATTTCCCGTTCGTCTTGCAGAATTGGCGGCAGGCATTTTGGACACACCCGCCCGGAAATGCGGGCCAGCGGCGGCCCCCATGCCATCCGGCACTCGATTTTGGCCCCTGCCGGGGTTATGTGCGCAAATTAGCTGAATTGAATGAATGGACTGCCCGTGGCCGACTCGCTTGAATTTTCCGTTGTCGTGCCCGTTCACAATGAAGCCGGCAATGTCGAGCAGCTCGCCACCGAAATCGCCCGGGCGCTGGATGGCCGCGCCTTCGAGATGATCTTCGTGGACGACGCCTCCACCGATGAAACCCGCGCTGAATTGGCCGCGCTCAAGAGCCGTTTCCCCATGCTGCGCGTGCTGGGCCACCGGAAGAATGCTGGGCAGAGCCGGGCGATCCGTTCCGGGATTCTGGCTGCGCGCGGACCTGTGGTGGGCACGCTGGACGGCGACGGCCAGAACGACCCGGCCGACCTGCCTGACCTCTACCGCCAGCTGACCCGCGCCGACGCGCCCCATGGCCTGAAAATGGTGATGGGCCGCCGGGGCAGCCGGAAAGACACCGCCTGGAAACGCTTCGGCAGCCGGTTTGCCAACAATATCCGCAAACGGATGCTGAAGGATGACTGCGACGACAGTGGCTGCGGCATCAAGGTGATGGAGCGGGCGACGTTCCTGCAGCTCCCCTATTTCGATCACATGCACCGCTACATGCCCGCGCTGATGCGTTCAGATGGCCATCTGGTGGAATTCCGGGAAGTGAACCACCGCCCGCGCGGCACGGGCCGGTCGAACTACACCAATTTCGGCCGCCTGAAGGATGCCCTGTCAGACCTGCGCGGCGTGATGTGGCTGATCCGCCGCCGCCGCAATCCCGGCGGCGCGGACGAAATCTGATCCGGCCCTAGAAAAGCTCCGCCAGGCAGGCCGAGATCGTCTCGGGCGTGTCCTCATGCGTGAAGAAAGTCTTCAGCTTCCAGTCCTCATCCATCACATAGATGAGGTTGGTGTGGTCCATCGTGTATTCGGCGAGGCTTTCGGGCTGCTCGATCCGGGCATAGTCCGCCTTGAAATGATCGGCCGCCGCGCGGATTTCCGCCGCTGAGCCCGTCAGGCCGACAAGGCCCGGCGGAAAGGCCGGCGTGGTCACATAGGTGGCGAGGGCCTCCGGCATGTCGCGGTCCGGATCGACCGTGATCAGCAGCGTCTGCGGCGCAGTTTCCCCTTCCGGCAGACGGCGATAGGCCGCGCCCAGCGTGGAAAGCGCGGCCGGGCAGACATCCGGGCAATAGGTGAAGCCGAAATACACAACGGTCGGCTTGCCCTTGTAATTATCCTCTGTCACGCGCGCGCCGGTCTGGTCGATCAGCGAGATCGGCCCGCCGATTTCGCTATAGGCGCGGCTGGCGCAGCCCGATTTCATGCCGCCGGAGCTGGCAATACCGCCCCCGGACGCAGGCGCGTCCGAAGCGCCGCAGGCGGCAAGCAGAAACAGGGCCGGAAGGGCAAAGGCAAATGAGGTTCGCATTCGGCGATAGGCCCCCATTCCGGCGCTTGGCGCAAGAGACAGGCTGCCGCATAAGATCGGCATGGATGATTTCTCCCGAGATTCGAGACTGGGCTTCGAAGACGCGATCTTCACGCTGGCACCTGAAGGGCTCGGCTCGGCGCAGTCAGCCCTCGGACGGACGCGGCTGCGCACCTTCATCACGCTGCGCTGGCTGGCGGTGGCGGGGCAGACCGCTGCTGTTCTGTTCGTGGCCTTCATCCTCGGCTTCGATGTTCCGCTGGCGCTGTGCCTGGCCATCATTGCGGCGTCTGCCTGGCTCAACGTGTTCCTCTCCTTCGCCTTCCAGTCCCAGCGCCTGACCCATAGCTGGGAAGCGGTGCTGCAGCTGGGCTTCGACACGGTGCAGCTGGCGGCGCTGATCGCGGCGACCGGCGGGCTCTCCAACCCCTTCCTGCTGCTGATGCTGGCACCGGTCACGGTTGCCGCACTCAGCCTCGGGCGCTTCCGGGCGAGTGCCATTGCCGTCCTGGCGCTGGGTCTCGCGGCGCTGATGCCCTTCCTCAGCCTGCCCCTTCCCTGGGAAGTCAGCGGCGGCACGCATCTGCCGATCCTCTTCCAATGGGGCCAGTTCACGGCGCTTGCCGTGGGCGTGGTATTCTTCACCCTGTCGGCCGCGCGCGTCAGTCAGGATGAGGCCCGCCTTGTACGCGCGCTTGACGCGGCCAGCGTTGTGATGGCGCGGGAGCAGAAACTCTCGGCGCTGGGCGCAATGTCGGCGATGACGGCGCATGAACTGGGCACGCCGCTCGCCACCATCCACCTGGTCGCCAAGGAACTGGTGCAGCAGGCGAGCCCGGATGATCCGCACGCCGAAGATTTCCGCCTGATCGCCGAACAGGCCGACCGCTGCCGCTCGATCCTCTCGGCCATCCGCGAGGCACGCGACGCGACCGACATTGTTCACGCCCGGATGCCGCTGGACGCGCTGGTGGAAGAAGCCGCCGCGCCGATGAAGGGCCTCGGCGTGGCGCTTGTGGTGCGCGCGGTGCCGGGCGAAGGCGGCGCGGAAAAACCGCCAATCCTCGCCCGCAGCCCGGAAATTCTCCATGCGCTGGGTGCCTTCATCGAGAACGCGGTGAGCTTTGCTGCCACCCGCGTCGACGCGACCGCCAGCTGGACGGCCGATCAGGTGGTGATCACCATCACCGATGACGGCCCCGGATTCTCGCCCGAAGTGCTGCCGAAACTGGGGGAGCCGTATATTTCCGAACGATCCGAAGCCCGCCTCGGCGGCGGGGACATGGGCCTTGGCTTTTTCATCGCAAAAACGCTGATCGAGCGCACGGGCGGGCGAATTGCGTCCCGAAACAGGTCACCGCCGGCCACAGGCGCCATCGTTCAGGCCGTCTGGCCGCTCAGCGCGCTGCTGCCGCGTGGATTGGAATAGTTGACTTTTCCGCCATATATTCGCTTACCCGCGGCAAGACCGCCTGAAGGAGAGAGCGCATGGAACGCCCCGCTGTTGTGAACCTGCATCCGAGCCTGGAAGGCGTGGAGGATAAATCCTGCCTTGTGATGGACGATGACGGCCCGTTTGTGCAGCGCCTTGCCCGCGCGCTGGCCCAGCGCGGCTTTGTCGTTTCCGCCGTCACCAACGTGTCGGAAGGCAAGGACATTGCCCGCCTGAACCCGCCTGCCTTCGCGGTTCTGGACCTGCGCCTGGAAGATGGCAGCGGCCTGGAAGTGGTGGAAGTGCTGCAGAAGCACCGTCCGGAAGCGCGCGCCGTGATCCTCACCGGCTATGGCGCCATCGCTACCGCCGTGGCCGCGGTGAAGGCCGGCGCGGTCGATTACCTCTCCAAGCCCGCCGATGTGGAAGACATTATCCGCTCGCTGACCGCAACGCAGGACGAGCGCCCGGCGCCGCCCGAGAACCCGATGTCGGCAGACCGCGTGCGCTGGGAGCATATCCAGCGGGTCTATGAGCTGTGTAACCACAACGTTTCGGAAACCGCGCGCCGCCTCAACATGCACCGCCGCACGCTGCAGCGCATCCTGGCCAAGCGCGCGCCGAAATAGGCGCCTAGGCCTGCTCTTCCGGCTCTGGCGTATTCCGCCCGAAGTTCACCGCGCTGGAATCCTGGCCTGCGTCGATGATCGCCTTGCGGATGGAGCGCGCGCGCGTGAATTCGCGGATCAGCGTATCCCCATCGTCCCAGCGGATCGCCCGCTGCAGGGCGGCGAGATCCTCGGAAAAGCGCCCGAGGCATTCGAGCACGGCTTCCTTGTTGTTGAGGAATACGTCCCGCCACATCACCGGATCTGACGCGGCGATCCGGGTAAAGTCCCGGAAGCCGCCGGCCGAATATTTCACCACCTCGCCCTGCTCGACCGATTCAAGGTCAAAGGCGGTGGTGACGATGTTGAAGGCGATCAGGTGAGGCAGGTGGGAGGTGATTGCCAGAACGCGGTCATGCCGGCCGGCGTCCATCGCCTCCACCTTTGCGCCGAGCCGTGTCCAGAAGGCGGCCAGCTGATCGGTGGCGGTCTGGTAGGCTTCATCCTGGCCGGAAAGCGGCGTCAGGATATGCCAGGCCCCGCGAAACAGCGTTGGGAAGCCGGCTTCCGGTCCCGATTGCTCGGTGCCAGCAATCGGGTGTCCGGGAATGACATGGATGCGGCCATCGCCAGCCCCGTGCAGCGCGCGGGCCGCCTCACTCTTGACCGAGCCGACATCGGTAAGAATGGCGCCATACCTCATGCAGGGCACGGCCCCGGCGGCCACAGCACCAATTGCGCCCACGGGAACGCAGACGATGACGCAATCCGCGTCCGAGACGGCCGCCTCCAGCGTCGGCGCTACGGTGCCGAGGCCGAGCGCGCCGGCACGGGCGCGGACATCGGGGCTTGCATCATAAAGGACCACCTCCCCTGCCGCGCGATATTCAGCCGCGGCCCGCGCAATCGAGGAGCCGATGAGGCCCACACCGATGATGGCGATGCGGCTGAAGACAGGGTCTGACATGAAGGAAGCTCCCGGAGGGCGTTGAAACCGGCGCACTCGTGGGCAATGCGCCTGCCCGCGTCAAGAGGAGGCGCGGGCGTTTGTCACGGGGCTTTCGCAAGATCGCATGCCTAAATACCGGGCATGGAACACAAACAGACCCCCATCCTCTCCGGAATTCGCCAACGCTGCGGCGCCTGCGGCGAGGGCAAGCTGTTCAAGGGCTATCTGAAGCTCAATGACGCCTGCCCGCATTGCGGGAGAGACATGACGGCTGCCGACACGGCGGACGGCCCGGCCTTCTTCGTCGGCTTCGGGGTGCTGATCCTGATGGCCCCGTTCCTGTTCCTGGTGCCGATGAGCCCGCTGCCGGTGGGCCTCAAGATCCTGGCGATGATCGGCGTCGGCGTTGCGGTGACCCTGCTCTGCCTCTGGCTGCTTCCGGTAGCGAAAGGCGTGTTGCTCAATCTGCAGCTGCACCACAAGGCCCAGGAAGCGAGCTTCGACAAGCCACCCAGAAATCCCTGAAGCTGCCGCTTTGAGGGCGGCCTCTCAAAGCCCCTCGCCACCCCCGCTGCGATACGGTAGACAGGGTTGGTAAACGCAATCGTCATTGCGAGGGTGGACGTGGCAGGCAAGGCCTCTAAGGACACGAGAATCGCATTAGCGGGGGCGGCCGTTGCCAAGATGGAGCGCGACCAGAAACGCCGCGCAGGCAATGGCGAAACTCAAAAACAGGGGTCATTCATGCGACTAATCTTCGGCATCTTTCCGCTGCTGGTCATTCCCGTCGTGCTCTACAATCTCATGGCGATGGCTTTCGGGGGCCCGGTTCAGGCGGTCGATGCCAGCGGCCAGCTGCTTCAGGCGCAGGCCGCGCCGATGGCCAATCTGCTGAACGAGCGCTTCCTGGGCCTGCCGATGATTTCCGGCGTGGAATGGGTGCTGACCAAGGGGGACGCGATTGTCCTCCTCGCCGTGATCTTCCTGTTCCTGGAAATCCTGAAATCCACCAGCACCGGCACTGCCACGATCGTCAATCATGGCATCTCGCTGCTGATCTTCATCCTCTGCCTGGTGCAGTTCCTGCTGATGCCGAACTTCGCCACCTCAACCTTCTTTATCCTGACGGCGATGACGTTGCTGGATGTTCTGGCAGGCGTGATCGTCACCATCGTCTCGGCACGCCGGGACTTCGGCGTGGCAGGCGACGTCTGAGGCGAGCTTTGGCAGGCCGGCCTTATTCCTTGCGGGACAGGTCGGCCAGCTGCTTCTGGATGGCTTCCATCTGCTCCTGCATCGCAGCAAGGGCTTCGGCCTGATATTCCATGAACGGGTTGGCGGGCGGCTGCGCGGCAGACGGGCGCGGATCTGCGGCGCCGGTTGCTGCGCTGCCGGGCGCAACGCCGGGCATGAACATTTTCATCGCCTGCTCAAACATCGCCATGTTGCGGCGCGTCTGAGCCTCGAAAAGGCTCATCGGGTTGGCCGCCTTGCGCCATTCTTTCTGGGCCTGGGCAAAGCTGTTCATCGACATTTCCAGGAAAGACGGCAGATAGGCCTGCGCGCCGCCGCCGTAAAAGCCGATCAGCTGGCGCAGGAAATTCAGCGGCAGGGCACCCTGCCCCTTGGTTTCATGCTCGAAAATGATCTGCGTCAGCACCTGGCGGGTCAGGTCTTCGCCGGTCTTGGCATCGCGTACTTCGAATTCCTGACCTTCCCGGACAAGATCAGACAGGTGTTCCAAAGTGACATAGGAAGATGTCGACGTGTCATAGAGACGCCGGTTGGCATACTTCTTTATGATGATCGGCCCGCCTGAGCCTGATTGTCTGGCCATGTCCTCACCTCGCGCGATGCCCTGCAATGGAGCAAGCAATTATTGTGCTAGTGCAAAATATTTGCACAGAACCCTCGCAAGACCAATGCGCTATTGATGTGAGACCCGCTTCTAGGCGAGTGTAATCTGAACGAGACAATCGGGAGGAGACAAGACCATGGCGAAAACGGCTCTGGTGACCGGCGGGACGCGCGGCATCGGCAAGGCAATCAGCGAAATGCTGAAGGCCAAGGGATATACGGTGGCCGCAAATTATGGCGGCAATGACGCGGCGGCGGCCGAATTTTCCCGCGAAGCGGGCATCAAGGTCTACAAGTTCGACGTGGCCGACTATGAGGCCGTAGGCGCCGGGCTGAAGGCGATTGAAGCCGATCTCGGGCCGGTTGACGTGCTGGTCAACAATGCCGGGATCACGCGGGACGCGCCGTTCCACAAGATGACGCTGGCCCAGTGGCAGGAAGTGATCAATGTAGACCTGACCTCCGCCTTCAACGTAACCCGGCAGGTGTGGGACGGGATGCGCGACCGCAATTGGGGCCGGGTGATCAACATCTCCTCGATCAACGGCCAGAAAGGGCAGTTCACGCAGGCCAACTATTCTGCCGCCAAGGCCGGCCTGATCGGCTTTACCAAGGCGCTGGCCTATGAAGGCGCCAAAAAAGGCATTACGGCCAACGTAGTAGCGCCCGGCTATATCGATACCGAGATGCTGCAGGCAGTGAAGCCCGAAGTGCTGCAGGGGATCATCGCAACCATCCCCGTGGGCCGTCTCGGCAAGGCCGAAGAGATCGCCTCGATGTGCGCCTACCTTGCCTCCGACGAGGCCGCCTTCATCAACGGGGCGACCATGACGGTCAATGGCGCGCAATATATCGCCGGCTGACAGGGCAGGGCTTATCCCGTGGATAAGCCCTCCGAAAACTCCAACCATTCCTCCAACAAGAGGGCAGAAAACTCCAACGCCGTTGGAGTTTTTTGCGTCTGAAGGCCCGCCTTCAGACGTCTGGCCGCCAGCCCGGCGGGGCCATCGTGAAGCCGGAAAATTCAAACCCCGGCGCGACGAGGCAGGACACCAGCGTCCAGGCGCCAAGCGTCTCGGCGGTCTGCCAGTGCCCAGCCGGAACAATGGCCTGAGGGCGCTGACCCGCGCGCAGGTCCGGCCCGAGGGTGACGCTGGCGGCGCCCTTCCCGTCTGGCGGAGAGAGGGTGAGGGCGAGCGGGCCACCGGCATGCCAGAGCCAGGCCTCATCTGCGTCCACCCGGTGCCAGGCCGAAATCTCGTCAGCCTGGAGAAGATAGTAGATGGCTGTCAAATTAGTTCGGGCGCCCGCTTCCGCCACAGCGCGATAGGTTTCGCCGTAATGGCCCCCTTCCGGATGAGGCCGAAGGCCGAGCATCCGGATGATTTCGTTCGGGCCAAGATCGCCGGAGATGGCGGGCCGCATCAGAAGCGATCCTTGCGCCCGCGGATCTCACCGAAAGTGGCCGCCGCATTGCCGGCATGGCCCATGGCAAGCTGCATTTCGGGAAGGTCGGCCCGCAGGAAGGGATTTGTCTCCAGCTCCCGCTCCAGCAGCGCGGGCACAGTCGGCTTGCCTTCGGCGCGGCGCTTCTCGATCCAGGCGACATATTCTTTCAGCGCCTTGTTTTCCGGCTCGATCGTGACCGCGAATTTCGCGTTCGAGGCCGTGTATTCATGGGCGCAGTAGAGCCGCGTCTTTTTCGGCAGTTTCTTGATGCGCTTCAGGCTTTCCCACATCATCTCCATCGTGCCTTCAAACACCCGGCCGCAGCCGAGGGCGAAGACAGCATCGCCCACGAAGGCCACGTCCTGATCGGGGAAATGGAAGGCGATATGGCCCAGCGTGTGGCCCGGCACATCGATGACGGTAGCCGTTGCAGCCCCCAGTTCCACGCGGTCGCCGCCCTTCAGGCGCTTGTCGATGCCCGGTATCTTGTCAGCTTCGCCCGCCGGACCGATGATGCGGCAGCCGGTGACTTCCTTGATCTTGAGGTTGCCGCCGGCATGATCGGGATGCCAATGGGTGTTCCAGATCTCGCTGATCTGCCAGCCCATCTTTTCGGCTTCGGCGAGGTATACGTCCGCATCGGGTGTATCAATCGCGATGGTGGCGCCTGAGCCGGGTTCGTGCACCAGATAACCGTAATTATCGTTCAGGCAGGGAAACTGGTGTATTTCGATCAGAACACTCATGGGTCTACCTCCGCAAACAGGCCCGCGATTACAGGAACGCGCTGCAAGCCATAACGATGCGACAGGACGCCGTCACCCTTGAACGCTTTTACGCCTCCGACCTGGGCAAGGCGGCCGCGCGCATTCTGACGGGCAAGCTGACCGATCTGTGGGGCGACGCCAAGGGCCTGTCTGTTCTGGGGCTTGGCTATGCGCTGCCGGTGCTGGATGCCTTCACCCACGGGCCGCGCCGGATGATTGCCGCCGTGCCGCTGGAACATGGGCCTGTCAGCTGGGACTGTTCGGGCCGGGGGAACGCCACCGTGGCGGTGGGCGATCCGCGCCTGCCCTTCCCCGACGGGCTGTTTGACCGCGTGATCATCCTGCATGGCCTGGAAGAAACCGGCGATCCGCGCGCCTATCTGCGCGAGATATGGCGCGTGACGGCGCCGGAAGGCCGCATCGTGCTGACGGCGGCCAACCGCTCCGGCCTCTGGTCGCGCGCCACGCGCACGCCCTTTGGCCATGGCCGCCCCTGGACACGCAGCCAGCTGTCCAATCTGCTGTCCACCGGCCTGTTTCAGGTGACGGCCTCTTCCGGGGCGCTCTACATGCCGCCGACCGATCTTGGCCTTGTGACCTCCGCCGCTGAGGGTTGGGAAGCGATGGGCCGGCTGATCGCGCCGGGCATGGGCGGGGTGGTTCTGATCGAAGCGGTCAAGCGCCTCTATGCCCCGCCGCGCAGCGGTACCGCCGCGCCGGTGACCGATCAGGTGAGAATTGCGCGCCCTGCCCGTGCGGCAAGGCGTGAAGAACATTGACGAGACCGTCATGTTGATTACCTTCGCATGTGCAGCATCCGCCCGTCAGACAGGAATACCGCCATGAAACAGATCACTGCAGTCTTCAAACCGAGCCGTCTGGACGCGGTTATCGAGGCGATTTCCGAAGCCGGCGCCACCGGCCTGACCGTGACCGAAGTGCGCGGCTATGGCCGCCAGCAGGGCAAGACGGAAGTTTATCGCGGCGCCGAATATGAAGTGCGCCTGCTGCCCAAGGTGAAAGTGGAACTGGCCTGCGCCGACGCCGATGTGGAGCGCTTCATCGAAGCGATCACGCAGGCGGCCAATACCGGCACGATCGGCGACGGAAAAATCTTCGTCCATGACCTGGAAGCGATCCTGCGCATCCGCACCGGCGAACGCGACGAGCAGGCGATTTCGGGCTGAGGCCCACCTCCAACAGATGGCAGATTTGAAAAGGGCGGCCTCATCAGCCGCCCTTCTTCGTTCTATTCGATGATTTCGTAGCCCTCGGGGATGATCCAGTCGGGGGCAGAGGCAACGCCGATTTCTGGCTCAAGCTGCTCACCGGGGCCACTCTCGCGGCGTTCATACGCCTTCACCAGCGAGAGATAGGGCGGTACATGCACCCAGCCATTGCCGGCGGTGTTCTGGGTGATCTCGAAATGCAGGTGGATGGTGGTGGGCGTGCCGCCGAAATCATTCGAGACATAACCGATCAGATCACCCGCCTTGACGAACTGGCCGGCCGTGACGGAGAGGCGGCTCATATTGAGGTGCATGTAGTTGTAGATGCTGCCCTCGCTGCGGAGTTTGACCGTGTACGTACCGATGGAGGAAATGACGCCATCCTCGACAGCGACCACTTCGTGAATGCCGCGCGCCGCTGCGCTCTGGCGGCGCAGGGTGTTGCAATCTGCCGCCGTGCCGACGCGAATGTCCTGTCCCTGATGGATCTTGTTCACCGGGCAGAAGGGCGAGCCGCGATTGGCCGAGCGGGTTTCGCAGAAATTGTCCCGCCAGGGATAGGCGTAGTTGCGCGCGTCGCACTGGTCTCCGCCCGCAACGCCGCCGCCATACATGAAGACCTGTGACTGGAGATAGGCCGGGGCCGACTTGATCGGGAAGACCATGTTCGGCGCATGCACGATCTGTTCAGGGAAGCCGCCACCCGTGCCCGCCAGCAGCGCGCCGGGGGGATGGAAGCTGAACACCGGCTGGACCACGGGTTGAGGCTCAGGTTCGGGCTCTGGCTCCGGCTGGGGCTGGGGCTCAGGTTCCGGATCGGGCGTTGCGGGATCTGCGGGGCCGGGCGTCTGTTGATCATCCGGCGGCGTTTCACCGGAGGGGGTTTCCTCGCCAGGTGTTCCGTCTGCGGGCATTTCCGGATTGGGCTCTGCCTCCTCCGGCGCCGTGCCATCAGCCGGCTCAGGCTCCGGTGTGGTGTCTTCCTCCAGCGGGGGAAGCGCCCAGGGGTCTTCGCCAGGCTCGGGCGGCGGGGGGCCCGGCGCGCCCGGCGGAATGGCCGGGCCAGGCTCAGGCGTTTGCGGCGGCGGGCCGCCATCCCCGGGGAAGCGCACAAAATCGCACGCCCCCAGCAGCAACAAGAGCGCCGATAATCCGGCGGCAGATAAACGTGCTTTCAGCATCAGCGGGTCCCCGAAATCACCAGATCCGTTGCAAAGGCCAGCGCCTCATCCTGCGTGATGCAGGTGGGCAGGCCATTCGTCAGCTCCTTGCATTCAAACTCTACCAGATAGTCTGCGCCATACCTCGAGAAGGACACCTGCGCGCCGGTGGTGGTGGGCTGGAAATTCAGCGCGTCCCCGCGCGGGGCAACCTCCTCCCCCGGAGCGGCGACCACCTTGTTGGTGCCGTTGACGATGATGTCGTACTTGTCGCCAGGAAAGAACGCGTAATAGCCATCGCTCATCGGCTGGAAGCGGACATCGGCTTCCCCGCTCTGTACCGAGACCGGCGCCGATGGCAGGAAAACCGGCACGGGCGGGGCAGCCTCCCCGGAAGCAACCTGGAAGGCCCCTTCCCGCGTTTCGATCGGGCGGGCGGCGAGATCCCGGCGGGCCGCTTCCCAGTCAATGGCACTGTCGGCCGCGGTTGATTCCGGGCGGACGGGCAATTCGACCTCGCCGGGCGTCTGGTCTTCTTCCGTTCCCGGAGGAAGAATTTCTTCACCGGCCTTGGGCTCTGCGCCGGTATTGCCGCTGGCGCCCGGAAGACGGATCTGGTCGCAGCCGGCAAGCACGGCGCTGGCAGCCAGCATGAGGGAAATGATCTGGAGGCGGAGGCTCATGGTTTGTCCTTCTGGCCGGGGTGGGCGACATAATCTGGATCGGCATAGGCCACGCCCTCAATGGCGAGGAGGCGTTCCTGCACCTGCTTGATGGCCTCGGGCGTCGCCTCGGCCAGGCGCCGCGAGAGGCGGAGCTCGCCGGAATAGCTGGCGCCGGAAAGCTCGAACTCCGCCAGCAGCGGGATGCGGGTCGTCAGTTCCAGCCAGGCGGCCTGGGCGGCGGCGGGATCCCGCTTGAAATTGCGGGTGATGGTGTCGACCTCCGGCACGCCCTTGAGGCGGACGATGAAGACGACCTCCGCCGTGCCGGCGCGGGCGGGGAGAACGCCGCTGCCACTGCCTTGCTGCTGGATGGTGACCTGCGGAACGAGCGGGACGGCCTCTTCCTCAGGTTCGTCCGGCGGCAGAGGCGCAGGTTCTGGATCTATGATCAAGGCGGGGCGTCCCGGCGGCGGATCGAGGGCCGGGGGCAGCGGGCCGGGCGGGTCATCCTCTGACAGGGCCTGCCCGTCAACAGCAGCAGCAGGCCCCGCGGCGCCTGCCCCATTGCCGGTTTCCTCTCCCGTACGCACGCCGACAATCGCGAGGCCGGCAGCACCGGCCAGAAGACCGATGCCGAGCACACCGAGCGGACCGCGCACATCCAGAGGAAGTGACCACGCCATCTAGCGGCCACCCCCACCTGTCGCCTTGACCGGTACATTGGCCATGTTCAGCAGCCCCTGCCCGCAGGGGCGCGCGCACATGTCCGGACTGCCTTCAATCGGCGTGGCACCGGGATACTGGCTGCAGAGGCCCGCACATTGCAGACTTTCGCGCGGATCCAGCGCCGCTCTCAGCGTGCTGATGATATCCTCCCGGCTGGCGCCAGGATCCCGCGCCTTGAGAAGCGCCAGAGCGGCCGAGACATGCGGCGCCGCCATGCTGGTGCCCTGCTCATAGGCGTAAAAGCAGTTTTCAACGCCTGCGCCGGTGACCGGATCGTAGCAGTTGGTGGCCGCCTTGGTGGAGAGCACGCCGTCAGGCTTGCCGTCGCCATTATCGTCCCGCGTCAGGTCACCGCCCGGGGCGAGCACCATCACTTCAGGCCCGAAATTCGAATAGGGCGCGATCTGGCCCCGTGCATCGCTGGCTGCAACCGTCACGACATTCCGGCAGCCGGCCGGCGCATAAAGGCTGGTGGCCATCCGCGCATTGCCGGCCGCAGAAACAACGATCACACCGGCCTCGGTGACGGAGTCGATCGCATCCTGCAGCGAGGCCGGGCAGGTGCCCAGAAGGCCGATCGACAGGTTGATGATGTCTGCCGGGTTTTCGTTCCAGACTTCGGTCCAGACATTGTTTTCGTCAGAAACTTCGGCCGGAACCAGGCCAGCGGCCCAGCGGATGGCGTCGTTGATATCCGACAGGCGGCCGCCGCACTTACCCAGCGCGCGCACCGGTACGATGCGCACGTCCCACGCGCCGCCCGCGACGCCGGCTCCGTTATTGGTTGCTGCCGCGCCGATGGTGCCGGCGACGTGCGTGCCATGGAAGCTGTCAGCGGCGCCGGGTTTGGTGGGGTCGCAAAGGTCGCCCGGATCATTGGGGTCTGTGTCGCGTCCATCCCCGTCATTGCCCATGCGCGGATCGGAGACCATGTCATAACCCGGCATGATGTTGGGCGAACCGGCAATGTCGGGATGGTTCATCTGCAGGCCGGTATCCACGACCGCGACAACAATGCCGTCCGAGCCGGTGATGCCCTGACTTTTCCAGAAGCTCTCGAAGCCGGCGCCACCGGCGGTGCGGCCCTCTGCCGTTCCCTTGTCGCGGAAATGCCATTGCAGGGCCCAGAGCGGATCATTCGGATCGGAGACCGCCGGTTTTACCGGCGTTGCGGTGGAGCCGTTTGAGCCCGTCTTGGTTTCCCCTGGCGTTCCGGCGGGCATGTCCTTCGGTTTGCGGGCAAACTGGTTCTGGAAGATGAAGTCAGGCTCGACATATTCGAACTGGCCCGAGGCGCGCAGATCCCGCACCACGCAGGCGGTGGCCACGGCGAGGTCTTCGCGGATAACCGCCGCATCCGGATTGTCCGGACACTCAGCAGCTTCCGCGCGGGCCAGGAAATCGGCGGGGCCATTGCGGCCGCGGAACTGGGTCGGATTGGCGCCATCCGCCCCGATCTGGATGACCATCTGCCCCTGCCGCGACAGCGCCACCTCGCCGCCGACGCCATATCTGGTCATCGTGTCGAGCATGACCGCGTTGGCGTCGAGCTGTTTCTGGACAACTTCACGGGCGACCGGCGCGCGGCGGGCAATCTTGCGCACTTCCACACGCTCCTCCGGCGCCATGGCCTTGAGATCGTCCTGCGACAGGCGGCGCATCTGCAGGCGCTGGGTGTCGTCCTTGAGGGCAAACTGCTCGATGTTGCGGCCCGCTTCGGCGATTTCCTGACGGCTTTCCTGGGCCGCGCGCGGATCCAGCTTGATCCTGGGCATCACCTGGGCAGGTTCGGCGAGAATCTCGCGAGTGACAGGCGCTTCGGCGGCGGGCGGAGCGGGCGCGGCGGCAGGGGGCTCTCCTGCTTCCAGCATCGCCTCCCCTTCCGGGCTGTCGAAATATTCGAGTTCTTCTTCGATCATGGCGGCGTCGTCGGGAATTTCGACGGGCCCGGAAGCCGGAATATCGAGCGGCTTGGCAATGATCGAGCCGATGGCGAACATCGGGCGCTCTTCATCGTCTACGGCAAATTGCGCAATCACGGTGCCTGCAAGGGCCCGGTCTGCCGGGGCTGCGCGCTCAAGATTGCGATAGGTGGGGTCGATGACGGTTTCGCCATTGATCTGGTCCACCGAAGCGTCCGCAATCTCCCGTGCCCGCTCAATGCGGGTATCGATCTGGTCACACGCCGCCAGCAGCGCCGCGCCACCGAGAGCCATCGCGATTGCAGCGCGCGCAGTCCTCGCTGTGTAGTGTTTCAACATACCGGATATCCCCATGCGGTTGCCAATGAACGCCCCAGCTCCATAGGTTAACGCTGTGTTGAGATTATGACGCCCGAGGCGGGCTGTCCAATCCGCAATTCCCGAAGGTCGCCCTACCAGTAACCCTGCATCAGTTCTGTTGCCCATTCCGGCTGGGAAACCGGGCCACGGGGCAAGAATTCGCGCATGACCGGTTTAATATCGAGCACGGGTGTGGCGTCGATCGCGTCCAGCCCCTGAACGCGGAGAGAGCGCCCGGCCAGGCTGATGATCCGGCATGTGCAGAGCCCCAAGCGGTTTGGCCGGTTCTTGCCGCGCTGGGCAAAGATGCCGACCTGGGGCCACGCTGTATTGCCGCGCGGATGACGCGCGCCGGTTTCGATCTTCGATTCAGGTACGCGGTTGAAGAAAAAGATGATTTCGGCGTGGCTGAAGGTTTCAAGCCCTGCCAGGGCGCCTTCGGGGAAGGCAGGCGCCAGTTCGATCACCGCCTGTTCGCTGTCCCAGTTGTCGTCCACGGGATCGGATCGCCCTCCCCGCACCCAGCCGACCGGTTCGAGCGTGATCATGGCGTCTCTCCCTGCCAAAACGTGATTGTCCGCCCGGAACGAAACGCATGTCAATCGCGGGTCTTTCAATGCCCCGCGAATAACCTCAAATGGACAGACTGGGACAAAACGGGTCACTGATGGACATTCTGGCGACAGGACGAGACGTGCGGGCAGCCGTGGCTGGAGCCGGCCTTCTGATCGAAGGGCGTGACTTTCATGGCGCCGATCTGCGCGGGCAGGATTTTGCCGGCACGCGGTTTCACAATTGCGAGCTGCGCGGCGCCCGGCTCGACTGGGCCAACCTGGCCGGAGCCTGCCTCAACCATGCAAGGCTGCTGAACGCCTCGATGACCCATGCGCATCTGCGGGGCGCCCTGCTGAAAGGCGCCAACCTGCGCGCCGCCCGGCTGGCGCATGCCAATCTTGTCGACGCGGACATGACCGGGGCCAATCTCTGGCAGGCCGACCTTTCCGGCGCCAATCTGTGCGGCGCGACCTGCCTCTGGGGCGATATCAGCAAGGCCCGTTTTGCCGGCGCGCTCTATGATGAGGCCACTCGCCTGCCACCCGGCTTCCGCCCCGAGGCGGAAGGCATGATCCGCTTTGACATGCCGCGCGCTTGACACGGGCGGGCCCCCGCCCCCATCCCTTCCCCGCACATGACAACACTCAAGGCCATTCTGGGCCCCACCAATACCGGCAAGACGCATTACGCCATTGAGCGGATGCTGGGCTATGGGACCGGCATGATCGGCCTGCCCCTGCGCCTGCTGGCGCGAGAGGTGTATGACCGGGTGGTGGCCGCCAAGGGATACCCCCATGCCGCGCTGATCACCGGGGAGGAGCGCATCTGCCCGCCCACGGCGCGCTATTTCATCTGCACCGTGGAATCGATGCCGGTGGATATCCGCCCGGATTTTCTGGCCATCGACGAAATCCAGCTGGCCGAGGATGAAGACCGGGGACATGTGTTCACCGACCGCATCCTCAACATGCGCGGCAATCACGAGACCCTGCTGCTGGGCGCCGACACGATGCGCGGCCTGCTGCGCGAACTGAAGCTGGGCGTGGAGACCGAGCCGCGCGAGCGTTTCTCGGAGCTGCGCTATACCGGCCATACCAAGATCACCAAGCTGCCCAAGCGCACCGCCATTGTCGGCTTCAGCGCCGAGGAAGTGTACGCGATTGCCGAGCTGCTGCGCCGGCAGAAGGGCGGCGCGGCGGTGGTGATGGGCGCGCTCAGCCCCCGCACCCGCAATGCGCAGGTGGCGCTCTACCAGTCCGGCGAGGTGGACTATATCGTTGCCACAGACGCCATCGGCATGGGGCTGAACCTGAATGTCGACCGGGTGGTGTTTGCCTCACGTTCCAAATTCGACGGGCGGCGCCACCGGGCCCTGACTCTGGCCGAATGCGGCCAGATTGCCGGGCGCGCCGGGCGTTTCCGCACCGATGGCGAATTTGGCGAGACCGGCAGCTGCCCGCCCTTCACCGAGGAAGAATGGAAAGCGATAGAGGCCCACCGGTTTGACCCGGTGGACGCCATCCAGTGGCGCAACTCGGCCCTCGATTTTTCAAGTCTCAGGAACCTCATCCGCAGCCTGGAGAAGCCTTCGGGCAATCCGCGCCTAATCCACAATCCCCACGCCCTGGACGAATGGGTGCTGCGGCGGATGAGCGAAGATGGCGGCATCGGGCCGAATGTGACGGGCGACCGCAAGGTGCGCCGGCTGTGGGATCTGGCGCGCCTGCCAGACTTCCGCAAAGCAGGCCCGGAGGGGCATGGGCGCCTCGTTCTGGGCCTGGCCGATACGCTGGCTGACCCGGACGCACGCCTCTCCGATGCGGGGCTCGAGCGCCGGATGGAGGATCTGGCCTCCACCAACGGCGATATTGCCAAGCTGCAACAGCGCCTTGCCGCCATCCGCACCTGGACTTATGCCGCCCACCGCCCTGACTGGCTGGAAAATCCAGGCTATTGGCAGCAGAAAACGCGGGAGATTGAAGACTCCCTCTCCGACGCGCTACACGAAGCGCTGACAGCCCGCTTTGTCGACCGGCGCACCACCGCGCTGCTCGCAAGCCTCAAGAAGGAAGATGCCCTCGTGACCAATCTGACGCCCGACGGCGACGTGACCGTTGAAGGCCATCTGGTCGGCCGCCTGAAGGGCCTGACCTTCGAGCCAGTTCTGGATGCCCGGACGCTGGAAGGAAAGGCGGTGCGCGGCGCTGCCCTGGCCGCCATCCGCCCGATGCTGAGCCAGCGCCTTGCCGAGATCACCGGCGCGCCTTCGGACGCTTTCAAGCTGACCGAAGGGGCGGAGATAGAATTCAAGGGCGCCGCCATTGCCCGTCTTGCCAGGGGCGCCAGCTGGATTGCCCCGCGCGCCGAACTGATCGGCGCGGTTGAGGTGGAGGCCAGCGAACGCGCCCCGGCGCTGGCCCGTGTTGAAGAATGGCTGAAGAGCGAGATTGCCCGCCTGCTGCCCACCCATGCGAAACTGGCAAGCGGGGAAGCCGGCGCCGGCCTGGAAGGCATGGCGCGCGGCCTGGCCTTCCGCATCCTGGAAAGCGGCGCAGCGGTTGATCTGCGAACGGACGATCCGCCGGCGCGCATCACGCCGGAGCAGCGCGAAGCCCTGAAGGCCGCCGGCATCCGCGCAGGGCGCGTGGCCGTGCATGCACCCGACGCGCAGAAGCCGGCCGCCCAGCGCGTGATTGCCATTCTGAAAGCGGTTGCTTCGGGCACGGAATATCCGCTGGCCCCGGAAGGCGCAGGATCGTTCGCGCTGGACGGCACCTGGCCGGAAGAAGCGCTCGCCGCAAACGGTTATCTGCGCTTTGGCCGCCGCGCTGTGCGCGCTGACCTTGCCGAACGCCTTGGCTGGGAGATTGCCAAGCGGCGCAAGGAAGCCGGCAAGAACGCTTTCGCCATCGCCATCGACATGGCCTCAATGGTTTCCTGCCCAGCCGATGACTGGCCGGGCGTGCTGAAGGGCTTTGGCCTGGCGCCCGCCGAAAAGGATAAGGAAACCGGCGCGGTAACGCTGTGGCGCTATGGCGCCCGCACGCGGCCGGAAGAAGGCCAGACTGCCCGCCCGCCCCGCGCTGAACGCCCGCAGGGGGACCGCCCGAAGCGCGATGGCGCGCCGGGGGATCGTCCGCAATCGGATCGCCCGCAGGGCAAAGGCCCGCGCGGCGAAGGCCGCGGCCGCGGCCGGGATGACCGCCGCCCGCCGCGTGGGGGTGACACCCGCAACGACCGGCGCCAGGACAACCGCCCTGCCCCGCCCCAGCGCAAGGTGGCCGATCCAGACAGCCCGTTTGCCGCGCTCGCTGCGTTGCTGCCGCCGCCGAAGCCGCCAAAGCCTCCCCGGCCGCAGAAGCAGAAGCCGCCGCGCCAGCCGGGCACCGATGGCGGCAAGCCTGCCGAAGCGGCGGGCGAAGGCAGCTTTGTCTACAAACCTTTCCAGTAGCGCGAGCGCCGCATGAACGAAGACGTCTCGCTGCGCCTCGATATCTGGCTGTGGCGGGCCCGCTTCTTCAAGACACGCGCCCTTTCCACCGCGCACATCAAGGGTCATGGGGTGCGCCTGTCGCACAGGGGCCAGACCCGGAAAACCGACAAGCCCGGCGCCGCCCTCACCGTTGGCGATGTGGTGACATTCGGGAAAGCCGGGCGTATCTACAGCATTGAAGTGCTGGACCTCGGGGATCGCCGCGGCCCCGCCGAGGAAGCACGGGCGCTCTACCGCCCTCTGGAGGCCGAGCCATGATGGACCGCATCAAGCGCCTGCTGACGCCGAAAACGCCCGCAGAACAGTCGATGCCGCCCTATGTGGCGGTGACTGCCCTGCTGGTCGAGGCGGCGCTGGTGGACGGGGTATATGTGAATATCGAAAGCGACATGATCGCCGAGATCCTGGTCGAGGCGTTCGAGTTCGAGGCCGACAAGGCTGACGCCCTGCTCTCGGAAGCCGAAGCGCTGGCCGAGGAGGCCGTCGGCAGCCATCAGTTTACCAAACATGCGAAGAAATTGCCGGCGGCGGAACGGGTGAAGGTGGTGGAGGCAATCTACCGGGTGATCCTGGCCGATGGCGAGCGGTCTGACCTCGAAGATGCCTATGTGCGGCATGTGGCCGGGCTGCTGCATGTCGATGATGTGCAGCGCGCCGAGGCCCGCCGCCGCGCAGAGGCGCGCACTTCCGGCGCAGTTTGAGCCTTTCTGCCTGCGCTGTGTAGTACGCCTCATTGACAGGGGCGCTTTGCCTCGCCAATTGCGAGGCTCAATTCCCGCCAGAAGACCCCGGACCTCCCATGACCTATATTGTCGTCGACGCCTGCATCCGCTGCAAATACATGGATTGCGTCGAGGTTTGCCCTGTCGACTGTTTCTATGAAGGCGAGAATATGCTCGTCATTCACCCGGATGAATGCATCGATTGCGGCGTCTGCGAGCCTGAATGCCCCGCTGAGGCGATCAAGCCGGACACCGAGGACGATCCCGATGGCAAATGGCTGAAGCTGAACTCCGAATATGCCAAGGTCTGGCCCAATATCACCCGGATGAAGGAACCTCCGGCTGACCGGGACGAATGGGCCAGCGTGACCGGCAAGCTGGAAAAATACTTCAGCCCCAATCCAGGCACCGGGGACTAGCCGCACCCTTAAGGAGAAATATTTTCTCCTTGTTTGTGTGCCCCGCTGTAATTGCGGGGAAATTAAAGGATCAGGACGCGTTAACGATTTGTCCGATTTCGCGTCTTTCCCATTCTGGCGCCGCCTGCGCCAGACTGTTGTATTTCCTGTAAGAATGTGCTACACGGAATATCTGAACAACAATCAAGAAGAGCGGGAATTCCTAACTCAGAGCCTTAATCAGGAACTGGGCCGGGTAAACTCGACTCTCTTAATGTGTGTGTAGAAAAGGGTCTTACCGAACATGGCGAAGAAGGCAGAAGCTCGGACTCATGCGTTCGAGGTCGGTCAGAGTGTTGTCTATCCGGCGCACGGCGTAGGCAAAATCACCGGTATCGAAAGTCAGACAGTCGCGGGCATGCAGCTGGAAGTCTATGTCGTGGCATTTGATCAGGACAAGATGATCCTGCGTGTACCGACAAATCGTGCCGAAGCGTCTGGTATGCGTGCCCTTGCAGGCTCCAAACTGGTTGATGACGCGCTGAAGACGCTTGGCGGCAAAGCCCGCATCAAGCGGACGATGTGGTCGCGCCGCGCCCAGGAATACGAAGCCAAGATCAATTCCGGCGACCTGATCTCGATCGCGGAGGTCGTTCGCGACCTGCACCGCGGCGACGACCAGCCCGAGCAGTCCTATTCCGAGCGCCAGCTCTATGAGAGCGCGCTGGACCGGATGGCCCGCGAACTGGCCGCTGTCGAGAACATCGACAAAGGCAAGGCGATGGAAAAACTCGCCAAGTCGCTGGCCAAGAAAAAAGTGGCCGCCTGATTTCAGGCCGAGCCTTTGCGCTAAAGAAAGCCCCGCAGTTTCTGCGGGGCTTTTTTTTGCCTCCTGCATCCCGTTTGACCCGGCAGGCGGATCATGCAAAAGAACGTTTCGGGAACAGCGTGGAGGCGGCCATGGCCATTGCAGGCGGATGTCAGTGCGGGAAGGTGCGTTTTGAACTTGGCAGTGCGCCCGAGCGGATCTCGATCTGCCATTGCCGGGATTGCCAGAAGAGCGCCGGCGCGCCGTTAGTGGCCTGGGCCATGGTTCCCAGGGAAGATTTCCGTGTGACGGTCGGAGAGGCGCGCGCGGTCAATTCCTCCGGCGACAGTTTCCGGTATTTCTGCAGCGAGTGCGGCACCGGTCTCTACTATATCAACGAGACCTATCTGCCGGGCATTGTGGACGTGCAGCTGATGACCCTGGACGCGCCCGATGCCTTCACGCCGGGGGCGCAGGTGCAGACCACCGAACAGGCCCCCTGGATGGCGCACCTTGCCGATATTCCGGCCTTCAAACGTTATCCGGGAATGGCGTGATCGGAGAACTCCGGCGCGAAAATACGCCCGCAAAAGCCGCTTTCCTAACACGGCCGGCCGATACGTTTACGAAGCCGTGTCATGGCAAATGCAATTTTAACCATGTTCCAACGCTCTCAAGGCACCCTTCATCCGTCGCCGGATAATCCGGTGCGTGATGGATTACCGGTTGCAGCACGGGAAAACCCGGCGGCCGGTTCAGGAGTGAAAGAGAAGCAACATGGCCTATTCAGATACACATGTGGAACCCGCCGGCCTGCTCGGCGCCCATTCCCATGCCGAAGACCTTTACCGCGCAGGCCTAGCCTATGCGACCGGCACCGGCACCGAAATCAACCTGATCGAGGCGCACAAATGGTTCAACCTCGCCGCTGTGCGCGGTCATGAGGATGCCAAGGTGCAGCGCCAGGAAATGGCGGAAATGCTGTCCTCAGCCGAAGTGAAGATGGCGCTGCAGGCGGCGCGCGACTGGATGCGTCTGGCTCACTGACGGCGCCTAGCGCTCCTGAACGCAGGCCGCAGCGCTTTGGCGCGCGGCGGCGATGTCCGGCTCCGTTGCATAGGGCCGGATGCAGGTAACCAGCGTCATCAGAACCTTGCCCGGCTCCTCCATGAAGGCGAGGTGGGCAGAATGGTCAAACCAGTATTCCGCCTTCACCGGCGCCTCGAGCGTTTCGATCCAGCCCCTTACGGCAGATGGCGGGGTCGTCAGGTCGCGCCGCCCATGCAGCAGAAAAACCGGCACCGGGCTTTGGGTGACCGTGTCCAGATCCGCCGCGCGCAGCTCCGGCATCAGGGCGGTGATGCTGGCCAGGCTGCCGGCGTCGTAGGCTTTCAGAACGTCCTCATCATACTCGGCCGACAGCCGCATGGCCCGGAACCAGGCCGAGGCATTCTCGCGATAGGCGGCAAGGCCCCCATAATGGATTGACCAGGTTCGCTGATCCCCGATCCGCGCCACCGTCAGATCGCCAGGATAGGGCGCCAGCGCCTCCAGCGCCGCCACGGCTTCTGCGTTTCCGTCTGCCTGCGCCGCGGCCAGAGTCAGCCGGAAGCCTTCTTCCTCATTGCGCTGCATGTTGATCACCTGGCCATGCCCCACATAGGCCGCCACCAGGTCAGGGCGCGCCATCGCCGCCTTGAGGCCGATGATCGTGCCCCAGGAATGGCCCAGCACAATCACCTTCTCCTTGCCGAGCTTCTGACGGACATGTTCGATCATCTCGATCACATCGCCGGTCATCTGATCTATGGTGAGCGTCGGAATGACTGTCTCCGGATCATTCAGCGACCAGGTCTTCCCTGCCCCGCGCTGGTCCCACTGCACCACGGTGAAATAATCCTCCCAGCCGCGCTGGAAGGTCCAACCGATGGCAAGCTCTGCCGAGCCGGGGCCGCCATGCACCAGCAGGATCACCGGATTGTTCCGGTCCTTGCCACGCACGCTGATCCATTGATCGATGCCGCCGATGCGCGCGGCATAGGATTCCTCAATGCCATTGGGCGTGTTGATGGCGCCAATATCCGCAACAATCGCGCGCCCATCGACGGGGGCTGGAGCAGCGGTTTCAGCAGGCGTTTCAGGCGCAGGAGCCGTCGCAGGCGAGCAGGCCGCCATCAGGAAAGCGGCAAGGATGGTGGCAGGCGCGGCGCAGAAATTCATGATGTATCTCCCTTTTCCAATACGCGATGCGGCGGGAAGCGCATTTGGATGCACCTCCCGCCGGGCCGGCTGTCACGGGGAGAGAGCGCATCCGCTCAGCCAGCATACTCCAACACAGGCGCGTAGGAGACTACCTCAAACTCGATATTGCTCTCGTCGAAGAAGTAGAAACGGCGCCCCGGCTCGTAATCATCATGCCCGAAAGGCGTATAGCCTGCCCGGCGCACCAGCGTTTCGATGGCGACGATATCGTCCACCTCAATGCCGATATGATTGAGCGGCAGGCCCTTCTCGAACCGCTCCGGGCACGGTTTCCCCGCTGGCGGAGAATAGAGGGCCAGGTAATGGTTTTCCGAACCGACATGCACGGTATGCCCGCCGCTCATCGCCTTTCCGCGCCAGCGGACATGCCAGCCGAAGATCTGCTCGAAGATACGCGCGGCATGTTCCGAATCCGGAACAGTGATGTTGACGTGTTCTATGCGGGCGGGGCGATGAATTAACTGTGTCATGGCGGGTCCCTTTCCGGGGCTGGTTGATGCCTGACCTTTCTGATACAATCTCAAGTGCACTTTAGATCAAGCGAAGAATTGCATGACCCTGAAACATTCTGACATCCTGACCATTGGCGAGCTTGCCGCGCGCACGGGCGTCGCTGTTTCTGCGCTGCGCTATTATGAGGAACGCGGGCTTGTGCGCTCTCTGCGCTCGGCCGGGCGCCACCGGCGGTTTCTGCGGTCAGACATCCGCCGGGTATCTTTCATCCGGATTGCCCAATCCCTTGGCCTGACGATCGAGGATGTGGCGCGCGCCTTTGCCTCCCTGCCGGAAGGGCGCACCCCCACCGCAGCAGACTGGCGCCAGATCAGCCATGAAATCCGCAGCGTGCTCGACCGCAAGATCGCGCAGCTGGAACAGATGCGCGAGACGCTGGACGGCTGCATCGGCTGCGGCTGCCTATCGCTGAAACGCTGCGCGCTCTACAATCCGGGCGATCAGGCGGGCAAGACGGGCACCGGCCCGCGCTTTGCGCTGCCCGATGGCTGAAGCCGGATGTTCAGCGGGCCAGGGACGGGGTACCTTGCCGCGGCATACGGATGAAATAGTCGTCGAACTCCCCGGCATGGGTGAACACAAAACCATGGCGTTCATAAAAACGCCTGGCCGGGCTTTGCTTCAGCACGCCAAGATGAACGCTCTGGCCGGCCTGGTCTGTCTCCTCCAGAAGGCACGCAAGGATTCTGCTGCCGGTTCCCTGCCCATGAAATTCGGGTCGCAAATAGAAATGTTCCAGCTCGATGCCCTCTCCGCCGGGCCGCAGCGTGACGCATCCGGCAAACGCGCCATCCAGATGGACAAGCCTGGTGAAAGCGGGCGCAAAGCCTGCCGAGAATCGGGCCCGCGCCCGATCCGAATCAAACCGGCCGAGACGTTCCAGATGTTCACGCATTACTGACAGGCGCAGCGCGAGCAGCCGCTTGAAGTCTTCCGGCGTAGCCGCAGAAAACACAATGTGCATCGCGCGAGCCTTACCCCACGCGGCGCGTCATGCCTTTCCAGTAAGGCTCGCGCAGATCCTTGCGCAGGATCTTGCCGGAAGGATTGCGCGGCAGCGCCTCTATGAAGTCCACCGATTTGGGTGCCTTGTACGACGCAATGCGATCCTTCGCCCAGGCGATGATGCTTTCCGGGGACGGATCTTCTCCAGGCTTCTTCACCACGATGGCCTTCACCGCCTCGCCCCACTTTTCATCGGGCACGCCAATGACGGCAACATCGGCCACGCCCGGCGCGCCGAAGATCGCATTCTCCACTTCGGCGGGGTAAACATTCTCCCCGCCCGAGACGATCATGTCCTTCACCCGGTCATGGATGTAGAGAAAGCCGTCCTCGTCGAAATAGCCCGCGTCGCCAGTATGGAAGAAGCCATCGCGCACCGCGTCCTGCGTCGCGTCCGGGCGGTTCCAGTAGCCCTTCATCACGAAACCTGACTTGATAACGATCTCGCCGACGCCACCTGTCGGAACGGGCTTGCCCTCCCCATCCACCACGCGCACCACAGCGCCCGGCCAGGGCACGCCGCAGGAGCGCAGCTTGCCCCAGCTTGGATCGTGCGCCTCGGGCGGCAGGAATGTCCCGGCACCGACGGTCTCGGTCAGGCCATAAAGCTGGGTGAAGCGCGCGCCCATGATCTCCACCGCCGTGCGCAGCAGGGCTTCGGAGATCGGCGAGGCGCCGTAGAAAACCTGTTTCAGGCTGGAGAAATCCGTCTCCCGGATATTCGGCTGCTGGGTCAATATCAGGATCACGGCGGGTACCCAGAAGGCATGGGCGATCCTGTGTTCGGGAATGAGGCGCAGGATCAGCTGCGGATCGATCTCGCGCAGGATCACCGTCTTGGCGCCCTGAAGGCTTGCCAGTACGCCGACATTCACGCCCGCCACATGGAATTGCGGCATGGCATTCATGATTGCCTCACCCGCATCATAGCTGGACCATTCCAGCATGCCGGCCTGGGTGAAGAAAGCGCGGTAATTGTCGTTCGTGAGCTGAACACCCTTGGGCAGGCCGGTCGTGCCGGAGGTGTAGAGCTGGATTACATCGTCATCCCCCTCCACGGTCAGCCCCGGCGCCGTGGCCGGTTTGGAATCGCGCCAGGAGGGGAAATAGTCCCAGTCTTCCCGGTCGCCATCCAGCGTGATGATGCGCGTCAGGTCCGGCAGTTCATCCTTGATCTGGTCGATCATGGAATAGAAATCCTTGCCGACGAACAGCACCTTCGCCTTGGCGTCTGACAGGATGAACTTCACCTCCGGCGGGGCGAGGCGCGTGTTCACGCCGGTCATCACCGCGCGCGCCTTGGCGCAGCCGAAGAGGATCTCGTAATAGGCGTCGGTATTCTTCGCCAGATAACCCACCCGGTCGCCCGGCTGGATGCCGAGACGGATGAGACCATTGGCGATCTGGCTGGAACGGGTATCAAGCTCGGCAAAGCTGGTGGCGCGCCCCTCGAACCAGATTGCAGTTTCCTGCGGGCGCAGGCGGGCCTGCACGGGCGGAATATCCGCAATATAGGGCATCGCTTCGATGTCGATCATGGGGTTCCTCCGGCCGGGATGGTTTCTTGACGGGAACCTTAATGCCTTCCGCTGGCTTGTCAGCCCGGTTTGGAGCGCGCAACGGTGGCAAATGCGCGCCCGGAGGCCCCTGATATGCTGCGGACCCTGATTGCCCCTCTCCTGCTGGCAGCCTGCGCCAGCGCTTCCCAGCCCGCAGGGCTTGCGTCGCCCGCCGGATCATACACCCCATGCGAGCCTGCCGCCGCCCTTGCCGCGTTGGGCGATGAACGCGCCCGCGCCGAAGCGGTGCTGGATATGGACCCGGCAGAACGCGAAGATCTGGCGCTGGCCCTGCTGCCCTGCCTGAGCGACCCCGATCCGGACCTGCGGGATGGCGCGGCCTATGCGGCCCTCTCCCAGATGATGCGCAGCCAGTTGATCGGGCGGGAGACGGTCATGGGCGTGATGCAGGAAACCCTGCGCATGGCCGGCGCCCCGGAAGACGCCGCGGGCTTTGCCCGCCCCTTTGCCATGCTCACCCTGGCAGAAGTGGCCCGCACCGACCGGATCACGCCCTGGATGGAGCCAGAAGCGCGTGACGGACTGATCGCAGCGGCCCATGCCTATCTGGCCGGCCTCACCGATTATCGCGGCTTCAGTGACGCCAAAGGCTGGCGCCATGGCGTGGCCCATACAGCCGACCTGCTGATGCAATTGTCGCTGAACCCGCAGCTGACCAAGCCGCAGGCCGAAGCGATCCTCGCCGCCGTGGCGCTGAAAGCCGGCCCCACCGATCATTCTTACATCTTCGGCGAAAACGAGCGGCTGGCCGCGCCGGTGATGTATCTCGCCCAGCGGGAGTTCTTCGGCGAGGAAGAATGGACGCTGTGGTTTGAAAGCCTCTGGCCGGGGGACGATCCCTTGCGGGAAAACGTCTATGGCTCCGAGGCGGCGCTTGCCAAGCTGCACAATCTGCGGGCCTTCGCCGAGGCCGTCTATGTCAGCGCCAAGGCCAGCAATGAGGCAACCTATGAGCCTGTAGCGCGCGGCGCCTTTGCCCTGCTGAACTCCCTGCCCTGAGCCAAACCTTGCAGCAGAGGCCCATTTGCGGCACTTGGGTGCGCATGACCGTTCAGACACCTCCGCCCAGCGCCGCGCTTGCCGAAACGATGCTCGATATGGGGCGCCGCGCCCGCGCCGCTTCGCGTGAACTTGGCCTGTTGACCGCGCAGGATCGCACCCGCGCGCTGAAGGCCATCGCCGCCGCCATCCGCGCGGCCGGCCCGGAAATCCTGCGCGCGAACGAGGAAGACATGGCGGCTGCGCGCGCCAAGGGGCTCGCCCCGTCGATGCTCGACCGGCTCGCCCTTGATGAGAAGCGCCTAGAAGGCATTGCCGTCGGCGTTGAAACCGTGGCCGACCTGCCCGATCCGCTGGGCCGCGAGCTTGCCCGCTGGACCCGGCCCAACGGGCTCGACATTGCGCGCATTTCCGTGCCCCTCGGCGTGATCGGCATCATCTATGAAAGCCGCCCGAATGTGACGGTCGATGCCGGCGTGCTCTGCCTGCGCTCGGGCAATGCTGCGATCCTGCGCGGCGGCTCGGAAAGCGCGAAGACATCTCATGCCCTGGCCGACGCGATGCGCGGCGCGCTGAAATCGGAAGAAATGCCGGTGGATGCGATCCAACTGGTTGCCACGACTGACCGCGAAGCCGTGGGCCATATGCTCGGCGGCCTCAACGGCGCGCTGGATGTGATCGTACCGCGCGGGGGGCGCAGCCTGGTGGAGCGCGTGCAGGCCGAGGCCCGCGTGCCGGTGATCGGCCATCTGGAAGGGCTCTGCCACACCTTTGTCCACGCCGCCGCCGATCCGAAAAAAGCCGTCGACATCGTGCTCAACGCCAAGATGCGCCGCACCGGCGTGTGCGGGTCTACCGAAACGCTGCTGATGGATGTGGCGGCCGCCCCCACCCTGCTGCCGCTTATTGCCAAAGCGCTGACCGAGGCAGGCTGCGAGCTGCGCGGCGATGGCCGCACCCGCGCCATCCTGGGCGACATCACCCCGGCCACCGAAGAAGACTGGGCCACCGAATATCTTGACGCGATCCTTTCCATCGCCGTGGTCGATGGCCTGCCCGGCGCGCTTGCCCATCTCGCCCGCTGGTCGTCGGGCCATACGGACGCGATCATCACCGAAGACGCCGCCGCCGCAGAAGCTTTCATTGCCAATGTCGATTCGGCTATCGTGGTGCATAACGCCTCCACCCAGTTTGCCGATGGCGGCGAGTTTGGCTTTGGCGCCGAAATCGGCATCGCCACGGGCCGCATCCATGCGCGCGGACCGGTGGGGGCCGAGCAGCTCACCACCTACAAATATGCCGTGCGCGGAACAGGACAGGTTCGCCCTTGATACGCCCCCGCCTGCCCGGTCCCGCCAAGGGTCTTGCCATCGGGCTCTTTGGCGGCAGCTTCAATCCCGCCCATGCGGGCCATCTTCTGGTTGCCGAAACCGCGCGCAAGCGGTTGAGCCTCGATCAGGTCTGGTGGATCGTGGCGCGCGGCAATCCATTGAAATCCGACCACGGAGCGTATGCCGCCCGCCTCACCTCTGCCCGCGCCATCGCTCGCAGCGCTGGCATGCGCGTCACCGATCTTGAGGCCCAGCTGGGCCTCACCTATTCCATCGACACGCTGCGCGCGCTGCAAAAGGCCGCGCCCGATGCGCGCTTTGTCTGGCTGATGGGGGCGGATAATCTGGCCGGCTTCCAGCGCTGGAAGGATTGGGAAGAAATCGCCCGCAGCGTGCCTATTGCCGTGATCGGCCGTCCGGGCGCACGCATTACCCGCGCCACGGCCTTTGCGCGCAAATTCGCGCGCCACCGCCTGCCCGAGACGAGCGCCGCTGCGCTCTCCCAGGCGATCCCGCCTGCCTGGGTTTACATCCGTGTACGGGAAAATCCGCTGTCCTCAACAGCGCTGAGGGCATGCCCATGAGCCTCTCACCCGAAGACCTTGACCGGCACCGCCGGCATATCCTGCTGAAGGAAATCGGCGGGCCCGGCGTGGCGAAACTGCGCGCCGCCTCGGTGTCGATCATTGGGGCGGGCGCCCTGGGCGGCCCTGCCGCGCTCTACCTGGCGGCGGCAGGCATTGGCCAGATCGAGCTTTGGGATGACGACCGGGTGGAACGCTCAAATCTGCAGCGGCAGATACAGTTCACGGAAAGTGATACCGGCGCGGAAAAGGCCGTCCAGCTTGCCCGCCGCATCACCGCGCTCGATCCGGCGATCCATGTCGACATAAAAAACGAGCGTTTCGCCGATGGCGCCGCCCCCTCCGGAAATATACTTATAGACGCCACTGACAACTTTCAGACCCGCTTCCTCCTCAACAAGTTCGCGCATGCAAACGGGCGCTACCTGGTCTCCGGCGCCGCCAGCGGTTGGAGTGGACAGGTCAGCGTGTTTGCCTCGGGCCTCGTGGCGGAGGCGCCCTGTTATGCCTGCTGGATTCCGGAAATGCCGCCTGCCGCCGAAGCCTGCGATGAGGTGGGCGTCGTTGGCGCGATCACCGGCATGACGGGTTCAACGATGGCGCTGGAAGCGGTGAAACTGATCACCGGTGCGGGCGAGCCGCTCATTGGGCGCATCCTTCTCATCGACGGGTTGCGCTGCCAGATGCGAACGGTCGGTCTGCGGAGAGATTCTCAGTGTCCGGTCTGTTCGATCTGAACAGAAGATTTGACATGCAGGCCGCTGCGCGCGTTACTCGCGAAGCAGTTTTCTTGATCGGATTCTTCGCGCCAGATGTTTTCCCGTTTTCTCGCAGTCGTCATAACGCTCGGCGTCATCCTGTTTGCAGGCTGGTGGTCTTTGAAGCGGGACGACATTCCGTATGACCAGCTGGAAACGATCTATGCGAGTTCTGACAGCCGCTATCTCGCTCTGGGTGAGGAAATGCGGATTCATTTCAGGGATGTCGGCCCGCGCGATGCGCCGGTGATCGTTCTGGTTCATGGCTTCTCGGCATCGCTGCACACCTGGGAGCCCTGGGTGGCCGACCTGAAACGCGACTACCGTGTGATCAGCCTCGACCTGCCCGGCCACGGCCTTTCCCGCTGCATCGACAATGATGCCATCGGCACAGACCAGTTCATGGATGTGATCGACCGGGTGACGCAGGCGGTGAAAGCAGACCGCTTCACGCTGGCCGGCAATTCGATGGGCGGTGGCGCGGCCTGGAATTATGCCCTCGCCCATCCGGAAAAGCTTGAAGGCCTTGTGCTGGTGGACGCCGCTGGCTGGCCGCGCAGCGAAGCGGAAAGCGATGACCGGCCCTTTATCTTCCGCCTGCTGGAAATCGGCCTGGCACGGAAACTGGTGAAGGATCTCGACATGTCGTCGCTGATCCGGCCGGGCCTTGAAGACAGTTTTGCCGATCCGTCTTTCGTGACGGACGCGATGGTGGACCGGTATGCCTCCCTCGCCCGCGCGCCCTGCCACCGCGAAGCGCTGCTCGCCCTGTCCGCCGGCCGCGGCACCCGCGCCGAGGCTACGCCCGAGCGTCTCTCGGCCATCACCGTGCCCACCCTGGTGATGCATGGCGAGAAGGATAACCTCATCCCGGCATCGCATGGCGAGCAGTTTGCCGCCGCCATTCCGGGCGCTGAGCTGAAGCTCTATCCCGATGTCGGCCACCTGCCGCAGGAGGAAATCGCCGCCCAGTCGATTGCGGATCTGCGCGCCTTCCTGACAACCCGCGTGCAGGGGCTGCCGGCAGAGAATACCAGCCTGCCGACTCATTGATCAGTTGGCAAATTAGAGAATGGCGGGGATCACACGGTCTGGCGGGCGGTGGCCGTCAGCGAAGGTCTTGATGTTGATGATCACCTTCTCGCCCATCTCGGTGCGCCCCTCGATGGTAGCCGAGCCCATATGCGGCAGCAGCAGCACATTGGGCAGGCCGATCAGTTCCGGGTTCACCGCCGGTTCGCGTTCGAACACATCCAGGCCCGCCCCGGCGATCTTTCCGGCGCGGATGGCGCGGGCGAGCGCGGCCTCATCGATGACTTCGCCGCGGGCAGTATTGATGATGTAGGCTTCCGGCTTCATCAGATTGAGGCGCCGCGAATTGATCAGATGGAAAGTCGCCGGCGTATGCGGGCAGTTGATGGAAACGATATCCATCCGCGCCAGCATCTGGTCGAGCGAGTCCCAATAGGTCGCCTCCAGGCTTTCCTCGATGCGGGCGCTGACCGGTTTGCGGTTATGATAGTGGATCTGCATGCCGAAGGCGCGCGCGCGCCGGGCCACGGCCTGGCCGATGCGGCCCATGCCGATGATGCCGAGGCGCTTTCCCGACAGGCGACGGCCCATCATCCAGGTTGGCGTCCAGCCATCAAACTTGCCCGCTTCCATGATCTGCACGCCTTCGTGCAGGCGGCGCGGCACCGCCAGGATCAGCGCCATGGCCACGTCTGCCGTGTCATCGGTCAGCACGCCGGGCGTATTCGTCACCGTGATGCCGCGCTGAACAGCAGACGCCACATCGATATTGTCCACCCCTGCCCCGAACTGGGCAATCAGGCGCAGCTGCTCGCCGGCGCGGGCCAGAAGGCGGCCATCGATCCGGTCGGTCACCGTCGGCACCAGCACATCAGCGGTTTGCATCGCCTCAGCCAGTTCCTCGGCGGAAAACGGCCGGTCACTTTCGTTCAGCCGGGCGTCGAACAGCTCCTTCATCCGAAGCTCAACAGGCGCCGGAAGCTTGCGGGTGACGACGACTTTAAGTTTGCTGGCCGGCATGGGACTCCCATCGGTGCTTTTATTATTTATCGGGGGCTTAGCAGAGCCAATCCGTCCCGCCAATCTCTCTCAGCTTTACTGTGGATTCATGCGTAGGTGCGAGAATGCACCTTCCCCTCCTGATGGAAGCTTTGCACATGAAACGGGCACCCCTCGTTCTGGCCATCCTCCTTGCCTTCTCGGCGGGCGCTGGGGCCGATCCGGCCGCCGAGCCGCGCGTCAGCCGCTTCTCCGGCAAGCCTGTGCCCCGCTTCGAGACGCTGCGCTGGGCCGAAGTAAACGGCCGCACGGGCCCCAGCCTCTCCTCCCCCATCGCCTGGCAGTATAACCGCAAGGGCCTGCCGGTGATGGTCGTCAAGGAAAGCGGCGAATGGTACCGCGTGCGCGATCCGGCCGGCGATGAGGTCTGGGTGCATATGCGAATGCTGGCAGAAGGCTCCACCGCCATCGTCACCCGCACCACCGTTCTGGGGGCAAGCCCGGCGCAGGACGCAGAGGGCGTCGCCGAGATCGGCAAAGGCGTCCTGGTACAGGTCAGCGGCTGTGATGGGGTCGCCTGCGAGGTGGAAACGGCCGGCTACCGTGGCTGGATGCCCCGCGCCAACCTGTGGGGCGTGAGCAGCGTGGCTCCGGCTCTATCCGGCACTAAAGGTTGACAACGCGGAAGGCGTCGGCTGGAAGGCGTGATCCCAACTGATTGAGGAACCCAGACATGCAGGGTCCGCACGACTTTCACACCCCCAAATCGTCTTATACCAAAGAAGACCTGATCCAGTCCGGTCTCGGCAACTATTTCGGGCCCGGCAATGCCCAGCTGCCCGCCCCGCCGATGCTGATGATGGACCGGATCCCGGAAATCAGCATGGATGGCGGCGCCTTCGGCAAGGGCCATGTTGTCGGCGAACTCGACATCACCCCTGACCTCTGGTTCTTCCAGTGCCACTTCCCCGGCGACCCCGTGATGCCCGGCTGCCTTGGCCTGGATGCCATGTGGCAGGCCGTGGGCTACTGGCTCGGCTGGTCGGGCTCGCCCGGCAAGGGCCGCGCCCTCGGCGTTGGCGAGGTGAAGTTCACCGGCCAGATCACGCCCAAACGCAAGCTGGTCCGTTACGAAATCGACATCAAGCGCGTGAAACGCGGCAAGCTCGTCCTGGGCATCGCCAATGGCCGTGTCATCACCGATGGCAAGCTGGTCTATACCGCTGAAGACATGAAAGTCGGCCTGATGAACCCGTCAGACCTCGACTAGGCCCCAGACGGCCAATCAGCACGCCAGGAAGGCCCGGTTCGCCCACAGCGTCCGGGCCTTTCCCGTCTTGACGGCAAACACAGCCCCGCCTAGCCCAATCCCCAAGCAAAACTGGATATGAGGGAGCCCCCGATGGCCGATGACTGGAACATGCCGAAAGGCGACCTGATGAAGGGCAAGCGCGGCGTCGTGATGGGCGTTGCCAACCAGAACTCCATCGCCTGGGGCATCGCCACACAGCTCGCCGCCCAGGGCGCTGAGATTGCCTTCACCTATCAGGGCGAAAGCCTGGAGCGCCGCGTGCGCCCCCTCGTCGAATCCATCGGCATGGACACGATGATCCCGGCAGATGTGACCGACGACGCCTCCATGGAGGCCGCCTTTGCCGCCATCAAGGAAAAGTGGGGCAAGATCGATTTCCTGGTCCATTCCATCGCCTTTGCGGGGAAAGATGAGCTGCAGGGCTCGATGGTCGCCAACACCACCCGCGAAGGCTTCCGCCGCGCGATGGATATCTCCGTATACAGCTTTATCGACTGCGCCCGCCGCGCCTCGGAAATCATGCCGGATGGTGGCTCGATCATCTGCATGACGTATCTCGGCGCCGAGCGCACCGTGCCTTCCTACAATGTCATGGGCGTGGCCAAGGCGGCGCTGGAAGCCTCGACCCGCTATGCCGCGCGCGACCTTGGCCCCCAGGGTATCCGCGTCAACGCCATCTCCGCCGGCGCCATGCGCACGCTGTCGCTGGCCGGCATCCGCGGCGGCAAGAGCCTGATGGGCACAGGCCGCAACTGGTCGCTTCTGAAGGAAGACACCAGCATGGAAGGCGTCGCGGGCTGCGCGCTCTACCTCCTCTCCCCCCTCGGCCGTTCCATCGCGGGCGAAGTCATCCATGTCGATGCCGGCTTCCACGTTGTCGGCGTGCCGGATGCGGGCGAGGAAGAGTAGGCTTCTTTCTCTTCCAATATTGACTTCGGGGCGGGGCATTCCAAAATGGGTGTCTCGCCCTTTGAGGTTTTTATGGTCCGTACCCTGTCTGAGTCCCGCTGAAGGGCCTGCCGTTCCCGCGCTGAGAGCAGTGCAAGGCAGGCCGGCGAAAGCGTAGAGCCCGGCGCCCTTCCACCTGGAAGCCGCGCTGGAGACGTTTTCATGCGCCCCTGATGTACTCCGGGGCGCGGGACCAGAGACCAGACACACCATGGATATATCCCGCGCTGAACAGCGCATCCTCCACCTGCTCGCCCAGGGCGGGCGGATCGACCTTGTCCGCAACGAGGCAGGCAAACCTGAAGAAGTCCATTGCTTCTCCCGCGATGGCTGGCGCTATACCGGCCTCGACATGGACCTTTTCCGCAAGCTGAAGCGGCGACGAACCATCGCCTCCCATGGCGGCCAACCCTACCGCATCACGCGGCGCGGCCTGCAACTCGTCCGTTCACAGCCGGACAATTGCTAGCCGGGTCCGGCCCCTTCGGTTATCCTCATCAGGTAAAACCGAAGGGGCCACCCGATGCGTGAACGCACTGCCACCTGCCGCTGCGGCCAGCTTTCCGCCATCTGCCGGGGAGAGCCAGTCCGCGTTTCGGTCTGTCATTGCCATGCCTGCCAGAAACGCTCGGGCAGCGCCTTCGGGGCACAGGCCCGCTGGGCAGATGAGCATGTCACCGTCACCGGCACTTCAAAGATATGGACGCGCGTTGCCGACAGCGGCAACTGTATCACCTACCGCTTCTGCCCGGACTGCGGCTCGACCATTGCCTATACGATCGAAAACTGGCCGGGCGTCACCGCCGTTCCCTATGGCGCCTTTGCCGGAACGGATATGCCAGCCCCCGGATTTTCGGTCTATGATGATCGCCGCCATGGCTGGGTGGAGATCGCGGGAGACGGCATACAACGGTCTACATCCGCCGCTGCCCAAAGGCGGCCGAGCCTCGATATCCTCCGCAAGGAGGACTGAACCGGCTTGCCAAGGGGAGCGGAATCCCGGAGCAATCTGGATGCAGACTACCAAGGGGGACAGACATGGCACGGCGAAATCTTCATCGGGTGGCGTCCCTGACATTTTGCAGCGCCCTGGCGCTGTCCGGCTGTGCCTCGCAGCCTGGCACCCCGGCGGCGACGCCCCTGCTGGTCGGCGCGGAGGGTGGGGTATGCCCCGGCGCCGGACAATTCGATGTGGCAAAGATCAAGACGAAGAATGCCGCGGAGGCCGCTCAGCGGGAAGCCCAGATTCTGGAATACACGTCGATCACGCCGCTCCCTCCGGGCGCCGAAGAGGCCGAGACGCGCCTTCGCGTCCGCGTGCCCCCAACCGGCATGTGGCCGCTGGACACCCGCATCACCCTCTGGAAGGCCGCCGATGGCGCCTGGCAGATCGCCACAGACAACATCAACTATGGCGTGCCCCCACCGCCGCCTCCCCCGCCGCCGCCGATCGATGCCGACGGCAACCTGCTGCCGGGCTTTGAAAACTGGCAGCCCGAGCCACCCCCTCCGCCCCGCCCGCCCTACACCAGCTCGGCGCTCAACCCGGGCGACGCAGCCGCCCTCGACGCGTTCCTATCTGATCCGTGTTACCTGAACGGGCCCGACCGCCTGCCCTACTCCGTTCCGCTCAACGAGATCGACCAATATGGCCGGGAGGAATGGCTCTGCCCACCGGACTCGGCCTATTACATGGCCGAGGTGAAACAGCCGGGCCTGCCCCCGCGCTACATTTCCCATTCCTGTTATATGGACTTCGCCGTCTCGAAGCTGCTCACGGCCGCCACCTATATGATCCCCACCCTCACTCCGGAGACAGAATGACCGCGCGCATTTTTCTCTGGGTCGGCCATCCGCGCGAAACCTCGCTCAGCCATGGCATGGCAGATGCCTACGAACGGGGCGCCCGCGCGCATGGCGCCGAAATCCGGCGGATGCATCTTTCAGACATGAGCTTCGATCCAGACCTGCATGACGGCTACCATTCCCGAAAGGTTCTGGAACCTTGCCTGGAGGCATGGCGCGAGAATATTCTGTGGGCAAACCATCTCTGCTGGGCCTATCCCCAATGGTGGGGCGGCATGCCCGCAAAGATGAAAGGCGTGATCGACCGGGCCTATCTTCCCGGATTCGCCATGCGCTATCACGAGAATGATCCGTGGTGGGACAGACTTCTGGCAGGCCGCTCCGCCGATGTGCTGATGACGGCGGACGGCCCGGCCTGGTTTGACCAGCTTGCCTATGGCCGCCCGGCCAAGCTGCAGGTGGAGAATCTGGTTTTCAAGTTCGCAGGCATCAAACCGGTGCGTACCCTGCAGGTCGGCACCGTGAAAACGGCAAAGCCTGAAAAAATTCAGCATTGGCTGAAACAGGCAGAGGCGCGTGGCCGCGCTGCCGCTAAACGCTTTGCCTAAGGCGTGATCGTCACCGCCGGCCCCGGAAAGCGCATCCAGTAATAGGAGAGCGGATCATCGCCTGGCTGGGTCGCATAGGCGGCCAGCCGCGCGTCCCGGCCCGGCCGCACGCCGCCGGCAGGCGGCTCTAGCGCCCCCGAAGGCGCCACCATGTCATACCGCACGAAGCGCCAGCCTTCGAGGCCCACAGGCCGCCCCGTGAGGGCGCGCACGCTGCTCACCCTCAGCGGCGCCGCTTCCGGCAATGTGCCCGAAACCCGCATGAACAGCTGCGTCACCCAGACCCCATTTTCGGTGCGCGCCACACCGAAGGCCACATGCGTTGCCTTGGGATGGAGGATGTTCTCGCGGTGGCTGGGGCTGTCCATCAGGTTCCGGTGCAGGCGCTTGACCGCAAAATTTGCCCCGATGCGCGCGCCCGTCCGGGAAACGGTCGCCACATTCTCCGCAGAAAAATCAGCCAGGGCCGTGCGGTCCAGCGCCGCGATCCGCTCGCCCGGCCCCCGCCCATCCGGGCCGACATGGCCGAAAAATCCGTTCACCGCCATGTCCAGGCTGTGCAGGCGCGCCGCGTCCCGCAGGTCCGTGCGCAGCTTCAGCGCCGGCAGACCCGCTGTTTTCCGCTCCGCATTGATCAGCTCCAGGAAGCGGCGTTCCAGCGTCTCGTCAAAGGCATATCCGGCCGGCGGGTTGGCTAGGCAGGGCCGCGCCATCTCCACATAGGAGGCGACCGCCAGAGGCCGCCCCTCGATCCGCAGATCACAGGCCAGCGCCGGAAGCGGCAGCAGAAACAGGAAAGCCAGGCTGGCGATCACGCGGCGCATGAAGCCTTCCTATCACGGAAGGCCGCCGGCTTCACCCTGACAGTTCACACGGCGCTCAGATCACCCCGGCCGTCTGCAACCGCGAGAGCACCGGCGCCAGCATCCGCTCAATCGCCTCAGCCGAAGGCTTCACATGCCCATAGGCGGGCACACCCTCATCGGCGATCACCAGGTCGGCCTCGAACATCGCCGGATAGGTAAAGCGGTAATGGGCCGCCCGCACGGTGGACATGTATTGCTGCAGCACCGAGTCCACCGTCCGCCCGCGCTCGATCACATCCCGGCGGATGCGGCGGGCCAGGCGCAGGTCGTCCGGCGTGTCGACATAGACCGACAGGTCGATGAGATTGCGGATCTTCGGCATCGACAGGGCATGGATGCCCTCCAGGATCAGCACCGGGGCCGGCTCGATCCGGCGGGTGTTTTCCGAGCGGTCATGCCGGTCATAATCATAGATCGGCTGATCGACGCCCTCCCCCGCCTTGAGCGCGCGAAGGTCGGAGACGAGGTGATCGACTTCCTTGGATTTGGGGTCGTCATAGTTGATGCCCGCCACCAGCGCCTCGCGCTCGGCCGCCGTTTGCGGCTCACCATAATGGCTCATCGGATGGTAATAGGCGTCTTCCCCGAACATCACGGCCTGGCCCGGCCCCAGCCGTTCCAGCAGCGCCACCGCCAGCGTCGACTTGCCCGAGCCTGACCCGCCCGACATCGCAATCAGGAAATTCTTCTTTTTGGTCATCGCAAGGCCGCCCTCTTCTTCCGACCGGTGTTTCCATGAAAAAGGGCCGCCCATCAAGGAGCGGCCCTCATTCAGTCTGCAGAGAGGTGAGAAGATTACTCTTCTTCGCCCTCGGAGCCCGCATCTTCAGCGAGTTCCTTGCCGGTCTCCTGATCGACGACTTTCATGGAGAGGCGGACCTTACCGCGCTCATCGAAGCCCATCAGCTTCACCCACACCTTGTCGCCTTCCTTGACCATGTCTTTGGGGTGGCCAATGCGTTTGTTGGCCATCTGCGAGACGTGGACGAGGCCGTCCTTGGGACCGAAGAAGTTCACGAAAATGCCGAAGTCTTTCATCGAGACGACTTTGCCTTCGTAGATCTCGCCGACTTCCGGCTCAGCAACGATGCCCTTGATCATCTTGATCGCCGCTTCGATCGACTTGCGATCAAGCGCCGAGATCTGGACCGTGCCATCATCATCGATGTTCACCTTGGCGCCGGTTTCATCCACGATGCCGCGGATAACCTTGCCGCCCGAACCGATCACATCACGGATCTTGTCGGTGGGAACCTTCATGATCTCCATCTGCGGCGCATTCTCGGAAAGCTTGCCGCGCGAAGCGGTCAGCGCTTTCGACATTTCGCCGAGGATGTGCATACGGCCACCTTTGGCCTGCTCAAGGGCTTTGCCCATGATGTCCTTGGTGATGCCAGCCACCTTGATGTCCATCTGCAGCGAGGTGATGCCCTTCTCGGTGCCTGCCACCTTGAAGTCCATGTCGCCGAGGTGATCTTCGTCGCCGAGGATGTCGGAGAGGACTGCAAACTCGCTGCCTTCCAGGATCAGGCCCATGGCGATGCCCGAGACCGGACGGGTCACCGGCACGCCGGCGTCCATCATGGCCAGCGAGCAGCCGCAGACAGTTGCCATCGAGGACGAGCCGTTGGACTCGGTGATCTCGGAGACGAGACGGATCGTGTACGGAAATTCTTCATGCTTGGGCAGGACAGCCTGCAGCGCGCGCCAGGCGAGCTTGCCATGGCCGATCTCGCGGCGGCCAGCGCCGCCCATACGGCCCGTCTCCCCGACCGAATAGGGCGGGAAGTTGTAGTGCAGCATGAACTTTTCTTTTTTCGTCCCGTCCAGGCCGTCGACATATTGTTCGTCGTCGGAGGTTCCGAGCGTGGCAACGCAGATCGCCTGCGTTTCGCCGCGCGTGAACAGCGAGGAACCGTGCGTACGCGGCAGGAAGCCGGCTTCGGCAACGATCGGGCGGATCTGATCGAGCTTACGGCCGTCGATGCGCTCGCCGGTTTTCAGGATGTCGCCGCGAACCACAGAGGCTTCGGCTTCCTTGAACACAGTCTTGAACACTTCGGCGGTCATCACGCCGGGAGCTTCCTCGGTGCCGACCAGGGCGGCTTTCGCCTTGTCCTTGGCCGCGCCGATGGCCGCATAACGCTCGCCCTTTGCGGTGATCTTGTAGGCTTTCGAGAGGTCAGCGCCGACCGTGTCGAGCACGGCTTTCAGGGCAGCCGAATGATCCGGCGGCTCATAGGCGAAGGGCTCTTTGGCGGCTTTCTCGGCCAGCGCGATGATCGCATCGATCACCGGCTGCATGGCTTCATGGCCGGCCACAACCGCGCCCAGCATCACTTCTTCGGAAAGTTCGTAGGCTTCCGATTCCACCATCATCACGGCGTCGGCGGTGCCGGCGAGGACGAGATCAAGCTCGGACTCTTCAACTTCTGCCACGGTCGGGTTGATGATGTACTGGCCATCCTTGTAGCCGACGCGCGCAGCACCGATCGGGCCCATGAAGGGCGCGCCGGAGAGCACGAGCGCAGCAGAAGCGCCGATCATGCCGACGATATCGGCATCGTTTTCGAGGTCATAGGACAGGGTTGTGACGACCACCTGAACTTCATGCTTGAACCCATCGACGAACAGCGGGCGGATCGGACGGTCGATCAGGCGCGAGGTCAGTGTTTCTTTTTCGGTGGGGCGGCCTTCGCGCTTGAAGTATCCGCCGGGGATCCGGCCGGAGGCGAAGTATTTTTCCTGGTAATTCACGGTCAGCGGGAAGAAATCCTGACCCGGTTTTGCTTCCTTCGCGAACACGGCGGTCGCGAGGACAATGGTGTCGCCGTATTGCACCATCACGGCGCCATCGGCCTGACGTGCCACCTGGCCCGTCTCGATTGTCAGTGTGCGGCCAGCCCATTCCAGCGACACGGATTGCTTGTTGAACATTCGTCTTGTCTTTCTTTCACATACGAAAAGCCCGCCGCGGCCCCAATGCCCGGCGGGCTTGTTTTTCGGAGCCTAGCGGCGGATGCCGAGCTCCGTGATGAGTTTCGTGTAACGATCCTCATTCTTGCCCTTGACGTAGTCGAGGAGCTTCCGGCGCGTGGCAACCATGGTCAGGAGGCCGCGGCGGGAATGGTTGTCTTTCTTGTTGGTCTTGAAGTGATCGGTCAGATTGTTGATCCGCTCGGTGAGGATCGCGACCTGCACTTCCGGGGAGCCCGTATCGCCTTCTTTGGTGGCGAACTTCTTGATCAGCTCCTGCTTCTTTTCAGCAGTAATCGACATCGGCATAGCCTTCTGGTTCAAGCATCCGAAAGGGATGCGGGTTTCAATAAGCGCCTGAATTGGCGGGTTTTTTTGGGAACGGCCCTTGTCAAGTTGGCCACGGCCGGGATGTCGTCCAGCAGGGTCAGCAGGCAGGCCTCCGCCCCAAAAACGGGCTTATGACCTATTTGACGGGGAATTGAAAGTGGCGATTGTGCAAGCATTTGCCCTGCCGGGGCCCGTCTGCGGGCAAATTCCGCTGGATGCCAGCCATACGGCGCATTAGCGTCGCTGCATCGAATCGGGAGGGTTCCTATGAAAATCTGGTCGTGTGCGGCGCTGGCAGCCCTTTTTGTGGTCTCCGCCTGCGAAACCTTGAGCGAAAGCTATGTGATCGAGCGGGACGACCTGCTCAACGAAGACGGCATTCACGTCTATAGCGACCTTATGGAGAACCCTTGGGACGGCGCCCAGTACTGGCAGTTCCGCGCCACCAATTACAGCGACTATCCTTTCTGTGTCCGCACAGGGCTCGCCAGCGTCAGCCATTCCAACGGATACGACATGGGCAACGTCCATTATCTGGCCCCAGGGGAAAGCCGGGATATCGGCTATGTCCACGCCCCGGCTAATTTCCAGGTGGATGCCCGCACCTGGGACCCGGACGCAAACGGCAACTGCTGAGCCCGGCGCCGCCACCCGAAACGAGCCTGCTGATGACCCCCACGCCCCTCCCCGAAGAAGTCGCCCACATCATCCAGCTCGCCATTGCCCCGGTGTTCACACTGGCGGGTATCGGCGCGCTGCTGAATGTCATGGCAAACCGGCTTGCCAGGGTGGTCGACCGCTGGCGCGCGCTCGAGGCCGCCCTGCCGGAGACAGAACCGCTCACCCGCAGCCTCTACCATTCTGAGCTCTCCGTACTGGACAAGCGAATGGAGCGCATCCACCGCGCCATTTCCCTCTCCACGCTGGCAGCGCTGCTGATCTGTGTGGTGATTATCCTGCTCTTCACCGGCCAGCTGGTGCCGATCCCGGTCGCCCAGGCTGTTTCGGTTCTCTTCGTGGCTTCAATGGTATTCCTGTCGGTGGCGCTCGTCTCCTTCCTGATGGAAGTCCGCATCGCCAGCCGCACCCTCCGCGTCACCCGCGCGGTTCTGGAAGCAGGAAAGCCCGGAAAGCCGGGATAAACCCCGCCCTATCCAACCCTGTCATCCCGGCCCAGGCCGTTCAGCGGCGCCGGAAAAAGGCGCGCCCTATTTTTCGCCGGCGGCCTTGCCCATCTGGCGCAGGATCCAGACCGTGATGCCGGTCATCACTACCAGCAGGGCGCCAAAGCCTGCCAGCGCGCCCACCGCCAGGGGATCAATCGTCAGATTACCGATCTGCATGTGAGGCCTCCTCCCGCATTCAGCTTCTGACGGGAAGATACGAGAAGCCTGGCCAGCGGAAAACCCGCGTAAAACTACCTAGGCTGGGAAAACCCCTGCCCGGCTGAGCGCGCTGGCCACAGGGTGGCCCAGGACGCCTTCGAGCCATTTTGCCGTCTCGATCAGGCGGGCCAGATCCAGCCCCGTCTCGAATCCCGCCCGCTCCAGCATCCAGACGACGTCTTCGGTGGCCACATTGCCTGTCGCCGCCGGCGCAAAGGGGCAGCCGCCGATGCCGCCGCAGCTGGCATCGATCACGTCAATGCCCGCCTCCACAGCGGCAAACACGTTCGCAAGGCCCGCCCCGCGCGTATCGTGGAAATGCATCCGCAGGAACACATCGGGCGCCTCGATCCGTACCCGGTCAATTGCGCGGCGCACATCCCAGGGCGTTGCCGCCCCGATCGTGTCGCCCAGGGCGAGTTCGGCGACGCCCGCCCTTTGGGCCTGCGCAGCCAAGCTGCCGACGACGGCGATATCCACATCGCCCGTATACGGATCGCCAAAGGCCACCGAAATGGTTGCCGTCAGCGGGATGCCCGCCTCATGCGCCAGCGGGGCGCACTTTGCCAGCATGTCGGCGCTCTCCTGCGGGCTCATGCCCTGGTTGCGGCGTCCGAAAGCCTCGCTGGCCACCAGCACGAAATTGATCTCGTCGGCCTTCGCCTCGATCGCGCGGCGCATGCCTGTCTCATTCAGCGCGAGGGCGATGTGGCGCGTCGGCCGTGTCCGGTCGACCCCGGCGAAAACGGCCGGGGAGTCGGCCATCTTTGGCACGGCCTTGGGGCTGACGAAGCTGCCCGATTCCATCCGCCGGACGCCCGCCGCCTCCAGCCGCGCAATGAATTCCAGCTTCTGCGCGACGCTCAGATTGGCCGGATCATTCTGCAACCCGTCGCGCGGGCCTACTTCCACAATGTCGATACGGCGGGTCATTACGCGTTCCTATCTGCCTGTAAATGCCGGGGCCCGGCGCTCCACAAAGCTCGCCACCCCTTCCTTGAAATCATGCGTCGCAAAGCTCGCTTCCATCTCGCCGTCTGCCACTTCCAGCGAAGCGGCGTAAGACTGGAGATAGCTCTCGCGCACCTGCCGCTTCATGATCGCCACAGAGCGCGGCGATACCTGCGTCGCCAGATGCAGGGCAAGATCATGGACATACCCCATGAGTTCATCCCCCGGCATCGCCTTGTTTACGAGGCCCATCCGTTCGGCCTCCGCCCCGTCAAACTTGCGCGCCGTGAACAGAAGGTCGAGCGCGTTGGCCTCTCCCACAAGGCGCGGCAGCTGCCAGGCAATGCCATGCTCGGCAATCAGGCCGCGCTGGGCAAAGGCGGTGGTGAACTTCGCCTCGGCCGCTGCATAGCGCATGTCAGCAAACAGGGTGAGGATCAGGCCAATCCCGGCGCAGGGGCCGTTGATGGCCGCGATGATCGGCTTGGGGCAGGCAAACATATGGCCGAAGCGGCCGGGAAACATCTTCTCCAGCTCTGATGGCGCCTGAGGTTTGGGGGCAGCTGGCCGGGTCTCGTTATAGTCCGCCCCGGCGCTCGCCTGGATCGACTGGAGCCCGTTCATGTCAGCCCCGGCGCAGAAGCCGCGCCCGGCGCCCGTCAAGATGATCACACGCACGGCCTCGTCCGCCCCGCCCTTCCGGATTGCGGTCTCCACCTCCACCTGCATCGTGCCGGTCCACGCGTTCAGCCGCTCCGGACGGTTCAGCGTGATCGTCAGCACGCCGTCTGAAAGGCCGGTCATTATCTCCTGATAGGCGCTCATCGCTCGTCTCTCCCCTATGGTCTTTGTATCAGTCTAGACCCGTATCCCAGGATTGGGCAGACGCAAAACCCCCTTCCCCTGCGGCTTGACTTGCGCGCGGCCATGGGCGACCGCTGCCGTTATGTCCACCTTCCCTCCCCCCCTCTCCGGCAGCGCGCAGGACGAAACCGCCGAGCTGCGCCCGCGCTTCGACGAGAGCGGCCTCATTGCCGCGATTGCGCAGGATGCGGTTACAGGAGAGGTGCTGATGCTCGCCTGGATGAATGCCGAGGCGCTACAGAAAACCATCGAGACCGGCCGGGCTACCTACTGGTCGCGGTCGCGGGGCGAAATATGGATCAAGGGCGAAACCTCCGGCCATATCCAGGAAGTCACCGAAATCCGCGTCGATTGCGACCAGGATGCCGTGCTGCTGAAAGTGCGTCAGACGGGCGGGGCCTGCCACACCCACCGGGAGAGCTGCTTCTACCGGCGTGTAGACGGGGGGGCGCTATCCTTCCCCGGTGAGGCAGACTAGGGTTCCCGAAAACCGGAGGAACCGCCATGCGCCTGCCCACATCGCTCACCCAGATCCTGCTCACCGGCGCTGCCGTAGGGATCCTTGCTGCCTGCGCCCCACCTGCTGAAGCGCCCCCCGCCGCCGCCCCGCCGCCAGCTGCAGAAGCCACAGAAACGGCGGGCCCGGCGCTCTATGTCGACGTGCTCGATTGCGGCACCATCGCCATCTCCGATCTCGACGCGTTCTCCTCGGCTGGCGATTATGCCGGCCAAGCCGACGAATTCACGAATACTTGCTATCTGATCAACCATCCCAATGGCCGCCTGCTCTGGGATCTCGGCCTGCCCTCCCAGCTCGCCGGTCAGCCGCCCTTCACCCAGCAGATATTCACCGTGTCGGTAGAAAGATCGATCACGGACCAACTCGCCGATCTTGGCGTCGTCCCCTCAGAGCTGACCTATGTGGCGATTTCGCATGCGCATTTCGATCATATCGGACAGATCGATCAGGTCCAGGGCGCCACCTGGCTCGTGAACCAGACCGAATATGACTACATGTTCCCGGCTGACGGCGCGCCGCCTGCAGACCCGTCGCTGGCGGCCAATTTCGCCCTGTTCAAGCCAATGGAAACCCAGATCATCAACGATGGCCATGATGTCTTCGGTGACGGCAGTGTCGTGATCTTCCAGACCCCGGGCCATACGCCGGGCCATTCATCACTTCAGCTGACCCTTCCCGAAACCGGGCCGGTCCTTCTGACCGGCGACCTTTATCACCGGTCCGAGAGCCGCGCGCTGGGCCGCGTGCCGCGTTTCAATACAAGCGAAGAGAATACGCTGGCCTCAATGGCCGCGTTCGAGGCCCGCGCCACCGACCTCGGCGCCAGGGTGGTCATCCAGCATGAGCCGGCGGACATCGAACCCCTCGGCGGCGTTATTCGCTAGGCGCTGCGCTTTCCTCCGCAGGCAGAGGAGCTGGCCGGATGAAAATCCGGTCCTCCCGCGCCACAAACTCACCCCGCCGGAACTCGCCGGCGATGCTTGCCGTCAGGCCAGCCTCCTCCAGCACTGCGGCGACCCGCGCCGCGCGGCGATGCCCAAGCGCGCGCTCGTCAAAGGTCTGGGCGGCCAGCGCGTTCGGCAGATAGGCGACCACCTCCACCTGGCCAGCCCCCCAGCGCTGCAGGGCCCAGACCTGATCGGCCAGCATATCGGCTGCCCGCGGCGCAAGCGCATCGTCATTGGGCGCAAACGGAATGGGCAGCAGCGCCAGCGGCGGCGGCACGATGGAGATTGTCCAGTCGGCATAATTCCGCGTCAGCCCGTCCTCCAGGCTGCGCCAGGCCGGCAGGGTCACGCCTTCAGTCGGCGCAGCGGCGAACACGGCGGAACGCGCCTGGGCGTCGATGTCTGCGGCAGCGAGATTGAACGGATAGGCCGCGCGCAGTTCCCGCTCGGTCCGGCGTTCCTGGGCCAGAGCTTCGAACTGGGACATCTGCGCCCGCAGCGGCGCGCCCAGCGAAGACTCGGCCGCCTGAAGGAAGCGCGCCGTTGCGGTGTTATTATTATCGTCCACCTGAATCTGGTCGATCGACACTTTCACCGTCCGGCGAAACCGCTCTGCCAGCCGCTCTGCCAGCGCTGCTTCGGCGCCCGCCACACGGTCATTGGTCAGCACGGTCGCCTGCAGCACGATCTGATGTTCCCCGCGCCGGGGGAACGCCACATCCATATCGGAAAGCCGCGCCTCCCTGCCCTCGAACGGATCCAGCACCATATCCCGCGCCACATCCCGCACCCGGGTCTCATACGCAATATCGCGCAGGGCGAGGCCCAAGGGGATCGACAGGGCAACGAACACGCCAACGATCAGCCCGGTCTGCCAGAAATTATGCTGCGGGCTGTGGCGCTCGCCAAACCCGTAAAAGCGGGAGAGCACCGTCACCGACAGCGCAATCGCCAGAAGGTTCGTCATGTAGAGAAAGAATGCGCCGCCCGCCAACTGGAACTGCGCCGTTGCAAGGCCATATCCCACCACGGCAAGCGGCGGCATCAGGGCGGTGGCAATGGCCACGCCCACAATCGTTTCGCCCTTGCGGTGGATCACGGCATAGCCCCCGGCGAGCCCCGAGAACACGGCAACCAGAAGATCGAAGAAGTTCGGCCGCGTCCGCGCCAGGATCTCCGGCGTCACATCCGTCAACGGAGAAAGAAAGACGATCAGAAAGGACGTTCCCAGCGCCAGCCCTGTGCCGATGGCCAGCGACACAATCGCCTCGCGCAGCGCTTTCAGTTCCAGGATCGAAAGCGAGAAGCCCATCAGCATGATCGGCCCCATCAGCGGAGAGATCAGCATCGCGCCGATGATGACGGCCGGAGAGGACAGAAGCAGGCCCAGAATGGCGATCCCGCAGGACATTGCCGTCATGAAGAGGTAACGCCCGGAGACGCCGCCTTCCTCATGGACGTGATCGACCACTTCCATATGGTCAATGCTGCGGATGCCCCGCCAGCGGGCAACTCGCAGACGGCGATACCATTCCGGCCGCCGGGGCGGCTTTTGCTCAGCAGTATCGGTCATGTTCCGTCCTCGTCAGAGAGTCCGCCCAGGCGTGGTTTGCGCTAAGGCCGCCGGCGCGCTCAAGGCGCAGCGGCAAAAGCAGGTTCAGTTGCCACCCTCGACCAGGCGCCGGGCGATAACCATCGCTTGCACTTCGCCTGCGCCCTCGAAGATGTTCAAAATACGCGCGTCCTGCAGAATGCGGCTGATCGTGTACTCCAGCGCAAAGCCGTTGCCGCCATGGATTTGCACGGCATTGTCCGCCGCCGCCCAGGCGACCCGCGCGGCCAGCAATTTTGCCATGCCGGCCTCAAGGTCACAGCGCTTGCCGTTATCCTTCTGGCGGGCGGAGAAATAGGTCAGCTGGCGCACGCCAACGAGTTCGGCCGCCATCATCACCAGCTTGTTGGAGACGCGTGGGAACTTGAAGATCGCCTGGCCAAATTGCTGCCGGTCCAGCGCGTAGCGAAGGCCGGTCTCGAAGGCGTTCTGGGCCACGCCCACAGCGCGCGCGGCCGTCTGGATACGGGCGCTCTCGAAGGTGGCCATCAGATGCTTGAAGCCCTGCCCTTCGACGCCGCCCAGCAGGTTCTCGGCCTTCACCTTGAACCCATCAAAGCCGATCTCGTATTCCTTCATCCCGCGATAGCCGAGCACTTCGATCTCGCCGCCGGTCATGCCTTCTGCCGGAAACGGATCGGCATCGGTACCGCGCGGCTTTTCAGCCAGCAGCATCGAGAGACCCGAGAAATTGTTCGTAGCCGGATCAGTACGCGCCAGCAGTGTCATCAGGTCGGCGCGCACAGGATGGGTGATCCAGGTCTTATTGCCGGTGACGATATAATCGGCGCCATCGGCAGACTTCACCGCGCGCGTGCGCAGCGAGCCAAGGTCAGACCCGGTATTGGGCTCGGTGAACACCGCCGTCGGCAGGATCTCGCCGCTGGCAATCTTGGGCAGCCATTTTTCCTTCTGCTCCGGCGTGCCCCCGATCAGGATCAGCTCAGCGGCAATTTCCGACCGCGTACCGAGCGAGCCTGTGCCGATATAGCCGCGCGAAAGTTCCTCGGAGACAACGCACATCGCCGTCTTGCCCATGCCGAGGCCGCCGAACTCTTCCGGGATCGTCAGCCCGAATACGCCCAGCTCCGACATCTCCTCGACAACATCCATCGGGATATAGTCGTTGCGCAGGTGCCACCCATGGGCATGCGGCTTGATCCGGTCAGCGGCGAACTTCGCGAACTGCTCGCGCACCATTTCCATCGTCTCGTCGAGACCGGTCGCCTCCACCGTATTGCGCGACAGGGCGTCCGGCAGCAGCGCCGCCGCCGCCGAGAGAACCGCCTGGCTCTTGCCCTCGATGATCAGCTTGCGGATGACGGGCACCGCGAACAGCGCGTCGGCCGCTTCCAGGCTGCCCAGTTCATGCGGGCGGATCGTCTCGCCCTGGTTCATCGGAATGCCGCCAATGATCTGGGCGCAATACTCGCTGAATAGGATCTGGGAGAGCAGCGCCTCGGCTTCGCCAAACTTGCCGTCGGCCTCCAGCCGCGCGGCCCATTCGGAAACCTGGCGCAGGGTTTCCACATAGGTGACGAGCCAGGAGAGGCCATGGGCCAGGTGCTGATTGCGCTCGAAGGCGCCGCGATCAGGTTTCCCGTCAGCGCCGGCCAGCAGGCCCCGGGCGCCAGCAATTGCGGCGGCGGCATAGGTGTCCAGCGCGGTGACCGCTTCGGCCAGCGTGCCCACGAGCCCCTGAAAAACCGTGCCCTGCCCCTGTTCCAGCGTATCTGTTGCACCCATCGCGTCTCTCCCTCAAATCTGTTGCCGCCTCATGTCGCCGAATAGGATAGGGCGGCAAGCGCTTTCTGGCATATCCATGTTGTGCGGCGCAACATCGCGCCGGAGTCCATCTCCCGGTCTCAGCCTTCCAGTTTCCGGTACCGCGCGGTCTGGGAATGCGCCAAAGCCCGCCCTGCCGGCTCCGGCAACAGGCGTGTCAGCGTCGCTACCACCTTGTTGAACAGGCCGGGCACCACCACCGGCTGCCCCCGGTTGACGGCATCAATTCCCGCCTTCACCACAGGGGCGGCCTCCGTCCACATCCATTTCGGCATCTTGTTGGTCGTCTCCCGCATGCCGTTCACGTCATGGAACTCGCTCCAGGTGAAGCCGGGACAGAGCGCCGTGCAATGAACATCCTTATGCCCCAGCGTCTGGCATTCGGCCGCCACGCTTTCGGAAAACTTGATCATCGCGGCCTTCACGCTCCCGTATAGCGTGTGTCCGGCGCTGCCGGGCGCATACCCGGCGAGTGAGGCGACATTGATGATCCGCCCGAAACCGCGCGCCGCCATGCCCGGCAGCACCCTGTGCGTCAGTTCCACTGGCGCCAGATACAATACCTGCAGGAAATCAGCCTGATCAGCCCATGAGGTGGACAGAAACGTTCCAGGAAGTCCGTAGCCGGCATTGTTCACCAGCGCGTCAATCTCCCGGCCCTTCCCTTCCAGCGCCGCGATGATCCGCGGCGGCGCGCCGGGGTTGGACAGATCCTCCGGAATGACCTCCACCAGCACGCCGTAACGGGCATGCAGCTCGGCCGCCAGAACCTGCAACCGGTCCGCCCGGCGCGCCGTCAGCGCCAGGTCCCACCCCAACGCTGCGTATTGCTTCGCAAACTCAGCACCTATTCCAGAAGACGCACCTGTGATGAGGCAAAGCCGCCTATTCATGCCCATTTTTCATGCTCGCTTCATGAGTTGTGTCAGAAATGCAACAAAAGCATAACTAAAGCATGGTGTTAGCCCGGTCTGCTTGTTGATTGCTGCAGTGCCCTCACCTTACGGTTAGTTCAGGTTTCCACAACCGCCCGCCGGCAAGCCGGCACACACGCACACGGAGTTACCAACCCAATGCAATTCAAAGCTGCTCTTTCGGCGGCCGTTGCCGTCATCGCACTTTCCGCTGCTGCCGCGCCAGTCTGGGCGCAGGAGCAGGAAGGCGAGTCCGCCCGCACCCTCGATACCGTCGTCACCGTCGGTACCCGCGTTGCCAACCGCTCTGCCCTCGATACCGCCGCCCCGGTAGACGTTGTTTCTGCAGAGACGATCCAGAACATCGGGGTCGGCGAGCTCAATCAGGCGCTCTCCGTCAACCTGCCTTCTTACAACTTCCCCCGTCCGGCCCTGACCGATGGCACCGACTCTGTCCGCCCCGCCGCCCTGCGCGGCCTGGCGCCTGACCAGACGCTCGTGCTCGTGAACGGCAAGCGCCGTCATTCGGCCGCCCTCGTCAACGTCAACGGCTCGATCGGCCGCGGCGCTTCTGCGGTTGACCTCAACACCATCCCGTCGCTGGCAGTCGGCGGCGTGGAAGTCCTGCGCGACGGCGCCTCGGCCCTCTACGGCTCTGACGCGATTGCCGGCGTGGTCAACGTCCGCCTGCGCGAAGCCAATACCGGCGGCGCGATCCAGGCGAGCTATGGCTGGCGCGAAACCGAATACACAGTGCCCGTCATCGCCCCCACCGCGACAGGCGTGCCCAACCCCGGCGCCACCGCCACCCGCGAACGCTCGGACGGCCACGTGCTGACCGTTGCCGGTTGGAAAGGCTACAGCCTCGGCGAAGACGGCTTCCTCACCATCACCGGTGAGTATAAGGACCAGAACCACACCGAGCGCGCCGGCTATGACAGCCGCCAGCAATATCCAACGGTGTTCCCGGCCGGTGAGGCGATCATCAATCGCTGGAATGGCTGGACCGGTGAGCCGGACCTCGAGCAGCTGAGCTTCTTCGCCAATGCCGGCTACACGCTTGCCAATGGCGTCGAGCTTTATGGCTGGGGCAGCTTCCAGGACCGCGAAACGGTTTCCGCCGGCTTCTTCCGCCGCGCCAATGATGCCCGCAACGTCATCGAGATCTATCCGAACGGCTTCCTGCCGAAGATCAACCCGACGACCACGGACTATTCTGCCCTCGGCGGCGCCCGCTTCAACTGGGCTGGCTGGGATGTGGATGCCTCGCTCGGCTATGGCTCCAACAAGATGGAGTTCCAGATCATCGACACGGTGAACCGGTCCATCGGGCCTGCATCGAAAACATCGTTTGATGCCGGTGGCTTTGAAGGCTCGCAGCTGGTTGCCAACATTGGCTTCGTCAAAGGCTTTGCCATGGACGGCCTCGCCTCCGATCTTAACGTGGCCTGGGGTGTGGAAGCCCGCAAGGAAACCTATGAGATCTTTGCCGGTGAGCCTGACTCCTACCGCAATGGCGGCGTGCTGCTGAATGGCGCCCCCACCGCTTCCGGCGCCCAGGTGTTCCCTGGCTTCCGCCCCGAAAACGAGCGTGACGAAGACCGCACCGCTGTCGGCGTCTATGTCGACCTTGAAGCCAACGTCACCGACAAGCTGCTCGTCTCCGGCGCCGTTCGCGGCGAATCCTATTCGGACTTCGGCGAAGCCCTCACCGGCAAGCTCGCAGCCCGCTACGACCTGACCGAAAGCTTTGCGGTTCGCGGCTCGATCCAGAACGGCTTCCGCGCCCCGTCGCTGCAGCAGCAATACTTCACCACTACCTCGACGAACTTCATCAGCGGCGTGCCCTTCGACATCACTACCTTCACCGTGGACGATCCGGTCGCTGTGGCCTTGGGCGCAACCCCGCTCGACGCTGAAAAGTCGGTCAACTATGCCCTCGGCTTCGTCTTCCGGGCCGGCGCCTTCAACCTGACCGTTGATGGCTACCGGATTGATGTCGAAGACCGCATCGTCCTGTCGGAAAACCTCACCGCAACCAACGTCCAGGCTTACCTGCAAGGGCTCGGTTTCGTGGGTTCGGGCGGCGGCCGCTTCTTCCTGAACGGCGTCGACACCGAAACCACGGGCGTTGACATCATCGCCAACTACGCCTTTCCGGAAACAGAAATCGGCACCTTCCGCGGTACGCTCGGCGCCAACTTCAACAAGACCGAAGTGACGAAAGTTCCGGCTGTTCCGCAACTGGCGGCGCTTAATCCGGCACCCGTCCTCTTCGGCCGCGTCAACGTGCTGACGCTCGAAGAAGGCGCGCCGAAGGACAAGTTCACCGGTCAGCTCGACTGGGAACGCGGCCCCTTCGCCGCTACGCTCCGGGCGATCCGTTATGGCGAAGTGCTTGTTCCGGGCACCACGTCGGCAACCGACTATAACCTCGACCCGAAAACGGTTGTGGACCTGGAAGCCCGTTACAACTGGAACGACCGCGTAACCCTGGCCCTCGGCGCAGATAACATCTTCGACGAGTATCCGGATGCGGCGCCCGCTGCGCTCAACAGCACCGGCAACACGCCCTTCTCCACCTACTCGCCCTTCGGCTATTCGGGCCGCTTCGTGTACACGAAGGCTACCCTGAAATTCTAAGGCGCGATCCTTCCGCTTACCCACAAACGCCGCCCTCCGGGGCGGCGTTTTTCATTGCCCTGAGGGCAGCGCTTGATCTCTCCGGGGCCGCCCCTACTGTCCGGCGCCAGCATACCATTCTCGGGGGGAGACAGCATGGCCCGCATTCGCGCCAACGGCATTGAACTGGAATATGACACGCTGGGAAACCCAGCCGATCCGGCCATCCTGCTGATCATGGGCTTTGCCTTCCAGATGACGCGCTGGCCCGACGCCTTCCGCCAGGGACTTGCTGATGCTGGCTTTCATGTCATTCGGTTTGACAACCGGGATATCGGCCTTTCCCAGGAAATGGGCGGCTTTTCCAGCTACACCCTGAACGATCTCGCCGCCGATGCCGCGGGCCTGCTCGGCGCCCTAGGAATCGGCCGTGCGCATATTGTCGGCATGTCGATGGGTGGCATGATTGCCCAGCTGATGGCCCTCGACCATCCCCACAAGGTTTCCAAGCTCGTCGCCATGATGACCTCTTCCGGCGCGCCGAACCTGCCTCCGCCCACGCAGGAAGCGCTCGCCGCGCTGACCGCCGTGCCCTTGCAGCGCACGCCCGAGGCCATCGCCGATATTGCTGTGAAAGCGCAGCACGCCATCGGCTCGGCGCCCCATCTGCGCAACAGCGCAGACACCATCCGCCGCTATGCGATTGAAGACTTCCGCCGTTCAGACCGGCCCTTCGGCGTCATCCGTCAGTTTACGGCCATTCAGGCCCAGCCGCGCTGGCATGAACGCCTCGGCGCCATCCCTCACCCCACCCTTGTGCTGCACGGGAGCGATGATCCGCTGGTGCGCCCCGCTGCGGGCGAAGACATTGCCCGCCGCATTCCCGGTGCCCGCTTCAAGGCCCTGCCGGGATGGGGCCATGATCTCGCCGACGCCATGTCGGAAACCCTCGCCCGCGAGATCACGGCCTTCCTCAAGGAATAATCCGTCAGCGGATAGCCACCGGATTGATGATGGCCTGCACGGCGCCCTCAAGGCGCGGCGTGCCCAGTGTGAAGAAGAACTCCGTCACGCCGTCTTCAGCCAGCTCATGCGTCACCATGTTTTCGAGGATGTAGACCCCGTTCTTGGCCAGCAGTGTCAGGTGAACATCAAACGGCCGGGCTTCCTTCTCGAACGGGATCACCTCCAGCGCCCAGGTGTCCGCCCCCACCGCTACCGCGCCCAGATCGGCCAGATATTGCGCGCCCTCCACGCCGGGACCAGGCTCAGTGGGCGGAAGATCAGCGGAGCCTTCATTGGCCTTCATCGTGCCGGTATGGAACAGCACCACATCGCCCTGCGTGATCGTGACGCCAGCCGCAGCCATCGCCGCATCAATCTCCGCCTTGTTGAAGGCCGTGCCCGCCGGCACCGGATTGCCAAACTGCTTGGTCATGTCCAGCAGCACGCCCCGGGTTGCCATGGGCGGCAGGTCATGCGTGCCAAACTGTGTCAGCCCGGCGGTGGTTACAAAATCCGCCACCCGAACACCGTTATAATAGCGATGGTCGATGCCCATATGGCCAAGGCCATCAATCTGGCTGCCGATGCCGATATAGGTGTTGACGAGATCGTCATTGCCAACAGCCTTGTTCTCGCCCAGCGGCGTGCCCGAACCGTCCGACAGCTGAAGGATCGTCATGGAGAAGCTGCGCGGGCCGTAGGCCGGTGTCTTGCGCCCGGTTACCTGCCCCAGGGCATAGGTCTTGCCCGTGGTGATCAGCTTGGCCGCCTCGGCGGTCTTCTCCGGCGAGAGAAGGTTCATCGCCCCGATCCGGTCCTCCGCGCCATAGCGGGAGGGATACCAGACCTCTTTGGCATCCGCCTTCGCGCCCGGCGCAGCCTCATCCGCCGCCATATGCCCACACGCCGCCACCAGCAGCACCGAGGCCATCAGGAACTTCTTCATCGCTTCCTCCCGTTATGAAATCTTTGGGAGAAAGCCTAGCGCCGGATCGCGCCTGCGCAACCCGTATCAGGCCCGGCGCACCAGGAAGCCCGCCCGGGGGAAATGCACATGCGTTGTCTCGGTTTCCGGGGTCACACGCTGCAGGATCACGCGCTGGCTGTCAGCATGCACCAACTCGCCCTCCACCCAGTCCTGGCCATAATCGTCGGGCGCCACCGCCACCCGCTCGCCCGGCGCAAAGCCCTGCGGCTCGTTGCGCGTGGTTGCCGCCACAAGGCGCGGGGCGGCATCCTTGGCGATCGCCACGGCCTGGGCCGGCGTAATCGTCTCGGGCGTCTGCCCTTCCACTTCGGTCAGCCGGTCATACCAGGCCCGCGTCAGCGGCGCGCTCTCGAAACAGGCGTCGGCAAAGGCAGGCACGGCCTGCTTCATCCACCACACATTCATATACGCATGCACGTCCACAAAGCCCGGCTTGGCGCCAATCAGGTAAAGCCCGCCACCTGCGCCCTTGGCGCCCGCCAGCCGCTCCTCCAGCAGCATCAGCCGCGCCCGCCACTGGTCGCGCATCATCGGCGCCACTGCCTTCATCGCCGGAATATTGAATGGCCGCCCGGATAGCTGTTCCCGATCCTTGATGAAGGCCTGGGGCACATTGTCCCCGATCTCGCCGAAGATCACCGCCACTGAGGACTGGAACCAGCGCCCATCCGTCCACCCGGCCACCATCTGCGCCAGCCCCTCATGGCCTGGCAGCTTCAGAGCCACCATTGGATAGCGGATATCCAGCTCCCGCAGGATGATCGCCGTATCGCAATAGATATCCGCGCCGATCTGCAACATCGGAATGCGCCGGTATCCCCCCGTCAGCGGGATCAGGTCGGGCTTGGGCATGATCGAAGGCTGCTCAACCCGCGCATAGGCAAGGTTCTTGAGGCGAAGCGTCAGGCGCACCTTCTCGGCATAAGGCGATGCAGGATATTCGTGCAGGATAATGCTGCGGGCGTCCGCCATGATAACCGTTTGCCTCCCGAGGCTGTTTTTGAGGCGCACTCTGCGCGCGTTCCTGTTTACAGAAAAGTGTAAATTCCGCCCTTAACCCGGCGAAAGGAATCGGCAAGAATCGGGTGGCGCCCCCGCCGCCCCTCCGGCAAACTCTCCGCCATGGCTGACACGCTCTCCCCCCTCGACGACCGCGCCCGCGCCTATGCCCGGATGGCCAAGGCCCTGGAATGGCTGGGCGATACCTGGCAGGACTGGCCGGGCCTTGACGCGGCTGCCCGCGCCATGGGCCTCTCTCCGCATCATTTCCAGCGCGAATTTACCCGCTGGGCCGGCATCAGCCCCAAACAGTTCCAGGGCGCCCTTGCCCATGCCGCTGCCGGGGATCTCCTGCGCCAGGGCGCCAGCGTGCTGGACGCAAGCCTCGAGGCGGGCCTCTCCGGCCCCGGCCGTCTGCACGATCTGTTCATCGCTCATGAGGGCCTCACCCCCGGCGAGGCCAAGGCCGGCGGCAAGGGCGCAGACCTCATCCTCGGCAAGGCGCCCACCCCCTTCGGCATGGGTGCCTGGCTGATCGGCCCCCGCGGCCTCATCGCGCTGGGCTTCATTGACGAGGATGCCGCCCCCCGCACCGGCTTTGAGCATCAGGGCCGGCGGGAAGAAGATGCTTTCGCCAATCTCGCCAGCCGCTACCCCGCTGCCTCGATCCGCCGGGATGATGCCACCGCCGAGCGGATGGCGCGCGACGTGTTCGAGGATCGCGCCCCCCTGCCCGTCTGCCTCTATGGCACGCCTTTCCGCCGTCAGGTCTGGCGCGCGCTGCTGGATATTCCGGCCGGCGAAACCTGCACCTATGGGCGCCTGGCCGCCGCCATCGAAGCGCCAAAGGCTTCGCGCGCGGTCGGCGCAGCGGTCGGCGCCAACCCGATCAGCTGGTTCATCCCCTGCCACCGGGCCCTTGCAGCCGATGGCCGGCTACATAACTATCATTGGGGTGTGGCGCGAAAGCGCGCCATGCTGGTATACGAACGCGCCCATCTGGCCTGATCCTCAACGGGGCCAGCCAGCTTCGGGCGCCCAATTCTGGCCCTGAAGCGGACCTGACCCATGTGGCTCTACTTTCTTCTCATCTTTGCCATCCTGGCCTGGGGCGCCCACCTTGGCTGGCGGTGGAAACAGACGCGGGAATTTGCGCCCCAGCTGCTCGCCCTGCGCCAGCAATCGGGTGAGTTGCCCCCCGGTATTGACGAGAAGGAGTTCACCGATCTCTATCTCCGCGCCGAGGGCCCCCGCGCCGCCACCTATATCTATGTCTGTGCCGCGCTGCTGACGCTGGGCCTCGCCCCGCTGATCGCCGTATTCAACATGATCTGGGATACGTTCTGGCAGCTCTCGGGCACCTCCCCGGTCTTCGAGCGCGGCACCCTGATCCACACCTTCAGCACCTTCCTCGCCTTCATGGGCGTAACCGTGCTGCTCCTCGCCGCTGCCCTGCGCCGCTACTACACCCTGACACCGCCAAACCTCCGGCAGGTCATCCGTAATCTGAAGGAAGCCTATTCATGAGCCCTGAATTCCTCCACACCATGATCCGTGTCGGCGACATTGACGCGGCCAAGCGCTTCTTCTGCGACGGGCTCGGTCTGACCGAGGTGACCCGCTACGACAATGAAGCAGGCCGGTTCACCCTCGTCTTCCTCGCCGCGCCAGCAGACATCGAGCGGGGTGGCGGCGTGCCCGAGGGCGCCTCGCCCACCTCGCTCAATATCCCGATGGTGGAACTCACCCATAATTGGGACGAAAAGGAATATTCCGGCGGGCGCAATTTCGGCCACCTCGCCTATCAGGTCGAGGACATCTACGCCGCCACCCAACGCTTTGCCGATCTTGGCGTTACGATCAGCCGCCCGCCCAGAGACGGCCGCATGACCTTCATCCGCTCGCCCGACGGCATTTCGGTGGAACTGCTCCAGAAAGGCAAGCCGCTGGCCCCGCAGGAACCCTGGGCCAGCGCGCCGAATATCGGGGCCTGGTAGCGGCCCCGAGGCCTACTCCGTCGCCGGAAGATCGAAGCTGTAGGCGTGACGCGCCAGCGGCTGCAGATTGCCCACCTCATACGTGTCAACGACCACCCGGCCGCCTTCGGTCACCGTGAACACGCGGTACATCGGCGTATGGCGGGTTTCGTCCGGAATCTTGGTGCGCTCCAGGGCCGGAATGTGCAGATAATGCACATGGCCGATCTGCTTTGAATGGTCCACGCGGTCCATATCCATATGCAGGTCGCCGGAGATCACCGCCGCCAGGTTCGGCTGGGCCACCACCTCGGCAAAGCGGGGATTGGCGATGCCCTTGTCGGCATTTTCCGGGTACACACCAACCTGCGCGCCATGCACGATCAGCATCACCGGCTTGGGTGCTGCGGCCTGCACCGCCTCCAGCATCCAGGCAACACCTTCGTCATGGAACTCCCGGCTGAAATCAGGGGAAGCATAAACCATTACAACCGGCCCCTGATCCTGCACATAGCGGCGGCTGTCGAATGTGGCCTTGCCCTCGTTCCAGAGATTGGCGAATTCCAGGAAACGTTCTTCGGTCGAGCCGTATTCCTCATTCCCCATGATCGGATAGAATGGCAGTGTCAGCGCCTGCAGCACAGGCGTGGCGGCCTCATACTGCAGCAGCGTTCCCTTATGCGCGATGTCGCCCACGCCGACGACAAAATCCATCCGCTCACGGCCTGCCAGCGCATTCACATTCGCCACCGCGCCCGCCATATTGGGAAACTCCGCCAGCGGCTTGGGTTCGGCATCCCCGAGCACCGCAAAGCGCAGCGCCACAGCCTCCTCTGCGGCCGGCACCGGCGTCGCGCAGGCGGCCACCAGTGACAGCGCCGCCATCTGCGCGGCGACAAGGAGATGCCTCAGGGGCTGTGTGCGAAATCGGATCATCAACTCTCTCCCGAATGATTGGCCCCGGCAGGCAGAGGGCCCACCCGGCAAACTTCAAACCCGTCCCATGCCCCATCGCGACGAAGGTTTTATGACATTTGCCGCCGATATAGATGACAGTTTTGTGTCCCCCCCTCCTCCGCCCAAAGATGCCCCCCGCTCTTTCCCCTCAGGGTGAGGCTGCGGAAGATCAGCATTTGCCCTGCAAACGCCATCGCGCAGCAAGGAGAGGCGAGAGCCTGCAACAGCGAGGATGCGCGCCGCTATCCAACACACCTTCCCGCGGAAAGAGAGATCGCTCCCGATGATACGGGAAGGCCGGGATCAGCACCGAGCAATCAAAGAAGATGGTGATCCCGGCGCGATTCGAACGCACGGCCTACAGATTAGGAATCTGTCGCTCTATCCTGCTGAGCTACGGGACCAGCCAAAGCCTCCCCTATCCGAAAATGCCGGCGCGTTGAAGCGGAAATGCATGGGTCAGACATTCTCCAGCGCCTGTTTGAGGTCCGCCAGAAGGTCATCCGGGGCCTCGATACCCACCGAAAAGCGGATGAGCCCGTCGGTAAAGCCGATCCGGGCGCGCACATCGGCCGGCACGGCCGAATGCGTGGTCGAGCCGGGATGGCACATCAGGCTCTCGGTGCCACCCAGGCTGACCGCCAGCTTGATCAGCCTCAGATTATCCAGAAGGCGGAACGCCGCCTCCTTGCCGCCCTTCACATCAAAGGAAAAGGTCGCCCCGGCGGCCTCGCACTGCTCATCGAACACGCGCTTCTGGGGGTCGCCCGCCTCCAGGAAGCCCGGATACATCACTTGGGAAACCTTCGCATGGCCCTTCAGATAGTCCGCACAGACCCTGGCATTGGTGAAGGCCCGCTCCATGCGCAGCTGCACCGTCTCCAGAGACCGCGTCAGCAGCCAGCAGGTATGAGCGTCCAGCATCGTTCCGAGATAGTTCCGCATACGGCGGATCTTCGTCAGCATCTCTTCATTGCCGACAATTCCGCCAGCAATGAGATCGGAATGCCCGCCGACATATTTCGTCAGGGAATAGAGCGCGAGGTCTGCCCCATGCTTCAAGGGCTTGTGGCCGATCGGGCCCATCATGGTGTTATCGCACATCAAAATCGGGCGGCGGCCGGTCTCCGCTTCGAGGATATCTGCCACGCGGGCGCAGGCGGCGATGTCCACCAGCGCGTTGGTGGGATTGGCCGGAGACTCGGTGAAGATCACGGAAACGGGGCCATGCCGCCGCACTGCCTCGCGAGCCGTGGCCAGGATCTGTTCCTGCGTCGACCAGGCGTCGAACTCTGCCGATTGCACGCCCCACCCCGGCATGAAGCTCCGGACAAAGACTTCCGAAGCCCCGTAAAGCGGGCTGGAATGCAGGATCGCGGTTCCCGGCTCAGCGCAGGCAAACAGCGCCGTGGTGATGGCCGACATGCCGGACGAAAAGGACAGCGCCGCCTCCCCGCCATCATAGAGGGTCAGCCGGTCCTCCAGCACTTCCATATTGGGATTGTTGAAGCGGGTGTAGATGAGGTCGGCCTCCTCCGGGTCCCCCTCCTCCCACCGCCCGGCAAGCCGGCGGAACAGCGCCTCCCCATCGCGGGCAGATTTGAAGGCGAAGGTCGAGGTCATGAAAATCGGCGGCTTGATCGAGCCTTCAGACATGAAGGGATCATAGCCAAATCCCATCACCAGAGATTCAGGGCTCAGCGTGTGGCCGGCAATCTCCCGTTTGCGATAGGGCTTCAGCGGTTTTGACATGGGGTTCCTCCCGTATACTTATCGTAAGGGAAAGCTTACCGGCGAGAAGTCTGCCTTAGCAAGGCGAAGTCACTTGCCTCCCGCCCGCCCGCCGGGTGATAGTTGGCCAATGGACGAGGCAGGGCGCCGGACGCCGATCCGCAATTTCGTGATCTTCGCCGCCGCGCTCATCGTGGGCGCTTGCGGCCGCGCGCCCTCTGATCCCCTCGAAGGTCTGGCGGTGGGAGAGCGGGGCCGCGTCGTACGGGTGATCGACGGAGATGCACTGGTGCTCTCAACCGGGCAGAGCGTGCGCCTGATTGGCATCGAGGCGCCGGCCGGACCAAGCCGGGGCCGCGACGGCGAGGCGGGCTTTGAGGAATCCAAACGGGCGCTTGAGGATATGGCTCTCGGCCGGGAGGTAGAGCTGCGCTATGGCGGCCTCACGCGCGACCGGTATGACCGGGCCCTCGCCCATGTCGTCACCACAGATACGCTGGGGCCAAAATACTGGCTGAATGCGGAGATGGTGAAACGCGGCGCCGCGCGCGTACGGGTCTATCCCGATACGGCGGCGGCAAACGACCTGCTTCTGCCGCTTGAAGTTGCTGCGCGGGAGGCGAAAACCGGCCTCTGGAAAGGGCGCCTCTGGACCATCACCCAGGCTGATGCCCTGCCCGATACATTCCAGGGCTTCCAGGTGGTGGAGGCAGTTACGGGGGGCATGCAGGGCTCAGACTTCCGGGGTGTCTCCTGCGACGTGCTGCTGGAACGCTCCCTGCTGGTGCTGGAAATAGAGAGCGCTGCTGCCGCGCTTTGCCAGATGGACCCGGATACGCGTATCCGCGCCAGGGGCTATGTACGCAATCTCCGTATGGAGATCACCCATCCTCTGAATTTGGAAATACTTGAGGAGCCCTGACGGGTCAGGCGTCGGGAACGAGGCCTGCGGTTTCCGGATCGCCTGCAATCTCCTCCAGCGCGCGCTTCAGTTTCAGGAGGGCAGCATGCTCGATCTGCCGCACGCGCTCCTTTGAGACACCAATTTCCTCGCCCAGCGCCTCAAGCGTCATCGGCTCGTCCGAAAGGCGCCGACGCGTGATGATGTGGGTCTCGCGCGGGGTCAGCGTCTTCATGGCGGCGTCGATCCAGCCATGCCTGCGTTCTGTGTCGCGGCTGCGCATCACCGCCTCTTCCGGCGGCAGACTTTCATCGGCGATCATGTCCTGCCACTGCCCGTCCCCCTCCATCGTCAGGGGCGCATTGAGAGAGCGGTCTGATCCCGAAAGCCGGGCAGACATTGTCTCCACATCCCGCAGCGGGACGCCCAGATGGGTGGCCACCCATTCCCGGTTCTCGGCGGTCATCGTTCCGTCGCCAAGATCGGAGATGCGCGCCCGCAACCGGCGCAGATTGAAGAACAGCGACTTCTGCGCCGAGGTCGTCCCGGTGCGGACGATAGACCAGTTGCGTAGCACATAGTCCTGAATGGAAGACCGTATCCACCAGCTGGCATAGGTGGAGAAGCGCACTTCACGCTCGGGCTCGAACCGGGCCGCTGCCTGCATCAGGCCAACATTGCCTTCCGATACCAGATCGGCCATCGGCAGGCCGTAATGGCGAAACTTCGCGGCCATGGAGATGACGAGACGCATATATGCCGTGGTGAGCTCATGCAGCGCGGCCTCATCCGCGCCTTCGCGCCAGCGCCGGGCGAGCGACGCCTCATGCGCCGGATCAAGCAGGGGTGCCTTCATCGCCGTCTTCACGAACTGGCGGTCCGCCGGGCTCGTCGCTGAATAGGCATTTGGCACGCGAAACCTCCTGCAGGCCGGATATGCTTCTCTCCCCAACCTCTACGCCCCGCATTCCTGGCTGGATCACTGGCGGGCCTTGATTTTCGCCCCCTCCGCCCAAGCAGCCTTGCAGCCACCTCCGCTTGACGGGAAAACCCCGCCGGGCATAGGGTGGCCAAAAAGGAACAATACCGGAACGCGCCGCCATGGCCGATACCTCCAATGAAGAGCTGCCCCTCCGCCGCGCCGCCGAGATCTGCCGCGGCACGCTGCGGCTGATGGCGCAGCTGGGCTATTACGGCGTCACGGAGATGACGCTGGCCAACAATCGCCGGGCCGATATCGCCGCGATTGGCCCGGCCGGGGACATCTGGATGATCGAGATTAAATCCAGTATCCAGGACTTCAAGTCCGACGCCAAATGGCGGGAATATATGGACTATTGCGACCGGCTGACTTTCGCCGTTGGCGCAGACTTCCCCCAGGAGCTGATCCCGCCGGACACCGGCCTGATCATTGCCGATGCCTTCTATGGGGCAGTGATCCGGGAAGCACCGGAAACCCGCCTTGTGCCAGCCCGGCGCAAGGCAGTGACCCTGCGATTTGCCCGTCTGGCCGCCGCCCGGCTTACCAATGCCGCTGATACGGGCTGGACGCCAGGCGAGGACACGCTTACCTCGCCCCTGTCATGAGCCTTGCCTATCCCGTTGCCCGCTCCCTTGAAGATGCACTGAAGCCCGGCGCGCCCACGGCGCGCAGCCGGCGCGAAGCAATGGCCCTTGCCAGAGGGCTGGCGCTGCAGGGGCTGGAAACCAGCTGGCTGCACTTGGCCGAGGCCGAAGCCGATGCTCTGTTCAAGGCTATCGGCGCCGACGGCCCAGCCGGCCATCTGCAGCGCTATGAAGATACCTCCGGCCACGCCGTCGTGGCGGTGAACTGGTGGAAGCTGGTGGACCCGAGCGATGTCCGCCCGCCGGAGAAGCGCGCCTTCGAGCCCGCCCCCCCGCCACCGGCGGAAGAAGATCACACCGATGACCTCTATTTCCGCCGCGGCCGCACCAAGACCCGCCGCCAAAAACCGGCCGATCCCAACCAGCTGGACCTGTTCAGCAAGAACCTGAAGGGCTGATGGCTCAGGCCGCCGCCGGCACTGGGCCCCGATAGACAGAGCGCGGGCGCACCAGCCGCCCTTCTCCAATCTGTTCGCGCGCATGCGCCGTCCAGCCCAGCACCCGGCCGCAGGCAAAGACCGCCGTAAATGCTTCGCGGGGAAGGCCGAGCGCTTCCAGCAGCAGCGCCGTATAGAACTCCACATTCGTTTCCAGCCGCCGCTTGGGATATTTCGCTGCCAGCCGGCCAAGTATGGCCTGTTCAATATGCTCGGCAAATTCGAGCCGGCCAGTCGTTCCCGGCAGCCGCGCGACAGCCGCTTTGAGAGCATCCGCCCGGGGATCGCGCACCCGGTAAACCCGGTGGCCAAATCCCATGAGCCGGTCGCCGCGATTGAGCGCGCCCTCAATCCAGCGCTCCGCACTGGCCGGCGACCCGATGGCGTCTATCATGTCCAGCACCGGGCCCGGCGCGCCGCCATGCAGCGGGCCCTTGAGCGCCGAGATGCCGGCAACGGCAGCCGAGACAAGCCCGGCTCGCGTTGACGCCACAACGCGGGCCGCAAATGTAGACGCATTCAGCCCGTGATCGCAGACCGTCACAAGATAGGCATCCAGCGCGCGGGCCTCGGCCTGACCAGCCTGATTTCCCGTCAGCATCCGGAGGAAATCGGTGGACTGGGACAAGCCTCTGTCTGGCGCGATAGCGCCCTCTCCCCTCCTCCGCCGAACCGCAGCGGCCGTCGCCACCGGCCCGGCGGCAGCCAGCCGGATGGCGGTTTCAAGGCTCTCATCGTCTGGCAACAACGCCCATCCCGCACGAAGATATGACACCACGTCCAGACCGGCCGGAAGATCAGCCACCAGATCAAAAACCTCTTCGCGCGCAGCGCCGATCCGCGCGCCAAGTTCCGCAACATCCGGCAGATCATCAAAGAACCCCTGCCACAACAGATGCGCCACATCTTCAAACGCCATGGACGCTGCGAGCATCTCAACCGGCCAACCACGAATGATCAGGCGGCCGTTCTGTCCGTCCACATCTGACAGGACGGTCTCTGCCGCAACAATATTTTCAAGCCCGGAATCCATGACGGGATCTCCCTCTACATCTGGAAATCCATTTCGGCAGGGATCTTGGCATCGTCAATCTTGATCAATACAATCAACATATAATGTGGATTGCACGCACGGACGCTCTGAGCCTTTTGGGGGTAAAGCCCCAGACCCTGTATGCCTATGTCAGCCGGGGTTTGATTGCTTCCAGGCCGGATGCGGATGATCCTCGCGCCAGCCTCTATTCTGCCGCTGATATAGAAACATTGCTGAAGCGCCGCCGCAGCGGACGGGGCCGCGAGGCCATTGCCCGCGCAGCGATTTCCTGGGGCGAACCGGTGATGGAGACCGCCATCACCACCGTGCGCAGAGGCAAGCTGATTTATCGCAGCCGCGACGCGGTGCGCCTCGCGGCGGAGGCAACACTTGAAGAAACCGCCGCCCTTCTCTGGGATGCCGGCCCCCTGCCGGCCCAGCGCGCCGCAGAGACGCGGCCAGCAACCCTATGCGGAAAGGCCGGCGCGCTGGAATTTCTGGCGGCCCGCGCCGCCACTGACCCACCGAGTTTTGGACGCGGCCCCGCAGCATTGGCCACTGAGGGCGCATCCCTCCTCTCGGGTTTCTGCAACGCGATTACCGGCACCGGCGGGCGCGGCTTCTTCCATCAGCGGCTTGCCCGGCATTGGGGCCTCTCGCCGGGCGGGACGGACATGCTGCGGCGGGCTCTGGTGCTTGTCGCCGATCATGAGCTCAATCCGTCCACGTTCGCGGCGCGCGTTGCCGCCTCAACGGGCGCGCCGCTGGCTGCCTGCGCGCTCGCCGGCTGCGCCACCTTGACAGGGCCGCTGCATGGCGAAGCCTCCGCGCGCGCCCTTGCCTATCTGAAACGCGCCCTTGAAGCCGGGCCAGATGCTGCGCTCACGGATATTTCAGCACGCGGCCAGCATATCCCCGCCATGGGGCACGCCCTCTATCCGGAGGGAGATCCGCGCGCCGCCGCCCTGCTCAAATGGATGAAGCCGGCGGCGGAGCTTCGCCGCGCCATCCGCGCAGCCGAAGCCACAGCGGGCGACGCAGCCAATATCGACATGGCGCTGGCCGCGCTGACCGTTCATCTGGTCCTGCCGGATGACGCGCCGTTCCTGATCTTTGCCAGCGGCCGGATGGCCGGATGGATTGCGCATGCCATGGAGCAGCGCGCCAGCAATCGCATCATCCGCCCACGGGCAAATTATACCGGCGGCTAGATCAGAGACGCTCTTTGATCGCGGCGACGGCAGCTTCCGCCGTGATGCCGAAATGCTGGTAGAGCTTCTGATAAGGGGCGCTCGCGCCGAAGCTGTCCATGCCGACAAAGCCGCCCTCGGCGCCGATCCAGCGGTCCCAGCCGAAACGAACCCCTGCCTCGATGGCGACCTTAGGCAGATCCTTGCCCAGCGTTTGAGCGCGGTAGGCGGCGTCCTGCTGGCCGAACAGCTCCATCGACGGCATCGAGACAACGCGCACGGCGATCCCCTCTTCAGCCAGCAGAGCCTGCGCCTTCAGCGCAATCTCGACTTCCGAGCCCGTGGCGATCAGCACGCCGCGTTCCTTGCCCTTGCCGGCGGGCGACAACACATAGCCACCCTTCGCGGAGAGATTCTCGTCCGTATGCGTCTTGCGGGCGGGGGCCACGTTCTGGCGGGTCAGCGCCATGGTCGAGGGGCCTTCATTGCGGTGCAGCGCCAGTTCCCAGCACTCGGCTGTCTCCACGCCGTCAGCCGGGCGGAAGACGATCATGTTCGGCATCGCGCGCAGCGAGGCCACATGCTCCACCGGCTGGTGCGTCGGGCCATCTTCGCCAAGGCCGATGGAATCGTGCGTCATCACATGGACGACCTGCGTGCCCATCAGCGCGCCCAGGCGGATCGCGGCGCGGCTGTAATCGGCAAACACAAGGAAAGTGCCCGAATAGGGAATGATGCCACCATGCAGCGCCATGCCGTTCATCGCTGCGGCCATCGCGTGCTCGCGCACGCCGTAATGGATGTAGCGGCCATCCCAGCTTTTCGGCGTCATCGGCGCGGTGTGGCTGGTCTTGGTATTGTTCGAGCCCGAAAGGTCTGCCGAGCCTCCGACCATTTCCGGAACAAGGCCGGTGATCACTTCCAGCGCTTCACCGCTCCACACGCGGGTTGCCTTAGAGGCGCCGCCTTCGGCCACGGCCTTCTTGTGCTTGATCACGGCCTTGCCGAGATTTTTCGGCAGACGGCCTGCGATCGCGGCATTGAACTCACCCTTGTGCGGGCTTGCCGTCAGGCGCTTCTTCCACGCGGCATGTTCGGCCTGCGAACGCTCCCCGGCTTTCGCCCAGGCTTTCTCGATCGCTTCAGGCACTTCAAACGGGGCATGCGGCCAATCCAGGGATTTGCGGATGCCGTCGATTTCCTCAGCGCCGTAAGGGCCGCCATGGGCCTTGCCGGTGCCGGCGAGTTTCGGCGCGCCGAAACCGATGATCGTTTTGACCGCCAGGAAAACCGGCTTCTTCTGCTTGGTGGCCCATTTCAGGGCCGCCTCAACGTCTTTCTCGTCATGCCCGTCCACGCGGCGGCTGATCCAGCCAGAGGCTTCAAACCGGGCGCACTGGTCGGTGGAATCCGAGAGGTCGGTCGAGCCATCAATGGTGACGGCATTGTCGTCGAACAGCACGATCAGCTTGTTCAGCTTCATATGGCCGGCCAGCGTGATCGCTTCCTGGCTGACGCCTTCCATCAGGCAGCCATCCCCGGCAATCACCCAGGTGCGATGATCGACCAGATCATTGCCAAACCGGGCGTTCAGGTGACGCTCGGCAATGGCCATGCCGACGGCGGTGGCGATGCCCTGCCCCAGCGGGCCGGTGGTCGTCTCGACGCCAAGGGTGACGAAATTCTCCGGATGGCCCGGCGTATTGGCGCCCAGCTGGCGGAAATTGCGGATGTCATCGCGGCTGACCGAAGCATAGCCCGTCAGGTGCAGCAGGGAGTATATCAGCATCGATCCGTGACCGGCCGAGAGCACAAACCGGTCGCGATCTGCCCAGTTGGGGTCTTTCGGATCAAACTTCAGGAATTTGCGGAAGAGGACGGTAGCAGCGTCCGCCATACCCAGCGGCAGGCCGACATGGCCCGATTTGGCGGCTTCGACGGCGTCCATGGACAGGGCTCGCACGGCATTTGCCATGTCGCGATTGGTGACAGCCATTCTGCTGATCTCCCGAAGTTTTGAGTTCGAGGCTGCTAGGCCAGACTTGCTGGCCTCCGTCAAGGCGCTTGGCGGCGCAAACCAATGCAGATACTTCATAATCTTATGAATGACATGGACTCGGCAGCCACGCGCCTGGATGCGGCCCTGAAGCGCCTTGAAGTGGCGCTCGAAGCCCATTTGACCCGTGCCGGCGATCCAGCCGCCCTGAAAGCCGAAATAGCCGCCCTCGTGGAAGATCGCGCCCGGCTGGCCGATCAACTCGATAAAGCCCTGGCGCGGGAGCAGGAGCTTCAGACCCTCGCCGATGAGGCGAGCGAGGCCCTCGGCGCCGCCATTCTGGAGGTTCGCGCCGCCCTCAGCCCGGAGGAAGAGGAGGCCGGCGATGGCCAAGGCTGACATCCGCATCCGGGGCCGCAGCTTCTCCATCGCCTGCACGCCGGGACAGGAAATGCGGGTTCAGCGCCTTGCCGAACAACTTGATGTCCGGCTGGCAGGCATTTCCTCGGCGGTCGGCGATATCGGGGATGACCGGCTACTCTTGATCGCGGCCCTCGCCTTGCTGGATGAGCTGGACGCAGCCCGCCAGGCGGCGCCATCTTCAGCCGCTGAGGCACGGGCCGCAGGATTGATTACCGCCATGGCGGCCAAGGTGGAGGCGCTGGCCGCCCGGCTTGAGAGTGGCGGCACCCTATGAACCAGGATGCCGCGACCCGATGCAGCAGGGCGCACCTGCGCCAAGCGGACTAGTATCCAGCCCACCTAGGATGAAAGGCGAAACGCCATGCAACAATTCCTGACAATCGGCTTCTATGCCGCCCTGATCGCCGTCGCTGTGGTTCTGGTCATCGGCGTCGCCAATCTTGCCCGCCGGGACGGCAATCAGGTGAGCCGGTCCAACAAGCTGATGCGGATGCGCGTCATCTTCCAGGCCATCGCGATTGCCTTCCTGGTTCTCATCGGTATCGCTGCCGGGGCCATCAAGTTCGGCGGCTGAACAAGGAGAGCCTCGCCATGGTTCGCATCGACAAGATCTACACGCGCACCGGAGACAAGGGCGAAACCCGCCTCTCCACGGGCGAGCCGGTTGCGAAATGGCACCCCCGCGTGGCCGCCTATGGCACCGTCGATGAGCTCAATGCCGCGCTCGGCGTTGCCGCCCTGGAAGCAGATGGTGAGATGCTGGCACGCCTGCGCCGCATACAGAACGATCTTTTCGACCTTGGCGCAGACCTCGCCACCCCAGACCGGGGCCGCGTTCTGGAATGGACGCCGCTGCGCATCATCGCCACCCAGGTCAGCCGGCTTGAAGAAGAGATTGACGCGATGAACGCCTCAATCGCGCCCCTCGACAGCTTCATCCTCCCGGGCGGCTCGCGCCTTGCCGCGCAGTTACACGTGGCACGCACCCTCTGCCGCCGCGCAGAGCGCGCCATTGCCGAGCTCCGCAGCATGGAAGACGAGCCGGTGAACCCTGAAGCCCTCGCCTTCATCAACCGGCTGTCGGACTGGCTGTTCGTGGCCGGGCGGGCCGCCAATAATGACGGCGCCGATGACGTCAAATGGGTGCCGGGCGCCAACCGCTAGGCGTCAGCGCCGCTGCGCATCCCGCACCTCGGCCATCAGCGCAAACAGGTCCATCACCGGCGTCACCTTGCCGTCGCCGCGATATTCCCGGTAGAGACTGTCTACATTGACCGCGATCCTCTCCGCATCGCCCCAGCCGGCATAGTCGCCCAGCGCAATATCCAGCGCCGCTTCCCGTGCGCTCAACCGCGCCTCAAACCGCGCCCGCGCTTCCCGGTCCACAAAGGCGAGATATTCCGCCACGCGGCGCACGCCCGCTTTGTCCGTTACCGGACCATGCCCCGGCACGATCACATCAACATCCATGGCAATGATTTCGTCACAGGCGCGAATCCAGTTTGCCACCGGCCCCGCCCACATCAGCGGCGTGCCATTGATGAAGAGAATGTCTCCGGTAAACACCGCCCTGTCTCCGGGCACATGCACCAGCACATCCCCGCCTGTATGCGCCGGGCCCACCTCGATCAGGCGCACCGCCTTGTCGCCCACCTTCAGCTCCATGGCGCCGGAGAAGGTTTGCGTGGGTTTGCGCTCATCGACATTCTCGAAATCGAACGGGGCGAATATGTCCGCGAAATAGGCGCCGGCAGGCCCCAGCTGCGCGCCCATCTTCTTGAACTGCGCCAGCATGGCGGGCGGCACTTCTGCCATTTCCCGGGCACTCGCCTCACTCGCAATAATCTCCGCCTGCGGACAGCAGCCATTGCCATGGCAATGATCGCCGTTGGCGTGGGTGTTGACGATCGTGCCGATCTTCTCCGCGCCAATGCCTGTGGCATCAGCCATCGCGTCCAGCATCTCGCGCGTCAGCGCCATGTCGAACAGCGTATCGACTAGAAGCGAGGCCTCTCCATCCCGGATCAGCCCGGCATTCGACCAGCCCCAGCCGCCATCAGGCTGCAACCAGGCGTACAGCCCGTTGCCGATGTCCTTGAGACCCTTGGTATATTCCCAACGCGCCGCCATTGTATTTCCTCCCGGTCTTGTTTTGCCCGAAGCAGACCATGGCAGCCTCGCCCCGGCAAGCGCCCGATCAGAAACGCTCCAGCAGCCGGCGGAGATATTCGCGTTCTTCCTCATCCTCAGCCTCGCCATAGCGGCGGCGGAGTTCATCGAGAATATCCTTGGCACGCTGACGTTCGGATTCAGACGGTATCTCCACGCCCTGCCCGTCATTGCCTGCGCCCGTCAGCGGCCGCCCCAGCGGATCGTTGGAGTTTTTCCCCTGCTCGCCCAGCCGGTTTGCCCGCATCTGGTCAATCTGCTCTGCCATCTCACGGGAGAGTTCCGAGAGCATCTGCGTAGCCCGTTCCTGATCCATCACGGCGCGGCCCTCATTGCCGCCCTGAAGGGCGCGTTCGGCGCGGCGCTGCGCTTCCAGAATTGCGCGCAAGGCGTCTTCATCCAGGCCAGCGCCGGGCTGGCCTGCCCCCTCTTCGCCCGTCTGGCCGCTGTTCCCGCCGCGCCGTGCCAGTTCTTCCACCAGACGGCCAAGTTCAGCCTGACGCTCCGCCAGCGAACCGCCGCGGCCAGCGCCGGGCGTGCCGGTGCCCTGGCCTGGACCACCATCCTGCTCCTGCCCTTCGCCTGTGCCCTCTCCCTGATCGGTGCCTTCGCCGGGCTGTTGCCCGCTCTGGCCCGACTGCTCGCCGCGCTGCTGAGCAAGGGTGTCATCATTGAGCTGGCGTTGCTCGCGGAGGATTTCGGACAGGCGCCGCATGGCGTCGGTCAGTTCCTGTTCTTCAGGCGGAAGGTCGCTGTCCTCGCCATCGGCCTGCTCGCCCGGCATCCCGTCACCCTGACCTTGCCCCCGCTGGAATTCGAGATTTTCCAGCAGGTTGGTGATGTCGGAAAGCAGCTGGCGCGCCTGTTCGGCGGCGCCCGTTTCGGTCAGATCCTGCAGCGCATTCAGCATGTCCTCGAAATCCTGCCCGCCGAGGGAATCTCCGCCCGCCTGGGCCTGGCCATCCTGCTGCTGCTCCGGCGCGTCCAGCCCGCCAGCCATCGCCTCGGCCATTTTCGCGGCAAGGTATTCGTTGGCGGCGTCGCGGAAAGCTTCCATCAGCCTGCGGATTTCCTCTTCCGGCGCGCCTTCCCGCAAGGCCCGCTCGAGCGCCGCGCGGGCCGCCTCCAGCCGCGCCCGCGCATCAGCCACACTGCCATGCTCCAGTTTCAGCGCGATGGCCCAGAGCAGTGGCTCCACCGCGTCCGCTTCCGCCTTCGTGCCGGCCGTCTGCAATGTGCCAAGCGCCATGCGCAGACCCATGAAGGCACCCAGGTCATTGATGAACATTTCGCCGCGATAGGTCACCGAATCGAGCATCAGGGCGGCCTGGCGCACGCCCTCCGGCGCCGCGTCCAGCCGCCCGGTGGCCGCCGTGTTGATTGCGCCATCGGTCAGCGCCTGGTCATTCCTGGGCATCTCGGCATACGGGCGGGGCTCGCGCAGCACAGTTACGCGCGCTTCCTGCGCCGCCTGCGCCAGCGGATCGAGGAACAGCTTCTCCGGCAGGATAAACGGCAGCGACTCGCTGAAACCCTCCTGCCCGGCCCCATCCCGGGCAACCAGCCGCACATCCACCGGCAGGCCGGCCCAGCGGTGACGGGTAAGATCCAGCTGCGCGGTAGCCGACAACTCCCTGGCGCCCGGCGCGCCCGGCATCGGCACGGGCACACGGTCCTCCGCCTCCGGAGCAGCCGGATGCGGCACGCGCAAGCGGATCGCCAGTTCCACGGCGGTCACGCCATAATCATCGCCCGCTTTCCATTTGAACTCAACCTGATCCCTCTGCCCGGGCGCAGGCGGGCTGTCGAAAGCGATCAGCGGCACTTCATCGGGCAGCACAATGAAATTCCACCGTGCCCGCTCGCCCCACCAGTTCACGGTCAGGCGTGTGTCACCCTCTATCCGGGCGCGCGCTTCGAAAGCGCCTTCTGGCGTCTGGGCAAAACGTATCGTCTTGCGCTTGTCGCCGCGCAGAATGAGTTTCGGCGCCGAGGGCGCCTGCGTGCGCAGGGTAATTTCAGAACCGACCGGCACGCGCACATCTTTCATGCCCGCCTGCAGGAAGACCGGCGCCCGGCCGGTATGTTCGGGCGGCGTCACCCAGGCTTCCACCACCATCTTGTCAGCGCCCGCCAGCGCGCCGAGATCCGGGCTCAGGGCACGTAAAATCCGCCCCGGCGCCGCCGGTCCCGCAACCAGTGCCAGCGCCACCACAACCACCGGCACGATATAGCGCACGCGGTAAGGATCGAGCGCCGCCCATTCCGCCGCCAGACGCGGCAGACGAAGATTTCCGATTTCCGCAACCAGCCGCGCCCGGTGCGCCCGCCAGAGGCTTGCCGGTCCCGCAGCTGGGTCAGCTGGCCGGTCCGTCAGCGATGAAACGGGCCGCAGCTCAGACTGCCCATCGAGCGCGCGGACCACATCGGCCTCTGCCGGCCGCCGATACCGCCGCCAGGACATCCAGCAAAGACCGATGCCGGTGAGGATCAGAAGCGGCAGGATAAGCGCCGCCAGGAAACTGCTCAGCCGGTCAAAACCGCCCGCCAGCGCGATAGCCAGGAAACCGGCGATAAAGACAAAGGCTGGCCACCAGGCGCGGCCCAGCGCCAGAAGCGTCAGCCGGCGGCGCGTCGCCGCCAGCTTCTTCCCCAGCGTGTTCAGGCCTTCGCCTTGATCCAATCGGGCACCTCTTCCAGCATCGTCATTTCGTCGAAATCCGGCCGCCGGCGCACCACGCTATAGTGATCGCCACTGACCAGAACTTCCGGAACCAATGGACGGGCATTGTAGGCCGAAGAGAGCACAGCGCCATAGGCGCCTGCAGACATGAACGCCAGACGGTCACCCGGCGCCACCTCCGGCAGGTTGCGGGCGGTGGCAAATTTGTCAGTCGACTCGCAGATCGGCCCCACCACGTCATAGGTCTTTTCCGCAGTCCCTAGTGCAGGTTCGGCCAGGGGGCGGATGTCGTGATGCGCCCCGTAGAGCGCCGGACGGATCAGATCATTCATGCCCGCATCGATGATCAGGAATGTCCGGTCCGGCGCCTGTTTTTCATAGAGGGCCGTGGTCAGCAGCACGCCCGCATTCCCGGCAATCACGCGGCCCGGTTCCAGGATCACCTCAAAGCCATGGCCCGCCGTGACATCTGAAATCATCGCCGCATAGGCCGAGGGCGCAGCCGGCGCGTCGGTTTCGCGGTAAGGGATGCCCAGCCCGCCGCCCACATCAATGCGGGCGATGTCATGCCCCTGCTCCCGCAGGCGCAGGGCAAGGCCAACAACTTTTTCGAACGCCGCCCGCATCGGGCCAAGCTCTCCGATCTGGCTGCCGATGTGCACGTCAACGCCAACCACCTTGATGCCCGGTAGCTTACCCGCCTCCGCATAAAGCGCTTCGGCCTCGCCCCAGGGCACACCGAACTTGTCGCCGGATTTGCCCGTCGAGATGTTCGGATGCCCGCCAGCCGCCACATCCGGGTTCACGCGCAGCGCAATCGGGGCGGTGCGCCCCAGATCACTCGCCACCTTCGACAGGAGGCGCAGTTCACCGGCGCTCTCGACATTGAACTGGTGAATGCCCGCTTCGAGCGCCAGCTTCATCTCAGCCGCCGTCTTGCCGACGCCGGAGAAAACAATGCGCGCAGCCGGAATGCCCGCCTTCATCGCCCGCTGCATCTCGCCGCCGCTGACCACATCGGCCCCGCAGCCTTCGGCCGCCAGGGTCGCCAGAACGGCCAGGTTGCCATTGGCCTTCACCGAATAGGCAATCAGCACCTTCTGGCCGCTGAACGCCTCGGCGATCACCCGCGCATGGCGCTGCAGCGTGGCATTTGAATAGACATAAACCGGTGTTCCCACCTCGTCCGCAATGCGGCCAAGGTCGACGCCCTCACATTGGAGGCGGCCTCCGGCATAATTGAAATGATGCATATAGGCTCCAGGTCAGGAGAGGTCGCCAAGTCCGCCTTCGTCAACATCCCCGGCAGGCTTGTTCTCGGGAACTTCCCCGCCCCACTCGTTCACGCGGGGCTCGTCCGCTGATGGCGGTGGCGGCACATCGACGACCGGCAGCTCCTCGGCAACCGGTTCGGGTTCAGGCGCAGCGGGCGCGGTCTGGCAGGCTGCCAGAAAGGCGCCCGCGAGTGTCGCCAGCAGGAATGCTCTGGTCTTCATCAGCTGCCTCCCGGCCCGCCGAGGAGTTCATCCTCTGCGGCGGGCGTCTGTTGTTGCGAAGGGCGGTCGGGCAGCTGCGGCAGGTCGCGGGCCTCCCCATCCGGAAGCGTGGCCGGGTCAACATCGCTGGAAGGATTTCCGATCAGCGGACCGGGCCGCTGAAGCGGTCCCTGCAGGCCACACGCCGACAGGCTGGTCGTGAGAAGGGCAATCGCCGCGAGGGCAAGAATACGTTTCATGGGACTACTCCACTCGAAGTCTCTGTTTCCACTGTGCCACCTGTTCGGCCACGCGAACAGGGCTTGTGGCGCCATATGAGGTACGCGAAGCAGCTGACGCTTCCACGCTGAGCACGCTGAAAATTTCCTGCGTGATGGCACCATGCACCGCCTGCATCTCCTTCAGGGGCAGGTCGGCCAGATCAACCCCCTCTGCCTCGGCCCGCGCCACGATACGGCCGGTGACATGGTGCGCGTCGCGGAATGGCATCCCGAGCTCCCGCACCAGCCAGTCGGCCAGGTCCGTCGCCGTGGAAAAGCCCTTTGCCGCCGCGGCCCGCATCACATCGGGTTTGAAGCTGATGGTTTCGATCATGCCGGTCATTGCCCGGATGCACAGATTGAACGTGTCAAAGGCGTCGAAAGTGAGGCGTTTGTCGTCCTGCAGGTCCTTGGCATAGGCCAGCGGCAGCGCCTTGATGGCGCCCTGCAGCGCCGCATACTGGCCAGTGATCAGCGAGGCTTTCGCCCGGATCAGTTCGGCCGCATCCGGGTTGCGCTTCTGCGGCATGATCGAAGAGCCCGTCGACCACTGGTCGCTGAGGCGCGCGAACCCGAATTGCGGGCTGGTCCACAGCACAATCTCCTCGGCAAGACGCGAGAGATGGGTTGCCGCGATCGACAGGCTCGCAAGGGCCTCCAGCGCGAAATCGCGCGCCGAAACGGCGTCCAGCGAGTTGGCCATCGGCCGGGCAAAGCCCAGCGCCTCGGCCGTCATGTCCCGGTCAATCGGGAACCCCGTCCCGGCCAGCGCCGCCGCTCCCAGGGGGCATTCGTTGAGACGCACGGCGCAGTCCTGCAACCGCGACCGGTCCCGCTCCAGCATCTCGACATACGCCAAGAGGTGGTGGCCGAGCGTCACCGGCTGGGCCGTCTGCAGATGGGTGAAGCCGGGCATGACCGTGGCGGTGTTCTCATCGGCCCGGCGCACCAGCGCTGCCTGAAGCCCCGCCACCAGCTGCCCCGTCTCGTCCAGCGCCCCGCGCGTCCACAGGCGGAAGTCGGTAATCACCTGATCATTGCGGGAGCGCGCGGTATGCAACCGCCCGGCCGGCTCACCGATCAGTTCCTTGAGGCGGGCCTCGACATTCATGTGAATGTCCTCCAGCTCGCGCCGGAAGGGGAACGTCCCAGCCCGCATCTCTTCCAGCACCTGGTCGAGCCCGGCCTGGATCGCCTCATTGTCGGCCACGCTCAGGATGCCCATTTCGGCCAGCATGTCGGCATGCGCCCGGCTGCCCGCCACATCCTCTTCCGCCATCCGCCGGTCGATATCCAGCGAGGCGTTGATCTCTTCCATGATGGCCGAAGGTGTCGCGGCAAAACGCCCGCCCCACATCATCTGGCCTTTGTCATCCGCCATTGCCATATCCTCGTATCTGTAACTGACGCCAGTGAAGGGCCCATCCCATGACCCGCTACGCCTATTTCGGCCTCTTCTTGGTCGCCCTTGCAGCGATTGTCTACGTGCTGATGAGCGCTGCGACAGGAAAGCCTGACGGAAACCCTTATCAGGGCTTCGCCAAAGGCGAGATGGCGAAGCTGGATTTCGGCAGCGCGGGTCAACCAATCCCTGCCGGCACCTTCACCGATACCGACACTACGCAACAGACACTCGAAATCTTCAAGGGAAAGACCATCCTGGTCAATTACTGGGCCACCTGGTGCCCGCCCTGCGAGAAGGAGATGCCCGCCCTCGGCGCGCTGCAGACCGCCCGCGCCAGCGACAAGTTCGAAGTCGTCGCCCTCAGCGTCGATTCTCCGGAAGACGCCGAGTATGCCAAGCGCCGCCTGACGGAGCTTGGCGCCGCCAATATCGCCTTCCGGCACGCCCCGATGGACAATGGCGACGTGATCTATGGCGCCGGCGTGCGCGGCTTCCCGACCACGATCCTCTACGGCCCCGACGGGATCGAAATCGCCCGCCTGGCAGGCGATGCCGACTGGGCATCCGCCGACGCTGTGCAGTTCATCGATGCGGCCATCAAGAACGCGGCCCGCTAGGGCAATACTGCCAGGGCCACTTTGACCCGCGCAAACTGCTCGGACATCCGCACCTCCGGTGGCGGCGTGCGCCCGGCAAGCGGCCCGGTGGCGGGCCACATCAGCACCAGAATATCGAGTTCCAGCCGCAGATCACCATACACCGTCTCATCCAGCGGCGAGATCAGGTCGCGCGCGGCCACCGCATAGCCATAGGCCGCCTGATAGGCCTCCAGATCTCTGATCTCGCCATATCTGACCCCGGCGTCATAAGCCTCCGCGGAAAGCCGCATCAGAAAGGTGACGGTCTCCTTCGGTGCCACGCCAGACACCTCGATCACGCCGGAAAGATTGGCCTCTGCGCCGGCAAACAGCGGCGCGATTTCCTCGTCCGGCAGGTCAAGATCCAGCGCGCCCTGGATCGCGTCGATCCGCGCGGGCTCAAATCCCAGCGCCTGTAGCGCGCCGGCATCAAGCGCCGCCATCTGCTGTCTGAGATCGCCCAGCTGCGCCTTGGCTGTGTCCCGGTCCCCTGCCCGGAACACACTGTCGGCAGCGATTACGCGCCCGGCCAGAAACGCGGCCTGCTGGGGCGGCGACCAGCTTGCTGCCTCGTCGGCCTTCACCGCCTTCTGGGTGGCTGGGTTGGCAACCATCGGATCGAAAGCTGCAGGCCTGGCGCGCGGCGGTTGCTCGTCACAAGCCGCTACCATCAGCGCCAGCCCGGCGCCTGCCGTCAGCTTGAGCAAATCTTGAATCATCGGGCGCCTCGTCCTTGCAATCGCTTGCAAGGCTAATCGCGGGCCCGGTCTTTACAAGTGCCTTGAGAAAAGTTCACGGAGCCGCGCCACTGCCCCACCCACCGCACCAGTCGGGCTTGGGCGCGCCCCCGTCATAATCCCAGGCTTTGTGCGTGCCGCTCGCCACCAGCAGCTTGGCAAGGTCTTCGCCTTCCAGCGAAAGGGTCACCACATTGCGCCCGTATCTGTCCCGGCCCATGATCCGGCTGACGGTTACCGCCCGCCCGCGCGTCAGCTCCACCGCCGCCGCCTTGGCATCATAGCCAAGCTCCCGCTCCGCCTCGCATTTGGCTCCGCCGCGCTGTTTCATGGACCCTGTCTCGGGCGCGTCCACGCCGTGCAGGCGAAACTTCGTGCCATCTGAAAGGCGCCCGGAATCCCCGTCCGACCAATACACCGTTCCGCCAAGCTCAGTGGCGGCCTGCGCATTCTCGGACGCAAACCGTGCCCCGAGCAGCGCCATCAGGATGAACACTATCGCTCCGACAATCGGCACAATACGTGTGCGGACAAACATAGCTCAGCCTCCGGAATACCCGAAGCAGAGCCTGCCGAAAGGATGTTAACCGGAAGTTTAGAAACCTGTCCGGAAAGCAAGGATCTCTAACAAAAACGGTTAATCTGGTAACCAGATCTACCGGCTGGGCACCGGCGCATCGCCCGAATAGTCATAGAAGCCCTTGCCGGACTTCTTGCCAAGCCAGCCTGCCTCCACGAACTTCACCAGCAGGGGGCACGGGCGATACTTCGTATCGGCAAGCCCGTCATGCAGCACCTGCATGATCGACAGGCAGGTATCGAGGCCGATGAAGTCAGCCAGTTGCAGCGGCCCCATCGGATGGTTGGCGCCCAGCTTCATTGCCGTATCGATGGACGCCACCGAGCCAACGCCTTCATACAGCGTATAGACCGCCTCGTTGATCATCGGCATCAGGATGCGGTTCACGATGAAGGCCGGATAGTCTTCGGCATTGGTCGTCGTCTTGCCGATGGTCTTGGTGTAACCGATCACGGCTTCATAGGTGTTCTGTTCGGTATTCAGGCCACGGATCACCTCGACCAGCTTCATCAGCGGTACGGGGTTCATGAAGTGCAGGCCGATGAACCGCTCCGGGCGATCCGTCACGGAGGCCAGGCGGGTGATGGAGATCGAGGAGGTGTTCGTGGCCAGCAGGGCATGGGCAGGCACCACCTCGCAGAGCGCGCGGAAGATCTGCTCTTTCACTTCCCGCTTCTCGGTGGCCGCCTCGATCACCAGGTCGGAGGCTTCATGCGCCTTCACAGAGGCTGACGGGCGAATGCGTTTCAGCGCCGTCTGCATCTGGTCCAGGGTGATCATCTCTCGCGCCACCTGGCGGGACATGTTGCGCTCGATGGTCTCCATCCCGGCTTTCAGCGCCGCTTCAGAAACATCGCTCAGCACGACATCATAGCCTGCAAGCGCGCTCACATGAGCAATCCCGTTGCCCATCTGACCTGCGCCGATCACGCCGACTGTCCGAATCTCTGTCATATCCTGCTGCATCCTGATTTTGTTTTTTGCGAATGGTTATACTCCATTGTGCAGTGCGTCAAAGTCTGCGCGCAGACCTGCGATCTGCGGCACTTGCTGCAGGCCTACTGCATCGCGCCTGCCTCTTGCGAATGCCCGGCAAGGGCCGGGGTCTTGATGAAGCGGCTACCCAGAAACACCAGCGGTCCGATCAGGATCATCAGCGCCCCGGCAATCGGCCCGGCCGGCGTCAGCAGCGCCACCAGTCCCGTCACCGTCGCCATGCCGGCCTGACAGCCATAGTGCCAGAGCGATTGCCGGGTGATGGCTTTCTCGGTTTCAGAAAGCTCCAGCTGCTGACTTCGGCCCAGGGCGTGGCCATACATCAGGCTGATGATCAGAAAGATCAGGGCATACCCGAAGCTGAAATAGGCCATGATTATCCCGGCCTCCCGGAAGCCTATGCCGGTTCCTTCAAGAACCGCCCAGTTTCCCAGTTGCGCCAGAATGACCCCGAACAGGCTGTCGAAGATGAAGCGGAGCGGATAGGCCACAAACAGGACCAGCAGAAGCAGAACGCAGTTCAGCAATATGATCCGCCCATCGGCCACGCCATATCGCCGGAAAAAGGTGAAGTGCGCATTCCAGATCAGCACCAGAAGCGCAAATCCAGCGGCCACTGGCACAATCGTCAACAAGTGGCCGGTCAGTTCGGAAAATGTTGTGGGCCTGGCTGCCGAGGAAACCAGCATGCCAAAGGCCAGAGCAAACACGATGTCCGAAAGGTTTTCTATCCGGGTGACAGCGCCGCCCCGCCAGCGAAATCGCGGATCATGATCCAATTCCCTGACAACCAGATCGCGGACCATCTGATACCTCCCAGAATGTCGCAACCCTGACGCAGAATACCCCGCCGATCAATGGCGCGGGCCGTGCCCCCAAAAAGAAACGCCCCGGACCATCTGGCCGGGGCGTCTGCATGTGTCTGGACCTGATCGTGGCCGGATCAGAGCGCGTTGGTCAGTTCCGGAACGATGGTGAAGAGATCGCCCACGAGGCCATAATCAGCCACCTGGAAGATCGGAGCTTCTTCGTCCTTGTTGATCGCCACGATGATCTTGGAGTCCTTCATGCCAGCAAGGTGCTGGATGGCGCCCGAGATACCGACGGCAATGTAGAGTTCCGGGGCAACGATCTTGCCGGTCTGGCCGACCTGATAGTCGTTGGGCGCATAGCCTGCGTCCACTGCCGCGCGCGAAGCGCCAACAGCGGCGCCCAGCTTGTCGGCCAGCGGGAAGATGACTTCCTGGAATTTCTCGGACGAGCCGAGCGCGCGGCCACCGGAGACGACGCGCTTGGCGCCGGCGAGTTCCGGGCGATCCGACTTGACCATCTCTTCGGAGACGAACTCGGATTTGAACGGACCAGCCGGGGCGGCCACGTCTTCCACCGAAGCCGAACCGTCATTGCCAGCTGCCGGGAAAGCCGTGCCGCGAACGGTGATGACTTTCTTGGCGTCTGCCGATTTCACGGTCTGGATGGCGTTACCGGCATAGATCGGACGCACGAAGGTCGAGTCGTCTTCGATGCCGATGATTTCGGAAATCTGCATCACGTCGAGTTTCGCGGCGATACGCGGGGCGACGTTCTTGCCCGTGGTGGTCGCGGCCAGGAACACGGCGTCATAGCCTGCCATCAGCGGCACAACGAGGGCTTCCATCGCTTCGGCGGTCTGCTTGCGCAGGCTCTCACCTTCGGCTTTCAGCACTTTGCGCACGCCGGAAATCTTGGCGGCTTCCGGAGCAACCGCGCCGGCGTTTTCACCGGCCACCAGCACGTCCACATCGCCGCCGAACTTGGCAGCGGCGGTGACAACCTTGTGCGTCGCGTCGGAAAGCGCGCCATGGCTATGTTCTGCAATTACGAGGACGGCCATTACACAGCTCCCGCAGTCTTGAGTTTCGAAACCAGCGTTGCGACGTCTTCAACCTTGATACCGGCGCTGCGCACCGGCGGCTCGGACACTTTCACAACCGTGAGGCGCGGCGAGATATCGACGCCATAGGCATCAGGGGCCTTCTCGTCGATCGGCTTCTTCTTCGCCTTCATGATGTTCGGCAGCGACGCATAGCGCGGCTCGTTGAGGCGCAGGTCAACGGTGACAACTGCCGGCAGGGTGAGTTTCACGGTCTGCAGGCCGCCATCGACTTCGCGGGTCACTTTCAGCGCGTCGCCGTCTTTCTCGACCTTGAACGCGAAGGTGCCCTGCGGCCAGTCGAGCAGCGCGGCCAGCATCTGGCCGGTCTGGTTGGAATCGTCGTCGATCGCCTGCTTGCCGACCAGAACGAGGTCGGGGCTTTCTTCGCCGACCACTTTCGCCAGCAGCTTAGCAACGGCCAGCGGCTCAACCGTGGCGTCGGTCTTGATCAGGATGCCGCGGTCAGCGCCCATGGCGAGGGCGGTGCGGATCGTTTCCTGTGCCTGCTGGGGCCCGATGGAGACAACCACGATCTCGGTGGCAACGCCTGCTTCTTTCAGGCGAACAGCCTCCTCGACGGAGATTTCGTCGAAGGGGTTCATGGACATCTTGACGTTGGCGAGATCGACCCCGGTCTGGTCCGGCTTCACGCGGACCTTCACGTTATAATCAATCACGCGCTTGACGGGCACGAGGACCTTCATGCGGGCGCTCCCAGGTTGGCTACGGTTCTTGGCACTTTAAAGTGCGCTGTCCCTACATATAGGGCGCCCTCGGCGCAAGGCTTGACGCTTACGTCAGGGTCAAATTGGCGCGGTTACTGCCCGAACACCTGGAGATTGACACGCATTTCTTTTCCCCTACGCGTTGGACACAATACAATCGCTCTCAGGGGGAGACACATGAGCTTCGACGAAAAACTAAAGGACTTGTCAGCGCGAATCGAGAGCCAGCGCCAAATGCTTCTCACCGAAGAAGCAATGAAGACGGCGATCATTCTAAAGATGCTCTCGGCGCTGGAATACGATGTTTTTGATCCAAGTGAGGTCATTCCCGAATTCACGGCGGATGTGGGCATCAAGAAGGGGGAGAAAGTTGATTATGCCATTCGCGTCGGCGGACGGATCTCCATCTTGATTGAGTGCAAGGCTCCGAACGCGCCACTGGACCTGAAACACGCCTCTCAACTTTACCGGTATTTCAGCGTGACCGATGCCAAGTTTGCCGTTCTGACCAACGGTTACGATTGGGAATTTTATACAGATCTCGATGAGCCCAACCGGATGGACAGGCGACCTTTCCTAACCTTTAACCTCACCGACATTGATACGACATCCGCCTCGGAACTCAGCCGTTTCAGAAAATCTGTATACGATGTGGGCGCAATCCTCAGCACAGCGAGGCGTCTGAAATACATTTCAGCATTAAAGACCCGGCTCAAGGATGAGTTTGATAACCCGTCCGATGAGTTCGTCGCTTTCTTCGGCCGCCAGATTTATGATGGCATGTTTACCGCCAATGTCCGCCAAGAGTTCGCGCCTCTGGTGAAGCGCAGTGTCAGCGAGGTAATCCGAGATCGCGTTAATGCGCGCCTCAAGAGTGCCCTGCTTCAAAACACAACAGAAGCACCAGAAGAGGACATTGACCTTGAGGAAAAAAGCGAAATCGAAACCACCGAAGATGAGTGGGATGGTTTCCGCATTGCCGTCGCCATTGCGGCCCGCGTGATTGATCCATCTCGCGTGGTAATCCGTGATCAGAGATCATATTGCGGGGTTCTCGTCGACAACAATAACCGCCGGCCCCTGCTTAGGATGTATTTTAATAGCCCTACCACGCGCTATCTGGGCCTATTCGACGGAGAAGTTGAGGAAAAGGTCGCCGTCAAAGCGCCAGTTGATCTCTATCGGTATGCGGATCGTATTTGCGCCACGGCCGAAAAATACAAATCCGCTACCTGAAGCCCACTACTCCGGCGCTTCCCCGTTCGCGCCGAGCACCTCGCCCGCCAGGTAGAGCGAGCCGCAGATCAGCACGCGGTCGGCTCCGCTCGCGCCGGCGGCGCGCAGGGCGTCTTCAAGGCTCGCGCAGGCAGTCACCTTCAGCCCCGCTTTTGAGGCTGCCTGCGCCAGTTCGGCGGGCGGCGAGGCCTGGTGCCCTGGCGCGTTCGGGCAGGTGAACACGTCCACCCCCAGCGGCGCAAACGGCACGAAAAATCCAGCCGAATCCTTGCTCGCCAGCATCGCCGTCACCAGCGCGGTCTTGCCCCCCAGACCGGAAAGATACGCCGCAATCGCCCGCGCCGCATGCGGATTGTGCCCGCCGTCCAGCCACACCGGCAGCCCGCCGGTCAGCGCCGTCACCGGCCCATCCTTCAGCCGCTGCATCCGCGCGGGCCACACCGCCTTGCGCGCACCCTCAAAGATCGCCGCCTGGCTGATCCGCGTGGAATTCCCGAAAAGCTGCATCGCCATCGCCGCCAGCGCGGCATTGGCCCGCTGGTGGGGCCCGGTGAGCGCTATGTCTTCCGGCATCGCGTCAATAAAATAGGGCTGCAGCCGGTAAAGCGGCGCGCCCACTTCTGCGGCGCGCGCCGCAATCACGGCGCCGGCCACATCCTGCTGGATCGCCGTCAGCGCCGGGCGGCCCGCCTTGATGATCCCCGCTTTCTCCCCCGCGATCCCGGCAAGGTCGGTCCCCAGAAAGGCGGCATGATCATAGTCCACCGGCGTAATCACCGAGAGCGCCGGCGCGCCGATCACATTCGTCGCGTCATACTTCCCGCCCAGCCCCACTTCCAGGATCAGCAGATCTGCCGGCACTTCGGAAAAAGCGAGCAGCGCGGCCGCCGTCGTCGCCTCGAAATGCGTGATCTCTCCGCCCTCGATCGCCGCATAGGTCCGGTCCAGCCAGCCGATCAGCGCCTCATCCTCCACCAGCTTGCCCGCAAGGCGAATGCGTTCATTGAACCGCACCAGATGCGGCGAGGTGAACACATGCACGCTCAGGCCAGCAGCTTCCGCCATCGCGCGCATGAAGGCGCAGGTGGACCCCTTCCCGTTCGTGCCCGCCACATGGATCACCGGCGGCAGGCGGTCCTGCGGACGGCCCAGCCGCTCAAGCGCACGTTCAATGCGCCCGAGCGAAAGCTCGATAACATCTGGATAAAGGCCTTCGAACCGCTTCAGGGCCGCGTCGAGGGCCGGCGAATTGCCGCTCAATCAGCTTTGCCCTTTGCCTCGGGCGGCTTTTCCGCATGCGTGCGCGGCGGCGTCAGCTGCAGGGCCGAGCGGTCATCCCGGCGGCGCGACATCGGCAGCAGATGCCCCAGCACACGCGCTACGGTCGCCTTCAGCTTCCGGCGGTCCACCACGATATCCACCTGGCCCTTTTCCCGAAGGAATTCAGACCGCTGGAAGCCCTTGGGCAGGCTCTCGCGGATCGTCTGCTCGATCACGCGCGGTCCGGAGAAGGCAATCATCGCGCCCGGCTCGGCAATGTGGACGTCGCCCAGCATCGCATAGGAGGCCGACACGCCCCCCGAAGTCGGGTCCGTCAGGATCACCACATAAGGCAGCTTCGCATCGGCCAGGTCATTGATGGCCAGCGTCGTGCGCGGCATCTGCATCAGGCTCAGCGTGCCTTCCTGCATCCGCGCGCCGCCCGAAGCGGTGCACACGACAAAGGCAGACTTGCGTGCCAAGGCGAGCTGCGCGGCGGTAATGAACGCCTCACCGGCCGCCATGCCGAGCGAACCGCCCATGAAGTCGAAATCCTGCACCAGCACGACCGCGGGCACGCCGCCGATCTTGCCATAGGCGGCCACCATGCAGTCTTCCTGCAGCAGCGGGGCTCCGCCCTCTTCGGTTTCCTTCAGGTCTCGATTCTGGACTTTGGCCTTGGCCGCCTTCAGGCGGGCCGGATAAGGCTTGTCATCCTTGAATTTCAGCGGGTCCAGCGGCACGGGCGGCAGCGAAATCGGCTCCCAGCGCTCATCATCAAACAGGATGCGGAAGCGCATGCGCGGCGAGATGCGCAGATGGGCGCCCGCCGGCGTCACATACCAGCTCTGCTCAAGATCGCTGCGATAGATCAGCTCGCCCGATGCGGGACATTTAACCCACAGATCGTCTGGCGTGTCCTTCTTGGACATCATCGTCTTGAGGCCGGGCGGCGTTACCTTGTTGATCCAGTTCATCTGAAGATGTCTCCCGATTTCCCGGCGGTATCAGCCTTTGGCCACGCCTGCGAGCGCTTGGCGCAGTTCTCCGGCAAGCTCGCCCATTGCGGGCGCTGCTGTCTCAAACTTTCCAGTTTCATGCGCATCCTGCGCCTTTTCCACAAAAGCCGAACCAACCACCACCCCGTCGGCGATCTTAGCCATTTCTGCGGCCTGCGCACCATTTTTTACACCGAAGCCGACACAAACCGGCAATCCGGAAACCCGGCGCACCATGGCCACCTTCCCTGCAATCGCTGCAGGATCAGCGCTGCCAGCCCCGGTCACGCCGGTGACGGCCACAAAGTAAATGAAGCCCGAGGCCCCGTCGGCCACCTTCGCGGCGCGGGCCTCATCGGTCGTCGGCGTGGCCAGGCGGATCACAGACAGGCCGAGGCGCCCGTAGATTTCCCGCAGGCCTGCATCCTCTTCCGGCGGCAGGTCCACAATGATCGTGCCATCGATGCCGGCTTCTGCGGCCGCCTTGGCAAAAGCCTCATAGCCCATGGAATGGATGGGGTTCGCATAGCCCATCAGGATCAGCGGGGTCGTCTGATCGTCCTTGCGGAAGCGCGCAGCCAGCGCCAGCACATCGGTCAGCTTCGTGCCGTTCGCCAGCGCGCGCAGACCCGCCCGCTGGATGGCCGGGCCGTCCGCCATCGGATCAGTGAACGGCGCGCCGAGCTCGATGATGTCGGCGCCCTTATCGCGCAGGGCACACAGCGCCTTGAAGCTCTCCTCAAGGCTCGGGTCGCCCGCCATCAGATAGGTGACAAGCGCAGCGCGGTTTTCGCCCTTCGCCCGTGCGAAGGCGGCTTCAATTCTTTCCCGGCCCATGGTCAGCTTTCCGTATTCTCAATCGCCCACGCTTCGTAGGCGGAACTTACATGTGTCAGCGGCATCGCCACGATCGCGGGCACATCATAGGGGTGCAGGCGCTGGACCATGTCGTCGATCTTCGCCCAATTGGCTTCCGGCGCCTTGAACCAGAGGATGAACTCGAACGACTGCTCGATCACGCCCTTCCAGCGATAGGAGGACGTAACCGGCCCCTCCAGGTTCGCGCAGGCCGCCAGGCGCGCCTCAAGCGCGGCGTCAGCAATATCCTCCGCCACACGCCGCGAAGGACAGGTAATCCGGATAAGGAGCAGCTTGCTCATACATCCACCCCCAGCGCCTTCGCCACGGAGAACACATCCTTGTCGCCGCGCCCGCACATGTTGAGGATCAAGAGGCCGTCCTTGCCGAGCTCTTTCGCCACCTCGCCCACGCGCGCAATCGCGTGCGAGGGCTCCAGCGCCGGGATGATGCCTTCCAGCCGCGTGCAGAGCTGGAAGGCATCGAGCGCCTCCTGATCCGTACACGACAGGTATTCGGCCCGGCCCATATCGCGCAGGAAAGCATGCTCCGGCCCGATGCCGGGATAATCAAGGCCCGCAGAGATCGAGTGCGCATCGATGATCTGGCCGTCGTCGGTCTGCAGCAGGTAGGTGCGGTTGCCATGTAGGATGCCCGGCTTGCCGCCATTGAGGGCCGCGGCATGCTCGCCCGTCTCGATGCCATGGCCAGCGGCTTCCACGCCGATAAGGCGCACGCCTTCATCTTCGATGAAAGGATGGAACAGGCCAATGGCGTTGGACCCGCCCCCGATGCACGCCATCACGGCGTCCGGCAGGCGCCCTTCCCGCTCCAGGATTTGCGCGCGCGCTTCCTTGCCGATGATCGACTGGAAATCACGCACCATCTCCGGATAGGGATGCGGGCCTGCCGCCGTGCCGATGCAGTAGAAGGTGTCGTCCACATTCGTCACCCAGTCGCGCAGGGCTTCGTTCATGGCGTCCTTCAGCGTGCCCGTGCCCGAGGAAACCGGCACGATCTGCGCGCCCAGAAGGCGCATGCGGAACACGTTGGGTTTCTGGCGCTCCACATCGGTCTCGCCCATGAACACCACGCAGTCGAGGCCAAAGCGCGCGCAGATGGTTGCCGTGGCCACGCCATGCTGGCCCGCGCCCGTCTCGGCGATGATCCGCTTCTTGCCCATCCGCCGGGCGAGCAGCACCTGCCCCAGGCAGTTATTGATCTTGTGCGCGCCGGTGTGGTTCAGCTCGTCGCGTTTGAAATAGATCTTCGCCCCGCCAAAATGCTCGGTCAGGCGCTCGGCGAAATACAGCGGCGACGGGCGGCCCACATAATGGGTCCACAGGTCGTCCATCTCTGCCTTGAAGGCCGGGTCCTGCTTGGCCGCGCGATATTCACGCTCCAGATCAAGGATCAGCGGCATCAGCGTCTCGGCCACATACCGCCCGCCAAACTCGCCAAACCGGCCATTCGCGTCCGGCCATTGATCCCAGGTATTGCGCAGGTCCATTACTCTATCCTTTGATCCCCGCTGCGCGATGAGCGCGCTCAGGGCTGGTCCGGTCTTCCCTTCGCCGCGCGGATAAACGCGCGGACGAGTTCCCTGTCCTTTAGCCCCCGGATACGTTCAACACCAGAGGACACATCAACGCCCGGCGCGCCGGTCTGCCGAAGGGCTTCAGCAACGTTGTCAGGCGTCAGGCCGCCCGCCAGCAGCCAGGGCTTCGGCGCGCTCCAGCCCTTGAGGATCGACCAGTCGAACGCCTGACCATGGCCCCCGCCAAAAGCGGCCCCGTCTGGGGCCTTGGCGTCCACCAGAAGTCCGTCGATGTCCGGAAACGTCCCGATTTGTCCAAGATCTGACCGCTCGCGCACCCCGAAAGCCTTCCAGATGTCCCGTCCTGTCAGGCTTTTGATTTCTTTTGCCCGCTCTGGCGTTTCCTGCCCGTGCAATTGCAGGACCGGGAAGCCCAGCCTGGCAATCTGCATCACCAGCGCGTCATCGGGGTCAGCCATCAGCGCCACCGGCACCGCTTTGCCCAGCCGCAGCATCAGTGTCGCTGCCGCCTCCGGCGTCACATAACGCGGGCTCTGCGGCACAAAGTTGAACCCGATCCAGTCCGCACCCTCACGGGCCGCGAACGCCACCATATCCGGGTCCCGAAGCCCGCAGATCTTCACCGTCACCATAAGAGCCCGTTACGCCAGCGCGCGCCTCCCGTCCACGGGGCCCGTGCGCCGCCCCGCCTTACTTATGCCCGAGATATGTCAGGGCGCGCTGCTCTTGGTCATCCCGCGGCAAAGCCCTGACATGGCTCACCCCTAGGCCTTTCCCTGCTGGCCTCATCCCCCCGGAGGCCAGATCACATGGCCAAGTTTCCGGCCCAGACTGACAGGAGTTATCCCCATGCTGACACGCCGTCTCAGCGCCCGCCTCGCCGCCAGCGCCCTGGCCGCCCTCATCGCTTTCAGCGCCGTAGCCCATGCCCAGCCCGGCCCTCCCCCCGAAGGGCCCCGTTACATCAAGTCGGAGAAGGTCAATGTCCGCGGTGGCCCCGGCACCGGCAATTCGGTCATCGAAATCCTGCTGCTCGGCGCCGAAGTCCAGATCTACGCCGTCACCGGCGACTAGGCCCCCATTTCCCCGCCCGGCAAGCCGGAGAGATGGGTCTACTCTCCCCTTCTCCAGCCGGAGAAACCCCAGCCGAAGCCCCCGAAAGGCCAGCCCCAGCCGGAAAAGGCCAAGATGGGGCCCGACCAGAAAGATCAGTCCGGCCCCAAGGGCCAATCCAAACCCAAACAGGACGAACCTTCCAAGGACTCCAAGGATCAACCCCTAAAACCGCGCTGATCACCCCTAATACATGGAGGCAGACCGCGTCTGCCTCCCTCTTGCCTGACACAGCTCTCTTTCCAGCACCGGCGTGCAATCGGCGCTCTCATCTGGACCCTGGCCGCAGGGCCGGTTCAGAAGAAGGGCCGCTTCTGCCCCCCCCCCCTCAGACCCGGAAAACATTCCGCAGTCTCGCCACGCGCGCCGCTGCGCCCGTCCGATATGCCTCTGCCTCAATATCCGTATGCGGCTCGGGAAAGGCGTGCTCTGCCCAGAAAACCGCGCGATCGAGAATGTTCTGGTCTGAAGGGCTCTGATGCAGCGCCGCTTCATACGCATCGGCCAGCGCATTGGCGCCATATATGTCGCTGTCGATCTGGCGCACCCTCATCTCCGCCTCGTCAAACCGCAAAGCCAGAATAAGGCGAACGGTCTCCTCCCCCATCTCCGCCAGGCGCTGGCGCATCCCCTCAACAGGATCCGGCAGAACCGTCCTCTGCGAAACTTCCGGCACGCCCGCCCCCGCAAACAACGGCACGCTGGGCGCTGGCCGCTTGCCGATATCCAGCGACAGCATCACCCCCTCAAGAAAAGGCGCATAGTCAGTCCAGAGATCATCGGGTACACTGAGCGTGCCAAACCAGACCTGCCCCTTGCTTTCGAAAGCATAGGCGGTCCGACGCGGCGACCCTTCCATCGCCGCTGAAAGCCCCGGCCACACATACGCCTCCCCCATGGCGCAAACCTGCCGGGGCGGGCCGCCCCCTGCCCGCCCCCGCAGCACTTCAGCAAGATCCGGCGCGCCGTCCAGGGCGATCATCCGGATACGCAGCGTTGCCGGCATCGCCGCCGTCAGGGCCGCCGCGAAGCCTTCGGGTGCCTCGTCATCCGGAAACAGGCCAGGCGGAACTTCCAGGGAAAGCGAACCAAACCGGCGCCGGGGATAGGTCATGGCAGAAATCGGAAAGCCAGATAGGCAGCGGCCAGCGCCAGCGGGCCAACCAGCATGAACACCACCGGCCCTGCCCCCTCCTCCAGGATCAGGAACGCCTTGTCCGGATGCCGGTCATCGACATAAGCGAGCACTTTTGCCCCAACCAGATAGGGCGCAATCACTGCGGCCGCTTCAGCCTGTGAAGCATAGCTCGTTCCGATGATGTTCGGACGCAGCATGTCACTTTCATAAGTTGTTCCGTTCACGACATAGCGGAAGCGGACATTCGGGAACCAGCTGATGGTGGACGTGCTCCGTGTCAGGCTGCGATCTCTATCCTTGGACTCCGAGCGGGTCACATCCGACCGGATGATCTCCACCTGAATCGGGCGCGCATTCGCCGCAATCCGCTTCTGGCTGAAATACTGGGTGACGCCGACATAGACCAGCATCGCCCCCAGCCCGCCAAACATCAGCACAAATATCCAGCGCATGACCGTCCCCACATGGCTTGGAACCTAGCTGCCGCATTCCGGATACATTGAAAAGAGGCGGATGACCTCAACCTGGGATTGGCCTGCCGGATCACGAGCCAGATTGCTGACCCCTGCGGCCTGCGATAGGCTTGGCCATGATCTTTGCTTTTCTCTGTGTTCTGCTCGCCCATTCGGCTCCTGAGCCGCCGCTGGTGGTTGCCTCCTACAGCTATCCCGCATTCGACCGCAGCGTGGCACTGGCGCCGATGGCCGATGTTGTCGGCCATGCGGCCGGACGCCCCGTGAAGATTGTGCTGTTTGATACCCCGGACGCCCTTTCAGACGCGGTCTGCGCCGGGCAGGTGGATGTGGCGATGACCAATCTCGGAGCCTGGGTAACGATGCGCGACTGCGCCGGTGTGAACGCGATTGCCGTACTCGATACGCCGCCAACCGTGCTTGATCGCTATCGGGGTGTGCTTCTGACGCGGGCCGATACGGGTATTTCGGGTCTCGCCGACCTCTCAGCGCGGACGGAAACCCTGCGCTACAGTGAAGTGCTGCCCGGCTCGACATCAGGCGCGCTGGTTCAGGCCGCCCAGTTGCGCGAACTTGGCGTGACACCTGCCCACTTCGCGGCGCGGCTTCATGCCGGCACGCACGACAAATCCCTTGAGTATCTGCTTGCCGGCGAGGCCGATATCGCCGCGTTGGCCGAGAACCCCTGGCGAAGCCTGCAGGAAAGTGACCCCGCCCGCGCTGAAACACTGCGTCTTCTGTGGCGATCCGACCCGCTGCCCCCTGGCCCGGTCATTTGCCGTGAAAGGGAGGCAGTCCCCTGCGCCGCTATTGGCAACGCATTGCTCGACGCCGCCGCAGCAGCAACGGCTGAGGCGCTCGCCCAGGGTTGGATGGAGACGGAAGGCGCTGAGCGGTTTCGGCCTTATGACGAAGCGGTCTACGCGCCGTTCACGTCCCACTAATTAAGTGGCACCCGGCCCAGCTACCCACTCACTGATATCAGCCGGCAAATGGCTGGCGGAGAGACAGGGATTCGAACCCTGGAGACGTTGCCGTCTACACACTTTCCAGGCGTGCGCCTTCGACCACTCGGCCACCTCTCCATTCCGGCCCGTAAGCTGGAAGCGAGCCAGATAACGGATGACCCGCCGCCCCGCAAGCGTGTGATTGCCAGAAAACGCATCAATCCCCATATCCGGGGCCAGAGAAGGAACCCGGCCCATGTTCTTCATGAAGAAAAACCTCGACCTGCCGACTGCCGAAACTGCCCTGAAGGGCCGCGCGGCCGCCATTCCCACGGCAGAGACGCATTTCGTGTTCGGCCGCCCGCTGACGGCTGCGCCGCCCGAAGGCTTTGAAACGGCCATCTTCGGGCTGGGCTGCTTTTGGGGCGCCGAGCGCATCTTCTGGAAAACCCCCGGCGTCTGGCTGACCCGCGTGGGCTATGCGGGCGGCATCACGCCCAACCCCACCTATGAAGAAGTCTGCTCCGGCCGCACCGGGCATACCGAGATCGTGGAAGTGCAGTTCGACCCCAAGGAGGTCAGCTTTGCCGCCCTCGTCAAACTCTTCCTGGAAAGCCACGACCCCACTCAGGGCATGCGCCAGGGCAATGACATCGGCACGCAATACCGCTCGGCCATCTACGTTCTGTCCCCCGAGCAGGAGGCGACCGCCAGGGAGATGATCGCCGACTACGAAAAGGCGCTCGCCGCCGCCGGCCACCGGGAAAAGGTCACCAGCGAGATCAAACCGCTCGATACGGTCTATCTGGCCGAGGACTATCACCAGCAATATCTGGCGAAGAACCCCAACGGTTATTGCGGCATTGGCGGCACCGGCGTCAGCTGTCCCCTGCCCCAGAGGGCCTGACCCTGCGCCTTTGAAGCTTCAGATCAGGAACCGAAGTTCAGCGAGAAACGCTTGCGCGACTCGATCATCGACTGGGCCTTGAACAGGGCGTCAGACGCTGACTGGGCGCGCAGGATCATGGGGTCTGCCCGCAGGCCCTCAACCGCCTGAGACAGCTGGGCGATCGCTTCGCGCACGATGTTCTGGTCGAACTGCTTCTCGGCCCGCACGATCAGGGCGCGGCCCAGCTCCAGCCGCGCCTGGATCACCCGGCCGGTATCAGCCGTCTCGCTGGCCGCTTCCAGATGCTTGCGGCGCATGACGATCACCTTGTCGAGGGCCGTCACATCACCCAGCTCCTCGGCCACGCGCACGCCAGAGGCGCAGAAATCTGCCTCGATCTCGGCCCGCAGCGTGGCTGAAATCGGCGGCTCGCCAGCAAGCAGGCTGTCCAGGTCATTCGCAAGCTGGCGGATCTTCTCGGCCCGGAAGGCCTGCGGATCACTCAGCGCAGGTTGCAATTGCTTGGCAATCAGATAGGCGGCCGCGCGGGCGAGATCATCGTCGCGAACCTTGCGGGCGCCCGGCAGGGCAATGGTAAAGAGGCGCGCTTCTGCCGGAGAGAGACCGCCGCCACGGCTGAGGCCATGCAGTTCCAGCCCCCGCTCGCCATTCCCGGCGCGGCTGGCCCAGAGGAACATGTCAGCGTCCGCGGTGGCCATACGCTTGCGGGCGCGGGCAACCGACCGGCTTTCAAGGCCGCCCTTGATCGGGCCCATCGCCACCAGGCTGAACGGCGCCCCAAAACTGAAAGTGGGCAGATATTGCGACAGGGCCGCCTGCAACCATTTGCCGGCAGGGCGGTCCTTGACGGGCGGGGCGATCAGGATGCGGAAACCCGGCGTCTTGCTGAGGCGGGCGGCGCGGGCCTTGCCTTCATTCGAGAGCGTATTGATGGCGCGGTTTGCCAGCCGCAATACCCAGGCCAGCACCAGCAAGGCAGTCACCACAGCCATGGCCGCGCCAAACAGCATTAACCAGTCGGCGCCCGGCACATGCGTCATGAGCCAGGTTTCTGCAGATTTCGCCCACGCTGAGATCGACATCAGAGTTTACCTCATCTGGTTCAAGGCGATACGTTTCCTGCCAGTTTCTTGCAACAGGGAAACACCGCTACAAGCCGCCGATGCCCGACTATATCACGCGATTTGCCCCCTCGCCCACTGGCCGCCTTCATCTTGGGCATGCCGTGTCGGCTTTCAATGTCTGGGCTGCTGCAGCCGAGGCAGGCGGCAGGGTTTACCTGAGAATTGAGGACATCGACCAAACCCGCTGCCGGCCCGAATATGAAGCCGGCATTGTGGAAGACCTCTGCTGGCTGGGTCTTTCCTGGGAAGGGCTGGTGCGGCGGCAGTCGGATCATTTTTCCGACTACCGTGCCGCTCTGGACACACTTCAGGCTCGCGGCCTCATCTATCGCTGTTTCCGCACCCGGCGCGAAATTGCCGCCAGCCTGCCCGCCGGGGCGGACCCGGACGAGGCGGGCTTTGTCAGCCGCCCGCTGTCGCCGTTTGATGAAGCCGAACGCCTCTCCCATAACGCGGCCTTCGCCTGGCGCCTGTCTCTGGAAGCGGCGCGGTCTGCCCTCGGCGCGCGCTGGGAGACCCTCTCTTACCAGGAACAGACCGCCGGAGGCGTGAGGCGCGTGCCTGCCGACCCGTCGCGTTTCGGAGATGTCGTGCTCGCCCGCAAGGATACTCCCGCCAGCTACCACCTCGCCTGCTGCCATGATGACGCCTTGCAGAGCATCAGCCATGTTGTCCGGGGGGAAGATCTGCGCGCGGTAACCGCCATTCACGCCATGTTGCAGGCGCTGATGGGCTGGCCCCAGCCGGTCTACCGCTTCCACCCGCTGCTTCTGGGCGCAGACGGAAAGAAGCTTTCCAAGCGCAATGCTGATAAAAGTCTGGCCGAGTACCGCGCCGAGGGGATGACGCCGGAAGATATTCGGGCCATGACAGCGCCCGCATGACACAAACTCCCCTGGCCGCCGCGCCCCCTTCCGGTTCCCTGCCCCCCGCGCGCAGCTGGCTTGGCCCGCTTATGGTGCTTGGCGGAGGCGTTGCCATCGGCTTTGCGCCCATCGGCCTGCGCATCGGGATTCAGGAGTTCGGCAACGAACTTGGCCCTCAGGCCATCGCCATGTGGCGCTATATCTTTGCCACGCCCATCCTGTTCGGCCTGGTGCTGCTGATCCACCGCCGCCTGCCCCGGCCACCCAACAAGTTCATCATCCTGGCGGGCACCTTCTTCGCCATCGACATCGCCCTTTGGCACTGGGCCCTGACGATGACGAGCGTTTCCAACGCCACCTTCATCGTCAATCTGGGCAATATCGGCGTCGGCGTGGTCGCCTGGCTGTTCCTGAAGGAGCGCCCGGGCATGCACTGGTTCTTTGCTGCCAGCCTTGCCATCGCCGGAGCCGCCGCCCTGTCCCTTGGCGGCAAGGCGCTACACACCGGCGGCCTCAAGGGCGATCTCTTTGCGCTCGGCGCAGCCTGTTTCGTCGCAGGCTACATGATGTTCTCCAAGCTTGGCCGCCGCAATCTCAGCGGCATCGAAGCCATCTTCTGGCTCAGCGTCGTGGAATCGGTGGTTGCTTTCATCATCGTGAACCTGGCGGGCGAACGCGTTCTGCCGGTGACCGCAAATGGCTTCATCGTGCCGCTGGTCCTCGCCCTCGTCGCGCATGTCATGGGTCAGGGCCTGATCGTGTCCGGGCTCGGCTGGACCAACACGGCCGTCGCCGGCATCCTCGTTCTGGCCCAGCCCGTGGTCGCCGCAGCGATCGCATGGAAGCTGTTTGATGAGCCGCTGACCGCTCTGCAGGCGGCAGGCGCTGCCACGATCCTGGTCGCTGTCTGGCTGGCGCAGCGCGAAAGAACGCCGCGCCCGGCATAACATCTCGCAACTGTCACATGATTGGGCTAAGCGCGGGGAATGTGATCATCGCCTGAAGGAGCCGCTCATGCGCCTCGCCGTTGTTGCCCTTGTCTCCACGCTTGCTCTGGCTGCCGCCTGCGCCGCTGCGGTCGCCACCAGCACCGCGCCCTCCACCCGCGCCTCTTCCGGAAACAAGCCGATCCTGCCCATCCAGGCCGATGACGGCTACTACAAATCCGCCGCCACCACCGTCGACACCCGCATCGCCGAACGCGGCCTCAAACCGGCCAGGAATGTGATCCTTTTCATTGGCGATGGCATGGGCATCTCCACCATCACGGCTGCGCGCATCTATGCCGGCCAGTCTGCTGGCGTGGATGGAGAAAGCTTCCACCTCGCGATGGAGACCCTGCCCTGGTCAGCGCTCTCCAAGACCTACAGCCACGACTATCAGGTGTCGGACTCGGCAGCGACCGCCACCGCGATGAGCTCCGGCCTGAAAACCAAGTCCGGTTTCCTGGGCGTTTCCAGCGCCGCCAATTTCGGCAATTGCGCCAGCGTGCCGGGCACGGAAGCCGATACGCTGTTCGAGATCGCCCAGCGCTCAGGCCTGGCCACCGGCGTTATCTCTACCGCCCGCATCACCCATGCCACGCCGGGCTCTACCTATGCCAAGGTGCCCCATCGCAACTGGGAAGCCGACAGCGACATGCGCGGGGCCTCTTCCGACACCTGCAAGGACATTGCCCGCCAGTTGATCGAAGGCGCCGCCAGCGACTTTGACGTGATCCTCGGCGGCGGCCGCTCGAAATTCCTGCCGAAGGAAACGCCGGACCCGGAATATGCCGACCAGACCGGCGACCGCGCCGATGGCCGCAATCTTATGGAAGAATGGGCCGCCAAAGGCGGCGCGCGCGTGACAATGGTTGACCGCGCCGGCTTTGACGCGGCGGACTTCACCTCCGATGTGAAAGTGCTTGGCCTGTTCGAGCCCTCCCACATGCAATACGAACTCGACCGCGAGCAGGACAAGGCCGGCGAACCTTCGCTGGAAGAAATGACCCGCGCCGCCATCACCCGCCTTTCTCAGAACCCGGACGGTTTCGTGATGATGGTGGAAGGCGGCCGCATCGACCATGCCCACCATGCTGGCAATGCCATCCGCGCGCTGGAAGATACCCTCGCCTTTGATGCGGCCATCTCCGCCGCGCTGGAAATGACCAGCCGCGAAGACACGCTGATCATCGTCACCGCCGACCATTCCCACACCCTGACGATCAACGGTTATCCCCAGCGCGGCAATCCGATCCTCGGGCTCGTCACCGCAGGCACATCGGCCGAAGGCGGATCGCTCGGCGCAGACGGGATGCCCTACACCACCCTCTCCTACGCCAACGGCCCCGGCGCCTGCCGCGAAACCGGCACCGATGCCGAGGGCAAGCCGGTCTATGACTGCAAGCGCTATGACCTCACCAATGTCGACACGATGGCCGCTGACTTCCGCCAGCAATCCCTCGTGCCCCTCTATTCGGAAACCCATGGCGGGGAAGACGTTGCCGCCTTTGCCTCCGGCCCCGGCGCAAATCTTGTCTCGGGCGTGATCGAGCAGAACGAACTCTTCCACATCATGGGCCGCGCCATCGGCCTGATCCCGGCGCCGGCAGACGAATAAGCCCCGCCCCTCAACGGCCAGCGGGGCGCAGAGCGCCGCTGGCCAGGACGGGCACCAGATAGGCGACGGCCAGCGCCGTATTCGGCACGATGTTGAGCGCAAAACCGGTTGCCACTGACAAGGCGCCGTCGATCACATACCAGACGGCCAGCGCGAGGGTCAGGCCGCGCCAGGCCGGCGCGCCCGCTGCGTGGATCGCGGGCAGCAGCAGCAGGATCGTCAGCCCCCAGCCGAGGGTGACCGCCCCCATCAGGGCGACGGAAAAGCGCATGCCGGGCGCGTCAAGGTTCAGCGCGCCGGGGGCTAGCCCGCCCAGAAGGTTGTAGAGAAAGGTCACGGCGCCATCGGTTGCGGGCAAGCCGCCGCCGGCCAGCACCGCGCCAAAGAGGATCACCCCGCCGCACCAGGCTACCATCCAGCTTTTCCATGCTCCGTTCATTGTCTGCTCCCTGACGACATTTTTGATGGCGCCAGATTGCGACGGCGAGCGTAGCCGCCGCAATTACCTCGCAGGTCATGGACGCCGTTTCCGGGCAGTGGCATCACAGGCCGATGCCGGACCGCGCCCCAACACCCCTGCCCGATGCTGCAAGCTTTGCCGGCCAGCTGCGCCGCTTCCGCGCCGCTCGGCGGCTCAGCCAGCTCGACCTTGCGCTGGCATGTGACATCTCTGCCCGGCACCTTTCCTTCCTGGAAACCGGCCGCGCCAATCCCAGCCGGGAGATGGTACTGCAGCTGGCCGAAGGCCTGCTCCTGCCGCTGAGCGCGCAGAACGCCCTGCTTCAGGCCGCCGGCTATGCCGCCATATATCCCGCCTCCCCGCTCACCTCCGAAGCGCTTGGCCCGTTCCGGCAGATCCTCTCCGAAATGATGGCCCGGCACGCGCCCTGGCCCTCGCTGCTCTGCGACCGGCACTGGAATGTGCTGGCGGCAAGCCCGGTGGCCACCGCGCTGCTAGCCGGGCTTCGAGCCGGGGGAAGCGCGGATGAAACCAATCTCATCCACCTGCTCACCAGTGACGCTGCCGCCAGCGGCGTGATCGTCAACCTGGCCGAAATGATCGCCGAGATGCAAAGCCGCATTCAGCTTGAAGCGCTCGAAGCGGCAGATGACCCGGTGCTCGCCGGGCTCGCCGCGCGCCTTCAGGCAGCGGCGCTCCGCCATCCCCTGTCTCATAGCCTGCCCCGGCGCAGCCCTATCGTCCCGCTTACCCTCGCTTCGCCCTCCGGCGCGCTGCGCTTCCTCTCCACCATTGCCCATTTCGGCACCAGCGAAGACGTCACCATTCGCGACCTGCGGCTGGAGCTGCTCTTCCCCGCCGATGACGCCACCCGCATCGCTGTAACCGCGCTGGCCGCAAGCCTTTCCGGCTGATCCCCTCCCCTCGCGTCACTCTGGCCAAAACGCCTGCCTTGCGCGACACTTGCCGCAAACAAGAAGACCGGGAGGAAACCAGACCATGAAAGCCGCCGTGATGCGGGCGCCGAAAGCGCCGTTGTCGATTGAAGACGTGACGATCTCCAAGCCGGGACCGCGCGAAGTGCTGGTCCGCCTGAAGGCCATCGGCGTTTGCCACTCCGACGTTCACTTCTGGGACGGCGCCTTCCCCGCTGAGCTGCCCGTGATCCTCGGCCATGAAAGCGCCGGCGTGGTCGAGCAGGTCGGCTCGATGGTCACAGCCGTCAAACCGGGCGACCATGTGATCTCGATCCTCTCGCCTTTCTGCGGCACCTGCGAGTATTGCCTCACCGGCCATATGTCCGTCTGCCACACGGTGAACCGTGAGCTGTTCCAGCGCAGCGTCACCGAACATCCGCGCCTCTCCATCGGCAAGGAAAAGGTCGGCCAGTTCCTGAACCTCTCCTCCTTCGCCGAACAGATCCTGGTGCATGAGAACACCCTGTGCGCCATCGACAAGGACATGCCGATGGACCGCGCCTGCCTGATCGGCTGCGGCGTCATCACCGGGGTGGGCTCGGTCTTCCATTCGGCCCAGGTGGAGCCCGGCTCCACGGTTGCCGTGATCGGTTGCGGCGGGGTTGGCCTCGCCGCCATCAACGGCGCCGCCATTGCCGGGGCCAGCCGCATCATCGCGGTCGACCTGTCGGACCAGAAACTCCAGCTCGCCACCCGCTTCGGGGCAACGGATGTCGTCAATCCGTCCAAGGTCAATGCCATTGAGGCGGTGAAGGAGCTGACCAAGGGCGGCGTCCACTATTCCTTCGAATGCGTCGGCGCCAAGCAGACCGCCGAGATGGCCTACCACATGCTCCGCCCGCGGGGCGTCGCCACCGTCATCGGCATGATCCAGCCCGGCGTGAACATCGAGATCCCCGGCATCGAGCTTCTCGTCACCGAGAAACGCATTCAGGGCGCCGTGATGGGGTCCAACCGTTTCCGGGTGGACTTCCCGCGCCTCATCGACCTCTACAAGCAGGGCAAGCTCCACCTCGATGACCTGATCTCCGACCGCATCGGCCTTGAGGGCATCACCGGGGCGATGCAGAACCTTCTGGACAACAAGGGTTCGGTCGCGCGGCAGGTGGTTGTCCTGAACTGATCCGTACACTCATGGCGCCGCCGCTCCCGCCAACCCGGCCGGCGAGCGGCGGCGCATTTTGACCGGCAATTGAGCACCGGAAAGCTTTTGCACGTCCCCAGATTGCTGCGCTGCCCGTCCGCCGCTACACAGAACGCTCCCCATCAACACGGAGCGCCGTATGGCCACCCTTTCGCCTGCAAAACCAAAACGTTCCTTCGTTCAGCGTTTGCTCCGGCGTGTCATCTACAAGAATTACGGGCGGAACCTGCTTTACCAGCTCCAGCTTCGCGCGCTGAACGAAGCGGCAGACTACGTCCAGGCCAACATGCCCGAAGCGATGATCTTCGAGAGCCATGCTGCCTATATCGGCTTCCTCGTTGACAAGTCACCGACCGAGGGCCTGATGATGGAGTTCGGTGTCGCGGGCGGCAATTCCATCCGTCAGATCGCAGGCCGAACCCAGAAAATGGTCCATGGCTTCGACAGTTTCGAAGGCCTGCCGGAAGACTGGTCCGGCCATCTGGAACGCCGCGGCGCGTTCACCCAGAAGCAGCGGCTGCCGCAGGTGCCGGCGAATGTGAAGCTGCATGTCGGCTGGTTTGATGCCACCCTGCCCGGCTTCTTGTCCTCTAATTCGGAACCCATCAGCCTGCTGCATATCGATTGCGATCTCTACGGCGGCACCAAATACATTCTGGACACGGCCGGAGACCGGCTGAAGCCTGGCTCCATCGTGATGTTTGACGAATATTTCAACTATCCGAGCTGGCGACACCACGAATACAAGGCCTGGCAGGAATTCGTCAGCAGCCGGAACGTGAAGTATACTTACATCGCCTTCACCGCGATGGATGGCTGCGTGGCTGTCCGGATCGACTCTATCGGCTAAAGGTCTTTGCCGACAGCATCGGCAATGGCGGAGAACCCATCCTCCGCCAGGCAATGGGACAGCTCCCGCGCGACGCGGGCCGCAATGCCGGGGCCATCATATACCATCAGGGAATAGAGCTGCACCGCCGAGGCGCCCGCGCGGATCTTGGCATAGGCATCGCGGCCCGTGGCAATACCGCCCGCGCCGATCAGGTCGAACCTGCCTTCAAGCGCGCGGGCAAACTGCCGGAGCACGTCCGTAGACGGCTGAAACAGGGGCGCGCCGGAAAGGCCGCCCGCTTCGGACTTGTCTTCACTGCGCAGGCTCGGCGGCCGCGCCAGGGTAGTGTTGGAGATGATGAGGCCGGATAGCCAGCCCCCTTCAGCGTGCAGCACGCTGCAGATATCGGCGATTGCTTCTGCGTCCAGATCCGGCGCCACCTTCAGGAAAGCCGGCAGTTCCTTCCGGTCCGCCGCGCCACATCGCGTCAATAGCTGGGTCAGAGAAGCCCGGTCCTGCAGGCCGCGCAGGCCCGGCGTGTTGGGTGAGGAGATGTTGATGGTGATATAGTCGGCATGCGGCGCAACCGCCTCGATGCCGGTCACATAGTCGCCAATCCGGTCGTCACTGTCCTTGTTGGCGCCGACATTGGCGCCAATCGGCACGGCATGGGAATATTTCTGCAGCCTGCGGACGAAATAATCGAGACCGAAATTGTTGAACCCCATCCGATTGATCACGGCGCGGTCTTCACTGAGGCGGAAAAGCCGCGGCTTCGGATTTCCCGGTTGGGGCTTTGGGGTGACCGTTCCGCATTCGACAAAGCCGAAGCCAAACTTCGCCATCGCCTCTGGAACTTCGCAATTCTTGTCAAAGCCTGCCGCCAGCCCGACCGGCGAGCAGAGCCGCAGGCCCGACTTCGGCAACTCCACCCGCGTGGAGACCGGCAGCTGGGGCGCATGCAGCGGAACGCCTGCGCCATAAGTCAGCATCCGGAGGGTCAGCGTGTGCGCCGTTTCCGGCGGCAACATGCGGGCGATGCGGGCACCGGCTGATGCAATCATTCAGATGTCCTCCGGCAGAAGCAGCGCGCCGTCTGGGCCAGGCGCAAGCCACCAGGCCGCCTGCGCGCGCGCAATTTCGAGGGGTGCATAGAGATGCGGAAAGAGATCACCGCCCCGGCTCGGTTCCCAGCGCAGCGGCGCAAGCGCCGCGCTTTCAAACTCCAGCAGCTTGACACGTCCCTTCCCTGAAAAATGCCGCGCTGCCGTTTCCGGCAGCTGCGCGCGCGTGGAAAGATGCACATAGCCATCGGCAATATCAATCGCGCTGACGGTATGGCCGGCCGCTTTGGCGGCACGCCACTCTTCTTCCGTCAGCAATTTATAGACCGGGACATTCTGCATGATGTCTGCTTTTGCAGGCTTTCCGCCGGCAGGCAACCGCCCCGTCAGGCGCCCTGTCCAACAGAGGGATCAGCTGTGCGGGCCAGCATCCAGTGCCCGTCCGCGCCCCGGCAGGCAGAGAAGCGGCCGCGCTCCTGACCCGGAATGACATACGCCACATCCCGGCACATGACCGAGACATTCACCACCGGCTGTTCGGCATAACCGCGCGTTACAGGCGCAGCGTCATCGGCCGAGTAACCAATCGTGCGCAGGTTTGCGGCGCCAGCTTCCACCAGCTGGGTACGCTCAAATGTGATCTCGATCTGGCGCCCATCCGGCGCTGCCATCTGATGGGCGGCGCCATCCGGGCTGACGGCGACAAGGCGCACAAATTCTGTCTGAAGGCCGGACATGGCGTCGACACTGATCGTCTCTCCGGTTGTCAGCGCCACACGTTCGGCGACGAACACGTCTGCGCCGCGCCGCGCGTCTGCAGGGCCGGCAATGAACGGGCGGACTTCCGGGGCGCGCGCTGTAAGGATTGCAGGCGCCAGACGGGTGACGGGGGCTGGTTCCGGCGTCGCCAAAGGCTGGATGCTGGCACGATCGGGTTTCAGCGAAGCCGGCCGGGGCGGCGTCACCGGTTTGACAACGGCCGGCGCAGGCGGCGCAACAACTGCGGCAGCCAGCGTGATGGCCGACTCTTCGGCTTTGCGCGCCGCGAGTCTCTGGGCTTCGATATCTGCCAGACGCTGGGCTTCCAGATCCGCCAGGCGGCGGGCCTCGGCAGCATCCGCCGCCCGTTTGGCGTCCAGCGCCGCCAGACGGCGCGCTTCCTCTTCGGCCGCGCGTCTTGCTGCCAGATCGGCAAGGCGCTGTTGTTCGGCCTGGGCGGCGGCGCGCTGCGCCTCCAGCTCGGCCAGGCGCTTGGCTTCCGCTTCAGCGGCCACCCGGCGGGATTCGATTTCGGCAAGGCGCTTTGCCTCGGCAGCGGCGGCGCGTTCGGCCTCCAGCTCAGCGACGCGGCGCTGCTCGGCAAGCGCAGCAGCGGCCCGCTCAGCCTCCAGCTTTGCCAGACGGTCCGCCTCAGCCCTGGCGGCAGCATCTGCCTCTGCCTGGGCGGCCAGACGGGCGGCTTCCTCATTTGCGATCCGCTCGGCCTCTTCGCGCGCCAGGCGCTGGCGCTCTGCATCGATGGCAGCGTCCCGGGCGGCCAGCGCGTCGGCCTCAGCCTGAGCCGCCGCCGCCAGGCGGCCGGCTTCGGCATCCGCAATCGCGGCAGAGGCAAGGCGCTGGGCTTCTTCCTGCTGGCGGCGGGCGGCGTCGCGCTCGGCGGCTTCAAACGCATCGACACGTGTTTTCAGATAATCGGCAACGCCGCGATAGTCGAACCAGGGCTGGGGCTCTGCGCCAAGCGGGGTGGCCGCTTCCTGCACCGCAACGGCAGAGACGGAGGCGGGCGACATGGCCGGGCCTGTATCAGCCGCAGACCGGCGGGCGGCGTCATCGCCCTCTTCCGGCGCGGCGCCAGGCTTGCCCTTCAGCGAATGGTCGATCGCCAGCAGCGACAGGCCCGCCAGGCCAAGCACGGCGAGACCGGCAAAGGCGAGCTGCGAATATTCGCTCAGCCAGCCGAGGCGGGTGGCGCGCTCTTCCTTTTTATCTGTATCGGTGGCGGGCTCTGCTGCCTCTTCGGCCGGCGGCACGATGACCAGCGGGGGGCGGCGGATTTCCTGGCGCGGAGGCGCGGGCTCAGGCCGCGCAGGCGGGGCCCAGGCTTCCGGGCGGCCCGCAGGCGGAACGCGGCGCGGTTCAGGCCGGGTCTGCGCGACTGGGGCGGTCACCACGACAGGGCGCGGGCGGCGCGGCGCGATGGCGGCCAGTTCAGCCGTTTCGCCATCCTTGGGCTCATACCCCGCCAGGATCGCCAGCGTGGATTGCGGCCGGCGGCCATCGCGCGCGCGCAGGCGGGCACGGAAAGGCGCGTCGGCAGCCTCGGTCGGTTTCAGCGGCTCCTGCAGCATCAGCCCATTCTCCTGAGCGCAAAAGGTTAACAAGCGCCCTATCCAGCGTTTACTATAACCAACCTATGCGGCGGAAACCATAAAATTCCCTGTAAGCCGCCGCCTTGTCAGGGCGGGTGCGGGACTTTAAGGCAACAGTTTCCCGTTTGCGCCCCAGAAAGACGACGTAAATCCCATGTCCAAAGCTGCTTCTGCCCCGAAAAAGGTTGTTCTTGCCTATTCCGGCGGCCTCGACACCTCGATCATCCTGAAATGGCTGCAGGTTGAATTCGGCTGCGAGGTTGTCACCTTCACCGCCGACCTCGGCCAGGGCGAGGAGTTGGAGCCGGCGCGCAAGAAGGCGCTGGCCGCAGGCGTGAAGCCCGAGAACATCTTCATCGAAGATGTGCGCGAAGAGTTCGTCCGCGATTTCGTCTTCCCGATGTTCCGGGCGAACGCCGTTTATGAGGGCGTCTATCTGCTCGGCACCTCGATTGCCCGGCCGCTGATCGCCAAGCGCCAGATCGAGATTGCCGACATGGTCGGCGCCGACGCCGTTTGTCATGGCGCCACCGGCAAGGGGAATGACCAGGTCCGCTTTGAGCTGGGCTATTATGGCCTGAACCCCGACATCAAGGTGATCGCGCCCTGGCGCGACTGGGCGTTCAAGAGCCGGACCGACCTTCTGAAGTTCGCCGAGGAACACGGCATCGAAATCGCCAAGGACAAGCGCGGCGACGCGCCTTTCTCGGTCGATGCGAACCTGCTCCACTCCTCCTCCGAGGGCAAGGTTCTGGAAAACCCGGCCGAGCCGGCGCCGGAATTCGTCCATATGCGGACGATCAGCCCGGAAGAGGCGCCCGACCAGGCCGAAGTGATCACCATCGGCTTTGAAAAGGGCGATGCTGTTTCGATCAATGGCGAGGCGCTTTCGCCGGCAACGCTGCTCACAAAACTCAACGAATACGGCAAGAAGCACGGCATTGGCCGGCTGGACCTTCTGGAGAACCGTTTCGTCGGCATGAAATCGCGCGGCATTTACGAGACGCCGGGCGGCACGATCCTGCTGGTGGCCCACCGCGGCGTTGAGCAGGCAACGCTCGACCGCGGCGCCGCGCACCTGAAAGACGAGCTGATGCCGCGCTATGCCGAGCTCATCTATAACGGCTTCTGGTGGAGCCCGGAGCGCGAGATGCTGCAGGCCGCCATCGACCATTCACAGCGCTTTGTGACCGGCGAAGTGACGATCAAGCTCTATAAGGGCAACGCCTATCTGATCGGCCGCTCGTCCCCCTACAGTCTGTACTCGGAGAAAATCGTGACCTTCGAGGACGATCACGGCGCCTATGACCAGAAAGACGCCGCCGGCTTCATCAAGCTGAACGCCCTGCGCCTGCGCCTTCTGGCTGGCCGGGACCGGAAGTTCGGGAAGAACTGATCGCGGTTCTCTCCCCTGCCCGCTCGTTCCTTCGTCACCCTCGATGCGCGTGAGCGCATCTGAGGGCCCATCTCCCGGCCTCTCCATTCGCGCCCGCTTCACCGGCCGGAGCTGGGCCCTCAGATGGCCTTTGGCCATCGAGGGTGACGTGACGGAGAGCGCTGGAATCGCAAAAAGCGCAGCGCCTTTATCCTCCCCAGCTTGAGCGGGGGAGGTGCTGAGCGTCAGCGAAGCGGAGGGGTAATCCTCCCAGAAATTAATCGACTTGAAAACTGGACTTCTCCGGCGTTGATTATCGACGGAGACGAGAATGAAGAAATCGAGATTTACCGAGCCCCAGATCCTTGCGATCCTGAAACAGGGCGAGAGCGGCGTGCCTGTGCCTGATCTCTGCCGCGAGCATGGGATCAGCAACGCAACCTATTACAACTGGCGCAGCAAGTATGGCGGCATGGACGCCTCGCTGATGTCTGAGATGAAAGCGATGGCGGATGAGAACCGCCGGCTCAAGAAGATGTATGCCGAACTGGCGATGCAGAACGAGCTGCTGAAAGATGCTCTCGGAAAAAAGTAACTCGGCCATCTCAAAGACGAGAGATGGCCAGAGAGGCTGTTCGGAAGAAGGGGGTGCCTGTGGCGCTGGCGTGCCGCACCTTTGGCATCAGCGAGACCTGCTATCGGTATGAAGCGAAGCTGTCGAATGAGAATGCCGAAATCGCGGACTGGCTGGTCAGGCTCGCGGCCTCGGATACGACCCGGCGCTGGGGCTTTGGTCTGTGCTACCTGTTTCTGCGCAATGTGAAGGGCTTCCCGTGGAACCATAAGCGCGTTCGCCGCATCTATTNGCGAACTGGAGCTGAACCTGCGGATCAAGCCGAAGAAGCGGCTAGTTCGGGAAGT
>NZ_CP016437.1:4070315-4076783 GCF_003325995.1 Hyphomonas sp. CACIAM 19H1
CCCATGTCCCAACCTGACCTGATCCACCTGCCGCTGAGCGCGCTCAGCATTTCAAAACTCAACATGCGCCATGGCCGTAAGGCGCCCGATGTCTCCGACATCCTGCCTTCCATCCGCGAGAAAGGCATCCGTCAAACGCTGCTCGTGCGCCGTGAAGGCGAGCGTTACGGCGTCATCGCCGGGCGCCGCCGTTTCTTTGCCCTCCAGCAGGTGGCGAAGGAAACCGGCGCTGATCCGCTGGTGCCCTGCGCGGTGATGACCGAAGACGACGCGGCCTCTGCGATTGAGGCCTCGATCATCGAGAACGTCGCGCGCCTGCCCGCCAGCGAGATGGAGCAGTACACTGCCTTCCGGAAGCTCCATGATGAGAGCCGGACAGTGGAGGAGATTGCGGCTTTCTTTGGCGTGACGGAATTGACGGTCCGGCGGGTGCTGGCGCTGGCAAGCCTCAGCGCCCCCATCCGGAAGCTCTATGCCGACGACCAGATCGACCGAGAGACGGTGCGCGCGTTGACGCTCGCCACACCGGCCCGGCAGGCTGACTGGCTGAAACTCTGGAACAGCGAGACTGAGCGGGCCCCTATGGGGCGGGCCTGCCGCGCATGGATCACTGGCGGAAGCGCGATCACCACTGACAAGGCGCTGTTCGACCTTGCCGGATACTCCGGCGCGGTGACGGCTGATCTCTTCGGCGAGGGGGCGGTGTTTGCCGACGCGGCGGCGTTCTGGGACGCGCAGGACGCGGCGGTGGCGGAGAAGATCGAGGGCTACCGGCAGCGCGGCTGGGCCGGTATCACGGTGCTCGAGCGCGGGGCGTATTTTCACCGCTGGGACTATGAGCAGACGACGAAGAAGCAGGGCGGCAAGGTGATCGTCGAGCAGCGCCACGATGGCGCAGTGACCTTCCATGAAGGCTGGCTGAAAGCGTCCGAAGCGCGCAAGGCCAGGACACCGATTGACAGGGGCGGAGCTGGCCCGGAAGCAGACCCAAAACCTGAGATGTCGGGACCGATGGCGCACTATATCAGTCTGCACCGGCATAGCGCGGCGCAGGTGGGCCTGATCCGGAACCCAGCCATCGCGCTGCGCCTGATGGCAGCCCATGTCCTCTGCGGGTCTGCGCTCTGGAATGTGCGCCCGCACACGACCGGCGCGGTGAAAGACGCCAGCCTTGAAAGCGTTGAGGGCAGCCCCGCCAGAGCCGACCTCAACGCCGCGCGGGATCGCGCGGGCGCCGTGTTCGAGGCGTTGGGCGCGCCGGTGCCGCGCCGCAGCGGCGACGCGTATCACCTCTGCGAGACCTTCGCCGCCTTGCTCGCCCTCTCCGACTCCGAAGTGATGGAGGTGATCGCGGTTGCGATGGCTGAGACGCTGGAGTCGGGCGGGGTCGCCGTTGAGGCGGCGCTGCATGCCTGCGCCGCTGATCCGGGGGCGTTCTGGCAGCCGGATGCGGCGTTCTTCGATCTTCTGCGGGACCGGCGGGTGACCCGTTCCTTCCTTGCAGAGACGGTCTCGCCAGAGGCGGCGCAGAAAGCAGAGACCGCCACCCTGAAGGCGCAAAAAGCGCAGCTGGTGTCAGCCCTCGCAGGGCGTGACGGCGCGAAGGGGGAAACCTGGACGCCGGGCTGGATGCAGGTGCCCCCCACCCGCCATATCGACGGCGCAGCCTGCCCGCCCGCCGATGCCTGGGACCGGATTGCAGAGCTGTTCGAGGCGGTAGACGCGGGGACATCCGATGACCAACGCTTGCCGTGCGAAGCCAATTCTGCCTGAGTTCTTTGTCTCCTCTCAGGCAGGATGGAGCCGCCCGGTAGTTGTCGCCGGGCGGCTTTTTTGCGCGCGGGTCTCTGTGTGCGGATCAAGGGAAAGGTTCACTGCATAGGGGTATTTCGAGGGGGCTTTGTTTGCCGCGCACCTTGTGAATGCGTTGCGGGCAAAGGGGCTCATTCGTTGCCACACCCTGCCGTCCGGGAACCCCTTGTTTCCGTCTCTTGCCGTTGGACCTGGACGACCTGCGCCGGGCCTGAAACCTGACCGGCGAAGAATTTTCCCCTGCGCCTCACGGCGCATTCCTCGCGCGCCAAAATTCTCCGCCGGTCAGGTGCTCCGCGGCGCTGCGCCCTTTCAGGTTCAGGCCCGGCGCAGGCCGTCCTTTCGGTCCGGCGTCGACGGGAACAAGGGGTTCCCGGACGGCAGCCAAGGAAACGAAAAGGAGACCCCCATGGCAAACGCACTCGGATACGTCACGGAAACCAAAGCTGGTTTCGAAGGCACCCTCGCAATGATGAACCTCTCGGCTTCCATCCGCATCGAGAAGAACGCCGAAAAAGCCGGTGACGGACAGCCGGACTACCGCATCTTCGCCGGAGAAACCTCGACCGAAATTGGTGGCGGCTGGATGCGCAAGGCAAAGCAGTCTGGCCGGGATTACCTCTCGATCACGCTCGCGGATCCGCAGATCGGCCCCCGCAAGATCTTCGCGAACCTCGCCCCGGTCAAAGGCAAGAAAGGCCGTCACGTGATCCTCTGGAACCCCCGCGACTAGCTGGCAAGTCCGGCCTCTGACGCGCCGCCCCGGAGATACTCCGGGGCGGTTTTCTGCGTTCAAACCAGGCCTCCGTCTTGAGGGGAAAAATGCGCAAGGCCGATTTTCCCCCTCCAAGCCCGAGCAGGCGCAGGCAACATCCTCCCATCACGAACCATCTGGCGAAAGGAACCGCGTGATGCGTAAAAAGCGCCCCTCAAAAGCCGTCACAAACGAGGACTATGTCATCCTGAATGTGGAGGAAGCCGCAACGTTTCTGCGGGTAACGCGTTCGACCCTCGATCATTATCGCTGCGTGGGAAGAGGCCCCATTTACCGCAAGCATGGGGCGCGGGTTTTCTATACCCGGGAGAGCCTGATCAAGTGGTCTGAGAGCCGGGAATTTTCCTCAACGTCGAGCCGGATCGGGCAATCCCGATGAAAGCCGGGTATGCGGTGGGGCTCGTCGTGGGCAGTTCCGCGGTGCTGTTCGGCCTGGTGTTTGATCCTCCGGCGCAGCTCATCTGGAACCGGTCGGCCAGCGCGCCGCAAGGGCTCTACTGGCTGAGAGACGCGCCCCTCACCAAAGGTCATTGGGCCGTTCTCTCAGCCCGGAGCGGGCCTGCGCAATGGGCGGCGGCGCGGGGATATGTCGGTGAAAACTGGCCCCTGCTGAAGCAGATTGCCGGGTTGCCGGGAGACACAATTTGCCGGGAAGGAACGGCTGTTTCCATCAATGGGCAGCAGGCGGCGCAGGCGTTTTTAGTCGACAGGATGCACCGTGACCTGCCGGTCTGGGAGGGGTGCATCACGCTTGCGGCAGGCGAGGTATTCCTGCTCTCGCCTCATCCGTCTTCCTTGGACGGGCGGTATTTCGGCGCAGTCCACGAAGCCGACATCCTGGGCGTCGCGGCGCCGCTCTTCGGTTCGTCCGTCCACGAGCCGTCTGCAGAGTAGGGCAAGGCGATGCAAGCAAACGCCGGGGTGGGGACAGCAGACGTATCCGTCCGGAGGCGACACATGATGTCAGGTCTTGACGGGATTTTCCGCTTTCCAAGCCCATGGCAGGAGTTCGCCGATCCGATTGGCCGGGTGGCCATCGGCCATACGTCTCAGGACATCGGTGAGCCAGGCATAGGGTTCGACGCCATTGAGCTTCGCCGTTTCGATCAGCGAGCAGAGGATGGCCCATCGTTCAGCACCGCCATCGCTGCCTGCAAACAGGTGGTTCTTGCGGCCGAGAGCGACCGGGCGGATCGCGCGTTCGACCGGGTTGGTGTCGAGTTCGATGCGGCCGTCATCGAGGAACCGGGTGAGGCCTGTCCAACGCCCCAGCGCGTATCGGATGGCATCTGCGAGCGTGCTGCGGGCGGGCAGCTGGGCCAGTTGGCTTTCGAGCCAGAGGCGGAGGTTTTCAACGCGCGAAGCGGACAGTTTCCGGCGTGCGGCAAGCCGCCAGTGCGGGGCTTTTCCCCGGACGTCCGCCTCGATGGCGTAAAGGTCGGCGATACGCTGGAGTGCCTCTTCAGCAATGGGCGAACCAGTGGCCTTCGCGACATCGTAGAACTTGCGCCGCGTGTGCGCCCAGCAGGCTGCGAGGGTCACACCGGGCCGTGCGGCGACCTGTTCGAACCCGGCATATCCATCGACATGGAGAACGCCTTTGAAGGTCAGGAGATGGGTAACGGGGCGCTCCGCCTTGCGGTCCGGCGCGAACAGGAACACGGCGGCCGGCGGCTCCGGACCGCCCCATCCGCGTTCCTCACGGGCATAGACCCAGAGCCGTCCCGTCTTCGTCCTTCCGCGCCCCGGATCGAGTACCGGGACAGGTGTATCGTCGGCGAACAGATGGTCCGAAGCGAACACATTTGCGCAGAGTTTTTCATGCAGCGCTTCGAGCCACCAGCAGGCTCCGCCGACCCATCCGGCAAGCGTGGAACGGGACAGATCGACGCCATGCCGCGCGAAGATTTGCGATTGCCGATAGAGCGGCGTGTGATCGCAATATTTGCTGACAAGCACCTGGGCGAGCAGCGCCGGGGTCGCAAGACCCCCTGCAATGACACGCTCCGACGCAGGCGCCTGAGCCACGGTTCCGCAGGTCCGGCAGGCATATTTCGGGCGGACGATCCGCACAACACGCAACTGTGCCGGTACCCAGTCCAGCATCTCGCTGACACTCTCTCCCATGCCGTGCAGAACGCCGCCGCAGCCTGGACACGCCGCATGATCGGTATCGATCCGGACCTCTTCGCGAGGAAGGTGTTCGGGCAAGGGCTTACGGTGCGCGGGAGGTTCGGCCACATCCGCAACGACAACCGGATGACTCTCCACGACACGCCCGATATCGGCATCCAGATCTTCAAGTGCGAGCGCCAGCTGGCCGGGATCGAGGCGCTCGGCGCTTCGTCCAAACTGCATTCTCTGGAGCTTCTTTATGATCTGCTGGAGCCGCTCTATTTCGCCATCCCGGCGTTCGACAACAGCCGCCATGTCTCGCACCAGCTGGTGCAGGAGCGCCGTATCGGTCGGCAGGTTGCCAAGGTCGATCCGCATACGGATTCATATCACAGAATGGGCAGAAGCAGGAGCTTTTTCGCGCCGTTCGGGCACATTTATCGGGTGATCTTATCCGGCAAGGGCGGGCTTCCATACCCGTTCGGGCGCGCGCCAGTCGATACCTTCGATCAGCATGGCGAGCTGGGCCGGTGTCAGCGTGATCGAGCCGTCATGACCTGCCATAACAGGCCAGACAAAGCCGCCCTGGTCGATGCGTTTGGTGAACAGGCAGAGCCCGTTTCCATCCCAGAACAGGATCTTCAACATCGAGGCTTTCTTGCCCCGGAACGCGAACAAATGGCCGCTGAAAGGGTCCTTCTTGAGGACGTCCTGAACCAGCATGGTCAGACCATCGATCCCTTTGCGCATGTCGGTGTAGCCGAGAGCGAGATGCACCTTTACCCCGGCCGGGACGATCATCATGACAGGGTCTCCCTGCCGGACATTTCGAGAAGAACCGCCTCGGGATCGCTCCCTTCAGGGACGAAGACGCGTGCGCCATCTTCAAGCGCCATGGCCATCATTCCGGCGGGCGGTTTCATAAGATCCATCGGCAACGGCCTCCCTTCCGGAACCAGCACGGTTGCCAGTCTCGCGCGGGCGTTCTGGCCGATCCCGAACTCGACCCGCCAGCGGAACAGGAGGCCCGTGACGATGCCGTGCTTCCGGGCGGTGGCGGACACACTGGTGCCCGGCTGGTCGCTTTCACGTGCGATCGCGAGCTTCTGTTCGTCGCTGAAGAAGCGCCGCGCCGCGCGCCGTTCTACCCGTGCTGTCAAGGCGGTTTCCGCGACATTAGTGCTAGCACTATCTCTAACGCGCGGACGGGCAGAGGGATGAAGCTGTGACCGCCAGTCGATTTCCAGTTCGCCATCTTCATGCCGCGTGCGCCATTTTTGCAGGGCATGCCGGGAAAGGTTCAGGGCGGACGCGTACTGGCGAAGGCTCATTCCGCTCCAGTTCAGCGCTTCCAGGTGCATCGCCCAGAAGGCCTGAACGGCGCGGCTACGCGTGTCCGTACGCGCCCCGAACCGCACGCATTGGCGCTTGCTGGAACGGCCTTTTTCGAGGTTCCTGCGGGATTGTTCACGGCGCAGATCGGCCTGATATTCTTCATGTTTCCGCGCCTCGTCGCGCCCCATCAGATAGATCACCCAACTCCCAAACGTATGCCGGTTCAGACCATGATCCCGGCAATAGCGGGTGCGCGACACACCGCTCTGACGCCAGGCTTCAATATGTACGCTCCAATAGCTCTGGTGTGCGGTGTTCTCAAAACGTTTCAAATCCATGTTCAGCTCCTCACCAGGAAGGGAAGGCCAAATGGAGAACTATTGCGACCCGGAATCGATGTGCAGTCATCGGACGGTTACGAGCGAACCCGG
>NZ_CP016437.1:4076983-4080747 GCF_003325995.1 Hyphomonas sp. CACIAM 19H1
TGGTGGAGCCGACCTTCTGGCTCTGCGGTTGACTCTAAACCCGCCTTGCGGCGGGTAACCGCCTTAGTTCTCACAGAAGCGAAGATACGGGGCATTGCAGCCCCTGTCTACCGTTTCAACTGTGGGGCTAGGCGCGATGCGCAAAGGTGAAGGCAAGATCGAAGTATTCGCGGTACGCGAAGACATACTTCGATTGCTGCGGCAAGGCTTCGACATAGCAGCTATCCATACGAAGCTTTCCGCCGAAAGCCGGCTCACCGTCCGTCAACGTCAATTCTACAATCTGGTACGGAAGTACGTTCAGCCGCTCCTCAGAGATGAGGCGCGGCCGATCCGAACTGTTCTGACTGGCTCCGGTCAGGCCAGCCAGTCCGCGCCAGCGCCTGCCCCACATCCCATTCATTCGACCGGTTCCAGCGAGGCGACGGGCTTCCCGTCTCCCTTGACCTGGGACCCCGGTCGCAAGGCCAACTGGGGATGAGGACATACAATGGCACTCGTGAATATGACGCTGCAAGGCAAGGGCGGCGTGGGGAAGTCGTTGGTAGCGACGCTGCTTGCGCAGCACTACCGCGCTCGCGGCATTGAGCCAATCTGCTTCGACACCGATCCGGTGAACCAGACCTTCGGGGGTTTCGAGGCATTGCAGGTGCAGCGCCTGGCGCTGGGCAGCGATGCCGGGGAGATCGATCCACGCTGCTTTGATGCGTTGGTCGAGACGATCATGCTCGCGCCGGAAGACGCGGTCTTCGTGATCGACAACGGGGCGGCAACCTTTCTGCCGCTGATGTCCTACATGGCGGAGAATGACGTGGTGCCGTTCCTGCGGGAGCACGGCCACGAAGTGCGCTGCCATACGATCCTGACCGGTGGTCAGGCCCTGGACGATACCGTCATGGGGTTGGAGGGGCTGTTCGCGGCGTTCCCGGATGTACCGGTCATCATCTGGCTGAATGAATATTTCGGCCGGGTGGAACGTGACGGAAAGAGCTTCCAGGAGACGCGGCTTTATCGGGACAACAAGGCGCGTGTGCATGCCTTGGTAACCATGGGTGCTGTCCGCAAGGAAACCTTCGGGGTGGATATCGCCACTATGTTGAAGGCGCATCTGACCTTCGAGCAAGCTGTCGAAGATCCGTCTTTCAACATCATGGCCCGGCAGCGCCTGAAGACCATGTGGCGGGCCTTCTCCGCCGAGATGGACAAGGCGCAGCTCTGATGGCGGGCACATCGGAAGACGAGGTGGGTGGCCTGCCCGCCATCCCCGGCCTCACGCTGGAAGAGGTGCGGGCGCTGATCTCCGAGCGGATCGGCCTCAGCGTCGGACGGGATGATCCCGTCCTCGCGGTCTATGTGCTGCATGAGGCCTTCATACGCGAGTATGAGGCGATGTTGCGGCGTCATGATGCCGCCCTGACCACGCTGTTCGAGCAATCGGTCTCCACCTGGACCGATGGCGTCTCCCTCCAGGTCTCCCGTTTCACCGACCAACTTCTATCCCAGGGCCTGCAAGACCGCATGGCCCAGCTTGGCGAACATGCGCGGGTCGCAGCCGAGATGGTGGTGCAGACGCGCCGCCTCGTCCGCTGGGTCTCCGTGCTGACCGCCCTCACTGGCGTGGGGGCGGCTGTCGCTGTCCTCGCGCTGTTTCTCATCCTTCGCTGAAAGGAACCGCGCGATGCGCAAGCTTCTTCGTTCGCTCTCCGCCACCACCCTGGCGGTCTACTCCTCCCTCAATATCGCCTATGCCCAGAGCGCCAATTGGGTACAGCCGGGCACCGATCTCCTCGACGCCCTGGAAAGCGGGCTGGTCCGTGTCGGCGGGCCGGTGATCGGCATCGGCATCATCTTCCTGGGCATCATCGGCGGGCTGTCCGGCCGGGTTGAATGGTCCAAGGTCATGTATGTGATCCTGGGCGGGCTGTTCATCACGGTAGGCCCGGCCGCTTTGCGCCTGCTGCTCTCGCTCTGACGGGCCGGCGCGATGAAAGCAACCTCGCTCATCTATCCCAATGTGCAGAAGCCGTTGACGGTGTTCGGCCTGCCACCAATCCTGATGGGATTGGTGGCGGGGGCCGCCGTGCTGCCCTATGGCGTCTGCATGGCCTTGGATGCGCAGGCCTTCAGCCTGCCATCCCTGCTGCTGAGCTTCGCGGCCGGCACATACTATGTGGTGACGCGCAATCGCGCGGATGTGCATTACGCCAATCTCATCCTCTATGCGCCCAAGCCCTGGAAAGGGAAGAAACACCGGACCCTGATCGCCGGCCGGCCGCTCGACCGCAAGGAGCGCGGCTGATGTGGGGAACCGTAATCGCGACCGGCGCGGCCGCGCTTGCAGCGGGGGCGCTCGCGGTGCCGACCGGGCGACGGCTGGTGCTGGGCTCGGTCCAGTACGACTGGCTGGCCAATGAGCTGGAGCTCGACCGGATCGAGGCGGATGGCGCGACCGTGCGCCTTAAATCCGGAGAGCTGTTCCGAGTGCACCGGATCGCCGGCGTCTCCTATGACGCCAAGGTTGATCAGGCTCAGCTCAACCTGTTGAAGGTGCGCGAAGCGGCCTTCCTGGCCCTGGGCGAGCTGGGGCTGGGCGTGCGGCTGTTCGGCGTCAAGCGGCGGCGCGATCTCTCCTTCGATGCGGCCTGGCCGTCCCCCACGCTGGCGGAGATCGGCGAGGCGGAGAAGCGGCGCTATGCCTCCTCCTTCGTGATTGATTGGTTCCTGGTCCTGTCCGGGCGTGAGTTGCGGAAGATCCTGGAAGGGGAAGCGCGGATCGCCGCCATCCTCTCGGACTATCAGCCGCGCCTCGTCAAAAGGGAGAGCGATCCGGCCCAGGGTTGCCCGTTGACCGGCTTCCTTAATCATCTGGTCTCGGGCGATCTCAGGCGCGATCTGCCGGCCGCATCGGATGCCATCTCCGCCAATCTGCCCGCCAGCGATATCGTCCTGGAGCGGGCAAGCGGTTTGATCCGGACCATGGTTCCGGCCCCGGCGCTGCATCGGGTGATCGCCATCCGGCTCTGGCCGGAAGCCGTCGGCGGGACGCTGATCGGTGATCTCTTCGGCCTCGCCGGCGATATCGAGATTGCCCAAATCTGCAAGCCGATCTCGGCCGCGACCGTGTTGGCCACCATCGGCCGGAAGGAGCGGGAATATTCCGCCAAGTGGCTCGGCAATCCGATCCTGGCGGAAGAGTTCCAGGCGGTGCGCCTGTTGATCATGGAAGGCAAGGCCGCGCTGTTCACCACGCAGTTCCAGGTGACCTTGCGGGCGGATAGCACCGACGCCCTGGACGAGCTAACGCGGGAAGTGGGCGAAGTGCTGGGCCGTGCCCGTGTCGCCTATTCGGTGGAGACGGCCGGCGCGGCGCTCGCCTGGTTCAACCGCATGCCGGGGCGGGACCAGCTGCTTCGGCCGCTCAAGCTGCTGGATGGCAACATCGCCGCGCTCTGGGCCTGGCAGTCCTCGGCGGCCGGCATGCAGAAGAGCCCGTTCGGAGATCGGCCCGTCCGGATGTTCTCCACGCCCGCCGGCCAATCCTACGCCTTCCAGTTCCACGTTGCCGACAAGCCGCAATCGCGCGGCAACTTCCTGGTCTTCGCCCCCACGGGCGGCGGCAAAAGCACCTTGATGATGCATCTGCTCGGCGGGCTGGCTCAGTTCCAGGGCGTGCGATCCTACATCTTCGATTCCAAGGAGGGCGCGCGCTTCATGGTGGAAGCCATGGGCGGGCGCTATCAGGGTTATGAGGAGCTGGCGCTCAA